>JADIXX010000001.1:0-1015000 GCA_016705575.1 Candidatus Aalborgicola defluviihabitans
GCTGCGCGCCAGCGTTGCTGCGCGCGCACCTGGTGGCCGACGTGCCGGTGGGTGTTTTCTTGTCTGGCGGTATTGATTCGGGCGCCTTGGCCGGGCTAGTGGTCGAAGCAGGTGCGCAAAACCTGCAAGGCATCACCATTGCGTATGATGAATTTGCAGGTAGCCAAAATGACGAGGCACCGGCGGCTGCCACGCTGGCAGCGCACTATGGCATTCAACACCATGTGCGCCGCGTAACACGCACTGAGTTTGAGGCCGACTTGCCGCGCATTCTGGCCGCCATGGACCAGCCCAGTATTGACGGCATCAACACCTGGTATGCCAGCAAGGCAGTAGCCGAACTGGGGCTTAAGGTGGTGGTCTCTGGCGTGGGGGGCGATGAGTTGTTTCAGGGGTACAACAGCTTTCAGCAACTACCGCAGCTGGTGTCAACATGGGGCAAAGTATCACGCGTGCCAGGTGCCAGGGCGCTGGCGCAAGTGGCCAGCAACCTGCAAGCGCGCCGCACTGGCAATGGCAGGTGGCGCCACCTGCCAGAGTGGGCCGGTACCATGGCCGGCGCTTGGTGGTTGCGCCGCAGCTTGTTTAGCCCTGAAGACCTGCCAGCGCTGATGGGGGTTGATTTGGCGGCAGAGGCCTTGCAAGGTTTTAGCGCGCTGGATTGGGTGCACGGCATGAGTGGCACCCAACCCGCAGACCTACGGTTGGCTCTGGGCCAGATCGAGTCCACCACTTACATGCGCAACCAGCTGCTGCGCGATAGCGATTGGGCCAGCATGGACCACAGTGTGGAGCTACGCACGCCGCTGGTGGATGCCTGGCTAATGCGCGAAGTGCAGCCGCTCTTGGGTGCATTCCACCAGTTCTCCAATAAGCGCCTGTTGGCAGAGGCGCCCACGCGCGCTATGCCAGAGGCATTGATCAACCGGCCCAAAACCGGCTTTGGCATACCGGTGCAGCAGTGGCTCCGGCAAATGGGCCAGACCGATGGCAGTGGCGGCCCAAGTCATGCCTGGGCGCGCACTGTTGCACGCGGGTATGCAGGGGAGTTTGCATGAAGCTGGTTCATGTAGTGCCGCATATCGACCAGGAAGCAGCAGGCCCTTCATACTCTGTGCCACGCTTGTGCCAAAGCTTGGCCGCTTGCGGAAATCAGGTTGAATTGACTTGTCTTGCCGCTCGGGGTGATATTGCTGGCGTGGCGCTAGACCTGCACGCGCAGTGGCCAGTGTTAGGTCGCTTTGCCATATCCAGCAGCCTGGCAGTTGCTTTGTGGCGCAAGGCTGCAACGGTGGACATCGTCCATAACCACAGTTTGTGGTCCATGGTGAATGTGGCTGCAGGCTGGGTAGTGCCCGGGCGGGGTGCCAAGTTGGTCACGTCCCCGCGCGGCACACTATCAAACTGGGCGCTGAGTCGTTCGCGTGGTGTCAAGCGCCTTGTGTGGCCGTTGCAGCGCAGGGCATTGGCTAAGGCCCATCTGTTGCATGCCACCAGTGAGGTGGAATACAACGAGATTCGCAGTCAAGGTTTTATGGCACCGGTAGCAGTGATACCCAATGGAATTGATGTACCGCCACTGTCCGTTGTGCCTCGGCGCGCCACTGACAGCAAATCGCGCACCTTATTGTTCCTTAGCCGAATACACCCAACCAAAGGGCTGGACCGCCTGTTGCAAGCTTGGGTGGAGATACAAGGTAACCATCCAGATTGGCGTCTGGTCATTGCAGGGCGGGGCGACGCAGCGCATGTGGAAGAGGTCAAGTTACTGGCCGCCAAGATTGGTGCGCTACAAGTGGAATTCCCTGGCCCGCTGTATGGCGCTGCCAAGTCGCAGGCCTATTGGGATGCAGACTTGTTTGTATTGCCCACTCATTCAGAAAACTTTGGCATGGTGGTGGCTGAGGCATTGGCGCATGGTTGTCCAGCCATCGTGAGCACTGGAGCGCCTTGGTCTGGTTTGCAAACGGAGTGTTGCGGCTGGTGGGTTGCCAACGATGTGGATACTTTGGCCACCACACTCACTTGTGGTATGCAGTTACCAGTCGAAGAGTTGGCAGCATGGGCCTGCGAGGCCGAGCGTGGATGGAACGCGACTATGGCTGGGCAGCCATTGGAAAAAAAATGGATGCAGCCTATAGGTGGTTGCTGTCTGGTGGTGAACCCCCAGTGTGGGTGAAGATTAATTAAATGATCAGCAGCAACAGGAGGAATTTCAGAGTGAAAAACGTAGACGACAAGAAGAAATTCTACTCAGTGTGTCCTGTTTGCGGTGGTGCGCATCAACAATGGCGCGTTAAGCAGTCTGGCAACGATGTTTGGCCGATTGATCAATGCACTGTGTGCGGCTTTGCATTCGCAAATCCCCGGCCGAGCATAGATTTTTTGATGAATTTTTACCAAAACACTGGTCATGCGAGTCAGGTTGGCTCTGTAGTCGCGAAAGTTGAATCTTTAGAAACAGTAGTAGAGCGCGAAAAATTGGAGCCGAACTCGAGTATCGATGCGAAGCGAGTTCTTGATACGCTAACAACTATCACTGGGTTAAAAGAGGGTGATTCATCAGATTCCGTGGTCAAACACTTTCTTGATGTTGGTTGTGGATATGGATTTTTCAGCAAGGCTGCGCAGTCTCGTGGATACCAAGTGACATCCATTGAGCTTGCCAAAACCGAGCGTGCCATTGCGACTCAGATGCTTGGGGTTCAACCGATTGCATCGTCTTTCGAAGCTTTTTCAGGCGAATCAGGGAAATTTTCGGTGGTTTTGATGAGTCAAATTTTGGAGCACGCTCTAGACTTTAATGATTGGATTGTTAAGGCTAAAGGGCTACTGAAGGAAAATGGTCATTTGGTTATTGCCCTTCCTAATTTTGGAAGCATATTTCGTTATCTCATGCAAGAACGCGAGCCCTATATATGCCCACCTGCACATATTAATTTTTTCAATACTCGTTCACTATCCGTGCTTTTGCAGAAGCATGGATTTCAAGTCGTCGAACGTCAGTGGATAACGCGAATCCCTAAGTCTGCACTGCGAAGTCGTTTCGGTGATTTGATGGGAACGAGTCTCGTGCCGTTTTCGAAAATCGCAGCTAGTGCAATAGATTCTTCGCATCTTGGAATGATGATCAACATCTATGCCCAAAAAGTCTGATCATCAATGACTACCACTAAGACGTCAGGCTGGAAACAAGGAACAACACCCGTGGCAGTGGTAATGATTTCGCTGAACGAGGCCCACAACATGGAGGCCGTGTTAGAGAACCTTGCTGGCTGGGCGCAGCAAGTGTTTTTGGTAGACAGTTGCAGCGCAGATGACACGGTGAGCATCGCGTTGCGGCATGGGGTGCACGTGGTACAGCGGCGCTTCAAGGGGTTTGGAGACCAGTGGAACTTTGCCTTGAATGAGTTGCCGATAACTGCGCCGTGGACCATGAAGTTGGACCCAGATGAGCGCTTGACGGATGAACTGAAGCAACAAATTGAGTTGGCAACAAACAAGACGCGACACCGGCATACCGCTTGCCTATTCACCTTTACTTCATGGGTGCTATGGCCTGTGCGTCTTGCGGCTGACTCGGCTTTGGCGAACCGGTTCGGTGCAGTTCAGGGATGTGAAGGCGAATGAGCACGCACATAGCAGCGGCCCCGAGGGTGAGCCATCTGCTGAAATCATGCACTTGGACAGCCCTGACCTGGATCATTGGCTAACCAAACAAAACCGCTATACGACTGCAGAGGCTATCAGCCAGTTTGAAGGTAAGGCACTCGCCCTGCCGCCTCGGTTCTTTGGTACAGCATTGGAGCGGCGCATGTGGCTCAAGCGCAATTTCTGGAAATTTCCCGGTCGATACGTCATATTGTTTTTGTATCACTTGTTGGTATTGAGTGCCTGGCGCGCGGGCCGGGTCGGTTGGATTTGGGCGCGTTTGCGCACCGAGGTTTACCGTATGTGGGAATATAAGCGGTACGAGATGGATCGGCTTGGGCACGTGCCTGTAAAAATTCCTGCCTATCCCGGTTCTCCTGATCCGCGTGTGCCCTTTTGCGACTGACTTACCTGGTATTGCCACGCCCATATTCAAAGGAAATCATGTTCGACAACAAAACTCTTCTGATCTCCGGTGGCACTGGCTCCTTCGGCAACGCCGTCCTAAAGCGCTTCCTGAACACCGGCATTGCCGAAATCCGCATCTTCAGCCGCGACGAGAAAAAGCAGGATGACATGCGCAAGCGCTTCAACCACGCCAAGCTCAAGTTCTACATTGGCGATGTGCGCGATGCGCGCAGCGTGGCACAGGCCATGCGCGGGGTGGACTATGTGTTTCATGCTGCGGCGCTCAAGCAGGTCCCGTCGTGCGAGTTTTACCCCATGGAGGCGGTGCGCACCAACGTGCTGGGCACCGAGAATGTGTTGGAGGCCGCCATTGGCGCCGGTGTGCAGCGCGTGGTGTGCCTCAGCACCGACAAGGCGGTGTACCCCATCAACGCCATGGGCATCAGCAAGGCCATGATGGAAAAGGTGATGGTGGCTGCCAGCCGCAACCTGGAAGGCACCGGCACGGTCATTTGCGGCACCCGTTATGGCAATGTGATGGCGTCGCGCGGCTCGGTGATTCCGCTGTTTGTCGAGCAGGTGCTGGCCGGCAAGCCCATTACCGTGACCGACCCCGAAATGACCCGCTTCATGATGACGCTGGACGATGCGGTGGACCTGGTGCTTTACGCCTTTGAGCATGGCCACAATGGCGACATTTTTGTGCAAAAGGCCCCGGCTGCCACGGTGGGTGTGCTTATCCAGGCCATTTTGTCGCTAATGGGCAAGCCCGACCACGCGGTGCGCTCCATTGGTACCCGCCACGGCGAGAAGCTGTTTGAAGCCCTGCTCAGCAGCGAAGAAATGGCCTGCGCCCAAGACTTGGGCGATTATTTTCGCATCCCCCCCGATGCCCGCGACCTGAACTACGCCAAGTTTGTAGAGGTAGGCTCTTCGGGCTTAACCAAAAGCTCGCATGCCGAGGAATACCACTCACATAACACCACCCGCCTGGATGTAGAGGGCATGAAGGCCTTGCTGCTCAAGCTGGACTTTATGCAGCGCCTTGCGCGGGGTGAGCAAGTGGTGGCGCAGGACTAAGCGATGAAAGTGCTAGTTACCGGTGCTGACGGTTTCATTGGCAAAAACCTGCAGCTGCATTTGGCAGAGCGCAAGGATGTAGAGGTGGTTTGCTTTACCCGCAGCCACAGCGTGGCACAGCTGCCAGAGCTGCTGCAGGGGGTGGACTTTGTGTTTCACCTGGCTGGTGTCAACCGCCCGCAAGACCCGCAAGAGTTCACCACCGGCAATGCGGATTTGACGCAGGCACTGTGCCAGGCGTGTGTGCTGTAGCGCAGTCCACGGGCAAAAAGATACCCATTGTTTGCACATCCAGCACCCAGGCGGGGCGTGACAACCCCTATGGCCAGAGCAAGCTGGCTGCCGAAAACGCCTTGCAAGCCGCAGCCGCCAGCCACGGCGTGCCGGTGCATGTGTTCAGGCTGCCCAATGTGTTTGGCAAATGGTGCAAGCCCAACTACAACTCGGCAGTGGCCACGTTTTGCCACAACATTGCGCGGGCTTGCCGATTCAGGTGAACGACCCGGCTGCTGTGGTCACCCTGGTGTATGTGGACGACGTGATTAACCGCTTTGTGCAGCTGATGGACGGTGCCGATGCCACAGTGGGGCCAGATGGATTTGCCACGGTGGCGCCGCAGTACACCACCACTGTGGGCGAGTTGGCCCGCCAAATTGCGGCTTTTAGAGACAGCCGCACCACGCTGATGACCGAGCGTGTGGGCACCGGGCTGGTGCGGGCCTTGTATTCCACGTATGTAAGCTACCTGCCGGTAGAGCTGTTTACCTACACGGTGCCGCAATACGCCGACCCGCGTGGCGTGTTTGCCGAAATGCTCAAGACGCCAGACTGTGGGCAGTTTTCGTTTTTCACCGCGCACCCGGGCATTACACGCGGCGGGCATTACCACCACTCCAAGACCGAGAAGTTTTTGGTGATCAAGGGCCAGGCCCGCTTCAAGTTTCGCCACATGCAAACCGGCCAGACGCATGAGCTGGTTACCACGGGCGACAAAAGTGAGGTTGTAGAAACCGTGCCGGGCTGGACGCATGACATTACCAACATGGGCGAGGACGAAATGGTGGTGATGCTGTGGGCCAACGAGGTGTTTGACCGTGAGCGGCCGGATACGTTTGCGTGCCCGTTGTAGGCACCCGGCCTGGCAACCAAGTTGCAATGATGAAGTAGAATTTTTGTATTGAAAATCGATTATTATTAGATTATCAATGCAAAAAAGCGAGTTTTCTTTCGTTAAAAGACTTCGTGCGTTGGGCAGTACGCCTTTCGGACACGGGGTGCTAATGTCTTTGCTGGCCGACTATCGTCGACCCAATGACAAGATTGCAAGTTGGCTGGCCGCAGGTGTAGTCGTGGCGCTCAGACGCGGCTTGATGTGCTGGGGCCAGATTTGCAGGACAGGCCGGTATCGATGCCGTTGGTGGCCAACTTGCTTTATGGCCCCTCTTATGTGTCGCTTGACTTTGCACTGAGTCAACATGGTTTGATTCCCGAGGGGGTGGTCACGGTAACATCGGTCACCACGCGCCGCACGCGCATTTGCACAACACCGCTGGGGCTTTTTACTTATGCGCATTTGCCGGCGGCGCTGTACAGCCCAGGTATTTGCCAGGCCGCTCATTCAGATGGCACGTTTTACTTGATGGCGACACCCGCCAAGGCGCTGTGCGACAAGGTGGTGCTTACAAGAAAGCTGCAGGCAACATCGGTGGCAGGCATGCAGCAATTTTTGCTGGAAGATTTGCGCATCGACGCCGATGCGCTGCGCAATGTCGATATCGGCACGATCGGGCAGTGCGCCCAAGCTGGCTACAAGGTGCGGCACTTGCAGGCCCTGCAAAAAGCGGTGGAGGCGTTGCGATGACAACCGTAGTAGAGCAAATGCTGTCGCGCTACCCGCGTGAGACCGACGAGCAAACCGCACATGCACTGCGTGAGGTGATGCAGGAGATTGCTTTGGCCGGATTGAATCGTGGTGGGTTTTTTTGGAAGCTGCGTTTTGGGGGGCCCCGGGCGGTCCTGGTTTCCCGATTCTCGGAGGATCTGGATTTTTCCTTGCTCAAGGCCGACCCGGCATTCCGTCTGGCGCCATACTTTGCAGCACTGCGCCAGGAGTTTGCCGCGTTGGGCTTTGAGGTGGAAATCACTGAAAAGCAAAAAACTGCGGTGACCGACATTGCCTCTGCATTTCTGAAGAAGTCATCTAGTTTGTACGACATCAATGTCCAGGGCCAAAGAGCGCTCAAAATCAAGTTTGAGGTAGACACGGACCCGCCGCAGTTGTTCTTGTCCGAGCAAAAGCTTTTGCTGCAACCGTATTCGTTTTATGTAAATTGCTTCGCTTTGCCAGATTTGTATGCGGGCAAGATGCATGCCCTGTTCTTCAGAAAATGGAAGAACCGTGTCAAGGGACGCGACTGGTTTGACTTTGAGTGGTATGTGCGCCGGTCTGTCACATTGAACTTGAGCCACTTTGCAGAAAGAGCGAGACAAAGCGGCCACTGGCAAGGTGGGGCCTTGGGGCAGGAAGAATTTCTGGCAATGTTGCAAGACCGTATTGCTTCGCTTGATATCGCGTCCGCACGAAGCGATGTGCTGCCGTTTGTTCGTGAACCTGCTGGCCTGGCGATCTGGTCGAAAGACTATTTTGCGCAATTGGCCCAGCGAATTCTTTTCGCATGATAAAGACCGTCCGCCATGACGCCCCAAGACAAAGGAAAGAAATGAAAAAGCTGAAAGTCATGACCGTAGTCGGCACCCGGCCCGAGATTATTCGACTCTCGCGCGTGCTGGCCCGGTTGGATGAGCATTGTGAACATATCTTGGTACACACCGGCCAAAACTATGATTACGAGTTAAACCAGGTCTTTTTTGACGACCTGGGTGTGCGCAAGCCTGACCATTTTTTGAACTGCGCGGCCAACACGACCAGTGCCGCGCACACCATTGGCAACCTGATTATTGCGGTAGACCAGGTGCTGGCCGACGTGCAGCCCGAGGCCATGCTGGTGCTGGGCGACACCAACAGTTGCCTGGCGGTGATACCGGCCAAGCGGCGCAAGATTCCCATCTTTCACATGGAGGCGGGCAACCGCTGCTTTGACCAGCGCGTGCCCGAAGAGACCAACCGCCGCATTGTGGACCACACGGCCGATGTCAACCTGACCTACAGCACCATTGCCCGCGACTACTTGCTGCGCGAGGGTTTGCCGCCCGACTTGGTCATCAAAACCGGCAGCCCGATGTTTGAGGTGCTAACCCATTACCGGCCAGGCATTGATGCGTCGGACGTGTTGACCCGTTTGGGGCTTGCAGAGGGCGGTTACTTTGTGGTCAGCGCGCACCGCGAAGAAAACATCGAGTCACCCCAGTCATTTGCGAAGCTGGTGGAAGTGTTGAACACCGTGGCGCAAGACCACGGGCTGCCGGTGATTGTGTCGACCCACCCGCGCACGCAAAAGCGCATTGACGCCACCGGAGCCACGTTTCATCCGCTGGTGCGTTTGCTCAAGCCAATGGGTTTTCATGACTATGTGAAGTTGCAAATGTCGGCCCGGGCATCGATGTCTGACAGCGGCACGATCAACGAAGAGTCTTCTATCCTCAACTTCCCTGCGCTCAATTTGCGCGAAGCCCATGAGCGCCCCGAGGGCATGGAAGAAGCTGCCGTGATGATGGTGGGGCTAGAGGTAGACCGGGTGCGTCAGGGCCTGGCAATTTTGGCCACGCAGCCGCGCGGCGCAGAGCGCGGTCTGCGTCTGGTGGCCGACTACAGCATGCCCAACGTGGCGGACAAGGTGCTGCGCATCATCCACAGCTATACCGATTATGTGAACCGGGTGGTTTGGAAGAAGTATTAAAGGCATTGCATGCGTATTGCGCTGATCGCCGACACCTTTCCCCCGCTGCGTACGTCGGGTGCGGTGCAGTTGCGCGATCTGTCACGCGAGTTTGTGCGGCAGGGGCACGCGCTGACAGTGATGCTGCCATCAGCCGACCTGGATCAGCCTTGGGCCATTGAGGATATGGATGGTGTGCAGCTGCTGCGCTTGCGTGCTCCAAAAACCAAAGACATTGGTTATGTGCGGCGCACGCTCAACGAGTTTGTGATGCCGTTTGCCATGCTGCGCAACCTGCGCAACAGCCCACTGGCACAGCAGCGTTGGGATGGTGTGGTTTGGTACGCGCCCAGCATTTTTCATGGTCCATTGGCCAGCGCGCTGAAGAAATCCAGCAATTGCAAGGGCTACCTGATCATTCGCGATATTTTTCCTGAATGGGCAGCAGACATGGGGCTGATGGGACGCGGCTTGCCGTATCGGGTGTTCAAGGCTGTGGCCAATTACCAATATTCGGTGGCTGACACCATTGGTGTGCAGACGCCGGGCAACCTGACCTACTTTAATGACTGGGCGACTGGCGCGGGTCGGCAATTGGAAGTGTTGCAAAACTGGTTGGCCCACGCTCCTGAGACCAGTTGCACCATCGACCTGTCAAAAACGGCGCTGGCGGGACGCAAGGTGTTTGTGTACGCCGGCAATATGGGCGTGGCGCAAGGCATGGGTGTGTTGCTTGACCTGGCCGAGCGTTTGCGCGAACGCACCGACATCGGGTTTTTGTTTGTGGGGCGCGGTAGCGATACCCAAAGCCTGGCAGCCGATGCGAAGGCGCGAGGCTTGAGCAATGTGGTTTTTCACGATGAGATTCACCCCGACGAAATTCCGGGTTTGTATACGCAGTGCCATGTTGGCCTGGTGGCACTCGACCCACGCCACAAAACGCACAATATTCCGGGCAAGTTTTTGACCTATATGCAAAGTGGCTTGCCAGTGCTGGCCAGCATCAACCCGGGTAATGACTTGGTGGGATTGATTGAGGGCGAAAGAGTAGGGCGAGTCTGCTCGGACCATTCAGCCGATACGCTGCAGCGTCTGGCCGAAGCACTTTTGCAGGACATGGCTGTAGATACGGAGTTTGCAGCACGCTGCAAGGCCTTGTCGGCAAGGCTGTTCTCCCCCGAGGCGGTGGTCAAGCAGCTGACCGCAGGATTGCTTCGCTGACTGAGTGCTACCAACATGAAGCGCACGGGGTTTGGTTGGTTGCTGGCCGTGCTGTTGGCGCTGCTGGGGTTTTGGAGTGCAGGCGCCATACTCGCCTTGCCCTCGTCGAACCCGCAACGGGCGGATGCCGTGGTGATGTTAGGCGGTGGCGATGGCGCCCGCTATGCACGCGCGCGCGAACTGGTGTTGGCGGGGTTTGCGCCGCGTTTGGTGCTGATTGACCCCACTGCTGCCGAGCTTGCCGATGCCAAAACGCGCTTTCCAGACGCAATGGTGTGGAAGGATGTGTTGCCCGGCAATAGCTGGGGCGAGGCTAAAACCACACGCAACCGCATGCAGGCCAACGGCTGGAAGTCGGTCTTGGTGGTGACCGACCCGCCCCACATGCTGCGCGTGCGCTACGCATGGGCATCCAACTTTTTTGGGTCTGATTTGCGTTACGTGCTGGTGGCAGCCAACCCACCCTGGTGGTCCGCCTGGCGCTGGTGGCAAAACCCGCAGTCGGCCCGATTTGTAGGTGAAGAAATGCTGAAGCTGGGGTACTACGTGGTGCGGTATCGGTTTGGATTTTTTGAGTAACGAATCGGCCGCTAGCCCTCGTCAACATTGATGATGTCACTATTGAATCAGTAGCATTTCTATTCAGTGTTGCCCTAACGGATCACGACCACAAAACTTCTTGGCCACACATAGCCCAAGCTGGCCTATTCGACGCTGACTTTCACGTCATATCCATGCTTTTTGAGCAGAGCGTGCTGTTTGGCTTGGGCCAGGTCGTTGGCAACCATCTCTTTGCACATGTCTTGCGCGGTGATTTCTGGAATCCAGCCCAGCTCGGTTTTGGCCTTGGTGGGGTCACCCAACAGCGTTGCAACTTCGGTGGGGCGAAAGTAGCGGGGGTCTACCTTGACCACCACGTCACCCACCTTCAGGGCGGGGGCGCTGTCGCCGGATATGGCCACTACGATGGCCTGTTCTTCTACGCCTTGCCCTTCAAACTTGACCGTGATGCCCAGTGCGGTGGCAGTCCAGGTGACAAAGTCGCGCACGCTGTATTGCACGCCGGTGGCAATCACAAAGTCTTGCGGCTTGTCTTGTTGCAGCATCATCCACTGCATGCGCACATAGTCTTTGGCGTGGCCCCAGTCGCGCAGGGCGTCCATGTTGCCCATGTACAGGCAGCTCTCCAGGCCTTGGGCAATGCTGCTCAGGCCGCGGGTGATTTTGCGGGTAACAAAGGTTTCGCCACGGCGTGGGCTTTCGTGGTTGAAGAGGATGCCGTTACAGGCATACATGCCATAGGCTTCGCGGTAGTTGACGGTGATCCAGTAGGCGTAGAGCTTGGCCACGGCGTAGGGGCTGCGGGGGTAAAACGGGGTGGTTTCTTTTTGGGGGGATTCTTGTACCAGGCCATACAGCTCGCTGGTGGATGCCTGGTAAAAGCGGGTTTTTTTCTCCAGCCCCAGGATGCGGATGGCTTCCAGAATCCGCAGGGTGCCCATGCCATCGACGTCGGCGGTGTATTCGGGGCATTCGAATGACACGGCCACGTGGCTTTGTGCGCCCAGGTTGTAAATTTCGTCCGGCTGCACCAGCTGGATGATGCGGGTCAGGTTACTGGCGTCGCTTAAGTCACCGTAGTGCAGTTTGAAGCGGACATTGTCAATGTGCGGGTCTTGGTAGATGTGGTCTACGCGCGCGGTGTTGAACAGGCTGGCACGGCGTTTGATGCCGTGCACGATGTAGCCTTTTTCGAGCAGCAGCTCGGCCAGGTAGGAGCCGTCTTGGCCGGTGATGCCGGTGATGAGGGCGACTTTTGGGGCAAGGTTGGTAGTGGGTGTTGTTTGACTATTCATCGTGATCAACGCTATAAAATTAAGAGCTACATGCTAAGGTTACACGAGGGCTAGAGGCTAATGCCGAAAGTTGTCGTGCGCCCTGCCTTGATACCGGGTTGGGCTTGTTCGCTCGCCACCATCCTCTGCACCACGTGCGGCATATCGGTTTGCGCCGTCCACCCAAGTTGCTGGGCGGCCAATCGCGGATTGGCACGACTAACGGCAACGTCGCTGGGGCGCATGAGCGCGGGGTCGCTGCCCACATGGTCGCGCCAGTCGAGATTGACCTCCGCAAAGGCCCGGGCCACAAAGTCTTGCAGGGCGTGGGTTTTGCCGGTGGCAATGACAAAGTCTTGCGGATTGGCCAACTGCAGCATGCGCCACATGGCGTCAACATATTCCGGGGCCCAGCCCCAGTCACGCTGAATGTCCAGGTTGCCCAGTTGCAGCCGATCCGGGCTGCCGGCCGCAATACGGCAGGCGGCGCGCACAATCTTTTGCGTCACAAAACGTTCAGGGCGCAGTGGCGATTCGTGGTTGAAGAGAATGCCCGAGCAGGCGTACAGGCCATAGGCTTCACGGTAGTTGTCGACCTGCCAAAAGGCGGCTGATTTGGCTACCGCGTAGGGGCTTCGCGGCCTGAACGGCGTGCGCTCATCCGCGGGCTCCCCACGGGTATCGCCAAAACATTCGCCCGAACCGGCGTTATAGAGCCGGGTATCGCGGTTCAGGAAGCGTATGCCTTCAAGCAGGTTGAGCGTGCCAATGCTGATGCTCTCTAAAGTTTCAACCGGTTGCTCAAACGAAAGCCCAACCGAACTTTGCCCAGCCAGGTTGTAGATTTCATCGGGCTGGTGTTTATCAAGAACTTGCAGCACGCTGCGAAAGTCGTTTATGGCCATGGAAACCACTGCCACCTGGCCGCGAATGCCCAGCCGCTCCAGGTTGCCAAAGGTGCTCATCTGCGCATCACGCGCGGTGCCGACGACGCGGTACCCTTTTTGCAGAAGCAACTGCGCCAGGTAGGCGCCGTCTTGCCCCGAAATGCCGCTGATCAGGGCTGTGCGGGTGTCAATACTTGTCATTCAGTTACTGGTTCTGAACGGGTGCTTTGCGCCGATCTGGACCGGATGTGAGCGCCGATGTTTCGTAATTTTCCCTTCGGCTGTCTCCAATACCGGCCCACTCCCGAAAGTGTTTGAGACGTTTCATGACCTTCCAGGCGTGGTTCATGGCCATGAAGTACACAGCAAAGGTTCCGACAAATAGCAGGAACATGACCCAAGAAACCGCATTGAAGCGGATGCTGGCGATTGCAACAAGAATGAAACAAACCTGGGATGCCAGAATAATGAGCACCGTGCGATTGGCGCCGAAGCCTGCCAGCATCAGGATGTGGTGCAGATGTTCGCGGTCGGCCGAAAATGGCGATCGGCCGTGGCGCATGCGTCTGGCCATAATGGTCATGGTGTCCAGTAACGGCACGGCAATCAGCCACAGTGCATCCACCGGTTTGATGACGGCTGATGCGCCCTGTGAAAGCTGGATGAGGTACCACGACAAGGCAAAGCCGATAAAGATGGAGCCGCTGTCACCCATAAATATGGCGGCCTTGTTGCGTCCGAAAAAACGGGAATTGAAGACTAAAAAACCCAACAAAACCGCCACAAATGCAACCAATTGCAGCGCCACTTGCGGATCGCTTGGGTAGGTTAAAAATGCCAATGCACCAAAAGTGAGCGTAGCCAGGCCCCCGGCCAATCCATCAACGCCGTCGGTCATATTGACTGCATTGATAACGCCAACCATACCAACGATGGTCAGTGGAATGGACAACAGGAACAAGGTGCCCCCCACATGGGGCAATAGCTCTCCGATGTCGTAGAGACGGACATCGCAATACACAACCGCAACAAAGGCACAAACGATTTCAACCAAGAAGCGTTGGCGCGCAGATATTTCCCACCGGTCGTCGGCCAGGCCAACAACCATCAGCGGAAAGCCAATCGCGATTAACCAAATGCCTTGTTGCGATTGCCAAAAAACAAAGGCCAAAGCGATGTAAATGGCCAAGCCCCCAATAAGGGGCACCGCACCGTCGTGGTGTTTTCGGCTATCGGGAGCGTCAAGCAGCCCAAGGCGGTTTGCCGCAGGCATCAGCAAGCAGATGAGTACGACGGAAAGCGAAAAGGCCAATGCAAAAGTTGCAATCAATGCGCACCTCCGCAGTTGGCAAGTGACAATTTGCTGCAGAAAAACTGCAAAGCAATGCGAAATAGATGGCTGCAAGAGCCATGATTTTGTAAGTATTTCATCTCATAGCCTCACCTAGATACTACTTGTAGGTACCCCAGCCAATTATTGGAATGGCTTGAAGGCATCGGCTGGCAGTCTAAGTGAATCCGGCACTTGCGTCTATAGACTCCATGCTACATTCAGCCGATTTCGATGGAACTCAGATGAGCAGGGAACAAGAATTGGCGCTGTCCAGTGAAGCTGGCGATGGCGCAAATCCCGTAGGCGACCGGTGGATATTTGGCGGCCTGCTCTTTTTGCTGGTCTGGGCGCCGCTTCCGTTGGGAAGTAACCGTATCTGGGCGATCGGACTCCTGGTGGGCCTTGCGGTGTTGCTGCTAATGGGTACTGTCGTGGTGTGGAGACGTGTGCCGCAGGCGGCTATGCAACGGCTGGCATTGTTTAAGTGGCCGTTGTTGTGCCTTGCCGGTTTTGTCTGTTTGTCGTGGTTGCAGACCATACCCCTTCCCGCCAATTGGGTGGGCGTAATTTCACCAACTGCGGCTCTGGCTCAGGAGCCCGCAGTCTGGATGACCCTCTCTTTGGATGTATTTCAGTCGCGCATCATGGCGGGATTGTCGTTTGCCTATTTTGCGGCATTCATCGTTACTGTAATCACCGTGCGCGATGGGCAAGGCTGGATCGACTTGCGCAGGTTCTGGTTTGGAGCGGGGTGCTACAAGCTGTTGTTGGTGTTGTGCTGTATTCGATCAAAGCGGAGTACACCCTCTTCTTTTCTTCAGTGTCCCACAGCAATTTGATTGGCACGTTCATCAACCGCAACCATGTAGCGGCCTATTTGAATATGTGCCTTTCAGTGGGTATCGGCTTGATGCTGGCCCGTTTGGGCTCTGAGGTGCATAAGCATGCAGGCTGGAAAGAGCGTTTGAAGCGAGCAATTGAATTTTTGCTCAGCACGAAGATCCGCTTGCGCCTGCTGCTGGTTGTGATGGTTATTGCACTGGTAGTGACCCGATCACGCATGGGCAATTCGGCCTTCTTCATTTCGTTGATGGTGGTGGGGCTGCTGGGCGTTGTGTTGATGCGCAAGACCGCGCCGAGAACCATTGCGCTGATTGTCAGCTTGGTCATTATCGACATTCTGGTGGTCGGTTCGGCGGTGGGAATAGAACAGGTGGCCGAGCGCATTCAGCAAACGCAAGTATCGGGCGCCGTGGGTGACAGCAGCACAGAAGAGTCGATAGAGGCTCGGACAGAAGCGGCGCGTACCGCTCTTCCAATGGTGCGGGATTTTGTTTGGGCGGGGAGCGGAGGTGGTAGTTTTTACAATGTGTTTATGGGCTACCGCACCCCTGCGTACGGCAGTTCTTTTGTGGACCATACGCACAATGATTATGTTGAAATTGCGGCGGACTATGGGCTGATTGGATTGGGATTTTTGGGGCTTTTGGTGAGCGGAACATTGTGGACGGTCATCAAGGTAATGGCGCAGCGCCGATCAAACCTGCCAAGAGGTATCGCATTTGGTGTGGCAATGGCTATCGTGACACTGCTGATGCACAGCACGGTAGATTTCAATCTGCAAATCCCTGCCAACGCATTGACCATCGTGGTGATCTTGGCGATGGGGTGGATAGCGCGATTTCTTCCATCGCCTGAGCGAAAACCAGGTGGCAAAATAAGCCAAAATGGCCTGAATGGTTAAAGTCGCGTGGTCACGCAGCCACTCTCATCGAATTTTCCAAGCAGGAATGACATCCCATGCAAACAGACAAAGAAGTTGACACACGGGGTCTGAACTGCCCTTTGCCCATTCTCAAGGCCAAGAAAGCCCTGGCCGATATGGTGACCGGTCAGACCCTGAAGGTGGTTTCAACCGATCCCGGTTCGATGCGGGATTTTCAGGCCTTTGCCAAGCAAACCGGTAACGAACTGGTGGATCAGCAGACCGTGAATGACGAGTTCATCCACGTGCTGCGCCGCCGCTAGCGCAAACGAAACTCCGTTACCCCAAGCGGGCCAGTTGTTCGCGCATCTTGGCCAGTGTGTCGGTGAATTCGGCCACGCGTTTGCGCTCTTGCTCTAGCACCGCTGCCGGCGCCTTGGCCACAAAGGCCTCATTGCCCAGCTTGGTGTTGGCGCGCGTGATCTGGTCTTCCAGGCGCAGAACTTCTTTGCCCAGACGTGCTTTTTCGGCGGCTACATCCACTTCCATGTAGAGGCAGATACGCGCTTCGCCCACCACCGCTACGGGTGCAGACTGGGCGGCTGTTACCCATGCGGCTTCGTCAGCAAAGAGCTTGACTTCACTGAGCTTGGCCAGCGCCTGCAGTACGGCGGCTGATGCTGACAAAAATGCGCCCTCGGCGGCTGATTGCGCCACCACATAGAGCGGCAAACGGGTAGCAGGTGACACGTTCATCTCGCCACGCAGGTTGCGGCAGGCATCCACCAATTGCTTGAGCTTGGCGACATGGGCAATGGCAGCCTCATCAATGCGCTCAGGCTGGCTGATGGGGTAGGCCGCAATTGCCACGGATGGCCCAGCGCGCCCGGCCACTGGAGCCACCTTTTGCCAAAGTTCTTCAGAAATGAAGGGGATGATGGGGTGGGCCAAGCGGAGCAGGGTTTCCAGCGTGCGGATCAGGGTGCGGCGGGTGGCGCGCTTTTGTGCGTCGGTGCCGGTGTTGATTTGGACCTTGGCAATTTCCAGGTACCAGTCGCAAAACTCGTTCCATGCAAAGTCGTAAATCGTGCTGGCCACATTGTCCAGACGGTATTCGGCAAATCCCTTGGCGACATCGGCCTCGGTTTTTTGCAAGAGCGAAACAATCCAGCGGTCGCACTGGCTGAAATCCAGCGTGGCAGCGTCACACTCGATTCCGTTTTGCAGGCCGCAGTCAGCGCCTTCGCAGTTCATCAGCACAAAACGGGTGGCGTTCCACAGCTTGTTGCAGAAGTTGCGATAGCCCTCGCAGCGTTTGCTGTCGAAGTTGATGGATCGGCCCAAGGATGCCAAGGAGGCAAAGGTAAAGCGCAGGGCGTCTGCACCAAAGGCGGGGATGCCTTCGGGGAATTCTTTTTCGGTGTTCTTGCGCACGGCAGGGGCCGTCTCGGGCTTGCGCAGGCCTTCGGAGCGCTTGGCCAGTAGCGGCTGCAGGGAGATGCCGTCGATCAAGTCCACCGGGTCCAGCACATTGCCTTCGGACTTGCTCATTTTCTTGCCTTGGGCGTCTTTGACCAGGCCGTGAATGTAGACATGTTTGAACGGCACGCGCCCCGTGAAGTGCGTGGTCATCATGATCATTCGGGCGACCCAGAAGAAGATGATGTCGTAGCCGGTAACCAGCACGCTGGAGGGCAGGTACAGGTTGTAATCGTCGCTGGCGCTGTCGGTCTGGTTGGGCCAGCCCATGGTGCTGAAGGGAACCAGGGCAGATGAATACCAGGTGTCCAGCACGTCTTCGTCGCGACGCAGTTTTTTGCCGGGCGCTTTGGCCTGTGCTTCGGCCTCATTGCGGGCCACGATCACATTGCCGTCTTCGTCATACCAGGCCGGAATTTGGTGGCCCCACCACAGTTGGCGGCTGATGCACCAGTCGGTGATGTTGTTCATCCACTGGTTGTAGGTGTTGACCCAGTTCTCGGGCACAAAGCGCACTTCGCCGGATTGCACGGCGTCGATGGCCTTTTGCGCGATGGAGCGTTGATCGAAGACGGCAGAATTTCCCGACGGGCCGCCCCTAGGGAAATTAGCCCCCTCGGGGGGCAGCGAACCACCCGTAGGGGGGAGCGTGGGGGCCTTGTTCATGGCGACAAACCATTGGTCGGTCAGCATGGGTTCGATGACTTGGCCGGTACGTGCGCAGCGTGGCACCATGAGTTTGTGCTTTTTGACCTCGACCAGGAAACCATCGGCTTCCAGATCTGCCACGACTTTTTTGCGGGCCACAAAACGGTCCAGGCCTTGGTAGGCAGCGGGGGCGTTGTCGTTGATCTTGGCGTCCAGTGTGAGTACGCAGATCATGGGCAGCTTGTGGCGCTGGCCTACTGCATAGTCGTTCTGGTCATGCGCGGGTGTGACTTTCACCACGCCCGTGCCAAAAGCCTTGTCCACATAGTCATCGGCAATGATGGGGATGGTGCGACCGCACAAAGGCAGCACGACTTGCTTGCCAATCAGATGGGCATAGCGATCGTCTTCCGGGTGCACCATGACGGCCACGTCGCCCAGCATGGTCTCAGGCCGGGTGGTGGCGACGGTGAGGGAGCCAGAATCATCGGCCAGCGGGTAGCGGATGTGCCACATGCTGCCGTCTTCTTCTTCGCTCTCCACTTCCAAGTCGCTCACGGCGCTTTGCAAAATGGGGTCCCAGTTCACCAGGCGCTTGCCACGGTAGATCAAGCCTTGCTCGTACAACTGCACAAAGGTCTCGGTCACCGTTTTGGACAGTTTGTCGTCCATGGTGAAGTATTCGCGGCTCCAGTCCACCGTGTCGCCCATGCGGCGCATTTGGGTGGTAATGGTGTTGCCTGACTTTTCTTTCCACTCCCACACCTTCTTCACAAAGGCTTCGCGGCCCAGGTCGTGGCGGCTGACCTTCTGGTCTTGCAACTGGCGTTCCACCACAATCTGGGTGGCAATACCGGCGTGATCGGTACCGGGTATCCAGACGGTGTTGTTGCCCAGCATGCGGTGATAGCGCGTCAGGCTGTCCATGATGGTCTGGTTAAACGCATGGCCCATGTGCAGCGTGCCGGTGACATTGGGCGGCGGCAGTTGGATGGCAAAGGACGGTTCGCCGGCCTTTGGTGCTTGCGTGCCCCGGTAGCCGGCCACGCCGTAACCGCGCTTTTCCCACTCGGGCCCCCAATGGGCTTCCAGCGCGGCAGGCTCGAACGATTTGGAGAGGGATTGCAAGCCGGGTTGTGCGATGGGTGTGGAGGCGGTGTCGGTCATGGTGGGGTGAATTCAGTCAGAACCCGCGATTTTACCGGGCGCGGTGCTTTGGCCGGGCTTGGGGGTACCATGGCGCCCAACCCCAGATTCGCCAGGAACCGATACCGTGGTCATTTGTGAAACCGCCCGTTTGCAAGTCAGTCACTTCACGCTGGACGATGCTGCCTTTGTCCTGCGCCTGCTCAACGAGCCATCCTTCATCCGCGCCATCGCGGACAAGGGCGTGCGCACGCTCGAAGATGCCCGTGCCTACCTGCGCAATGGCCCGCTGGCCAGCTATGCGCGCAATGGTTTTGGTCTTTGTCGCGTGTCCCTAAAAAGTACCGGCCAAGCCATTGGCATGTGCGGCCTGATCCGCCGCGAGGGCTTGGCCGATGTGGATGTGGGCTATGCCCTGCTGCCAGAATACTGCTCCCAGGGCTATGCCGTGGAATGTGTGGGTGTGGTACTGGACAACGGCGCTTGCCAACATGGCTTGCGTCGGGTGGTGGCGGTGGTCAATCCTGACAATGCCGACTCCATCCGGGTACTGGAGCGCTGTGGCTTTGACTTGGAAGGTGTTGTGACGCTGCCGGGTGAAACCACACCCATCCAGCAGTTTGCCAAGGCCATGACGCCCGGTATGCGCCTTACACCGTTGTGTGCGCCGCAGTACCGTGCGCTGATGCTACAGGCCTATGCGCTGCACCCCGACGCCTTCACTAGCAGCGTCGCTGAGCGTGAATCGTTGCCACTGTCCTGGTGGGAGCAACGCATGGCAACCGACCCAACAGCCCGTGAAGTCGTTTTTGGTGCCTTTCAAAACGGTGAACTCGTAGGTGCCGTGGGCCTGGGCCAGGAGGTGCGTGAAAAAGCCGCCCACAAAGCCACGCTGTTTGGCATGGTGGTGCAGGCCCCCTACCGCCGAGCCGGGCTGGGGCAGTTGCTGGTGCAGGCCACGCTGGACCATGCCCGCACCTGGCCCGGGGTCCGCCAGGTGCTGCTGACCGTCACCCAGGGCAACGACCGCGCGCAGGCGCTGTATGCCCGCAATGGATTCGTGGCCTTTGGCGTGGAGCCCGACGCCGTAGCTGTTGGCAGCCGTTTTGTCGGCAAGGTGCATATGTGGCGGCCCCCCCACGGCGACAACCGCCAGTGCCAGCAGAAAGTGCCGCAGGGGAAGGGACGGGTGCACGGTGGCGTTCTAGCGCGTCAGGGGGCCAAGCCGCTCGCGCAGCCACAGGCCATCCGGCTGCTGCATGTAGCGCAGCCGGTCGTGCAGACGGCTCTTGCGGCCCTGCCAGAATTCCCAGCGGTCGGGCTGCAACCGGTAGCCGCCCCAATGCGGCGGACGCGGGGGCTGCAACAGAAATTTGGCCGCGTATTTGGCGGCGTTGGCCACCAGTACGCCGCGACCGGAAATGACGCTGCTCTGCGGCGAGGCCCAGGCCCCTACGCGCGAGTCCAACGGGCGGCTGTGGAAATAGGCGTCGGACTCCTCAGCACTGACTTTTTCCACCCGGCCTTCAATGCGCACCACACGCTCCAGCTCCACCCAGTGGAACTGCAGGGCTGCAAACGGGTTACCCGCCAGTTCCTGGCCTTTCCGGCTCTCAAAGTTGGTGAACCAGGTGATGCCGCGTTCGTCATAGCCCTTGATCAGCACCACGCGGGTAGACGGGCGCAGGTTGCTGGCCACGGTGGCCACGGTCATGGCATTGGGTTCGGGTATTTTTGAGGCAATGGCTTCTTTCAGCCACTGGTCAAACTGTTGCAGGGGATCAGCGTGGGAGGCGCTCTCGTCGAGTTCGGCCCGCTCGTAACTCTTGCGAAGATCGGCAATGTTGGTCATCCAGCCAGTATAGAAGCGCCAGCAGCCTTGCCGGCCTTGGCCGCGTCAAACTGCACGTCGCCCATCAACTGGCCGCCTTCCTGAATCACCACCTTGCCGTAGCGAATTTTGCCGCTGACTCGCCCAGTGGAGTAGATCACCAGTTTCTCGCGCACCGTCAGGTCGCCATTGAATTCGCCATGGATTTCGGCAAAGTCGATGTCGGCTGATCCCTTGAACGCGCCCACCTCGGTGATGTGCATGACGCGCGAGTCCATTGTTGCTTCCACCGTGCCTTCCACCACCAGAGTGTCGCAATCGGTAATTTCCACGCCCTTGAGTTTGATATTGGGCCCCACGGTGAGCTTGCTGCCGCCTTCCTTGACGGGCGCCCCAGACACCGGTGCCGCCGGTTGCACGGCCGCGATGGGAGCAATTGGAGCGGTCGATGGCGTGCCCTGGTGCAATGCGGCACTTCCAGCGCCTGCACTGGAAGTGCTACCTGCGGGTGTTTGGGAGCGGCTGGTGATTGGGTCAGGGGGGCGTTTGCCAAAGAACGGAGGTTGCATAGACATCAAGGTTCCTTCAAGAAATGTGAGAACTGATACTAGCCCGGCCTCTTTGTGAAAACCCGCAATCAATTGCAACATCCGTCGTCCAAATGCCACCAAATGTTGCAAGTGCACATAGCCTGTAAGCTCGCACCCCATTGGCAACTTCTGTGTACCAAAAATGTGAAGGCGAGTAGTACGCTGCACCATGTAATTCAGTTACATCGTCTATGCCAATTCTCGTATCCATCCACCCCAAAGGTGTCTTGGGCTCAGGCACCGTGCGCAGCAAAGTCGATGTCCAACCCATTGCCCGTGACACCCTTGTTTTTGAAAAAATAGTCTCTAGCCCTCGTGAAATATAGGTCATGCGCTATTGAAATTATAGTAATTCGATACAGTTACCTGATCATTTAGCAAGTGTTTGACCTATGGCAAGGTAATTGCTCAAGAGGCGCCTAGCATGCACCCCAGAGTTGTCGAATGAATTGGAGGGCCTATGTTTGATCTGCCTGTTAAAAGCCTGATGGAGCCCAAAAAACTGGTTTTGCTGGCGCCGGAAACCACGGTGGCCGAGGCGGCCAAATGCATGGCGACCAAAAACACCGGTGCTACCTTGGTGATGGAGAACGACACCCTGATCGGCATCTTCACCGAGCGCGATGCCGTGTTTCGTGTACTGGCCAAGGGGCTGGACGCGCACGCCACGTTGCTGCGCCAAGTGATGACGCCAAACCCCGCCACGCTGGCACCGAACACGACCTACGGTCATGCGTTGTTGCTCATGCACGAACGCGGTTTTCGCCATGTGCCGGTGGTGGAGGGCAGTCGGGTGCTGGGTATTGTGGCGGCGCGCAATGCCATGGACCCGCAACTGGAAGAGTTTGTCTCCGAGGCGCGTCGGCGCGAACACTACCGCGAAGCCACAACCTAGGCGCGCTGAATCAATTCAATCTTGTAGCCGTCGGGGTCGGTCACAAAGGCAATCACGGTGCTGCCACCCTTGACCGGTCCGGGTTCGCGCGTCACGTTGCCGCCGGCGGCCTTGATCTTTTCACAGGCCGCATAGGCATCGGGCACACCCAGGGCAATGTGGCCATAGGCCGTGCCCATATCGTAGCTTTCCACCCCCCAGTTGTAGGTGAGTTCCAGTTCGGCGTGATCCGGGTTGGTGCCATAGCCGAGAAAGGCCAGCGAGTATTTGTACTCGGGGTTTTCAGACTTGCGGATCAGCTTCATGCCCAGGACTTGGGTGTAAAAGTCAATGGAGCGCTGCAAATTGCCTACGCGCAGCATGGTGTGCAAAAGTCGCATGGTGGGGTTCCTGAAAAGGGGGATATTTCAGTCTGATTGTGGCGCCAAACGGCTTTGGCCTTAGCCACTGGGGATAATTGACGGCATTGCCTTTTACGGACGTGCCATGACTGAATTCACCAAAGTTGTTTTGTTTACCGACACCGATGGTCGCGCGCGGTTTCGTGCGGAAGCCGTTGCGCTGACCCAGGGCACGCCCCAGTCCATGCTGTCAGACGTGTTTGCCTCGGAGGGCTACCAGTTGCGCACCAGCCCGGTCGGGTTTTGCAGCCAGTTCCACTGCACCGGTGCACCACAGTGGTGTTTCATTTTGGGTGGGCAGATGGAGATCGGCCTGCAAGGCGGCGTCTCGCGCATCTTCAAACCGGGGGAGCATTTCTATTCAGCCGATGTGCTGCCCGATGGCGCAACCTTTGACCCGGCGGTGCACGGACACTGGAGTCGTCAGGTAGGAGACGATCCGCTGGTGACGTTGTTTGTGCGGGGTTGATGCCGTTGTTGGGGCATCTATTGACTTAGCCGCCCTGCATTTCGCCGGACAACAGGGTCACTACGCCGGGCGTCCCCGCTTTGACCGACCGGATCAGGGCATGGGCCACATCCTTGGCCGCAATGGCGCGGTAATTACTGGGAAGCAGCGGGCCGAGCTTGCGGGTCAACATCAGGCCCAGGCCTTCGCCCGCGCGGCCCGGCTGATTCAAGGCTGTGCGGTCGCCGTCAATCAGGGAAGGGCGGGCAATGACTAGACTTTTAAAGCCCATGCGGGCCAGCGAGACTTCCATCTCGCCCTTGATGCGGTTGTAGAAAACCGAGGACTGGCTGTTGGCGCCCATGGCGCTGACAACTCCTAATTTGGTAGCACCTGAAGCTTTAACGGCGAGGGCTAGCGCCTCAACAGCCTTCAAGTCTATGGCGCGAAACGCCTCCTGGCTACCGGCCACTTTGATGGTGGTGCCCAGGGCGATAAAGCAATCATCCACCCGGGGCAGATCGTGCGGCAGGGCCGCAAAATCCACCACATGGCAGAAGAGCTTGGGATGCTTCTGTTCCAGCGTGCGGCGGCCCACGCAGTGAACCGCCGAATAGGTCTTATCGGCTAAAAGGGCCGCGAGGATTTCCTGACCCACGAGGCCCGTTGCTCCCGCCACCATAGCCACCCGAGCGTTGTCCACCATTTCCGCCTCCATTGCCAGAACCGCCGCGATTACCGCCGCCATAACCACGGCGAGCGCCGCGTTCGGCCATCATATCGACACTGGTACGCATCGGGTCGGGTTGTCCACCGGCTGCGGTACGGGGAGCGCGTGGCTCGCCCATGCCGCCACCCGCGGCAAAGCGGCCTTCGTGGCTGCGTGGTTGCTCGTCACCAGCGGGTGCGCGATCACGATTGGGACCACGACCCGGTCCTTGGCCCTGACCCTGGGGACCTCGGGCACCTTGTGGTCGGGGAGCGTGTTCACCGCCACGGCCAGCGCCGCCGCCGCCGTTGCCACGCGGGCCTTGGCCACCACGGCCTCCGCTGTTACCACCACCATTGCCTCCGCCTGCGCCTCGACCGCCACCCTGGCCGGTCTTGTTCTCACGCACGCGCTGCAGCATTTCGGTGCGGGCGGCCTTGGCGGCAGCCTGCATCACGTCGCGGCTTGGCGGTTTGCCGGCGCCACCCCAAATCGTTTGGCGTCCCATGGCGATGGGTTCACCCTTTTCGCCCGGTTCGGGGCCAAAGCCTTCCACCACTTTGACTTCAATGTTTTGCTTGGTGAAGCGCTCGATGTCCTGCATGAAGCCTTCTTCATCCAGGCACACCAGGTTCACGGCGGCACCGTCGGCTCCGGCGCGGCCGGTGCGGCCAATGCGGTGCACATAGTCTTCGCTGACGTTGGGGATTTCGTAGTTCACCACGTGCGGCAGATCGTCAATGTCAATGCCACGGGCGGCAATGTCGGTTGCCACCAAAGCGCGCACGTCGCCGCTTTTGAAACCGGCCAGTGCTTGCGTGCGCGCAGCCTGGCTCTTGTTGCCGTGCAGGGCCATGGCGGTGATGCCATTCTTTTCCAGAAATTCGGCCACGTTGTTGGCACCAAACTTGGTGCGGGTGAACACCAGCACCTGGCTCCAGTTGTGTTCGTTGATGATGTGGGCCAACAGGGCCTTTTTCTTGCCGCGGCCGACGGGGTGGATCACCTGGGTGATGCGTTGTACCGTGGTGTTGCGCGGCGTGACCTGTACGCTCTGTGGGTCTTTGAGCAGGCCGGCGGCCAGTTCGCGGATTTCGTCGCTGAAAGTGGCGGAGAACAGCAAGCTTTGCTTTTCCTTGGGAACAGCGGCCAGCACCTTTTTCACGTCATGGATAAAGCCCATGTCGAGCATGCGGTCGGCTTCATCAAGAACCAACATTTGCACTTGGCCCAGGTCCAGCATGCCTTGTTGCATCAGGTCCAAAAGGCGGCCAGGAGTGGCCACCAGAATGTCCACGCCCTTTTTGAGTTTGGAGATTTGCGGGTTCATGCCCACGCCGCCAAAGATCACGGTGCTGCTGAGTTGCAGGTATTTGCCGTAGGTGCGTATCGATTCCTCGACCTGTGCGGCCAGTTCGCGGGTGGGGGTCAGTACCAGGGCGCGGATGCCGGTGCCACCAAACTTGTTTTGCGCGCTGCGGCTCATGGTAAGGCGGTGCAGCATGGGCAGGGTAAAGGCTGCGGTCTTGCCGGTGCCGGTCTGGGCGCCGCCGAGCAGGTCGCGGCCCTCCAGAATCAGGGGAATGGCCTGGGCCTGAATGGCAGTTGGGATCTCGTAACCTTGCTCGCGCACGGCTTTGACGATGGCCGCAGCCAGATTCAATTCTTCAAATGTCATGGATTGTGGCGCCCATCCAGGGCGCTTGGGATATCGGCCTGTCCCGGGGCCTGGGCACCGGTTCAGTCAAAGGCAGATAGATTCAAAAGCGGGACGCAGGTTGTGATACCAGTCCCCAGCAATGTGCTGACGTTGTGGGCAACTGAAGCACCGCAACTGCGCGCATTGTCGCACGTTGTGCCAGGAAGTGCTAAAAAGGCAGCAACAGTTGTTTTGTTGACGCGACGCCCACAGTAACATTGTGGCCAGGGGGCTAGTCTTTACGCCCTGCAACTGGGAGAATCTTCACACAATGAAAAAGTTCATGTTGCGACGCTTGGGGGTAGCCCATGATCCTGGCAGCTTCAAGCCGTCTGTGCATGATTGCATGGAGGCTGTGCTGGAGCAAAGTGATACCCTGGCCGATGACGTACTGGCCGGGTTAAAGGCGTCCATCTCGCCGGCACGCGCCAAGTCCGTGCACGTGAATACCAGTCCGGCTACCAAAGCAGCTATTGAACATTTGTGCCTGCAGGCCTATCACTTTAAAGAGGCCTTTGCCATCCACTTGCGCGCGGCACTGTACGGCGGTGACATCCAGCGTGGTGTGACTCAGCCCTTGCGGTTCGATGATTTCCAGTTTCTCGAAGAAGAACAAATTGATGCCAACATCGAATTTGCCCTGACGCAACAGGAAGTTTCCATGGCGGTGGACGACACACTGCCCACCCTGAACGCCATGGTCAGTGGCCTCTTGGGTTGGCTCACGGTGCAGCCCCACCTGAACCCGCTCAAACCGGAGTCCTTTGTCTACGCACTGCGGGAAACCCTGGTGGAGCTGATTCCCAAGGACGAGGTGCGCACCCCCTTGATGACACCGGCAGCCGGCATGCTGGGCATCAGCATGCGCCAGTTGTACAAGGAAATATCTGATTGGCTTCGCTCGCAGGGTGTTGAACCGGTTGGCCCGACCTTGACCCAGGGTGGCGGGCAAGGAGGCACCGCCAAATCGGCCGAGAGTACAGTGACGCGCACGCTGCTCACGCTGGACAAACTGCGTCGCTTGCTGTCCGGGGAGTTGAACCCCGGCCCCCTGAATGGCAACATCAAGGACTTCACCCACACGGTGCCGGCATCGTTCGTCGCGCTGGAAGACATGAAGCTGATGGAGCCCATGATGAAGCGCCTGACCGAGCGGGCCAGTCAGTCGGCTGCTGCCAGGGGCCCTGCGGCAGCGGGCGTGGTGGTGGATGCCGCTTCCCTGCGCGCAAAATCAAAGAGCAAGAAACTGGGGCGCGAACTGGGCGAGGAAGTGGTTCGTCTCATGCTGGAAAATCTGACCCAGGACCACCGCATGCTGGCTGGCGTGCGCAACAACCTCAAGCGGTTGGAGCCGGTGTTATTGGCGCTGTCGCAATCGGACGCGCGATTTTTCAGTGAGCGCCAGCACCCGGCGCGCCAGTTCATGGACAAGATCACCAACCGCAGTCTGGCGTTCACATCCGAAGACCAGCCCGGTTTTGTTCATTTCCACAAGGCGCTGGAGAACGCTGTGGCGGTATTGGTCGGTAGTGGTGGCGATGTCACTGCCTTCACCCGCGTACTGCGCCAGCTCGAAGAGGGTTGGTCACGCGAAGAACACGAACAGCGTCAGCGCGCTGAGGAAGCTGCGCGCGGCCTGTTGCATGCCGAACAGCGCAATCTGCTGGCGCAAAGGCTGGCCGAAGATTTTGCCGAGCGTATCAAAACCAAGAAAATTCCCGAGATCGTGGCGGTGTTTCTGCGCGGCCCTTGGGCACAGGTGGTGGCCGAGTCGCAATTGCGCTGCTCCGACGGCACAGTCGATGCTGACGGTTACCTGAGTCTGGTTGATGACCTGATCTGGAGCGTGCAACTCAAATTGGCCCGGCGCAACCGCGCGCGTTTGGTAGATATAGTGCCTGGGATGCTGGTCAAAATGCGTCAGGGCCTAAGTCTTATTTCCTATCCAGAAGAAAAACTACCGGTGTTCTTTGACGAGCTGATCACTTTTCACGAGCAAGCCTTTGAAGGCGCTAAGCCACCTCCCGCTCCTGACGGTGGAAGCGCAACGGTTGACGAATCAGCGTTGTCAGCGATTGATGTTGTGGGGTTACCGGCAGACGAATTCTGGATGGCGCAGGAAGAAGCAACTGACTCTGGCTTCATGCATGCCGCCGCTCAACTGATGCCCGAATTTGAAGAAGACGAGACTCCCGATCCGGCCGCCCAACGGGCCTGGAGCGCGGAACAACTCAACACTGGCTCCTGGGTGGATCTGGCGTTGGGCGGTGTGTGGGTGCGGGCGCAACTCACCTGGGCCAGCCCACACAAGACGCTGTTCATGTTCATTTCCTCGGGTGGCATGGCACACTCCATGTCCCGGCGCACCATGGATCGCCTGCGTGGGCTGGGGCTGATCCGCCTGGTTTCGGACGGCCGCGTAGTGGACCACGCCCTGGACGCTGTGGCCCAGGCGGCGCTGCGCAACGATGTGGAAAAAGCTGGCGGCAACAGCTAATCCCGTCTGTCGGTTGGGGATACGGGTGGGGCAGTCGATAATGCGGTATTTCCACCCCACAATATCGTTGAACAATGGCCCAATACGTTTATTCCATGAACCGCGTCGGCAAGATTGTGCCGCCCAAGCGGCATATTCTTAAAGACATCTCCCTGTCTTTTTTTCCAGGTGCCAAGATTGGCGTGTTGGGCACCAACGGATCAGGCAAGTCCACCCTGTTGAAGATCATGGCCGGCGTGGACAAGGACATCGAAGGCGAAGCCATCCCCATGCCAGGGCTGAACATCGGCTACCTGCCCCAGGAACCCCAGTTGGACCCCACCCAGACTGTGCGCGAGAGTGTGGAAGCCGGTATGGGTAAGCTGTTTGCCGCCAAGGCGCGTCTGGAAGAGGTTTACACCGCCTATGGCGCCGAGGACGCTGACTTTGATGCCCTGGCGGCCGAACAGGCTGAGTTGGAGGCCATCATCGCCACGGCGGGAACCGACTCCGAACACCAGCTAGAGATCGCAGCCGATGCGCTGCGCTTGCCACCCTGGGACGCCAATATTGGCGTGTTGTCCGGCGGTGAAAAGCGTCGCGTCGCACTGTGCCGATTGCTGCTTTCCAAGCCCGACATGCTGTTGCTCGACGAGCCCACCAACCACTTGGACGCCGAATCGGTGGACTGGTTGGAGCAGTTCTTGCAACGCTACCCTGGTACCGTGGTGGCCATCACCCACGATCGCTACTTCCTGGACAACGCCGCTGAGTGGATTCTGGAACTGGATCGTGGCTCTGGCATTCCCTACAAGGGCAATTACTCTGACTGGCTGACGCAAAAGGGCGCCCGTCTGGAGGCCGAGAATAAGGGTGAAGAAGCGCGCGCCAAGGCCTTGAAGAAAGAATTGGAGTGGTCGCGCCAGAACCCCAAGGCACGTCAGGCCAAGAGCAAGGCCCGCTTGGCACGCTTCGAGGAATTGAGCGATTTCGAATACCAAAAGCGCAATGAAACCAACGAGATTTTCATCCCGGTAGCCGAGCGTTTGGGCCATGAAGTGATCGAGTTCGTTGGCGTCAGCAAATCCTTTGGTGACCGCCTGCTGATTGATAACCTGAGTTTCAAGATCCCGGCCGGCGCCATCGTCGGTATCATTGGCCCCAACGGTGCCGGTAAATCCACGCTGTTCAAATTGATCGCCGGCAAGGAAAAACCTGATTCTGGCGAGGTCAAAATCGGTCAAACCGTCAAGATGGCTTTTGTCGACCAACACCGCGACGACCTGTCCAACGACAAGACGGTGTGGGAAGACGTGTCGGGTGGGCTGGACATTTTGAACGTAGGGAAATTCCAGATGGCCAGCCGCGCCTACTGTGGGCGCTTTAACTTCAATGGTGCCGACCAGCAAAAGAAGGTCGGCATGCTCTCCGGTGGTGAACGTGGACGTTTGCACCTGGCCAAGACGCTGATTGCGGGCGGCAACGTGCTGATGCTCGATGAGCCATCCAACGATCTGGACGTGGAAACCCTGCGTGCCCTGGAAGACGCGCTGCTGGAGTTTGCCGGCACCATGCTGGTCATCAGCCACGACCGTTGGTTCCTGGACCGTATCGCCACCCACATCCTGGCGGCCGAAGGTGATAGCCAATGGACCTTCTTTGACGGCAACTACCAGGAGTACGAAGCCGACAAGAAGAAGCGCCTGGGCGAAGAGGGCGCGCGACCGCACCGCATGCGCTTCAAGGCGCTCAAGTAAGCCCGCACAGGACTATTGCCATGTCTGTGGCACGCTCGCCCACTTCGTCGCAGTACCAGGCGCTGTACCAGTCTACGGTGCAAGAGGCTGCCGCTGGCGGCAGCTTGCTCATGGGCAAATTGGTGGCCGCTGCCCGGACCCAATTGCAGACCCGCGAGGCAGCCTGCAGGGAACTACGCGAACGCGATGCGCTGGCAACCTCAGCCAAGCATCTGCGAAACTGGGAGGCCGAACTGTGCAAGCGCTACCCGCAGGCCCTGCTGGACGCATTTGCCAATCCGGACGCGACCCGTAAAGCGGGTACCCAATCCATTGCAGACGTCGCATTTGATGAACTTGAGCTGATGGACGAGGTGCAGGTGCAAACCAGCGTCACTTTGGCTCGTACCCAACAGGTTGCGATGCTGGCGGCGGAAGCCAGCTTGGCAGAACTCAATACCTTGATTTGCAGTACCTTGGGCCTGGTTGCGGTCAACGCTGAGCGCAATCCACTGCGCCCGCAGGTTTACATCAGTGCCTTGCAGGCAGTGGTCGAGCAAACGCAATTGCCACCCGAAACCCAGCTCGACTGGCTGGTAGCCATGGGCACTACGTTGGGTCAAGAGTTGCGCGCGCTGTATGTACAGCTGTGTGCCGCCTTGCGTGGGCAGGGTGTGGTTGCTGCGGGTTATGCCGTGGTGCCGGCCCCCAGCGGCCTGGGAGTTGGGCGTGGGGTTGCGCATGGCCTGTACCAGCAGCCCGCAACGGTGGCGACCGCTGTCGCAGCACAGTTGGGACAGAAGCCTGCGGCTACCGGACTGGTGGCGCCGACTATGGGACAAGACAATACCCTTTTGACCCTGGACAAGTTGCGCCGGCTATTGGCCGGGGAACTGGAGGCGCCGGCGGCCCTGAGCGCCAAGGAGCGCTTTGCACAGCAATTTTCCCAAGAGTTTGAAGAGGGTGATTTTCAGGCGGATGCCCATGTCACCGATTTTGACGCGACCGTTCCGGCAGCCCTGGAGGCCTTGACCGAACTCAAGCAGGTAGACGCCTTTGTTCAACGCATTCAGCACCGCCGAAGCACAGCTGCTGAAAGTCCAGCTGGCGAGACCACCATTGAAGCGATACGAGCCCATTTGCGCAGCCAAGCCCATGGGTTGGCGCAGACACTGAGCCTTGAAGTGGTTTCCCTGATGGTGGACAACATCGCCCATGATCCGCGGCTGCTCACTCCTGTCCAGCAATTGATTCGGCGTCTGGAGCCTGCGTTGCTACGCTTGGCTTTGGTTGACCCGCGTCTGTTTTCCAACAAGCAGCACCCCGCACGGATGTTGGTGCAGGAAGTGGCTAGCCACAGCCTAGCCTATGCATCGACTCAGGATAGCGGGTTTACAGAATTTTTGTCTGGGGTGTCCCAGGCCATTGCGCCACTGGAGCAGGCCGCGATTGAGGACGCCGAACCCTTTGAGGAAGTTTTGCAGCAATTGCAGAACGCCTGGGCACAGGCTGCGTTGGTCAGTGCTCAGAGTCGGGAACTGGCCAAGCAGGCCCTGCAACAGGCCGAAAAGCGCAATCTCCTGGCCGAAGAAATTGGCCGCGAGATTGCCGACCATCCCGAGGCGGTACAGGTGCCAGACGTTGTTATGGATTTTCTGTGTGGACCGTGGGCCCAGGTAGTAGCCTTTGCCCGTATGGGTGGCGCCTCGTCCGAAGGTGCCGCAGACAAGTACCATGCCGTCATCTCGGCTCTGCTGTGGAGTGCCCACCCAGAGCTAACCCGTAAAGATATTGCCAAACTGACTCGCCTGGTGCCCTTGTTGCTGACTAATTTGCGTGAAGGTCTGGAGACCATTCGCTACCCAGGGACCAAGACCAGTGTTTTCCTGGAGGCCCTCATGGGTCTGCACCAGGCGGCGTTTCGCGCGGCCAAGGCGCCACCCGCGCCCCTGCAGGCGCAGCCCGCGGTGGATGCGGTTGTGCCGGCCAAGCGATCCTATCTGGTGGACGATAGCAACCCCTGGCTGGCTCCCCAGGAAGCCCTGGCGTCAAACTTCATGGATTTGCCGGATGCCACCAGCGACTCATCTGCGCCAGTGTATGTACCAGATCTGCTTCAAGATGGTCAGCATACCTCCCAAGAGCCGACGGAAGTCCCCGCACTTAGCAGTCTGGCCCTGGGATCATGGATTGAGTTGTGGGTGAAAGACCAATGGGTCCGCACCCAACTCACCTGGGCCAGCCCGCACGGCACCCTGTTCCTTTTTACCAACGCGCAGGGGGCGACCCAATCCATGACGCGGCGTTCTGGCGACAAGCTGGTCGCAGCCGGTCATGTGCGGGTGATTTCGGATCGCCCTGTGGTTGACGGCGCCCTGAATGCCGTGGCGCAGATGGCATTGCGTAACAGCGTAAATACCACCTATTGAGCTGCGGGGCTACAGCGGATGCTCCGCATAGAACCGGCCACCGTGGAACAGCAAGGGCGAGGCCCCGGGCCGGTGGTTGCAGCGTTCTACTTCACCTACAAAAATGACGTGGTCGCCTTCGTCGTAGCGGCTGCGGTTGAAACACTCGAAGGTGGCAACCGCACCGTCCAATAGTGGTGCACCACCGCTGCCCTGTGTGAACGCCACGCCGGCAAAGCGGTCTCGACCGCGTGCGGAAAACTGCACGGCCAATTCTTGCTGGTCGGCGCTAAGGATATTGATTGCGTAGTGTGAGCCTGCGCAAAAGGCCGCCATGGAGCCGGCTGAACGCGCCAGACTCCAGAGCACTAGCGGTGGTGTCAGCGAAACCGAGTTGAACGAATTGGCAGTGAGCCCAACGAATTTCCCGTGGGCGTCGCGCGCCGTCACCACCGTGACGCCAGTGGCAAACATGCCCAAAGCCTCCCGAAATTCGGTTGCGGAAAAGTGCGGTGGAAGGGCCCGCTGGGGCGCGACTGTCAAAGGCATCCCCAAATTTAACCGAATCGGCGCCCACCTGCTGACCCACCCGCCAACAACCGCGGCTGTCACAGGGGCGTCCTACAATGGATGAATGTTATTTCCCGCTGTGTTTTTGTTCGCAATTGCTACGGTAAGCATAGCGTGTCACGCAATGCCCATGAGGTCATGCGCTGACTATTCTGCAAAAATCCCGAATGTCAATCGTCTGCTGTGCGAAGCCGCGCAGTTGCAAGACATGCAGGCCCGCTCGGTCTTGGGGCGTCCCATCTGGGGGCGAGACGTCCGAGCCAACGATGCGCGTCTGCGCGTATTGGTGCTCGGCGCCATCCATGGCGATGAAATGTCTTCCAGTTCCCTGGTGTTCCACTGGATTGCCATGGCGCAGACGCCGACAGCGGACACGCCATTGCCTATTCACTGGCGCTTTATTCCTGCACTGAATCCCGATGGCATGTTTGCCAAGCCCGCCCGCCGTGTCAATGCCCACGGGGTGGACCTGAACCGCAACTTCCCAACGCCCAACTGGGCACGTGATGCCCGCCAGTATTGGGAAGGGCGCACGCGCCGCGACCCGCGCCGCTGGCCAGGCAACAAGCCGTTGTCAGAGCCTGAGTCGCGTTTTCTGCTGGAGCAAATGGACAGTTTCAAGCCAAACTTGATAGTCAGCGTGCACGCGCCCTACGGTGTGTTGGACTTCGACGGCCCAACTGCACCGCCCAGTCGGCTGGGGCGTCTGTACCTGGATCAGGTCGGTATCTTTCCGGGCTCGCTGGGTAACTATGGTGGTATCCACAAGGGTGTGCCAGTGGTCACAATTGAATTGCCGAACGCTTCACGTACTCCCAAAGATGCGGAGATGCGCCAAATGTGGATAGATCTGTTGCGCTGGACCTCGAATCGCCTGGGGCCGGGTGTCTCGACTGCGGCAGGTGACTTACCCAAGTGATTTCGAGGGACTGAGCGGAGAGGCCTTGACGGGAGAGGCCGCTGTGTTAACTTGCTTGTATGAAGCAACTCGATGTGGCGATTGTTGGTGCGGGCTTTGGTGGACTGTGCGCGGCGATCAAACTGCGCAGCAGCGGTGTCGATTCGCTGGTGATCCTGGAGCGCAATGCCGAAGTGGGTGGCACTTGGCGTGACAATATTTACCCTGGCTGTGCATGCGACGTACCCTCGCACCTGTATTCCCTGTCATTCGCTCCCAACGCCCATTGGACACGGCCTTATCCCCAACAGCAGGAAATCCAGGACTACATCCTGCGGGTGACCGATGACTACGTCCTGCGCACGCTGATCCGGTTTCAGACTGAGGTTCAGGCGATGCGTTGGCTCGTTGATCAGCAGTGCTGGCAGATCGAGATCACCGGGCAGGAGCCAATGCTGGCGCGCCATGTGGTGCTTGCAACGGGGCCACTGAACAAGCCCTTGATTCCCGATATTCCAGGCGTGGCGAATTTTGGTGGCGTGGCGTTTCACTCCAGCCAGTGGCGATATGACGTGGATCTCAAGGGAAAACGCATTGCCGTTGTCGGCACAGGGGCCAGTGCTATCCAGTTTGTGCCAGAAATTGCTCCAGACGCCGCGCATGTGGATGTGTTCCAGCGCACGCCAGCTTGGGTGGTTCCGCGCTGGGACCAACCCCACGGTCTCCTGCGCCGTTGGGCCTACCGCTACATTCCCGGCCTGCAACGGCTGAGTCGCTGGCGGGTGTACTGGTTCAATGAAATGGTTGGCCGTGGCTTCATGGGCTCAAAGCGCATCCAGGACCTGTTGCGGGCGCTGGCCATGCACCATCTGCGCCGCCAAGTGAACGACCCGGCCTTGCGCCAGGCACTCACGCCGGACTTTGCACCGGGCTGCAAGCGCCTGCTGATTTCCAATACCTGGTTTCCGACCCTGCAGCGCGCCAATGTCCAACTGCAGACACAAGCCGTAGCGGGCATTGCGTCCCAAGGCGTGGTGGGAGCCGATGGCGTGTTGTATCCGTGCGATGTGATTGTGTGGGGCACTGGTTTCAAGGCCACCGAGTTTGTGGCTCCCCTGGAGGTGTATGGCGAGGCCAGTTCCAGCGCCCTCGATCCCCCCGAACTGGGTGCACTTTGGCGTAAGCAGCCTGCGGCTACACGGCTGGGCATTACGGTAGCAGGGTTCCCCAATTTATTTCTACTGGTCGGCCCCAACACCGGGCTGGGGCATAACTCCATCATCTTCATGATCGAGTGCCAGGTACGCTACATCGTTGCCGCCGTCCAGGGCCTGCGTGAAAGTGGGAAAACTGCATTGCGGTTGCGTCCCGACGTGCAACAAGACGAGTACGCGCAGATGCAGCACAAAATGCAGGGCACCGTCTGGGCTTCCGGCTGCAAGAGCTGGTACCAGAACGCCGATGGCCATATCGACACCCTGTGGCCGGGCTACACCTGGGAATACTGGATCAAGACCCGGCGCTTTCTGATCACTGACTACGTTTGAATCAGTGTCCCAGGATCTTTGACAGAAAATCCCGGCTGCGTTCGTTCTGGGGATTATTGAAGAACTCGTGGGGCGTGTTTTGCTCCACGATCTGGCCCTGGTCCATGAAAATCACGCGGTCGGCAACGGCCTTGGCAAAGCCCATTTCGTGGGTCACGCAAATCATGGTGATACCCTGGTTGGCCAGTTCGATCATCACGTCCAGCACTTCCTTGATCATCTCCGGATCCAACGCGCTGGTGGGCTCGTCAAACAGCATGATCTTCGGTGTAAGACACAGGGCACGCGCAATGGCCACGCGCTGCTGTTGACCGCCTGACAATTGCAGCGGATACTTTCCGGCTTGCTCGGCAATGCGTACGCGTTCCAACTGCTCCATTGCCTTGGCTTCGGCTTCTTTTTTGGGCAGCTTGCCCACCCACATCGGTGACAGCGTCAGGTTTTCCAAAACGGTCAGGTGCGGAAACAGGTTGAACTGCTGGAACACCATGCCCACTTCTTTGCGGACCTGGTCGATGGCCTTCACGTCATCGCTTAGCTCAACGCCGTCCACCACCAAGCGGCCTTGCTGGTGCTCTTCCAGGCGGTTAATGCAGCGAATCAGTGTGGACTTGCCCGAGCCGGATGGTCCGCAGATGACAATCCGTTCTCCTTTGGCGACGGACAGGTCAATGTCGCGCAGCACATGGAAGTTATTGCCATACCATTTGTTGACTTTATCGAAGGTGATGATGGGTTCTGACATGGGGTTTCTCAGCGCAACTTGGACTTGTTGACCTGCTTTTCGATCCACATGCTGTAGCGCGACATGGAGAAGCAGAAGATGAAATAGATGGACGCGATGAAGAGGTAGCCCTCAATCTTGAAGGGGCGCCAGTCCCCATCGGAGTTCAAGGCCAGGCCCATGGCTCCCGTGAGTTCGTACAGACTCACGATGGTGACCAGGGACGTGTCTTTGAAGGTCGAGATAAATCCATTCATGATGCCTGGCACCACCATGGCCAGTGCCTGCGGCAGCACAATCTTGCCCTGTGTTTGCCAGTACGACAGTCCCAGCGTGGCTGCAGCTTCCACTTGGCCCTTCGGGATCGCCTGCAGGCCGCCACGAATCACCTCGGCCATGTAGGCTGCTGCAAACAGTGTGATGCCCACCAGCACCCGAATCAGCACATCAATTGTGAAACCCTGTGGCATGAACAGAGGGAACATGAATGAAGCCATGAACAGGACAGAGATTAGTGGTACCCCTCGGATCAGCTCTACATACACCGTGCAGGCACTGCGGATGGCTGGCATGTTGGAGCGTTTGCCCAAGGCCACGACAAGTGCAATCGGAAAGGCCATGGCCATGGACAACGACGCCAGCAGGATGGTCAGGGGCAGGCCACCCCAGCGGTCGGTATCGACCCGGCTCAGGCCCGCTACGCCACCGTACATGATGACAAAGTAGACAGCCAGCACAACCGGCCAAAGCAGGACCAGCCAGGGCTTCCAAAAGGCACGTGTACAGCTGCCCAGTATCAGAAAGAGCATTAGCGCCGTAGCCACCAGGGGGCGCCATTGTTCTTCAAAGGGGTAGCGACCGAAAAGGATCAGGCGGTATTTCTCTGCCACCACACCCCAGCAGGCACCCACGCCATCGAGGCGACAGGCATTGGGATCGGGGCGCCACTCTGCCCGCAACAGCGCCCAACTGAACAATTGGGGCAATATCCACAGTAAAAAACCACCCAGCACGATGGTACCCACCGAGGTTTGCCAGTTGCCAAACAGGTTGGCGCGTATCCATGGCACCAGGCCTTCGGTCTTGATGGGTGCCGGGCGGGGAGCGATAGGTTGAAAGGTTTGGGCGGCCATGGTTAGCGTTCCTGGATCGCCGCGCGGGCGTTGTACCAATTCATGAGCAGCGAAGTTGCCAGCGAGGTACTGAGGTAGACCAGCATGATCACCGAAATGCACTCCACCGCCCGCCCGGTTTGGTTGATAGCGGTATTGGCGATGGACACCACATCGGGGTAGCCAATGGCCACTGCCAGTGAGGAGTTCTTGGTGAGGTTGAGGTACTGGTTGGTCATGGGTGGAATGATCACGCGCAGCGCCTGCGGCAACATGACCAGGCGCATTTCCTGTGCAGGTGACAGACCCAGCGCGCTGGCGGCCTCGCCCTGCCCCCTAGGAACCGAATTGACACCGCTGCGCACCACTTCGGCTACAAACGCCGCTGTGTAAATGGTCAAGCCCAGCAATACGGACAGGAACTCAGGTGTCAGCGCACCCCCATTTTCAATGGCGTACTCGCCCTGCTTGGGGCTATCAAAGGCAGTTGGTGCCCCCCCCAGTAACCAGCCCACCACGCCGCACGCCAGCACCACGAGCAAAGGTAGCCAGAATTGGCTGCCAGGACGCCCCGTGCGTTCAAACGCTTGGACAGCTCTGCGTCGGACCAGCCAGGCCAGCGGGAGTCCCGCCAGCAGCCCCAAGGCGGCCCATGCTTGGCCGACACCCCAAATGGGAATGGGAAAATTCAACCCCCCCTTGCTAAGAAAGAGTGGCCCCAACACCACCGGCTCGGTGGAAGGTGGCAGCAATTCGGTAAACAGCAGATACCACATTAGCAGCTGAAGCAGCACGGGCACATTGCGGAAAATCTCGACATAGGTGATACACAGGCCGCGTACCAGTACATTGCGTGAAAAACGACCAACCCCAATCAAGGTGCCCAGCAGCGTCGTGAGAATAATGCCCAGCACCGCGACGCGCAGCGTGTTGGTGACGCCCACCAGGAACGCGCGCCAGTAGGGTTCGCCGGAATCGAAGGGGTACAGACTTTCACCAATATCAAAGCCTGCTGCGCTTGTCAGAAAGTCGAACCCGCTTTGAATGCCCCGTACGCGCATGTTAGTGGCCGTGTTGTGGGCCAAAAACCAGACGGACAGCGCAATGGCAGTGACCGCCAGGATTTGGTAAACCAAGCCACGAAATGCCTGGCTTCGCCAGGACATGGGTTTCTTTTTGGGGGGGGTCTGGCCGCTCATATCAGCAGGTTTTCATGACTGTTCAAACGTGTTTCCAATGAAAAAGGGCAGCCCAGGTCTACTCTGCGGCTACCCTTGCAAAATAGGTCATGCAATGGTATGCACGACCACGGCGGTGGGCTTTAGCGGACTGGGTATGGGTAAACCAGACCACCCTTGTTCCAAAGGTTGTTCAGGCCACGTGGCAGTTGCAGTGGAGATTTGGGGCCAACGTTGCGTTCGAAAATTTCGCCGTAATTGCCTGTGGTCTTAATCGCGCGAACCAGCCAGTCTTTGTCCAACCCCAGCAACTTGCCAGTGTCTTCGGTAGTGCCCAGCAGGCGACCGATCACGGGATCTTTGCTGGTGACCTTCAGATCATCCACATTGGCAGCCGTGACGCCATACTCTTCAGCTTCCTGCAGACCGTAGATCACCCATTTAACGATGGCAAACCACTCGTCATCACCCCGCCGAACCATGGGGCCCAGGGGCTCCTTGGATATGATTTCTGGCAGGATGAGGTGGTCAGCCGGATCTTTGGCAGATTTGTTGCGCACGGCAGCCAAGCCAGATGCATCTGTCGTGTAGGCGATGCAGCGCCCCGAGAAGTAAGCGCCTTCTACGGCTTCGAGCTTTTCAAACACGACAGGTTTGATGTTGAGACCGTTGGTTTTGGAGTAGTCGGTCAGATTTTTTTCAGTGGTGGTGCCGGACTGCACGCACACGGTTTGGTTCTTGAGCTGCTTGGCGCTCTTGATCTTGCTTTTGACTGGCACCATGAAGCCTTGGCCGTCGTAATAGGTTACGACAGTGTCGTTCAAGCCGAGCGACGCGTCGCGCGTCAGTGTGAAGGTGGTGTTGCGCGACAGGATATCGATCTCTCCAGACTGCAGGGCGGTGAAGCGTGCCTGGGCGGGCAGGGGGACATATTTCACCTTATCTCCATCACCCAGGGTGGAGGCGGCAATGGCGCGGCAGATGTCGGAATCCAGGCCATTCCACTTGCCGTTGGAGTCGGCCGCGGAAAAGCCAGCCAGGCCGGTGTGCACACCGCAGATGATTTGGCCTCGGGTCTTGATGCCATCGAGTGTCTTGCCTGCGTGTGCAGGGGCTGCCAACAGGGCGCCCAGAGAGGCCACGACGGTGGCTGCGACTTTTACGGTATTCAATTTCATCAGTAAGTACTCCAGTAACAAACAGGTTTTACACAACTTAAGCAAGGACACCAGCGAATGACTCGGTTTGTTGAACTGTAGCGCCAGTTCCCTGGCCTTAGCATCAGGGTTTACGCTGGCGACAGTGTGCCGATTTTGACGCTGACTGGCTCAGTGCTGGAGGATCTTGCTGAGGAAATCCTTGGTGCGTGTCTGGCGATTCTCGGGATGGCTGAAGAACTCTTCTTTGGTGCAGTCTTCCAGAATCTTGCCCCCCACGTCAATGAAGATCACCCGGTTGGCCACCTTGCGGGCGAAGCCCATTTCATGGGTGACAACCATCATGGTCATGCCCTCCTTGGCAAGAGTCACCATCACATCCAGTACCTCGCCCACCATTTCGGGGTCCAGAGCGGAAGTGGGTTCGTCAAACAGCATCACGATCGGGTCCATGGACAGGGCCCGTGCAATGGCCACACGCTGCTGCTGACCGCCAGAGAGTTGTCCGGGGAACTTGTCCTTGTGGGCCATCAGGCCCACCCGGTCGAGCATCTTCAGGCCGCGGACTTTGGCCTCATCGGCAGAGCGACCCAGCACCCGGATCTGGGCGATGGTCAGGTTTTCGGTCACACTGAGGTGGGGGAATAGTTCGAAGTGCTGGAACACCATACCGACTTTGCTGCGCAACTGCGGCAGGTTGGTGGTGGATGCTTGCAACTCGGTGCCATCCACAAAAATTTTGCCTTCCTGAACTGGCTCCAGGCCGTTGACGGTCTTGATGAGTGTGGATTTGCCCGAGCCCGAGGGGCCGCAGACCACCACCACGTCACCTTTGGAAATGGTGACTGAGCAATTGTTCAGCACCTGGACCGGGCCATACCACTTGGAGATGTTTTCAATTCGGATCATTTTGGAGTCTCAATGGGTCAATGGGTTAGCGGATGATGGCGATCTTGTTTTGCAGGCGTTTCACCAGCACCGACAGGCTGAAGCACACGGCAAAGTAAACAATGGCGGCCATCAGGTAAGCCTCTTCAGGGCGGCCATAGATCTTGCCCGCGGTGACAAAGCCTTTGAGCAGGTCGTTGGCGCCAATGGCGTAAACCAGGGACGTATCCTGGAACAGGATGATGGTCTGTGTCAGCAACACAGGCAGCATGTTGCGAAAAGCCTGGGGCAGGATCACCAGACGCATGTTTTGCGTGTAGGTCATGCCCAGTGCTTGACCGGCATACACCTGGCCACGTGGAATGGACTGGATGCCGGCACGCATGATCTCGCTGAAGTAAGCAGCCTCAAAGGCAATGAACGTGATGGTTGCCGACAGCTCTGCACCAACGGCTTTGCCAGTGATGAGCGGTACCAGCAGGAAGAACCACAAGATCACCATCACCAAAGGCACGCTGCGCATGGTATTGACGTACAGGGTGGCAAACAGGGTCATGGGCTTGATGCCAGACAGACGCATCAGCGCCAGCATCGTGCCAAACAGGATGCCGCCCACGGTGGCCACAATCGTCAAATTGACGCTGAACATGAGGCCACCCAGTACGAACTTACTGATGATGTCCCAGTTTACAAAAGTCAGGTCGAGTCCGCCCATGTCAGTGACCTCCAGCGGCGCCAGCCACTACATAGCCGGGAATTTGCGTCTTTTTCTCGACGAAACTCATGATCCGGTTGATGGCAAAGGCCGAAATGGCATACAGGAAGGTCACAGCGATGTAGATTTCCACGCCCCGCGAGGTCTCTTCCTGCGCCTGCATGGCAAACATGGTGAGTTCGGCAATCGATACGGCAAACGCCACCGAAGAGTTTTTCAGCAGATTCATCGATTCACTGGTCAGTGGCGGCAAGATGATCCGAAACGCCATGGGCAGAAGTACGTAACGATAAGTCTGGGCGGTAGTGAATCCCAAGGCCAAGCCTGCATAGCGTTGTCCGCGTGGCAGTGCCTGGATGCCAGCGCGAACCTGTTCGGCAATGCGCGCCGAGGTAAAAAAGCCCAGGGCGAAAATCACCAGAATACTGCTGGGAATGCGCTGCATGGAGGGGAACATCTTGGGCACCACGAAGTACCACAGAAAGATTTGCACCAGCACGGGGATGTTGCGAAACAGCTCGACCCAGACATTTGCCAGCCGTACCAGCCAGGGGCTGTTGGGTAACGTGCGCAAGGTGCCAAAAAACACGCCCGTGATCATGGCGATAACCCAGGCACCACCGGCCACGGACAAGGTCCAGCCCCATGCCTCCATCATCCACTGAAAGTAGGTTCTCCCACTGCCATCGTCATTCAGAAATACATGCCAATCCCATGTCATAGAAGCCCCTCACTCATTACTGATCAACCGCAAATGTCCAAAAGAAACCCGCCTGGGCCAAAGCGCAAGCGGGTTCTTTGATGTTGGAGTTTTCGCCTTACTTCTTGGCGTAGTCTTCCATGGGCTTGTCGTTCAAATTAGCCCAAGCGGCCTTGGTCGCGTCGCTGGCAGGCAGACCAACGCGTGTGTTCTTCGGTGGGATGGGCTGGACAAACCACTTGTCATAAATCTTGGCCAGTTCGCCAGACTTCTGCAGTTCACGAATGGTGTCGTCAGCTACCTTCTTGAAGGCAGCATCGTCCTTGCTCAACATGATGGCAATGGGTTCCACGCTCAGTACTTCGCCCACGATCTTGAAGTCGGCAGGGTTCTTGGCGGTGGCAATGTTGCCAGCCAGAATCTGGCCATCCATCACGAACGCGTCAGCGCGGCCAGACTCCAGCAGCAAGAAGCTGTCAGAGTGGTCCTTGCCAAAAATTTCCTTGAAGTCAACGCCGTTGGCGCGCTCATGCTTGCGCAGAATCTGCACCGAGGTGGTGCCGGTGGTAGTTGCCACAGTCCTGCCCGCGAGGTTGGTGATGGAGGTAATGCCGGAATTGGCCTTAACCGCAATACGTACTTCTTCCACATACGCGGTCAATGCGAAGGACACGTCCTTCTGACGGGCCAGGTTGTTGGTGGTGGAGCCGCACTCAATGTCAACGGTACCGTTCTGGACCAGGGGAATGCGGTTCTGGGACGTGACAGGCAGGTATTTGACTTCCAGCTTCTTGCCAATGGCCTTCTCAACGTTGCCGATGATGCGCTGGCAGATCTCGATGTGGTAGCCCACGTACTTGCCATCGCCCAGCGTGTAAGACAGTGCACCGGACGAGTCGCGCACGCCCATGGTGATGGTTCCCGAAGCCTTTACCTTGGCCAGCGTGTCGGCGGCCAGGGCAGCTTGCCCAAATGTCAACAAAGATGCGGCCACTGAGGCCGTCGCGAGGGCAAACAAATGTTTTTTCATGTCTAGTCCTAAAAAGGTATTCGGTAAGTGTTGAGTTCAAAGCCAAGCAGCGCATTGCACGCAACAGCCCCACAAGCAACCCATGAATGTTAGCCTTTTGCGGGAAAGCGCGCCCATGGGTTTCTACGCAGCAACGATGCAAGATTTGCATGATCCGATACAACGCGAAGCCGTACGTCGCCCACGTGACTCAAAGCCGCCGTTCCGGGGGGCTACCCGGATGCGGGTTGCAAGACTGCACGCTAGGCTTGCTGCATCGATTCTTTTCTAGGAGTTCCGGTGCGCGCCCATTACAAGTTCTGGCCCAAACGGCTACCGCATGCCATTACCCTTCCCGTCACCTCGCTGTGGGACAACCTGGAGACCAACGCGCGCCGTTACCCCAACAAGGCAGCGTTGGTATTTTTCGGTACGGTACTGACATATATTCAGTTGCTACAAAAAGCAGAGCAACTTGCGCAGTGTTTGCGAGGGCTAGGGGTCGAAAAGGGTGATAGGGTTGTGCTGTGCATGCAAAACTGCCCGCAGCTGGTGATTGCCCACTTTGCCATTTTGCGTGCCAATGCGGTGGTGGTGCCGGTCAACCCCATGAACCGCACGGAAGAACTCAAGCATTACATCACCGACCCCGACGCCCGGGTCGCCATTACCACCGCTGATCTCGCCGCCGAATTGGCCCAAGCCAGCAATGCGCTGGACGCCACGACTGGCCTGTCGCACCTGATCATCACGCACTTCACCGACGCCTTTGACGTCAACACGACCGGTGACGACGCACCGCCCACGGCCTGGAACCCCTGGCTGACAACGCGCCACTTGCCGCCCACCCTGCAGGGCGGACAGGTGCTGGACTGGACACAGGCGTTGGCCGCCGGTGGCGAGCTACCTGCCCTGCAGGTGGGCCCGGCTGACTTGGCGATACTGCCCTACACCAGCGGCACCACTGGTCTGCCCAAGGGCTGCATGCACACCCACGCCAGCATCATGCACAACGCGGTGGCCAGTGGCATATGGGGCAATGGTTCGGCCGAGAACGTGGTGCTGGTGGTGGTACCCATGTTCCATATCACCGGCATGGTCAGCGTTATGCATACCAGTATCCGTGGTGGCGCGACGCTGGTCATCATGCCGCGCTGGGACCGCGACCTGGCCGGGCGCCTGATCTCGCACAGAAAAGTCACCCACTGGACCAACATCCCCACCATGGTGATCGACCTGTTGAGTAGCCCCAATTTTGCCAGCTACGACCTCTCCAGCCTGGTGTATATCGGCGGTGGCGGTGCCGCCATGCCTCAAGCCGTGGCCCAGCGCCTGCTGGAACAGTACGACCTGCGCTATGTGGAAGGCTATGGCCTGACCGAAACCGCCGCACCCTCGCACAGCAACCCACCAGACGCGCCCAAGCAGCAATGCCTGGGCATTCCCTTTATGGGCACTGACGCCCGCGTGGTGGATCCCGACACGCTGCAAGAGGTGCCGCAGGGCACATCCGGCGAGATCGTCATCCATGGGCCCGAGGTGTTTCAGGGCTACTGGAAGCGCCCACAGGCCACCGAGGCGGCCTTTTTTGAGATGGATGGCAAGCGCTTCTTCCGCTCGGGCGACATCGGCATGGTGGATGAAGACGGCTACTTCTTCCTGACCGACCGGCTCAAGCGCATGATCAACGCCTCGGGCTTCAAGGTCTGGCCGGCCGAGGTGGAGGCCCTGATGTACCGCCACCCGGCCATCGCCGAGGCCTGCATCATCTCCACCCCCGACAGTTACCGTGGCGAATCCGTCAAGGCTGTGGTCGTATTGCGCCCCAGCCACCGCGATCTGGTCACCGAGCAGGAAATCGCCGACTGGTGTCGAGAGAACATGGCCGTCTACAAAGTGCCCCGCGTGGTGCAGTTTGTCGATGCCTTGCCCAAGAGCGGAGCGGGTAAAGTCATGTGGCGCACGTTGCAGGAGTCAGAAGGGATGAAATGAGCGACAGTAGGGATCAGTCACTGGGAAAGCCCCTCACGGGCTGGCGTTTACGCATTTACACCATCATTTTTGAGGCCGACACGCGCGCCGGGCGGCTGTTTGACCAGTGGCTGATTGCCGTCATCCTTTCCAGCGTGCTGTTGGTGGTGGTGGACAGCGTGCAACATCTTTCCGGGGCCTGGAGCCGCGCTTTTCTATTTCTGGAGTGGCTGTTTACCCTGGCCTTTACGCTGGAATACGTGGCGCGATTGGTCTGTGTGCGCCACCCCTTGCGTTACGCACTGAGCTTCTACGGTCTGATTGACCTGGCTGCCTTGCTCCCGACCTATATTGCCCTGTTTGTGCCAGAAGTGCATGCGCTGATTGATGTGCGCGTGTTGCGTTTGTTGCGGGTGTTTCGAGTCTTCAAGCTCACCGCCTACGTGGTCGAATACCAGTCGCTTGGCAATGCACTGCGCTCCAGCCGGCGCAAGATTCTGGTCTTTATCTCTGCCGTGATGATGATCGTGCTGGTCATGGGCACGCTGATGTACGTGGTGGAAGGGCCAGACAACGGCTACAGCAGCATCCCCGCGTCGGTGTACTGGGCCATTACCACCATGACCACGGTGGGCTACGGTGACGTCACGCCCAAAACCGACCTGGGGCGCCTGATTGCCTCGCTCATGATGCTGCTGGGTTGGGGCACACTGGCGGTGCCCACCGGCATCGTGACCGCAGAGATGACCAGCCAGCGCCGCCACGAAGTGCCCACCACGCGAACCTGCCATGAGTGCCTGACCGAAGGGCATTCCGCTGAAGCTAACTATTGCCTGCATTGCGGTGCAAAATTGCCAGCTTACCAAACCAGTTTAATCGGAGACAAACATGTTTGAAACCGCTATTGCGGGCAGTTTGCCCAAGCCATCCTGGCTGTCCGAAACCGAGAAGCTCTGGCCGCAGTGGAAGCTGGCCGGAGCCGAGCTGCAACAGGCCAAGGCCGACGCCACGTTGTTGTGGATCAAGGCGCAGGAGGATGCGGGGCTGGACATCGTGGGCGACGGCGAACAATCGCGCCAGCACTTTGTGCATGGCTTTCTGGAGCAGGTCGAGGGCATCGACTTTGCGCACAAGGTCGAGATGGGCATCCGCAACGACCGCTACAAGGCCATGGTGCCCCAGGTCGTGGCTCCATTGCGTTTGAAGGGCCGCGTGCATGCGTTTGAGGCCCAACTCGCCCGCGCCCACACCCAGAGAAAGCTTAAATTCACCTTGCCCGGCCCGCTGACCATTGTGGACACCGTGGCTGACAACTACTACGGTGACCGCAAGACCTTGGCCTTTGCTTTTGCCGAATTGCTCAACCAGGAAGCGCTGGCCTTGCAGGCCGATGGGGTGGACATCATCCAGTTCGATGAACCCGCTTTTAACGTCTATATGAAAGATGCGGCAGACTGGGGCGTCAAGGCATTGGAGATCGCCGTCAAAGGATTGACCTGCACCACTGCCGTGCACATTTGCTACGGCTATGGGATCAAGGCCAATACCGATTGGAAAGAAACCCTGGGTCAGGATTGGCGCCAGTATGCGCAGGTGTTCCCCGCACTGGCTGCCAGCTCTATCCAGCAGGTCAGCCTGGAGTGCTACCACTCCCACGTGCCGCCCGAGATGATGGACTTGCTCAAAGGCAAGGACGTGATGGTGGGCGTAATCGACGTGGCCAGCGACGTGATCGAAACCCCGGAGCAAATTGCCGACACCATCGGCATGGCCCTGCAGCATGTGCCCAGGGACCGCTTGTTCCCCTGCACCAACTGCGGTCTGGCGCCCATGAGCCGCGAGGTGGCGCTTAAAAAATTGGAAGCGCTGGCGCAAGGTGCGGCCCTGGCGCGTGCGCGTTATGGTCAAACCGGGGCCTGCTCGTGACCACTGCCCAGCATCTCCCCCTGGGATCGGCTAAAGACCTGGGCTTTTGCCCCCAGCGCACCCGCAACCTGGTCGAGGTCTTGCAGGCCGAAGTCGCCCGGGCCCGCCTGCCAGGCGCGGTGGCTCTCATTGCGCGCCACGGCCAGGTGCTGCTGCACGAAACCGTGGGCCAACAAGACCCGGCCAACGGTGTGCCCATGGCGCAGGATTCGATCTTTCGCATCTACTCCATGACCAAACCCATCGTCTCGGTGGCCGTGATGATGCTCATGGAGCGCGGCCAGCTCTTGCTGAGCGACCCAGTGGCCCAGTATTTGCCCGAGTTTGAAGACGTCAAGCTCACCACCGCCATCCACGGCCGCGCAGTGCAGCACCGACCGCGCCACGCGCCCACCGTGCAAGACCTGCTGCGTCACACCGCCGGGCTGACCTACGAGATTTTGGGTAGCGAACCCATCCAACGCCAATATGCCCAGGCCCAGCTGGCCTCACGTGGGCGCACCAACCGCGAATTTTCCCAAGCGCTGGCCGCTATCCCGCTGATGTTCGAGCCGGGCACAGTGTGGGAATACAGCCGTGCCACCGATCTGCTGGGCGCTTTGGTGGAGGTGGTTAGTGGCCAACCCCTGGGCGAGTTTTTGCACGGCAACATCCTGGGCCCGCTGGGCATGGTCGACACCAGTTTTGTGGTGCCGCCTGACAAACACCACCGCATCGCGGAGCCGTTTGAGAAAGACCCAGACGGCGGCATCACCCCCCGCTTGATCGATTTGCGCAATCCAGTGGCCATGGAGGCCGGTGGGGCAGGGCTGGCATCCACATCTGCTGACTACGCACGCTTCTTGCAATGCTTGCTAAATGGTGGCGAGTTGGATGGCCAACGCATTCTCAGCCCAGCCACCGTACGCTACATGACGTCCGACCACCTGGGGTCAATCGGCGTGCACCGCGCAGGGCGTTCCGGCGAACTGCTGCCACCTGGCCACGGCTTCGGCCTGGGCTTTGCCGTGCGGCTGGAGGAGGGCATTGCGGCGCAGGCTGGCTCCAAGGGCTTGTATTTTTGGGGCGGCATAGCTGGAACCACTTTTTTCGTAGACCCAGCAAAGGATTTCTTCGCGTTGATGATGCTGCAGGCGCCCAACCAGCGGGACTACTACCGGCCGCTGTTTCGGAACTTGGTGTATGCGGCGCTGCTGGAGTAGTTAGTGGTATTTTAGGCCTCCAGCCCTCGTGGAATATACGTAAGTAGCTATCAAAGAAATAGCTAATTACATATTTTCGTCAGCGTTTCTTTCAGTCCTTGGCCACTTCCAACACCAGCTTGCCGAAGTTCTCGCCGTTGAACAGCTTGAGCAGCGTTTCAGGGAACGTCTGCAGGCCCACCACCACGTCCTCCTTGCTCTTCATGCGGCCTTCCTTCAGGTAGCCCGCCATCTCTGCCACGGCCAAGTGGTAGCGGTCGGCGTAGTCGAACACCACAATGCCTTCCATGCGCGCGCGGTTCACCAACAGGCTCAGGTAGTTCTTGGGGCCTTGTACGGCGGTCGTGTTGTTGTACTGGCTGATGGCGCCGCAGATGATGATGCGCGCACCACGGGTGATCTTGGCCAGCACATCGTCCAGAATCTCGCCGCCCACGTTGTCAAAGTAAATGTCCACGCCCTTGGGGCAGTGCTCTTTAAGGCCGGCACGTACGGCGCCAGGGCCAGCCTTGTAGTCAATGCAGGCATCAAAGCCTAGTTCTTTCACCACCCAGTCGCACTTGGCCGCGCCACCGGCAATGCCCACCACGCGGCAGCCTTTGAGCTTGGCGAGCTGGCCCACGGTCTGGCCGACAGCACCAGCCGCACCCGACACCACGACCGTCTCGCCCGCTTTGGGCATGCCCACGTCCATCAGGCCAAAGTAGCCGGTCATGCCGGGCATGCCCAGCACGTTGAGCCACTGGGTCAGGCTGCCCGCGCGCAGGTCGATTTTGACGAGGCCGTTGCGTTTGATTTCATCTGCCGCGATGGTGATGTATTCCTGCACGCCAAAGCCCGCGCTCACATAGTCGCCCACCGCGAACTTGTCGTTTTTGGACGCAATCACCTTGCCCACGCCACCGGCCCGCATGACTTCTCCTATGCCCACCGGCGGGATGTAGCTCTTGCCTTCGTTCATCCAGCCGCGCATGGCGGGGTCCAGGCTCAGGGCCAGGGTTTTCAGCGTCACGCCGCCTTCAGACGGTTCGGCCACGGCTTCGGTGGTATGGTTCCAGTCGGTGGACTTGGGTAGGCCAACGGGGCGGGCGGCAAGGCGGATCTGGTGGTTGACGAGGTTGGCGAGGACATGGGTGCGGACTCCTGGTGAATGAGCGCGCATGGTACTGTGACAGCGGCGAAGTTGGCGTATCCTGCGTGACAGCTAAAACCACCAATGATCGACAGGAACTCGCCATGCCCTTGAAAGTTGCCAACAACCGGCCGTATGACGTCGTTCTGTACGGCGCCAGTGGTTTTGTCGGGCGCCAGACGGTGGCCTACTTTGCACGCCATCTGCAGGTTAAGTCCTTGGGGCTGCAATGGGCGATTGCCGGGCGCAGTGCTACCAAACTGAACGCAGTGCGCAAGGACTGTGGCGCCCCTAAAGTGGGTGTGGTGGTGGCAGAGGCCCATGACCGCGACGCCATGGATGCGCTGGCCCGCAACGCGCGCGTGGTGCTGAGCACTGCTGGCCCGTTTGCACTGTACGGTAGCGAACTGGTGGCGGCCTGCGTGCGCCACGGCACGCACTATGTGGACATCACTGGCGAGACGCCTTGGGTGAAGGGCCTGATTGATCAGCACCACGACGCGGCCCAGCGCACGGGTGCGCGCATCATTCCCTTTTGCGGCTTTGACTCCATTCCCTCTGACCTGAGCGCCTACCTGGCCAACCAGGCGATGCAAGATCGTCATGGTGAGGTCTGCACCCAGGTCAAGGCCGCATTCAGTATTCGCGGTGGCTTCAACGGCGGCACGCTGGCCTCGCTGTTCAATATGCTGGCCTCGGGGCAGACTAAAGCCATGGCCGATCCCTTTTTGCTCAATCCTGAAGGCACACGCCCAACTGATGCGCAGGCCCATGCCGACCCGATTGCGCCACGCTTTGATACCGACTTCTCGGCCTGGCTGGCACCGTTCATGATGGGTCCTATCAACACCCGGGTGGTGCGCCGCAGCGCAGCATTGCTGGGGTATGCCCAAGGTTATGCCTACCAGGAGTATCTGCGGCTGGGGCGTGGTCCGGTCGCTGCGATGGCCGCCGCCAGCCTGAGTGCAGGCTCGTTCACGTCTCAAGCGGCCCTGCGGTTGGCGCCTGTGCGCAATCTGGCGCAAAAGCTGGCGCCGCCACCGGGTGCCGGACCGTCGGAGGCCAGCATGGATGGCGGATCGTTTCGCTGCCAATGGGTGGGTCACAGCGCCAGCGGTAAGACGGTGCGCGGCATGATTGCCGACCAGGGTGATCCGGGCAACCGCGCCACGACCAAGATGCTGTGCGAATCGGCTCTGGCGCTGGCCCTGCAGCTGGATGAATTGCCGGGTGGGCGCCAATACGGCGGCCTGCTCACACCCGCCAGCGCGCTGGGTGACGTGCTGGTACAGCGTCTGCGCGTGGCGGGCATGACACTACAGTTAGAGCCGGCACAACACTAAACATCCTTTGTAGCCAACTTCAATATAGCGAGCACACCATGACCCATCCCTCCACCTCTAAGCCTTCCACCCGACAAACTGCCCTGATCACTGGTGCCTCATCGGGCATTGGTGAGGCGCTGGCCCATTGCTTTGCCACGGCCAAGATGGATCTGGTTTTGGTGGCCCGTAGCGAGGGCAAGCTCCGGGACTTGTCGCAAACCCTGGCGGCCAAGCACGGCGTTACCGTGCGCGTGCAACCAGCCGATTTGTCACAACCCGGCGCTGTGGCGTACTTGCACGCTGACCTGCAGCGTAAACGCTGCCAGGTGGATGTGTTGGTCAATTGCGCGGGCGTTCTGGAGCAGGGTGCGTTCACCGCCATTGCTCCGGAGAAGCACCAGGCCATCATTGACATCAACATCTCGGGCCTTACTGCCATGCTGGGTGCCTTTGTTCCGGAAATGGTGCACCGGGGCAGTGGGCGGGTGCTCAATGTGGCCTCGATAGCGGCTTTTCAGCCCGTTCCAACTCTGGCCAGTTATGCGGCCAGTAAGGCCTACGTGCTGTCTTTGTCCGAGTCATTGGCCGAAGAGTTGCGCGGAACCGGTGTGACCGTAACCGCCCTGTGCCCTGGCATCACAGCTACCCAAATGCTGACCCAGGCTGCAGGGGCGAATGTCAAGATTGGACAGTTGCCCAGCTTTCTGGTGGGTGATGTGGAAGCCGTTGCTATCCAAGCCTTTGAGGCCTGCATGAAAGGAGTCGCCATTTGCGTGCCGGGCGCTGTCAACCAGGCGGCCATGCTGGCCTCGCGCGGCACGCCCAAGTGGCTTGTGCGTCGTATTGGTGGCCTGCTGGGGCGCAAGGCGCTGTAGTGGTGAGCAGGCCGCCTGCCTTTAAGCTACAGGGCATGACAAACAAGCTATTTTCTCCCCCGAGCGTGGGCCTTGATGCGGCTGTAGTTACCCTGCAACGGCAAGGCTATGCCGTGCTCGGTGCCCAGTCCGTTCACGCGCTTGCGCACACTACGGCAACCGACCTGCAGGCCTTGGTTTCCAGTTGGAACGATCTGCCAGCGGACCAATACCTGAAAGACGGTGGACGCTACCGGCGCCGGCGGCATGCCAGTTACATTGTTCAAGGAGACGATGTGCAGGCGGTGCCCCACCGCGCCCACTGGCAACCGCTGGAATACAACGCATTGCATGGTGGAATGCAGCGCTGGTTTGAACCGGTGGCAACCACCACCACTGCGTTGCCGGCCTGGTCGCAGCTGTTGTGCGCGCTGGCACAGTTGTGCTCCCACCTGAAAGGTGCACAACCCTGGTATGTGGAGGCACATCAGTTCCGTATTGATACCACCGACGGCATTGGCCGGCCCACACCCGAAGGCGCGCACCGCGATGGTGTCGATTTGGTAGCGGTGTTCCTGGTGGACCGCCAGGGCATCAAGGGTGGCGAGACACGGGTGTTTGAGGCAGATGGCCCAAATGGTCAGCGCTTTACGTTGTCCGAGCCGTGGTCAGTGTTGTTGCTGGACGATGCGCGGGTGATCCATGAATCCACACCCATTCAGCCTGTGGCGCAGGGTGGACACCGTGACACCTTGGTAGTTACCCTGCGTTCTGGACGCTTTCAAGACGAAGCTTAGCTTAGAGATAGCCGGACTAAAATGCACTATAGAACCGGGTTCACCGGTCACTAGGAGTGATATGTCCTGCTCGCCCGCTGAGCTAAAAAGAAAAAGCGACGAATTTCTTTCCAAATGGCACGCATGCAAGTCACATCCCGGCCTTGACGGGTTTGTGGAGTTTGCGGTGGCCGTTTCCAGCTTTACGGAATTTTTGGACGCTAAAGGTTTGCCTGGTTTGCATCAGCTTGCCCGGGCGGTGGAGCAACAGGTGTTGTCGCAGTTTGACCGATGGAACAGCGATCCCATAGTCGATGCGCCCATGGACGACCTGAACAGCCAGATTACCGAATTCAGTGCGCGCATTACGTCCTTCTTGGATGAAAACACCGACGCCAACCCGGAGCGCCGTCTGCACCAGGATGCCGAGGTCATCACTGACTTGCTCCCGGTGAAGAAAATCTGGTTGTTGACGTCTGTACCCAGTAGCTGGAAAGAAGTGGTTACGCAAGCGGGCTATTTCAACATCCAGGTTGAGGTGTGTGGCGCCCACTACGATCAGAAGCCCACCCAGGACCCGACCATAGTGCTGGTGGACGCCAAGGGTCTGGAGTCCACGGCTTTCATTGTGCGGGTGCAGGCCCTGCGCAGCCGCTTCTCTGCCAGCAGCATCATTGGTCTTCAACTACCGCCGGAGTTTGAGAGCCTCAAACTGGCTCTGCGTGTGGGCTGCGATTTTTGCTTCCCGGTTGGTACGACGCAGTCAACCATCATGGCCCGCATTGTCAAGCTTTGCGGCAGCGAGGAAGAGCCGCCCTACCGTGTGTTGGTGGTGGAGGATTCCAAGACCGCCAGCACGCTGATCCAGCGCACGCTCAAGGAGTCCGGCGTTGAATCCATGGCGATTTCCAAACCGCAGGAAGTGCTCACCACCTTGGCCAAATTTCAGCCCGATCTGGTGCTGATGGACATGTACATGCCGGGCTGCACGGGTGTGGAGGTGACGCGCGTTATCCGCCAGCACGAAGAATTTCTGTCCACCCCGGTGGTGTACCTCTCGGCCGACACCAGCATTGCCTTGCAGGTGGATGCCTTGCGCCTGGGCGGAGACCATTTTCTGACCAAGCCCTTCAACCCTGTCATCTTGAATGCAGTGGTAAGAAGCAAGATCGAGCGCTACCGCATTCTGCGGCGTTCCATGTTTCTGGACAGCCTCACCGGGTTGCTAAACCATACGACATCCAAGCAAAGGGTGGATGCGGCCGTCACCACGGCAAAGGCCGAGCAAACACCCTTGTGTGTGGCCATGATCGACATCGACCACTTCAAGAAGGTCAATGACACCTATGGACACCCGATGGGCGACCAGGTGATCCGCAGCATGGCTTGGCTGCTCAAGCAACGCCTGCGCAAGACCGATGCCGTAGGCCGTTACGGCGGCGAGGAGTTTCTGGTGATACTTCCCCAGGCCGATGCCGAGCGCGCGCACCAGTTGCTGGACCGTATTCGCATCGATTTCTCGGAGTTCCGCCACCCGGTCAACCGCACCTCGTTTGCCTGCACTTTTTCCTGTGGCATTGCGCAGTTGCGGTTCGGCCTGAATGCACAGTCACTGGTCAAGCAGGCCGATGAGGCCCTGTACCAGGCCAAGCATCAAGGGCGCAACCAGATTGTGGGCGTTTAGTGTTAACTTGTTTGATATAAATCTATTTTTGATCAAACTTTCGTTACAAAAACTACCCTTTAATCCGCGTGTAACTGATAAGCTTCCCGAGCCCGAACTCACCGTCAGCACTGACTGACGCACTACTATTGAAAGATTTCGATGCGACAAATTATCAAAGTCATTGGTCTTGGCCTGATCAGCATTTTCTCAGTGTGCGGTACCGCGCAGGCTGAGTTGCTGATTGGACGGTTGGGTACGCTGAAAAACCCGATTGGGGCCCCGACCACGATCTCATCGGCAGAGGGATTCGATCTGTACGTGAAGAAGGTCAATGATGCCGGTGGCATCAATGGTGAGCCGCTGCGGGTTATTTTCCGTGATGACGAGTTCAACCCAAAATTGGTTGTCGAGCGTGCGCAACAGTTGATCGACGAAGACAAGGTGCTGGCGATTGTTCTGCCGCAGGGCACGCCTGGCACGTTGGCGCTGAACAAATCAGGGGTCTTGAAAGAGGCGGGCATTGCGTTGGTTGCACCGTTCGGGGACGTGCAAGTACTGGCTTCTCCCAATGTTTTTCCCATCCGCTCTTCCTACGATGATGAGGTCGCCGCTTTGGCGCGCCAGATGACCATCATCGGTCAAAAGCGGGTGGCTTATTTTTATTACAACACGTCACAGGGCCCCTTGTTTGCACCCGTGTTTGAAAAAATTGTCAAAGCTGCCGGCTTGGACTATGTAGGCGCAGTGGGGTTTGATATTGACCCGGCACCTGAAGTGCAAGCCCGTCTTATGAAAGAAGCGATGACCAAGCTGGGCGCTTTGCACCCCGACGCGGTCTTCACGTTCGCGGTTGGCCCGACCTTTCCGATTGCCATGCGGCAAATGCTTCAAACTCTGGGCCGCGGTGTAACCCGGTACACCTTCAGCATCAACAATTGGCAGACGCTAATCAAGCAAATTGGAGAAGAAGATGCACGCGGCATGGTCTTCTCCCAGTCGGTTCCCTACCCCTACAACGTTGCCCGAAAAATTGTGGTTGAGTACCGGGACGCGTTGAAGAAAGGCGGACCCGCGCTGACGCCTTCGTTTGCCGGGCTGGAAGGGTATATGGCCGCCAAAGTGCTGGTGACTGCGATACGCCATGCCGGACCTAAACCTACCAAAGAAAAGGTATTGGCGGCGCTTGAATCGCTGGGACGCTATGACTTGGGCGACTATGTACTGAATTACTCACCGGTACTGCACAAAGCGGAACCCTCGGTCGACATCACGATCATCGGGAGCCAGGGAAGACTGATCAAATAGGGTCCGGGTGCAACTCACAGCGCGTGCGTGACGAGTTTGAAATCCGCATCTTCCGCGAAGGTCTTGATCGAAAACCCCAGGCTGCGCATGAGCTTGAGCATGCTGGGGTTGTTGGCCAGCACCAGGCCGTCAATCTCGGACAGGCCTTTCTCGCGGGCCACATCCATGATGCTGAGCATCAGGCGCGAACCCAGCCCTTTGCCGCTGAAGTCGTCGGCCACCACCAGCGCGAATTCGCAACTGGCCTTGTCGGGGTTGGTGATGTAGCGCGACACGCCCACGATGCGTTCGGTCTCGGTCATCTTGCCATCGGCACTTGCCGTGCGTTCCTTGACCACTGCGACCAGGGCCATTTCTCGGTCGTAGTCAATCAGGGTGAAGCGAGCCAGCATGGTCGCTGGCAACTCGCTGATGGAAGACACAAATCGGAAGTAGCGGCTCTCGGGCGATAGGCTGTGCACCAAGTCCTGCAGCATTTTGGCATCGTCCGGGCGGATTGGCCGCACTGAATACTCTCCGCCACCGCGCAGTGGCCACACCTGCTCAAAGCGTGCCGGGTAGGGCAGTATGGCGAGGTGGTTGTAGCTGCTGTTGCCGCTGCTGGCGGTCTGCGTGGCATGGTCGATAACGATGCGGGCGTCCACCGCTACGGCTCCGTGTTCGTCCACGATAAAGGGGTTGATATCCATCTCGCGCAACTGGGGTAGTTCGCACACCATCTCGGATACGCGCAGCAGCACCTGTTCGAGTGCATCCATGTTGACGGCATTGCTGCCACGCCATTCACCCAGGGTCTCGGCCACGCGGGAACGCTCGATCAGGCGGCGTGCCAAAAATTGATTGAGCGGCGGTAACTCCATGGCGCGGTCGTTGATGAGTTCAATCATGGTTCCACCGGCACCAAAGGCAATTACCGGGCCGAACGGGTCATCGGTGACCAGGCCAATGTAGATTTCGCGGCCGCGCTTGGCGCTGGCCATGTTTTGCACCGTAACGCCGTTGATGCGCGCCTGGGGCTGCAGGCGGGCTACCGTTTGCATCATGTCGTTGTAGGCGTCACGCACGCCGGTGGCGTTGTTGATGTTGAGGACCACGCCCTGCACGTCCGACTTGTGGCTGATATCGGGCGAGTCAATCTTCAGTGCCACCGGAAATCCGAGTTGGGTGGCAATCATCATGGCTTCGTTGGCGCTGCGTGCCAGCATGGTGGTGGTGACTGGAATGTGGAAGGCTGACAGCAGGGTCTTGGACTCCATCTCGGTCAGCACCTTGCGCCGTTCGGCCAGCACGCCTTCAATGACCAAGCGGGCGCCTTCGATGTCGGGCTTGTTGAGTGTGGATAGCGGCGGTGGCGTCTGTTGCAACAGCAACTGGTTCTGGTAGAAGGCCGCCAGATTGCCAAAGGCACCCACTGCCGCCTCTGGCGTGCGAAAACTGGGGATAGCGGCTTCTTTGAGAATGCCGCGTGCTGCGCCAACCGAGGCGTCTCCCATCCAGCATGACAGCAGGGGTATGCCTACGTTACGTTTGGCTTCTGCCAGTGCCGTGGCGACTGCGGTCGCATCCCCGCCGGCCTTGGGGGAATAGATGGCCAAAATACCATCGACTTGGCGATCTTTTGCTGCTGCGGCAATGGCGGCCTTGAAGTGTTCTGGGCCAGCGTCTTCTGACAGGTCGATCAGATCGGTCAGGGAGGCCAGGGGCGGTAGCAGCGGCTGGAGGACCGCGATGGATTCGCTGGAGAGTTTGCCCAGTTGCAGAGAAATTTCGTTCACCCAGTCGGCTGCCAGTACGCCGGGGCCACCACCGTTGGTAACGATTGACAGGCGCTTGCCCACGGGTCGATAGCGCGAGGCCAGGCACTTGGCGGCCGAGAACAGCGCCACGAAGGAGCGCACCCGCACCGCACCGGCGCGGCGCAGCGCTGCGTCAAACACATCATCGCTGCCGACAATGGCGCCACTGTGGGTTTGTGCCGCTTCGGTGCCCGCTGCCTTGCGCCCTGCCTTGAGCACCACCACCGGCTTGGCATTGGCAGCCGAACGCAGGGCGCTCATGAAGCGCCGGGCACTGGAGATGCCCTCCATGTACATCACGATGCTGTGGGTCTGCGCGTCATTGGCCAGAAAATCCAGCGTCTGGGCTATGTCCACCGATGTATGTGGCCCCAGTGACACCACCGATGAAAAGCCGACGCCGTTGCTGCGTGCCCAGTCCAGCATGGAGGATGTCAGTGCACCGGACTGGCACACCAGTGCCAAAGTACCGGGGTTGGCCAGCGGACCGGCAGCGGAGGCATTGAGTTGCAATTGTGGCCGCTGCAGCCCCAGCGAATTGGGCCCCAGCAGGTGGATGCCCTCGCGGCGGGCGATTTTCTTGAGTTCGGTGGATTGTTCGGCCGTGATGCCACTGGAAATCACCAGGGCGGCGCGGCAGGCCATGCGACCGGACAGTTCCAGTGCCGCAGCTACATCGCCTGGGGGCAGGGCGATGATGGCCAGATCGGCACGTGCCTGGGCCAGGTCGGCCAGCGTACCGCTGGTGTGGATGTCCAGATAGTGCAGCGTGCCGGTGAAGCGCTGCGCGTGCAAGGCTTCCAGCAAAGCCACTGCCTGGGGCGTTTGCGTTGTGGGGTCGTCAACCTTGCCGGCGAATACGACCACAGAGGCAGGGTTAAAGAGGGGGGTGAGGTAGTGTTTGTCCATAGAATTTCTTTAGTCGGCGCCAATGAGCACCTTGACGTGAGCGGCCACGCTGCGTGCCAACGGGCTCAGCACATAACCACCTTCCAGGCACGAGATGATGCGGCCCTTGCAGTGGCGTTGGGCCACCGCCATCAGTTGTTGGGTAACCCAGGCGTAGTCGGCTTCCACCAGGCCAAGGTTGCCCATGTCGTCCTCGCGGTGTCCGTCGAAGCCGGCCGAGATGTAGATCAACTCGGGCGCAAAGGCCTCCAACGCTGGCAGCCAGCGCTCGGTCACGGCAGTTCGGAACGCTTCGCCGCCCGAGCGTGAAGGCAGCCCCACATTGAGCATGTTGGGGCCGACAGCGTTTTCGCCAGTGAACGGGTAAATGCCCTGCTCAAAAATGGAACACATCAATACACGGTCATCGCCCCGGAAAATATCTTCGCTGCCGTTGCCATGGTGCACGTCAAAGTCGATCAACGCCACGCGCTGGATGCCGTGCTCGGTCAGTGCATGGCGTATGCCCACCGCGATGTTGTTGAAGAAGCAGAACCCCATGGCGGTGCTGCGCTCGGCATGGTGGCCGGGTGGACGTACGCTGCAGAAGGCCGTTGGCGCTTCACCCGACACCACCAAATCAGTCGCCAGCACCACGGCACCCGCTGCCCGCAGTGCTGCTGGTATGGTGAAAGGATTCATTTCGGTGTCGGGGTCCACGCGGTGGTAGCCCTCGGTGGGCGATGCGTCGATTAGCTCTGCCACATACAGCGACGAATGGGCATGGGACAACTGCTCAGGCGTGGCCAGCGGCGCGTAGTAAGGGTGCATGTAGTCCAGCAGGCCCTTGATTAACAACATGTCGTTGATGGCGGCCAGCCGCTCTGGACACTCCGGGTGTTGGGGCCCCATCTCGTGAAGGGAGCAGTCGGCGTGGGTGATGTAGGCGGGTAGCAACTGGGTCTCCAAAGCGCCCCAAGCCCTCGTCAAAAGGTCATGGGGTGCTATAAAAAATGAAGCGATCTCCGGATGAACGAACTTTACATACGTTCATAAATTGCGGCAATACCCTGTCCGCCGCCAATGCACATAGTCACCAACGCATAGCGACCCTGGATGCGCTGTAACTCGTACAGCGCCTTCACGGTGATCAGCGCGCCGGTAGCGCCAATGGGGTGGCCCAGCGAAATGCCCGACCCATTGGGGTTGACCTTGGCTGGGTCCAGCCCCAGATCATGGCTCACGGCGCAGGCCTGGGCTGCAAAGGCTTCATTGGCCTCGATTACGTCCAGGTCGTTCACGGTCAGGCCCGCTTTTTTGAGTGCGGCCTGGGTAGCCGGAACCGGGCCAATGCCCATGTACTTGGGGTCCACACCGGCGTGGGCGTAAGCCACCAGGCGGGCCAGCGGTTTGGCGCCACGGGCTTTGGCAGCGCCAGCTTCCATCAGCACCACGGCAGCAGCGGCGTCGTTGATGCCAGAAGCGTTACCGGCCGTTACTGTGCCGTTTTCTTTTAGGAACGCCGGCTTGAGTTTGGCCATGTCGGCCATGGTGCAATTGGGGCGGAAGTGTTCATCCACCGCGTAGGCGACGTCGCCCTTTTTGCTCTTGAGCATGACCGGCATGATCTGCTCTTTGAAATAGCCGGCTTCTGTGGCCCGCTGGGCACGGTTGTGGCTCTGCACGGCCAGTGCGTCTTGCTCTTCACGGCTGATGCCCCACTTGGCGGCAATGTTCTCGGCGGTTACGCCCATGTGGATGGTGTGGAACGGGTCGTGCAGCGCGCCGATCATCATGTCGATCATCTTGGTGTCGCCCATGCGGGCGCCCCAGCGCATGTTCAGGCTGGCAAAGGGGCGCGGCTCATGTTCTCGGCGCCACCGCCAATAGCTATATCGGTGTCGCCCAGCAAAATGCTCTGGCTGGCCGAGATGATGGCCTGCAGGCCCGAGCCGCACAGGCGGTTCACGTTGAAGGCGGGCGTGCCCTCGGCGCAACCGCCGTTGATGGCGGCCACGCGCGACAAGTACATGTCTTTGGGTTCGGTGTTGACCACATGGCCGAACACCACGTGGCCCACATCCCGGCCCTCGACCTGGGCGCGGGCCAAAGATTCGCGCACTACCTGGGCCGCCAGTTCGGTGGGCGGAATGTCCTTGAGGCTTCCGCCAAAGGTGCCAATGGCAGTGCGCACAGCGCTTACGACAACAACTTCACGGGACATGGGGGACTCCTTGGGTAGTAAAAGACGATGTTCAGAGTGTTACCCGCTATGGCTACAGGGGGCTGACACGGTATTGGATCACTTTCAGTATGGCATGGCTGACCCGCTAAACCTGCGCACCCTCCACCAAAAAGCGCACGCGGCGCATGCCGTTCCACTCGTCAGCGTCCAGCCGAAAGGCCAGTACCACTTTGGCTGGCAGTGGTTCGGTATGGCTAAACCAGATGCCGTCTACGGGCTGACCACGGTGCTTCAGCTTGAGTGCCAGGTGCTTTTCACCTACCAGGCGCTGCGACAACACCTCCACCTCTTCGCTGAAGGTAGGTGCCGCAAACCCCTGGCCCCAGACCTCTTTGTGTAAGGTGTCCACCAGGTCTACCCGCCGGTATTCGGGCTCCAGTGGGCCGTCGGTTTCCAGCCGCCGCGTCAGCGTGGCGGCGTCCAGCCATTCCTGTGCCACTTCGATCAATGCTTGCTCGAAGGTGTCCAGGCCGTCTTCGGTGATGGTGCAACCCGCCGCCATGGCGTGCCCGCCAAAGCGCAGCAGCACGCCGGGGTGGCGTTTGGCCACCAGGTCCAGCGCGTCGCGCAGGTGAAAGCCGGGGATGGAGCGGCCCGACCCTTTTAGCTCATGCTCCTTGCCGGGCGCGCCGCTGGTGGCAAACACAAAGGCTGGGCGGTGCAGCTTGTCCTTGATGCGGCTGGCCACAATGCCCACCACGCCTTCATGGAAGTCCGGGTCGAACACACAGATGGCGGGCGGCGGTTCGTCACCCTCATCAAACAGGGATTCGGCGGCCAGCAGAGCCTGCTCACGCATGTCGCCCTCAATGGCACGGCGCTCGCGGTTGATGCCGTCCAGGGTCTTGGCCAACTCGTCGGCGCGGGCCGGGTCATCGGTGAGCAGGCATTCAATGCCCAGTGTCATATCGCTCAAGCGGCCGGCCGCATTGATGCGTGGCCCCAGGGCAAAGCCAAAGTCAAATGTGGTGGCGGCAACGGCAGAACGCCCGGATGCTATGAAAAGACTAGCGATACCACATGGCATGGCGAGGGCTCGAACCCTTTTTAACCCTTGGGCCACCAAGCGACGGTTGTTGGCGTCGAGCTTGACCACATCGGCGACCGTGCCCAGTGCCACCAGGGGCAGCAGGGTATCGAGCTTCGGTTGGCTGGCCTGATCAAACACGCCACGCGCGCGCAACTCGGTGCGCAGCGCCAACAACACATAAAACATGACACCCACGCCCGCAATTGATTTGCTGGCAAAGTTGCAGCCGGGCTGGTTGGGGTTGACGATAACGTTAGCATCGGGCAGCACGATGCCCGTTGGCCCGCTGGCCGGCAGGTGGTGGTCGGTTATCAGCACCTGCAGTCCCAGCTGGCGCGCAAAGGCTACGCCGTCCATGCTGGCAATGCCGTTGTCCACCGTGATCAGCACATCGGCACCCGAGTCATTGACCCGTTGCGCTATCGGTGCGGTCAGGCCATAGCCGTCCACGATGCGGTCCGGCACGATGTAATTCACGTGCCGTGCGCCCAGCAGCTTGAGCCCGCGCAGGGCCACGGCGCAGGCGGTGGCGCCGTCGCAGTCGTAATCGGCCACGATGCACAGACGTTTGTCCTGTGCAATCGCATCGGCCAGCAACTGCGCCGCTTCTGGCAAGCCCTTCATGGTGGTGGGGGGCAGCAGCTTGGCCAGCGCGTCGTCCAATTCTTCGGTGCCGGTGACGCCCCGTGCGGCATACAGTCGCGCCAGCAGGGGGTGGATGCCGGCCTTCTCCAGCGCCCACACGCTGCGGGGTGGAATGTCGCGGGGAATGATCTTCATGGCGCCATTGTCTCCCAAGGCAATCACCCCTACACCGGTATGCAAGTGCGGCTGGCACCACAATGGTCCCATGTCTACACCCGTAAAAACCCAACTTTCCATGCTGGACCTGGTGGCTGTGCGCGAAGGCGGCACCGTGGCCCAGGCTCTGGCCCTGTCGTTGCGCACAGCGCAACACGCCGAGGCCCTTGGCTTTACGCGCTATTGGCTGGCCGAACACCACAACATGCCCAGTATCGCCAGCTCCGCCACGGCGGTGCTGGTCGGTCATATTGCGGGTGGCACCCAGCGCATCCGCGTGGGGTCGGGCGGTGTCATGCTGCCCAACCATGCCCCGCTGGTGGTGGCGGAGGCCTTTGGCACGCTGGCCGAGTTGTATCCCAACCGTATTGACCTGGGGCTGGGTCGCGCACCGGGAACAGACCCGCTGACTATGCGCGCGCTGCGGCGCAACCGGCCCGAGACGGAGCAGGACTTTCCGCGCGAGGTGAGCGAACTGCAAGAGCTGCTGGGCGATGCACACCCCGGGCAACGGGTGGTCGCCAACCCAGGTGCCGGCACCCATGTGCCAATCTGGTTGTTGGGCTCCAGTTTGTTTTCGGCTCAATTGGCCGCGCAGCGGGGTTTGCCGTATGCCTTTGCCTCGCACTTTGCTCCCCAGATGCTGCTGCAAGCCATCGACATCTACCGACGGCACTTTCAGCCTTCGGCAGTGTTGGCCAAACCCTATGTGGCCATTGGAGTGCCACTGGTGGCCGCCCCCACGGATGAAGTAGCGCATTTTTTGGCCAGCAGCATTTACCAGCGCATACTGGGCATTCTGACCGGCGAGCGCAAAAAGCTGCAGCCGCCCGTGGCGCAATTCATGGCGACATTATCAGAGCGCGAACGCCAGGCCATTGCCGATTTCTTGGCCATGGCCGTGATTGGTGGGCCGCAGACGGTGCAGGCGGGTCTGGCCCGGCTACAGGAACTGACCGACGCGGACGAATTTATTTTGGTGTGTGACGTGTACGAGCCGGAGTTGCGGCTGCGTTCGCTGGATATTGCGCGCCAGGTGTGGCCGCCCTAATAGCGGGTGAATGTCTATTCGTCGTCTTCCTTGTATTCCTTGGGAAGGTGGTGGGCAATACCCTTGTGACAATCAATACAGGTTTCGCCTTTTTCCTTGGCAGCCATGTGTTTTTTGTATACGGTTTGCTTCTGGATGTCGCCGCTCATGGCATCGAAGTTGTGGCAGTTGCGGCATTCAATGGATCCAGTCGCTTTCATCCGATTCCACTCATGCGTTGCCAGTTCCATACGTTTGGCCTCAAACTTCGCCGGAGTGTCGATGTTGCCCATGATCTTGCCCCAAACCTCACCGCTGGCCTGGGCCTTTCGGATGAGTTTGTGGGTCCAATCTTTGGGCACATGGCAGTCCGGGCAGGTAGCACGCACGCCAGTGCGATTGGAATAGTGGATAGTCTCCTTGTATTCCACATAGACGGTGTCCCGCATTTCATGGCAGCTAATGCAGAACTCGAGCCTGTTGGTCGCTTCCAGTGCTGTGTTAAAACCGCCCCAAAAAATAATGCCGGAAAAAAAACCGACCAGCAGAATCGCCAGTAGAGAATATTTTGCGCTGGGGGTCTTCAGTATTGTCCACAGCCGGCCCATCAGGCCTTGGTTTGTTGTACTCATGGTATTTGCTCCAACTGCTATTAAAAAAACGGGGCCAGTGTGACTGGCCCCGCAATCGCATCGCTAATCGCTAACTGGGCTTCTTAGAACGAGAACGTGTAAGCAACACCCAGGTTCTGCACCGTGTAGTTGGGAGCTTGCTCGTTGGTGGGCATGAAGTTGGTACCGGTGCCAAACTGGTAGCCGTCATAACTCCAGTCCACTGCCTTGGTCATTGAGTAACCGTAGCTCAGGCGAACCGCAGACTTCTTGTCCAACGCATAGCGACCGGTGATCCGCAGTTCCGTTGTATCTGTTGTTATGGTGGGGAAGGCTGAGGCAGCGATGTAGTAGTTGGCAATGCCGCCTGGCTGTACAACCGCAGTGATCGACGCAAGTGGGTTGGCAATGTAGCTGCCGCCTGTGACATCAATATCTGTACGGGCTCGTGACCATACCAGCGTTGTGCTCAGGTCCAGCTTGCCGCTGAGCAGGCCCTTCTGCTTGAGTGTCCAGCCCAAGGTGTCAACCTTGTCGTGCATCTGGTTGGACCAGTTTAGGCAGGGGTCCGTTTTGGCATCACGCACCTTGCCGGCAATCGTGCCGTAGCAAACCGATGGCGAGATGTTGGTGTTGCCGGCATTGCCAACATACACATTGGTTGCAGTCAACGGGGCGTTGGAGCCATAAGCATCGCCCGCGCTGGTAGACGTCTTGTCTTCGTTGGAGTAAAATACCGATGTGCCAAAGTTTTCGCTTACGTCGTAGGCGCCTTCCACATTCAAAGTGCGGCCTTGCGAGCCTTGAAGACCGTAGAGCGAATTTTGGTAGTTGTCTTTGTCATAGTCATAGCTGGCCGTTAGCGAGAAAGCGTCGGTTGCCTGCCAGTTCAACGATGTGCGCAATTTGTCTCGGTTGCGGTCCGCCATATTGAAGCGGCGCATTCCAATCAACTCGTTGATGTTGTTGCGGCTGCCATACAAAGCCTGCGGAAGGATATTGTTGTTGGGACTGTAGATGGCCGCATTGCCAGTCAGTGCCGTGGATGGCAGGCCGGCCAGGGGGCCAAATCCGGTCAAACCATTGGCCATCAGGAAGGTGTAAGCGCTTTGCGTGGCTCCCACACCAGCCCCCAGCGTGGGAATGACATTGGCATAGGGCGTCAGCGCCAGGAAGGCGTTTTCGTCATAGTTCACCGTGCGTGCCGAACGGGCGTAGCCCAACCTTGCGTCCAGGTCGTCAGTAAGCTTGCTCCTCCATTGGGCGCGCAGGGTGTTTTCCTTGGTGGTGGGGGCATCTGCGCAGTTGATCCACGAGCCATTGCAGCTGCGGTCTATCTGCTGAGCGTCGTAGCCAAACTTCAACGCGTTGTCACGGTTGACCTTGTAGTCGGCATCCAGGTTGAGCTGACTTAGCTTCTTGCTGTAGGCCCGGTTGGCGTACATATTCAGATTGCTGCCCTGACCGGCCAGCCATGCATTGACGCCCGACTTGGTTTCGTTTGCGTCCTGAAAGTAGTACGTGTTGATCGGCGTCTGGTTGTCGCGATTTTCGTATTTGAAATTTGCCGTCAGGCCCAGACTCTGCGTGGCTTTGGAGGTGAGTTTGGCATTGAAACCTGTTGTCACCACCACACCTTGCAGGGATGTTCCAGGCAGGCCCAAGGGGAACTGCGCATTCTGGCCAGCGGTCACGAATGCTTCATCCTGTGTATTGCGTGCAGTAGACGCATTCCACACAAACTTGGTAGCGGGACTGATGGTGTAGCCGCCAGTGAGATTGATTTGGTGGAACTGGTTGCTCGGTGCTCCGGCAATCGTAGCGGTCTTGGTGGGGTCACTGATGTCGTTCCATGCGACCGACTTCACGTCGTTGACAAACAGTGATCCGTAGTATTCTGCCGAGAAGAAGCTCTTCGCACCCCGATAGTTCAGACTGACGTTGTACTGGTCGGTGGTCTGGTTGATGGGGTCCGCAAGTGTGACTGCGTATTCGCTGACCTGCGATGTCACCACGCTTAGCGGCTTGTAGCCTGTCTTGTTCTCCCGCTTGATGCTGGCCTTGATGTTCCACTGGTTGTCAATCTCGATCGACGCTCCGGCACTGGTTGCGCTGCGCTTGGTGTAGAGATTGACGTTGCGGAAGTCTGCCAGATCAGCTGCGCGATTGCCCGCCAGCTTGTTGAGTGTGGCTGCAGTGGGCGGAACGACGACACCATTGACCAGTGCATTGGCCGTGCCAGCCGTTGGGTCCAAACCGCGCAGGTTGGTGCTGGTACTGGTATTGGTGGTAGCGGTTCCGGAAGCTTGCGGAACGATGGGCTTGACCCAGTTCGATGGCAATAGGAAGCTATTCCCACCTTCCCCCAGATACGGCGTCTGATAGGTGTCGGAGCGGTTGCGCAGCAACTCGTCATAACCCAGATTAATGCGGTAGGAGCCCTGCTTGCCAAAGTCGGCGGACAGGTTGCGGGTCTCCAGGCCCAGATCGGTACCGGTGATGTGGTAGCGCGTGGCGTCTTCGCTGTCGTAGCTACCGCCACCGCGCAGGTCAAAGTTCAGGATGGCGGTCGTGCCCTGCTTTTGCAAGCCGTTGTATTCACCAAACTTGTACGAAGTATTGCTGCCGTTGCTGTTGGGCACCACGTTGTTGCGGTTCTCGTTGTTTGTGGGGTTCACATACATGGCACCAATCTCGACGGTGCTGCGAGGTTGTGTCAGTTCTTCTACGGTCGCATCCTGCGCCTGTGCGGCTGACACCATGGCCATAGCAACCATGGCGCTGTGTACTGCTGCCACTGAGAGCCGGACGGGAAACCGATTCATGTTCGTTTTCATATCAATTTCTCCAATTTTTTATCGCTGTAATTTCGCACCGGCGGGATGGTTGGAACCATGGACCAGCGAGTGGCAGTTCATGCAGGCCCGGCCACTGAGCTGTGCCGGTGGGCTTTGGTTGGCCACACCTTGTGCGCCGTTGACGCTGATGACGTTCCCGCCGGGCAAATTGCCGCCGCTGTACAGGGTCTTGCCGTGGTCACCGCTGTGGCATTGCTGGCACAGGAAGGGTGCGCGGGTCTTGAGCAGGGGCGTATTGGTCGAGCCGTGGGGGGTGTGGCAGTTGGTGCAATCGTCGGTTACCGGGCTATGCTCCCACAGGAATGGGCCGCGTTTTTCAGCATGGCAGGTATAGCAGGTCTCGTTGACGCTGTTTTTTACCAGCAACTTCGGACCGGTCGAGCCATGGGGGTTATGGCAATCGGAGCAGGCCATCTTGCCAGCAGCAATCGGGTGGGTCGAGATGCGGTGTGTCTGAGCGCGCTCAGTCTTGTGGCAGGTGAAGCAGACTTCAGGCTGCGTGGCCTTGTTCAATACCTTGTCGTTGCCGCCATTGTGGTTGGTGTGGCAACTGGTACAGGCCATACCCTGGCCCTGGTGCTGGCTGCCCTCCCAATGGCTGCGCTTGCCGGCCTGGTGGCAGGAAATACAAGTGGTGTTTTGTACCGACGCATCTGACGCTGTCTTACCTTTGCCAAATACAACGTCAGGCGACTGGGCTTTGTCTTTCAAGTGATTTGTGCTGCTACCGTGGCATGACTGGCAACCAGGCGATCTTTCGTCTGCCTTGTTCCCATGGCGTGTCTTGTAAACCGAGAGAATGGCCTTGTCCGATCCTTCATCGTGACAACGGGTGCAGACTGCGTCCCCCTTGAGGGTACGGTCTACGGAGGTGGCGTCCGCGGCATGTGCGTTGACGCCAAATGTAGCGGCCGCCAACAGTACACACAGGCCAACAATTTTCTGGAGCAATTTCATGTTGATTCCTTTTGCCTCAAGGGGTCATTCGGGTGTCTTGGCGGCTTACTGGGCCAGGATCCAGTCCACCAGGTTCTTGATCTGCTCCATGTCTTTGGGCGGACTGGTTTTTACGATCTTGTGCTCTTCCTCATGGCCATCAGGGAATTTGGCCTTTTCACCGGAGGTGATGTGCTCAATCAAACGGGCTTCGGCATTGGCCTTGCCCTTGTACTTCTCGGCCACCTTTTTGTACGCAGGTCCATCCTTGTCCTTTGCAACGGAGTGGCAGGTCAGGCACTTGTTTTGACGGGCCAGTGCCTTGGCGGCTTCCTCGTCAATCGCCGCATGGGCAGCAGGCACCAACAGCAGCACTGCGGAGCCCACCAATGCGAAATTCAAAACTGACTGAACTATTTTTTTCATTTTCATCACCTTTTCGTTGCTTGAATCCATGTGTGGTGGGCACACGCGGTCCACCATGCGTTGGAAATCATTTTCCCAACGGGGGTGACTTACGGATATAGGCAGGCGATGAAATTGACCATAGGAGTATTCCTATGGTGAGTAGGATTCATCCTACTCGCGAGTCAGGTCGAGTAGTTCATGCTCGACCGCGTAACGGAACAAATCCACATTGCTGGTCAGGTTCATCTTGGCAAAGATGTTGGACTTGTGGGTGCTGACGGTCTTGATGCTGAGCGACAACTTGGCGGCAATGTCGGTCAGGCTCGTACCCCGTACGATCTCACCAAAAATCTCGAACTCTCGGTCTGAGAGTTGGGTGTGGGGCATTGAGTCAAAACGGGGTGATATGGCAGTTGCCAGTAACTCAGCAACCCGTGGGCTGATGAAAACTCCCCCAGATGCCACCTTTCGGATGGCTGGCACCAGGAGATTGCTGTCGCTCTCCTTGGACAGGTATCCAGAGGCACCCGCGCGGATGGAGCGTACCGCGAACTGCTCTTCCGGGTGCATGCTGAAGATGAGTATGGGTAGTTTGGGTCGCTCTGCTTTTACCAACCGAATGAGTTCTATGCCATGGCGACCTGGCATGGACAGGTCCATGAGCATCATGTCCCAGTTCCGGCTGCGCACCTGTTCTAGGGCTGCGTTGCCATCGCAGGCCTCCCCGGCGACGATCAGGTCCTCGGTGTCGGCCAAAATCTTGCGCAAACCGTCGCGGATGATGGCGTGGTCGTCTGCGACCAGGACCGAAATGCTCATACTGTTGCCCCCAAAAAGCTGGCGAGTTGGAGCGGGAGTTTGACCTCAATGGTGGTGCCCGAGTTCAAATCGCTCAGGACCAAAAAAAATCCACCCATTGAGATGGCGCGCTCCCGCATGCTGATCAGACCGATACCGTCTCTGCGTCGCTCGGGGTTCGCCATGCCTTTGCCGTTGTCCTGCACCACCAGCATCAGATCTTTGTCGTCGCAACGGATGGATATATCGACCTGACTGGCATTCGCGTGCCGGGCGATATTGGTCAGGGACTCCTGGATGATGCGAAACAGGCCGCTGGCCATTGCCTGGTCCATGACCACTTTTGCACCTGCCAGGTCCAGCTTGGTCGCAATTCCCGTGCGCTTGGAGAACTCACCTGCCTGCCAGGCCACCGCATCGGCGAAGCCCAGGTCGTCCAAAATCAAAGGACGCAGTTCACTGGAGATGCGCCGTACCGATGACAGGGCGGTGTCGAGTGATTTGCGCATGCCATCCAATTCTTCGGTTGTCACTTCGCGGCCTTCACGCAGTCGGTTGCAGAGCCACGAAAACTCCAGCTTCAACCCCGTCAATTGTTGGCCCAGCTCATCGTGCAGCTCGCGTGAGATCCGGGAGCGTTCCTCTTCACGAACGGTCTGTAGTGATTCTGAAAGTTGGCGCAGTTGCACATTCATCTCACGCAGGTTTTCCTCATTGCGACGCCTTTCGGTGACATCCCGCAAGACAGCAGTCATCTGTCTTTTGCCGCCAATGCTGGTCTGTGAAACGGTGGACTCAATCGGAAATTCGGTGCCATCGGAGCGCCGACCCGTTACATCCAGCTGAACCCCCATGGCTTTGGATGCAACGCCAGAGCCAATGAAATCATTCACATACTGGCGGTGCGTGTGGGCAACTTTTTGGGGTAGCAGCAATTCCAGTGGGCTTCCAAGGGCGGCACTGGCTGATAGCCCGAACATGCGCTCAGCGGCTGGATTAAACACCAAAATCTTGTGTGCTTCATCCACGGCAACGATGCCATCCATGACCGAATCAATGGTTTGATGGTAGCGATCATTGGCGCCACTAAGCTCCGTTGAAAGCGCGTCCTCGCGGTTCAGTTCGTTGATCAGCAGGCCTGCCGCCCCAATAATCAGCAGACACATCAGAACTGCACCGGCAGCGATGGGCCACGCAGTCTCGCGCCAGGAATACAAGGCCTCTTGTTCGTCATTGGTTACGCTCACCAGCATAGGAAATTGGTCGGTATGGCCCAGTGCGAAGCCTTGGCGTCCACCATCGCCGCGGGCGTGGGTCAGCATGCGCACATCGTCACCGGCAACCGGTAAGCGGTCAGTACCCAGCTCGGGCGCACGGTCGCCAATCTGCGATTCCCGGTGTGGAATACTCGCAACGAGAGTTCCGTCTGCCAAGTAGATGGAAAAGGGGCGTTCAAAGTCGAGCTTTACGTAGTTGTACAACTGCTCGAATGCAGCAACATTGACCGACACCACCACCAGGCCCCGAAATTTGCCATCCAGACTATTGAGCCGCCGTGCCAAGTGCCAGTTCCATGTGCCGTCAATTCGGCTGCGCACTGGGCGGTCAATAAAAAGGCTACTGTTTTCGGCACTCAAAAATGCTTTGAAGTAATCCCTGTCCAAAACAGTCGTCGGTGGCAGGGGCTGTTCGCGCGACGAGTTGACCACGTTGCCTTCGGCGTCCACGATAAAGAGCGAGCGCAGATGCCGGTTAGATCCAGCGCGCGCATTGAGCAGCAAGTGTGTTGGCACGCTGTTCAGTTCAAACTGGCTCCCATAAGGGTTTTGCAACCTCTCCTGTACGCCTTTGAGCACGGCATCGATGCTTTCGAGGTTTTGCTCGGTCTGACGCATGAAAACCTTGGTCAGGCTGATGGTCTCGATGCGGGCGTGTTCCAGTTCCCGTGCTCTCAGGTTGAACAGTAGGAAAGCGACTGATATTGCCACCGTGAGAACCGCCACCAGAGCCAAAAATCCCACGGCACGCGTCGGTTGAATCTGGAGGCGAACCCGGTTCATAACGACTGCAACAACTGCTGCGGCGAGGCAGTAGAAAAGCGTTGCTGGATGCGGCTCCACCACGGCTTGTCTTGCAGCTCCAGGGTGGCGGCCATGCGTTCACCGCACAAGGTCAGTTTGACGGACTTGCCGGCCTTGGCGCTTTGAACCAAATCGGCCAGTACGGTGGCGTCCAGGGTGGCCCAGGCGGCAGTCCAGACCTTGGCATCGTCGCGCAAGGCTGATTGGCGCAACGCGTCTACACACTCCAATCGTTCACTCACCGGGTTGGGCTGTGCTTCGGGTGAGCCCGTGCCGCTGATCCAGAACGCGTTCACCGTGGTGGCACCACGCGCCTCACGGGCAACATTGACTGCATGGGTGTGGAGCAACATCTGCATCTCGTTGTGCAGGCGTTGGAGGGATTTGGGCTGTTTTTGTTGGTGCAACCAGACATCCACATGGGTGCCAGCTACCCGCTCCAGCGATGTGGTGGGCAGATCCCGAAAGACCTCGCCAAAGGCAAGCCAGGTGCAGTCAGACAGGCTGTGCAACTCGATACCATCTTCGGCAAAGTAAGGCTCCATGGCGTTGCGCAGGGTTTCGCACTCCGTTGCGCTCAGCGCCAGCTCGTGCGGGTCTTTCATTGACAGGTGGTGGGACTGTGCGTCCAGATGGCAGGGTGTTAGCCAGGCCCAGCCAGCATTGCCGCGCGTTTTGGTCAGGCCCAGATGTTGGGCGTCGATAGCAGCCCAGGGAATCAGGCCATCGGCTCCTTGCAAGCCTTCGCTGTTGGCCCGTAGGCGTTCGGCCAGCGGTGACAGGGAATCGGGTGAGCCCAGCATGGGTGGGGTGGGGGTAAGCAGATTCAGCAGTTCGGTGAAGCGCGGAAGTTCCAGCTTTTGTATAGCATCCTGGCATTGACGACCAGGCGGGGCGGCGTGGGAAATAAGCAAGTGCATGGGTCGATTGTCCTGCATGGATGCCACAATCCGATCATGATGAAATTTCCATATGAACTGCGCATCGGATGGCGTTACACCCGTGCGGGGCGTACCACCCGGCGAAACGGGTTTATTTCGTTCATTTCCGGCGTGTCCATGCTGGGCATTGCATTGGGCGTGGCGGCCCTGATTATCGTACTCAGCGTGATGAACGGTTTTCAAAAAGAGGTGCGCGACCGCATGTTGGGTGTGATCTCCCATATTGAGGTCTACGCCAAGGATAGCCAGGCGCTGCCCGATCTGGCAAAAACTTTGAGCCAGGTGCGCGCAAACCCCGAGGTCATCGGTGCTGCACCTTTTATAGCAGCTCAGGCCCTATTGGCGAGGGGTGAAGACATGAAGGGTACCATGATACGGGGCATAGACCCGGCCCAGGAGCACTTGGTAACCGACCTTGTCAACGGCGAACAGGCCGCCGTGTTGGCCAAGCTGATCCCAGGTGAATTCGGCGTCGTGTTGGGTATTGATCTGGCCAAGTCGTTGGGTGTGCGTCCTGGAGACCGTGTCACCCTGGTGGCACCCAGCGGCCAGGTTACACCGGCCGGCGTAGTGCCGCGTTTGAAGCAGATGACAGTGGTGGGCACGTTTGATTCCGGCAATTTTGAATACGATTCGGCGCTGGCAATGGTGCATGTGGACGATGCCGCCAAGATATTTCGCCTGGAAGGCCCCTCTGGCGTGCGCCTCAAGCTGCGTGACTTGCACGATGCCCGCCGTGTGGCTGACGAACTGAGCCAAACCTTGACCGGTGACCTTTACATCCGCGACTGGACCCGCCAAAACCGCACTTGGTTTGCGGCCGTGCAGGTAGAAAAGCGCATGATGTTCATCATCCTCACCCTCATCGTGGCGGTGGCAGCATTCAATCTGGTCAGCACCCTGGTGATGACGGTGACGGACAAGCGTGCCGACATTGCCATTCTGCGCACGCTGGGGGCCAGTCCGGCCAGCATCATGGGTATCTTCGTCGTGCAGGGCGCCATGGTGGGCGTGATCGGCACGCTGGCAGGCTTGGCGCTGGGCCTGGGGGTGGCGTTCAACATCGACGTCATCGTGCCGGCGCTGGAACATGCGCTGGGTGCCAGCTTTCTGCCCAAGGACATCTACCTCATCAGCCGCATGCCCAGCGATCCGCAGCAGTCCGACATCGTGCCTGTCGCCGTGATTTCCCTGGTCATGGCCTTTGTGGCCACCCTGTACCCCAGCTGGCGTGCCAGCCGTGTCAATCCTGCCGAGGCCCTGCGCTATGAGTAGAGATGCTACCCCCACGTTCACCCCTGGCGCCAATGTGGTGCTCAGTGCAAAAGGCCTGACCAAGCGCTTTACCGAGGGCCGGTTGGACGTTACCGTGCTGCAGGGCGTGGACCTGCAGGTGTTTCAGGGCGAGACGCTGGCCATCGTGGGCACCTCCGGTTCGGGCAAGAGCACGTTGTTGCACTTGCTGGGCGGCCTGGATGCCCCCAGCAGTGGTACGGTGGAGTTGCACGGTACAGACCTCGCCTTGCACAGCGCAGCCGAACAGGGCCGCTTGCGCAACCGGCATCTGGGTTTTGTCTACCAGTTCCACCACCTGCTGCCTGAGTTCAGCGCGCTGGATAACGTCGCTATGCCATTGACCATTCGGCGTCTAGCCCTCGCAGAATGTGCGCAAACAGCTACTAAAATGCTAGCAAGTGTGGGATTGGAGCACCGCTTGCACCACCGCCCAGCCGAGCTGTCGGGTGGCGAACGTCAGCGCGTAGCGATTGCCCGCGCCCTGGTCACCCGCCCGGATTGTGTGCTGGCCGACGAGCCTACCGGCAACCTGGACCGCGGTACGGCTGATGCCGTGTTTGACCTGATGCTGGAGCTGGCCCGCGCCAACGGCACCGCCTTTGTGCTGGTGACACACGACGTGGCGCTGGCGGCACGTTGCAACCGGCAGTTGAAGCTGGTGTCGGGGCGGCTGGCCGAGATTTGATGCAGTCCGCCATGGTCTGGATCGACACCCATTGCCATTTGGACGCTGCCGAATTCGATGCGGATCGCGAAACTGTGCGTGAACAGGCCCGCGCGGCCGGAGTGCAGCACTGTGTGATTCCGGCGGTCGCGCGCGCCAACTGGGACACGGTGCGAACTCTGGCGCAGTCCACTGGCGACAGCTATTGCCTGGGCATTCACCCCCTGTACGTTCGCCTGGCGAATGATGATGACTTGGTGGCGCTGGCAACGCAACTACAGGCCCACCATGCCGATGCCCGGTTGGTGGCGGTGGGCGAGATCGGGCTGGACTACTTCGTGCCAGAGCTTCGGACCAGTCCCTTGCGAGAGCGCCAGGAACATTTCTACCGCGAGCAGTTGAAGCTGGCACGCCGTTGGCAGTTGCCTGTGGTGCTGCATGTGCGCCGCTCGGCGGACCGCTTGCTCAAACATCTGCGCGAGGTGGGGCAGGGTGGGCAGTGGTCGGGCATTGCCCATGCTTTCAACGGCAGCGAGACCCAGGCGATGGAATTTATCAAGCTGGGCTTCAAATTGGGTTTTGGCGGTGCGGTCACGTTTGAGCGGGCCCTGCAACTGCGCCGCCTGGCACAGACCCTGCCATTGGAGAGCATCGTGCTGGAAACCGATGCGCCCGATATTCCTCCGCATTGGCTCTACACCACGGCCCTGCAGCGACAGGCCGGAGTGGGGCAGGGGCGCAATGCACCGGGTGAGTTGCCGCGCATCGCCGCCGTGCTGGCGCAGTTGCGTGGCATACCGCTTGAGGAGCTGACAGAGGCCACCACGCACAACGCCCGCCAGGCTTTACCTCGGCTTGACGCCCTGCTGGTATAAATCCCCATGGTCAACAAAGATACCCTGCACCTTCCGGAAGTGAACTTTTCCGATGAAGGGTCCATTCGCCACCTGCACCTCGATAGCATCTGGATACAAGGCTCCATGCTGGTGGATGCCCCCACCGCGCTGGTGCACGAATACATCCAGCGCATGATGGCCTGGCTGCTGTTTGTAGATCCCGCTACGGTGACCCAACGCCAGGCCTTGCAGCTTGGCCTTGGGGCCGCTTCGCTCACCAAGTTTTGCCACAAGGTGTTGCGCATGCAAACGGCTGCGATCGAACTCAATCCGATGGTGCTGGCTGCGTGCCGGGGCTGGTTCAAGCTGCCCCAGGATGACAAGCGCCTGCAGGTTATCCTGGGCGATGCCGAGCAGGAAATCAAGAACCCACGCTGGCAGGGCGCAGTAGATGCCCTGCAAGTGGACCTGTACGACCAGGAGGCTGCCGGCCCGGTGCTCGATAGCGTTGAGTTTTACGCCGACTGCCGCAAAACCCTGACCGACGAAGGCTGCATGACGGTCAATCTGTTTGGTCGCTCGTCGAGCTTTAAGCGCAGCGTAGACAACATGGCCGCCGCTTTTGGTAAAGAGGCCCTGTGGGCGTTCAAGGCTACGCGCGAAGGCAATACCGTGGTGCTGGCCCAGCGCACTCCCACACGCCCGAGCCGCGCCGTACTGATGGCGCGGGCCGACACCATTCAGCGCCAATGGGGCCTGCCGGCCGACAAATGGGTGCGCGTTTTTAAACCGGTGAATCCATGAGCACACACACACACACACCCCCAAGCCCACCAACCCCATCCAACCCCAAAGAGCCACACCGGGCCGCTGGACTGGCGTCGTTTGGTGGAGTGGCTACAGGTGGATCGCGTTATCTCCGAGGAAGAGGCCACCCGCACCATTGCACGTTGCGCCCAGGCCGAAAGCGCGCAGCACCCGCTGGTGCGCCTGGCCAGCGTGTCCATGCGCCGCGCAGTGGACAACAAGCCTTTGGACATTGAACTGCTGACCCAGTGGCTGGCAGGGCGGGTGGGTATGGACTACCTGCGCATCGACCCCCTGAAAGTGGACGTGAGCCGGGTGGCGGATGCCATGGGTGCCGTGTATGCCGAGCGTCACCGGATCCTGCCTGTGGTGGTGAATGCCAGTGAAATCACGGTGGCCACGTCTGAACCATTTGTGATCGACTGGGTGGCCGAAGTAGAGCGCCAGTCGCGGCGCCGCGTGCGCCGTGTGCTGGCCAGCCCGCATGAAGTGCACCGTTACACGGCTGAGTTTTATGCGTTGGCCAAGTCGGTCAAGGCGGCCAACAAAGGCGGTGTGAACAATGGCGCCACCTTTGAGCAGTTGGTGGAACTGGGCAAGTCCAACAAGCAGCTTGATGCCAATGACCAGAGCGTGGTGCAGGTGGTGGATTGGCTGTGGCAATACGCCTTCGACCAGCGAGCGAGTGATATCCACCTGGAACCCCGGCGTGAGCAGGGTGTCATTCGCTTCCGTATTGACGGTGTATTGCACCAGGTCTACCAGATGCCGATGGGCGTGCTCAACGCCATGACAGCGCGTATCAAGTTATTGGGCCGCATGGACGTGATTGAGCGCCGCCGACCGCAAGATGGCCGCATCAAAACGCGCAACCCCGGTGGGGATGAGATCGAGATGCGGATTTCCACCCTGCCCACCGCCTTTGGCGAAAAAATGGTGATGCGTATTTTTGACCCCGATACCGCTGTCAAAGACCTGGACGCATTGGGCTTTTCCACCCATGACAGCGTGCGTTGGGAGAGCCTGGTCAAGCGCCCGCACGGCATCATTCTGGTGACCGGCCCCACCGGTTCTGGCAAGACCACCACGCTGTATTCCACCTTGAAACGGGTGGCCACCGAAGAGGTGAATGTGAGCACGGTGGAAGACCCCATCGAAATGATCGAACCGTCCTTCAACCAGACCCAGGTGCAGCCGCAACTGGACTTCGGTTTTGTGCAGGGCCTGCGGGCCCTGATGCGCCAGGACCCGGACATCATCATGGTCGGTGAAATCCGCGACACCGAAACCGCTGAAATGGCAGTGCAGGCCGCGCTGACGGGCCACCTGGTGTTCTCTACCCTGCACACCAACGATGCGCCATCGGCCGTGACCCGGCTGATGGAGCTAGGCGTGCCGCAGTACCTCATCAACGCCACCTTGCTGGGCGTATTGGCCCAGCGCCTGGTGCGCACCCTGTGCAAGCAATGCAAGGTGCGGGACGAAGACACCACGCGCGAGATGCTGGCCGAGATGATCAAGCCCTGGCAGATCAACGGTGGCTTCAAGCCCTACAAACCTGTGGGTTGTGTGGACTGCCGCATGACGGGCTTTTTGGGCCGCACCGGGCTGTATGAGTTGTTGACCGTGTCGGATGCTTTCAAGGCCAAGGTCACGGTGGACCCCAGTATTGACAACCTACGCCGCCAGGGCATTGCCGACGGCATGCGCCCGCTGCGCCTGGCCGGTGCCCTGCGGGTGGCCGAAGGGTTGACGGTGATGGAAGAGGTGCTGACCTCCACGCCGCCGCTGAGTTGAGGCGTCTGGGAGGGCCGCAGCTTGGGCTTTACCGTGGATTTACAAAGTGGGTACGTACAAAATACAGGGTAATCCCTATACTGCATCCAAATTCAAATACGGGCAATGAACGGGAAATCTGACAGTTCATGGTCCACATCGTTTTTATGACGCACGCCTAAACACCTGTTGTGGGCACAAGGGGAAAGTGCCATGGTGACCCAAACCGCAAAAGCATTTGTTCGTCGTCTGGGGCCGGGCCTGATCACCGGGGCAGCGGATGACGATCCTAGCGGCATCGCTACCTATTCACAGGCTGGCTCGCAATTTCGTTTCGCGCTGGTTTGGACCCTGCTGATCACCACACCGCTGATGATTGGCATCCAGATGCTGTCGGCCCGCATTGGCTGGGTGACGGGCCAGGGGCTGGCCACCAACATCAACAAGATGTGTCCGCGCTGGTTGACCACCACATTGATTACGCTGCTGGTGGTGGCGAACACCATCAACATTGCGGCAGATGTGGGTGCCATGGGCGAAGCTGCTCGCCTGCTCATGGGCGGTCCGCTGCCGTTGTATGTTATCGGTTTTGGTGCGTTCTGCATTGCCATGCAGGTGTTTTTCTCATACGAGAGCACGGTGCGGATCCTCAAGTGGCTCACGCTGGCTCTTTTTTCCTATGTGGCCGTTATCCTCACGGTGCAAGTTCCATGGCACCAGGCACTGACTGAGTCGCTGCAACCCTGGTTGTACTTTCCCAAAGACACCAGCCTGAAGGATTACTCCGCCATGGTGGTGGCCATGCTGGGCACCACCATCAGCCCCTACCTGTTTTTTTGGCAGGCCTCTCAGGAAGTGGAAGACAACAACCGCAGGCCTGAGGCGCAGGCATTACGTTTGCACCCCGAGTACGCGGCGGAACACCTTTCGCGCATCAAGCAGGACACCTTTGTGGGGATGACGTTTTCCAACGTGATTGCCCTGTGCATTGTGTTGGCTACGGCCGTTACCCTCAATGCCAAGGGAATCACCAGCATCCAGACCGCGTCTCAGGCTGCCGAAGCGCTGCGGCCGGTGGCCGGAGAGTTTGCCTTTGCCATATTTGCCCTGGGCATCATTGGCACGGGCCTGCTCGCGGTGCCGGTGCTGGCGGGCTCGGCGGCGTATGCGGTCAGCGAGTTGTACGGCTGGAAGGCGGGCCTGTCGCATGGCTTTCACGAGGCCCGGGGCTTTTACCTCATCATCGTGGCGGCTACTGGTATCGGCACGGTTATGGGTTATCTGGAGGTGGACCCGATCAAGGCGCTGGTCTGGAGCGCCATTGTGAACGGCGTCATCTCGGTGCCCATCATGGCGGTGCTGATGTGGATTGGCCAGTCCGAGCGCCTGATGGGCCAATACACCATTACCCGACGGCACCGCTTTTTTGGCTGGGCTGCAACCGCTGTGATGGCCGTCGCTGTGGTGGTCATGCTGGGCACCAGTTTTGGATAGAACAAGGAACGCACGATGAACAAGCAAACCCATGAATCCAATTCGCCCCCCGCAAGTGGCAAACCGGCAGGCTTGCAGCGCCTGTTGAATGGAGTGGTTCTGGTGCCGGCGGTGGTGATTCCTGTGGTCGCCGTCGCGGTGCTGGGCACACTGGGTTTTTTGGGGCTACGCATCGCACACAACGGCGGGCTCATGCCACGACCGACCCAACTGGACACCTATGCCTGCAAGGGCTTTGCCGCTCCTTTTCAAATGGCATTTCGCCACGGTATGGACGTGGTGCAACTGCGTGTTGGCAACAGCACACTCTATGGCGACATTCTGAACAACCGCATCACCTGGGAAGATCCGGCCAAGGCACAGGCCGCATTGGGCTTTGTTCCACCCAACGATATCGTGTTTGACGACACGCACCTGCTGCGCCTGCTGGATGCCAGCCAGAGACCTGCAACCGAACGGGTGTGCGAACGTCTTACACTGTGATAGCGTCAGCACTGTTCATGGGTAGGAGGTTTTCGTGCTTGGTTTCCTGTCTGTTCCTGCCTGTTGGTGCGTGTCAAGGGTGTTGCGCGAATTGCTCGCCGTAAGCTTGCTGGGTTTGGCGTGTCTGGGCTCGGCCAATGCCCAGTGTGTCAAGACCGTGCGCTGGTATGACGACGCACCCTATTCGTTCAAGTCGCCTGACGGCAAGGTTATTGGCTTGTATGCGGACATAGCCCGCGTCGCGCTAAAGGGCATGAACTGTGACGTGCGTTTTGTGGAAATGCCCTGGGCCCGCGCGTTGCACGAATTGCAGCAAGGCAGGCTGGACATCCTGCCCGGTACGTTGCACAAACCGGATCGTGAAAAGTTTGCCTACTTCACTCTCCCAATAAACCGTTCACCCAATGTGCTGTTTGTCGCCAAAAGGGCGCTCGACAACTACAAGTTGAAGGATCTGGCAGATATTGTGGGGACCGGCTTTCGACTGGGTGCGCAGATTGGCGTGGCCTATGGGCCTGGCTATGACGCCTTGGCAAAGACGCAGGTGTTTTCTGAGCAGATCACAACGGTGACGTCCCGGCGAGGTGCCTGGAAGATGATTGATCAGGGTCGGCTGGACGGGCTCATTGCAGATGAAGTTACCGCACTGGTGGAGCTGCAGCAAATGGGGCTGTCCAATCGCGTGGTCAAGACCGACATCGTTGTTTCAGTGGGACCTGCCATGTTTGCCTTGAGCCGGGCGTCGCTGTCGCAGGAGTTTTTGGCGGAGTTCAATCGCAGCCTAAATGCCATGAAGGCCGACGGGCGCTACAAGAAAATCTTTGAAAGCTATGTCCCCTGTCTGGCGTCTGCCACCAACCCGGGATGTCGTTGAAGTACGCACCGTGCCGCAAACACTTATGTAAAATTGGCCTCTAGCCCTCGTCAATGCTACGTAGTGCACTATTCTTTTTATAGTAAACAGCTGATATTCAGCGCACCTCGAATCCCACCAACGGCGCCTTGTCAGCGTCCATCTTGCAACCCAGCGAGAGCTGACCGTAACCCACCAGAAAACATTCGGTGCGGCGCAGGGCCACGGCTTCGGTATGGTCTCCAAAATACACCCAGGTGCCAAAGCTGGACACATCAGACAACACGATTTGTCCACCCCGATTGCAAATGGTGGCGTGCACCCGCGAGACACGGGGGTCCAGCATGGGCAGTGTGGCCTCGGTGGTGCGACCAATGGTGATCGGAACGGGCGTTACGTCAAATACGTGTGTGCGTCCTTGGTGCGTCAGCGCCAGGGTCTGGCGCTTGGTCGGTGTGTACATGGATACGCCCATGGCGGTGGCTTCCAGGTCGTGCTCAGGTTGCCACTCTACCCGGTAGACGTGTGTGCTTTGTGTCTTGCCCCGCAGTTGAATGGGGCCCAGGCTGCGCAACATGGGGCGTTGTGCTGCCACCAGTTCGTTCCATACACTCTGGGTCACCAGAATCTGGTCGGCTCCGGCCAGATCAGACAGGCGGGCGGCGCTGTTGACGGCGTCGCCGAAACAGTCCCCGTCGATCTCGATCACCTCACCGCACTCCGCGCCGATCTGCATTTGAATCGGTCGATCACCGCCGATGGGGATGACGGGGTCGGTCTTGAAGCGCGTTTGCAGCATCACGCAGGAGGTAATGGCGCTGCCGGCATCCGGGAAAACGGCAAACACGCCATCGCCCAATAGCTTGACTACCCGGCCCTGGTGTTCCTCAAACACCTTGCCCAGCACGCCCGTCAGTTGCGCCATTAGTTGGGACGCGTTGGCATCGCCCAGTTTTTCAAACAGGCCTGTGCTTCCAACAATATCGGCAAATACAACCGTCAGCATTCAATGGCTTTCGCCGCACGGGTGGATGGGAAATGGGCCTGTGCGACTGGCCTGCCTGATCGTATCGGGTTCGACTGGGTGGTGCAATAGAGCACATTTTCTTGCATTTCGTCTACTTCCGCGCGTACAGTGTCGGCTAGCATGCCTCGTTAGGATTGTTTTCCTCGGCTGTTTCGGGGTAAATCATTGTGGAATTTAAAAAATTAGGGCGTTACGACATCGTACGGGTCCTGGGCAAGGGCGCAATGGGTGTTGTTTACGAAGCGCGCGACCCCAATCTGGATCGCCCAGTGGCCATCAAGACCATTCGCGTGCAAGGTTTGTCGGCCGACGCGGCCTCGGAGTATGAGGTGCGCTTTCGCACCGAGGCACGCTCAGCGGCCCGGCTGCACCACCCCAACATTGTCAGCGTCTTCGATTCTGGCCAGGACGGGGACGACGCCTACCTGGTGATGGAATACATTCAGGGCGAAGACCTTAAACACCACCTGGAGTGCGGTGCCCGGTTTTCGGTGCGCTCTTCCATTGTCATGGTGCATGACCTGTTGATGGCCCTTGACCATGCCCACCGCCAGAACGTCGTGCACCGCGATATCAAGCCGGCCAACATGCTCATCGAGGTCAGCGGTCGCGTCAAACTTGCCGACTTTGGCGTGGCACGCATCCAGGAGGCTGACGAGACCCATTTGACGCAGGTGGGCGGTGCGGTGGGCACACCCAAATACATGTCGCCGGAACAGGCCAAGGGCCTGCGCGGGGATTCCCGCTCAGACGTGTTTTCAGCCGGTGTGGTGCTGTATGAGTTGCTGACTGGCAGGTTGCCGTTCAATGGAGGGAACCAGTTCATCATCATCCACCAGATCGTCAACGACGATCCACCCCCGCCCAGCAGCCTCAACCCGGAAGTGCCGGTTGCCATGGATGCAGTCATAGCCCGCGGCTTGGCCAAGAACCCCGATGAGCGCTACGCCACGGCGCGTGAGTTTGCGCTGGCCCTGCGCGGTGTGGCGCAGCAAATGCCGCCGTCCAGCACGGTTCCCGTGGCGTCGGTCACGGCTGACATTGGCCGCTACCAGGCTGGTCCTATCGTCACGGCTGTCGCTGATGCGGCCTTACGCGACGGCTCCAGTACTGGCATATTTGGCCCTGAGGCTGATGCTGCGTTGATGTCCACCGTCAACCATGAGGCCGAACACACTGCCTGGAATGCCATCCAGAACGCAACTGAGCCAGCGGCCTTTGTGGATTTCCTCGCTCGCTTTCCCGCCGGCATTTACACCCGCCGCGCGCAGCGTGAACTGGACTTGTTGGTGGCCCGCAGCCAGCATGACACGGATTCCACAGTGGGGTCGTTTGCTGCGACTCTGCCTATGCATCGTGGGGTGGAAGCTACCCAGCAGCCGAAGGTGCCTGAAGTGAGTCTGGTGAGTCCGCCTGTGCCGCGCAGCGGCAGCAAGGCTTGGTGGGTGGTGGGCGTTCTGTCGGCTGTGACGGCGGTGACTGCCGTGTTGGTGCTGCGCCCTGCGCCGGCGCCACAATCGCCCACGCAGGTAGCCAGTGCGCCAGCGGAAGAGTTCATCGAGCCCACACCCACAGCCAAGCCGGCGTTGCAGCCACCCGCTGTGGTTGAGCAGCCGCAGGTGCACACCAGCCAGGCGCCGCTACCGGCCAAAATCGCATCCAGTCCACATACGCCAGTAGTCCAGGGCGCATCTGCCCCGCGACCCATGAAACCCAAGGCCGCTACCGCAGCTGTTGCACAGCAGGCGCCGCCGGCACCCATGCCTGCTCGTAGGGACGAGGTGACCGATACGCCGGCTGCACCACCAATCGGCCAAGTGCGCCCAGCCGGGCGTCGCGGGGCAGGACCGTCCCAGCCGGGGCAGGTGTGCGCGGACAAGATGTTCGTCCTCCGCATTCCCTGTGTGGCTGAGCAGTGCGCCACCGATCGCTATAAGAGTACGCCTGAATGCCTGGAGTTCCGTGAAATGGAGCGCGCTCGAGAGGAGCAGCGGGCAGGTCGGCGTCTGGGCCAGTAGGCCGTATGTCTGTTCAGTGGGCGTGATCGCTGCGCTGACGGTTGAACTTCCACAGCGCAAGCGCTGCAAACAGTACGGCAAAACCCATTTGCACCAGTATGGGGTTCCAGGCTGCTTCCATGGGCAGGCCGCGCCAGGTCATGGCATCCAGGCCGTCCACGGCCCAACGCGTGGGAACAGCCAGAGTCACGCTTTGTAGCCACTGCGGAAAAATAAAGGCCGGCACCCAGGCGCCACCGAGCATGACCATGATCAGGGTTGCAAAAGTGGCCATGCCGCGCGCGGCTTCGGGCGTTTTGCCGAAGGCGGCAATCAAGAGACCAAAGGTAGCAGTTACCAGCGCAAAACAGATGCCCACTCCCAAAAAGCCTATCAGGCTGCCCGCGATTTCTACCTGGAAGAACAGGCCGGCAACGACAAAAATGAACAGCAATAAAACCAACGCAATCAGCGCACAAGACGTGGCACGCGCCGCGAGCACGGTGTTCAGACTGATGGGAGAGGCTAACAGACGGCTCCACAGACCCATGCGTTGCGCCATCAGGATACTGATACCCGCATCGACGCCCATAAACAGGATGAATTGCACCGCCATGCCGGCAAACGCATGGGCGTAAGCGTTGTATTTGGGCCCGGCGTTCATGGCTTGATCATGGGTAACAAACGGCATGGACAGGCCAGCGCCAGCCCCTTGCGCAGTCGTGTTGTTGGTAGGTCCTTCAACTTGTGCGGAATCAGCCTGGAACTTGCGAACACTCTTTAGAAACTCCTGAAGTTCGGCACTGCGTGGGTCGTTGGCGACTTTTTTATCCAAGCGTGCAATGCTGTCCTCAATGAGCTTGTGTCCACCGGCGCCGCTGAACATTTCTGCGCTGACGTTTTGCATGACGTGTTGGGTCAACATGCCCTTGACCATGGAGAGCACGGCGGACTGAGAGGGGTCGAAGTAAATGGCAATCTCCGGTTTGGCCTGCCCTCCAAACAAGGCCGCACCTGCCGCCTCGCCAAAACCGGCTGGTATGACGATGGCGGCGTTCAGTTTGCCCTTGAGTACCTTGTCTTGGGCTTCGGCCAGCGGCATTTCCAGCACCGTCAGAGCCGTATCGGCCTGCAGTCCCTGGACGATCTTGTGCGTGGTGTTGCTCGAATCAAGGGCGACGACAGCGATTTCGATTTTGGCGTTATTGGAGGCCCCTGATCCGCCAAACAAATAGCCAAAGAAGGCACCCAACACAATGGGCATCAAAAGGTTGAGCAAAAGCGCCCGGCGGTCGCCGAGGAACAGGAGCAGGTCTTTTCGGACCAGGGCGATCAGGGCAGTCATGGGGCAACCTCGTGTTGGGGTGCAAATTAGGGTGGGGTGGGTTCAAGCGTCGCGCAGCGCGCGGCCCGTCAACGTGAGAAAAATGGCTTCCAGGCTGGTGCGGGCCGTGGAGAATTGGTTGGCGCGGCAACCCTGTTGGGTGAGCCATTGCAATACGTCCTGGGCCAGTTCGGCGTTGTTCAGTCCAATCAACAGGTCTGGCCCTTCGGTGGCAACTTCCGTCACACCAGGCAACTGGCACAGCGATTGCAAAACCGCCTGCGGCACAGGTGCCTGGGGCGTGAGTCGCAGGGCTGCCTTGGCAGGCAGGCGCTGGTACAGCGCTGCAGGGGACTCGTCGGCAATCACCTTGCCGTGGTCGATGATGACGATGTGGTCGGCCAAGCGCTCCACCTCTTCCATGTAGTGGCTGGTGTAGATGAGCGCGCAGCCCTGTCGTTTAAGGGCTTCCAGACTGTCAAAGATGGCGTTGCGGCTTTGTGGGTCCACTCCGACCGTGGGTTCGTCCAGAATCAGCAGTCGAGGCGTGTGCAGCAAGGCGGCAGCAATATTGAGCCGCCGTTTCATTCCACCAGAGAACGTCGCTGGTTTGTCCGTCAAGCGGTCGCTGAGCTGCACCAGGTCCAGCACTTCGGTGCAGCGGCGCTTGAGCGTACTGCCGCCCAAGCCATACAGTGCACCAAAAATGTGCAAATTTTCACGGGCTGAGAGGTCGTCGTACAAAGCCAGGTCCTGTGGGACGAAGCCCATCATGCGCTTGGCCGCATGGTTGCTGGGTTCCACGCGCTGGCCACCCACCAGAACGTCGCCCTGGTCGGGGGCCAACAAGCCGCAGATTATGCTGACGGTGGTGGACTTGCCGGCCCCGTTGGGGCCAATCAGGCCCAGAGTCTGACCTTGTTCCAGTTGAAAGGATACTGCCTGAACGGCTTGACGACTGCCATACGACTTGTGCAGGTTGGTAACGCGGAGCAGTGTTTCGGACATGGCGGGTCAGCGCAGGCGCGAGAGGAGAAGGGAGTCACTGTAACGGGTGTTGGACTGACGCGCCAGCGGTGTATTTCTGCGGCCTCTTTGTGGCACACTGAGCCGCTCAATCCAACCGGTGCGTTGCCGGGTGACAGGAGGCGGTTAGTGAATATCAAAAGTCAAAAAGATTTTTTTTCCGGTCTCATGTTCATGGGCGTGGGGGTGGCATTTGCTTGGGGTTCCAGCGGCTACACCATCGGCAGCAGTGCCCGCATGGGGCCAGGCTATTTCCCGCTGGCGCTGGGTGTGCTGCTGGCCGTGTTGGGCGGTGTCATCACCTTCAAGGCGCTGGTGGTGGAAACCGTGGACGGCGACAAGATTGGCGCTTTTGCCTGGCGGCCGCTGATCTTCATCATCCTGGCCAATCTGGTGTTTGGCGCCATGATTGGCGGCCTGCCCAGCATCGGTTTGCCGCCCATGGGGTTGATTGCCGGCATCTATGCGTTGACGTTGATTTCCTGCCTGGCCGGTGAGGCGTTCAACCTCAAAGAGGCGCTGGTTCTGGCCACCATTCTGGCGGCGCTGAGCTACGGTGCCTTTATCATGCTGCTGAAGTTGCAGTTTCCGGTCTGGCCAGCCTTCATTGGTGCCTGAATAGGCTCGCTCCATGGATTTATTCAACAACCTGGCGCTGGGTTTTGGCGTGGCGTTCACGCTGCAGAACCTGATGTACGCCTTCATTGGCTGCTTCCTGGGCACCGTGATTGGCGTGTTGCCCGGCATTGGCCCACTGGCCACCATTGCCATGCTGCTGCCGGCTACCTACTCACTGGCGCCGGTGGCGGCGCTCATCATGCTGGCGGGTATCTACTACGGCGCCCAGTATGGTGGCTCCACCACCGCCATTCTGGTCAATCTGCCGGGTGAATCGTCGTCCGTGGTGACGGTTATTGATGGCTACCAGATGGCCCGCAATGGCCGCGCCGGGCCGGCATTGGCGGCAGCCGGTCTGGGTTCATTTTTTGCAGGTTGCGTCGGCACCTTGATATTGGCGGCGTTTGCCACACCGTTGACCGAACTGGCCTTCAAGTTTGGCCCGGCAGAATATTTCTCGTTGATGGTTTTGGGTTTGATCGGCGCCGTCGTGCTGGCATCTGGCTCGCTACTCAAGGCTATTGCCATGATTGTGCTGGGCTTGTTGCTGGGCATGGTCGGCACGGACGTGAATTCTGGCGTTACGCGGTACAGCTTTGATATTCCCGAATTGACCGATGGCATCGGCTTTATCGTGATTGCCATGGGGGTGTTTGGCTATGGCGAGATCATCAGCAACTTGGGTAAGCACGATAGCGAGCGTGAGGTGTTCACCGCCAACGTGACTGGCCTGATGCCCACCAAAGAAGACTTCAAAAACATGATCCCCGCTGTTTTGCGTGGAACGGCACTGGGCTCCCTGCTGGGTATTTTGCCCGGTGGAGGCGCTGTGATGGCTGCCTTTGCGGCCTACACGCTGGAAAAAAAGACCAAACTGCGTCCCGGTGAGGTGCCATTTGGAAAGGGCAATATCCGCGGCGTGGCAGCGCCTGAATCGGCCAACAACGCGGGGGCACAAACTTCGTTCATCCCGCTGTTGACATTGGGTATTCCGCCCAATGCGGTGATGGCGTTGATGGTGGGAGCCATGACCATCCACAACATCCAGCCCGGCCCGCAAGTGATGACCAGCAACCCCGAGTTGTTCTGGGGACTGATCGCCTCCATGTGGATTGGCAACCTGATGTTGGTGGTGCTGAATCTGCCGCTGATTGGCATCTGGATCAAGCTGCTTAGCGTGCCCTACCGCTGGCTGTTTCCGTCCATCGTGCTCTTTTGTGCAATTGGTGTGTACTCCACCAACAACACTACTTTTGACATCTGGATGGTGGGCATCTTCGGTTTCATTGGTTATCTGTTCATCAAGCTGGGCACAGAGCCTGCGCCGCTGCTGCTGGGCTTTATCCTGGGGCCGATGATGGAAGAGTATTTGCGCCGCGCGTTGCTGCTTTCGCGCGGCGACTGGAGCGTTCTTATTACCCGTCCGTTGTCGGCTGGCCTGCTGGCAGCTGCCGCGCTCTTGCTGGTTGCGGTGTTGATGCCATCGATCAAGTCCAAGCGCGAAGAAGCATTTATTGAGGACTGACGTGCAAACACAGCATCCCCAGCGCGTCGCGCTCCACAACGAAATCCACGCGCGTCCACCCGAAGCCATGGAGGTGCCCCTGAGCCTCTCGCATGTGGTGATGGTGTGTGATGCGGCCCAACGGCAAGCCAGTTGGGCCCACATGGCGACTCTGGCGCGCGACCACCATCTGCCCCAGCCCGATGCCGGCTCTACCCACATGCGCCTGGATTTGGGCCCCTACCGCGTGCGCTGGGAACTGCATACCGAGTTTGTGACCTGGACGTTTATGCGCCGGCTGGGGACTGACCAGTTTGGCGAGCGTGAACCCGAGACGGCAATCGACGCCGTGCCCAAGACCTGGTTTTCCGCGTTGCCGGGTGAGTGCCTGGCCAATCTGCACCTGTGGGTATTGCCCAGCAAGGCCTTTGTGACTGGTTCCCTGATCAAGCACGTGCTGTATGAAGACACTTTGGTGGCCTCCACCGTGGCCGATGGCTTCTCAGAGGTATACACCGATTTCGCCGTGCATGCCGATGGTTTTTCCCGCATGGTGTTGCTCGCCGGTGGTATGGCTCCGCGTCGCCTGGGCCGCCTGGTTCAGAGCCTGCTGGAGATCGAGACCTACCGCATGGCAGCACTTTTGGGGCTGCCGGCGGCGCGCGAAGCATCCCTGGTGTTGGCGTCTGCCGAGCGTGAGCTGGCCGATCTGGCACATGCCATTCGTTCGGCCACGCGTGACCATGAACCCCTGTTGCTGGACCGCCTGACCCGCCTGGCCGGCGCGGTAGAGAGCCAGCATGCCGCCACCCACTCGCGCTTTTCTGCCAGCGCGGCGTACTTTGAGCTGCTGGACAAGCGCATTGCCGACATCGGCGAATCCCGATTGGCTGGTATGCAGACCATCCGCGAATTCATGGACCGGCGCTTGAGCCCGGCGCGCAGCACCTGTGCCTGGTCAGCCCGCCGGCAAGATGCGCTGTCGCAGCGGGTCTCGCGTATCAGCAACCTGCTGCGCACGCGGGTGGAAATTGAGCAGCAGCAAAGCAGCCAGGCTCTGCTGGCCACTATGAACAGCCGCCAGGACATCCAGATCAAGATGCAGGCTACGGTGGAGGGCTTGTCGGTAGCGGCCATTACTTACTACATCGTGGGGCTGGTGAGCTACCTGGCCAAAGGTGCCCAGCACTGGGGCTGGCCCTGGAGCGCGGAGCTGACCGCCGCAGTTGCCATTCCACTGGTGGCGGTGGGCGTCTGGTGGTCGCTTAGACGCATGCACCAGCGCGTATTCCACGGTTGAATCGCCAATAGGTTTTGCCAATATGATTGATTGGATCAATCAAACCCACTACTTCCATAGTGGGGCTAAACTTCATCCTGTTCACTTGTAGAACGTAACCAAGAGGAAAACAACCATGTCCCTGATCAATACCCAAGTCCAGCCTTTCAAGACCACCGCTTTCGTTAACCGCAGCGGCAAGGGTGAATTCATCGATCTGACCGAGCAGTCCCTCAAGGGCAAGTGGTCCGTGCTGATTTTTATGCCTGCCGCATTCACTTTCAATTGCCCCACTGAAATTGAAGACGCGGCTGAGCACTATGCCGAGTTCCAAAAGGCCGGTGCAGAGGTCTACATTGTTACCACCGACACGCATTTCTCGCACAAGGTATGGCACGAAACCTCCGACGCCGTTGGCAAGGCCAAGTTCCCGCTGGTGGGCGACCCCACCCACACGCTGACCAACGCCTTTGGCGTGCACATTCCTGAAGAAGGCTTGGCACTGCGTGGCACCTTCATCATCAACCCGGACCTGGTGATCAAGACGCTGGAAATCCACTCCAACGAAATCGCCCGTGACGTGAAGGAAACCGTGCGCAAGTTGAAGGCTGCCCAGTACACCGCTGCCCACCCCGGCCAAGTGTGCCCTGCCAAGTGGCAAGAAGGCGCCAAGACCATTACTCCATCGCTGGACCTGGTTGGCAAAATCTAAGTAGCCAACAACCTTTGCCTGCGCCCCGCAAAGGGGCGCAACCCAGCCGGACTGCGTCAAGGTGCGTGTGCACCTTGCTGTCCGGCATTTTATTGAATAAATTGGCCTCTAGCCTTCGTAGAATATACGTAGACCGCTATTAAATATATAGCTAAAAGGAACTCACCATGCTCGACGATACCCTCAAAGCCCAACTCGCCGCCTATCTGGAGCGTGTGACTCTGCCGTTCGAGATGGTGGCCTCCCTGGATGACTCTGAAACCAGCCGCGACATGCGTTCGCTGCTGGAAACCATCCAGGGCCTGCGCGCCGACATGATTAGCGTGCGTTTTGACGGCGCCGATGCCCGCAAGCCGTCCTTCAGCTTGCAGCGTACCGGCACGGCCACCAGCCTGCGCTTTGCGGGCTTGCCCCTGGGCCATGAGTTCACCTCGCTGGTGCTGGCCTTGCTGTGGACCGGTGGCCACCCGCCCAAGGTGGAGCAAGACGTGATCGACCAGATCAAATCGCTGGATGGCGACTTCAACTTTGACGTCTACATGAGCTTGACTTGCCACAATTGCCCCGATGTGGTGCAGGCACTGGCGCTCATGGCCATTTTCAATCCCAAGGTCAAGACCACGGTGATTGAGGGCGGTGCCTTCCAACAAGAGGTGACCGAGCGTGACATCATGGCCGTTCCCATGGTGTTTCTCAATGGCCAAATGTTCAGTTCTGGCCACATGCTGGTGGAAGAAATTGTCGGCAAGCTCGACACCGGCGCTGCCGCCAAAGATGCTGCCAAGCTTTCCGCCAAAGACCCGTATGACGTGCTCATCATCGGTGGTGGTCCCGCAGGCGCCGCAGCGGCGATATACGCCGCCCGCAAAGGTATTCGCACTGGCGTAGCCGCCGAGCGCTTTGGTGGCCAGGTGAACGACACCATGGCCATTGAAAACTACCCCTCGGTACAAGAAACCGACGGCCCTAAATTTGCTGCCGCGCTGGAATCGCAAACCCGCTCATACGGCGTAGACATCATGAACTTGCAAGTGGCGCAAAGCTTGGTGCCTGCAGCAGAGCCCGGTGGTTTGATCGAGGTGAAGCTGGCCAACGGTGGCTCACTCAAATCCAAGACCGTCATCTTGTCCACCGGCGCACGCTGGCGCAATGTCAACGTACCCGGCGAGCAGGAATACAAAAACAAGGGCGTGGCCTACTGTCCGCACTGCGACGGCCCGCTGTTCAAAGGCAAAGACGTGGCGGTGATTGGTGGCGGCAACTCAGGCATAGAGGCGGCTATCGACCTGGCCGGTGTGGTCAAGCACGTCACGGTCATAGAGTTTATGCCCGAACTCAAAGCCGACGCCGTGCTGGTGAAAAAACTGCACAGCCTGCCCAACGTGACGGTGCACACCAATGCGCAGACCATGGAAATTACCGGCCAGGACGGTAAGGTCAATGGCTTGAAATACAAGGACCGCGCCACCGAGGCAGAGCACTTGGTCAAGCTCGAAGGCGTGTTCGTGCAAATCGGCCTGGTTCCCAACACCGAATGGCTCAAAGGTACGGTGGAACTAAGCAAGTTTGGCGAAATCATTGTGGATGCCAAAGGCCACACCAACGTGCCCGGAGTGTTTGCGGCGGGTGACTGCACGACAGTGCCTTTCAAGCAGATCGTGATTGCTGCGGGTGATGGGTCAAAGGCGGCACTGAGTGCGTTTGATCACCTGATCCGTCACTGAGCAATCGAGTGGTCCCGGCATGGTCTTGAGGCTATAGTGCAAGCAGCGAATCTGCTGTGTTGAGTTAGCCTTCAAACCCATGCTCTCACTAGACCACAAAATTCCACCTCCAGTGATCGCACTGATTTGTGCGGCATTGGCTTGGATTCTTGCGCACTTCACGCCAGGGTTGGGCTATCTTGTGCCCGCTCGCATCCCGATCATTGTGTTGCTTGTATTGATTGGCCTCGCGCTCGATATTTCTGGGCTAATGTCCTTCCGCAAAGCCAAGACTACATTCAATCCACTTGCACCGGGTCGATCGAAGTCCATCGTTCAAAACGGACCGTACCAATTTACCCGGAACCCCATGTACCTCGGCATGGTTTTTAATCTGTTGGGACTTTGCGTATATTTTGAAAATCCATTGACCCTGGTTGCGGTCGTCGTTTTTGTTGCGTACATCACGCGCTTCCAGATCATCCCGGAAGAACGAATCCTCTTGGCGAAATTTGGTGACTCTTACGCGCAGTACACACGATCTGTCAGGCGCTGGCTCTGATGGCAGCCAGTACGATCATTACCGTCCTCTCCAATCTTGCGGCAAGTGGCGAACCTAGCATGGTCGTTTCCGAGCCCTTGCTAGACCTTCGCGTTTAAATTGCATCTTTGCAATCGGCCGTAGATAACCTCAAAGAGGAAATGCAGTCTGCCGCGGAGCTCATCAAGCTTTTGGCCGGGCAAAACACCGTACTGGTCCAACGCGTCGAGGTCAATCGTCTTCGCCTGGTCCGCCAAGCTATCGCCGGAACAGTGGTTGGCATAGCGTTGCTGACTGGCATCCTCTGTTTGCTCTTCAAACCGTGACCCCTGAGTCCTTCACGTCAAACGCTAATCGCAGTAAGGTCTAAATTCAACAATAGGCGCCGATAGGATCAATGTCGTTATCCTCAATGCCTGTTAACAGGAGATAGATATGGCTGATACTTGGCTCCCATCATTGATCACTGCCACACCCCAGGAAGGTTTTGAACTGGCAATCACGCTCAGTCGGCGCGGTGTGAAATACACCCAACCCGACATGGAAACGCTGAAGAAGCTGCGTGCAGATTACGCAGAGTCCGCCGATGGACTGACGGCTGCATCACAGGTCATTGCAGTCAACTTTCAGACGGTTGCGGCCGCAAACAATTACTGGCGCCCCTGACAGTAACCGAATGCAAGCCGCAGCAACGTTGAAAGCGCTGCAGTTGTAACTTTGGTAGGTGGCCCGCCTGTATAGGGACTAGACTCATGTGTTCGGGTGTGACTGTGCATCACAAGCCGATTGCATGACACAAAATGAAGCAAGGTTCCACTCTCGCCAGCAAACTTATTCGAATTGGAGCCAGTCTTCTGGCGGTCGCGCTGGCGTCGATTAGCTTGACGCTTTGGGTAACTTGGCAGCTTGAAGGCGGTGCCGCTGCGGTGAATGAGGCGGGCCGCATGCGCATGCAAACTTGGCGTTTGGTCAGCACGGTGCAGACCGAACACCAGCCCGGCGACGTGCTAAGTTTGGTGAATCAATTTGACCAGAGCTTGGCCTTGTTGCGATCGGGTGATGCGGCCCGCCCCCTGTTCGTTCCATGGGATGAGTCCGTAAGCCGTCAGTTTACGCGAGTGGAGTCCATTTGGCTCCATCAACGCGGGCAATGGCTCAATGGTGAGCACATTCCGCCATCGGACGCCATCGCAGCAACCAGCGAGTTTGTCCATGCCATAGACGGGTTCGTTCTTGCGATTGAACATCAGCTATCGCGATTGACGGCCATTCTCAATTTGTCTCAGTTTGTCATGATGGTCCTAGCCATCGGCGGTGCCGTATTGGTTTTGTACACGGGATATCAATATGTCATCAACCCGTTGGCCAATCTGCACCAGGGTTTGCACAAAGTGGAAGAAGGTGATTTCACCAGCCGGGTCGAAGTTGATACGCAGGATGAATTTGGAAAGGTTGCGACCGGCTTCAACTTGATGGCTTCGCGGTTGCAGTCTCTCTACGAGGGCCTTGAAGCACAGGTTGTTGCCAAGACGCAGCATATTGAATCGCAGCGTGCGCGCATTGAGGCGCTGTATGAATTGAGCGCCTTTTTGGCCGGCGTCAACAAAGTAGAAGACCTTTCCAAAGGTTTTGCGCAGCGTGTGCGGGCCGTCATGAAGGCGGACGCGGTCGCAGTGCGCTGGTTGGATGAGGCCAACCAACGGTATCTCATTCTTGCTTCCGATTGTTTCCCGCAAAGCCTGCTCGAAGCTGAACGAAGCGTTTTGGTCGGCGCCTGCGCGTGTGGCAACCTGGCGTTGAATGCGCGTACCCGCGTTATCCCCATCGCAGTTGATAGCGTCGAACCTGCGCGGCTGTGTTCTCGCGCAGGGTTTCAATCACTGGTGAGTGTCCCCATCCGCTTGCAGCAGCGGTTGATTGGTGAGATAGATTTGCTGTATCGCAACCCGGTAGAACTTAACCATGATGAAATGGAGTTGCTGGACACCATGGCCAGCCATCTGGCCAGTGCCATGGAAGGTTTTCGTGCCGCAGCGCTGGAGCGCGAGGCCGCAGTTGGCGAAGAGCGCGCGTTGCTGGCGCGGGAGTTGCACGATTCGATTGCCCAGTCGCTTGCTTTTCTAAAAATCCAGGTGCAATTGGCGCGGGTTGCCACGCAAAGGGAGCAAGCGACCCAGCTGCAAACGGCCTTGAATGAATTGGATGAGGGCCTGCGCGAAAGCATCAACGACGTGCGTGAACTATTGGTGCACTTTCGAACCCGCACCAACACGGATGATGTGGAAAGTGCGCTCCAGGAAACATTGCAGAAATTCAGGCATCAAACTGGTTTGCAAGCACTGTTGCAGGTTCAGGGTGAGGGGTTGCCATTGCCGGCAGACGTTCAAATCCAGGTTTTGCATGTGGTGCAAGAAGCGTTGTCCAACGTTCGCAAACACGCCGTGGCCTCACAAGTCAGCCTTGAAGTCTCCAAAGGGTCAAACTGGCGTTTTGTCGTGCGTGACAACGGTGCCGGTTTTGATATCGTTCAGAGTAAGGGCGAGGGCCATGTCGGACTCAAGATCATGAAAGAGCGGGCGCAGCAAATTGGAGCGACCGTTGAGGTATCGTCGTCACCAGGGCAAGGAACATCCGTAACGCTGATTCTGCCCGAGCACCCAGTTAGCGGAGTTGTTGTGTCTGCAGACCCTGAACGCACTGTATTGTCTGAACCCGTCGCAAGAATTTAGTACCCCTATGAAACCTATCCAATTGTTGGTGGTTGATGACCACACACTGTTTCGCCGCGGCTTGATTGCTTTGCTTTTACAAGATGGACGGTTTGAAGTAGTTGCACAGGCAGCCGATATTGGGCAAGCGTTACGTTGTGTGGAACTCGGTGTGCCGGACCTGATTTTGCTGGACAACCATTTGCCAGGTGTTCGCGGCGTTGATGGCATAGGTGCTTTGAGGGCCGCCTTTCCGGGCGCATCGGTCCTGATGCTCACGGTCAGTGAAAATGAAGATGATCTGGCCGCAGCCCTGCAGGCGGGTGCGGATGGGTATTTGTTAAAGACTGTTGAAACAGAGCAATTGTGCGAATCCATTGTGAAAGTGTTGGCCGGCGAGTCTGTTGTCAGCCCCGAGATGATGACCAAGTTTGTCAGCGTATTCCGCGGCAAACAGACACACGCCGGCGCTGTGGTAGCGGAGAGTTCAAGTCCTGCACTGAGCCAGGTTCCCGTGGTGGCCTCTGGCTCCGCAAATCTCGATTTGCTGTCGGCGCGTGAAAGGGAAATTCTTGCTTTGATCGCTCAGGGTAGCAGTAACAAAGCGATTGCACGCAAACTCGATATTGCTGAAACCACAGTAAAAATTCATGTCCAGCACATTTTTCGCAAGCTTCAATTGAGCTCCCGCGTTCAGGCTGCCGTCTTCGCGGCTGGGTTTGGCCTTGCCTGATGCAGTTATTGTTCGTCGGAATCAGCCAAAAGGAGTAGTTCTTTGGAACTATGGACTCCTTAATGAGGCGTTTCTACTGAATGGGATCGACGTAGTAGTCCTTTTGATTGATTTGGTGACTCCCTTTGATGGATGGTCAACGTGTCAAGAAGCCTTGACACTCTGGCCATAACCCATTGGAGAGGAATCATGGCCGCTGAATTGAGCAATTCCAAGAAAGCATGGTCGGTACTGATCGTCAGCACGCTGGCGTTTACCGTTTGCTTCATGGTGTGGATGATGTTTGCCGTCATTGGCATACCATTGAAGAAAACATTGGGCTTGAACGCCACCGAGTTCGGCCTGCTGACCTCAATGCCGGTGCTCTCAGGCTCGCTGGTGCGGGTGCCGTTGGGCATCTGGACCGACAAGTATGGCGGTCGCATTGTGATGGCAGCGCTGCTGGCCATTACCGTGCCAGCCATTTGGTTGATGTCCTATGCCACAGCCTACTGGCACTTTCTGGCCATCGGCTTGGTGTTGGGCTTGGCCGGTGGGTCTTTTTCGGTGGGTACACCCTATGTAGCCCGATGGTTTCCCAAGAACCGCCAAGGTATGGCCATGGGCGTATTTGGCGCGGGGAACTCGGGTGCGGCGTTCAATAAGTTTGTAGCCCCCGTGTTACTGGTGGCCTTTGGCTGGACCATGGTTCCCAAGGTCTATGCCGCCATCATGCTGGGCACGCTCATTCTGTTCTGGTTTGGCAGTGCCAGTGACCCCAGCCATCTGGTGCCGTCCAACGTCAAGTTCACCGATCAGCTCAAGGCGCTCAAAGACCCGCGCGTGCTCAAGTACTGCCAGTACTACAGCATTGTGTTTGGAGGCTATGTGGCGTTGTCGCTGTGGATGGTGCAGTACTACGTGGGTGAGTACGGTCTGGACATTCGTATTGCCGCGTTGTTGGCGGCTTGTTTCTCTTTGCCCGGCGGTGTACTGCGCGCCGTCGGTGGCATCATGTCGGACAAGTTTGGAGCCCACAGCGTGACCTGGTGGGTGATGTGGGTGAGCTGGATTTGCTTGTTCCTGCTGTCGTATCCGCAGACCGATTTCACCGTGGTGACCGTCAACGGACCCACCACGTTCCATCTGGGCTTGAATGTCTACATGTTCACCGCATTGATGTTCACTCTGGGCATGGCCATGGCGTTTGGCAAGGCCAGCGTCTTCAAATACATAAGCGATGACTACCCAGGCAACATCGGTGCCATCAGTGGCATTGTGGGGTTAGCCGGCGGCATGGGTGGTTTTATCCTGCCAATCCTGTTTGGCATTTTGATGGACGTGACCGGTATTCGCTCCAGCGCTTTCATGCTGTTGTATGGCGTGGTCTGGGTGTCACTCATCTGGATGTACTGGACCGAAGTGCGTCGGGCTGAAGTGATGGGCAGTAACGCCAAAGCCTTTTCCTTGCAAAGCTAAGTTCTCAAATCGACAGGAATTCATACTATGACTACATCCACCTCACACGGCTCGGATATTGCTGACTGGCGTCCCGAGGATGAGCAGTTCTGGGAATCAACCGGCAAAAAAATTGCTTACCGTAATCTCTGGATTTCTATACCTGCCTTGCTCTGCGGCTTTGCCGTGTGGGGCATGTGGGGTGTCATAACGGTGCAGATGTTGAACCTGGGGTTTCCATTTACCCAGGCTGAGTTGTTTACCCTAACCGCCATCGCAGGTATTGCTGGGGCCACCATGCGCATCCCGGCCTCGTTTCTGATTCGACTGGCGGGTGGGCGCAACACCATTTTTCTCACCACCGCCATGCTGCTGGCCCCCGCTTTGGGTACCGGGATCGTGCTGCAGCACAAAGAGTGGCCTTTGTGGGCATTCCAATTGATGGCACTGTGGTCTGGCGTGGGTGGTGGTAACTTCGCCAGCTCGATGTCCAACATCAGCAGCTTTTTCCCCAAGCGTTTGCAAGGCACGGGCTTGGGGCTAAATGCCGGCTTGGGAAATTTTGGTGTAACCGCCATGCAGATCGTCATCCCCCTGGTTATGACCGTGGGGTTATTGGGCTCATGGGGCGGCGCACCCGAGGTGCTGTTGCATGAGTCGGGCTGGATCTTTGGCAAGATTGCCCCAGGCACGCAGACCTGGATCCAGAACGCAGGTTTTGCCTGGGTTCTGTCGCTGGTGCCGCTGGCCGCTCTGTGCTGGTTTGGCATGAACAACCTCAAGACCGTGTCTCCTGCCACAGGCAATCCGCTGACGGCCTTTGCGAAAATTACCTACCTGTACACGCTGGCGTTTGTGCCTTCGATCTTCATGCTGTACTTATACCTGCCAGCGCCAACCGGCCTGGGGCTGCTCAATATGTGGGTGGCCATTCCGCTGGACATTGGATTGGCGCTGCTAGTCATGAAAATGGCGGCTTTTGGCACCATGAAAGAGGGCGTTACCAAGCAGTTTGAGATCTTCCGCAACAAGCACACGTGGTCGTTGACGATTCTGTACATCGTCACCTTTGGCTCTTTCATCGGATTTTCGATGGCCTTGCCACTGTCTATGAAGGTGATCTTCGGCATTAGCCACGTGGCAGACGCCAATGGTGTCATGCAACACACGCTCAACAACCCCAACGCACCAGCGGTTTTGGCATTCGCATGGATTGGCCCGTTCGTGGGTGCGTTATTTCGTCCGATGGGTGGATGGATTTCTGACAAAGTGGGTGGTTCTATCGTCACGCAGTGGGTGTGCGGCGTCATGGCTGTGGCGGGTGTAGCTGTAGGTTATGTCATGCAGCTGGCCTACCATTCCGCCATGCCGGAGCAATACTTCTTCGCGTTTCTGGCACTTTTTGTTGTGTTGTTTGCTGCTAGCGGAATTGGCAACGGCTCCACCTTCCGCACCATTGGTGTCATCTTTGATCGTCAGCAAGCTGGCCCCGTACTGGGCTGGACATCGGCGGTGGCCGCCTATGGTGCATTTATTGCCCCGGTGGTGATTGGTGCGCAAATCAAAGTCGGAACCCCAGAAATGGCCATGTATGGGTTTGCGGTATTCTATGCACTGTGCTTGGTGCTGAACTGGTGGTTCTACCTGCGCGCAGATGCTGAAATCAAGAATCCATGATTCACACCCCCTTCTATTTTTATAGCAACCCAGGCAACAAATACCTGGGATTTCGCTCGATTTGTCATTGAATTGTTCCTCTGAGGAGTTCGCATGAGCCATTTTTTAGACCGCCTAAGCCACTTTTCGGCACCCCGCGAAGGTTTTTCCGATGGTCATGGTGTTACCACCGGCGAAGACCGTACATGGGAGGATGCCTACCGCGACCGTTGGGCCCACGACAAGATAGTGCGCTCCACCCACGGCGTGAACTGCACCGGTTCTTGCTCGTGGAAGATTTACGTTAAAGGTGGCATCGTCACTTGGGAAACCCAGCAGACCGACTACCCGCGCACCCGCGATGATCTGCCCAACCACGAGCCGCGTGGCTGCGCACGCGGCGCCAGCTACAGCTGGTATCTTTACAGCGCCAACCGCGTCAAGTACCCCATGGTACGTGGCCGTTTACTGGAACATTGGCGCGCAGCGCTGGCCGTTGCCAAGAGTCCGGTGGATGCCTGGGCGGCAGTCGTTGAAAACCAAAGTGCCCGCAGCGAATGGCAGAAGCAGCGTGGCTTGGGCGGCTTTGTACGCAGCACCTGGGACGAAGTCAACCAGCTGATTGCCAGTGCCAACGTCTACACCGCCAAGAAATACGGCCCCGACCGAATCGTTGGGTTTTCGCCCATTCCCGCCATGTCCATGGTCAGCTATGCAGCCGGTAGCCGCTACCTGTCGCTCATCGGCGGTGTGCCACTGAGCTTCTACGACTGGTATTGCGATTTGCCTCCGAGCAGCCCGCAGGTGTGGGGCGAGCAGACCGACGTGCCCGAGTCGGCCGACTGGTACAACTCTAATTTCATCATCGCCTGGGGCTCCAACGTGCCCCAGACCCGCACGCCAGATGCCCACTTCTTTACCGAGGTGCGCTACAAAGGTGCCAAGACGGTTGCCATCACGCCCGATTACTCTGAAGTTGCCAAGCTCGCCGACCTGTGGATGCACCCCAAGCAGGGCACCGACGCTGCAGTTGCCATGGCCATGGGCCACGTCATCCTCAAAGAATTTTACTTTGACAAGCGCAGCGCTTACTTTGACGACTATGTGCGCCGCTACACCGACATGCCCAACCTGGTGCAGCTCGAAGAGCGCACCTTGCCAGACGGCCGCAAGGTCATGGTGCCCGGCCATTACGTTCGTGCCAGCGACTTCAATGGCCACCTCGACCAGACCAACAACCCTGAGTGGAAAACCGTCGCTATCGACGAGAACGACAAGATCGTTCTGCCCAATGGCTCCATCGGTTTCCGCTGGGGCGCGGAAGGCCGTGCAGACATGGGCAAGTGGAATCTGGAAAACAAGGAAGCACGTGACAACGGCGACGTCAAGCTCAAGCTGAGCATGATGGAAGCGTCTGTCAACGGCGGCGCAGCGGACTATGAAATCGGCGAAGTGGGCTTCCCTTACTTCGGTGGTATCAATACCCCCAATTTCACCGCCAACGAGCAAGGTGCTGGTAATGATGGCGTCCTGGTGCGCAAGGTCCCCGTGCGCCGCATCAAGCTCGGTACGGACGGGCAAGGGCGCGAGGTGTTGATTGCCACCGTGTTTGACCTGACGGTTGCTAACTATGGTGTAGCCCGTGGCATCCCTGGCGAAAACGCTGCCACCAGTTTTGATGACAACACGCCTTATACCCCCGCGTGGCAAGAGAAAATAACAGGTGTCAAGCGTGACCAGGTGATCGCAGTGGCGCGCCAGTTTGCCGACAACGCTGACAAGACGCGTGGCAAGTCCATGGTCATCATTGGTGCTGCCATGAACCACTGGTACCACTCGGACATGAACTACCGCGGCATCATCAATATGCTGATGATGTGCGGCTGTATCGGCCAAAGCGGTGGCGGCTGGGCCCACTATGTCGGGCAAGAAAAACTCCGTCCCCAAACCGGTTGGACGGCACTCGCGTTTGCGCTGGACTGGGTGCGCCCACCCCGCCAGATGAACGGCACCAGTTTCTTCTACGCCCACACCGACCAATGGCGTTACGAGAAGTTGGGCGTCGAAGAAATCCTCTCACCGCTGGCCGATAAGGCCAAGTTTGGTGGCAGTCTGATTGACTACAACGTGCGTGCCGAACGCATGGGCTGGTTGCCCAGCGCCCCCCAGTTGCAATCCAACCCCATGCAAGTGGTGAAGGATGCGACCGCTGCGGGTATGGACACCAAAGACTATGTGGTCAAGTCGCTCAAAGACGGCAGCTTGAAGATGAGTTGCGAAGACCCTGACCACTCCGCCAACTGGCCGCGCAACATGCTGGTGTGGCGCTCCAACCTGCTGGGCTCCAGCGGCAAGGGCCATGAGTACTTCTTGAAGCACCTCTTGGGCACCACCAACGGCGTTCAAGGTAAAGACCTGGGTGTGGAAGAAGCGAAGCCGACCGAAGTGCAATGGCATGACAAGGCGCCTGAGGGAAAGCTGGACCTGCTGGTCACGCTGGACTTCCGCATGAGCACGACCTGCTTGTATTCCGACATCGTGTTGCCGACCGCCACCTGGTACGAGAAGAACGATCTCAACACCAGTGACATGCACCCCTTCATCCACCCACTGTCCACGGCAGTGGACCCAGCGTGGCAATCGCGCTCGGACTGGGAGATCTACAAAGGTTTTGCCGAAGCATTCAGTAAAGTGTGCGTCGGTCACCTGGGTGTCGAAAAAGAGGTGGTACTGACCCCGTTGATGCACGACACACCGTCTGAACTGGCGCAAGCGTTTGACGTGAAAGAGTGGAAGAAAGGTGAGTGTGACCTGATCCCCGGCAAGACAGCGCCCACCATTGCAGTGATCGAACGCGATTACCCCAATACCTTTGCCCGCTTTACCGCACTGGGTCCGCTGATGGAAAAAGCTGGCAACGGTGGCAAAGGAATCGGCTGGGATACCAAAACTGAAGTCAAACAGCTGCAGAGCCTGAACGGCAAAATCCACACCGAAGGCGTGACCCAAGGCATGGCCAAAATCGTCACCGATATCGATGCAGCCGAAGTGATTTTGCAATTGGCCCCAGAGACCAATGGCCATGTGGCTGTCAAAGCTTGGGACGCGCTGTCCAAGATCACGGGGCGTGATCACACGCATTTGGCGATTCACCGCGAAGACGAGAAAATTCGGTTCCGCGACATTCAGGCCCAGCCGCGCAAGATCATCAGCTCGCCGACCTGGAGTGGCATTGAGAGTGAAACCGTGTCGTACAACGCCGGCTACACCAACGTGCATGAATTGATCCCATGGCGCACCCTCACTGGCCGTCAGCACTTCTACCTGGATCATCCGTGGATGACAGCTTTTGGCGAAGGCTTCACCAGCTACCGCCCACCGGTGGACTTGAAGACTGTGGAAGGTATCAAGGACCGCAAGCCCAATGGCAACAAGGAAGTGTCTTTGAACTTCATCACGCCACACCAGAAGTGGGGCATTCACTCCACCTACACGGATAACCTGATCATGCTCACCCTGAGCCGTGGCGGCCCGTGCGTATGGATGAGTGAAGACGACGCCAAAGAGGCCGGCATTGTGGACAACGACTGGATCGAGTTGTTCAACTCCAACGGCGCCATAGCGGCCCGTGCGGTGGTGAGCCAGCGCGTGAAGCCCGGCATGGTGATGATGTACCACGCCCAAGAGAAGATTATCAACACCCCCGGTGCCGAAATCACTGGAACCCGTGGTGGTATTCACAACTCGGTGACCCGCATTGTGACCAAGCCCACGCACATGATTGGCGGCTACGCCCAGTTCAGCTACGGCTTCAACTACTACGGCACCGTGGGCACCAACCGCGACGAGTTTGTGGTGGTGCGCAAGATGCGCAAGATTGACTGGCTCGATGGTGAAGCCGCACCCACCATTCAAAGCTGAGACTTTGCGGGACAGACCGTCAGCTCTGTCCTCAACTGATTGGAGAAATTTATGAAAATTCGCGCTCAAATCGCCATGGTGCTGAACCTGGACAAGTGCATTGGATGCCACACCTGTTCCGTCACCTGTAAAAACGTTTGGACAAGTCGTCCCGGCATGGAATACGCCTGGTTCAACAACGTCGAAACCAAACCCGGGATTGGCTACCCCAAGGACTGGGAAAACCAGGACAAGTGGAATGGTGGCTGGGTTCGCAAGGCCAACGGCTCGATCGAGCCCAAGCAAGGCGGCAAATGGAAGTTGCTCATGCGCATCTTCTCCAATCCGAATATGCCGGCTATTGACGACTACTACGAGCCGTTTACCTACGACTACGACCACCTTCAGTCGGCCAAGGAGTCGAAGGCACCTCCGACAGCCCGTCCGCGCAGCCTGATCACCGGCAAGCGTATGGAGAAAATTGAATGGGGCCCGAATTGGGAAGAAATTTTGGGTGGCGAATTCGCCAAGCGCAGCAAGGATGCGAATCTGAAAGGTTTTGACCAGGTTCAGAAAGACATGATGGGTCAGTTTGAAAACACCTTCATGATGTACCTGCCGCGCCTGTGCGAGCATTGCCTGAATCCCGCCTGCGTGGCGTCCTGTCCTTCGGGCTCGATCTACAAACGTGAAGACGACGGCATTGTGCTGATCGACCAGGATAAATGCCGTGGCTGGCGCATGTGCGTCTCGGGTTGCCCTTACAAGAAGATTTACTTCAACTGGAAATCGGGCAAGGCCGAAAAGTGCATTTTCTGCTACCCGCGTATCGAAGCAGGTCAACCCACTGTTTGCTCCGAAACCTGTGTGGGCCGTATCCGCTACCTAGGCGTGGTCTTGTATGACGCAGACCGCATCCAGGAAGCCGCCAGCGTGGAAAATGAGAAAGACCTGTACCAGGCCCAACTCGATATTTTCTTGAATCCTCACGACCCTGAGGTGATCAAGCAAGCCCGCATCGACGGCATCCCCGATGCTTGGATGGCCGGTGCCCGTAACAGCCCGGTCTACAAGATGGCCGTGGAGTGGAAAGTCGCCTTGCCCCTGCACCCCAGAGTACCGCACGCTGCCCATGGTTTGGTATGTGCCACCTTTGTCACCTATCAACTCGGCAGCGAATGCCGGCCACATCGGCGCCAATGGCGAAATCCCTGATATTTCGCAGTTGCGCATTCCGGTCCAGTACCTGGCCAATTTGCTCACTGCCGGTGATACCGGACCCGTGGTGAATGCACTAGAGCGCATGCTGGCAATGCGCGCCTATCAGCGCAGCAAGCATGTGGATAACGTACAGAATCTGGCCGTGCTGGAGCAAACCGGGCTGACAGTCGCCGAGGTGGAAGAGATGTACCAGATCATGGCCATCGCCAACTACGAAGACCGCTTTGTTATTCCAACATCGCACCGTGAGTACGCTGAAAACGCCTTTGATCTGCGCGGCGGTTGTGGTTTCTCGTTCGGCAATGGTTGCTCTGACGGAGCCTCTGAGACCAGCCTGTTTGGTGGCAGCAAGGCGCGCACCATTCCGATCAAGTCTATGGTCTGAAAAAGGGGAATGCGATGAAAGACAACAAGTATTCCCTGCGGGCCTTGGCGCTGCTACTCGGCTACCCCGATGCCAATTTGCGGGCCAGTTTGCCGCAGTTGGTGGAAGCCATTGAATCCGAAGGTGCAGTGCCTGCGGGGCGTCGCCTGGAGATCAAGGCCTTGGCTGCGGAGCTGGCGCGCCTGGACCCCATGGAAGTTGAATCACGCTACGTGGAAACGTTTGACCGGGGCCGCGCCACATCACTGCATCTGTTTGAGCATGTACACGGCGACTCGCGCGACCGCGGCCCTGCCATGGTGGATTTGGCGCAGACGTATGAGAAGGCCGGACTGCTGATGGGACCGGAAGAACTGCCTGACCATTTGTGTGTGGTGCTGGAGTTTGCCTCTACGCAGCCGCCCAAACTGGCAGCCGATTTTCTCGGGGAGATGGAGCACATCCTGACCGCCATCTTCAGTGCGCTGCTCAAACGCGAAAGCCCCTATGCCACCTTGGTGGCAGCAGTGCTTGAGCTGGCTGGGCAAAAAGTACAGGCCGTGCCCGTGGTCGCTGACGAAGCCATGGACGAAGCCTGGGTTGAACCCATGGCCTTTGACGGCTGCAGCACCAAAGGCCAATCCAAACCGGGTGATGAACACCCCATTCACTTTGTCCGCAAAGTACCTGCTGAGCAAGGAGTAAGAACATGAATCCCCTCGATAATTTTCTCTTCGGTATCTACCCCTACATCTGCCTGAGTGTGTTTCTGCTGGGCAGCCTGGTGCGCTTTGATCGCGACCAGTACACCTGGAAGAGCGATTCATCCCAGTTGTTGCGCACGGGCCAGCTGCGTTGGGGCAGCAACTTGTTTCACGTAGGTGTTTTGTTCTTGTTTTTCGGTCACACCGTTGGCATGTTGACGCCACACTTTCTATACGAACCTTTCATTAGCGCGGGTAACAAGCAGCTGATGGCCATGGTGTCGGGCGGCTTGTTTGGCGTGTTTGGGTTTATTGGTGTCACGCTTTTGCTGCATCGTCGACTGTTCGATGAACGCATTCGCGCCAATTCCAAAACCAGTGACATCGTTTTGTTGGTGCTGCTGTGGCTGCAACTCGCGCTGGGTCTGGCCACCATTCCCTTGTCGGCACAGCACCTTGATGGCAGCATGATGGTGCGGTTGGCTGGTTGGGCCCAGAGCATCATGACCTTCCAGGCTGGAGCTCCCAATTTGTTGGTTGGTGCAAGTGTGGTTTTCAAAATGCACATGTTCCTGGGCATGTCAATTTTTCTTATCTTCCCGTTCACCCGCTTAGTCCATGTGTGGAGTGGTTTCGGGACTGCCGCCTACTTGGTTCGTCCTTACCAACTGGTGCGTAGTCGGCGCTTGGGAATGACCCCTACCACGCCGCTCAGTCAGCGCCGTAACTGAAAGGCCTATTTCATGGATACACACGCTACAAGTACGGAATGCGGGGGCAGCTCGTGTCAATGCGCTCCAGAAACCTCGGCGGTCGAAGCTTCTGTGCCCCGCATTAACGGAATTGCCTTGCATGAATTGGGTGAGGCGCACGATGCAAACACCCTTCGTGAGTTAGCCTACTCGGAAATTTTGCGCCAGCAAGCCATCACGTTAGGTTTGTTGCCGCCTCAGGTTGGCAATGTTGCTAACCCACTAACCGATGCAGAACGCGAAATTGTTGAGGCCATGGTGGATCAGTCCATCCATATTCCTGAGCCAACGGAAGAAGAATGTCAGCGCTACTTTGACGCGAATAAGGGCAAATTCGTAGTCGGCCAAGAACTGCATTTGCGACACATTTTGTTCGCGGTTACGCCTGGCGTAAACGTGCAAGCACTGTCAGGCTATGCTGAAAAAGTGTTGTTGGAGTTGTCAGGCAAGAATGTTCCCTCTGATCGCTTTACGCAACTAGCGGCTGAGTTATCCAATTGCCCCACAGGCAAAGACGGTGGTGATTTGGGCTGGATTGGTCCACAGAGCTGCGTGTCTGAATTGAGTGCGGAGTTGTTTCACAAACAAAATGGTTTGTGGGGCATGGGATTGCATCCACGCCTGGTGCATACGCGGTTTGGTTTTCATATCATTGACGTCTTGGACCGTCGTGTTGGTGTGCAAAAGGAATACGCTGAAGTGCGCGAACGGATTGCAGCACAACTTTCACTGCAGTCACGTGCCAAGGCGCTGTACCAATATATGACCATCCTCGTTGGCGAGGCTACGGTGGAAGGTGTCAATCTGGATGCTGCCAATTCGCCATTGGTTCAATAAGCAAGGATTTGCTGTGTTGGCGCCAACCGATAGCCGAGCAACTTAGACTGAATTCACCATGAATATTTCCAGTTTTGACGATCTACTGACCATGGCGCGCCAACAGCAGTTGCCGCAACGTTTGCTTTTTGTTTTCGCTGGCATTGAATTGCCAGCAGATTGCTCGCCAGAGCAGCGTGCGCGTTTTGAAGCCGGCCAAGGTGGTGCGCTGGTTCCGCTTATGTGCGTCGACAAGAGCCCATCTGAACTGGATTCCTTTTCTGCTCTGGTCAGTGAAGCCAGCCAGTTTGATCAACAGTGGGGCATGGTATTTGCGGCAGCCATGTCGGGAACCTTGGCTAAGCCTCCTTCCAGTGCCGATGCTGAAGTTCCTCTACAGCGAATGGTTGAAGCGATCAAGCAGGGCGATATCGGTGCGTTTATTCCGTTTGACTTGCAAGGTTCTCCAGTCCATTTCGGCTAGAGCGTCGCGGTGAGGGCGCGCATTCGGCGTATGCCTGCTGTGACGCAAAGCCGGCGCAAAGAGAGGATCTAATTTGTGACAGATAGGTTCGACCAGCTGGCAGGGCTATCGCCCGCGTATTTCGGTATGGTCATGGCGACGGGCATTGTTTCGCTCGCTTCGCACCTGCTGGATATGCCGCTGTTGGCGAAGGCGTTGTTCCAACTCAATATCGTTTTCTACGCCGTGCTCTGGGTTTTGACTGTGCTGCGCATGGTTCGGTATCCACGCCGTTTCTTTGGCGACATGATCGATCATCTGCGTGGCCCCGGTTTTTTCACCGTTGTGGCGGGTACCTGCATCCTGGGGGGGCAATTCGTGCTGCTGACGGCAGACTATCGCACCGGCACGACGCTCTGGGTGGTTGGGCTTGTGCTGTGGATTGGGCTGACCTATACGATCTTTACCGGCTTCACGGTCAAGGAACACAAGCCCACCCTGGACAAGGGAATTAGTGGAGCCTGGCTGCTTGCCGTTGTGGCCACACAATCCATTGCGGTTCTCAGCGCGCTACTTGCGGCCCACGTGACCCAACCTGGAAAGCTGGAGTTGAACTTTCTCGCGCTCTCCATGTGGCTGTGGGGCGGCATGCTGTACATCTGGATGATGTCGCTCATCTTCTACCGCTACACGTTCTTTCCACTGTCTCCGGGCGATCTGTCGCCACCGTACTGGATCAACATGGGCGCCATGGCAATTTCCACCCTGGCCGGTTCATTGCTCATCATCAACGTGCCCGATGCGCCTTTCTTGACTTCGCTGCTGCCATTTATCAAGGGGTTCACCATCTTTTATTGGGCCACCGGCACCTGGTGGATTCCCATGCTGGTCATACTGGCGCTTTGGCGCCATGTGTACAAGCGGTTCCCACTGAAATACGATCCGCTTTACTGGGGCGCGGTTTTCCCGCTCGGCATGTATGCGGTGAGTACGCACCGGATGAGCGAAGCGATGGGGTTTAATTTTCTCGGATTCTTGCCGCCCACCTTTTTGTATATCGCGCTGGTCGCATGGGCGGTCGTATTTTTTGGCCTTATCCTGGACTTGGTGCGTCGCGCTGGTGCCTTGCGTTTGTAGGCATCGGCGGGACTGCACCCGAGCCAGAGTAATTGCCTCTCCAATTGAAACGTGATTTTTCGTGCCACATCGCATCTACCTCGCGCCCATGGAAGGGTTGCTCGACTTTGTACTGCGTGACATTCTCACCCGTGCAGGTGGGGTGGACCGATGTGTCTCAGAATTCATCCGCGTTACCCACTCGCTGCTGAACGAGCGCACGTTTTTGCGCATCATGCCCGAGCTGGCCAATGGCGGATGCACGCTGTCGGGCGTGCCGGTGCGCGCGCAATTGTTGGGCTCTGACCCCGTGAGCATGGCCGAGAACGCCGCTTGCCTGGCCGCGTTGGGGCCACATGGCATTGACCTGAACTTTGGCTGCCCCGCCAAAGTGGTTAACCGCCACGGAGGCGGCGCCATGCTGCTGCAGCACCCAGAGCAATTGCACAGCATTGTCAGCGCCGTGCGCCGGGCTGTGCCCGCCCACATGCCGGTATCAGCCAAGATGCGCCTGGGCTTCAATGACGACTCGCGCGCAGTGGAATGCGCCCAAGCCCTGGCTGATGGCGGCGCCGAGGAACTGGTGGTGCATGCACGCACCAAGGCCGATGCCTACCGCCCGCCTGCGTATTGGGAACGCGTCAACGACATCCGGCTTGCGGTCAACATCCCGGTGGTTGCCAACGGTGAAATCTGGACCGTGGACGATGCGCGCCGCTGCCGGCAGGCTTCGGGCTGCGAGCACCTCATGCTTGGGCGCGGAATGGTGGCAGACCCTGGGTTAGCACGGGCCATTCGTCAGATGGACGCCGGTACGCACGAGCCGCTGCGCACCGAGCCTGTGGTGCCGTGGGAGGACGTGCTGCCTTTGATGGGCGCATTCTGGGAGTTGGTGGTGGCTAGGCTTGAGCGCCGCCAGCAGGCCGGGCGGCTAAAACAATGGCTCAACTTTATGCGCCAGCGCTACCCGCAGGCACAAGAGGCCTACGACGCCCTGCGCACTCTGCACGACCCTGTCTTGGTACGGCAGTGGTTGGTGATGCATGACGCTATTAAATAAATAGCGCATTACGTATATTCGACGAGGGCTATAGGCACTATTTCTAAAAAAAAGTGGAAAACAGAGATGCTGCGCTGCCGATGCTGGGGCGTGGATTACTTCTTTGCGTTCGTCATCGTTCAGGCCCACGCGCGGGAACATGCTATGGGTGACGCCTCTGCATTGCGTTTCATTGAACATTCCAGGGTCGCGTGGGCCCTGGCAACACCTCGGTGTTGTCGCGCACCTGCTCCCATGTGGTTTGAGCCGAATACACCTCCATGTCGCCAATCACATACGGCATGATGATTTGCGCCGCGCCGCCCCGCCCGAGTAGTCGCCTGTGGTCATCGAACAGCCGCCGTAGGAGCTGCTGAACACCGCTTCATTGCCGTGCTTTTCAATCGTGTCGAGGATCGCCTTGGCCGACAGGCCTAATGCCACCTCCCAGCTTACCTGCACAAACTCCTCCTTGCCGCGCAACGCGGGTTTGCGGTTGCCCTGCAGGCCCTCCGGTAGGATTTGCGCACCATGGGTGCCGCGATTCTGGTCTTGTCATAGGCTACCGGCAGGACGAGGGGAGGCAGTTTGAACCAAACCGGGTTGACATACTTCCAGCACATCCGTCGCCCAGACGTGCTATCGTTTTGGAAGCGACAAAACCATATTTCACGAGAACTCAGCTGATGATTGAACAATCTCTCATATTGCCCTGTGGCCACACCGTTGCCAACCGCCTGTGCAAGGCCGCCATGACCGAAGGCCTGGCCGACGTGCGCGATCAACCCACGCCCGCGCACCAGCGCCTGTACACCACCTGGGCCCGCGGCGGGGCGGCCATTTTGCTCACGGGCAATATCATGATTGACCGGCGGTATCTGGAGCGCTCTGGCAACGTCGTGGTGGAAGACGATTCCGGCCTGTCGCAACTGCGCGCCTGGGCGCAGACCGTTCACCAGGCGGGTAGCGAGTTGTGGGCGCAGATCAGCCACCCGGGCCGCCAGTGCCCGCGTCTGGTCAACCTGACACCGCTGGCGCCGTCCGAAGTGCAGTTGGACATGGTGGGCAACTTTGGTCGGCCACGCGTCGCTACAGAGGCCGACATCGTCGACATCGTCCAGCGCTTTGCGACCACCGCCGCATGGCTGCAACAGGCGGGATTTGACGGTGTACAGGTGCATGCCGCACACGGCTATTTGTTGTCGCAATTCTTGTCGGGCCGCACTAACCAGCGCCAGGACCAATGGGGTGGCTCATTGGCCAACCGGGCCAGGCTACTGCTGGATGTGGTGCGCGCGGTACGCGAGCGCGTCGGCCTGCATTACCCGATCTCGGTCAAGCTCAATTCATCCGATTTCGTAAAAGGGGGTTTCACGCTGGACGAGAGCGTGCAGGTGGTGCAGTGGCTCAACGACGCTGGCATTGACCTGCTGGAAGTGTCCGGAGGCACTTACGAACAGCTGGAGTTCTTCAGGCCGCAAAATGCCAGCGAAGTGCGCGACAGCACGCGCGAACGCGAGGCCATGTTTCTTGAATATGCCAAGTCCATCAAGGCCGTAGCGCGGATGCCCATCATGGTGACCGGGGGCTTTCGCACTCTGCCCGGTATGGAGGCTGCGCTGGCGGCCGGCCACACCGACATGATCGGCCTGGCTCGACCCTTCTGTCTGGAGCCTGATTTCCCGGCGCGTATGTTGGCCGATCAGATGGACCGCCTTCCGGTGTCGGAGGATCAGTTGGTGCTGGGCCGTGGCTACTGGGGCCCCAACAGCCCTTCCAACACCTGGCGCTCACTCAACAACCTATGCCAGGCCGGTTGGTACTACCGGCAAATCGAGTTGATGGCGGCAGGGGAGTCGCCACAAACAACCTTGAGCCCGTGGTGGGCGATGCTGGCGCATCTGGGGAAGGATATGGGCCGGGCGATTCTACGGAAGGTTGTGGCTGGGGCATGAGCCAATGGCATTGGGGCTGCGTCGCTCGGTCGATGAGTGTCAGCGGGGTCCAAGCGTGAGTAAAAACAAATAAAGGCACCGAAGTGCCTCTATTTTTGGGATAAACCCAGCGTGCTAATTAGTAGCTGCTACGTCCACCGCCGTAGCCACCACCACCACCGCCACCGCCGTAGCCACCGCCGTAGCCACCGCCACCTGAGCGGCCACCGCCACCGCCACCGTAGCCACCACCGCCTGAGCGGGGAGGACGTGCTTCCATCGGCTTGGCTTCGTTCACAGTGAGTGCACGGCCATCGAATTGTTGACCATTCATTGCATTAATGGCGGTTTGTGCTTGCGCATCATCGCCCATTTCAACAAAGCCAAAGCCCTTGGAGCGACCCGTGTCGCGGTCCATCATGACTTTTGCGCTGGTGACGGTGCCGTGAGCTCCGAAATGCTGTTGCAAATCTTCGTCACGAAAAGAATAGGGCAGGTTGCCCACGTAAAGTTTATTGCCCATGAAAGGACTCCTAAAAATAACCCAAAAAAACGATGGAGTCCATACCCGAAAACAGCAAACCAATAAAGACTTTGAGCAGACGCGAGACTGACATTCACCGTAGACCACATATTGCACATTGCTTGGCAATAAGGGGTGAATGGTACGCCAAGTTCATTTTCTTAAGGATTTATTTTCAATTCGCCCACAAATCGTTGGTGGCAGATGGGTGTTTGCATTGCTAAAACGCCACAATCCTTCACGTTGACGCCTCTACACTGGGTGCGCCATTGGACAGACACGGCAAGCGCGTTTCCTGCATGATGGCGGTTCCGCCTACAGGAATTTCATCCAATGAAAATCAAGCAGACTTTTTGTTTCAGCGCAATCTTACTATTCATGTTCTGGGGAGAACCCGCAATGGCAACGGAAGAACCAGTATTTACCGCCAGCCTGAAAGAGGGGGCATTTGAAGTCCGCAGCTACCCCGCGCTGGTGGCGGCCGAGGTCAGCGTGACCGGCACGCGCGATGAAGCTTCCAGTGCCGGATTCAAGCTGCTGGCGGGCTATATCTTTGGTGGCAACACACGTCGACAAAGCATTTCCATGACGGCGCCTGTAGTGCAGTCAAAGCCAGGCAGTGAGACCATTGCCATGACCGCACCGGTGATTCAGTCGGCTCTGCCCGGAAGTACCGGGGCCTGGACGGTTCGATTCATCATGCCGGCTGCCTTCACCTTGAACACTTTGCCAACGCCGAACGACCCCAGAGTGAAACTGTTGGAGCTGCCATCGGCGCGCTACGCCGTGGTCATGTTCTCTGGAATGGCGCATGAAGATGATGTGATCCTCAGAACCGCAGAGCTCAACGGCTTCATGGCTGAACACGCATTGCGCGCAGTGGGCCCTTCCGCTCTGGCGCGCTACAACCCTCCATGGACGCTGTGGTTCCTGCGACGCAATGAAGTTCACATTCCAATTGCGCCATGACATGACAGGGCGACAATAGTTTGCATATGAACAACCGCTATTTGGCATTCGCCGTTGCCTTTCTTCTCCTGACTGCCTGGATGCTCAGGGCGTTTGTTCCAGGCATCGTTTGGGGCGCTGTGTTTGCGATTTCGTTGTGGCCCCTGTTTGACCAGTTGAACCGTCGCTTTGCAGGTCGCCTGCGAAACCCGGCGCTTTTGTTCTCTGCGATGTTCCTGATTGTGTTTTTGTTGCCACTGGCCTATGTGGTTTATGACCTGGTTGACCTTTACCGTGCTGGCACATTGTTCATGACCAAAAATCAGGAAGGCATCATTCCCGTTCCTGCGTTCGTGGAGCATCTTCCCTTTGCAACCAAAGTAGATGCACTATGGGAGGAGTATGTTGCTCACAGTTCAGGACCATTGGAAACACTCAATCTACTTAGCAATAAGCAATTGGGTACATGGCTTTCGTCTGCGGCACTGCAGGTGTCTTCAGCACTGGTGTCTGCGTTGTGCATGCTCGTGTCACTGTATTTCATGCTCAAAAATGGTGCCTACGTCAGAGACCACTACGCAGCAACCCTGACGCATTGGTTTAGCGAGAAAAGCGTGGGAATCGTGAACCGTGGAGTGGCAGCACTGCGTGGCACCATCAACGGTGTCATTCTTATCGGACTGGTTGAGGGCGCATTGCTGGCCATTCCACTGGTCCTTGCCGGTGTCAAGTCGGGGCTTTTGCTTGGGCTGGCCGCCGGCTTGCTGGGTGTCATTCCGCTGGTGATGCCGGCACTCATCATTCCCGGCATCCTCTATCTTTACCTTGAAGGGCAGGTGGGGTATGCAGCTACCATGTCTTTGGACCTGCTTTTGGTTTGGGTTGTTTTTGAAAACATCATCAAACCCAGTCTGATCAGCAATTCCGTCAAGGTGAATCCCTTTCTTATTCTGCTGGGTCTCATTGGCGGACTTCAGGTGCTCGGGCCCGTAGGCCTGTTTATTGGGCCCGCCATCGTGTCCATGTCGGCGGGAATGGCCCAGGATTTGCTGATCCGCGCAGATACAAATCAAGCGTCCGATACGGCCTAGCATGACAGCGCTGGGCAGGGGCTGTCCGCAACGGCTCTTCAGCAGAATCAGTCGAACAAGGTTTCAAACCCGCCGGCCGGTTCAAAGTGATTGTTTCGGTAAAGCAGTCGGGTCTGCCCCGGCATTGCCCGTTGTGCCACTGAGTGCGCTGGGTCGCCGGGGTAGCACAGCCCAGGGGTGCCGTCCTCGTCAAAGGCTTCCGGCAAGATGAGTGGCGGGGGCGTGATTCGCGCTGCCTCCATGACGCTGTCCACACTGGTGTGGCGCGCCAGGTGCGCCAGGCTCATGATTTGCGGGGGTGCCAGTTCAATCTGGCGGTTCCAGTACTGTTCCAGCGCGACGCGGGGTGGTAACCAGACGCTTTCAGTGGCTTCGTGGTTGTCGTGGGTGGCTTCTTGCGCATGCGGCACGGCGGCCACAAAGAAGCGGGTGTCAAACCGCTTGCTGCTGACCAATGACTTGCGCGGCGTGATCCAGCGGCTCCAGGGCAGTACGTGGCGCGTTTGCAGGCGCACGTGCAGGTCGACAAGCATCTGGTTGAATGGTTTTTCCGCACTTTGCTGCAGGGCGGCACGGGCGGTGTCCACGTCTTGCGAGAACAGCACACGTGACTCTTCAAACGCTTCGCGCAGCGCCGCCACATACAGACCGGCAGCGGTACGTACATCCAACTGTGCCTCACCCAAGGCGGCATGCAACCGATTTGGATCTTGATCCAAGTGGGTCTGTGGGTCCAGTAAGGAGTCACTGGGGTCCAGCTTGCCACCCGGAAACACATAAGCACCTCCCAGTACATCGGACAGCCCGTGGCGTTTGACCAAGAAGACCTCCAGCCCGCGGGGTGTGTCGCGCAGCATTACGATAGTGGCTGCATCGCGGGGCGGGGTGTCTCCGTCTTGACGTTTGTCAGGGAAATGGCTTGTCATGTGAATTACAGTAGCTGTTGAAGGGCAGTGCGGATTCACCGCAGCTGTGGTGTGTCAGTCTTATTTTGCAGGAATGATGTGTATGAGCTTGGATTTCAAGGGCCGGGTTGCCATTGTGACGGGTGCTGGCGGTGGTTTGGGTCGCGAACATGCCTTGTTGCTGGCAGCACGTGGCGCCAAAGTGGTAGTCAATGATCTGGGTGGTGCCCGCGACGGCTCGGGTCATTCCTTGTCGGCAGCCGAGTCGGTGGTGGCAGAAATCCGCGCGGCCGGTGGCGAGGCCATTGCGAATGGGGCTTCGGTGACCGACTGGGAGGCCGTGCAAGCCATGGTGCAACAGGCCATGGACACCTGGGGTCGGGTCGACATTTTGGTCAATAACGCAGGCATTCTGCGCGACAAGACCTTTGCCAAGATGGACTTGACCGACTTCCGCCTGGTGCTGGATGTGCATTTGATGGGCGCTGTGCATTGCTCCAAGGCTGTGTGGCCGCACATGATGGAACAGAAATACGGCCGCATCTTGATGACAACCTCCAGCACCGGGCTGTATGGCAATTTTGGCCAGACCAACTATGGTGCAGCCAAGCTGGCCTTGGTGGGCTTCATGCAATCGCTGGCGCTGGAAGGCGCCAAATACGACATTCGCGTCAACTCCCTGGCGCCAACGGCTGCCACCCGCATGACCGAGGGCCTGATGCCCCAGGCCGTGCTGGACGCACTGAGTCCCAAGGCGGTAGCACCGGCCATGTTGTTGCTGGTGTCGCAAGACGCGCCCACACGCACCATTTTGTGTGCCGGTGCCGGCCACGTGGAGAGTGCCAACATCACACTGACACAGGGCGACTGGATTGGGCTGGACAGTGACGCACCCGAACGACTGGCCGCCCAACTGGACAAGGTGCGTGACCGCGCCGGTGAAATGGTGCCACCCAATGGCTCGGCACAGGGCACGCACGAGGTGACGCATGTCACCGCCAAACTGGCCTGAGTATGGGCTGACCCTGCAGTAGTACAACGGCTGCAAGGGCATTTCACCAGACGGGATTGCGGGAGAACTTAACCCTGACCAAGTCCGTTTCTTATGCGGTGTGGTACTGTGCGCCCCACTGAAATTGAATCGCATACAAATGTATTCTGGACCCTCTGCACATCCCCTGACGCCTGAAGCGTTGACGCCTTCGCGTCTGCGCGGTATTCGCCGTGGTGTGGAAAAAGAAAGCTTGCGCACCCTTTCCACGGGCATGCTGGCGACCACTCCTCATCCGCACGGTTTGGGTTCGGCCCTGACGCACCCCTACATCACCACCGACTTCAGTGAGTCGCAGTTGGAACTCATCACCGGCGTGCACCCTGATGCACAAGCCTGTGTGGATGAATTGACGCGCATCCAGCAGTTCACCATGCGCGAGTTGGGGGACGAAATGATGTGGGTCTCCAGCATGCCCTGCGGGCTGCCGCAGGACGATGCCATTCCGTTGGGGCAATACGGCAGTTCCAATGTGGGCCAATCCAAGACGGTTTACCGCCGGGGTCTGGGTTACCGCTACGGACGGCGCATGCAGACCATTTCGGGCATTCACTACAACTGGTCGTTGCCGGATGTGAGTAGCGAAGCGTACTTTGGCCTGATCCGCAATTTTCGCCGCCATGCTTTTTTGCTCTTGTACCTGTTTGGTGCATCGCCCGCTGTGTGCTCCACGTTTGTCGCCGGGCGCCAGCATCAGTTGCAGTCGCTCAACGCCCACACCATGTACCTGCCCCATGCCACGTCCTTGCGTATGGGGCGCCTGGGTTACCAAAGTGATGCGCAAGCGTCCCTGGCGGTCAGTTACAACAGCCTGCAAGGTTACGGTGCTTCGTTGGAGGAAGCACTGACCCGGCCCTATCCCGCGTACGAGGCCATTGGCGTGCGCGGACCGGACGGTACCTACCGCCAACTGGGCACCAGCCTGTTGCAGATTGAGAACGAGTTTTACGGCACTATCCGTCCCAAACGCGTCATTCAACCGGGTGAGCGGCCACTGCATGCTTTGCGCGAGCGGGGCGTTGAATATGTTGAAGTCCGCTTGATGGATCTGGATCCGTTCGAGCCGGTAGGCATCAACGCCCAGACCATGCGTTTTCTGGATGTGTTCCTGTTGCACTGCTTGCTGTCTGATAGCCCGCCCGACACACCGGCTGAAATTGCGGCGCTGGCGCAAAACCAGCACCGCACAGCCGAGCGGGGGCGTGAACCCGGCCTGCTGCTCGAACGCGGTGACAAGCAAGTCACACTCACCCAATGGGGCCAGGAATTGGTGCAGCAGCTGGGCCCCATTGCCCGCCAATTGGATGCAGCGCATGGTTGCAGTGACTACGCTGCAGCGGTAGCGCTTGCAGAGCAGGGCCTGCAGCACCCCGACACCCTGCCGTCGGCACGGGTTCTGCGATCAGTCACCGAGGAGTTCAATGGCTCGTTTGTGGCTTTTGCGCGTGCCCAGTCGGTTGCCATTCGCCAGGCCATGCTGGATGCACCCGTTCCCGTTGAAGTGCAGGATCACTTTGAAGCGCTGGCGAAAGAGTCCTGGGATGCGCAACGCCGTCTCGAGGCCGCTGATACCCTGCCGTTTGACATGTACCTGGAAGAATACCTTTCGCCCAAGCATCTGACGCCGACGCGGGTTTTGTGATCTTTCAAACAGATAGCGCAGATCTCAGTTGCGCATGACAAAGGGGCTGATCGCATGGCGGTCAGCCCCTTGTTTTTGGATGCCACCCGGAGGTGGCAGCTTGTTTGGCTTACGCAGCCTTGCGTGCGCGAACAACCTTCTTGGCGACGGCGCGCTTGGCGGTAGCTACCTTGGCCTTGACGGTCTTGCCTGCAATCTTGCTGGCCAGCACGCCGGACTTGGCTTCGATCTGGGCGGCAACCTTGGTTACGGCTTTAGCAGCGGGCACAGCGGCGGTGGCCAGTGTGCTCAGGGTGGTCACGCCGATGGACTTTTCAAAGCGGCCTGCATTGGCGGCAACTTGCACCAAGCCCTTGCCAGCCAGTTCGACGGCCTTGTTGACCATCAGGTCGGCATTGTCGGATGTCAACTCAACGCCCTTGGCGTAGTAGCCAGTGAGCTTCTTCTCAGCAGCAACGGCGTTGTGGCGGGTCTTGGCGCTCAACCGGGTACCTGTCTTGCCGATGGCGCTGACAAATGCCTGGTCCATGAACACCACAGCGCGCTCGTTGCCGACGCGGTAGGCGTTGATCACGTTCTTGGCGGTGTTGCCGTAGGATTCGATCAGTTCGTTGGTGACGGTTGCGAGTTTTTGGTTAGCCATGTAAATGCTCCTGATAAAAAATATTGAAAAACGCTTTGCTGGGCTGAATTCTGCGGGTAAGTCCTAGTGCGCACACCTTAATTCCGGGTGTTTTCCTAGGGAAGCCTGTCTAGGCGTGGGGATGCTTGCAAACTGGTCGACAATCACCCAGTCCCGTTGCGACTGCGTCAAATAGCCGTTATGGGGCCATTCTTTTCACCGCATCCAAGGATTTTTTGCTCATGAAATTGGAAACACTCGCCGTTCACGCCGGTTACACGCCCGATCCCACCACCAAGTCTGCCGCCGTACCGCTGTACCAGACCACGGCCTACGCCTTTGACAGCGCACAGCATGGTGCGGACCTGTTCGATTTGAAGGTCGCCGGCAATATCTACACCCGCATCATGAATCCGACCACCGACGTGCTGGAAAAGCGTGTTGCGGCGCTTGAAGGCGGCGTAGCGGCGTTGGCCATGGCATCTGGCATGGCGGCCATTACGGCAGCCATCCAGACCATTGCCGAAGCGGGCGACAACATCATCTCGGCCAGCACACTGTACGGTGGCACCTACAACCTGTTTGCCCACACCTTCCCGCAGCAAGGCATTGAAGTGCGCTTTGCCGACCCGCGCGATCCAGCCAGCTTCGCCAAGCTGATGGATGCACGCACCAAAGCCGTGTTCTGCGAATCCATCGGCAACCCATTGGGCAACGTGACCGACATCGCGGCGCTGGCCAAAGTGGCGCACGACCATGGCGTTCCGCTCATCGTGGACAACACCGTGCCCAGCCCCTACCTGTGCCGCCCCATCGAGCACGGTGCTGACATCGTGGTGCACGCACTCACCAAGTACATGAACGGCCACGGCAACAGCATTGGCGGCATCATTGTCGACAGCGGCAAGTTCCCCTGGGCCGAGCACAAGGCGCGCTTTAAGCGCCTGAACGAGCCCGACGTGAGCTACCACGGCGTGGTTTACACCGAGGCGCTGGGTGCCGCCGCCTACATTGGACGTGCCCGCGTGGTGCCGCTGCGTAATATGGGCGCTGCCATTTCGCCGTTCAACTCGTGGCTGACCCTCCAGGGCATTGAAACCCTGCCACTGCGCATGGACCGCACTTGCGACAACACGCTGGCGCTGGCCAAGTTCCTGCAAAGCCACCCCAAGGTGGAGTGGGTCCGCTATGCCGGTTTGCCAGACCACCCAGACCACGCACTGGCGCAGCGCCAGATGGGTGGCCGGGCCTCGGGCATTCTCTCGTTTGGCCTCAAGAGCAGCGATGCCGACCCACGGGCCGCTGGCGCGCGCTTCCTCGATGCGCTGGGCTTGTTCACGCGCTTGGTGAACATCGGCGACGCTAAGTCGCTCGCCACTCACCCAGCCTCCACCACGCACCGCCAGCTCGATGCCGCAGAAATGGCCAAGGCCGGCGTGAGCGAAAACATGGTGCGTTTGTCGGTTGGCATCGAGCACATTGATGACCTGCAAGCGGACTTGGCGCAGGCGCTGGCGGCCGTCTAAAAATTGTTCAGAAGAAGGTAAAACGGCATGGCAATTCAGTGGTTCCCCGGTCACATGCACCTGACGCGCAAGGCAATTGAAGAGCGCGTCAAGGAGATTGATGTGGTGATCGAACTGCTGGATGCCCGCTTGCCTGGCTCCAGCGCCAACCCCATGCTGGCCCAACTCACGGCGGGCAAGCCAGCGCTCAAGGTGCTCAACAAGCAGGACCTGGCCGACCCCGTACGCACGCAAGAATGGCTGGCTCATTTCAATGCCTTGCCCGGCACCCGCGCCCTGGGGCTGGACGCCAGCATGACGGCACCGGCCAAGGCGCTCATTGATGCCTGCTTTGCCTTGGCACCCAAGCGGGGTGCCAGTATGGCCAAACCCATGCGGGTGCTGATTTGTGGCATCCCCAACGTGGGCAAGTCCACACTCATCAACACCCTCAAGGGCAAGCGCTCTGCCAAGACCGGTGACGAGGCGGGCGTAACCAAGATCGAGCAGCGCATCGTGCTGCAAGACGCGTTTTACCTGTTTGATACGCCCGGCGTGCTATGGCCACGCATCATCGTGGCCAAAAGCGGCTACAACCTGGCCGCCAGCGGCGCCATTGGCAAGAACGCTTTTGACGAAGAAGAAGTGGCGCTGGAGTTATTGGACACCTTGCGCCAGCACTACCCGGCCCAGGTGGAGACGCGCTACAAGCTCACCGGCGTTGCTGAGCAGACAGATGAGCAGCTACTGGAAGCCATTGGCCGCAAACGCGGTGCGCTGCAAAGTGGTGGCCGGATCAATCTGCAAAAGTCGGCCGAGGTGGTGATCCATGACTTTCGCCAGTCCAGTCTGGGGCGCATCACGCTGGAAACCCCCGAAGAATTTGCGCAGTGGCTGGCCCATGGCCAGAAGATGGATGCAGAACGTCAGGTCAAGAAAGACGCCATCGAACTGGACCGGGCCATTCGTTTCAAAAAGGTGCCACGGCCTGCGCGTGGTGAGCCGTCTGGCGATAAAGCTTAAGTAAAAACAGCCTCTAGCCCTCGTTAAATATGCATTGTGCGCTATTTAAATAATAGCGTAACGTATCGTCGAAAAAAAAGAAACGTGCGTGTGCGTGTGTACCGGCAGGGTTGTATGACCACCACTTCATTTGCGACAAAGTGGCCCCTCAACCGGGTTGTTTGCATTGTGGGCAATGAGGGTCACCAACGCGTGAATTTCTTCAAAGGTAAATAACTCGACGAGACGGCGGCCATACACAGCGGGCAAACGAACCAGGCAGGGTTGGCCATCGGGTAGCGTGACGGTAACGCCCATAACGTCCGCAACATCCTCCTCTTCTGCGGCGTTGACGAGATCCCGTTGCGCATCCAGCAACGCTTCGTACTTGTCTTCAATAACCGCTTCCATGTCGTCTGCCAAATCCTCAGGCAGTTCCACGATAAATCCCTCCATCGGGTCGGGCCGCACGCTGCAAGCGATGTTGTGACTGGCAATGAAGTGAACAAACTGTTCGCGGATGGCTTCATCGAAAAATATGTATTCGTTGCCCATGTTCCCTCCAGGTTAGTGGCGTGGCCCACTACTTTGCCGCAGTGCGCTCAGGCCGGTGTTCCCACAATAACACTGGATGCCTTGAAAATGGCCGTGGCAGCCGTACCGACAGCCAGGCCCAGCGTGGTTGCACTTTCGTTGGTGATGATTGCCGCTATGGCGCCACCGCCGGGCAAGTCGATCACCACCTCGGTGTTCACCGCACCCGTTTGCAAACGGCTCACCGTGCCTGCCAGTTGGTTGCGGGCCGAGAACCGGGCGCCTTGCATTTCGGTCACGATGATGACGGACGATGCCTTGATGAGTGCAAATGCTTCTGCGCCAACCCGCAGCCCCAGGCCCTCGGCGCTTTCATGTGTGACGGTGGCCACCAGCTTTTGTCCACCCACGATGTTCAGATCGATCTCGTCATTGACAGCACCGCGCTGCACGGCTGCAACGGTGCCCAAAAATTGATTGCGTGCACTGGTTTTCATGGTCATTCTCCGGATCAAAAAATAGTCGTTGGTGACCCCATCGGCCTGCTGGCTGAGTTGGTCGATGAAGCGTCGGTGTTCCGACTCGATCAGCCGGAAGTTGTAGACCAGTTGTTGGCCGCGTGGTGTCAGTCGGGTGCCACCACCGCCTTTGCCACCGGTGAGCCGCTCCACCAGGGGCTCCCCAGCCAGGTTGTTCATGCCGTCAATCGCGTCCCACGCAGCCTTGTAGCTCATCTTCATGGCTTTGGCCGCCTGCGTGATCGAGCCGGTCGCGTGAATGCCGGCCAGCAAATCAATTCGGCCGTGACCGCCCAGGTTTTCGCCGCCGACCGTCATCCACACCGCACCCCTGAGCGCAATGGCCTTGTCGTCTATGGAATTCATTTCATGCACCTTTCCACACGTCGGGGTGGAAAGCATAGCGAATAATTGTCACAGCGCTCGCAGTTAGGCGGACGCAGGCCGGGTTGCCCGCGCTGCAAGCCTAGTTCCATGAACAAAAAATGCTTCCATTTGAGGGACTGCCCATTGAGTTCGTGCAAGCTTGCAAAGTAGCCACGCATCAAAAAGGACACATCGTCACGACCACTTAGCTCCAGGTCCTGCCAGAGATGGCGGTTGCCGAAACAGGCGGCTGCAATCGCCCGCGCCAGCCAGTCGGCGTGTAACGGATCGGCGTCGGGGCTGCGGTGGGAATAGAGCAGTTGGGCAAGCTGGGCAAAGTCGGGTGGCGTGTTGTGGCCGAGCTCCGCGTGCTGTTGCGCAGAGAGAGGCACTTCGGTGAGATCGGGCAAACACTGCGCCAACATGGCTTGGTAGGCAGGTTGTGTCAGGCCCAGTGTCCAGGCAAACAGCGGTATCTCACCTTCTTGCGCGTTGCGCAGGGTGCCGTGGATGGCGCGAACCATCAGCCGGTAGGCTTGTGACTCTGCTGTTTCCATGAACAACTTAATCCACGATTTTGCGCACTTCGATGCCTTGCAGCCACTTCACGTGGCGGGGTCCAGTGCGGGTATCTTTGGTTGAAACCATGGCGATGCGGCCCTCGTCGTCGCCCAGCGCCTTACCGTCTTTCTCGAAAAATACGATAACGCCGTCACCCATGGGCGAATTGAATACCTCGGTCCACGAGAACACGACTTTGTAGCCATCGCTGGCAGTGGCAATGATGGCCATTTTCTTGACATCGTTGTGGTTGTGTGACACGACGACAGCCTTCTCCAGAATGTCCCGCAGCAGCACGCCTTTGAGGTGTTCAAGTTGACCGAGGTTGGCGCCCGATTGGCACACCATCGGAACTTCTCCAACCTTTTTGGGCGGGAATTTCCGCAGGTCATCCACACTCAATTTCAGTGGATGTTCCACGGCGCCCGAAATGGCAACGCTCTCGGTCACAAATTCGGTCGGGTTGGCAATCTCGCCGGTGGTGGCCAGGACCCATCGGAGCAGCTTGTTCGCATCTTTGGGCGTTACGTTGCTGTTGGGCGGCATGAACGGCAGGGTGGCCAAGCCGTCCTTCATCCAGCCCACGCCATCCGGGCCCGTTCCATTGATGACGTGATCGACCAGCAGCGACATGGTCTGGGCATCTTTTTGCCCAGCGTATTTCTCAGCCACCTTTTTGAACGGTGGACCAATCCGTTGTTCCAGCCCACGATGGCAGGCAAGGCAGCCGCTGGTCTGCGCCAGCACAATCTCGTCGGCCGCTATGGTTGATTGCGCAGACAGCAAAAGCGTGACCGTTGTGATGAACGACAAAGCCGCTCGTACGGCAATTTTCTTTGAAAACATAGTCATGTTGATTCCTTTTTGGGTGGCTCAGAATTGGTAACGCAGGTTGGCAAACCATGCCCGACCGGGGTTGGGAAAGCCGTCGGACAGTTGGTAATTGGTATCTGTCAGGTTGGTCACGCCGAGTTGCGCGGTGACGTCTTTGCGGAATCGGTAGTTGCCGGTGAGGTTGAGCGTGGTAAAGTTCCCCAGCTCTACGGTGTTGGATGACCAACGGCTGCTGTTGTATTCAATGGATGTGAGAATTTCCAATGATTCGGTCGCGCGGTAGTTGGCGTAGGCGGTCAATTTTTGACGCGGAATATCGGTGATGCGCACGGTCGGGTCGCTGACGTTTTCCAGATTGATGTAGGTGTAATTGCTACCCACTTCCAACGCGCTGCTGACAAAGGCGCTCAGCCCCAGTTCGACACCGCTGGTGCGCACTTTGCCCACGTTTTGCATCTGGCATTTGAACGTAGAGCTGCAACTGGAGCCGGTCGCACCGACAAACGCGGACTGAATCTTGTTGTCGGTGTCGCTATAGAACACCGCAGCCTGTGCCTTTGCACCCTGCCAAGGTGTGGCTTGGTAGCCCACTTCGTAGTTGACGGATCGCTCGGTCGCTAGGTTGGGATTTTCGATATAGCTGCCAAGCCTTTGCGAGTAACGGTCTTTGAGTGTGGGCAAGTGGGACTTTTGTGCCAGCGTGGCGTACACGCGTGCGCTGGATGAATAGTCGTAATAGATACCGACCTGTCCGTTGGTAGCGGCTTTGCTGTCGGGTAGTTTGTAGGCGTTGGCGCTGTTGAACACGGTTGCGGGGCGCAATTCGTGGTGGGCCACTCCCAACGCTAACGTCAGTTCAGGAGTCAGGGCAACGCTGTCCTCCGCGCCGACTGAGGCCAGGGCATCTTTGTAGGTGACGTTGGTGGCACCCGTGGCATCCGATTCGTTGTGCAGGTCTTCCTTGTAATGGGTAACCAGGCGCAGGCTGTGCGCGGCCCAGCGCAAAGACTCCAGTTCGACCGAGAGGCCAGCCACTGCATCGTCATACAGGCTGCGCCCGGTGCCGACGCTGCCCGAACCGCTGGTTTTGAGCGTGGTGTAGCGGGCGTTAGTGAAAGAATCGGTTTCGTTGGAGTAGGTGTCGCGGTAGAGCCGTGCTTTCAAGATCTCGCTGCTGCTGATCTTGGTTTTGGAAAGAAAATTGACGCCACTGGTGTTCCAGTACGGCCATTGCCAGTAGCGGGCCGACGCGGGGTCGGTGGACGGGGGCTGGCCTTTGACGCCATTTTGGCTGTGCAGGCTCAATGCGTATTCGTCGGTTGCGTTGGGGGTGATGCCTACTTTGAAGGAGCCTTTGCTGTCCTTGTGGTAGGCGTTCTCGCGCTGGCCTCCGTCTTCGGTTGCGGTGGGTTTGAAGTCGGCTGAGAGGGGGAAGGAGTCACCCTGCGCATAGCTGGCACTGGCCTGAAGGTACCAACTACCTTGGTTGGAGCCCACGTTGACGGAGGTTTGGCGTTCGCTGCCCGAAGCAAAACCCACCGTAGCATCACCTTCGAAAGGGGTTTTGGGTTTGCGTGAAATCAGGTTGATGGCACCGCCCAGGGCATTGGGTCCATACAACACCGAACTGAACCCCTTGGCTACCTGGATGCCGGCCAGGTCAGCGGTCGTAAAGCGGTTGAAATCCACATAGCCATCATAGGGAACGTAGAGTGGAATGCCGTCAATAAAGAGAGGTACCTGGCGTGCATCGAAGCCGCGCACATAAATGGTTTTTTCGTTGCGGGAGTTATTGGACATTGCCACGCCGGATAGCAGGTTGAGTGCGTCGCCCACGGTGTTGCGATTAAAGCGGCGCATGTCGTCGGCGGTGACGAGTGATGAAACCTGGTCCTCGCCGATTTGCCCTACCGGCGTGCGCTGACCTAGAACCGTAATGGTTTCCAGTTGTGGCGCCCGTTTTTCGTCTGCATCAGCGGCATGGACTGCGTGCGCAGCCGTGCAAGCCAGAGCAAGACAGAGGAGCAGCTTTTTTTGAGGCCACGGTGGCCCGTTACGGTTGCGCATGCAGATTTTCCTTATTGAAGTTGAAGTAATAGGGCGTGGTAGGCGGTTCGCTATATAAAAATAGATATAACGATTGGCAAAAAATTTTGAACGTCATCAGGCCAACACCTCTTGTGTGCTTTTTAGGGGGCCTTCTGCGGCGTCATGAATCACCCCATCGCGCAGGTTCAGTACCTGGTCGCCAAAAACGGCGACATCGTCTGGGTCGTGTGTGATCAACACCATGGGAACGCCCAACTGGCGCTGCAGGCGGTCCAATTCGGCGCGCATGCGATTGCGCAGGGTGGGGTCGAGCGCGGCAAACGGTTCGTCCAGCAGCAGCGCGCGTGGTTGCGGCACCAGGGCCCGCGCCAGGGCGGTGCGTTGGCGTTGCCCACCCGAGAGTTGCCCGGGGTATTGGTGCGCCAGTGCTTGCAACTCGAAAGCGTTCAGCCAGTAGTCCACAGTTGGGTCTGCCACCTGTGCACGCGGATTAAGCCAGCCGCGCCGGGAACCAAAAGCCACGTTTTGGCGCACCGTCAGATGCGGGAACAGTGCGTAATCCTGGAACAGGTAGGCCATTTGGCGCTGCTGTGCTGGCAGGTTGGTGCCGGTGCTGCTGTCGAACAGCGTTTGCCCACCGAGCTGGATGCAGCCGGCATCGGGTGTCAGTAGACCAGCAATGGCTTTGAGCGTCAGGCTCTTGCCGGCACCCGAGGGGCCAAAAACCACCAGCCGCTGGCTGGTCGATTGAAAGCGCACCTGCAGGTTGAAAGTCCGCTTGCCGGCTTGCAGGGTTTTCTGGATATCGATGTTGAACTGCATGGACGGTGGCTTCAAATTTGTGCGGTGCGACCAGGTGCCAGCTTGCCCGCTATCAGCAGCACTGCAATGCAGGTAATCGAGGTGATGATGACCAACAGATTGGCGGTGTCGTCCTGGCCGGCTTGCACGGCTTCATACACAGCGACCGAGAGGGTTTGTGTTTTGCCGGGAATGCTGCCGGCCACCATCAGCGTGGCGCCGAACTCGCCCATGCCGCGCGCAAAGGCCAGCAACAGGCCGGCCAGAATACCGCGCCAGGCCAACGGCAGCGTGACACGGAAGAACACCCCCACGTTGTGTACGCCCAGCACCTGCGCAGCTTGTTCCAGTTGCGTATCGACGCCCTCAAAGGCTGCCCGTGCTGACTTGAACACCAGTGGGAACGCCACAACCGTGGCTGCAATCACCGCACCTTGCCAGGTGAAGATCAGGGTGATGCCAAAGTGGGTTTGTAGCCAGGCTCCCACCACGCCCTTGCGGCCCAACAGTACCAGCAGGTAGTAGCCCAGCACGGTCGGCGGCATCACCATGGGCAGGGTCAGCACGGCATCCAGTAGGTCCCGCCCAACAAACCGGCCGCGCGCCAGGGCGTAACCGGCACCTACGCCCAGTACCAGGTTCAGGGCGGTCGCCCAGAACGCCACCTTCAGCGACAGGCTCAGGGCGATCCAGGCGGCATCCATGGTTCAGCTAATGTGCTGCTTAGGGCTTCAGGAAGCCAAACTGGGCGAGCAATGCTTGGCCGTCAGCGGACAGTGTGAAGTCGACAAATTGGCGGGCCATCTCGCTGTGCTGGCTGCTGGCGATAGCGGCAATGGGGTAGAGGATCGCCTTTTCGGTGGGCACGGTGGCTACCACGCGCACCTTGGTTTTCAGGATGGTGGCGTCGGTGTTGTAGACAAAGCCGGCATCCACCTCACCGCGCGCCACGTAATCCAGCCCTTGCCGAACCGATTGCGCCAAAATGGCTTTGGGTTCCATGGCGGACCAGAGCTTGTTCTGTTCCAGTGCTTGCTTGGTGTAGCGACCAACCGGAACACTGGCAGGGTTGCCGATAGCGATCCGCGTCACGGCGGTTTGTGTCAGGTCAGCGATCGTGGCGATGGTCAGTTTGCTATCGGCCGGCACGATCAGTACCAGGCTGTTGCCAACAAAGTTCTTGCGCGTTCCGCTGACCAGCAATTGCTGTGTCTGGGCCTTGTCCATGGCCTCCTGGTCGGCCGAGGCAAACACATCGACCGGCGCACCCTTGGCAATTTGCTGCACCAAGGCGTCCGAAGCCGCAAAGTTGAATAGAACCTTGGTGCCGGGGTGCTGCGCTTCAAAGACCGGGCCCAGTGCCTTGAAGGCATTGGTCAAGCTGGCTGCGGCCGACACAATCAGCTCCTCTGCACTGGCAGACCCTACTGCAAGGCTAAGAATGAGGATGGCGAAAAATCGTTTGCTAAAAGACGGTTGCATCAAGTGATCCCCTAGTTGAAGATCGAAGTATAACGATTTATATAACGATATTTGACGATGACAACCGAATGCAAAAAGTTTGCAAGAAATTGCGTGTATGCCCTCGTAAAATATACGTAATAAGCTATTAAAAACATAGCAATATCATGTGAGTAAGATGGTTGCGCAATACCAATAGAGGGACAGACGATGCAAACCTACCGTAGTGATGTGCTGGTTGTGGGCGGCGGCATTGCCGGTATCACCACGGCGCTGGGGCTGCTGGACAGCGGCAAATCGGTGGTCCTGCTGGACCGAGATGAAGATGCCGTGTTTGGCGGCCTGGCGCGTGAGAGCTTTGGCGGTATGTTTTTTGTGGACACGCCCGAGCAACGCCGAATGGGCGTGCGTGACTCCACTGAACTGGCTCTGCGCGATTGGTTCAGCTTTGGCGAGTTTGGAGCCGACGACCACTGGCCCAAGGCCTGGGCACAGGCGTATGTGAACCGCTGCACGCAAGACGTGTACCACTGGGTGCGCCAGCACGGCATTGGCTTTTTCCCGGTGGTGAACTGGGTAGAGCGCGGGGAGTTTCGCCCCGGCAACTCGGTGCCGCGTTTTCACCTTGTCTGGGGCACAGGAAAGCGATTGGCCGAGCAACTCATCGCCGCACTGCAAAGCCATGCCAATGCCAACAAGCTCACTCTGCGCTTTGGTCACCGGGTAGAGCAGTTGTTGCTGCAGGATGGGCGCATTGGCGGCGCACATGGTGTCGAAGAAAAAAGCGGTATACCGTTTGAGGCGCTGGCTGAACACGTCGTCGTGGCCACCGGCGGCATCAACGGCAGCATGGAGATGGTGCGTAATCACTGGCATGCCGACTGGCACCAGCCGCCCGAGACCATTCTCAACGGTTCGCACCGTTTTGCCGATGGCACCCTGCACCAGGCGGTGCAAGTGGCAGGCGGCAACCTCACGCACCTGGACAAAATGTGGAACTACGCCGCTGGCGTGCACCACCCCCGCCCACGCAAACCCAACCATGGCCTGTCGTTGGTGCCATCGCGTTCGGCACTGTGGCTGAACTGGCGCGGCGAGCGCATGGGGCCGCAACCGCTGGTGTCGGGCTTTGACACGCGCCGGTTGGTGACCGACATCTGCGCACAGGAAAAAGCTTACTCGTGGCAGGTGATGAACCACCGTATTGCGCTCAAGGAATTGGCCATTTCTGGGGCGGAGTTCAACCCCTCGGTGCGGGACCGCAAAGTGTTCAGTTTTTTGCGCGACGTGCTGCTGGGCAACCGCTGGCTGGTCAACGACATGCTGGCCAACTGCAAGGACTTTGTGGTGGCCCAAAGCCTGCCAGAATTGGTGGAGAAGATGAACGCGCTGCAGGGCGACGATGCCGTACAACTCGACGCGGTGAACGATGCAGTTTCGAGCTACGATGCAACAATAGCCCGGGGTGAAAAATTCATGAACGATGAACAGCTGCGCCGTATTGCCGCGCTGCGCCAGTACCGGGGCGACAAAGTGCGCCTGTGCAAATTTGCCCCCATCAACGACGCCGCCGCTTTGCCGCTGATTGCCATTCGTGAATTCATCACCAGCCGCAAGAGTCTCGGCGGCATCCAGACCGATTTGCACAGCCGCGTGCTTAGCACCGACAACCAGCCCATACCGGGCTTGTTTGCGGTGGGCGAGGCCGCTGGGTTTGGCGGCGGCGGCCTGCACGGACTGCGTGCTCTGGAGGGCACCTTTCTGGGCGGCTGTATTTTGTCCGGGCGTATCGCGGCTCAGGCCATTGCCAAAGCGGTTTAACCATACAACAGGAGACTACACCCATGACCAATGGAGCACAGGCGCTGGTGCGCACTTTGATCGACGCTGGCGTAACCGCCTGCTTTACCAACCCCGGCACGTCGGAGATGCACTTCGTGGCTGCGCTGGATTCCGCACCCGAAATGCGGGCCGTGCTGACCCTGTTTGAGGGCGTTGCCACGGGCGCTGCTGACGGCTACGCCCGCATGGCCGGCAAACCTGCAGCCACCTTGTTGCATTTGGGCTGTGGCCTGGGCAATGGCCTGGCCAACTTGCACAATGCCCGCAAGGCCCGCGTGCCAGTTGTCAACATCGTTGGCGACCATGCCACCACCCATGTGCAATATGACGCGCAGTTGCAGTCCGACATTGAGACGGTTGCCCGCAACGTATCGCCGTGGGTGCGCACCTCGGCCAGTACGCAGGCGCTATGCCAAGACGCGCTAGAGGCAGTGGCAGCGGCAACCGGCAGTCCCAATGCGGTTGCTACTTTGATCTTGCCGGCAGATGTGTCCTGGGGCGAGGGTGCCCAACCCTTGCCGCCGCTTGCGCGTGCCGCGGCGCCCGTGGCCACTGCCGAAACCGTCACTGCGGTGGTCAGCGTGTTGACCGGGGGTGGCAAAGTGGCGTTCTTGCTGGGGGGCAAGGCCTTGCGGGAGCCGGCATTGCTGCTGGCATCGCGTATTTCAGAGGCAACGGACGCAGTTCTGCTCGCCGAGGTCTTCCCAACCCGGTTGGAGCGTGGTGCGGGCCTGCCCTACGTGGAGCGGCTGGCCTATCTGGCCGAATTGGCATCGGTGCAACTGGCGGGTCTGGACCATTTAATTCTGGTCGATGCCAAGGCGCCAGTGTCCTTCTTTGCTTACCCTGGCAAGAAAAGCTATCTGGTGCCTGACGGCTGCACGGTTCACACCTTGGCGGGGCTGGATCAGGACGCGCTGGGCAGCCTGCAAGCGTTGGTTGCCCAACTGAAGGTGCAGGATGTGGAACCGGCGTTGCTGGACGCTGCGGTGCCCAAGCGCCCCAGCGGCGCACTCTCGGCCGACAAGGTGTGCCAGGCGGTTGCCGCAGTATTGCCAGAGGGCGCCATTGTCTCGGACGAGGCGCAAACCTCTGGCGTCACTCTGTCCAAACACACGGCGCAGGCGCCAAGACACGACTTGCTGACCCTGACCGGCGGTGCCATTGGCCAGGGGTTGCCAGTGGCAGTGGGCGCGGCCATTGCCTGTCCCGACCGCCAGGTGTTTGCGCTGGTGGGTGATGGCTCGGCCATGTACACCATTCAGGCCTTGTGGACCATGGCCCGTGAGCAGCTCAATGTCATCACCATCGTGTTCAACAACCGCTCGTACGCGATCCTCAACATGGAGCTGGAGCGGGTGGGGGCGGATACGGTGGGGCCGATTGCCAAGTCCCAGTTGGACCTGGCCACACCACCGTTGGATTTTGTGGCGCTGGGCAATGGCATGGGTGTGCACTCGGTGCGTGCTGCTAGTTGCGAGCAGCTCAATTCCGCACTGGACTTTGCACTTGCACATGCCGGCCCCCACCTGATCGAGGTCATCGTGCCCAATGCGTTTTCCGGGTTGAAGCTCAAGGCTTTGCCGCATGTGCTGGGCGCACTGGACAAAATGCCTCAGCCCCTGGCCAAAATGCTCAAGCGCAAAATATCACCATGAATCGCAAATTTTTTACATCGCTTTTACCCGCAGACCGCAATGACCCGAACCCTCTGGTTCTTTACCACGGCAAGGGCTGCCCGGACGGTTTTGCTTCGGCCCTGGCTGCCTGGTTGTTCTATGGCGGCAAGGCCGAATTTGTCGGGTTGGACCATGGGGACGTGCGCTCGGTAGCCGATTTGCCTGCGCTGAGTGGACGGGCTGTCTACATTCTTGACTTTTCGTTTGGTCCAGACATCCTGCGCGGTATTGACGAGCGTGCGGCCAAGCTGGTGCTGTTGGACCACCACAAGAGCGCGGCCGAGCACCTGAGCGGTTTTGTCTGCCGCTGTGGAGGTGTTCACTTTGACATGACCAAGTCGGGTGCGCGGCTGGCTTGGGAGTATTTTCTGCCCGAGCGGACCATGCCAGACCTGGTGCGGTTTGTGGAAGACCGCGATATCTGGACCTGGCAATACTCACAGAGTGCGGCCTATTTGGCTGCGCTGGACATGGAACCGTTTGACTTTGTGCGCTGGTCTGCACTTGCCGACATGGATGCCGAGCAACGTGAGCATTTCATGGCCCGTGGCCAGGCCATGGATGCGCAATTCCGAAAACTGGCTGCCGACATTGCACAGTCGGCCCAACCCATTGTGTTCAATGGCGTGCAGGGTTTGATGGTTAACGCGCCCGGTATTTTTCACAGCCTGGTGGGCGACATCCTGTCACAGCAGAGCGGCAGCTTTGCATTGATGTGGGTCGTCAACCAGAAGGGCGTCGTAAAGGCCGGGCTGCGTTCGCAACGCAACTTTGATTGCATTGCCCTGGCGCGAAGCATGGACGGTGGTGGTCATGCCCAAGCCTGCGGCTTCAAGATGGGCGCTGACCGCCTGCCAGAGTTACTAAGCGGTGAATTTACTGCTTGTTCTTGAGTTTGCCGCGCGGTAACACGGTGGTTACCGGAGGCATGGGGCGATCCGAAGAAGTGCCCTTGGGTTCGGACGTGTCCTTCTTGGGTTTTTTTGCCATTTTCTCGTTGCGTTGGTCACCTTTGGCCATATGTCCTCCGTGGATAGTCCCCGACATGGGGCCTTGCTAGGCTATGGTACGGCAAAAATCCATCTAAACTGTCGACCATCAAGGAATGCGGCGCGCATTTGGCGCACCATTCAGTGGTAGTCATTATTCTTTTACGAGGCTTTCACATGTTCAAACACATTCTTCTCGCCACCGACGGTTCTGCCGCTTCGGAACACGCAGCCCAATTGGCAGTCGGACTGGCCCGCACCCATGGCGCCAAGTTGACGGCGGTGTACGTGGTGGATCCCTATCCCTACATCGGCGTGGGTGAGATTAATCCTATGGGCTTTCAGGCCTATATGTCGGCAGCCCAGGCGCAGGCTGCCGAAGCCCATGCCAAGATTGAAACCCTGTGCAAGCAAGGTGGGGCTGCGGTAGAACTGGAAGCACGACTGGTGGAAGACGTGGGCGCCGCGAACGGCATTGTGCAGACGGCAGACGCTATCAAGGCCGATTTGATCGTGGTTGGCTCCCACGGCCGTTCCGGCATTTCGCGCCTGATGCTGGGTAGTGTCTCCACCAAGGTGGTGGCCGAGTCCAAGATCCCTGTCCTGGTAACTCGCTGACTTGAAATTGCGGGCTTGGCTCCCAGTTATGGCGTCTGACCAACGCTTTGACTGGAGCACAGCCCGTGGCCTTTTATTTGTTTTGTGGCCTGGCCCTGCTCCTGGCCTTGGGCTTGCTGGGCCAGCCCTACTGGCTGGATTACCGGCGCAACCGGGTGCGCGAAGCCGCATTCCCGGCAGCTTGGCGCAAGATTCTGCGCGAACGCGTACCCCTGATCCGCAAACTACCGCAGCATCTGCAATTGCAGCTTAAAAAGCATATGCAAGTGTTCATTGCCGAAAAGGCGTTTCTGGGTTGTGACGGACTGCGCGTGACCGACGAGATGCGCGTCGTCATCGCGGCACAAGCCTGTCTGCTGATTCTCAATCGGGCCACGGACTACTTCGCCAATGTGCGCCAGATTTTGGTCTACCCCAGTGCCTTCGTCGTTAACCGTGTGACGGTGGACAGTGCCGGAGTGCAGCAGGAGCAGCGTCAGGCGCTGTCGGGTGAATCCTGGTCGCAGGGGCAGGTCATTCTGTCGTGGGACGACACCGTGCACGGCGCAGCGGTGGCGGATGACGGCCGCAACGTAGTAATCCATGAATTTGCCCACCAGCTGGACCAGGAAAACGGTGCAGCGCAGGGGGCTCCGCCACCCTTGCTGGGTGATACCGAATACGATGGTGCGCGCTGGTCTCAGGTGTTTCACGCGGCCTTTGCGCACCTTCAGGCAGAGGCGAGCCAAGGTGTGCAGGGAGTGCTGGACCACTACGGCGCCAAGAACCCTGGGGAATTTTTCGCTGTGGTATCCGAAGTGTTCTTCGAGCAGCCGCAGGCATTGGCCGCCGAGTACCCGGCGCTGTACCAGGAGCTACAGGGTTACTACAAGCTGGACCCTGCGTCCTGGTAGAGTGATTAGTACAGGCCGCGCACCCGGGCCTGCAGGCGGCTCAGGCCCAAGAGGGCATTGGTAAACGGCGTGGCCGCGCCGGTGAGCGTGCCCAGTTCTTTGACCACGGTGACCAGCGCATCCAGTTCGATCGCCTTGCCGGCTTCGACATCCTGCAACATCGACGTCTTGAATGCGCCCAATTTGATGGTGACCTGGTGCCGGTCTTCGGGCTCCTGTGCAATGGGGATGCCGATGTGTGCACCTATCTCCTTGGCCTCTAACATCACGCGAGACACAAATTCGCGCACCAAAGGGTCGCCCAAAATCAGATCGGTGGTGGCACCCGTGAGCGCGCTGATGGGGTTAACCGTCATGTTGCCCCACAGCTTGTACCAGACGTCCTTTTGTATCTGGGCTGACACCGTGGTGGCAAATCCGGCGCGGGTCAGCAGTTCACCCAGCGCCTGCACTCGTGGCGTTGCCTGCCCCGAAGGTTCACCGATGATGAGACCGTTGCCAAAGTGGTGGCGAATGACCCCGGGTGCATCCACCGAGCAACTGGCATGCACCACGCAGCCGATGACATTTTTGGCGGGAATGGATGCGGCAATTTCACCGTTAGGGTCAACCGCATGCAGTTGGTGGCCTTCCCACGTGCCACCAAAGCTCTGAAAAAACCACCACGGTACGCCATTCATGGCAGTCAGTACCACCGTGTCTGGACCAATCAGTGGGCCCATCTGGCTGGCTACCTCGGCCAGGGCAGGGGCCTTGACGGCCACCACGACCAAATCCTGCACACCCAGGTCGCTCGCCTGGGCACTGGCCGCCACGGCGTGTTGGGTCGCACCCAGTCGCAAACCCTGGGTCTGCAAGGTCTTCAGGGTGGCGCCACGGGCCAGCACGTTTACGGTACAGCCGGCGTCGGCCAGTTTGGCGCCTATCCAGCCACCGATGGCGCCGCAACCGACGATGCCTACGCGGGAAAAGTCCGTGTTCATGGTTCCACCTCCTGATGGGGGGTGCCTCGTGGGGTGGCGCGGGTGCGCGCTGGACAGGCACCGTGCTGGAGCGCCCTATTGGTGCGGCCTTTGAGGTTTGTAAACATAGTTATCCACAAGGTGCCCCACAGAAAACGGGGGTAAGTCGGTTCATTGGGTGCGTGAAAGGTGGCCGTCGACAGGGTCACAATTTTCACTATCATACAGGCCGCTATCATTGGTGAAATACCAAGAAAAGTTCTCGGGTTAACCCTGAATTTCTTGACTTTCTAATTCATTTGAACAAGAAAGCCAGTCATCCACCCCCTCGCAGGGCCTTTTGGGTTATCCACAGAACGCAAGATAGTCAGTCCCGAGTAAGAATTGACGCGTCTTTCCACCCGTGCGCCAGAAACGTTGATCACCGGAACCCATTTGGATTATTGCGTGTCATGCAGCGCAGGGGGGCGCCACTTGGCGAGGTGGTTCTCAACGATGGTCATGGTGTATTCAGCAGCCAGAGCGACCACCATGATGATCACAATGGCCGCATACATGCCGGCTGCGTCGAACGATCCTTTGGCTACATTAATCAGCAAGCCAATACCATATCGCGCACCCACGAATTCGCCCACGATCGCTCCCACGATTGCAAAACCAAAGCTTACGTGCAGCGACGCGAAGATCCAGCTCATGGCCGAGGGGATCACCACCGCACGCGTTAGCTGCCAGTCCTTGGCACCCAGAATCTGGGCGTTGGCCAGCAGGTTGCGATCGGCTTCGCGCACGCCCTGGAAGGCATTGGAAAACACCACGAAGAAGACCATGACAAAAGACAGTGCCACCTTGGATGTGAGCCCCAGGCCGAAAATCATGATGAAGATCGGCGCCAAGACCACGCGCGGAACCGAATTGATCACCTTGATATAGACCGAAAATACATCGGCCAACATGCGGTTGCGTCCCAACGCAATGCCGGCAACGATGCCTGCCACAGCGCCGCTAAAAAAGCCCAGAAAAGATTCCTCCATGGTGACCCACAGGTGGTACCACAGCGGGCCTTCGGAAGTTCCTTCGGTTATCCACTCGTAGAGCCGCTTGACGATGGCGGTTGGGCTGGAAAAGAAAAATTCATCGATGAGCTTGGTGCGGCTAAGCACTTCCCAACCACCCAGGAAAACTACCAGAATGAAATAGCGCCAAAAATAGACAGACTGCGTGCGCCTGCGCATGGCGAGCGCGGCGGCGGCTTCAATTTCAGCATCTGAAGTGCCGGGCTGGAACACGATGTCTTTGGAGAGTGTTATATCGGTCATGTGTTGGATTCTTCCTTAGGCAGCCAGGGCTTCTTCACGCGCCGCGCCGCGCTGCACTTCGTCGCGCAGGTCATTCCAGATCGTTTGGGACAATTCGATAAATGCCTTGTCATAGCGGATCTCGCTGACGACGCGGGGCCGTGGAAGGTTGATGGGGTATACCGACTTCACAGTGGCCGGGCCAGACGTCAGCACGTAGACCTTGTCTGCCAGAGCAATGGCTTCTTCCAGGTCGTGGGTGACAAAAACGACCGAGGCCTTGGCCTGCGACCATAGCTTGAGCAATTCCTCGTGCATCAGAATCCTTGTTTGCACATCCAGCGCGGAGAAGGGCTCGTCCATCAGCAAAATTTGGGGTTCATTGATGAACGTTTGCGCCAGCGAGACACGCTTGCGCATGCCGCCAGATAGCTGGTGGGGGTACTTGGTTTCGTGGCCGGAGAGGTTGACACGTGCCAGCCATTGGCGGGCCTTGTCGTAGGCCTGCAATTTGGGAACACCACGAAACAATGGGCCTGCCACCACGTTGTCAATCACGTTGCGCCAGGGAAAGAGTGCATCGGTTTGAAACGCAAAGCCGATGCCGGGGTGGATGCCGTTGACCGGCTCACCCATCACGCGTACCTGTCCGCTGGACGGTTTTGCCAAACCGGTGACCAGGTTCAAGGTGGTGGACTTGCCGCAGCCGGTGGGGCCGACCACGGCCACAAATTCCCCACGCGCGACGGACATGTTGAAGTCCCTGAGCGCCGTCATGGACTTGCCGTCAGGCGTGAGAAATCTACGGCTGACATTGATGAGTTCAATGGCCGGACTATTGGCTGTATTCATTTACTTGACGTTCTTGACGAACTCGGTGGTGTAGGTCTTGCTTAGGTCAACAGTTTTGCCTTTGACGTTCTTGGAGAAGCCGGACAACACCATCAGAACTGTCTCAGGCCCGCCCGCTGGCATGACACCATCTGCCGTAAACATGCTCTTGCCATCGGCCAGAGCCTTGATGTAGCCCTCCTTGTCGCCAGCGTAGAAGTCCTTGGGCATCTTGTCGGCGATCTCGGCCGCGCTGTGGGTGTTGATGAACTTCAAAGTCTTAACGAAGGCATTGGCCAGCTTCTGCACCATGGGTTTGTTCTTCTCCACCCAGTCAGCGGACATGTACAGCGACGCCGCAGGGTAAGTTCCACCCAGCGCCGCCTTGGTTTTTTCAACGGTTCGCATGTCCACCAGAACGCGGGCGTCGCCGGTCTTGAGCAGGCGTGAGATGGTGGGCTCGGTGGTCATACCTGCCTGGATCTTGTCCTGCTGCATGGCGGCAATAAACGTGGTGCCGGCACCGACCGGGATGGTGCTGAATTCACCCAGCGGAACGCCGGCCTTGACCATCATGTATTGGGTCAGAAAGTTGGTCGATGAGCCCAGTCCGGTCACGCCCAGAGATTTACCGCGCAAATCGGCAAAAGATTTGATCTCGGGGTGCTTGTTGGACACCATTTCTACTTCGCCCGGTGCCTGGCTGAACTGAACCACGGATATGACCTGCTTGCCCTTGGTTTGCAGATCCACGCAGTGATCGTAAAACCCGACGACGCCTTGCACCGCACCTGCGAGCATTTCATTTTCGGCATCTACGCCCGAACCTTCGTTAAGCAATTCGACGTCAATACCTTCGGCCTTGAAATAGCCCAGTCCTTCGGCCAACTTGGCTGGAAGGTAAATTTGCTTTTCATAGCCGCCCACAATGATGGTGACTTTGTCTGCGGCATAGGCGGATGAAGCACCTGCCAGTGCTGCGGCCAGTGCGATGCAACTGAGCAATTTGCGGGAATGGATGGGTTTATTCATGGTGTCTCCTTGATGGGTTAAAAAAAATGGCCAGACCGGGCCTGTGATGGCCAAGCGTAGAAGCCCTTTGCTTTCGATTGGCTTTCAGTGTTGCGGGTCTAGGGTAAACACGGGGGCTGTAATAGGTAGGCAGGTTCGTGCGGATGCGTAACATGACCGGATATTGCTGCGCAGTGTTGCGCGGCTCGGAGCAAGCATGCGCATATTACTGGTGGAAGACAACGCAGAGTTGGCCGATTGGCTGGCGCGCGCACTACGCAAAGAGCAATACACCGTGGACTGGATCGCCAACGGTGCAGATGCAGATTTCGCTCTGCGCTCGGAGCGCTATAGCTTGGTCATCCTGGACCTTGCCCTGCCCAAGTTGGATGGCAATGAGGTGCTGCGCCGCCTGCGCGCACGCAAGGACGACACCCCGGTGTTGATCCTCTCAGCCAACAATTCCATCCAGAGCCGGGTCAGTGAGTTGGATCAGGGTGCGGATGATTACCTGGCCAAGCCCTTTGAAGTGGAGGAGCTTGAGGCCCGTATCCGTGTGCTGTTGCGCCGTGCATCACGTTTGATCACACCGCTGGTGCAATGTGGCGATTTGGAGTTCAACACCAACACGCGCGAGTTCACGTTGGGTGGCAAGGAATTCGCGTGCACGCCGCGTGAGCGAGCCGTGCTGGAAGTGCTGATCACCAAAGCGACCACCACGGTCTCCAAGCAGGCGCTTGCCCAAAGCCTGTTCTCCATGGACGAAGACGTATCCGCCGACGCCATCGAAATTTACGTGTACCGCCTGCGCAAGAAGCTCGACAACAGCCGAGTTGGCATCGTCACTTTGCGGGGGTTGGGCTACATGTTGCGGGAATCTGAACGTGCTGCGTAGCGTACGCAGCAAGTTACTTGCGTGGGTTCTGATCCCGTTGGTGGGCGCCGTCGCTCTCAATGCGGTGGCTACGTATCGAGATGCGGTTCACACCGCCACGGTGGTGCAGGATCGCTTGTTGCTGGGATCCGCGCGCAATATGGGTGAGCAGATTCGCTACGAGGATGGCGCCTTCCATTACCAGATTCTGCCCTCGGCATTGGAGCTGTTTCAGTCGACCCAGCCGGACCGTATTTTTTACCGGATCACCACCGGTGAGGGGCAACTGTTGGCGGGCTACACGGACCTGTTGCGCCCCACCGACATGGTGCCGGGTAGCTCGCCATACTTTTTTAATGCCAGCATGCGCGACATGCCCGTGCGGGTGGTGGCCTTGCGCCAGCCGGTGATTGGTGCGCCCAGCGAGGAACCCGTACTGGTTGAGGTGGCCCAGACACTGCAGGAGCACCAGCAACTGGCCAATACCCTGTGGGTGCGTGCCATGGGGCAGCAATTGTTGATTCTGGCGCTGGCGGCTGTCTTTATCGTGTTCGGATTGCATTGGGGTTTGCTGCCCTTGCTGCGCGTACGCGATGCAGTGCGCAACCGCAAGCCAGGCACGCTCCAACCATTGGCTATGGACGGTATACCGGTGGAACTGGTACCCCTAGTGGATTCGCTCAATGATTACATCCAGCGCCTGGAAGCCCACGTTGGTGCCCAAGAGGTTTTCATCCAGAATGCGGCGCACCAGTTGCGAACCCCATTTGCTGTGCTCAATACCCAGCTCAACTATGCCGCCCGTACTGATAACAACGAAGACCAACGTGAGTCGCTAGCGGCCGCACGACACACACTGCGCGAAGCCACGCGACTGGTGAACCAATTGCTAACCCTGTCCATGGCCGAATCCATGGTGATCCCGGCGCACCTGGAAGCAGATGTTGACTGCAATGTAGTGGATGCGGTGCAGGAGGTGTTCGAGCGTTTGGTGGGGCCGGCACAGGCCAAATCCATCGATCTCGGATTTGAGCCCGATGGAAATGCGCCACCTACTCTGGCTATCGGCGCGGTCGCCTTGCGAGAAATTTTGACGAACCTGCTGGACAACGCTATCCGCTATTGCCCGGCTGGCAGCCGAGTCACTGTTCGGCTACAGACCAGCATGCCGCAGCGCACGATTCTGGAGGTGGAGGACAACGGCCCCGGCATACCTCCGATCAGTCGGGAACGGGTGTTCGAACGCTTCTACCGCATGGATGATCGTCTCTCAGACGGCAGTGGTTTAGGCTTGGCCATTGTGCGGGAATTTGCCTCCAAGGCGGGCGCCAGCGTCGAGTTGGACACGCCGGCTGGTGGTACTGGACTGCTGGTGCGCGTCGTGTTTCCAATACCGCGCCCCGGCGCCTGATCCAGGTACCGTCAGTTCCCGTGTGTTAATGCACGGTCGCCGGAAAGTGCTGCTCCACCCAACCCTCAAACTGCTGGCACATGGCATCTTCTGACGTGCGGTTGTCGGCAATCAGTTCCGCACCATGCACGATGCGGATGGTGGCATCCAGATTGGCAATCGGTGCGGGTGGGTACTGGCGCTGTGCGGCCGCAGCCATTTGTGCCTGTGCCTGCGCCCAGGCTTCGCCCACGGTCTGATTGCAACTGTCAGCCAGGTACTTGGCACTGAACGACTCGCCGGTAAGGCTCAGCAGGGTGTCGTTGTGGCTGATGCCGTTGCCGCGAGCCCAGTAATGCTCGGCCAATGCCGGGCCAATGGCCGGGTTGTCGGTGAGATAGCCGTAGGTGCGCTCGAAGTAGGCACGGGTCTGGTACACCGCCATGTTGGCCAACAGGTAGCCGTGGTAGGCAGCTGCGGACTCCTGGTTGAGCAGGTGCGGAATTGAAAGCAAGGGGCGCGGGCCGGTGGCCACGCGCAGAATGCGCAGCTCGGTGGCGCGCGCCAGTGCCAACACACCATCGGGCGTGAGCTGCTCGTCGGTCAATTGGTACAGCGCACGTTCGAAATAGGGCACCACCAAAATACCGCGCTCATTGAATGCGGCAAAAGGCTGTGTGGTCTGGATGCGGGCGTGGATCAGCGCATCGGGAATGGGCTCACCCTGGGCATTGTGCGCATAGCGTTTGAGCCAGTCGGCGTCGTCGAGCAGGCTGTCGCAGAACATGGACTGTGTTTCTGCATAGGCCATCGAGGTGGGCGCAAATTCCTGCGAAAAACAGGGTGCGTTTTGCGTCACGTTGGCAAAGTGCGCTGCATGGCCACCTTCGTGGAACAGGGTGTTGATGGCGCGTGCACCGCTACCCACCTGGTCCGGCTTGGCATTGGCGGTGAAGTTGATTTGGCCCGGCACCCAGCGCTGCTGCGCATCAAAGAAGGGCGGAATGGGGCCGTGGCAAAAACCGTTTTGGTACTTGCCCTTGCGCTCCAGAAGGTCCAGTTGCAGGGTGGCACCCCGGTAGGCAATGCCCAGGTGGCGAAAGCTCGTGATCCAGCGTTCCAGGCCCTTGCCAAACGACAAGTAGGGATCAAGCTGGCGCGTGGTGTCGCCACTCACATAAAAGCGCAGGTTCCAGGGCTGTGTGGCATCAGCACCATGGGTGTGCACCAGATCGTTCAGAGCGCGGGTGTTGGCCTGAGCGGTGCGGGCTTCAAAGTCATCCAGAATGGCAAAGAGCTGCCCGGTGCTCATGCGCTCGTTCTTTTGCACCTTGAAGTCAAAGTAGTTGTCAAAACCTTGGGCGCGGGCAAACGCGTTGCGCTGTTTGACAATGTCCAGAAAGCCATTGGCCAGCACCCAGTGTTCCAGCGTCAGCATGGCGTCCAACGAGCTCTTGCGCGCGGCCATATTGGGGTTGGTGCCCATGTTGGTGGACAGGCCGCTGAGGCTGGCTTCTTCTTCCTCGCCGGCCTCGTTGATGTGGTGCAGTACCAGGTCGCGGCGTTTGGCAAACAGCGCGGATTCCATCTGGATCAACTGGTGCATGGCTGCTCGGGCCGCATCGCTGTCGATGATGTTGGCCTCGAACAATGCCAGCCAGCCCTGCAGGCCATGGCGCAATTCGGCAATGCCTGCGTCCGAGTGGGTGTCCGGCAGGCTGGCCAGTGCCTGGCGTACGGCGGCCAGGCGCTTTGGGTCAGAGATGAAGTTCTTGTAGGCCTCTTCGGCGCGGGTAAAACCCGCATCGTCGTTCGAGACAGCCATGTAGGTGTTCCAGAACAGGTCTTCCTTGGTCTTGTGAACGGTGAGGTACTCGGTGTTGAGGGTGCCAAACAACGCGCGTGCAGATAGCATGAAAAGGTCTCCTTGTGGGGTGACCGATTCTCGCAGCACCGCAATACCCGTGGCGCTGCTTAGGGTGTTGGCGCCTTGGCGGCCAGCCGCTTGCCGCGTGCGCGGATGTTGAGCGACTCCACTCCCAGCGAGAACAGCATCGCGGTATAGACATAGCCCTTGGGCACGTGCACACCAAAGGCCTCGGCAATCAGTAGCGTGCCAACCATGGTCAAAAACGCCAGTGCCAACACCTTGATGGACGGGTGGCGGTCCACAAATTCGCCAATGGGCTTGGCGGCAAACAGCATCACGCCGACCGATGCCATGACGGCGGCAATCATGACGCTGATCTGGTTCACCATGCCGACGGCAGTAATGACCGAATCCAGCGAGAACACGATATCCACAATGCCAATTTGAACGATGGTGCGCCAAAAGAGCGATGTGCCGGCGGCGGCGGTCTGTGTGCCGGCGCTTTCTTCCTTGGTCTCTTTGGCTTCCACCTCCATGAAGATTTCGTGCGAAGCCTTGTACAAGAGGAACAGGCCGCCACCCAGCAGAATCAGGTCGCGCCCGCTGATGGCGTGCTCCAGCACGGTGAACAGCGGCTTGGTTAATGTCATGACCCAGGCCAGGCTCAGCAGCAGTGCAATGCGTGAAACCATGGCAAACATCAGCCCCAGGCGGCGCCCTGCGTCGCGCCGTTCGGGCGGTAGACGCCCCACCAGAATGCTGATGAAAATGATGTTGTCGATGCCGAGAACGATTTCCAGCGCCGCCAGCATGAAGAAGGCGATCCAGGTGTTGGGGTCTAGCAGCAGTTCCATAGGCGCAGTTGTTGTCAGGAGGGCGTTTAGTCTAGCGTTGTGAACTTAAGCCTCAAGGGAATTAAGGACTTGCCTCGCCGTTGGCCGGTGCAAAAACCTCGGGGATCCGACGCGGCAGCAGGGTGACAGCATCACCATCGGATGGTTGGCAGCCGGGGGTGATGGGCTCCCAGCCACGGTGCAATACGATATGGCGCTCGGTGTAGCACAACTCCAGTCGGGTGGCCGCTGGCAGGCGTGCATGTACAAAGGCTTCGATGGATTGCGGCATGCTGACCCGAAACTGCGAGGCATGCAAGTCCTGGGTTGGATGGTCGTCGCGGTGCAACCAGGGCAGCAGGGCGGCAACGGCCATCAGGGGGCGCCAGCCTACGCGCAGCACACTGGGTTGGTAGCCCTGTTCTTGCAACCAGTTTTGTGCCTCTTGGCGTGGGTGGTCGCTCGCGGGCAACTGGCCCCACGCCACGGCCAGCAGTTCGGCTACCCACTGGTTGCAGTTTTGGTAGGTCTGCCCAAAGGCGTAGGCGTTGGCGCTGTACAGCGCCCCCAACAGTTGCAGGGCCTGCTGGTTGTCCAGTGCGGCCTGTTCCAATGCCAGGGCCGCGGAGTCAGGCAATAGCACGATGGACACATAGCCTTCAGCTGCATCGTGCACGCCCAGCACAAAGCCAGTCATGCCCTGGTCAAAAATGCGGGGCCGTTGTGCGTCGCAAGCATAGTAGAGCTGGCGCACCGACCACGGTGTATTGCCACTGGCCTTGAGGCTGATGCCAGCGTGGGAGTAGCGCTGGTCCAGCCGCTGTAAGGCCAGCCCTGAACGCGCCACCAACGCAACCCGCTGGCCGGAACGGTCCAGTTCGGCCTTGACCAGACCCGCCACCTGCATCAGGCGGTCTTGTACCCCCACCGCCAGTTCGGTTTCACTTTGGCAATAGTTCAGCGATCCGGCCCATCCCGCCGATGCCGCGCAGGCCAGTGCCAGACACACCCCGGCCAGGCGTCTGCGCATCAGAGGGTGACGGGGCGACTATCCAGTTCACGGTACCAGTCGTCATCCAGTACCAAAAAGAACGGCGTGGCGCCACCGGTGGCATTCAGCGCGGCCAGCGCCAGCCCGTACGGGCGGTGCTCTGCCGCAATGGTCTTGCCCGTGGCCAAATGGCCGCGTTCAGCTGCTTGGCGCGGCAACAGCAACACAAATTCCTGTGCGGAAGGCTGGGTCACTGGCTGCAAACGCAGACGCAAGCGGTCGGGCTGGTCGGTCAGGGCCGTCATTTCAACGATGGTGTAGTTCCCTTGGGCCACCTGCTCTTTGGTGGACGAGCTGTTACTGGACTTTTCCAGGGAGGTGGAAGAACTGCCCACCGATGCCGATGAGGCGCTGGACGCCGATGAAGTGCTGTCGGCCAATGCGGGCAAAGTGCTCAAGCCCAGTGCCCCTGCGGCAATCAGGGCCAGGCTGCGTTTCAGAATGGTTGGCATGGTCAGGTTTTCACAGAGAAAATGGCTAGAGGTTGCTCACAGTTTGTGGCAAAGGATAGCCGCAAACGGAATGCGGTTGCAGCGCGGCGTCTTAAAATCGGCGTTCTCCCCTCTGAACGCCATTTCGAGAGCGCCCCCATGCAGTTGCCAACGTCCATCCCACCCCACTGGTTGCGCCGTGCGCGCTGGTTTCTTGCCGGATTGCTGCTGGTGTGGGTACTGGCGTGGCTCGCCGTGCCGCCCATTGTCAAGCACCTGATCGAAGACAAGGGCAGCGCAGCCCTGGGGCGCAAGCTCACCGTCGGGGAGGTGTCCTTTCGGCCCTGGTCGCTGGAGCTGACCGTCAATGACATTGCGGTGGCCGCAGCAGACGGCAAAACGCCGCAGCTCACCATTGCCAGTGTCTATGCCGATGCTGAACTGGAATCCTTGCTGCGTTTGGCACCGGTACTGGATGCGGTGACAGTGGATAGGCCTGTGCTACAGCTCACCCACCAAGGCGATGGCCACTACGACGTAGACGATATTTTGCAGACCTTGAGCCAGCCTTCTGCCGAGCCGGACTCGGCCCCACTGGCGTTTGCCTTGTACAACATTACCCTCGATGGTGGTTCGGTGGACTTTACCGATCACCTGCCCACCGGCGTGCGCCACCACGCGGTGCGCGCCTTGCACCTGGCCGTTCCGTTTCTGAGTACGCTCAACTCCAAGCGCAATATCACGGTGCAGCCGCGCCTGGCGTTTCAACTCAATGGCAGCGCCTTTGACACCGCTGCCGAAGGCACGCCTTTCGCCCAAACCAACAAGGGCGATGCCGCGCTCAAGATCACCCATCTGGACCTGGCCCCTTACTTGCCCTACCTGCCCAGCAGTCTGCCAGTGCGCCTGCAGGGAGCGGTGGTAGACGCCGATTTGCATTTGGTGTTTGAGCTGGCGGCAACGCCGAAAGTCGCGTTGTCGGGCAAGCTTGCAGTCTCAAAACTGGCGGTTGCAGATACAACCGGTGTGCCCTTTTTGAATGTGGAATCGGTGGAAACTGTGTTGGGCGATGTACGCCCGCTGGAGCGTGTGGTCAAACTGGCATCGCTGACCATCAACGCGCCCCAGTTGCAGGGCACCCGCAACCGCGCTGGCCGTATCAATCTGGCGCTGGAAGCCCCCAAGCCAATCAAAGTTGCTATAAAGAAAGTAGCTGCCCGTGTAGCTTCTGCGAGGGCTAGCGGCCAAAATGACACTAAGGTTCCTGTAAAAAGCGATGCCTGGACACTCACGCTGGAGCACTTTGCCCTGCACCGTGGCGATGCATCATGGGCCGATGACAGCACCCAGCCGGCAGCGCGCCTCAACCTGGCGCAACTGGAAGTGCAGGCCAACAGCCTGCGCTGGCCGCTGACGAACGCCCCCAGCCCTTTTGAAGGCTCGGCCAGCGTGCCGTCGCGTGACAAGACAGCACGCCTGACCTTCAAGGGGCAGGGCAGCGCAGCCAGCGCTACGGCGCACCTCTCGCTGGGAGACGCAGAGTTGAACCTGGCTACGCCCTACTTGGCGAAACATCTGGAACCCGGTGTGCTGGGCCTGCTGGATGCCGAGCTGGATGCCACCTGGCACGCAGCTGCAGCCGATGGAAAAACTGCCGAAGCCCTGCAGCTAGCCGTACAGCGCCTGGCCGTGCGCGACTTTGCACTCAAGGCTGCCAAGCAGCCACCAGCCGATGCCACGAACTCCACCAATGCCGAGCGCGCTGCGGCTGACATGCCGCGCTTCAAGCTGCTCGAAATCACTGGTGCCCAACTCGACCTGAACGCGCGAACCGGCAGCGTGGCCAAGATTGCCCTGCGCGCACCCAGCGCCATGGCCCACCGTGATGCACAGGGGCAGTGGATGGTGCAGCACTGGCTCAAGGCCGCGCCGGCCACTGGCTCCGCCGCTAGCCCAGTCGTTCCAGCGTGGCAGGTCGCGCTGGGTGAGCTGGCCATTGCCGACGGCGCCTTTCGTCTGGACGACCGCAGCTTGACCCGCCCGGTGCGGTTGGAAGCCTCGGCGGTGCAACTCAAACTCCAAAATGCGACGCTTGAGGGTGCGAAGCCTGCGGCCCTCACCGTGTCGGCCCGTGTCAAATCGGGCCGTGCCGACCCTGGCAGCCTGACATACCGTGGCACGGTGGCTTGGGCGCCCGTGGCGGTGCAGGGCACCGTGCAGGCTACGGACATTCCCTTACACGCAGTGGCACCCTACCTGGCCAACCAGCTCAGCCTATCTGTGCTGCGGGCAGATGCCAGTTACAAAGGCAAGGTACATTTCGCCGCCACACCCGCTGGTGCCGAGGTGCAGTTGCAAGGTGACGCGGCGCTGGAAGATTTTCGTGCCAATAGCGTGGTGGCTAACGCTACCGCTACCGCTACCGCCAACGGTGTGCCAGTCGAGGGTCCCGACCTGGGTTTGGCTGAAGAATTGCTGAGCTGGAAGTCGCTCAACGTGCCCGGCATCAGCCTGACCATGGCGCCAGGGACTGCCACGCGCGTACAGGTGCGTGAAGCCACGCTGTCCGACTTTTTTGCCCGCATCATTGTCAGCCCCCAAGGCCGTTTGAACCTGCAGGATTTGCTCAAGCCCGACGCCGCCGTGCCTGTATCGACCCCTGCAACGCGGGCGGCCACCGAGCCGGCCGCGCTGGCCGCCCAAGTCACCGTTGGGCCCATCAACCTGGTCAATGGCAAGGTTCTGTTCTCGGACCACTTTATCAAGCCCAACTACTCGGCCGACCTGACTGAGCTCAATGGCAAACTGGGCCAGTTCGCGTCGGAAACACAGGGGGGCGTGGTGCAGCTGGCCGATCTGGCTTTGCGTGGCCGTGCCGAGGGTACTGCCACGCTGGAAGTCACCGGCAAGGTCAACCCGCTGGCCAAACCACTGGCGCTGGACATCCAGGGCAAGGTGCGTGACCTGGACCTGGCGCCGCTGACCGCTTACTCGGTCAAGTACGCGGGCTACGGCATCGAGCGCGGCAAGCTCAGCATGGATGTGAAGTACACCGTGCAGCCCGACGGACAGCTCGCCGCCAGCAATAACCTGGTACTCAACCAGTTGGGCTTTGGCGACAAGGTGGAGGGCGCCCCCAACAGCCTGCCGGTCAAACTGGCCGTGGCCCTGCTGGCCGACAGCAACGGCGTGATTGACCTCAACCTGCCGATCAGTGGCTCGCTCAATGACCCCCAGTTCAGTATTGGTGCCGTGGTCTGGAAGGTCATCACCAATCTGATTGGCAAGGCCTTGACTGCTCCGTTTGCGCTGCTGACCCATGCCTTTGGTGGTGGCAATGGCGGGCAGGACATGAGTAACGTGGTCTTTGCACCCGGCAGCAGCGAACTGATGCCCGCTGCCGTACAGGGGCTGGACCAGATTGCCAAGGCTCTGCTCGACAAGCCTGCGCTGCGCGTTACCGTGGTTGGCACGGCCAGTCTCGATGCCGAGCGCGATGCCCTCAAGCGTGAACGACTCAAGGCCCAGATACTGGCCGAGAAGCGTCGCCGAGCAGCCGTTTCCGGCCAGGACGCCGAAACCACAGCGGCCGCTGTCACCGAGGCTGAATACGCGGCGCTATTGAAAAATGTGTACCGCCGTGCCGATATCACCAAGCCGCGCGACATCGTGGGCCTGGCCAAAGACATCCCAGAAGCCGACATAGAGAAACTGCTGCTGGCCAGCATCACCGTGAATGAAGACGCCATGCGCACGCTGGCACTGCAGCGCGGCGTGGTGGTGAAGGATTACCTGGGCAGCCGCAAGCTTGCCAGTGAACGCCTGTTTCTGGGTGCTGCCAAAACTGTGGCGCCCGGTGCTGACTGGAAGCCGCGTGCGGAATTGAGCGTGACCAACCGCTAGGGCTGGCCCAAATTTTCGGTGGGCGCCGTCGCCAAAAACAGCGCAGGGTCCACCATTGCCCGGTTAAGCAACACGCCCCAGTGCAGGTGCGGGCCAGTGGCGCGCCCGGTCGCGCCCACGGCGCCAAGCTTTGCGCCGGTTTGCACCACATCGCCTACCTGCACACTGATGGCACTCAGGTGGCACACCATGCAGATCAGGCCGCCGCCATGGTCCAGCCAGACCGTGTTGCCATTGAAGAAGTAGTCCCCCGTATCGATGACCCGTCCTGGCAGTGGCGCTTGAACCGGTGTGCCCATGCCTGCCGCAATGTCCATGCCGCTGTGTGGATTGCGCGATTGCCCATTGAAGACGCGGCGCAACCCGAATGAACTGGAGCGCCGCCCAGCCACTGGCGCCACCATGCGCAACTGCAATTCCGTTGGGAACGGCTCGCTGAAGGTGGCCATGACGCTGGCCAGATGCAGGTATTCACGCTCATAGCGTGCCTGGTCCTGGGGAGACAGATCTACGGTGCGCGGCGCCACGTTGAGGCGCTGTTCCTGGTAGTGTTTGGGTGCTACGGTGTAGGTCAGGGTTTGTCGGGCACCTGCCTCGGTCTGCAAGCTAACGTGGGCTTCACCCGGCGGGGTGGACAAGGGTATCCCCACCAGTGCGGTCCATCCACGCGCATCCCCCATCACCAACAGCGGTACATCGCCGGCAAAGGCTTTGGGGCGCGTCGCGACAGCGCCCAAGGATAGGCGGGCAATGCCGCCCGGTACCTGCAAGGCCCGGAGCGGCGCAGTGGCGGGTAGCGCAATAGCGCCCAGTGCGCCAAGCAACACGGTGCGGCGGCGGATGGGCAGCGGGTTAGGGGTGGAGTCGATCAACATGCCGCAATGATGCCCGACACCATGGAGGCACCGGTGCGCTGGGCGACCTAGCACAGTCCACACCCACAAAATCAGACCACCGCAACGCTGCCTAAAAACAAGGCACGGTCTGCAAACCCAAGCCTGGAGCGGCTTGTACGCTTTGTGAACATGTTTATCCACAACCTAGCCCACAGCGGGAAGGGGTAAGTTTATTTTTGCATCAGGGCGTGGATGTCCACGCAGGCCTTCAGGCGGATGGCCAGCAGGTACAACCCGGCAAATTTGCGCTGCAACAACATGGCGTCGGCGGGCGGCAGCTTCCAGAACGCCCGGTCCATACCGAGTGCCAGACCACCGGCGCGTACGCGCTCGGGCAGATCGGTGGTGGCAAAGTCATAGGGGCCAGGCAGGCAGAAGGGCTCCAGCGCATCCATGCCAATGTTCAGCACGGCCTCTTTGTGCCGTTCCTGGCTTTCGGCGTCGAAGTAGCCAATGGCCAGACAGGCCTTGGCCATGGTGGCGCGGTCGTCTGCCATGGCGCCGCGCATCAGGTTGCGAAAATCCCGCGCCATGCCGGCCTTGTAGGGCCGGGTGGCACCAAAGTCCAGCAGGATCAGTTGCTGCGTAGCCGTGTCATAGCGGTAGTTGGCAAAATTAGGGTCGGTCTGCACCAGGCGAAACTCAAATACCTCGCGCAGCAGCAGCGCAAACAGCAACTCCACCACCCGGTTGCGCGTGTCTTGGGGTGCGTCGATCAGTGATTCCAACGGTACGCCGCCCACATAGTCCATGGCCAGCACGCAGTGGGTGGTCAGGTCGGCATGCAGGGCGGGCAGTTGGTACTGCGGTGCGTCGGCCAGCAGCGTGCAGTAGCGTTGCAGATAGTCGCCTTCTTTGAGGTAGTCGGCCTCGTCGTGCAACTGGCGTTTGGCATCGCGCAGCAGGGGCTTGATATCCATCTCGCGTGGCAGCAGCCCGCTCATGCGCAGAAGCCCGGCGACGTTGTCCACGTCGCTGTTGATACTTTCCCGCACGCCGGGGTACTGAATCTTGATGGCCAGGTCGCGTCCGTCACGGGTCTGCGCGCGGTGCACCTGCCCAATGGATGCCGCCGCCAGCGGCGTGAAAGAAAAATGCTTGAACCGCTTCTCCCACCCCTTGCCCCAATTGGCCTCCAGCACACCCGCCACCTGCGCCCTGGGCATTGCGCGGGCGTCCGAGCGCAGGCGGGCCAAAATCTCGGCCAGGGCCGGTGGCAGCAGGTCGCCGGTTTCCATGGATACCAGTTGCCCCACCTTCATGGCGGCACCACGCAGCTTGGCCAGTTGGTCTGCCACTCGGCGCGCATTGGCTGGCGTGAGCAGCAAATTGCTCATCTTGGGGCGATTGCCTTGGGCAAGTTGGCGTGCGCCTTCGGCCACCATACTGCCGGCAATGCCAGTGGCCATCCAGCCCAGGCGGGCCAAGCGTGCACCGCGCCCGCTGGGCACGGCCATGGTGGGACTATTGGAATTTTTGCTGTCGTCGTTTTGCAAATCGGGCTTTCTAGAACGACGAGCCGGGCTCGCTCAAAAACGCCTGCTCGGGCGCGCTGGATGGGCGGTTCAACGCTAGGTTGCGGTGAGGGTAGCGGCCAAACCGTTCGAGGATGGCCTTGTGGCGCATTTCAAAGTCCAGATTGCCTTCCAGTCCGGGTTGGGCAAATAGCTGCACTGCCTGTTCGTGGATCACCACCGACTCGCTGTGCATATAGGGTAGATAGGCAAACGCACGCTGCGTTACCGGCAAGCTGCGGTCCTGCCCGCTGGCCACCAGTTCTTGCGCCAGCACCAGAGCCAGCGCGTCCTGCGCAAAGGCGCGTGGTGTGTCGCGAAACAGGTTGCGCGAGAACTGGTCCAGCACAATGATCTCGGCGAGCCGCCCCGCCGTTGTAATGCGCCAGGCATACAGCTCACAGCGCGCAGCAGCCTCCAGGGTGCTGCCAAAGCGCTTGCGCATGGCGTCGTCCAGGGCCGGGTCTTTTTCGAAGTGCTGCTTGGGCGTGAGTTCGTCAAACCAAAAGTGGAGGATGTCTAGTGCGTGCATGCGAAGGCTCCTGCAGAATGGAGTCGTTAACCTTTATTCGACCTTCACACCCTTCCAGAATGCCACGCGGCCGCGCACGGCCTCGGCTTCGGGCTTGGGATCGGGGTAGTACCAGGCAGCGTCAATGTTGAGATCGCCATTCACAATCAGCGAGTAGTAGCTGGCCTGCCCCTTCCAGGCGCAGGAGGTCTTGTGGTTGCTGAAGGTGATGAATTCACGCTTGAGTGCGCTTTCGGGAAAGTAGCTGTTGCCCTCTACCGTCACAATGTCATCGCTCTCGGCAATCAGGGTGTTGTTCCAGGTGGCTTTCATGGGCGGCTCCGTTGCGGTTTTCGGGATTGTCAGGGGGTAAGGGTTGAAGCGGCATTGTGCGCTATCCCTGTACCATGGTGGGCAACGACCGAAGCGCAGGCTTTTGGCGCAACGCGGGTTGATTTGAGGTTTGATTCTTTGCACACACTGGAACAATTGCGTAGCGGCGCGCTGGCGGGGATTCGCCGCCTGGACCTGTCTTGCGGTCTGCAGACCCTGCCCCCAGAGGTGTTCGATTTGGCCGATACGCTGGAGGTGCTCAACCTTACCGGCAACCAGCTGCAGCAGTTGCCGCACGACCTGCCGCGCCTGCATCGGCTCAAGATCATCTTCTGTTCCAACAACCCGTTCACCCACCTGCCCGAGGTGCTGGGCGACTGTGCGCAGCTGCAAATGGTGGGTTTCAAGGCCTGCCAGATTGCGCAGGTGCCCGCTGGTGCTTTACCGCCCCAACTGCGCTGGTTGACCCTTACGGACAATGCCATCGCGCAACTGCCTACTGAGCTGGGTGAGCGGGCGGCCTTGCAAAAATGCATGTTGGCCGGCAACCGCCTGCGCGCTGTGCCCGATAGTCTGGCGCAAGCCCTGCAACTGGAGCTGTTGCGCCTTTCGGCCAATCAGTTCGAAGCACTACCCGGTTGGCTGACCGAACTGCCACGCCTGAGCTGGCTGGCCCTGGCTGGCAACCCGCTGGGCTGGCACCAGCCGCAGCCTGCAGCCCTACACACCGTGCACTGGAACGATTTGCAGGTTGATGGCTTGCTGGGCGAGGGTGCGTCGGGCCACATCTACCGTGCCCATCGCCATGATGGTGCTGCCAGCCTTGCACTGAAGGTGTTCAAGGGCGCCGTCACCAGCGATGGCCTGCCCGAGCATGAACTGGCCGCCTGCCTGGCCGCTGGCCAACACCCCGCGCTGTGCACGCCTTTTGCCGCTCTGGCGGGCCACCCACAGGGCGCAAGTGGCCTGCTGTTGCCGCTGATTCCGCCCGGCTTCGTCAACCTTGGCGGGCCACCCAGTCTGGATTCCTGCACGCGAGATGTATTCCCGCCCGGCCTGCGCTTGTCAGCGGCCATGGCGCTGCGCGTGGCCAGCCAGATGGCGGGCGCCGTGGCCCATCTGCACCAGCGGGGTGTCATGCATGGCGACCTGTACGCCCACAACATTCTGTGGAACCCCGTCAGCGGCCAGGCGCTGCTGAGTGACTTTGGTGCGGGCACCCTGCTACCCGTGATGGATGCGGCACAGGCCCGTGCCCTGCAAGCGCTGGAGGTACGCGCCTTTGGCTATTTGCTGGAAGAGTTGTTGGCACTGGTGGATGCCACTGCGGCTCTGGACGGCATGGCGGCAATCACACACGATTGCTTAAACCCGGTGCCCGCAGAGCGCCCGGCTATGGCCGAGGTGGCGTGGCAGTTGGCGCGTCTGGCTCAGTAGCCCTGCTGCACCACCACATCGGTGCAGGGGTAGGCCACACAGGGCAGTACATAGCCTTCCGCACGCTCTTCCATGGTGAGACCCGGCCACTCCAATGCGTAGCGCACCGTGCCGCTGTGCAACTGTCCTACGCAAGTACGGCAGGTGCCGGCGCGGCACGAGCTGGGCCAATTGGCGCCGCCCATTTCCAGCGACACCAAAAGCGGCTCGTTGGACCAAGCGTCCATCTGCAGTTGATCGGGTTCGGTGCGGGCGGTGTGCAGGATGGGGGTGTCAGACATTCCTTACTCGCTGACAAACGCGTACGCAACGGCCTCGCTGTCCACCATGTCCAGAATGTCGTTGAGCACATCTTCGTCTTCAGTGCTGGACCAGGTTTCTTCGGGGTCGGTGGCGAACAGGGGTTCGATGGCCACGTCCATGAACTGGCCGTTGGGCAGCTTGACTACGGGCGTGCCTTCGGACGTTTGTGCCAGCTCCCAATCATCAGGGACGGACATTTCGAGCTGGATGGTGACGTTGAGTTTTTTCATAGACTTTTTGGTAAAACGAGTGGGTGGTTAAAGGATAGGGATTCACGGCCTCATTCGGGGCTGCGGGGCCCGGTGTAAATCAAATCGCGTGCCTGCTTGGCGGGCAAAAATTCACGCGCAATTTTATAGAGAGTTCCATCGTTTTGCATGTCCACCAGCAATTCGTCCCAATGTTTGGCTTGCGCAGTTGTGAACGAGGCGCGCGCCAAAATCAGTGCACCCACAGAAAACTGATCAGCTGGAGCCCAGTCGTGCAGGGTAAGGTCTTCATCAAGCCGCGACGCCGCCAAATACTGCGTATAGACAATGGGCTGGCTCAAAATGGCGTCGACCACTTTGCGGTCCAACAGTCGAAACAGGTCCACCACATCGACCGCTTCGACCACGCGCCCCTGCGCCAAGAGCTTGGCTGCCATGGTGTCGTAGGCCGCTTCATGCCGAAAGCCGCGCACCACGCCCAGGCGCAGCTTGCCATTTTCAAAAGTGGTTTGATTCACATCGACCGGCGCACTCTGGCGGCGCATCAAGACCACGTTGCGGGCCTTGAAGTACGGCAGCAAGTAGCCATACACCTTGCGCTCGGACGTGGGAATGGCCGAAGTGGCCATATCCAAACGGCCCATTTGCAGTTCTTTCCAGATGCGTGAACGGGGCATATACACGCGCTCAAATGTGCAGCCACTGTGACGTTCCAGTTCCGCCAGAATGCGCACGTCCATGCCATCGAAGGTATCGGCCCGGTATAGAACACCAAACTCGAACATCGCCACGCGCACCGGCTTGGAACAATAGGCTGCGTTCGTTGCGGCGTGGGTTGCCGGCAACAGAGCCATGGCCAGAAAGGCCTGGATCGCGACGCGTGCGAACAGCTTTTTCATGCGCCGATTTTATGGCTGAGCCGGCTTGCGCGGCGGCCAGAATCGATCCAGCAAGGGTTTCACGCTGGTGCCATGCAGAAAAATGGACAGCGTTACCACGATGATTGTCAGCTGGATCAGCTTCAGGCTCAGCGCCTCGGGCAGGCCATGTTCAATGGCGTACATCAGGTAATACAGCGAACCGATACCGCGCACGCCAAACCAGCCCGTCAGCAGGCGCATGGGCCGCGCAGTACCGGTGCCCCACAGTCCAACCAGCACGCTGACCGGGCGGGCCACCAAAAATACGAACAGCGCCAAACCCACGGCCTCCCAGGACCAGGAGTTGATGAACAACGTGCCGCCCAGCATCAACACCAGGGTCAATTCCGAGAGCCGCTCCAGATGCTCCTTGAAAACCAGCGAACCCGCGCTGACGGTGGGCACCTGCCCGTCGTCCATGCCAGTGGGTGGTCCGCTGTCAGTGTGCCCACGGCTGGCCAGGCTCAGCTTGCGTTCGGTCTGGCGCAACGCCACAGCAGCAAAGAACACAGCCAAAAACCCCCATGCGTGCGCCAAAACGGTAATGCCATAGACCACGCCAATCAGGCCCAGGCCCAGAAAGTCGTCCAGCAACTCGTGCTGATGCGGTGCCCGGCGCAGTTTCCAGCCCAGCCTGGCCAGTGCCACGCCGGCGACCACGCCAATCGCAATGCTGGCCCCCGTGGCCCATAACACGTCTACCAGAAACCATTGCACGCCGTAGTCGCCCAGGTCGTGAAGGCCCAGCAGGCCCAAACCCAGCATGACAAACGGAAATGCACTGCCGTCGTTCATGCCGGCTTCGCAGGTCAGGGTAAAACGCAATTGGTCGCGGTCACCGGGATGGCGAATCTGCACGTCGGTGGCCAGTACCGGATCGGTCGGTGCCAAGATGGCCCCCAACAGTACACCCGCGCCCAACGGCAGTCCCAAAACAAAGTAGGCCAGCGCGGCAATCAGCCCCACGGTAATCGTCATGGACACGGTGGCCAGGAGAATCGGCGTGCGCCAGCGTACCAGGCTGAAGGGCCCCGGCATCTTCACACCTGCCGAGAACAGCGAAATCAGCACCACAACCTCAGTCAATGTTTCCAGCAGTGCCGAATCCTTGAGCGGATTGAAGTGATACAGGTTGAGTCCACTGGGCCCACAAATCAGTCCCACCAGCAAATAAATAATTGCAGCCGTAATGGGTGTGCGTTTGAGCAGGGTAAAGGTCAGCCCCATCACCAGCAGCAAAGTCCCCACCAGGAGAAACCACTCTGCGTTAGTCATCAATTTTTTCCAAATTCATGTTGTTCACCATCCCACCGTTTGCTATGACAGGTGGCTCCCCAATTGCCTGTTCACGGCCGCGGCGTCGGGCTGGGCAAACACGGTGTTGTGCTGGTTGGTGAGCGGGCCGCAGCCTGGTTCTACGGCGCCGTGGGTGTCGTAACCCACGGCTTTGAACTTCCACACCGACCCCACCCGCTTGAGGTTGCCCACATGGGTGCCGTCGGCCAGGTGCACGCTGTGCACGTTGGCGTTAACCGGTTTGAGGGTGAGCAGTGCCAAGCAGTTACGCGCCCAACTGGGCGTAATACTGGGCCACAGCAGGGGTCTTGGCAACGCGTTGCAGGTGGGCGCTGAGCAGCGGGGCAACGGTTGCCACCAGATCGGTTGGCACATGGTCCAGCCGGCCCGAGTTGAGGCCATTCAGAAACACAAAAACCTTCAGATCGGCAATGGTCAGGCGGTTGTCGGCAAAGTAGTCGCCGCCATGGGCTTGCAATTGCGTTTGCAGCCAGCGCAGGTACAACGGCAGCGGGCCTTCCACCAGCGCGGTGCGGGCCACTTTGAGTGCGTCGCCGGTCAGGCCGAAGGTGGTGCCGAGCTTGACGTTGGCGTCTTCCACGGCATCCATCACCTCGTCACACAGCAAGGCCTGGTAGGCGTCGGTGGGGTACAGGCCCGCCAGCTTGCCGGCGTAGCGCGTAATGGCGTCGCTCTGGGTGACCAGTACGCCGTCCACGTGCAACGTGGGCACCTGGCCTAAAGGCGTGGCCTTGCGTACCTCGGCAAATTGCGCGCCAGGAAAGCGGTTGTCTTCAAACGCAATGCCGCCAATATGAAACGCCAGGCGTGCTGGCTCGGCGCGGCCGCCGCTAACGTCGAAGTAGGTGAGTTTGAGTTGAGTCATGGTGTGGTCCTGAAAGTGGTGCGGTTGGCAGGTTGCGCCAGCGCCGCTATGCGGATTATGTGCGAGGCATCTTTTGCTGCACTGTACGATGGGCCACATTCTGAGAGAAAATCATGGCCACCCTGCAAGTTGCTGTCTACAGCACCCGCTCCTACGATCGCCATGCGCTGGAACGCGCCAATGCTGCTGAGGGCGCCAGTGGCCACCGCTTCAACTTCCTGGAAGCGCGGCTGGATGCCAGCACCGTGCCGACTGCCGCCGGGGCGGATGCGGTATGCGTATTCGTCAACGACCAGCTCGATCGCACAGTGTTGCAGGGTCTGCATGACCTGGGCGTACGTTTGGTGGCGTTGCGCTGCGCGGGGTTTAACCAGGTGGACCTGGTGGCTGCGCAAGAGTTGGGCTTGGCTCTGGGCCGCGTACCCGAATACTCACCCCACGCGGTGGCGGAGCACACGCTGGCCCTGTTGCTCACACTGAACCGAAAAATCCACCGTGCCTATGCCCGCGTGCGAGAGGGCAATTTTGCGTTGGAGGGGCTGCTTGGCTTTGATGTGCATGGCCGCACGGTAGGCGTGGTGGGCACAGGCCGCATTGGCGAGACCTTCTGCCGCCTGCTCACCGGCTTTGGCTGCACACTGCTGGCCACAGACCCCACGCCCAACCCCGCATGTGTGGCCATGGGCGTGCAGTATGTTCCGCTGGTGGAGCTACTGGCGCGCAGCGACGTGGTAAGCCTGCAATGTCCGCTCACGCCCCAAACGCACCACCTGATTGACGCCGCCGCCTTTGCCAGCATGAAGCACGGTGCCATGCTGTTGAACACCAGCCGCGGCGCGGTGGTGGATACCCAGGCCGCGATTGATGCGCTCAAAGCAGGCACGCTGGGCAGCCTCGGGCTGGATGTGTACGAGGAAGAGGCGAGCCTGTTTTTCCGCGACCTGTCTGGCTCGGGCATTCAAGACGATGTGTTTGCTCGCCTGCTCACCTTCCCCAACGTGGTGGTGACTGGGCACCAAGCCTTCTTTACCGACGATGCGCTGGCCGCCATTGCCAGTACCACGCTGGCCAATCTTGATGCGTTTGCAGCAACGGGCAAGGCCAAGCATCCGATTGATGTGTAGGTTATTTGTTTTTGGCCCTACTTGCGTAGGATGGACGCCAAACCCGCGCCCGTCACGCCTGCCACACCCCAAACCCCGCCGAGCGCAGGTCTATGCCGACCTCGATCTCTTTGTCCACTGCATCCTCATACCGCATGGGGTTGAACGCCTCAAACAAATCGGGCAACAGGCGCAGGCCGTATTGCTGCACATAGCGGTTGGCCTGGATGCCCGCCTTGTGCTTGTCAAAGCGCACATCCGGGTCCAGGCCCGTCATGCCCACATAAACGCAGGGCTTGCCCTCCACATAGTCCGGGTTGTTTTTACGAAAGCGCGGCTCGTGGAGTACGTCGTTGGAAAGCTCAATCACGTAGACATGGTGGTGCTTGCGGCGGGGCATGGTGTAGGCTTTAACTTGCGGGCACGATGCGCCGCAGCGCCCGCACTTTTTGCCATAGTACCGCCTTGGGCAATTGCATGGCCATCACTTGCATGCAGCGCTCTAGCCAGCCTGGGCGGTTTTGCAGTCGGTCTATGGCTTTAGCCAAGTCGCGCGCCACGCTGGCGCCGTAGGCCTGCTCGGCCTTGGCCCGTGCGGCGCGCAGAGTGGGCAGGGGCAGGCCCATCATGGCCAGGTCAATCACATCGCGGCTAAACACCCCATCGTCTGCTTGCCGGTCTGAATTGGCCAGCAGCTTGGAGGTAGCCAAATCGAGCCGGGTGAGCGTGCTTACGCCGCAAATGGTGTCGTTGTCTGTGTCGTTGGGTTGGGGCAGCTCCAGCGTGATGCGGGCTTCGCGCACGATCTCCAACTTAATGGCCTGCCCGTCCATCTGCACCATGGTGCGAATGCCATATTGGTCGGCCCGGATCTCGCGCAGCGTCACCAAAGGCATCGCGTGCGCGTGCGTGATGGGGGCCAAGCCCGCTGGTGTGGTGAGCAGTTGCCGTAGCTCGCGGTAGCCTGCCGCATCAGACACCAAAAAATCAATATCCACCGACTCACGGTATTCGCCATAGCGCATGGCAATGCAGGTGCCGCCACCAAACAGGCAACCGTGCTGGCGCAGGATAGTGCCGTCCATCGCGCTGAGCACATGGGCAATGCGCTGGTGGTGCGGGCGTTCAAACTGCATGACCACCGCCCTTTATTGCGAGAGGGTTGCGTGACAAGGCCAACGGCAATGCCTCTAGCAACGCCAGTTCGTCTGCAGACATGGCCTGCAAATCCAAATGCCGCGCGTTGCGTTCGTAAATGTCTAGCGCTTCAGAAGGGGTGAGCGTGTCGGTGCCCTGAACTTGCCACGCCAGCGCGCGCAACTGCGGGTAGTCGGTGAGCCGCACCCGAACCGGAATCCAATCCATACGGTCCGGCGGCTGCGTGGCGGACGACTGCGCGTCATTTTGCTTGCGCGCCTGCACCACCATACCCAGCGCAGCCATGGCGTTGCACCAAGCGCCCATGGTGACCGAAGGCTCACCCTTCTCAATACGGTGCAGCGTTACGCGCGACATGCCCGCCGCCTCGGCCGTGACGGTGGCGCTGAGGCGCAAGGACTTGCGCTGGGCGCGAATCTGCGCGCCAAGCGCTTGCAATTGTGTGGTGCTGGTTTCGCCCGAGCCTGACAGATTTTGATTCATTTAGTTTCTTATTATTGACAGATTTGTTATTTTGTCAACTATGAGAAACAAATAAAATTCAGTGACCTGACTGCGCGCCTTCTTTAGCACGCATTTTGGCGGCTATGTACTCACCCTGGGTGACGTGCAACAAGCCGGCAATCTTGCTGATCAGGTGATTCTCATTGGCGTCTAGCGTGCCGTCTGCGTAGGCCACTTGCCACATGAACTCAACCACCTGGATTTTTTGCGCTTGGGTGAACTGGTCATTCATCAGGCTGGTGAAGCTGAAGTAATCATTGGCGTGCATGGCGGTTTGCTCGGCCTGCGCCATCAACTGTGCCAAGGCCTCTTCGCTCAAGGCAAAGCGTTGGCGCAAGCTGCCCAGCGCTTGGGTGCGCTCAGCGACGCTGATGTTGTCGTCCGAACGCATCACGTCAAACAGCAACACGGCCGTAGCCAACTGCAGGTTGCCACCGCCGTGTGCCTGTGCTGCGTCATCCGGCATGAAGAAACTGGTTAGCAGGTTTTGGAGGGTGCTCAGCATGGGAAGGGGCTAAATGGCGAGGTACAAAGGGTAGGGCAACGGTGGCCTGTGATTTTGCCGCTTGGCCTATAACTGCATGAACAGCGTGGTCGGTGTGGTCGACGTGGGGAGCGCTGGCCGACAAAAGTTTATACCAAATAGGCCTCTAGCCCTCGCAAAATATGCGCAGGCAGCTACCAAAAACGTAGCAAATCTCCAGCGGTTAGCGCCTCGCAGCGGTCAGCTGCAATTCGTTCGGCCCCACCCAGCCGCCGGGGGTGGCGAAGGTGCTCAGACTTTCTTCCATGTCGGCCCATGCGTCATTGGCGGCTTGGGGCGATAGACGGCTCAGGATTTGCTGGATCGGGCTGGCCGACGCACGGACGAAGTCCAGGTAGTGGCGCGCTGTGGGCATGTGAAAAGGGGCATCCAGAGTCGTGGTGGCAATCTCCTGAAAACCCGCAGCACCAAACAGCGCATCGGCCAAGCCCGGCTTGCCCAGGCTGAGCAGGCCACCCGGCGTAAACGGATCGCGGGCGGGCAGACCCGCATGCTGCATGGCCGTGGACATCAGAATGCCGATACATGGGTTGCGCTCCGGCCGCGAGAACACCATGGTGCAAATGCCTCCGCCCGGACGCAAGGCGCGGTGCATGCCCCGCAGCCCTTGCAGCGGATCAGGAAAAAACATCAGCCCCAGCCGACACACCACGGCGTCAAAGCTGGTGGGCTCCACGGCCAGGTCCTCGCCATCGGCCACCAGTGTCTGCACATTGCGCAGCCCCGCCTGTTGTGCGTTGTGCAGGGCCAACGCCAGAATGACGGGCGACAGATCGGTGGCCAGCACGCGCCCGGTGGGGCCCACGCGACGGGCAATGTCCAGGGTCTGGTCGCCAGCGCCTGCAGCCACATCCAGCACCGCGCAACCGGGGGCAATGCCCGCCATGTCCAGCATGGCATCGGTGGGCTGACGCAACCAGGAGTGAATGGCGGCAGTGTGGTGGTCCCAGCCGGTGGCACAGCGGTCCCACTGCGCACGCACCGACGACTTGAACGCTTGCGTGTCCGGGCTGCTGGCGGGGGGAGAAAGAACGGTCATGTTGGGCTCCTGGTGGGTGCAGTTGGTGGCGAATTGACAGGGCCAGTCTAGGCACCGGGCCCGTGCGTCACAAGGCACAGACCCGCATAATGGGGTTGCAAATTTGCATTGCCCCATCAGCCTTGGCCCACCCATGCTCGACTGGAATGATCTGAAATACCTGCTGGCCGTGGCTCGCCACCAAGGCACCGCCGCTGCCAGTCGTGCGCTGGGGGTCAACCAGTCCACTGTGCAGCGCCGCCTGGTTGAACTGGAGCGCAACCTGGGCCAGCCCCTGGTGCAGCGGCACTCCACTGGTTACCGGCTGACGTCTTTTGGTGAGCAACTGTTGCCGCTGGCGCAACAGGTTGCGCAAGCGGTGGTCGCGCTGACCCAGCATGTGGAAAATTTTCTGCGCGATGTAACTGGCGTGGTGCGGGTAACCTGCCCGGAGCCCCTGGTCTACCGCATCAGCAACTCTACATTGCTGGACCGCTTTCGCAGCCGCTACCCCGCGCTGCAGGTGGAGTTTGTGACCAGCGACAGATACCTCGACTTTGCCAAAGGCGAGGTCGACATCGCGCTGCGCTCGGGCGACACCAATGACAACGCGCTGGTGGGCCGCAAGGTGGGCGATTCGCTCTGGGCGGTGTATGCCAGCCCTAAATACATCGCCCGGCGTGGGCGGCCCGACAGCGTGGAAGAACTGGAGCGCCACGACTGGGTTGGCTTTGACGACACCATGGCCCAGCACCGCGCCGCCAGCTGGCTGGCACAGGTGGCACCCAAGGCGCACTTTGTTGCGCGCAACAACAGCGTGCTGGGGCTGGTCTACTCAGCCAAGGCAGGCATCGGCCTGGCGGCGTTGCCCACTGCGCTGGGCGACGCCGAACCCGACCTGGTGCGCGTGTTGGGCCCCATCCCCGAACTGGCCCGCATCTGGCGGGTGCTGACCACGCCCGAACTGCGCCACACGCCACGTGTGGCGGCGCTGTTTGATTTTCTGGTGGATGAAGTGGAAGCCCTGCGCCCCATCATCACGGGGTAGTCCACGGATTTTGGCCTCCAGCCCTCGTCGAATATACACAAGCAGCTACAAAAACAGTAGCAATTCTTCAACCGTTGGCCGAGCGGCCCATGGTCACGGCTACGTTTTCAATGCGGCCTTTGGAGCCCTTGAGCACCACAAACCCATCGGTGGTGTACTCGCCCACGCCATCGGCGCCAGAGCCTTTGCAATAGAACAGATTGGGTGGGTGGTGGTCTCGGGGTGAAATTCAAATCCCTTTCCCAAAAACGTAGCAACTTTCAATCAGCGCGGCAGTTGCCCAATCGCGTCGACCACAGCTTGTGTGGCCACGATCAAATCGGTAACCAGTCGCTCATCCACCTCCATCAAGCCCTCATATTCACTGAGGTTGCGGGTGTTGTGGCATTTGTCCAGCACACGCCACACCTCGGGGCCCAAGCTCAGCGTGTGAGGTAGCACAGGCTATCAAGTGCTTGTTGCATGCAGTTGCTCGTCGTTGCCAATCAACCATATTTTGGGCTGCTGCAAAACGCGCGTCACAAAAGCGTTGTCGCTTTGGATGCGCTTGGCCACATCGGTGGATGTGTACAACGTGGGGTTGACCTTGCGCCCCAGTGTGTTGGTGGCAGGCTCCAGCGCGCCAAACACGTCTGCGTAGCCCAGGCTAGTGCTGACGATCATCACGTCAATGTCGCTGTGCGCGGTGTCTTGCTGCTTGGCCACAGATCCATAAACGAAGGCCAGATCAATCTGCGCCGCCAGCGGCACCAATGCGGCCCGCAGCACATCGGCCAAGCCCATGGTTTTCAGCACCAAGCCACGCAGCTCGGCAAATATCAATGCATTGGTATTGGCTTGGTAGTGCTTTTGGTTGCCCTGCTTGGTGACGGTGAGCAAGCCGGCGTCAGACAGGCCAGCTAATTCGCGCTGCACAGCGCCAGTGCCCGATTGGGCCAGCGCAATCACCTCATTGGCATAGAAGCTGCGGTCGGGTGTGCCAAACAGTACAGCCAGCACCCGCTGGCGCACCTTGGGGAACAGGGCGTCAGCAAAGCTGGCTGACAAAGGGGAGGGGTTTTTTGGAAGTATTTAGTAAAATCAACCTGTAGCCCCCGTGGAATATGCACAAGCAGCTACTAAAAACATAGTAATTGTGTCCACAATGCTGGAACGAAGCACCCGGCTTGCTCATGCAGACCAACTCTTCCACACTAGAGGTGCGCCCCAGAATCTCGTTGCGGTGCGCTTATCCGGAAATGATACGGATTCATGTTGCCGCCGCCCTGAGCTATTGCACGGGCTTATGGTCGTAAAACGGCCGCTCCCGGTCTTGCAGAATGTCATAGAGCGAGTCCAAATCATGGGGGTCCGGGTCTAGCCAGGCGTCTACGTTTTCGCGCTTGAGGGGAATGATGCAGCGATCGTGACCGGCCGCCAAAACCTCGGCGGGTGGCTCATCCGTAATGAAGGCGAATGAATACAGGTCCTGTTTGCCGGGTGCTGTCCAGTGCGACCACAAGCAAGCCACGTACATGTTTTGGCCGCCGCGTGGTTTGAATTCAAGAATCGCTTTGCTGCCATTGGCCGCAACCACGTGTTCGTAGAAAGCAGTCACGATGGCAACGCCATGGGTATAGCCAAATTGCTTGCGCCAAAAGCCGTCCAAATTGTCTAAGCGCGCGTTGTAAGTCCCGGGGAATCGTTGGTCAAAGTTCTCTGGGCTGCCTGCAATACGGCACTGGTAGCGCATTGGGCGCACTATCTTTTTGCCGTTTTCCAGGATGAGTACGGGCACGTAGTAGCCGGGGTAGATCCGCGAATCGCCGCTCTTGCGTTCAGCGCGCTGCAAGCTCTCTAGCTTCTCTAGCGCGCGTTCGATTTTGTTGGTGGCTATGCGCTTGTCGTCTGTCGCCTTTTTCGTCACCTTGGTCGTCAGAACCAGTTCGGCCTTGGCAAGACGCTCGCGCTGATCAACCAACTCTTGCGCCAGTGTGGCAATTTGTTGGGCCTGAAACCGCTCCAATGCCTCGCGCGCTTTCTGAAAGCCGGCACGCTGGTCGGCCTTTATCGCGGCATCCAGCGCAGGGGTAGTGGCGGCGCGGTTGTCGTACAGCTTCATGCCATAGAGCTGCGCAAACCCCTCAATGTCAAGGGCTGCGCCAAACTGGTCGCAGTATTCATCGTAGGCTTCAATGACTTGGGCGGAGTAGCACATAGCCGCAAATGATACGGGTTTTGGGTGCTGCAGCACCCTCAGGCCTACCACAACTTAAACCCCGCCGAGCGCATGGAGTGAGGTTTAACGGTGGCAGGTTCATTTATGCGAAATCGGCCTCTAGCCCTCGTAGAATATACGCAAGTAGCTATGAAAATAATAGTGAATCTCAACGCAACGCCGCCACCATGGGCAACCTGGACTTGCAGCGCGGGTAGTTGGTGCACCCCCAAAAATTGGCGCCGCCCTTGGCGGGTGTGCGCTCCACCATTTTGATGCCGCAACTCGCGCAGGTGGGACGCCAGTATTCGCCCTCAAACGCTACGGCCAGCAAAGCTTGTTGTTGCTCGGGCGTGCGTTTGGCAATCAAGGCCAGCAGAGCCTTGCCGTCCAGCGTATTGATGCCGTTGTCCTTTGCGAACTGCGTTGCGTCTGTGGTGTAGGTGGACGTGGTGGCATAGGTGCCGCGCTTGAGCTGGTGCGCGGACATCACGCCATAGAACTCGCGCATCTCCTTTACGCCAACCGCTTTGCCCTGCCAGTGCTTGCACTGCACCACGGCCACTGGGCCAGTGGCGTTGCGACTGTGTAGCCAGATATCCACACCACCGTCTGCGCCATGGGATTGCGATTTGGTTTCAAAACCAGCTTGGCCAAATAGCGATTCGCATACCGCTTCGAACCGGCGCCACTCGATGGCCGCAAACACGGCTGAAGTCCAAGTCGTCTCCGGCTGTTGTGAAGTCGGTGTAGAGGTAATTGTCTGAGGCTGCAAATTGGACTTGGCAACCTTTGCCTTGGTGAAGTGGTGCAGGCACAGCAGCAGCACACCTGCTGCCAATGCCAACCCTCCTGGAATACGCAAGGCTGTTGCCAGGGGTTTCAAGAAGGGTGATGAGCCTGCCAACAAAGGTGCTATCAAGAATACAAAGCCAATGGCACAAAGCCCGAAGGCCTTCTCATGCATCGTGTTGAGTGCGCGGCTTTGGCGCTTGGTTGATCGTGCCTTGGCCATATGAATTTCTCCCTGAAACACTTCACTATACGGTCTGGCGCGCCGCCTGTACGATGGCGCAAACTTAATGGCGCAAACTTTAGGGAGGATCACCGTGGCAACCAACAACAACCAAAAACTCGCCGTCTTGATTGATGCCGACAACGCACAGGCATCCGTCATCCAAGAGCTGCTGTCTGAGGTATCGCGCTACGGCACCGCCACGATCAAACGCGCCTATGGCGACTGGACCACCACCAACCTCAAGGGCTGGAAAGAGGTGCTGCACAAGATGGCGATTCAGCCCATACAGCAGTTCAGCTACACCACGGGCAAGAACTCTACCGACGCATCGCTCATCATCGACGCCATGGACGTGCTGCACACCGGCCGCGTGGACGGCTTTTGCCTGGTCAGCAGCGACAGCGACTTCACCCGCCTGGCCACCCGCATCCGCGAAGAGGGCAAAGTGGTCTACGGCTTTGGCGAGCGCAAAACGCCAGAGCCGTTTGTGGCGGCTTGCGATAAGTTCGTCTATACCGAAATTTTGCGCGCTGAGCCCGAACAGGCCAAGCCGGGCCAAGAGCCCGTGGCCGAGCTGCCCAAGCTCAAACCCATGCTGCTCAACGCGCTGAACGCCATTGCCCGCGAAGACGGCTGGACCACGCTGTCCGCCCTAGGCAGCCAGATCAACCGCAGCCACCCATCGTTTGACCCGCGCAACTACGGTGTGGCCAAGCTGGGCGAGTTGATCCGCCAGCAGGCGGCGTATCTGGACGTGAAAGAAGTGAAGAGTGGCGAAGGGGATGCGGTGCAGACGCATTTGCATGTGCGGCGTAAGGCGGCTGGAGGGACAAAAGGCTGACGAGTTTTAGTGAAAGCGGGCTGTAGCCCTCGCAGAATATACTTACGCTGCTACTAAAAACGTAGCGATTTACGGGCTAAGCGCAGAGACTTGCCTCTGTAGAAAGGGTAGATCGTTCTGAATGTTTTGCCACCCGCAGCGGGTGCGCGCGGCTCATACGGCCAAGGCCTCGCGCAGCACCTGATCGCGAAAGCTGGGGGCAGGCTGTTGGGCGTGAGTACATCCACATCCATGCCCAGCAACTGTTTCAGTTCAAACCGGATAGCGCCAATGTCCATCAGCGTGGTCTGCGCAGTGGGCTCTACCAGCAAGTCCAGATCGCTCTCTGCCGTGTCGTCGCCATGCAGCGCCGAGCCGAACACCCGCACATCACTCACGCGGTGGCGCAAAGCAATCTCGCGGATTTGCGTGCGGTGGAGTGTCAGGGATTCAGAGGGGCGCATGGGTTGGAGTTTAACGGCGCCAGAGGCGGCTGGAAAAAGTGGCCTGTAGCCCTCGTCGGATTAGCGCAAGCAGCTATTAAAGTTATAGCGAGCCGAGAAACTCCGCAGCCCGCTTTAAGGCGTCGTCAAAGGTGGGCCGGTAATCGAGCGTGTCGATGGCTTCGAACTGGGCTTGCAGCACTTTGCGCCGCGATGCCAAACCTTCTTGGCCACAATTTCTGTCGCAGTTTCTACCCGTACCTCGCGCCCCAGCAGGCTCCACATCTCAAATGGGGCCTCGTTCAGGTATGTGCATCAGGCCCATGCTGGGGTGGGTGACTGCACGGCATGCGCCCACTGCACCAAGTGCTTCCACAGCGTTTTGGGCGGGGTGTGGGAGGTGTGTGCTACCTGCTCCACGGCGGCCAGGATGAGTGCCAGCGGGGCTTCGTCCAGCAGGGTGGCAATGTGGGGCGTTATGGCCTCGGGCAAGTCGCCCTGCGCCAGGGCCTGGGCCAGCTCGGCGGGTTGCAGCACGCGCCGGTAGCTCACGCTGGCAGTTTGGCTTAGTAGCGCCAGCGCATCCAGTGGGGCGGGCTTGCGGTGGGCATCCAGCTCCAACCCCAACAAAGCCAGCAGCGCCAGTAACTTAGCCGCACCCAGGTCCACCAACGTGCCGTTTTCCAACTGGTTAACCGTGGCCCGCGACAGACCGCACAGCTTGGCCAGCCTGTCTTGCGACAGGCCTAGTGCAGTACGCCTGGCATGGATGAGGGGTGCGAGGTCGTGCAGAGTCATGGGTGCAGTAGAGCACTACGATTAAAAAATGTCAAACATGTTTGACAAAATTAATCTGGATATTGGCAAAAACTGTATGCCAAATCGGCCGATAGCCCTCGTCGAATATACACAAGAAGCTACAAAAACCGTAGCAATTCTTCAACCGTTGGCCGACACGGTTTGCCGCTTCAATTCATCCAGCGTCTTGCCGTTGGCAGCCTTCCATTCCACCCAGCCGTTGGCGGAGCGGCCCATCATTACGGCTACGTTTTCAATGCGGCCTTTAGAGCCCTTGAGCACCACAAACCCCTCGGTCGTGTATTCGCCCACGCCATCTGCACCAGAGCCTTTGCAATAGAACAGTTCTGCCTCACCCTTGGCGGTGGGGGCGTTGGTCAGCGGTTCAAAGATGGGCTGGCCCAGCGTGGCCAGCAGGGTGGCGGCGGTTTCGTGAATCTCGTGGCAGTCGGCTTGCAGCGGCGCGGGGGTGTAGGGCTGCGAGCCGGTGTTGCCATTCTCCAGGCTGTAGCGCCCGGCCTTGGTGGCCTCTGCGATGGCAAACCACTCTAGAAACAGCGCGCGGTTCCAGAAGTCATTGTTCTGGTTGTGCTGCACCAGCCGATTGCCCACGTTGCCAGACTGGCCGATGTAGGCGCGCGGCACTTCGATCACGCGAAAAATACGCTTGGTGATATCGGCCACGCGCATGCCGCGCGGGTAACCGGTGGGGAGGAGGATTTGAATGGATTTTTGGGAGAAGACATTTGCGGGTATTGAACATAGCGCAATGCGATTCAATAGAACGAGTTTGCCAATTCGACAACTAAGGCGTCAATTGCTGGGTTCGCCGTCCTAGATCCCATCCGCTTCAGCGTCTTTAGTGATGGTCTGTCGCCGTCATGCTTGTTTAGAACCTCAGCAAGTGCTAGAAAAAGCTGCTTGCCGCGTATGAATCGAAGCGGGTCTGTTATGACAATATTTCTGATGTATGCAAAATAAAGTGGCGGTGCTGCTGCGATCCTGTCTTTGGACATTTGGGTTAATGCGAATCCCGCATTACAGTCGAAAATTTGACCGACGCCTACGTTAAAGATAGGATTTTGTCCATCAAGGTGAAACGCTGCTTCCGCAGAGAACCAATCTATTAGGCTGACAATCGCTGCCGTCCAACTTGTCTGCGTTGGTATTCTTGCGCCGGCAAAATCCGTAACACTTGGGGACTGAATGCAGACGTTTTCGATTGAATACCCATGCGTAAAGACGACTTTCGGATAGTTCTTCCGCTCAGAATTGAACAACCAAAGGTCAGAGTCTGCAAGAAATCCAATAGTCTCGTGAGGGAAAGACTCTTTTTCTTCCCAAATACGCAGCACAGATGTTTTGTCACCAGCGTGGACGAAATTCACAGAGCCACAATGCAGCGAAAGCTTTGATTCGATATCGCGCAATATTTCAATGTCATCACCACCTTCAACGACAATTGTTTTGAATCTCGTTCGTTTGAGTGATTCAATTAACTCTTCGGTTGTATATCGTAAGGTCGCCATACAAAACTTATGAAAAGTTAAGTAAGGTACTTGTCGAACGAAATCTCGTAATCGGCAAACTTTGTGTATATGGCAGGAGAGTGCGTGACAAAGAAATATTGATGACTCTCGCCAAGCGACGTTAACGATGAAATTAGCTTCCTTTGCCAGTCAAGGTGCAGACTCAACTCGGGCTCGTCAACCATGAATACATAGTTGTCATAAAAAGCCGCATAACAAAGAAAACTAAGTAGTTGTTTTTCACCTGCAGACAATGATGCCGCTTCGATGCTTTCTTTGCCATCGCCTAGCTTAAGTTCGTTGATCTTAATTAATCTATTTGGGAAGTACTGGGAGAGTTCTGAGTTCAATTTGCGCATCGGTTCGACAATGCGGTCGCGCGTCATCTCGACATTTGTTACATTTTTGAGAATGCCTCTCAAGTATTCGGCACCGGTATCATCGGCTTCGCCCGAGATTTTCCACTGTCTAATGTCTTTCGATATTGCCTCTGCTAATACCTCGTACTCCTCTTTCTGCATCGAATCCATTTTTGCTTTGGTTTCTGAGACAAGTCGTTCAACATCAGTGGTCGACATTGAACAAACAAATTTGTTGTCGAATTCTGTAAGGGCATTCGAAGTCGCCCGTAGGGCTCTGGTGAGTTCATCGTCATTGTCGACATCACCTGCAAGTCCCGTTCTCTTGGTTCGAACGGTTCTTTCGTTCTTGTTGTCAAGCAAAAAACCCCCTTCAACGCGGCGGAAAGTTGGGAAGAACAGAGATTCATGATTGAGAGCAATTAAAAACCTATATCTCCACAAATACTCTTTGATTTGATCCCATGTTCCGATGAGAGGTTCTTTGGCCGCCTTTAGAAGGTCCTCATTTTCGAATTTCAATTTAACGTGGATTTTGAGAGAAATTGAGAACTCGGGATCATTGGATGCAGGATCGCTGCAAGTGACTGTCAAGGTCAACTGATCAGTCTCAATTTCCATTCTCCTAAAGGTGATTTCGCGTAGTGCGTTTCCAATATTTCCACTATAGAGGTACCAACAAGCCTTTAAGAAAGTGGTCTTCCCTGATCCGTTTGAGCCGGTGATGATATTCAGCGAGTCATTGAAAAAAATTTCAGCGGTTATCCGTTGATTGAGTTGCTCTACGAGCATTCGCCTAATTTTCATATTTGCTCCGACTAATTCATTTTTGACACAGAGGCTAATTTACTTCCCCCACGAATCCTTCAACCCCACCGCCAAGTTAAACACCGGCTTGCTACCCGTGACGTGATCCACCCGATCGGCCACAAAGTACCCGTGCCGCTCAAACTGAAACTTCTGGTCGGGCAGCGCATTGGCCAATGACGGCTCAACAATCGCAGTCACCACCTTCAAGCTGTTCGGGTTCAAGCTCTCAATAAAGTCTTTGCCACCCGCATCCGGCTGGGCGTCGCTAAACAGGCGGTCGTACATGCGCACTTCGGCTGGTCTGCCATCGGCCACGCCCACCCAGGTGATGGCGGCTTTCACCTTCACCGTCTCGCTTCCGGGGGTGCCGCTCTTGGTGTCGGGCACTACGGTGGCCAGCACGTCGGTGATGACGCCGTCAATGTCTTTGATGCAGCCGGTGCATTCGATCACATAGCCGCCCTTCAGGCGCACTTTGTTGCCGGGGAACAAGCGCTTGTAGCCCTTGGGTGGCACTTCTTCAAAATCTTCGCGGTCTATCCACACCTCTTTGCCGATGGTGAAGTGGCGTGGGGGTGGTGGCTCTGTTCCTTCGGCCACGTGGGGCAGGGCGGGTTGGGTGCACGGCTCCAGGTGGCCGGCGCCCATCACGTCGTCCCAGTTAGTCATGATCAGCTTCACCGGGTTCAGCACGGCCATGCCACGGTGGGCTTTGGCCTCCAGGTCTTCGCGCAGGCAACCTTCTAACGTGCTGTAGTCGATCCAGCTGTCAGACTTGGTCACGCCAATGCGTTCGGCAAATAGCTGAATGCTCTCGGGCGTATAGCCCCGGCGGCGCAGGCCGACGATGGTGGGCATGCGGGGGTCGTCCCAGCCGTTGACCTTGTGGTCGTACACCAGTTGCGCCAGCTTGCGTTTGCTGGTGATGACATAGGTGAGGTTCAGCCGCGCAAATTCGGTCTGGCGCGGGGGCGGGGCGCTGAGCAGGCCGCCTTCTATCAGGCGCTGCAGCAGCCAGTCGTACCAGGGGCGCTGGTCTTCAAACTCCAGCGTGCAAAAGCTGTGGGTGATTTGCTCTAGCGCGTCCTCAATGGGGTGCGCATAGGCGTACATGGGGTAGATGCACCAGGTGTCACCCGTGTTGTGGTGCGTGGCGCGGCGTATGCGGTAGATGGCCGGGTCGCGTAGGTTGATGTTGGGGCTGGCCATGTCGAGCTTGGCGCGCAGCACCATGCTGCCGTCCTCAAACTTGCCATCGCGCATGTCGGTAAAGCGGGCCAGGTTCTCTGCGGGGGTGCGGCCTCTAAACGGGCTGTCGATACCGGGCTTGCCAAAGTCGCCCCGGTTGATGCGCATTTGCTCTGCTGTTTGCTCGTCTACATAGGCGTAGCCGGTTTCGATCAAATGCACGGCAGCGCGGTACATAAAGTCGAAGTAGTCGCTGGCCTGGTAGGGCTTGTCGTTGCCGGGTTGGCTCCAGTCAAAGCCCAGCCACTTCACCGCGTCGATGATGCTGTTCACATACTCGGCGTCTTCTTTTTCGGGGTTGGTGTCGTCAAAGCGCAGGTGGCACACGCCGCCGTAGTCGCGCGCCAGGCCAAAGTTGATGCAAATGCTTTTGGCGTGGCCGATGTGCAGGTAGCCGTTGGGCTCTGGCGGAAAGCGGGTGCGGATTTTGGCGGGGTCTGGTGCGCCTGCAGCGTGGTGCGCGGCATCGCCGGGGCTACCAGCCCAGCGGCGGGTGGCGTAGGTGCCTTCGGCCAGGTCTTTTTCGATGATCTGGCGCAGGAAATTGCTGGTCTTGGGAGTTTCGGGGGCGTTATTGGCGGGGATGGGGTTGCTCATACAGGTGATTTTAGGGTGTAGCTTGGGTAATATGGGTGTATGACACAAGCCGATTTTCAACACACCACTCCGCAGCCCGCCACCGGCGTGGCGGCCCGCAGCATTGCGCTGCATGAACAGGATGTGCATGACGCCGCCCAAGTTGGCATCATCACCACGGCGCAGGCCCAAGCGCTGTGGGCGCGTTGGGGTGCCCGGTGCGCCCATCTGTCAGATGCCGTTGTGGCCACACCGGCCAGCGTTGTGGGTGCGCCCATTGCACAGGGGCCACGTTTTGGTTTTGTGAACGTGCTGTATTACTTTGGCGGCTTGGTGGCCATTGGGGCCATGTCGCTATTCATGACGCTGGGCTTTCAGGCCATGGGTGCGGGTGGGCTGCTGGCCATTGCGCTGGCTTATGGCTATGCCTGCCTGAAGGTGGCGGACCATTTCAAGGCCAAGGCGTTGCTGGTGCCTGCGGGTTTGCTGGCCACGCTGGCGGTGGTGCTAGTGCCATTGGCGTTGTGGTGCGTGCAGCATCTGCTGGGCCTGTGGCCCGAGGGCGGCAGCAAATCATTTGCCCAGTACCACACGCACATTGACTGGCGTTGGCAGACGCTGGAGTTCGGCACGTTGGCTGCGGCGGCGGTGATGCTGTGGCGTTACAAGTTGCCGTTTATGGTGATGCCGGTGGCGATCACGCTGTGGTACTTGAGCATGGATGTGGCCAATGGCCTGATGCAAAACGAGGGTTGGGACTACAAGTTTGTGCGCGATGTGTCGCTGGTGTTCGGCTTGGGAACCTGCGCCATGGCCATGTGGGTGGATATGCGCACGCGCCTGTCGCAATCGACTGAATGGCGGCAGGACTTTGCCTTTTGGCTCTATATTTTTGGCGCCATTATGTTTTGGGGTGGGTTGAGTCTGCGTGATTCCAGTAACGAGTTGGGCAAGTTGATGTATGCAGTGCTCAACCTGGGCCTGGTGCTGCTGGGTGCGGCCATTGGGCGGCGTGTGTTCACCATCTTTGGTGCGCTGGGGGTGGCGGGGTACTTGGGGTATTTGTCGCACCGGGTGTTTCAGGACAGCCTGTTGTTTCCGTTTGCGCTCACGGTCTTGGGCCTGGGCGTGGTGTGGCTGGGCGTGAAGTGGCAGCACAACGAGGCGGCTATCAACGCCCGCTTGAGCCGCTGGGTGCCAGAAGGGCTGCGGCCACGCTAATTTCGTTGGGCATAAAAAAAACGCGCCGGGTTGGCGCGTTTTTTGTTTCTGCGGGGCAACCCGTTTTTGGGTTGCCTGCAAAGAAGGATTGATTAGCGAATAACAGCCAGCTCAACCAGCTTGCCGCCACGGATGGTCTTCAGGGTCAAAGCGCCGTTCAGGATGTCGCCCTTGTTGTCAAAGGTGATGTCGCCGGTCACGCCATGGTAGTCCTTGGTAGCAGCCAGCGTAGGCAGGTACTTGGCTGGGTCAGAAGAACCGGCCTTTTCCATGGCAGCCACCATCAGCTTCACGCCGTCATAGACGTAGGGTGCATACACTTGCACTTCGGTGCCAAACTTGGCTTTGAACTTGGCGCGGAAAGCTTCCATGCCCGCTTTTTGCTTGCCTTCAACACCGCCGGCTTCTGCGCAATACACTTGGTTGTCGGTCACTGCGTCGCCAGCCAGCTTCACCAGTTCGGTGGAGCAGATGCCGTCGCCACCCATAAACTTGGCGTTGATGCCCAGGGACTTCATCTGGCGCAGCATGGGGCCGGCAACGGCGTCCATACCGCCGAAGAACACGACGTCAGCCTTCTTGCCCTTGATGGTGGTCAAGATGGAGTTGAAGTCGGTCGACTTGTCGGTGGTGAATTCGTTGGCCACCACGGTGCCGCCAGCGGCTTCCACGGCTTTCTTGAACTCTTGTGCCACGCCTTGGCCGTAAGCGGTACGGTCGTCGATCACAGCAAAAGCCTTACCCTTGAGTTCTTTCACAGCGTAGCGGCCCAGTGTGCCACCCAGTTGTGTGTCGTCAGCCACCAGACGGAAGGCGGTCTTGAAGCCTTGGCGTGTGTACTTGGGGTTGGTAGCGGAGGGGGACACTTGGGGGATGCCAGCGTCGCTGTAAATCTTGGAAGCAGGAATGGTGGTGCCGGAATTCAGGTGACCGATCACGCCAGAAACCTTGGCATCAGCCAACTTTTGTGCAACTGCGGTGCCTTGCTTTGGATCGGCTGCATCGTCTTCTGTCATCAGCTTAATGGTGACCTTCTTGCCAGCGATCACGACGCCTTGTGCGTTCAGTTCTTCGACGGCCATCTTGGCGCCGTTTTCATTGTCCTTGCCCAGGTGGGCAATAGCGCCGCTGGTAGGACCAACGTGGGCGATGGTGACAACCTCTTGCGCGAAGGCAAGGCCAGAAGACAGAGCAACGGCAGCGGCCGCGACGATAGTAAGCTTCAAACGCATAAATTCTCCAGTAAAAAGAAGATGTGGACACAAAGTGCCACTGCATACACGATAACGCATCTGCCCGCAACGAGGCATAGGGATGCTACCAATTTGCGCAAATTATTCAAATGGCTAATGTCTCATTACATAACGTAATACAGGGAGTTTGGCGCCATCGGCGCGCTGTCACATGGCTTTGAACAGGTGGGCGTAAAGCCGGCTCACCACAAACTTCTCTTTCAGCCCGCGCAACGCCACAAAAGCCTTGCCGGCCTCGTCGCGGGTGATGGACTCGATGGCCAGCGCGCGCACGATGGTGCCACGGTGGATTTGCCAAAACACGGCGGTGTCCAGTTGGTCCTGCAGCTCTTTGAGCGGGGTGCGGATCAGGTATTCGCGCTCGGCGGTGAGTACGCGCACGTATTTGTCGGCTGCCTCAAAACACAACACCTCGTCAACCGGCACCATGCGGATGGTGCTGCCCACGCTGGCCTGAATCACTTGCAAAGGCGGTTTGGGCGCTGTTGCCGGCCCGGCCAGCAGACCGCGCAACTGACCCAGGGTTGCTTCAAAATTAATAGCGTGTTGTGTAGGTTTGGCGAGGGCTAGCGCCAGTTTTTCTACTGTCTTTTGGAGCCGCTGGGGTTGCACGGGCTTGAGCAGGTAGTCCACCGCCTGGGCTTCAAAGGCCTGCACGGCGTATTCGTCGTAGGCGGTTACAAACACCAGGGCAGGAAAGGGGCGTTCCTGCGTACCTTCCGTGGGCCAGCGCTCGGCCAGTTCAACGGCGGCGTCCAGCCCGGTTTGGCCGGGCATGCGAATGTCGAAGAACAGCACATCGGGTTGCAGTGCCAGGGCTTGGCGCACCGCTGAGGCGCCGTCGCCCACCGTAGCTAGCACCGTCAGTGTGGGCCAGGCGCGGGCCAGTTCGGCTTGCAGGGCTTGCGCCAGCAGGGGTTCGTCTTCGGCAATCAGGGCGGTGGCGGCTTGCATCGATCAGGCAGTGTTTGTGTTGGTGGGCAGGTGCAGCAGTACGGTGGTGCCTTGGCCAGGGGTGGAATTGCGCTCCACCGAGCCTTTTTCGCCATAGGCAGCGGCCAGGCGTTCGCGCACCTGGACCAAGCCAAAACCGTCGGTCAATGCAGTCTGCGCGTCAAAGCCCACGCCGGTGTCGCTCACCAACAAGGTCAGTGTGCTGCCGGCGCGCTGCGCCCGCACGGTGATGCTGCCGCCTTCGAGCTTGGGCTCCAGACCGTGCTTGATGCTGTTTTCCACCAGGGGTTGCAACAGCAGGGCGGGTACATTGAGATTGGCCAGATCGGCGGGCAGGTCCAGCGTGTAGCGCATGCGGGGGCCCATGCGCACGGACATCAGCTCGAGGTAATCGCGCAGCCGGTCAAACTCGCGTTCCAGCGGATGGTTGCTGGCGCGCGAGGCTGCCAACGTGGCGCGCAGGTAAGCCACCATTCGGTCCAGCATGTCTTGTGCGCGCTGGGGGTCCACTCCAATCAACACCCGCAGGTTGGCCAGGGTGTTGAACAGCATGTGGGGCTCCAGCTGGGTTTCCAGCAGCTTGAGGCGGGCATCGGTGGCAAGGCGGGTGGCTTCGCCGATTTGCTTTTCCAGCAGGGTATTTTTGCCCTGGGTGAAGAAGTAGTAGGTGACGACTACCCCCACAATGGCCGAAATCAGGCCCGACAAAATCAATTGTTGGCGCGATGCATTGGCAAAACTGGACCAGCCAAAATACCAGTCAGCCAGACTGGTGCCCACCAAATATCCCAACGCAATGCCGGCTACAGGCAACAGCTTTCCTGCCAGTCCCGTGGGCCAGCCAGAAATTTGGGCGGATGGAAACAGTTGTGAGCCAAAGTCTATAAACGACCAGGTGCAAATGCCAATACACAGCGAATACACCAGCGGCGGCTCAAACGGGTGGTCCGGGCGGAAGGCGTATTGGATGCTGGCAATGGCCAGGCAAAACGCAATGGTCTGCAGCCCGCGCCGCAGTTTATCGATCCAGTCGATTTTCATGATCCGTTGCGCCGGTCTTGCTCGCGCTGCAAGCGTTCGCGTTCAGTTTGCACCATGCGTTCACGCACATTGCCACCGGCGCCCAGCAGCCAGACCGAGATGCCGTGCAGCGCCAGACCCAGGCCCCAACCCAGCAGCGGCATGATGGACCAGGGGCGCTGGCCAAAGCCGTATTGCGATATGGAAAATATAAACAGGTTGACCACCACATAAACCATTGCATGCACGTACCAGCCCAGCTTGGCCCCGGCGCGCTTGCGCGCCAGTCGGTCGATCTCGTCGGGGCTCATGGTCTGGTTTTGGGGCATAGTGCCAGCGATTTTAGGGGCGCGCTGTATGCTTCAGGCGGTTTGCAAGGCGTTGGCCTGTTGCAGTGCCAAGCGCCAAAGGCGGGCGGCACGCGCCAGGAAGATGCCGCTGAAGGCGCCGTACAGGGTGCTCACGGTCAGGGCAAAAGTGCTGTCATGGGCCAGGCTGGCTTGGATGCCAATGCTCACACCCACCGCATATTTGGTGATAAAGATACCCATGAACAGGGCCAGCGGCACGACGCTGCCGGGCAGGTGAAAGCGCCGGTTGGTGGCGTCATAGTGGATGCGCGCGCTGGATTGCAGTTGTAGTGCGGCAGCAAGGGCCAGGGCCGTGCCAGCCAGCCAGACCAGTAGGGCCACGGGCAGGTTGCCAAACGCACTGGCCACGCCCAACAGCGACAGACCCGCCATGGCCAGGGGCAGAAGGGTGGCCCGGTTCAGGCTGACCTGGCGCGGTTGCATTTGTTGAAGCCCTAGCCACAGCAGGGCGGCAAACAAAACAAAAACCCATTTGGGGGTGCTCGACAGAATGTGCAACAACATGGTGAATCTCGTGGAGTGGTTGGTGATGGCGCTAATGTGCCGCCACAAACCCCCGCAGAAAACCGCCAAGCGACGATTTGGAACTACCGTAGTGCGAAACGCCAGGACGGCGGCGCGAAATGCAGCCGTGCCGACCCGCTGAGATTGCGCTTGGCGTTTTTAGTAGCGCACCAGGCTACGGTAAGTCAGGGTGGTGTTGCCTTCGGCGGGTACTTGCACCTTCCACACAGCGGTGTTGCTGGCGCCCTTGGTGTAGGGGAGGCTGCTGGAGAGCACCTGCCAGTCGCCGGGCATCGGTTCTTGCACGGTGACCGTCACGGCCTCTTTCTTGGCGTTTTTCAGTACCAACTCAAATGCGCTTTCGAACTGGTTACTGAACTTGCCGTCGCCACCGACTTTCTTGAAGTCAGTCTGCTTCTTGTCGGCCGTCACGTCAAACGCGTCGCCCAGCTTGAGACGCACTTTTTCGTTCTTGGGGGTGTGGTCGACCCGGTCTTCACCAATGAACTGGGCGTTACCTGCCTTGTCTCTTTTGTAGACGCGGATGATGCCCTTGGGCAAAGGCATACCCAGATGGTCGCTTTCCTTGTTGTCAAATTCAACAAAAACGGCCACCTTCATTTTTTTACCCAGGTCGCCATAGCTGCTTTGGTAGTAATAGTCGTTGCCACGCAGAAGCAGTTCTTTGCGGGCTGGCACGCCGCTGGCCGCCAAAAGTGACACCTGCTTGGTCTGGTTCTCGGCAATGGTGGTGGGGCGGCCCAGGGTGTAGAGATGGTATTCGAACAAGGATTCCTCTTCCATCGCTTTGGGTGCCCTGGCCATGGTAGGCGAAGGCGCCGCCATCAAGACACGGTTTTCCATGCGCGGCGCGACCTGGTTAACGTCACCCGCCACCAATTGCAATTTGGCGTTGCGGTACGTGGCGCCACTGGTGTTGGTCAGTGTGACCCAGCCGGAGATGTCGAGCTTGTCTTCGGTGGCGTTGAGCTCCACCACGTAGTCTGCCTTCCAGGCCAGGCCGCTGGTAAGGTAGCTCAGTTCCACATCTTGTTGCGCAGCACCGGTGTTGTCCAGCGCCATGACCAAGGTGGGGCGGTCACGCAGGTTGGGTGGTACGTCGCCATAGACAATGCGCCCGGGAATGCCGGTCTCAATGCGCGAACCGATTTGCAGCACCACGCCGTTATTCGCTGACAACACCTGAGCCTGCTCGGTGGTCTCGGCGCCCGTGGCGGGGTTGGTGCGGATGATCTGGACATTGCGGCCCACGTATTTTTCCAGCAACTTTTGCGGGGTGAGCAGATCAAAGTCGAAGTTTTGCTCCAGTACCGTCAGGCTGCCGGGCGCCGTGGTGCTGCGCAGCAGGGCAGTCTCGGGGCGCATCCGCGCACTGACATCACGAAACGCCAGGCTGGATGTGCCGGGTTTGATCTGCAGGCGGCGCTGGTCTTTCACCAGGGCCAGGTTCTCGTTGTAAATGGTGACGGCGACTCCCTGCTGGTCACTGAGGTTGCTGCGCTGCTCGGTGGATTGCGCGTGGGCGCTGCTGGCGATGGCCAACAGAATAAACGGGGTAATGAGTGATCGGTTCATGGGGGTCGGTCCTGACGTGGGGTAACGGAGTGAGCCTGCAATGTATGCCATGCCCAGGCGCCGTGCAACGGCCCGCTACAAACAAGTTGCAACGACTTGTAGATCGCTATGAATAAGTGAGCTACTTACGTAGATAATACGAGGGCTACCGCCATTTTTTACTTGAAGGAGTTGGTTTTGGACCTAGTTTTGCTGATGAAGGCCGTTGTCATGGGCATCGTTGAGGGGTTGACCGAGTTTTTGCCCATCTCCAGCACCGGGCATTTGATTCTGGCCGGTGCCTTGCTGGGCTTTGACGACGACAAGGCCAAGGTGTTTGATATTGCCATCCAGACGGGCGCCATCTTTGCGGTAGTGCTGGTGTACTGGCAAAAAATCCGCACCACCGTGGCAGACCTGCCCACACAGCGCCAGGCGCAACTGTTTGCGCTGAACGTGCTGATCGCCTTCATTCCCGCCGTGGTGCTGGGCCTGCTGTTTGGCAAGACCATCAAGGAGCATTTGTTTACGCCAGTGGTGGTGGCAACCACGTTTATCGTCGGTGGATTCATCATCCTGTGGGCCGAGAAGCGCCAGGCAGCCGGCGGCAATGCGGTGCGTGTGCTGGACGCCGATGACATGAACTGGAAAGACGCCCTCAAGGTGGGCCTGGTGCAATGCCTGGCCATGATTCCCGGCACCAGCCGCAGTGGGGCCACCATCATCGGTGGCATGCTGTTGGGGCTGTCGCGCAAGGCGGCCACCGATTTTTCGTTCTACCTGGCCATCCCCACGCTGATTGGTGCCGGCGTCTACAGCCTGTACAAAGAGCGCGCATTGCTCAGCGTGGCGGACATACCGCTGTTTGCGGTGGGGCTGGTGGTGTCGTTTCTGGCAGCCTGGGTGTGCGTGCGCTGGCTGTTGCGTTTTATTGCCACGCACAGCTTTGTGGGTTTTGCGTACTACCGCATCGCCTTTGGCATGGTGGTGCTGGCCACTGCCTGGAGTGGCACGGTGCACTGGGCTGCTTAACCTTCCATGTTGCGCAAGGCCGCCTCAATGGCCGCCGCCGTAGCCACCGGTTTTTCCATGGGGAACAGGTGGCTGCCGTCGAGCATCAAAATGCGCCCCTTGGTGACTTTTTGGGTGGCATCCATGCCCACTTGCTTCATTTCGTGCGATGCCAACGCGCCAATGTACGCAACCGGGCATTTGACCGGGTGGCGTGCCAGCAAGCGCTCCAGGTTGTCGGGCACGGTGTTGTAGAACTGCGTTTCTACGTCCCGGTCAAAACTCAGCACGCGCTTGCCATCGGCTTCCAACGTGCCGTGGGTGACGTAGTCCATCAGCACCGCGTCGTCCCATTTGGCAAAGGCTTTTTTGTGGCGAAAGTGGGTGTAGGCCGCGTCGATGCTGGGCCAGGTATTGCGCCGCTTGCTGCTGAGCGCACCGGGCGAGAACGAGCCAAACATGCCGGTCGTTTTCATGGCCCCCAACGCCTTGGAGCGCCAGCCGCCCACGATGGGCGAATCGATCAGCACCACGCCGCGCACCAACTCGGGCTTGCGGATGGCGGCCATCAGGCTCAAATACCCACCCAGCGAATGGCCCACCAGCCAGACAGGCTCGCCCGTCTGGGTGACGGCGTCTTGCGCAAAGTCGATCAATTCCGGCACCACGTTGGGCCAGTTGTTGCTGATGGGATAGCGCGGGGAATGGCCATACTTTTCCACCGCCTTGACCGTGAAGCCGCGTGTTTGCAGGCTTTTGAACAATACGCGGTAGGTGCTGGCGGGAAAGCTGTTGGCGTGGGAGAAAACGATGGTGGCGGGCATAAACGGATGAGTGCGGGTTATAGCAATTTTTCTTGCGGGGTGGATATCTTCTTGGGCGACAGGCCCACCGACAGGTTGGACTTGCGTGTGGCATCCATAGACACCAGCGCGCATTTGGTGGCCTCGTCCAGCGGCGTGTCGGGGGTGATGACACGGTCCAGCCCGGCGTTGCGTTTGATAGCAACGCAGTAGGTCATTGTCAGTCAGTGCATAAACTTGCCGCCGCGACCGATGATGGTCAGGTCGGTGAAGTTGGACGCTTGGTGGCTTTTGGCACTGTAATTGATTGTGAAACCACCCAGGTTGACTTCATTCATGGACTCCAGCCCGGCGATGAGGCTATCGCGGGTCAGGTTCTTCCCTGCGCGCCGCAGCCCCTCCACCAAGACGCGTGCGGTCAGGTAGCCCTCCAGGCTGGTAAAGTCGAAATCCTTATGGCCGGCCTCGGTCATGCGTAGCTGGTAATCGCGAACCATAGGTGTGTTTTGGGCATAAGGAAACGGGACCACTTGTGAAATTACCACTCCCTGGCCGGTGTCGCCCAGTTCGTCGGCCAATGCCCTGGAGCCCACGAAGCTGACGTTGAAGAACTGGCCACCGTAGCCCTTGGCGCGTGCCTGTTTGATGAATGCCGCGCAGGACTTGTAGGCGCCAATCTGCACAATGGCCTCGGGCGCGGCCTTGACCAGCGTCTCCAGTGACTGTGTCACATCCACTGAGTTTCTTTCCACTGTGGCCGTAGCTACCGGTTTGAGCTGGCGCCTGGTCAAAGCCTGCGTTACGCCTTCAAGCCCTGCTTTGCCATAAGCATCGTTTTGGTAGAACACAGCGATCTTCTTGATGCCAAGGGTTGTAAGGTGCTGCACGATGCGTTCGGTTTCGTCAAAGTAGCTGGCCCGCACATGAAATACGTAGCGGTTGAAGGGCTCGCGCAGGGCCTGGGCCCCTGTGAACATGCCCACCAATGGAACGCGCTGCTCTGAAACGATGGGCACCGCGGCAAGACCGGTGGGGGTTCCCACTGAGCCGGCCAGCGCGAACACTTTGTCCTCCAGGATAAGCGTCTTGACGGCTGCAACCGTTTTTTCGGGTTCGTAGCCGTCGTCTCTGGTCAACAGCTTGATCGTGCGGCCATTGACGCCCCCTTGCGCATTGATTGCGGTGAAATACGCCTGCATGCCCAATTGCATGCGTTGCCCCAATTGGGCCGCAGGCCCACTGATGGCCGCAAACTGTCCGATCAGGATTTCTTTGTCGGTAACGCCGTTTTCGGCGGACGCAACGGTCGAAATCAGCATCAGCGTGAGAGACGCCAGCTTATTTGCAATGTTCATGAAGATCCCTGGTTTATTTTTTTCGCTATCAGCTTGTGAGGCTAACCGATTTTGGAGGTTGCCAGTTGTGGGTTTCTACAGTAACAGCCGCTCGCGCTGACCACCGTGCTATCCGTGGTTAAGCAGCGATTTCAACTGGTACAGCGCTTCCAAGGCCTCCCTTGGGCTGAGCGCATCGGGGTTGATGCCAGCAAGCTTGGATTCCAGTGCGCTGGTCGATGCGGTTTCGGCAGCCGGTGGCGCGGCAAACAAGTCCACCTGCGCGTGCGCCTGGGTGGCTTGGGTCTCCAGCGCTTCCAGCGTATGGCGGGCCTGGTTGAGCACAGCGGCGGGCATGCCGGCCAGTCGCGCCACTTGCACGCCGTAGCTCTTGCTCGCGGGGCCGCTCTGGATTTCGTGCAAAAACACAATGTCGCGGCCCGACTCGGTGGCGCTTACATGCACATTGAGTGCTGCGTGGTGCGTGGCGGGAAACTCGGTCAGCTCAAAGTAGTGCGTGGCAAACAGGGTGAAGGCCTGGGTTTTGTCGTGCAACTGGGTGGCAATGGCACTGGCCAGGGCCAGGCCGTCAAAGGTGCTGGTGCCCCGGCCAATTTCGTCCATCAGCACCAGGCTGTGGGCGTGGCGCTGTGCAAAATTTGCGCCGCCTCGGTCATCTCCAGCATGAAGGTGGACTGGGCGTTGGCCAGGTCGTCGGCCGCGCCAATGCGGGTGTGGATGGCATCAATCGGCCCCAGGCGGCAGGCGGTGGCGGGCACATGGCTGCCAATGCTGGCCAGCAGCACAATCAGCGCCACCTGGCGCATATAGGTCGATTTACCGCCCATGTTGGGGCCGGTGATGATTTGCATGCGCGCCTTGGGGCCCATGCGGGTGTCGTTGGCGATGAAATTTCCGCTGGACAACTCCGCCAAGCGTGCCTGCACCACCGGGTGGCGGCCTTGGGTGATGTCAATACACGGTTCCACCACAAACTGCGGCGCACACCAGCCCAGGGTCAAGCTGCGCTCGGTCAGCGCGCACAGGGCGTCCAGCGCGGCCAGCGCGCGGGCTGTGCGGGTGAGTGCGGGCACAAAGGCCTGCAACTGGTCCAGCACTTGCTCAAACAGCAACTTCTCGCGGGCCAGGGCGCGGTCTTGTGCGGACAGGGCTTTGTCTTCAAAGGCTTTGAGTTCGGGGGTGATAAAGCGCTCGGCATTTTTCAGTGTCTGGCGGCGGCGGTAGTCGTCGGGCACCTTGTCGAGCTGGCCTTGGCTGACTTCGATGTAAAAGCCGTGTACACGGTTGAACTGCACGCGCAAATTGGCAATGCCGGTACGGGCTTTTTCGCGCCCCTCCAGGTCCACCAAAAAGCTGTCGCAGTTGGTCTGGATGGCGCGCAGTTCGTCCAGTTCCGCATCAAAGCCGGTGGCAATCACACCACCGTCGCGCACCAGCGCGGCAGGCTCGGGCGCAATGGCGTGCAGCAGCAATGTGGAGCATTCTGGTGGCGAAAGTAGGTCGGCTGCCAGCTGTGCCAGTAAGCCCCCTGGAAGGTGGTTGGGCTGGGAGTTTTGCGCAGGTAAAGGAGGAGCCCGCAAAGCGGGCGGGGGACACGGAGCAAAACTTCCAGCCCAATCGCCTTCCAGCCCTTGCAGAATAAGCGCAAGCAGCTCTGTTTTTTGTAGCGTTTGCACCAGCGCCACCAGTTCGCGTGGCCGCACCTGGCGCAGTGCCGTGCGGGCGGTGATGCGTTCCACATCGGCGCTGCCCTTGAGTTGCTTGCGCAAACCATCCCACAAACCGCCCTTGAGGGTGGCAATGGCGTCCAGCCGGGCTTGGGCCTGCGCACGGTCACGCCGGGGGCTGAGTAGCCAGCTCTTGAGCAGGCGGCTGCCCATGCCGGTCATGCAGGTGTCCAGCAGGCTAAACAGGGTGGGCGCGTCTTCACCGCGCAGGGTCTGCACCAGCTCCAGGTTGCGCCGGGTGGTGGTTGGCAAATCGATCAACTCATCATCGCGCTGCACCTGGACCGCGCTGATGTGGGTCAGGTTGCGGCCCTGGGTGTGCTCGGCATAGCCCAAGAGGGCGGCACTGGCGGCGTGGGCCAGGGGCAGGTCTTGCGCGTTCCAGCTAGATAGGCTCGCGGCTTGCAGCGCGTCCAGCAGTTTGCGTTGGCCCAGGGCGCTGTCAAACTGCCACTCGGGCCGTGCTGTGGTGTACAGGGCGTTGTTGCCGGCCGCGCTGGAGCGCAGGCGCTTGAGGCGGTCTTCAAAGGCAGTGGTGGCGCCGGCGCTGTAGGCCAGCTCGCTGGGGGACACGCGGGCCACCCAGTCCGGTACTTCGTCGGGGGTGCATTCGGCCAGATACACCACACCCTGCGTGACGCTGAGCCACGCCAGGCCGCAGCGGTTGCGCGGGCCCTGGTGCACGGCCATCAGGGTGGATTCGGATTTTTCGCTCAGCAACTCGGCATCAACCAGCGTGCCGGGGGTGACCATGCGCACCACCTTGCGCTCCACCGGGCCTTTGCCGGTGACTTCGCCCACCTGCTCGCAAATGGCCACCGATTCGCCATGGCGGATCAGCTTGGCCAGGTAGCCTTCCATGGCATGAAACGGCACACCGGCCATGGCAATGGGTTGGCCGGCCGACTGGCCACGGGTGGTCAGGGTGATGTCCAGCAGGCGCGACGCCTTCTCGGCGTCCGCGTAGAACATCTCGTAAAAGTCGCCCATGCGGTAGAACAGCAGCGTGTCCGGGTACTCGGCTTTGAGGCCAAGGTACTGCTGCATCATGGGGGTGTGGCCGGCAAACGCAGCCAGGTCGGGTGAGTGTGAAGGTGAAGGTGAAAGTGAAGACATCTCTTGGGGCATCAATGGCTTACGCAATCAGCATGGAAGACTGGGGTGAAGCCGCCATTGTCGGGTAAATGCGGGCTGGCACATTTTCCGCGGCGGTCCAAACTGACTATGGCTGCTTGGCAGTTTGCACCAGTGGCCCCAACATGTATTCGCGCACAAGCTCGCGGGCTCTGTGCAGTCGGCTTTTGATGGCACCGCTCTGTTCGTCAAGGCGTTCGGCAATTTCCGAAATGGTGAGGTCTTCGAAGTCGCGCAGAAGCACTACTTCGAGGTAGTGGGCCGGCAGTGATTCAAGCGCTGCTGCCAGGTCGATGCGCAAGTCATTGTCAGACTTGCAGAGCAATTGGTGCTCGGCCAAGTCTTCGTCCAGCGAGTCGGTCTTGAACATCATTCGTTCCAGCTTGCGGCACTCGCGCTTGATGACGGTAAAAAGCCAGCCCGAAAAGGCGGCGGCGGCTTTGAGCCCGCTGACCTTGCGGGCAATGATCAACAGCGATTCCTGCACGGCATCGTCCACATCGCTGCTTTGGCAGTGTTTGTGGGCGTAGCGGCGGGCATCGGCTTGGCACACGGCCAGCAGGCGGCCAATGGCGACCGGGTCGCCCGTCTGGGCGGCCAGGATCAAGTTGTTGCGATCGGCTATGCTGTCTACCATGGTTTGGTGCTGTTGCGAGTTGAGTAGCATCTTCACCCATTAAAACCGGGTTGTCAGTTGGGTGAGCCAATCGGGGGAATGGTCCACTAGCCAGGCTTCGATGGGCTTGTCGGCACCCGTCAAGATGAGCACCGACAGCGCGATCATGATGGCACCCAGAATCATCTTGCCCGTCTTGCCGGCCTGCATGAGTTTGCCTCGCATCTTGAGCATTGCGCCGCGCGAGGCGTAGGCCAGCGCGACAACGGGTAGTGCAGCCCCCAGGCCAAAAATCCCCATCAGCATGGCGACTTGCAGAAGTTGCGTTCCCTGGCTGGCCAAAACAATAGCCGCGCCCAAAGTTGGGCCGACACAAGGGCTCCACACCACGCCCAGCACCAAACCTATTGCGAACTGGCCCCACAGGCCGTCCAGGCGCATGTGTGCAATCAGGTTGTTGCCCGCATCGCCCATGCCCGAGGTAGCCGCAGCAAAACGCTGTTGCAAACCGCCAGACATCAGGATCAAACCCAGCAATCCCAAAATTGCAGCTCCGATGCCACGAAAAATGGAGGTGTCCAGCCCCAGCGCGGAGCCGGCCCGGGCAAGCGCGGTGCCAATGATGGCGTAAGACAGGGCCAGCCCGCCTGCGAGTGCCAGCGGCGCCCTTGGGTGCACATGGGTAGCCGAGCCCAGCAAAATGGGAATGACGGGCAAGACACAGGGCGATAGCGTTGACAGCAGCCCGGCCAGGAAACCAAAACCGTAAGAGCCGAGGCCGAACTCCATCAGTTCACCGTCTTTTTGATCAGCGCCTCAAGGCCTGCGGCGGTGGTGTCGCCAACCGAGCGACCCACTTCCTTTTCGCCCTTGAATGCCACCAGCGTGCTTTGCATGGCGACCCTGAACTTGTTGAGCGTGGGCTTGGCGTTGTCGAAGTCGATGGTCAGCAGCGTCACATCCTTGTAGGCGGGCTGCTGCATCAAGCCGTCAATGATGGGTTTTTGCGCCTTGCAAGTGGGGCACCATGGCGCGCTGATATCCAGCACCACCGGTTGGCCCGCCTTTGTGAGTTGGTCGAATTCCTGCTGGCTGAAGGGTTTGATGTCTCCGGCCATGGCCAGGGTTGCCAGGGAGGAAAACGCGATGGTGAGAATGGTCGCTACGAATTTCATGGGAAGTCTCCGAGTGGGTTAATGGGCTGGTTTGAAGGTCTTTTGCAGCGTCTGCACATAGGCGGTGAGACCTGCCAGTTCCCTGGAATCCCAAGGCAGCGGTTTAGCCGCCATGGGCATGACCATGCAGGCCTGGATCATTTCATCCAGGTAAATGCTCTTGCGGCCCAATTGGTCTTTGGCCATGGTGACGGCGTGGGGATAGGGTTTGGCAAACGAGGCCGAGAATGCGCCGTAGTTGGCATGGCAGGATGCGCAGGACATGCCGTTGGTCGAGAGCTTGGTGTCGTTGAAGAGCTTTTCGCCCAGCTGGGCATCTCCGGCGATGGGCTTGTAGCCTGCGGGCCTGATCGTTTCGTTTGCCGCCAATGCACCAGTGGCAAAGCCAAGCGAGGCGATCAAGACGGATAACATTGCGGAAGCGTGGTAGGTCATGGCGGTCCTTTGGGTTCGTTTTTCGGGGTGGTTACCGACTAAGAGGGGGCTTGGCACCCAAATGGTTCGCGGTTTCAGAAAAATATTTTTTATTGGACGCGAACCGATCCGTCTGGTTGGCGCCTCTTAGTGGGTGAGGAAGCCAATCGCGGCCTCGACCTATCCACCACTAAGGAACCTATATGAACACATCTTTGAAAATGGCATCCCTGGCCGCACTGACGGTCGCCACCCTGGCTCTACCCGCCGCGGCTCAAGACATGAAGGCCGCTGCCAAGTGCAAGCCAAGGACTGGCATGTCCAAGTGTTGCGGCAAATGCGCGCCCAAGTGCTGCGCCAAGCCCGCAAAGTGCGGAGCCAAGAAATGTGCGCCGAAGTGCATGGCTAAATGCGCGCCCAAATGTGCTCCAAAGTGTGCTCCAAAGTGCGCGCCCATGCACTGATGGGTAAAGCGAGCCGGTCGTCCAGAGCATCAAGTCATGCCGCGCAGGTAGCGGCCGGTTCCCGTTTGTTGGAAACGTATGCAGGCCTTGCCCAGCGCGGGGCCCATTTATTTGGGGAATTGCTCGGCGGGCAAACGCCGAAGCAGTGGAACCACTATCCCGATGATGATGCGATCGACCAAGGCACCGGGTTTCAGTGGTTCTACCATTCACACTCGCCCGAAGATCGGCCCGGGGCGTTCGAGCATGGCCACATCCACTTGTTTGCGAGGCGCAAGCTCTGGTCGCGCAGGCTGCACTCTGTCCGTGAGATTGAATTTGGCAAGCTCGGTAGCGGTGCCAGCAACCCCAACACACGCCATTTGTTGGCCATCGGATTGGATGCAAAGGGCGTCCCTGTCTCCTTGTTCACGGTCAATAGCTGGGTCACTGGCGATTTGATGCTCACGGCCAAAACCACGGCCGATCTGCTGGATCGGATCAGACTGGACACGGGGCACCCGGATGTGGATGCCGTGGTGGAGTCGCTTGTACGGTTGTGCAGGGTGGAAATCCGAACCCTGCTTGCGCAACGCGACTCGGCGCTTTGGGCCTGGCCCACGCCTGCAGTTTTAACCAATGAGCGTTTGGATGTTCTTTCGGAACTTCCTATCTGCATTGATGCAAAACTGGCCGGGCTGATCTGAGTCGGGACGCTCACCCGCATAATCGGTGCTACGCTCTTGCTTGGTGGGCAATGCCAAAGGGCTGACCGTCGCGATTTAACTGCAGGAGCATCCCTTGAAATCCAAATTATCCATTGATGACGACAGGCGAAACCGGGTGTTCTGCTTGGATGCGCGCTGGCAAGAGGCCATACCCGGTTAACCAAAGGCCGGCTGTGTCCAACGTTCCGCACGACGACCCCCGCTCATCGCTGCGGGCGGCAACGCGCTTTACCGTGCGATTTTTGAACAAAGCCCTGAGGCAATGGTGCTGACCCGCGTGCGCGATGGCGTGTTGGTCGATGTCAACCAGGCGTACCTCAACCTCTGCGGATATTCGCGCGACCGCGTGTTAGGGCGCACGGCGATGGAGTTAAGCATGTGGGCAGACGAGGCCACGCGGGAGCGCGTGTTGAGCCCGCTAGCCACCGGCGGTCAGGTGCGTGATGTTGACGTCACCCTGCGCACGCAAGATGGAAGCCTCCGCCAGATATGCATCAGCGTCTCGCAGGTCGAAATTCAGTTGCAGGCCTATCTCCTGTTTTACCTGCGTGACGTGACTGCCTTGCGCATGGCCCAGGCCGCTGTGCTCTCAGACGAACAGGCCCTGGAACGGGCAAATGAACAGCTTAACCGCCAGCTCACGCTGCACCAGATGACCGAGGCGGTGGCCAAGGTGGGCTATTGGGTGGTTTACCCCGGCGATGCCATGGTGCATTTGTCACGGGGTTATTGCGAGATCGCGCAAATGGGGGGCGCGCAGGTGGTGCCGGTGGGAGAGCACCTGCAAAGTGTGGTCGACGAGGATCGTCCGCTGGTCAAGCGCGCCCTCAAGCAGATGGACGATGCCATCGTGGAGTACCGCTGGCGCCGCCCCGACGGCAAAGTCATCTGGCTGCGTTCGCGCGTGCAGCGCCAGGTCGAACTCGGGGTGATCAGGGCCGAATTTGGCATCGTGCAGGATATCTCCAGCGAACGCGCCGCCTTGCAGGTTGCTGCCGACCAGTTGGCAGCCACCCAGCGCAGCGAAGAGCGTTTTCGTGCCCTCACGGCATTGAGTTCAGACTGGTATTGGGAGCAGGACGCGGAGTTTCGCTTCATCCGTTTTGATGGTGATCACGAATCCACAAAAGCTCGGCCCGACGAGAGTTACTTGGGCAAGACACGCTGGGACTCAGGTGTATTGGGCGTTACCGATGCGCAGTGGGAGGCACATCGCGCGGCCGTGTACGCGCATGAAGTTTTCCTCGATTTTCAGATGCAACGTACCCGTGAGGATGGCTCGCTGATGTGGGTTTCCATCAGCGGCGCTCCAGTCTTTGACAGCGAAGGGAGCTTCAAGGGTTACCGCGGTACCGGGCGCGAGATCAGTGCGCGCAAACAGGCCGAAGCAGACATTGAACGTTTGGCTTTTTATGACCCCCTGACCGAACTACCCAACCGGCGCCTGTTGATTGATCGCCTGAGCCAGGCTATTACCGCCAGCGCGCGCCGCAGCAGCTATGGTGCGTTGCTGTTTATTGACCTGGACAACTTCAAGGTTTTGAATGACACGCGCGGGCACCACTTGGGTGACGAACTGCTCAAACAGGTGGCGCACCGCTTGACCGGCTGTGTGCGCAGCGCGGATACCGTGGCCCGCTTGGGCGGCGACGAATTTGTGGTGATGGTGGAAGAAATCGGCGATACCGAGCTGGACGCTGCTGCGCAGGCTGATGCAGTGGGTAAAAAAGTGCTGATTGCGCTCAACCAGTACTACGACCTGGAAGGGCAAACCCACCACAGTTCCCCCAGCATTGGGGTGGCCCTGTTTTTTGGCCAGCAGCAAAGCGTGGATGAATTGTTGCAACGTGCGGACCTTGCCATGTACCAATCCAAGGCTGCGGGTCGCAATACCCTGCGCTTCTTCGATCCGGTCATGCAAGCCGCCGCCAGCGCGCGTGCCGTCTTGGAGGCAGACCTGCGTCGCGCCATGGAAGAAGTAGAATTTTTACTGCATTACCAGCCGGTGGTGGACGAGGTAGGCAAGACCACCGGGGTCGAGGCGCTGTTGCGTTGGAGCCATTCCACGCGTGGGATGGTGGCACCAGCCGAGTTCATTCCGGTGGCCGAGCAGACTGGCCTGATATTTGCCCTAGGGCAATGGGTGCTGGCCGGAGCCTGTATGCAATTGGTGGCATGGAGCGCCAGCCCTTCAACCCGCCGGCTCACCATAGCGGTCAATGTCAGTGCACGTCAGTTTCGCCATCCGGAGTTCACACCGCAACTGCTGGATTTGTTGCGCATCACCGGTGCCAACCCCTACCGCTTGAAGCTGGAGTTGACCGAGAGCATGTTGCTCAGCGAATTTGACGACGCCATTGGAAAAATGGGGGAATTGCGGTCGATGGGCGTCAGTTTCGCCTTGGATGATTTCGGCACCGGCTACTCTTCGCTGTCGTACCTCAAGCGCTTGCCGTTGGACCAACTCAAAATCGACCAGTCATTTGTGCGCGATGTGCTGGTAGATCCCAACGACGCTGCCATCGCCCGCACTATCTTGAGCCTGGCGCGCAGTCTGGACTTGAGCGTGGTGGCTGAGGGCGTGGAAACCGCTGGCCAGCGCGATTTTCTGCTGCGCAACGGATGCAAGGCCTTTCAGGGTTTTTTCTTTGGACGCCCGGTGCCGCTGGAAAGTCTTCAGTTGTTGCCAGACTGACGCAGCGCGGCCTTTTCACCAGCGCTGGCAAATTTGCTGTGCTTGCCCAATATGGTGATGAGCTGGCCATAGATGCGCGGGTTGCCAGCCAGGCATTCCTGTTGATCCAGAAAATCGGCCTCACCCGTGAAGTTACCTACCAACCCACCGGCTTCCGTTATCAGCAGCGAGCCGGCAGCCACATCCCAGGCCTGCAGGCCCAGCTCAAAAAAGCCTTCGGTGTAGCCAGCGGCCACATAGGCCAAGTCCAGTGCGGCGGCACCCGGGCGGCGCAGGCCGGCGGTGCGCTGCATCACTTCGCCCATCATGGTCAGGTAGTTGGCAAAGTTGTCGCCGGCGCGGTAGGGGAAACCGGTGGAAATCAGCGCATCTTTCAAATGGATACGTTTGGACACGCGCAGGCGGCGGTCATTCAGGTAGGCGCCGCGACCTTTGGTGGCGGTGAACAGGTCGTTGCGGGTGGGGTCGTACACCACAGCCTGCTCAATCTTGCCTCGCACGGCCAGCGCAATGCTCACGCAGTAGATGGGCAGGCCGTGGATGAAGTTGGTGGTGCCGTCCAGCGGATCGATGATCCAGACGAATTCAGAGTCTTTGGCACCATGCTCGCGTCCGGACTCTTCGGCCCAGATGCCGTGGCCGGGGTAGGCGGTGAGGAGGGTTTCTATGATGGCCTGCTCGGCAGCGTGGTCCACTTCGGTGACGAAGTCGTTGGCTTTCTTTTCGGAAACGCGAACCGACTCGATATCGAGCGCTGCGCGGTTGATGATGGAACCGGCGGCGCGCGCGGCCTTGACGGCCACGTTGATCATGGGGTGCAGATTGGGCGACATAAATTGTGATGAAGAACTGGGCGGAACGCTTGGCGATGCAGGCGCGACAATATCTGTATTTTACCGGTTCCAATGATTACCCGATTTATCCTGATCAACACCAGCCATGCCGGCAATGTGGGCGCGGCCGCCCGGGCCATGAAAACCATGGGTTTCGACGATCTGGTGTTGGTGGCGCCGCGCTGGGCCAATGTGCTGCGCCGCGAGGAAACCATTCAGCGTTCCAGTGGCGCGCTGGATGTGCTGGACAAGTGCCGTATTGTGGACACGCTGGACGAAGCGCTGGACGGTTTGACACACCTGTGCGCCACCGCCATGACGCCGCGCGACTTTGGCCCGCCTACGGTGACACCCCGGGAGCATTTCGATTCGCTATCAAAATCGCAGCAGCTTACGTATATTCCACGAGGGCTAGAGGCTGATTTGGTTGATAGTGTTGGGCCACAGCAGGGTATTGGCTTCCTGTTTGGCTCCGAGCGCTTTGGTATGCGCAACGAAGACGTGTACCGCTGCCACGCGTGTCTGAGCATTCCCAGCAATCCGCAGTTTGGCTCACTCAACCTGGGTGCAGCGCTGCAGGTTATTGCCTACGAATGGCGTCTGGCCTTGGGCAGCTTTGGCGTGCAAACCGCCACCCAACCGCCCGTGCTGGCCGATGCCGCGCAGGTTGCCGGCATGCTGGCACATTTGGAGCAGGCCCTGGTGGCGCTGGAGTTTCTGGACCCGGCCGCGCCCAAGAAGCTCATGCCCCGGCTCAACGGCCTCTTCAACCGTGCCCAGGTCACGCAGGAAGAGGTCCACATCCTTCGGGGCATTGCCAAATCCATATTAAGGACTTGTCCTGAAGTGAAGGGATAGACTAAGCCCATGTTTTCCCGTATCCGCTCCGACATTCAGTGCATTCTTGACCGCGACCCGGCTGCGCGCAGCACGTGGGAGGTGCTGACTTGTTACCCTGGCTTGCACGCGCTGGTACTGCACCGTCGCGCGCACTGGTGCTGGACACACGGCTTGAAGTGGCTGGGGCGCTTTATTTCGCACCTGGGCCGCTGGGCGACCGGCATTGAAATCCATCCGGGCGCCATCATTGGCCAGCGCGTCTTCTTCGACCATGCCATGGGTGTGGTGGTGGGCGAGACCGCCGAGATTGGTGACGGCTGCACCATTTACCAAGGCGTAACGCTGGGCGGAACATCACTCTACAAGGGCGTCAAACGCCACCCCACGTTGGGTAAAGACGTGGTGGTGAGTGCCGGTGCCAAGGTACTGGGCGGCTTTGAGGTGGGTGACGGCGCCAAGATTGGCTCCAACGCAGTGGTCATCAAGCCCGTTCCTGCAGGCGCTACGGCGGTGGGCATACCGGCGCGCATCATCCCCAGCAAGACCGGGGAGAGTGCTGATGTCAGCCACGCCGAACCCAAGTTCACTGCCTACGGCATCACCCAGGAAGACGACCCTGTCAGCCAGGCTCTGCGCGGCCTGATTGACTCCGCCTCAGGGCAGGAGCACCAGATTACGTTGCTGTGGCAAGCCATTGAAACGCTGTCGGCCAACCGCGCTGGTGTGGCCAGCACGCCCGACTGCGTGCCAGGTGACGCAGCGCGCAAGGAGAGCTTTGAAGCCGAGCGGCTCAACCAGCTGGTGGGTAAGTAGGCGTTGCCAGCTCTTGGTATTCACATTAGTGTCGTCAAGTGCGGTGCCAGCATCTCCAGGTTGACAAACGTCAGTTCGTACATGGCCGTCAGGCCAGCCGCTTGTTCCTGGGTGAGGTCGGAGGCACAAATCACAAAATGGTGACGGTCTAACCCCAGGCGCTTGCGCAGGCGAAGGTATTTGTCGATGTCGTGGCGGAACTCACCGGATTTGCATTCGATACAAATGGGAGGCTGACCGGCAGGAAGGCACACCACATCCAGTTCATGCAAGTCTTCGTTGGGGAAAACGACCTTGACTCCGCGTGCACAGGAGAAGTTCACGCCTCGCTGCTGGGCTAGTTCGATCAGTTCAATGAAGGCATACCACTCTAGCCAGCCACCCTCAAAAAATTGTCTGACAGTGAGTGCGGTTTGAAGTGTGAGGCGAACGATCTTTTCCGGCTTTTGGTAGTGGTAGCGCGCAAAAAATGTGTGACTGTAGAGCTGGCGGCACAAGGTGTTGATGGCTTGTGCGTCCTTTTGGGAGAGGTTTGCGAGTTCCAGGTTCACCCAGCTGTGGCTTTTGCGGTAGGCGAAGCGCACGCGATCCATCAGTTCGGCAAACAGCGCGTAGCCCTTGCCTATCATGCGTGCAGCGTCGTCAAAGAATCCGCTGGTATCGACATGGGAAAAATCAAATTGCGCTTCGATTTGGCGCGAGACAAACCAGGCTTGCAGTGAGGCGTGCTGCTCAGCAGTGGCCAGCAGGCTGGTGTTGTGCAGGTTGACGTCTTGCAGTGGTGAGGCTTGGTCAGTTTGGTCTTCTTGCTTCTGTGGTGCCTGCAATGCCGCACTGGAATCTGTCGGGTTCTCGGGTGGAGCGTCGGGCTGCTGTAACGCCTTGATTTCCCTCAGGGCTGAGAAATACCGCTCCACCAATTTCTCGACATAAAAAACAGTGCCAAAAACGGTCGCATCTGTGCCACAGCGGGCGCAGGGCATCTTGGTTCCGATGGAGGTTGTGGCTTCTTCAGAGACGAATCCACACTTGTTGCAGCGGTAAATGGACATAGCGAGGGTGATGCAGTAACAAAGTCGAGTTTCAGGCGGTCATAGGCCGAATCGCGCTCTTGGGCCGAAACGCCTTGCACACCGACTCCACCGTGTCCAGATACGGCCCGCCAACCAAATCAATGCAGTAGGGCACAGCGGCAAAAATGCCGTTGACCACTGGCTTGCCGTCGGCGTCTTTCAGGCCTTCCAGCGTTTCGGCAATCGCTTTGGGTTGCCCTGGCAGGTTGATGATCAGACTTTGACCGCGAATCACTGCCACCTGGCGCGAGAGAATTGCGGTGGGTACAAAGCGCAAAGAGATTTGGCGCATTTGCTCGCCAAAGCCCGGCATTTCCTTGTGCGCCACGGCCAGCGTGGCCTCGGGTGTCACGTCGCGCAGCGCGGGGCCGGTGCCGCCGGTGGTTAGCACCAGGCAACAACCAGCGTCCACCAGTTCAATCAGGGTGGCGCTGATGGTGGTGGCTTCGTCGGGGATCAGGCGTGCTTCAAACGCCAGCGGGTTTTGCAGGGCGCGGGTCAACCAGTCTTGTAACGCGGGCAGGCCTTTGTCGTCGTACACGCCAGTGGAGGCGCGGTCGCTGATCGACACGATGCCAATTTTTACTGCATCGAGCGAAGGCAATGTGTCTGCACTCACGCATCGGCTCCGGGGTTGTGCAGACCGGCATCCAGCGGGGTGGGGTTGGCATCGCTATCCGGGTGCATCAGGTGTTCGCGCACGATCTGGAAGATGTCTCGGTAGGCCCGGCCATGGCGGGGTGCCAATCCGGGCTTTTCGGGTTTGGCATCCTTGCGCGCTTGCCTGACCAATGCGCGCAGTTGTTGCACGTCCGTCGTCGGGCAAATGTTGACCCATTGGCCCACAGCATCATCGTCGGTAATCAGGCGGTCGCGCCACTGTTCGGTGGCGTGCAACGTTTGCGTTTCCAGGGCCGACGGTGTGTGCTGCTCCACCAGGGCCACACGAATGGCCTCCAGTGTTTGCGGCTCCAACTGACGCATGCGCTTGCCGATGAACTGCATCAGGCGACGGCGGCCTTCAAAATTGGTGATGCGCTTGTACTCGGCGATGGCTTCCAGCAATTTTTCGGGCAGTTGCAGACGCGTTAGCAGTTCGGCGCGCAGGGTCAGCAGGTCTTCACCCAGCTTTTGTAGTTCGGTGCTTTCGCGCTTGAGATCGGTGCGGCTTTTCTCATCGGTTCCCTTAAGCTCACGCTTGAGTTCCAGGTCCAACTCGCTGCCCTCGGCGACGAATTTTCCCTTGACGAAATAGCCTTTTTTTAGTTTGCTCATATTGGCAAGTATCATAGCCTCCGCTATGACGAACCCCCATTCCCCGACCCCCACTGCCGCCAGCGGCACCCCTTCGACCAAGCCCGCCGACAGCGGATTTGCCTACAGTCGTCCGTTTTTCGAGTCTTTGGTGGACTCCGCGCTGGCGCATGCCAAGAAGCTTGGCGCCACCGACGCTGGTGCCGAAGTGTCCGAAGGCTGCGGCCTGAGCGTGTCGGTTCGCAATGGCGAGCTGGAAAATGTGGAGCGTAACCGCGACAAATCGCTGGGTGTGACGGTCTACGTGGGCCAGCGCCGGGGCAACGCCAGTACATCAGATTTCTCACAAGAGGCCATTGCGCAAACCGTTAGCGCCGCCTATGACATTGCCCGCTTCACCGCCGAAGACCCCTTTGCCAGCCTGCCGGACGTACAAGACATTGCGCCCGTTGCGGACCGGGAGCGCGATCTGGATCTGTTCTTTCCCTGGGCCATCACCAGTGAAGACGCCATGCGCCTGGCGTTGGAGTGCGAGGCGGCGGCCTTGGCCACCAGCAAAAAGATCACCAACAGCGAAGGCGCTGGCGTATCAGCCCAGCAATCGCATTTTTTCAGTGCCCATACGCACGGGTTTCGCGGTGGCTATGCCAGCTCGCGCCATTCCATGTCGGTGTCGCCGATTGCGGGCAAGGGCCGTGACATGCAGCGTGACGCCTGGTACAGCTCGCAGCGCCACCCGGACGCATTGGCTTCGCCCCATGCCATTGGCCGCTACGCTGCCGAACGCGCTCTGAGCCGCCTGAAGGCGCGCAAGATCAACACGGTGGAATGCCCGGTGCTGTTTGAGTCGCCTTTGGCCGCAGGGTTGGTGGGCAGTTTGGTGCAGGCCCTGAGCGGTGGTGCGCTGTACCGCAAGAGCACGTTTTTGCTGGATTCGCTGGGCAAGGCAGTGTTGCCGCGCCACATTGATATGTTTGAAGACCCGTTTGTGCTGCGCGGCAAAGGCAGCTCTCCGTTTGATGGTGAGGGTGTGAGCGTCAAATCGCGCAAGGTGATTGAGGGTGGCCGGGTGCAGGGCTATTTTTTGAGTAGCTACACAGCGCGCAAGCTGGGCATGCAAACCACGGGCAACTCGGGCGGTTCGCACAACCTCACCTTCACTTCGCGCCAGACCCGACCTTGGGACGACCTGGATGCCATGTTGCAAAAGCTGGGTACGGGTCTGTTTGTGACCGAACTGATGGGCCAGGGCACCAACTATGTGACCGGCGATTACTCGCGTGGCGCCAGCGGTTTTTGGGTCGAGAACGGCCACATTGCCTACCCCGTGCACGAGATCACCATTGCCGGCAACATGAAAACCATGCTCAAAGGCATTGAGGCAGTGGGTGCCGACACATACAACTATGGTGCAAAGACCGTGGGCTCGGTGCTGATTAACCGGATGAAAGTAGCAGGCAGCTAAGCGCCTGCGCCAGATCGGCGATCAAGTCGTTCGGGTGTTCGATCCCCACGCTCAGGCGAATCAATCCTTCACCCACGCCATTTTTTGCGCGCGCCTCGGGCGAGATGAAACTGTGCGTGGTGCTGGCCGGATGGCAGGCCAGGCTGTCCACGTCGCCCAACGAGACGGCTTGGGTGAACAGTGTGAGCCGGTCCAGCACAGCGGCAGCCTGTGCCCGCGTACCAACGGAGAGTTCAAACGACACCATGCCGCCGTAGCCACCCTGCATTTGGCGTTGTGCCAGCGCGTGTTGGGGGTGTTCGTTTAAACCGGGGTAATGCGTGGCAGATACTGCTGGGTGCGACGCCAGAAACCGCGCAACCGCCAGCGCGCCTTCGCAGTGGGCTGCCATGCGCAGCGGCAGTGTTTTGATGCCGCGCAAAAACAAAAAGGCCTCTTGGGGGGCAAGGTTGCCGCCGACCTGGCCCAGACCGGTCTGGCGGATGGCGCTCACCAAGGCCGCTGCGCCAGCAACCAAGCCACCGGTTGCGTCACCGTGGCCACCCAGGTATTTGGTCATGGAATGCATGACCAGATCGATACCGTGCTCCAGTGGGCGCGTGAGGCAAGGCGTGCAAAACGTGCTGTCGGCCACGCTGATGATGCCGCGTGCCTTGCACAGCGCTGCTACTTGGGACAGATCGTGCAGGTGCAAGCTGGGGTTGGTGAGGGGCTCCACCCAGACCATGCGGGTGTTCGCCGTTAGGCTCGCCGTCAAACCCTGCTCTGATGCGTCAATGGCCAGGATGCCAAAGCGGCCCGCCAGCGAGCGGAACAGGTTTTCGGTACCGCCGTACAAAGGCCCCAAAAATACGATGTCATCGCCGGGTTTGAGCAGCCCCAACACGATCGCCGATGTGGCCGCCGTGCCGCTGCTCAGTGCCAATGCGGCGGGAGCGCCTTCCAGATCGGCCATCTTGGCCTCCAGCGCATGCACTGTCGGGTTGGCAAACCGGCTGTAGCGGTAGCCTGTCGCTTTGCCCGCAAATATGGCGGCACCGTGCTCTAGCGTGCCATAGCCGAATGCCGTGGTCTGGTGGATGGGCGTTGCGATGGCGCCATGGGCCGGGTCGGGTGCTTGTCCGGCGTGGACGGCGCGTGTGCGCAGGTGGTTCATGGTTGCTCTCCGCAAGGGGGTGATGATGGGGCAGGCGTGGGAGTTGGCCGTAACGCGTTGCCGCAATAGTCCACGAAGGTCTGTAGTTCGTCTCTGTGCTGGAGCGCCAGGCGATTGACCACGCGTTGGCCTTGGGCGGTCAGGTGCACCTCAACCTGGCGCAGATCGGCTGTGCTGGTCTTGCGGCGCACCAGGCCCAGTGACTCGCAACGTGAAATCAGGGCTACAACGCCGTGGTGCTTCGCTTGCAGGCGCTCTGCCAGTTCGCTCACGGTTGCCCATTCGCGGTCTGGAAAACCCTTGATTTGCAGCAGCATCTGGTATTGCAATGGCGTGATGGCGTGGTGTTGGCACACATCTTCGCTGAAGCGCAAAAAAAGCCGCAACTGGTAACGAAAAGCAGCCAATGCCTCCACGTCGGTCTTGGACAAAGAGCGCTTGGCCGGGCGTTGGCGCCGGTTGACGGGTTTGGCAATTGACTCGGATTTTGGCATGGTCTATAAACTAAATATATCACGGCATGATGTATTTATAATCTTCACTATGACGACCCGCACGCAACATCATGACTGGGACCCACGGTCCGAGACAGTCATCAACAACCCCATTCCCGCTTATGACGCCATGCGCCAACGGTGCCCAGTGGCCCACAGCGAGTACCAGCACTGGTCGGTATTCCGGCATGCCGATGTGCTGCGGGTGCTCCACGACCACCGCACCTTCAGCAATGCCGTCTCGCGCTACCCTTCGGTGCCAAACGGCATGGACCCGCCCGAGCACACCCGCTACCGCCGGGTGATTGACCCGTATTTCAGCGCGCAGCGCATGCAGGACTTTGCACCGGAATGCCGAGAGATTGCGGTCAACCTGTTGCAGGATTTGTCTGCCGCCAGTGGAGCCATCGAGATGACCACTTTTGCGCAAGACTTTGTGTTGCGCATCGAATGCGCGTTTTTGGGCTGGCCAGCGGATTTGCATGAGCCGCTGCGCCAATGGATACGCCGCAACCACCAAGCCACGCTGTCGCGCGAGCAGGCGGCCATGGACGCCGTGGCGCTGGAGTTTGACGGCTACATCAAGGCGCTCTTGATGGTACGCCGCGATGCCGGTGACGCCGCACCGGACGACATCACCACCAGCCTGCTGCGCACCAAAATTGGGGGCAAGGAATTGGCTGAGAATGACATTGTGAGCATCCTGCGCAACTGGACGGTGGGCGAACTCGGCACCATGGCCGCCAGCGTGGAAATACTGGCCCACTACCTGGCGGCGCAGCCTGCTTTGCAGCAGCAGTTGCGCGCACAGCCTGCCTTGTTGCCTGCGGCCATTGATGAAATTTTGCGTATCCATCCGCCCCTGTTCAGCAACCGCCGGATTGCCACCGAGCCGACCCAGGTGGGCGGGCAAGGCCTGATGGCAGGGGATCGCCTGACGTTGATGTGGGCGTCTGCCAACCGCGACGAAGCGGTGTTTGGCGACCCGGATGTGTTTCAGCTGGACCGCGACCCGTCTCTGAACCTGCTGTACGGCGCAGGCATTCACGTCTGCCCGGGTGCGCCCTTGGCGCGGCTTGAGTTGTGCGTTTTGATGGAAGAATTGCTGCGCCGTACGCAGCGCGTTGACCTGGTGCCCGAACAGCCGCCGCAGACCGCCGTCTTCCCGGCCAGCGGTTTTGCGTCGCTGCCACTGCGCATTCAGTGGCAGGCAAACGCGTTTTAACCTGTGAGTGCGGCCTTGACGGCGGCTGACACGGTGCCCATTTCAGCTTTGCCGGCCAGCTTGACCTTGACGGCGCCCATCACCTTGCCCATATCGCTGGGGCCCGTGGCACCGATTTCGGCCACGATGGCCTTCACTTCGGCCAAGACCTCATCGGCGGACATGCGTTGCGGCAGGTAGGCCTGTAGCACCTTTAGCTCAGACGATTCTTTGTCAGCCAAGTCCATGCGCTGGGCCTTTGTGAAGGCTTCAATGCTGTCTTTGCGCTGCTTGATGAGCTTGTCCACAATGGCAACCACCATGGCGTCGTCCAGTTCCACGCGCTCGTCCACTTCCTTTTGCTTGCATGCCGCCAGCAGCAGGCGGATGGTGCCCAGGCGCTCAGCGTCTTTGGCGCGCATGGCGGTTTTCATGTCTTCGGTGATTTGGTTTTTGAGTGATGACATTGCAGTGGTTCCTGAGAGAGAGGGGAATAAAAAAAGCCCGCTGGAGCGTCCCCAAGCGAGCTTTTTGGCCTTGTGAAGGCGCTGAATCCGTTAGGAAATCAGAACATCTTCTTGGGCAATTGCATGCTGCGGATACGCTTGTAGTTGCGCTTGACGGCAGCAGCCTTCTTGCGCTTGCGTTCTGCAGTGGGCTTCTCGTAGAACTCGCGTGCGCGCAAGTCCGTCAGCAAACCCAATTTTTCGATAGTGCGCTTGAAGCGACGCAGAGCGACGTCAAACGGCTCGTTTTCTTTTACACGGATGGTTGTCATTACGTAATGTTGTCCAAAAAGTGCTGCCGCCAGTCACGGGGGGAGATCGAGCCCCACATGCCACGTTCAGCGATTTCCCCGTCTTAACTAGTATTGGCCGACGGGGAGTCTGCCAGAATAGCCTAGGATTATAGCGCCTTCAGCGTTGCCGCAGGGCCAGTGCCTGGGCGCAAGCAAAGGCACTGGCCCAGGCCCACTGGAAGTTGTAGCCGCCCAGCCAGCCGGTCACGTCCACCACCTCGCCAATGAAATACAGGCCCGGCTGCGTGGATTCCATTGTCTGGCTGGACAGGGCTTTGGTGTCCACACCGCCAGCGGTGACCTCGGCCTTGCGGTAGCCCTCGGTGCCGGTGGGGGTGAGTTCCCAGCGGGACAGGCGTTCGGCCAGGGCGAAGAGGGCTTTGTCGCTGGCCTCGTTGATGGGGCGTGCCCAGTCGTGGCCCAGGCTGGCACCCTGGCAGATCCAGGTGTCGGCCAGGCGCGCGGGCACCAGGGTGGCGACCTCGTTGGCGATGAGCCGGCGCGAGCGGCCCTTGGCCTGGCTCAGCAACTCTGCCACGTTGGTGTCGGGTGCTAGGTCCAGTCGGATGGGTGTGCCGGCTTGCCAGTAGCTTGAAATTTGCAGCACACCCGGACCACTTAGCCCGCGGTGGGTGAATAGCAGGTCTTCCAAAAAGCCGATCTTTTCCTTTTTGCTTCCAGTCTCGATTCTTACCGGCAGCGACAACCCCGACAGCTGCGCAAACGGTGCCCAGGCCTCTTCATCAAATGTCAGTGGCACCAGGGCCGGACGCGTCGTGATCAGGGGTAGTTCAAACTGCTTGGCCAGTCGATAGCCAAAATCGGTGGCGCCGATCTTGGGAATGGACAGGCCACCCGTTGCCACGACGACAGCGCCACACTGGATGGTTCCGCGATCACTATCAATTTCGTAGCTGCCTGCGTAATCTCCACGAGGGCTAGCGGATAGAAATCGTACATTCTTTACCGCGCAGGGCTGCCAGCGGGTGACATTGCCACTGGCGCCGCATTCCGCTAGCAGCATCTGGATAATGTCCTCGGCTGACGTGTCACAAAAGAGCTGGCCCTTGTGCTTTTCGTGGAAGGCAATCTGGTGCTTGTGCAGCAGCGCCAGAAAGTCCTGCGGCGTGTAGCGTGAAAGGGCCGATCGGCAAAAGCGCGGGTTGTCGGAGAGAAAGTTGGCGGCCGTGGTACCCAGGTTGGTGAAGTTGCAGCGGCCACCACCCGAGATGCGGATTTTCTCGGCCACTTTCTCGCTGTGGTCCAGCACCAAGACCTTCAGGCCCAACTGGCCCGCCACCCCCGCGCAGAACAGGCCGGCAGCACCGGCGCCGATGATGACTGCGTCAAAACTTTGCATGGGCCGCAGTGTAGGCGGTGCCACGGTATCGGCCGAGATCAGGCGGCGCGGCAGTCCGACACGAGGGGGCTGGCATCCAGCCCGGCTGCCAACAGCCCCTGCAGCACATTGCCCACCACAATCACGCTGGGGCTGGCCAGCTTTTCTTGGGCAATGGTGGCTTCCAGTTCGCCCAGGGTGCATACGGCGTGGCGCTGCTGGGGCAGGCTGGCGCTTTGCACAATGGCCACCGGCGTGTCGGCGCCCAGGCCATGCAGCAGTTCGCGCTGGATGTGGCCGGCGCCGCTCATGCCCATGTAGATCACGATGGTCAGTCGCGCCTGGTGCGCGGTGGCGGCCAGGGCGCGCCAATCGGTTCCTGTAGATCCTGGCTTGGCGTGGCCGGTGATGAACACCACGCCGTGGGCCTGTTCTCGGTGGGTCAGCGGCACGCCCAGCGACGACACCGCCGCCATGCCGGCGGTGATGCCGTTGATGACCTGGTAGCGCACGCCAGCGGCTTGCAGGGCCTCGACTTCTTCGCCGCCACGTCCAAAGATGAAGGGGTCGCCGCCCTTGAGTCGGACCACGGTCTCGCCCTCCAGCGCGGCGGTGACCATCAGCTTTTCGATAAACGACTGCGGTGTGGATTGGCAGCCGCCGCGCTTGCCCACGTAGATGACGCGGGCCGTGGGTGCGGCAAAGGCAACAATGGCCTCGTTGACCAGATCGTCCACCAACAACACGGTGGCGTTCTGGATGGCCTTGAGCGCCTTCAGGGTCAGCAACTCGGGGTCGCCGGGGCCGGCTCCCACCAGGGTGACCGGGCCGAGCGCGCCGGAGTGGGAAAAATCGTGATTCATAGTGCTTGCACCAGATGCAAGATGTGGGCCACTTGTTGGGCAATGGGTGTCGGCACGGGCTTCTGACCGTCCAACACCCGCCGAATGTAATGGGCCGTGAGATTGGCGTCCGTGGTGGGCGGCAGGTCGGGCAGGCTGGGCAGGGTGCCGCCCTGGTGCTCCTGGCGCTCCACCACCTGGCCGGCGATGTAGCCCTGCATGGTGGGTGTGCGCCGGGGGTCGGCCACCGCCTCGCCTTCGGTGCCGCGCAGCAGCAGGGCGTTGCTCCCCATCAGGGCCAGTGTCTCGGCCATGGACACAGCGTATTCGGGGTGGGTGTAGCTGGTGACCAGCAGGCTTTTGCCCTGTACCGGGTTCATCAGCTTGACCAGGCTGTGGGCCGGGTTGCGCAGGCCCACCACGCGGCGCACCTCTAACAGGCGCTGCAGGCCGCTGTTGAGCAGCGTGGTGGGGACAAAGGCCACGGTGCCAGATGCTATGGGTTCGATAGCTACTTGTGTAGGTATGTCGAGGGCTAGAAGCACTTCGGACGTATAAACACGGCTGGATTCGGTGGCTGTGCCATGCACCAAAACGGGTAAACCCTCGCGTGCCAGCAGCAGGGCCAGCAGGGGTGTGAGCACCGGTAGTTTGCGCGCGCCGTTGTAGCTGGGGATGACGATGACTGGCTTGTCAGAAGCGGGAATGCGGTGCAGACGCTGGTGGGTGGCGTCCAAAAAACCCGCCATTTCCTGCGCCGTTTCGCCCTTGATGCGCATGGCCAGGCAGAAGGCGCCAATTTCCAGATCGGTCACCGTGCCGTCCAGCACCTGGCCAAACAGATCAGCCGCCTGCTCGCGGTTCAGTGCGCGTGCGCCGTCCTTGCCACGGCCGATTTCTTTGATGTAATTTGCAATGCCCATGCCGGTATTGTCCCGCAGGCGTTCGCGGCCTGCTTCAAACCCTGCTGGCTATCCCGGTGGTAGGGCGGGTTGCGCAATGTACCGGTCGGGTCAAGTCGGTGGCGTGGTGCGCGAGCTCTGCGGCCTTGAGTGACACCTGACCATCCACCACCCGCACGGCAAATTGGGGCGTGCAGCCTTCATCGGGCGCAGCGGCCTGGCCGGTACACAGGCCAATGGTCCAGTTGTGCAACGGGCACGCCACGCTGGTGCCGAACACAATGCCTTGCGAAAGCGGACCTCCCTTGTGCGGGCAGCGGTCGAGCAGGGCAAAGATTTCGTCTTTGTCGTTGCGAAACACCGCCACGTCCATGCCCTGCGCGCGGGTGACGCGTCGCGCACCGAGTACGGGGATGTCTTCAACACGGCATACAGGGGTCCACTCGCTCATTTTGCTATTCCTTTTGTAGCTGCATGCCAAGTTTTCACGAGGGCTAGCGGCTAATTTTCTATTCAATCATGTCTTGAGAGACGCATACAGGCCGGTGACCCGGTCCATCACCGTCAGCAGGTTCTCGCTGGCGACAAATACATCGGTCAGGGGTTTGGCCGCGCCGGCGTCGGCGGTGCCCACGCGTTTGAGTGCGGTGTCAAAAAACACCCATTGCCCGTCGGCCAGTTGCAGATCTTCCTGGATGCGTGGCGTGGTCTCGGGTGCTTTGTGCAGAATGCCCATGGCATTGACAAATTCGCTGCGGGCTTTGTCGATCTCGGTAACCATGGTGGAGGCATCCACCGGCAACCGGGCGGCCAAATAGCACATGGCCATGCGCTGGCTGAGCATGCGCTGTCGTCCAGCGATGTTGACCAATTTGCCTTGGGGCTTGCCCAACGCAGTCTCGTACTGCACGGTGCCCTGATTTGCCAGTGCCAGCACGCCGGCATTGAGTTTCAACATGGCGGCGGCATGCTCGCGTGTGGGGGCACTGCCCACCAGTGCCGTCTTGTAGGTCGTCCAGGACGCGTCAAGCTTGGTGTAGGTGTCCTTGATCTCGGGCAACACGGCATAGGCTTTCAGTTCCACTAGCTGGCGGTCGAACAGGGCCAAGGACTTGTCCAGCACCGTTTGTGCGTTGCTCGTCTCGATGCCGTGCACCAGGGCCAGCCAAGCCTTGCCCATGCGCTGGCTCAGCATGCGCTGGCGCCCCGCCTTGTTGATCGCATCGCCCAAATCGCTGACTTGGGCGTGTGCGCCCAGCCAGGGCAGTCCTGCGGCGGCGGCGATGATGGTTCTACGGTTCAGCAAGATCGTGTGCATGGTGTTCACCCTATTTGGAGATAAATAGGGAGTATCCCTGGGTAGTTTTCGATGAACCTGACCATTCAGTCTGAAACTCAGACCGAAATCGCTTCAAATTGACGCATATCAACTTGGGACTCCTTCAAATCGAACCAAGGGTCGGGTTCGCCCTCCAGCGCGGCCTGCAACTGGGCCCACAGTGCCTTTCGGCCCGCCTCGTCTTCCAGAATCTTTTTCTTCACGTAGTCCATGCCCACGCGGTTCACGTAATGCACGGTGCGCTCCAGGTACCAGCCCTCCAGGCGGTAGAGCTGCATGAAGGCGCCGGTGTACTCCAGCACCTCTTCGCTGGTTTTGACCTTGGTAAAGAACTGCGCTACCTCGGTCTTGATGCCGCCGTTGCCGGCAATGTGCAACTCCCAGCCGCTGTCCACACCAATCACGCCCACATCCTTGATGCCGGCCTCGGCACAGTTGCGCGGGCAGCCTGACACCGCAAACTTGACCTTGTGCGGCGCGTACATGCGCCACATGGCGCGTTCCATGTCTTTGCCCATTTGCGTGCTGTCTTGCGTGCCCATGCGGCACCACTCGCTGCCCACACAGGTTTTGACCGTGCGCAGCGCCTTGGCGTAGGCGTGGCCGCTGGGCATGCCGATGTCTTTCCAGACATTGACCAAGTCTTCTTTTTTGACACCCAGCAAGTCAATGCGTTGGCCGCCGGTGACTTTGACGGTGGGGATGTTGTACTTGTCCACTGCGTCGGCAATCTTGCGCAGCTCGTTGGCCGTGGTCTCGCCACCCCACATGCGGGGGATCACGCTGTAGGTGCCGTCTTTTTGGATATTGGCGTGGCTGCGCTCGTTGATATAGCGGCTTTGCGGATCGTCCTTGGCCTCTTTGGGCCAGCTGGAGATCAGGTAGTAGTTGACCGCCGGGCGGCAACTGGCGCAGCCGTTGGGTGTTTTCCACTCCATGAAGTTAAAGACGCTGGCAATGGTGAGCAGCTTGTTGGCCACGATCGCGTCGCGCACGGCCTGGTGGCCGTGGTCGGTGCAGGCGCACATGGCTTTCATTTTGGGCGTGGCCGAGTAGTCGCCGCCAGCGGTAAACATCAGCAACTGCTCCACCAGGCCGGTGCATGAGCCGCAGCTGGCGCTGGCCTTGGTGTGCTTGCGCACTTCGTCCAGGGTAAACAGGCCTTTTTCTTTAATCGCCTTGCAGATGGTGCCCTTGGTCACGCCGTTGCAGCCGCAGACCTCGTCACTGTCTTTCATGGCGGCGGCCTTGTTGTGGCCTTCGTGGCCACCTTCGCCGATATTGCTCTCGCCAAACATCAGCTTGTCGCGGATGTCGGCCACGCTGCGGCCCTCGCGCAACAGCTTGAAGTAGTAGCTGCCGTCCACCGTGTCGCCATACAGGCAGGCACCCACCAGTTTGCCGTCTTTGACCACCAGTTTTTTGTACACGCCGCCAAAGGGGTCGCTCATGACGATTTCTTCGGCACCGTCGCCACCCAGAAATCACCGGCGCTGAACAAATCAATACCGGTGACTTTGAGTTTGGTTGAGGTCAGCGAGCCGGTGTAGCGGCCAATGCCAAACATCGCCAGATGGTTGGCCAGTACCTTGCCCTGCTCAAACAGGGGTGCCACCAGGCCGTAGGCAATGCCCCGGTGCGCAGCGCACTCACCCACGGCGTAGATGCGTGCATCGGTGGTGGTCTGCATGGTGTCGTTGACCACAATGCCCTTGTTGCAGTACAGGCGCATGCTCTCGGCCAAGGCCGTGTTGGGGCGAATGCCAACGGCCATGACCACCAGGTCGGCTGGTACTTGGCTGCCGTCCTTGAACTTGACGGCGGTGACACGCCCGTCGGCGCCACCTACCAGTTCCTGGGTCTGTGCACCAATCAGAAACTGCATGCCGCGCTCTTGCAACGATTTTTCCAACATCTTGCCCGCAGTCGCGTCGAGTTGGCGCTCCATCAGCGTGGGCATGACGTGCACCACGCTCACCGTCATGCCACGCTTCATCAGGCCATTGGCGGCTTCCAGACCCAACAAGCCGCCGCCGATCACCACCGCGTGCTTGTAGTGTTTGGCGGCCTCGATCATGGCCTCGGTATCGGCAATGTCACGGTAGGCTAGTACGCCTGGCAGGTCCGTGCCCGCAATGGGCAGGATGAAAGGGTTGGAGCCGGTGGCCAGCACCAGGCGGTCGTATGCGGTGCTGATTTTTTCGCCCGCTGCGTTCTCGGCGTGCACCACTCGGCGCACCCGGTCCACCTGGGTCACAGTCCAGCCAGCGTGCAGGGTGATGTGGTTATCGGTGTACCACTCCCAGGGGTTCAGAACGATCTCATCGAGGGTCTGCTCACCGGCCAGCACGGGCGACAACAAAATGCGGTTGTAGTTGGGGTGTGGCTCGGTGCCAAACACGGTGATGTCGTACATCTCCGGTGCAATCTTCAGCAGCTCTTCCAGCGCGCGCACACCGGCCATGCCGTTGCCAATCATGACCAGTTTCATTTTTTTCATACGGGCGACTCCAAAAAATTAGCGTTGCGTTGTGCGCGCTTCGTTATGACTGCAGGGAATTACGCAAGAGCTGTGCCATGTGGGAGCAGGCTTTGGCGGTTTGGTTTTCAGAGGGCAATCGGGAATTTGTCCCACGAGCGGGTTGCAATGCACCAATACGGGGATTGGGGTGCACCGCCTTGCGCAGGGCTCCATCGATCCAGGCGGGGATGTCCCGCTCGTCTTCGAGCACCGAGGCATACTGCAACCGGTTTTGCGCCGCGCGGGTTTGGCACTTGGCCACTTCCGCCCCATAGGGCAGGCGCCCGGTCAGCATCTGGTAGGCAATCACGCCGAGCGAAAACAGATCGGCGCGGGGCGTTGCCCTTTCATCCAGAAATATTTCGGGCGCCGTGTATTGGGCGGTGCCCAGGATGGCATCGGCGTGCGTGGCTGTCGTGGTCTCGGCAATGCCCGCTACCCGGGTCGAGCCAAAGTCGATGATCTTCACGGTGCCCGTGGTGTCGATCATGATGTTGTCGGGCCGTAGGTCCTGGTGCAGCATTTCCAGCCGGTGGAAGGCACGCAAGCCCCGGGCGATTTGTTCGACCATGCTGCGCACCGTCTCTACGCTGGGTGTGGGGTGGTCGATCATCCATTGTGTGAGGGTCTGGCCGTCGATGAACTCGGTGGCCACGTACAGAAAATTGCGCTTGCGGGTTTGCTGGCAGGGCTTGAGTACATGCGCGCTGTTGATACGCCTGGCCACCCACTCTTCGGTCAGAAAGCGCTCCAAATACGCGGGGTCGCCGCGCAGGTCAATCGACGGTGTTTTCAGGATGACGCGGGTCTGGGTCTCGCTGTCCACGGCCAGGTAGATGTGGCTGCGGCTGCTGCCATGCACCTCCCGCACGATGGTGTAGCCATCCAACACCATGCGGGGTTCCAGAATGGGCGGGAACGGCAGGCCCAACTGGTGCTGCTGAAATTCATGGGCCTCATGCACGGGCAGTTCGTCAATCCGCACAATCTGCACGGTAAGGTTGTCGGTACTGCCCTGCGCGTAGGCGGTTTGCACCAACTGCTCTGCGACCGCCTGCAAATCGCACGGTCCTTCCTGACCAGCATGGAGCATGCCGACTATGGCCTTGGCGTGGAGGTGTTCGTAGACCCCATCGGTGGCCAGGAGAAAGATATCGCCCGGCTCCAGCGGCTGGGTCTGGTAGTCGATCTCGATTTGCGGATTGACGCCCAGCGCACGGCCCAGGTAGCTCTGACCGTTGCCGACCCACACGCGGTGGTCGGCAGTCAGTTGCTCCAGCGTGTTGCCGCGCAGCCGGTAAATGCGCGAGTCGCCCACATGGAATATATGGGCAGTGGTCGATTTGAGGACCATGGCGCTGAGCGTGCACACATAGCCACGGTCCTTGTCGTAGCGGTATTGGCTATGCTGGGATTGCGCGTGCAGCCAGGAGTTGGTTGCATCCAGAATCCGCTTGGCCGAGGTCTTGACCGACCAGGCGTCCGAGGTGCAGTAGTAGTCCTCCAGAAAACCGGCAACTGCGTACTGGCTGGCCACTTGGCTGACCGCGCTGCTGCTGATGCCGTCGGCCAGCGCCAGCGCAATGCCCTTTGCGGTGAGTTGTGGCTCGTTCGGAATGTAGGCGCCATGAAAGTCCTGATTGACCTCCTTGCGCCCTTTCTCCGAACACTGCCCTATCGAAATTTTCAAAGCGCGGGCCATGGCGCCGCAGACTATGGGAATGCACGCTTGGGTGCCGTCTTCAGGTGCGTGGTGTACAGGGTGAGGCCGGTGAATGACAGTCCCCCTACCAGATTGCCCAGCACAGTGGGGATTTCATTCCAGATCAGGTAGTCCATCATCGAAAAATGGGCACCCAACAGCAGGCCGGATGGAAACAGGAACATGTTCACCACCGAGTGCTCAAAGGCCATGTAGAAGAACAGCATGATGGGCATCCACATGGCCACCACTTTGCCGGTGACGGTGGTCGAAATCATGGCGCCAACCACACCAGTGGACACCATCCAGTTGCACAGCATGCCGCGCACAAACAGGGTCAGCATACCGGCAGCACCGTATTCGGCATAGCCCAGCGTGCGTTTCTCACCGATTACGCCAATGGCCTTGCCCACGGCATTGGGTTCCACCGAGAAGCCGTAGGTGAAGGTAATGGCCATCAGCACCGCCACCGTGAAGGCACCGGCAAAGTTGCCCGCAAACACCAGGCCCCAGTTTTTTATCACCCCGCCCAGAGTCACACCGGGGCGCTTGTCGATCAGCGCCAGCGGTGTCAAGACAAAGACGCCCGTCAGCAGGTCAAATCCCAGCAGGTACAGCATGCAAAAGCCCACCGGAAACAACACGGCGCCAGCCAGGGGCTGACCGGTCTGCACATTGATGGTTATGGAAAACACCGCCGCCAGTGCCAGGATGGCACCTGCCATGTAGGCCCGGATCAAGGTGTCCCGTGTGGACATGAAGATTTTGGACTCGCCTGCATCCACCATCTTGGTCACAAACTCTGAAGGTACCAAATACGCCATATCCACTCCGTTTCGTTGGTCGTTAAAAAAGTCTCGACCAACTACTTGCACAGACTGTGCCAGCTGTGAATGGGGCCAGCGCGCACCGTATGGTGCATTCAGTGGGTATGGACAAGGTGTTGTGCATCAAGCTGGTGCGTGTGCACCCTTACACTGCGCGCTCGGCCTGCCAACACCATTTCTACCCATGAACCCCATTGCCCATACACCCGCGCCACCGTATTACGCGGTCATCTTCACCTCACTGCGTACCGATGGCGACGCCGGCTACGGGGCCATGGCCGAACGCATGGTTGAACTGGCCGCGCAGCAGCCGGGATATCTGGGTGTGGAGTCAGCGCGGGAAACAGTGGGTATCACCGTGTCCTACTGGGCTGATCTGGAATCGATCCGCGCCTGGAAAGCCAACGCCGAGCACCTGGACGCACAGCGGTTGGGGCACCAGAAATGGTATGCCGCATTCAAGGTCCGCATTGCCAAGGTGGAGCGCGACTACGCGCTGTAATACCGCAGCCACCTGTTCCGTCGTTGACGCTGATGTCGTTTCAGCCATCCTTGCGCCAGTAGTGGTAGTGCCAGGCGGTGGTCAATCCGGCGCGCTGGTACAGTGCCAGTGCCGCAGTATTGCTTTCTTCGACCTGTAGAAACACGCGCTCCAGGCCGCGCTCCACGGCGGCATCTGCCAAGGTTGCCAGTAGCCGTCCGGCCAAACCCCTACCGCGATGCTGGGGCAGGGTGCGCATACCGTGGATGCTGGCCCAGCCTTGGCTGAAAGCTGCCGTGCCTGCGGCAACCGATTGACCGCCTTCTTCAATCCAGGCATAGACCACATGCGGGCTGCGGCTGAGCGCTTGCACCCGGTGTGCACCATCTATCGGATCAAAGCCTTCTGCAAGATAGACCGCGCTCCATGCGGGTGTCGGCACCAAAGACAAGTTGCCGGGTGTGCCGGGGCGAAACTGGCGCATAGCCAGTACGCTGCCGATCTGTACCAGAGTGGGCTGCTGGGGCTGGTAGCCCAATCGCACCAACTCGGCCTGCATGCCGGCCAAGCCCGGCACATCAGCCACGCGGTAGGCTGCTTGTAGGCCGCGTGCAGCATACCGGTCTTCGATAGTCTTGACCAACGCGGTATCGATGTGGTCATGGCGCAGGGGCACCGCACTTTTGGCGCGACCAATGGTGGAGGTATCAAACGGCAACAGCCAGCCATCGATTTCTTGCAGGGCAGGGGGTGCCACGGCGTCCAGCGTGGCGCGCTCCAGGCTGGCAATGGCGTCATCGTCGAGCGGATGGAGTGAGAAGGGCGTGGACAAGGGCGTGCCTAAGAGCATAGTGGGCTACTCTACTAAACTCGTACCCTCACAGGGGAAAACATGCTGGTTTTGGGGATTGAGTCGTCGTGCGATGAAACGGGTGTGGCCATGGTGCAGGCAGAGGAGCAAGCCTTGCCCACGCTGCTGGCGCACGCTTTATACAGCCAGATCGAAATGCACCAGGCCTTTGGCGGTGTGGTGCCCGAGCTGGCCAGTCGCGACCATATCCGGCGCGTGTTGCCGCTCACGCAGGAGGTTCTGGACGCCAGTGGCAAATCACTGGCCGATGTTGACGTGGTGGCCTACACGCGTGGTCCCGGTCTGGCTGGTGCGCTACTGGTGGGTGCTGGCGTGGCCTGTGCGCTGGGTGCCGCCTTGGGCAAGCCGGTTCTGGGCGTGCACCACCTCGAAGGGCATTTGTTGTCCCCGTTTCTGAGCGCCGATCCGCCGGAGTTCCCCTTTGTGGCCCTGCTGGTATCTGGCGGACACACGCAACTGATGCGGGTGGAGGGCGTGGGGCGTTACGAACTGTTGGGCGAATCCATTGACGACGCCGCGGGCGAAGCCTTTGACAAATCGGCCAAGCTCATGGGGCTGGGTTACCCGGGCGGCCCGGCGCTGAGCCGCTTGGCCGAGCAGGGCAGGGCAGACGCTTACAAGCTACCACGGCCGCTGCTCAACAGTGGCAATCTGGATTTTTCATTTGCCGGACTCAAGACGGCGGTACTGGTTCAATCCCAACGCATGGTGGCTGCGCAGGCCACCGATGGCGCTTTGGGCCTATTTGAGTCACTACCCTTGCAGCAGCGCGCAGACCTTGCTGCCTCGACCCAGGCGGCCATCGTGGAGGTGCTACTCAAGAAGTCCATGAACGCGTTAAAACAAACCGGGTTGCAACGCCTGGTGGTGGCCGGTGGCGTGGGTGCCAATCGGGAGTTGCGCGCCCAACTCAACGCCGCGTGTGCCCAACGAAAGGTGCGGGTGCACTACCCGGAATTGCACCTGTGCACCGACAACGGCGCCATGATCGCCATGGCGGGGGCCATGCGCCTGCAAAGTGGCCTGCAACAGGTCAGCGCTACTTACGCCTTTGACGTCAAGCCACGCTGGCCGTTGGACAGCTTGTAGCGCGCTGAAATTTCAGTGAACTACCAGTTCGGTGGCGTTGCTGACTGGCACTTTTTTGACAAGTTTCAGCGTTAGCACACCGTTTTCCAGTTTGGCATCGCTGGCCGAGGTGTCGATGTCCTGTGGCAGCTCATAGGCAGCGCTGTAGTGGCGGGCCGCGCCTTCTTTGCTGCTGATGCGCACCACAGCGCCTTCAATGGCAATGGATAACTGCTCTTTGGTCACGCCGGGCACATCCATGCTCAGGGTGAAAGCGGTCTCGTCCTGTGTGTAAGCGCAAGGCTTGTTGGTGGTGCTGCGAAGCGCGTCATCCATAAAGCGCTCCAGCGAACGGCCTGGGTTGACATAGGCTTGGCGGCGCAATTGGGGCTGGGCGGTAGTGGCAAAAAACATGGTTGGTCTCCTAGTACACTGCGCGACGCTCACCATGAGCACCGCATGCATCCAAGCTGCGGTTCTTTCAGTCAATTTCAAGAAAAAAATCATATGTTTATTCTTTCCCGTTGGATCTTGAAAACCGGGTTGCTGGCGTTATTTGCGCTGCCCTTGGGTATTCCCGTGGCTTTTGCCCAAGCGCCGGCCGCGCCGGTCAAGCTGGCCATGATCGAGGGGCTAAGTGGCCCCAATGGCAATGCAGGCGAGGCGGTGTTTCGCAACCTCAACTGGGCAGTGGAGCGGGTCAATGCACGCGGTGGCGTGAAGCTGCCCGCAGCAGCCGGTGGCAATCAGACCCTGGTTCTGGAGCGCTACGACAGCAAGGGCCAGAACGAAGAGGCGCTTTCGGCGCTGCGCTCAGCCATTGACAACGGTGCGCGCATTGTTTTGCAGGGCAATTCATCCGCCAATGCGGCGGCCTTGATCGACGCTATCAACAAACACAACGAGCGTGAGCCGTCCAAGCGCGTGCTGTTTTTGAATTACTCGGCGGTGGACCCAGTGTTGACCAACGAGAAATGCAGTTTTTGGCATTTCCGATATGACGCGCATGCCGATATGCGCATGGCTGCGTTAATGGATGTGATCAGGGACGACAAGGCGCTCAAGGATGTGTACCTGATTGGTCAGGACTACAGCTTTGGCCAGGCGGTACTGCGTGAAGCCAAACGCCAGCTGGGCGCGCAGCGCCCGGACGTGCGCATCGTGGGCGAAGAATTGCACCCCATGGCCCGCGTGAAGGATTTTCTGCCCTATGCCACCAAAATCAAAGCCAGTGGCGCACAGGCGGTGATTACCGGCAACTGGGGCAACGATCTGAGCCTGTTGATCAAGGCTGCGCGTGATGTGGGCTTTGAAGGCAAGTTCTACACCTTCTATGGCAATGCCATGGGTGCACCGGCGGCCATTGGTGAGGCGGGGATTGGCAGGGTTATCGCGGTGGCTGACTGGATGCCCAATGTGCAAACCGCGGGTAGCGAGGCGTTTTACCGCTCGTTCAAGCAGCGCTACCCCAAGGCTGAAGACGACTATGTCCACATGCGCATGCAGTTGTTGATCGAATCCCTGGCGCAGGCCATGGAAGCCGCCGCCACTCAATCCAACTCTGCCAGCCTGGATGTTGTCGCAGTGGCAGCGCAGTTGGAGCGTGGCCGTGTGACCCTGGGGGGACAATCCGGCAACATGCGTGCGGCTGATCACCAGTTCCAGCAGCCGTTGGTGGTGGGCGTTATGGACCGCCAGGGCACACCCGGCGTCAAATTTGATGTGGAGGGTTCGGGCTACGGTTTTCGCGTAATCAAAACCATAGCGCCGGAAGCCGCAGAACTACCTACCAGCTGCAAGATGCAGCGCCCATGACGGGCTGCCCGCGCCGTATTCGACGGTTAGGGCAGTTCGGGCTATAATCGAGCGGCTTTGCATTTGGCAAGGCGCACGCCGGGAGCAGTTCCAGCACCCGGCGCAAGTTCAAAAACCAGGGGCATGCGCAACGTCGCAGCCTCTCAAAGACAGGAAAAACCATGATTGCATCCAGCATCAAAGCCGCTGTTGTCAAAGACAACGCCCGTAGCCCCGGCGATACCGGTAGCCCGGAAGTGCAAGTTGCACTGCTGACCGCCCGTATCAACGAGCTCATGCCCCACTTCAAGACCCACGCCAAAGACCACCACGGTCGTCGTGGTCTGGTGCGCATGGTGAATACACGCAAGAGCCTGTTGATTTACCTGAATCGTATCGATCACGATCGTTACGTTGCGCTGATTGCCAAGCTGGGCCTGCGCAAGTAAGCGGCTGATCGAATGATGAACGCCTGAGTTAGGTTACTAGCTCAGGCGTTTTTTACTTCGGAGACGGCAAAAACAGAACGAAGCTGTGTCATTCCAAGCAAATTCCGCCCTGATGGGCAGAGTTTTTCTGGAATGGCATCGTGGACTGTAATGGCGAATCCGGGCTTGGGTGAGGTGGCCTTTACCTTCCAATTTCTTCCGAAAATCACAGGAGATACACCATGACAATGTTCAAAAAAGTCACCAAAACTTTCCAGTGGGGCCACAACACGGTCACCATGGAAACCGGCGAAATCGCGCGTCAATCTACCGGCGCTGTGCTGCTGGACATGGACGGCACCGTGGTGCTTGCCACCGTCGTCGCCAAGACTGAAGGCAAACCTGGCCAGGATTTCTTCCCCCTGACTGTTGACTACCTTGAAAAGAGCTATGCCGCAGGCAAGATTCCCGGCAGCTTCTTCAAGCGCGAAGGCCGCCCCAGCGAGTTTGAAACGCTGACGAGCCGCCTGATTGATCGCCCTATTCGCCCGCTGTTCCCCGAAGGTTTCTTCAACGAAGTACATGTGGTCATCCACACTGTGTCGTTGAACCCTGAAGTGGACGCCGACGTCGCCGCCATGATTGCGGTCAGTGCTGCGCTGTCCATCTCCGGCATCCCGTTCAACGGCCCCATCGGCGCTGCTCGCGTGGGTTACATCAACGGTGAATACGTACTGAACCCCGGCCAGACCGCTCGCAAAGACTCCATCATGGATCTGGTCGTTGCCGGAACCGAATCGGCTGTTCTGATGGTCGAGTCCGAAGCACAGCAACTGTCCGAAGAAATCATGCTCGGCGCCGTGGTGTTTGGCCATGCTCAAGGCAACATCGCCATCAACGCCATCCATGAACTGGTGCGCGAAGCCGGCAAGCCGGTGTGGGATTGGAAAGCTCCTGCCAAGGATGAAGTGCTGATCGCCAAGGTCGATGCGCTGGCAAAGGACAAGCTGGTTACTGCATACCAAATCCGCAACAAGCAAGCACGCACCAAAGCGACGCGCGAAGTGACCACCTGGACCAAGGCTGGCTTGAAGGCTGAAGGCGTGGAATTTGACGGCGTGACCGTGGACGGCATGCTGTTCGACATCGAAGCCAAGATTGTGCGCGGCCAGATTCTGGCCGGCGAGCCCCGTATCGACGGTCGCGACACACGCACCGTGCGTGCCATAGAAATCCGCAACAGCGTGCTGCCCCGTACCCACGGTTCGGCTCTGTTTACCCGTGGTGAAACGCAGGCATTGGTTGTTACGACCCTGGGTACTGAGCGCGATGCACAGCGTATTGACGCCCTCTCTGGCGATTACGAAGACCGCTTCATGTTGCACTACAACATGCCTCCGTTCGCCACTGGCGAAACTGGCCGTGTCGGCACACCCAAGCGCCGCGAAATCGGCCACGGTCGTCTGGCCAAGCGTGCACTGATTGCTGTGCTGCCAAGCAAGGAAGACTTTCCCTACACCATGCGTGTGGTGTCGGAAATCACCGAATCCAACGGATCTTCTTCCATGGCGTCCGTCTGCGGCGGTTGCCTGTCGCTGATGGACGCTGGTGTGCCTATGAAAGCCCACGTGGCCGGTATCGCCATGGGCCTGATCAAGGAAGACAACCGTTTCGCGGTGTTGACCGACATTTTGGGTGACGAAGACCACCTGGGCGATATGGACTTCAAGGTTGCGGGTACCACCAACGGTATCACTGCGCTGCAGATGGACATCAAGATTCAGGGCATCACCAAGGAAATCATGCAAGTTGCTTTGGCCCAGGCCAAAGAAGCGCGTATGCATATTCTGGGCAAGATGCAAGAGGCGATGGCAGAGGCCAAGACCGAAGTGTCAACCTTCGCACCGCGTCTGTTCACCATGAAGATCAACCCCGAAAAAATCCGTGACGTGATTGGCAAGGGCGGCTCCGTGATCCGTGCGCTGACCGAAGAAACCGGCACACAGATCAACATCGACGAAGATGGCACTATCACCATCGCCTCAGCCGATCCAGAAAAAGCCGAATTGGCCAAGAAGCGCATCGAACAGATCACCGCTGAAGTCGAAATCGGCAAGGTTTACGAAGGCCCCATCACCAAAATTCTGGACTTTGGTGCCTTGGTCAACCTGCTGCCCGGTAAGGACGGCCTGCTGCACATCAGCCAGATCGCGCACGAACGTGTCGAGAAGGTTTCCGACTACCTGACCGAAGGCCAGATCATCAAGGTCAAGGTCATGGAGACCGATGAGAAGGGTCGCATCAAGCTGTCCATGAAGGCTTTGCTGGACCGCCCAGCCCATAATGGTGAGCAGGGCTAATCTATTTGCTATAAATTTGGTAGTGTCTTGTGTAGTGTTGACGAGGGCTACCGGTTGAAAATGCTATGAAAGTTATTGAAATTGCAGGTTTTGGTGGACCGGACGTTTTGCGTCTGGCAGAGCGTCCTGTGCCGGTTGCCGGCGTGGGCGAGTTGCTCATTCGCGTGGCAGCCAGCGGTATTAACCGTCCAGACGTATTGCAGCGAGCTGGCAAGTACCCAGCCCCCGAAGGTGCGTCCGATATTCCAGGTCTGGAAGTCGCTGGCACTATCGAGAGCGGCGACGCGCAGGCGCTTTCCGCTGCTGGACTGCGGATCGGTGACCGTGTCTGTGCCTTGGTTGCTGGCGGTGGCTATGCGCGGTACTGCGTGGCGCCTGTAGGCCAGTGTCTGCCGGTGCCGCAAGGTCTGACCGATATAGAGGCAGCGTCACTGCCGGAGACTTTTTTCACCGTCTGGAGCAACGTTTTTGACCGTGGTGGTTTGAAGTCGGGCGAGACCCTGCTGGTGCAGGGCGGCAGCAGTGGCATTGGTGTGACTGCTATCCAGATGGCCAAAGCCCTGGGTGCACACGTCATCGTCACAGCTGGAACAGACGAAAAATGTGCCGCTTGTCTGGCTTTGGGTGCAGACCATGCCATCAACTACAAGACGCAAGACTTCCAGGCGGAAGCTTTGCGCCTGACCGATGGCTGTGGCGTGGATGTGGTGCTGGACATGGTGGCCGGCAGCTATGTTGCCAAAGAAGTCCAATGCCTGGCAGAAGATGGCCGTCTGGTCCTCATTGCCGTGCAGGGTGGCGTGCAATGCGAGTTCAATGCCGCTTTGGTGATGCGCAAGCGGCTGACCGTCACGGGTTCTACTTTACGTGCACGTCCGGTTGCATTCAAAACACGTATCGCCCAGGCTTTGTTGCAACACGTCTGGCCTTTATTGGCCGTTGCGCGCATCAAGCCGGTGGTGCACCGTGTTTTTGCTGCGCTGGATACCAGCCAGGTCAGCGGTAGTGGTGCGTCGCAAGCCCACGCGCTCATGGAATCCAACCAGCACGTGGGCAAGATTGTTTTGACTTGGGAAGCACAAGCATGAAAAAACAGCTGATTGCAGGCAATTGGAAGATGAACGGCTCGGTCACTGCCAACGAAGCGCTGGTCAAGGCGCTGGTGGCAGGCTCGGCCCAGGCTGCCTGCCATGTGGCGGTGTGCGTTCCGGCGCCGTACCTTGCGCAGGTGCAGGGATTGGTTGCTGGTTCTGTTATTGCTGTGGGCGCGCAGGACGTGTCGCAGCATGAATCGGGTGCATTCACCGGTGAGGTTTCGGCTGGCATGCTGAAAGATTTCGGCACACGCTATTGCCTGGTCGGTCACTCTGAGCGTCGCCAACACCACGGTGAAACCGATGCCGTAGTGGCCATCAAGGCCCAACGCGCTCTTGCCGCAGGCATTACGCCGGTGGTCTGTGTGGGTGAGACCCTCGCTGAACGCGAAGCCGGTCGCACCGAAGAGGTGGTCAAACGCCAACTCGCAGCGGTCATCCACACCAATGGGCATTGCATCAGCGAGATCGTTTTGGCGTACGAACCGGTGTGGGCTATCGGAACTGGCAAGACCGCCACGCCCGAAGAGGCGCAGCAGGTGCATGCCGTGCTGCGTGCCCAGTTACGTGCCGCTACCGATCATGCCGAACGCGTGCTCATTGTGTACGGTGGCAGCATGAATGCGGCAAATGCCAACCAGTTGCTCTCCCAGCCTGATATCGATGGTGGCCTGGTGGGGGGCGCATCCCTCAAGGCAGCCGACTTTTTATCCATCATTGCCGCCGCCCATTGATCAGGGTGCGGATTTCCAGTTTTAGGAGTTGAGAATGAATATGCTTTTGACGATTATTTTGACCGTCCAGATGTTGACCGCCCTGACGATGATTGGTCTGATTCTGGTGCAGCACGGTAAAGGTGCCGACATGGGCGCAGCTTTTGGCAGCGGTGGTTCCGGCAGTTTGTTTGGTGCCAGCGGCAGTGCCAACTTCCTGTCCCGCACCACGGCAGTTCTGGCGACCGTTTTCTTTGTTTGCACACTGGCATTGGCCTACTTTGGTAATTTGCGTCCTGTCAGTTCGGGTAGCGTTTTGGAAAGCGCGGCAGTGGTTGCACCGGCGGTAGTACCGGCCGCATCGGCACCCGCAGTACCAGCCTCTGGTGTTGGGCAAATTCCAGCGAAATGATTGGTTTTTTAATTGCCCTGACCCTTGGGAAATAGGGGTAAATTCAGGGTAAACTCTAGGCTTGTCTGGAAAGCAACCAACCTTCGGGTTCCTCACGCAATTCAGACTGAAAGAGCAGCCGTCGTGGTGAAATTGGTAGACACGCTATCTTGAGGGGGTAGTGGCGAGAGCTGTGCGAGTTCGAGTCTCGCCGACGGCACCAAATCATAATATTCCTTCAATTTCGGTTTGACCGAATTCGGAAGCGTAGCTATACACAGAATGTCAATATGAGCCTTGATCAGTACCTTCCTGTTCTTTTGTTCATTGTGATTGGTGTTCTGACTGGGGTAGTGCCCCAGATCATTGGTTATGTGTTAGGCCCCAATCGGCCTGACGCAGCCAAAAATTCCCCGTACGAATGTGGCTTTGAAGCGTTTGGTGATGCGCGCATGCGATTTGATGTGCGCTACTACCTCATCGCCATTTTGTTCATATTGTTTGACCTGGAAACAGCGCTGCTCTTTCCTTGGGCAGTAGCGCTCAAGGAGTTGGGATTTTTTGGTTTCTTGCTGGGTCTGGAAATTGTGATCGTTTTAACCATTGGCTTTGTTTACATGTGGTTAAAGGGCGCCCTGGACTGGGAGTGACGGAATGATTGAAGGTGTTCTCAAAGAGGGTTTTTTCACCACGAGCTACGATTCGGTGGTGAATTGGGCCAAAACCGGGTCGGTTTGGCCCATGTCGTTCGGTTTGGCTTGCTGTGCAGTTGAAATGATGCACGCCGCTGCAGCCCGCTATGACATCAGCCGTTTTGGTGCCGAGGTGTTTCGCGCCAGTCCCCGGCAGTCGGACTTGATCATCGTGGCAGGTACCCTGACCAACAAGATGGCGCCAGCGTTTCGCAAGGTATATGACCAAATGGCAGAGCCGCGCTGGGTGCTGAGCATGGGTTCTTGCGCCAATGGCGGAGGGTATTACCACTACAGTTATTCGGTCGTTCGCGGTTGCGATCGTATTGTGCCGGTGGATGTGTATGTGCCCGGTTGCCCCCCGACTGCGGAAGCGTTGTTGTACGGAATTTTGCAACTCCAGCAAAAAATCCGCCGCACGAACACCATCGCTCGGGTTTGAGGGATAGTTATGACAATATATTCTGTTCCGCCCGAAACCACGCGTGATGCGGTGGTGGCTGCGTTGGGTGACAAGGTCAAGAGCATCGCGGTCGCCCTGGGTGAGGTTACGTTGGTGGTTTCCGCTGCCAACTACCACGCTTGTGCCGAAGCGCTTCGCAGTGATCCCCGTTGCCAGTTCGAGCAAATGATCGATCTGTGTGGTGTCGATTACTCCGAATATCCGGAAGGAACACCTGACGGTTTGCGGTTTTGTGTCGTGTTGCACCTGTTGTCGGTTTCACTGAACCAGCGCGTGCGACTCAAGGTATTTGCTGCAGACGATCTGGCGCCCATGTTGCCCACCGTGACGAATATCTGGAGCGGTGCCAATTGGTTTGAGCGTGAAGCGTTCGATCTTTTTGGCATCGTGTTTAATGGGCACGACGATTTGCGTCGCATTCTGACGGACTATGGTTTTATCGGGCATCCATTTCGCAAGGACTTCCCGTGCTTTGGGCATGTGGAAATGCGGTTTGATGCTGAGCTGGGCCGGGTGGTTTATCAGCCGGTAACGATTGAAGAACGCCAGAACGTGCCGCGCGTGGTTCGTGAAGACAACTATGGGGGCCTGCAGTAAGCAGTTGAGTGCATGGCTGAGATAAAAAACTACACCCTCAATTTTGGACCGCAGCACCCGGCGGCGCACGGCGTTTTGCGCCTGGTCCTTGAGCTCGACGGCGAGGTGATCCAGCGTGCGGATCCGCACATTGGGCTGTTGCACCGTGCGACTGAAAAACTGGCCGAAAGCAAAACGTATTTGCAAAGTCTTCCCTATATGGACCGGCTCGATTACGTGTCCATGATGTGTAACGAGCAGGCCTATTGCTTGGCCATCGAAAAATTGCTGGGGCTCGAAGTGCCAATTCGGGCGCAATACATCCGCGTGATGTTTGCCGAAATTACGCGGCTAATGAACCACCTGCTTTGGGTTGGCGCCCACGCGATTGACAACGGTGCAATGACCGTAATGCTTTATGCGTTCCGCGAACGGGAAGATCTGATGGATGCCTATGAGGCCGTCAGCGGTGCCAGAATGCATGCAGCCTACATTCGTCCCGGTGGTGTGTATCGCGATCTGCCGGACGTCATGCCGACGCACCAGTCCAACAAAGTACGTAGCGCCAAGTCAACCGAGCGGTTGAATAGCAACCGTGGTGGCAGCTTGCTGGATTTCATTGATGATTTCACAAGCCGGTTTCCGACCTATCTGGCGGAGTACCACACGCTTTTGACGGATAACCGGATCTGGAAGCAGCGCACGGTTGGTATTGGCGTCGTTACTGCGGAGCGTGCGCTGAATCTGGGATTCACTGGCCCTATGTTGCGTGGCTCTGGCGTGGCCTGGGATTTGCGCAAACAACAGCCGTATGAGGTTTATGACCAGCTGGATTTTGATATTCCTGTTGGTAAGACTGGGGATACCTACGACCGATATCTCGTTCGCATGGAAGAGATGAAGCAGTCCAACCGCATCATTAAGCAATGTGTGGATTGGTTGCGGGTCAATCCCGGTCCTGTCATTACAGACAACCACAAGGTTGCACCGCCGGATCGCGAATCCATGAAGACCAACATGGAAGACTTGATTCACCATTTCAAGTTGTTCACTGAAGGTTTTCGCGTACCGAAGGGCGAAGCTTACGCCGCCATTGAGCATCCCAAAGGTGAATTCGGTATCTACATCATTAGTGACGGCGCCAATAAGCCTTACAGGATGAAGATTCGTCCGCCGGCGTTTGTGCACCTTGCGGCGCTGGATGAAATGGGCAAGGGTCACATGATTGCGGATGCCGTGTCCATTATCGGCACTATGGATATTGTGTTTGGGGAAGTGGACCGATGATTTCCAATGAAACCAAGTTGCGATTTGACCGCGAGGTAGCCAAGTACCCAGCAGATCAGAAGCAATCAGCCGTCATGGCCTGTTTGGCCATCGTTCAACAGGAATTGGGGCACGTGAGCTCCGATAGTGAACGTTTGGTTGCTGAGTACCTGGGCATGGCGCCAATAGCTGTGCACGAAGTGACTTCGTTTTACAACATGTACAACCAACGTCCCGTTGGGAAATACAAGCTCAATGTTTGTACCAATTTGCCCTGCCAACTGCGTGATGGCGTGAGTACGTTGCAGTATCTGGAAAAGAAGCTGGGTATCTCCATGGGTGAAACCACGCCGGATGGCCTGTTCACACTACAGCAAAGCGAGTGTTTGGGTGCATGTGCAGACTCCCCCGTCATGCTGGTAAATGACCGCTCCATGTGCAGCTTTATGACACCCGAAAAATTGGACCAGTTGGTCGACGGCTTGCGAGCGGCGGGAGGCAAATGATGACGGCGCAGCATATCCTGTCCCAATTTCGCGCCACTGGCGCGCAAACCTGTTTCCATGGCCGTCACATCAACTCGCAAATTCTTGCTGATCTGAATGGTGCGAATTGGCGCCTGAAGGACTATGTGGCGCGTGGTGGATATCAGGCGTTGCGCAAAGTGCTGGGAATTGATGCTGCGGAGGCCATGACCCAGGATCAAGTGATCGCTACGGTCAAGGAATCCGCGCTGCGCGGACGTGGTGGCGCCGGTTTCCCAACGGGTTTGAAGTGGAGCTTTATGCCCCGCCAGTTCCCCGGCCAGAAGTATCTGGTTTGCAACTCGGACGAGGGTGAACCCGGTACTTGCAAAGACCGCGACATCTTGGAATTCAATCCGCACATTGTGATTGAAGGGATGGCAATTGCCGCCTACGCCATGGGTATTTCGGTTGGCTACAACTACATTCATGGTGAAATCTTTTCGGCGTACGATCGTTTCGAAGAAGCGCTTGCAGAAGCGCGTGCGGCCGGGTTGCTTGGTGACAATATCTTGGGCAGTAGCTTCAGTTTCCAATTGCATGCGGCCCATGGATTTGGTGCTTACATTTGCGGCGAGGAAACCGCATTGCTGGAATCGCTGGAAGGCAAAAAGGGCCAACCCCGCTTCAAGCCGCCTTTCCCCGCCAGTTTCGGTTTATATGGAAAGCCCACCACCATCAACAACACCGAGACGTTTGCTGCGGTGCCATGGATCATTCGCAATGGTGGACAGGCTTATTTGGAGTGCGGCAAGCCTAATAACGGCGGCACCAAGATTTACTCGGTCAGTGGTGACGTGGAACTGCCAGGCAACTTTGAAGTTCCCATGGGAACACCTTTCTCCAAGTTGTTGGAATTGGCGGGTGGCGTGCGCGCCGGACGCCAGTTAAAGGCCGTCATTCCTGGCGGTTCTTCTTCGCCCATATTGCCTGCGTCCATCATGATGGATTGCACGATGGATTACGACTCGATAGCCAAAGCTGGCTCCATGCTGGGTTCGGGCGCGGTGATTGTGCTGGACGACAGCCGCTGCATGGTGAAAAGCCTGCAACGTCTGAGCTACTTCTACATGCATGAGTCATGTGGTCAATGCACGCCGTGTCGCGAAGGAACGGGTTGGCTTTCACGCGTGGTGGACCGTATCGAAAATGGACAGGGTCGCCCTGCAGATATGGATCTGCTCGACAGCGTGGCGTCCGACATCATGGGGCGCACGATTTGTGCTTTGGGTGATGCCGCAGCCATGCCGGTGCGCGCCATGATCAAACATTTCAGACCCGAATTTGAGTACCACGTTGAGCATAAGACCTGCATGGTCCCAGCCTACGTTTGAGTGAGCTCCAAGATGATTGAAATCGAACTCGACGGCAAGAAGGTTGACATTGTTGAAGGCAGCATGATCATGCATGCGGCTGAAAAAGCAGGAACCTACATTCCCCACTTCTGTTACCACAAGAAGCTGAGCATTGCGGCCAGTTGCCGTATGTGCTTGGTGGACGTGGAGAAGATGCCAAAGCCAATGCCTGCGTGTGCAACACCGGTAACCCAGGGTATGGTGGTCCGCACCAAGAGCGACAAGGCGGTCAAGGCGCAGAAGTCGGTGATGGAATTCTTGCTGATCAACCACCCACTGGATTGCCCTATTTGTGACCAGGGTGGTGAGTGCCAGTTGCAAGATCTCGCAGTTGGCTACGGCGCAAGCACATCGCGTTACGAAGAAGAAAAGCGTGTTGTATTTCACAAGGATGTCGGCCCCCTGATCTCCATGGAGGAGATGACCCGTTGCATTCACTGCACACGCTGTGTGCGTTTTGGCCAGGAAATTGGCGGTGTGATGGAATTCGGCATGTCGAATCGCGGTGAACATGCCGCGATTGAGACTTTTGTTGGTCAGAGTGTCGACTCTGAACTGTCCGGCAATATGATTGACATTTGCCCGGTTGGAGCATTGACGAGCAAGCCCTTTCGCTACAGTGCTCGCACTTGGGAGCTGTCACGTCGCAAATCAGTGAGCCCACATGACTCCACAGGGGCCAACCTGATTATTCAGGTCAAGAATAACAAGGTGATGCGAGTGGTTCCACTGGAGAATGATGCGGTTAATGAATGCTGGATTGCGGACCGTGATCGCTTCTCCTATGAAGCCCTGAACAGTGAAGAGCGTCTGACAACCCCGATGCTCAAGCAAGGTGGTGTTTGGAACAGTGTGGACTGGAAGACTGCGCTGGAATATGTTGCCCATGGTTTGGAGAATATTAAATCGGCGCACGGTGCTGCGTCGATTGGAGCTTTGGTAAGCCCGCACAGCACGCTGGAGGAACTGTATCTGGCCGGGGCTTTGGTTCGCGGCTTGGGCAGTGAAAATGTCGACTATCGAATGCGTAATGCTGAGTTCGAACCTGTTCAGGCTGGTGCGCGCTGGTTGGGGATGCCGATTGCAACCTTGTCTTCTCTGCAACGCGTTCTGGTTGTAGGCTCCAATCTTCGCAAGGACCACCCTCTGTTTGCGCAACGTGTTCGTCAGGCCGCTCGTGTTGGATGCGAGGTCAATGTGGTTGGAGCTGGTTCTGTGAATTGGGCCATGTCCGTTCGCAACACAGTATCCGTAACAGCTGCAGAGTGGATTCAAGCTTTGGCGGATATCGCTACCGCCATCGCGGTGGCAAAAGGTGTTGCCGCTCCACAGTCTGGCAATGTGACGGAAATCGCAAAGAAAATTGCCCAGTCGTTAATGGGTGGTGAACGCAAAGCGGTGCTGCTAGGCAATGCCGCAGCTCACCATGCACAGGCTTCTCAGCTGCTCATTTTGGCCAATTGGATTGGTGACCAAACGGGTGCTTCGGTTGGTTACTTGACTGAAGCAGCCAACACTGTCGGGGCGCAATTGGTGAACGCGCTTCCTGGCGCAGGCGGTCTAAATGCTGGACAAATGTTGTCTGGTGGTGTCAAAGCGCTTGTGTTACTGAACACCGAACCAGAGTTTGATTCAGCCGCTGGTGTACTAGCGTCAAAGGTGTTGAAGCAATGCGAGATGGTTGTGACCCTGAGTCCGTTCAAAGCGAATATGGAATTCAGCGATGTTTTGCTGCCTATCGCGCCATTTACCGAGACTCCTGGTACGTTTGTCAATGCTGAAGGACGTGTGCAGAGTTTCTATGCGGTTGTTAAGCCATTGGGTGAAGCGCGTCCTGCCTGGAAAGTTTTGCGTACCTTGGCCAATATCCTGGACCTGCCGGGTTTCGAATTTGAGTCCGCGCAGGAGATTTTGGAACACACGCATTTGCAAAGCGCAGGCGAGATATCTACACATGCGCCGTCCGAGCGGTTGAGTAACGACTGTGGGACAGAGTCAACAAACGCTGCAAGCATGATCGGGGAGCCCTGTGTGGCCGCGATTTATCAGTTAGACAGTATTGTTCGTCGCTCGACGTCGCTGCAACTGACAGCGGATGGTCGTGCAGCGGGAACACTGCAATCTGAAGCGGGAGTGGTCGCATGATTGATGCAATATATAACTTCGGGCTGGGCCTGACTGCGCAAGCGTGGTGGGTGGAGTTGGCTTGGCCTATTGTGTGGGCGTTGCTCAAGATTTTGCCGGTTCTGGCGGTTGTTTTGACTGCCGTCACGTATGCCACCTTGTGGGAACGAAAAGTGTTGGGTTGGGCGCAGATTCGCCTGGGCCCGAACCGTGTCGGTCCGTGGGGGCTATTGCAACCTATTGCTGATGCGTTGAAGTTGATGACCAAGGAGATTGTTCGTCCTGCAGCGTCAGATAAATTCCTCTTTTATCTTGGCCCCGTCATGTGCGTGGCGCCTGCGCTGACGGCTTGGGCCGTTATTCCCTTTGGTCCGGAAGTGGCAGTGGCCAATCTTAATGCGGGGCTACTGTTTTTGATGGCCGTCGCATCGATGGAAGTGTACGGGGTCATTATTTCGGGATGGTCTTCAAACTCCAAATACGCATTCCTGGGGGCCATGCGTGCCTCCGCCCAGATGGTGAGCTATGAAATCGCCATGGGATTTTGCTTTTTGGTCGTGCTGATGGTTTCTTCCAGCCTCAACATGTCGGACATCGTGGCGGGGCAGGCAAAAGGCCATTTTGCTGAAATGGGCCTCAATTTCCTGTCGTGGAATTGGCTACCGCTGTTACCCATAATTGTCATCTTTTTTGTATCGGGTTTGGCCGAAACCAACCGAACACCTTTTGACGTGATCGAGGGCGAATCGGAAATCGTTGCCGGGCATATGGTTGAGTATTCGGGCATGTCATGGGCCATGTTCCAGATGGCTGAATATGCGAATATTTGGTTGATTTCGATCCTGACAACAACAATGTTTTTTGGTGGCTGGATGTCACCGATTGATAGCGCACTGTTTAACTGGATCCCGGGTTGGATCTGGCTTGGTTTAAAAACCTTTTTTGTCATGACGGTTTTCATTTGGGTCCGCGTGACTTTTCCACGGTTCCGTTACGACCAGATCATGCGCTTGGGCTGGAAAATATTCATTCCCGTGACATTGGTTTGGTTGGTATTCATTGGGGTGTGGATGCAAACTCCTTGGAACATTTGGAAGTAATTCGAGATGCCTATGCCTATGCCAACAACGCCGACTGCTAATACACCCGCAGTGAGTGAGTTCTCGTTGAAAGATTTTCTTTCCAGTTTTCTTTTGGTCGAGTTATTCAAAGGGATGGCGCTCACAGGCAAATATGCCTTTAAAAGCAAGATCACGCTGGAATACCCCGAAGAAAAAACACCACAGTCTCCGCGATTCCGTGGGTTGCATGCTTTGCGCCGGTACGAAAACGGTGAAGAGCGGTGCATCGCTTGTAAGTTGTGCGAAGCAGTTTGTCCTGCGATGGCGATCACGATTGAGTCGGATGTTCGGGCAGATGGGTCTCGTCGTACCACGCGGTATGACATTGATTTGACAAAGTGTATTTTCTGTGGTTTCTGCGAAGAAAGCTGCCCAGTGGACTCCATCGTCGAAACCCATATTTTTGAGTACCACGGTGAAAAGCGTGGGGATCTCTACTTTACAAAGGACATGCTGCTGGCGGTCGGCGATCGTTACGAACGTGAGATTGCAGCAAGCAGGCAGGCAGACGCCAAATATCGTTGAAATGCTGCAAGAAAGAATTTGAATCATGAGCGTTACGACTGGCTTGTTCTATCTGTTTTCAACCATCATGCTGGTGGCTGCGTTTCGTGTAATTACGGCGCGCAACCCAGTTCATGCGGTTTTGTTTTTGGTCCTAACCTTTTTTCAAGCCTCCATGATCTGGATGCTGCTCAAGGCAGAGTTTCTATCACTCATACTGATTTTGGTGTACGTCGGTGCGGTGATGGTCCTATTTTTGTTTGTCGTCATGATGGTTGACGTCAAAACTGAAGAGTTGCGTGTGGGTTTTTGGAAGCATTTTCCCGTCGCTGCCCTGGTTGGCGTGTTGATTGCCCTTGAAATGGCAACCGTTCTGATGGGTGGTTTCAGAGTCACGGAAGGTCCGAACGAAGTAATTGCAATGGTACCCGGCGCGCCCAGGGTGTCGGATGCAAAAGAGTTGGGGAAGTTGCTGTACACGCAGTATCTATATCCGCTTGAGGTTGCCGCTGCCATTTTGCTGGTAGCCATGATTGCGGCGATTGCCTTGACACTGCGGTCGCGTAAGGACACCCGATATGTCAATCCTTACGATCAGGTACGCGTCAAGGCGCGGGATCGTTTGCAAGTGTTGAAAATGGTATCGACCAAAGCCCCGCCAGTCTCGGCGCCCGCAGTCTCAAGCGAGGGGGAACAAAAATGACTTTGACATTAGGGCACTTTCTCACTTTGGGTGCGATCCTCTTTGCGCTCTCGGTAATTGGTATTTTCTTGAATCGACGCAACCTGATTGTTTTGTTGATGGCTATCGAGTTGATGCTATTGGCTGTGAACACCAATTTTGTGGCGTTCTCCCATTACCTGCACGACATGAATGGGCAGATATTCGTTTTCTTCATCTTGACGGTGGCAGCTGCTGAATCCGCTATTGGTTTGGCCATTCTGGTTCTGCTGTTTCGCAATCGCTCCAGCATTAGCGTGGACGACCTCAACACGCTCAAGGGTTAATTAAGATATGAGCCAAACCCTGTCTGTTTCCAATTTGCTGATCGTGCCATTGGCACCGCTTGTGGGCTCTGTTCTCGCAGGTATTTTGGGCACCAAATTTGGTGGAAATGTGATTGGCCGCCGTGCCAGTCACACGGTAACCATATTGGGCGTGCTGATTGCCTTCATTGTGTCGGCCTTGACCTTGCAATCTGTGGTGCAAGATGGCGCTCGCTTCAACGAAACCATCTACACGTGGATGGTAGTGGGTGGTCTCAAGATGGAGGTGGGATTTCTGGTTGACGGTCTGACGGCCATGATGATGTGCGTCGTGACCTTCGTTTCCCTGATGGTTCACATCTACACCATCGGTTACATGGAAGAAGACGAAGGCTACAACCGGTTCTTTTCCTATATTTCCCTTTTCACTTTCTCCATGTTGATGCTCGTTATGAGCAATAACATGCTGCAACTGTTTTTCGGCTGGGAAGCCGTAGGCTTGGTTTCGTACTTGCTAATCGGTTTTTGGTTTAACAAGCCTACTGCCATATTCGCCAATATGAAGGCCTTCATGGTCAATCGCGTGGGGGACTTCGGTTTCATTCTCGGGATTGGCTTGATTGCAAGCTTTGCTGGCACGTTGAACTACGCGGAGGCTTTTGCAAAATCAGCAGAACTGTCCGCGTTGAATTTGCCCGGAACCGATTGGATGCTGGTCACCGTAATCTGCATTTGCCTCTTCATTGGTGCCATGGGTAAATCGGCACAGTTCCCTTTGCATATATGGTTGCCAGACTCGATGGAGGGCCCAACCCCCATTTCCGCGCTGATTCACGCTGCGACGATGGTGACGGCCGGTATTTTTATGGTGGCGCGCATGTCGCCTTTCTTTGAATTGAGTGATACCGCGTTGAGTTTTGTGATGGTTATTGGTTCCATTACGGCGCTGTTCATGGGCTTCTTGGGCATTGTTCAGAACGACATCAAACGCGTGGTCGCTTATTCCACATTGTCCCAATTGGGTTATATGACCGTTGCACTCGGAGCTTCTGCCTATTCGGTGGCGGTATTCCATTTGATGACACACGCGTTCTTTAAGGCCTTGTTGTTCCTAGCCGCTGGTTCCGTGATCATGGGCGTTCACCACAACCAGGATATTCGCTGGATGGGAGGACTGCGCAAGTACATGCCCATTACTTGGATCACTTCATTGCTTGGTTCGTTGGCTCTGATCGGTACGCCATTTTTTGCAGGTTTCTATTCCAAGGACAGCATTATTGAAGCGGTCATGGAGAGTCACCTGCCAGGGGCTGGTTTCGCACAGTTTGCAGTTTTGGCAGGCGTGTTTGTTACAGCTTTCTACTCCTTTCGGATGTACTTTCTGGTGTTTCATGGCAAGGAGCGATTCGATCAAAATCCTGATGCCCACGATGGACACCATGACGGTCATGACGACCATCACGGCGACGCCCACCATCCGCATGAGTCACCCTGGGTCGTGACCGTGCCGTTGGTGTTGCTGGCGATTCCATCGGTGGTGATTGGTTATCTTGCAATTGGCCCCATGCTATTCGGTGATTTCTTCAAGGACTCGATCTTTGTGAACTCCGAATTGCACCCGGCCATGGAAGAGTTGAAACATGCGTTTCATGGCCCGATGCAGATGGCAATGCACTCTCTTACCAGTTTGCCTTTGTTGTTGGCAACGGCTGGCGTGCTGTTGGCCTACGTCTTTTACATGCTCAAGCCAGAGTGGCCGGCCGCGATCAAGCGTACGTTCATGCCCATTTTCATCCTGTTGGAAAACAAGTACTACATGGATTGGATCAACGAAAACATTGTGGTCAAGGGTGGACAAGCTTTGGGCAGAGCATTTTGGAAAGTAGGAGATCAAGCCATCATTGATGGTGGCATCGTCAATGGCTCCTGGAAGCTGATTGGCGTGGTTTCCAGCGTAGTGCGTAAGGTGCAAACAGGGTACCTGTACCACTATGCGATGGTCATGATTTTGGGGATATTCGTGTTGATGACGTACTTCGTTTTTCGCACGTAGGAGAAAAAGAACATGGGATTGTTGAGCCTTGCGATTTGGACGCCCATTGCGTTCGGCGTGGTATTGCTGGCATTGGGCCGTGATGAGCAGGTACAAATGGTGCGCTGGATCGCTTTGTTTGGCGCAGTCGCCAGCTTTGTGCTCACGCTACCTTTGTACAGCCAATTCGACACCACCACAGCTGCAATGCAGTTTGTTGAAAATTATTCGTGGATAGAACGTTTTAATGTGAAATATCACGTTGGAGTGGATGGAATTTCGCTGTGGTTTGTACTTCTGACTGCCTTCATCAATGTGATAGTAGTCATCGCTGGCTGGGAAGTAATTACCCGGCGAGTCAACCAATACATGGGCGCGTTTCTGATTTTGAGTGGATTCATGATCGGCGTATTTTCTGCTCTGGACGGCTTGCTGTTCTACGTTTTCTTTGAAGCTACCTTGATTCCTATGTACCTGATCATTGGTATCTGGGGTGGGCCAAACAAGATTTACGCAGCGTTCAAGTTTTTTCTTTACACCTTGCTCGGTTCCTTGCTGATGCTGATTGCCATGATATTCCTGTACACCAAATCGGGTGGCAGCTTTGATGTTGCGACTTGGCAGACTTTGCAACTGGACGGCACTACGCAGACCTTGCTGTTTTTTGCCTTTTTTGCGGCGTTTGCGGTGAAGGTCCCCATGTGGCCAGTTCATACCTGGTTGCCCGATGTGCACGTTGAAGCGCCTACCGGTGGTTCTGCTGTTCTGGCGGCCATCATGCTCAAGTTGGGTGCCTATGGTTTTTTGCGGTTTTCCCTGCCGATTGCTCCCGACGCTGCCCATGAGTGGGCTTGGCTGATGATTGCACTGTCATTGATCGCAGTTGTTTACGTTGGTCTGGTGGCCATGGTGCAGCAGGATATGAAGAAGCTGGTTGCTTATTCGTCTGTGGCACACATGGGTTTTGTGACGTTGGGGTTCTTTATTTTTAGTGAATTGGGTGTTTCTGGTGGTCTGGTGCAGATGATTGCACACGGTTTCGTCTCGGGCGCCATGTTCCTTACCATCGGTGTGCTGTACGACCGGATGCACTCCCGTGAAATTTCAAGCTACGGCGGTGTTGTCAACACCATGCCCAAGTTTGCAGCTTTTGCCTTGTTTTTTGCAATGGCGAATTGCGGATTGCCAGGCACTGCTGGATTCGTCGGCGAGTGGATGGTTATTCTTGCTGCAGTGAAGTTCAACTTCTGGATCGGTTTTGGAGCAGCAAGCGCGTTGATTTTTGGTGCCGCTTACAGCCTGTGGATGTTCAAGCGTGTTTACTTGGGGCCGGTGGTCAACGACCATGTCAAGGAACTCAAGGATATCAATGTGCGTGAGTTCCTCATGCTTGCATTGCTGGCAATTGCCGTATTGTGGATGGGTGTCTACCCCAAACCCTTCACGGATGTGATGGACGTTTCGGTTGCGCAACTGCTTAAACATGTTGCTGTTTCGAAGTTGAATTGATCAAACTGAATTGAGAGATGAACGATGATTGACAAACTCAGTTGGATCGCTGTTTACCCCGATATTGTTTTGCTGGTAATGGCGTGTGTCATTGCTTTGCTGGACTTGGGTATCAAGAGTCCGATGCGCGGCACCACCTATGTGTTTACGTTGTTGACCCTGGCGGTTGTTGCCTACATGCAGGCTGACCTGGCGTTGAGCGAAACGACCATTTATGCTTTTGGCAACATGGTGGTTAGTGACCCCATGGGGAACTGGCTCAAATGCTTTGCAACCGTGGCCGTGATGGTGACGTTGGTGTACGGCCGACCTTATGCCGGACACCGTGGCATGCTTCGCGGGGGCGAATTTTTTACTCTCAGCATGTTTGCTTTGCTGGGCATGTCCGTCATGATTTCTGGCAACAACCTGCTGGTAATTTACACGGGACTGGAGCTGTTAACTCTTTCCAGCTATGCGCTGGTGGCTTTGCGCCGTGACAATGCAACGGCAACTGAGGCGGCCATGAAGTATTTTGTACTGGGAGCCTTGGCATCCGGTTTTTTGCTGTACGGGATGTCCATGCTCTATGGCGCCACTGGTACGTTAGACATCACTACCATGTTCAAGGCCATTGCTTCTGGACAGATTCGTCACCAAGTGTTGGTTTTTGGCCTGGTGTTCGTTGTGGCAGGTCTTGGCTTTAAGCTGGGTGCGGTGCCTTTCCACATGTGGATTCCTGATGTCTATCAAGGTGCCCCAACTGCCATAACGCTGTTGATTGGTGGCGCGCCCAAATTGGCTGCGTTTGCCATAGTCATGCGTCTGCTGGTCGAAGGGATGTTGCCACTGGCTTTTGATTGGCAACAAATGCTGCTGGTGTTATCGATTGGTTCGCTGGTGGTTGGTAACTTGGTGGCGATTGCGCAGACAAATTTCAAACGCATGTTGGGGTATTCAACGATTTCGCAAATGGGCTTTGTTTTGTTGGGTCTTATGTCTGGCGTAGTGAATGGTGACGCTTTGTCGTTTTCAGCCAATGCGTACAGTTCAGCCATGTTCTATGTGGTCACCTATGTGCTGACTACATTGGCCAGTTTCGGTGTTTTGCTGTTGTTGTCACAGCAAGGCTTTGAGAGCGAAGAAATTGCGGACTTGGCAGGGCTCAACCAACGCAGTCCTCTTTATGCTGGTGTGATGGCTGTTTGTTTGCTGTCTCTGGCCGGTATTCCGCCTTTGGTCGGCTTTTATGCAAAACTTGCAGTGCTGCAGGCCTTGATAGCGTCTGGTCAGAATATTCATTTGGCGATCGCAGTTTTTGCGGTGCTCATGTCTCTGATAGGCGCGTTCTACTACCTGCGAGTGATCAAGGTGATGTATTTTGACAGTCCAATTACCGCTAGCAGTGTGGTAGCGCCGTTGGATGTCCGCATTGTTCTGTGCTTGAATGGTGCCTTGATACTGGGATTGGGTCTGTTGCCTGGTGGACTCTTGGCGCTGTGTGGAAACGCTGTTCGGCGGATGCTGGGTACCTGATTGGCAATATACCCGCTGAATACGAAATCGTGCCTCCGTGCTTTAGGGTATGAGCGTGTTGAGTGAAGTCTCCGTGTTGCTGGACTTGACATGACCGATCGTCATTTGATTGAGACACAGCAATCCAGCCAAGTGGTTTTCAAAGGCCGCTTTCTTCACGCTTTTCAGGATACCGTTGAACTTCCAGATGGCAGTTCAACGGTTCGGGAATACGTTGTTCATCCAGGCGCGGTCATGGTCATACCATTGTTGCAGATCGAAGATGGCAGCCTGCGGGTCGTGTTAGAACGACAGTTTCGATACCCTGTTGATCGCGTGATGGTCGAGTTTCCTGCTGGTAAGTTGGATGCCGGTGAGGTTTCTTTCGCGTGCGCCAAAAGAGAACTGCAGGAAGAAACAGGCTACTACGCAGCCGAATGGGCGCGGGCAGGGCAGATGCACCCGGTCATTGCATACTCCACCGAATTCATTGACATTTGGTTTGCCAGAGGCTTGGTTTGTGGGCAGCGTCATCTTGATGCTGGCGAATTTCTCGACGTCATCACGGCTTCGCCTTCCGAGTTATTGCAATGGTGCAGCGATGGCCGTGTTACCGATGCCAAGACTCTAGTGGGTGCACTGTGGCTGCAAAATGTGTTGAATGGCGTCTGGAATCTCAATTGGCAGTCCGCTGACGCAGTTGGCGGCTGATGGGGCGTAATCGTGAAAGTGCTCAACCTCCTTTGTGCGCAGGGGCACACCTTCGAAGGGTGGTTTGCCTCAGAAACTGAATTTGTTGCTCAGAATCAGGCTTTACAGATATTGTGTCCTGCCTGTGGCGACCCATCGGTGACCAAACAGGTGAGTGCTCCGCGTTTCATGCGGTCCGGGCGTGGGGAACGTTTGCATGGAAAACAAGAGCAACCAGTGCCTACCATCGGCGTATCGGACGTTACGTCCGTTTGGTTTGCGATGGCCCGCCACGTGCTCGCGCACACCGCGGATGTTGGTGATCGTTTCGCCGAAGAAGCACGGAAAATCCATTACGGTGAAACGCCAATTCGCGGTATACGTGGTACCGCTACCCGTGAAGAGACACTGACTTTGTTAGAGGACGGGATTTACGTTTTGCCTTTTTCTTTGCCACAGGCGTTGAAAGAGCCAATGCAATGAATACTGGGAGTTGATGGGCACAATGTTCCCTGTGAATGGCCGATTTGCGCAGGGTTTTAGGCGTTAAATTGCAGCGCTGCCAGTCCGGCATACATGCCACCCCGTGCGACCAGCTCCGCGTGGGTCCCCTGTTCCACCAGTTTTCCATGATCCAGCACCAAAATCCGGTCTGCTTTTTGCACGGTCGCGAGCCGGTGGGCGATCACCAGAGTTGTGCGGTTTTGCATGGCAGACTCCAGGGCTGCTTGGACCATGCGCTCGCTCTCGGCATCCAAGGCACTCGTGGCCTCATCCAGTAATAGCAGCGGAGGATTTTTGAGTATGGCACGCGCGATGGCAATGCGCTGTCGCTGTCCACCGGACAGTCGCAGGCCGCGCTCGCCCAAAAATGTCTTGTACCCCTCGGGCAGAGCAGTGATGAACTCATGGGCAAACGCCGCTTGCGCAGCGGATATTACTTCTGCGTCTGTGGCTGTAGGCTTGCCGTACCGGATGTTTTCCAAGGCAGAGTTGGAGAAAATGACGGCATCCTGCGGCACGATGCCTATCCGCTGGCGCAGCGTATCCAAAGCCATTTTCTGCGTTGGTACGCCATCGACCATGATTTTGCCGCTGGTGGGGTCGTAGAACCGCAGGAGCAAATGAAATACGGTGCTCTTCCCCGCACCACTGGGGCCGACCAAGGCGATGGTCTGTCCTGGTTCGACAGTCATGGAAAAGTCTGACAACGCAGGCTGCAACGGGCGTGATGGGTAGTGAAACTGAATTGCTTCGAATTTGATAGCGCTTCCACCAGTGGGTGCGAGGGCTAGAGCCGGGTTTTCCGGTGAAACAATTGGTGACTTTGTGCCCAACAATTCCATCAGCCGCTCAGTGGCACCTGCAGCACGGAGCAAGTCGCCGTACACCTCCCCCAGAATGGCGAAGGCGCTCGCCAAAATGATGACGTAGAACACCGTTTGTCCGAGATGGCCTGCTGTTATTCGGCCTGCCATTACAGCCTGTGTTCCCTGGTACAGACCCCAAAGCAGCGCCGCAGAGGTTGCGATGATGATGAAGGCGACCAGCACTGAACGTGCCTTGGAGCGGCGTACGGCCGTCTCAAAGGCATTGTTGGTCGAGATATTGAAGCGTGCGGCTTCCCGTCCTTCGGCTGAATAGCTTTGCACGACCGGTATGGCATTGAGCACTTCGGCCGCGATGGAGCTGGAGTCAGCAATACGGTCCTGGCTTGCGCGGGACAGCTTGCGTACCCGGCGGCCAAACCATAGGCTGGGAATTACCACCAAAACCAGCACGCCCAGCACCTGAAACATCACCAACGGGTTGGTCCAGACCAAAATACCCAATGCTCCAATGCCCATGACCAGATTGCGCAGGCCCATGCTCAGCGACGAGCCCACTACGGTTTGTACCAGGGTCGTGTCGACCGTGAGACGCGACAATACTTCCCCGGTTTGGGTGGTTTCGAAGAATTCGGGGCTTTGCTTTAAAACGTGGCGGTACACCGCGTTGCGCAGGTCGGCGGTCACGCGTTCACCCAGCCAGCTCACCATGTAAAAACGTCCTGCGGAAAATACGCCAAGGGCGACAGCAACAAGAAACAGGGCGCCAAAGTGCTCCCGCAGCGCCATGACTTGTTGGCCCTTGTTCTCCACAACCAGTCCACCGTCGATCAGGCCACGCAGCGCCATAGGAAACGCCAATGTGGCCATTGCAGCCAAGACAAGGAACACAATAGCCAAACCAATGCGTCCACGGTAGGGGCGCAAAAAAGGGAGCAAACCTGAAAGCGATTTGGGATTTTGGGACTTTTTGCGTTCGTTAGGGGTAGTGGTATTGGGCATATTGGGCAATAGATGGGCGGGTTCTCAACAAAAACAACCAGGCAAGCTAATTTAGATCAATTTGTGGTTTTGCTGGTTCTGCTATCCTTGAGCAGCGGAGTGGTCAACCACTGATACCTTAGTCCCGTTGAGGGATTGCGGCTCATCCGCGAGAGCTTTCCCCCAAATTAACCGAAGAGGAATAGAAATGAAACGTATTATTCTGGCTGTATTGTCTGCTGCTGCCACTTTGGCTATGACCAGCCCAGCGTTTGCCGACGAGGCGCTCGCGAAATCCAAGAATTGCATGGCGTGCCATTCCATTGACAAGAAAGTTGTGGGCCCAGCTTACAAGGACGTCGCCAAGAAGTATGCAGGCGATGCCAAGGCTGCCGACATGTTGGCCACCAAGGTCATCAAGGGTGGTTCTGGAGTCTGGGGTCCTGTACCCATGCCTGCTAACGCACAAGTCAATGAAGCTGACGCCAAGAAGTTGGTTGCCTGGATTTTGTCGCTCAAGTAAGCGTTCGAACTCAAAAAACCCGCTTTATGCGGGTTTTTTTGTTTCACGGTGGGTTTTCGGTGCCGTATTGACCACGGCTTACAATTTGGCGTTCCGTACCCAACCGCCCACCACTGAGAAAACCCATGGAAGTAGATGAGTTCAATATTCCGCGTTTCCTTGCCGTGCTGCCGCTGTTTAGCGATTTGTCGCCATTGGAGTTGAGCCGGGCTGCGCAAGGGTGCCAGGTTCTGCGCTTGGCGCGGGGCGACGTCATTTTCCGGTTCGGAGAGCCCTGCGAAGAGTTCCATGTCGTGATTTCAGGGCAAGTGAAACTGTTTGCCATTTCTCCTGCGGGGCATGAAAAAGTGATTGAGCTGGTTGGTCCAGGGCAGAGTTTTGCAGAAGCACTGATGTTTACCGGAAAAGCCTACATCCTGAATGCAGAGGCTTTGTCTTCCACGTTACTGCTTAAAGTGAGCAAGCGCGCCATTGTTGCGGAAATTGAACGAGATCCGCGTTTTTCCATGAAGATGCTGGCGGGTATCTCGCGTCGCCTGCATGGTTTGGTGCATGACATTGAGTCGGGCGCATTGCACAGCGGTATGCAGCGCGTCATTGGGTATTTGTTACGAGACAACGAAGTCCAGGATTGCGCGAGCCGTGAGGTCATAACGGTGTCCTTGCCGGTTACCAAGGCGACCATTGCTTCCCGGCTGTCACTAACACCAGAGTATTTTTCCAAGGTACTGCGTGAACTGGAAGAAGAAAAACTGATTGAAATTGACAAACGTGACATTCGCATCATTGATGCGCCTCGGCTGGCGCGATACGGCGTGCACTAATTTTTAGTGCGTCGTACGTTTTGCGGGAGCTGGGCGCGAATGGAGTCTTGAGGAATTTCTGCAACTTTGCGGCGAATGTTCAGGTTGATGACCTGAATCAGCGGATGGCCCGGCGCTTGTTTGCCTTCTACCGAGTAGGGCGCAGTCAGTACATTTACGCCTGACGACTCTATCTGGATCACCTCTAACGGTTCTTCCAATAGAGTGCGGCGGATGCCCAAAAATCCCGGTTTGGCTATGGACTCACCCATCCTGTAGTCGTGCACGTAACCATCATGGATGGGTTCGGCATTTGCGTCATAGCTGATTTCCCATAGTTCCGGGATGTCCTTCTGGCCGACGATGAAGCTTTTACGAAGCCGATTGTCTTTGATTGAGTTAATTTGAGACGCATGCTTTCCGTCCAGGGTTGTTGATAGGTGGCGGACTTTCAGCTGAAGGCCTCCATCAAACAACCATAGAGTTGGGGGGGTGTCCGTTGCAACTGCCAACCAGCACCCATCAGCGGACAGTGCCATGTAGGTAGCGGGTGCGGTTAACTGGCGACTAACGGCCGCTGGTAGTGTGTTGATGCTTTCATTCTGGTCGACAACCTGGACACATTCGTTATTCGAAGCGGCCCTTGCATAGGGCAATCGGAAGAAAAACAAGAACAACAAAGTCAGTATCAAAATGAGAAAACGCCAACCGGACAGGCGCAAAAGGCAACTGTGCGGTGGCGTTGAAGGACCAACCCTGCGATTGGCCCAGATGGTCGGCGTTGAAGCGATTGCTAACCCCATTGCCGACATGAAGATCAATACACGTCGTGCTGCGTGTTGTTGATGTTGAAGTGACCCGTTGGCGTAATGATGCGTGGGTCTTTGATAACCGCCTTGAGTTTCAGCGTCTTGTCATCGACAACGACAAGGGCCGATTCCTTGTTCTTGGCTGACCAGACGGCGAACCAGACTTCATCCCCATTCATGTTGAACTCAGGTTGTACAACCCGTTGCGCACCGCCGTCAGCTGCGAGACCAGCCCACTCTGCAATCGGAAGAACTGTGTAGCCCTTGTCGAGGTTGTTGATGTCGTAGACCGCGACCGATTGCGAAATCTTTGGATCGGGATTCAGAGGCGTGTCGGAGTACAGGTGCTTGGACTTGGGGTGGCTCTTGATAAACAGGGCACCACCGCCTTGGCCTTTGAGCGTTTGCACAACCTTGAATGCCTGTGCCTTGTGCTTCACCGGATCGGTACCAATGAGGGAGATTGTTTCATCACCCAGATGTCCGGTTGCCCAAACGGGGCCAAACTTCGGGTGAATAAAGTTGGCACCACGTCCGGGGTGTGGAATCTTGCCGACATCAACAATTGCAGCCAGCTTGTCTTCCTTCGCGTCAATCACGCCGACTTTGTTGCTTTGGTTGGCCGCGACCATGAAGTAGCGTTTGGTGGAATCCCAGCCGCCATCATGCAGGAACCGAGCAGAGCCCAGTTCCGTGATTTTGAGTGCGTTCACGTCCGAGTAGTTGACCATCAGGGTTTTGCCGGTTTCCTTCACATTCACGATGAACTCGGGCTTGAAGTGAGATGCCACGATGGAAGCTACGCGTGGCTCAGGGTGGTATTCCTGTGTGTCAACGGTCATGCCACGGGTCGCCACGATCTTGAGTGGTTCAAGTGTGTCACCTTTCATGATGGCAAATTGGGGCGGCCAGTAGGCGCCGGCAATGACGAGCTTGTCGGTGAAGTCACCTTCCTTGCCCTTGTACTTGGACGTATCCACTGAACGGGCTTCCAGACCAATGCGGATTTCTGCGACGTTGTCGGGCTTGGGCATCCACATGTCGATCATGTTGACACGGCCATCGCGTCCAATGACGTAGAGGTAGCGTCCCGACGCGGATGTGCGGGAAATGTGCACGGCGTAACCGGTTTTTATGATGTTGATGATCTGCTTGGTGTCGCCATCGATCAAGGCAATTTCACCCGTGTCACGCAGCGTGGTCGAGAAGATGTTGCCAATGTTGTAATTGTTCATCTTCTTGGTGGGCCGATCCTTGGGCTGCACCGCAACTTTCCAGGTCGATTTCATGTCGGCCATGCTCCACTCGGGAGGCTGAGGCGGCTCGTGCTGAACGTAGCGCGCCATCATGTCAACCTGTGCTTCGGTTAACTCACCGGATGTTTGCCAGTTGGGCATGCCTGCAGGCGATCCGTAAGCAATAAATACCTTGAGGTAGTCGGTACCCTTGGCCACCGTGATGTCGGGGGTCAGTGGTTTGCCAGTTGCGCCCTTGCGCAACACGCCATGGCAGCCTGCACAGCGTTCGAAGTAAATTTTGCGCGCCGCATCAAACTCGGCGACGGTCATGGTTGGTGCCTTCGGGTTAATGCTGTGCACCATGGGTACATCACCGACGGGAGACGAATCACCAGCTTGGTAAGCCTTTTCAGCTGGCGCAACCGGTGCGGTCGGTGCCTGTGCTTGAGCGGACAAGGCCATGCTGGTGAGCAATACAGCAGCGACACTCTTTAATCTCAAATGCTTCATGGTGACTTTCTTGGTGTTATGGCCCCAATGGGCGCCCGGTTAGTGTTGAAAGAGAACAAGACAATGGTCTCGCAAAGTGGTTGCCGGAACATTGATCTGGATCAATTTGAACTCAGAATGCAGGTAACGTGGTTAAAGTGCTGCTGAATACAATTGACCATCGTCATTTTTTGAAACTAAAAAGAGTGTTTACATCCCATCCGTTACCGACTTTGCGCCTGAAACCTGTTGCCATGCTGGTTGCGTTCGCTTGCTCCACCACTTTCGGTGCCCATGCAGAAAGCCCATCAACAAGCCTGAATCAGGTGGTTGTCAGCGGGGCCCGCAGTGAGCAATTGCGCGACGACTTGCCCATGTCCATCGATGTTCTGACAGACAGTGACCTGTTAGACAAGCAAGTTGGCAACATCAAAGACTTGGTTAAAGACTATCCGAATGTGTCGGTGAAGCGCGCTCCGGCACGCTTCACGGTCACCGGTGCAGGCAATTCAACCGGGCGTGATGGCAACGCGGGCTTCAACATACGCGGTATCGGTGGCAACCGGGTGCTCATGCTGATTGACGGTACGCGGGTGCCTAGCAGCTACGTTAATGGCAACAACGCTTTTGGACGGGATGCTCTCTCGCTTGATCTCGTCAAGCGGGTCGAACTGGTACGCGGCCCCAGCTCTGTTCTGTATGGTTCGGACGGTCTGGCAGGGCTGGTCAACTTCATTACTTTCGAACCGGCTGACTTTCTGAGAAGTGCAGGGCCTGGCAACGGTGTGTTGGCGGGTCGCCTGGCCACCAACTGGAGCGGTGATGATCAGGGGTTGAATGTTGCGGCGACCGTTGCCGGGCGTGCGAGCGACGCGGTGCAATGGCTGATTACCGGTTCCGTGCACAAGGCCCAAGCCCTGGACAATATGGGTAGCAATGATGCCCCCAATATAACCCGTACACGCCCCAATCCACAGACCGACCGGGGTGACTCGCTGTTGGGCAAAGTGGTGCTGCGTCCGACTGCCACGCAAAAGCACGTTCTGACCCTGGAGCATGTTGGCAAGTCCAGCGATACCGAGTTGCTGTCCAGCCGTGCCGCAGTGCTACCGCCGCCAACTACGACCGCGACCAAAGCGCTGGTTGCCGGAGAAACCGATGCTGACACTTCGCGTCGGGATCGTTTCACCTGGGATAGTCGCTATGTGCTTTCGTCTCCCTGGGCAGACCAGTTGCAAACGGTGGTGAGCCTGCAGAACTCCGACGCGCAGGACAACGGCCGCACGATGCGCAACGATGCCGGCGTGCGCGTACGTGACACCAGCTACGGTGAGCATATTTGGCAGGCCAATGTGCAGGCGAGCAAGTCCGTGAATCTTTCAGACCAGTGGGCACAAAAGCTTACCTACGGCCTGGATTTGGCCAGTACCACCGTAACCAGCTGGTTTGGCGGTTTTGACCCCGCTCCCTTGGCCGCTTATGTACCCAAAAAGTACTTTCCTGATTCGCGTGACAGCAGCGCTGCGTTGTATGGACAAAGTGAAATTACGAATGACCGTTGGAGCATCACGCCGGGTCTGCGATTTGAGCGATTTGCGGTAGACGTCATTAGCCAGGACGGTTTTGCGCCGCCCGCCACCAAACCGGGCGTCTCCATGTCTGGTGTCAACACATCGCCTAAGCTGGGAGCCCTTTACCGTGTGTCACCCACCTGGTCGGTTTACGGCAATTTCGCCAGTGGCTTTCGCGCCCCCAACGCAGCCCAACTCAACGGCTTCATTGACCCCACTCCTGGTGTCAATGCCCGCTTGCTGCCCAACCCGGACCTGAAACCTGAGACCAGCAAGAATGTCGAACTCGGCTTGCGCACGCGCCTGCAGCGTCTGAGCCTGGATGTTGCCGCCTTCACTGGCGACTACCGGGAACTGATCGTGGACAAGAAGTTCCTGAATGGCACCAACACCGCATTGGACCCCAATGTGTTCCAGACCGTTAACGTTGACGACGCCACTATCTGGGGCTTTGAATTCAAGGGCAATATGGATTGGGGGCAGGTGGGTGCTGGCCGCTTGAGCACGCCTTTTGCCTATGGCATGACCCGCGGCCGAGACAATGGCACCGGGCGGCCGCTGAATTCCATTGACCCTGCCATGCTGACCCTGGGGTTGAATTACGACGCAGCCGCCTGGTCCGTGCGCATGGACCTGCGCTATCGCGCTGCCAAAGATGCCAGCGATGTGGACCTCACCGCCGGGCTCAAGGCCGGTAGTACCCAGTTCACCAATGTGCCTTCTGCGACCACGTTGGATGTTACTGGCCAGTGGCGTGTCCGCAAGGACTTGCGTGTGACTGCGGGAATCGTCAACCTGACCGATGCCAAGTACTGGCTCTGGTCGGACGTGCAGGGGCTGACCACCGCCAATGCCATAACCCAGGCCGATGCCTATACCCAGCCGGGGCGGCACGTGAACTTGTCTGTAGTGATGGATTTCTGATGACAAGCGATTACATGCGCATAGGGGATGCGTACCCGGTCATTTCTAGGTAGCCGCGCCCCACCAGGCGCTGCTGACTGTCCCGGACCTCGCTCAGGCCTTCCCAATAGATGGCGCCGGTTGAGGCGCGGCTGTCGAGCTCCTGGTTGTCGAGCAGCGCGCGGACCGTGTAAGTGCCGGATGGCGTGCGCACAGCCCACTCCACCGGGTAGGTGGCTTGGCTCAAGGGGCTCGTCCAGTTACGCACGGGACTGAATACGACGTCACCCCGTTGGAAGGTCCGCAATGCGGTTTGAGTGCGGAACGAACCCCCATCCCACACAGCAGCGCCGTGCCGATCACGCAACTGAAATGCCGTGAGCGCGCTTCCGTCAAACAGGTTGATGCCGATCCAGTCCCAACCTACCGCGTCCGGATGCAGCATTTCCTGGCTCCATTCGTGGTCCAGCCAGGCGGTGCTGCCCGGCTCCACCACAAGCTGCTTCCCCTGCAGCTCCAGTGCACCTTGCACCTGCAAGTGGGGCAGGCTGTAGTAATAGCTGGATTGCGCGGCATCAGGCCCTTTGCGTGACAGGCCGTTGATCTCCTTGCAGCAGCGTGGGCTGTGTTGGTGTCAGTGTCAGCGCCAGCGAGAAGTCGGCGCAGCGCAAATTAGCCTTTAGAACCTGGTTTTGTTCCACAAGCGACCAGTCTTGCAAGGTAATGGCAGTGCGCGCGGTGTCTGCCCAGGCCGTGTCAGTGGGGCTGTTGCCTGGCGCACGACCGCTTGAGCGCGCCATGCGTTGGTCGTGCCAGTGTTTTCGCCCTCGGATGTTGGTGATGGCCGCGTGCGCAAAGATCAGTTGGCGGGCTGCCAGGCCGGACCGCATGCCCTGCGTCTTGGGAATACGGCTGCGAAAGAACGTGAGTTGAAAACCATATGCCGCTGTTTGGCCGCCCGCGTTGGCCCAGCCGGTGACGTACCACCACTCGGTTGAAAAATCCGGGTGGGCGCCGCCATCCCGGGGAAACGCCAGCAAGGGGCCTGGGCTTGCCATGGCCGGGAAGCCCAAAGACAGGCTGGTCCAGATTCCCGCGCTCAACACTTTGCGGCGTGTGGGAGCGGGAAATACGGGCTTCACTGGGTGCGGCCCGCCGCGATAGACCGCGCCACGCGTTGTTCTGCGGCTGTGCATTCGCCCAGGTTGGTGGTCACCCATTCGGCGCAGTGGTAATTGGGCAAGTAGCGCTCGCCGGCATCGCATAGCAGCGAGAGGATGGAGCCTTGTTCGCCGGCTTGCAGCATCTCCTGCGCAAGTGTCAACATTCCGATGAAATTGGTTCCGGTGGACGGGCCCACCTTGCGCCCCAGCATGTGCGACAGCGCGCGCATGGCCGCTACAGAGTCCACATTGGGCACTTCCAGCATGCGGTCCACCAAGGTGCGGATAAAGCTGGCCTCAACCCGTGGCCGGCCAATACCCTCAATGCGGGAGCCTTCGCCGGTGATGGAGGCATCTCCCGTGCGATGGTAGGCGCCAAAAACCGAACCCGTGGGGTCCGGCACGCACACCTGCGTGGCGTATTGCTGGTAACGGATGTAGCGACCCACGGTGGCGCTGGTGCCACCGGTACCCGCGCCCACCACCACCCAGCGCGGAATGGGGTGGCGCTCACGCGCCATTTGGCTGAACATGCTCTGGGCAATGTTGTTGTTGCCGCGCCAGTCGGTGGCGCGTTCGGCGTACGTGAACTGGTCCATGTAGTGGCCACCGGTCTGCTGCGCCAATGCCTGGGCTTGGGCGTAGACCTCAGTGGCGTTGTCCACCAGGTGGCATTGGCCGCCATAGAACGCAATCTGTGCAATCTTCTCGGGGGAGGTGCTGCGCGTCATCACGGCAATAAATGGCAGGCCGAGCAGGCGGGCAAAGTACGCCTCGCTGACCGCTGTGGAGCCACTGGAGGCTTCCACAATGGTGGATCCCTCTTGCACCCAGCCATTGCACAACGCGTACAAAAACAGTGAACGTGCCAGCCTGTGCTTGAGGCTGCCAGTGGGGTGGGTAGATTCGTCCTTCAGGTAAAAGTCGATACCGTGCTGTGCAAATTCGGGCAACGGCAGGGGAATGAGGTGCGTATCGGCGCTGCGCAAGTAGTCGGCTTCAATCAGGCCAATCGAGCGGCTGAGCCAGCTGGTGGGGTTGGTCACAGTGTGCATTTTTGTATTCTGTCCTTGGGGCAGTGGCTCGCAACTTTACAAGATTTAACTTTACGCAAAGTCACCGACACTTCGTGGGGTCACAATACATACGTGACCCATACCAACAAGGTTGCCGGATGACCATCAAAATGCCGGATACACCGTCTACGCGATCTGTGTGGTTGTGTCGCAGTGGTGCGATCGTATTGTCCCTGGTGGTGAGCGCTTGCGCGTCGCCCATTCATCAGGCTGGCGAATTACCCCAGACCCGAGTGCCTAACGCGTGGAACGCGATTACTGCGCAGAGCGCTGCCACCATGAATCTGGCCAATTGGTGGCAACGGTTCAATGATCCAGTGCTCACGCAACTCGTGGCGCAGGCCTTGCAGTCCAACACCGACGTGCGCGCTGCGCAAGCAGCGCTGAAACAGGCACGCGCCTTGCGGGATGGCAAGGCAGCCGGTCTGCGCCCCTCGGTCAACGCGGCCGCTTCAGCCCAGCGCAGCCAGCCGGGTAGTAGCGACGCGACCAGCACCTTCCAGGCCGGCTTTGACGCCAGTTGGGAGCCCGATATCTTTGGCGGCCAGCGCAGTGCCTTGGGTGCGGCCGAATCGGATGCCATGGCCGCCCAATCCAGTCTCGCCCAGGTCCAGGTGTCCATGGCCGCAGAGGTGGCGGTGACGTACATTGACCTGCGCGGACTACAGGCGCGCTTGGCCATTGCGCGGCGCAACCTGGCGGCCCAGACGGAAACACTGCAAATCGCCCGCTGGCGCGCCCAGGCCGGGCTTGCATCCTCACTGGATGTGGAGCAAGCGGTGGCGGCCAGTGAGCAAACTGCCGCCCAGATCCCGACGCTGGCCAGCAACCTCGCCCAAGACCAGAGCAGTTTGGCGGTACTCACAGGCCAGGCACCGGGCGCCTTGAATACTCTGCTGCAGGGCAACGCCGACGGCAAGCCAGCCATTCCCCAGGCGCCCGACTCTCTGGCCCTGGCGATTCCCGCAGAAACCCTGCGCCAACGCCCTGATGTGCGTGCGGCTGAGTACCGGGTGCAGGCCGCATTGGACCGCGTCAATCAGGCAGATGCCGCGCGTTACCCCAGTTTCCAGATTTCGGGCTCACTCGGTCTGCGGGCCTTGACCCTGGGCGCATTGACCGATGGTGCATCCGTGCTTCGAAGTCTGCTGGCCGGCGTCTCGGTGCCTTTGCTGGACGGCGGCGCGGCGCGCGCCCAAGTACAAGCACAAGAAGCAGCACTGGAGCAGACGCGGGTGGCCTACGAGGCTACCGTCCTTACTGCTCTGAAAGACGTGGAAGATGCACTGGTCTCGCTGCAAAGCGATCAGGAGCGCCTGCAACGGTTGAAGACTGCCGCTACGGCCGCGGCCAATGCCGACCTGCTGGCCAGCCAGCGATATGCCAGCGGTCTGATCGATTTCCGAACCGTGTTGGACACCCAGCGCACCCTGCTGTCCACCCAGGACAGCGTGCAAGCCACCCAAGCCAACCTGAGTGCGGACTATGTGCGCCTCTATAAAGCCCTGGGGGGCGGCTGGTTGCCAGAATCTGAGACTGCGACGCCATGACCACACCTACTCCTACCCCTTCCGTCGAAACCCAAACAACCGTGACAACGGCTGACCTAAAGGCGCTGTTGGGTGACGCCAGTGCTGTGCGGCCCTGGTGGCAACGCCCCAGCCTGTGGGGTGGCGTGCTGCTTGTGCTGGCCGTGGCCGCAGGGCTCTGGTATTGGCAGATGCACAAGGCCAGCAGTGCACAGCCCAGTTACGTGACTGAACCGGTGCAAAAGGGCAACCTGACCCTGACCGTCGCAGCCAACGGCACGCTGCAACCCACGCGTGCAGTGAACATTGGCAGTGAGCTCTCGGGCACGGTCACGCGGGTATTTGTCGATGTGAACGATCGGGTCAAGAAAGGACAAATCCTGGTTGAGCTCGACACCTCCAAGTTGTCAGACCAGGTGTTGCGTTCGCGTGCTGCACTGGTTGCCGCGCTGGCACAGCAGGCCCTGAGCACGGCCACGGTCAAGGAGGCACGGGCCACCCTGGCCCGCTTTGAAGAAGTGGCGAAGCTCTCCGGCGGCAAGGTGCCATCGGCCACCGAACTCGACACCGCGCACGCGACCGCCGACCGTGCCGTGGCAGCCGATGACAGCGCCCGTGCCAACGTAACGCAAGCGCGGGCCACCCTGTCTACAGACGAGACCAACCTGTCCAAGGCGTCCATCCGGTCCCCCATTGACGGTGTGGTGCTGTCACGCACGGTGGACCCTGGCAATGCTGTCGCGGCGTCGTTGCAGGCCGTAACGCTGTTTTCCATTGCAGAAGACATTGCGCGCTTGCGGCTGGAAGTGAGCGTGGACGAAGCCGATGTGGGCTCGGTCCAGGTTGGGCAGAAAGCCAGCTTCACCGTCAGTGCCTACCCGTCGCGCCGCTACCCGGCCAAGATCACCCGCGTGGCCTACGGTTCCACCAAGACCGATAACGTGGTGACCTACACCACCTACCTGGACGTGGACAACTCCGACCTGAGCCTGCGCCCGGGTATGACGGCCTCATCCACCATTGTCTCTACCGAACGCAACGGCGTGTTGCTGGTGCCCAATACCGCCCTGCGTTTTTCGCCCACGACGGCTGCTGCGGCTGCAGCGACACCTGCCTCCGACAGTGGTGGCGTGGTGTCCAAACTGCTGCCGCGCATGCCGCGCGGCGGCGGGCGCAAGTCCGCCACCGGCAACGGGCCGGTTGCCAAGCAGGTCTGGACGCTTAAGAACGGTCAGGCCGTGGCAGTGTCCGTCAAGGCCGGCATCAGCGATGGACGCATGACCGAAGTCACGGGCGAAGGCTTGCAAGAGGGCATGGCGGTCATCACCGACCAGCGTGCAGCCGGAGCGGCCCAGTGAGTCAACCTGTGAGCCAACCGCTGATTCGCCTGCGGGGCATCACCAAGGTCTATGGTCAGGGCGCGACAGCCCTGCAGGCGCTCAAGGGCGTAGACTTGGACATTGAGGCGGGTGAATTTGTGGCCATCATGGGCCCCAGCGGTTCTGGCAAGTCCACCGCCATGAACACGCTGGGCGGTTTGGATACACCCACCAGTGGCGAATACCTGTTTCAGGGGTTGCACGTTGAGAAACTCACCCGCGACCAGCGCGCCATGTTGCGCAGGCGCTATCTGGGCTTTGTGTTCCAGGGCTTTAATCTGCTGGCACGCACATCGGCCCAGGAAAATGTGGAGTTACCCCTGCTGTACCGGGGTGAGCCCGCAGCGGCCCGGCATGCTGCGGCCGCAGCCGCCCTGGATTCGGTTGGACTCAAAGGCTGGGAGCACCACACGCCCGCAGAATTGTCGGGCGGGCAGCAGCAGCGCGTGGCCATTGCCCGCGCCATTGTGACCCAGCCGGCGGTGCTGTTGGCCGATGAGCCAACCGGCAACCTGGACACCCATCGCAGCCGCGAGATCATGGACCTGCTTTGGCGCTTGAACGTGGACCATGGCATCACCGTGCTGATGGTCACCCATGAGTCCGACATGGCGGCCTACGCCAAGCGCATCGTGCGCTTTGTGGACGGCGTGATCGCCAGTGACGAACGCAATCCCCATCCCGTGGGCGAATTGGCCGAGCAGGTGCACTGATGTTGCTCAATACCCTTTTATTGGCCCTGCGCTCCATCCGGCGCAACCTGATGCGCTCGTTCCTCACCATTTTGGGCATTGTGATCGGGGTCAGTGCCGTGATCACCATGGTGACCCTGGGCAATGGCGCCACCCTAGCGGTGCAGAACCAGATTTCCAGCCTGGGCACCAATTTGTTGCAAGTGCGCCCCGGCCAGCGCATGGGACCGGGTGGCGGCGGCAGTGCCGTGGCGTTCAAGGAATCCGATGGCGAAGCCATTGCCACCCAGATTGGCGGCGTAGCAGCGGTCGCGCCCGAAGCCCGCTCAGGCGCCACCCTGGTGGCCAATGGCCGAAACTGGTCCAGCAGTGTCATTGGCAGCACCAACGACTGGCTGATCACCGGCAACTGGACCATTGCCAGTGGCCGGGAGTTTTCTGATGACGAGGTCCGCGCGGGCGCTGCCGTCTGCCTGATCGGTGAGACCGTGCGCCGCGAGTTGTATGCCACGCAGACCGCGATGGGCGCGCAACTGCGGGTCAAGCAAATTTCCTGTGAAATCATTGGTGTGCTGGCCTCCAAGGGGCAGGGCGCCTTTGGCAACGACCAGGACGATCTGGTGCTGATGCCGATCAAGACACTGCAACGTCGCATTACTGGAAATATCCGCGTCAACACACTGCTGGTGTCCATGCAGGATGGCAGCGATAGCGCTCGCGTAACTGCTGGCATCACCCAGTTGCTGCGCGAGCGCCGCAAATTGGCCAGCACCGATGAGGACAACTTCAACGTGCTCGACACCAAACAGTTGGCCGACACGCTGTCGGGCACCACCAAAGTTATGACCATGCTGCTGGGCGCAGTGGCTGCGGTGAGCTTGCTGGTGGGCGGCATTGGCATCATGAACATCATGCTGGTTAGCGTGACCGAGCGCACGCGCGAGATTGGTCTGCGCCTGGCCATTGGCGCCCTGGAGCGCGAGGTGCTGCTGCAGTTCTTGATTGAGGCGGTGGTGCTGGCCGCGTTGGGCGGGCTGGTAGGCATTGTGCTGGCCACGATAGCGTCTATCGGGCTGGCGCAGCTAATGTCTGTGCCCTACACCTTCAACCTGTCGGTGAATGTGATGTCGTTTGTGTTCTCGGCCTTCATTGGCGTGCTTTTTGGCTACTTTCCGGCCCGCCGCGCCGCGCGGATGGATCCGATCGAAGCGCTGCGGCACGAGTGATATGCTACGAATTATGTAGCTAACTGTACTTATTTCACGAGGGCTAGCGGCCTTTTTCTCATGAGGGGCGTATCAAGCCTTGCAGGGAATTGTCCCACGCGTAACCGGGAAACAAGGTGTTCAGTTCTGCATCCGTCAATCCGTGGACATGGCGCAGAACCTGGGCAAAGACGCCACGAAAATCATTGTGCACGGGCAGGTCGCGCTTGTCGTGTAGCTGCTCGGCGGCAAGCCCTTGCCAAGCTCCATGCCAGCGTCCGCCCTGTACCCGGTTTCCCATCAGCCACATGGCGTTGCCGTGGCCGTGGTCGGTGCCGCGGGTTCCGTTCTCTGCGCTGGTGCGGCCAAATTCGCTGCACACCATCACCACATCGTTGGGTTGGGCAAAGTCCCTGCGCAGCTGCACCAGGGTTCGGGCCAAATCACCCAGGTTGTTGGCCAGTGCGCCGGTGACGTTGCCCTGGTTGGCGTGGGTGTCCCAGCCGCCTGCCGACAAGAAACCCAGGCGCAAACTGCGGTCGCGGCGCATCAATGTGCCCAGATGCTGTGCATCCAGTAGCAGCCCCTTTGCCGGTCCGGCACCGTTATTGGCGGCCGCCATTTCTTTGCTGTCCATGCCAGGGGCGCCCATGGTGGTGTTGGTGTCGTTGGTGAGTGTTTGGGCGGTTTGCATGCGGCTGTCTGCGCCGGCGCGAAACGTTTGGGACAAAGTATCTTGACCGCCATACAGTTTCAGTACGGCATCGCGCGTGCGCTCGTTGCCCAACGCGCCCTGTTGCGTTGCCGCGTTTCCTTTGGGGACCAGCTGAACCGGATTGGCGCCGGCCAGAATCAGGGGGTTGGCTTCTCCCACACCAATGGCCTTGCTGTCCTTGCGCAGGCCGGCCAGGGTGTTCATCCAGCCTACCGATCCACTGCTCTTGCCGGGGGTTCCGGTCTCCCAGTGGTGCTGGGCATCAAAGTGGGAGCGCGTGGCGTCTGGGTTGCCCGCGCACGGGATGACGCTCAACACACCCTCTTTCCACAACGGCAGCAAATTGGCCATGGCGGGGTGCAAGCCGAAGGTGGTGTCCAGCGCAACCGTAGTTTGCGTCGTCCCATCGGGCGGTGCAATCGCAATCGACGGGCGCATGCTGGCGTAGTGGGGGTCACCGTACGGAACAAAGGCCGACAGGCCATCGTAGGCGCCCCGCAGGAAGACAACGATCAGACGTGCGTCCTTGTTGACTGCGACGCTGTCCTGTGCCCACAGCAGGGGAGCAGCCCACGCGGTGGAGCACCCGACCAAGGTTTGTACGGCGCGGCGGCGGCTGATTTTGAAGGGTGTCATGGCCATGTCCTTTGCTATTTGTACATAAAGTCCGGGCTGGCCATGGCCAGCCCGGCCCGTAAACCGGGGCTCTCCTGCGCAAGGGTTTGACGGGTTGCGGAGCTTAAAAACGGGGTTAGAAAATCGAGTTCGCTGGTCTGCCGTGCCAGTGCAATGGCGTAGTCGGCGCGCCGCGTCAGGGCCTCGGGCACGAGCCAGGTGGCAGCGTCGGTTTTGTAACCGTCGGGTGTTTGCCAGCCATGCATTGGTTGGCCCGCATTGGCCAGAAAGCCGAGGGTTAGCAACAGATGACGGCGCTCGGTTGCGCCATTGATGGCGGCCAGCGCCGAGCAGGCGAAGTCCATCGGTGTCTTGAAGAGGCGATTTTCGGGGGCCCAGAAGTCGGCAGAACCCAGCAGCGTTTGCATGACCTGGCGCATGTCACCGCCTGTGTCCAGGAAGGTTCGGTGCAGGCTGTTCAGCAGCGCTTGGGATGGCTGGTCTGCTACAAAAAATTGGGCCAGGCGCAAGGTGACGCGCTGGGCGGTTTTGGGGTGGCGGGCCAACATGCGTATGGCATCTTCGCCTTCGTGTTCACCAGGCGCTGCGAAGGCGTTGGGAAAGCGCCGCCCCATCACCAATTTGCTGCCGGTGTCATGCAGCCGTCCTGCAAATCGAAACCCATTACTCCCTTGGGGGGCAATGGTCCACCCGGTCAGCACCCTGGCAAGTTCGCGCACATCGTTCTGGGTGTAGCCGCCGTCCACGCCAAGCGTGTGCAACTCCATCAGTTCGCGGGCATAGTTTTCGTTCAGGCCGCGCGGTGTGTCGCCCGGCCCTGCGCGGGAGCCCTCGGCCACACTGCGCGCCTGATCCAGATACAGCAACATGGCAGGGTGGCGGGCGCTGGCCAGAAGCAGGTCTTCAAATTTGCCCAGCGCATGGGCGCGTGCGACGTTGACCACATAGTGCCCAACAAAGGGTCGGACCGCGCCTTTGCCAACAAACACATTGAGGTGGTTGAACCAGAACTCGGTCATGCGCGCCAGCAAGGGGTTTTCGGTATCCGGCTGGCTGGCGGCCATCAGGCGCCATGCCGCCGCTTGCTGGGCAACGGTGCGGTTGAAATACAGCGGGTCAACAGGGCCCGAAAAATCCATGCGCGGGGTGGCCTGTGCTTCGGCTGCGGGCGCAGTCCCGGCCTTGATCTTTGCGCGCGCCTGGCGCTCGCGCTGCACGCCTTGGAACAACTCCGGCAGACTCGCGTTGAAACCTGCAAGGTCTGGTTCGATGTGGGGCGCGTTTTGGCTGGCTGCGTGCGCAATGTCAATTTGTGCCATCGCCCAGGCCTGGGGGCTGGGCGCCGCCTGAACTTCGCTAACCCGCTGCGGCGTTGGCCCGTAGCCAACACGGGACGTGGCGCGCCAGACCTCGCTGGCGCTGGCCAGCGGCGGCTGGATTTGGGCAAACGCGCCTGGTAGGGCCAGCGTGCCGGTAAAGCCACCCGTGCACACCAGCCACTTCAGTAGTGCACGACGGTCGGGATGCACCTTTGGTGCGGTGTCATATGGGTTCATGGTGGGGTGTTGGTAAGGATGGATGGTCCTGAATTCAACGCCCATTCTGTGTGCGGTGCCTACTGATGTGCAGGGCCTTTACACAACTTTTACCAGTCTTCCTTGACCGCCAGCACCGCATCGCGCCCGGCCGCTGCCCGTCCGGCCAGCCATGCGCTGAGCGTGCCAGCAGCCACCACGGCTGCAGCCAGTGCCAGCAGGCGCAGCACGGGCACAGTTAGCTCCATGGTCCAGTGGAAACTTTGTGGGTTGACCACATGCACCAGTACCACCGCCACGGACAGGCCCAAGCCCACACCGGCCAGGGCACCCAGCGAGGTCCAGGCAAGGCCCTCAGCGGCCACCACGCGCAGCACCTGCCGGCGCGTTAGCCCCAGGTGCACCAGCAAGCCAAATTCTTTGCGCCGTGCCAGCACCTGGGCGCTGAACGACGCTGCCACGCCAAACAGCCCAATGCCGATGGCCACCGCCTGCAGCCAGTAGGTGACGGCAAAACTGCGATCAAAAATGCGCAAAGACGTGGCCCGGATCTCGCGGGCCGAGCCAAACTCCATCAGCCGTGACGCGTTCCCGCCGGGCGTGCCAGCTTGGCGGTTGGCCAGGTCGCGCAGCGCTTGTTCCAGTGCGTTTACATCCACGCCTGGCTCCAGCCAAATGGCCAGGTCGTTGACGCGGTTGTCACCGCTCAGGCGCTGAAAATCTGCCAGATCCATGGCGATGGTGCCGAACTGGCGGGAGTAGTCGCGCCACACACCTGCTATGAAAAACGTAGTGGGTTGTGTAGATTCCACGAGGGCTAGAGCCCTAAAATGATCAGAAAGACTGGGGAGAGTCGTGCCGGGGCGGGCGCCATGCAGGTCCACCATGGCCTCGCTCACGTAGATGCCAATCTGGCCGGGTGGTATCGGCAGCGGCCCCACCGTCAAAGGCAGGCTGCTGCTGACTGGTCCGGTCAGCGGGCGTGCAATCAGCACCACGGCGGGCAAGTTGGGGTCGGGCAGAAACTGTTGGTTGCGCTGTGGGCTCAGGCGCTGCACACCGGGCAGGCGTTGTGCTGCCTGCACAAAGGCGGGGTCGAAGTAGGCGGCATCCAGTGCGCTGGTATGGGTGGCCGTGCGCACATACAAATCGGCAGGCAAAACGGAATCCAGCCACTGTGTGACTGAATGCCGAAAGCTCGCCACCATCACGGTCAGCGCCACTGCCAGGCTGAGCGCCGCCACCACGCCGCTCACGGCTACTGCCGCACTGCCGCGCACCCGCCGCGCACGCTCCACTGCCAGCAGGGGCAGAGCGCGGTACGCCACCTGCGGTGCGATGCGGTCCAGCACCACGCCTACCAGCCAGGGCAGGCCGGCAATACCACCCACCAAAATCAGGCCCACGCTCACATAGGCTGCCAGCGGAATACCTGCCACTGGTGGCAGCAGCGCCATCATGCCCCCAGCGAGCAACAAGGCCAGTGCCAGTACGCCGTGGTTGTGGTTGACCTGCGCGGTGCCCAGACCTTTGAGGGTTTGCGCCGGTGGCAAGCCCTGGGCCCAGCGCGCTGGCCACCAGGCGCCCACCAGTGCAGCCAGCACCCCCAATGCGGCAAAGGCCAGCGCAGCGGGCCAGCTCCATTGCAGCGCGGGCGCTGCGCCGGAAAAGAAACCGCCCCCCAGGTCCCCACCCAAGAGACGCAAAGCCAGCGCCGCCAAGCCGCCGCCCAATGCGATGCCCAGCACGCTGCCGACCAGTCCCAACACCAGGGCTTCCAGCAACACCAGTTGCAAGCGCTGGGTGGATGTCAGCCCCAGCACGCCCAACAGCGCAAGCTGGGGTGCACGCCGGCTCACACTCAGGGCCAGCACCGAAAACACCAGAAAGCCGCCTGTGAATAGCGCCACCAGCGCCAGCACGGTCAGGTTGACCCGGTAGGCCCGCGACAGGGTGGACATGCGGGTCAGCGCATCGCCCGGCTCCACCAAGCGAGCCTGGGCCGGCCAATCGGCGTTGGCCTGTAGGCTGCGCACAAAGGCCGCGCGGTCCACGCCGGCGCGCAGGCGCAGATCCACCCGCGTGATGCGGTTGTCTAGGTCAAAAAAATCTTGTACGGCGGCAATGTCCATCACCGCCAGTGGTGCCCCGCTGGCCCGAACCGAGCCGGCCACCTGCACAGCTGCCACTTGCATACCGCGTTGCAGTTGCAGCGTGTTGCCGGTTAGCCGGCTGCGGGCCGCGGCGTTGAGGAACACGGTGGCAGGCGCAAAAATGTCCAGCCGGTTGGCGCTGGTGTCGGGCAAGGGCAGCAGGTCGGGGCTGAGTTGCGCCACCTGCAAGGGGTCCACGCCCATGATGCGCAGCAAGACCCGTTGGGGTTGGTCCGCAGGCGCTGCTGTTGCGTTGGGCTGGGGCAGCAGGGCATAGGTGCTCAACTCCAGCACCGGGCTGGCCACTGCCACATCGGAGTGGTGGATCATGCGCGCCAGCAGGACTTCGTCCACGCCACCAGTCAGGCCGGCGCCGGCGCGCAGTTCCAGATCGGGCTGGCCACCCACCGAGCGCACCGCCTGCGCAAATTCATCCAGCGCCGATGCATTGATCAAATGCACCGAAAATGCCAGCGCCACGCCCAGCATGACCGACACCATGGCGGCAGCGTTGCGCCAGGGGTGGTGGCGCAGTTCTTGCCAGGAGAAGCTGCACAGCAGTGACGCAAGGGTTTTCATCGGTGAGACGGATTGTGCCCGGGCACCAGGTGGGGCCGTTAAAATTTGCGGCCACTCACACCACCGCATGTCACACCGTATCTCACACCGTCTTGCCGATTTGTTCACCGCGCTGGCATTGGCCTGCGGTGTCAGCCTGGCGTCTGCAGCCGAACTGCGGGTGTTGACCCATGCGTCGTTTGCGCTGCCGCAGGCACTGCTGACCCAGTTTGAAAAAGACGCCGGCGTCACCCTGCGCATCAGCAAGGCGGGCGATGCGGGGGAGATGCTCAACAAACTGATTCTGACCCGCGCCAACCCGGTGGCCGATGTGGTGTTTGGTATCGACAATGTGTTGGCCGCCAAGGCCCAGGCGGCGCAAGTGCTGGATGCGGACGCAGGTGCTTCTGCCCGTCTTGCCAGCGGCGGTGACGCGCTTGCAGGCACTCTGCCTGCTGCACTGCTGCCGGTGGATTACGGCTATGTCACGTTGAATTACGACAAGGCGTGGTTTGCCCGGAAAGGCCTGGCACTGCCCACTTCGCTGGAAGACCTTGCCCAGCCCGCCTATGCGGGTTTACTGGTCGTGCAGAACCCGGCCACGTCCAGCCCGGGCAATGCTTTTTTGCTGGCCACCATCGGCGCGCTGGGTGAAGAGAAAGCCTTTGTCTGGTGGGGCCGCATGCGTTCCAATGGGCTCAAGGTGGCCAACGGCTGGAGCGAAGCCTATTACACCGATTTCAGCCACAACGGCGGCAGCCGCCCGCTGGTGGTGAGCTATGCCACCAGCCCGGCAGCGGAGTTGTTTTACAGCAAGACACAATTGAGCGAGCCGCCAACCGGCAGTTTGTTCTTGCGGGGTGGGGTGTTCCGTCAAATTGAGGGCGTAGCGCTGGTCAAGGGCGGTAAAGAGCGGGCGGCGGCCTTGCGCTTTATGGCGTTTTTGCGTTCGGGTCCGGTACAACAGGCACTGCAGACCAGTATGTGGATGTACCCGGCCAGCACCAGCAGCCCCAAGGTGGACGCCCTGCGCCATGCACCGGAGCCCTTGGCCTTTGACAGCCCCAGTTCCCCATCCATTGCCGAACACGGGGTTGCCTGGGTTCGACGCTGGACCCGGGTTGTGTTGAAGTAGTCCGGCGTGGCGTCTGGCACCATGGCGTTATGAAGACACCGTTTCGCTTGGCTTTGGCTGCCCTGCCACTGGCATTTTTGCTGGTGTTGATGGTGGCGCCGGCCATTCGGCTGCTTGTGGAAGGTGGACAACTGTCACTCTGGACGCCCTGGCAGGATGTGTATCTGCGCCGGCGCATGATCTGGTCGTTGGTGCAAGCCCTGTCCACCTGCGCGTTGTCCGGGCTGCTGGGCCTGCCGGTTGCATGGGTATTGGCGCGGTTTGAATTTGCCGGACGTTCATGGGTGCTGCACGGCCTGATGCTGCCCTTTGTGGTGCCCACGCTGGTGGCGGCCATGGGTGTGCTGGCCGTGTTGGGCCCACAGGGGGTGTTGCAAAGTCTGGGCGGACCTGACCTGCAAGGCAGCCCCTGGTTGCTGATTTATGGCAACCTGTTTTTTAACCTGTGCCTGGTGGTGCGCGCCAGCACTGAGGCATTGGGACAGGTGGGAGCCACCCGCGTGGCGGCTGCACGCACCCTGGGCGCCACGCCGTGGCGGGTGTTTTGGCGCATCGAATGGCCGGCCATTGCGCCCTGGCTGCTGTCTGCCCTGTGCCTGGTGTTTTTGTACTGCTTTTCGGGTTTTGGTCTGGCGCTGGTGTTGGGTGGGCAGGACTACGCCACGGTTGAGGTCGAAATCTACACCCTGGTCGCCCATGAGCTGGAACTGGCCCAGGCCGGTGCATTGGCACTGTGGATGTTGGCTCTGACCGGCGGGGTGGCGTTGGCCTATGCTGCCTTGGCGCGGCGCCTGGCAACTCCCCAGCGCCATGACCCTGTGCCAAGGTGCCGACCCAGCAGTGCCCTGCAGTGGGCAAGTCTGTGCCTGGCGTTGATGGTGCTGGCCGTGTTTTGTGCAGCCCCGCTGCTGGCGATTTTGGTCCGCGCCGCAGCAGCGGGTTGGCCTGCGTGGCAAGTGGTGCTGGATACCACTACGCTGCAAGCGCTGTGGAACAGCCTGCGCTTTACCGTGATGGCCGTTGCGCTGGCTACCCTGCTGGGCGTGGCCCATGCCCTGGCGGCACGCCGTTCGGTGGTGCTGCGCGCACTGGCGTTCTTGCCGTTTGTGCTGTCACCCGTGGCGGTGGCCTTTGGCTTGTTGCTGCTGTACCCGCAATGGACCGCCAGCCTGGGCCTGCTGGTGTGTGCCTATGCGTTGTTGGCCTATCCGTTTGTTGCACAGTCGCTGGCTGCGGGGCTGGATGCCATGCCAGAGCATCTGGCGCAGGCCGCACGGTCATTGGGTGCCTCGCCCTGGCATGTGTTCTGGCGGGTCACCCTGCCGCTGCTGCGTCCGGCCCTGCGCCGAGGCATGGCGTTTGCCGCCGCAACAGCCGTGGGTGAATTTGCGGTGACCCTGTTTTTGTCGCGCCCGGAATGGGCTACGCTCACCACCCTGGTGTATGAATACTTGGGCCGACCCGGCAGTGCGAACCGCGATGCCGCGCTGGTGCTGGCCTGCCTGCTGATGGCGTTGGCGTTGCTGGCATTCACCGTTATTGAGTGGGCGGCACCACCGCGTGTGCGACACGCCCGCCACCACGCGTCCCGCCACGGGCAACACCGAATAGAAAAGGAATGGGGCCGTGCTTGAACTGCAGCAATTAGCCAAAGATTGGGAGGCCCGCGTTTTGTTGCGCGACGTGAACCTGCGGGTGGACAGTGGCGAAACAGTCGCCATTTTGGGGCCGTCTGGCAGCGGCAAAAGCACCTTGCTCAAAATGGTGGCGGGGTTGGAGTCGCTGGATGGCGGTCGTGTGCTGTTTGATGCGCAAGACATCACGGCCCTGGCGCCCGAACGGCGGCGCTTTGCGTTGATGTTTCAGGACTTTGCCCTGTTCCCGCATCTCGATGTGCAGGACAACGTGGCCTTTGGCTTGGTGGAGCAGGGGCTGCGCAAGGCTGCAGCGCGCGCGCAGGCTTGCGCCATGTTGGCGCGCTTTGGCCTGCAGACCTTTGCCCGTGCGCCGGTGACACAGCTTTCGGGTGGCGAGCAGCAGCGCGTGGCCTTGGCGCGGGCCCTGATCACACAGCCGCGTGTGCTGCTGCTGGATGAGCCGTTTTCGGCATTGGACGCCGAGCTGCGCCTGCAACTGCAGACGGAATTTCGTCAGCGCATTGCAGAGTTCAACATGGCCACGCTGTTGGTCACCCATGACGAAGCCGAGGCCCGCGCCATGGCGCAGCGCGGTTACCGCGTGCTGGACGGGACACTGCAGTTACTGTGGTAGGGCCGGGCTGACCCCATTGCGTTGGATCAGCCGGTTCAACTCATCAGCTGGCATGGCCTTGGCAAAAAGCCAGCCTTGGTAGGCTTCGCAGGAAAACTCGCGCAAAAAAGCCAGTTGCGCTTCTGTCTCCACTCCTTCGGCCACCAGTTGCAGGCCCAGACTCTTGGCCAGAGCGATGATGGCGCGCGCGATGGCCGCGTCATTGGCATCGCTGGGGATGCCATCCATAAAACTCTTGTCGATCTTGAGCTTGTTCACCGGCAGGGCCTTCAGGTAAGCCAGTGAGGAATAGCCAGTACCAAAGTCATCCAATGCAATGGAGCATCCCAGGCGGGCCAGGGCGTTGAGCTGTTCGCGCGCTTGGGTGGGCTGCGACATGGCCACTGACTCGGTGATCTCAATGTCCAGCCAGCGGGCCTGGACCTGGTGGCGATCCAATGTTTCCCGCACGGTTTGCGGAAAGTCCCGCTGGCGGAACTGCTGGGCAGAAATATTCACGGCCACGCGCAGCGGCGTGCCAGATTGTGCCCACTGTGCGATCTGGGCGCACGCGGTGTCCAGCACCCATTGCGAAAGGGGAAGGATCAGCCCGGTTGCCTCGGCAACGGGTATAAAGCGTGTCGGCGAGACGCTGCCCAACACCGGGTCGGTCCAGCGGAGCAGTGCCTCGGCGGCCACAATTGCACCGGTTTGTACGTCCACCTGTGGTTGGTAGTGCAATTGCAACCTGCCATGGGACAGGGCGTCCTTCAAACGGGCGTGCAGGCGCATGTCCTCTTGTACATGCTTTTCCATGTTGGGTGAATAGCAGGCGTACACACCACGTCCCATGCCCTTGGCGTGGTACAACGCCATGTCGGCATAGCGCAGCAGGGTGTCGCCATCGGCGCCGTCCATGGGAAAAAATGTCAGGCCGACGCTAGCGCCCGTATGGACCTCTTCGCTGCCCAGTACAAATACTGACTGCAGCGCGACCAACAATGTCTTGGCCTGCTCAACGGCTATGTCCACGTCCGACAGGTCTGCCATGAGGACACCAAATTCGTCACCACCCATGCGTGCCAGCGTGTCACTGGCACGCATGTAGGTCTGGATGCGTTGCCCCACTTTCTTCAGCAGCGTGTCACCGGTGGCATGCCCAAAGCTGTCGTTCACGCTCTTGAAGTGGTCCAGATCAATCAACAGCACGGCGACTTGACGGCGGCTATTGTGCGCGCTGACCAGCGCATCATTCAACTGCAAACGAAACAACCAGCGGTTGGCCAGACCCGTCAAATCATCGTGTGAGGCCTGGTGGCGCAGAGAGGCTTCGTTCTTCTTACGTTCGGTCAGATCGCGGATGTAGGCAATGGTGTGGTGCTCATTGCCATCCACCCAGTTTCCCAGCGACAGGTTGACGGGCAAACTGTGACCATCTTGGTGGGTCAGGTTCAGGTCTACGCCCCCTGGTGCGCTGGCTTGAGAGTCACGAAAGTACCGGTGCATGGTCTCGGCATCATCCCCACGAGCGGATGGAGGCAGGAATATGTCCACGCCCTTACCTTGAAGTTCATCGGGGTTGTAACCCGTGAGTGCTTTCATGGCCGGGTTGGCCATGAGGATGCAGCCCTTGCTGTTGACCCACAGTACGCCGTCCGGAGCGGCATTGAGGGCCACCTTCTCGCGCAGGTTTTGCCCCTGAATTATTTCCAGGGGCCGGCGCATGGATTCGTTGAAGGTGGCTTCGAGCAGAAACAGATACGCTGCAACTTTGTAAACATGCCCCACGGCGTTGGCAAGGTCCATGTCGATGATGCCAATCTGCGTAAAGAACAATTCGGATACGGCCGCCAATGCAGCGGTGAATTCGAGCACAGACAGCGCTTCACCGACCAGGTATTGACGGCGTTGCCATAGCCCCATCAGAGTCAACAGGTTGAGGGCAATCACAGTCCATTCCAGCCCCACCTTCAAGGGGGTCTGCCCCTTGCCCGGCACAAAGAGGACCGGTGCTTGGTCAGGGTTGAGCAAACCCAGCACAGAAATGGCTGCAATGGCTGCCAACATGCAGGCTGTTGCCCAGCGCTTGCGGGTCGTGCTGATTTCGCCACCCTTGGGCAGCAACACATAGACAAGCAGCGATACAGCGGCCAGTAGGCGTGCGGCCAGCCAGAAGTACATGGACTTCTGTGGAGAGTTGGGAGTCAGCGCATCCGGCATGCCGCTGTAAGCCATGGTGTGCAGAAAGTCCAGCACACCAACCCCTAAAAACCCGATCCCCAGCAGCACCACGGCTCCGTTGCGCTGGTAGAGAATGGCCTGGTAGCCTGTCGCAAAAATCAGCATGGCTACCACCACCGCAAACATCTCCACCACAGTGTGCGAGAACACAAACAACATCGGGTCGATCAAAACGGACTGGCTGGCATCACTCACCCACCAGAACAGCGGGGCGGCCAGTGCCAGCATGGCCGTGCCTGCAATGCGATAGAACCGATGGGACGTGCGTTGGAGCATGGTTACGGATGGTTCAATTGACTGCAACGCCATCGCCCCGCAGGTGCAACACCCGGTCGGCGTGCGCGGTGGCGGCTTGCGAATGGGTGACCAGCACGAGTGACGTGCCCTGCGCCCGGGTTTGCGACACCAGCGCGTCCATCACCTTGGCGGCGGTGGTGGGGTCCAGATTGCCGGTCGGCTCATCGGCCAGCAGCAGGGTGGGGCGGTGCACCAGTGCGCGGGCAATGGCAACCCGTTGCAACTGCCCGCCGCTGAGTTGTTGTGGCAGCCGGTTCCCCATGCCGTTCAGGCCCACTGCATCCAGCATGGCTTGCACGCGGGCGTCATCCGGTGTGTTCAGCAGCAAGAGCGGCAGCGCCACGTTCTGCGCCACATCCAGATGGCCCAGCACGTGAAAGGCCTGGAACACAAAGCCAACGTGTTTGCGCCGCAAGAGTGCGCGGGCGTCGTCGTTGAGCAGCCCCAGGTCAGTGCCATCCAGGTGCACGGTGCCGCTGTCCCAGGTGTCCAGACCGGCCATGCAGTTCAGCAAGGTGGATTTGCCCACGCCCGATTCGCCCACGATGGCGACAAATTCGCCAGGCTCCACGGTAAGGGACACGTTGGCAAACACCGGTGTGTTGCCATAGCGTTTGCCGAGGTTGTGGATATGGAGGTTCATGGTGTGCAGTGCCCATGATAGAGGCACAATGGTGCCATGACACGCAGAACCCTACTCATCTCTACCGTGGCCGCCGTGGCGGCCTTGTCTACTGTCAACCTGGCCTGGGCGCAAGGCCGCCCGATACGGCTCATCGTGCCGTATGCGGCCGGTGGCCCGCTGGATGTCACGGCGCGGATACTGGCCGAGCGGGTCAAAGACAGCCTGGGCACCGTCATTGTGGACAACAAGCCCGGTGCGGGTGGCAATATTGGTGCCGACGCCGTGGCCAAGGCCGCACCCGATGGTCTGACCATTGGCATCGCGGCAACCGCCACGCATGCGGTGAATCCCTGGCTGTATGCCAAGATGCCTTTCAATGCCGCTACCGACTTTGCCCCCATCACCCAGATGGTGCGCGTGCCCAATGTGCTGGTGATGAACGCCGAAGTAGCCCAGCGCCTGAAGATCAACACCGTCAAAGACTTGATCGCCTACGCCAAAGCTAACCCCGCCAAGCTCAACTATGGCAGCGGCGGCAACGGCAGCGCAGGCCATCTGGCCGGTGAAATGTTCAAGGCGCAGGCCGGTATTTTTGCCCTGCACATTCCCTACAACGGTGGCAACCCGGCTCAGTTTGCGCTGCAAAGTGGGCAGGTGGATTTCAATTTTGACAACCTGGCCACGGCTGCACCGGGCATCAAGTCCGGCAAGCTCAAGGCGCTTGCGGTCACCACGCTGACCCGCTCGCCAGCCCTGCCGGATGTGCCACCGGTAGCCGACACACTCAAGGGCTTTTCCATTGACACCTGGTGGGGGCTGGTGGCCCCGGCGGCAACGCCCAAGGATGTGATTGCCAAGCTCAATGCAGCCTTTGTGGCGGCCCTGCGTTCGCCCGAGGCACAGGCCCGCTTTGCCGGCCTGCTGGCCGAGCCCGTGCCCACCACCCCCGAGCAATTTGGCGCGTTGATGAAAAGCGAACTGGCCAAGTACCAGGCGGTGGTGAAGGCAGCTGGTGCCAAGGTCGATTGAAAGGGGATATACATGAAAACAAAAGCAGCAGTCGCCTGGAAAGCCGGCGCACCTTTGACCATCGAAACCGTGGATCTGGAAGGCCCGCGTTTTGGTGAGGTTCTGATAGAAATCAAGGCCACCGGCATTTGCCACACCGACTACTACACCTTGAGTGGCGCTGACCCCGAAGGCATATTCCCGGCTATTTTGGGCCACGAAGGTGCGGGCATTGTGGTGGATGTGGGCCTTGGCGTGACCACGCTTAAAAAGGGCGATCACGTCATACCGCTTTACACGCCAGAATGCCGTCAGTGCAAGTTTTGCCTCTCGCGCAAAACCAACCTGTGCCAGTTGATTCGTGGCACCCAAGGCAAGGGCGTGATGCCCGACGGCAGCAGCCGTTTTAGCCTGGATGGCAAACCCATTTTTCACTACATGGGCACCAGTACCTTCAGCAACTACACCGTGGCGCCCGAGATTTCGCTGGCCAAGATCCGCGAAGACGCGCCGTTTGACAAGGTCTGCTACATCGGCTGCGGCGTGACCACCGGCATTGGCGCGGTGATCTTCACCGCCAAGGTAGAGGCCGGTGCCAACGTGGTGGTGTTCGGCCTGGGCGGCATTGGCCTGAACGTGATTCAGGGTGCCAAGATGGTGGGTGCGGACAAAATCATCGGCGTGGACATCAACCCCGAGCGCCAGGCCATGGCCCGCAAGTTTGGTATGACGCACTTCATCAACCCCAAAGAGGTCCCCAACGTCGTGGATGCCATCGTGCAACTGACCGACGGCGGTGCCGACTACAGCTTTGAATGCATTGGCAACACGCAAGTCATGCGCCAGGCGCTGGAGTGCACGCACAAGGGTTGGGGCCGCAGCATCATCATCGGCGTGGCCGAAGCCGGTGCCGAGATCAGCACGCGCCCCTTCCAGCTGGTCACCGGCCGCAAGTGGGAAGGCTCGGCCTTTGGCGGCGCGCGCGGCCGCACCGACGTGCCCAAAATTGTGGACTGGTACATGGAGGGCAAGATCAACATCGACGACCTGATCACCCACACCATGCCGCTGGAAGATATCAACAAGGGTTTTGATTTGATGAAGAGCGGCGAGTCCATTCGTGGCGTCGTAATCTATTAGTCAAATCACCTTCCAGCCCTCGTCCAATATACGTAAACAGCTATCAAAGTTATAGTGAAATGCAGAACACCCCTCTGACGTTACTGAGCGAACACGCCTGCTTTGGTGGCGTACAGCGCTTCTACCAGCATGCGTCCACGGCCATTGGTTTGCCAATGAAGTTCTCGGTGTTTCTGCCTGCGCAGGCCCTGGCCGGTGGCGCGCAACACCGGGTGCCGGGGCTGATGTACCTGGCTGGGCTCACTTGCAATGAAGAAACGTTCATGACCAAGGCAGGTGCCCAGCGATATGCCGCGCAGCATGGTCTGGCGCTGATTGCGCCCGACACCAGTGCGCGCGGTGCCCAGGTGCCCGGTGAGACCGATAGCTGGGACTTTGGCGTGGGGGCGGGCTTTTACCTGGACGCCACTCAGGCACCCTGGTCGCAACACTACCGCATGGAGAGCTACCTCACCCAGGAGTTGTTGCCCCTGCTAGCAGTGCATCTGCCCATTGATACCGCCCGCATGGGCATTACTGGGCATTCAATGGGCGGCCACGGGGCGCTGTCTCTGGCACTCAAGCACCCGGGTCTGTTTCGGTCGGTGTCGGCTTTTGCACCCATCTGCGCACCCACGCAATGCCCGTGGGGGCAAAAAGCGTTTGCCGGCTATTTGGGTGTTGACGCCAGCACTTGGGCTGCACACGACAGCGTTGCCCTGATGGCTGCCCAATCTGTGGTTCCGTACCCCTACGGCATTTTGATCGACCAGGGTCTGGCCGACAAATTTCTGGAAGACCAGTTAAACCCGCATCTGTTGGAAGCCGCATGCGAGCGCATTCACCAACCGCTGACGCTGCGCCGCCATGCTGGGTATGACCATGGCTACTATTTCATTTCCACCTTTATGGCCGACCACCTGGCGCACCATGCGGCGGCGCTATTGCCGTAAACGCGTTGGAGCACCTCAGCAAGGCAAACCCATTGCATCCTCTTGATACTGACTTTTGGTTGGGCGAAACCGACCTTTGGCTATTGGCAGAAGGTCGCCACATGCGGCCATGGGAGAAGCTGGGTGCGCACCCATGCGTGCAAAATGGCTCCACCGGCACAGCATTTGCCGTGTGGGCCCCCAACGCAAACCAAGTCTGCGTGGTGGGCGACTTTAACCACTGGGACCCGGCTCAACACGTCATGCAGCACCGTGGAACGGCTGGTGTGTGGGAAATTTTTGTTCCAGGGGTAGGAGACGGTGCGCTTTACAAGTATTCCGTTCTGGGTGAAGACGGCTCGCGCGTGCTCAAAACCGATCCATATGCTTTGCGCACAGAAACCGGCTCAGGCCACGCCTGCGTAGTCATGCAGTTGCCAGAGCGCGTTGAGCCAACACCCAACCAACGCGCACGGTCCCAGGCCTTAACAAGCCCCATGTCCATCTACGAAGTGCATGTCGGATCATGGCAACGTCCCTATGGCCAACTGCCCGACTGGAACTATCTGGCCGAACATTTGGTGCCCTATGTAGTGGAAATGGGATTTACCCACATCGAGCTGATGCCCATTAATGAGCATCCGTTTTACGGCTCCTGGGGCTATCAGCCAACGGGCCTGTATGCCCCTAGCGCGCGCTACGGTTCACCAGAGACTTTCAGGGACTTTATTGCCACCGCCCACGCGGCTGGATTGATGGTTTTGCTGGACTGGGTGCCCGCGCATTTTCCGTCTGACGCCGATGCGCTGGGGCGCTTTGACGGCACTGCGTTGTTTGAGCACGCCGATCCGCGCGAAGGGTTCCACCGCGATTGGAACACGCTGATTTACAACTACGGCCGCAACGAAGTACGTAATTTTTTGGTCGGCAACGCCTTGTTCTGGATCGAGCGGTATGGAATTGATGGGCTGCGCGTCGATGCGGTGGCTTCCATGCTGTACCGTGACTACAGTCGGCCAGAAGGCGAGTGGGTGCCCAACCGCGATGGTGGCCGCGAAAACTACGAAGCCATCGCCCTGCTGCGTGAAGTCAATCAAGTAGTGGGGGTAGAGGCTCCTGGTGCCATTTCGGTAGCCGAGGAGTCCACTGCTTTTGCCGGCGTCACCGCGCCTCCATGGAACGGTGGTTTGGGGTTTCATTACAAGTGGAACCTGGGCTGGATGCACGACACACTGGCCTATCTGGCACTGGACCCGGTGCACCGCGCGCACCACCACAATCGCATCACGTTTTCCATGATGTATGCCTACAGCGAGCACTATGTGCTGCCCCTCTCCCATGACGAAGTGGTGCACGGCAAGGGCTCTCTGTACGGCAAGATGCACGGGGACGACTGGCAAAAGCGGGCCAATTTGCGGATCTTGTACGCCTTCATGTATGCGCACCCGGGTCGAAAGCTGCTGTTTATGGGCGGCGAATGGGGGCAAACGCAAGAGTGGAACCACGACGCTGAACTGCAGTGGGGCCTGTTGCAAAACCCTTCCCATGCCGGCATACGCCAATTGGTGCGCGACCTCAATCACCTCTACCGCAGCCATACTGCACTGCACGCCCGTGACGATGAACCGGGCGGCTTCTCCTGGATTGATGCACAAGACGCAGCACATTCGGTTTACAGCTTTGTGCGTTACGGCCACACCAGCGCACAGCAGGTCGTGGTGGTTTGCAACATGACTCCTGTGGCGCGCCACGGCTACCGTCTGGGTGTGCCCCAGGGTGGTGTTTGGCGCGAAATTTTGAATACCGATGCCAACGAATACGGCGGTAGCGGCGCCGGCAATTGTGGTGAGGTCTCGTCTGTTCCCGTCGCTTGCCATGGGTATGCCCACTCCGTCGTTTTGACTTTGCCGCCGCTGGGCGTGCTGTGGCTTGAGCCGGAACTACCAGCATGAGCCAACGCGAGACCACGAACCAACCTACGAGCTGCGCCCCGGGACAACCACGACCCATCGGCGCGAGCTGCATGACGCTGGATGGGATGGTTGGGGTTAATTTTGCGGTGTACTCGCAGCACGCTGAACGCATCGACGTGTGCTTGTATGACGAAAAAGGCAAGCGCGAGACTGCTCGAATCACCCTACCGACCCAAACCAATGGCGTCTGGCACGGTTTTGTTGCGGACCTTTCAGCCGGACAGATCTACGGGCTGCGCGCGCACGGCCCGTACCAACCAAAGGATGGGCAGCGTTTCAACCCGGCCAAGCTGCTGATTGATCCCTATGCCCGCGCACTGTGTGGCGACCTGGCAAATCTGTCGCTGGAGCGTGACTACCTGGATGTTCCGTCACCTGATGCCACCGTGCTCGACGCCCTGCCGGACCCATCCGACAACGCGGCACGCATTCCCAAAGCGCGTGTGCTCAACTGGTCCCAAGAGCGGCAAGCTGGTGCACGCATGGCAAAAGGCCCGCGCATTCCACTCGATACCACCGTACTGTACGAAGCGCATGTCAAGGGCTTAACGCAATGCCACCCCGATGTGCCTGAACCGCTGCGGGGCACCTATGCTGGTCTGGTCAGCCCACCCATGCTGGCGCACTACCGAAAGCTCGGCATTACCACCCTGTGCCTGTTGCCGGTGCACCTGCATATCACCGAGGCGCACTTGCTCAAAAAAGACTTGTGCAACTACTGGGGCTACAACACCCTGGGCTTCTTCGTCCCGCACCCCGGTTATGCCAGCACGGACTGCGCCGATGTAGGCGAAGAGTTCCGTTTCATGGTCGACCAGCTGCACCACAATGGTCTGGAGGTGGTGCTCGATGTGGTGTTTAACCACAGCGCCGAGAGCGATACCTTCGGCCCCACGCTCAGTTGGCGCGGGCTGGACAACGCCAGCTGGTACGCGCTGGATACGGCCGGGCAGTACATCAACCACAGTGGTTGCGGCAACAGTTTTAACCTGGCGCACCCCTGCGCCATTCAATGGGTCATGGACTGCCTTCGGTGGTGGGTGGAGGTCTATGGAGTCGATGGATTCCGTTTTGACCTGGCAACCGCCCTGGGCCGTGACCCCGTTTTGGCGCAAGGCTTTCACCCCCACTCGGCCTTGCTCAGTGCCATGGCCCAAGACCCGGTACTGGCCCAAGTCAAGCTCATCGCCGAGCCGTGGGACATCGGTCCTGGTGGTTACCAGTTGGGCCACTTCCCTGCCGGCTGGCACGAGTGGAATGACCGCTACCGCGACACCACGCGCGCCTTTTGGTTGGGCCATGGTGCAACCCGGGGTGACTTTGTTCGCCGCCTGACCGGTTCCAGCGACCTGTTTCAACATGAGGGGCGCAGCCCCTTGGCAAGCATCAACCTTGTTGCGACCCATGACGGCATGACGCTGGCCGATTTGACAGCGTATTGCCACAAGCACAACGCCACCAATGGGGAGGACAATCGCGACGGTCACAACCACAACCTCAGTGCCAACGGCGGTGTGGAGGGCCCCAGCGCAGACCCTGAAGTGAACGCACTGAGGGGAAAATGGCGCCGCGCCCTGCTCTGCACCCTGTTTGTTTCCCAAGGCGTTCCCCAGTTGCTGGCCGGTGACGAATGGGGCAATTCGCAGGGCGGCAACAACAATGCCTATTGCCAGGATAACGCCACGTCCTGGCTGGACTGGAATGCTGCAGACCAAGGGCTTCTTGGTTTTTGCTCCCAGCTCATTGCTTTGCGCCAGAGCCATGCCGCGTTGCGCCACGCACACTGGTTTTCGGACGATAAAGCCATCGTCTGGCGTAGCCCCAGCGGGCATGCTTTGAGTGCAACCGAGTGGGAAGATCCCCAGGCGTGCAGTTTTGCCTGCGTGATAGACCTCAGTGTCACTGGTGTAAGCGTCTCCCATCGCTGGCTACTGGCATTCCATGCAGGTGTTCAAGAGGTAAGCTTTGCGCTGCCGCCTGGGCCGTGGCGCCAAGTATTGGACAGTGCCCATGCGGTGGCATTGCTCCAATCAAACTGGGAACAGGCACCGTGCTATTCGGGTACCGTCGTCGCACCGGCACACTGCGTGCAGGGCCTCGTTCAGGCAACTTCGCCGGCCCCCACAAACCATCCACTGCAGTAGTAATGCGCACTTCTACAGATCCCCTTTTGTCGCAACGCACCAGTGGTGTGTTGTTGCATATCACGTCACTGCCAGGTCCCTCTGGCTCGGGTGACTTGGGTGCCAATGCTTACCATTTTGTGGACTGGCTGGTTTCTGCAGGTCAAAGCCTTTGGCAAATTTTGCCGCTCTCGCCGGTCGGGCCCGGCAATTCCCCATATGCGAGTCCATCGTCATTTGCCGGCAATCCTTTGCTGGTCGATCTGGAGGACATGGTTCGCAGTGGCTGGCTGCACGCCACTCCAGAAATCTTTCTGGAACCCAGCCATTGCGACTTTGATATGGTAGTGCCTTACCGCATGGCGCGACTGCACGATGCATGGCAGGGCTTTGCGCAGGGCGCGCTCAACCCGGAACGAGCCGAATTTGCTGCGTTTTGTGCGGAGCAATCCCATTGGCTGGATGGCTACGCCTTGTTTATGGCACTGGAGGCACGTTACGGGCAACCCTGGACCCACTGGCCCACACCGTTGGCCCAGCGAGAACCCGGCGCACTGGCGGCCATGGCCGCAGAACTGCGCAACGATGTGATGTTCTTCAGCTTTGTGCAGTGGCGCTTCGCGGTGCAGTGGGGCCGCTTGCGGGACTACGCCCATACCCTGGGTGTTTCGATCATTGGTGATGCGCCCATTTTTGTCGCCCATCACAGTGCCGATGTCTGGATTCACGCGTCCCAATTCGAGCTCGACGACTGCGGTGAACCGTCCGTCGTGGCTGGGGTGCCGCCAGACTACTTCAGCGCCACCGGTCAACGCTGGGGCAACCCGCTGTACCGGTGGAGTGCCATGCAAGCAGGCGGCTTCTCCTGGTGGAAAGCCCGCCTCAAGCACTTGCTAAGCTTGGTGGATATTGTGCGCGTTGACCATTTCCGAGGCTTTGACACCTACTGGGAAATTCCTGCTACTGAACTCACCGCTGCGGTAGGCCAATGGCGCACCGGTCCCGGTAAAGTTTTTTTTGATGCACTGGGCGCGACCCCTTCAAACAAGATGTCCTCGCCGGCCTTGCCCATCATCGCCGAAGACCTGGGTGAGATTAGCCCCTCCGTCACCGTCCTGCGCCTTGCATGCGGATTCCCCGGCATGCGGGTACTGCAGTTTGCTTTTGGCGACACCCCAGCCAACCCCTATCTGCCTCACAACTATGAGCCACAAACAGTGGCCTACACTGGCACGCACGACAACAACACCTGCGCAGGCTGGTGGCACGCTGCCAGCCCGGTCGAGCGGCAAGCAGCGCGCAACTACCTCGGTCCTCAAGCTGACGTGGAAATTCACTGGGCCATGATGCAGTCGCTTTCGCAATCAGTAGCGAATACCATGATCGTGCCTTTTCAGGACGTGCTCGGACTCGATGCGTCCCACAGAATGAATACGCCGGGGCAGCCGAGTGATTGCTGGCAATGGCGTTTTGAATGGAGTCAGGTGGGAGACGATCCTGCACAGCGCCTGGCTTCGCTCACACAAGCGCATGGCCGTAACCGGTCTTGAATAACAGATTCTTAAACCACGTTTTGGAAAGCTTGCTATGAACAATGGTGCACAACACGGCGCGGCCCGTCGGACGATCGCCCTCGTACTTGCCGGCGGGCGGGGCTCCCGGCTGCAGGCGCTGACTGAGCACTGCGCGAAACCCGCCGTACCCTTTGGGGGCAAGTTCCGCATTATTGATTTCGTGCTCTCCAATTGCGTGAACTCCGGCATTCACCGTGTTGGCGTGTTGACCCAATACAAGTCACACAGCCTGCTGCGCCACTTGCAACATGGCTGGTCATTTCTGCGTAACGAGGTCAATGAATTCATTGACCTGCTGCCCGCACAGCAACAAAAAGCCGACGAATCGTGGTATCTGGGTACGGCCGACGCTGTCTACCAAAATCTGGATATTGTGCGCGGACATGACCCCGAATACATCGTGGTACTGGCCGGTGATCATGTCTACAAAATGAACTACGCCACCATGGTGGAAGACCACATCGCCCAGGGCGCGCCATGCACCGTTGCCTGCATTGAAGTACCCCTGGAAGACGCCTGCGCTTTTGGGGTGATGACCATCGACGCGGATCGCAAGGTAACCCGTTTTCAAGAAAAACCCGTCCAACCCGAAGCCATGCCGGGGCGCCCGCAGATGGCGCTGGCGAGCATGGGTGTCTACGTATTCAATGCCAAGTACCTTTTTGCCATCCTTGAAGCGGATGCCAAGGTGACTTCTTCCAGCCACGACTTTGGCAAAAACCTGATTCCGGCCATGGTGAACCGCGGCGAGGTTGTGGCTCACCCTTTTAACCTGTCATGTGTAAAAACCAGCGCTGAGGCCCAGTCCTACTGGCGTGACGTGGGCACAGTGGATGCCTATTGGGCCAGCAACATGGACCTCACGGCGGTGACTCCGGCGCTGGATTTGTACGATAGCGAGTGGCCCATCTGGACCTACCAGCCCACAGTCCCCCCGGCGAAGTTTATTTTTAACGATGACGGACGCAGAGGCATGGCGGTCGATTCCGTGGTTGCGGGCGGCTGCATTGTGTCCGGTGCGCATATCCTCAATTCCGTACTGTTTACCAACGTGCAGGTGCACTCCTACAGTATGGTGGAGCATTCCGTTGTTTTGCCCGATGCCTATATTGGGCGCCACTGCCGTTTGCGCAAGGTCGTTGTGGACGAAGGTTGCCGCATCCCCGCGCACACCACCATTGGGTACGATGCACAGGAAGACGCCAGGCGCTTTTACCGCAGTCCAGAGGGTGTGGTGCTGGTCACCAGTGCCATGTTGCAGGCCTTGGAATCAGCGAAGGAGCCCGCGGGGCAGCCAACATGAAGGTTTTGTACATTTGTTCAGAGCTATACCCTTTTCTCAAAACTGGCGGTTTGGCCGACGTCAGCGCGGGACTGCCACCAGCATTGCACGCCTTGGGCTGCGATGTGCGCCTGTTGCTGCCGGCATTTCCCGCCTTCACTGAAAACGTGCAAGCGACTAGGGCCGTCGCGGACTTGGCAAACGCCCCTGCGCCTTGGGGAAAAGCACCATTCCTTCCAGCTGCAACGGTCTCGCTGGGAACACTGCCCGGTGTCAAATGCCCTGCCTACCTGCTTGATGCCCCGCAGCTGTTCTCTCGCCCTGGAAATCCCTACCTTGGGCCCGATGGCAAGGACTGGAGTGACAACGCACAACGCTTTGCTGCGCTGGGATGGGCAGGCGCCTGTTTAGGCCAGGGACTGGACCCACAATGGGTGCCAGATGTTATTCACTGCAATGATTGGCACGCCGGACTCACCCCCGCCTACGTGCATGCATTCCGTGCGACTGGTTGCCCGACACCCGCCACGGTTTTTACCATTCACAACCTCGCTTACCAAGGCTTGTTTTCTCACCATGAGTTTTCCCAATGGGGACTGCCTGATGAATACTTTGGTATCCATGGGCTGGAGTTTTTCGGCCACGCCTCTTTCATGAAGTCAGCCCTGCAGTTCAGCGACCGGATCACCACGGTAAGTCCAACTTATGCCCGTGAAATATTGACCGAGCCACACGGCTTTGGCTTGGACGGGCTGCTGCGTGAGCGCACGCACGTCGTGTCCGGCATTCTCAATGGCGTCGATTACCAGATCTGGAATCCCGGTACCGACCCTTTATTGCTCCAGAAATACGATGTGAACCGACTCGCTGGCAAAACCACGGCCAAGCAGGCATTGCAAAACAGCATGGGCCTGCAATCGCGCCCCGATGCCCTGATTTTTGGTGTGGTCAGCCGCTTGACCGAGCAAAAAGGCTTGCACTTGTTGCCCCAGGTTCTTGCCGATGTGGCCGCCATGGGAGGGCAAGTGGCGCTGCTGGGTGAAGGCGATGCTTGGCTGGTGGAAACATTCATCGAAGCCGCTGCCCGGTACCCCGGCCAGGTGGGTGTCCGCATCGGCTATGACGAGGCCGCCGCACACAACGTGCTGGCCGGCTCCGACGTGGTGCTGGTACCCTCCGCGTTTGAACCCTGCGGCCTGACCCAACTCTACGGTTTGCGTTATGGCACGCTGCCTTTGGTGCGCCGGGTCGGCGGCCTGGCCGATACCGTGGTGGACTGCACGCCAGAAAATAGGGCAGCAGGCACGGCAACCGGTTTTGTCTTTGATGCGCTGACTGCGTCCGACTTGCGCAGCGCGATGCACCGTGCATTTACCCTGTTCAAGACTCCTGAATGGAAAGTGATTCAGCGCCGGGGTATGCGTCTTCAATTTGACTGGATTGCCGCAGCGCGGCACTATGGTGCGCTGTATGAAAGCGCCCATCGCAGCCTATCATTGACCCGTGTTGCTCCGAAGGGCGATTGACCATGAACACCGGCCCCATATTTCAGTTCGACAGACCCACCAACACGGTGGATGCCCTGCGTCGCGCGATCTCCAACCGGCTGGTGTACCAGGTCGGAAAAGACCTTCGCACTGCCACCCCGCGCGACTGGCTGTTCGCCGTGGTACATGCCGCAAGGGATCGCATTATTGACACCTGGCGCGAGTCGTTGGCGCAGGCCAGCCAGCACGATGCCAAGCGCGTGCACTACCTGTCCATGGAATACCTCACCGGACGTGCACTCACCAATGCGCTGCTGGCAACTGATATCTATGAACCGATCAAGCAAGCCTGCAACCTGCTGGGCGCCGACTTTGATGCCCTGGTTGATCTGGAGCCCGACGCCGGCCTGGGTAACGGTGGCCTGGGTCGGTTGGCGGCTTGTTTTCTGGACTCGATTGCCAGCTTGGGGTTGCCGGGCATTGGCTATGGTATTCGCTACGAATACGGCATGTTTTCCCAGCGCATTGAAAACGGCCAACAGGTTGAAGAACCCGACTACTGGCTGACCAACGGCTACCCGTGGGAGTTCATGCGGCCCGAGCTGAGCTACACCATACGCTACGGCGGACGCCTGGTTCCGACCAATGGTCACTCTAGTTGGGTCGATACCGAAGACGTGATTGCAACCGCCTACGACAGCGGCGTTCCCGGCTATCAGATGCGCAGCGTGATTACCATGCGTCTGTGGTCAGCACGTGCCACACGCGGTATTAACCTGGACGCGTTCAACCGGGGCGACTATATCCAGGCATTTGAAGCCAAGAACCAGTCCGAAAACGTCTCGCGCGTACTCTACCCGGACGACCGCACCGAACACGGACGCGAGTTGCGGCTGCGTCAAGAGTACTTTTTTGTCAGCGCTTCGTTACAGGACATATTGCGCCGCCACCTCAAGCACCACAACAACTTCGACAATCTGGCAGACAAGGTGGCTATTCACCTCAATGACACGCACCCCGCCCTTGCTGTTCCCGAGCTGATGCGCCTGTTGATCGACCAATACCACCTGGATTGGACCAAGAGCTGGAGTCTGTGCACGAAGATTTTTTCGTACACCAACCACACACTGATGGAAGAGGCGCTGGAGACCTGGCCTGTCGATGTGCTGACCCGCATACTGCCACGCCATATGGGCATCATTTTCGACATCAATGCAAACTTTTTGGCGGAAGTGCACCTCAGATTTCCCGACGACAACGCGCTGCCCCGGCGAATTTCGCTCATCGAAGAGCGCGGCATACGCCGTGTGCGCATGGCCCACCTGTCGGCGCTCGCAAGTCACAAGGTCAACGGTGTCTCGGCCCTGCACAGCCAGTTGATGGTCGATACTATTTTTCTGGATTTTGCAATGATGTACCCGGGGCGTTTTTGCAACAAAACCAACGGCGTCACCCCTCGGCGTTGGTTGTCACAGGCCAACCCGTCTCTCTCGGGCCTGATCGACAACCACATTGGCCCAAACTGGCGCGGTGATCTTGATCAATTGGCCAAACTACGAGAGCTTGCCGATCAACCCGAATTTCAAAATGCTTTCCGTTTGACCAAGCAGCAAAACAAGCGCCGTCTGGCTGACCTGATAGCCCGCACGACGGGCGTCATCGTGGACCCTGAGAGCCTGTTTGACGTGCAGGTCAAGCGGATCCATGAGTACAAGCGCCAGTTGCTCAACGTGTTGCACGTTATCACCCGCTACCATCGCATTTTGGCTCAGCCCAATGGCAACTGGGTGCCGCGCACCGTCATTTTTGCGGGCAAGGCAGCGTCCGCGTATTACATGGCCAAGTTGATTATTCGGCTCATCCATGATGTGGCTCGCGTCGTCAACAATGACCCCCGCCTAGGCGGCTTGCTGCGTGTGGTGTTTATACCCAACTACTGCGTCTCTCTGGCCGAGACCATCATTCCGGCGGCCAATCTGTCCGAGCAAATTTCAACGGCTGGCACCGAGGCGTCGGGCACCGGCAACATGAAGTTTGCGCTCAACGGCGCACTCACCATCGGCACGTGGGACGGTGCCAACATTGAAATGGCGCAGCATGTGGGCTTGGAGAACTTTTTTATTTTTGGCAACCGCACCGAAACCGTGACCCACCTGCGCAACGCTGGCTATCAGCCACGCGAGTACTACAACAACAACTTTGACTTGAAGTACGCCATTGATCGCCTGGCCGAAGGCAGCTTTTCACCCGAAGAACCCAACCGTTATGTGGATGTAGTCAATTCCCTGCTGGAGTCAGACCACTACCAGTTGCTGGCCGACTATGCAGACTACGTGGCAACCCAGGACAAGGTCGATTCGCTCTACCGCAGGCCAGAGGAATGGGAGCGGTGTGCCATCCTCAATGTTGCCGGCATGGGTTATTTTTCATCGGATCGCACCGTCAGCGAATATGCCGATGAAATATGGGGAATACAACCGGTTGACCGGTTTAGCAAAGCGGCTGATCCCACATCGGCAGCGTAGCACCCGTAAGCCTGAGGAAGCAGCATGTTCGGACTGAAGCTCAATTCGGCGGGTACGTCTGCCACCATCAATGCCCAGCCTATCCGGGTGCTGGCGGGCGAGACCATTCTGACCGCAGCACTGCGAGAGGGGGTCGACTTTCCGCACAGTTGCCGTGTGGGCGGCTGTGCCACCTGCAAGTGCCGTCTGGTGGAAGGAAAAGTACGAGAGCTCACTGAGTCCAGCTACCTGCTCTCGGAAGAGGAGTTGGCGCAGCGCACAATCCTGGCCTGCCAGAGCGTGCCAATGGGGCCGGTGCGCATTGAAGTTGAGCAGACCAAGGCGTTGTCGGTGCAGGAGTGCAGTGCCACTGTGGTGGTGCAAGAGCCCTTGACCCACGACATTCAGCGTTTGCGCCTGCAACTCGATGGCCCTCTGCACTACAAGCCAGGCCAGTTTGCGCAGATTAGCCTGGCGACGCTCCCGGGTGTCACGCGCAGCTATTCGTTTGCCACGGCGCCAGATGCCCATGGGGCGGTGGAGTTTTTTGTACGCCGCGTGCCCGGTGGAGTCTTTACCGAGCATGTACACGGCGTGAGCCTCGTAGGCCAAAAAGCGCATGTGCAAGGGCCACTGGGACAATTCTGGCTGCGTGAGTCCGACGCGCCGGTGTTGTTTGTGGCGGGTGGATCGGGGCTCGCGCCAGTCATGGCCATGTTGCGTGCCATGCAGGCTCATCAAGTGGCACGTTCGGTGACCTTGCTGTTTGGCGCACGCACACAGGCCGATCTGTACCTGATGGACGAGTTGCGCACCATGGCGACCCACTGGGCGGGAACGTTCACCTTGCTGCCTGTGTTGTCCGATGCCACCGACGACACCACCTGGACGGGTGCGCACGGGCTGGTCACCGGGCATCTCTCGCAGGTGCTGGAGCCCGGCATGCACGCCTACCTGTGCGGCCCGCCAGGGATGATTGATGCGGCCAGCACCGAACTACAGCAGGCCGGCCTGCCCAAAGCGCATATCCATGCAGACCGGTTTACCACACGCCATGACGCTTTAGCCCTCGCCGATACTGATTCAAATGCTTCAGAAATCATAGCGCCACCCAAAGGTTTGGGTGAAACTTTGGTGGCGCTGTGGCATTACCTCAAGTTTTTTTTATTCCATGTGCAGGGCCTTAGTGTGGTGGTGGCGCTGTTTGCGGGTGGCGGCTGGATCACGCTGGCACTGGTGAGTACCGCACTGTTTAGCACCTTGGGCGACATGTTCTTTGGGGACGACACCACGACTCCGCGCTATCGCCATCCCTGGGTGCTGACCGTGCAGTTATGGATGGCGTTGCCGGTTTTGCTGCTCATCTGCTTTGCCGCTGTCTGGGGCGTGAGCACGGTAGACGTTCTGGGTGTTGGCGCAATGCTTTCTCAATGGACCGGGACCGACCTGTTGGCTAACCGGGCAGCAACCCATTGGGGCCACCATGTGTCGGCTTTTATCCTGACGGGGCTGATGATCGGCACGATTGGCACGATTCCCGGGCATGAGCTGACCCACCGCACCTGGGAGCCGGTGTCACTGTGGGTGGGGCGCTGGCTGCTGGCCTTCAGCTTTGACGTGGGCTTTGCCATTGAACATGTTTACGGGCACCACCGCTATGTGTCCACCGTCAATGACCCTGCCACTGCCCCACGCGGACGCAACGTGTATGCCCATATCGCGATCTCTACGGTGCGCGGCAATGTCAGTGCCTGGCGCATCGAGGCCGCACGCCTGCAGCGTCGTGGGCTTGCAGTCTGGTCCTGGCACAACGCCTTTCTGCGCGGTCTGCTCATGAGCGCTGTGCTGGTAGCCGCTGCTTGGGCCATGGGCGGCATTGCCGCAGCATTGTTTTTCTGTGCTTGTGCGCTATGGGGCAAGGCCTTGCTGGAGATCGTCAACTACATGGAGCACTACGGCATGGTGCGCGACCCTGCGCAGCCCGTGCAGCCACGCCATTCGTGGAACACCAACCGGCGCATCAGCTCCTGGGCCTTGTTCAACCTGACCCGCCACTCGCACCACCACGCGCAAGGCGAGGTGCCCTACCAGGATCTGCAACCCTACCCCAACGCACCCATGATGGTTGGCGGCTACCTCACCACCATTTCAGTTGCGCTGATTCCGTCGCTGTGGCACCGGCTCATGACCCCTAAAGTCATCGCCTGGGACCGCGATTACGCCAATGCTGCGGAGCGTGAATTGGCGGCACAGGCCAATTCACGTGCTGGCTGGAATTAGCCGGCGTATGCTGTCAAGAACGACTTGTACAGCGTCCGGCTGATCTGCTTGCACCACCTGGCGCTCTGGCATGGAGCGCAGCCAGGTGATCTGGCGCTTGGCAAGCTGGCGGGTGGCGATGATGCCCAGCTCGCGCAGGTCCGCCAAGGGCAGGGCTCCTTTTGCACCGGCTGCTTCCCACGCGTCCAGTGCTTCCCACGCCTGGCGGTAGCCCACGCAGCGCATGGAGGGCAGGTTGGGGTGCAGGTCGCCGCGCGCACGCAGGGTGCGTACCTCGTCCAAAAAACCCTGCGCCAGCATGGTGTCAAAGCGCTGCACAATGCGATTGTGCAGCCAGCTTCTCTCCAATGGTTCCAAGGAAATTAGGGCTCTAGCCCTCGTGGAATCTACGTGATCAGCTTCTGTTTTTATAGCATTCTGGGTGGCATGAAAGTGCGACAAGGGCAAGCCCGAAATGCGAAACACCTCCAGTGCGCGCTGGATGCGTTGGCTGTCCAGTGGCGCCAGACGCGCCGCAGTAACCGGGTCCACCAAGGCCAGCTCGGCGTGCAGGGCGGGCCAGCCTTTCACGGTGGCTTCGGCCTCTAGCTCCGCACGAACGGCGGGGTTGGCGGCGGGCATATCGTCCAGGCCGTCGAACAAGGCCTTGAAGTACAGCATGGTGCCGCCCACCAGCAAGGGCAGCTTGCCGCGTGCGGCAATGTCCCGAATCAACCCTTGGGCATCGCGCACAAAATCGGCTGCGCTGTAGGCGTGCGGCGGGTCACGAATATCGATCAGGTGGTGGGGCACTTGTGCCTGCTCCAGCGCGCTGGGCTTGGCCGTGCCTATGTCCATGCCACGGTAAACCAGGGCCGAATCCACACTGATGATCTCGCAGGCGTGCTCTTGTGCAATGGCCAGCGCAGCCGCCGTTTTGCCGCTGGCGGTGGGCCCTGCCAGGCACAGGCAAAACGGCAGTGCGTCAGGGGCGGCCATAGCGTTGCACCAGGGTCCACGCCGTGAGCGCCAGCAGCACTCCCCAGAAGGCGATGCCGTAAATCAAGGGGCGGGTGGTGCCATCCATGTGCGCACCCAGCCATTGGCCGGTGGCAAAGGCGCTGACCATGGCCAGAAAACCATTGAGGGCCGAGGCGGCTCCCGCTGCTTTGGGGAAGGGGCCAACCGCGCCACTTTGCCCGCAGGGGTTGTGAATGCCGTGTGCCAGCATGAACAGAAAAAAAGGCAGCTCGATCGCCCATACCGACTGCACCCCTGCCAGAGCCAACGCCAGCATCACGCTAACGCCCACCAGGCTAAAGGCCCCGGCAATGGCCACCGTGCGGCGCACACCCACGCGCACCAACAAGCGCCGGCACAAAAAGGTGCCCAGCAGGTAGGTGAAGGAGTTGGCAAACATCACCATTCCGTACTGCGTCGTGCTCAGGCCCAGCACCCGGATGAAGACAAAGGAGGAGGACGCCAAAAACGTGAACAGGGCGCTATAGGCAAAAGTGGACAGGGCCGTAAATGCCAAAAAGGTGGGGTTGCGCACAATGGTCCACCAGGTGTGGATGAGCGTGCCGGGGTTGAGTGCCTTGGGGTTCTTGTGGGCTACGGTTTCTTCAAACCGCAGCCCCACCACCGCCAGGCCCACGGCGCCAAACACGGTCAGCGCCAAGAGCGCGGCGTGCCAGTTAAAAAGCGACGTCAGCAAACCGCCAATGGGGGCGGCCAGGCAGGCAATTACACCCAAACCACTCAGACCCTTGGACATCACGTTGGCGCCCTGCGCCGGTGCGTACAGGTCGCGCACAATGGCGCGGGCACACATCACACCGGCACCCATCGCCGCGCCCTGGATGGTGCGCCAGACAATGAGCAAATCCATATTGCCAGCAAACGCGCTGCCCACCGAGGCCACTACATAGGCACTCATGCCCGCCAGCAGGATCGGTCTCCGCCCAAAGCGGTCTGACAGCGGGCCCCAAAATAGTTGCGAAACCCCAAACGCCAGCAACAGTGCGGTGAGCGTGAGCTGTGCTTGTTCCATGCTGGCACCCAGCTCCTGGGTGAGGCCGGGCAGCGCTGGCAGGTACAGGTCGGTGGTGATGGGTTGTAGCCCCAGCATCAAAGCCAGGGTGAGCACAATCAGTGCTGGGTGCATGGAGGAATGTGGGCTGCGTGACGGCATGGAACAATCAGTGGACGGGTTGGGCGGCGTCAAGTACCGCGCGGTGGGATACGTGGCGCAGCAACAGAACCAAGGCGATGGCAGCGATGGTCAGTCCTACCACCAGGGCAATCCAGAAGCCCTGGGATTGCATTGGCTGGGCCGGGTGCCAAGGAGCCCAGTCGGGTGCCAGACCCAGCACACAGCCCAAGGGCAAAGCAAACACCCAAAAGGCTGTGAGGTGGATGACCATGGGCGAGCGGGTGACCTTGTAGCCCCGAATGGCGCAACTGGTGGACACTTGCGCCGCATCCGACACCTGAAACAGTGCCGCCAGAAGCAACAGGCCCGCAGCGGTGGTGGCAACCGGTACATCGCTGGTGTAGGCGCGGGCAATTTGCTGGCTAAACAGGGCCATCACAATAGCCGAAAGCACGGCCAGACCCACCGAAGCGCCCACGCCCACGGCGGAGCGAAAGCGTGCAGCAACCGGGTCACCCGCGCCCAGGGCCTGGCCCACGCGGGTGAGCAGGGCTATGCCCAGACTCATGGGTAGCATGAATGTCAATGAAGAAAAATTCAGCGCAATCTGGTGCGCCGCCACCTGCGTGCTGCCAAAGCGCGCCACCAAGAGGGCAATCAGGCTGAAGGCACTGCTCTCAGCAAAATAGGTCACTCCAATGGGCAGGCCCAGTTTGAGCAAGCTGCGCACCTTCTCGCGGTGCGGGGCTTCAAAGCGGTCAAACGGCCAGGTGCTGCGGTAGGCCGGGCTGCGCCGCATCCACCACAACAGTCCGCCCAGGTTGAACCAGATGCACAGCATGGTGGCCCAGGCGCAACCCACACCGCCCAGCGCCGGGAAACCCCAGTGGCCAAAGATCAACACCCAATTCAACAGGCAGTTGAGCAACAGTGCGGCCAGCGAAATGGCCATCATGGGTTTGGTCTGGTTCAGGCTGGCGCTGTAGCCGTACAACACGCGATACCAGGCAAAGGCTGGCAGCGCAAAACTGGTCACGCGGACAAAGCGCACGGCAATGTCGTGCACGGCGGGCTCCAGTTGCATAAAGTCAAACACCAGGCCCCCCACGTTGGCCAGGACCAAGGCGACGGCCCCTACGCCCAGGCCCTTCCACAGTGCCTGGCGCACCACATGTGGCACCCGGTCAAACTGGCCCGCACCCACGTAATGCGCCACCATGGGGTTGACCGACATCATCACGCCCATGAGCGTGACCACCACAATCATCCAGATCGATGAACCCAAGGCCACACCCGCCAGGTCTTGCGCCGATGCGTGCCCAGCCATGGCCACGTCGGCCACAGACATGCCAACCGTGGCAAGTTGCCCCACCAAAATAGGCCAAGCCAGCTGCCACAGGGCGGAAATTTCAGCTCGAATGGGGGTTTTGCTCGGGGTGGCGGGGCGATGGGTAGCAGGGGAGACGATCATGAACCTGTCATTTTACGGGGCGGCGCAGCGCCGGTGGTGCGCGGACTCCAAACGTAAAAAAACCCGCAGAGCGGGCTTTTTTATGGGCTGACAGGCTCCAATTATTGGGCAGCAGCTGCCTTCTTGGCCTTTTTGCTCTTCTTGTGCTTCTTGGCGGCTTTCTTCATGTCGGACTTGGGTGCGTCTGCAGAAGCTGCCATTGGGGCGGCAACGGGTGCAACGGCAGGTGCAGCAACAGCAACGGGCGCGGCGGCCTTTGCGGGGGCGGCAGGGGCCTGGGCAAACGCGCCAACAGCAAACAGACCGGTGATCAGGGTAGCGAGAAGCTTGTTCATTTTTTGCCTTTCAAAGCAGATTGGTGTACTCCGGAACTGGAGGCCCCTCTACAACGAAGGGTCTACACAACCCGTTGACGTCTTTTTGAAACAATTTTTTAGCTGATGAACGTCAAGGTTGAACATTTACTACACTGTGCTGCTTTTGCCAGGGGTTGTAGCCGGTGACCAGGGCGCTGGCCATCAGCACCAGCCCACCGCCCAGGAAGATGCTGGTTGAGAGTTGCTCCCCCAGAAAGACATGGCCCCAGGTGACGCCAAACACCGGAATCAAAAAAGTGGGGCTCATGGCCGCCACGGGGGTGACATGGGCCAGAATCCGGATGTGCAGCCAATAGGCAATGCCCGATGTGATCACCCCCATGATGACCACCGCGAGCAATGCCACGGGTGTGAAATGCGCAGACGGCCAGCTCCACAGCGCGCCGGGAAGCAGCATCAAGAAAGCTGCCGCATGCAACCCGGCGGTGATTTGTAATGGCTCCATGCGGCTCAGCGCCCGCTTCATCAGCGGTGTGGAGACGCCGTAGCACGCCGAGGCCAAGACACAGCCCAGCGCCGCCAGCGCTACCTTCCACGACGGCTCTACCGGCCCCAGTCCGACGATCAGCGTCACACCGCCTAAACCCAGCAGGCAACCCACAACCTTGCGTGCGTTGAGCGTGTCTTCACCCATCCAGGTGGAGGCAAAGATGCCAAACAGCACGGCGGTGGAATTGAGCAGCGCGCTGTATCCGGCCGGGATTTGCAGGGCAGCCCAGGCAAACAGCAGAAACGGCAAGGCCACGGACAGCAGACCAATGAGCGCCAGCTCGCGCCAATGCCCTCGCGGCCAAGGCTGGCGCAGGGTGAACATCAGCACGGCCAGCGTGAGCGTGGCCATGCCGATGCGCAGTGCCGCCAGCACATTGGGCCCGAGCACGGGGCTGGCCAGGCGTATCAACATGAAGGACGCGCCCCATAAGGCCGATAGCATGACCAGCTGGGCGAAGTGTTTGGTTTTCATGCCGTGGGCCAATCAACGGCCACGCAGGAACAGCGCATCGATTTCACGCAGGCCAAGTTGGCGCCAGGTGGGGCGGCCGTGGTTGCACTGGTCGCTGCGTTCGGTGGCTTCCATTTGGCGCAGCAGCGCGTTCATCTCGTCGATGGTCAGGCGGCGGTTGGCACGTACCGCGCCGTGGCAGGCCATGGTGGCCAGCAATTCGTTTTGGGCGCGCTGGATGACTGTGCTGGCATCGTGTTGGGCCAGCTCGGCCAGCACGCTGCGGGCCAGCTCGACCGCGTCGCCTTGTGCCAGGGTGGTGGGCACGGCGCGCACGGCCAGGGTTTTGGGTGAGAAGGGAGAAATCTCCAGTCCCAGGGTGTGCAGGGTGGCGAAGTGGGCCTCGGCGGTGGCGACCTCGCCGGGGGTTGCTGCAAAGGTGGCGGGTATCAACAGGGGCTGGCTGGTGAGCTGCGCCACGGTGGTCGTCGCGCCGTCTGCGGTTTGCTGGGCCAACTGGTTTTTGAGCCGCTCGTACACGATGCGCTCGTGGGCGGCGTGCATGTCCACTATGACCAGGCCCTGGGTGTTTTCGGCCAGGATGTAGATGCCCTGGAGTTGCGCTAGCGCACGGCCCAGGGGCCAGATTTGGGTGGCGTCCTCGCTGTTGGCTGGGTGGCTGGGCGGCAGAGGGTTTTGCTCCGTGTCCCCCGCCCGCGTTGCGGGCTCCTCCTTTACCTGCGCAAAACCCTCTGCCGCCCAGCCTTGCGGCGGGCTGGTGTTGCGCTGCCAGAGCAGGCTGATGTCGCTGACGCGGTGGCCGGTTGGCTTCGGGTTCACTGCGAAATTCATAGCGCCTTGTGTATATTTGACGAGGGCTGGAGCCTGATTTGACTCTGAGTGATTGGGCCAGATCGTGCTGGCCGGGGTGTTGGCAGTACTGGTGGTGCCTGCGGTGCTGGCGCGTGGCGCAGCCAATGCGTCTTCCACGGCGTGGCGCACACCCTGGTGCACCTCGCGGCTATCGCGGAAACGCACCTCGATCTTGGTGGGGTGCACGTTCACGTCCACCCGCGCCGGGTCCATGGCCAGGTACAGCGCATACACCGGCTGGCGGTGGCCGTGCAGTACATCTTCGTAGGCACTGCGGGCGGCGTGGGTGAGCACCTTGTCACGCACAAAGCGGCCATTCACGTAACAAAACTGCTGGTCAGCGCGCGACCGTGCGGCATCGGGAATGCCCACCCGGCCCCAGATGCGCAGTGCTGGCGTGTCGCCGCCCGTGCGTTGGGTGTTGGAGGCCTGCCAGTCCACCGCAATCGATTGGGCAATAAAGTCCGCGCCCAACACGTCGGCCAGGCGTTGGGTGAGTTGTTGCTCCTGGCTTGGGGCTTCGCAGCGGCGCCATTGTTCAATCAGCTTGCCTTCATGCCAGATGGCAAAACCCACATCGGGTCGGGCCAGCGCGTGGCGGCGCACCGATTCAATGCAGTGGGCCAGTTCGGTGGCGTCGGTCTTCAAGAACTTGCGCCGCGCTGGTGTGCTGTAGAACAGCTCTTTGACCTCGACCGTGGTGCCCTGGCTGCGGGCCACCGGTTTGAGTTCGCCCGTGCGTCCGTCCAAAAGGTGAGCGCCCGATTGGCCGCTAGCCCTCGACAATATTGCACAGTCAGCTATTGAATTAATAGCAGCAAGGGCCTCACCCCGAAACCCCATGGTGGCCACCGACTCCAAATCCACCAGGCTGCCGATCTTGCTGGTGGCGTGGCGGCGAAAGGCCAGACTTAGCTCGTCGGGGAGGATGCCCTGGCCATCGTCTTCCACACTGATCAGGCGCACGCCACCGGCCAGCAGTCGCACGGTGATTTGGGTGGCCCCGGCGTCCAGCGCGTTGTCGACCAGCTCACGCACTACTGATGCCGGACGTTCCACCACCTCGCCGGCAGCGATCTGGCTGATCAGCTCATCGGGTAGTTCACGAATAGGGCGGCGCGGAGCGTGGGTGGGCAAGGGTGCGTTCACCACCACATTCTAGGGTGGATCAGATGAACGGGGGCTGGGCTGACGGCTTCGCTTACAGCTTGCCGTACTGGGTTCCGCCAATCATGATGCCACTGTCCAGCGGTGCCAGATCGGATTGGTATTCAAAGTCGCCCACCTGTACCACCGGCGGGGCCAAGCCCATGCTGATGGCTTCCATAAAGGCTCTGGCTTCGTCTTCTGACACGGGTTGGTAAGCGTGACGTGCCAATGCGGGTTCGTGTGCAACGGTGGAATCTGAGGCCTGAGCACTGGCAAATGCCCGTTCTGGCGTGCTGCTACCGACCGGGTCAGCGGCCCGGGCCTGGCGTTCAAACTGGGTTTCTGATTCACTCACGCGCCAATAGGTGCCTTCGATCAGTATGCCAAAGCGCTTGTAGGTATTGGCGCGCATGAGCTTCTCGATGGCGGCAAAACTCTTGGTGCGGGCTTCTTTGCCAGTGACGAAAGATTTGGCGACGTCGATCATGGCGATGAAGCGGTGGTGACGTGCATCCACCGGCATAACTTTGAATTTGTACATGCTGCCAATCACTTCCATTGACAAAAATGTCTCTCGGATGGACTGATATAACATTTCTTGTCGGAATGCCTTGCGTTCTTCCAAGTCCATGCGCTTGCGTTGAGCGACCGGGGATTCGACCGGAATCTCGGGGGTTTTTGGCTTGGATCGGAAGAGCGAGAGCATGTTGTGTGGGTGTTTTTTGATATTTTAGACGTAGCTTGACTTTGCGCCGGACGGCACAAACACCCTACCATATGCAATCCGCATGCCTACTTTGCTAAGGGTTTACCCACCTAGAGCTTTGCGGCGCGGCTGTCCAGAGGGGTCACGAAGGAATTCTGTTCCCAGCCGGAGGACTCCAGCATGCTTTCAGCGTAGCCCGAGGAGTTGGGCATGGACGCATCCAGCTGGGCTACGGACTGGTTCTTGGTGTTGCGCTTGCGGTCCACAATAGCGTACAAATGCTGGCTCACGTTCTTGAAGCGCGACTCCAGTTCACCGTTCGCGTTGCCTCTGGCCGCTTGCTCGCCCAGGAAAGCTGTGCGGATCTGGATCAGGTGGGGCAGGTTGGCCGGGTCCACCACCGTGTAGTGGATGCCGCATTGCGACAGCAGGTTGTGTTTGAGGGTTTGGTTGCTCAGGGACAATCCCTTGGGGCCTGGTACATCAATGCACCCTATCACTTCACCTTCCATATTGCACAGGGTAAAGGTGCAGTAAACCCCATTGAGTAAGTGGTACCAGTGCGCAGCATCGGCCTGCTGGGCGGGTGAGGTAAACCGGGTGATGGGCAATTTGATCAATATCTGATGGTCAAACATCACCTTGGCCAGCCACAGCCAGACTTGCTTTTCACGGTTGTTGACCAACGCACGCACCGTCAGCGGCCAATCTTTGGGAATGCGTTTGCGGTCCGGGGTTTTTGACCGGCGCAGCCAGTAAACGACGCCACCACCCAGCGCCAATCCCAATACAAAAACAGCATAGATCATGTCACTCACCCTGAATATATGGAGCCATCTGCGTGGCTGTCATAGTTCGTGGCAGTCTACTGCCTTTCGACCGGGTTGCCCAGTGTTTTGCTGCGATGCAGCATCAACATGCCGGCATGGTGGGCTTCGTGGCAAGATTCGGGCGGCACGAGAATCCCCCACAATGAAGACCAACGAGAAACACCGCATGCAGCTACAGGAAATACTTTACTCACAAGGATTTGGCACCCGGCGTGTTTGCGCCGGGCTGGTTCAGCAGGGTTTGGTTCAAGTTTATATGGAAAATGAGTCTCCAGCCCTCGTGGAATGTACGCAAGCCGCTACTGAATTTGTAGCGGATGGGTTGCGCTTCAGGGTCCAGGGGGTGGACTGGCCGTACCATGAAAAAGCCTACCTGATGCTGCACAAGCCCGCTGGCACCGAATGTTCACAAAAGCCATCCACCTACCCCAGCATCTACTCGCTGCTGCCGTCGCCGCTGCGATTGCGGCCACAAAAGGCTGCGGTGCAGGGCGTGCAGGCGGTAGGAAGGCTTGACCAGGACACGACAGGTCTGCTGTTACTGACGGATGACGGCAAGTTCATCCACCGCATGAGTTCACCGCGCCACCATGTTCCCAAGGTCTATGAGGTAACGGTCAAGCACACGCTGGACGCGCGCCAGGTCCAGAAGCTGCTGGATGGGGTGGTGCTGGATGACGACCCCAAACCCGTGCGTGCCGCAGCTTGCGCGGCTGTGGGCCCGCTCCATCTGCGCCTGACCCTTACCGAGGGGAAGTACCACCAGGTCAAACGCATGGTGGCAGCGGTTGGTAACCGCGTGGAGGGCTTGCACCGCTCGCAGATTGGGGGTCTGCGTTTGCCTGTGGACCTGACGCCAGGCCAGTGGCGCTGGTTAAGCGAGGCGGATTTGCAGGCTATTCAAAGCCCGGTATCCTTGTCACATGAGCATGCTATTTGATTCGTTCTGGCGCGCGGCTGCGTACTGCTTGAGGCCGCGGGTGATTCTGTTGTCGGTGATGCCGCTGGTTCTGGTGGTCGCCCTGACCGTAGGCCTAGGTTATTTCTACTGGGATGTAGCGATGGACCAGGTGCGTCTGTTGCTGGAATCCAGCGAGTTCGTCAACAACGGCTGGGCCTGGCTGGACAGCATTGGGTTGGGACGCATCAAGACGGTGCTGGCCCCAATGGTCGTCATCTTCGTTGTGACGCCCCTGATCGTTATGGTGTCGTTGCTGGTGGTAGCGCTGTTGATGACGCCGATGCTGGTGCGTCTGGTGGCGCTGCGGCGTTTTCCGGCACTGGAAGAGCGCAACGGTGCGTCGTTTCTCTACAGTGTGGCCTGGTCTTTGAGCTCCACGGTGCTGGCACTGCTGGCCACGGTGGCCTCTCTTCCGCTGTGGTTTGTGCCGCCCCTGGTGCTGATTTTGCCGCCGCTGATTTGGGGCTGGCTCACCTACCGGGTCATGTCCTTCGACGCGTTGGCTAACCACGCCAGCGCCGAAGAGCGCCGCACGGTTTTGAAGCGTCATCGCATGCAACTGCTGGGCATGGGCGTGTTGACCGGTTACCTGGGGGCCGCGCCCAGCCTGGTGTGGGCGTTTGGCGCCCTGTTTGCGGTCACTTTCTTTGTCTTCCTGGTGCCGCTGGCAATCTGGATTTACACCCTGGTGTTTGCTTTTTCGTCCCTGTGGTTCACCCATTACTGTTTGGCGGCCTTGCAGGCTCTGCGCCAGGAACGCGCGGCCGAGGCCGTGATCGTGGCGGAAATCCCGGTCGCCGAACCACCGCTTTTGATTTCCGTGGAATAGATCAACATGAACTTTGGCCTCATCATCATTGGCGATGAAATCCTGTCTGGCAAGCGTCAGGACAAGCACCTTGCAAAAACCATTGAGTTGCTGTCTGCACGGGGGCTGCCACTGGCCTATGCCGACTACGTGGGTGACGATCCGCAGCGCATCACCGCGACGCTGGCGCGCGCCTTTGCCTCGGGTGACGTGGTGTTTTCTTGTGGAGGAATTGGTGCCACCCCGGATGACCACACACGCCAGTGCGCCGCGCGGGCCCTGGGGCGTGAATTGGCCCTGCACCCCCAGGCTGAGACGCTGATCCGTGAACGCATGCAGGACTTTGCCCGGGAGAAGGGCGTTGCCTACGAGCCCAACCGCAGTGACAACCTGCACCGGCTCAACATGGGTACGTTTCCTGTCGGTGCGCAGATCATCCCTAACCCGTTCAACAAGATTCCCGGCTTTTACTGCGGGAGCGTTTATTTTGTTCCGGGTTTCCCGGTCATGGCCCATCCCATGATGGAGTGGGTGCTGGACACGCACTACCACCACCTGTTTGTGCAGGATGCTTGGGTCGAGCAGTCGGTCATCGTGTTTGGGGCCATGGAGGCCAGCCTGACCCCGCTCATGGAGGACATTGAGCGTGACCATGCGGTCAAGGTGTTCAGCCTGCCCAGCGTGGACCACGCACAGTACGGGCACCATATCGAGCTCGGTGTAAAGGGCGCACCCGTTGCCGTAATCCCTGCCTACGCTGCCCTGTTGCAAGGTTTGGGGCAGGCGCATGCCAAGTTAGGCCCTGAGATGGTGCGCAAATAGAATTGCACTCAATTGGTGCACGCAAAAGAGCCTTGATTTGGTGCATCAACCGAAATGGCAGGCGTTCGCCCCCCGCTTCACACGCGGACTTTGACGCAACACAACGGAAAACTGACGTGTCTCAAGGCAAAATAGCCTGATTTACCAAAAATGGTGCTTGCCCGGGTTTTGGCACAAAAACTGCAATGGAGGCAAGGCGAGAATTTTCACAACCGTGTAACAGGAGTATTTGATGGCCAAGACCGTCGCAGACGTGATGAAGATGGTGAAAGAGAACGAAGTCAAGTTTGTCGACTTCCGCTTCACCGATACCCGCGGCAAACAGCAGCACACCACCGTGCCTGTTTCCCACTTTGATGAAGACAAGTTTGCGTCGGGCCATGCGTTTGACGGCTCGTCCATTGCTGGCTGGAAGGGCATTGAAGCGTCGGACATGTTGCTCATGCCCGATCCCAACACTGCCAACATCGACCCTTTCTTTGAAGAAACCACCATCATCATGAATTGTGATGTGGTTGAGCCTGCCGACGGCAAGGCCTACGACCGCGATCCGCGCTCCATCGCCAAGCGCGCTGAAGCCTACCTCAAGGCTTCTGGCATTGGCGACACGGCCTTCTTCGGCCCAGAGCCAGAGTTCTTCATTTTTGATGGCGTACGTTGGAGCACCGAACCCAACAACACCTTCTACGAAATCGACGAGTACGAAGCCCCCTGGAACAGCGGCTCCAAGCTCGAAGGCGGCAACCGCGGCCACCGTCCTACCACCAAGGGCGGCTACTTCCCCGTGCCCCCGGTCGATAGCACGCAAGACATGCGCGCCGAGATGTCTTTGATTCTCGAATCCCTGGGCATCCCGGTCGAAGTGTTCCACCACGAAGTGGCGGGCGCGGGTCAAAACGAAATTGGCACCCGCTTCTCGACTTTGGTCGAGCGCGCCGACTGGACCATGCTGCAAAAGTATGTGATCCACAACGTGGCGAATGCCTACGGCAAAACCGCTACTTTCATGCCCAAGCCCTACCACGGCGACAACGGCTCTGGCATGCACGTGCACCAGTCGGTGTGGAAAGACGGCAAGAACCTGTTTGCTGGCGACGGCTACGCCGGTTTGAGCGACTTCGCGTTGTATTACATCGGCGGCATCATCAAGCATGCCCGTGCGCTGAATGCCATCACCAATCCTGGCACCAACAGCTACAAGCGCCTCGTTCCGCACTTTGAGGCTCCGGTCAAGTTGGCTTACTCGGCCAAGAACCGTTCCGCCTCGATCCGCATCCCGTTTGTGGCCAACCCCAAGGGCCGTCGCGTGGAAGCCCGCTTTCCCGATCCATTGATGAACCCTTACCTCGGCTTTGCCGCTCTGCTGATGGCCGGTCTGGACGGCGTGGAAAACAAGATCCACCCCGGCGAAGCGGCTACCAAAGACTTGTACCATTTGCCTCCCGAAGAGGACAAGCTGGTACCCACCGTGTGCCACAGCCTGGACCAGGCGCTGGAATGCCTGGACAAAGACCGTGCGTTCCTGACCAAGGGCGGCGTGTTCTCCGACAGCATGATCGATGCCTACATCGAGCTCAAGATGAGCGAAGTGACCCGCTTTCGCATGGCGGTGCACCCGGTTGAATACGATATGTACTACTCCCTGTAATGGGATTTGGCTGCCCATTCGGGGGCAGTCATTGTGGATTGATCGAAAAGGACGGCACTCGCCGTCCTTTTTTTTTGCAACCAATGGTTAGCAAAGTGATCACATAGCGACATCGGTGAGGCGAAATTTTGTTTTTGCCTCTTTTTGAAGCATACTGGCTGGCCAACCTTGAACGGGCTGTGTGGACACTACATGAAAATTGTTTTTTTGATTCCCTTGTTGGCCAGTTTGGTGGGCACCACCAGTTGGGCCCAGGCCAAGATTTACCGCTGCGGCAATGAATACACCAACACGGTCACGGAGGCCCAGGCTAAGTCCTGCAAGCTGATCTCTGGCGGCAATGTGACCGTGGTTCAGTCCAACAAGCCCGCCGCCAGCCGTGCAGCGAGTGGCGCCCAGCCCGGCACACGTACAGATTCTGCCGACCAGCGCGCCAAAGACTCCGATTCGCGCATGATTCTGGAATCCGAGCTCAAAAAAGCTGAGACACGCCAGGTTGAACTGGTCAAGGAATACAACAATGGCGAGCCCGAGAGGCTCGCCTCTGAAGCCCGCAACCAACAGAAGTACCTGGAGCGGGTCGCCGAACTCAAGGCCAACATTGCCCGCAATGAAAGCGACATCGATGGCATCCGGCGCGAGTTGGGCCGCCTGTCGTCCGCTTCGGCCAGTTCTTCTCCTAAATAGACGGTTTGGTGGAAGCACCGTCCCGTTTACAAGCATTTGATCTTCTGGCCACGCTGGTGGCCGTGGTGGGGCCGGATGCATCCGTCACCTTCGCCAACTCCGCTTTGGAAGATGCCATGGGCATTTCCCGGCGCAACATTGTTGGGTCGAATCTGGCGGAGGCCTTTACCGAACCTGCTCTGTTTCGCAATGCCCTGAACGGTGCACGCGAGAACGCCTTTGATGTACTGCGCTACGACGCTTTTTTAAAACGCATCAGCGCCGAGCCCTTGCCAGTGCATGTCATCATCACCTGGACCGAACCGGTGACCGAGATCATCGTCGAGATGGTGCCACTGGAGCAGCAGACACGCCAGGAGCGTGAAGAGCGCCTGGCCGAGCAGGCCCAGACCAACAAGGAACTCATCCGCAATCTGGCGCACGAAATCAAGAACCCGCTGGGAGGTATTCGTGGTGCGGCGCAGTTGCTGGAAATGGAGATGGAGTCGCCCGATCTGACCGAATACACCCAGGTCATCATCCGCGAGGCCGATCGCCTGCAGAGCCTGGTGGACCGCCTGCTCGCTCCACACCGCCGCCCACACATGGTGAGTGACGTCAATATCCACGAGGTCTGCGAGCGGGTGCGTTCGTTGATTCTGGCCGAGTTTCCCAAGGGCCTGCGCGTGGTGCGTGACTACGATGTCTCTATTCCCGAATTTCGGGGTGATCATGAACAGCTCATCCAAACCCTGCTGAACATCGCGCACAACGCTTGCCAGGCCCTGGTGGATCGCATCGCTGCGGGTGACGCCGTGCTCACGTTTCGCACCCGCGTGCTGCGCCAGATCACCTTTGGCAAACAACGCTACCGGTTGGCATTGGAATTGCATGTCATTGACAACGGACCGGGCGTACCCGATTCGATCAAGGACCGCATTTTCTACCCACTGGTATCGGGCAGGGAAGGTGGTTCTGGCCTGGGGCTGACATTGGCGCAAACCTTTGTTCAACAGCACCATGGCCTGATCGAGGTCGACAGCGTACCAGGCCGTACGGATTTCAAAATCTTGATTCCGTTACCGTAACTGCCAAGAACCAGGGAACGCACCACTATGAAGCCGATTTGGATAGTAGATGACGACCAGTCCATCCGCTTCGTACTGGAGAAGGCCTTGCTGCGCGAACACCTGCCCACCCGCAGCTTCTCCAGCTCCCGCGAGGTGCTGGCCGCGCTCAGTACAGCGGCCGAAGACGAAGGCCCACAAATCCTGGTGAGCGACATTCGGATGCCCGGCGGCTCGGGGTTGGAGCTGCTTGACAAGGTCAAGACCAAATATCCGGGGCTGCCGGTCATCATCATGACCGCTTTCTCGGACCTGGACAGCGCGGTCAGCGCCTTTCAGGGCGGCGCGTTTGAGTACCTGCCCAAGCCTTTTGATTTGCCCAAGGCAGTGGAGCTGATTCGCCGCGCCGTGGAAGAAAGCCAGCGCGAGGAAGTGAGCGAAGAAAGCATGACGGAGTCGCCCGAAATGCTGGGCCAGGCACCGGCTATGCAGGATGTGTTCCGCGCCATTGGGCGCCTGTCACCCAGCAACGTCACGGTCATGATCACCGGTGAATCCGGCTCTGGCAAAGAACTGGTGGCCCGCGCCCTGCACAAGCATTCACCGCGCGCCAAAGGCCCGTTTGTAGCCATCAACACCGCGGCCATCCCCAAGGATTTGCTGGAAAGCGAACTCTTTGGCCACGAACGCGGCGCGTTCACCGGGGCGCAAACCATGCGCCGAGGACGCTTTGAGCAGGCCGATGGCGGTACGCTGTTTCTGGATGAAATTGGCGACATGCCGTTTGAGCTACAAACCCGTTTGCTGCGCGTGTTGAGCGATGGGCATTTCTACCGTGTTGGCGGTCATACCGCCGTCAAGGCCAACGTCCGGGTGATTGCAGCCACGCACCAGGATTTGGAGTTGCGGGTCAAGGAAGGGGGCTTCCGCGAAGACCTGTTCCACCGCCTGAACGTCATCCGCCTGCGCCTGCCGGCGCTGCGTGAGCGCAAGGAAGACGTGCCCATGTTGACACGCCATTTTTTGCAGCAAAGCGCCCAGCAGCTTGGGGTAGAACCCAAGCGAATTTCTGACGCCGCCCTGGCCTGGCTGGAAGGCTTTGGCTTCCCAGGTAACGTGCGTCAGCTGGAAAACATGTGCCACTGGCTCACGGTGATGGCACCAGCCCAGGTGATTGAGCCCAAAGACTTGCCACCCGAAGTCGGGGTGCATTTGGCGGCGGGGGATGGCGACGTGGACTCTGCGGTTGCCCACGTGGTTCCCGTGTCGGTAGCGGCCCCGGTGGCAAGCTCACTCAACGCGGCACTCGCGCAACCCACGGTTGGCTGGGAGTCCGAGCTGCAGGCCGAAGCCGCTGCGCTGTTGTGCGCAGGAAGAACGGATGTATGGGATGCACTGACGCAACGGGTTGAGTCGCGTCTGATTCTGGCTGCATTGGCCCACACCAAGGGCCGGCGCATTGAGGCGGCGCAGAAACTGGGGATCGGGCGCAACACCATCACGCGCAAAATCCAGGAGCTGGGTTTGGAGTAAGTGTGGCCCCCACACTCCACCGCTGCGCGGGTCGTTGCCCCCGAGGGGACTGATTCGCCTTGGGGCGGCCCGGCGGCGAATCGCGGTCAATTCAGTGTCAGCACCACCGGCGTATGGTCACTGGGGCGCTCGTTACTTCGCGGTGTCTTGTCGATGGTGCAGGCGGTGGCCTTGTCTTTGAGCGCGTTGCTAATCAAGATATGGTCAATGCGCATGCCACGGTTGCGGCGGAAACCAAAGTCGCGGTAATCCCACCAGCTATAACTCTTTGCGGGTTGGTCGAACAGGCGGTAGCTGTCGTGCAGGCCCAGCGCAATGAGGGCGCGCAGGTGGTAACGCTCGTCTTCGGTGCAGTGAATCTGTTCGCGCATGCCCTCGGGGTCCCACACGTCCAGATCGTCAAAGGTGATGTTGTAGTCGCCCATCAGCACCAGTTGTGGGTGCCTCTCCAGCTCGGCCTTGACCCAATGGCGCAGGCCCTTGAGCCACTCCATCTTGTATTCAAACTTGTCAGTGCCTGGCGCCTGGCCGTTGGGGAAATAAGCACCAATAACGCGCACACCCTCCACGGTGCCAGTAATCACGCGCGCCATGTCATCGTCAAAGCCGGGTATGTTCTTCACGACCTCGGTAGCGGGTGTGCGCGTGAGCAGGGCCACGCCGTTGTAGGTCTTCTGGCCAAACCACTGGGAAGAGTAGCCAGCGGCCTGGAAGGCGTCCGCCGGAAACTTGTCGTCCGTCATTTTGAGTTCCTGCAGGGCCAATACGTCCACCGGGTTGGCGGCGAGCCAGTCGAGCACTTGCGGCAGGCGCACGGACAGAGAGTTGATGTTCCAGGTGGCGAGTTTCATAAAACGAAATAACTGTTAAAAATCAAGTAGTTACGAAAATGCATTTTATCTGGCTACGCATGCGGCCAACCAAATTGCGAATGTCTGCCGGTAACGGAGGCGGCGCCGGCCGCATAACCGTGTGGATTGGAATTTGCAACTTCTCCCAAAAAAACTAAACTGAATCTTCAAAAGCTTGAAAAACTTGAAAAACCAAATGGGGGCACCATGGTTAAAAGTTCATTTTCAAACATTTTGAGGGTTGGAGCGGCACTGGATGCCGCAAGGACCCTGGAGCACTCGTTGGAACACTTCCTGGCCATTGTGCAGAGCTCGGATGATGCGATCATCAGCAAAAATATGGATGGTCTGGTCGTCAGTTGGAATTCGGGTGCGCAGTCCATCTTTGGCTACACCGAAGGGGAAATGTTGGGCAAGTCCATGCTGGTGCTGTTTCCACCGGAGCGCCGTGAAGAGGAAGTCCACATCCTGAAACGGGTACTCAGTGGGGCCCGAGTGGACCACTTCGAAACCGAACGTTTGCACAAGAATGGCAACCGCATCTATGTGTCGGTCACCATATCTCCTATTCGTGACCGCGATGGGGTGGTCGTTGGTGCTTCCAATATCACGCGCGATATCACACAGAAGGTCAAATTGGAGGCCGCCGCCCGCCTGTCCAATGCCATTCTGAGCTCCACCGACGATGCTGTGGTGAGCAAGTCTGTGAATGGTATTGTGACCAGCTGGAACCCGGCTGCCACCAAAATATTCGGCTACACCGCAGAGGAAATGATAGGGCGCAGCATTGAATTGCTGCTGCCGAGCGACCGCAAGGACGAGGAAAAATTTATTCTTGAAAGAATCTTGAACGGTGAAGTCATTGACCACTTCGACACGGTGCGCGTGTGCAAGAGCGGTAGGCGCGTCAACGTGTCAGTCACCACTTCTCCCATCCGCGACGGTTGGGGAAAAATCATTGGCGCCTCAAAGATCGCCCGCGACATTACCGCACAGAAGTTGGCTGAAGCGCAGTTGCGTCTGACATCCAGGGTGTTCACCGATACCAATGAGGGCATCCTAATCACCAATTCAGAAGGCCTGATTGTGGATGTCAACGCAGCCTTTACCCATATTACCGGCTACACCCATGACGAGGTTTTGGGAAAAGACCCGCTGACTTTTCGATCCGGTCGCCAGAGCTACTCTGTGTTCAGGGCGATGCGGTGTGCGTTGATGCGCGACGGCGAGTGGAAGGGAGAGATATGGAGCAGGCGCAAAGACGGTGAAGCCTTTTCGGTGTTGTTGAGCGTTAGCCGCGTGTGCGAGGCCAAGGGCGCCATCACCAATTATGTGGCGCTGTTCTCCGACATTACACCCCTCAAACGGCATCAGGAAATGCTGGAACACGGCGCACACTTTGACGCGCTGACCAACTTGCCCAACCGGTTGCTGCTGTCGGACCGCCTTCAACAGGCCATGGCGAATTGCCAACGTCAAAGCCAAATTCTGGCCGTGTTGTATATGGACATTGACAGTTTCAAGTCCATCAACGATGCATTTGGTCACAGCGTTGGAGATGAACTGCTGGTAGCCATCTCCCAGCAGATGCGCGACGGGCTGCGTGAGGGCGACACCTTGGCTCGCATGGGCGGCGATGAATTTGTGGTGGTGCTGACGGGCCTACGTGGCGTTGAAGACTGCGTGCAATTGGTTAACCGGGTTTTGGCCGCATGCGCTTGCCCCGTGCTGGTCGGTGGCATGGAACTGTCGGTCACCACCAGCATCGGCGTAACCTTGTACCCGAATGACAACGTAGACGCTGACCAGTTGATGCGCAACGCCGATTTCGCCATGTACGAGGCCAAGCGCGGCGGCAAAAACCGATTTCATTTGTTCGATGCGAACCAGGACGCCGAAGTCAAGACCCGCTCTAACCAGCAATCCCGTATCGAGCAAGCTTTGCGGCAGCAGGAGTTGGTGCTGTACTACCAGCCCAAGGTCAACATGCGCAGTGGTGCCGTGGTGGGGGCGGAGGCGTTGATACGCTGGAACCACCCGGAGCGGGGCTTGCTGGCACCCGCCAGCTTCTTGCCGGCTATTGAAAAGCATCCGCTGAGCGAGCGAGTGGGCGACTGGGTGATGGCGACGGCCTTCATGCAACTCGACGCCTGGGCGCAGGCTGGGCTTAAGCTACCGGTCAGCATCAACGCGAGCGCGCGCCAGTTTCTGGACGAACAGTTCACCGCCAAGTTGGCTGCACTGTTGGCCAGTCACCCACGGATTGACCCTGACATGGTGGAATTGGAAATACTGGAAACCAGTGCGCTGGAAGATATGGGCGCCGTGCAAAAAATCATGGCGGACTGCCACAGTCTGGGGGTGAAATTCTCCCTGGACGACTTTGGCACCGGTTATTCATCGCTCACCTATCTGCGTCGCTTACCGGTGGATATTCTGAAGATCGATCAGAGTTTTATCCGCGACATGTTGGAAGACACTGGCAATTTGTCGATTGTCAAAGGGGTTATCGGACTGGCTGCTGCCTTCAACCGCACAGTCATTGCGGAGGGCGTTGAAACCGATGCCCATGGCGTGCAGTTGATGGCGCTGGGCTGTGAACTGGCCCAGGGCTATGCCATCGCCCGGCCCATGCCGGCTGAACAGTTACCTGACTGGGTGGCGACCTGGGATCTGCCTGCTGCTTGGCATTGACAGCTTATGGTTGTGGGCAGCATCGGCACTGCTCCTGTAGATGTTGACGCATGTTTCAGGCGCTAGCCCTCTTGGAATATACGTATGCTGCTATTACATGTGTAGCATGGCCATGGCGCCAACGGCAACACCCAGACCACCTGCGGCAAACATGCCGTACTCTAGCCACTTCTTTTTGCTCAACAGGGCAATGGCCGCCAGCGCGATGGAGACTTGCAACACCGTGGTGGCTTGCGCCCAGCGGTGGTGCAGGTGCATTTGCTCGTCGCTTTGGTGGTCCCACTCGGTGGCATCGGCCTCAAGTTTGTCGGCTACGGTTTTGATCTCGGCTTTTTCCTTGTCGTAGCGGTCCAACTTGGTCTGGTACTTGATCTTGTCGTCGTCCTTGGTGGCCAGGTCGCGCGACATTTCCGCCAGCGACTGTTTGGTGCTCTTGGATTGGTAGTAATTCCACTGGTTGGCGGCTTCCGTCTTCTTGATGGCGGCGTTGTTTTTGTACAGGCCGGCATTGGCCTGGGTGGCGCCGCCCATGTAGCCAAAGATGGCGCCAATGGTGGCGATGATGGCCGTGAACATGGCGATCTGGTTGATCATGCCGCCGTTTTCGTGGCCACTACCGTGACCGCCTTGCTGGGCGTGTTCGATTTCGTGGTCGTGCGGGCCGTGAACGTGGAATCCGTGTCCTGACATGGTTAGTCTCTTTCAGGGGTTGGTAGTGGGTTGGGGTTGCGATAGGTCACAAAGCTGAAGCCCAGCCCGTTGGCTGCGGTGTGGGTTTCGCGAGTGGTTTCAATCCACTGCGGGCCAAATTGTGGGGCAAAAGCATCGCCATCAAAGTCGGCGTCAATCTCGGTTACCACGGCGGTATGGGCGTAGGGCAGCGCCTGCGCATAGAGATCGGCACCGCCAATGACCCAGACGTGCTCGAATTGCTCACAAAACAGGAGCGCATTGCGTAAGCTGGACGAGGGCTGAGCCCCAATTTCGTTCCAACCTATTTGGCGGGTGACGACCACATTGACACGCCCCGGCAGGGGCCGAAAACGCGCTGGGAGCGAGTCCCAGGTCTTGCGCCCCATGATGACCGGGCAGCCCATGGTCACGCGCTTGAAGTGCGCCATGTCTTGGGGCAAATGCCAGGGCAGGGCGTTGTTTTTGCCGATGACGCCATTGCGGGCCTTGGCGAATATGAGGTGCAGCTGCATGCAAAAAATCAATCAGGTGGGTGTTGGCTTGCTGCGGCGGCTGGGTATCAGGACTGCGGCAATGGCGGCCATCACGCAGACCATGGCCACGTAATCTTCCCAGTGCGGCCTCTCACCCACAATCAGCGTGGCCGACAGGATGCCGATCAGCGGGACTGCCATGATACTCATGGCGCTAGTGGCCGGCGGCAAATTGCGCGCCATGCCAAACCAGATGATCTGGGCAACCCCGTAGTTGATGACGACGCCAAACAGCAGGCTGCCCCACATGGCGCCGCTGAAATGCCAGCTCGGCCAGGGCTCCAGCGCGATAGCCATGATCCACAGGCACACGCTGGACAGAATCAGCATCCACACCGTGAGCGTTTCTACCGGCAGGGTTATGCGGGCGCGTCGCATCATCACCGTGCCAATAGCCCATAGCAATGCGGCAGTTTCCATCCAGAGGATTCCGGCGGGGCGGCCTGTTAGCGTATCGAGTTCGTGCGACAGCAGCAGCGCAATGGCGGTGCCCACCGCGACCACGGCCACCGTGGTGCGGGTTGTCAGCTTGTCACCCAGAAACAGGGTGCCAATCAGTACGGTCCAGATCGGCATGGTGAAGCCCAATATGGCAGCACGCCCCGAGGCCAATTCCATAACGCCGAAGATGGATATGGTGTGCCAACCCAGTATATTGGGCAGCCCCAGTTTGATCACCGTACCCCATTCCTGCCCCTCTGGCAACATGCGAAAGCCGCGCAGGCGGTAGAAGATGAACAGACACATGGCGCCGCTGCTCATGGTGACTGCACGGAAGTACAGCGGCGTCATCTCGCGCAGCGAGAATTTCATCATGGGCCAGTTCAGGCCCCACATCAGGGTGATGGCCACCAGGGCCAGCAGTTGTTTGCGGCTAATCACACGGCCACCGGGGCCTTGATGGCGTCGTGGCATTGGTAGCCCAGTACCTCAAAATCCTCAAACTGGTAGTCGAAGATGCTGTCGGGCCGGCGCTTGAAGTGCAGCGTGGGGTAGGCAAACGGTGCGCGGCTCAGTTGCAGCTCAACCTGGTCCTGGTGGTTGCTGTAAATGTGGCAGTCGCCACCGGTCCAGATGAAGTCGCCTACGTCCAGATCGCATTGCTGCGCCACCATGTGCGTCAATAACGCATAGCTCGCAATGTTGAAAGGCACGCCCAAAAAAATGTCGGCACTGCGCTGGTACAGCTGGCAGCTCAAGCGGCCCTTGCCGCCGGGTGTCTCGCTAGGGGCCACATAGAACTGGAAGAACGCATGGCAGGGCATCAGGGCCATTTTGTTGAGTTCAGCCACATTCCAGGCGCTGACAATGATCCGGCGGCTGTCGGGGTTGGTCTTGAGCGTTTGGATCACCTCGGCGATTTGGTCGATGTGGCCGCCGTCCGGCGTGGGCCAGCTGCGCCACTGCACGCCGTAAACCGGGCCAAGGTCGCCGTCCTCGCGCGCCCATTCGTCCCAGATCGAGACATTGCGCTCCTTGAGCCAGTTGTTGTTGCTGGAGCCGGTCAGAAACCACAGCAGCTCCTGGATGATGCTGCGCAGGTGCACCTTCTTGGTGGTGACCAGCGGAAAGCCCTCGTTCAAATCAAAGCGCATCTGGTAACCAAACACGCTGCGCGTGCCGGTGCCGGTGCGGTCCCCCTTGTGCACGCCCGTGGTGTAGACGTGGCGCATGAAGTCTTCGTACTGGCTGCGAATGGGGCGCTGGGTCGTGGAATGGGGCATAGTGGGCAAGGGCTGCGGGTTAGCGGCAAATTTTAGTGGTTCTGTCCGGGTGCTGTGGTAACCATGCGCTATGCCAAACGTCGCTTGCATCTGACTCATTTGCGCCAGATCAGGATCTCGAAGGTGTAGTCGGGTGTGATGTCGGTCTGGTAGGCATAGCCCTTGTTGTGAAGGGCGCGGTACAGCGGATGCGGCTCGCGGTTGATAATCAGCAGTAGTGTGTGTTTGGGGTCCATGGTATCGAGCGCGTCCAAGGTGGCAACAAAGGGCTCGGGGGGTTCCATGTCGCGCGCGTCAATTACCAGGTCTGGCACGGGGCGGTCTTTGCGTTCCATATCAATGTGTTCTGTTCAATGTGCTCTGTTGGGTAGAGGTTGCTTGATTATGATGGACGGTGCAACGTCCAGCTGGAGCAACCGCGTTACAGTAGCCTCCTGTTCCATCGCATAAAGTGTTTTCATGAAAAAAATTCTCACTCTGGCACTGGTGCTGGTGGCCGGAGTCGCCCAGGCGCAGTCATCGCCTGCCAAGAAAGAACTGGTCAACCGCATTCTGGTGCTGCAACAGGCGGCCATTGAGCAGACCGCACAGACCCTGGTCGCACGGCCGGCGATGCAGTTGCAGCAGCAGGCAGCCATGGCACTGCAAACCCGCGTGCCGCCCGAAAAACGCGAGGCCGCCGCCAAGCTGGTTCAGCAAGACCTGAAGCAGTATGTGGAAGAGGTAGGCCCCCAGGTGCGCCAACAGGCCGTGAAACTGGGGCCATCGACGATCGGCGCACTGCTCGAAGAAAAGTTCACCGAGGACGAACTCAAGCAGTTGATCACCATCATCGAGTCGCCCGTCAATCGCAAGTTCATGCAAATGGGGGGCGATTTTGAGCGGGCGCTGGGCGAGAAGCTGGTAGCACAAACGCAGAGTTTGGTAGCAGCCAGGGTCAAGGTGCTGGAACAGGCGGTGGTGAAACACCTGGGCCTGCCGCCACCGGCTGACTCAAAGGCGGCCGCCCCAGCGGGTAAAACGCCTAAGAAGTAGGCGGTGGGCGGCGCCATGCACCCGGTCAAGCGCCTGCTGGCTTATGCCGCAAACTACCGGCGTGACTTCTGGTTGGCGTCGCTCTACTCGGTTTTAAACAAGTTCTTTGACATCCTGCCCGAGGTGCTGATTGGTGCCGCGGTGGATGTGGTGGTCAAAGGTGAGCAGAGCTTTCTGGCGCGCAATGTGCTGGGTTTTCTGGGTATTACCAGCACCTGGCACCAGTTGCTGGCATTGGGCGTGTTCAACGTATTTGTGTGGGGCGGCGAGTCGCTGTTCCAGTACCTGTACGAATTGAAGTGGCGCCAGCTGGCGCAAGATATTCAGCACGATCTGCGCCTGGACACCTACCGCCATGTGCAGATGTTGGAGATGGCCTATTTTGAGAACCAGCGCACCGGTAACCTGATGTCCATCCTGAACGATGACATCAACCAGATGGAGCGTTTTCTCAACGGTGGGGCCAACCAGATCATTCAGGTGTTCTGTTCCAGCATCATGATCAGTGGAGTGTTTCTGGCTTTGCAACCCGGCCTGGCACTGATTGCCTTGCTACCGGTACCGGTCATTCTGTTGGGTGCCTTCTGGTTTCAGCAGCGTCTGGCGCCACGTTACGCCAAAGTGCGTGAGGCGGCAGGCGATGTGAGTGCTCGGCTCAACAACAATCTGCTGGGTCTGGCCACCATCAAGGCCTTTGCCACCGAAGGATTTGAGGCCAGCCATATCGAGCAGGGCAGCAATGCCTATCGCACGGCCAATTCCCATGCCATCCGTTTTAGCGCAGCCATCACGCCGGTGATCCGCATGGCGATTTTGTGCGGCTTCACCGCTACGCTGCTCTATGGCGGCTGGCTTACGCTGCACGGCGATCTGGCGGTAGGCGCCTATTCGGTGCTGGTGTTCTTGACCCAGCGCTTGCTGTGGCCAATGACCGGCCTGGCGGATGTGGCCGACATGTACCAGCGCTCGGTAGCGTCCATTGATCGCGCCATGAAGTTGCTGGATACACCGATTGCCATTCCCTACGAAGGCCAGCACTTCCCCATCGCCGGGGTCAAGGGTGAGCTGCGCTTTGAACACGTGGGCTTTTCCTATGACGCCACGCCCACGCTGCAAGACATTAACCTGACCCTGCCGGCTGGCAAGACCACGGCGTTTGTGGGCTCCACCGGCTCAGGTAAGTCCACGCTGGTCAAGCTGTTGCTGCGTTTTTACACGGCGCAATCGGGGCGCATTTTGCTCGACGGCCAAGCTATTGACACCCTGAACCTGCAAGACCTGCGCCGCGCCGTGGGCTACGTGTCGCAAGACACCTTTCTGACCGATGGCACGGTGGCCGAGAACATCGCCTATGGCGCAGTAGGCGCCACCGACGCGCAGATTGCAGAAGCCGCCCGTGCGGCAGAGTGCACCGAGTTCATCCAGCAATTGCCGCTGGGCTTTGCCACCCGCATTGGTGAGCGGGGACAAAAGCTCTCGGGCGGGCAGCGCCAACGCTTGGCCCTGGCCCGCGCCATCCTCAAGAATCCGCCGGTGCTGATTTTGGACGAGGCCACCAGCGCCGTGGACAACGAGACCGAGGCCGCCATCCAGCGATCGCTGGACGTGGTGAGCCGCAACCGCACCACCATCGTCATTGCCCACCGCCTGTCCACCGTGCGCCAGGCGGACTGCATCCACCTGCTGGAGGCTGGCCGCATTGTGGAAAGTGGCACCCACGACGAACTGGTAGCACGGGGCGGCGGTTATGCGGCGCTGTGGCGGCTACAGACGGGTGAGCGGGTGGGGTGATTGATCAAATTGGGTGCTAGCCCTCGTCAAATATACGTAGCACGCTATTAAAAGAATAGTGTATTGGCGTATGTAGGACTAGTCCCACACCACATCGCGGCATTGGCCGATACCGCATGGACAGCTGTTGCGGGAATATCAGGGCATCGACTTATTCATTCAAGGAGAGCCCCATGGGAACAACACACCAATACGCCTTCGGTGCACAGCAAAACCAATTGTTGGCCACCTTGCCTGCAGAAGACCTGAGCCGTTGGCAAAGCCGTTTGGAGCTGGTAGAGCTCTCACTCAACCAGGTTCTCTACGCTGCGGACCGATCGCCGGAATACGTCTACTTTCCAACAACCGCTGTCGCGTCGCTGATGACCATGACACGCGAAGGCGCGTCCGCAGAGGTGGCGGTGGTCGGTAACGATGGCGTCGTTGGCATTGCCTTCTTGCTCGGTGCTGATTCCGCAGCCACAGACGCCGTGGTGCAAAGCGCTGGCCGCGCATTTCGCATCAGCGCACGCTTTGTCAAAAGCGAAATTGAGCAATCTTGCGGTGTCATGAAGGTCGTGATGCGCTACGCCCAGAGCGTGCTGGGGCAAATGGCCCGAACTGCCATCTGTAACCGCCACCACACGATTGAGCAACAATTCTGCCGCCGCCTATTGTTGGGGCTGGATCGCCTGCCCAGCGACGAACTCGCCATGACCCACGAGCTCGCCGCCAATCTGCTGGGCGTGCGCCGTGAAGGCATCTCTATGACAGCCCACAAGTTGCAAGACGCAGGGCTGATTCGCTACCGCCGTGGCCACATCGTTGTGCTGGACCGTGAAGGTCTGGAGCACAAGTCGTGTGAGTGCTATGCGGTGTCGAAAAAGGAATATCGCCGGCTGTTGCCGCTGAAGTTGGCCGCTTAGGGCGTCAAAGGGTCAACCGGCTTGTGGCAAAGACAAAGACTCCGGCAACTGGGCACGTACCAACGTGCCTTCGCCCGGCTTGGAAATGAGTTCCAATGACCCGAGCTCCGCCTCCACCCGAAAGCGCATACCCAACAAACCGTGGGCTTTGCTGGCAATTTGGCGGGTATCAAATCCTGCGCCATCATCGCGCACAGTCATTTCCACGCGACCATTCAGTGCGGCAAGTTCAAGCCACACGTTGTCGGCCTTTGCGTACTTTGCAATATTGGTTGTGGCTTCCTGAACCAGGCGGTAAACCACAAGTTGTGCATTGGGAGTCAATTGGACGGGTTGTAACGCGCAATGGACCGGTATGCCTGCGGTCTTTGAAAACTCGCCAGCCAGGATTTTTAGTGATGCGACCAGACCCAAATTGGCCAGTGACGACGGCCACAAGTCCTCAATGATGCGCCGCTTCATGGCGATGCCTGCGTTGAGGGTAGTCCCTAGGTGGTTGATGCGTTCCAGTGCTTCGGGCGCGGTCGTACCCAAGCGTGACTTGATGCGCGCAACATCCAGCTTGGCCGCCGTCAGCAATGCGCCCAGTTCGTCATGCAGGTCGCGGGCGATGCGGTGACGCTCGTCTTCACGCACGGTTTGCAGGTGGTTGTTGAGTTCGACCAATTGCGCGGTGCGGCGCATGACTTCACTCTGCAGATTCTCCTGCTCCGCCTGCATCGCCACGCGGTGTTTTTCCTGCACGGCCTTGAATGCCAGGTTTTCCCGCATATTCAATAGGACTAGGAACAGGCTGAGGGCAGTCAACAGCGCTACGCCCACACGGCTGTACACCAGAATATCGGACACTTCGCGCTGGCTGGTCTGGAGTCGCTGGGTTTCGACTGCCAACAACTCGGCACCTGTCGCACGGATCGCCTCCATATACTCCTGGCCAATGCCGCTGAGCGTGAAGTCTTTGCCGGTTTGGTACTTGCCGTCTTTCAGCATTTGGACGGTGATGGCAAGTTCTGACAATTTGGTGGCGGTCAGCGCATGCAGCTTCGTCAGAAGTACTTTGGATGCCGGCTCACTGCTGTAGGCCGCGTCGAGTTGTGCGAAGGCGACCTCAATGTTTTTGAGCGCGACGCTGTAGGGCGCCAGATATTCCTCGCGACCAGACAACAGGTAACCCCGTTGACCGGACTCTGCATCCAACACGCCCTTGATCAGGTCATACAAGTGAAGGCGGTTCGTGGCAATGTCGCCAAGCCTTTGCATTAAATTTGTTGCACGCCGATTCGAATCCTCGGTAATAAAAACCATGGTGAGGGAAGCAACCAGCAGCAGCAAAATGGCCAATGGCATTCGCGTCTTGATTTTAGACAGTGGCATGGGCTGGCCTAGAATGCAAAGTCAATTAGGGTAGGAAGCGTTAAACACCATGATCCGCATTGCCATCGTTGATGACCACGCCATTGTGCGCGCTGGACTTCGACAGTTTTTTGCCGACCATGTGGATTTTTCGGTTGTCGCCGAAGCCGCCAATGGCCGCGAAGCGCTGGACATCGCACGCGCGGGTGGTGTCGATGTCATGGTGATGGACCTCTCCATGGGCGACCAAGGTGGAGTTGAAGCACTGGTCGCCATCAAGGCGCGCGCCCCTGACCTGCCGGTGCTGATCTTGAGTGCCTTGCCCGAAGCGCATTACGCCACGGCATTGTTGCAGCAGGGTGCCAGTGGCTATCTGGGCAAAGACTGCGACCCCGAAAACATTGTTGATGCCATACGCACTGTGTCGCGTGGACGCAAGTACATCAGCGCCAGTGTTGCCGAACAACTGGCAGAGGCGTTGGCCGGTGGCGGGGGGTTGGAGAAATCGGCGCATCAAAAACTGTCGCAACGTGAACTGCAGGTGTTTTTGCGGTTGGCGGCAGGAGAGGCGGTAGGACATATTGCCGAACACATGTCGCTGAGTATCAAGACGGTTAGCACGTACCGTGCGCGCATCATGGAAAAGCTGAGCTTGGCATCGAATAGCGACCTGACCTATTACGCGTTGAAGAACGGTTTGATCCAGTAGTTGCGTTCAATTGAGTTCGCCGCATCCGCTGCTACCTGCTTCGCCGGCAGCCAAGCGTTCGCAATAAAGCATCAACGCCTCCAGTTCGTTCGATTTGTCGAAAACCTTGCTGGCGCCCAATTCGGCACACCTGCGGCGTATCTCGGGTGTAGCGTGGTTGCTCAGGACCACCATGGTGCGTTGTTGCTTTGCCCGCTGTGACGATTGCAGCAAGCCCAAGCCGGATCCACGTTTGAGGAAAATATCAACGATGACCAGATCTGCGGCATTGCTGGACTCGCCCAGCCACTGCACGGCAGTTGCCTCATCTTCCGCAACACCCACTACCTCGATGGGGGTCATCTCTTCCAGTGCGGCAATCAGACTGTCGCGTATGACTTGGCTATCTTCGACGATATAAGTTTTAAGGAGTTGCATGAAACTGTGACCGTTACCAACCAGGCGAAGTCAAGCGAAATGGCAACCTGAGTGTGTCAACATTTTATCGACAATGCATGGAAAAGTCTTCGGACTGTGCAGTGTGATCATGACAATTTGTGTTGTGTATTTCATCGCACAGACACTATCACTTTTGCGTGCTTGTAATGTTTTCCCTGGCCATGAAAAGAAGTGATATGACTCGCATCACGATAGACGATATGCGTCCTGGGGAGCAGCCTTGCTCTTGCTCAGGATATGGCAGGCGCCAAAAACCGGCGGGTAGAACTGGTGCCGCAGTAGCTATCGCGGACTGCGCCCTGTGACTTGACGGGAGTTGGGGCCGCGTCCTTACCAGATCACTTTCTTGCCGGATGACTCCCAGCCATCGTAACTTGCGGCGTACAACTCCTCGATCCGGTTGCGCTTGATTTTGAAGGTTGGCGTGAGGATCTCGTTCTCAACCGTCCAAGGCGTACTGGCTACCACCAAACACTGCAAGCGCTCATGTGGGTCGAGCGCCGCATTGATCGTTTTGAGGTGTTGTGCCAGGGATTGCTCGAGTTCGGCGCGTGCGCCGGCATCGGCGGCCCGACTTTGGTAGTCGGCACCCAGCATGATGATTCCCAGGGGTTGCCCCAAGTTCGCCCCGGTGACCACACAGGCTTCAATCGCTTCGTGCGTCATCAGTTTGTCCTCGATCGGCGCCGGAGCCACGTATTTGCCCTTGCCGGTCTTGAACAGGTCCTTGACACGACCGGTGATGGACAAGACACGCTGCTTATCGAGGCGGCCCTTGTCGCCGGTGCGCAACCAGCCATCTTCGGTCATGGCTTCCCGGGTTTTTTCGGGTTCCTTGTAATAACCCAGCATCAACGCCGGGCTGCGCATCTGGATCTCGCCGTTCTCGGGATCGATCCGGTCTTCGACACCGTCGTAGGCAGGCCCCACGGTGCCTTGCTGGTTCTTGCCGGGTTCGGTGATATGGGATAAGGCCAGGTTCTCGGTCATGCCGTAACCTTCGTTGATGTCCAGGCCAATCTTGCTGTACCACTGCAACAGGGCTAGCGGCATCGGTGCCGCACCCCCTGCGGCGATGCGGCACTGATCCAGGCCCAGGGCCTTCAGCAACTTGCGCCGGACAATGCCGCTCAGAATTGGAATCGACAACAGGAGGTTGAGCTTGGCTTGCGGCATCTTGTGGTGTACGCCCTGCTGAAACTTCACCCACAAGCGCGGCACCGAGAAGAAGATCGTCGGGCGGGCGCGTTGCAGGTCTGCTGCAAATGTGTCGAGCGAGTCGGCGAAAAAAACCTGCATACCAGTACGTAACCAACCGTGTTCGACCAGCACCCGCTCGACCACGTGCGCCAGCGGAAGGTACGACAACATGCGGTCATCCGCGCCCATCGGCAGGCGCCGGATGCCTGCGTCCAGCGCCCAAGCGAAATTGCTGAAGCTGTGCATCACCCCCTTGGGCATGCCGGTCGTGCCAGAGGTGTAAATCAAGGTGGCCAGTTCGTCCCCACCACGCTCCCGATTGCCTTGCAGCGGTGGGGTGTCTTTGCAGATCTTCTCCCAGCCGGGATAGGACTTGATGGCGTCGGGTGGCGACAATGGATAGCTCAGGCACGGCATCCCAACGGGAACACCTGGCTTCATCTGTTCCCAGCCGTCGAGTTTGCCGATGAAACAGGCTTTGGCCTCGCTGTGCGTGAGGATTTGGTGGACGGTTGCTGCTGCCAGCGTCGGGTACAACGGCACCGAAACGTAGCCAGCCATCCAGATCGCCAGATCGCTCATGATCCACCAGCTGCAATTTTTGGACAGGATTGCGACCTTGGAGCCGGGCTCCCAGCCTTGCGACTGCAGGTAGTTCGCCATCCGGCGCACCTGATTGGCCACCTCGCCCCAGGTGGTGTCCTGGACCACACCGCCACCCATCGGTTGGGTAAACGCGACGCGGTTTGGAGAGGTCTTCTCCCAGTGATACAAACGCTGCAAGGCCAGCATCTCCGGTGCCATTTTGCTCATGGTGTCTCCTCCGTCGGTCAGGTCAGTCAAACTCGATTTTGTTCATGGAAGGCGCCCCTATTGCGACATCCACCCCGCCACTGTAACCGGTCAACCATGCCGCGTTCGCTGGCGCACGGACAGATGGATTTTGTCGGCGCATAATAAAAATGATTTGTGGGTACACGATGAACCACTCGGCGCCCGCAAAGCCTGAAGATTTTCCCTCACCAGGAGCCCTCCATGCGTAGCAAAAAAGTTCTCTCCACTGTCATGGCCGTCATATTGGTCACGAGCCAGGTTGCCTGGGCCCAAGGCGACTCGCCCGGTGCCAACCGCAACTACAACAACAACAACCAGTCCCAGAACACCTACGATCGCGACCAACGCAGGAACGACCGCGAACGCGGTGACTACCGCAACAACTATCGTGGCAGCAATCGCGGCGATTATCGTGACAACAATCGCGGTGACTATCGTGGTGACTACCGCGACAACTATCGCTACTATGGCCAACCCCAACATGGCGAGCGTGGCGGCGGGCCAGACCGTATGTACTACCGCGGCGGGCGTTTGCCTCCCCAGTACCGTGAACGGCAATATGTCGTAGAAGACTGGCGTGCCCACCGTCTTACCCCCCCGCCCCGTGGCTACCAATGGGTGCAAAGTGGTGGTGACTACCTGTTGGTTGCCATCACCACAGGTATCATACTGAGCTTGATATTGGGCAATTGATGGTTGCGATGGGCCGATAGCCCTCGTCAACTATGCGTAGTATGCTATTTAATCGATAGCATTCTTCCTGGGTTCATGAGGTTGTGTGGATCCAGTGCCCGTTTGATGGCGCGCATCATGTCCAGCGCCACGGGCGACTTGTGCTGCACCAGCTTGTCGCGTTTCAAGCTGCCGATGCCGTGCTCGGCGCTGATGGAGCCTTTGTACTGGTCCACCATGCCGTAGACGATGCCGTTGACGCCTTTTTCATCATCTCGCAAAAAAGCTTCGGCGTCTCCGCCCTCGGGCGCCTGCACGTTGTAGTGCAGGTTGCCGTCGCCCAGATGGCCGTAGTTGACCAGGCGGGCGCCGGGGTAGGCGGCTTGCAGCAGGGCGTCGGTTTGGCGCACAAATTCGGGGATGCGCGATACAGCAATCGAGATGTCGTGTTTGATATTGAGTCCCTCTTGGGCCTGCGCCAGTGGAATGCTCTCCCGGATGTGCCACAGCGCGCGGGCCTGGGTGATGCTTTCGGCCACCACGGCGTCTACCACACAGCCTTGTTCCATGGCGACTTCCAGCAAATGCTCGAAACGTTCACGTGCGTGCGCTTCAGACTCCTGGTCGGAGTTCTCCAGCACGACACAGTAGGGGAAATCCGTGTTTTGAAACGGCACCTTGATTTGCGCAAAGTGTTTGGTCACCAGGCTCAGGGCAAATTGGCCCATGACCTCAAAGCCGGTCAGGCCCGCGCTCAGGTGCTGGTGGGCCAGGCCCAGCAGTTGCACGGCGGCGTCCAGCGAGGGCACGGCGGCAAACGCGGTGAGTTGCGCCTTGGGCAGTGGGTAAAGCTTCATGGTGGCGCCGGTAATGACACCCAGCGTGCCTTCGGAGCCAATCATCAAGTGGCGCAGGTCGTAGCCGGTGTTGTCTTTGCGCAGGCCCGTCAAACCGTCCCAAATCTCGCCCTGTGGCGTGACCACCTCCAGGCCCAAACAGAGTTCGCGAGTGTTGCCAAAGCGCACGACCTGGGTACCGCCCGCATTGGTGCCCAGGTTGCCGCCGATGGTACAACTGCCCTCGGAGGCCAGGCTCAAGGGGAACAAAAAGCCGGCCTGTTCACACACCTCCTGGATGGATTGCAGCACGCAACCGGCGTCTACGGTAATGGTGAGGTTGGCGCCATCCAGTGCGCGCACCTGGTTCATGCGGGTCAGGCTCAGCACCACCTGCGTGCCGCTGGCGTCGGGCGTGGAGCCCACTACCATGCCGGTGTTGCCGCCCTGGGGGACGATGCTGACGCCTGCAGCAACGCAGGCCTTTACCACGGAGGCAACTTCTGCTGTGCTGGCGGGGCGCACTACGGCCAGGGCGTGGCCGCGCTCGCGCTTGCGCCAGTCCAGCTCCCAGGCGCTCAGGTCGCCCTCATTCAGGACGTTGGTTGGGCCAACGATGCTACGCAGTTGCGTGATCAATGGGTTGTCGGTGCTCATGGTGCAACCTCCAGGCTATCAGGATTTTTGTTGGCGCCGCGTGGACCCAGGCGCAGGCGCACATGCAGGGCGCAGGCCACAAACAGCAGCAGGCACAGCACAATTTCAACCATGGCCAAATAGTTGCCCGGTGCCTTGTCGCTCCAGGCGCGCACCACCCCTTCAATGAAATACAGCCACACCACCAGGCTGACCCAGCGGTAGGTGTAGAGCCGGTTTTTCAAGAGGCCGGCCAGTGGAATGCACAGCGGCAGGGCCTTGAGGGCCAGCCAGGAACCGCCGGGGCGCAGGGGTGCCAGGAGCAACTCCCAGGCCAAGGACAGCAGAATCAGCGCCAGCACACTGCCCACTGCGAGCCAGCGCGTGGTGTTGACGGATGAGGAGGGGGTTGATGAGGGAGCGTTCATGTCGGTGGCATCATAGCGGCCATGCAATTCATACGACTATTACAGGGCTGGCTGCTGGAAGTGTCCCACGTGCCGTGGTTCCACGCACTGCGCACGCTGCGCGAGCGCTTTCGCGAGGACCGTCTGAGCCTGACGGCCAGTAGCCTGACGTTTACCACCATCATTGCGCTGGTACCGTTCATTACCGTGGCGCTGGCCGTGTTTACGGCATTTCCGATGTTTGCCAAGTTCCAGGATGTGTTGCAAAAATGGCTAATCGTAAGTCTGGTTCCTGACAACATTGCCCGTCAGGTGCTGGGCTACCTCAACCAGTTTGCCGGCAAAGCCAACAAGCTGGGCTCGCTGGGCCTGGTGGCCCTTTTGTTCACGGCGCTGGCGCTGGTGTTCACCATTGACCGTACGCTCAACAACATCTGGAGGGTGCGCAAACCGCGCCCGTTTACCCAGCGTGTGGTGATCTACTGGTCCGCCATCACCCTGGGGCCGGTGCTGCTGGCAGTGAGCCTGAGCATGACCTCGTATGCCGTTTCCTTTTCCAAGGGTATGGTGGGCGACTTGCCGGGTGGTGTGTCGCTGTTGCTCAATCTGCTGCAATTTTTGGCGGTGGCTGGCGGCATGGCGGCGTTGTATCGCTTTGTACCCAACACCCATGTGCGCTGGGACCATGCCTGGATGGGTGGCGTGTTCGTGTCCACCGGCATGGAGCTGGCCAAGCGCGGTTTGGCGTTTTATGTGTCCAGCGTGCCCACCTATTCGATGGTTTATGGCGCTTTTGCCACGCTGCCCATTTTGTTGGTCTGGATTTATCTGGTCTGGGTCATTGTGTTGTTGGGTGCGGCACTCACGGCCTACTTGCCCAGCCTGCTGGCCGGGGGAACGCTGCGCCGATTACCACACGGCTGGCGTTTTCAGTTTTCTTTAGAGGTGGTGCAGCAGCTTGAGCTGGTGCGCACGCAACCTGCCAAGGGCATGACGCTGGAGCAACTGTGCAGCACCCTGCATGTGGACCCACTGCGGCTGGAGCCTTTGCTACAGACTTTGATTTCTATTGATTGGGTTGGCCAGCTGCGCGAGGTGATGCAGCCGGGCACGGAGGCGCGCTATGTGCTGCTGGTGGACCCGGATACGACGCTGTTGCAGCCGCTGCTGAGCACCTGGTTGGTGGAACGCACTCCCCAGACCGAGAAGATGTGGCAAATTGGCCGCTGGCCCTCGGTAACACTACGTGAGGTGCTATGAATGGTATAGCATTTTCCCCAAATGTCGACGCTGCCTAAACTGCTAACCGAAATCCGTGCCTGCCGCCTTTGCGAGGCGCATCTGCCGCTGGGTCCACGTCCGGTGCTACAGGCGGGGGCTAGCGCCCGCATCCTGATCGCCAGCCAGGCGCCGGGGCGCAAAGTGCATGCGTCGGGGCTGCCGTTTACCGATGCGAGTGGCGACCGGCTGCGCGACTGGTTGGGCATGCCTCCCGAGGTCTTTTACGACGCCTCCCAGGTGGCCATCGCACCCATGGGCTTTTGTTACCCCGGCACCGGTCGATCCGGTGACTTGCCGCCACGGCCGGAATGCGCACCCCAATGGCGGGCGCCACTGCTGCAAGCGCTACCCCATGTGCAACTCACCTTGGTGATTGGCCAGTATGCGCTGGACTACCACCTGCCGGGACCGCGCGGACGCTCACTCACGCAGGTGGTGCAGGCGTGGCGCAGCCATTGGCCTGCCGTGGTGCCTTTGCCGCACCCCAGCCCGCGCAACAACCGCTGGCTGCGCAATAACCCCTGGTTTGAGGCCGAGTTACTGCCTGAATTGCGGCTGCGGGTTGCCGCTGTGCTGGCCCAAAAATCGATCGATGGGGATACACCATGACCATTCGGCGACACTGCAGTTTTGTGCAGACCATGCACAATGCCTTGATTCCCATCACCACTGCCCACTAAAGGAAGATCCATGACCATTCTTGTTGCCTACGCCCCCCGCCCCGAAGGGCAGGCTGCCTTGGACAAGGGGATTGAAATTGCCAAACGCCGCAATGAGCCGCTGATGGTGGTTAACGCAACCCCTGGTGATGGCGATGATGCCTCCATGGCCAGCGCGCATGACGCAGAGCGCATTGAAAAACTGTTGGCCGATGCCAAGGTGGACGGCGTGTTCAAGCAATTTGGCCGGGGCAAGAGCACGGTTGAAGAGATCGAAAACCTGGTGGATACCTTGCCAGCTTCGCTGCTCATCATCGGCATCCGCAAACGCTCACCGGTCGGCAAGCTCATCCTGGGCAGTGTGGCCCAGGAGTTGTTGATGTCGGTTTCGTGCCCGGTGCTCTCGGTCAAGGCTGGAATGTAGTTTTTGACGGCACGCCAAACCCTTGGCGGTATGGAACCCCTCAATAGGGGGCAATCGCCGGGTCTGGTTTGATTTTGGCCGGGGTTTCGCCGGGCAACCACTTGGCATAAATAGCGTTGTAGCTGCCGTCGCGCTTCATGGCGTCCAGTGCCGCCTGCCAGGCAGAGACCACTTCCCTGGGTGTGCCCAAAGAAAACGCGATGTAGGTCTGGATGCTGGTCACGGTGTAGACCAGTTCCACGTCGCTTCGCTTGGCATCGGCTTTTTCCAGCAGCTCTGGCAGTGTCACGTTGCCCACAAACATCAGTGGTGCACGGTCGTGCACGGCCATTCTCACCATGGTTTCAGGGTTGGATACCAGTTCCAGGTTGTTGAAGCCCAGCTTTACCAGCATCTGGTGGGTGTAGAAGTCGCGTACCACCAGAATGCGCGACACCTTCTTTGCGTCTTCCATGCTGGCAATCTGCAGGCCCGAGCCGGCTTTGCTGTAGAACGAGGCAATCGCCGTTGCCAGTGGTCCTACCCATTGAAACTGGTCCTCCCGCGTTGCGCTGCGTGCTGTGCCAAACAGGGCAACATTTGGTTCCGTGGTAGCCAAGCGGTAGGCACGGGCCCAGGGCAGGACCTTGATGGAGTCGGTGTTGCCCAGACGGCGCTGGATGCCGCGCACCACGTCCACACTCAGGCCCTTTGGGACACCGTTTTCAGAATAGTTGAGCGGGGGATTCTCTTCGGTTAGCAGTTGCAGTTCGGTGGCGCTGCAGAGTGTGGCGGTCAGACAGAGCAGGCTGGCCATCAGGCTCCTGCCAATCCAATGCTGGGGCAATACGCGGGGCAGGGCGAACGTGTGAACCGTCATGCCGCAGGCTGACCCGTGGGCGCATTCAGAAAGTCACGGATCGCAAACAAAGTTGCCTCGGGTGTTTCGCTCATCTGGTGGTGGCCCACGGGCAGTGTTGTTACCCGCACCGCCTTGCCACTGGCGCGGGCCTTGGTGATGAGTGGCTGCGCCGACTTTGCCATGGTCATTTGGTCTTGTGCGCCCAGCACAAACAGCACCGGGCAGGTGATGGTCGTGATGGCCACCTCGCCGTTGGCATAGCGGTCACAGGCCACAAAACCCCGATGGAACACGTTGACAGCGGTGTTGCTGGCCAGCACCCGCCGGCCGAGCGCCATACCCGTGCCATAAACCCAGGTGCCGGCCCCCAAAACCGAAGGGGGCGCCGCCAGTGTGCTGCGTGAGAACACGTTGACCATGGAGAGGGCTTTTTCGGGCTCGTTCAGCGAAGCCTCAATCAGCATCGGCGATACCTTCATGGGGAAGGCCGTGCCCACCAGCACCAGATGCGTCACGCGTTCTTTCAGCCGGGCGGCGGCTTCCAGGGCGATGAGCGAGCCCCAGCTGTGGCCCACCAACGCGGCCTTTTGCACCCCGGCGGCATCCAGCAGGGCGGCAATGAAGTCTGCCGCTTCTTCCACAGAAGAGGGTGCCTCACCCGCGCTGCGGCAGTGGCCGGGCAGGTCTACCGCCAGCACGTTGTAGCCATGGTTGGCCAGGTAGCGGCTTTGCAGAATCCAGACGCTATGGTCGTTGAGCACGCCGTGGATAAAAACCACCGTGGGCTTGGCCGCATCGAAGGCCTTGCCGCCGGTGTAGCAATAGGTTTTAGCGCCGTTGACGAGCAGTTCCATTTTTTAGACTCCAGCTTTCTCGGCGGCCTTGAGCGCACGCTTCAAATCGTCAATCAAATCGTCGGCATCTTCCAGCCCGATGGACAGGCGAATCGTGCCCTGCGTAATGCCGCCCGCTGCCAGCGCCTCGTCGGTCATGCGAAAGTGTGTGGTGCTGGCCGGGTGGATCACCAGGCTGCGGCAGTCGCCTACATTGGCCAGGTGGCTAAACACCTTGAGCGTCTCGATGAATTTCTTGCCCTGTTCGCGGTTGCCTTTGAGGTCAAAACTGAACACCGAACCCGCCCCCTTGGGCAAAAGCTTTTGCGCCAGCGCGTGGCTGGGGTGGCTTTCCAGCATGGGGTGGCCCACACGGCCCACAAAGGGCTGGCTGGCCAGGAACTGCACCACCTTCTCGGTGTTGCGCATGTGGCGTTCCATGCGCAGGCTCAGCGTCTCCACGCCTTGCAGAATCAGCCAGGCCGTGTGCGGGCTCATGCAAGCGCCAAAGTCGCGCAGGCCTTCGCGCCGCGCGCGCAGCAAGAAGGCGCCCACGGTGCTTTCTTCACTAAAGTTCATGCCATGAAAACCGTCGTAGGGCGCGGCCAGTTCTTCAAATTTGCCGCTGGCCGCGTAGGCACGTGCCCAGTCAAAACTGCCACCATCCACTACGATGCCGCCAATGACTGTGCCGTGGCCACTGAGGAACTTGGTGGCCGAGTGGTAGACCAGATCGGCCCCCAGTGCCAGCGGCTGCATCAGCCACGGAGAGGTCAACGTGGAGTCCACCAGCAGCGGGACACCAGCCTCGTGGGCGATGGCAGACACCGTGGGAATGTCCAGCACCTCCAGCCCGGGGTTGCCCACGGTTTCACCAAACAGCAGCTTGGTGTTGGGGCGGATGGCGGCCTTCCAGCCGTCCATATCGCCTGGCTTGACGAAAGTGGTCTCAATGCCGAATCGGCGCAGGGTGTAGTGCAGCAGGTTTTGTGAGCCGCCGTAAAGCGCCGTACTGGCCACGATGTGCGAGCCGGCACCCATCAGCGTGGCAATGCTCAGGTGCAGGGCCGCCTGGCCGCTGGCCACCGTAATGGCGCCAATGCCGCCTTCCAGTGCCGCAACGCGTTGCTCCAGCACCGCGTTGGTGGGGTTGCTGATGCGGCTGTACACATGGCCCGCGCGTTCCAGGTTGAACAGCGACTGCGCGTGTTCGCTGGATTCGAAAACGAAGGAGGTAGTGAGGTGAATGGGCACGGCGCGGGCACCGGTGGCGTCGGGGGTGGCGCCTGCGTGCAGGGCCAGGGTGTCAAATCCGGGGTCAGCGTAACCGGGCATAGAAATTCTCCGCATTTCGAGCAGTGATGAAACCTGCCGATTGTGGGCTATATTTGGGTGAATTTTGCCAACTCGGTGCAACAAGGAAAACCCATGAAAGTCAGCGATATCCTGCGCGTCAAGGGCGGCACGCTCTACACCACCACCCCCGAAGATTCCCTGGCCGATGCCGCCGGGCTCATGGCCGAAAAAGACATAGGCTCATTGGTGGTCATCTCGAATGGCCGGGTCGTGGGCATGCTGACTTTTCGCGAAGTGATCATTGCGGTGGTCAAAAACGGTGGTGCTTTTGGTACCACCTCGGTCTACCGCGCCATGGACAACGGCCCGCTGATCTGCACCATGGAAACTGAAATGGACGAGGTGCGCCGCATGATGCTGGACCGCCACGCCCGCTACATGCCGGTCATGGACAAGGGCATGCTGATGGGTGTGATCAGCTTCTACGACGTCGCCAAGACGGTGGTGGACAGCCAGAATTTTGAAAACAAGATGCTCAAGGCCTATATCCGCGACTGGCCTGAGGGCGAAGACGACACCCCTGCTGACAACGCCAAAGGCTGACCCGGGTTAGCGGCAAGACACACGGCTTCTAGCCGTTGTACCCTGCCGGGATATTGCGCCTAGCTTCTCCAGTCAGCGCCAACGCGACGCGCGCGCCCCAAGGCTTCCAGCGTTTCCAGAATGCGGGGCAGACTTTTCTTCCAGGGGCCACGGCCTTTGAAGCTGGCCTCCAGGGCTGACAGTGGCAGGGCGGTGTTGGCGCTGGCTAGCAGTTGGGCCACTGCGCGCACCTGCTCGGGCAGGGTCGCAGGCCAGGCCAGGGTGGTGCTGGTGGCTGGCGCCATAGCCGTTTTATCGGAATTGTTTAGTGCCAAATCTGCCTGTAGCCCTCGTGGAATATACGCAGGCAGCTCCTTGTTTGATAGCGAATCCACCACAACCGGATTTTGAAACTCAGGGCGCAACCAGCGTACCAGACCGGTCTTTTCTTCTGCAGCGCGTCGTGCGTTCAGGGCCACCAGGCGGATTAGCAACTCTGGCGTGTCGGCAGGCGTGGCGTGCAGGTCGGCCCAACCGTAGGCCTGCAACACCGCTGTGTCCAGTTCGTCGTGCAGTTCTTTGAGGACGCCTACCAGGCCTTGGGTGTGGATGGCCTTTTCTTTGGCCGTTAGTTCGCGGCCTTCTCTTAAGGCTTCTAGTACGTTGTAGAGGCCGGTCAGGGTTAGCTTGTCTGCCTTCTTTGCGGGGGACGCCTGCCCCAGCACGCGCTTGCGGTGCGCGTCGATCTGCTCGGCCAGGTGGGCGATGCGGGTGCGTAGGTCGGGGGTTAGGCCGGTGTCTTCGGTGGGGAAGGGGAAGGTTTCGAAGCAGCGTGATTTGTTGTAGCGTGGGTCGTTGCCCACGCCCAACCGGCCACCCGTAGCCAACGCCCATTCAACGTGGACGCGACTGGACAAAACGCCCAGCGGAAAGGCATCCGCCGTGGCGATGGCGATCAGCATGTTGTCGGGCAGCACCGAGGCGGACAGAAACTGGAAGGTGCGGTGTTTGGATGTTTCTACGGTGGCGATGTAGCGGGGTAGGGTGGCGAGTTGCTTGCGCATTTCTTGCCGAGGTTTGCCGAAGAGCCACCACAGCGCCGCGTAGCCAGCGCCGTCTTTGCTCGTGCCCTTCGCGTCGCGCTCCGGCTTCACGCGTTCCAAAAGCCTTTGGTACACGGCAGGAAACTGTGTGCGCAGTTGCTCTGCGTTCAAGCCAAATGCGTCTATGACTTTTACCCCTCGCGGTCCGTCGGTCAGGTCGCGGCCATTGCGGTATTCGCGGATCACGCGCTCCAGCCCTTGTACGCTTCCAAGTCCCAACGCATGCGCTTCGTCGGGCGTGACGATGAAGCCCGCACCATGCAGCTTGACCCCCGGCGAAGACACGTTGGCATTGGCTCGCAGCGCCACAGCCGATGCCACGTTGGCCCCCACGCTCAAATCCGCATGGATCAACCCCGTTTGCTCGTCCAGCGTGACAGCCACCTCGCCATACTCGCCGGTTTGCTCATCGGCGACCGCGAGCAAACGGCCCTCCAGCGGCGAATTACCAGCCTGAACCACGGTCATCGCAATCCGCACCGCCGCACCATTGGCCGAGTCCACCCACGGGTGGTCCGCTATGGCGAACACCAGCGACGCACCGCCAGCAGTGGGGTGCGGTTTGTCGCCGACCGATTTCTGCGCGTTTGGCAGTATGAGGGCGGCGGCAAACTGTGCCCCGCTGCCATCCAACACTGCCTGCACCACCCGCCGGTTAAACGTCTGCCGCAAGCTATTGGTCGTAATCAACCCCGAGCGCTGCACTAAACCCGCAGCCACTAAAGCAGCGGCATGCCCCCACCAATACATCACAAAATCTGCCGATTCCGGTACATCGCTCCATACCTTGCGCAAGGTTTCTACATAGCCATCGCCCAGCGCCGCGCGCATGGTCGACGCGCCAATGAACGGCGGATTACCCACAATGAAATCCACCTGCGGCCACTGCGCCTTGCGCGGGTTCAGATATTTCCACTGCGGCACCTGGGCAGCTTCGTCGGGCACCTGCGCGCCAGTGACAGGGTGGATTTTGAAGGTGGTGCCGTCCCAACGGGTTAACAGCACGCCATGCGGGTCGTAGGCGGGCTCCAGGTCGTCCCACGCCAGCACCGCGTCGCGGCATTCGATGTTGCCGTAGTTGTGCACCACCGGCTCGGCCACGGCCTTGTTGCCACGGGTGCGAATGTGCCACTGCAAGTAGCCAATCCACAACACCAGCTCGGCCAGCGCGGCGGCGCGCTCGTTCAGCTCAATACCGCGCAACTGCTGCAAGGTAACCGTTTCGCCCTCCAGCGCCAGACTGTCTTGCGTTTGACCCAAGGCCTCTAGCTGGTTGAGCACCTCGCCTTCCAGCCGCTTCAAGTGTTCCAGCGTCACGTACAAAAAGTTGCCACTGCCACACGCCGGGTCTAACACGCGGGTGGTGCAGAGCTGGTGGTGAAACTTGTGAACCTCGGCGCGGGCCTCGGCCATTTTGTTGTCATGCGCTTTGCCGCTGAGTTCGGCCGCTTCTTGGGCCAGCACCACGGCAGCGGCTTGGGCGTTGGCCCATTCCATGCGCAAGGGCTCGATCACGGTGGGCAGCACCAGGCGCTCTACATAGGCACGTGGCGTGTAGTGGGCGCCCAGCGCGTGGCGCTCGGTGGGGTCCAGCGCGCGCTCCAGCAAGGTGCCAAAAATGGCGGGCTCTACCTCGCGCCAGTTGGCTTGGGCGGCGGCGATGAGTTGGTCGATTTGCTCCCGATTCAATAGCAAGCTATATCCATCCGACGAGGGCTCCTTGAACAATTTGCCATTGAAGTGCAGCACGGGTGCAGCCAGCGCAGCGCAAAAGCCACCGTGGTCCATATCGGTCCACAGGATGCGCAGCATCTGCTGTGCTGTTGCGGGCTGGTTGCGGTAGGTTTGCAGCAGTTTTATAAAGCTGCCTTCGGGCAGTAGCTCTACATCTTCGGCAAACATACTGAACAGGCAGCGGGTCAAGAATGCGCCCACGTGGTCGGCGCGGTGGCCGCTTTGCTCCAGCGATTTGGCCAGTTTGGCCAGTTGCCCCGCCACTTCGCGGGTGACGCGGGCGCTGGCGCGGCTGGGGTCCAGGCTGTGCGGGTCGGTCCAGATGGCGCGCAAGGTGGCACGCACCTCGGGCTTGGCCAAATCGGCCAACTTGATGCGGTGGCTGCGCGGGTCTGGGAACGGGGTGTAGGTGGCGCCGCTTTGGGTGAACTCTGCATACACTTCGATGACGTTGCCCACATCGACCACCAGGCAAAAAGGCGGGCGGCCTTCTGGCGCGGGCAGGGCGCGTGCATAGCCCTCGGCCTGTGCGCGGGCACGCATCAGCGCGTCGTCAAAACCTTTGGTGTGGCCGCCAGTCTTGAGCTTTTTGGCCTCCAGCACAAAGTGCCCCCGCCGGTAACAGTCGATACGCCCTGCGCTGCTGGAGCCATCACCGTGGTGGAAGGTAATGGGGCGCTCAAACATGTAGTCTTGTGCGGGTGTGGGGTGGGGCGGCGCTACCTGCAGCAGGTCACACAGCTCACGCACAAAGCTTTGGGCTGTGGACAGCTCTGACGCCGTGACACCGCTCCAGCGTGCGATGAATGTGTTGACGATATTTGCTTGTTGCACCGGCTTTTCTCCCTTGGGGTGCATGATAGCGACGCGGCGTCGGGGATAATCCCCACCTATGAGCGGCAATACCTTTGGACATCTCTTCGCAGTCACCAACTTTGGTGAATCCCACGGCCCGGCCATTGGCTGCGTGATTGACGGCTGTCCGCCGGGCATGGACTTGTGCGAGGCCGACATTCAGGGCGACCTGGACCGCCGCCGCCCCGGCACCAGCCGCTTTGTGACCCAGCGCAACGAGCCCGATGCCGTCAAGATCTTGAGCGGCGTCTACCAGGGCAAGACCACTGGCACGCCGATTGCCCTGTTGATCGAAAACGTCGACCAACGCAGCAAAGACTACGGCAACATTCTGGAAACCTTCCGCCCCGGCCATGCGGATTACACCTACTTTCAGAAATACGGCATTCGCGACCCGCGAGGCGGTGGCCGCTCCAGCGCGCGTATGACTGCGCCCATGGTTGCCGCTGGCGCGGTGGCCAAAAAATGGTTGAAGGAAAAGTACGGCACCACCTTTAAAGGCTGCATGACGCAAATGGGTGAGCTGTCGATTGCGTTTGAGAGCTGGGACCACGTTTCCCACAACCCCTTCTTTGCCCCGGTGGCCGATGTGCAGGCGCTGGAAGACTACATGGACAGCATGCGCAAGTCTGGCGACTCGTGCGGTGCACGGATTCGTGTTTGCGCCTCCAACGTGCCGGTGGGTCTGGGCGAGCCGCTGTTTGACAAGCTGGACTCGGACATTGCCTACGCCATGATGGGCATCAACGCCGTTAAGGGCGTGGAAATAGGCGCCGGCTTTGCCTGCGTGGCGCAGCGTGGCACCACGCATGGCGATTCGCTCACACCGGCGGGCTTTGCCAGCAACAACGCTGGTGGCGTGCTGGGTGGCATCAGCACCGGGCAAGACCTGGAGGTGAGTATTGCTGTCAAACCCACCAGCTCCATCATCACGCCGCGCGATTCGATTGATGTGGCCGGCAACGTCACCCAAATCATCACCAAAGGCCGCCACGACCCCTGCGTGGGCATCCGGGCCACCCCGATTGCCGAGGCCATGCTGGCCCTGGTGGTGATGGAACACGCCCTGCGCAACCGCGCCCAGTGTGGGGATGTGCAGCATGTGCTGCCACCGATTGCAGCCAGTATTTAGAGCGAAATGTGCCTCTAGCCCTCGTCTAATATACGTAGACAGCTATAAAAGTAGTAGCATTCTCCAAATCACTGAATTTCACGAAACTCCGCCATGAAAACTGCTTTTGTCCTCAACGGCCCCAACCTCAACCTGCTGGGCACGCGCGAACCGCAGGTGTATGGCACACAGACGTTGAATGATGTGCGCCTGTTGTGTGAGCGCGCGTGCGCTGCCAACGGTTTTGCGCTGGAATTTCGCCAGTCCAACCACGAAGGCGAATTGGTGGATTGGCTGCATGAAGCCGGCGCGCTGCATGCCAAGGGAAAACTGGCCGGTGTTATCTTGAATGCGGGTGCCTACACGCACACCAGCGTGGCGTTGCAGGACGCCATCAAAGGCACGGGTATCACGTTGATTGAGCTGCACATCAGCAATGTGCACGCGCGTGAGGCCTTTCGCCACCATTCCTACATTTCGCCAGCGGCCAAGGCGGTCATGGCGGGCTTTGGGGTCAATGGCTATGCGCTGGCGATTGCCGGTCTGGCCGGAATGCAGTAGCTGCGCTGTCCACCGGCCTGTTTGGCCTTGTACATGGCGCTGTCGGCAGCCACCTGCAGGTCTTGTGGCGACACGGTGCCATCTCCCAAGGCGATACCAATGGATGCGCCAATGGTGTGCTGATCGCCATGCAAGGTGATGGGTTTTGCGATGGCATCCAGGCATTTGGTCGCTACGGCAGAGGCAGCTGCCTTTGCATGTTCGCCTGAACCCTGCAGATCGGTCAGCAGCAGCACAAATTCGTCACCACCCACTCGGGCCAGGGTATCAGACTCGCGCACCACCTCTGTCAGACGCTGGGCGATTTGCATTAGGGCGGCATCACCGGCTTCATGCCCCAACAGGTCGTTGATGGGCTTGAAACGGTCCAGATCCACATAGAGCAATGCCAGCTGGGTCTGGTTGCGACTGGCTCGGGCCAATGCTTGTGTCAGCCGATCGTTGAGCAGCGCGCGGTTGGGAAGGCCCGTTAGCACGTCGTGGTGTGCCATGTGTTCCATTTTTGCCTGACTGGCCTGTAACTTTTCCAGCAGGCGGTTAAAGGCTTCTGTCAGGTGGCCGACTTCATCCTGGCGCACCACTCTCAGGGGTTCCAAGGGGACGTCGCCACGGGTCATGCGGTCGGCGTGGTCGGCTGCGTGCAGCAGGGGACGAAATACATAGATCAGGAAGCCGCCGGTGATCAGCAAGAAAACCACCATGCTCAGGAAAGTGTTCTTGGCAACATACTGTTGGGTGCGGCCGATTACCGCAAATGCCTCTGACGAGGGTATGCGGGCTACCACAAACCAACCGGTACTGGGAACGGAAGCCACGGCGGAAATTTCTTCTACACCCTGGGCGTTGACCGTGATGCCAGTGCCGCGGTAGCCTTGCATAGCGCGGTCGTGCAAGGGGTTGACGCCGTCGGCCGGTGTAGGCTTAAGCACCATGGCTGGATCGGTGGACGCGACGAATAGCCGGTCGCGGGGGGAAATCAACAGAAAACTGCCGCCCTCACCAACACGGTCGTTCGGGGCAAAGCTCAGAAAGCCAGTGGCATCCAGGGCCGTCGTGCCGATCAGAATGGCTTGCACCTTGCCGGATGCATCGCGCACTGATACTGCCATGGGGAGGATGGGTTTTTGAATGACCGGGTCCACCGCCGGTGCGCCGATCGCGATAACGCCATCCCGGGCTACGCGGATGTAGTCGTGGTCGCCATAGTCCAGGCCAGCGCGCTCGGGGCGCTCTGGGTAATCGGCTACTACCTGGCCGTTGGTGGTGGTGACAACGAAGCCGTCCGAAAAGGATGATTGCAGCGCATGCCGGGAGCCCAACCATTCGCGCAATTGGGCAGGGTGGTTCAGCTGGTCCAGCGGCAGCGTGGCCGCCATTTGCTGGAGCAGCTTCTGGCGTTCCAGTATGTTCTGGTCGATGTCGCGCGCCACATAGTTGGCCAAGGTCAGTTGTTGTGTGGCCATCACCGCACCAACGTCTTCCCGCAGGTACTGCGTCAGCACAAAGGTGCGCGCCAGTGTTCCTAGCGCAACGAAAACGATGCCCACCAAGATGATGCGCGTGGCAAGGCTACCGATCACCCGTTGAAACTTCATCGAAGAATGATAGTCGAGCGAATTGACGCTTGTCAGGTCCAGCTTACCAGCACGCGCGAAATTTTGACGTCACCGTGCTACCGCAGCCCGCATCGACCACGCTACATAGCTCAGACAAGCAGCTGTGAGCGCCAGGCCGACGGCCACACTGGGAAGAATCTGCGCCCAGCCCAGTGTTTCGCCCTTGAGTACCAGCATCATCAGCGTGTTCTGGCTCAGACCCGGCACCCACAGGTACCACCAGGCCTCGCCGCCGGGGTTGAGCATGCTGATCATGGGCGACAGGGCGACCAGGGTAATGATTAACCCACTGCCGGCCTGCGCCTCCTTGAAGGTCTTGGAACGAATGGCCAGCGCCATCAATACCGCGCCCAGTCCGGCAGCCAGTGGCAGTTGCAATAGCCAGAACGAAATAACCTCGGGAGCGCCAAAGCGGAACATGGCCTGCAGGCTGTCACTTTTCAAAAACCACTGTGCCGGGACAAAACTCAGGCTCGATATCAATGCCACCGCCATGCCCAGCGTGGCCACTGCGCACCACTTGCCCGTCACCAGCGCCAGGTGTTGTACCGGGTTCATCAGCAGCGGCTCCAGCGAACCCCGTTCGCGCTCGCCCGCCGTGCTGTCCAGGGCGGCAGTCAGCGCGCCGTACAACACCGCCATGATGATGAACATGGGAATGATGGCCGTCATGCGGGTGGCACGGGCCTGAACGCTGGCCAGGTCGCGCTCCTGCACCTCAACCGGCTGCAACAGGTCGGTGGAAACACCACGCAAGGCCAGGTTTAGCGTGGCACGCTCCCGGTTGAAGCCGGCCATCAGGCGCTGCAGGGGCGGCAAGCCGGCGCCGGCACGCTGGTTGGCACTGTCGCTTACCAGTTCCACTGTGGGGCGCTCGCCTTCCAGCAGATCGCGCTCAAACGATGGTTTGATGACCAGCACCGGCTCCAGCAAGGTGGATGCGTGCAGGCGGGCTTCGTAGTCCGGCGGCGCGGTTTTGATGGTGTACGTCTGTCGCTCCAGGTAGTTGCGAAGGCTGGGTGCATGTTCCATGCCAGCCACCAGGACCTCGTGCTTTTCTGCGCGGTCTTCCAGCGACGAAATCAGCCCCGATACCGCCAGTAGCAGCAAGGGCCCCATCAGCACCGCCGGCACCAAGAGTCGTAGCAAGGTGCGGCGGTCGCGCAAGGCGTCCATGATCTCTTTGGCGACAACGATGGCCATGTTCCGCAAAAACGTTTTCATGGTTGACCTCCTGCTGGCTGGGCTTCAAAGGCCAGCTGGACAAACGCGTCTTCAAAATTGGCTTTACCGGTCTGGGCCAGCAACTCGTCTACCGTGCCTTCTGCCACGCTGCTCCCATGGGCCATGATCACCACATGCTCACACAGCTGCTGCACCTCCGGCATGATGTGCGTGGAAAAAACGATGCACTTGTTGCCCCCTTCGGGCGAACGCAGGTAGCGCAGGGCGTCGCGCAGGGCGCGGGTGGCCAGTACGTCCAGTCCGTTGGTGGGCTCGTCCAGCACAATGTTGGCCGGGTCGTGCACCAAGGCACGCGCCAGCGCCGTCTTCATGCGCTCGCCCTGGCTGAATCCTTCGGCGCGCCGGTCCAAAATCGAAGCCATGTCCAGCAAACGCGATAGCTCTTCGGCACGGTCGTTTGCCGCGTCGTGCGCCATGCCCTGCAGGCGGCCAAAATAGACTACGTTTTCCCGTGCGGTGAGGCGCGGGTACAGACCATGCGCATCACCCAAAATGCCCATGCGAGCCAACGCCGCCCTGGGTTGCTGTGCCACGGTAATGCCATCTACCGAGATGCTGCCACTGTCGGGTTGGAACAGGGCACCCAACATGCGCAGCGTGGTGGTCTTGCCGGCGCCGTTGGGGCCCAGCAAACCAGTGATACGCCCATTGGGTGCATGCAGGTTGACGCTGCGCACTGCCTGCACCAACTGCTTGGGTGCGCGACGAAATGGCTTGGCGGTGCCAGGTAGCTCAAACCGCTTGCTGACTTGGTCGATCTGGATCATGGTTGGCCTGCGGCTTTGGTGTTGGGTGCAATGGGGGGCAGAAAGACATCAGGCCTGGGAATGTGGACGGCACAGCTGGCGTCCTGTGGCAACGCCAGAGCGTCGGTGGCCGCCGTAATGAAGCGAAACACCACATCGTGCATGCAGCCCAGGCTCATGACGCCATGCCCAGCCTGCGGTACGACGATGTGCTGCGCTTTGGCACCTAGCGCGGTAGCTACCCGTGCACCGTGGCGTGGCGGTGTGGCCGGGTCGGCCCCACCGCTGAGCAACAGCACCGGGGTCTGTGCCTTGGGTACTTGGTAGAAATCGGCATCCACCGCACCCCTTGGCCAAAAGCTGCAGACTGCGCGGTACAGATCGGCGTCCGAGGTGCCGAAGTCAGCCCCGACCGGCTGTGTGTCTGTGGTCAGTCGCGGCACATCTTCGGTGCAGACCACCGAAAAATGCATGCCCATGGCGAGCCGCAAGGCTTTGGATGACGCCAGTGCCCCCGATAGACCTAGTAGTCCCTCATAGCGCCCCTGCGCCGCCGCATGGATGGCCGCCGGCAACGCCGCAGCCAGGGCCGGTGCATACAGTGGAGCGCGAACCGACTGCAACACCGCACTGCGGGTCAATGTGAAGGTTTCCGGGATGCCAGTCATGGGTTGATTGACGGTCACCGTGCGGGGCAGCCCCGCCAGCAGGCTCTGCCACTCCTGGCGAAGGGTTGGAAAACGCCGCGCGCAACCACGGCCGGCTTGGGTGTCCTTTTCGCAGGCGGCAAACAAGGCATCCAGCGCGGCCTGGCCATCGACGGAGAAGCTGGCTGGCAAAACCATGTCGGGTGGCGCCACGCCGTCAAGCACAGTGCGGCGCACGCTGCCAGGGAACTGCCGCTGGTATTCCAGCGCCGCCCGGGTGCCGTAGGACGCGCCGACCAGGTTCCACTGGGTTACGCCCTGTTGCAGACGCACCGCTTCAAAATCCTGCATGGCCAGCGTGGTGGTGTAGAAGCGCAGATCCCCATATGGCAATTTTTCGAGACTTTCCTTGCACTGGCGCAGGCGCTTGAGCTGTGCAGCGGGGTCCAGTGCTTCCTGTATTGGCAGGTGCGATTCATCGGCGCACTGCAGCGGCGCGGATTGACCGGTGCCGCGCTGGTCAATAAACACCAGATCACGCCGGTTGTTGAGTCGCCCCAGGCGCGACATTACGCTGGGCGCCACGCTGATGGCGCTTTGACCAGGGCCACCGGCCAGCAACAGCACCGCATCAGGCTGCTTGTTGCGGGCCATGGCGGGCACTACGAGGTAGTGCACATCGATTTGCGGGCCATTGGGTCGCGCAGGGTCGAGCGGGCGCTGCACGGTGCCGCATTGCACTTCGTTGGGAATACCCTCGACCCGGCAGGCCTGCAAGGCCGGTTTGGCTGCCATGGTTGCGGCTGTGGGCAAGAGCAAGCTGACCACTACCGTGGCGATCTGCACCCAGCGGGTTGAACGATGGTGGTGTGGCATGCGCAGTGTCTCCCTGCTGTGGTGAGGTGGCATCCTACCTCAGCCATTGCGGCAACGGCGCAACCTATTGGCAGGGCATTGGGCTCAGCATTCCACAATATTCACCGCCAGCCCGCCACGCGCTGTTTCTTTGTACTTGGTTTTCATGTCGGCGCCGGTTTCACGCATGGTCTTGATGACCTTGTCCAGGCTCACGAAGTGCGAACCATCACCCCGCAGCGCCATGCGTGCCGCGTTGATGGCCTTGACCGAGGCAATGGCGTTGCGTTCAATGCACGGAATCTGCACCAGCCCACCCACGGGGTCGCAGGTCAGACCCAGGTGGTGTTCCATGCCGATCTCGGCAGCGTTTTCCGCCTGTTCGGGTGTGCCACCCATGACCGCGCACAAGGCGCCAGCGGCCATGGAACAGGCCACGCCCACCTCGCCCTGGCAACCGACCTCGGCGCCACTGATGCTGGCGTTCTCTTTGTACAGAATGCCGATGGCGGCGGCGGTGAGCAAAAAGTCGATGACCCCAGCATCGTTAGAACCCGGCACAAAACGCGTGTAGTAGTGCAGCACCGCCGGGATGATTCCCGCCGCGCCATTGGTGGGCGCCGTGACCACGCGCCCACCGGCAGCGTTTTCTTCGTTGACGGCCAGGGCGTAGAGGTTGACCCAGTCCAGCACCTGCAGGGGGTCGCGCAGGGCGGCTTCGGGGTTGTCGCAGAGCGCTAGGTAGAGCGCGTGTGCGCGGCGTTTGACCTTGAAGCCACCGGGCAGCACGCCGTCGGTGGCGCAGCCGCGCTTGACGCAATCCTGCATTACTTGCCAGATGCGCAGCAGGCCCGCATCGATCTCGGCGTCGCTGCGCCAGTGCTGTTCGTTTTTGCGCATCACCTGCGCGATGGACAGGCCATGTTGCTGGGTCAGTTGCAACAAGGCATCACCCGTGGTGAAGGGCAGCGGCAGCACCGTGGCGTCGGGTGCAATCACTTTGTGGCGGCTGCCGTCGGTAGCCACTTCGTCGCTGACGATAAAGCCGCCGCCCACCGAGTAGTAGACGCGGTTGGCAAGCTCGTTTCCGACTGCGTCCAACGCCACAAATCGCATGCCGTTGGCGTGAAACGGCAGGGGTGCGCGCAGAAACTGCAGGTCATCCTTCTCTTGAAAGGCTATGCGGTGGGTGCCGCCCAACACCAATTGCCGCTCGGCGCGGATGGTGGCCACCAGATCGGCAATGCTGTCCACCGCCACCGTGTCTGGCTCGTGGCCGCACAAGCCCAGCAGCACGGCCACATCACTGGCGTGGCCCTTGCCAGTGGCGCCCAGTGAGCCATGCAGGGAGCACCGCACGGTGACAGTGCGCTCCAGCAGGCCGCCTTGTTGTAGGCGCAGCACGAACTGGCGTGCCGCACGCATCGGCCCCACGGTGTGCGAGCTGCTGGGGCCAATGCCAATTTTGAACAAATCAAATACGGATACTGCCATCGGGTACTCCTTTCAGGCCGAGTGTGACGGACGGCGCACGCTTTGCAAAGTGCTGCTGCACATGCCCCGCCAATTGGTGTGCCGTGATGGCTGAGAGTGTCCAGCCCAGGTGGCCATGCCCTGTGTTGTAGAACACGTTGGCACGGCGACCCTGGCCTACGCGTGGCATCATGGCCGGCAACATCGGGCGCAGCCCGGCCCAAGGCTCGATGCGGCGCGTGCTCACGCCAGGGAAGCATTGGTTGACCCACTGCACCAGGGGCCGGATACGGTCGGCGCGGATGTCGTGGTCCACACCGTTGAATTCAGCCGTGCCCGCCACACGGAAGCGGTCTTGCCCCAAGCGGCTGGTGACCAGCTTGGTCTCGTCATCGAGCAGGCTCACCTGGGGTGCCGCTTGCTGGCTCACTTCGTCAGTCAATTCCACGGTGATGGAATAGCCTTTGACGGGATAGATGTTGAGCCGGTCGCCCAATTGCGCTGCAATGCCACGGCCATGCACACCGGCGCAAACCACGATGCTGTCAAAAACGTGGGTTTCGGTTTTCCCTTCGGTTTGCAATGTGATTTGGGCGTTGTCGCCATCGGCCTGGGCGCGCAGTACCTCGCAGCCGTAAAGAAAATTCACACCCTTGCGTGCGCAGGCCTGCGACAGGCCGTGGGTGAATTTGTGGATGTCGCCGGTGGAGTCGCTCTCGGTGAAGTAGCCACCGTAATACCGGCCCGCCAGTGTGGGTTCTATGGCTTTCATTTCATCCGGTGTCACAGCGCGGCGTTCCAGGCCGCCCGCAGCCAGCATGGTCGAAACCCGCCCAGCATGGTCAAAGCCTTTTTTGTCGCGGTAAATGTGCAGAATGCCCTTGCGCACATGGTCAAAGTCAATGCCCTCGGCCTGTGCCCAGCCAAACAGGTGCTCGCGTGCGGCAATGGCCATGCGGGTGGTGGCCTCGGTGTTGTCGCGGTAGCGGGGAATGGCGGCCACAAACTCGGCCATCCAGCTCAGCTTGTGCCAGGTCGGCAGGGGGTTCATCAACAGCGGTGCGTCTTTGGTGAACATCCACTTCAAGCCTTTGACCAGGGTACTGGGGTGGGTCCAGACCTCGGCGTTGGAGGCTGATAGCTGGCCGCCGTTGGCGTACGACGTTTCCATGCCGGCGTAACGGTTCTTCTCAATCAGGGTGACGCGGTAGCCGGCCTGGGCCAGGGTGTAGGCACTGGTGACGCCGGTGATGCCGCCGCCGATGATGGCAATGTGTTTCATGAAGCACTCTCTCAAAGATTAGTCGCAAACAAAGAAGTCGCCAACCCGCACACCGTGTGCGGGCAGACGACCCCCTCTGTTTGAGACCTGAGAGATTCGCACCCCACCGGCTGGGCGGGGCGCTTGCTCCTGCGGTGTGCCGGGAGACAAATCCACGGCAACTCTTCAGAGTGCAAAGGGAAATAAATCCCTAACCGCAGCGGTCCTTTTGCCTGAGAGTTTCCGGGGTGGTTGCTCCTTCGGCGCTGTGTCTGGGGTTACCAGCTACAGGCTCTCCCGCTGCGGTGCCAGGTCTAGCCTGGCCAGGGCGGCGGCTGCAAAGCGGTGCCACCCTTGGGGCGCATTGTAGTCCGCCGCCTGGTGTGGACGTTTCAGGGACTATCCGGGTCGGTCATCCGCTGCGGAATGTCGCGCCGGGTATGCAGTACCCGCCACACGTCGATATGGTCTTCGCACTCCAGGTAGAACACTAAAAATGGATAGGTGCTCAGCGGCCACGCGCATAAGCCTGCCAAACCCAGTTCATGCCCATAGCGGGGCGAGCCAGTGGCTGCGTTGCGGCTGAGGTAGGCGTAGGCTTGCTCCAGTGCGTCAATAAACCCCTGGCTGCATCGGTCGCGCCTTGGCTAAGGTAGTGGTCAATGGCCGACTCTGCATCCGCGCTGGCTTGTGCGCGGGGGACGACGGATTTGGTCGTCAAACCTTGGCACCGGGCTTGGTGCTGCGTGCAACGCGTTGGCGCAGCGCGTCAAAATAGGCGGTGTGTACCGGCTCGCCCAGCGCGGAGCGTGCGCCCTGCAACAGCAATTGACGTAACTGGCGGCGGTTTTGGTCGGTGCGAATCAGTTCGCGAACATATTCTCTGCTGGTGCCGTAACCACGTTCGGTTACCTGTGTATCAACGAAGGACTTGAGGGCCTCTGGCAAAGAAATATTCATGGTGGTCATGGTGCAAGAATAACGAATTTGGCAAAATTTGGAAAACACTGTAATCAATCAGGTGGCATGTCCTGCGCGATGACGAGACCTATGCCTTTGCCGCGCACTTGCTCGAAAATGCTATTTCCGCACGTCTGGAGTGCGCAGGCAGCTATGAAAGTAGTAGCACCCGCTGTTGGGTTGTGCGAAGTTCGCGCCCTGCCGAAAAGCGGTGCTGGGGCTTGGAGAGAAGCATCGCCTGATTTTTGGTGGATAGCCACTGGGAATGGTCGGTTGTGAAAGTTTAAGGAGCGTCCGGTTTTGGCAATTGCGGTCCTTCAATCCTGCAAGCCCTTTTTCCGCATCCGACCCAAACCGGACTTAACTTCTCTTTATTCAATCACCCGAAACCGGTCACAGATGACCTGAATCTTGAAAGCGGGTTTGCTGCGAAAGCCGACGTAGCCAAAAAACTAAAGCATTCACTCAGACTGTCGTCGTTCAACCCAAGTTGTTGAAGATTCGCATTTTGGGCCGGGCTGGTCTAGCAACCGCTTCAAATCGTGGCTTCGCGCGATTTGAACTTATTTATTGGGCGTCAGACGCGCCGACATGAAGTGTGTTGCATTGCAGTAAACCAAGTGCGACGCTTTGTTAAGTGCCGCATGAATAGTCGGAGATTCTGACCCACAGTAACACTGCAGGTCAACTTTAATGCGAAGTAAAGCCCAGAGTTCAACCGTCCAAAGTTCTTGGTATTGCATCCAGTACGAGAGCGAATTTTCGGACTCCTCGTACTTCAGCGATATAGCAATGTCTAGGTCACTCTCAGGTGTGGCGGTCCCCATGATTTGGCTGCCAAAGAGGTAGACCTGGGCAATCTCAGGCGTAGATTTTGCCCAATTCTTGGCAATCTCTGCAAAGCGACGTACTGCGGCGCACTCAGTCACTCTGCAATCCAGTAGTCCGACTTCGGATCGCGCATCGTCAGCCTAGCAATCTTGTTCAACTCACTGTAAAAATGCTCGGTCGTCGCGTTCGGATAGTTGATGCGAATCATCTTTGCACATCGATGGGTATGCTGCTGGCTTGGCTTGAACCCTGCTAACAGTCTGAAATAGAAAAGATAAATGCTGCAAGTGTTTTCCCTGCATAGACAGACTTAAATTCCACCGTGACCCCTTTTTGTAAAAGGGGGCGAAAAATGCGATCAGAGCATGTTTTACTACGGAATCCGGCGAGAATCTGACGTCGTAAGTCTTCCAACGTCTGCTGAGAATAGTTTTGATATTCTGGCCGGACAACCCATTGATTGCGATAGATCACCTTCATTGGGCCCTCTTCCATAAAGACCATTACGTCACCAGACGAAGTTAGGGGGATGCCATTTGGATAGCGGCTCGCGTAAGCTTGGCTTGCCTGGTGAATAACCTGCTGCGGATTGCTGAAATCAATCGCAACTTTTTGAAATACTGGGTCGGACGATGCCGTCCGCATTTTGCTCCAAGCTTCACTTTCATCTTGAGCAAGCGTTGGTCCACACATTATTCCTATAAAAAGTGCAACGGACCACAATCTACAATTGACAAATAGATTGGTTGTCACGGAGTCCTCTTTTTCTATATTGATCGATTCGGAAATGGTTTTTTTCGTTTGAAATAGTATCCCACACTCATCCCTTGCACCCCCCAGACAAGCGTGTTAAGCAGCGCTCAGAATAGCAGGGTAGCGAGATCAGCTCAAATACACGGCAATATGCCGACCACTTTGCCGGTTCATTGTTCCATTGCTCCACAGAGCTCATGGACCACGCTATTTCTACCAATTGGAGGCGGTTAGGGGTGCGTATCACTTCGATATTGCCTGCCGGTTAGCCGTCGCTCGTGAGCGGCGGGACCTGGCCCATTGTGTCAGTTCGTTTCGCCAAGCCGAAGGACTGCTTTCGTAGCATAGAAGTCGAGGCCGGGCTTGAAATGTCCCCGCATCCCTACACCGCACGCCCCCGATTAGCCATCTCCATGCGCGCCCGAATGCGCGATAACGACACATGGGATATGCCCAGGTAACTTGCCGCGTGGTGGATAGGTATGCGCTCCACGATGGCGCTGTATTCGTTCAGAAACGCGCGGTACCGCTCCGGTGGGGCCAGCGTCAGCAGGTCGGCTTCGCGCTATGACTGGTTGGCAAACACGTGCGCCATGGCTTCGCTCCACGGCTACGGTGGGCTCCAGGGCCTCGATGGTGTAGGGGCTGGGTTGGGCCACCGGGTCGGATCGGATCAGCCGGTCCAACGCGGTGGGTTCGCAAATGGTGCAGGGGCTTTCCATAGGCGTTGTTGCGCCTGGGCTTAAGCCGTTTGCTTACTCGGCCTCGCCCACTGGCACGCAGCTGCAAAACAGGTTGCGATCGCCATACACGTTGTCCACCCGGCCCACTGCTGGCCAGTATTTCACCGCTTTAAGGCTAGCCACTGGGAAGGCGCCGACTTCACGGCTGTAGGGCCGGTCCCACGCATCACCCAGCAGGCTGGCCGCGGTGTGCGGGGCGTGCTTCAGTGGGTTGTTGTCTTGTGGCCATTCACCGCGTTCAACTTTAGTCACTTCGCCCCGGATGGCGATCATGGCGTCGATGAAACGGTCCAGTTCGGCCAGGGTTTCACTCTCGGTGGGTTCCACCATCAGGGTATTGACCACCGGGAAGGACAGGGTGGGGGCGTGAAAGCCATAGTCCATCAGGCGCTTGGCCACGTCTTCGGCCATTACGCCGCTGGTGTCTTTGAGACCGCGCAGGTCCAAAATGCATTCGTGTGCCACGTGGCCATTGGCCGATGCGTACAGCGTGGGGTAGTGGTCGCTCAGGCGGGCGCTGATGTAGTTGGCCGCCAAAATGGCTGCTTCGGTGGCGTGCTGTAGACCGTCGGCGCCCATCATGCGGCAGTACATCCAGCTAATGGGCAGCACAGCCGCATTGCCCAAAGGTGCAGCGCTGACAGCGCCCGAACCCTTGACGCCACCGGTTGCGTGGCCTGGCAAAAATGGAACCAGATCGGCCACCACGCAAACGGGGCCAACACCGGGGCCGCCACCGCCATGGGGGATGCAGAAGGTCTTGTGCAGGTTCAGGTGGCTCACGTCGCCACCAAACTCGCCGGGGGCTGCGGTGCCCACCAGGGCGTTCATGTTGGCACCGTCCACGTAGACGCGGCCACCGTGGCTGTGCACCAGGGCGCACAGCTCTTTTACGCTGGTTTCAAACACGCCGTGGGTGCTGGGGTAGGTGATCATCACCGCCGCCAGATTGGCGCTGTGCTGTTCGCACTTGGCTTTCAGGTCGGCCATGTCCACGTTGCCGTTGTCGTCGCACTTGGTCACCACCACGGTCATGCCGACCATCATGGCGCTGGCGGGGTTGGTGCCGTGCGCGCTGGAGGGGATCAGGCAGATGTTGCGGTGGCCGTGGCCCTTGCTCTCGTGAAAGCCCTTGATGGCCAGCAGGCCGGCATATTCACCCTGGCTGCCGGCATTGGGTTGCAAACTGATGCCGGCATAGCCCGTGGCGGCGCACAGCCAGGCGCGCAACTGCACGTCCAGCTCGGCGTAGCCCTGGCGCTGATCGGCCGGGCAGAAGGGGTGGATGTCCGCAAACTCGGGCCAGGTGATGGGAATCATCTCGCTGGTGGCGTTGAGCTTCATGGTGCAGCTGCCCAGCGGGATCATGCTGCGGTCCAGTGCCAGGTCTTTGTCCGACAGCATGCGGATGTAGCGCAGCATGCCGGTCTCGGAGTGGTGGGTGTTGAACACCGGGTGGCTCAGGAAGGCGCTGGTGCGCAACAGCTTGGCGGGAATCAACGATTCGGTGCCGGCTTCGAGCGACTCAACCGTTGGCAGTGCCTGGCCGTCTTTGGCAAAGAAGGACCAGATCAGGGCCAGATCGGCGCGGGTGGTGGTCTCGTCGAGCGAGACGCAAATGTAATCATCCCAGGCAATTCGCACGTTAGCCCTCGCCGCTACAGCGCGAGCAGCTATTGTTTTGGTAGCAGCTCCTGTTTTGTAGCTCAGCGTGTCAAATGCCGACTCGTGGTGCGTGGTCGTAAAGCCCAGTTGCGCCAGACCCTTGGACAGGATGGCGGTGTAGCGCGCCACGCGCTGGGCAATGCGCTTCAAGCCCGCAGGCCCGTGGTACACGGCATACATGCTGGACACGACGGCTGGCAATACCTGCGCGGTGCAGATGTTGGACGTTGCCTTCTCGCGGCGGATATGCTGCTCGCGGGTTTGCAACGCCAGGCGGTAGGCAGGGTTGCCGTGGATATCGACGCTTACGCCCACCAGACGGCCGGGCATGGAGCGTTTGTATTCGTCGCGGCAGGCCATGTAGGCGGCGTGTGGGCCGCCGTTGCACAGGGGCATGCCAAACCGCTGGGTGGTGCCGATGGCAATGTCGGCGCCCATCTCGCCCGGAGGCACCACCAGCGTTAGTGCCAGCAGGTCGGCGGCCATGATGAAGGCCGCGTTCTTGGCATGCACCTTGTCGGCCTCAGGCTTCCAGTCGGTCAGCCAGCCGCTGCTGGCGGGGTATTGGGCAAGCGCAGCAAAGTAATCGTCACCGGCAATGGCGGCTTCCCATTCGTCGGCCGAGTTGGCCACCTTGACTGTAAAGCCCATGGGCTTGGCGCGGGTCTGGACCACTTCGATGGTTTGTGGGTGGCAGTCGCCGCTGACCACAAACACGTTGCCTTTGGCCTTGACCGTGCGTTTGGCCAGCGTCATGGCTTCGGCGGCTGCCGTGGCTTCGTCCAGCATGGAGGCGTTGGCCATGGGCATGGCGGTCAGGTCGCAGATCATGGTCTGGAAGTTGACCAGTGCCTCCATGCGGCCCTGTGAAATCTCGGCCTGATAGGGCGTGTAGGCGGTGTACCAGGCGGGGTTTTCCAGCACGTTGCGCAGAATCACGCCGGGCGTGTGCGTGCCGTAGTAGCCCTGGCCAATGAAACTTTTGAAGATCTGATTTTTACCTGCCAGTGTCTTGAGCTCGGCCAGTGCTGCGGCCTCAGAAATGGCATCGGGGATAGCCATCTTGGTGCTGCGGGCGATGGATCGCGGCACGATGCTGGCGATGAGCGCGCTGCGCGAGCTTTCGCCAATGGCCTGGAGCATGCGCTGCTCGTCGGCCTCGTCGATGCCGATGTGGCGGGCGACGAATTCGTTGGCGTTTTCAAGCTGAGTGAGAGTGGGCGTTGTAGGCATGGGCGAGGAGCAGTAGTGTTATCGGGGAGGAGGGCAATTTCTCGACGGGCCGCGACCCGCGCAGCGTGGAGGCCAGTTCAGGATGCAGAAAATGCGGTGTAGCTGGTCTCGTCCATCATGGAATCCAGTTCGGAGACATTGGACAGCTTGACCTTGAAGAACCAGCCTGCGTTCATGGGGTCGGTGTTGGCCAGGGCCGGGTCGGCGCGCAGGGCTTCGTTCACTTCGGTGATCTCGCCGCTAACCGGCATGTACACATCGGCCGCCGCTTTGACCGACTCCACCACGCCTGCAATGGCCTTGGCTTCCAGGGTGGCGCCGACTTCGGGCAGGTCAACAAACACCACATCGCCCAGCGCGTCTTGCGCATGGTGCGTGATGCCCACGGTGGCGATGGCGCCTTCAACTTTGAGCCACTCGTGATCGGGGGTGTACTTAATGGACATGGAAAACTCCTGAGAAAAATGAAAACAATTAAAAATGGATCAACCGCAATGCCAGCGCAGACTGTAGCCGCACACCGTGCGACTCGGCCAGCCCTGATTAACCTCGGTAGTAACGGGTTGGCACAAAAGGCATGGCGCTCACCACCATGGGCACCGGCTTGCCGCGCACTATGGCCACCACCTGGGTGCCCAGGGCACTAAAGGCGGCATCCACATAGCCCATGGCCACCGGCTTGTCGATGGTGGGGCCGAGCAGGCCGCTGGTGACTTCACCAATTTTGTTACCCTTGCCGTCTTGCAGCTCGGTGTGGTCGCGCACCGGGATGCGTTCTTGCGCAATTAGTCCAACACGTTTTCGGGCTCCAGCCCTCGTAGAATCTGCAAGTAGCGCTAGTATTTTTGTAGCACCCGGGAAACCGCCTTCGCGCGCTCCACCGGCACGGCGCACCTTTTGCATAGCCCACAGCAGGTTGGCTTCCACCGGGTTGGTAGTCGTGTCGATGTCATTGCCGTACAGGCACAGACCCGCTTCCAGGCGCAGGGAATTGCGGGCTCCCAGGCCAATGGGTTTGACTTCGGGTTGGGCCAGCAGAGCGCGTGCCAGTGCATCGGCCTGGGATGCTTGCACGGAGATCTCGAAACCGTCTTCTCCGGTGTAGCCACTTCGGGTCAGGAACACGTCGATCTTTTGGGTGCCAGTGTTGACCGTGAAGTTGCCACCGGTCATGAATACCAGCTTTTCCACACCGGGTGCCAAGCGCGACAGGGCCGTGACGGCCTGTGGCCCTTGCAGTGCCAGCAGCGCCATTTCAGGCATGGGGATGACCTGGCAGCGTGTGCCGATCTTGGCCTGGATGTGGGCTATGTCGCCCACCTTGCAAGCGCCGTTCACAATCACAAAAATCTCGTTGTTCCCCATGTTGAAGAACATCAGATCGTCGATGATGCCGCCGTCTTCGTTGAGTAGCAGGCCGTAGCGCTGCTTGCCAACTGCCAAGTCGATCACGTCCACCGGAATCAGGGTCTCAAAAGCAGCGGCGGCATCGGGCCCTACCAGGCGCAACTGACCCATGTGGGAGACGTCAAACAGGCCAGCGGCGGTACGGGTGTGGTGGTGTTCGGCCATCAGGCCGGCGGGGTACTGCACCGGCATGGAATAGCCGGCAAAGGGCACCATGCGGGCGCCGAGTTCGATGTGCAGGGCGTTGAGCGGAGTCGTCAACAGGGTGTCGGAGGGTGCGGACATGGGATTCCTTGGGGGCAATTGGGTATCCACGGCACTAACACATGGTTCATGCCGTGGGCTGCCCCCGCTGTCCGCTTTACCTGAGAGATTCGCCGGGCCTGACGCACACGTTGTGTGCCGACTGCGGTTTGCTCCTTCGGTGGGCTGCATCGTGTGCAGCCTCTCTCCAGTGGGGATCGTGGTGCGGCATCGCTGCCGTACCACGTTTGTCAGTCCTTTTGCCTGAGCGTTCAGACTGCTGCAATCAGCGGTCCTGCGCCTTCGGCGGCCTCTTTGGAGGGGCTCTCTCCTGACCGGCTGATTCTAAGCCATACGCCGGTTCAAGCGGGCGTGCCGGCCTTCTTCAAAATGACGTAAAGCTGGTCTTTCAGGAGGAGCTTTTCTTTCTTCATGGTCTCAATCTCTTCTGGGGTTCCTGTCTCTATGTGGGATTCCATGTTCTTGACCTTCTGGTCCAGTGCATTGTGTTGATCAAACAGCCGGCTGAAATGGTGGTCGCTGGTCTTGAGCTGGGTAATCAGATCACGGTATTCAGGAAACATTAAAAGTCCTCTCAGGTTGGTAAAACTTGCCGTAATGGCTTACATGCCTACGTAGTTCGGGCCGCCACCGCCTTCGGGCGTGATCCAGTTGATGTTCTGGGTCGGGTCCTTGATATCGCAGGTCTTGCAGTGCACGCAGTTTTGCGCGTTGATCTGCAATCGTTCGGTATTGTCGGCGCTTTTTACAAACTCATACACACCGGCGGGGCAATAGCGGGCTTCTGGCCCCGCATATTTTGCCAGGTTGATGCTAACCGGAACCGAAGCGTCTTTCAGGATCAGGTGGGCGGGCTGGTTTTCTTCATGGTTCACATTGGCGATGAATATGCTGCTCAATCGGTCAAAAGTCAGCTTGCCATCTGGCTTTGGGTAGTCAATTGGTTTGCATTCAGCGGCCGGTTTCAGGTATTCGTAGTCGGCCTTGGTGCGGCGCAGGGTCCAGGGCATGTTGCCGCGCAGGGCGAACTGTTCGACGCCGTTCATCAGTGTGGCAATGGTCAGGCCCCACTTGAACCAGGCCTTGAAGTTGCGCGATTTGTTGAGTTCTTTGAAAAGCCAGCTTCGCTCAAACGCCTCGGGGTAGGCGCTGAGTTCGTCGTGTTGGCGGTTGGCGACAATGGCGTCGTAAGCGGCCTCGGCAGCCAGCATACCGGTCTTGATGGCCGAGTGGCTGCCTTTGATACGGCTCACGTTTAAGAAACCGGCATCACAGCCCACCAGAGCACCACCTGGGAACACGGTTTTGGGCAGGGATACCAGGCCACCAGCGGTAATTGCGCGCGCGCCATAGGACAGTCGTTTGGCGGTCACTTCCCCTTTGTCGTTTTCCAGGTAGTAGCGGATGTTGGGATGGGTCTTCCAGCGCTGGAACTCTTCAAACGGGCTCAGGTAAGGGTTGCTGTAGTTCAGGCCGGTGACAAAACCGAAAAAGACTTTGTTGTCCTCCATGTGGTACATGAAAGAGCCGCCATAGGTTTGCTCATCCATCGGCCAGCCAGCGGTGTGCATGGCAAAGCCAGGTTGGTGGCGGGAGGGGTCGACCTCCCACAGTTCCTTGATGCCAATGCCGTAGGCTTGGGGATCGCAGCCTTCGTCGAGCTTGAATTTGGCGATGAGCTGTTTACCGAGATGGCCACGCGAACCTTCTGCGAATATGGTGTATTTTCCCAGCAGTTCCATGCCGATCTGGAAGTGGTCGGTGGGTTCACCGTCCTTGCCAATGCCCATATTGCCCGTAGCCACGCCTTTGACCGAACCGTCCGCGTTGTACAGCACTTCGGCAGCGGCAAAGCCGGGGAAAATTTCCACGCCCAAATTCTCGGCTTGTTGTCCAAGCCATTGGGTCAGAGCGCCCAAGCTGATGACGTAGTTGCCATGGTTTTGCGAGCACTTGGGCAACAGAAAGTTGGGCATGCGAAAGCTGGACTTCTCACTCAGGAACACCATGGCGTCATCGGTGACGGGCTGGTTTAATGGGGCTCCCATTTCTTTCCACTTGGGGAAGAGTTCAGTCAGGGCGATCGGGTCCATGATGGCGCCCGACAGAATATGTGCCCCGGGCTCGGAGCCTTTTTCCAGCACGACCACCGTTACGTCTGTGCCTTTTTCTGCGGCGAGTTGTTTCAGACGAATGGCTGTGGCAAGACCGCCAGGGCCACCGCCGACAACGACCACGTCGTATTCCATTGCTTCACGTGGGCCGAACTGGGCAAGAATTTCTTCGTTTGTCATGGTGGGTCTCGTTCAATAATGGGGCTAAGTGGATTCTGCCAAGCATTGTCTGTTGCTGGTCTGATGTACCGCAAATTTTACGCCTTGAATGCGGTAAATAGCACGATCGTTCTTTTATTTGTGGGGGTACTCTAGATGGCTTACACCATTGATCTTTCGGGCCGCGTGGCCTTTATCACCGGCGCATCCAGCGGTTTGGGTGCCCAGTTTGCGCGAACCCTGGCCGGTGCGGGGGCTGCCGTGGTTCTGGCAAGTCGCCGGGTTGACAGGCTCAAAGACCTGCGGGCGACCATCAATGCCGACGGAGGCGATGCGCATGTAATTGAGCTGGACGTCAACGACCATGACTCTATCAAATCTGCCGTGGCCCATGCTGAGACAGAAGTTGGTTCCATCGACATTTTGGTGAATAACTCTGGCGTGAGTTCGAGCCAGCGCATCCAGGACGCAACCCCAGATGACTTTGACTACATGTTTAACACCAACGTCAAGGGTGCGTTTTTTGTAGCGCAAGAGGTGGGCAAGCGCATGCTGGCGCGGGCCACAGGGGCTGCTCCGGGTACCTTCACCGGCGGCCGCATCATCAATGTCGCGTCCATGGCGGGTTTGCGGGTGTTGCCGCAGATTGGCGTGTATTGCATGAGCAAAGCGGCAGTCATTCAGATGACCAAGGCCATGGCGTTGGAGTGGGGTCGCTTTGGTATCAACGTCAATGCCATCTGCCCCGGCTACATCGACACCGAAATCAACCACCGCCACTGGCAGACAGAAGCCGGTCAGAAACTCGTGCATATGCTGCCCCGGCGGCGTGTTGGACAGCCACAGGATCTGGATGCGTTGATGGTCATGTTGTGTTCGGACCAGAGCCATTTCATCAACGGAGCGGTTATTTCTGCGGATGACGGCTTTGGCGTGTAGCATATGTTTGCCCCACGCTCCTCCAACTTCGTGTGAGTCGCTGCCCCCCAAGGGGGCGCATTTCACCTAGGGGCGGCCCGGCGGTGAAATTTAGCGTGGTGCCAGGCGGATAGCACCGTCCAGGCGGATCACTTCGCCATTGAGCATGTCGTTCTCCATGATGTGCAGCGCTAGCTTCGCGTAATCCTGTGGTGTGCCCAGACGGCTGGGGAAGGGCACGCTGGCGGCCAGCGCATCCTGCACCTCCTGGGGCATGCCAAACAACATGGGCGTGCCGAAGATGCCCGGCGCGATGGTCATGTTGCGGATACCGCTGCGAGCCAAGTCACGGGCAATAGGCAGGGTCATGCCCACCACGCCACCCTTGGATGCGCTGTAGGCGGCCTGGCCAATCTGGCCGTCATATGCGGCCACCGATGCGGTGGAGATCATCACCCCGCGTTCGCCGGTGGACTCGGGTTCATTCTTGGACATGGCATCAGCGGCCAGGCGAATCATGTTGAAGCTGCCCACCAGATTCACGGTGATGGTGTTGGTAAATACCGCCAGGCTGTGTGGTCCGTTCTTGCCCACTGTCTTTTCGGCAGGTGCAATGCCTGCGCAATTGACCAGGCCCATGAGTTTGCCCATGGAGACCGCTTTGGCAATCACTGCTTGACCGTCTGCCTCTTGGCTCACATCACATTTCACAAAAGCACCACCAATTTCCATGGCAACGGCCTCGCCCTTTTCAATCTGCATGTCGGCGACGACGACCTTGCCGCCTTTGCTGGCCAGCATGCGCGCAGTGCCTTCACCCAGACCGGATGCGCCACCGGTGACGATAAATACCTTGCCTGCGATTTCCATGGTGTTTTCCTTGTAGTAGATTGGAGCGATTGACGTTTACGTAAACGTCAATTATGACCCAGTCTCGTCACCTAGGGCGCGCTGCTCGGAAGGGCCAGCTTTTACTGCTATACTTCGGCCTCTCGAATACTGTAGGCGCGTAGCTCAGCTGGTTAGAGCACCACCTTGACATGGTGGGGGTCGTTGGTTCGAGTCCAATCGCGCCTACCAAATATGCCTTGGTTTCTTCAATGAAACCAGGGCTTTTTTGTTTTTGCCAACGGGCCGAGGGTATTCCCAGGGCGAAGCGTGTGTGAGCCTCCCTAGAATGTATTGCACTGCAATACACTCGTGCAACTCAGGGAGGCAGTCACTTTTCATGCAAAATAGATCCACCACAGACCGAAAATCGGCACAAAGGGTTATCAAGAAATACCCCAATCGACGTCTTTACGACACGGACACGTCCAGTTACATCACGCTGGCCGAAATCAAGCAATTGGTCATGGAGAACGAGCCGTGCATGGTGGTTGATGCCAAGACTGGCGAAGATCTCACGCGGAGCATTCTGATGCAGATCATTCTGGAAGAAGAGGCCAATGGCTCCCCAATGTTTACGGCGCCCGTTCTGGCCAACATCATCCGCTTCTATGGCCATGGCATGCAGGGATTGATGGGCGGGTACCTTGAAAAGAACATGCAGGCCCTGATGGATTTACAAGCCCCGTTGGTGCAGGGAACCATGGGTAACAACCTATTTCAGCAAATGCAGGAGCAGATGCAGAAGCAGACAGAACAGTTGCTCGGCACTTTTGGGTTGAAGCGCTGACACAGCGATGCCTCAGCATATGAGGTGATGCAAAAGCTGGGACAATCAGCGTATGAGCGAAGCATTTTCCCCCCAGCCCCATATACCCACTGTCGGTTTTGTAAGCCTCGGATGCCCCAAGGCGTTAACCGATTCGGAATTGATACTGACCCAACTGAGCGCCGAAGGCTATCGGACCTCCAAGACCTTTCAGGGCGCCGATCTGGTGATCGTGAACACCTGCGGTTTCATTGACGATGCCATCAAGGAGAGCCTGGACACCATTGGGGAAGCTTTGGCCGAAAACGGCCGCGTCATTGTCACTGGTTGCTTGGGGGCGAAGACTGCGGACAATGGGGACAACATGGTCCGCCAGATGCACCCCAAGGTGCTGGCCGTGACCGGGCCGCATGCCACCCAGGAGGTCATGGATGCGGTGCATATCAATTTGCCCAAGCCCCACGACCCATTTCTGGATCTCGTTCCCAACTCTTTTGGTGTTGCGGGCATCAAGCTCACACCGCGTCACTACGCCTACATGAAGATCAGCGAAGGCTGTAACCACCGTTGCACTTTTTGCATCATTCCTTCCATGCGCGGTGATCTGGTGTCGCGCCCCATTGGCGATGTGCTGACGGAAGCGCGTGCGCTGTTTGAGGGTGGAGTGAAGGAGTTGCTGGTAATTAGCCAGGACACATCAGCCTATGGTGTGGACGTGAAATACCGCACGGGCTTCTGGGATGGCAAGCCGGTTAAAACACGCATGTTGGAACTGGTACAGACACTGGGTGAAATTGCCGAACCCTATGGTGCCTGGGTGCGCTTGCACTATGTCTACCCTTACCCTAGTGTGGACGAAATTATTCCACTCATGGCAACGGGGCGTGTGCTGCCGTATCTGGACGTCCCCTTGCAGCACAGTCATCCTGACGTTTTGCGGCGTATGAAGCGTCCCGCCAGTGGTGAAAAGAATCTGGACCGCTTGCAGAAGTGGCGTCAAGACTGCCCCGAACTCGTTATACGCAGTACCTTTATTGCCGGCTTTCCGGGTGAAACGGAAGAAGAGTTTTCGCACTTGCTGGATTTCATCCGCGAAGCGCAAATCGACCGGGCCGGTTGTTTTGCTTACAGCCCAGTCAAAGGTGCTGCAGCCAACGACCTGCCTGGCATGCTGCCCCAGGAAGTACGCGAAGAGCGCCGTGCGCAGTTCATGGCCGTTGCTGAAGCGGTTTCTGTGGCCAAGTTGCTAAAACGCGTGGGTTCCACCATGCAGGTATTGGTGGACTCGGCGCCGAATATGGGTAAAAAAGGTGCAGTGGGTAGAAGCTACGCTGATGCGCCAGAAATTGATGGTGTGGTGCGCTTGCTTGCGCCAGAGAAGATTAGCAAGACGTTGAAAGTTGGTGAGTTCACCAAAGCGCGCATTGTGGCGGCGCAAGGGCATGACCTGGTTGGTATACCCATTTAAAGGCGTACTTGGACTACGATTCTTCAGGACAAAAAAAAGCCACTGAAATTCAGCGGCTTTTCATTAACTACATTACTATAGTTGGTGCCCAGAAGAGGACTCGAACCTCCACGAAGTTACTCGCTAGTACCTGAAACTAGTGCGTCTACCAATTCCGCCATCTGGGCATTTCAGGAAAGTGAGAAGTATATCAAAAATATTAGCCAAAACAGCGGACTTCTGGATGAAGTAGAGGGAATTGTTCAAGGTCATCGCGATGGCCATGGATTCGTTTCACGCGATGACGGTGCCCCAGACATTTATTTGCCTCCAAACGAAATGCGGGCTGTTCTGCACAAGGATCGGGTCAAGGTCCGTATCGTGCGCAGCGACCGCAAGGGAAGGCCTGAAGGCCGAGTGGTTGAAATACTGGAGCGTTCAAAACAGCCCATTATTGGTCGCCTGTTGCAAGAAAGTGGAGTCTGGTTGGTCGCACCGGAAGACAAGCGTTATGGGCAGGATGTCCTGATACCCAAGGGCGCCACCAGTGTGGCCAAGGCCGGTCAGGTGGTGGTAGTGGAACTGGTCGAACCGCCAGCCCTTTTTGGGCAGCCAGTGGGGCGTATCAAGGAAGTTTTGGGTGAGGTGGACGACCCCGGGATGGAGATTGAAATCGCCGTGCGCAAATACAGTGTGCCGCACGAGTTTTCGCAAGCCTGCATCGCGTTGGCGCGTACCCTGCCCGACAAGGTTCTGCCACACGACAAGGTGGATCGGATTGATTTGACCGATGTCCCGCTGGTCACTATTGACGGCGAAGATGCGCGCGACTTTGACGATGCCGTGTACTGCGAACCGGCAACCAAGGGCCGCGGCAAGTCCGCAGCCAAGGGCTGGCGGTTGCTGGTGGCGATTGCCGATGTGAGCCACTATGTGGAGACGGGTTCTGCCATTGACGTGGACGCTTACGACCGTGCCACCAGTGTGTATTTTCCGCGCCGTGTGATCCCCATGTTGCCGGAGAAGCTGTCCAACGGTTTGTGCTCCCTCAATCCCGAAGTAGAGCGCCTGTGCATGGTGTGCGATATGTTCGTATCGGACGATGGGAGGGTCGAGGCCTACCAGTTTTACCCCGCAGTGATGTGGAGCCATGCCCGGTTTACCTATACCGAGGTGGCGGCGATCCTGGGCAACACCCGAGGCCCAGAGGCAATCAAACGCAAGGATCGCGTGGGAGATTTGCTCAACTTGCATGGCGTGTACCAAGCGCTGATCAAGTCTCGCCAAAAGCGCGGAGCCGTGGACTTTGAGACTACCGAGACTCAAATCATTTGTGACGAAAACGGACGTATCGAAAAAATTGCACCCCGTACGCGCAATGTGGCGCATCGCGTGATCGAGGAGGCGATGCTTGCGGCCAATGTCTGTAGCGCGGATTTCATCGCCCAGAGCAAGCATCCGGGACTTTTTCGGGTGCATGAAGGCCCCACGCCCGAAAAGAAAGAGATATTGCAGAACTATCTGAAATCGACTGGACTGGGCATGAGCATCAGTGAAGACCCGTCCCCTGGGGAATTTCAGGCTATTGCTCTGGCAACCAAAGACCGCCCGGATGCCCAGCAAATCCATTCCATGTTGTTGCGCTCCATGCAGCAGGCCATTTATACACCGTCCAACAGCGGGCATTTTGGACTGGCTTACGAGGCGTACACCCATTTCACCAGTCCCATTCGGCGCTATCCCGATTTGCTGGTACATCGGGTTATCAAGGCAGTTTTGGCCAAGACCCGCTACCAGCTACCGGTGCTACCCACGCCCGGCGAGGCCCATGCAAAACTGGCTCGCAGGCTGGAAAAGAGTGGCGTGGCCCGCGCTGGACAACTCAAACAAGCCCCCAAGAAAACCAATGCTGAAGGCATGGCCTGGCTGGCGGCGGGTTTGCACTGCAGCGCGAATGAACGTCGCGCCGATGAAGCCAGCCGCGATGTGGAAGCTTGGCTTAAGTGCAAATACATGAAGGAGCACTTGGGCGAGGAATATGGTGGGGTGGTCACTGCGGCGACCAGCTTTGGCATATTTGTGACTTTGGATGAAATGTATGTGGAAGGACTGGTTCATATCACGGAGTTGGGAGGCGAGTACTTCCGTTTTGATGAAGCACGTCAGGAGTTGCGCGGTGAGAGAACCGGAACCCGATACGCAATTGGCACCCGAGTGCGCATCCAGGTGAGTCGCGTAGATTTGGATGGTCGAAAAATTGATTTCCGTCTGGTGCAGGATGGCGAAGGCTTGGTATCGCGCGCCATGGTAGATAAGGGAATGGGGCGTGATACCAAGGCGCGATCACCCAAGCCTGAACGCTCTGAACCGCAGGGAAAACACACGCGGTCGTTGTTACTGATGGGCGAGCCCATCAAGCGACTGGGAGGCAAATCTGCGAAGGCATCGAAGTTGGCTGATAAGCCTGCAGCTGCTTCCAAAAAGGCTCCCAGGAAGCGTCGTTGATCCCTACAACGCACGTGCCAAACCCTGGGCAGTCAAAGTGCTTCTCTGGGGCCAGGTATCGGCAATTGCGCCGTGTCTATAAACCGATTCACATGTGCTGTGGAATATTTCACCACCTGCAGCAAGTCGCGCGCCAATCAAGCCGGCCAATACGTCACCGGTACCAGCGCTGGCCAGTCGAGCATTACCACTGGGATTGATGTGCGGCACGACACCTGGCGCTGCAATGATCGAGCCGGAACCTTTGAGCACGATGGTGCAGCCAAATCGGTCCGCCAGGGCCTGCGCTGCCGACAGCCGATTGGCTTGTACCGCATGCGTCTCTAGCTTGAGCAAATGAGCAGCTTCCAGCGGGTGGGGCGTGAGTACAGTGGCTCCAACTCTGCGGGCCCTCAGCCGGTCTTGTAGCGTCGTGTCTTGGGCGATGGCATTCAGCGCATCCGCATCCAGAACCAGCCGATCCGAATGGTCGAGGATATCCGCCAAATGTGAGGCGATGGCTTGACCACCGCCGCATCCAGCTACGACAGTCATGGACTTGTACGCCAATTCCGATAGAGGGCGAAACATGAGCTCAGTCTGGCCGATATCCAATGCCAAGGCGGCGCAATCCAACAGGCTGACATAGACCCGCCCGGCGCCACCGTGCAACGCGGCTCGTCCTGCCAGCAGTGCGGCACCGGTCATGCCTGGACTTCCACCAATAATCGTGACATCGCCGTAACTGCCTTTGTGCGTGTTGTGTGCGCGTGAAGGTGGAAGAAGAGGGCCTCCCAGTTGCGCATACGCGCTGGTTGGCTGCGCAATACCGAGGTCGTCAAACCAGACGTCACCACTTGCTTCCCGGCCATCGGCTGTGAACAGGCCTGGCTTGAGTGTCAACAGACTGAGTGTGACGTCAGCATTTATGCAGAGACTTCCACCAGAACCGGTATCCGCATCAAGACCGGAAGGTACATCGATGGCAAGTACCGGTGCTGGGCAGTAGTTGATATGTTGTATCCAGGCGCTGCAGGTTGCGTCAAACGGCCGGATTCGACCGATACCGAAAAGGGCGTCAATGCACAGATCGTATTGATTAGGCATGGAGTCTGAAAAACACACGCCCGCTTCGAGGGCACCTTTTCGGGCGGCATCTGCATCTTTAGGCAGGTGCATGGTGTTACCCAGGCTTGTCACGACCGGGCACTTGCCCCAGAGACGCAGGTGGCGCGCTGCTTCATATCCATCGCCCCCGTTGTTTCCAGGGCCACAGGGTATCCAGATCACGTTAGCATGGGGAGCAATTGCCATGGCAAGTCGTGCCACCGCAAGGCCAGCTCTTTGCATCAAACTGTGGGGGCGCAGAACCAGACTGGCAGACTGCTCCAATAGCCGAGTTGTGGCATTGTCGAATAGAAGGCGAGCGACACTTTGGTGGGAGCTGTGTCGGCTCAAAATGCGTTCAGTACTCGTAGCAGTCTCCCTCGCGAGCCAGCGGGATATCCATTCTTTGGATAACACCAGCATTGCTCAACAGCGCTTCATCAAATGCGGCTTCCAGGGCGTCGTCGCTGCCGATACAATCATATTCTGCATCGGTGTACGAACAATCGGCAATGAATACGCCCATAACCTGGACCACTTCATGGATTATGGTGGTCTTGTCGTTCCCGGGCTCAAAAATGTTGTACGGAGGCTCGTGATCTCCCGCGAACAAGACCGATTTGCCTTTGCAGTAACCAAAATCAATGACGGGGTGGTTGAGTATGTAAGGTGTTACGGTTGCCGATCCGATTTGAACTGATTTTGCAGGAATCGGGATTACATATTCAATCCGAGCCTGCATCTCGGCATCGCGGGCCGGAAAGTAACGGTACTGGAGTTGTGTAGCTGAGACTAGGTCAATGCTTTGGCTAGAAACCGAATCAAAGCAACTCTGAATATGATTCCAGTGGGCATCCGCAATTTGGGCGTTGGCGGTAATCGGAAGCTCTGCAATCAGTATTTGAGATAGCGGTAATATGCTGGTACCGGCTTCAAGAATAGTCAACTGATTAATGTCAGTGCGAATCTCCATACAGGTCGTGTTACCGCCGTAACGCATCGTTTTGGGGCTTGGCGAGGCGATTGATTCGCGCACCTCCCCAAAAAAATGACCTTCACCTTCATGGTGATCCCTTTATGTGCAGACAACCGGGCAACTTGAGTTGGCATGTTATACTCGAAAGGCTTTGCTGATGGTGCGACTTGTTCTGTTGGCAACGCAATCGCAAATCCGCCCCGTCAAGGTGTTGATCATCCAGTATTTATATTCTGGGTGCCAATAAGGGGGCTGGATTTTAGACCTAACCTTTGGAGTAATTTATGGCTGTAACAATGCGCGAAATGCTGGAAGCCGGCGTCCATTTTGGACACCAAACCCGCTTCTGGAACCCCAAGATGGCCCCGTTTATTTTTGGTCATCGCAACAAGATTCACATCATCAACCTGGAAAAATCGCTGCCGATGTTCCAGGATGCTGCCAAGTTTGTTCGCCAGTTGTCGGCCAAGCGCGGCACCATATTGATGGTGGGTACCAAGCGCCAGGCGCGCGATATCGTTTCCGCTGAGGCCCAGCGGGCTGGTGTTCCTTTTGTGGATCAGCGCTGGCTGGGTGGCATGTTGACCAATTTTAAGACCGTCAAGACCTCAATCAAGCGGCTGAAAGACATGAAGACGCAACAAGAGGCCGGCCTCGACAGCATGAGCAAGAAAGAGCAACTGATGTTTGCTCGCGAAATGGAAAAGCTGGAAAAAGACATTGGTGGCATTCAAGATATGACTGCGTTGCCCGATGCTATTTTTGTAATTGATGTGGGATACCACAAGATTGCCATTTCCGAGGCCAAGAAGCTGGGCATCCCTCTGATCGGTGTTGTGGATTCCAATCACTCACCCGAAGGGATCGACTATGTGATCCCTGGTAACGACGACTCTTCCAAAGCTGTGATGCTGTATGCGCGCGGCATTGCGGATGCGATTCTCGAAGGACGTGCTAACGCCATGGACGACGTGGTCAAGGCAGTTTCAGCCGAGAGTGGCGACGAGTTCGTTGAGGTGAGCGAAGCTTCTGCCTGAAGCCTCTGCCGCCCGAAAAAGGGGGCTTCTTGGCCCCTTTTTTTTAGCCTTTATTAAACTATTGAATTGATTACGGAGAAACGATATGGCTGCAATTACCGCAAGCATGGTTGCTGAACTGCGTGGAAAAACCGATGCGCCCATGATGGAGTGCAAAAAGGCCCTGACGGAGGCCGAAGGCGATATGGCCAAGGCAGAAGAGCTGCTGCGCGTGAAGTTAGGTAGCAAAGCAGGCAAGGCGGCTGCGCGTATTACGGCTGAAGGGGTAGTTGTAAGTAGTATAGAAGGCACAGTTGGTGCTTTGTTGGAAGTCAACTGCGAAACCGACTTTGTAACCAAAAATGACAGCTTCCTGGCATTGGCCAACGCGGCGGCTGCATTGATTGCAAAGCACAATCCTGCCGATGTGGCTGCACTCGGTGCATTGACCTACAGCCAAGACGGTTTTGGTCCTACACTGGAAGATGTACGCAAGGGTTTGATTGGCAAGATTGGCGAGAACATGACTTTCCGCCGTTTCAAGCGTTTTGCTACCGGTGCGCAACTGGCTTCTTATCTGCACGGCACCCGCATTGGCGTGGTTGTCGAATTTGAAGGTGATGCAGTTGCGGCCAAGGATGTGGCCATGCACGTTGCGGCGATGAAGCCCGTCGCCCTGACCAGCAACGATGTGCCCGCTGAACTAGTAGAGCGTGAGCGCTCAGTTGCAGCCGCCAAGGCTGCTGAAGATGCAGCCGTTGCAACCGCTGCTGGCAAGCCTGTGCAGTCCGCTGAAATTGTTGCCAAGCGCATCGACGGTGGTGTGCAAAAGTACCTGAAAGAGGTTTCGTTGTTCAACCAACCGTTTGTCAAGAACGACAAGCAAACCGTCGAGCAAATGCTCAAGGTCGGAGGCACCACCGTGAAGGCGTTTACGCTCTATGTGGTCGGCGAAGGCATTGAGAAGAAGGTTGACGATTTCGCCGCGGAAGTGGCGGCACAGGTTGCCGCGGCCAAGCAAGCGGCCTGATCAACAGGCCTTTTCCCGCCGTACGCGTATTACCGGAGTTACCCATGAGCCCAGAAGTCCCTGCATACAAACGCATTTTGCTGAAGTTGTCAGGGGAGGCTTTGATGGGTGACGACCAGTTTGGCATCAACCGCGACACCATCGTCCGTATGGTCGATGAAATTGCGGATGTGACGCGACTGGGTGTCGAGGTGGCCGTTGTCATTGGCGGTGGAAATATCTTCCGTGGAGTTGCAGGTGGATCTGTAGGCATGGACCGCGCCACTGCTGATTACATGGGCATGTTGGCAACGGTGATGAATGCCTTGGCACTGGGCGATACGATGAATAAGGCCGGGCTGGTTGCGCGTGTTATGTCAGCGATCGGTATTGAGCAGGTGGTTGAGCCCTACGTCCGGCCGAAAGCCTTGCAATACCTGGAAGAGGGTAAGGTAGTTATCTTTGCGGCAGGTACTGGTAACCCGTTCTTCACTACTGATACTGCTGCTGCGTTGCGTGGTGCAGAAATTGGTGCAGAAATTGTGCTCAAGGCGACCAAGGTGGATGGTGTTTATTCGGCAGACCCCAAGAAAGACGCCAGTGCCACCCGCTACTCCAATATAACTTTCAATGAAGCCATGTCGCAGAATCTGGGAATCATGGATGCAGCAGCGTTTGCACTGTGCCGTGACCAGAAACTTCCCATCAAAGTGTTTTCCATATTCAAGCATGGAGCGCTCAAACGGGTGGTGATGGGTGAAGATGAAGGCACGCTGGTACACGTGTAAGTGGTGCGACGGAGCGTGGTAATAGATTTGATGAGCGGAGTATGAACTATGGCAATTGATGAAATAAAGAAGACACTGGACGTAAAAATGGACCAGTCCATCGCCGCTTTCAAGCACAACCTGACAAAGATTCGCACAGGACGCGCCAACCCCGCATTGCTCGATACCGTGCATGTAGACTATTACGGCGCCATGTTGCCACTCAGCCAGGTTGCCAACCTTTCCTTGCTGGATGCCCGTACCATCAGCGTTCAGCCCTGGGAAAAGGGTATGGGTGCCAAGATTGAAAAGGCCATCCGCGACAGCGATTTGGGTCTGAATCCCTCCAGCATGGGCGATTTGATCCGTGTTCCCATGCCCATCATGACTGAAGAACGTCGCCGTGAGCTCAGCAAGGTGGTACGCGGAGAAGGTGAAAATGCCAAAATTTCTGTGCGCAGTTTGCGCCGTGATGCCAATGAAGCCGTCAAGAAATTGGTAAAGGAAAAGTTGGCATCCGAAGACGACCAAAAACGTTCCGAGGCCGAAATCCAGAAGGCGACGGATCGCCATATCACCGAAGTGGATAGGTTGGTTGCCGCCAAAGAGCAGGACATCATGGCGGTTTAATTGCCGCCCAATGCAAGAACAGTGCTCCCCAATGGCTGAACAGGTTAGCGTGCCACGCCATATTGCCATTGTGATGGATGGAAATGGCCGGTGGGCCTCCAAACGTTTCCTGCCTCGAGTCGCGGGTCACAAACAGGGTGTGGATGCCCTTAAGCGCATTGTCAGCGCCTGCCCTGACCGCAATATCAAAATCCTGACCGTTTTTGCTTTTTCTTCAGAAAATTGGAATCGCCCTGCGGAAGAGGTTTCAGGATTGATGGACATTTTGGCGCTGGCCTTGTCACGGGAAGTGCCCAAATTGATGCGTGACGGTGTTCGTATCCATTTTGTGGGAGCCAGAGACAATCTATCCGCCCGTGTAAAAAAAGGACTGGAAGAAGCGGAAGCCGCAACTGCGGATAATTCCATTCTGACCCTCAATGTGTGCTTCAACTATGGTGGACGTTGGGACATTGCAGCGGCTGCTGCGCGCCTTGCGGCCGAGGGCACGTCTATCACTGAAGCGAGTCTCTCCGCTGCACTGGCGTTAGCACATTGCGCAGATCCCGATTTGATCATTCGAACAGGCAACGAAAAGCGGTTGAGCAATTTTCTGCTTTGGCAGGCGGCCTATTCCGAGTTGTATTTCAGCAAGTTGCTGTGGCCGGACTTTGACGAGGCTGCATTGGATGCAGCATTGTTGGAATACGCTTCTCGTGAACGACGCTTCGGTAAGACCTCGAATCAGGTCGTTAGCGTATCTGCAGCCCCCTTGCCCTGAAGGACTCACTATGCTCAAGCAACGAATCATTACGGCATTGTTGCTGTTGGCTGTGCTGCTACCTGCTGTTTTTTACCCCGTGCCAGAGGTGTTCGCGCTGGTTGCCCTCATTTTGATAGGTGCAGCAGCTTGGGAGTGGGCACGCATGAACCAGTGCGGGCAGGCATCTTCACTGGTTACTGGTGGTGTGTGCGTATTTATGTGTGCTGCGTCATGGCTGGGGGGTGGGCTGTACGCCCCGCTCAAGATACTGTGGATTTTTGCCGGCAGTGCTTGGGTGGTGTTGGGTGCATGGCTGCTTTACCGTGGTGTTGCAGTATGGACCCATGTTCCTCGGGTCGTGCGTTTGGTGGGTGGAATTTTTGCACTCTGGGTGGCTTGGATCGCTGTGGTACAGGCGCGGATCATGGGCATCAATTTTTTGTTTTCTGTGTTGGTATTGGTCTGGGTTGCTGACATTTTTGCCTATTTCGCCGGCAGGGCCTTGGGCGGGCGTTTCTTTACACGCAAGCTCGCCCCCACCATCAGTCCTGGCAAAACCTGGGAAGGTGCAATCGGCGGCATGGCTGGCGTCGTTGCCTGCGCATTTCTGTGGCGGTACCTAGACAGCGCCTACGCAGTTGATGTGGCGAGCCTGTATACCCGCTTGGGGGACAACCACATCACCTTCATGGTGTTGGCATCGTTGTTTCTGGCAACCATGAGTGTGGTGGGTGATCTGGTGGAGTCGCTGTTTAAGCGCAGTGCGGGTGTTAAGGACAGCAGCGGTCTGCTGCCTGGACATGGTGGCGTGTTGGACCGTGTTGACGCGCTATTGCCCATACTGCCACTGGCCATGATGCTGGGTACGCTATGACGATGGAGAAAAAGCGGGTGGTGGTGCTAGGGTCTACCGGCTCCATTGGGGTCAATACACTCGATGTGTTAGAGCATCACCCAGAACGCTTTGAAGTGTTTGCACTCACGGCTTCAACGAGTGTGGATGCCATGCTGAAGCAGTGTGTACGGCACAAGCCGGAGTTTGCCGTGATGGCCAGTGAGGAACACGGTCGCTTGCTCGAAGCGCAGTGCCGCTCGGCAGACCTCTCTACCCATGTTTTGTGGGGCACTAGCGCCATTGAAATGGTAGCTGGCCACGAGCAGGCGGATACGATCATGGCGGCCATTGTGGGAGCGGCAGGATTAGCCCCCTGCCTGGCAGCTGCCAAATCTGGCAAACGACTGTTACTGGCCAACAAAGAGGCCCTGGTGGTGGGTGGCCAATTGTTTATGGACACGGTGGCAGCTGGTGGGGCTACCTTGCTGCCGATCGACAGCGAACACTCTGCCGTATTCCAATCCCTGCCACAAGATCCTTGTGACTGGCCTGCGCGCATTGACAAGATTATTTTGACAGCGTCTGGAGGGCCCTTTCGGACACGCGACCCAGCAACTTTGTCCATGGTGACGCCTGACGAGGCTTGCGCCCATCCCAATTGGGTGATGGGACGCAAGATTTCGGTGGATTCAGCCACCATGATGAACAAGGCGCTTGAAGTTATAGAAGCCCGATTCCTGTTTGGCGTTGCACCGGAGCAAATTCAGGTAGTTATTCACCCGCAAAGCGTAATTCACTCGATGGTCCAGTATATTGATCATTCGGTAGTGGCCCAGCTCGGCACGCCGGACATGCGTGGGCCCATCGCCTACGGTTTGTCGTGGCCAGACCGAATCAAGTCTGGCGCCACTGCATTGAACTTTTCCAGCATGGCGGGTCTGACGTTTGAGGAAATTACTGCGGAAGGACACACGTTGCGTTTCCCTGGAATCGGTTTGGCCTGGGCGGCACTCAAGGCAGTGCCAGGCACCACGGCTGTTTTGAATGCCGCCAATGAGGTGGCGGTCGCCGCGTTTTTGGACCGGCAAATCCGGTACGACCAGATTCACCATATCAATCTGGAAACTCTGAATGCGGTCATACCGCAGGCACCCACTTCACTGGAAGACCTTTTAAGCCTTGACCAACAGACCAGGGCTGCCGCACAAACGCTGGTTGCTCGTTGGTGTGCCTGAGTGCGACGAAGGCTCTAGTACATGATGTTGACTCTGGTTGCCTTCATTATTGCCATTGCCGTTTTGGTTGCCGTGCACGAATGGGGGCATTTTTCGGTAGCACGCGCTTGCGGGGTCAAGGTTTTGCGGTTTTCAGTTGGGTTTGGCCCTCGGCTGGCAGGCTGGACGTCGACCACGACCGGCACCGAATACGTGGTGGGAGTGCTGCCCATTGGCGGGTACGTGAAGATGCTCGATGAGCGTGAAGGCCCGGTCGACGACAGCGAAAGCGCATTAGCCTTCAACACCAAGCCTTTGCGTAGCCGTGCAGCAATTGTGGCGGCAGGCCCCATTGCCAACTTGCTGTTGGCGGTAATCCTCTATAGCGTGGTTAATTGGATTGGCGTCGATCAACCGCAGGCGTTGCTGGCACGGCCATCCCAGGGCACTGTTTTGGCCATAGCTGGCCTTCAGGGCGGTGAGCGCGTGGTGCAAGCCGGTTATGAAGGTGAGGAGTTAGAGCCGGTTCAATCGTTTGAAAAATTTCGATGGTGGATGGCCCGCGGTGCGCTGGAGCACCGCAATGTTCAGGTTGAATTTCTGAAACCAGGGGCACGCAACACGCAAGCGGTTGTGCTTGCGTTGAGTGAAGTGGACGCGCCCGACGCTAATGCCCAGTTATTCGCACGAATCGGAATTTTGGGGCCGTATTCCCAAGCCCAGATCAGCACGATATTGCCCGATGGGGCTGCTGCCCTGGCGCAGTTGCGCACCGGTGACGTGGTTTTGCGGGTGGACCAGACGGACATCGTGGATGCCGGCCAATTGCGTGACATGATTCGGGTATCCGGGCGCGATGCAGAGCCTTTGCCGCAAACTTGGCAGTTGGACCGGGGTGGCGAACGCCTCACTGTGACTGTCAAACCCGCGCGTGAACGGGAAGGTGATCAGTACATTGGCCGTATTCGAGCCGGTATCGGATCACCCTTGGCCATGACGACGGTTCAGTATGGTTTGCTGGATGGAGTGGGCGAAGCCCTGGCTCACACCTGGGAGACATCTGCACTGACCTTGCGGGTACTAGGGCAAATTGTGGTGGGTAAGGCGTCGCTTAACAACCTCAGTGGTCCCATCACCATTGCCGATTACGCCGGAAAGTCCGCTGCAATGGGTCCAACGCAATTTCTGCTTTTTCTGGCTTTGATGAGCATCAGTTTGGGTGTCCTGAACCTGCTGCCATTACCGATTCTGGATGGAGGGCACCTGATGTATTATCTTTGGGAGGCACTTTCTGGAAAGCCTGTGACGCTGACGTGGACTGAGCGGTTGCAAAAAGTGGGATTCGTCATCCTGCTGATGATGATGTCCGTTGCCGTCGTGAACGATGTGACGCGTCTGCTGCGGTGACCTGACGGGGCCGTCCTCAAACTTCCGGAATAATTAAGTTGGTGAATATGCAATTCAATCGTAAATTTCTGCGCCGCGTGTCTGTGGTAGCTGCGTCGCTATGGGCCATCCAGGGTGCCTGGGCGGTCGAGCCGTTTACGGTCCAGGATATTCGGGTTGAGGGCTTGCAGCGGGCCGAGGCTGGGACGATTTTTGCATCGTTGCCCGTGCGTGTGGGTGATACCTACAGCGACGAAAAGGCTGCGGCCTCCATCAAAGCGCTGTTCGGTCTCGGTTTGTTCAAGGATGTGCGCATCGAGGTGAGTGGTGGCGTGTTGGTGGTCATCGTGGAAGAGCGTCCCACAATCGCGGAAATTGAATTTGTGGGCAGCAAGGAGTTCGACAAAGACGTTCTGAAGAAAGCCCTGCTACAAATCGGGTTGGCCGATGGCCGTCCTTTTGACAAGGCTTTGGTCGATCGTGCCGAGCAGGAGCTTAAGCGCCAATACATCAACCGCAGCATGTATGCATCGGAAGTGGTTACCACGGTGACGCCAGTGGACCGTAACCGTGTCAATCTGAGTTTTGCGGTGACAGAAGGCGAGCCCGCCAAGATCAGCGAAATCCGCATTGTTGGTAACAAGGCATTTTCCGAGTCCACTTTGCGTGGCCTGTTCGACCTGGATACCGGTGGTTGGCTCACCTGGTACACGAAGTCGGATCGCTACTCACGTGCCAAATTAAACGCTGATATTGAATCCTTGCGTTCTTATTATCTGGCGCGAGGCTACCTGGAGTTCAAGGTGGACACGACACAAGTGGCCATTTCGCCAAACAAGCAGGACATGAGCATCACGATCAACATCACCGAAGGTGATCAGTTCGTTGTCTCGAAAGTCAATCTTTTGGGCAACTTTCTGGGCAAGGAAGATGAGTTCAAGTCCCTGGTTGCTATCCGAGTGGGACAACCTTACAACGCCGACCAAATTGCCGCAACTACCAAGGCGTTCACCGATCATTTCGGTGATTTCGGCTATGCATTCTCCCGTGTGGAACCGCGCACTGCCATTGACCGGTCCACCAATCGGGTCGAGGTGACGCTGCAAGTCGATCCGTCTCGCCGAGTCTACGTGCGCCGCATCAATGTTGCTGGCAATGACCGCACGCGTGACGAGGTGATCCGTCGTGAGTTCCGCCAGTTCGAGGCGTCTTGGTACGACGGTGAAAAAATTCGTCAGTCCCGCAACCGGGTGGACCGCCTGGGTTTTTTCAAGGAAGTCACCATGGATACGCAGGAAGTTCCTGGCTCCATGGATCAGGTCGACCTGACGGTGACCGTTGCTGAAAAGCCCACCGGAAGCATCAGTTTGGGCGCTGGCATTTCCAGTGCGGACGGCTTTGGCGTGTCTTTTGGATTCAAGCAAGACAACGCCTTTGGCTCTGGCAATTCGTTGGGCGTTGAGGTCAACACCAGCAAGCAGTTCCGTACCCTGGTATTCAACACTACCAACCCGTATTTCACGGAAGACGGTGTGTCGCGGTCGATTGAGGTGTACCAGCGCAACTCCAAGCCGTACGTTGACTTCAACAGCTACGCCATTGAGACGACCGGTGGCAGTATCCGTTTTGGGGTGCCTTTCACGGAATACGACACAGTGTATTTTGGTCTTGGCATTGACCAGACCACCATTGTTCCAGGCACTTTGCTTCCCGTGGTGTACCAGGACTTTGCCAATCGCTTTGGCTTCACCAGCAATGCGGTTCCGCTGACCATTGGCTGGGGTCGAGACACGCGTGACAGCGCACTGGTGCCCACCAGGGGCAAAGTGATGAAGACTTCTGCCGAGTGGAGTATTGCGGGGGATTTGAAATACGTGCGCGGTACGGCCTCTTACCAGCAGTACGTGCCGGTTACCAACAAGATTACAGCTGCCTTCAATGCAGAGTTGTCACTGGGTACTACAACCGGTGGCGCCAATTATTACCCTATCTTTAAGAATTTCTACTCCGGTGGTTTGGGAACTGTGCGTGGCTTTGAGCAAAGTAGCCTGACAACCGCGACCCAGCGCGCGTTGGGTCTGATAGCCACTGGCGGCACCAAGAAGGTCAATTTCAACCTGGAGTTGTTGTCGCCTCTGCCTGGCGGCGGCAAAGACCGCACCCTGCGTGCTTACACCTTCTTCGACGCGGGTGGCATTTACGGTGACGACGAACCCCTCCAGCTCGCAGATATGCGCAGTTCGGTGGGCATTGGTATCAGCTGGATTTCACCCGTTGGTCCATTGCGCCTGGCGTTTGCCAAACCCATCAAGCAGTTTGATAACGATAGAATTCAGTCATTGCAATTCCAGATCGGAAGTTCCTTTTAATGAAAACGTCAAAATTTGCCTGGTTGATTTCTGCAGTGCTGGCCGGTTGCGCCATGAGCGCCGCTGCGCAGGAATTCAAGGTAGGCGTCATCAACTACCAGGTCATCACAACCCAATCCAACCCAGCCAAAGCGGCGCAAACCAAGCTGGAGCAAGAGTTTTCCAAGCGCCAGAAGGAGTTGACTGACCAGCAGGCTGCGTTAAAAGCGTTTGGAGAAAAGTTCGACCGCGACGCGCCTACTCTGAGCGAGAGTCAGCGCGCCAACCGTCAGAAGGAAGGCACCGATTTGGCCCGAGACTTGCAGCGCCGTCAGCGTGAGTTTCAGGAAGACCTGAATGGTCGCCGTAACGAGGAATTGCAACAGCTTCTGGAACGGGCGACACGGGCCGTCAAACAGGTTGCCGAAGCAGAAAAATACGATATGGTTTTGCAGGAAGTGGTGTTCGTCAACCCCAAACACGACATCACTGACAAGGTTCTCAAGATCCTCAACGCCAACACCGCTTCCAAGTAAGCCTTGGATGCGTGTGTGTGAAGTATGAAGCGTGACCTGGCTTCAATCGTCGCCGCCTTGGGCGGCGATTTACATGGTGATGGCGGTCTGCAGGTGACAGGCCTGGCCCCATTGGAGGGCGCCACGCCGCAAGACATCAGTTTTCTCAGCAACCCCCGATACCAGCAGCAATTGCTGGATTCGCGGGCGGCCTGTGTCATTGTGGCGCCTGCCATGCGCGAAGTCGCTGTGGCACGCGGCGCCTGTATCGTCACTGATCAGCCCTACCTGTACTTTGCCAAGCTTACGCAGCTTTACAAACGCGACCGCGATCCACATCCACACCCCGGCATCCATCCCAGCGCGGTGGTGGATGCTGCTGCCGTGGTTCATCCGACGGCCAGCATTGGCGCACTGTGTGTGGTTGAGCGTGGAGCCAGCATTGGTGCTGGTACGGTGCTTAAATCGCGGGTGACAGTGGGTGAAGATTGTGTAGTGGGAGCGCGCTGCCTTTTGCATCCTGGCGTGGTCATTGGTGCGGATGGCTTTGGCTTTGCACCGAATGGCGAGGCTTGGGAAAAGATCGAACAATTGGGTGCCGTTCAAATTGGCAACGACGTGGAGATTGGCGCCAACACCTGCATTGACCGTGGGGCCCTGCAGGACACGGTGATTGAGGACGGCGTCAAGCTCGATAACTTGATCCAGATTGGCCATAACGTGCGGGTGGGTCGCCACACCGCCATGGCCGGTTGCGTGGGCGTGGCCGGCAGCGCCACCATTGGCGCCAATTGCACCGTAGGCGGCGGTGCCATCATTTTGGGGCATTTGACGATTGGCGCCCATGTGAACATATCTGCCGGTACGCTGGTCAGCAAATCGCTGTTGAAGCCGGGCCACTACACCGGCATCTTTCCCGTGGACGACAATGCCACCTGGGAACGCAACGCCGCATCGCTGAAGCAGTTGCACAGCCTGCGAGACCGTATCAAGACTTTGGAAAAAGAGACAAAAAAATGATGGACATCCACGAAATCCTCAAAAAACTGCCGCACCGTTACCCTTTTCTCATGGTTGACCGGGTCATCGCCATCGAAAAAGGGGTGTCCATTCAGGCCCTCAAGAACGTCACCATCAACGAGCCTTTTTTCAACGGCCACTTTCCCCACCGCCCGGTCATGCCCGGTGTGATGATGCTCGAAGCCATGGCGCAGGCCGCAGCGCTGTTGGTGTTCGACACCATGGGGGTGAGCCCGGACGACAAAATGGTGTACTACTTTGCGGGTATTGACGGTGCCCGATTCAAGCGCCCGGTGGAGCCTGGCGACCAATTGGTGATGGACGTCACTATGATCCGTTCCAAGTCCGGCATATTCAAGTTTGCCGGTGTGACCCGCGTGGAAGGTAATGTGGTGTGCGAGGCCGAGTTGATGTGCACCATGCGCACCATCGCTTGAACGGATTCGGCAGCACGTTGTGACCCAGATCCACCCCAGTGCTATTGTCGATCCGGCTGCGGAGCTGGACGACTCCGTCACCGTTGGCCCCTACACCGTCATCGGTCCGCATGTGCGCATCGCGGCCGGGACCACAGTGGGGCCGCATTGCGTCATAGAAGGCCACACCACCATTGGCCGAGACAACCGCATCTTCCAGTTCAATTCGTTGGGTGCCATTCCGCAAGACAAAAAATATGCGGGCGAACCCTGCGAGCTGCGCATTGGCGATCGCAACACCATCCGCGAGTTTTGCACCTTCAACATCGGATCACCGGGTGATGTGGGCGTAACCCAGGTTGGTAATGACAACTGGATCATGGCCTATGTGCATCTGGCGCATGACTGTCAGGTCGGCAACAACACTATTTTTGCCAACAACTCCCAGCTAGCCGGCCACGTGCACGTAGACGACTGGGTCATTCTGGGCGGCTTCACCGTGGTGCACCAGTTTGTCAGGCTGGGAGCACACAGCCTGACGGCCATGTGCTCCCTGTTGTTTGCCGATTTGCCACCGTTTGTCATGTGTCAAGGCCAGCCAGCAGGTGCGCGCTCCATGAACTTTGAAGGCCTGCGCCGCCGTGGCTGGACGCCTGAGCGCATCAGCGGTGTCAAGGCCATGCACAAGGCCCTGTACCGTGACGGTTTGACGCTGGAACAGGCCAAAGTCCGCATTGCCGAGCTGGTTGCCAAACAACCCGAAACGGCACCTGACGTGGCCATGATGTTGTCCTTTTTGCACCAGACCACGCCCCAGCGCGGTATCGTTCGTTAGGGCCGTCTGGCATGCAAGCAGCACCGCCCGTGGCCCCGGTGCCGCAAACCCAACCCAACATTGCGATGGTGGCTGGCGAGGCTTCTGGCGACCTGCTGGCCGGCCTCATGCTGGAAGGCCTGAAGGCGCGCTGGCCGGGGCTGACTGCTGCCGGTATTGGTGGCCCTCAAATGGCACGCCATGGCTTTGAGGCTTGGTGGCCGCACTACAAGCTCTCGGTGCATGGGTTCGGCTGGGAGGTGTTACGCCGCTACCGCGAAATTGTGGGTATCCGCAGCCAGTTACAGGTGCGGTTGCTGGCCAAAAAGCCCGATGTGTTTATCGGTGTGGATGCACCCGATTTCAACCTGCACGTAGAGCGCAATCTGCGCCAGGCAGGTGTGAAGACCGTGCATTTTGTCTGCCCCTCCATCTGGGCCTGGCGCCCCGAGCGGATCGAGAAGATTCGCGCCAGCGTAGACCACGTGCTGTGCATTTTCCCGTTTGAACCAGAATTGCTGGCCATCCATGGCATAAACGCGAGCTATGTGGGCCACCCGCTGGCCAATGTGATTGCACTGGAGCCTGACAAGGCCGCAGCCCGCGCAGCCCTGGGCCTGCAGCCAGATGACCGGGTGTTGGCCATTTTGCCGGGCAGCCGCGCATCTGAGGTTCAGCACCTGGCCTTGTGCTTCTTTGAGGCTGCAGCCCTCGTCAAACGGTCGCAAGAAGCTATTAAATTGATAGTGCCTGCGGTACCGGCCTTGCGCGGTGCAATCGAGCGGGCGGCCCAGCGCGCCGGCATGCTGGATCAGGTGCAAATCGTGGACGGTCAGTCGCACACCGTGCTGGCAGCCTGCGATGTGACGCTGATCGCCAGCGGCACTGCCACGCTGGAGGCGGCTTTGTTCAAGCGGCCCATGGTCATTGCCTACCGTATGGGCTGGCTGTCGTGGCGGATCATGCGGCCCAAGCAGTTGCAGCCCTGGGTGGGGCTGCCCAATATCCTTAGCAGGGATTTCATCGTGCCAGAGCTGATACAAGACCGCGCCAGCCCGCCAGCGCTGGCCAATGCGGTGCTGCAATGGTTTGCCGATATCTCGGATCAGCCTGCGAAAATGGCGGCGTTGCAACGCCAATTTCTGGCACTGCACCACAGCTTGCGGCGCGACACCTCCCAACTGGCAACCGATGCGATCGAAAAAATTCTTGCACGCTGAGCAAGCAAAACTCTCCTGGGATACCCCCGGACTGACCGCCGGCGTGGACGAGGCCGGGCGTGGCCCCTTGGCTGGACCAGTGGTTGCGGCGGCGGTGATTTTGGATGATCGCCGTCCGATTCAGGGCCTTGCCGACTCCAAAGTCCTAACTGCCAAGCGGCGCGAGCAATTGTTTGAAGAAATCCGGGCCAAGGCCTTGTGCTGCTCTATTGCCCAGGCCAGTGCGGAAGAAGTCGACCAGATCAACATATTGCAGGCCACCCTGCTGGCCATGCGGCGTGCGGTTGAAGGGTTGCGCCTCAAACCCACTTTGGTACTGGTCGACGGCAACCGCCTGCCGGTGCTAACGATGCGGGCCGAGGCCATTGTCAAAGGCGACAGCAAGGTGCAAGCCATCTCGGCGGCTTCTATTTTGGCCAAGGTGACGCGTGACCGCTGGTGTGCCGAGCTCGACGCCCTGTACCCGCAATACGGCTTTGCAGGCCACAAAGGCTACGGCACGGCCGAGCATCTGGCGGCCCTGCAAGCCCATGGTGCCTGCCCACAGCACCGCAAGACCTTTGCACCAGTGGCCAAGGTGTTGGTATGAGTACCGCCGCATCCCAACCCGCACACATCACCTCGCGTGAGAACCCGCTGCTCAAGGAGTTGCGCAAGGTCGCGCAAGACAACACTGCCTATCGCAAAGCCGGACGCTACTGGGTAGAAGGCGACCACCTGTGCAGCGCCGCATTGGCACGCGGGCTGAAACCATCCGTTGCAGTATTTACTGAAGAATATTACCCTCTAGCCCTCGCGGAATATACGCAGCCCGCTATCAAAAGCATAGTAATTCCCAACGCGCTGTTTCGGGAACTGAGTGGCCTGGAGTCGCCTGCCAGCGTTGGCTTTGTGCTGGACTTGCCGGTAGACGCCGCCCTGCAACCCCTGGCACCCAGCGTCATCCTGGACCGGGTGCAAGATGCCGGCAATGTGGGCTCCATCCTGCGCAGTGCAGGGGCCTTTGGCTTCAAACAGGTGATTGCGCTCAAGGGCACGGCGGCGCTGTGGTCGCCCAAGGTTTTGCGGGCTGGCATGGGCGCGCACTTTGGCTTGCACCTGCTGGAGGGATTGGGCCTGGATGACCTGCAGGACTTGCAGGTCCCCATCGTCGTCACCAGCTCGCACCAAGGTGATCTGATCCAAAATCTGTGCCTGCCCCAGCCCTGCGCCTGGGCCATGGGTCACGAAGGGCAGGGCGTCTGCCCCGAACTGATGGCCCGCGCCACGGTACATGTGCGCATCGGGCAGCCGGGGGGTGAGGAATCGCTCAATGTGGCGGCGGCTGCAGCGATTTGCCTGCACGCCAGCAGCTTGTCGTAGGAAAACGGCGATCAGGGTCCCTCCGTTATAATAAGAGGCTTTCCAGAAAACAGCCGTCCCAAGCGCATTTCAAGCACCTTTTCCAACCAACACTAGCTGCCAAGAATCGTTCTTGAGCACGCTTGGGCGTACCCGTAACACAGTCGGAGAACCCAGTGCTTTTGTCTCTCAAGGGAACCACCCCCCCCGCCATCTTGGCGCTCGCAGACGGCACGGTCTATATTGGCAATTCCATTGGAGCCGCTGGCTCCACCGTCGGCGAGGTCGTGTTCAATACCTCCATGACCGGCTACCAGGAGATCCTGACCGATCCCAGCTATTGCCAGCAGATCGTAACGCTCACCTATCCCCACATTGGTAACTACGGCACCAACCCCGAGGACATCGAGTCCGACAAGGTGCACGCCGCTGGCCTGATCATCCGCGATCTACCCCTGGTGGCCTCCAACTTCCGCAGCACAGCAACTCTGAGCGAATACCTGGTGCAAGCCGGCACCGTGGCCATTGCCAACATCGACACCCGCCAGCTGACCCGCCAGTTGCGCACCCAGGGCGCGCAAAACGGCTGCATTCTGGCGCTGGCCGCCGGTGAAATGGTAACCACAGAACTTGTCGAGCAGGCCATTGCGGCAGCCAAGGCTGCACCGTCCATGTCGGGCCTGGACTTGGCCCGGGTGGTGTCGGCCCAGAAGGCGGCACTGTGGACCGAGAGCGAGTGGACGCTGGCGAATGCGGATGGAAAGCCGGGCTACGGCCAGCAGACGGCACCGCGCTTTCATGTGGTGGCGTACGACTTTGGCGTCAAGAACAACATCTTGCGCATGTTGGCACAGCGCGGCTGCAAGGTGACCGTGGTGCCCGCGCAGACCTCTGCTGCGGACGCCCTGAAACACCAACCTGACGGCATCTTCCTGAGCAATGGCCCGGGTGACCCAGAGCCGTGCGATTACGCGATCAAGGCAACCGCCGAACTGATCGAAACCGGCATTCCCATGTTTGGCATTTGCCTGGGTCACCAGATCATGGCGCTGGCCAGTGGTGCCAAGACCTTCAAGATGAAGTTTGGCCACCATGGCGCAAACCATCCGGTCAAAGACCTGGACACGGGCCGCGTCAGCATCACCAGCCAAAACCACGGGTTTGCGGTGGACGAAAAATCGCTACCTGCCAACTTGCGTGCCACCCACATCAGTCTGTTTGATCAGACGCTGCAAGGCTTTGAGCGAATCGACAAGCCGGCGTTTTGCTTTCAGGGCCACCCGGAAGCATCACCCGGCCCGCACGACATCGGTTACCTGTTTGACCGCTTCATCCGGTCGATGGAAAGCCGCGGCAGGGAAGGCCGCATGAGCTTTTACGGTGTCACTGATCTGTGGACCTATGTGATAGGGGCCTTTGGCATCATTTTGCTGCCCGGACCCAACTCGCTGTTTGTGTTGTCGGTGGCATCAACACGCGGTGTTAAATCGGGTTACCAGGGGGCCTGTGGCGTGTTTGTGGGTGATACCATTTTATTGGGATTAACCGCATTGGGTGCGGCCAGTTTGCTGCGCACCAATCCGGCGCTGTTTATGGTGGTCAAGTACGCTGGCGCGGCCTACCTGACTTGGGTGGGTGTGAACCTGATCGTGGCAGGCATCCGCAAATGGAATAGCTCAGATGCGCCAGAACAACCGGTCACCGAGACGCCCGCGAATCTGGCACACCCGTTCAAGCGGGCACTGGTCATCAGCCTGCTCAACCCCAAAGCGATTTTGTTTCTGCTGTCATTCTTTGTGCAGTTCATCGACCCGACGTATGACAGGCCCGCTATTCCCTTCCTGATCCTGAGTGCCATCGTAATGACTTTCAGCGCCCTGTATTTGTCCGCTCTGATATTTGCAGGCGCACGCCTGGCGCAGATATTTCGTGCCCGCAAGCGCCTGACCAGCAGCCTCTCCAGTGCAGTGGGTGGATTGTTTTTGTGGTTTGGGGTGAAGCTGGCCACTGCAAGTCTGAATTAGCCATAACTGAAATTTTGCAAGTTTGAATCGATTGAAAAGTAAAGCGCTGTCAAAAAATGCCAAAACGTACCGACATTAAAAGCATCCTCATCATCGGCGCCGGCCCCATCATCATTGGTCAGGCCTGTGAGTTCGATTACTCCGGTGTACAGGCCTGCAAGGCACTGCGCGAAGAGGGTTATCGCGTCATCCTGATCAACAGCAACCCAGCGACCATCATGACCGACCCCGCCACGGCGGACGTCACCTATATCGAGCCCATTACTTGGCAGACGGTCGAGAAAATCATCGCCAAGGAAAAACCAGACGCAATTTTGCCCACCATGGGCGGCCAGACGGCTCTGAACTGCGCGTTGGACCTGTGGCACAACGGCGTGCTGGCCAAGTACATGGGCGCGGGCACCGGCAAACCGGTGGAACTCATCGGTGCCACACCCGAAGCCATCGACAAGGCCGAAGACCGCCTGAAGTTCAAAGACGCCATGACCAAGATTGGTCTGGGTTCCGCACGCTCGGGTATCGCCCACAGCATGGAAGAAGCCTGGGTTGTGCAAAAGACGCTGGGTTTCCCCACCGTTATTCGCCCCAGCTTCACATTGGGTGGCACGGGCGGCGGTATTGCCTATAACCCCGAAGAGTTCGAGATCATTTGCAAGCGTGGCCTGGAAGCCTCGCCCACCAACGAGCTGCTGATTGAAGAATCGTTGTTGGGTTGGAAAGAGTACGAGATGGAAGTGGTGCGCGACAAGGCGGACAACTGCATCATCGTCTGCTCGATTGAGAATTTGGACCCGATGGGCGTGCACACCGGCGACTCCATCACCGTGGCACCGGCGCAGACGCTGACCGACAAGGAATACCAGATTTTGCGTAATGCATCGCTGGCCGTGCTGCGCGAAATTGGTGTGGACACGGGTGGCTCGAACGTGCAGTTCTCCATCAACCCGGATGATGGCCGGATGGTTGTCATCGAGATGAACCCGCGTGTGTCGCGCTCCTCAGCGCTGGCCTCCAAGGCCACGGGTTTTCCCATTGCCAAGATTGCGGCCAAGCTGGCCGTAGGATTCACCTTGGACGAGCTGCGCAACGATATTACGGGCGGCGCTACCCCGGCGTCGTTCGAACCCAGCATCGACTACGTGGTTACGAAGATTCCACGTTTCGCATTTGAAAAATTTCCTGCAGCAGATTCACGCTTGACCACGCAAATGAAGAGCGTGGGCGAGGTCATGGCCATGGGCCGCACCTTTCAGGAATCGTTCCAAAAGGCCTTGCGTGGTCTGGAAGTGGGCGTGGACGGCATGAACGAAAAAACCCAAGACCGCGAAGTGCTCGAAAAAGAGCTGGGCGAGCCCGGCCCCGAGCGCATCTGGTACGTGGGCGATGCGTTCGCCCAAGGGCTGAGCGTGGACGAAGTCTTTGCGCTGACCAAGATCGACCGCTGGTTCTTGGTGCAGATCGAGCAGATCGTCAAGATCGAGCTGGAGATTGAGCGCTTGCCCCAGCCCGCCAGCGGCACGGCCTTCGACCGGATCGACGCCGCCACGCTGCGCAGCCTGAAGCAAAAGGGTTTCTCTGACCGCCGCTTGGCCAAACAGTTTAAGACTACCGACAAAGCCGTGCGAGAAAAACGGCATGCCATGGGTGTGCGCCCTGTGTACAAGCGGGTAGATACCTGCGCGGCTGAGTTCGGCACCAACACCGCCTACATGTATTCCACCTACGAGTCTGAAGGCGCGGAGTGCGAAGCAGCACCCACCGACAAGAAAAAAATCATGGTGCTCGGTGGTGGTCCCAACCGTATTGGGCAGGGCATCGAGTTTGATTACTGCTGCGTGCACGCCGCCTTGGCCATGCGCGAAGATGGGTATGAAACCATCATGGTCAATTGCAACCCAGAGACCGTGTCGACAGACTACGACACCTCCGACCGCCTGTACTTCGAGCCACTTACACTCGAAGACGTGCTGGAAATTGTCGACAAGGAAAAGCCGGTTGGTGTGATCGTGCAATACGGTGGCCAGACGCCCTTGAAACTGGCACTGGACCTCGAAGCCAATGGCGTGCCCATCATCGGCACCAGCCCCGACATGATTGACGCCGCCGAAGACCGCGAGCGTTTCCAAAAGCTGCTGCACGCGTTGGAGTTGCGCCAACCACCCAATGCCACGGCCCGTACCGAGCCCGAAGCACTGGAGAAGGCCGCCGCCTTGGGCTACCCCCTGGTGGTGCGTCCCAGCTATGTGCTCGGTGGCCGCGCGATGGAAATCGTGCACGAACAGCGTGACCTGGAGCGCTACATGCGCGAGGCCGTCAAGGTCAGTCACGATTCCCCGGTGTTGCTGGACCGCTTCTTGAACGACGCCATCGAGTGCGATGTGGACTGCATCCGCGATGACACCGGTGTGACCTTTATTGGTGGCGTGATGGAACACATCGAGCAAGCCGGTGTGCACAGTGGTGACTCCGCCTGCTCGTTGCCACCCTACAGCCTGCGCCCGGCTACCGTTGCCGAGATCAAGCGCCAAACTGCCGCCATGGCCACCGCCCTGAACGTGGTAGGCCTGATGAACGTGCAGTTTGCCATCCAGAACATCGATGGCAAGGATGTGATTTACGTGCTGGAAGTCAACCCCCGCGCTTCGCGCACGGTGCCTTTTGTCTCCAAGGCTACCGGTATTCCGCTGGCCAAGGTGGCCGCGCGCTGCATGGTGGGTCAGTCACTGGCGTCGCAGGGTGTTCTTCACGAAGTGACGCCCCCGTACTTTAGTGTCAAAGAGGCGGTGTTCCCGTTCGTCAAGTTTCCCGGTGTGGACATCATTCTCGGCCCCGAGATGAAGTCCACCGGCGAAGTGATGGGCGTGGGCAAGACCTTTGGCGAAGCTTTTGTGAAATCGCAGCTCGGTGCCGGCGCCAAGCTGCCGCGCTCGGGTAAGGCGTTTATTTCGGTCAAGCAAAGCGACAAGCCCCGCGTGGTCGAAGTGGCCCGCAAGCTGGCCGATATGGGTTTTACGCTGGTAGCCACCAAGGGCACTGCGGCGAGCATCAACGCCGCCGGTGTGGCCTGCGAGGTGGTCAACAAGGTTACCGAAGGGCGCCCGCACATTGTGGACATGATCAAGAACGAGCCCCTGGCCATGGTCATCAACACGGTGGAAGAGCGCCGTAACGCCATTGCCGACTCCCGTCAGATTCGCACCTCGGCCCTGTTGGCGCGCGTCACCACCTACACAACCATAGCCGGCGCCGAGGCTGCTGTGGAAGGTATGAAGTACCTGGATGAGCTGGATGTGATTTCAATACAAGAAATGCACAGCCAATTGGCCGCATAAAGTTGGCATAATTGGGGCCAACTGCAAGGACAGTGCCGCGCGTGAGCGCCGCACTGTCCTTGTACTTTGAGGCTGAACAAACCAGATACACCATGGCAACCTATCCCATTACCAAGCGCGGCTCCGAGCTACTCAAGGCGGAGCTGCACAAATTGAAAACTGTTGAACGGCCCGCCGTTATCCAGGCTATTTCCGAGGCACGGGCGCAGGGTGACCTGAGTGAAAACGCCGATTACGACGCTGCCAAAGAGCGCCAAGGCTTTATTGAAGGCCGTATCCAGGAAGTCGAAGGCAAGTTGTCTGCCGCCCAGGTGATCGACCCCACCAGCATTCAGGCAGACGGCCAAGTGGTGTTTGGTGCTACGGTAGAACTTGAAGACGAAGACACTGGCTACCGTGTTACCTACCAGATCGTCGGTGAAGACGAGGCCGACCTCAAGCACGGGCGTATCAACATCAGCTCCCCGATTGCCCGCGCGCTGATTGGCAAATTGTCGGGCGATACTGCTGTGGTGCTGGCCCCCGGTGGCGAGCGCGTCTATGAAGTCGTGGCGGTGCAATACGTCTAAGCTGTTGTACTCTTTGCCGCTGTGGTTGACTGCCCTGTGGTGGGGCAGCCTGACCACCGTGGGCTTTCTGGTGGTGCCACTGCTGTTTGTGCACCTGCCCACCCCCGCTATGGCGGGTGGCATGGCCGCCAAGCTGTTCACGGCTCAGACAACCGTGTCCGTAGTCTGCGGCTTGGTGCTGCTTATGTTATTTCGACAAAAGCAGGCACCAGCCCTCGTGGATACTGCGCAGAGCGCTACGCTTTTCGTAGTGGGTGGCGTTCTGCTGGCGCTGTTGGTGGAGTTTGGCGTGACGCCCCATATCCTGGCTCGCGACAACCTGGTGCTGTGGCATCGGGTTGGAACTGGGATGTATGTCGTGCAGTGGCTCTGCGCTGGCGTGGTGTTTGGGAAATTGGCAAAAGACCGTTAACCAGTTGAGGGCAGAGCTACGCTGCGCTGCGGTCTGGCCCGCAAAGAATCAGGTTTGGTTGCGCTTTTTGACGCTGACGGGCGGTTTAGGTTTAGCCCGCTTGACATTGCCACCAGCAGTTAAGCGCTGGTTGCCGAGCACACGCAGGGTCTTGACTTCGGGGCGCTGACCGGCACGCTTGGCGTACTTGAGCACCTTGACGTCGCGCGGACCGGCCATGCGGTCTTCATCAACGGTTTTCTCTTTCTCGACCTTGGGACGCCACAGGACGAGCAGCTTGCCAATGTGTTGAATGGGTGCGGCGCTGAGTTCATCCGCCAGGGACTGGAACATGGCTTCGCGGGCAGTGCGGTCGTCCGAGAACACGCGGACCTTGATCAGGCCGTGGGATTTGAGGGCGGCGTCAATTTCTTTTTTGACGTTGGCGGTGAGGCCATCGCCGCCGACCATGACAACGGGGTCCAGATGGTGAGCTTCGGCGCGGTGTTCCTTGCGCTGGGCAGGAGTCAGTTGAATTAGGGGCATACCGGTATTATCCGTGCAATGGTTATGGGGCGGTAGAGCCGCTCCCTCAGAAAGCAGAAATGAAAACGAAAACGAGCAGCAAGAAGGTCAACAAGGCCTGGTTGCACGATCACATCAACGACCCCTACGTCAAACTGGCGTCCAGGGAGGGTTACCGCGCGCGCGCGGCCTACAAGCTCAAGGAGATCGACGAGGCGCTGGGGTTGATCAAACCCGGCTACCTCGTAGTGGACCTGGGCAGCACCCCTGGCGCCTGGAGTCAGTATGTGCGCCGGCGCCTGTCGCCCAGTGGGGCTGCGGTGGGCGACCTGGACGGCACCATCATCGCCCTGGACCTGCTGCCCATGGACCCGATTGAAGGCGTAACCTTTATCCAGGGTGATTTTCGCGAGGCCGAGATACTGACCCAGCTGGAGGCGTCCCTGCAGGGGCGCCAGGCCGATGTTGTTGTGTCCGATATGGCACCTAACTTATCTGGCATCTCGTCGGTGGACGCTGCACGGGTAGAACTCCTGGTTGAGCTGGCCATCGAATTCGCTCAAAACCACATGAAATCGCAGGGCGCACTGGTGGCCAAGGTTTTCCACGGCCCCAGTTACAACGACGTGGTGCAGCACTTCAAAGCGGCCTTCCAGGTGGTCAAACCGTTCAAGCCCAAGGCCTCGCGGGACCGGTCATCAGAGACCTTTCTGATCGGTCTGGGTCTTAAATAACCCTAATATTGCGTCCCGGTTACCTTGAAACGCCTAAAATGGGGCCCAGATAAGCACGGTATCTCTACCTGTGCCCCTCTTGGAGCTTCGCTTGAATAATCAGTTGTTTTCAAAAATTGCAGTGTGGTTGGTGATTGGCTTGGTGCTCTTCACCGTATTCAAGCAGTTTGATACACGCGGCGCTGCCGGCGCCAACGTGGTGGGCTATTCGGATTTTCTGGATGAAGTCCGTAACAAACACATCAAGACCGCCATCATCCAGGAAGGTCAGGGCGGCAGCACCGAGATCCTGGCCATTACCAACGATGACCGCAAGGTCCGCACCACGGCCACCTACCTGGACCGTGGTTTGATTGGTGACCTCATCAACAATAACGTCAAGTTTGACGTCAAGCCGCGTGAAGAAGGCTCGCTGTTGATGACCCTGCTGGTTAGCTGGGGCCCCATGCTGCTGCTGGTGGGTGTCTGGATTTATTTCATGCGCCAGATGCAGGGCGGTGGCAAGGGCGGGGCGTTCAGCTTTGGCAAAAGCAAGGCCCGTCTGCTGGACGAAAACACCAATACCGTTACCTTTGCCGATGTGGCCGGTTGCGATGAAGCCAAGGAAGAAGTGAAGGAAGTCGTGGACTTCCTCAAAGACCCCAGCAAGTTCCAAAAGCTCGGGGGTCGTATTCCCCGTGGTTTGCTACTGGTAGGCCCTCCGGGTACGGGTAAAACGCTGTTGGCCAAGTCCATTGCCGGCGAGGCCAAGGTGCCGTTCTTCAGCATCTCGGGCTCTGACTTTGTGGAAATGTTTGTCGGCGTGGGCGCATCACGAGTGCGCGATATGTTTGAGAACGCCAAGAAAAACGCGCCTTGCATCATCTTCATTGACGAAATCGATGCCGTGGGCCGCCAACGTGGCGCTGGCCTAGGCGGTGGCAACGACGAACGCGAGCAAACGCTCAACCAGATGTTGGTCGAGATGGACGGTTTTGAGACCAACGTGGGTGTGATAGTGGTGGCCGCCACCAACCGCCCCGACATTCTGGACGCCGCTTTGCTGCGCCCCGGCCGGTTTGATCGACAGGTGTACGTCACCTTGCCCGATATCCGTGGTCGTGAGCAGATTTTGAACGTGCACATGCGCAAAATCCCTGTGGGTCAGGATGTGAGCCCCAACGTGATTGCACGCGGCACGCCCGGCATGTCTGGTGCCGATTTGGCCAACCTGTGCAACGAAGCCGCCCTGATGGCTGCGCGCCGCAACGCCCGTGTGGTGGAAATGCAGGACTTCGAAAAGGCCAAAGACAAAATCCTCATGGGCCCCGAGCGCAAGAGCATGGTCATGCCCGAAGAAGAGCGCAAAAACACGGCGTACCACGAGTCCGGCCACGCCCTGATCGGCAAGATGCTGCCCAAGTGCGACCCGGTGCACAAGGTCACCATCATTCCCCGTGGCCGTGCCCTGGGCGTGACCATGAGCCTGCCAGCACAAGACCGCTACAGCTACGACAGCGAATACATGCTCAACCAGATCAGCATGCTTTTTGGTGGTCGCATCGCCGAAGAAGTGTTCATGAACCAAATGACCACCGGCGCCAGCAACGACTTCGAGCGTGCCACCCACATCGCCCGCGACATGGTCACCCGCTACGGCATGGCCGAGGCACTGGGCCCCATGGTCTATGCAGAGAATGAAGGCGAAGTGTTCCTGGGCCGTTCCGTCACCAAGACCACCACCATGAGCGAATCGACCATGCAGAAGGTCGATTCCGAGGTGCGCCGCATCATCGACCAGCAGTACGCAGAGGCGCGTAAGCTGATTGAGGACAACAAGGACAAGATACACGCCATGGCCAAGGCCCTGCTGGAATGGGAAACCATCGACACCGACCAGCTCGACGACATCATGGCCGGCAAGGATCCGCGTCCGCCCAAGGACTGGACCCCGCGCACACCCAACTCCGGTGGTGGTGGTGGCAGCGGCGGAGCTCCTGCCGTGGCGGTCGATCCCAGCCCGACCGTGGCGTAAGGGCTTGCATCAATAGCAGACGGGGCCTTGTGCCCCGTTTTTGTTTCAACGGGCATTGCATATGGATCCTTTCATGCACTGGCAAACCAGCCGATTTTTGATTGATTTGCGCACACCCAAGGTCATGGGCATTGTCAACGTCACCCCCGATTCTTTTTCTGATGGTGGCCAGTACGCCAGCCAAGACGCCGCTCTGGCCCATTGCGACCGATTACTCAAAGACGGTGCCGACATGCTGGACATTGGTGGCGAATCTACCCGCCCGGGTGCCCTGGAACTACCGGTGGAAGACGAGCTGGCGCGTGTATTGCCCATCATTCGCCATGCCGTCACCCTGGGCGTACCGGTATCGGTGGATACCTACAAACCAGCCGTCATGCAGGCGGCACTCGATTTGGGTGCCGACATCATCAACGATATCTGGGCCCTGCGCTGGCGTGCCGACGGTGACGGCCCAACAGGGCAGCAGGTGGTCAGTACCCATCCCAACTGCGGCGTGTGCCTGATGCACATGCACCGCAACCCCCAGACCATGCAAGTAGCACCCATGGAAGGTGACGTGGTGCCGCAAGTGCTATTGTTTTTAAAGCAGCTTACGCAAGAACTGCGAGGGCTAGGGGTCGATTCAGCTCGTATTTGTATTGACCCCGGCATTGGCTTTGGCAAGACGGTACAGCAGAACTTTGCGCTGTTGGCGCACCAGTCTAGCCTGTTATCGTTGGGCTACCCGGTGCTGGCGGGTTGGTCACGCAAATCGTCGCTGGCGGCTGTCACGCAGCGGTCCTTGTCCAACGTGGCCACCATGGACGCTCGGGACCGGCTGGTGCCCAGTGTGACGGCGGCGCTGCTGGCTGTGCAGAATGGTGCCCGCGTGGTGCGGGTGCATGACGTCAAAGAAACGGTGCAGGCCCTCAAGGTGTTTGAGACCATGCAACAGTGCGGTTAACCATCCGCAGTATCAAAGTAAAGAAGCAACATGAGCAGACAGTATTTCGGCACTGACGGCATTCGCGGCACAGTCGGCCAGGCCCCCATCACCCCTGACTTTGTCATGCGCCTGGCGCACGCGGTGGGCCGCGTGCTCAAGCGCACCGAGGCGCGCCCCACGGTGCTGATCGGCAAGGACACCCGCATCTCGGGCTACATGCTGGAGAGCGCGCTGGAGAGCGGCTTTAATTCCGCCGGCGTGGACGTGGTGTTGCTGGGGCCACTTCCCACACCGGGCGTGGCCTACCTGACCCGCGCACAGCGGGCCTCGCTGGGCGTGGTCATTAGCGCCAGCCACAACCCCTTTGCCGACAACGGCATCAAGTTTTTCAGCGCCCAGGGCACCAAGCTGACTGACGACTGGGAGCGCGCGGTGGAAGCCGCCCTGGAAGAACCCCCCGTCTGGGCCGATTCCGCCTCGCTGGGCAAGGCTCGCCGGTTGGACGACGCGGATGGCCGCTATATCGAGTTTTGCAAGAGCACTTTTTCCAACGACCTCACCCTCAAGGGCGTGAAGATCGTGGTTGATGCCGCTCACGGTGCGGCCTATCAAATTGCACCCAAGGTGTTCCATGAATTGGGCGCCGACGTGGTGGCCATTGGTTGTGCCCCCGATGGTCTCAACATCAACCATGAGGTGGGTGCCACCCATCCGCAGGCGCTGGTGGAGGCGGTCAAGGCCCACCAAGCCGACTTTGGCGTTGCGCTGGATGGCGACGCCGACCGCCTGCAGGTGGTGGATGCCGACGGGCGCCTGTACAACGGTGACGAACTGCTCTACCTGATGGCCGACGACCGCCTGAGTCGCGATGAGCATCTACCCGGCGTGGTTGGCACCCTGATGACCAATATGGCCGTGGAAGTGGCGCTCAAGGCGCGCGGGGTTGAGTTTGTGCGCGCCAAGGTGGGCGACCGCTACGTGCTGGAAGAGCTCTACAAGCACAAATGGATTCTGGGCGGCGAGGGCTCGGGCCACCTGCTGGCGCTGGACAAGCACACCACCGGTGACGGCCTGATTTCTGCCCTGCAGGTATTGCAAGCCCTACAACGTAGCGGCAAAACCATGTCGCAGTTGCTGGCCCAGGTTACGCTTTTTCCCCAGACGCTTATTAACGTGCGCCTCAAGCCTGGCCAGGACTGGAAGTCCAATGTCCGCCTGGCGCAGCAAACGCGGGCCGTGGAAGCCGAGCTGGGTGATTCCGGCCGGGTGCTGATCCGAGCCAGCGGTACCGAGCCCCTGTTGCGGGTCATGGTGGAGGCGCGCGACGCCGCCCAAGCCCGGGCATGCGCCCAACGCATTGCCGACACACTGAACGCATGACGGGAGCGCCCAGCATGACAAAAACACCCCCCACCGTACCCAGCGCGCGCCGTGGTGCATCCATGACAGTTTGCCGTGCTGACTACGCCAATGCAGACCACGCCAAGGCCTTGGTGCTGCTGCTGGACGCCTACGCCCAAGACCCTATGGGCGGTGGCCATGGCTTGAGCGACTTCGCCAAGGCCAACCTGGTGGCAGCCCTTGCGGCGCGGCCCCAAGCCTACAGCGTGCTGGCCTTTGACGGTAGCCAGCCCGTGGGCTTGGTGAATTGCATCGAGGGTTTTTCCACCTTTGCCTGTCGCCCCTTGGTCAACGTGCACGATGTCACCGTCTTTGCCAGTCACCGTGGACAAGGCATCGCCGAGAAAATGCTGGCCCTGGCCGAAGCCGTGGCCGTGGAACGCGGCGCCTGCAAGCTCACCCTGGAAGTGCTGCAAGGCAACGTGGGCGCCGACCGCCTGTACCGCCGCCTGGGCTTTGCCAACTACGAACTTGACCCGGCACTGGGTCAGGCGCAGTTCATGCAAAAGTGGTTGTAAGTACTATCAATTTTGGAGTAGTCTACGCAATGTCCACGAGGGCTGGATAAGTGTTGGTTGATGGGAATCCACCGAGATTCGATCGAAATACTTTGAAAGGCATCCATGAAATTCATTGCATTGAACCCCGGACACAACGCTACCAGTATGCGGCGGCTTGTGCTGGCAGTTACCACCATTGCATGCGCCGGCGTGAGCAGCATTGCGGCAGCACAGTCGAAGCTGGGTAGCTACACCGGGACGATCGAAATTTCTGGAACCCAGTTCGGGCCCGAGGTGACTTACCGCGCCAGCGTCAAGGTCAGCCTTCCGGTCAGCCAGCGAAGCGGGTCTTCCATCGAGGCTGAATTCCTGTCGGGTGAGGCGCCGAATGCAACCGTACTTCTCTCCCAATGGGACATATCCAATACCGAGAAGACCAAAGATTCTGGAGGCCAGTTCAATAGCTATACCTGCTCACTGGCCGGACCGACCGAAATCCCCATGTCAGCGACTGGCGTTCTTGATGTCAATTTGAAGGAAAAGAAGCACACGTTGTCCCTCACGCTTGTGTCGACCACGGACGTTGCCTTTAATTGCAAGCATTCACGTTCGGGCCCCTACAAGTCAAAGAAGGGCATCGCCCTGACGCTGGGTACCGGCGCTCCGGGGATGCAATCCGAAACACCCTTGCCTTTTTCTGATCCATCGCATTTGACTGCGAAATACACGTTGATGCCGACTGCAGCAACCAAGGGTGAATACGGCCCCATCAATCAGGTGTGGGACTTGAAACTCAAGTAGCGGATATGCGCTGTGGCCTTCAGTCAGTTTTGCATAGTCACCACCGCTGCCAAAGCGCTGAGTGACCGCCGCTTATGGCTGTACGGATTTCAGAGGTCGCAGTTGCATAAGTGTTAACCCTTTAACGGCCCTAAATTTGGGATTTTCCTTGCGCTAGGTTAAAGACGTGGCAGGCTGCGCACTTGTTAGCGCATGGCATAGAGTCCAAAATCGCCGTTTGATTTGACTCTGGGTTTCCGGTCATGCGGGTGCATGGGTCGAAGCCGAGAATTCCCGTTGGGAAGGGGAGCAATGGCCAAACTTCGCGTAGTTGCTGGTGCGCAACTCGATGCTGCCAATGGTGATTTGCGTTCGCAAGTGCATTTTTGCGCCGAGACGGGCCAGATATGGCTGCATGAACATCGGATGCTGCTCATCCATGCGCAGGCGCAGGCGCTGCTGCGCAAGGAGCTTATTGATACGCTGGGCATGGACCGGGCGCAGGGGTTGCTCACCCGCATGGGTTACGAGTCGGGTGTGCGTGATGCCGAGCTGGCGCGCGTTCGCGCAGAAAGCATGGGCGACCTGGATGCCTTCATGACCGGCCCGCAACTCCACACGCTGGAAGGCATCGTCAAGGTGACGCAAATCCGGTTGGAGCTGGACCGGACAGCGGGGCGGTTTTATGGCGAGTTTTTGTGGGAAAACTCATGGGAAGGACAGTGGCACCGCCACTTTTTTGGTATTCATACCGAGCCTGTATGTTGGACCCAGATCGGCTATGCCTGTGGTTACACATCGGCTTTTATGGGGCGCCCCATACTCTACAAGGAGGTGGAATGCGCGGGGATGGGCGACGACCATTGCCGCATCATCGGCAAACCGCTTGAAGAATGGGATGACGCCAGTGACTATGCGCATTGCGTCAACCGGGAGTCGATTGCAGAACAATTGATCTACCTGCAGACGCAGGTGGTTCAGCTCAAAACAAGCATGGGTGAAAGCGAGGGCCTGCCAGCCGACATGGTGGGCAACTCGCCGGCGTTCCGTGCCGCCTACGAACTACTGCGGCAAGCGGCTGGCAGCCAGATTACAGTGCTGCTGCTGGGTGAGACGGGTGTTGGCAAAGAGGTGTTTGCGCGCACGCTGCATGAACGCGGCACACGCAGCAAGGCCTCATTTGTCGCCATCAACTGTGCGGCCATTCCTGCGGACCTGGTTGAGTCCGAATTGTTTGGCGTGGAGAAGGGCGCTTACACCGGTGCACTCGTCTCGCGTGCAGGGCGCTTTGAGCGTGCCAATGGCGGAACCCTGTTTCTGGATGAAATCGGTGATTTGCCGCTGGCGGCGCAAGCCAAGCTGCTTCGGGTGCTGCAGGAGGGCGAGGTGGAACGCTTGGGTGACCAGACCGTGCGCAAAGTGAATGTGCGTTTGCTGGTCGCCACCAACGTGGACCTGCGGCTGTTGGTCAAAGAGGGCAAGTTCCGCTCCGACCTGTATTACCGGCTCAATGCCTACCAGATCAACATTCCGCCGCTGCGTGAACGCAAGGAAGACATTTCGCCACTGTCCAAGCGGTTTTTGGAAAAATACTGCGCCATCCATGGCAAGCGACTCAAGGGGTTTACCGACAAGGCCAAACGTGCGCTGCTGACCTACGCCTGGCCGGGCAATATCCGGGAACTGCAGAACATGGTCGAGCGCGGCGTGATTCTGGCACCCGGTGGTACCCGAATTGAAGTGCACCACATGTTTTCGGGTTTTGATGAGCGCCAGGCACTGGAGTTGGGGCTGGATGTTTATGGGGATATCCACGCGCCAATCACGCAAAGTGGCAAAGCCTTGTGCGATGCGGTACTGAACGGGATGATGACGCTCGATCAGGTAGAAGCCATGCTATTGGAGATGGCTGTGGACAAATCGCACGGAAACCTGTCTTCAGCGGCGCGTATGCTGGGCGTTACAAGACCGCAACTGGCGTATCGCCTGCGGCGCTTGCAAGAAGTGTCGCCCGGGCTGCATGATTCCGCCGCGCCCTCGCCAGCACTACCCACGCCATGACGCTCACAGCCAGGGTGCAGCAGTATTTGCAGGCGCACCATGTCGCCACACTGGCCACCCATGGCACGGAGGGCTTATGGGCCGCCGCAGTTTTTTATGTGCATGACGGCTGGAACTTGTATTTTTTGTCAGCCCCCACCAGTCGGCATTGCGTCAACCTGGCAAATAGTGCCCAGGTTGCCATCACCATTCAGGCCGACTACGCGGACTGGCCCGGCATCAAGGGTGTGCAGATGGATGGGGTTGTTGACGAGATCCATGGCGACGCACTGGCGCGTGCCCGCGATCTTTATGGACAGAAGTTTCCCGTGGTGGGAAAAATTGCGCTAGCACCTGCTGCGATCGTCAAGGCGCTGGCGAAGGTGCGCTGGTATCGGGTAACGCCGAGGCGTCTGTTTTACATTGACAATGCTTTGGGTTTTGGTCACCGAGAGGAAGTTGACTTGCAGGCCGGTGCCACTAATCCAACGCACTGAAGAAATTCCCGCTTTGCCCCGTCGAGCACCAGGCAGGTGAGTACGCCACTGGCATAGGCACCGGTATCAATCCCAATCCGGTTATGCCGCACCTCTGGCTGCGCCGATATGCTGTGACCGTGGACCACGATGGCGCCATGCTCAACCTCAGACTCCAGAAAGCGCTTGCGAATCCACATCTGGTCTTGATCATTCTGGTCAGCCAGCACCACGCCAGGGCGTACTCCCGCATGCACAAAGTGGTAATCCCCCTCACGGTGGCTGATCGACAGCGCCTGCAAGAAAGCCAGATGGGGTGGTGGTAGAGCCTGGGCGAAGCGATCCCGCAAGGATAGTAGCGACGCGTCATCCCGTGCCGCTGGGTCTGTGGCGATGACACCATAGTCGACCAGTGCATCCATACCGTCATAGTCAAACCAATGCCTGCCAGCTTCCATATCGCCTTGCAAAAAGCGACAGGCCAGGTCCTCATGGTTGCCCTTGAGGGTGACGATTTCGACCAAACCCGGCGTTGACGGACGCCACGCCATCACCTGGTTAAGCACCTCAGCCGAGTTGACCCCTCGGCTGAGGTAGTCACCGAGAAAAATGACAACATGCCGCGAACGCGATCGATGGTTGATGTCCTGCTCAATGCCCTGCAATAGAGGCTTGAGCAGCTCGCTGCAACCATGGATATCACCAATGGCATAAATGACCGTATCGTCGGGCGTGCTGCGCGTCACGCGCGGCCCTTCTACAACCAGCGGACACGGTAGCCACTGCAGTTGGGGCATTGCTTACGTGCTGCTGTGGCGGCCGCGATCTTGGCCGGTCCAGCGTGCAAAGAGCTGGTGTTCAATCCCGAACTGATCAAGCGCCTTGCCCAGACTTTGGTGCACGATGTCCATCACGGTCTGCGGCTTGTGATAGAAGGCCGGCATGGGCGGCAGGATGATGCCGCCATAGTCAGCCACGCGCGACATCAGTTCCAGATGACCCTTGTGCAACGGCGTTTCCCGCACCATCAGCACCAGTGGGCGGCGCTCCTTGAGCGTGACATCGGCCGCACGGATTACCAGGTTGTACGTGAAAGAATTGGCAATGGCAGACAGGGTTTTGATGGTGCAGGGCGTCACAATCATGCCGCGGGTGCGAAATGATCCGCTGGCCACCGCCGCACCCACATCCTTGTTGCTGTAGACCACACTGGCCAGCGCTTTGACATCTTCGATGGAGTAGTCGGTCTCGATTGACAGGTTCATGCCTGCCGCTTCACTCAGGATCAAATGCGTTTCCTGCCCCAGTTCGCGCAAGATGCGCAGCAACTCCACGCCGTAGATGACGCCAGTGGCGCCTGTGATCGCCACTACCAGTGGCAGCTTGCTGTTGTGCTGATTCATGTTCTTGTCATTGTGTTGGTATCAGGGCGTGATCTTGCCACCGGCTGAGACAGTGCGCGGCCAGCTGGAAAATTTCGTTGGCACTGATGATGCCAACCAAAGTATGCCCGCTTAAAACCGGAAACTGGGCAACGCCCAGTTCACGGCCACGCCGAAGACACTCTTCCATAGTGTCTTCTTCGCACACCGTGGCGGGGTTGCGCACCATTACGTCCCGCACACGCAGACGGTTGACGAAGAAGTTGAATTCATCCGGGTCCTGTTTGCGAAGCACAAAATGCCCCATGCGCAGCATGTTGGCACGCGTCACCAGCCCCCGCAGGTGGCCCTGGTCGACCACCGGCAACACATGCAGGTTGTGTTCGCTCAGCAGGCGCTTGGCGTCCGACGCCAGTGTGTCGCTGGTAATGGTAAGCGGGTTAACCTGCATCCAGTTTCGCACCATCATGATTCGGTTCTCGGTTGGTTCATGGGGAAATGCTGTCAGGCAAACTGTGCCGTAGCTGTTAGTTGCGTCCGCAATGCCTTTTTATCCACTTTGCCGGAGTCGCCAACAGTGGGCATTACGTCGATGCATTCAAGCCGTTCGGGCCACTTGAACTTGGCAACCTTTTTGGAGGACAGGAAGTCTTTGAGCGCTTCCAGGGCGAGTGATTGACCCTGACGCAATACGACAAATGCACAGGCACGTTCGCCATACTCCGCGTCGGGCATGGCAACCACCGCAACCGCTGCCACGCTTGGGTGTTCATTCATCAGGCCCTCTACTTCGGCTGGGTAAATGTTTTGCCCACCCCGGATGATGACGTCTTTTTGTCGGCCCAAGATCCATAGACAGCCCTGGTCGAACTTGACCACGTCTTCAGTGGTGCACCAACCATCTGCGTCAAAAACCTCGGCAGTCATGACCGGATCGCGGTAGTAGCCAGCCGGTGAATGCGGGCCGCGAAACCACAGAACGCCAGGCTCGTTGGGCGGCACGATTTGGCCATCCTCGCCCAGCAATTTGACCTCGTTCCCGGGCAACATCTGGCCCACAGTGAGGCGGCGCAATTCACCGGGATCGCTCACCCGGCAACCGCTGACTGAGCCCTTGTCCTGGGTGCCCAGGTCCGAGGTGATGACGGCACCAAAACGCGCCTCTGCCTCCCGTGCCAGTTGTGGCGACAAATAGCCGCCGGCAGAGCGGATGAAACGCAGCGAGGATAAGTCGTAGGCCTCGACGTTTTTCTCCAGCATGCGCACCAGATGCGTCGGCACCACGCCAATGGCGGTGACCTTCTCGCGTGCCATGGTCTGCAGGGCCACTTCCGGGTTGAAGTCCTCCAGCATCACGGTCTTGGCGCCGCACAGGGGAGCTGCAAAGTAGGTCAAGGTACCCGCCGCGCCCCCGGCATGCGGTGCGATGGCCATGGTGACATCATCCTTGGTCAGGGCCCACAAGTCGATGCGACCCTTGGACGTGCATACACGCGGTGCCAGCGGCCACTCCACCAGCTTGGGCAAACCGGTGGTGCCCGAGGTGGTGGTTAACAGGGCCACATCCAGGAAAGGATCGAAGCGCCGCTTATTCAGTGTTGCGCGGTCGATGCGCCCCAAATAGTGGTGTGCGGTGCGCGTCAGGGACTTCGTACCGTCCGGCGCGTTGTCTGGCACCACATCGTCGAACAAGTAGAGGCGACGCAGCGATGGAAAGCGGACCATCAGGTCGCGGTACATGGCCAGGTAGTCGAAACCGCGAAACACGGCAGGAATCACCGCGACCTCGGCCTGCGTTTTCTCCAGAATGTCCTCCAGCTCGTTCTGGCGCAGCGTGGCAAACGCGGTCATCGAGATCAGGCCCGCCCGCTCCGCAGCGGCGCGCGCCAAAAACCCATAGACGCTGTTGGGCGCCTGGATCACGATGCGCGCGCTCTTGGGGATGCCCGCCTCGACCCAGCCGGTGGCAATGGCATCCACCAGGTCGCGCGCTTCGCGCCAGGTTACGCGGTGTTGAGAATCAACCAGCGCCTCCTGGTCAGGCAACTCACGCGCATTGCGATCGTAGGAATCGTAGAAGGTTTTGTTGGTCCAGTAGCCTGCGCGGACGAACTCGTCCACCATGGCCTGGGTATAGCGCAGCACTTTCATGATGGGTTCGCCTTTTGCTATGGCTACTTGCCGCCCTTGGCTTTGCCCTTGACTTCGGGCCGTGTCAGGCGGTTGATCATGCCTGCCACCGGACTGGTGCCGGCGAAGCCGTACTCGTTCCATCGGTCTGACACTTTTTGCAGCACGGTGCGGTCCATGAAGATCTCATTCGGCTTGTCGGCCCACTCGTAGGGGGTGCATGCATCCAGGATGATGCGGCTGGTAATGTCGCGCGCGTCAATCGGCAGACCCGGGTCCAGCGGGGTCGAGCGACCCCGATCGATGATCTGTGCCGAACGCTTTGGATCAAAGCGCGTAGACAGTGCCCACCAGATGCGATCCCAGTCATCGGCTTCGATGTCGTGATCCACCACGATCACGCCCTTGAGTCCATAGTGGCCCGTGGTGGTGGCGATCACCGCATTGCCTACATGATTCGAGTGGCCGGGGTACATCTGCTTGACCGACACCACCGCCCAGAAGCGTCCGCAGGCTTCCGGCGGAATGTAGACGCTCTGGATGCCTGGCACTTTCATCGTTTCCAGGTCATGCCACAGCGTTGCCGTGCGGTTGAGCGACTGGATCATGTGAATGTCGTTGATCGGCTTGCCCACGGTGGTGGACCACATGATGGGTTTGTTACGGTGCAAAATGCGCTCGATGCGCAGCACCGGTTTCGGGTAGTCCTTGCCCTTGTTGCCCGAGTAGTAGCCGGTGTACTCGCCAAACGGACCTTCGTCCATCAGCTCATTGGGGTCGATCCAGCCCTCGGCAATGATTTCGGCGTTGGCCGGCAGCGTCAGGCCAGTCAGGTCTGACTTAAAAACGGGCACTGGCCGACCGCGCAGCGAACCCGCCACGTCGTATTCATCGACCTGTGAACTGACCAGCGTGGAGGCGGCCAGAAACAGCACCGGGTCGCAGCCCACCACGGCGGCGGCGGGCATCAGCTCGCCACGCTCCTGGTACTTCTTCATGTGCATGTCGCCATGCTTGCCCTTGATGATCTGCGAGCCCAGCAGGTTTTTGCCCAGCACCTGTGAGCGGTAGGTGCCCAGGTTGGTCCAGCCGGTATCGGGGTCTTGTGTGACCAGGTAACCCGAGGTCACAAAGAAGCGCCCGCCGTCATCCGGATAAAACCAGGGTGAAGGAAATTTCTCGATATCTACATCATCGCCGGTGATGACGTTTTCCATCACGGGTGGGTTGTCCACGAAAACCGGTTTGACCATTTGTTTGGTGGTCAGCTCCATCCACTTCTTGGAGAGCTGGCTCATCGACAGCGAGGGGTCTTGCTCCAGTGCGATGGCCAGCCGCTGCGAGGTAGTGAAGGCGCTGGTGAACACCGGGATGTCGTAGCCCTTGACGTTCTCATACAGCAGGCCAGGACCCTTTTGTTCTTCGTTAACTTTGGAGACGTGGCAGAGTTCGAATTTCCAATCCACCTCGGTCTTGACACGGTGCAATTGCCCATTGGCTTCGAGCGCGGCAATGAAACCGCGCAAATCGTCAATGGGGGCTACGTCTTTCGGCTTACTCATGGTTTCTCCTGTTGAAAAATTGAAAAAATGAAAAATCGGGGTGATCGGGTAGGGAGTGATTCAACTCACGCGTCGTCCTGCCAGCATGCCGCTCAAGATGTAGTCCATGGCTGAGCCCACTGCGGCCTTGGCCTGATCGGTCGGCTTCTTGCTCCAAACCGTTTCGGGACGTGCTTGCAATATGAAAATGTTGCCGCCTGCTGGGACGTCCTTGTCGATGGCCCACTCAATGTCCATCGGGCAGCCGTAGTGTTTTTCGATTTGTTTGCCCATCCAGGCCAGTTCGGTGATTTCGTCGTCAAGCAGCGATTGCACCTTCTGCCGCTCGAACGGCACCTCCACCAGTTGAGAGGTCTGTGTCTTGGTGTCCACGGTGTAGCAAATCAACTTCTCAGAGACCGTGCGGTCAATGATGTCGAGCGTGATTTTGTTGACCACAAAATTGTCTGGCGTGACCTCGCCCGAAACTACCGACTCGCCAAAACCGAAGTTGGAATCGATCACGATCACCGAGCGGTCCCCGTTGCCAGGGTGCACCGTGAACATCACGCCTGCGGTGTACGAGTTGGCCATCTTCTGCACGCCTACGCTGATGGCCAATAGCTCATCCGCAAACCCCTGGTTGGCGCGGTAGGCGATGGCGCGCGCCGTGTACAAACTGGAGATGCAGCGGCGCATGTGGTGCAGCACCTCATCGACACCACGTACCCAGAGATAGGTGTCTTGCTGGCCGGCAAAGCTGGCACCCGGCAGGTCTTCCGCCGTTGCACTGGAGCGTACTGCGACCGGAGCGGCCGGCATGCAGCAGCGCAGCGATAGCTTGCGGTAGCACTCGGCCACCTGGTCTTCTATCTCGACGGAAAAGGGATGTGCTTCGATTTGTGCGCGTATTTGGGCACTGATACCCTCCAACGCCTCCAGATCATTGCAATCGACACCACGCAGCAGCGCGGCCACCGACTCGGCCACGCCCGACTCGGCCATGAACTGGCGATAGCCCGCAGTGGTCAGCGCAAAGCCGGGTGGCACCCGCACCCCGGCATGGATCAGTTCACCCAATGAGGCGCATTTGCCGCCCACTATTGGCAGCGAGGACCTGTCGCAGTCCTCCAGCCAGCACACCAGCGGTGCAACCGATGCCGCAGCGCCAGCCAGCGCTGCGGTAGACACGGGGAGTACAGCCGAACGCATGTGTGGCATTCAGCGGCGGATGGTGATCACGCCGGTGGAACCATCCACCCGGATCATCATGCCGCTGCGAATCACTTTGGTGCCGAGTCCGGTGCCCACGACGGCGGGCAGACCGTACTCGCGACAAACGATGGCCGCGTGGCTCATGACGCCGCCTACATCGGTCACACAGGCCTTGATCTTGGCAAACGACGGCGCCCATGATGGTGAGGTGGTAGGCGCCACCAGGATCTCGCCTTCCTGCAGTTGACCGACTTCGGCCACCGTTTTGCAGACCCGGGCTATGCCCTCGACGATGCCGGGGCTGCCAGCGAAGCCCTTGAGTTCAGTGATGGAGTCGGGGTCCTTCACCTCCTGCACGCTGGCCCAGTCTGCCAACGACTTGTTGGTGACTCCCCACAGCACGATAGTGAAGGGCTCCTGGATGACTTCAGGGGCGATGCCGATGGCTGGTGGCGGGCTCCATTCCTTGAATTTCTGCATCACGCCCTTGCGCCATTCGATCTCGGGCGGCCAGGTATGCGTGCCGCGCGGCGTCACGCCCGTAGCCCAGGCGGTAACGATGTCCCACAAGGCCGACTTGATTTCGTCGCGGCGCAGCAGCCACACGTCTTCCACGTCCTTGATGACGCCGTGCTCCTGCATGATGGCGCCGACTTCGCGCATCTTGTTCCAGAACACCGAATGGAACCAATGCTCGACGTAGAACAGGTGGTTCTCGACGTAAGGGAACACGGTCTTGGCGCAACCCAGCAACTCGTCGAACTGTTTGCGGTCGGCTTCATTCACGATCAAGTCGCGGTACTCTGCGGTGATACGGTCGCGCTCTGCGCAGACCTTCTCCCTGGGGCGCTCAATGTTGACGCCCTGCTTGAGCTTGCCGATGTAAGTGGCGATGCCCGACAGTGGCACGTTCATCTGGTCGTTCCAGGAGCGGTCATGGTGGAACCAACCCGTGCCGGTCGAGACATTGAACCAAGGCTCACGCGACAGATTCAGCGATGTCAGCCACTCGACGCCTTTGGGCTGCGCTTTGAGCGCGGCTTCGACCACCGTCCACTCCGTGCTGGATGTGACCAGTGCCTCGACGCCCAGTTCAATCGCCTTGCGCGCCAGGCCTTTGAGTTCTTCATCGGGGCGGTACATGATGACGTCGATACCCGAGATCATCTGCGTTACGCGTTGGGCCGGAATGCTGGGGAACTGCTTTTGCACAAAGTCCAGAAAGAACACGTAGGCGGCGTAGCCCAGGTTCAGAAATTCGAAGTGGTACTGCCAGCACTTGATGCCCAGATTGATCAGGTCGTCGTAGTTCTTCAGCAGGTGGTAGCCCTTGGATTCACCCAGCGCCTCTGTCACCACTGAAATGTCTTCCATGTCGGCCAGCTTGGGGATCTGGATCGCTTCCAACTCGCGAATTGTGGCCTCCATCTTCACTTTCCATTTGGCCTCCAGCGCATCCCAGTTTTTGTAATAGTGGCCCGCGCGCTCCATGAAGTGGGGTACCCGGCTGCCAATTTCGGCAGGGTCCTTCACCGGAACCGGCGAGATATAGACGAAGCCATTGATCATCCGATGGTCCACACCCCGCACCGGTGGCACCATGAAGACGCGGTTGTTGAACTGCGACAGGGCGAGATACCAGGCTTCGTCCCAGATCGTGTCAAACGGGTACAGCGGCTCCGGGTAGTGCAGCCCGTCGTAGAACCAGAAAGTTTCCTTTTCATACTGATTGCGTACCGGGTCGTCAGTGACGAACTGGTATTGGTACGGATACATGCGCTCCCAACCTTCGGTGCCGGGGATGGTCTGTGCCTTGACGTCGTGCGGAACGGGAAATTTCATGGGGTCTCCTGTGCTTGTTGGTCTATGTCACTCGCATACGACCAAAACACCTTTGTGTGGCGGCCGACGGGCAACCTATACGCATAGGGCGTGCCAGCTTTGCTTGCGGCGTTGGCGCTAGTGGGTTTCTCCAGGCCCCCGTACTGACTGTTTCAGAGGGGAATCAATGTCCAGCGGAGATGGGGGATGTGCCAGATCGGGCTGTGCGCAGTGGCGAAAAGTCCGTTGCTGTGTTGAACAACGGTTGATCAATCAGGCACTTATGAGTGGCTGAGACTACCGACTTTTACCAATTGGATAATCGGGTAAACCCGCCTCTTGGGGTGTTGAGCCTGATCGTGTGTGTTGCACACCGCGAGGCGAGGATCGAAGCACTAACCGGGGTGGCCAGGAGGCCAATCATCAAGCTGTGTTAACGAGAAACCCACGTAAGAATTCAAGCAACCCATCATGGGCCTTCAGGCGCACAGCAATTTCCAGCGCCCGCTGCACATCCCGCTTGGTGCCAATATCGCTTTGCACCTGCAGCGCCTGTTGGTACCAGTGGTGGCTACGCCGCTTGGGCAGCAGGGGGGCCAGGGCCTCGATGCCATAGCGCAACCGTTTGGCCAGAATACGGGTGCGGTGTTCGGCAGCAGGATCACTGGTGTTGCGCTGGCTGGCCTTGAATTGCTCCCGCAGGTGCGCAATGCGTTTGTGTGCCCAGCGGCGTGGCGTCGCTTTCCGTTCATGACTTTCCGTCTTGGTGAATGGGGCTGATGGACCGCCCTCCAGCCAAGCGGTCAGGGCCAGCAGGGTGGCGCCGGTCACTGGGCTGCTCAGGGCCGTACGCACAACCCGGCGCTGCTGGTCTACTGCCTGGGTCAACGCCTCCTGCATGGCGTGCCAATGGGCTTGGCGGTTGGGGTCATCGCCAGTATAGGCATGGGCCAGCATGGGCAGGGTTTCCAGATGGGCCACATCCAGGTCTCGCAGGGCACTCAGGCCCAGCAGCAGGGGACGCAGAAGTTGCCAATCCGGTATGGACTTGACCCACTCGCTCTTTTTGAACAGGGACAGACCGCTACGAAAGCGCCGCCATGCCACGCGGGTTTGGTGCACCACCTCCGGGTCGTCGGATTGCGTGAGTGTTGCCAGGTTGGCGCAGAACTGGTCCAGCATTTCACGTAGCACTTGCACAGCTGCAAGCGGCATTTTGGTTCGGGGGTGCAGCACCGGGGGACGTGCGTTCTGGGGTTGCAGTAGTGTGTTGCGGGCCAATGCATAACCCCGCTCAGCCTTGCTGATGCCCAGTGGCAATACGGCCAACGTGCGGCTAATTTCAGCGGCAACGCTAAATAGGGTGGAGGCGTCGCCCTGGAGCAGCTCCAGTTCCAGTTCGCAAATGGGTGCGTTGTGGCCATCTGCCAAGATGTGGCCTATGTCTAGCGCCACTTCGACGGTACTACCGTCGCGTCGGCGCACGGTCCAGCGCGTACGCTGAAAGGCCGTAATAAAGCAGGGTTGTAGTTTTGTAAACAGTGTGCCGGCCGGGTCAAGTTCGTTCCACGGAGTGCCTTCGAGCATGGTCTGGCTGAGCGTGGCATCGGGGATGGATTCTTCCCATTCGCCACGGCGGCTCAGGGCCGACTGGCTGTTGCCACCGATTTTGAGGGTTTGCAGCCACTGGGGACATTTGGCGCTGCCGACGCGCCGCACGCGAAGAGCGATGCGTTGGCGGTTCAAGTCCTCCTGCGGGGTATCAAAATAGGTGTTGTGCAACGCTTGCCGGCTGGCCTTGCGGCGCGCCAACAGGGGTAGCCGGGCGAGGGATTGCTCCAGGCGGTTGGAATCGGTCGTGTGCAGTGCCAGTTTGAGCTCAACTTCCACGGTCCGCTTGGGGCTGGTGCCAAAGGATTTCATAGGCTGCACAGCTTACACCGCTCATCTGACAGTCTGAACGTTTAGGCATTGCAGTTGCAGCGGCGGCAGATCCAATCGCTATTAAAAATATAGCGCATCACGTATATTGCTAGAGGGCTAGCACGTAATTTCCTTTAAACGTGGCGAGCCCATGGCCCCAGCGAGAGTTGTTCCAGGGCTTCCAAGGTGCGCGAGAAGTCACGCGAACCCAGCATGGAACGCTCGATCAGGCCCAACTGCACAGCGCGGGCGTACTGGGCGCGGACGATGTCGAAGGGCAGACCCAGCAGATTCATCGTGATTTTGATGGTGTCGGCCATGGATTGGGTCAAAACGGGCGGCATAGCACCGAATGCAAAAGCCGACAACTTTGAAGTTGCGGCGAAGGGAAGCACGGAGGGGCGCATAGCGAAACCTCATGAAAGCGATAGTTCTCAAAATATAAGGGTTAACCCTCAATAGATCAAGACGTGAATTGTATGTGTTGCAAATATCGCCAATGAGTTCTCCGTCACGTAAATGTCATTAATTTGACGTCATTACGTCATCTTAAGCTTCCAAAATTTCCGAATATCTACAAAACGGAGATCAAGATGGAGTCAATACCGTACACCGAAGACGCCGCAGGGCGAGTTTTAGATGTAGCCACCCACAGGGCATCCAGCAATTTTGAGCAGCAATGCCAACGTGTTTTACGTTGCACGGAGCAGGACCTGGCCAATGGCCCGGGTGGTTTGCGCTTGCAAGACCGACCGAGCATTCGTGTTTCCTGGGCCCGCCACCTGGACGAGGTGCGCGCCGCCCAGCGCCTGCGTTACACAGTGTTCGCTGTCGAGATGGGTGCGCGACTGAATACCCCGCTGCCGGGGCACGACATGGATCTGTTCGACAACTTTTGCGAGCATCTGTTGGTCTGCGACGAGACCACAGGCATGGTGATTGGCACTTACCGGGTGTTGACACCGGTGCAGGCGAAGCGAGTGGGCAGCACTTACAGCGATACCGAGTTCGACCTCACACGTCTGCGCTCTCTGCGGAAGCGGATGGTGGAACTTGGCCGCAGCTGTGTCCACAAAGACTACCGTCACGGCGGCGTGATCATGGCCCTTTGGGGTGCGTTGGGGGCGTTTATGGTTCGCAACCAGCTGGACACCATGATTGGTTGCGCCAGTGTGCCCATGCTGCACAACGGCGTGGTCTGTGGCGATGTCGCTGCGAGTATCTGGCGACAGGTCCAGGCCACCCACCTGGCACCCATTGAGTACCATGTTCGTCCGCGTCTGCCCCTGCCCATCGAGCACCTGGATTCTTCATTGGATGTGGAGCCACCGGCGCTGATCAAAGGCTATCTGCGTCTGGGATCCAAGGTCCTGGGTCCACCGGGCTGGGACCCGGACTTCAATTCAGCGGACTTGCCCATGTTGATGCACCTTGCTGATTTGCCGGCGCGCTACCGAAAGCACTTCCTGGCAACCTGATATGCGAGCTGGCCACTGCGCCGGCTTGTTTCCAGGTTTTGTCATAAATCTGTCATTCAATTCGTCAAAAATCCCTCACTGTTGTGTCATAGTGAAGGTCGAATCTATGTTGTCTATTCTTCGCAGTCCCACACCACAAGCGCCCGCTAAGGCGCTGGATCTGCTGGATCGCGACCACAGCATATTGGCATTCAATGAGCGGGTGCTGAACTGGGCTGTGCGCGATGACGTACCGCTGTTGGAGCGTCTGCGCTACCTGTGCATCGTATCGTCCAATCTGGACGAATTTTTTGAGGTGCGGGCGGAACCCCACCTGATTGCCTACCAGGCCAAGGAACGCAAGGGGCTGTTTTCTGTAGGCTCGTTTGAGCGGCTGGCGGCGGCCGTACACGACATCGTGGCGCGCCAATACGCCCTTTACAACGAAAAATTGATGCCGGCTTTTGAGAAGCTGGGTATCAAGATCGTCTCCCACGGCGATCGCAACCCTGCGCAGCGCCAATGGGTCAAACAGTATTTCGAGCGCGAGGTACGCCCGCTCCTCATTCCCGTTGGGCTGGACCCTTCCCACCCGTTTCCCCAGGTGGCCAACAAGTCGCTCAACTTCATCGTGCGTCTGGGGGGTAAGGACGCTTTTGGCCGCGAGAACGAGATTGCCATCGTCAAGGTGCCACGGGTGTTGCCGCGTTTGATCAGCCTGCCCGCCAAGGTGTCGGGTGGCAAGACGCTGATTGTTTCGCTCTCCAGCGTGATCCGCGCACACTTGGGCGAACTATTTGTTGGTCGGCACGTGGGGCAGTTCTCGCAGTTTCGTGTGACGCGCCATTCCGATTTGGCGGTGGACGAGGACGATGTCAAAAACCTGCGCATGGCTCTGCGCCAGGGCCTGGTGCATCGGCATTACGGTCAGGCCGTGCGGCTGGAGGTGTCGGCGGGCTGCTCGGATTACCTGTCCGATTTTTTGCTCAAGCAGTTCGTTTTACCGTCCAAGGCCTTGTACCGGGTGCAGGGGCCAGTAAATCTGGGGCGTCTGACCCAGTTCATTGATCTGGTGGACCGGCCGGAACTGTGCTTCGCAGCCTACAAGGCGTCCTACCCGGTGCAGATCAACGCGGGGCAGTCGTTCTTTGAGCAGCTAAAGACCCGTGACATCCTGATTCACCAGCCGTTTGAGAGTTTCAAGGGCGTACTGGACTTTTTGTGTGAGGCGGTGCACGACCCTAAGGTGCTGGCCATCAAGCAGACCATCTACCGCACGGGCACCGATTCGGAACTGATGGACCTGTTGCGCGAGGCTGTGCGCCGTGGCAAAGAAGTGACCGTGGTGGTGGAGCTAAAGGCCCGTTTTGACGAGGAAGCCAACATCAACTGGGCCGAGATGCTCGAATCCATTGGCGCGCAAGTGGTGTACGGCGTGGTGGGCCTCAAGACCCATGCCAAGATGATGCTCGTCACCCGGCGTGAAGGCAAATCGCTCAAGCGCTATGGCCACTTGTCCACCGGCAACTACAACCCGCGCACGGCACGCCTGTACACCGATGTCAGCCACATCACGGCTGATCCGGCGCTGACTTCGGACATGGAACATGTGTTTGTGCATCTGGCCAGCCAAAGCAAATTGCCGCGTCTGCGCAAGCTCTGGTTCGCACCGTTTTATCTGCACAAAAATCTGATTGCCCGCATTGACGCGCTCGGCACAGCGGCCAGCCAGGGTAAGGACACCCGCATCGTGGTCAAGATGAATTCGCTGACCGATGAGGCTTTGATTCACAGCTTGATGCGTGCTGGCCTTCAAGGCGTGCGGATCGACCTCATCGTGCGCGGTGCCTGCATGCTGCCAGCGCAAGTGCCAGGGCATACCGACAACATCCGAGTGCGCTCTGTCATAGGGCGTTTTTTGGAGCACTCACGGGTGTTCTACTTCCGCGAGGGAGAGGTCGATGAGTTGTACCTCTCCAGCGCCGACTGGATGAACCGCAATATGGTACGCCGAGTGGAGGTGGCATGGCCGGTGACCGACCCGGTCCTGCGCCAACGTCTGGTGGACGAATGTCTGGTGGCCTACCTGCACGATGGCGTCGACAGTTGGGAGTTGGGGCCGGATGGAAAATACACCCGCTACGCCCCGGCGGGCAAGAAGTCACCCGCACAGGGTGCGCAGGCTGCCCTGATGGCACGCTATGCTGACCTCGGCAAAGACCAAGATTGAGGCTGACACATGGATTTGATCCTGTGGCGACATGCCGAAGCGGTAGAAGATGATGTCAGCGGCGACGACATGGCACGTACGCTCACGCCGCGCGGCGAGAAACAGGCCAAGCGCATGGCGGCCTGGCTGGACCGGCAGTTGCCTGACAGCAGCCGCATTTGGGTCAGCCCGGCGCGGCGCACCGAGCAGACCGCGCAGGCGTTGGATCGAAAATTCAAGCTCAACCCGGCGATTGCGCCTATGGGTACACCCGAGCAGTTGTTGGAACTGGTCCAGTGGCCACACGCCAAAGGGTGTGTATTGGTGGTGGGCCACCAACCGACGTTGGGGCAGACGCTGTCGCAACTGTTGGGCCTGCGCACGCAGGAGTGTTCTGTGAAAAAAGGTGCGTTGTGGTGGTTGCGCTACCGCGAGCGCGACACCACACCTCAAACCTTCATCATGACGGTGCAGTCCCCCGAGTTGCTGTAACAGTCAACAGGCTTTGGCCTTTGCGTGGTCCTGGGCCAGTTGAGTGCCTTGGTGTTTTAGCGGCTGGCGGTTCCCTGCACCAGATCCACGCGACGAAGCAGGCGCTCTGCCTCCGTTGTTTGACCGGCTTGCTTGGCACGTTGCACTTGCACGCCCAGCCAGGCCAGCAGTGGCCTGCGCCAGCCTTGGCTGGAGGCCACGTTGACCGCCTGTTCAATGACCGCAGGGCTGGCCTTGCCGGTCTGCAACAAAACGCCCGAAGCCACCAGTATGGACAGTGGCTCGGCCGCGCTTGGCAGGGCGCTGCCATCGTTTGGGGCACGCAGCGCGGCGGTACGCTGCAATTCGGGCAATAGCGGGATGTCTGACGCCGCAACCTGGCCGCGCAAATAGTCGGCGTAGGCGCGCTGGCTCGGCGTGGCGTCTGGGCGCAGCGTCTCAAAGCCGGTACAGGGCTCCCACACCAGGCTGGCCACGCGCGCGGCGCAGTGCAGCAGCTCGGCCTGCGCTATCAGGTCCGCTCGACCGGTACGGGCAATTTGTTGGCGCGCCTGCGTTCGCTCGGCCTGTTCCACCCGGGTATTGCCCTCCAGATAGGCCGCCACGGCTCGGTCCATTGCACCCTTGGCGTCAACTTGCCAATTGGGGGCAGGCGGGGCACTGGAGCAAGCTGCCAGTGTCAGTGCGATGGCACCTATCCAGGCCCGTGTCAGGGTATAAAAAGACAGTTTCATGGCAATGGAATCTCCGTGCTGCGGGCAAATGGCCATTTGCGGTTGATCTCGGTGACCAATCCATCCACTTTGCGCAGACTGGCATCCACTTCGGCGCGCAAAACGCCCAGATCGGCGGTGGCTGCTTTGGCGTTGCCGCTGATGGCCTGGGCATCTTGCAGCACCAGGTCGAGGCGTTTCAGGCTGTCGCGCGAGTCGCCGAGCAGACCCTGAAGTTGTACGATGGTGTCGCGCGTTTGTGGCAGGATGCCTTTGTCACCAAATACCTGGGTGTCGGTTTTGGCCGCCATGCTGTCAAGCTTGGCCAGCAAGGCTTGGGTGCGGTCCAGCATGGCAATGATTTTTTGGGCATCCTGCTCGCTTCCCATGGCCACCGTGAGTGCGCCGCCAGGGCCGTTGAGCCGCGCGGTCAGCGTTTGCAGGTTGCGCAGGCTGGCTCCCATGGACCCGTCGGCGGCGGTAAGGTTGTTGAGGTTGTCCATCAGCTCCCGCACCGATGCAATCACCTTGGGAATCTCTGCGCTGACGTCGCCTTGCAATACGGTGCGCTCCGCTCCATCGGGCAGCTGGGGATCGTCCAGCACACCGGTATAGGCGCGGATAGCGGGACTGCCCACCACGCCGCGAATCAGGGTGAAGACGCTACTGGTTCGCAGCCAGTGCGCGTCCTTGCTGGTAATGTCCACCAAAATGCGGACTTTGCCGGTTTCCGCCAGTTCGATGCGGTGCACCCGGCCGATGGGAAAGCCGGAAAAAGTCAGGTCCATGCCCACCGCCACGCCTTCGGAGTCTTCGGCCATCAGCACCAGGCGTTGCGTGGAATCAAATGCGCCGCGTGCGTACAGAACAAACAGAATGGCACCGCATACCAAGAGCAGCGTAAAGACCATCAGCAAGCGAGCCTTGAATTCCAGATTGGCAACGGGTGGGGGCGTGGGAGCGAGCGGTGGGGTCATAGTGTGCTTGGACGGGATATTAGTAGTAGTTGCCGATCAGTGACGCTACCTCAATGGCCAATAGAAGTACGAACATGCGCACCAGTCCGCGCATTTCCGCACTGGTGCGAACCGCTTGGGTGCGTGAGTCCGACAGGTAGCGCATGCCAAACACGGCCGAGGCCATGGGGACAAGTGCCACAGTCAGACAAAACAACAGGGTCTTGAGCGTGAAAATCATCGTGACCGCCGGGTTGAAAACCTGGCCAAAGAGGCGCACATAGCCGGGCAGTCCCGCCAAGGTGAACCCGTAGCTGGCCACAAACGCCACCACCAGCACCACTACGCTGCTCATGGCCGCAAGCGTCAGGCCAGAAAACAGACCCGCCACTGTGCGGGGCAGGACCTCGCCTTGCATGAACGCCAGCGAGTGGCTGGCGGGGCCGTCCACTTGGCCGCTGGCGTGCATCGCGGTGAGTTCTGCACCGTCAGGTATGGTGCAACGCAGGGCCACGAATAGCGCTGCGCTCAGGGGAATCAACTCCAAAACCAAAACCCGTATCACCAATTGCAACGCGTACTGGGACAGCCCATAACTCAGGGCGGTGACCAAAACAATGCGGGTCAGCACTACCGTGATCAGGACACAGCCCACGGTGAATCCAGGCAGTATGGGTGCGGTGTTGAGGTAGATTTGCTGCGCCAGCGTGGCTCGGTTGGCACGGGTATAGCTGGATGGTGAGAGTGCCAGCACCAAAATGCTGGCGCCCAAGTGCAGCAAATGCCGCCATTGAAGCAGTATGTGCTGGATGGCTCTGGTTGGGTTCATTGTCAGCAGCCCAGAATTTCCAGTGACCAAGGCGTGCGTTGCCAGACCTGCACCTCTTCGCGCAGTAAATAGGCCGATTGTGGAAACGCCTCGGCCCAGCCGCCTCGGCAACGCAATTGCAAAACCTGGCTGCCTGGCGCCGTGCGCTGCAAGGTCATGCCACCCAGATCGGGTTCGCGGCGGGCATGGCACAAGATGACGGCCAGGCGCAGGGCTTGTAACTGCAGGACCAGGTCGTCTTCGCCCAACACTGCCTCCAGTTTTCGCAACTTGCCCCGGTGGCCCAGAACCAAGAGACTCAAACGGTGCATTTCAGAGAGCGAAAAGCCCATGGCATCGGCGTTGTCCAGAATGTAGGCGCCGTGCTTGTGGTAATCGCTGTGAGAAATGTGACAGCCAATCTCATGCAACTGGGCCGCCCATTTGAGCTTGCGTAAATGGCGCTCAGCATCAACCACCAATCCATTGGAAGATGAGGCAACCAGCTGGGTAAACAACGTGGTGGCAACCTGGCCCACGCGTGCGCCGTGCGGGCTATCCACGCCAAATTTGCTGGCCAGTCGCTGCACAGTTTTTATACGCAAATCGTCGTTGTTTGCCGTGGCACCCAACAGGTCGCAAATCAGGCCGTGGCGCAGCCCGCCGGCAGCCTGCTCGACGGATTGGATGCTCAGCAGATCAAAAATAGCCCGCATGATGCTTACCCCGCCGCCAATGATGGCCTTGCGGTCCTCGCGCATGCCGGCGATCTTGAGCCGGTCTGCGCTTTGGGCGGCCAGCAGCTTGTCCACCAACCAGTCCAGACCCTCCTGGTTCACGATGCCGGCAGGCCAGCCGGCGGCCGCCAGCACGTCGGCAATGGCCCCCACCGTTCCGGCGGAACCATAGGCCACGTCCCAGCGGCTGGGGTGGTAGGCGTCCAGCGCCTCGTCCATCACTGCCTTGGCTGCAATTTCGGCCATGGCAAAAGACTTCTTGGTGAACTGGCCGTCGGGAAAATAGCGGTTGGACCAGGCAATGCTGCCCACACGAAAAGACTCCATGACCTGGGGAACCGCACCGGTGCCCAGGATCATTTCGGTGGAACGACCTCCAACGTCAATCACAATACGCCGCTCGTTCGACTGGGGCAGCATCTGGGCCACGCCCTGGTAGATCAGTCGGGCCTCTTCACGCCCGGATATGACGTTGATCGGGAAACCCAGAATGGTGTTGGCCTGACTTAAAAAGACATCGCGGTTGCGGGCTTCGCGCAGGGTCTGGGTGGCCACCGCGCGTACCTCGGCGGGTTTGAAGCCAGCCAGTCGCTCTCCAAAGCGGGCCAGACAGTCCCAGCCGTTTTGCATGGCTTCAGGGGTAAGGTTGCGCTCGTCATCAAGCCCGCCACCCTGGCGTACGGTTTCCTTCAAATACTCGGTGCGGATAAAGCTGCCATGTTCAATGCGGCCAATTTCAAGACGAAAACTGTTGGACCCCAGGTCCACCGCAGCCAGACGATTACCGATGTGCATTGATTCTTTGTTTCTGGAGGAAGGAACGACCGCCAGAGCATAGCACCGGGTTGTTCTCTACCCTACCAACCGCCCGTCTGCCGCGACCATGCTCTGTGTGACGTAGGTGGTACCACGGCCCCGGTTGTTGGGCGCAATGTGAAAGCCACCCAAATCCACCGGGTTACGCCGTGCAAAGGCCAGCAGAGCGTTGGCGCGGGTGATGGGGCCATCCAGGGTTTGCAGTACCGCATGGGTGTAGCGCGCCGCAATGTAGCCGGCCAGGCTGAGTGGCGTGGGTGGCTCATCGTAAAGACGTCCCAGCGCGGCGCGATAGGCCTTGACCACGGGCAGACTGGCGTTGACCATGGGTACCACCTGGGTGGCAATCATGGGCGTAAAGCGCGATGCCCCCATTTGCTGGATGCTTTGCAAATTCACGTCCGACATGGCGATCAGGTAGCGCTGGGCTGCCTGCTTTTCCACACCCTGTGAGAAGCGCACCAGTTCTGGCGTGCCTCCCACAAACAGCAGCACACGCGGGCTGTCGGGCGTAAGCGACTGCGCCAAGTCGCGCAAGTCACCGCCCGTGCGGTAAGAGCTGATGGAGAGCTGGAGTGAACGGGCAATTTGCTCCAGGTCGGCACGGTAGGCGTTGTACTCGGCAGTCGACCCGTAGACCGCGCCCACTTGCCGGATACCAATGACGGACAAAGACTTGATGGCGTGGCCAATTTGCTCCTGGCGCGATGCAAAGATTGGAAAGGTCGAGTCGGAGGAGTTGGTTTCCACGTTTTGCAGCCAGGGTGCCACATGGGGCAAGTCAGGCAGTTCACGTGCGAGCAGGCCCACCAGCTGAGAGGCTGCCAGGTCTCCTGCGCTGCCAAACAGGGCCACGCAATGGGGTAGGGCTTTGAGGGATTCCACGGCTGCGCGCAAGCTGGCCGGACTGCCGTTCACTTCGATGACATGGTGCTTGATGGTGGCGCCGGCCAGTCCCCCACGGCTGTTGATGTCTTGCCAGGCAGTGCGGGAGCCGACCAGGAAGTCTTTTGTGACGTCGATTTGTCCGGTGGAAGTGTCAATAATCTGTGCGATGGTGACCGAGCGTGATCCGGACGCGAGCTGGCGGGGCTGGGCCCAGCTGGGTGTGGCCAAGGCTATGGGAAGGCAGGCCAGTGTGCGCAGCACGTGCCGGCGGGGTGGATGGGGAAACGAGGGCATGGTATTGGTTCCTTTTTTGGACAAGTTGACGGTGCTGTTGCAGTAGATAGTTGCTATGCTTTCGATAGTTCGATATGTATATTCCACGAGGGCTAGAAGCTGTTTTTATTCAAAGAAAAGTAGAAACAAGCGATTCAGCATTGGTGCGCGCTTGGTGTCTTCCTTGAGGCGTAGATTGCAAGCACCAAGCGTAAGAATGTCCCATGACGAGGCTGTGACAAGGCTTGCGTGACGTTGCATGCATCCCTCATGTGAAAAGAAGGCTTTTTGTCACAGGCCTGTCACATATCTTTCTTAAAGTTCCCTCATTCCTTAACCAACCGAACGAGGTTTTCCATGCGAATCACTTTTAAATTGCCAGCACTGTCGTTGCTTCTGCTGTCCACTGTGGTCTTTACCGGTGCAGTCAGTGCGCAGGAAATCACGGGTGCCGGTGCGACATTTCCGGCGCCGATCTACTCCAAGTGGGCTGCTGAGTACCACAAATCAACCGGTGTGAAGGTCAACTACCAGTCCATCGGCTCGGGTGGTGGCATCAAGCAGATTGACTCCAAGACGGTGGACTTTGGCGCTTCCGACATGCCGCAAACGGACGAAGTCCTCAAATCCAAGGGCCAGATGCAGTTCCCCACCGTCATGGGTGGCGTGGTGCCGGTGATCAACGTCAAGGGCATTGAGCCGGGCCAGCTGAAATTGACGGGTCAGTTGTTGGGTGACATTTATCTGGGCAAGGTGGCGCGCTGGAACGACCCCGCCATCAAGGCCCTGAACCCCGGCCTGAACCTGCCGGACGCGGCTATTGCGCAGGTGCGCCGTGCTGACGGCTCTGGCACGACCTTCATCTTCACGAACTACCTGAGCAAGGTCAACGCCGAGTGGAAGTCCAAAGTGGGTGAGGGCACGGCGGTGAACTGGCCTGTGGGCGCGGGTGGCAAGGGCAACGAAGGTGTGGCTGCGTTTGTGGCCCGTCTGCCCAATTCCATGGGTTATGTGGAATATTCCTACGTCAAGCAGAACAAAATGAACTACGCCCTGGTGCAAAACGCGACGGGTAATTTTGTCAAACCCGAAGACGACAGCTTCAAGGCCGCTGCCGCCGGTGCTGACTGGGCCAAATCGTTCTACCAAATCCTCACCAACCAGCCTGGCAAGGATGCTTGGCCGATTTCCGGTGCCACCTTCATCCTGATGCACACCAAACAGGACAAGCCAGCCAATGCCACCGAAGTGCTGAAGTTCTTCAGCTGGGCTTATCAGCATGGCGACAAGACTGCCGCCGATCTGGACTATGTGCCCATGCCAAAGCCCGTGATTGCCGCCATTGAGAAGGCCTGGGGCGACATCAAGGACAACGCCGGCAAGCCAGTGGCATTCAAGTAAGGTTTGATGATTCGTATGGGTTTGCCTGGGAACGCAATCATGTCCACTACACTGGTGCACGAGGACCTAGGGTCCAGCTCTCCCGCAACCCAGCCGGTGCGTGCCATGACCCAACCGCTAACTGTCAAAAGACCTCGATCCGGCCCGTTGGCTGACTTGCTATTTGCCTGGCTGGCCAAAGGCGCTGCGCTGGTAACCCTGGGCATGTTGCTGGCCATCCTGACCTCGCTGACGGTCGGCGCCTGGCCTGCCATCAGCAAGTACGGGCTGGGCTTTTTGACCAGCACCACCTGGGACCCCGTCAAGGAGGAGTTTGGCGGGTTGGTCATGATTTACGGCACGCTGGCCACTTCGTTCATTGCACTCTTGATTGCGGTGCCAGTCAGTTTTGGCATTGCCCTGTTTTTGACCGAGCTATCGCCCACCTGGCTCAAGCGGCCGTTGGGCACGGCCATTGAGTTGTTGGCCGCCGTGCCCTCGATTGTTTACGGCATGTGGGGTCTGCTGGTTTTTGGTCCGGTGCTGGCCACCTATGTGCAACAGCCCTTGCAGGCCGCATTTACCGGCGTGCCCTACCTGGGCGCCTTTGTGTCCGGCCCACCCGTGGGTATCGGCATCTTTTCGGCGGGAGTCATCCTGGCCATCATGATCATCCCCTTCATTGCTGCGGTGATGCGCGATGTGTTCGAGGTGACTCCGGCGCTGCTCAAGGAATCGGCCTACGGGCTGGGCGCCACCACCTGGGAAGTGGTTTCCAAAGTGGTACTGCCCTACACCAAGACCGGCGTCATTGGCGGCATCATGCTGGGCCTGGGGCGCGCCATTGGCGAAACCATGGCTGTAACCTTTGTGATTGGCAACTTCAACCAGCTCGATTCCCTGAGTTTGTTCCAGGCTGCCAACAGCATTACGTCTGCACTGGCCAATGAGTTTGCAGAAGCGGGTGAAGGCTTGCACCAGGCATCCCTGATGTACCTGGGGCTGGTACTGTTCTTCATTACGTTTGTGATTCTGTCGCTCTCCAAAATACTGCTGTTGCAACTGCGCAAGAACGAAGGAGCCAAGACATGAGCGCCGTCCGAGCGCCCGAAGGCACACCCATGTATACCGCCGCACACCAACTCCGTCGGGCCAAGTTCTCTCGCCGCAAACGGGTCAACCAGATCGCCACCGTCTTGGCACTTTCGGCCATGGCCTTTGGCTTGTTCTGGTTGTTCTGGATTTTGTGGGAAACCATCCGTCTGGGGATCGGTGGCTTGAACCTTGCAGCCTTTACGCAGATGACGCCGCCGCCCAACGACGAGGGCGGCTTGGCCAATGCCATTTATGGGTCATTTGTGATGGTGGCCCTGGCCACATTGGTGGGAACGCCGGTGGGTGTGATGGCTGGCATCTACCTGGCCGAATTCGATTCGCGCAGCTGGCTGGCCTCCAGTACGCGCTTTGTCAACGACATCTTGTTGTCGGCGCCAAGCATCGTGATTGGGCTGTTCGTCTACGCCGTGGTGGTGTCACGCTTCAAATCCTTCTCGGGTTACGCCGGCGTGGTGGCACTGTCCCTGCTGGTGATTCCGGTGGTGGTCCGTACCACCGAGAACATGCTGCAACTGGTGCCCGCTGGCCTGCGTGAGGCGGCCTACGCGCTGGGGGCACCCAAGTGGAAGGTGATTTTGAGCATCACCCTCAAAGCAGCACGGGCTGGTGTCCTTACCGGTGTGTTGCTGGCCGTGGCCCGTATCGCCGGTGAGACGGCGCCATTGCTGTTTACTGCCCTGAATAACCAGTTCTGGACCTCATCTTTGAGCGAACCCATGGCCAGCTTGCCGGTAACCATCTTCAAGTTCGCCATGAGCCCCTACGAGAACTGGCAAAAGCTGGCTTGGGCGGGTGTCTTCATCATCACAATGGCCGTCCTGGGTCTGAATATTCTTGCGCGGGTTCTGACCCGCAGCAAGTTGTGAACGCGGCTGCAACCACTGTCCTGAATTGAAACCCATGTTGAAAAATACCACTGCACCTGCTGCGACCAAGATAGCGGTCCGGGATCTGAATTTCTATTACGGAAAATTCCACGCGCTCAAAGGCATTAACCTGGATATTCCCGAGAACAAGGTAACGGCCTTCATCGGCCCCTCGGGTTGCGGAAAATCCACCCTGTTGCGGGTGTTCAACCGCATGTTCGAGTTGTACCCCGAGCAGCGTGCCGAAGGCCAGATCATGCTGGACGGCGAGAACCTGCTCACCAGCAAGGAAGATGTGGCGCTGCTGCGTGCCAAGGTTGGTATGGTGTTCCAAAAGCCAACGCCATTTCCCATGTCCATCTTTGACAACATTGCGTTTGGCGTGAAGTTGTTTGAATCGCTCAATACCAGCGATATGGAAGAGCGCGTGGAGTGGGCTCTGCGCAAGTCGGCCTTGTGGAACGAGGTCAAAGACAAGTTGCACCAAAGCGGCTCCAGCTTGTCGGGTGGACAGCAGCAACGCCTGTGCATTGCGCGCGGCATTGCCATCAAGCCCGAGGTATTGCTGCTGGACGAACCATGTTCGGCCCTGGACCCGATATCCACCGCCAAAGTGGAAGAGCTTATTGTTGAATTGAAAAACGATTACACGGTGGTCATCGTGACCCACAATATGCAACAAGCCGCCCGCTGCAGTGACTACACCGCCTACATGTACCTGGGTGACTTGGTGGAGTTCGGCGCCACCGAGCAGATGTTCTTCAAACCCACCCGCAAGGAAACCGAAGACTACATTACCGGCCGTTTCGGCTGAGCCCCATCGCGGTGAATCCAAACCGGAAAGCAACCTATGCCAGACAAACATTTATCTACACAATTCGATAGCGAACTCACATCCGTCTCCTCTCAGGTTATGGAGCTGGGCGGTTTGGTGGAATCGCAAATTCGCCGGGCCATCTATGCGCTGTCGCAGTTCAGCGTCGAGGTTGCCAACGAGGTGACTGCCAACGAGGCACGGGTGAACGCCATGGAAGTGGCGATTGACCGTGATCTCTCAAGCATCATCGCCCGGCGCCAGCCAACGGCACGCGACCTTCGATTGCTGATTGCCATCTCCAAGACCACCGCCAACCTGGAGCGTGTTGGCGACGAAGCCGAGAAGATTGCCCGTATGGTGCGCTCCATCATCCAAAGTGGCTCGCCGCGTGCATTGCCTTCGCTGGAACTCCGGGTGGCGGCTGATCTGGCATCGGGCCTGCTGAACAAGGCACTGGACGCCTTTGCCCGGTTGGATGTGGCCGCTGCGGTGACCATCCTCAAGGAAGACGACCTGATCGATGCGGAGTTTGATGGCTTTGTGCGCAAGCTCATCACCTACATGATGGAAGATCCGCGCATGATTTCGCCCAGCCTGGATTTGTTGTTTCTGGCCAAGGCGATAGAGCGCATTGGCGACCATGCCAAAAATATTGCCGAATTCATCATCTACGTGGTCAAGGGTGAGGACGTGCGCCACTCCACCATGGAAAAGATCGAGTCAGTGATTAAATGAAAACGATGCCCTCAGTGCTCATCGTGGAGGATGAGTCTGCCATTGCCGAGCTTATCGCCGTGAATTTGCGGCACAACGGCTTTCGCCCCATCTGGGCCGTGGACGGTGCTAGTGCCCAGCGAGACATTGATTCCAGTTTGCCCGACCTGATTTTGCTCGATTGGATGCTGCCCGGCGAAAGTGGACTGGTACTGACCAGGCGCTGGCGTAGCAATCCGAAAACACAAACTGTGCCCATCATCATGCTGACTGCGCGGGGCGACGAGGTAGACCGTGTGGCAGGGCTGGACGCGGGGGCGGATGACTATATTGCCAAACCGTTCTCCACCAAAGAGTTGCTGGCGCGTGTGCGTGCCGTGTTGCGCAGGCGTACTCCTGAGCAGGCCGGTGAAGCATTGTCCCTTGGCCCGCTGTTGCTGGACCCTTCCACCCACCGCGTGTCGTTTGACAAACGTCCACTAAAGCTTGGTCCCACAGAATTCAAGCTTTTGCACTACCTCATGGGGCACGCCGAGCGCGTACACAGCCGCGCCCAGTTGCTTGACAAGGTGTGGGGCGACCATGTGTACATCGAAGAGCGAACCGTGGATGTGCATGTCAAACGCCTGCGGGAGGCGCTGGCCGAGGCAGGCCCCATGGTCGAGACGGTGCGGGGTGCGGGCTACCGCATGACGGCGTCACTTCCTTCATGATTTGGCGGCTGCTCTCCCTGTTGCTGTGTCAGGCCTTTGCTGCGGGCTTGGGTTGGTACTTGGCTCCGACTCCATGGGGATTGCCGATTGCACTTGCCAGTGCGCTGGTAGGTAGTTGCCTCTGGCTTGTGCTGGACACCACACGCGGCCTGCGTATGCTGGCGTGGTTGCGCGGCGGAGCACAGGGTGACACTGCCATTGGTAACGGCCTGTGGGGCGAAGCCTATGACCGGGTGCGGCGCATTTTGCGCGCCACCAACAAGCGCACACAGGAAAGCGACAAACGCCTGACGGATTTTTTGGCAGCACTGCAAGCATCACCCAATGGGGTGGTGCTGCTGGATGCCGACGTTCGTATCGAGTGGTTCAACCAGACAGCCGCGTTGCATTTTGGATTTGATGCGCAGCGGGACTTGTTGCAACATCTTGGCAATTTGGTGCGAGACCCGGGCTTTGCTGCGTATTTGGCCGAGCACAATTTTGACCACGACATCACCATGCCGGGCAAGGAGAGCCGGGACGCCAAGCCGGTCAAGCTGTCAGTGCATTTGCACCCGTATGGTGGGGGTCGCATGCTGCTGCTGTCCCGAGACATCACGGCGGTTGAGCAGGCTGAAGCCATGCGGCGCGACTTTGTGGCCAATGTGTCGCACGAAATCCGTACGCCGCTTACGGTGCTTGCAGGCTTTGTGGAAACCCTGCAAACTTTACCGCTGGATGATGAAGAGCGTCAACGCTATCTGGGTCTGATGGAACAGCAGGCCCAGCGTATGCAGACCCTGGTGAACGATTTGCTAACCCTGTCCCGTTTGGAGGGTAGCCCACCGCCACCCAACAACGAGTGGGTTTCGGTGGATATGCTGATGCAGCATTGTGAGCAGGAAGCGCGCGACCTTTCACGCCTGCTGTGGACAGAAACACATGACTTGCGTTTTGACCGAACGCCAGGTTGCGAGATTGCTGGCTCTGCCGCAGAGTTGCACAGTGCTATGTCCAATCTTATTGGCAATGCCATTCGCTACACGCCGGCGCAAAAGCGTATCGAGGTTTGTTTTTACATGTCGCCCGAAGGTGGAGCTGTGTTTTATGTTCACGACCAAGGCCCGGGCATTGCCCAGGAGCATTTGCCGCGCCTGTCCGAACGCTTTTACCGGGTGGACCGCAGCCGTTCACGCGATACCGGTGGCACGGGCCTCGGGCTGGCGATCGTCAAGCACGTGGCACAGCGCCATGGCGGCGAACTGCATATTGAAAGCACGCCGGGTAAGGGGTCCACATTTTCCATCACCTTTGCCGCGTCGCGTATCCGGTGCGAAACTACTGGCGCTTGAACAGCAGAACCGATTCGCCGGTACTGGCCGGGTGGCGCACAATTGCCTGCAGCTGCCATGCGCTTAGATCGATACCTAAGGGAGCCGAAAGATCAGCAAGGGGCTCAACCAACAGCCAGGGGCAGCTTGGGCTGGGTTGCATGGCTTTGAGCTGCAGCTTGCCATAGAACTGGAAGGCGGCGATTTGTCCTTGCCCCAGCCCCAGCGTTTCGACGCAGCCGGACTCATCGAGTTGGTCTTTGGTCTGCTGCACCAGCGCGTTATAACTCTGCGCGTAGTTCAGTAAGGGCATCCACAGGGTCATCAGCAGCAGCCAGCTCAGGGCTGCCCCGCCGGCCGGTAGCACCAGACTTTTCCAAATGGCGGCGCGGTGGCGGCCCACCCGCCATTTCACCAGCCAGCCCCAGGCCAGTGTTGCCGCCAGGGCTATACACAGGGCTAGAAACGAAAATTGCGCCTCAAACCCTGGGGCGAGGCGTGCCACGTTGGCAGCGGGTTGTGCAGGTACACCGGTTTGCATGGCAATCCAGACAACCCAGATGATGAAAGCGCAGCCTGAAAAAAACAGCAGGGTAAACCAGTCAATCAGCGCGGCAACCTGGCGCTTGAGCGTGGGTAGGGCAAAGGCCGCCAGGGTGGACAGAGCTGGCAATGCTAGCAGCAGGGTGCGGTCGGACGATGGGGAAACCAGCGTGGCCCCGGTGCACATCAGGGCAAACCAGGCCGGCAAAGCAATGTGGCGGCTGATACGGCGGTTGAACAACTGGCGGCGCCAGCGCCACAGCGTCCACAAAGCCAGCGGCCAGGCCGGCCAGGTAAACCACACAAGCAATTGCACAAAGCCATTCCATTCGGACCAGGTTGCCTCTGGCCATTCCACTTTCCAACGCAGCAGGCCAAGCGACAGAGCAAGAACGGTGGTGCCCAAGCTGAGCAGCGCGATGGCGATCGCTTCCTGAACAATATGGCTTTTGCGGGTCGTGTCGCTGCCAACAGATTCCCGGTCCGCAAAGTGCAACACGGCACTACCCAACCCAAACAACAGGGCCAGGGTGGGTGCACCTGACAGGGTTAGGCCGATCAAACCGATTGCAGCCGCCCAGGCAGGACCATGGCGGCGGTATGGTAGGGCAGCCATGGCATAAAAGAACAGCGACGAGAAGCCAAGCTGGGCCAGTGCGGGCGTTGCCTCGTGCGACAACTGGGCCAAGCCCAGACTGGCGATGAAGGCCAGCAGGCCGCCGTCTGCCATGGCGCGGGCATAGTCAGCCGGTTGTGCCTCGCCGCCAAACGCAAAGGCCACAGGCTGGGCCAGTGGGTTGCGTGCCAGGTAATAGGTGCCGTACCAGGTGGCCGTCATGGCCAATACCAGCAGCAGACCAAAAGGAATGCGGACCATGAAGTCTGCGCTGGCCCAGTTTGGTGCCAGTTGCATGGCCCAGGCGCCCAGCCAGTAGGGTAGTACCGCTGGGTTGTCTGTGGGGGTGCCCATCAGGGTGGGGAGCAGCCAGTTGGAGCTGCCCTGCACCAGTTCGGCCATGAAGCCCAGCGCAGCCATGTCGGCGCTGCGCCAGGCATCGCGGCCGATGAAGCCGGGTAGCACGTAGGCACAGCACAGCATCAGCAGGGCCAGACGCGGAAGGCGCCGGGCTCCGGCTTGGGTGACGATGGCAGGGGTTGGCAGGTTCACAGTGGGAATGCTGGCGGTGCAAAAAAAAAGCAGCGCGGAAATCCGGGCTGCTTTTCGGTGACGGTTCAGGCCAAAACCTGAATCCGGTTTATTCGGCTGCGGCAGGTGCTGCGGCCTTGGTCTTTCCGAAGCGGTTGCGGAAGCGCTCCACGCGGCCACCCATGTTATCCACGGATTTTTGTGTGCCGGTGTAGAAAGGGTGCGATTCGCTGGTGGTGTCGAGCTTGAAGAGGGGCAACTTGCGGCCATCTTCCATGTCGATCATTTCTTTGGTGTTTGCGCACGAACGGGTCACGAACTTGAAGCCGTTGGACATGTCCTGGAAGCAAATCTCGCGGTAATTGGGGTGAATGCCTTCTTTCATACTGTCTCCTTCAGATGCGAGAGCCGCGCCAGCCTATCTGGCGTACTTGTCGCTAAAGCCTTCTATTATAACTCAACCGTAGCGCTGGGCCGCCCCATGCAAGGTTGCGTCCCCCTTGGGGGGCAGCGACCCGCGCAGCGGTGGAGCGTGGGGGCTAATTATCCACCCCGACGCATCATGTCAAAGAACTCGCTGTTGGTCTTGGTGGCGCGCATTTGTTTCAAGACCATCTCCATGGCTTCGATTTCATCCATGTTGTAGAGGAACTGGCGCAAGATGCGGGTTTTCTGCAGAATTTCGGGTTGCAGCAACAACTCTTCGCGGCGGGTTCCGCTGCGGTTGAGCTGGATGGACGGGAATACACGCTTTTCGTAGAGGCGACGGTCCAAGTGGATTTCACTGTTACCCGTGCCCTTGAATTCTTCAAAGATCACTTCGTCCATGCGGCTGCCGGTGTCGACCAATGCGGTGGCGATGATGGTCAGCGAGCCGCCTTCTTCCACGTTGCGGGCGGCACCGAGGAAGCGCTTGGGGCGTTGAAGGGCGTTTGAATCAACACCGCCGGTTAACACTTTGCCGCTGGAGGGCACCACGTTATTGTAGGCACGGGCCAGCCGGGTGATCGAGTCCAAAAGGATGACCACGTCTTTCTTCAGCTCGACCAAGCGCTTGGCGCGTTCGATCACCATTTCGGCCACGTGTACGTGGCGTGCAGCTGGCTCGTCGAAGGTGGAGGCAATTACCTCGCCCTTGACGGTGCGCTGCATTTCGGTCACTTCTTCAGGGCGCTCATCAATCAGCAGCACCATCAGGTAGCTGTCAGGGTAGTTGGCCGAGATGGCATGTGCAATGTGTTGCATCATCACCGTCTTGCCGCTCTTGGGTTGGGCCACGATCAGGGCGCGCTGGCCTTTGCCGATGGGCGCGATGATGTCGATCACGCGGCCAGTAATGTTCTCTTCGCCCTTGATGTCGCGTTCCAGCTTCATCTGCTCTTTGGGGAACAGGGGCGTCAAGTTTTCAAACATGACCTTGTGCTTGTTCTCCTCGGGGCCACCACCGTTAACCTTGTCGAGCTTGTTCAGTGCAAAGTAGCGCTCGCCATCTTTGGGCGTGCGCACTTCGCCTTCGATCATGTCGCCAGTGTGCAGGTTGAAGCGGCGGACCTGGCTTGGGCTGATGTAGATGTCATCCGTGCTGGCGGTGTAGCTGGTATCAGGGCTTCGCAAAAAGCCAAATCCGTCGGGCAGAATTTCCAGCACGCCATCGGCAATGATTTGTTCACCCGTTCGGGCGCGCTTCTTGATGATGGCAAACATCAGCTCTTGCTTGCGCATGCGGCCGGTGTTTTCGATCTCTAGATCTTCAGCCTGCTTGAGGACTTCCGACACGTGCAGTGCCTTGAGTTCGTTTAAGTGCATGGAATGTGTCCCGTAGGGGAAATGACCGAGAAGTTCGGAGTTGCGAGAAATTCTGGGGGAGGGGAGGCCCGTCGGGTTGACGGCCGCTGTGTTCTTAACCGGAAATCGGAACTGGCTTTTTGGATAAGGCCAGCGAACAAGATTAATTATGACAGGAAAAAGCGACCACGCGCCACTTTGCACCCACGTTTGCCACACTGTGTGCTGCGCTGCCCCCCAAGTGGGCTAGTTTTCCCTAGCGGGGCTGGCCGCCAAGCGGCCCAGAACCTGGGGGCGGCCCGTCGGAAAACTACCACAGTAGCGGGGGAAATCAGGCTAATTGCTGGTCGATAAAGGCAACCAGTTGGGCCTTGCTCAAGGCGCCCACCTTGGTGGCAGCGAGTTGACCATCCTTGAACAGCATCAAGGTCGGAATGCCACGGATGCCAAACTTGGCGGGGATCTCGCGGTTCTCGTCCACGTTCATCTTGGCAATATTGAGCTTGCCCTGGTAGGTGGTGGAGACTTCATCCAGAATCGGGGCAATCATCTTGCAGGGGCCGCACCATTCGGCCCAATAGTCCACCAAAATCGGTTGTGTGGACTTCAACACATCGGCCTCAAAGGTGGCATCGGTTACGTGTTTGATCAGGTCGCTGGCCATGGTGTTTCCTTTTGGAGTTTGCATAAGAGCTAAAGTGGCGGCCATTGTGACAGAAACCAAGTTCATTTCAGGCATCCGCGCGCTATGACCGGCATAGCCAAAATTGATTTCCCAGTCGCCTGGGGGACTGATGCGCACGACCCCCATCCAGCCTTGCGCTTGTGGGCCGATCCGCAGAGCGGTTTGCTGGCGCGGATCCGGGATGCGATGCACCAGCGCCAGGCCCATCCGGCCCGCACCTTGGTTCTGCTGCCATATGCCCACTTGTTACCGTTGGCCACGCGGCTGTGGACACAGTGTTGCCCCGATGGCTTTGCGCCGCAATTCGAAACCACGCTGAACTGGAGCACCCGCATGGGCGGCTTTGCCCCGGGCGCTACCGATATCACGTTTGACATGGCGCTGGACACCCTCACCGCCACGGCCCTGTTGCGTGGCGCAGGGCTGGGTGCCCAGCAGGACACGCTGGCGGGTTTGTTGGTGCAGTCTGCCCAGCAACTGGGGCCATTGGCCAGCGCCAGCCCACCGAGTGAGCGCCCGTTCTGGGCGCACAAGGCCCGTCTTGCGGCCACTTTGGGCATGGAAAGCCCTGCGCTGGCACTGGAGGTGGCAGTGGCCCGTGTTGCCGTGGAGTGGGCGGCGCAGTCCGCCTATGCCAGCGATCTGCTGTTTGATGCGTCGGTGCAGGCCGATCTGGACTGTCTGGTGGTGGTGCAAGGCTTTGCAGCAGACCCATTGCACACCGCTTTACAGGCCGCCTGGGGCGAGCGGCTGGCCAGTTTCGCTTTGGCCGCGCCAGACGGCGAGGCAGGCGCGATCGCCTGGCATGCCTGTCACGATGCCGAGGACGAAGCCCAGCGCACCGCCGCCTGCGTCATCGCGCACATTGCGGCGGGGCGTTATCCGATGGCGTTGGTCTCGTCCGACCGGGCTTTGACGCGCCGGGTGCTCTCCATGCTGGAAAGCGCGGGGGTGCAGATACGCGATGAAACCGGCTGGAAGCTGTCGACCAGCCACGCGGCAGCCCGGTTGATGGCCCTACTCAAAGCGGCGGCATGGAATGCCTCTAGCGACTCGGTGTTGGCCTGGCTCAAGGGTGCGCCTGCATTTGCGGCGCAAGTTGATGTGTTGGAGCGTGCCATCCGCAAAGACCAAGCTCGCGATTGGCGCGCAGCCTCCCATGGCGCGGTTCTTCAAAAGTCGGAAGCGTCGCTCCAACTGTGGGCCACCGCCAATGCCATACGCGTGGGTCTGCAGGGTACGCGCACTTTGGCTGGCTGGTTGGGTGCCCTGCGTGGGGCTTTGCAAGCCAGTGGGCTGTGGGAAGTGTTACAGCTTGACGGAGCCGGCATGAAGCTGCTGGGCGTGCTGCGTCTTGTGCAGCCGGCGCTGCCTGCCTGGGAGCGACTGGTGGGTCAGGCCCTGTGGGCAGGCCGCCGTCTGGATTTGGCCGAGTTCACTGCCTGGGTCAACCAGGCCCTGGAAGGTGCAAGTTTCTCCCCGCCGTACCCGGACCACGAGCAAGCTGTCATCCTGCCCATGAGTCAGATGCTGGCGCGCCCCTTTGCCGCCGTGGTGCTGGCGGGTTGTGACGAAGTGCGTTTGAACTCATCGCCTGAGCCGCCCGGGGGCTGGACAGCAATGCAACGCACCGCGCTGGGGCTCCCCACGCGGGACGACTTGCAGGCCGCAACCACTGCTGCATGGCAGCAGGCGTTGCAGACGCCGTTTTGTGATGTGCTGTGGCGCGTCAGTGACGATGCTGGTGAACCCCTGTTGCGCAGCAACCTGGTGCAGCAGGTACAACTGGTGCAGGGCAATGCGCCGCAGGCGCCAGACCCGCGCCAGGTCAGGGCGTTAGCCAGCACGCCGGTGGCTCCACCACAACCCGTGGGACGGTTGCTGCCGCTGGCCCATTTGTCCGCCAGTGCCTACGACGATTTGCGCCAATGCCCTTACCGATTCTTCGCCATGCGCCAGTTGGGTCTACAGCAAGTGGATGAACTGGACGCTGCCGTGGACAAGCGGGATTTTGGCCTGTGGCTGCATGAAGTTCTCAAACGCTTCCATGAGACTCTGGCAGACCAGCCCGCTGTGGCCGGCAGCCAGTACCGTGACCTGCTGGACGCTGCCAGCACCGCCACCACAGAATCCATGGGTCTGGACGATGGTGAGTTCCTGCCATTCGCCGCAGCCTGGCCCACGGTGCGCGAGGGATACCTGCGCTGGCTGGATGCGCACCAAGCCACAGGAGCGGTATTTGCCAGTGCGGAGATATCCCAATCGCAACGGTTGGGAGATGTGAAGCTGATGGGTCGCATTGACCGCATCGACCACCTGCCCGACGGCACGCCTTTGGTGCTGGACTACAAAACCGAGGCCAGTTCCAAAACTGCCAGTCGCATCAAGGAGCCATTGGAAGACACGCAAATAGCCTTCTATGCGGCCCTGTTGCCCAACGACACATTGCAGGGTGCTTACGTGAACGTGGGTGAGCGCGACGGTACGCGCACCTACGCCCAGCCGGAATTGCTGGAGGCCCGCGATGCGCTGGCCGAAGGCATCTTGAACGATATCGGTCGTATCGCAGACGGGCAAACTTTGCCCGCGTTGGGCGAAGGCTCTGCGTGCGACTTCTGCAAAGCCCGTGGCCTGTGCCGCAAGGACTTCTGGTCATGACAGAAATTATTTCTTTCGAACACAACGGCGCCACGGTCACGCGCGCACGCTTTTACGCCATTGCCTGCGACCCGCGTCGCAGCGTCGCGGTGGAGGCTTGCGCTGGTGCGGGCAAGACCTGGATGCTGGTGTCGCGCATCGTGCGCGCCCTGTTGGAGGGCAGCGCGCCGCACGAGATACTGGCCATCACCTTCACCAAAAAGGCCGCCGGTGAAATGCGCCAGCGCCTGCAGGAATTGCTGGAGCAGTTTTCTACGCAGAGCGATGCAGAACTGAGTCATGGTCTGATTCAGCGCGGCTTCACGCAAGCGCCCTCGCCTGAGCAATTGCAACGCTTGCGTGGCCTGCACCAGACCCTGCTGCTGCGCGGGCGTCCGGTACAAATTCGAACGTTCCACAGTTGGTTTGCGGCCCTGTTGCGCAGCGCACCGTTGCAGGCTTTGGCCGACATGGGCCTGCCCACCCACTACGAGCTGCTGGAAAACGACGCCCAGGCCGTGGCACAAGCCTGGCCGCGTTTTCAGAGCCAGGTGGCGTCCGACGCGCAAGCGCGTGCTGACTATGTCGCGACGGTGGCCGCCCACGGGCGCAGCCAGACGCAAAAGGCGCTCGAATCGGCGCTCAATAAGCGCGTGGAATTCGTCTTGGCGGATGTGCACGGCGTGGTGGATGCTTCGGTTCTGACCTTTGCCGAGCAGTTCCCCGCTTTCGCCGACGTAGATACGCCGGAAGCCGTGTTGCAAACCCCCCGCGTTCGCGGACTATTGCAGGATACCGCGCGTTTGTTGGGTGCCTCCACGTTGAAGACCTGCCTGGAAGCCGCGACCGCGCTGGAACAGGCGGTGACTGCCGGCAACATGGCTGCCGCACAGGAAGCATTGCTCACCCAAAAGGGCCTGCCACGCAAGCTCAGCGACAAAGTGGTCGGCATCGAGACCGTGCGCCAGGCGCAGGACTGCTTGATGGACGTGGCCCAGGCCCAGGCCCAGCACGAAGCCTGGCTGCACCAGCAGCGCATGGCGCGCCTGACCCGCCTGCTGGTGGTCGAATACGCCCAGCTCAAACGCGAGCGTGGCTGGATCGACATGGGCGACTTGGAGCGCGCCGCGCTGGCGCTGATGTCTGACCCGGTGCTCAGTGGCTGGGTGCAAGAACGCCTGGACGCCCGCGTGCGCCATCTGCTGATTGATGAGTTTCAGGACACCAACCCGCTGCAATGGCAGGCGCTGAGTGCCTGGCTCTCCAGCTACGGCGGCGCTGGCAACGCGCCCAGTGTGTTTTTGGTGGGCGACCCCAAGCAGAGCATTTACCGCTTTCGCCGCGCCGAGCCGCAGGTGTTCAAGGCTGCGCAGCGCTTTGTAGCGCAGTGCCTGGGTGGCGATCTGCTGAGTTGCGACCACACCTGGCGCAATGCCCCCGCCATCATGGACCTGGTGAATCAGGTCATGGGTCAAGCGCAGGATGCCGGTGAGTTTGATGGTTTTCGCGCCCACAGCACGGAGTCACAGGCCGAAGGTGCCATCTATCGCCTGCCCCGAATCAGCCGTGATGTGCTCGACAGCGCCGACAACGCGGGTGTCAATGCGACCGATGTTGTGATGACTTGGCGCGACTCCCTGACCGCTCCGCGCCGGATCGCCGAAGAAACCCGCAAGACGCTGGAGTGCCGCCAGGCCGCGCGCTGGCTGGCGCAGCAGTTACAAAGTGGAGTGCTCAAACCCAGCGACATCATGGTGCTGGCCCGCAAACGCGAACGCCTCGGCCTGATGCAGGCCGAGTTGGCGGCCCTGCACATCCCCGCCCAGCAGCCCGAGAAAAACGATTTGTCCGACATGCCCGAGGTGCAGGATCTGGTGGCCCTGCTGGATGTGCTGGTCTCGCCTGCGCACGATCTGTCTCTGGCGCGAGCCCTGAAATCGCCCGTGTTTGGCGCCAGCGACGATGATTTGGTGCAACTGGTGCTGCGCCAGCGGGCGCTGCGGGATGGTGATACGCCGCTTCCTTGGCTGGATGTGTTGCTGCAGCCGACCGATTCGCCTGCGTTGCTGCCAGGTTCTTGGCCCGCCTCCTTGGTCGCTGCCGCCCAAGCGCTGGCGCAATGGAAAGTGTGGGTGGCCAGCTTGCCGCCGCACGACGCCCTGGCCGCCATCTACCACCATGGCGATGTGCTGTCCCGCTACGCTGCCGCCAGCCCCGCCACGCAACGCGAATCGACGTTGGCCAACTTGCGTGCGTTGCTGGCCGCCGCTTTGCAGGTAGATGGCGGGCGTTACACCACCGCCTATGCCCTGGTGCGGGCGCTGCGTGCTGGTGGTATTCCGGCACCGGTGCGCGCCGATGCTACTGCGGTGCGCCTCCTGACCATTCACGGTGCCAAGGGGCTGGAGGCACCCTTGGTGTTGCTGTTGGACACCGATGGTGAATCCATCAAGGCACAAACCATGGGCGTACTGGTGGACTGGCCGGGCGAAGCGGCCTACCCCAAGCGTTTGGTGTTCCTGGCCAGTGAATCCAGGCCGCCCGCTTGTGTGGCCGATGCGCTGACCACCGAGCAGGCGGCCCGCAAGCGCGAAGAGTTGAACGCCCTCTATGTGGCGCTGACCCGCACCCAGCACACTTTGGTGGTGTCCAGTTTGCAACCGCACATCCCCAACGCCGGTAGTTGGTGGCAGCGCCTGCACGCGCAGGCACAGGACGCACCCTGGTTGGCCGCGCCAGACGATCTGGCTGATTGGTTGCCAGCCACAACCCCGGATTTCTCACTTTCTTGTTTGCCAAATCTGCCTCTAGCCCTCGTCAATCTTGCACAATCAGCTACGAAAACGATAGTAGATACGGAGCAACAGGAAGACAAGGACAGTCTGGAATCGCGTATTGGCCAGGCCATGCACCGCCTGCTGGAGCGCTATGTGCCGGCCAGTAATGCCGCCGCAGTCTGGCCCTCGTTCACGTTGCTGGAGACCACGGCACAGGAATTAGCGCTGGACACAGCGCAGATCGATCTGGCCCGGGGGATGGCGCAAACCATTCTGCACGGTGAGGGTGCCTGGGCCTGGGACGCCAGCCAGCTGGCCTGGCAGGGAAACGAGGTGGCCGTGGTGCACCGCGGGCGCCTGTTGCGCATGGATCGGCTGGTGCAGTGCCGCTCAGGCGATGGCACTCTGGGACAATGGTGGGTGCTGGATTACAAATCAACCGGCCAACCCCATCTGCAAAGTGCGTTGCGCGAGCAATTGCTGGCCTACCGCACTGCGGTGGCGCAGGCCCATCCCCAACACCCGGTCCGCGCGGCATTTTTGACCGCGCAGGGCAGCTTGATAGAAATTGACGCGCCATGAATTCCCCCTTGCCAACGCCCCTGTCCGTGCCCGTTGCCATCATCGGTGGTGGTCCTGCGGGCCTGATGGCCGCCCAGGTGCTGAGTGATGCCGGAGTGGCCGTGCACTTGTTTGATGCCATGCCCTCCATCGGGCGCAAGTTTTTGCTGGCCGGCAAGGGCGGGCTCAACCTCACCCATTCCGAAGGGGCCGATGCATTTGCCGGGCGCTATGGCGCGCGCCGCCACGCCATCGAAGCACTGCTACAGGACTTTGACCCAGCCGCCGTGCGCGCCTGGGCCCTGAGCCTGGGTGTGGAGACTTTTATCGGCACTTCGGGGCGCGTGTTCCCCAAGGACATGAAGGCCGCGCCCTTGCTGCGCGCCTGGTTGCAGCGCTTGCGCCGACCGGTTGAAGGCACTGGCGTGGAGTTCCACATGCGCCACCGCTGGACGGGGTGGCAGGAAGGGGATGCCTCCATCCTGTGTTTTGACACGCCCCAGGGTGTGGTGCAGGTGCAGCCACAGGCCGTGGTGCTGGCGCTGGGCGGTGGCAGCTGGGCGCGCCTGGGCTCTAACGGTGCCTGGGTGCCTTTGCTGGCGGCTCGCGGCGCAGCGGTGGCGCCGCTGCTGCCGTCCAACTGTGGCTTTGATGTGCGGGGCGGCTGGAGCGTACATTTTTCCAGTAAATTTGCGGGACAGCCGTTCAAATCGGTGGCCATAGCCGTCACCACTTCCCAGGGCGCGCAGTTTGAGCGCAAGGGCGAGTTTGTGGCCACCGATACCGGCGTCGAAGGCAGTCTGGTCTATGCGGCATCCAGCCTGCTGCGTGACGAGATCATCCGTACCGGCAGCGCCACCTTCCACCTGGATTTGTTGCCGGACATGTCCGCAGAAAAGGTGTTGGCTGAAGTACGCCACCCGCGCGGCAGCCGCTCGCTCTCCAGCCACCTCAAGAGCCGCCTGCACATCGACGGAATCAAGGCCGCCATCCTGTACGAATTGCTTTCCAAAGAAGCCATAGCTGACCCAGCCAAAATGGCGGCTGCCATCAAGGCCCTGCCCATCACCCTGACGGCCACACGCCCCATTGACGAGGCTATCAACACCGCCGGAGGCGTGCTGTTTGAGGCGCTCACGCCCGCACTGATGCTGGAGTCTGTACCGGGCGTGTTTTGCGCCGGCGAGATGCTGGACTGGGAAGCCCCCACCGGCGGCTATCTGCTGCAAGCCTGCTTTGCCAGCGGGCACCGCGCCGGACGGGGCGTATTGGAGTATCTGGCGAGGAATAGCGATTGATGGACATCCGTGAGGCGTACAGGGAACTGGGCTTGAACCCAAACGCAGATGATTTACAGCTAAAAGACGCCTGGAGGCGGCTTGTCTCCCGATGGCACCCGGACCGTAACCGCTCGCCAGATGCTGCCGTGCGGATTCAGCGCATCAACAAGGCATACCACCATATTCGTGAGTGCCGGGACGACACCGATGCACCGCAAGAGGATGTGTCGCGTCCGAACCGAGAGGCACAACCATTCGCTGAAACGCAGGTGATTGAGCGGCTGGTGAAGCTTTCGATTGAGGAAGCCATGCTGGGGTGCATACGGGTAGTACGTGGCCAATTGACGCATGAATGCCGGGCCTGCTCCGGCAAAGGTCAGCGCATTTTGGCGGCAGCCTGCAAGGGATGCCGGGGCAGTGGCGCAATCAAGCGCGCCGCATTGTTTGGTTGGTTGTGGACCGATGAAGCCTGTGGTGCCTGCGGGGGCGACGGTCGTCAACGGGAACAGTGCCAGACATGCGAAGGTGAGGGGAGCCGTGTGGTGAGGTACCAGCGCAGCGTGCGCTTTCCAGCAGGCGTACGTGCCGGAACCGTTCTAACGGTGCCCAGTTCGCACCATGATGGATTTGAGCTCCTCTGAAATCCGGGTGCAGTTCGAAGAGCACCCATTTTTCGTACTAGAAGATGGTATTTTGCGCTGTGAAATGCCGGTAGACGGCTATGCCTGGATCGCCAATCGATGGGTGGATGTGCCCGCGCCAGGCGGCTTGCAGCAAATGCGACTCAACCGCGATGCTCTGGTGTACCGGCTGCGCGGCAAGGGATTCCCGTCGGAACCCCGTGGGCCGCAAGGGGACTACATCGTCAAAGTGGTGCCAACATTTGGTAGCCTGGACGATCCTGCCCAACAAAAGCTTCTGGACCGACTGATTTTGGCGTCCGAGAAGGCGGCTGACGCCAGTAAAGACAGCGCGCTGGGGCAGTGGCGACGCAGTCTGAAAAGCTGGAGCAAGGCCGAAAAAAAAGCACCAAAGGATTGATGCTTTTAAAAGCGTAAGGTGACGAGCCTTGACCCCGGCACTGGTTCCACAGTGAGGGCTGCTTTGTTCCTCATCTGACCCGGTTGGCCGCTCTACTTTCTCGTAGCGCACCTTTGCTAAACATCGTGGATGTTGAGCTTTGTTACTTTCAATTTTAACAAAACCAAGCAACTCGTACCTGGCATCAAATGGTCAGACGATACCCCGATCAAAGATCGACGAACCAGAGCCGCATGCTATACGTACATAAGCTAACAGGCACCTAAAGAGTAATCAAGATGTATTTCAAACTGCCAGCTCAGTTAATTTGAATGGCAGCAGCATTTGTAGCATCACTATGTTCCAGTGCCGCTTAGCACGATTGTTTCAGTCCAGACCAAAGAATTTTGGATTGGTATATAGCCTTCAGAATACCCATCACTCACATCTCCAGGTGGGGCATTACAGGTGGTGCACCCCAGGTACCACGTGCAACAATCACCAGCATCGCATTTTTTACACCTGGACTACTCGGGTGAAAAGTGACTGTTCCGGTGCAGAGGATACTGGGAATTACTATCCGGTCCGCGCAGTTGTTGACGACTGAAAACTCCCCGGAATCAGGTCCTGAGATTATTGTCCAGACTCGAATTACTGCCGGTGTGTTGTTCACTCCACTCACGGGAGCACTTGCCAATGAACCAACGGATAGGGTGCCAAAATTGATTGGTGGACCTACGACACTTGTTTGAATGGGGATGCCCGCGGAGTCTGGCACTGGCATTGTCTCGGCAAGCACAACTGTGCTGATACCAGCAAGTACAAGAGAAAGTCCGACAATTGCAGGAAATGTTTTCATAAGTCACTCCTTTGTTTCAGTTTGCATCTTAGGCCGAGATTGATGGTATTTTCAAGAAATATCTGCAGGAGACTTGCAAAATTCGCCAAGTAGGTGTTTGGGGCAAGCAGTTTTGGGCTTAGATTCGATCCCGAAAAGACTGACGCATTTGAGCGAAAGGGCGTAATTCGGTGATTCGGTGACAGTTAGTGCCACTTGTACGTGCGACTCGGCGGAGCAGAAGGCCACGCAGGTAGAAGTTGTAGCCGCGTCGAAATAAACATGACTAATTTGCCACGATGTTCCCCATCATCATGAATGGCTGACACATTCTTGAGGCAAAAATCGAGCTCTACTACTGTTTCTATAGCTAGAAATAGCGATTCATAGCCATTCAAAATGAGGTGACGAGCCTTGACCCCGGCACTGGTTCCACAGTGAGGGCTGCTTTGATCCTCATCTGACCCGGTTGGCCGGTGTCAAAGTTCGTCGCTAGGTGCTACATCGATGTGACACACCACGGGGCAAGTATAGGCCCATTCAAACGCATGGGTGTGGGGTGATCATTTCGGTTTAACAAGGTTCGCAACGCGCTTGGTTTGCTCTAAGCGCTGCGCGGTCTAGATCGGACGTTAAGCCACTGTCCCTATACACAGAGATACGTCAGCGCCTTGGCTTGCAGTTAAGGCTATGCGTACTCACTCGTTCAGATGCTGGCACTACGCATCTGACACCTCCCTCAACCCCAGCATTGCCTTTGTCGCGCCCTTCTTCCAGTGAAGGCGAGCGGAGCGCTGCACGTCTGAAAGAACCATATGGACTCGTCGTTAACTATCTCCAACAACCAGCCGATAAATGCCCAGCAGGTTGTAGACCTTGCGTTACAGAAGCTTCTGTTAGCTTTAAGAAAATTTGGCAATCAAATCAGCCCAACCCACGAATACGCCCTTGGGGAGCTGCTCGGTGGTTTGGTCGGGCAGGTTCTTGGAATCGGAACAGGTCGCAAAGCCTATGCTCTTCCTTGTGGAGCTGGCAAGACTCAGAGTGTTGTTGCTTTGATTGCGGCTCTGTACGAACTCCGTGTTCCTGCGACCATCGCAGTATCTGCGGCTCAGATTCTCGCATTAGGGCGTTTGAAGTCGGACCTCAACCGGGCAGGCGTTCCGACGGAGCTTGTCGGGTTAAAGCACAGTAAGAACCAGCGCGAGCTAGAGTTAATGGCAAATGCTGCTGGGGAACCTGACTTAGTTGAGTTCCTGGCAGACACTGGGGACAAGGAGTTTCCAATCATGTTGCTCTGTCATGCACGAATTCGGGGTGCCCGTGAGTTTCCTGCTTTTTGTTGCTATCGAGGGAAGCCCCGTGACCTCCTGATTTGGGATGAGACTTTGATGACAACTGACGCACAGGCATTGTCACTACTTGATGTCAGGACGAGCATGGAGCGGATACTGCCTGAGCTTGCGCCGCAGTCCACTTTGCGCAATGTATTGCAGCAAGTTGCGCTTGTGCTTCAGAGCGAGACTGAATTACAGGGTGCGGGCAGTAGTCCGAGCAGTGAATTGTTTCTGCCAGGCTGTGATATCGCCAGTGCTCGTTTGGAGTTGAAAAGAACGGGAACTTACGGGGGGCGAATGCGAGTCGCTGCCGTCGAGACGATAAATTCGTTGTTGAAATTGGTGGAACTTCCCTTCGCTGTTGCGCTTACTGGCAATGGAGCCACCGGGGAAGGACTAATCCGCTATACCGTTGCGGTTGATCCGAGCCTTAAAAATATCGCAATACTTGATGCGAGTCATGCCATTAGACGGTTAGCAAAGGAGCCGTCTATCGAAGACAGAACTACGGAAGCTATGCGTGGGTGCAAACGATATGACAACGTAAAGGTTACCCAGTACAAGATTGCAGCAGGCAAGACAACGCTGATGACTGACATAGCAAACGTTAAGACCTTAGCGATTCACGTCGCCCGTGATATCAGCTCGATACCTGAGTCGGAGTGCATTTTGATCTTTACACACAAAGGAGATGCCAATAAGGTTCTGGAAAAACAAATGCGTTGCGCGTTGGAGGCTGAGGGCATAGACACCCTGGCTACTGTTAATGGCGCCCCTCGTTTGAATTGGCTGACTTGGGGGAATGAAACGAGCATCAACACCATGCGGCACTGTGGCCATGTCATTCTTTGCGGCATTCAGCGCAGAAATCCGCTGGAGCTTGCCGCTTCGATGGCCGGACAGAAAGAAGACTTGAGTTACCGCATGACCATGGCACAGCTTAGAGAGTTGATCGTGTCAGAAATGGCGCACTGCGTGCTTCAGGGCATGAATCGTGGTCGTTGTCGAGACCTTGTTAATGGGGTGGCTCCTCAGATGACTATGACTATCTTTGATAGGGAAGAAGGGTTAAGTAAGGTGCTGGATCCGCATCTACCCGGTATCAACTGGGAGGTGCTGGAGTCAACAAGTGCAACTAGTCGAACATTGACAGCGGCTCGGCAGATAAGTGAGTATCTTCAAGCGCTTCATTGGGAGGTCCAATCAATAAGCATTCAAAAATTGAAAAAGTTGCTTTCAATTCCTTTGTGCAAAGAGTCGATGACCGCCGCAATTGACAAGGCGCTGGTGCTGATCGTAGTGTCGAACCTGAGGACCGGGCATAGATGGGGGCGGTCAAGCCGGTCATTGACGAGAATCAGCATCAATTAAAAGTGGCTGGGTACCGCCATAAGAATCTCTATTGGTACGGCCCTGCTAGATTTTGAGGATTTTTGCCTGAGTTTGGATCACCATCAATTGGGTGCGCCTGCTCAGGCATCTTCCATTTGTTGTCTATATTTGACTACCCATACAGGCACTCCTGGGCTGGACACATCTGTATTTTTTGAAACTCAAAATTGATTCAGATTTGCGAGCAGCCACCTCCCACTTCTTACTTAACGAATTCCCCCATGGGGCCTGATGGCGTGCCTCCAGTAGAGCTATTCACGCCATGCTTTTGGGGTTGACTGACTATCAGGCGCTCTCTTGCAGGGCTCGGTCCCTGACCCGCATGATTGTCTGCCTACTTGTCCCGTATTGGCGGACCACAGCAGCCACGTATAGGCCGCTGGATAGCTTTTCTCGGGCAGTGTGTGCATCTGCATCGCTGAGAGCCTGAGGGCGTCCTAGTGGCGTTCCTGCTGCCCTTGCCCGACTCAGTCCGGCCTGCGTTCTTTCGACTAGTAGATCACGCTCGAATTCAGCGACAGCAGCAAGCACGCCCATGGTCATCTTTCCGGCTGCGCTGTTTGTCGTAGACAGCTAGCCCCGAAACCCCCTTGATCGTGCAGCAGCAATCATCTGCAATTGGCTTCCTCCAAACGAGCCAGATACGTACTTAACTGGGTCAACCATGTGGTTTGCACCATACGTGTGATCAACAGTTTGCACAATCAAATTCGCCTCCTCGGTAGTTGCTCCATTGTCAACGTGCATCAGGTACACGGCTGCACGAACGGTTGTCTGATATCTCTTCTTTGCCGCAAAATAAATCGCGAAACACACACATGCGACGATGATTAGGTATTCCATTTCTTCCTTTAGATTGCTTGGTTCATCCGACGGTCACCCCCTCAGCCCGAAGTTGATTTTTTGCGCAGCAACCCCACCGCACAGGCCATGACGAGTTCGCACCGGTGCTACCGACCAAAGAGTCGTTGCATTAGTGATGGACGCAACTCCTTAGTTACCATTACTGCAAATGATATGAAATACGGTCTTGTAGCAAGCAGTGCTGCGTTTACAGTTGTGTAGTAAGCAGGCCCGGGCATTGGGTTATTCATAAGGTCGCGTACCGAACAAGTATTTCCGTCGCACTCTGCGGCGGCAACTACTGTACCCAATAGGATTGGGCGGGACTTGTGGATAATGCCAATGGCAATCGAGAGAATCCCTATTCCCGATTCGACAAAATTCGCGAACCCTTGCATGCCACAACACTTTCCTAAGTCATTGGCGAATTGTTGAACAAACTGAACCTCTGATGGGGTTACTACAGCACTGCGGATTACATTGTTGTCAAAGGTAGGAAGACTCTTATGTTGGTCGGCTTGTCTATTGGCGTGCAATTCCTTGAGAGACTGCACCATTCGCTGCAAATAGATATCCGCATACAACATAGCTTCATAAATGGTGGCATAGAGAGGCTCCGGGCCGTATGGTTGATAGTCAGGCAACGAGAGCACACCGAATTGAATAGGCTTCCCAGCATCTAGGAATCTCCGGACTATTACGGCGTCTCCTTTGAAATTGATACCTGGGGCGTCAATGCCTAAAGCCGCCGCAGCAAATCCATCGACCGAACCAATGCCTATCGTCATTGATACGGCAGTTGAGGCAGCAGTCTTCTTCAACTGGCTATGAAGGATTTCCATTTCTTGCTCGGAGAAAGCATCTGCATGCTGATCTTGTGTATTTTTCATCTTCTAGTTTTCCTGTTAATGCCGATTGATGTACAAAGACGATTTACTTCGCCTTTGACAGATTCCTGAGTTTGATGGGGGCTACGCATCGACTGGAACAGCCAGCCAAACCATAAGCACCGACTCCTCGTGACTGATAGCGTCCGGGGTAACCTCAGGTGTCGATCCCATATCGCACTGCGCGAGTGAGAAGCCCGAACCATAGCCACTTCTGCTTCCCGTAAAGTTGATGGATTTGACAGCCATCAGTTTCAGGTCGGATGCGGTCGCTAAGTCTTGAGCCGCATCTTTGGCATTGAGAACGGCACTGATGCGGGCAAACTTTTCCATTGCCGCGTGATCCCGAACCACGAAGGTGATGCCGATATCCGGCTGGCTATCGCTGGCCGACAGTTCCTCGAACACCCGACCCAGCAAGACGTTATCGACAGGGATAGTCACGCCCAGTTTTTGGGTAGCCTGATAGCCTTGAAACTGACGCTTTGCAAAGTCATACTGGTCTGTCCAAACCTCAGATACTCCATAAGACTTGGTAACCGCTGACTCTGTGCAACCTGCTCGCGTCAACGCAAGGCTGATAGCGCTGACCTTGGTGTTTAGCCCTTCGATGGTTTGGGCGTAGACCTTCTGCTGTGAAAGCACTGACAGATTGATGCTGATGCCATCCGGCATTGCACTCGCCGTGCCATAACCCTTGACCGTAATTTCTGCTACATGTTCCATTTGATGCTCCCTTAAATTGATTGGTTGTTGACCCATGTTCGCACAGCCGCAATGGTTGCAAACATAGGTTCGGACATTCCGGTGTCTGGACTGATCGTTAGACCGCCCGCGACGTATCGGCCATTGGCGAACACATCCCATCCCGTCTTGCGTATGACTGTTGGCGGATGGGCGTTGACAGGGCAGGGGCTCAGGCACTGAAAGGCGGCAGGGCGTGCAATGCAGGTCCGTCCAGCGTCTTCAATCATCACCTCGTCAACCAAATGGCGGAATTGAAAGCTCTCGCGGGTCTGTGGGGGCACAGGGGCCACCTGCCCACGGAAAGCCCGCCATTGGGCCTGTGTACGCTTGCAATGCGGACACGCGGCCTCTGGGCACAGCAGTTGCAGCAGCACGGACCGCTCAAGCCTGACCGAGCAAAAGCTGTATCCGAATACCTGCTTGCCGCCCTTCAATTGCCGCGTGCGGACTTCCACCACACCGCCCTTGAGGCTCGAACTGATGCACGCACTTGCTCGCCTGTCCGTGGACGCTGCGAGTTGCAGGCTGGCTCGTTCTTCCATCTGTTCAATCATCTTTTCCTCCCGAAGTTGAAGACCCAAAAAGAAGATCGCACCACGTATCAGAGTTTTTTGGGCTGCAATACGGCGGGTGCGATCTATGAGCATTGAGGTTCGCAGACGCGGCAAATAGCGTCAATAGGGTGCGTGGCCCTGTGGCAACGGGAGGGCTTGTATAGCCCGTAAGCTTGTGTTACCGGCGTGCGGGTGTTTGCTGTGAATGAACTTGAACGAAATGGCGGTCAATCGTCAGATTCTTCACCGCCCTGTAGTCCAGTATTTCAATAGCCTTGCTAAGGGTCGCCATGCTGCGGTGGGTGTATACCTTTGCACCAGTGCTTCCCTTGACCTCGTGCCCGACAAGGCAATCAATGACCTGCTCAGGCACTTCTGCTTCTGCTAACTGGCTGCGAACGGTATGCCTGAAGCAGTGGAAATCCGGGAATCGGCCAAGCCCCAGTGAATGCCGGTAAATGCCAAACCAGTGGCTGAAATACCCGCCGGGTCTGCCCTCGCGTGATGGTAGGTCAGGCCACAGGCGGTCAGCGCCCATTGAGCGCATGTTTGCCACATAGTTGAGAAAGCCAAGCCTGACAAGTTCTGAGTGAATTGGGACCTTGCGAATACCCGCAGAAGTCTTAACGGATTGGTCTTCACCTTCGTCAGTGATGGATAGGACCGGAACATCACCAATGTTCGCAACGTCCGCAACTGCGAGTTGCGCGAGTTCTCCAACACGCGCACCCGTGTACAGTGCCAATAACGGAATCCAGTATGCCGCTGCTCGGCCTGCTTTGTTGTCCTTGGGTAGCAGGTATGCCGTGTGCAGGGGCTGAGAAAGTAGCGTGTCTAGTTCGCCGTCAGTCCACGGCCTACGCTTGTGAGTCGTTTTGAACTCAATTTCCATTCCCTCCCATGGATTCCGGGGCAGCAGTTCAAGGTCCCGAAAGGCAAATTTCAGTAAGGACTTCACCCAGTTAAGGCGATCCCGTGCCGTCTTGCTGGTGGTCTTTCGCTCAGGTTGTTGCAACCAAGTTCTAAAGGCATCTCCCTGCGCCCGAGTGAGTTGCACCAGTGGCGTGTTCTCCGTGAATGCCTCAAACAGGGCAACAGACCTTGTGCAGGCGGCCTTTGAGTCGGAAGAGCGGGGCTTGCTGACGGCCCACTTTCCATAAACGTCCCGGAGGGTCGTTAAATTGGTTGGGGCTTTGGCAATTGCCGTAGGCATGGGTGCTGCAACTGCGCCACTCCATCCGCTCAATACCTCGGCCCGCTTAACCGTACCCCGCAGCACAGCCTCTCTGTGGCCGCAGGCACCCAAAGTCTGGACCATGCGCCCATTGCGATATTTGTGCGTTAGCGGGTGCTGTAGGGGCAGAACTATGCGGATGTAGTAGGACCCGCCCCGTCGAAATAGCCCTGTGAGATTTGCCATCGATGCTCCACGTTAACTAAGAACGTGTCACATCGAGGTGCTACAAAAGCTGTTTCTGAGCAGGGAAACTTGCGTAACCCATTGTCAATAAACAACTTTTCCAGATAGGTTGACGAGCCTTGACCCCGGCACTGGCTCCACAGTTAGGGCTGCTTGGTTCCCCATCTGACCCGGTTGGCCGCTTTACCATGCGGGAAGGCCCGTCGGGCTGAATTGTACCTGCACAGCATCGGTTTCAGAGCGGTGTGGGATTGGTGGGTGATCCTTTGTGGATGAAAAGCGAAACCATTGCGCCCAGCAGCCTTGGTTTCGTACATGGCATGGTCGGCGCGGGATAGCAATTCGGCGGCCGTCGCACCGTCCCCTGGGTATTGACTGATGCCGATGCTAAACCCCACCTGAATCTCCTGCCCTTCGTGCAGGATGGGGGAACGCACGCTGTCGAGCAGCTTTTCGGCAATGGCCACAATGTCTTCACGGTGTGTGGGGTTGTCCAGCAGCACCACAAATTCATCACCGCCCACGCGGGCAACCACGTCAGCCTTGCGGGTGGCGGCGCAGAGCCGTAGCGCTACGATTTTGAGGGTGGCATCACCACCCGCGTACCCCAGCGGTCATTAATGCCCTTGAATTGGTCCACGTCGATGAACAACAGCGCAAAACGCTCGCCACTGCGCTGTGCGCGCACCAGCATGAGTTCCAGCCGCTCTTGGAAAGCGCGCCGGTTAGACAGACCCGTGAGTACGTCGTGGCGGGCCAAGTGCTCAAGCTCCCGGCGGTTGCTTTGCAGGGCGTCGAGCTGCTGGCGTATTTCGTCCTGCATCTGGCTGACACTGCGCGCCAGCACGCCGATTTCATCCTGCCGCTCAACGGGGAGCTTTGTCACTTGCGGCCGTTGGCAAATCGTTGTACGGCCTGACTCAGAGAGTTGATGGGGCGCGTAACGGCGCGTGCCATCACAGCCGCGATCAGAATGCAGACCAGGAAGATGCCAGCCACCATTTGCACGACCACCGTTCCCAGCCGGTCGGCCTGTTGGAGCACGATGGACAGGGGCTGTGCCAGTCCCATAATCAAGCGCTCTTCATCCCCGTCGGTCATTACCTTGTGCCCTATGAATGCCGCCACAGCTGGTGCGTTGGCATAGCGGCCGTCGTGTACTTCGGTCAACAGCTTGGCGGGTTTTCCCTCCACCAGATCGCGTGTATCAGCAAAACTCGTCCTGGATCAAAACCGACGGCCTTTATCGAAACCAAAGGTCATGGTTGGGTCGGGGTGTATCAGGTAGTCCCCATTGCGGTTGGCCAGAAAGAGCTGGTATTCACGCGGCATGTTGACCATGAGCGCGGAAAAGACGCTGTTGAGATCCAGGTTGATCACTACGGCTCCGACGGCATGGCCCAGATCATCTACCACCGGAGTGGCCAAGATGACGGAAGGCTGTTCCAGTCCGGAGTGGGCGCCGTGTTCATGGTTGATGACAATGCGCGAGAGGTAGGTGGCACCAGCCGATAGCTTCAGCGTGCCAGATACGTAAGAGAAGTGTGCTTTCTCCTGTAAGTCATCACCCTGCACGCGCACCATGTGGTCACCTGCGCGGTCCACCCGTACCCGTTCCAATCCATTGTCACTGGCCGAGATCAGGCGGATCTGGTAGTAGGACGGGTTGGCATACAGCATGCGCTCGAACAAGGTTGCCAGTTGGTCTTGCTGGGCGCCATTGCCACTTTGCACGGACGCCAATGCGGCCGGATGGCTGGCCAGCACTTGCAGGTTGCGTGAAACTTCTTCGCGTTGCTGGGTAATGCGCCCGATGAGCACCTTTGGTGGAGGTCAGCAAATCGGCCTTTGCGGAATCCACCAGCAGGCTGCGGCTGGCCTCGTAGCCGTAAAAGCCGGTCAGTCCCGCAGCCAGCATGCCAACCGCCGCCAGTAGCAGGCCGAGCTTGACAGCAATGCCAAACTTCATGGCGCCAGTACCTGGCAGCACGATCGCCGGCCAGAATGCGCTCCCCAGAGCCGCGTACGGCGCTCCACGTTTTCCACAGGCTCCAGCCATTTCAGCCGGTCTTGTGGGCGCACGTAGGGCGACTCGGACGTGGTGTTGGCCAGCCCCTGGCGGGCCAGCAAGGCCGCGCTGGGTTCAGGCTCCAACATGTAATTGATCCAGGCCTGGGCCAGATCCGGCTTTTGGCACTGCGGTGACGGCCCAGCAGTCGAGCCAAGCCAGTGCGCCTTCCTTGGCCACCGCATAGCCTACGTCCGCACCCGCTTTTTGAGCATTTGCAGTTGTTGGGAGCCATAGTTGGCAAACATCAGGGCGGCATGCCCGTGGGTGAACATATCTACTGATTCCTGCGGTTGCGCGTAGTAGCCCTGTGCATTGCGTCGCAGGGCAATGAGCTGCTCCACAGCGGCTGGCCACTCGCGCTCACCAATTTGAAACGGCGTTTCGTCACCCAGGACCATGGCAGCCAGCGAAAAATTGTGTGTGCTGCCGTTGTACAGCACAACCTTGCCTTTGTAACGCGGGTCCCACAAGGACCTCAATGACGTGGGTGGTTCCTTGACCTGTTGACGGTCGTAGATCAGGCCCATTTCAGAGTAGGTGTAGGGTATGGCAAACACCTTATTGCCTTTGACCAACCCCGGTATGTTTTGAGGTTGCGAAAGCGCGGCAATTGCTGCGCGGTATTGGGGATTGACTTGACGTCGATGGGAACCACCAGGTCGGCCTGTATGTAGCGTTGCAGTTCGGCGGTATTCACTGCAAAAACGTCAAAGTCCTCGGCCGGGCCTCTGTTTAGTTTTTGCCACATCACGTCGTCGGTATCGATGATCGTGACCTCCACCTTGGCACCGGTTCGCTGCTCGAACACTTTGACCAGGTCGGCGTCGGCATAGCCTGGCCAGGCCAGCACCCGCAGCGTATCCTGCGCGCGAACACCCGCCGTCGCGCATAGCAGGGCCAGTATGGCCAGGCAGCGCAGGCGTTGCAGGGTCAAAAATCCAGGCAAAGCCATGGTGGTGATTGGTCAGTGACAGCGATTTTTTCAGTCTATCGCAGAACCGATTCGCCGTGTGGACTTATGGGGACGACGCAGCGCGACGCAACCTGCCCTTTAGAATCGATGAATGTCCTATCTCGTGCTCGCCCGCAAGTACCGCCCCCGCAATTTCACCGAAATGGTGGGGCAGGACCACGTGGTAAAGGCATTGAGCAATGCACTAACCACCCAACGCCTGCACCACGCCTACCTCTTCACCGGAACGCGCGGCGTGGGCAAAACCACGGTTTCGCGCATCCTGGCCAAGTCGCTCAACTGCCAGGGCGTCGATGGAAATGGCGGAATCACGGCTACCCCTGTGGCGTGTGCCAGGCGTGTACCGACATCGATAGCGGGCGCTTTGTGGACTACACCGAGCTGGATGCAGCCTCCAACCGGGGCGTGGACGAGGTCCAGGCGCTCTTGGAGCAAGCGGTCTACAAGCCGGTGCAGGGCCGCTTCAAGGTTTTCATGATCGACGAGGTGCACATGCTCACCAACACGGCGTTCAACGCCATGTTGAAGACGCTGGAAGAGCCGCCCGAGTATTTGAAATTTGTGCTGGCCACCACCGACCCGCAGAAGGTGCCAGTCACCGTGCTGTCGCGCTGCCTGCAGTTCAACCTGCGGCCGATGGCGCCAGAAACCATTCGCGAGCACCTGGCCCGGGTCCTCGAAGTCGAGCAGGTCAGTGCCGAAGTACAGGCCCTGCGCCTCTTGGCCCGGGCCGCTCGTGGCTCCATGCGCGACGCTTTAAGCCTGACCGACCAAGCCATTTCCTTTGGGTCGGGTCAGCTGACCGACGCCACGGTGCGACAGATGCTGGGCAGCGTGGACCGCAGCTATGTGTTTCGCTTGATTGAGGCTCTGGCGTCGGGTGATGGCAAGACGGTGGTCGAAATTTCTGAAACCTTGCGTTTGAATGGTCTGAGTGCCGCCTCCACGTTGGAAGAAATGTCCACCGTGCTGCAGCGCATGGCCGTGTTGCAGGCCATGGGTGGCGTGCGTCCGGCTGAGGACGACAGCGACCCTGAGGCACAAGACACGGCACGCCTGGCCGAGCTAATGCCGGTGGATGAAACACAGTTGTTGTACAGCATCTGCCTGCACGGTCGTGCCGATTTGGGACTGGCGCCCGACGAATATGCGGCGCTGACCATGGTGTTGCTGCGTCTGCTGGCCTTCAAACCGCAGAGTGCATCAACCCCGGCTGAAAAAAAAACTCTAAATAGTGCAATACCTGCGGCGCCAGCACTAGCCGCCAAAGTACCAGCGGTCAACCTGTCGATGCCCATGGCACCGGCGCTGCAACCACTGGCAGTTCAGCCCTGGGAAGACGAACCCGCCCCGCTATCCCAAAGCCCGGCGCTGCCGCCCGGTCAGTTGTTGTCCGTACGGGAGCCTACCCGGCCTGCATCGAATGTGGATACGAACGAGTCCGTTCTTGATGAACCAGATCGGTATATGCGGAATCAGGCCACAGCCCTCGTCAAATATGAGCAAGGCGCTACGAAGTTAGTAGCGGTTCCGGTGCGTCAGCAGTCGGAGTCGCGCGTCGATGCGCCACCCCAACTAGCTACGCCCCTGCTGATTCCCACCGAAGAGGGAGATTTTTGGCACGCCACCGTGCAGCAACTAATCCAGGCCGAAGCCATCAACGCCATGGTGCGCGAACTGGCGCTGCAGTCGCAACTGGTGGCGCGCGATACAGACCAATGGCTGCTGCGCGTGGAGCGCGAGTCGCTCAACCAGCTTGGCACCCGGGACCGCCTGACAACAGCCCTGCAACATGCGGGCTTTGCGGTGAAACTGGTGGTGGAAATTGGCCGGGTGACCGATTGTCCAGCTAGACGAAACATGGCAGCATCGGCCGAAAAGCAGTTGGCAGCCGAAAAGATTATTTTTGACGACCCGTATGTGCAGGCCATGATGCGCGACTTTGGCGCGAAAATCGTGCCTGGTTCGATTAAACCGATAAGTTAGTTAGTTGGGGGCAGAGCACATCGCTTCGCGAGTGGTCTGACCCGCAAAGTCAGTTTAGTTAGTTGGGGTCAGAGCACATCGCTTCGCGAGTGGTCTGACCCGCAAAGTTTCAACTTAAAGGAAAACCATGTTCAACAAAGGACAACTCGCCGGCCTGATGAAGCAAGCCCAGGCGATGCAGGACAACATGAAAAAGGCCCAGGACGAACTGGGCAATATCGAAGTCACCGGTGAATCCGGTGCCGGTCTGGTCAAGGTCACCATGACGTGCAAGCACGACGTCAAGCGCGTCACCATTGACCCCAGCCTGCTGGCCGAAGACAAGGACATGCTGGAAGACCTGGTGGCCGCTGCCTTCAACGCTGCGGTGCGCAAGGCCGAAGAAACCTCCAACGAAAAATGGGCAAGATCACCGCAGGAATGCCAGGTATGCCAGGGCCTGCCCGGGGGCATGAAATTCCCTTTCTGACAGGCAGCAGCAGCCGTGGCTGATACCCATTCGCTGGACGCGCTGATCCAGGCGCTCAAGCGGCTGCCGGGCGTGGGCGTCAAGTCGGCTCAGCGCATGGCGTTCCACCTGCTGCAGCATGACCGCCATGGTGCCGATGCCTTGGCACGTGCGCTACAGGCGGCGGTGGCGGGGGTGCACCACTGCGAGCGCTGCCACACGTTCACGGAACACGCCGTGTGCGACACCTGCCTGGATACCCGACGCGACGCCAGTCAGTTGTGCGTAGTGGAAACACCGGCGGACCAATCGGCGCTGGAACGCACGGGCGCCTACAAGGGCCTTTATTTCGTGCTGATGGGCAAGCTCAGTCCACTGGACGGAGTGGGCCCGCACGATATTGGCCTGAAGAAGTTATTTGACCGTGCCCTGGACGGAACCGTGCAGGAAGTGATATTGGCCACCAACTTCACCGCCGAGGGCGAGGCAACCGCGCATGTTATCGGCGAGGCTCTGAAGGCCCGTGGTCTGACACTCACCCGATTGGCGCGTGGTGTACCCGCAGGTAGCGAACTGGAGTATGTCGATTTGGGTACCATTGCCCACGCACTGGTGGACCGCCGCTAAAGCCAGCTGCCACAGACCAGTTGCCACCGATTTTTCTCAGAAAACCGTTTTTCTATGCAAACTATCCATTTCACCGTTGCACTGTGGTGCGTGTTTGTAGCAGCGTTGTTACCCATCGGTTGTGCCGGTGTGGCCAAGGCCGGTATGTTTGGCAAGCCGCGCCGCGAAGGCGGTTACGACAACGAAAACCCGCGTGTCTGGCTGGCGCGCCAAAAAGACTGGCGAGCCCGCGCCAATGCTGCTCAGGCCAACAGCTTTGAAGCGTTGCCGTTTTTCATGGCGGCAGTCATCATCGCCCACCAACTGGGTGCACACCAGGGGCGGCTAGATATTTTGGCCTTTTTGTTTGTGGTTGTGCGCATTCTTTACGTCATGATGTATGTGGCGGGCATGGGGAACCTGCGCAGTGTTGCGTGGGGCACGGGCTTTGCCATCAACATTGCTATTCTGTTTATTGGCTACCGCTAGGTTCGTCGGGACGGCGTCCAATCCCGACGCTGTCGGTTAGCGTTTGGCGATTCGCGCACCGCTTGACCGGGCGGCCACTGCGCGGCGTGCAGGGGCTTTGTGGGCTGCTGTTCGCTGCGTAGTGGCTCTGGTCCTGGCCTTTCGGGCTGGTGAAGCTACTAGAAACACCACGACTTGCTGGCCTGGCTTGAAGCTGGCAGACATCCCTACCTTGTTCCACTGTGCTACCTGGTCGGCAGTGACCCGATACTTGCGTGCCATGCTGGCCACCGTTTCACCTTTGCTGGCGCGCACCACGGTGCGCTTTTGCACAATCTCGGGTGCCACAGATACTTGGCCGTTGTCGGCAACGTTGGAAGCCACGTCTTGGCTCACGCTATTGGGCGCGGTATCAGCAGGGAAGACCCAGCTTTGATCATGACCCGTGGTGGAATGGCGTTGACGCTGCGGAACTCTGCCTCGCTCATGCCCACCCGCTTGGCCGCATCGGCCGTGCGCATAGTGGTTGGCGCCACCCAGACGGTCCAGCTTGCCAGACGGCCGCCACCGTAGGATTCAGGTTGCTTTGAAAGATTTCTGCGTTGTCCCAGGGCAGCAGCATCTGTGGCGTGCCGGCGGCCATGATGACGGGGCGGTTGATGGATGGGTTTAAAGCTTTGAAGTCATCCAACGGTACTTCGGCCAATTTGGCAGCCAGCGCCACGTCGATGTCGCGGCGGATGGTAACGGTCTGGAAGTAGGGGTGGTTTTCAATCAGGGGAAGTTGTGCATTGAAAGCACCTGGGCGGGATACGATGTTTTTGACAGCCTGGAGTTTGGGCACATAAAAGCGCGTTTCCATGGGCATGTTCAAGTCGGTGTAGCCCGTGGCCAAGCCGGCGCGCTGGTTCTTGGCAATGGAGCGGGATACGCTGCCTTCACCCCAGTTGTAGGCGGCCAGTGCGAGGTGCCAGTCACCAAACATGCCATACAGCTTTTGCAGATAGTCCAGCGCGGCACGGGTGGAGGCCAGCACATCACGGCGGTCATCGCGAAAGACGTTTTGTTTTAAGTCGAAGTACTTGCCGGTGGCGGGCATGAACTGCCACATACCCGCCGCTTTGGCGCCAGAAACTGCTTGGGTTGAACGCACTCTCGATAAAGGGCAGCAGAGCCAGCTCGGTGGGCATGTTGCGCAACTCCAGTTCTTCGACGATGTGGAACAGGTATTTCTTGGAGCGCTCAGTCATGCGAAAGATGTAATCCGGACGCGTGGCGTACCATTGCTCCCGGTCGTGCACCAGTTCGTTGTCCAAGTCGGGCATGGCGTAGCCGCGGCGTATCCGGTCCCACAGGTCTACCGGCGGCGCCAGCGCAATCACTGTACGGGAGGAGACCATTTGGTTGGCAATAGGCGTCAGCGGTACGCGCACACCGGTTGCGGCGGCGGATTGTTGATTGATTTCGCGGCTGGTTTGCTGTTGCAGGCTGTCACCGTCCTGGCGTATAGCAGCTGATCGCTTCCGGACGGAGGGTGCTGGCGCAGCCAGTGAGCCAGAGCAGGGCCACCAGGCAGCAAATTTTGAGTCGATTCATCGGTATTGGTTTTCCATTGGCGCAGCGTGGCAAATATTCCTTGTTGCTGTGCACCTTGTGCATCGAATCGTCGCACGGACGTTTGAATACTGGGGTGGTTGCTGCGCAGGAAGGGGTTGATTTGGCGCTCGGTGTCGATGGTTGAGGGTAAAGTTGGCTGGCCTTGTTCCCTACGCGTTCGGCAGGTGGTGGTGTAAGCCACCAGTTGCGCGTTGTCGGGGTCAACTTCCAGGGCAAATTTCAAGTTACCCAGCGTGTATTCGTGGGCGCAGCATACACGGGTTGCACCGGGAAGTGCCGCCAGCTGCTCCAGTGAAGCCAGCATTTGTTCCGGTGTTCCTTCAAAAAGGCGCCCGCAGCCGCCACTGAAAAGGGTATCACCACAAAACAGTAGGGGCTTTCTCCTGCCGGCTGGCAAAATAGGCAATGTGACCGGCTGTGTGGCCGGGTACATCCAGCACCGCAATGTTCAGACCCATCGCCTGCACGTTGTCGCCACCGCAGAGCCGAGTCAGTGGTTCGGGCATGGTCTCCCGTGCCGGACCAAAAACAACCGCCCCGGTTGCATCGCGCAAGGCCGCCACACCGCCAGTGTGATCCCCATGGTGGTGCGTGACTAAAATGCTTTGCAATTCCACACCTTCGCGTTGCAGGGCCTGTAAAACAGGTTGTGCGTCGCCAGGGTCCACCACCAACGCCCTTGCCCATCGTGGAGCAGCCAGATGTAGTTGTCGTCAAAAGCAGGCAGCGGTATTAACTTCATGAGCAATCAAATTATAGGTATCCACGATTGGGTCCAAACACCGGCGGGTCGCTACCTGCTGGATTGGGAGCGTACACGTGGATGCCGCCGTGGCCGATATTTTTGGCTACCACGCTTTGCAGTTGGGTTTACCCGAGCTTGATGGGTTGCAGGCGAACCGCATGCCGCACCAATGGTTGGCCACTGAGACGTTGTACGTGCCCGATGACCGTGTTGTCAAGCAGGCTGCAGTGCTGTGTGATTTTTCTGCCCTGCCATTTGCACCGGCCAGCCTCGATCTGGTGATACTGCCGCACACGCTGGAGTTCAGTGCTGACCCCCATGCCACACTGCGCGAGGTTGAGCGTGTACTGGTGCCCGAGGGGCGGGTAGTGATTTGCGGATTCAACCCCGCCAGTCTTTGGGGTTTGCAGCAGCGCCGGGGGCATTTGTACCGGCGAATGGGATTTGGACGCTTGTTCCTTCCAAATGCGGGGGATTTCATTGGTTATTGGCGTTTGTGCGACTGGCTGCGCCTTTTTGAGCTTTGAGGTGGAAGTGGTAAATTTGGCTGCTACCGCCCCGGCGTGACCAGCGATGCATGGTTGCGGCGATTTGAATGGATGGACCACGCAGGCGCCCGGTGGTGGCCCATACTGGGTGCCGCCTATTTTTTGGTGGCGGTCAAGCGGGTGCGCGGAATGCGGCTGTTGGGCCCGGCCTGGAAGACAGCACCTGTTGGTGCCGGCAAACCGGTGTCCGTAGCCAATCGCACACACAATCATTGATGGAAATCGAGGAGACACGGGTTTGAATGAAGTGACGATTTACACGGACGGTGCTTGCAAAGGCAATCCAGGCCCTGGCGGGTGGGGCGTATTGATGCGCTCGGCGGACGGTACGGAAAAAGAGATGTTTGGCGGTGAACGGGAAACCACCAACAACCGCATGGAGATGATGGCGGTGATCCAGGCGCTGACGGCGCTCAAACGCCCCTGTGCAGTTACCCTGCACATTGACAGCCAATATGTGTTGAAGGGTATGACCGAATGGCTGTCTGGCTGGAAGGCGAAGGGTTGGAAGACTGCCGCCAAGCAGCCCGTGAAAATGTGGATTTGTGGCAACGACTCGACGAATTGGTGGCGCATCAGGGCCACCGTATTGATTGGCGCTGGGTCAAGGGCCACGCTGGAGACCCGGGCAACGAGCGCGCTGATGCACTGGCCAACTGCGGTGTAGAGCAGGCGCTGCGGCGTTAAAGACGCCCTTCATTGCCACAGGTTACCCCACCCGATTTAAAGTTATGCAAAGTTTCCCGGAGTCCGCATGCGTGCAAGCAATGCGCCATTGATAATCCGCCTTGCCCATGAATAATACTTTCCGCTCCCTTGTCCTGTCGCTTCCCGCTTTGGTAGCTTTCTTTTTTTGGCCGCTTGCGGTGACAAGGTGGATTCCACCCTCAGCACTTGGCGCGCGGGCGGGCGGCGCTGCGGTGGCTGTGACCACCGTGCCGGTCATACAGCGGGATCTGGATGTCACACTGGAGGCTATTGGTACGGTGATGCCACTGGCCAGCGTCGATGTCAAACCCCAGACCAGCAGTGTGGTGACCCGCGTGCATATTCAGGAAGGGCAGTTCGTCAAGGCTGGAGAGTTGCTGTTCACCCTGGACCCGCGCCCCGATCAGGCCAGTGTTTCCAAGGTGCGCGCCCAGATGGTCAAGGACGAGGCCGTGCTGGCCGACGCCCAACGCCAGTTGGCTCGCAGCCGCGAACTGATGGCCAAGAACTTCGTTTCACAGGGCGCACTGGATTCGGCCCAGGCCCAGGTAGATGCCCAGCAAGCCAATCTGGTGGCCGACAAGGCTGCGCTGGATGCTGCCCAACTGGCTCTGTCCTACACCTCGGTGCGCGCATCCAGTTCGGGTCGATTGGGGGCTGTCAACGTGTTTGCGGGTTCTGTGGTTCAGGCCAACCAGACGGCACTGGTCACTATCACCCAATTGGACCCCATCAATATTGGCTTTAGCCTGCCGCAGCGGAACCTGGATGCAGTTCTGGCGGGGTTGAAGTCGGGGGGCGTGGTTGTGAATGCCAAGCTGCCGGAATCCAGGACAGATTTGCAAGGGCGGCTGCAGTTTGTCGATAACGCGGTGGATGCTGCAACTGGCACCATCAAGGTCAAGGCGCGTTTTGACAACCATGACAACAAGCTATGGCCCGGTGCGTTTGTCAAGACGACTCTGATTTCCCATACGCTCAAAAATGCGTTGGTGATTCCCACCGCCGCAATTGTTCAAAGTGCTCGCGGCCCCATCGTGTATGTGGCTGAAAGGGCAAGGCGGCGCTGCGTCCCGTTAAGGTGCTGGCCTCGCAAGGTGAAGATTCTGCAGTGACGGGTGTAGAGGTGGGTGACAAGGTGGTGCTGGAGGGGCGTCAAAACTTGCGGCCCGATAGCCCTTTGGCTGAGCGCCGACCGGCCGATAACGCCAGGCCCGCCCGGGCAGCGACATCTGCAGCCTCTGCCAGCGCGTCGGCATCATGAACCTGTCGGAGCTCTTTATCCGCCGTCCAGTGATGACGGTGTTGCTCAATGTGGCCATTGTGGTGGCGGGCGTTATTGCCTACCGCAGCATTCCGGTGGCAGCATTGCCAAGTTATGACACGCCAGTGATCAACGTGTATGCCGCGTTGCCGGGTGCCAACCCGGAGACCATGGCGACGTCTGTGGCCTTGCCACTGGAGAAACAGTTTCAGACCATTCCGGGCCTGGCCGTCATCAGTTCGACCAGTACTTTGGGCAGTACCTCGTTGACGTTGGAATTTGACGAGGGGCGCAACCTCGACGGTGCGGCGCTGGATGTTCAGGCTGCTTTGCTGCGCGCGCAACGCTCGTTGCCGCAGGATATGACTCAATTGCCGGCCTACCGGAAGGTCAATCCGGCGGATGCTCCCGTTTTGTTGGTGGCGCTGACGTCGCCGTCGATGCCCATGTCCGACCTGCAGGATTTTGCTGAACACCTGATTTCACCCACCTTGTCCACTATTGAGGGTGTGGCCCAGGTCAACATTTATGGCTCAAAGCGCTTTGCTGTGCGTGCGGGTGCTGCCACAGGCGGTGGCAGCCCGCAATATCAGCCTGGAAGAGTTGTCGGCCGCCTTACGTGCCGCCAATGTGAATACGCCAGTGGGAACGCTGGAGGGCCCGCAACAAATGCTGACCCTGCAGGCCAACAAGCAGTTACGAAATGCTGCCGAGTTTGCCGAGCTGATTGTGGCCAGCCGCAATGGTATTCCGGTGCGCCTAAAGGACGTGGCAACGGTTGAAGACAGCGTGGAAACCACCAAGTCCTACGCCAATCTCAACGGCGAGCCGTCGATTACCTTGGCCGTTCAGCGCCAGCCCGGGGCCAACACAGTACGGGTCGTCGATGCCGTGAAGCAGGCATTGCCCAAGCTCAGGAGCAAATGCCCCATTCGGTCAACATGACTTCGGTGAACGACCGTTCCGTGTCGGTGCGTGATGCTTTGCACGATGTTTCGCTCACGTTATTGGGAACGGTCGCGCTGGTGGTGATGGTCATCTTTCTGTTTCTGCGTCGTTTTGTGGCAACCGCCATCCCAACCTTGTCACTGCCCGTGTCGCTGATTGGCGCGGTGGCCTTGTTGTGGGGCATGAAGTACAGCCTGGACAATGTGTCGCTGTTGGGGTTGACTCTGGCGGTTGGTTTGGTGGTGGACGATGCCATTGTGATGCTGGAAAACATCATGCGCCACGTTGAAAATGGCGAAGAACCCTTCAATGCGGCGCTGCGTGGATCGCGGGAGGTGGGATTCACCATCATTTCCATTTCAACATCCCTGATTGCCGTTTTCATTCCGATCTTCTTCATGCCAGGGGTGATTGGTCTGCTGTTCCATGAGTTTGCTGTGGTGGTGGGCCTCTCCATTGTGGTGTCGGCCTTTGTGTCACTTACCCTGGTGCCCATGTTGGCCAGCCGCTTTTTGCGTGCGGAAGCCCATGGAACCCGGCACAACTTTTAATCAATGCCTTTGAGCGTGGATTCAATGCCACCCTGAGTCTGTATTCCCGTTCGCTGGACAAGGCGCTGTCCCATCGCAAGAGCGTGTTGCTGGTAGCCTTGGTCACGTTTGTGGCGACGGGGTGGTTGTTCAATGTCATCCCCAAGGGCTTTTTTCCCACAAGAAGACATTGGCCAAATTACGGTGACCACCGAGGCGGCCGAGGACACGTCCTTCCCTGAAATGGTTCGTTTGCAAGAACGCGCCGCAGCCATCATCCGCGCCGACGCCAATGTGTTTGCCGTGAGTTCATTCAACGGCGGCGGCGGCCCGCAGAACACCGGGCGCATGTTCATCACCTCAAGCCGCACAATGAGCGTCTGCCCATGAAGCAGGTTGTGGAAGATTTGCGCGGCAAACTGCGTGACGTGTCCGGTATCAACGTGTTCATGCGCCCCATCCAGAACCTGCAACTGGGAGGACGGCCCAGCAAAGCACAATACCACTACATTTTGCAAAGTGTGCGGGCTGATGAACTCAACGATTGGGCGTCCAAGCTCCAGGACAAGTTGCGCGCCGACCCTCTGTTCAGGGATGTGACAAGTGACGCGCAGTTGCGTGCCCTGCAGGCACAACTCAATATTGACCGTGACCGTGCCAACGCGTTGGGTATTTCCATGGATTCCATTCGCACAGCCTTGTTCGACGCCTTTGGCGAGCGCCAGGTTTCAACCATCTACCTGCCTACCGATAGCTATTCGGTTATTCTGGAAGTGGCACCCGAAGCCAAGCTGGACGAAAACGCCATCAACAACATCTATGTGCGGGCGTCGTCTGGCACGTTGGTGCCACTGGCGTCCTTTACCAAAGTAGAGCGGACGGTTGGCCCCACCTCCATCAACCACGTGGGGCAATTGCAGGCAGTCACCGTGTCGTTCAATTTGGCCCCGGGGCGCACTGGGTGATGCCACCGCACGCATTGAAAAAGCCCGCGACCAAATCAACATGCCGGCCTCGGTCATCACCAGCTACGGGGGTGAGGCAGCGGTGTTCAAAAGCTCACAAGGCAAGCAGCTGGTGTTGATCATCTCGGCGCTATTGGTGATTTATGTGCTGCTGGGCGTTCTGTACGAGAGTTATATCCACCCGCTCACCATTTTGGCGGGGTTACCGTCGGCGGCGGTCGGTGCGCTGGCCACCTTGATGTTGTTTGGCCAGGACCTGACGGTGATTGCAACCATTGGCATTCTGCTTCTGATCGGCATTGTCAAGAAGAACGCCATCATGATGATTGACTTTGCACTGGATGCGCAGCGCCACCATGGCATGACGCCTGAGCAAGCCATCCGGGCAGCCTGCGTATTGCGTTTCCGCCCCATCATGATGACCACCTTGGCGGCCCTGATGGGTGCGATACCGATTGCGCTGGGTCTGGGCGCTGGTGCCGAACTGCGCCAGCCGCTGGGTCTTGCGGTGGTGGGTGGGTTGGTGTTTTCGCAGGCGGTCACACTCTACATCACGCCTGTCATTTACCTGACCCTTGACCGATTCAGTGGCAGGGGCCCCGTCACAACGCCCGAGACACTGCTATCCTGAATGCCAGTACAACTACCCCACGACGGTACAGCCGTTTGGCAGTTGTATTAACCCCGATGTAGCTCATTTCCACGCGCCGGGCGCCTGTGCCAGGGTCGGGTGCCATGGCTCCCCGCAATTCGGAATAGCGGTCGGCGCGCCCGCTCCAGATGTGTGCAATGGCGTTGGACAACGCTGCATCTGTGGCATTTCCCCGCAAGAGGCTGCGCAAGTCGTAGCCCTGGTTTGCAAACAAGCACAGGTACAACTGGCCTTCAGTGGTTAGCCTGGCGCGGTTGCATTCGTGACAAAACGCCTGGGTGACGCTGCTGATAACGCCTATTTCACCGGCTTGAGGGTCATAGACTCCCGTTGCATCCGCGTAGCCCCAACGTTGTGCCGTTTCTCCAGGGTTGGATGCTTCCAGTGGCACCAGTGGTAATTCAGCCTGGATTCGACGGATGACCTCAGCCGACGGTACAACATCGTCCATGCGCCAGCCATTGGTGGCACCCACGTCCATGTATTCAATGAACCGCAGCACAATGCCGCTGCCCTTGAAATGGCGGGCCATCGGGATAATTTCCTGGTCATTGGTGCCGCGTTTGACCACCATATTGATCTTGATCGGGCCCAAACCAACACGGTGTGCCGCATCAATGCCGGCCAGCACATCGGCCACCGGGAAGTCCACATCATTCATGCGCCGAAAGACAGCATCGTTCAGGGCGTCCAGGCTGACAGTCACGCGTTGCAGACCAGCGGCCTTGAGTGCGGGAGCCATCCGCTGCAGCAGTGATCCATTGGTTGTTAGAGTCAGGTCCAGGGGGTGCCCCTCTGGTGTCCGCAAGGTTGCCAGTTTGCCGATAAGCACTTCAATGTGCTTGCGCAACAAGGGTTCTCCGCCGGTGAGGCGAATTTTTTGTACACCGTGTTGTACAAACTGCTGAGCCAGTCGTGTGATTTCTTCAAATGACAGGAGCGACGCATGGGGAAGGTAAGGATGGTCCTTGTCAAAGACTTCCTTGGGCATGCAATAGTTGCAGCGGAAGTTGCAGCGGTCCGTTACGCTGATGCGCAAGTCGCGCAGCTGGCGTCCCCGCGTGTCGCTGAGCAGACCGTTGGGGGCAACCAGGTTGGCAGACTCTTGCCAAGCCTGCGGCACTGCAAGGGTACTGGGGCGTGCTTCGACGAGCGGAATGACTTTGGGACTGAAACGTTCGGACATGGACGCTATTGTCCAACTTTGGTGCAAAGTGGTTATTGTGCGAGGGCAAAAAAAGCCCGCTTGTGCGGGCTTTTCAGGCTTGGTGAAATTAACCGTGCAATTTCATCATCAGCGGCACGATGAGCAAGGCTACGATGTTGATGATCTTGATCAGTGGGTTGATGGCTGGGCCAGCAGTGTCCTTGTAGGGGTCGCCTACGGTGTCACCGGTTACGGCCGCTTTATGGGCTTCAGAGCCTTTGCCACCATGGTTGCCGTCTTCAATGTACTTTTTTCGCGTTGTCCCAGGCGCCGCCGCCGGTACACATGGAAATAGCCACCAACAAGCCCGTCACAATGGTGCCCATCAGCAGGCCGCCCAGTGCGGCAGGTCCGAGGACCAAGCCCACCAGAATGGGCACAACCACTGGCAACAGTGATGGAATCATCATTTCTTTAATGGCCGCTGTGGTCAGCATGTCCACCGCAGTGTCGTACTCGGGCTTGCCCGTACCGTCCATGATGCCCTTGATGTCGCGGAACTGGCGACGCACTTCAACCACCACGGCACCCGCTGCGCGGCCTACGGCCTCCATCGCCATTGCGCCGAACAGGTAAGGAATCAGGCCGCCAATGAACAGGCCAATGATGACCATCGGGTTGCTCAGGTCGAACGTGATGTGGCGGCCGTAGGCGTCCAGCTTATGGGTGTAGTCAGCAAACAGCACCAATGCTGCCAATCCAGCAGAGCCGATGGCGTAGCCTTTGGTAACGGCCTTGGTGGTGTTGCCCACTGCGTCCAGCGGGTCGGTGATGTCACGCACGCTTTTGGGCATTTCCGACATTTCAGCAATACCACCGGCGTTGTCGGTGATGGGGCCGTAGGCGTCCAGTGCCACCACGATACCGGCCATGCTGAGCATGGAGGTCGCGGCGATTGCAATACCGTACAGGCCAGCCAGGGTGAAGGCTGCATAGATGGCCATGCAGACAAAAATCACTGGCCAGGCGGTGGAGCGCATGGAGACGCCCAGACCGGCAATGATGTTGGTGCCGTGACCTGTGGTGGAAGCTTGAGCGATGTGCTGCACAGGGCTGTACTGGGTGCCGGTGTAGAACTCGGTAATCCAGACCAGGGCTGCGGTCAGAACCAGACCTACGGCGCAAGCGCCGAACAGTTTCATTTGCGCGCCAGTGCCGCCTAGCGCGTTGTCAGCAATCATGGTCTGCGTCACAAAGTAGAAGGCAATCAGCGACAAAATACCCGCAACGGCCAGACCCTTGTACAGGGCCGGCATCACGTTTTTCATGCCAGGCGATGCCTTGACAAAGAAGCAGCCGATGATGGATGCCACGATGGACACGGCACCCAGTGCCAGCGGATACACCACCGCGTTCATGCCGCCACCAGTGACCAGCAGGGCGCCCAGCACCATGGTGGCAATCAGCGTGACCGCGTAGGTTTCAAACAAGTCAGCGGCCATGCCGGCGCAGTCGCCCACGTTGTCACCGACGTTGTCGGCAATCACAGCGGGGTTGCGGGGTCATCTTCCGGAATGCCGGCTTCGACTTTACCGACCAGATCAGCGCCGACGTCAGCGCCTTTGGTGAAAATGCCGCCGCCCAGACGGGCGAAGATGGAAATCAGTGAGGAGCCGAAAGCAAAGCCGATCAGAGGATTGAGCAATTGCGCAAAATTTTTATCTGGCGTCATGTTGCCGTCACCGACCAGGAACCAGAAAAATCCGGTAACACCCAGCAGGCCCAAGCCCACCACCAGCATGCCGGTGGTGGCGCCACCGCGAAAGGCTACATCCAGCGCCGGGGCAATACCCCGGGTCGCTGCCTGAGCGGTACGCACGTTGGCGCGAACCGACACGTTCATGCCGATAAAGCCACATGCACCAGACAAAAATGCGCCCAGCACAAAGCCGATAGCGCTCAATGGGTCCAAAACGACGCCAATCAAAATAGCCAGCACTACGCCGACCATGGCAATGGTTTTGTATTGGCGTGCCAAGTAGGCAGCGGCACCGGTCTGGATGGCGGCCGCAATTTCTTGCATTCGTGCATTGCCAGCGTCCTGGGAAAGAATCCAGCTGCGTGCCCAAAAACCGTATCCCACGGCAATGAACCCGCAGACAAGCGCCAAAATAAGCGCAGAGTTGCCCGTCATAAAATCTCCTCAACTGTTGTTTCGCGAAGGAAGGGGCAACGACAGTGTTGCCCCCACTGCGTTGCTTCCTCGGGACTCCAGTCCAGCACAAGGTGGTGGAGGCGATTGGCCAACTGCAGGACTGTAACTGTAAAAAAACAGGGTTTTGAGTGAGAGCAAGTGCTACGTCAGTAAAATGAGGGTAAATACTGACCTGCGACCCCCATTTTTTTCAGCTTAGAGAGTTCATATGTCCCTTGACAACGTCACCCCCGGTATCAACGTACCCGAATCCTTCAACGTCATTATTGAAATTCCGATGAACGCTGATCCGGTCAAATATGAGGTTGACAAGGCCACGGGCGCCATTTTGTGGATCGCTTCATGAGCACGGCCATGCACTACCCCACCAACTACGGCTATGTGCCTAAAACCATATCGGGTGACGGTGATCCGGTGGATGTGCTGGTGATCACCCCAGTGCCCTTGATTCCCGGCGTGGTTGTACCGTGCCGTGCCATTGGTATTCTGATGATGGAAGACGAAGCCGGCCAGGATGGCAAAGTGCTGGCTGTACCCATCAACAAGATTTTGTCCCTCTACAGCCGCTGGGAAGTGCCAGAAGACCTGCAACCGATGCGCTTAAAAACGATCTCCCACTTCTTTGAACATTACAAGGACCTGGAAGACGGCAAGTGGGTCAAGATTCTGGGCTGGGAAGGCCCTGAGGCCGCCCGCAAGGAAATCATGGATGGCATTGCCAACTACAACAAAACGCAAGCTCAATAAGGCGTTCGAGTATGACGCTGTCGTAGTTGCGCCTACGGCGCTTTAATTGGTCCTACGGTGCTTTTTTCCGCACTGTTTTGCGAGCCGCTTTTCTGGCCTTGGGCTTCGGCTCTTCTAGGCCCAATGCCGCTTCCAGCTCCTCGATGGCGTTGTGCGTGTAGTCCAACATGCGTTGCAGGGCCGGCACCGAACGTCGACAGGCAATGTAGCCAAACCCCAGATTGTCCCCGTAACCGCTGATGGTGATGTTCAGCGCCAGGTAGTGGGTGGGAATGGACACCGGATACACCTCGTCCAGCCTTGCGCCATTGAGATACAGCGTTTCCCGTGCACCGGGCACGTTGGAGATGACCAGGTTGAACAGCGGGTGCTTTTCTGCTGTACCGGTCACGATCCCTGCGCCCAGCGGTGCAATCGAGGTGATGCCATGCGCCATTTTTTGCAGGCGCGGCATTTTGGTGAGACGGTTCTTGGCTTCGGTGGTGGATTCCACAATGCGCTGCAGGCGCTTGAGCGGGTCTGCAACATCGGTCGCCAAACTGGCCAGCAGCAGCGACACCTGGTTGCCACCAGCGCTGGTTTCGCCGTGTAGCGATACCGGCACCATGGCTATCAAAGGCTTCTTGGGCAGTTTGTTCTGAACCAACAGGTATTCCCGCAATGCGCCGGCGCATATAGCAAGCGTAACGTCGTTGACCGTGGCGCCTGTGGCCTCGCCAATCCGCTTAAAGCGGGAGAGCGAATACGACTGGGACGCAAACCGGCGCGAGCCTGAAATTTCCACGTTGAAGGGCGTGGGTGGAGCCTGAAAGGGCAGGGCGGTGGCGCCTTCGGCATAGGCGGATCGCACAATGTCCCACAACCCGCTGCCCACACCAGGCAAAATTTCCTTGCCTGCCTTGGCAAGGCTGGCAAGTTGCTCCAGCAGCCCGGGGGCTGCAGTTTTTCGCTGCGCCGTGGGATGATGTTTGAAGGAGTGCCCACAGTGGCGCCTTGAGTTCAGATGGATTGTCCGACATGGAGTTGGCCGCCATGCGTGCGCCGGTCACCCCATCGATCAACGCGTGGTGCATTTTGTTGTAGACGGCAAAGCGCCCACCCGGCAGGCCTTCGATCACATGAATTTCCCACAGGGGGCGGTTGCGATCGAGCAGATTGGCGTGCAGCCGCGACACCATGGCGAGCAGCTCGCGGATACGTCCCGGCTGGGGCAGGGCCAGGTGACGCAGGTGGTAGTCCAGCTCAAACTCCTTGTCTTCTTCCCAGTGCCACAAGCCCATGCGCAAAACGGGTCGCAGATTGAATGGAGCAACGGCCTTGACATGCTGGCTCCACTGCGCCAACAACTGGTGAACAAATTCGGGTCCGCTGCCGTGTGGAGGCGTAAAAATGTTCAAACCCGCCACGTGCATGGGTTGGCTGCGGGTTTCCATCCACAAAAAGGCGGAATCTGTGGGGCTGAGTGCATGCATGGTGAAGGCTCCTGGGCAATGAGCCATTGTGCGTCAAAGCCGTGAGATGACGCTTGCGATCGTTAGGTGGCCCGGCACACGACCGAAAAACGGTCCTGGTTGTCCTGCAGCCAGCGTACAGAACGCGAGGTGTCCTGCTGGCGTGGGTGAAAGTTGGGCGATTGGTAGGCAGCCCACATCCGGTAGTTGCCGCGAATCATGCCGTCCCGGGCAAACAGCAGCGTGGCCGCACTGCGCCAGGTGCTCCAGCGGAACAGGCTGCCGTCATGCCACAGGTTGCGCACCGTTTGGCGCGCCATGTCCATGGCGAAGGTCCAGGTCACCAAACGTAGCAGGCGTACCCGCCAATATTCGTTACCGCCCAGCGCCTTGTACACATCAAAGGCTGTGCTGCAATGCTCGGCCTCTTCGGCGGCGTGCCACATCCACAGCGTTTGCAGGCGGGGTTCTGCGCCGGCCAGGGCCTCGGGGTGGTGGAACATCCAGTCGGCAAAGATGGCGGTCAGGTGTTCAGTGGCCGCAGTGGCCCCACATGGTTGCGCACATTGATCTGCAGGTTGCCCTCAATGCGTTTGCGGGCACGGCGCCCCAGCTCATTGTCAAAGCCCAGCTGTTCCAGGTGCCCATTGAAGAGGGCGTGGATGCGCCGGGGCGTGGCCTCCTGGCCTACAAAACCCTGCACCTCGGCGGCAAACCGGGCTTGTTGATCAGGCGGCAGGGCCTTAAGGCCGGCACGCACTGAGTCCATGAAATATTGTTCGCCCACTGGAAAACTCATGGACAGCGCGTTGAAGAAAGCTGAGCGAAAGGCATCACCACCATTCCAGCGGGCTTCGATGGGGGCCGCCATGTCGATCAGGATTTTGCGTACTACGAGATCGCTCATGTTCAATAGTCTTTTAGTGTCTCGCGCGCTGTCAAGCAGCGGGTGCTGCCAGCGTAAATTCGGACAGCTGGTCTGCGACCCAGCGGATGACGGCTGCATCCAGGCACATTTGCAGGTGCCCGATACCGTGAAAGACGACTGGCTCGATGCCCGATAGCACTTGGGCACGTTGGGGGAAAACGATGTTGTCTTGTGGTGTCAAGGCAATGCGGAAGAGGGAGCGATGGGTGTCGGATTCGATCGCTGCCAGCTCTGCCAGCCAAGGACTTTGCCACTGCATCTGTTGACCATTGGGCGTGCGTGTACGTGGCTCGATTAGGGTGCCGACGTGGGGCGTTCCAAGGGTCAGGACGCGGGCCACGCGGTCGCTGCCATGGGCGCGCATCCAGGCACGGATGGCAAGGCCGCCCATGCTGTGGCCCACCAGCGCAACCTGGCGTGCACCGGTTTGTTGGCACAGCGTCGCAACAGCCGCTTCCAAAATGGGTGCATAGGCGTCAATGGAGGTAAACAGGGGTTCCAGGTTCACCGCAAGCACCGTATGCCCATGAGCACGCAGTGTGGTTGCCACATCGTCCCAAACGCGGTGGTTGCACAGGTAGCCGTGCACCAGCACCACGGGCACACGGGCCTGGGTTCCGGTGGCGGGCAGGACCCTGGGTGGATGCACAGTCCAGGGTTGGCGCAACAGGAAGATGCGCAGGCCCGCCACAAATTCACCTGCCAGTGCGCGCCACCAGAGTCGTACGCTCTCGCCGCTGCGGGCCCGCCATGCAGATACCAGGTCCACCAGCAGCATGGTTGCCAGGGGAAACAGCACTGCCAAGGCCGGTATGCACCATTCAGGCTGGCCGGCCCAGCGGACCAACAGATAACCCAAGCCGGCACCACAGAGCACTTGCACCACAATCAGGATTCTCAGCAAACGGGCAAGCATGGGGGCCTTTTAGGTGTGGAGGTGGTTAGTACTGGGGCTGGTGTTGGCGGATGGCCGCCTTCACAGTGTCCGACAAATGGAAGCCATCACCAAATTTGGCCGTCAATTCGGCCGCCCGTGCCTCAAACGCCTCGATGCCCATGCCGTAAATGAACTGCATGGCGCCGCCGGTCCAGGCCGGAAAACCGATGCCGAAGATGGAGCCGATGTTGGCATCGTGCACGGTGGTGAGCACGTTCTCGGCCAGGCAGCGTGCGGTTTCCACCGCCTGGCGGTAGAGCAGGCGGTCTTTCAGGTCGGTGATGGTCCACGGTGCGTCGGTTTTCTCAAACAGACCTTTGAGTTCGGGCCAGAGGAATTTCTTGGCGCCTTTGTCAGAAGGGTAGTCGTAAAAGCCCGCACCACCTGCGCGACCCGGGCGCTTGTGTTGATTGACCATCTTCTCCACCACCAACTCGCCCGGTGTGGCGGTGTAGGTTTTGCCCTCGGCCTCGAAGTCTTTGCGGGTTTGGTCCATGACATGCAGAGACAGGGTCAGTGCGGTTTCGTCCAGCACGGCCAAAGGTCCGACCGGCATGCCTGCCTGGATCCCTGCATTCTCAATAGCCGCGGCGGGAATGCCTTCACCCAGCATGGCCGCGCCCTCCATCACAAAGGTGCCAAACACCCGACTGGTGAAGAAACCGCGCGAGTCGTTCACCACAATGGGGAACTTGCCCAGGGCTTGCACATAGTCAAAAGCCCGGGCAACGGTTTCAAGATCGGTCTCTGTGCCCTTGATGATCTCCACCAGTTGCATCTTGTCCACCGGGCTGAAGAAATGGATGCCGATAAACTTCTTGGCATCTGTGCTGGCCGTCGCAAGGCCAGTGATGGGCAGGGTAGAGGTGTTGGAGGCAAAGAATCCGCCCGGGGCCAGCAAAGGCTCGGTTTCCTTCGTCACCCGGGCTTTCAGTTCGCGGTTCTCAAACACGGCTTCGATGATGAGGTCGCAGCCCTTCAAGTCGTCCAGCGATCCGGTGGGCTGGATGCGGCCCAAAATCTCTGCCTGCTTGTTGGCCGTCATGCGGCCCTTGTCCACGCGGGCTTGGGTGATCTTGGCGGCGTAGCCCTTGCCGGTGTCGGCTTTCTCTTGGCTCACGTCTTTGAGCACCGTGGCAATGCCCTTGCTGGCTTGCACGTAGGCGATGCCCGCGCCCATCATGCCGGCGCCCAGCAGGCCGACCTTGGCAGGCTTGTACTTGGCGATTCCAGCGGGTCGGCTCTGGCCGCCCTTTATAGCGTTGAGGTTGAAGAAGAAGGTGTTGATCATTGCCTTGGCGTTGATGCCAGACATGAGCTTGGCCAGCGCACGGCTCTCCAGGCGCAGGGCAGTCTCAATGTCGACCTGCAGGCCTTCGACCATGCAGGCCATGATGGCCTCGGGCGCGGGGTAGAGACCACGGGTTTGCTTCTTGATCATGGCCGGGGCCACCACCAGCATCTGCGCGACGGCGGGTGAAGAGGGCAGGCCGCCCGGCACCTTGTAGCCCTTGGCTTCCCAGGGGTGCTGGGCTGTGGGGTTGGCGGCGATCCAGACCAGGGCCTTGGCTTTCATTTCGGCGGCAGCGTTGTCGCCTGTAGGCACCAAGTCGTGCACCAGGCCCAGGCCTTTGGCAGTAGCCGGATCAAAGGTTTTACCTTCTACCAGGTAGGGTTGCGCCCCCATCAGGCCCAGGTGGCGGGTCATTTTGGTCACGCCACTGGCGCCGGGAAGCAGGCCCAGCGTCACTTCGGGCAGGCCGAGCTGAATTTTCTTGTCGTCAATGGCGATGCGGTGATGGCCGATGAGGGCTACTTCCCAGCCGCCCCCCAGCGCCGTGCCGTTGATCAGGCTGACCACGGGCTTGCCCATAGTCTCAATCGTGCGCATGTTCTTCTTCAGGCGCTCGATCTCGGCGTAGATGGTGGGCGCGTCGGATGGCTTGATGCGCATAACGCCTTTGAGGTCCGCACCGGCAAAGAAGGTTGTCTTTGCCGAAGTGAGCAAGATGCCTTTGATGGCATCTTTGTCTTTGACGATTTGCTCGGTCAGCGCCGCCATGTCGTCCTGCCACTGCAGGCACATGGTGTTGACGGGAGAATTGGGCTCGTCAAAGGTAACTGTGGCGATGCCGTCGGCGAGGGAGTATTGGATGGTTTTCATAATGTCTCAATCAGTTGAGGACAGAGCAACGTTCACTTCGTGTAACTCTTGGCCTGTCCCGCAATGCTATTAAAAAAAGAGCGTTGTACGTAGTTTTGACGAGGGCTAGAGGCCAATTTCGTTCAAAGCCTCTCCACAATCGTGGCAATGCCCATGCCACCGCCTACGCACAGCGTAGCCAGCCCGTACCGCAGCTTGCGCCGGTGGAGTTCATCAATCAGCGTGCCCAAAATCATGGCGCCGGTGGCACCCAGCGGGTGGCCCATGGCGATGGCGCCGCCGTTCACGTTGACCTTGTCATGCGGCACCTTCATCTCTTTCATGAAGCGCATCACCACGGCGGCAAAAGCCTCGTTCACTTCAAACAGGTCAATGTCGTTGATGCTCAGGCCCGCCTTGGCCAGCGCCTTGCGCGTGGCGGGCATGGGGCCGGTGAGCATGATGGTGGGGTCGGCGCCTGAGAGGGCCGTGGCCACAATGCGGGCGCGTGGTGTCAGGCCGTGCGCCTTGGCGGCGGCCTCACTCCCAACCAGCACAGCGGCGGCACCGTCCACAATTCCCGACGAATTGCCGGCGTGGTGCACGTGGTGGATGCGCTCCACCTGGGGGTAACGGGTGAGCGCCACCGCATCGAACCCCATGCTGCCCATTTGCTCAAACGCAGGCTTGAGGCCCGCCAGGCCTTCGAGCGTGGTGTTGGGTTTGATGAATTCGTCCTTGGCCAAAATCACCTGGCCCAAGGAATCTTTGACGGCCACCACCGAGCGGTCAAAGTAGCCCGCCGCCTGAGCGGCGGTGGCACGCTTTTGCGATTCCAGCGCAAAGGCGTCTACGTCCGCGCGGGTGAAGCCTTCGATGGTGGCAATCAGGTCGGCGCCAATGCCTTGGGGCACAAAGGCGGTGGCGGAGTTGGTTTCGGGGTCCATGGCCCAGGCGCCTCCGTCCGAGCCGATGGGTACCCGGCTCATGCTCTCCACACCACCGGCAACCACCAAATCTTCCCAGCCGGAGCGCACTTTTTGTGCGGCCATGTTGACGGCCTCCAGCCCCGAGGCGCAAAAGCGGTTGATCTGCACGCCAGCCGCCTGAAAGTCCCAGCCGGCCTTCAGCGCCGCCACCTTGGGCAGCACCGCGCCTTGGTCACCCACGGGCGAGACAATGCCCATCACCACATCGTCCACTTTGGCCGTGTCGAACTGGTTGCGTTGCTGTAAGTCGGTCAATAAACCAGCGAGCAAATTGACGGGCTTGACCTCGTACAGGCTGCCGTCTTTCTTGCCTTTGCCGCGCGGTGTGCGGATGGCGTCAAATACAAATGCTTCGGTCATGTGGGGCTCCAAAGGGAATCGGGTCGAGTGGGTGGCAGGCAAACGCCAGGCCGTTGTAGTTTTAGAGTATATTACTTTTTACCAAGCGCTTGCTTTGTGAAAATAATGCCATTGCGGGACAGACCGCAGCAGCGCAGCTGCAAGCTCTGTCCTCAACTGATTAAAAGGAGCCACCATGATTGAACGAACCCTCTTCGACACCGACCACGAATCTTTCCGCGATAGCTTTCGCAAGTTCATAGACAAAGAAATCGCCCCCTTCCACGCCGACTGGGAAGAGCAGGGCTATGTGGACCGTGCCGTGTGGAACAAGGCCGGTGAGAACGGCTTTTTGTGCATGACCATGCCCGAGGAATACGGCGGCTCCGAGGCGGACAAGCTGTACTCGGTGATCCAGTTTGAGGAAGTGGCCCGTGCGGGCGTAAGCGGCATTGGCTTTAGCCTGCACAGCGAAATCGTGGCGCCCTACATCCTGCACTACGGCACGCCAGAGCAAAAGGCCAAGTACCTGCCCAAACTGGCCAGTGGCGAGATGATTGGCGCCATTGCCATGAGCGAACCGGCTGCGGGCTCTGACTTGCAGGGCATCAAATGCACGGCCATCGAGCAACCCGACGGCAGCTACTTGCTCAACGGCAGCAAGACCTTCATCACCAACGGTTGGCACGCCGACCTGGTGATCGTGGTGGCCAAAACCAACCCGGCGGCTGGCGGCAAAGGCACCAGTTTGATGCTGGTCGAGCGCGGCATGCCCGGTTTTTCGGTTGGCAAGCGCCTGAAAAAAGTGGGCATGAAGGCGCAAGACACCTCCGAGCTGTTCTTCGACAACGTAAAACTAGGCCCCGAGCATTTGCTGGGCGGCAAGGTCCATGAGAACAAAGGCTTCATCTGCCTGATGGAGCAGTTGCCTTGGGAGCGCCTACAGATCGCGATCAGCGCCGTGGCGTCCGCCCAAGCCGCCATTGACTGGACAGTGGACTATGTGAAAGAGCGCAAGGTCTTTGGCCAGCCGGTGGCGGCATTCCAGAACACCCGCTTCAAATTGGCCGAACTGCAAACCGAGGTGCAGGTGGCCCGTGTGTTCGTGGACAAATGTTGCGAGCTCATCTGCAAAGATCAGCTCGACACCGCCACTGCCAGTATGGCGAAATACTGGACCACCGACCTGCAGTGCAAGGTGATGGATGAATGTGTGCAGCTCTTTGGCGGCTATGGCTACATGTGGGAATACCCCATTGCCCGCGCCTACGCCGATGCGCGCGTGCAGCGCATCTACGGTGGTACCAATGAGATCATGAAAGAAGTGATCACCCGGTCCATGGGGTTGGGAGGAAAATAGGCCTCTAGCCCTCGTCGGATATACGTAACCAGCTATTGTTGTAATAGCATGTTGCGTTTAAAGTAGTTTGCGCCAAGTGCCAGCGTTGTACACGTCTTTGAACCCATGGCGTTTGAGCAGCATTTTTGCCATGCCGCTGCGGGTACCGCTGGCGCAGCACAGCACCACGGGGGTACTTTTGGACAGTTCGTTCAGGCGTGAGCCTAACTCCGGCAAGGGAATGTTGATCGTGCCAGGTGCCTGCCCGGAGGCAAATTCCTCGACCGAGCGGACATCAACCAAAACGGCACCCTTGCTTTTCAGCTCGGGCAGCAGGCGCACGACGCGACGGCTGCTCCACCATTTGTAGGCAAACCAGGCGGCGATGGCCAGCAACGGCCATTGTTCTTTAAGGGTGGTGAGGAGGTCCATAGCGATGTATTGGGGTGCTGGAATAAAATACCTATGGGGGTATTGTAATCAATGGCGCTATGACGATACGTATCGCTACTTCTGTACTAGCGATTAAGGATTTGACAGGCCAACACCAGCGCAATGAGAATGGGCACTCCCCCGCTCCATCAAGGTACCCATGACAAAAAAACGGCAAGCCAAAGCGATGCAGGAGAGGTTGCCACTTCCGCCATTGCCGCGTTGGCGTTGGCTGGCCTACGCCACTATTGCAGGCATTGTTTTTGCAATCATTTTTGTGAAGATTGGTGGGGTGCTGCTGCGCCCGGTGATGAGTCTGGCCGCATGGCGTGACTCTGGTCAACTTGCCTATCTGGGGGCCAGCATCGTTTTTTCGGGTCTGATTGTGGCGTTGATCAAAATCTTTTTTGACCAAGTGCTGCTCGGCATTGTTCAGCGCAAATCAAAACGAGTGATCGCTGAAGAGCTTGGCGTACTGGTGGCGCAAGTGGCGGTGGGCGTTGCTGCCGACGGCTTGATCAGTGCGGCGGCCAGCGCGGGTTCAAGCAGTGATTCTCAGGCGGGTGGTATCAGCAGCGGAGGCGGGGGTGATTTTGGCGGCGGCGGGGCTTCAGGAAGATTTTGAGCTTGCTCTAATATCACCAGCGCCTTTTGCGAGAACGCAATCCACTGCGTTTCTTGGACGATGCCGGCCTCCAGCACCAGGTGCTGCAGTTGTTGTTTGCGCGATCCGTCATCCACGTTGGCAAAGTCGCGCGCTGCGATGGCCTGGTACACGGCCAGCTTTTGTTGGTGCAGCGCCAGGCGGCGGCGAATGTCGGTGGCCAGGGCCGTGGGGCCGACCACGGCCTCGGCGCGCAAGCGCACCATGAATTCATCGCGGAGCGGCTTGGGGTCTTGCTGCTCGGCCACCCAGCGCTGCAGCTCGGCACGCCCGGCGGGTAGCACGCGGTAGACGCGCTTGCGGCCACGCCCGCTCTCGGCCGGCAGGGGTTCGACCCAACCGGCTTCTTCCAGACGGCCCAGCTCACGATAAATCTGCTGGTGGGTAGCGTGCCAGAAGTAGCCGATGGAACGGTCAAACCGCCCGGCCAGGTCGGAGCCGGAGGAGGGTTGTTCAACCAGGGCCGTGATAAGTGCGTGGGGCAGGGACATGGGCTAAGCGGGTAGTAAACCGCATTTTATGCAACCAGTTGCATAGTTGTCAGGTTTTTGCGTAGAATTGTGCAACCAGTTGCATAAAGGACAGTCCATGACCGCTTACCCCCATTTGCTCGCGCCCCTTGACCTGGGCTTTACCACCCTGAAAAACCGGGTTCTGATGGGCTCCATGCACGTGGGGCTGGAAGAGGTGCCCAACGGATTCGAACGCATGGCCGCCTTCTACGCAGAGCGCGCCCGAGGCGGCGTGGGCCTGATCGTGACCGGTGGCATTGCCCCCAACGAGCGCGGTCGCCCCATGAAGGGCGGTGCCATGCTGACCACCGAAGCGGAGGCCGCGCACCACCGCGTGGTGACCGATGCGGTGCACCAGGCCGGCGGCAAGATCGCCATGCAGATCCTGCACTTTGGCCGCTACTCCTACCAAAAGGACCTGGTGGCACCCAGCGCGCTGCAGGCGCCCATCAACCCGTTCACACCGCACGCCCTGACTACCGAAGAAGTAGAGCAGACGATTGAAGACTTTGCCCGCTGCGCCGGTCTGGCCCAAGTAGCCGGTTACGACGGCGTGGAGATCATGGGTTCTGAGGGCTACTTGATCAACGAATTTATTGCCGCACGCACCAATCAGCGCGACGACGCCTGGGGTGGCGCTTATGCCAACCGCATCCGCTTCCCGGTGGAGATCGTGCGCCGGGTGCGCGAGCGCGTGGGGGCCAATTTCATCATCATCTTCCGCCTGTCCATGCTGGACTTGGTGGAGGGCGGCTCCACGGCGGATGAGGTCATTGAACTGGCTCAGGCTATCGAGGCGGCCGGCGCCACCATCCTCAACACCGGCATTGGCTGGCACGAGGCGCGCATCCCCACCATCGCCACCAAGGTTCCGCGCGCGGCCTACGCCTGGGTCACCCAGCGCCTGATGGGCAAGGTGAAGATTCCGCTGGTGGCCACCAACCGCATCAACACACCCGAAGTGGCCGAGCAACTGCTGGCCGATGGTTTTTGCAACATGGTGTCCATGGCGCGCCCCTTTTTGGCCGACTCCGAGTTTGTACGCAAGGCTGCCGAGGGCAGGGCAGACGAAATCAACACCTGCATAGCCTGCAACCAGGCCTGTCTGGATCACACCTTTGGCGGCAAGATCACATCTTGCTTGGTCAACCCGCGTGCCTGCCACGAGACCGAGCTGGTGATTGCCCCCGCTGCGGCCCCGAAGCGCATCGCGGTCGTGGGCGCCGGTCCTGCGGGCCTGAGCTTTGCCGTCACCGCCGCCGAGCGTGGCCACACGGTGGAGCTGTTTGACGCGGCCACAGAGATCGGCGGCCAGTTCAACATCGCCAAAAAGGTGCCGGGCAAGGAAGAGTTTTACGAGACGCTGCGCTACTTTGACCGCCAACTGGCGCTCAAGGGCGTCAAGCTCTCGCTCAACACCCGCGTGAGCGCTGCGCAACTGGCGCAGGGCGGTTATGACGACATTGTGCTGGCCACTGGCGTGACGCCGCGCACACCCGCCATCGACGGCGTCAACCACCCTAAAGCCTTGAGTTATCTGGACGTGCTGCGCGACGGCAAGTCCGTGGGCAAGACCGTGGCCGTGATCGGTGCGGGTGGCATTGGCTTTGACGTGTCGGAATTTTTAACCCACAGCGGTACCAGCGCCAGCGTCGACGCGCCCAAGTTTTATGCCGAATGGGGCATTGACACAGGTTACGCACAGGCCGGCGGCATCACGAAGGCGCATGTGGAAGCGCCCGCACGCCAGGTGCACTTGCTGCAGCGCAAGGCCAGCAAGGTGGGCGATCAGTTGGGCAAGACCACCGGCTGGATTCACCGCACGGGGCTCAAGGCCAAACGCGTGTCCATGACGCCCGGCGTGACCTATCACCGCATCGACGATGCTGGCCTGCACCTGAGCGTGGACGGCCAGGAGCGCGTGCTGCCAGTGGACCACGTGGTGCTGTGCGCCGGCCAGGAACCCCAGCGCGAACTGTTGGCCGCTTTGCAAGCCGCCGGTTGCAGCGTGCACCTGATTGGCGGCGCCGATGTGGCCGCCGAACTGGATGCCAAGCGTGCTATTGACCAGGGCACCCGCCTGGCCGCCACCATTTGATAGGAGACATTCATGCAAGCAGCCCCCAACACCTCAAACCCGCCGTTGCGGCCTCCATCGCCATCTGGCATGACATGGTCGCCAAACGCGACCTGTCCGCACTGCCCAGCATCGTGCACCCGGACGCGGTGTTTCGCTCCCCCATGGCCATCCACCCCTACCAGCCGGCCGCTGCGCTGATTCTGGCGTTGAACACCGTGATTCAAGTATTTGAAGACTTTACCTACCACCGCCAACTGGCGTCTGATGATGGCCTGAACGTGGTGCTGGAATTCAGCGCCCGCGTAGGCGACAAGCAGCTCAAGGGCATCGACTTGGTGCGCTTTGACGAAGCCGGCAAGATTGTCGAGTTCGAGGTGATGGTGCGCCCCTTAAGCGGCCTGCAGGCGCTGGGCGCGGAGATGGGTGCACGGTTGGCACAGAAGATGCCGGCGTTTAAGGTGAAAGGGTGAGGGATGGCCTGGCAACTGAATAATCGCTATGCTGCGGCTTTCGTCCTCCGACTTGGCGAGCTGAATTCAAACAACCGATCAATTCCAATAGGGAATAGTTTGGTGTCATAGGTGACTGCGTCACCTTCGGTCCAGTCCAGAGCGAGGGTATGCCTACGATCCGCAAAAATGGATGGATCAAGAATTAGGAGTCACCACCGTGGATAGAAGAGATCTATGTAGAGCCGCCTTGGTATTGCCGCTGGCCAGCGCGCTGCCCGTTTCTGCTGGGGCGGCCAGTGGTCTCACTCGTGTGCGACCTGGCGACGCCGCATGGCCCAGCGTGGCGCTTTGGCAAAAGCTAGGGGAAACGCTCAAGGGTCGTTTGATAAAACTTGAGACGCTATTTGCGCCTTGCCAGCGCAGTGCGGTCAGTGCCGCTTGCCTTGAGCTGGGCAAGTATTTGAGCAACCCTTTCTTTTTGGGTGATCAAGCGTCGGCAACCCAGGTTTCAGGCTGGTTCAACGCCTGGAAGAACGAACCCAGTGCTTACGCAATTCAAGCCAACACACATGATGATGTAGCCGCTGGTGTGCGTTTCGCGCGTGAGCACAAGCTGCGTCTGGTGGTGAAAGGCACGGGTCACAGCTACCAAGGTACTTCAAGCTCGCAAGACTCTTTGCTGATTTGGACGCGATCCATGAATCGGGTCGAAATCATCGACAAATTTGTGCCGCAAGGTTGCGCAGGGACGGTGTCTGCCGTGCCTGCAGTCAGCGCCGGTGCAGGCGCCGTGTGGAGCGATCTCTACCATGCAGTGACCACCAAGGCTGGACGCTATGTCCAAGGCGGTGGTTGCACCGATGTGGGGGTTGCCGGGCTGGTGCAAAGCGGTGGTTTTGGTAGTTTTTCAAAAGGCTTTGGGCTGACCGCGGCGGGATTGCTGGAAGCCGAAGTGGTTTGTTTTGATGGGCAATTGCGCGTGGCCAATGCCTGTACCAACCCTGAACTTTTCTGGGCACTCAAAGGCGGCGGCGGTGGCAGCTGGGGTGTAGTCACCAAAGTGGTTTTGCGCACCCATGACTTACCCAAGTATTTTGGCTATGTGGGTGGCAAGATTCGGGCTAAGTCTGATTCAGCTTTCGCCACCTTGGTGACCCGTGTGATGGACTTTTATGCGGATCAACTCTTTAACCCGCACTGGGGCGAGCAAATCAGTTTGGGCACGGATCGCAGCTTGAAACTGAGTCTGTGTAGCCAGGGCCTTAGCAACGAACAAGTCATGGCCGTTTGGAAGCCGTTTTTCGAGTTTGTGCGCGCGGTGCCGGAGCACTATGAAGAGGTTGAAAAACTCCACGCCGGTGCGTGGGACGCTCAACCTTGGTGGGATATCGCCTGGAACCCCTCACTTCGGCCGGATCAACGTGCAGGCGCGCCTGCGTACCACGCCTGGTGGGAGGGTGATCAAGATCAAGTAGGCATGACGATCTATGGCTACGATTCCCTGTGGCTACCTTCGCGCTTACTGGCAAAAGATCAGCGCAAGACCCTGGTCGATACATTGATTGCTGCCAGCGACAAGCATTCCGTTGGTTTGCACTTCAACAAAGGTTTGGCTGGTGCGACCAAAGAAGTGATTGAGCAAGCGCGCCAATGTGCCACCAACCCGGCCGTGCTGGACGCATTTGCGCTGGTCATCATCGCCTCGGGCGGAAAGCCGTCGTACGCTGGGCTGGAACGTTCGGTCTTAAGCAAAGCACGGAGTTTCATAGAGGCAGAGGTTGAGACTCGACGTATTGACCGGGCTATGGCGCTGCTGAGACAGCTAGCACCGAATGGCGGATCCTATGTGTCTGAGAGCAATTACTTCAACGACAATTGGCAGCGGGAATTTTGGGGTGCCAACTATGCGCGCTTGCAATCTGTAAAGCAGCTAGTTGATCCAGAAGGTTTGTTTTTTGTGCGCCATGGCGTTGGCAGTGAGGCCTGGAGCGAAGATGGCTTTACGCCGCAAAAGGCTTAAGCGTGACATTGCCCGAATGAAAGTTCACCTGCCTACAGAGCCGCTCCCTGCCAGGCCCTACAACTATCGCGTGCTCGCGTTCTTGCTATTGCCCTTGCGCGGCAAGTGGATGGTGAAGATCGTTCCGACCTCTATGTTGGACGTGATCCCGATTCGCCCACCATGCGCCAGAATGATCTCACGGGCGATGTAAAGGCCTAGTCCCAGGTTAATCTTGTCGCTTAGCTTGCGCTCGCTCGCCGGGCGCAGGGCAAAGCGCTTGGCTGGGTCGAAAATTGTTCTCAGTTGGGCCGACGAAATCACCTCGCCCGCATTTTGGATCGTCCAGCTGATTTCATCATTGGAGTTCTCACCAACCTTGACGACGACGGGCTCCTCAGCAGAGCCGTGATCAATCGCGTTAGAGATCAAATTGCCAAACGCCTGGCTGATGCGCGAGCTGTCCCAAATCACCTCCATGTTGCCTGCTATTTCCAGTCGGATGAGCCGACCAGGATGAAATAAGCGCATCTCTTCAACAATGGTGGTGCATACCGGTGAAAAATCCATTGGGTATGTAGTGACCGGTATGCCGTCCCCAAGATGGCTTGTTGAAAAGTCGAGCAGGTCAGAGACAATTTCAGCAACGCGATTGCTGCTACTGACTATGAGTGCAGCCGTCTTGACTGCATTTGGAGTCAGACCCGGGTTACTCGCCAGCATTTGCGCTCCCATGCTGATGGCCCCGAGTGGGGATCGCACGTCATGGCCCAGAATGGCCATGAACAGGTTTTGGGAGTCACGCTGCATTTCCGAATAGCGCGAGACGGCTTCTGCTAGCGACTGGTCGATCGCTTCATTGAACCTGACCATGTCTTTGATCTCGCCAGCGGTGATGTTAATGATGTCGTCTTGCCAAAGTCTCAGTACGCTCGCGCGCAAGGCCCGGTATTCCGCCGTGAGCTGTTCGATGGTGAAGCCAGACGAAATGCGCTCGGCGCCATGGGTCTCTGCAGGGGTATCTCCGGCTACCGGAGGTGCAAGGCCCTGCGATTTGTCGATGCCCTCCTGCCGTGCCTGATAGGTATCGAGGTCGGTGGCCACGACCTTTAGCATGGCTTCTGCATGGTCACGCAGTTCCTTTGTTGTCATCAGATGAATGGTCGCGTGGATGGTCCGAGCGAAGTCTTCCCAATCTTGCAGGATGGCTTCCATATTGGCCAATATGAATTTGGACAGGCGCATGGGACTTCTTTCGATGTGGCGATTCAGACGGGCGATTCAGACGCCAAATGGCGAAAGAAATGCAAAGCAACTGCGTGCAGGATACACGCGAGCGGCAAATTGACGCAGAGCATGTCTTCTATAGCTGGCAGATGGTAACGTTGCGCCAGGCCCGTGCGCTTGGCATACACCAAATCGGTGATGGCATTGCAGCTATTTCCTATGCACTCGCCAGATGATGTTGCCCACATCATCGGCCACCAGCAGCGCACCGGTCTTATCCAGCGCCACCCCTACCGGCCGGCCATAGGCTGTTGCTTCTGCACTCAGGAAACCTGTCAGCACATCCACGGGCGGTCCGGATGGTTTGCCGTCCGCTAAGGGTACATAAATCACCTTGTAGCCGCTGTGCGGCCTGCGGTTCCAGGAGCCATGCTGGCCGATGAACATGCCATTCGAAAACTGTTGGGGCAATGTAGTACCGACAGACGAAGCCAGCCCCAAAGACGCAGTATGAGAACCCAGCGCGTAATCGGGCGGCAGAGCCTTGGCCACCATTTCGGGGTTGGGCGGCTGAACCCGCTCATCCACATGCTGGCCGAAATAGCTGTAAGGCCAGCCATAAAAAGCGCCACGCCGCACGGAGGTCATGTAGTCCGGCACCAAGTCGCTGCCCAATTCGTCACGCTCGTTTACCGCTGTCCACAAAGCGCCAGTGTGTGGCTCCCAAGCCATGCCATTGGGGTTGCGCAAACCAGAGGCAAACACCCGGTGGGCGCCCGTGGCAATGTCATATTCCCAAATTGCGGCCCGGCCTTCTTCTACCGCCATACCGCGTTCCGCGACATTGCTGTTGGAGCCTACTGTCACGTACAGCGTCTTGCCATCCGGGCTGGCGATCAGGCTTTTGGTCCAGTGGTGGTTGATGGGGCCGGCTGGCAGGTCCAACACCTTGGTGCCAGGGTCCGTCATGTGGGTGTCACCTGTGGCATAGGGGAAACGCATCAGCGCATCGGTATTGGCAACATACAGGTAGCCGCCCACCAAGGCCATGCCAAAGGGTGAATTCAAGCCGGTTAATAGGGGTGCACTCCAGTCGGCTACTCCGTCACCATTGGTGTCGCGCAACAGGGTGATGCGGTTGGCACTGACGGTTACCGCACCCGCACGGCGCATGATGTGGGTGGCAATCCAGCCCTTGATGCCTTCGCCGTCTTGCGGTCGCTCGGGTGCATTCGACTCTGCCACCAGCACATCCCCATTGGGTAGCAGCTGTAGCCACCGGGGATGATCCAGCCCCTTGGCAAAGGCCTGTACCTGGGTGCCTGGGGCAGCAATAGGCACCATGCCTATCGGCCAACCAGACGCAGGCGCAATGTTGATGGTCGGAATAAGACTGGGCCGTGGTGCTTCCAACGTAGGCTGCGGGCCTGTGCCCGCCAGGATCGGCACTTTGGCCATATCGCCACAGCCTGACAGCATTGCCAGGCTGATGAGTACCACACCCAATTTGACCTCAGGTGGCACGTGACTGGTCCTTGGGCATGTGTTGCAGCAGATCGGCCAGTTCGTCGGCATGCTCTTCTTCCACAGCCAAAATACCTTCCAGCAAACGGCGCGTGGTGGGGTCTTTCTCGCCCAGGTAGGCTATGAATTCGCGGTAACTCTCAATTGCGATTCGCTCGGCCACCAGGTTTTCAAGAATGAAATCTTGCAAACTGCTGCCTTCAATGTATTCGGCATGGCTGCGTGCTTCCAGCGTGCGGGGCGCAAAGTCGGGCTCACCACCCAACTGCACAATACGCGCCGCCAGCAAGTCGGCGTGGCCCAGTTCCTCATTGGAATGCGCCAAAAACTCAGCGGCAACGCCAGGCGCATGAATGCCCTTGGCCGTAAAGTAATGGCGTCGGTAGCGCAGCACGCACACAATTTCGGTGGCCAGAGATTCGTTCAACATTTTCAGCACTTGTTTGCGGTCACCTTTGTAATCCGCGGTAACGGCACCGTCATTCACATGCTTGCGCGCGCGGCTGCGCATTTCGGCTACAGAGACGGGGGTATGGTCGTTTTTCATAATGGAATTTTTTCAGTAACTCAGGGGAGCTCAGTGTGCGGCGACCGTTCGCCAACGTCTGTGCGTTGAAGCACGCACTGCCGCGTCAGTCGCGGGTTGCATCCGCTGCGTCATACTCCCAGCAGATGCCCCACGGCGGGGTGCTCCAACAAGGATTAGTCGTGCAATCAGCGAGTGACCAGTGGTTCGACGAGGCGTACTACCAGCGCTACTACTTCGACAAGAAGACCAGCGTGGTCGACACCCAGCATGTAGAACGGCTGGGCACTTTTGTGTGCAGCTACCTCAAGTACCTGCGCGTGCCCGTCAAACGGGTTCTGGATGTGGGCTGTGGCATTGGCTTGTGGCAGGGTGTGCTGGCCCAACATTTTCCTGACGCCAGCTACCAGGGCGTGGAGTTCAGCGAATACCTGTGTGCGCGTTACGGCTGGTTGCGCGGCTCGGTGGTCGACTTCCACAGTGATCAGCCGTTTGACCTGGTGATCTGCCAGGGGGTGTTGCCCTACCTGAGCCCGGCAGACCTGCAACTGGCGCTGCACAACCTGGGCACGCTGTGCCGGGGGGCGCTGTATGTAGAAGCGGTGTCGCGCGAAGACTACGAACGCGAGACCATCGACGAAGAACTGACCGACCCCCGCTTGTTCCGCCACCGGGCACAACTGTACCGGCGCGGTCTGACGCAAGGGTTTGTGGAGGTGGGCGGCGGCATGTGGCTCAGCCGCAAGGCCGAAGTGCCGCTGTTTGAACTGGAGTGTGCGGGTGGCCGCTAGACCACCCGCCCCAGACGCGTTTACCGTTTGGTCTGTAGCAGCCAGCCCAGCACTACACCAGTTGCCAAAGCGATACCCACTGTCGTGAGTGGCCGCTCCTGCACAAAGCCCTGGCAGCTTTTGGTCATCCGGGACTGGGCGTGCATCAACTGCTCACCCTTTTCGCTCACCATTCGCGAAGCCCTGTTGGCAGCCAGTGAAAGCGAGTGTGCTGCGTCATGTGCGCTATCGGTAGCGTTGTCCACCGCGTGCGAGACGGCCTTTGAGATGTCATTCATTTCACCCATGGGGAATCCTTTTTGTGTGTAGTTAATGTGAAGTGCAAAGGTGAATTAGCGTTGACCGTACTTCATCTTGGCATCTTTGATGCAGGCGTCTTTCGGATCGCCGCTCAATGCATCGCACTTCTCCTTGGCAACAGCGTAGGCGGCGTTGTTCTTGTCGGTTGCAGCATCCTTGCGTGCATCAACAACTTTATCGCTGGCAGTGCCAATGGCTTCTGAAGTCTTCTCGGCGACCTTGGCATCTGCCTTGGCAGTAACGTAGACGCTCTTGGCTTCCTTGCGGCAAACGTCTTTGACATTGCCGGCGGCGTCATCGCATTTCTCTTTTGCTACCGCATAGTCCGCGTCGGCGCGCGCCATGCGCATCGCATAGCGGTGTTTAACCGACGGTTGGTACTCTTCCAGCAGCTCGGCCTTTGCAACGTTTTCGCTTCCTTTGGCCTGTTCGTTGCAGATGTCTTTGGCATTACCGCTCAGCGCTTTGCATGTGGTCTTTTCTTGCTTGTACTTGGCAACGATGTCGGCCTTGCTGGTTTTGTATTGCGCCGGTGTTACGGTGGCAGCCATGGATGCAGTTGTGATCAGGAGCAAAGCAGCAAAGACTGCAGTGGTATGGGTTGTTTTCATTGGGCGTTCTTTCTATAGTTGGGTGCTGAATAGGTTGCGCCGCGTGGTAGTGCGACGTCCCTGTACGCAGATTAGGGCAGCGCCGTGCCTGCGTCTGTATGCCAACGAACATTGAGTTCGCTATTGTTTTTGTAGCGTATTTCCTGTTTTCTACGAGGGCTGGCATGTGATATGTTCGGTTTCGAACAGACGATGCCTGTTTGCGTTGCCTACAGTGTGTTGGTACGCACAACGCAGGTCACGCCGTGATTCCAGCGCGGGCCAAGGTGGTCCTGCGGCATTCAGGGGGTGCACCGTTGAAAACCAGTATTCACAGCCTGCGCATATCACTGATGCGTGCGTTTGGACGAATGGATGAGGCAACTCCCTTTACGCCCAACGCGATCACTGAGCCGCCGCTGCGCGCCAGGTTGCTCAGTGCCGAACAGATGGAACGCCAGGGCAGGACGCTGGCTGACTCGCACACTCTGTTCCCAGGCCGCGCCAAGGACCACCTCTTGGAGCGTCTGGCCGATAACGAGACCGTATTAAACCGGGCCTACGGGCTGCTCGTGGAAGCAGTTCAGTTGAGCCGGCGCGTCACGCCGGCCGGTGAGTGGCTGCTGGATAACTTCTACCTCATCGAAGAGCAAATTTTGATGGCCCGGGCGCACTTTCCCAGAGGCTACAGCCGCGAGCTGCCCGTGCTGGCCAACGGTGCCTCCAAGGGATTGCCGCGCGTATATGACATTGCGCTGGCCGTCATCGCCCACGGTGATGGTCGGGTGGATGCCGAAAGCCTCTATCGTTTTGTCGCGGCGTACCAGAAAGTATCGGTGTTGAAGCTGGGTGAACTCTGGGCGATCCCGATCATGCTGCGCCTGGCACTGATCGAGAACATGCGTCGCATCAGCGTAAGGGTGGCAGACAGTCTTTTGGACCGCAACCGGGCCAGCATGTGGGCGGATGTAATGGTTGGGGTGGCCGAGCACGATCCCAAGAATTTGATTCTGGTGATATCGGATATGGCGCGATCCAATCCTCCGCTGGTCAACTCCTTCGTAGCTGAATTGGCCAGGCGCCTGCAGGGCCACAGTTCTGCGCTGGCCTTGCCCCTGACTTGGGTCGAGCAACAACTCTCCGAATCAGGACTGACCATTGAACAAATGGTGCACTCCGAAACGCAAAGCCAGGCGGTCAACCAGGTCAGCACCAGCAACACCATTGGCAGTCTGCGCTTTCTGGGGGCCACGGACTGGCGCATGTTTGTGGAGGCTATGAGTGGGGTCGAACACAAGCTGTGCGAAGACCCGCAGGGTGTCTATGCACGCATGGATTTCGCCACCCGCGACCGCTACCGCCATGTGATCGAAAGGCTGGCCCGGCGCAGCCACCTGTGTGAGGGCGATCTGGCGCGAAAAGCCATCCAGCTGGCACACGAGGCTCTGGACCAAGCAGGAGTCACCGCGGATGATTGCCGCACGCACGTCGGCTACTACCTGATCGACCGGGGCTTGGCGCAGCTGGAACGCGCCGCGCAAGTAAAGCCAGCGCCCCTGGATGCGCTGCGCCGGTTGTACCGGTGGATTCCGCTGCCACTGTATCTGGGCTCCGCGACCTTGCTAAGCGTCGGCGCAACCTGGCAATTGGTAGCATCCGCGGCCAGTCGGGGTGCCTCGGTGTGGTTGCTGGTTGTGATTGGATTGCTGGCAATGCTGGGCATGAGCCAACTGGCCATCGCCCTGGTGAACTGGTGCGTCACGCTGATGGCCACCCCGCATGCGCTGGCGCGCATGGACTATTCCAAAGGGATTGCCCCCGAGGCGCGTACGCTGGTGGTTGTTCCGACGATGTTCATGCGCCTGGAGCAGGTTGATGAACTGGTAGAGGCACTGGAAGTGCGTTTCCTGGCCAATCAGGATATCCATCTGCATTTTGGGTTGCTGACGGATTTTCGTGACAGTCCGCGGGAAACTGCACCCGAAGATGGTCCATTGCTGGACCGGGCGGTCAAGGCCATCGAAGCCCTCAATGCAAAATATAACAGCGCTGGCAGCGAACGATTCTTTCTGTTTCACCGCCCGCGTCGCTGGAATCCTGTTGAAGGCATCTGGATGGGGTATGAGCGCAAGCGGGGCAAATTGGGAGATCTCAATGGCTTGTTGCGCGGGGGATCGCGGGATGCCTTCTCGCACATCGTCGGCAACACAAGTGTCTTGCAGTCGGTGCGGTACGTCATCACACTGGACACCGATACCCAGTTGCAACGGGATTCGGCGCGCTCCTTTGCCGCCACCATGGCGCATCCCCTGAATCGTCCCCGTTACGACGAGGCCCGGGAACGTGTCACCGAAGGCTATGGCATCCTGCAACCCCGCATGGCAGTGAGTCTGACCAGCACCAACAGTTCCCGATATGCCAGTCTGTGCGGCAACGATGCGGGTATCGACCCCTACACCCGCGCGGTGTCAGATGTCTACCAGGACCTGTTTCAAGAAGGTTCCTTCATCGGCAAAGGCATCTATGACGTCGATGCGTTCGAGCATGCACTCAAGTACCGGCTCCCGGAGAATCGCATACTGAGTCACGACTTGCTGGAAGGCTGCTACGCCCGCGCCGGACTGATCAGCGACGTCCAGTTGTATGACGACTACCCATCCAACTATTTCGCAGATGTCAGCCGGCGCCACCGCTGGATCCGGGGCGACTGGCAGATTGCCTCCTGGCTGTGGCCACGCGTACCCGGACCGGGAGCGACGCGGTTGCGCAATCCGCTGTCGGGCCTTTCGCAATGGAAAATTCTGGATAACCTGCGGCGCAGTCTGGTGCCGGCGGCACTGGTATCGCTTCTGCTCATTGGCTGGTTGCAGCCTGTCCCCACGCTTTTGTGGACACTCGCGGTGCTCGGGGTCTTGTACATTGCGCCGCTGGCTGCCGTCGGACTGGGCCTGGTGCGCAAGCCCAAGAATGTCTCGGTGCGCCAGCACCTGACCACCTCACTGCGATCTGCAGCACGCCAGGTGGCGCAGGCTACGTTTGTCCTGGCCTGTCTGCCGCATGAGGCGTATTCCAGTCTGGATGCCATATTGCGCACAACCGTGCGCATCGCCTTGACACGTAAGCGTGTTCTGGAGTGGATGCCTTCGGGCAGCGCACCGCCGGTTGGTGGGGCAGGGGCCCTGCGCAGCAGCTACGCGCGCATGTGGATGGCACCGGTTCTATCGGTGGCAATCGGCGTGATCCTTTGGACCACCCATTCCGCCGTATTGCTGGTAGCTGCGCCGGTGCTGGCCCTGTGGCTGGTTGCGCCCGCTTTGGCCTGGTGGGTCAGTTGCCCGCTGCCTGAGCGTACCGTGCGCCTGCAGCCCGCTCAGACCGTGTTTCTGCATAAACTGGCGCGTAGAACCTGGCGCTTTTTTGAGACCTTCGTGACCGCCCATGACCACTGGTTGCCGCCTGATAATTACCAGGAGCAGCCAGTTGCCGTGCTGGCACGCCGTACGTCGCCGACCAATATGGGGCTGGCATTATTGGCCAACCTGGCCGCCTACGATTTTGGCTACATTCCGCCGGGTGTGCTGCTGACACGCACCAGCCTGGCATTGGCCAGCATGGAAGAGCTCGATCGGCACGAAGGGCACTTCTACAACTGGTACAGCACGCAGACGCTGATGCCATTGCCTCCGTTGTACGTCTCGGCCGTGGACAGTGGCAACCTGTCGGGGCACTTGTTGACCCTGCGCGTTGGTCTGTTGGGTCTGGTAGACCAAAAAATCTTGTGTACCAGAGCATTTGAAGGGCTGGGCGATGCCATGGGGAACCTGGCTGACGCCGCCACATCCATGGCCACACCGGAAGCCACGCATTCCCTGTTCCGTTTGCAGCGCGATATCGAATCGGCTTGCGATGTTCACTCCACCAAAGTGGTGGTGGTGCGGCGCTGGCTGATGGGGATTGCTGCCTTGTGTTTGTCCCTGGACCATCCGGTGGATAACGCATCGAAAGATGCCGCCCCTGGTGAGTTGGCAGAGTGGACGCACGCCTTGCTGCGCCAATGCCAGTCCACCCTGGAAGACCTGGAGTTCCTTCTGCCCTGGCTTGCCCTCGCGGAACTTCCCCAGTGGCTGCAACACATCCCTGGGCTGGGCGCTGTGCCTGCATTGCGCGATCTGGTCGCCCTGGACGCTGCGCTGGAACACGCTGTGGAGCAGCATTTTGCGCGCAACGGTGCTGAGCCACCCACGCCGCAGGAGACCCATCTTTTGGCTGAACTGCGTCCACTGGTTTTGCTGGCAACGGTGCGGGCGCGGGAACGGGTGGCGCTAATTCAGCAACTGTCGCAGCAGGCGGCTGTCATGGCCGATGCGGACTATGGTTTTCTCTACGACAAGGCGCGCCATCTGATCGCCGTTGGTTACAACGTGGACGAACAGCGCCGCGATACCGGCTATTACGACCTGTTGGCTTCTGAGGCGCGTCTGTGCAGCTTTGTGGCCATTGCGCAAGGCGAGGTTCCGCAGGAAAACTGGTTTGCCCTGGGGCGACTGCTGACTGGCAACGACGGCCGTCCGTTGCTGCTTTCCTGGAGCGGCTCGATGTTTGAGTACCTGATGCCCATGCTGGTCATGCCGACCTACGCCAACACCTTGCTGGACCAGACTTGCCGTACGGTGGTGGAACGTCAAATTGCCTATGGTGGACAGTGCGACTTGCCGTGGGGCATGTCTGAATCGGGATACAACACGGTCGATGCGGCTTTGAATTACCAGTACCGCGCGTTCGGCGTACCGGGTCTGGGACTCAAGCGCGGACTCACCGACGACTTGGTGGTTGCGCCCTATGCCTCGGCGTTGGCCTTGATGGTGATGCCGGATGCCGCTTGCCAAAACCTGGAGCGCCTGGTGGGCCTGGGGCTACAAGGTGCCTATGGCATGTTTGAAGCCATCGACTTTACGCCGGCACGCGTGCCCCGTGGGCAAACCAGTGCGGTGGTGCGCTCCTTCATGGCACACCACCAGGGCATGAGCCTTCTCTCCCTGGCCTATGTCCTGCTGGACCAACCGATGCAAAAGCGGTTTGTCTCCGATCCCTTGTTCCAGGCTACGGTGTTGCTGCTGCAGGAGCGCATTCCCAATGCGGCGGTTTTGCATGTCAGCATTCCCGACCTCAGCGATACGCGTGCAAGAGGTGTTGGCCCGGAAATGCCCATGCGCCTGCTGCGCAATACGGATACCGTCATACCCGAAGTACAACTGCTCTCCAATGGTCGCTACCACGTCATGGTCAGCCAGGCCGGTGGTGGCTACAGTCGCTGGAAGGATCTGGCCGTTACGCGCTGGCAGGAAGACGCCACACGTGACAACTGGGGCGCATTTTTCTATTTGCGCGATGTGGCTAGCGGTGAACTCTGGTCCAATGCCCACCAGCCAACCCTGCACAAAGCGGACAGCTACGAGGCCATTTTTTCAGAGGGCAGGGCGGAATTTCGCCGCCGTGATCACGACTACGATACGCATACCGAGATCGTCGTATCACCGGAAGATGACATCGAGTTACGCCGCTTGCGGATCACCAACCGGGCGCGCACACGCCGCACCATTGAAGTGACCAGCTATGCGGAAGTGGTGCTGGCCCCTGCCGCGGCCGATGCGCTGCACCCCGCGTTCAGCAACCTGTTTGTCCAGACGGAAATACTGCGGGATCGGCAGGCCATTTTGTGCAACCGACGCGCGCGTTCGCAGGGCGAGCATGTGCCATGGATGTTCCACCTGATGGCGGTTCACGGTGGCGACACCGGTGTTGCATCCTATGAAACCGACCGCATGCGGTTTGTTGGGCGCGGTCGCTCAACCGATTCACCGCAGGCCATGAACGAGTCCGGAATTTTGTCCGGCACGCAAGGCTCGGTGCTGGACCCCATCGTGGCGATTCGCCACCACATTACGCTCGATCCGCAACAAACAGTTACTGTCGACGTGGTCAGCGGTATTGGTGAAACCCGCGACGCGGCCTTGGCACTCATAGGCAAATACCGCGACCGGCATCTGGCCGACCGTGTGTTTGATTTGTCGTGGACCCACAGCTGGGTCAACCTGCAGCAGATCAACGCGACCGAGTCCGATGCCCAGCTATTTGGTCGTCTGGCCAGCTCGGTTATCTATACCAATCCAACACACCGCGCCGAGACCAGCGTGCTGGCACGCAACGCCCGGGGTCAGTCTGGCCTGTGGGGTTATGGCGTATCGGGCGATTTGCCCATCGTGCTTCTGCAGATCGGCAGCCAGGACAATATTGAACTGGTGCGCCAACTGGTGCAGGCCCATGCGTATTGGCGTCTCAAAGGCCTGGCAGTTGATCTGGTGATCTGGAACGAAGACCACGCCGGATACCGCCAGCTCCTGCAGGAACAGATCATGGGGTTGATTGCCGCGGGTGTTGAGGCCAATTACACCGACCGGCCCGGCGGCATATTTGTGCGGGCCGCCGAGCAAATGTCCCAGGAAGACCGTACGCTGTTCCAGACTGTCGCCCGGGTGATCATTGCAGACACCCGTGGCACGCTGGCAGAGCAGGTCAATCGCCGCTCGGCCAAGGAGAAGCGCGAAGCAGCGCTACTTGACCAGGCAGTGCCTGCTTTGCGGCCATCCGAAGCCTCACGCATTCCCCTCTCGACACCGCATGACCTGCTGTTCTTCAACGGTCTGGGCGGATTCTCTGCGGATGGTCGGGAGTACATCATCACCCTTGCAAACGGGCAATCGACTCCCGCTCCGTGGGTCAATGTGATTGCCAACGCGCGATTCGGTACCGTAATTTCCGAGAGTGGTTCGGCCTACACGTGGAGTGAAAACGCCCATGAGTTCCGCTACACCCCCTGGGGCGATGACCCGGTTAGCGACCACAGCGGTGAGGCGATCTACCTGCGCGATGAAGAGACGGGCACGTTTTGGTCGCCCACCGCATGGCCCTGCGGTAGCGCAACACCCTACGTCACCCGCCACGGATTTGGTTACAGCGTGTTTGAGCATGTTGAGGATGGCATCCATTCCGAGCTGACCGTTTTTGTGGATCTGGAAGCCTCCATCAAGTTCTCGGTTTTGAAAATCCGCAACGATGGTGGTCGTGCCAGGAAGTTGTCAGCCACGGGCTACGTGGAGTGGGTGCTGGGGGACTTGCGTGCCAAGTCTGCCATGCATGTCACCACCGAAGTGGACCCCACCAGCGGCGCCATTCTGGCGCGCAACCACTACAACCCCGAGTTTGGCGACCGGATTGCCTACTTTGATGTGGATGGTGCAACCCGTACGCCCCATGTGACCATTACCGGGGACCGTCGCGAGTTTCTGGGGCGCAACGGCAGCCTGCGAAACCCCGCTGCCATGGGTCGAACACAGCTATCCAACCGCGTCGGTGCGGGCCTGGACGCCTGCGCGGCACTGCAAGTTCCGTTTGAACTGGCACCCGGGGACACTCACACAGTCAGTTTTCGGCTCGGCGCATCCGGACGGCGCGGGAACGAGGCCAATGCAATGGCGCAATACCTTCACGAACCCGATGCGTTGCAAAGCGCTCTGCACGCTGTGCAGGCCTACTGGTCCCACATATTGGGTGCCGTCCAGGTCGAGACCCCCGACCCGAGTCTGGATGTGCTGACAAACGGCTGGCTGCTGTACCAGACCATCGCGTGCCGGCTGTGGGCGCGCAGTGGCTTCTACCAGTCGGGTGGGGCCTATGGGTTTCGGGACCAGTTGCAAGACACCATGGCGCTGGTGCATACCGCACCACACTTACTGCGTCAGCATCTGCTGCGCTGCGCCGAGCGGCAGTTTGTCGAAGGCGATGTGCAGCACTGGTGGCACCCACCGCAAGGACGGGGTGTGCGTACCCATTGCTCCGACGACTATCTGTGGTTGCCACAGGCCACCTGCCGCTACGTCGATGCGACCAATGACGTCTCTGTTCTGGATGAAACCATGGCGTTTCTGGAAGGGCGCCCTGTCAACCCGGACACGGATTCGTACTACGATTTGCCAACCCGTTCCAACGAAAGCGCGTCACTGTACAACCATTGCGTGCGGGCCATCCGCCGGGCGCTTCCCACTGGCGCACATGGCTTGCCCCTTATGGGCTCAGGTGACTGGAACGATGGCATGAACCTGGTCGGCATAGCCGGCACCGGAGAAAGCGTGTGGTTGGCGTTCTTTCTGTACGACGCGCTGGTGCGGTTCAGTCCCCTGGCGCTGGCGCATGGCGACGCCGCCTTTGCGCGGGAATGTCTGGTGCATGCCGATGTGCTGCGCCGCTCCATTGACCAGCATGGATGGGATGGCGGTTGGTACCGGCGGGCCTACTTTGACGATGGCACGCCACTGGGATCGGCCAGCAACCCGGAAGGCCAGATTGACTCGATCTCGCAAAGCTGGTCCGTGCTGTCGGGCGCGGGGGAGACTGAGCGCTCCCGGATCGCCATGGAAGCGCTGGACCGGCGCCTGGTCCGCCGGGACCATGGGCTAATCAAGCTACTGGAGCCGCCTTTTGACACGTCGGCGCTCAATCCCGGCTATATCAAGGGCTACGTTCCCGGGGTGCGCGAGAACGGCGGGCAATACACGCACGCGGCCATCTGGGCCGCCATGGCCTTTGCAAAGCAGGGCGATGCACAGCGGGCCTGGGAGTGCTTCAACGTGATCAACCCCATTGGCCATGGCGATACTTTGGAGGCGATCAACACGTACAAGGTGGAACCATACGTGGTTGCTGCCGATGTCTATGCCGTGGCGCCCCACGAGGGGCGTGGTGGCTGGACCTGGTACACCGGATCGGCCAGCTGGATGTACCGGCTGGTACTGGAATCGCTGTTGGGTTTGCGTCTGGAGTCCGGGCAGTTGCGCTTTGCACCCTGCATACCGGTTCAGTGGCCTGGCTTTAAGGTCAAGTACCGTTTTGGGCAGACACAATACGCCATTGTGGTTACGCAGATTGACGCACAGCCGGGCGGGCCGCCAACAGGGATTGTGGTGGTGGTGGACGGCGTGACGCAACGCACAGCGGCGGTGGACCTGGTGGATGACCAGCAGGATCACGCGGTGGAAGTACGCATGATCCGTGTTTAGCGTGTTTAGAGCGCGCTGGCGCACAGATCAATCGCCAGTAACGCGCGCACAGTTGGGGCTTACGAACGTGACCCGCGTGAGCACCGTGCGCTAGGGTCATGCAGCAAATCCTTATGAAAAATCAGCCGCTAGCCCTCGTAGAATATACGTATACAGCTATTGATTTAATAGCGAAGTTCAGTCGTGCCCAGTGTCGACGACTACACTGGGGTTCTTTCCATCACGCAGGTCGCCAGGGGGCGTGTTGCAACCTAAGGCGATCATGACCGCAGAAAACCCCAATTTTCCCATTGTTGGCATTGGCGCATCGGCTGGTGGGTTGGCGGCGTTTGAGGCCTTTTTCGCGGGCATGCCGGCAGATACCGACCCGGGCATGGCCTTTGTCTTGGTGCAGCACCTGGCACCAGACCACAAAAGCATACTCACCGCCCTGATCCAGCGCTACACCCGCATGCAGGTGTTCGAGGTGGAAGACGGCATGACGGTGCAGCCCAACTGTGCCTACATCATTCCGCCCAACCGCGACATGGCTTTTTTGAATGGCTGTCTGCATCTGCTGGAACCCTCGGCACCGCGCGGCCAGCGTCTGCCCATCGACTATTTGTTTCACTCCCTGGCGCAAGACCAGCATGAGCATGCCATCTGCATTGTGCTGTCCGGCACCGGCAGCGACGGATCGATTGGCGTGCGCGCGGTCAAAGAGGCCGGCGGCATGGTGATGGTGCAGACCATTGCGTCGACCGAGTTCGATGGCATGCCGCGCAGCGCCATTGCCACCGGAATGGTTGACTTCATCCTGCCGCCGGCTGAGATGGCGGCGAAGCTCATCGCCTATGTGTCCCATGCGTTCGTCAAGCCGCCCCCGCACACCATGGTGTCCGACTCCAATGCCCAGAGTGCACTCAAGAAAATTTTTGTCCTGCTGCGCGCGCAGACCAGCCACGATTTTTCGCAATACAAGCCCAGCACCATCCACCGCCGCATAGAGCGGCGCATGGCGGTACACCAAATAGCGGCGATAGAGGGCTACATCAAGTACTTGCAGCAAACCCCGCCCGAGGTGGAAGCACTGTTTCGCGACCTGCTGATTGGTGTGACCAGTTTCTTTCGCGACCCGGAGGCCTTCCAGGTGCTCGAAGAGCAGGTCATCCCCAAACTCTTTGCCGACAAGTCCTTGGGTGGTGCGGTGCGGGTCTGGTCCACCGGGTGCTCCACCGGGGAGGAAGCCTATTCCATCGCTATTTTGTTGCAAGAATGCATGGAGACGCTCAAACAAACCTGCACGGTGCAGGTCTTTGCCACTGACATTGACAGTCGCGCCATCGCAACGGCCCGTACCGGAATCTACCCGATGGCCATTGCCAATGACGTTTCGCCACAAAGACTGGCGCGATTTTTCACACCCGAGCCGGGTGACAGTGGCTACCGCGTGCACAAAGCCATCCGCGACATGCTGGTGTTCTCGGAGCAGGACGTGCTCAAAGACCCACCGTTCTCCCGGCTGGACCTGATCAGTTGCCGCAACCTGCTGATCTACCTGGACTCCGACTTGCAAAAGCGGCTGATCCCGCTGTTCCATTACGCGCTCAACCCCAACGGCCGGCTTTTTCTGGGCAGCTCCGAAGGAATTGGCGACGCCAATGACCTGTTTAGCGCCATCGACCGCAAAGCCAAGTTGTACCAGCGCAAGCCCGATTTTCATGGCATGCAGCGTGCAACGCCCAGCAGCTACATGCCGGCCATGGGTTTGGGCAACGGCTCACATAATGCAGGCGACACCAAAGCGGCTTTGCCGCACAAACTGCCGCTGCGTGAACTGATGGAGCAGGCGCTCTTGAAAGAACTGGCGCCGCCCAGCGCACTGGTTAACCGCCAGGGTGACATCCTTTACCTGTATGGCCGCACCGGCTTGTACCTGGAGCTGGCCTCGGGCGAGTCTGGCGTCAACAACATCCTGAAAATGGCGCGCGAAGGGCTGCGCCACGACCTGACCATTGCGTTGCACAAAGCCGCCAATGCCCAGGCGACCGTGCAGGCAACTGGGCTGCGCGTCAAAACCAACGGCCACTTCAGCACGGTGGATCTGCGGGTCAGCCCGGTGGCGGTTGGCTCCGTGTCCACACCCGAGTCGTCCCTGTATCTGGTGACGTTGTATGCAGCGCCGCCTGCGGCTGAAATCGCCCAACGCGTGGCAATTCCGTCGAGCCCGCCTGACGCCAGCGCACCGGCACCCGCGCCCGCTGCCGGCTCTGAATCCAGTGCCGATGCCGATGTCGATGCCACCGTGCGCATTGAAGCGCTCATGCAGGAACTGCGCGCCAAAGACGAGTACCTGCAAACCACGCATGAAGAGTTGGAAACGTCCAACGAAGAGCTCAAGTCATCCAATGAAGAAATGCAGTCGGTCAACGAAGAACTGCAATCCACCAATGAAGAGCTGGAGACCTCCAAAGAAGAAATGCAGTCAGTCAATGAAGAGCTCAGTACGGTCAACTCCGAGCTGCAAATCAAGATGGCAGACTTGTCGCAGGCCAATAACGACATGAACAACCTGCTGGCAGGCACCGGCATTGCCACAGTTTTTGTGGACCACAGCCTGCGCATACTGCGGTTTACCCCGGCGGTGATTCAGATCATCAACCTGATCCCCAGTGACATTGGCCGCCCGGTGGGCCACACTGTCACCAACCTGGTGGGCTATGACAGCCTGGTAGCAGACGCGCAGGCCGTGCTTGATACCCTGCTGCCCAAAGAGGTCGAGGTCAAGACCACGGCCGGCAAGTGGTACCTGATGCGCATCGTGCCCTACCGCACACTGAACAATGTGATTGAGGGCGCCGTGCTGTCGTTTGTGGATATCACCGAGATGGTCAAAACCCGCGCCGCGCTGTTCAAGGCCAATGAGCTGTTGCGCCTGGCGGTGGTCGTGCGCGATGCGCGCGACGCCATCACCGTGCAGGACCTGGATGGCCGCATTCTGGCCTGGAACCCCGGCGCGGTGCGCATGTACGGCTGGACCGAGGCACAGGCGCTGGTGATGAACGTGCGCGAGCGCATTCCACCGCTCACTTACGACACGGCCCAAGCGCAGGCGCTGCGGCTGGGCAAAGGCGATACGCTGGCGCCCTACGCCAGTGAGCGGCTGACCCAATCCGGCACAACGGTCAAAGTTCTGATCACCGCTACCGCCTTGATCAACCAAGCGGGAGAGGTCTATGCCATTGCCACAACGGAACGAGAAGCGGAACAAAAGGTGGATAAGAAAAATGCCGCTAGCCCTCGTGGGTAAATAGCATGCAGCTATCTAATCTATAGCGAATCACACCATGACCACCCAAGAACACAACCCCCGCCGCAATGCAGAAGCCAAAGCTGCTACACAGACGGACCAGGCAATGTTGCACGACCTGCGCGTGCACCAGATTGAGCTGGAAACACAAAACGAGGAATTACGCCGTGCCCATGTGGAACTGGACGCCACGCGGGCGCGCTATTTTGACCTGTATGACCTGGCGCCGGTGGGCTATTGCACGCTCAGTGCAAAGGGGCTGATTCTGCAGTCCAACCTGACTGCTGCCACGTTGCTGGGCGTGGTCCGCAAGTCACTGATCCTGCAGCCCATCAGCCGATTCATACTCCAGGCGGATCGGGGGCTGTACTTCCAACACCATAATGACTTGATCAAGTCTGGCGAGTCGCAATCCTGCGAGCTGCGCGTGGTCAAGAACAACGGCACGGCATTCTGGGTGCATCTGGTTTCCACGCTGCCGCAAGACAATCAGGGGGTGCCAGAACACCGTATCATGCTGATTGATGTGTCCTACCGCAAGCAGATGGAAGCTGCAGTACAGGCAAAAAATGATGAGCTGCAAGACGCCAAGCACGTGGCCGACATTGCCAACCAGGCGAAATCCGATTTTTTGTCGAGCATGAGCCACGAGCTGCGCACGCCACTCAACTCCATCCTTGGGTTTGCCCAACTGCTGGAAGCCGGTTCCCCCCCGCCCACGGTCACCCAGCAAGCACGCATTGAACAAATACTCAAGGCAGGATGGTATTTGCTTGAGCTGGTGAACGAGATTCTCGATCTGTCGGTGATTGAATCGGGCAGGGTACCAGTTGACATGGAGTCCGTGGATCTTGCCGCCGTGATGCGGGAATGCCAGGCCATGGTTGCCTCACTGGCACAAAACAGCGCCATCGCCGTGCACTACCCCACGTGCCTTCAATCGATCTATGTGTTGGCGGACTACAGGCACCTCAAGCAGGTTCTGATCAATCTGTTGTCCAACGCCATCAAATACAACCGCACAAACGGCTCCGTTGAGGTAAGTTGCTGCGACGGAACCAATGGTCGGATACGCATCAGCGTGCGTGACACCGGCGAAGGCCTTTCGGCCCAGAAGTTGGCCCATTTGTTTCAGCCTTTTAACCGCCTGGGGCAAGAGACCGGCACCATCAAAGGCACTGGCATTGGTCTGGTGGTAAGCAAACGATTGGTCGAATTGATGGGTGGCACCATTGATGCAAACAGCACCGAAGGCGTTGGCAGTGTGTTCTGGATCGAACTGGATATGGCAGCCAGCCCCCCGGCTTCTGCGCAGGCGGGTGCTTTGTCGGGTGGCGCGCTGTCGCACACGCCAGAGCAGGCTGTTGTCGCCCCGCGTACGTTGCTGTGCGTGGAAGACAACCCGGCCAACCTGGAACTGATTCAGGACCTGATCGCGCCGCGCACCGATATGCGCTTGCTGACGGCAACTGACGGCCCCAGTGGCATTGCGCTGGCACGCGCGCAGCAGCCCGATTTAATTTTGATGGACATCAACCTGCCTGGTATCAGCGGCTTTGAAGCTTTGAAAATTTTGCAGCAAGACCCTGCAACCCGGCGCATTCCGGTGCTGGCCTTGAGTGCCAATGCCATGTCTGGCGACATTGAGAAAGGTCTGGCAGCGGGCTTTTATCGCTATATCACCAAGCCAATTCAAATCAATAATTTCATGGCGGTTCTGGACCAGGCTTTGGAATACGCGCGCGAAAAATCGCAGGGCAACCTGCAGTGATGGCGCACCAGCGGCAATAGGTGGTGGCCGCCAGTCGCCAGTATTAGCGATTAGCGGCGTTCGCCTTTGCCAACCTCATTGCCGATGACGCCGCCCACGGCTGCGCCACCAATGGTGCCGATGGCGCTGCCACCGGTCAGTATGGACCCGCCGACAGCGCCAACGCCAGCGCCAATGGCCGTATCGCGGTCTCGTGTCGACATATTGCCGCAGCCTCCCAGTGCGCCCAGGGCAACCAGGCTCAGGGCGGCGATCTTCAGTGTGTTCATTGTGTTCATGTCATTACCTCTTTGAAAAAAAATTCAGGTTACGGGGTGTCAAATTTTGCGTCTGTTCGCTGGCGCACGGCCAAAGCCATGCGGTTTTTAGATGCGGCCCATGACCAACAGAATGATCAAGATGAGTACAACCAAGCCCAAACCGCCACTGGGTCCGTAACCCCAACTGCGGCTGTGGGACCAGGTGGGAACTGCTCCGATCAACATCAGGACCAAAACGATTAGAAGTATGGTTGCCAAGCTCATGGTGGGCCTCGTAGGAAGGCTTATCGGCTAGCGGGCGGGGTGCCCTTGCATCGACAAGTCATGTTCGTATGTTGGGGCCCACGTGAATCCCCGTCCGTACGCTTGCGAACAGACCTTCTCGCTACGAACTTGGACACTCCCACCAGCCCGACACCGGTCAGGCCCTCAAAGGAATCCTTATGAAAAACCTGTTCCGAATCGATGTGCTTCATCCTGCTGGGGTGGCCGCCGTTGCTTGCACTGCTTTGTTAACCCTGGCGGGTTGTGCGTCAACACCGCCGCATTCAGACGCCCACATGGCCGTGGCGCAGGCTGCGGTTGAACACGCCAATACGCCGGGCACCAGCCAGGATGCACCAATGGAGTTGCAGCTGGCCACATCCAAGCTCGTCGCCGCACGAACTGCACTGGCCGACAAGAATTACGAGCGGGCAGATCAGCTGGCCGAAGAGGTCCAGATTGATGCCAAGGTTGCAGAGTTGCACGCGCAGTCTGCGCGCTCGCGCAGGGCAGCGCAAGAGTCGCAGGCCGCAGCCGCCGCATTGCGCGATGAAATTAGCCGCAACACCACCCGTTGAACGCACAAGGAGTATTCATGAACACCCGTCTATTGACCCTTATTACCCTGACTGCTGCGCTGGGCGCGTGCAGTTCCATGCCCGAACGCAACAGTGATCTGGACCGTGCGCAGGGTCGCTTGCGGTCCGCACAAAACGATGCACAGGTTGCCCAGCTGGCGCCGGATGAATTAAAGCAAGCCAGCGATACATTGGTCATGGCTGAAAAGGCCTGGAGTGACAATGAACCCAAGTCCAAGGTGGACCATCTTGCCTACATGGGGGCGCAGCGCGTGGTGGTTGCACAGGAAAGTGCTTCCAGCCGGGCGTCCCAAGCCGTGATCGCCGGCGCCGCCGCTGAACGCGACCGCATGCGGCTGCAGCAGCGCACTGCCGAGGCCGACAGGGCGCGCCAGCAACTTGCTAGCGCCGAGCAGAGCAACGCCAACAAGACTGCGGCCTTGGCACAGGCCGATGCCGCCACCCAGCGTGAGCAGGCACGTGCTGACAGCAGCGATGCGCGGGCCAATGCGCTGGCGCAGCAGTTGCAGGAACTCAATGCCAAGAAGACCGAACGCGGGTATGTGGTGACGCTGCAGGATGTGTTGTTTGACACGGGGCAGGCCCGATTGATGCCCGAGTCTGCGGGTTTCCTGGCCCGTCTGGCCGATGCATTCAAACGCAATGCATCACTCACCGCCGCCATTGAGGGCTATACCGACAGCGTGGGCGGCAGCAACGCCAATTACGAACTATCGGACCGCCGGGCCAACGCGGTGAAGACTGCGCTGATGAGCCTGGGTGTGCGTGACGAACAGCTCACCGTGCGCGGCTTTGGAGAGAACAACCCGGTTGCCAGCAACGACACGGTCGATGGCCGCCAAATGAACCGTCGCGTGGAGATCGTGTTCGGGTCGCAAAGCGGGCTGGTGCTGGCCAAGTAAGCGCGCCGTGCTGATGCCAGTCTGGCATCGGCCGGCATTTTGGCGCACTGTGCGCAATCGAACAGAACTTTGCGCCACAACGCGCCACCATGCAGTTTGTTCACAACCAAGGAGATTCATCATGCTTTACACGATTGCTGTCGTTCTAATTATTCTGTGGCTTTTGGGATTGGTTACGTCTTACACCATGGGTGGCTTCATCCACGTGCTACTGGTCATTGCCGTTGTCGTGATTTTGCTGCGGGTCATTAGTGGCCGCTCGCCGTTGTAACGCCTTCTTTCATTTTGGAGAAATTTATGAACCTGAAATTCAAGGCCGCGCTCGGTCTGGCCCTGGTAGGTCTGTCTACCCTGGCGGCAGCTGAAATTACTTTCTACGAAGCCGAAGGCTTCCGGGGCCGTACCTTTGCGACCAACGCGCCGGTGGAAAACTTTGCCAACACCGGATTCAATGACCGCGCATCCTCGGTTATTGTCGGCAACGGTCGCTGGGAGGTTTGTGAAGATTCCCGCTTTCGTGGCCGTTGCGTGGTACTGCGCAAAGGCAATTACGACAGCCTGGTCAGCATGGGCATGAATGACCGCATCTCTTCGGTGCGCCGTGCTGCTCGCGCCAACGAGGCGGACATGCCGCAACCGGTTACCGCTCCGGCCTACGAATACCGCCGCCGGCCCAATGAACGTATTCTCGAAGTACCGGTGACATCCGTCCGTGAAGTAGTTGGCCCACCCAACGAGCGTTGCTGGGTAGAGCGCCAGCAGGTGGCAAACGACAACCAAAACAACTCCAACGTTGGCGGTGCCATCGCGGGCGCCCTGATTGGTGGCATTTTGGGTCACCAGGTTGGTGGCGGCGTTGGCAAAGACCTGGCTACGGCAGGCGGCGCCGTTGCTGGCGGAGTGATCGGATCAAAGGTGGGCCGCAACAACAATAGCGGAACCACCTATCAGGACGTACGCCGTTGCGAAACTACGGCCAGTACCACACCCGCTTACTGGGATGTGACCTACAACTACCGGGGCCAGGAACACCGCATCCAAATGACGAGCCCACCGGGAGCCACGATTGCGATTAACAACAATGGTGAACCGCGCCAGTGATTGTGCTGACGTCATTCTGTTCTTCCAAGCCCTTTTTTAAACCAAAAGCCCCTGGGCTAAACCAAGCAGGAAATTTATGAAACATCTTACTCACATCGCACTCGCGGTCACCGTACTGACCTGCGGATTTGCCCAGGCGCAAATGACGGACTTCAACCCGTCGTGGTATATCTCACCCAGCGTCAACGTGTCGCAACCCGACAATCAGATGGGTGCGGATCGCAATACCAACGGCATCGGCCTGCGTATGGGTAAACCGATATCACCAGCCTGGGACATCCAATTTGGACTGACTGGCACACGCACCTCTGACACAATCCCGCGCTATCGCCAGACTACCTTTGGCATTGATGGCCTGTACATGCTGTCGCGCGGCAACGTGCGTCCGTTCCTGCTGCTCGGAACAGGGGTCCAGTACGATGAAATCGATTGGCAAGGCGCGAGTACGAACCAAACGTCACCTTTCCTTGGCGCTGGCGTGGGCGTTCAAGTGGGTTTGAGCGATCAGTGGGCCTTGCAAGCGGACCTTCGTCGCAACCACGGGTTTCGCGAAGGCAACAACCTTGGGGTTGACAGCAGCAATTCCAACTACTTCACCGTTAGCTTGAACTACACATTCGACAAACCTGCGGCCCCACGCTATGTAGCACCGCTGGTGACTATGCCGGTTGTGACTGCTCCTGCGCCCGCGCCGTATGTGGCCCCGCCACCGCCGGCAGCCCCACCCCCACCGCGCTTTGAGCGCTACACGCTTTCGGCCACAGAGCTGTTTGCATTTGACAGCTCCGTGCTGCGTATGCCGCAACCCAAGCTGGATGAAATGGCCTCTGCATTGGCTGCCAATCGCGACGTGTCCAACGTCACAATTACTGGCTACACCGACCGCCTTGGCTCCAACAAGTACAACCAGTCGCTGTCGGAGCGTCGCGCCATGTCGGTCAAAAGCTACCTTGTGAGCAAGGGCTTGGACAGTTCACGCCTGAACGCTGTTGGTAAGGGTGAAGCCGATCCCGTGGTTGTTTGCAAAGAGACGAAGCGCGCAGCCCTCATTGAGTGCCTGGAGCCCAACCGCCGGGTCGTGATTGACCAGGTTACCGTGCAGCGTCGCGTTCCCTGATACAGGTGGTGGTCTTCGGACCACCACCCAATAAAAAGCCCGCTTGAAGCGGGCTTTTTACATGCAGCCCGTGCGGGCCACAGCAATCAGATCTTCTTGAGATCCTTGATCGCTTCCTTCGCATCGCCAACATGCTCTTGGGCTTTGCCCTTAACCTGGTTGATAAGGCCTTTAACCTGCTGCTCTTTGCTGCCAACCAGCTTGCCAGCTTCTTCCTGAATTTTGCCGGCGATATCTTTGGCTGCGCCCTTGACTTGGTCTTTGTTCATTTTGAGTTCCTGTTCATGGTGTTGGCTTTGATGCCGAAAGAAATTTCCGACCCAGTCTGCCTATCGCATAACCGGTAGATCATGTCGATGAACCAAGGTTATTGGAATCCGTTGAAAAAATCTGTGCGCAAGCGAACAGACCCTAAGTGTGTAAACCCTTAATCTTCGGGTTGGGTTGGCGCAGTGCGCTGACGTCCATCAATCCCATGACAACAAAGGAATACACCATGTCAAAACGCGACGAATACACAGCCAAGCTCAAACTCCAACTTGACGAGCTCAATGTCAAAATGGACACACTGGAAGCCAAGACCGCAGAGGCCAAAGCTGACGCCCATGACGCTTACAAGGCCGAGATGGCCAAGCTGCGTCACCAATCCAAGCTGGCTGGCGTCAAATACCAGGAGCTGATGGAAGCCGGTGAAGATACTTGGGACAAGATGGTCGCCGAGACCGAGAAGGTTCGCGACGCATTTATCCATTCATTCAGCTACTTCAAGTCGCAAGTCTGAAGCTGGTTTGACATAAAAAAAGCGCTATCTTGATAGCGCTTTTTTTTATGAGAAGAACCGGGTTTGGTTCTTCTACTCAGCCTGGAGTTACTTCAGGCGCATGTCGTTCTTGACGGACGTAACACCGGCAACGCCACGGGCGACATCAACCGCGCGGTTGATGTCGGCTTGCGAATTCACAAATCCGCTCAGCTGCACTTTTCCTTTGAAAGTTTCCACATTGATTTCTGTGGACTTCAGTGATGGGTCATTGAAGATGGCCGCCTTGGTTTTGCTGGTAATGACCGAGTCGTCAATGTAACCGCCGGTGCCTTCGGTTGTGGAAGTGGCTGCGCAACCGACCAGTGCCGTCAGGGCAACGGTGGCAACGATGGTGGAAATACGTTTGAAATTTTTCATGCTGAATTCTCCAGATGGCTGATTGAGTTACCGAGAGTTGCTGACTGCTGCTCTCGCAGTTGGAGAATACGAATCGGCTGCATACTGGTCTGTTCGGTAACGCACGTAGCGTGGTGTCATAAGCAATGGTCTGCGACCGACATGTTCATTGCTTTGAACGTGCGAAAGCGAACAGACTGCATTTTCAGACGCAGTGACAGTCGCCCTATCGGGGAAACAGCGACATGCAATCCATTTCAATCGGGAGTAATTTGGTATGAACACACGTTTAACTTCACTGGCCATGGTTCTTTCCCTCAGCACGGGCTTAGGCGTAATAGTGACAGGTTGTGATCGCACTACACCTGTTACGGCGGTTCCACCTGTGAGCGTCGGCGTTGCACTGGACGACACCGTGATGACGACCAAGGTCAAGACAGCCTTGCTGGGCGATGAGTCGATCAAGGGCTTTGACATCAAGGTTGTAACGCGCAAAGGCACCGTACAGCTCAGCGGCTTTGTTGACAACCAGACACAGCTGGACCGTGCCGTCTACGTGGCACATAACGTTGAAGGCGTCACGGCGGTAGAGAACAACATGACCCTCAAGGAAGGGAAGGCTGCCACAGTGGGTAACACACTCGATGACAGCATTATTACCACCCGGGTGAAGACGGTTTTGTTGGCCGATCCCGACGTTAAAGGTGTGGATATTGGGGTTGTTACCCGCAAAGGCGAAGTGCAACTGAGCGGATTTGTGGGAACACAGGTACAAATTGACCGGGCCGTAGCCCTGGCTCAGGTGGTGGAGGGTGTCCAGAGCGTGGTCAATCAAATGAGCGTCAAGAAATAATCCGGACAGGTGACGGTGTGTATGTTCGGTAACGAACATACACTGAGAGTGGAGACCCGTAAGGTTCACGCTATGCTCAAAAAAAAATCCCGTCGTACCGCTGAAGAAATCATCAAAGACACCCGCGAGACGACCGATGTGCAACGCCACATTGCCTTGCTCAAGGCGGGAGCGCTGCAAAACGCCATTCTCACCAGTGCCAATTTTTCCATTATTGCCACGGATGAGAAGGGCATCATCCAGCTCTTCAACGTGGGAGCCGAGCGTATGCTGGGTTACACCGCTGCCGAGGTGGTCAACCGCATTAGCCCCAGTGATATCCACGATCCCCATGAAGTGACAGCGCGCGCCCAGGCCCTGACGGGCGAGCTGGGCACCGTGATTGCGCCGGGGTTTGAGGCACTGGTCTACAAAGCCTCCCGTGGGATGGAAGACATTTACGAGTTGACCTACATCTGCAAGGATGGCAGCCGCTTTCCCGCCATTATTTCGATCACGCCGTTGCGGGACGACTATGGCAGCATCATTGGTTACCTGCTGATCGGCACCGACAATTCCGTGCGTAAACGGGTGGAGGTGGAACTGAACCTGGCAATGGACGCAGCGGAAAAGGCCAACCGGGCCAAGTCGGACTTTTTGTCCAGCATGAGCCATGAGTTACGCACACCGCTGAACGCCATCCTGGGGTTTGCCCAACTGGTGGACTCCGGCCTGCCAGCGCCCACGCCGCTGCAAAAACGCAGCGTGGACCAAATCATGAAGGCAGGATGGTATTTGCTGGAGTTGATCAATGAAATTTTGGACCTCTCGCTGATCGAATCGGGCCGGCTGACATTGTCCAGGGAGCCGGTTTCACTCATGGAAGTGTTGCTGGAGTGCCGGGCCATGATTGAGCCGCAGGCGGACAAACGCGGTATCCGGATGAGCTTTCCGCGCATTGACATACCGTATTACGTCAAGGCAGACCGCACACGCGTCAAGCAGGTGCTGATCAATCTGCTGTTCAATGCCATCAAATACAACCGCCCAAGTGGTGCGGTCGCGGTGGAATGCGCACTGTGCCCGCCCCACGCGATGCGCATCAGCGTGCGCGACACGGGTTTCGGCCTGACTGAAGAGCAGCGTGGGCAGTTGTTTCAGCCTTTCAACCGGCTCGGCAAGGAAGCCAGCACCGAAGAAGGAACCGGCATTGGCCTGGTGGTGACCAAACGGCTTGTAGAGCTGATGGGTGGAACCATCGGTGCGGACAGCGCAGTGGGGGTCGGCAGTGTGTTCTGGATGGAACTGCCGCTAACCGAGGCGCCCGCCTTGGCCGAGCGAGAAATGGATTTTTTGCCGGAAGTGGAGTTGCCGCTGTCGGAAGATTTGCCTGTCCACACCTTGCTTTACGTGGAGGACAATCCGGCCAATCTGGAACTGGTGGAGCAACTGGTCGCCAGGCGCCGGGACCTGCGCCTGATTACGGCCGCAGACGGCATTATCGGTGTCGAATTTGCCCGCACTTATATGCCGAAAATCATCCTGATGGATATCAACCTGCCAGGCATCAGCGGCATTGATGCCATGAAAATTTTGCACGCTGATCCGCTCACCGCCCATATTCCCATCATTGCGCTCAGTGCCAATGCTGTGCCGCGCGACATTGCCCGTGGCATTGAGGCTGGCTTCTTTGACTACATCACCAAGCCCATCAAGGTGGACCACTTCATGGCCACTCTGGATGCGGGACTTGCCTTTTCACAGCTGGCTGACAGGGATGCCGCCACCACCACAGAATGCACAGAATGATTTCCGATTCCGATGTTCTAGGCGCCAGCATCCTGATCGTTGACGATCAGGAGACCAACGTCATTTTGCTACAGCAGTTATTGGCCGATGCGGGCTATACGCATGTCGATTCCACCATGGACCCGCTGACGGTGTGCGCAATGCACCGCAAGAACGCCTACGACTTGATTCTGCTGGATTTGCAAATGCCGGGGATGGACGGTTTTCAAGTCATGGAAGCGTTGAAGACCAACCAGACTGACCCCTACCTTTCAGTGTTGGTGATTACGGCGCAGCCTGCGCACAAGCTGCGCGCATTGCAGATGGGTGCTAAAGACTTTGTGAGCAAACCGTTTGATTTGCTGGAAGTCAAAACGCGTATCCACAACCTGCTGGAGGTGCGTCTGCTGTACAAGAAGCTGGCAAATCACAACCAGGAGCTGGAGCGTTTGGTGCAGGATCGCACAGCCGAGTTGCGTGAGAGTGAAGCCCGGTACCGGAGCCTGACCGAACTGGCCAGCGATTGGTACTGGGAGCAGGACGACAAGGGCAACTTCACCAAGGTATCCGGCCCGGTCCTGGAGATGCTGGGTATTCGGGTCAATGCGTTGGTGAACGACGCGCACAGCGTGCCCATGCAGGGGTGGAACGAAGCGGAGCGGCAATTGTTGCAGTCCACGATTGCTGCACGCAAGCCCTTTCTGGACTTTATGTTCAGCCGGGTGAACAGAGATGGGTCAGTGCAAAAATTCTGTGTGAGCGGCGAACCCATGTTTGACCAGTTTCGCCGCTTTGTGGGCTATCGGGGTATTGGTAACGAGGTCATCTCGCACTGAGCGGCAGAAGTGATGAAAACCTTGATTGCCAACGATACCCCACAAATGAATCATCTGCTTGCCGCCCTGCCCGTGGCGGATTTGGATCGACTGGCCGCGCACCTGCAACGGGTGGAGTTGCCATTGGGAGAGATTCTGTACGAACCCGGCGTGCGCATGCAGTTTGCGTATTTTCCGACCTCTGCCATTGTTTCTTTGCACTATGTCACCGAATCGGGGGCTTCCTCCGAAATTGCGGGCGTTGGCCATGAGGGTATGGTGGGCGTGTCGCTGTTCATGGGTGGGGATACCACACCCAGCGCTGCTGTGGTGCAGACGGGCGGTCAGGGCTTTCGCCTGGAACGTGGTGTGCTCAAGCAAGAGTTTGACCGGGGCGGGTCGTTTCAGGTACTGCTCTTGCGTTACACCCAGGCGCTGATGACCCAAATCAGCCAGACGGCGGTTTGCAACCGGCACCATTCAGTGGAGCAGCAGCTGTGTCGTTGGTTGCTGGTTACATTGGACCGCATTCCAAACGGCGAGTTGACAATGACGCAGGAACTGGTTGCCAGCATGATTGGCGTGCGCCGCGAGGGCATTACCGAAGCGGCCGGGCGCTTGCAGCAAGACGGCTACATCCGCTACCGGCGGGGCCATATATCGGTGCTGGACCGTGTTGGTCTGGAGAAGCGCGTTTGTGAATGCTATGGCGTCGTCAAGAAAGAGTTCAGCCGCTTGTTGATGGATACGCCGGAACAGCAGCAACGTCGCACGTACGCCTAACGCACAGTCGCATTTGCCCAAATGGGATTGCGCATGTATCCCTGGCGGGTCTATAGTTCAGCTAGCGAATTTAGCAGCTGGCTAAGGAGGTAACGCAATGGCTATTCAACACGCAGTTTCGGGTCAACCTGTGGGTGTCATGCCCATCGCCAACACTTTGGGTGAGCGGCAGGCGGTGGCAATTTTCAAGACCAACGAACTGGAAGTCATGCGCTTGGTGTTACCCAAGGGCAAGACCATGCCGGCGCACAAGGTGGCAGGTGACATCACGGTCCAGTGCCTTGACGGATCCATCCGCTTTGTCAGTGATGACTCAACCCAGGTGTTGGTGGCGGGTGAGATGCTGTACCTGGCCGGCGGCGTACCGCACAGCCTGACCGGCATTGAAGACGCGTTGGCATTGGTGCACATCGTGCTGCGCCACTAACCAGAAAAAATACCCCAACGCTTACGGCGACGTGGGTTGCGCGGGGTTGGCAGATTGCAGCAGGGCAGTGATCTGGGCGTCCTTCTCGCGCCAAAGCTGCTGCACCCACTGCGAAAACGCCTCGCGAAAGGCTGGGTCTTGGGCGTAGTCACCTTGCATCAAGTGGCGCGGAATGGGCAGGCTGCGCACCCGCACCACGATGCGGCGTACTTTGCCCAATAGAAAATCGTTAAAGGTGGGGGCGCCATCGGGGTACACGATAGTGACGTCCAGAATGGCCTGAAACTTGTCACCCATGGCGTTGAGTGCCAGCGCCATGCCGCCGGCCTTGGGTTTGAGCAGGTGCTGGTAGGGTGATTGCTGCTTGGCGTGTTTGGCTTTGGTAAAGCGCGTGCCTTCCAGGAAGTTCATCACACTGGTGGGGATGAGGGCGTATTTGGCGCAGGCCTTGCGGGTGGTTTCCTGGTCTTTGCCGCGCATTTCGGGGTGCTTTTTGAGGTAGTCCTCGGTGTGGCGGCGCATGAAGGGGAACTCCAGCGCCCACCAGGCCAGACCCATCACCGGCACCCAGATAAGCTGCGCCTTCAGGAAAAACTTGAGCAAGGGGATGCGCCGGTTGAGCAGGTGCTGCAGCACCAAAATGTCGACCCACGATTGGTGGTTGCTGTTGACCATGTACCAACTGTGCGGGTCCAACCCTTCAATGCCCTCAACGTCCCAGGTGGTGCGCTGGGTCAGACCCATCCAGGCGCTGTTGCCCCAGATCCAGGCCTCGGCAATGGACAGCAGAATGGGGTCGATAAGCAGGCGCACCGCCTTGAACGGCATCAGGAGTTTGAGCGACGAGAAGATCAGCAAAATGGGCACCCAAAACAGGGCATTGAGCACCATCAGCAGGGTCGCGATCAGGCCCCGAAGCGGGGCAGGCAGAAAATACAGCATGGTGTGATTCGCTATAAGTTTGGTAGCTGGTTACGTAATGTTGACGAGGGCTAGAGCCCTATTTTTCCATTAAAACACAGGGTGTTTCGACCCTCGGCCTTGGCTTCAAACATGGCTTCGTCGGCGCGCCGTATCAGTTCGGACACGGCCACGTCTGCCCCCAGGAACAGGGTGGCTCCAATGCTGGGGGTGGTGGTGTGCTCGGTATCGCGCAATTGGTAGGGTTCGTTCAGGCTGGCCAGAATCTTGTGGCCCACGGCGCTGGTGTGCAGGCGGGCGTCGTCAGCCTGGGCACTCAGGTCTTGCAGCAACACCACAAATTCGTCGCCACCCAGACGTGCCACGGTGTCGATGGCGCGCACGCACTGCTGCAGGCGGCGGGCTACTTCTTGCAGCACCAGGTCGCCAACCTCGTGGCCGTGGCTGTCATTGAGGTATTTGAACTTGTCCAGGTCCAGAAACAGCACTGCACCATGGCGGTGGTTGCGCTGGCTGGCCGCCAGGGCGGTTTCCATGCGGTCCACCAGCAGGCGCCGATTGGGCAGGCTGGTTAGTGTGTCGTGAAAGGCGAGTTGTTCAATCTCTTGCAGCGTGGTTTGCAGCTGGGCCTGGGTGGCCAGCAATTCGCCTTCTACCTGCTTGCGCTTGGAGATGTCCATCAACGTGCCGACCATGCGCAGCGGCTTGCCGTCCTGGCTGAACTGCACCACCTTGCCACGGTTGCTCATCCACACCCAATGGCCATCGGCGTGGCGGGCGCGGTATTCGGCCTCGTAAGCGGGGGCAGCACCAATCAGATGGGCGCGCATGGCGTCCAGCGTGGCAGGCAAGTCGTCCGGGTGGATCATGTGGCCCCAGGCGCGCCCGATGTGGGCCTCCACAGCAGTGCGGCCCAGCATGGCGCTAGATCTTTCGTCCAGAAAGTAACCCTTTTCGGTGGCCAGGTCGTGGTCCCATCGGCCCAGGTCGGCACCGATGATGGCCAACTCCAGTTGCTCGCTGGTGTCGCGCAGCAGGGCCTCTGAATCTTTGCGTGCCTGAATGTTGCGCCCCATGCCCAAGATGCCTATGGTGCGGCCCTGGGCATCGTGTATGGGAGTTTTGATGACTTCGTAGAGGGTGGGATCATTGCCCAGGGGCGAAGGCATCGGCCCCTCAAACGTGGTGGTAGCACCTGCCTGCAGGGCCAGTTGGTCGGTTTGGGTGATTGCATGGGCGGCTTCTTCACCAAACCAGAAGGCGTCAGTCGTGCCAACCACGTCTTGCGGGAGCGCTCCCAGATGGGCGGCGTATGCAGTGTTGCAGGCCAGGTGCACACCATGCAGGTCCTTGACCCATAACCAGTCGGGAATGGCGTCCAGCACGCAGCGCAACAAGGTCTCATTGGCTTGCAGGGACAGGTCAGGGTTGGACACTGTGGCGACTCCGGTGGACGCTACTTGAGGTTGCCCGACAAAAACTGCGCCAGCCGCTCACTCTTGGGGTTGGCCAGAACCTGGGCCGGGTTGCCTTCTTCTTCGATGCGGCCTTTGTGCAGGAAGATCAGGTGTTTGGAGACCTCCCGGGCAAAGCCCATCTCGTGGGTAACCACCACCATGGTGCGGCCTTCTAGCGCCAGATTTTTCATGACCTTGAGCACTTCACTTACCAGCTCGGGGTCGAGCGCGCTGGTGGGTTCGTCAAACAGCATGACCTCGGGCTCCATGGCAAGGGCGCGGGCAATGGCCACGCGCTGCTGCTGGCCACCGCTTAAGTGGGCCGGGTAGGCGTCTTCCTTACCCTCCAGCCCAACCTTGGCCAGGTAGGTCCGGGCGGTGGCAATGGCCTGGTCTTTGGGCACGCCCATAACGTGCACCGGCGCTTCGATGATGTTTTGCAGCACCGTCATGTGGGCCCACAGGTTGAAGTGCTGGAACACCATGGCCAGCTTGGTGCGCAAACGGGCCAGTTGACGCGGGTCTGCCGCGCCCAATTCGCCGTTGCGCTGGGGTACCAGCTTGAGTTCCTCGCCAGCCACCACAATGCGGCCTGCATGGGGCTTTTCCAGCAGGTTGATGCAGCGCAGAAAGGTGCTTTTGCCGGAACCCGAGCTACCAATGATGCTGATCACATCGCCCGCATGCGCCGACAGCGAGACACCCTTGAGCACTTCATTGGTGCCAAAGCGCTTGTGCAGGTTTTCGACCTGGAGTTTCATTCAGGCTCCCAATAATTCGCCGGTGCGAAAGGCTTTGGCACCGGCAATCTTGCCCAGCTCGCCTCCGGCCAATACATAGCGTTCGCGGATGCGGGCATAGAACACGCCCGCCACACCTGCGACTACGCGTTGCGTGTGGTTGGCAAGCGGGTCCACAATTTCTGCTACCAGATCGCCTGCCTGCAGCGTTTGGCCTACCTCGGCAGCAAACACCACAATGCCGGGGGTAGGTGCAAGCACGGTCTCGGAACCTGCCAGCGGTGTAGCCACGCAGCGTGCATCGGGCAGTGCCACTGGTTGTGCGCTTGAGATCGCCCCCGCGTGCTGCAACCACGTGAAGAGGGCTTGTGCATCGGCCTGCGCGTAGGCGTGGCTCACGTCGGCTTCGCCGCGCAACTCAATCGTGGTGCTGCAGCAGCCCTGGGGCAGGGGGGCTGGGTTACCCGTGATCGCCAGCCTGTCGGCCAGACGCCACCACACGCCTGACAAACATTCGTCAATCGGACCACTGCCGGAGTTTTTGGCTAACAAAACGGTCTGGCACTGCAGCAGGCGGGTCAGTGGCTCCAGTTGCGGCCAGCAGCTTTCTTCGGTGTAGAAGTGCATGACGGCCTCGCAGTCGCAGTGCAGGTCCAGCATGGTGTCGGCATCAAAAGCCAGGCTCAGCAGGGTGTGGCGCAGGCTGTCCAGTTCGGTGGTGGGAACCGAGTTACGCAGGTAGTCACCGATGGCTGCGCGCACGGTGGCCACATTGGCCTGTGCGTTGGCACCCAACTTGGCTTGCACGTTGGGCCAAATGGCCTGGGCGAGGTCAGGGTAATGGCGGTTGAAGTTCTCTGACGTGCCCAGCTCAAAACGGCCCATGGCTTTATGGTCCACGCGCTGGGCCAGGCCGATGGGGTTGGCGATCGGCACCAGGACGATTTCGCCGGTGATGTGCCCGGCGGCATCAGCCACGTCCAGCAGGGCGCGCAGGTGGTGGGCCACCAGCATGCCCGGTAATTCTTCGGCGTGCAGGCTGGCCTGGATGTAAATCTTGGGGCCGCGCCCCGGTGTGCCGTAGTGCAGGCTGCACAAGGTTTTGTGGCTGCCCAAGCTGGGCGACAGCAGTGGGTGGTTGAGGCGTTGCATGCTGTCAGGGTATCAGCTTTGCCGCACGGCCAAATAGGCCAGCAGGTGCCGCTCGGCCAGCTTGAACAGGCCAATCAGGCAGAACGAGGCCACCAGGTAAATGGCGGCTGCGGCCAAGTAGGCCTCAAACGGCAAGTAGTAGTCCGAATAGATGCGGCTGGCTGCGGCAGTCACGTCCAACATGGAGGGCACGGCACTGGCCAGGCTGGTGCTCTGCAGCATCATGACCACCTCGTTGCTGTAGGCGGGCAGGGTGCGGCGCAAGGCGCTGGGCAGCACGACGCGAAACATCACCTGCAGACGGCTCATGCCAAAGGCTTGGGCAGCCTCGATCTCACCGGCGCTGGTCTCGCGGATGGCGCCGGCCAGCATCTCGGCGGTGTAGCCGGCGGTGTTCAGGGCAAAGGCCAAGAGGGCGCAGAAAAACGGTTCCTTGAAATGGGTCCAGGGCCAGACCGTGTCCCAGCGCGCCTGAATCCATTCCAGCTGACCCAGCCCGTAATAAATCAGGTAGACCTGAATCAGCAGCGGGGTGCCACGAATCACATAGGTATAGGCTCCCACCACCCAGCGCAAGGGCGCCCAGGGGCCGGTGAGCAGCAGGGCAAATACCAGCGCCATCACCCCACCCACGGCCAGGGATGCGAACAACAGGCTCAATGTGGTCACAATCCCGTGGCCAAACAGCGCCAGGTTTTGTGGTTCGAACAGGACAGCCCAGTTCATTTACAGCGTGCCCCGCTTGGCACCCAGGCTGAAGCGCACGCCCAATCGGCGAAGCGCCATCAATGACACGGTGGTATAGACCAAAAACAGCGCTGCGGTGAACAGGAAAAACACAAAAGGCGAGCGCGTGGCAGCGCTGGCCTGCTTGGCGGCGTAGGTCATTTCTTGCAGACCAATCAGGCTGATCAGGGCAGTGGCTTTGATCAACACCAGCCAGTTGTTGGTAAAGCCTGGCAGGGCATAGCGCACCATTTGTGGCGCGGTGATGCGCAAAAACGTCTGGGTGCGCCCCATGCCAAAGGCCCAGGCGGCTTCGATCTGGCCGTGGGGGATGGCCAAAATCGCGCCGCGAAAGGTTTCCGTCATGTAGGCGCCATAAATAAAGCCCAGGGTCAGCACGCCGGCCACAAAGGGGTTGATGTCCACCGTGGCTTCGCTGCCCATCCACTCCAGCAGGTTGTTCAGGCCAATGGTGCCGCCATAGAAGATCAGCAGCATCAGCACCAAATCGGGGATGCCACGGATGACGGTGGTGTAAGCCGTACCCAGCGCCACCCAACCGCGCCGTCCCGAGAGCTTGGCGCTGGCGCCCAGCAGGCCCAGCACGATGGCCACCAGGAGCGACGCCAACGAAACCCCCACCGTGAGCACGGCGCCCTGCAGGATGGCGGTGACGTAGGCGCTCACAGCGTCTTACTTGCCGTAGACGTCGAACTTGAAGTACTTGTCGTTAACCTTCTTGTACTCGCCGTTGGCGCGAATGGCCTTAATGGCGGCGTTGAGTTCACCCTTGAGCTTGTCCTGACCCTTGCGCAGGCCAATGCCGGCACCAATGCCAAAGTATTTGGGGATGTACAGCTCATCGCCCTTCAGTTCGTAGTCTTTGCCTTCGGGCTTGCTCAAAAAGCCACCGGTTACTTCCACAAAGTCGGCTACGGTGCCGTCCAGACGGCCCGCATTGATGTCCAGGTACACCTGGTCTTGGGCCTCGTAAGAGACTACCTCCACGCCAGCGGGCTTCAACTCACCCAAGGCATATTTCTCTTGTGTGCTGGACTTGAGCACGCCAATTTTCTTGCCCTTGATGGAAGCGGGGCCGGTGTATTTGACATCTTTTTTGGTGACTACGCGGCTGGGGGTGTTGTAGTACTTGTCGGTGAAGTCGATTTGTTTGAGGCGGTCTTCGGTGACGGACATGGAGCTGATGATGACGTCGTACTTTCGCGCCATCAGGCCTGGAATCATGCTATCCCAACCCTGCTCCACAAAGACGCATTTGCGCTTGATCTGCTCGCACAGGGCTTTGGCAATGTCCACATCGAAGCCTACGGGCTGTCCATCCTTCTTGAAAGTGAATGGCTCGTAGGTGGGGTCAATGGCGACGCGCAGATCTTTGCCCTGGGCGAAGGCTGTCACGCCCACAGCCGCTAAAACAACGGCCAACAGTAGTTTCTTCATGGATACATCCTTGAATTGCGAAAATTTGATTCTACGGGCGAGTTTGACCCTTTAGGGTGCACAGACGAATGCAAAACCTTAAAATCGCGGGTTACCCGAAAGCACCATGAACGCCCTTGTTGACGTCTCCTTCTTTCCGCGCGCCGCAAAACCGCTGACCAGTTACCGCAAATACTGGGCCGCGCGTTTTGGCACGTCCAAGTTCTTGCCCATGAGCCGCGCCGAGATGGAAGCGTTGGGTTGGGATAGTTGCGACATTGTGCTGGTCACTGGCGACGCCTATGTGGACCACCCCAGCTTTGGCATGGCGGTGATTGGCCGCCTGCTGGAAGCCCAGGGTTTCCGGGTGGGCATCATTGCCCAACCCGACTGGCAAAGTGCCGATCCCTTCAAGGTGCTGGGCAAGCCCAACCTGTTCTGGGCGGTGACCGCGGGCAATATGGATTCCATGATCAACCGCTACACGGCTGACCGCAAGATTCGCAGTGACGACGCGTACACCCCCGGCGCCGAAGGCAACAAGCGCCCCGACCATGCGGCCATTGTGTACAGCCAACGCTGCCGCGAGGCCTTTAAAGACGTACCCATTGTGCTGGGCGGTATTGAGGGCAGCCTGCGCCGCATTGCCCATTACGACTACTGGTCTGACAAGGTGCGCCGCTCTATCGTGGTGGACGCCAAGTGCGATTTGTTGTTGTACGGCAATGCCGACCGCGCCATTGTCGAGATCGCCCACCGCCTGGCTGCCCGCGAGCCGGTGCAAAAGATCACGGATATTCGTGGCACCGCTTTTGTGCGCCGCCCGGATGACGAAACCGGCAAAGACTGGTTTGAAATGGATTCGACCAGCGTGGACGAACCCGGGCCAGTAGAAACCCACATCAACCCGTACCAGACCACGTCGGAGCAGGCGGCGGGTCAGGGCGGTAGCTGCGCCAAAGAGGATGCGGGCCAGTCCAGTACCCTGAATGCTATTAATTCAGGAGCTACTCATCTAGATTCGACGAGGGCTACAGGCGAGAAACCCTTAACCTTTATGCCCAACCCCGCGTTGCAGGGCAAAGGCAGCCTCAAGCTACCACCGCGCGAGCGCAGCGTGATCCGCCTGCCCAGCTACGAGCAGGTCAAGAGCGACCCCGTGCTCTACGCCCACGCCAGCCGCATCCTGCACCTGGAAACCAACCCCGGCAATGCCAGAGCCCTGGTGCAGGCCCATGGCGAAGGCGTGACCGCGCGCGACGTCTGGATCAACCCACCGCCCATTCCACTGACCACGCCAGAGATGGACTACGTGTTTGACCTGCCGTATGCCCGCAGCCCGCACCCGGACTACGCGGACGAGAACGGCAGCCACGACCACAGCACCAAAATTCCGGCGTGGGAGATGATTCGATTCTCCATCAACATCATGCGTGGTTGTTTTGGTGGTTGCACGTTTTGCTCGATCACCGAGCACGAGGGCCGCATCATCCAAAGCCGCTCCGAAGAATCGGTGATCCGCGAGATTGAAGACATTCGTGACAAGGTCAAAGGCTTTACCGGCACCATTTCCGATTTGGGTGGCCCAACGGCCAATATGTACCGCCTGGGCTGCAAGACCCCCGAGATTGAGGCCGCCTGCCGCAAGCCCAGCTGCGTCTACCCCGGCATTTGCCAGAACCTGACCACCGACCACGACCCGCTGATCAGCATCTACCGCCGGGGCCGCGCGCTCAAGGGCGTCAAGAAAATTCTGATCAGCTCCGGACTGCGCTACGACCTGGCGCTGCAAAGCCCTGAATACGTCAAAGAGCTGGTGACCCACCACGTGGGCGGTTACCTGAAGATTGCGCCCGAGCACACCGAGGCTGGTCCGCTGACCAAAATGATGAAGCCGGGCATCGGCAACTACGACAAGTTCAAGACGCTGTTTGACAAGTTCACGCTGGAAGCGGGCAAGAAGCAGTTTTTGATTCCGTATTTCATTGCCGCCCACCCGGGTACCAGCGACGAAGACATGATGAACCTGGCCATCTGGCTCAAGAAGAATCGCTTTCGGGCCGACCAGGTGCAAACCTTCTACCCCAGCCCCATGGCCAGCGCTACCGCCATGTACCACAGCGGGCGCAACCCGTTGCGCAAAATTCACCGCACGGTGGAGACTGACGATGAGAATGTAGACGTGGTGCGTGGTGAAAAGCGCCGCCGTCTGCACAAGGCCTTTTTGCGTTACCACGATCCCAACAACTGGCCGCTGTTGCGCGAGGCTTTGAAGGCCATGGGCCGTGCCGACCTGATCGGCAACGGCAAGCACCACCTGATACCCACCTACCAGCCCATTACCGGTGGCTGTTACGACAATGCGCGCAAGAAAAATTCCACCTTCCTGACGATTCCGTCCATGGTGGTGGAAAAGCCCAAACCCGGAAGCATGCTGACGCAGCATACCGGCCTGCCGCCGCGCGATACCGGCGCCAAGCGGGTGGCTACCAAACCGATTCGCAAGCCGCGTTAGTTTGTCTGCGGTGTGTACACTGCGGGCTCAAGGAATAGCAAGGGAGAACCTCTATGCGACTGCGTCTTTGGGTCATTTTGTTCGCCATCGCTGCGCTGACAGCTTTCGTGATATTGAATTGGCCGGTATTCATCGCGCCAACGCCGCTGAGCCTGGGGTTTGCCAGCTACGAGGCTCCGTTGGGAGTTGTCATGTTGGCTTTGGTTGTAGGCATGTCACTGGTCTTTGCCGCCTACATGGCAGTGTGGCAAAGCACTATTTTGATGGATGCGCGCCGTCAGGCCAAAGAAATTCAAGCCCAGCGTACGCTGGCTGAACAGGAAGAGACCTCCCGGTTTTCGGAACTGCGTACCACGCTGCATTCGGAGTTTGAGCAGATGTCAAAGCGCCTGGAAACCTCCCAGTTGGCCCTGAGCCAGGAAATCCGCGACAACGTCAATTCGCTCGCCGCAATACTTGCCGAGATGGACGATCGCGCAAAGCCACATCCTTGACGCTAAAGCTACGTTTGCCGAATCCTGCTTGTCACACGCCCTCAGGGTGCGTGTTTATGCACCTTGGAAAAAGGGTCGTCTGGCACGGTATCGCCCGGATGTAGGTCCGGGGGGCGGGTAGCCGCACCAAAGCTGGATGCACCAAAGCTGGATATCTGGCTGTCCTGGAACGCCACCGAATCTTCCCAGGCGGACCAATCGGCGTCCGTGTTTCCCTCTGCCACTTGTGGCAGGGGCAATGGCTCCAGTGAGCCAAAAGGTTTGGATGCTGCCGGCGTTCGTTTGGGGCGAACACTTTGTTCGACAACCGGCTTGCCACTGGATCGCTTGAAAAAATCGAACATGAGGGCCTCCGCATGTGACGCCCTGCGATTCTTACCATTTTTTGCGGTGTTGTCATCCGGGTGTTTTCGGGGTGCCTGGTGTCACGCCGCTGCGAGGGTGTGCAGTGGAATGTCTTTATCCACTGCCAATTGCTCCAGTTGGGCGCGCGTCTGTGTCAGCAGGAAGGCGGCAATGGCTGCATGGGTTTCTGGCGCAAACATGGCCATGATGTGGGTCACCTTCAAACCCACTGCACCACCCAATGACGCGGCAAAGTGCGGCTCCAGCGCAGCCAAGGCCACACGGCCATCCTTGCAGGAGTACACGCGGTAGCCTGCGTGGCCACCACCGACGGCTGAGCCCGGTGTGGTCAGGCCCCAAACGCGGGGCATGGCCAGGTAGCCTGCAGCAACCGACAGCGCAATCTCCATCCGCACGCCCTTGCCCTTTTGCAATTGCAGCAAACGGGCTTGCAGCACGGCTTCGGATGCCATCAGCGAGCCAGCCATGTCGGCATACAGCGTCGGTGGCAGAGTCAACCCGTCGACCAGATTGTTTTCTGCCAGGTAGGTGAGGTCATGGCCTGGTTCTTCGGCCCGCGCACCGGGTGCGCCGACGATGGCGATAAGCGACAGGGCAGGGTACTGCTGGTGCAGCCGCTTCCAGTCCAGACCCAGCTTGTTCAAGGCAGAGGGGCGAAACGACGTGATCAGCACATCGGCCTTGGCCAGCTCCCGGTGCAGGGCCTTCTGGCCTTTCTCTGACTTCAGGTCTACGTTGGCAATGCGCACACCCTGGTGCAAGGTGTCGTAGGCTTTGCGGTTGTACAGGCCCATGGGGTCGCCCGACGTGCCCTTGGGCGCGGTGGGGTGGGCGGGAGGCTCCAGTTTGACGCAAGTTGCGCCCATTTGGCGGCAGCGCATCAGGGCGGCCGGGCCAGGCAAGTTGAGCGCCAGGCTTAGAACGCGCACGCCTTTCAGCGGCAGAAATGGCTTGGGCGTGGTGGTAGTGGGAGTCTTGGTGGCCATGGGTGTGCAGAGTGTGGGGGTTGCCCATGATAATGGCTGTCCTTTCGCTAGCAGCGGGTAGCCCTTTGACCAATAACCAACTTGATTTTGCCTTTGTCGCCGAGCTTCCCGTTCTGCCAGTTCCACCGAAGCGTGCCCGTCGCAGTACGCGCTTGTCGCCGGCCTCCCAGGCCTCGGCCCAGCCGGCCAACCCTGTGCCCCTTGGCGTGCCACCCAATCCGTCCGGTATAGAAGCCATGGCCGTTACATTGGAGTCACATCCCGACTACCGCGTGATTCGCCGACTCAAGCCCCGCTTGGAATGGCCAGCGGCGGGCGAGCAGGGCGTGTGCCGCGTGGTGGTGCTGGATACCGAGACCACCGGGCTGGACCAGTCCAGGGACAAGATCATGGAGCTGGCCCTACTGCGCGTCGATGTGGATCTGGCCAGCGGCCTGCCCGTGGGTGCGGTGCAGGTTTACGATGGCCTGGAAGACCCCGGTATGCCCATCCCGCGCGAGGTGCAGGAGATCACCGGCATCACCCCCGCCATGGTGCAGGGACAACGTCTGGACGAGGTCCGCATTGCCGAATTGTTAGCCGGCGCAGACTTGGTCATTGCCCACAATGCCGGTTTTGACCGCCCGTTTGCCGAGGCGCGTCTGGATCAATTTCGCCACCTGGCATGGGCTTGCTCATTTGCTGACATTCCCTGGAAGGCGCAAGGGCGCCGATCCGCCAAGCTGGAAAGCCTGGCGCAGGAACTTGGCTGGTTCTATGACGCCCACCGTGCCGAAATGGATTGCCATGCGTTACTGGCCGTGCTGGCCCACGATCTACCGGTTTTGCCCCATACGGGCCTTGCGCATCTGGTGGAACAGGCCGCCAAGCCCAGCTACCGCGTAATGGCAAGCAACGCCCCCTTTGACGCCAAAGACCTGCTCAAGGCCCGCGGCTACCGTTGGAACGCCGAGCAAAAAGTGTGGTCCACCCGTGTGGGTGACAGCAAGGCCCTGCAGGCAGAATTTGACTGGCTCAAGGAGCACGCCTACCGCCAGCGATCTGCCGTGGTGCAGTTTGAAAAGCACGATGCCTTGGCGCGCTACTCCGGGCGGCCGGGCGAGATGCTGAACCACCAGTTATAGAAGCCCACTGTGTCCATACGTACTTTGACATTGGCCAGCATCCAGGTCGCTCAGGCTCGCAAGGTCATGATCAGTGGGCGTGTCATCCTGACGGCCATCCACAAAACCGACGTGCAAGGTGCCGTGGTGGTCAAGCCCTTGGGCCTGGAAGGCGACGAGCAGGCCGACCCGTCCGTTCACGGCGGGCTGGACAAGGCCGTCTGCGCCTATCCCAGCGAGCACTACGCCTTCTGGCGCCAGCAGCGCGAGCAGGCCGGCGTGGCCGGCATCGACGACGCGCTACTACATGGCTCCATCGGCGAGAACCTGACTCTGCAGGGACTGCTGGAGACTGATGTGTGGGTGGGCGACGTGCTGCGCTTTCCCCACTGCACACTGCGTGCCACCCAACCGCGCGAGCCCTGCTATAAATTCAATGCCGCCAGGGGCGCGGCAACTGAACATTGCGCAGCGGTTTCGGGACAAAATATTCAAGCACCGGCTGCTGGCGTGAGCGCAGTCAGCCCATTGCTTGGATGATTTCGGGCCTGCCTATTTCGACCGCTACGGCCAACGCGGTCTTGCCCTCCAGGCTGGTGTCCTTGGTTACACCCCGCCCGGCAATGAACAGCGCTACGGCCAACTGGTCGCTGCGGCGGATGGCGGCGAAGAATTGACCCTGATCAAAATATTGCAATCCCATGGCGGTAAGTTGTTGGCGGGCCTCCATCTCAGGCCCATGCGTCAGTGTGCTGGCTGCCGGCAGGCTGGGCGCCGTTGGTGCGGGATCTGCGGCGAAGCCCTTGCGCTGCAGATTGCGGTTGGCATCCAGCAGCATCTCGATGCGGGCAAACACTTCGAACCGTGAAAACGGTTTCTTCATGAAATCGTCGGCACCGATCTTGTTGGCGTAGAACTGCTCGGTTGCGTGCTCGTTGCCGCTGATCATGATGACGGGAATGTGGTGGGTAGCTGGATCTTTGCGGATCACGCGCAGCGCCCCGAAACCGTTCATGCCTGGCAGCACGATATCCAAAAAGATCACGTCGGGCTTGGCTTCGGCCAGCATGGCCAGACCGGACTCTGCGTCGCCTGCGTCGCGTGTGATGTAGCCGGCCGAGCGCAGAATCTTGCGCAGAACGGCAACTACGGTAGGCGAGTCGTCGATGATGAGCGCGATAGCGCCGTGGCGCGCGTTTTTGCGTTTGCGGTTACGCCGCTCAATGGCGGCCTGTACCGGCGATGCTGCAGCGCTTGGGGTCGGACTGCCGGGGTCTTTTTTGGGAAGAATTTTGAAACGGTCAAAAAAGCTCATGGCATTGCCTTGGAAAATGGGAGCGGCTTCACAGGGATAGCAAGCATTTTTGCATGGGTTGCTGTTGTGCAACCGGCTTCAGTGCCCAAATTCTTGCTTGGGACGTGTCTTCTGGAAAACCATGGGGATGCCTGCTTGCTCAGCAGCCTTTTCCTTTTTGGCCTGGTTCAGTACCGATGTTTTGATCTTGCCCACCACATGCATCTCGCAGGGCTTGCAGTCAAAGCGCAGGGTGAGTTTCTCCTTGCCGTTGATGAGTTGTAAGGGCTCGGCCTTGACCTGACCTTGCACGCCCACCACGCCTTTGGCCTGCTTGGGGCACAAACTCAAAGAGAAGCGCACGCAGTGCTTGGTAATCATCAGGCTGACCTCGCCCAACTCTTCATTGGCCTCATACGCGGTTTCGATCAGTTTGACGCCGTGGCGGGTGTAAAAGGCTTGGGCGGCCTGGTTGTGCACGTTGGCCAGGTAGCTCAGGGTGTCTTGCGGGTAGGGCACGGGTGGCTGTACAGGCGTGGCGCGTGGCAGGCGCTGCCAGGCGTGCGAACGTGCGGCTTCGAGTGCTTCAATAGCCTCACGGCGCACGACATTTAAAAAAGATGCTGGTAAAAATAGGCCACTAGCCCTCGTCGTATCTGCTTCAAGCGCTATAAAAATAGTAGTACCCAGTTTGTTGATCTGGTTGCTGTTGGCTGCGTCGGCTGCTGCTGCATCTTTGGCGCGTTCGTGGGGCAGTGCGATCTGCGCTGTGCCCACATAGCCATCTTCGTCGGTATAGGTCAAAGCAATGCCGTGCGCTGTTTGTGACAGTGTTGCCCAGGCCCCTATACGCCGGTTGCTGGATCTTTTGTCCAGCACACGTACCCAGTCCACATCGCGGTTGCGGTTGACTTCCAGGCCCTTGCGCAGGTCTTTCAGCCCCGCCACGGCGTCTTTCGGGAACACGCGCCAGCGGCCCTTGGATGCGTTCACCACTTCGGCACGGTTGATGGCCATCCCCACTAGCTCTTTTTGCAGGTCGTAGTAGCACAGGCCGTCGCCGTTGTGCAGTGCCATGGCCGTGTCGCTGAGTTCCAGCTCCACCCAGTTGGGCCCGACCTGGGTCACGTAGCCGATAGGTTGGCCGGGGTTCTTGGGGCTGTCAAAGGCGCCAATGTCCATCTGGCGGCCCTGCACAAAGTAGTCGGTGAACTCGCGGTTGAAGTTCTGGTTGGGGTCGGGCGTGAAGCTAAAGGTGGTGCGCCCGCTGCTGGCACGGCCAAAGGGCTGGTCGGAACCTTCGCGTGCTTCGATCAGTTCGTCCAGCAGCTTGCGGTAATGGGCGGTGATGTTTTTCACATAGCCCATGTCTTTGTAGCGACCTTCGATCTTGAAGCTGCGAATGCCTGCATCCACCAGGGCCGCAATGTTGGCGCTCTGGTTGTTGTCTTTCATGGACAGCACGTGCTTGTCGTGGGCGACAAAGCCGCCCGCTGCGTCCACTACCTGGTAGGGCAGGCGGCAGGCCTGGCTGCATTCGCCCCGGTTGGCGCTGCGTCCAGTGTGGGCGTGGCTGATGTAGCACTGCCCGCTGTAGGCCACGCACAGGGCGCCGTGCACAAAAAACTCCAGCGTGCAGTGGTCGGGATCGATCACCGCGCGGATGGCGGCAATCTGGGGCAGCGTGAGTTCGCGCGCCAGCACGATCTGCGACAGGCCCACGTCTTGCAGAAAGCGGGCTTTTTCGGGTGTGCGAATGTCAGTCTGGGTGCTGGCGTGCAGCTGGATGGGCGGCAAGTCCAGCTCCAGAAGACCCATGTCCTGGATGATGAGGGCGTCCACCCCCGCGTCATACAACTGCCAGGCCAGCTTGCGCGCGCCTTCCAGCTCATCATCCCGCAAAATCGTATTCAGGGTGACGAAGATGCGGCTGTTGAAGCGGTGGGCATGGCGGGCCAGGCGTGCAATGTCGGACACGCTGTTGTCGGCGCTGGAGCGTGCGCCAAACGACGGGCCACCAATGTAGACGGCATCGGCCCCGTGGTTGACGGCTTCTATGCCAATGTCGGCATCGCGTGCCGGGGCCAGGAGTTCAAGCTGAAAGTCGGGGAGGGACATGGCGCGATTATCCCAGTTGTGTTCGGCGCACTTCAAGTTATTGGCTCGCCTTCGGAATCCTTTCGGATTTGGAAGTGGCTGTAGCGCAGCTACGCACGTTGGGGCGGTCTAAAAAGGGCGGGGTGGTCTGCTGATTGCAGATTGCTAACGGTCGCCCGAAAAATGTTGACGCGTGAAATGTGCCCAACGCGGTATTGCGAGTCTGCCAAACAGGCAACCTAGTCGTACAAATCTGGAATCAGCGGTTTGCTCTTTATGTCAACACCAGGCTTTGGAGGGTGGGAAAAAGCTTGCGCCAAAGCAGCTCCGTTCCATGGCGAGTCGGCGGTGTAGCAGGCGCGGTCGAGTTGCTGCAGTGGCAGTTCGTAGCGCGCGTCCATCAGGCGTTCGGCCAGGCTGTTGAGTCCGCGTGGCGGCGACTTCGGCCATACGGCGCTGGCCCATTCCAAGATGTGTTGCCGGGCCAGTCGGGGATCGTTTGCGGTGCAGGCCCGTTGCAAAGCTGCCAGGGCTGCGCTGGCGCTGCGCGATGCGGGCACGGTGGTGTTGGCACTGTTTGACGCGAAGGATGTTTTGGTATCGACTGCTGGCGTACTCGACACAACCCTGCGGTGTGCGCGCCACCACAGCAGCAGGGTGCCCAACCACAGCGCGGCCAATGCAGCGCTGATCCACAGCCAGGGTGTTGATGCCATCAGCTGTGCCTTGCTGAAGCCACTTGCGCTACCTGCAATGTTGTCCGTACCTGTGCTCGTACGGTTGTTACCGAATGGCGTGCCAGAGGTGCCAGAGGTGTCCGTGGCTGCTGTGGCGTTGGGCACTGCCCCGGCAAGGTTGCTACCGGTCCCAGTGCTCGGATTGGTAGCAGGCAAGATTTCCAGGCTGCGCTCAGGCAGGTCGATGCTGTGTTGTGTGCGGTTCACCGTGTCCCACCAGACCAGGTGAAACGCGGGCAATACATAGTGCCCGGGAGCGCTGGCTATCAGCGCAATGTCCTGGTCTCGGGTGGCGCGCAATGTTTCCCCGTGCAACCCTTCATCGGTTTTGGCTTGGTCAGGGTATTTTTTGATGCCGTCGGGCACCGCCATCATGCTGGCGATATCGGGCAACTGCCCCGCGGTAACACCCATTGCGCTCAAATGCAAATGGCGGGTTAGTGGCTCGCCGACATGCAGTGCGGTCTGTTCGGGCCGCCAGGTTTCTTCCAGCGTCAGCTTTTGTGCGGGTAACCAGTTGCTGGCGTCAGCGTTGGCTGGCCTGGCTTGCACGTTCATTTCAATGGGGTCGGCCTGCAGGTGCACGGTGCGCATGGGGCGGGCAAAGCGGCCCATGGTTTGACCAAATACGTTGCCAAAAAAGGAGTCGATGTCTGCGTCGCCACCCGATGCGGTCTCGTCCTGCACCTGGGCTTGCAGCACCGGGCCCTTGAGGGTGATGGCGCCGCTGCGCTGCGGTATCAGCAGGTACTTGCGCTCTATGACTTGGTAGTCCCGACCGTTGCGGGATTCGGTATGTTGCTGGTCCTTTCCTATCTGCCGGACCAGCACATCGCTGTTGCCCTGCATATCCAGGCTGGCCTGAGCCATTTGCACGCCCACGTTCAAGCGCAGGCTCAACACCACGGCGGATTGCACATAGGGCTGCTTTTGATCTAACGTGCCGCTCATCGTGATCTGCGATTCTGCGGTGTTGGTGTTAGTGCCAGATTTGGCTTGAGCTGCACCGGAACTGACGGTGAGCTCCAGCGCATCGGATTGCTCGCCACCCCACTGGATGGGCGCAATGCGGATGGTGCCACCGTGCTTGGGTGCCAACAACACGGTGAACTGCGTTTGCGATGACATGTGCCCGTTGGTGATCTGCACACTGGAGCCGCGCTGAGTGCCCAGGATATCGAAGTCTTGCCGCAATGCTGTAGTGTCGGGTTGCTTGTCGCCATTACCGGTGTTGATGACGACAAGACGCACGCGCTCACCGAGCGCGACCTGGGTCTTGTCCAGCGATGCGGTGACCGCCGCCCAGGTGGAGAAACAAATACCGCTGGTAATCAGGGCCGCCAGCGTACGGCGCAGAGTGCTTGTCATGGTTTTTGCCCTTGCTGCCTGAGCATGTGTTCAATCAAAAATTTGCGGCGCAACAGCCCGCCCGGATCGTCCGGTATGGCGCGCAGCCATTGCTCTTGCGCAATCTGTTTTTCGGTCGGGGGCATCTTCACGGCATCGGTGGCGCCCGGCTGTCCTGGAGCTGGGGCGGAGGCCCCGTTTTGCGGCAGTGCGGGTGGCTGCGCGCCTTTACCCAAACTGGCTTCAGCGTCACGCCGCGCCTGGGCGGCATCGTCTTTGGGGCTGGAAGCCGGTGCGGCGGGTACCGATGGTCCACCGGCTTGTTGTCCCGGTTTGGCTGGAGGCATCTGGCCCGGCTTGTCCGAAGGCTGTTTGCCGGGCTTATCGTTGGGTTTGGGCTCGGACTTGTCGCCTGGTTTTTGATCGGGTTTGTCGGCGGACTGGCCACCCTTTCCATCCTCAGGCTTAGCGTCTGGCTTGCCATCTTTACCGTCTGGTTTGGCTTCTGGTTGCCTATCTTTTTTCCCATCCTGCTTGGCATCCTGTTTCGAATCCTGCTTCGCATCCTGCTTATCGCCCGCCTTGCTGTCTTCTTTGCTTTGCTTTTCTTGGTTTTCTTTTTGATCTTGCTTACTACTTTCCTGCTTCTCGTCTTTGTTTTTCTTCAGAGCGGCGGCTACAACATCGCGGTTATGGCGCGCGTCGGTGTGCTGCGGGTTGAGTTTGAGCGCGGCGTCATACGCGTCAATGGCACCCTGCAAGTCCCCGGTGTGCGCCAGTGCATTGCCTCGGTTGTAGTGGGCCTCAGCAGTGTCAACGCCAGACAGTGTTTTGGACGCGCCGGCGTAGTCCTGCGCCTGAAGCGATGCATGGCCCTTGCGCTGGGGGTCGACAAATTCTTGGGCTGCGCCTGCGGCATCACCCTGTCGCAGCAGGGCTTGTCCGCGTTGGTCGGGCGTGCGCCACATCCGGGACCACAGGCTGGCGGTGGGGGCATTGGTTGCAGCAAGCGCCAACACCGTGCTGGCCATCAGCAATGCGGCTGTCGCCAAGCGTGCCGCCATAGTCATGGGTTTCATAGCCACCTCCGGCGCGCCAACAGTGCGGCTAGCAGCAACACAAGGGGAAGAATGTAGATGCCAGCATCTTGCCAATGCGCCACGCTCTGGTCTTGTTCGGCCACGGCTTCGCCAGGCCGTGCTGAGGTGGATTGCAGATTAGCCAGCAATGCCGTAGGTTGGGCGCTGTCCACGAAGCGCCCGCCACCTGCGCTGGCCAATTGCTGCAGCAATTCGGCATTGAGCCTTGTCATTTGTGGCTGGCCCTTGTCATCTTTTGTAAAACTGCCATCGGCATTGCGCATGGGCGCGCCCCCTGCTGTGCCCACACCCACCGCGCTAAGCGCAATCCCTTGTTGTTTGAGTGCAGCGGCGATGCGCAATGCTGCTGCCGGGTCGTCAAAGCCGTCGCTGAGTACTACGATGCGCTTGTCGCGAGAGCCCGATGCATTGAGCAACTTCTGGGCTTGCTCCAGGGCAGGTGCCAGGTGGTCGCCGGCGCTGGGCATGAGGTCGGGTGCCAGCACTGGCATCAGGCTGCGTACTGTGGCTACATCCTGGGTCAGGGGTGCCACGGTATAGGGCTCGTCGCTGAATGCGACCATGCCCACCCGCGCATCACGCGCCGTGCTCAGAATGTCATCGACCAAAAAGCGTGCCCGAGCGACCCGACTCGGTGCGACGTCAGTGGAGGCCATGGAGGGCGACAGGTCCAGCACCACCACCCATGCTGCGGGTGCGCGGTAGGCCGCGGTTTTGTCTTGCTGCCAGCTTGGCCCCGCCAAGGCCAGCACGGCCAACGTCCATGCCAGAGCCAGCCACGGCCAGGGACTCAGGCCGCGTGTGCCGCTACCTGCGGCGTGCGTGGTGTCCAGGCGCAACGCGGGCAACAAATCAGCATCGATAAATTGGGCGGCATTGCTGTGCAGATTGCGTTGGCGTGCCAACCACACAACCAGTGCCCACAACACCGGCAACGCCAGCAGCCACCAGGGTCGCAAGAAATGAAACGCCTGCAAGAACGATTGCAAAAAGGTTGGGACCGTTGCCATCATGATTGTCTCCGCAGGCAAACGACCAAGACGCTCAAGAAGAGTGCCAGCGCCAAAGGCCATGCAAACCATTCGGTGGTGGGGCGGTACCACTGGGCAGTTGCTTGGGCGGGCTCCAGTTTGTCAATTTCTGCATAAACCTGGTTCAGGCTTTCGACGTTGGTGGCTCGGAAGTAGGCGCCGTGGGTGATCTGGGCGATGGATTTGAGCGCATTCTCATCCAGGTCAGTATTGCCGACGGGGCCTGCCATGCCGTCCTGTACGGTTGCACCGACGCCGATGGTGTAGATGCGCAGGCCCTCTTGCGCTGCAAATTTGGCGGCCTCGATAGGGTCCATCAAGCCAGCGGTGTTGCCCCCGTCAGTCAGCAAAATCAGCACCATCTCGCCTTGGCCGGCGGTTTGTTCACGGTGCGCCTTGAGCCGTTTGATGGCCAGGCCAATGGTGTCGCCAATGGCGGTCTCTGGCCCGGCCACACCAATCATGCCCTCACGCAAGAACTGACCTACAGTGTTCAGGTCCGTGGTTAATGGCGCCTGCAAATACGGGCGGGTACCAAACAAAATCAGACCAACCTGGTCGCCCACGCGGTGGCGCAAAAACTCGCTACCAACCGCCTGCACCACCTGCAGGCGCGTGGCACCGCCGGCCATGTCTTGGGTCTGCATGGAGCCTGATGTGTCCACGGCCATCATCAGTTGGCGCGCCGTGGTAGCCACAGGCACCGGGTCGTCCAGCCACTGCGGCCGAGTGGCCGCTGCCACCAACAGCAACCAGACCACGGCGAACAATGCGATTCTCCAACGGGCAGGCGCGCGCAACGCCAGCGTGGCGTTAACCGACACGGCTGCCGCAAATGGCAGAAACACCGCACCCGCCTGCGGCGTGGCGGCGGGCAGCATGCGTGCTACCAACCACGGTAGCGGCAAAAACAAAAGCATCCAGGGCCAGGCAAACTGAATCATTTGCGGGCCTTTAAAAATGCCCGCGCACCGGCCACCCAGCGTGGACGGTTTGCCTGTTGGGGAGTGCCGCCGTAGGCGGCTTGCAGCAGGGCTTCTCCGGTGGCACCTTGCCATTGCGTGGCGCCATGGGCAATGGCAAATTCAAGCCAGTCGTTGCCACTCAGGCCGGCCACGGCTTCGCGCCCATAACGCACTACGGCATAGCGGCGCACCAGATGTTCCAACGCGTGGGCCAAGGCGGCATCACCAGCGGTAGTGCTTTCCACTCGGGCCAATTCACGCAAGCCGCTACGGCGCAAGCGCTGGGCTGGGCTGCGGTACCTAAGCCAAAAGCACACTATGGCCGCTACCAACAGCAGAATCAGGCCCCACCAACCGGGCGCGAGCGGCCACCAACCCACCGGAGGCGGCGCATGGGCCGGTGCCAACTGCGCGAGCCAATCGGGTTGTGCAACAGGGTCTAAAGTGCCCACCGTGGCTCCTTTATCAATGCAACGAGGTTATCGGACAGCGCATCGGCTGTGTCCAGGCGAACCAGTGGCAGGTTCAGGGCTTCGGCCATAGCTGTCAGGCGCGCCTGGCGCTCGGTCCAGGCAGCCTGCCAGGCATCGCGGCTTGCCTCGCCGTTCACCCACCACAGGCGCTGCGGCAAACCCACGCGGTGTTCACCGGCAGGCAGGCCGTTACGCTCCAGCGGGTCGGTCAGCCATAGCAGGCGGCAATCGTTTTGCCGTGCAATGCCGGCCAGCATGTCTTGAAGCGGCGGGTCGACTTGGGCGAAGTCGCTTAGCAGTAGCACCAGACTGCCAGGTTGCAACAAAGGGCGCAGCGTGGTCAGCGCCGTTTGTAAGCCGGTTTGCACGGGTGCGTCGGGCGCACGGGGTTGCCCCTCTATTAGGGCTTGCAAGATGGGTAGCACACCAGCCTCGCGACCACGCGGGGGCAAGATGTGTGGTGCGGCGCTGCCATCCACAATGATGGCACCCACGCGGTCACCGCCCAGAGCGGCAACCCAGGCCAAAAGGGCGGCAGCCTGCAACAGTACGGCCGATTTGAACTGGCGTTTGCTGCCAAAGAACAAGCCCGAATGTAGGTCGGCCACGATCCACACCGGGCGTTCGCGTTCTTCGCGAAATAGCTTGGTATGGGGCTTGCCCCGGCGGGCTGTTACGCGCCAATCGATGGTGCGCGCATCGTCACCGGGGACATAGGGGCGCACCTCCTCAAATTCGAGACCACGCCCGCGTTGGGCACTGCGGTGGCCGCCGTAGAGCTGAGCCATCGCCGAGTGGTGGGCATTCAGGCTCAGGCCGCGCGCCGCAACGCGCAGCAAGACCAGGTCGCTCAAGTCGGGGAGTTTCATGGCGCGGGAACCAGCCTCAACAGTTCGTCGATGCAGTTTTGTGCAGTTGTGCCGCGTGCTTGGGCTGTGTAGTCCAGTAGCAGGCGGTGTCGCAATGCATCAGGAGCGATGGCCTGCACATCTTCAGGGCTGACATAATCTCGCCCCGCTAACCACGCTAAAGCACGGGCGCCACGCTCTATGGCAATGGCGGCACGCGGGCTGGCACCCCAACGTAACCACTGGGCCAACTGTTCGCTGTAAGGCGCTGGGCGTCGTGTGGCGTCCACGAGTGCCGCAATGTAGTCAGCCACCGAGTCGGCCAATGTGATGCCCAATACTTCACGCCGCGCGGCAAACACAGCGTCTTGCGTCACATGGTGGGCCGGGACCAGCAGTTCGCGCCCGTCTTGCGCCTCGCGCCGCGTCAGGTCCATGATCAGGCGAGTGGTTGCACGGTCCGGATAGTCCACCAGTGTGTGCAGCATGAAGCGGTCCAATTGCGCTTCGGGTAGCGGATAAGTGCCTTCGTGTTCCAGCGGATTTTGTGTAGCCATGACCAGGAACAGGCGCGGTAGTGGGTAAGTTGCCATGCCCACGCTGATCTGGTGTTCGCCCATCGCCTCCAGGAGCGCAGATTGCACCTTGGCTGGCGCGCGGTTGATTTCGTCGGCCAGTATCAGGTTGTGAAACAGCGGGCCGCGTTGGAACTGGAAGCTGCCCTGCTCGGGCCGGTAGATGTCGGAACCCGTCAGGTCAGACGGCAACATGTCGGGTGTGAACTGCACGCGCTGGAATTCGCATTCCAGTCCATTGGCTAGGGCTTTGATGGCCCGTGTCTTGGCCAGGCCCGGCGGCCCCTCGACCAATAAATGGCCATCGCCCAACAACGCAATCAGCAGACTCTCGACCAGCTTGGGCTGGCCCAGAATCTGCGTGTTGAGGTAGTTACGCAATGACTTGAAGGATGCCAGCGCACCGCTGGTGGCGATTACCGGTGGATAGTCAGGAGTGGTAGTGTTCATTGTAGAGACAAGCAATTAGTGTTCAGTGGGGTGACTGGCATCTGGCGACAGCAAGACTCCAGCTCGGTGCGTTGGCGACATTTCTAAATAGCCTTCTTGATACGAAAATCGCTCCTGCACCACCGTATGTTCCAGCGACGAAGGGTGCTCGCACCAGCCGAGAGGGAGTCAACGAAGTGAGCGTCATGAAAAGTACGGAGGATTGGACACGATTTGAATATCGGACCGAACACTTAGGCCAAGCTTAAGCGGCCTCCAGCAATGAGGGGACGATTTCACCAAACTGGCCAGTTCTGGACCTTTCAATCGAGTGCTGAAAGTATGCCTTCCACACGCATTCCGAAATTGACCCCAAGTATCCGACGACGTTGTTTAGCGGAATGCCGACGGATAAGCCTGCGAATGGTGTTGACGCGAGACTAGCGGCTACGACTGCCAGAAGCAGCCAGCGGCCCATTGGCTTTGGTTAGCCAGGATATTCGACAGGTTTGTAGAATGGACGCCATGCAAAAGTCCAACGCAACGTTGACAAGAATTGAGCGCTCACGCGGCTTAACCGGTTGCCCCTGGCACCGTCCAAACCTGACCGCCAGGTTATTTCGTCGTCTAGCTTGGAAATGCCAAGATAGGCGCTCGGCTAAATTAAGTTGAACTAAACCGCTACGCGGTGGCTAGTGCACGGTGCGCCGCCACTGCATTTGTGTTTCGGGGCTACTTGCATAGACGGGCCTTGAGGTAAAGCCTTGGAGTTGGGGAATGTTCCCCGGCTTTGAGGAGAAACCGCATGACACCCTTACGTCAACGCATGCTCGACGCCATGACCGTGCGCGGCCTGGCTGAACGGACCAAGGAGTGCTACACCGATGCCGTCGCCCGAATGGCACGCCACTACCACCGCAGTCCCGACTTGTTGAGCCCGCCTGAGATCGAGGCCTACCTGCTGCACCTGGTCAAGGACCGCAAGCTCTCCTACAGCAGCGTCAACCACGCTGCCAGCGCCAGCCGCTTCCTGTTTGAGACCGTGCTGGGGCGCGCCAGCGACATCGTCCACCTGCGCCCGCCCATGGCCCGTGTGCCACAGAAGCAGCCCGAGTTGCTCGCGCGCCAAGAGGTCACGCACCTGTTTGCCTGCTGCTCGCATCCGGTTTACCGAACCGTGTTGCAAACCATCTATGCGGCCGGTCTGCGTATCTCCGAAGCCTGCGCACTGCGCGTGGATGACATCGACAGCGCGCCAGATCGCATGTGCGTGCGGGTTACGGCCGGCAAAGGCGGTGCCGACCGCTACAGCATCCTCAGTCCAAGCCTGTTGGCGTTGCTGCGCCAATACAGCCAAACCTATGCTCCGCAGCGCAACCCAGGTCGCTGGCTGTTTGCCAACGCCAATGGCACGACGTGCGTCAACATCGAAGCCGTGCAACGCGCCTACCAAGCGGCCCGACACTGCGCCGGCATCGTCAAGCATGGTGGCACCCATACCCTGCGCCACTGCTTTGCCACCCACTTGCTCGAAGGTGGCGTGGACCTGTACACCATCAGCCGCCTCTTGGGCCACGGCCACATCAGCACCACCAGCCGTTATCTGCACCTCATCAGCCCGCAGTTCAAACCACCCAAAGACGTGGACCCATTGGACCTGCTGGCGGGCCTGCCCAAGACCTGAAACGATCACGGCAAGGCTGAGCGCGTGGCCACCCTGGCCGATGTGCTGCGCCAGCATGGTGCGGCACATCTGGTAAAGCACACCCTGTCCACACCCCAGGCCAAGGCCTGGCGCGGCATCGTCGCGTGCAGGACGGCGGCACTGGGGGCCAGCAGCTGGCCTGTGAGACTTGTGGCCACAGCCACTGGCAATACCACTCCTGCCGCAATCGACACTGCCCGCAGTGCGGATCGCGTGCCAAGGACGCCTGGCTGCAGGGGCGTCTAGCGGATGTGTTGAATGTGCCCTATGCCCACTTGGTGTTCACGCTGCCGCACAGCCTCAATGCCCTGTACCAGTACCACCCGCGCTGGGTCATCGACACCCTGTTTGCCAGCACCGCCCAAACACTGTCTGAGTTCGCGGCCAATGCGCGTTGGATGGGGGTTGGTGGTGGCACCCCGGCCTTCAGCCTGGTACTGCACACCTGGACCCAGGACTTGCGGTTGCACATCCATGTGCATGCGGTGATGGCCTGCGGTGTGCTGGTGCAAGATGATCAGGGTCAAGGCCGCTGGCACACGCCGATCCGAAAGCCCGACTTTCTGTTCCCGGTGCAGGCCCTGTCCAAGGTGTTTCGGGGCAAGTTTCTGGCAGCCTTGGGCCGGGCCCATCAAAGTACAGACATCGCCAATGATCCGCAGGGCGGTGCCATGGCCTGGGCACAACGCCAAAGAGATCTATACCGCCACGACTGGGTGGTGTATGCCAAGACGCCGTTGGGTGGTCCAGCACAAACGCTGGAGTACCTCAGCCGCTACACACACCGCACGGCCATTGGCAACGAGCGCATCAAGGCGCTCACGCACAGTGAAGTGGTTTTTACCGTCAGAGCGGATGACCAAGGGGGTAAGCGCACAGAACATTTACCCGGCTGTGAATTCATACGGCGCTACTTGTTGCACGTCTTGCCCACCGGTATCAAGCGGATTCGCCACTACGGAGTTCTGGCCAGTGCATGCAAGACGGACAAGCTCAAGCTCGCAAGGCTGGCACTACAGATGCCCAGCACCAACCCGCTGGCCCAAGAGTCGGCACAGGCGTTCATGGCGAGGGTGGCCAGGATTGAGACTATGCAGTGTCCGTGCTGCAAGGCGGGCACACTCAAGGTGGTGGCAACGCTGCCAGGGTACACACAGTTGCCGACACCGGGTAGCAGTGTGGCGGGGCAACCCAGGGGGCCACCGTGAGGTGCACCAGGGGATGCCAAGGGATCAAGAAATTCGCACCACGTCCAGTGGTGTCTGAGGCAGTGTTGCGCCGCACGCTGGCTGGCAACTGCGTGCAGAACAATACCCGAGCGATCCAGCGAAAGAGCAGTGCCCAGCCCCGCAATGTAGGCAATCCGCGCACGGCGCAACGACACTGGGCTGGGTCATAATCTATTGACACAAGCGGGGATTGGTTCAAACCCCCTATTGCCCAGAACACACGCCACCGTCTCGCAGGCGGTTCAGTCCAACATGGTTTATCTGCCGCGAATGACGTCCTCGCTTTGTGCCAGCTTTGTGGCGCGGCGGATAAACGCTGATTGTTAGACCTGCTCAAGGAAATTGTCACGCATGCTGCTAAACATCGACAAGCCTCATCGCACTTCAGTACTTCACGATGAGGCTTGCCCTTACGTCCCGAAACCACATGGCACACAGTTCAAGCCGCTTGGTTCATTGGGTCGTGACGGTGGCTGGTTTTCTGTCTCATCTATCAGCGAGGCTATGGCGGTCGCAAGACGCGAGTTCCAAAGTGGCGTCTTCAAACCATGTCCACATTGCCAAAAGTCATGACGCACCGGGCGAGTGCGCAGGTCCAACATTTCATTCGAGGCGGACGGTTACGCCGCCGCTCAATTCCAGCGTTGCACACACCACCCTATGCGAGGTTCACCGTGAATATCCATGAGTTCATGCAAGGCTACAAATCGGCCTGGGAGCAGCGCGATCCGTCGATGTTTGCTGCCCTGTTTCACGCGGACGGCACCTATCACAACACGCCATTTCAAGTTCAGAACGGCACGAAGGAACTCGCCGAATACTGGAAGCGGGTTCAACTTCAAGAGGACATTTTGGTGACGTTCGAGGTTCTTGCCGCAGAACCCGACTCAGGCATTGCCCGCTGGCATGTCACATACCAAGTCGCATCGGAAGAACTCTTTCAGATTTGGGCGCGCTCCACGGGAACAAGCCTTATCGCGCGCAAGCCCGGAGAGCCGCTGCCGCGAATGGTCTTGGATGGTGTCCTTCAGGCAAGCTTCGTTGACGGTTTGTGTGCCGAGGCAAGAATCTGGTGGCATAGCATGCCGCAGCCCACATAAGGCGTCTTTTGGTGTGGGGTAAAGCCGGTTGGCCGTGATTTCAAGCCGGAGTAACGCGCTGGGTTTGAGTGCCCAGGCCGTCAATGCCGAGGTGCATGGTTTGGCCAGCCCGCAAGAACACCGGAGGTTTTTGGCCCATACCCACGCCGGGTGGCGTGCCAGTTGAGATCACGTCGCCGCTTTGCAGACTCATGAAGCGGCTGAGGTAGCTGATCAGGAACGGTACCTGGTAGACCATGGTGGCGGTGCTGCCGTCCTGGTAGCGCTTGTTGTCCACGTCCAGCCATAGACGCAGGGCATGGGGGTTGGGTACTTCGTCGACGGTCACCAGCCAAGGTCCCAGCGGGCCAAAGGTGTCGCAGCCCTTGCCCTTGTCCCAGGTGCCACTGCGTTCCAGCTGAAACTCGCGCTCCGAAACATCGTTGACTACACAGTAGCCTGCCACGTGCGCCATGGCATCGGCTTCCGCAATGTAGCGTCCGCCCTGGCCGATGACCACGCCCAGTTCCACTTCCCAGTCGGTTTTGATAGAGCCACGGGGGATTTCAACGGCGTCGTCTGGCCCAATGATGGCGCTGGTCCACTTGTTGAACACTACCGGCTCGGGCGGCACCTGCATGCCAGCTTCCTGTGCATGGTCAGAGTAATTCAGTCCGATGCAGATCAGCTTGCCAACCTGCCCGACGCAAGGGCCCAGACGCAGGTCTTTTTGCGGCAGGCCGTTGACCAAGGGCAGGGTGTTCAAGTCAAGGGCTTGTAAATTCGCCAGAGACGCAGGTAATAGAGCGGTGCCAGCCAGATCGCCAATGACGGCAGAAAGGTCGCGCACGCGCCCTTGTGCGTCCAGTACTCCGGGCTTTTCCTGTCCGGCGGGTCCATAGCGAAGCAGCTTCATGGCAAGGGCGTTTCAAAGGGGGATGGTGGAATCAAAAAACGCGGCCGTAGCCGCGTTTGATGGGTTGGCTTGAACCAATGCGAACAGGTTACTCGACCTTGGCCTTGGCGCGCAGTTCTTCCTGGAACTTGGCGATCTTCTGCTGTTGAAGTTGCTGTGCGATTTGGGGCTTCACGTCCTCAAACTTGGGCAACTGGGCGTCGCGGATGTCGTCCAGACGGATGATGTGGTAGCCAAATTGGGTCTTGACCGGAGTTTCGGTCATCTTGCCTTTGGTCAGACCCGACAGCGCTTCGGAAAATTCCTTCACGTAGTTGCCGGGATTAGCCCAATCCAGATCGCCACCCTTGGCACCGGAGCCGGGATCCTTGGATTCCTTCTTGGCGATGTCTTCAAATTTGGCGCCTTTTTTGATCTTGGCGATGAGGGACTTAGCCTGGTCTTCCGTTTCCACCAATATGTGGTGGGCCTTGAATTCCTTGCCAGAGTTGGCCGCCGCGAACTTGTCGTACTCAGCCTTGATTTCTTCGTCCGTTACGGGATTTTTCTTTTGGTAGTCAGCGAACAGCTCGCGGATCAGGATGGCCTGTCGGGCGAGTTCCATCTGGTTTTTGAAGTCTTCCGTGGCGTCCAGGCCGCGAACCTGGGCTTCTTGCATGAAAATTTCACGGGCGATCACTTCATCCTTGATCTGACCTTCCATCTCGGGCGACACGGGACGACCCGAGCGCTTGACCTGCTCAGCCAGCGCTTCTACGCGGGCCTTGGGGATGGGTTTGCCATTAACAATGGCCACGTTTTGGGCCCAAGCCGCGGAACCACCTGCCAGTAGCGTGGCAGTGGCAATTGCGGTCAAAATCTGCTTCTTCATGCGTTTTCCTTCAGGATACAAATCAAATGGAGCCAATGGGAGGCGGTCAGGCCGGGGTTGTATTTGGCGATATTTCAGTCTCAATGGCCAGGGCATGCAGGCCCTGATCAATGAAATCTTGCAGCGCATCATACACAAGACGGTGGCAGGCCACCGGACGCAGGCCTGTAAATAAGTGTGAAGAGATACGAACCCGGAAGTGGGTTCCAAAGCCGGTTCCGTTGGCGCCGGCATGGCCGTCGTGCTGGAAACTCTCGTCCAGAACCTCTAATTTGCTGGGTGCCAGGCGTTCACGCAGGCGCTGTTCCAGTTGGGCGGCGGTTGGGCCAGTGCTCATGGTGTGGTCTCCTTGTGGGGTTCGTCATCGCCGCTCAGGTGGGGGGCGATATAAATGCCCTGGCCTATGATAAATGCCAGGGGAAAAGCGTAGCCCCAGAGCTTGAAACTCACCCAGGCTTCAGTGCTGTAGTACAGCACTACGTAGGCATTGATGGCGGCCATAAAGGCGCTATAAAGCACCCACACTACGTTGAGGCGGTGCCACACCGCGTCTGGTAGCGACAACTGGCTACCCAGCAGCAATTTGAGGAAGTTCTTGTGCAGCACCCACACCGCTACGGCCAGTGCGATGGCCATGGCCGTGTACAACACGGTGGGTTTCCACTTGATGAAGCGGTCGTCGTGCAGCACCAACGTGAGCGTGCCAAACAGCAGAATCAATACCAGAGTGAGCTTGTGCATGGCCTGGAGCTTGCGGTCTATGCCGTAGATCAGTGCCATCTGCAAAACGGTGGCCGCCATCAAAACGCCAGTGCCTACATAGATGTCGTACATCTTGTAGGCGCCAAAGAATAGCAGGATGGGAAAAAAATCGATCAGTATTTTCATGCAGGGGTGAAGTGTAACGAGGCGGAGTTCATGCAATACCGCAGCCCGGTATCGGTGGGGCCATCGTTGAACAGGTGGCCCAGGTGGGCGCCGCAGTGACCGCACAGTGCCTCGGTGCGGACCATGCCACGCGTGTCGTCTTTGCGCGTAGCGACGGCGCCCTCGGTAATGGCCTGGTCGAAACTGGGCCAGCCGCAACCGGCGTCAAACTTGGTGCTGGAGGTAAACAGTGGCTTGTCGCAGCAGATACAGTAGTAAACACCGTCCTTGTAATGGTCGGCGTACTTGCCGGTAAAGGGCCGCTCGGTCGCGGCGTGGCGCGTGACCTCAAAGGCATGGGGCTCAGCACCCTTTGCTTGCAGCAGTGCCTTCCACTCGGGTTCGGTCTTTTCAATGGCGTGGGACATGGTGGTGATTCTCCTTGGTGGCGGGGTAGGGGCTTCAGGAACTGCAACTGATGGCAATGCTGCCAGCCCAGTCGGGCGGGAAATCGGCATAGGTGCTGTGCTCGGGCTGTTCGTCAAAGGGATGAGCCAGAACCATTTGTAATTTTGCAAGCACCGTGAAGTCTTTGGCCTGCGCAGCCTGGATGGCCAGCTCGCCCAGGTGGTTGCGCAGCACATATTTTGGATTAGTCTTTAACATCAAATTGGCCGATAGCCCTCGTGGAATATACGTATGCAGCTCCGAAAAATGTAGCAACCATTGGTTGATGCCGTCTTGGTCCAGAAACAGGTCTCGTACCAGAGCATCCTCTGCTGCATTGGGCGTGTCTATGGCGCGGCCTGTCCAATGGCTCAGGCGGCGCCAAAAGATGCTGTAGTCCACGTGCTCCACCGCCATCAGGCGCAGCAAGTCTGCCAACAAGTCGGTCTGGCCGTTTTGCACGGTGGGGAATCCCAGCTTGGCGGCCATGGCTGCGTCAAAGGCCTGCGGGTAGACGGTCTTGTAGGTTTCCAGTGCGGCGATTGCCAGGTCTTGCTCTTCAATCAGCGGCAACAGGGCCTGGCCCAGGCAATACAGGTTCCAGTAGGCAACCTGGGGCTGGCGCTCGAAGGCATAGCGGCCTTGGTTGTCGGAATGGTTGCAGATATGGCCGGGATCAAATCCGTCCAGAAACTGGAATGGCCCATAGTCAATGGTCAGGCCGAGGATGCTCATGTTGTCGGTGTTCATCACGCCATGGCAAAAGCCTACGGCTTGCCACTGCGCCAACAAGTGAGCGGTGCGCTGGGTGACGGCTTGCAGGAAGTTGGCGTAGGCGTTGCCTTTGAGCGCACTGTCGGTGCGGCACTGTGGGTAAAAGCGGTCGATCACAAAGTCGGCCAGCTGGCGCAGATCGCCATGGAGGTTGTGGTGGCAGAAATGCTCGAAATGGCCAAAGCGGACGAAGCTGGGTGCCAGACGCGTTACCACAGCAGCGGTTTCTGGCCGTTCGCGGTACACCGGATGGTCTGATCCGACCACGCTCAAGGCACGCGTGGTGGGTAGGCCCAGGGCGTGCATGGCCTCGCTGCACAAAAACTCGCGGATGCTGGAGCGCAGCACCGCCCGCCCATCGCCCATTCGGGAGTAGGGCGTCAGGCCCGAGCCCTTGAGCTGAATTTCTTGTGACTCGCCACCGTGCCCGGTCGGAGGCTCCAGTTCGCCCAGCAGCACGGCGCGGCCATCTCCCAGTTGCCCGGCCCACACACCAAACTGGTGGCCGCTGTACACGCTGGACAGGGGTTGGGCACCGTTTGGCACAGTGTTGCCGGCCAAAACGTCCAACCATTGTGGTGAGTGAAGCGCCTCGGAAGTCAGCCCCAACAGGCTGGCGGCTGATGGGCTGTACCCCACAAGATACGGCTGTTCCAGCGGCTGCAGATTCATGGGGGTGGAAAAGGCGGGGCCGAGCGCGGCAAAGCGGTTGTTCCAGTGCCACCCGGGCGGCAGATCTGGCGGCAAAGCGGGCGCTGCGCAAGAGGGTGCATTCATGCCGGTATTGTCCGGTAGCACCGGCAAACCCACGCCTATCAGGGTTAAAAGGGCCTGCTGGGCCGTTCAATCCAGCAACTTGGTCAAGGCAGCGTCGTCCAGCACCTTGATGCGGTTGAGTGCCAGGCTGATCAGGCCGCGTTCCTGCAGGGCGTTGAGTGCGCGGTTGGCCGTTTGGCGGGACATGCCGGCCAGACTGGCCAGTTCATCCTGGGTCAAATCCAGTTGCCGCGTGCGACTCCAGAACAGCCGGCTCAGCGACAAGGCCATGCGCTGCTCCGGGTTGCGGGTGCGACCGGCCTCGATCATGGCCATAGCCTGTGACAGGCGCAGGTTCATGCAGCCCACCAGGTGCTGGTTGAAAGCCAGGCTGGTGGAGAACAACGTGTGGAAGGCAGCACTGGGCAGGCACAACAGTTCGGTATCGCGCAGGGCTACTACGTCGTAGCGGCGCAGCTCGTTTTTCAGCACCGCACCTTCACCAAACCAGTCACCGGCGGCTACGCCCAAAAAGTCGGATCGCTGTCCGCTGGCGCTGCGCCGGGAGATTTTGACTAAGCCCTGCACCACACCATACCAACCCTGGGTGCGCTCGTTGGCAGGCAGGATGACTTTGCCGCGTGGGGACGAGAGGGTGAAAACCTGGGATGCGATGGTTTCGCGCTCCTGGCTGGGCAGTCCGGCAAACCAGACCTGGTTCAGCAAAAAGCGGTGGGTGGGTGTGCCGGAAGCAGGGAACATGGCCTATTGGACCACGGTGCGAGTCCCCGTCTCTCAGTGGATGCATTTCACAGGGCAGCGTGGGCGGTGTCGTGTAAACGACACCATTTGCGTGCCCGCGCAGCAGCGGTCAGACTTCGCCCGCTGTGGATACCGAGCGGCGCAAATAAATTGATATTGGAGACACCATGGGATTGCAATCACCTTGGCTTTTGCCATGTTTGGGTCTGGCGTTGTGCCTGGGCCTTGGGAGTGCGAAGGCCACCGAGGCCGGCGTGACCGATACGGAAATCCTGATCGGACAACCCGCTCCGCTGACGGGACCGCTGGCCGAACTGGCGCCGGACATTGTCAATGCGACAAAGGCATTGTTCGACGGCGTCAACGAGAAGGGCGGCATTCACGGGCGCAAGCTGCGTACGCTGACCATGGACGATGGCTATGTTGTCGAGAACACGGTCAAGGTGGTAAACCACATGATCGACAAGGAGCCTGTCTTTGCGTTGATAAACATGACGGGTACCTCCAATGTGGCGTCCGTATTGCCGCTGCTGGAAAAGACCAGTCCGCCACTGCCACTGGTGGCGCCATTCACCGGGGCGGATTTGATACGTGTGCCGCCTATCCACCATGTTTTCAATGTGCGCGCCAGCTATGGGGATGAAGCCGAAAAAATTGTGCAGCACCTGACCACCATCGGCACGCAGCGCATAGCCGTGCTGTGGAGCAACAACGGTTTTGGCAAGGACGGCCTGGCGGGTGTGCAACGGGCACTGGAAAAACGCGGCATGAAGGTTTATGCCAATGCGCCCATTGAACAGAACGCGTCTGACACCAACAAGGCAGTGGCTGCCCTCTATGACACCCGGCCTGAGGTGATTGTCATGGTTACCGCTGGCGCGCCCACCGTGAGTTTTATCAAGGCTTACAACAAGGTACGAAAGGGTATGCAGTTTTACACGCTGTCGGTGATGGGCAACCAGGCGACACTGCGTGCCTTGGGTGCGGACGGTGTGGGTGTGGTGGTGAGTACCGTGGTGCCGTTCCCATGGGATGTAACCCACCCGCTGGCGCGGGAATACCGTGCAGCCATGCAGAAGGCGGGTTTTGCCAGCAATATCTCATTTCTGGGATTCGAAAGCTATATCAATGGCAAGGTGCTGGTGGAGGGCCTGCGCCTGGCAGGCAAAGACCTCAATCGCAAGAAGTTTGTGGATGCTTTGGCCTCGATGCGGCGACTTGATATGGGCGGCTTTGCGGTCGGCTTTTCCAAGGACTCACGCCAGGGCTCCCGCTTTGTGGGACTGACCATCGTCAGCCCGGGCGAAAGGTTCACCAAATAGGCACTGCCGCGTCTGCGCGAGCCCGCACATTTTTTTTGTTAACACGTTACCATGATGAAGTCTTACTACAATTTCCAGAAGGAGTATCCATGCTCGGGTTGATGCAAAACCAGCAACTGCTGATTTCGTCGCTGATTGAATTCGCCGACAGGCACCATGGCGAGGCCGAAGTAGTTTCTCGCCGTGTTGAAGGCGACATTCACCGTTACACCTACAAGCAGGTAGCTCAGCGCTCGCGCAAGGTGGCAAATGCTCTGGACAAGTTGAATCTGGCCTTCAGCGATCGTGTTGCCACGCTGGCCTGGAATGGTTATCGCCATCTGGAGCTGTACTTCGGTGTCAGCGGCACCGGGCGCGTCCTGCACACATTGAATCCCCGCCTGCACCCCGACCAGATTGTCTGGATTGCCAACCACGCGGAAGACCAGGTCCTGTGCTTTGACATGACCTTCCTGCCCATCATCAAGGCCGTGCACAGCCGTTGCACCACCATCAAGCATTTCATCGCGTTGTGCGATGCAGATGCATTGCCCACTGATACCGGCATTCCCGGTCTGCGCAGCTATGAGGAATGGATTGGCCTTCAATCCAGCGAGTACGCGTGGCCGCAGTTTGACGAAAATTCGGCTTCCAGCATGTGCTACACCAGTGGCACCACGGGCAACCCCAAGGCGGCACTGTACAGCCACCGTTCGACCATGCTGCACGCCTATGCAGTGGCGATGCCCGATGTGATGTGCGTTAGTGCGCGCGACTCCATTTTGCCCGTGGTGCCCATGTTTCACGTCAACGCCTGGGGTATTCCCTACACTGCCGCCATGACCGGCGCCAAACTCGTATTCCCTGGCCCTGCGATGGATGGAAAATCCATTTTTGACTTGATTGAGTCCGAGAAGGTGACCTACGCCGCCGGCGTGCCCACGGTGTGGCAAATGATGTTGTCGCACATGCAGAGCAACAACCTGCGGTTCTCCACGCTCAAGCGCACGGTGATCGGCGGGTCGGCCTGCCCGCCAGCCATGATTACCGCTTTCAATGACCTGTATGGTGTCGAAGTGCTGCACGCTTGGGGTATGACCGAAATGTCCCCGCTGGGCACCCTGTGTACGCTCAAGAACAAGCACCTGGAGATGAGCGAGGAAGAAAAGATGAAGGTTCGCCTCAAGCAGGGGCGGGGCATCTTTGGGGTAGATATGAAAATCGTCGGTGACGACGGCAAGGAACTGCCCTGGGATGGCAAGGCCTATGGTGACTTGCTGGTCAAGGGCCCCTGGGTCATTGCCGAATACTACAAAGGCGAGGCCGGCTCACCGCTGGTGGACGGCTGGTTCCCTACGGGAGATGTAGCCACCATTGATCCTGACGGCTATATGCAAATCACCGATCGCAGCAAAGATGTCATCAAGTCCGGCGGGGAATGGATCAGCTCTATTGACGTGGAAAACATTGCCATGGCCCATCCGGCAGTGGCCATGGCTGCATGCATCGGCATGAAGCACCCGAAGTGGGATGAGCGCCCCATCATCGCGGTGGTCAAGAAGCCCGGTGCAGAAGTCACGCGCGAGGAGCTGATTGCCTTCTATGAAGGAAAAACCGCCAAATGGCAAATCCCCGACGACGTGGTGTTTGTCGACGCCATTCCGTTGGGTGCCACAGGCAAGATGCAGAAGATCAAGTTGCGTGAAGTCTTGCGTGACTACAAGCTTCCAGGCGTGTGATCACCCGTAAGTGAGTGTTCCGTGTCACCGGGGTGCCAGTCGCCAAGGTGATACGGTTTAGGGGAAACCCTCCCGATGCAGTGCGGTAATTCTTGTACGCTTGCACCAGTCTTTTTCAAGGAGTCTCTGACATGAAATTTGCGTTGAAATTTGTCGCTGCCACGGTCGCAATCGTATGTGCTACATCGGCTATGGCCCAGAAGGGCGAGACTGTAAAAATGGTTCGCATCGATCCACTGACTGGACTTCTGGGACCCGTTGGTGTCAGTCAGCTCAAGGGCTATCAGTTCTTCGCTGAAAAGTTCAGTGGCGCAGGCAACCCCGCCGGTGTCAAGTTTGAAGTCACCGGTATTGACAACAAGTTGAGCCCGACCGAAAGTCTGAATGCCTTGAAGGCTGCTATCGACCAAGGCGCACGCTACATCATTCAGGGCAACGGTTCTTCCGTAGCACTGGCTTTGACCGATGCGGTGACCAAGTACAACGAACGCAATCCGGGCAAGGAAGTCATTTACCTGAATGACGCTGCTGTGGATCCCGATTTGACCAACAGCAAGTGCAGCTACTGGCACTTCCGCTTTGACGCAGACACCTCGATGAAGATGGAAGCTATGTCCAGCTTCATGGAAACCCAGAAAGACATTAAGAACGTCTACATCCTGGGTCAAAACTATTCCCATGGTGTGCAGGTTGCCAAGTACGCCAAAGAAACCCTGGCCCGCAAGCGTCCTGACATCAAGATTGTTGGCGAGGACCTGCATCCGTTGGCCCAAGTACGTGACTTCGCACCGTACATCGCCAAGATCAAGGCGTCGGGTGCGGACACTGTGATCACCGGCAACTGGGGCTCTGACTTGTCGTTGCTGATCAAGGCGGCCAACGAAAACGGCTACACCGGCAAGTTCTTCACATACTATGCTGGCGTAACCGGCACACCAACCGCGCTGGGTACCAACGGTGCTGGACGCGTGTACCAGGTGGCCTATAACCACTACAACATGGGCGGCCAGATGGACAAGTGGATGAAGGAATTCCACGACAAGTACAAGGACGATTTCTACACCGGCGCCACCATCCGTATCTTCCAGACGCTGGGCGCAGCCATGGCCAAGGCAAAATCTACCGATCCAGTCAAAGTTGCGGCTGCCCTGGAAGGCATCAAGGTCAATAGCTTTAACGGCGAAGTGGAAATGCGCAAAGCCGATCATCAGCTCCAGCAGCCGCTGTACATCACGGTCTGGCAAAAGGCGGACAAAAAGTACCCCTACAGCCCTGAAGGTACGGGCATGACCCTGGCACCGGTCATGGAATACGCCAACTATGTCTCCAGCACGCCCACCAGCTGCCAGATGAAGCGCCCTTCCTGACCCTGTAACGCCCTGGGCGCTTGAGTCGAGAGCCCGAGCGGTTTTGCCGCATCGGGCTTTTTTGTTTTTACCGAGGAGAAAGGTCTCTCGATAATGGAGTTTTTCATCATCTCGATGCTCAACGGGCTGAGTTACGGCTTGTTGCTGTTCATGCTGAGCTCGGGGCTGACACTGATTTTCAGCATGATGGGCGTATTGAACTTCGCCCATGCGTCTTTCTACATGCTGGGTGCTTATGTGGGCTACTCAGTTGCGCAGGCGGTCGGTTTTTGGCCCGCTTTGGTGATTGCCCCCCTCGTGGTGGGTGCCCTGGGGGCCCTGTTTGAACGCATTAGCCTGCGCAAGGTGCACAAGTATGGTCATGTGGCCGAACTGCTCATTACCTTCGGCCTGTCCTATGTAATTCTGGATCTGATCCAGTTGATCTGGGGTCGCATTGCACTGGAATTTCGTCCACCCGAGATCCTGCAGGGCCCGGCCCTCACGTTGATAAACAATTCGGTCAAGGGTCTGAGCGTGTTGTGGGGCGCGGCACCTGCTGAGTTGTGCAGTTCAGCAGATGCGGCAGTTCGAGTGGTGTGCTCGCCATTTCCGGCCACCCGTGGCTTCATGATGCTGGTGGCGTTGGTGATGCTGATGGCTGTTTGGCTGTTACTCACACGTACCCGCGTCGGTTTGGTCATCCAGTCTGCTTTGACCCATCCTGAAGCCGTGGAGTCGCTGGGCCACAACGTGCCGCGCATTTTCATGCTGGTCTTTGGCGCCGGCTGTGCTCTGGCTGGTCTGGCCGGCGTGATTGGCGGCAGTACCTTTCTGACCGAACCAGCGATGGCCGCTACGCTTGGGCCGGTTATTTTTGTGGTGGTGGTGGTGGGTGGTATGGGTTCACTCTCTGGCGCGTTTCTGGCCTCAGTGTTGATTGGTGTGATTCAGACCTTTGCGGTGGCGTTCGACTATTCGGTGGCCTCTATGGCACATCAAATGGGAGTTCCTCTGAGCGACGCGGCCCTGAATAACTCTTTTGTCAAACTGACTTTGTCGCAGATTGCGCCCATCCTGCCGTATCTGTTTTTGGTGCTGATCCTGATCTTCCGGCCCAAGGGTTTGCTGGGCACGCGGGAGGGATAAGAATATGCCGAACAACAACAAACCGGGCCTGTTCAACACGGGCCGTATCGTGGTGTGGGGCCTCTTCGCTTTGGTGATGGCAGTGGCGCCCCTTGTGTTTACGAGTGGTCTTGGCATGACAGTGCTGTCGCAAATGGGCATCGCCATCATTGCCTGTCTGTCCTACAACATGTTGCTGGGGCAGGGCGGCATGCTCAGTTTCGGACATGCGGTATATACCGGCCTTGGTGCCTTTGGGGCGATTCATGCGCTCAACGCGATCAGCGGTGGCAGCTTGCCCATGCCGGTGTCATTGGTGCCCATCGTCGGAGGCTTTTTTGGCATGGGCTTTGCCGTGCTGTTTGGTTACGTGACAACCCGCAAGGCCGGAACGACCTTCGCCATGATTACCCTGGGCCTCGGCGAACTGGTGTTTGCGATGTCGCTGATGATCCCAGAGTTCTTCGGGGGTGAAGGTGGCGTGTCGGGTAACCGGGTCACGGGCAATGCCGTTATGGGTATCACCTATGGCCCCCCCATTCAGGTGTATTACCTGATTGCGGTTTACACCTTCTTGTCAGTTGTGGCCATGTTTGCCTTTACGGCCACGCCGTTAGGGCGCATGCTTAACGCGGTGCGTGACAACCCCGAGCGTGTGGAGTTCGTGGGCTATAACACCCAGCGCATCCGGTACACCGCATTCATCATTGCCGGCTTTTTTGCTGGTGTGTCCGGTGGTCTGGGTGCATTGAACTTCGAGATCGTGACCGCCGAAGTGGTGGGTGCGGCACGGTCAGGCGCCTACCTGCTGTTCACGTTTTTGGGAGGTGCGACCTTCTACTTCGGCCCCATCATTGGTGCGGTGCTCATGGTGCTGGCATTTGTGCTGTTCAGTGAATTCACCAAGGCCTGGCTGCTGTATCTGGGCCTGATCTTTTTGTTTATGGTGATGTATGCGCCTGGCGGTATTGCCAGCCTGATCATGATGAACGTTCGCGTAGCCGCCTTCGGCAAGCTTAAGCAGCTTTTGGGCAACTACCTGGCCATGGCGGCTACTCTGCTTATGGCCTTGAGCGGTGCTGCGGCCATGGTCGAGATGACCTACCACTTGCAACTTAACTCCTCGCAGGGGTCTGAACTGGTTTTCCTGGGCACCACGCTCAATGTAGCCAGTGCCCAAAGCTGGTTTGGTGCTGCGCTGGTGGCGCTGGTGGGCTTTGGCCTTTTTGAACTGACCCGCCGACGGTTTGCGTTCAAGTGGAAAGAGATCCAGGAGTTTATTGAGAAGAAAATGAATCCGGAGAACGCAGAATGAGTGCAGAGACCACCTATGCGCTGGAACTCAAGGATCTGCGCAAGAGCTTTGGCAAGACCGAGATCATCCGTGGTATCAACCTGGCGGTGCGCCATGGTGAACGTATCGCGGTGATTGGCCCCAACGGTGCCGGCAAGTCCACGCTGTTTAATCTGATTAGTGGCCGCTTTGGCGCCACCAGCGGGGAAGTGCTGCTCAATGGCACGCCCATCATGGGCATGAAGCCCTACGAGATCAACCGTTTGGGTTTGTCACGCAGCTTTCAAATCACCAACATCTTCCCCAAGCTCAGCGTGTTTGAGAACCTGCGCTGCAGCGTGTTGTGGAGCCTGGGCTACAAGTACACGTTTTTCAGGTTCTTGTCCAAGCTGGATGACGCCAACGCCCGCGCAATCGAGTTGATGAAGATGATCAACCTGGAAAAGAAGCGGGACGTGTTGGCCATTAACCTGACCTATGCCGAGCAGCGCGCGCTGGAGATTGGCATCACCATCGGCGGAGGTGCCAATGTAATTTTGCTGGACGAGCCTACTGCTGGGATGAGCTCCAGCGAAACTGAGCGCTTCATTTCGCTGATTCGGACTGTGACCGAGGGTAAAACGCTTTTGACTGTGGAGCACGATATGGGCGTCGTTTTTGGCCTGGCCGACAAGATTGCCGTGGTCGTGTACGGAGAGGTCATTGCGTTTGACACGCCGGAAGCCGTCCGCGCGAATGCGCAGGTACAAGAAGCCTATCTGGGCTCGTCAGTGGCAGATGCCCAGGCCGGAGAACACTGATTGTGCTGAAACTATCAAATTTACATGCCTTTTACGGCAAGAGCCATGTGCTGCATGGCGTGGATATGGAGATCAATGGTGGCGAAATTGTGGCCTTGCTGGGCCGCAACGGTTCAGGCCGTTCCACCACAGCCAAGTCCATGATGGGTCTGGTTGACTGCAAGGGGTCCATGATCTGGAAAGGCAAGGAAGTGCTGGGCAAGAAGACCTTTGAGATCGCCCATTTGGGCATTGGCTACGTGCCTGAAAGTCGTGACATCTTCCCAAAGCTCACCGTGCACCAGAATCTGCTGCTAGGCCAAAAACGCGAACAAAAGAACCCGCGCTGGTCATTTGATGACATGTACAAGATGTTCCCCCGCCTCAAAGAGCGGGAGCACACCGAAGCCGGGGTGTTGTCTGGCGGCGAGCAGCAAATGTTGACTCTGTGTCGCACCCTCATGGGTGACCCGGACCTAATCATCATTGATGAGCCTACGGAAGGGCTGGCGCCCAAGATCGTGGAGTTGGTGGCCGAATACCTGCAAGAGTTGCGCAAGCGCGGTATCTCGGTATTGCTGATTGAGCAAAAACTCACCATTGCCATGAAGATTTCCGACCGCTGCCTGGTCATGGGCCATGGGCACATCGTTTTTAAAGGAACACCCGACGAACTGCGTGCCAACAGCGCCATCCGCAAGGAATGGCTGGAGGTGTAATTGCTTTTGTCCCAACTGTGACATGCCGCCTCGGGGGACGGTAGATATTCCCCCTACAATTGAAAACGAACGATCGTTCTATTTTTGGTTAGACCACTACCACACCAAGGAATGCAAGCATGACCGCCCAATACCAAGTCCACGGCGACGTCGCCGTCATCACTCTCAACAACCCGCCAGTCAACGGTCTGGGTCTCTCGACTCGGCTAGGCATTACGGATGGTGTGGCCAAGGCCAATGCCGATGCAGCCGTCAAAGCCATTGTCGTGACGGGCGCCGGTGGAGCCTTCTCCGGCGGTGCCGACATCAAGGAATTCGGATCGCCGAAGGCACTACAAGAACCCAATCTGATCAGCGTCATTGGCGTACTGGAAAATTCCGCCAAACCAATTGTGGCGGCGATTCATACTGTTGCCATGGGCGGTGGCCTTGAACTGGCACTGGGTTGCCACTACCGCATTGCAGCGCCTGGCGCCAGCATTGCACTGCCCGAAGTCAAGCTGGGCCTCATTCCCGGTGCTGGTGGCACACAGCGCTTGCCACGCGTATTGGGCGTGGAGCCGGCGCTGAACATGATCGTCAGCGGCGAACCCATCAAGAGCGAAATGCTGGCGATGTTGCCCGGCCAGAAGCTGTTCGACAAAATGGCGGCATCCACCGCATCGCTGGCGGAAGAAGCCCTGGCCTTTGCCCGATCTGTGGCCGACGTGCGTCCCATGCCTGTTGTGCGCAATATGCCCTGCAAGCATCCCCAGGGCGATGCCTATTTCCAATTTGCCCGCAACATGGTCAAGGGCATGTCCAAGAATTTCCCGGCGCCCGCCAAATGTGTGGATGCCGTAGAAGCCGCCACCAAGAACAAATTTGATGCTGGCATGGCAGTGGAACGCGAGATCTTCATCAATTTGATGCTGACACCCGAGAGCAAGTCCCTGCGCCACCTGTTCTTGTCCGAACGGGCTGCATCCAAGATTCCCGATGTGCCATCGGACACCCCGCAACGCGACATCAAATCCGTGGCCATCATTGGCGCTGGCACCATGGGTGGCGGTATTGCCATGAACTTCTTGAACGCGGGCATTCCCGTCAAGATGCTGGAAATGAAGCAAGAAGCGCTGGACCGTGGCGTGGCCACCATCCGCAAAAACTACGAAGCCCAGGTCACCAAGAAGAAACTTAAGCAAGACAAGTACGAGCAGCGCATGAGCCTGCTGACCACCACACTGAGCTACGACGACCTGACCGGCACCGATATGGTGATCGAAGCTGTGTTTGAAGAAATCGGCGTGAAAGAGACCGTGTTCAAGGAATTGGACCGCGTGATGAAGCCCGGTGCCATTCTGGCCTCCAACACCTCCACACTCGATGTCAACAAAATCGCCTCCTTTACCAATCGTCCACAAGACGTGGTGGGGCTGCACTTCTTCAGCCCCGCCAACGTGATGAAGCTGCTGGAAGTGGTGCGTGGCGAGAAGACCGCCAAGGACGTCATGGCCACTGTCATGGCAGTCGCCAAGAAGATCAAAAAGACGGCAGTGGTGTCCGGTGTGTGCGACGGCTTCATTGGCAACCGCATGATCGAGCAATATGGCCGTCAAGGTGGCTTCTTGCTGGACGAGGGCTGCACCCCCGCACAGGTGGACAAGGCTATGGAAAAATTTGGCATGGCCATGGGCCCATTCCGCATGGGTGACTTGGCGGGTAACGATATTGGCTGGGCCATCCGCAAGCGCCGCTACAGCGAAAAGCCCCACATGAAATACAGCAAAACGGCTGACTTGTTGTGCGAAAAGGGCCGCTTTGGCCAGAAAACTGGCGCCGGCTGGTACGACTATGTGCCCGGCAAACGCGACGCCATTCCCAATGCAGAAGTGGTGGCCATGATTGAAGCCCACCGCAAGGCCATTGGCATCACACCACGCAAAATTTCGGATGAAGAAATTGTGCAACGTCTGGTGTTCAGCCTGGTCAATGAGGCCGCGCATATTCTGGAAGAGGGCATTGCCAACAAGGCAAGTGACATCGACATCGTCTACATCTTTGGCTATGGTTTCCCTGCGCACCGTGGTGGCCCGATGAACTATGCCGATCAGGTCGGCCTGTTCAATGTGGTCCAAGCCATGAACCGCTTCGCCCAGAATCCGCTGGATGATGCCAAGTTCTGGCAGCCTGCGCCGCTTTTGGCGAAGTTGGTTGCTGAAGGCAAGACCTTTAACTGAACGCAGCAGAGCACACCATGATCCGCAAATTCGCTCTGTTTGTGTTGGCATTGTTGGTGCTGTTGGCCGCGGTGGTGGGCATCAACACGGTGCGCAAGGGCTCGCGCCAAATGGACGTGGCGGCAGTGGCACCGGTTGCTGTGGACGAAGCCGGTGCCAGTGCGCGCCTGGGTGAGGCGGTGCGCTTGCGCACCGTGTCATCCCGCGACGATGCCAGCCTGAACGCGGACCAGTTCCGCCAGCTGCACAGCCTGTTGCAGGCACGCTTTCCCAAGGCACATGCCGTGCTCAAGCGTGAACTGATTGGCGAGTTGAGCGTGCTCTACACCTGGGAAGGCAGCAACCCCAAGGCGCCACCCATCCTGTTGCTTGCACACCAGGACGTGGTGCCGGTTGCGCCTGGTACCGAGGGTGATTGGCAAGTTGCGCCGTTCAGTGGTGAGGTGAAGGATGGCTTTGTCTGGGGCCGGGGCTCCTGGGACGACAAGGGCAACCTGATGTCGCAGATGGAAGCGGTCGAGATGCTCGTGGCCAGTGGCTACAAGCCCGAGCGGACCGTCTATTTGGCCTATGGGGCCGATGAAGAAGTTAGCGGTCTGCGCGGAGCTGCCAAAATTGCGGCTGTACTCAAGGAGCGCAATATTCGTCTGGACTTCGTCATTGATGAAGGTTTGTTGGTGCTAGACGGCATCCTGCCTGGCCTGACCAAGCCGGCGGCATTGATTGGTGTGGCCGAGAAAGGTTACCTGTCCGTGGTCCTGAAAATGGCCGCCACGCCAGGGCACTCTTCCATGCCACCCAAGAAGGGCACCAGCGCCATTGCCATGATGAGTGCGGCCCTCAAGCGCCTTGACGATGAACAGTTGCCGGGTGGCATTCGCGGCGTGGCGGGTGAAATGTTCGACACGCTGGCGCCCGAAATGGGCGGCTTCTCGCGCGTGGCCTTGTCCAACCTGTGGCTGTTTGGCCCGGTGGTGCAAAAACAGCTGGAGGGCGCTGGCAGCACCAATGCCATGCTGCGCACCACCACGGCGCTGACCATTGTGAATGCGGGCAACAAGGAAAACGTATTGCCCGGACGCGCCGAGGCAACAGTCAACTTCCGCATCCTGCCGGGTGACACCAAAGAGCAGGTTATGGAGCATGTGCGCAAGGAAGTCGGGCAGGCCGTTGGGGCCGATAAATTTGAGCTGATGGCCTTGCCGGGCGCAGTGGATGCATCCAAAGTGGCGCCCACCGACTCGGCACAGTACCGCCTGCTCGACAAGACCATTCATGAAGTGTTTCCCGGCGTGCTGGTGGCACCGGGCCTGATGATTGCAGCGACTGACTCCGTTCATTTCGGTGAGATCAGCGACCATATCTTCAAGTTCTCCCCGGTGCGCGCGAACGCCGAAGACTTAAAACGTTTCCACGGCACCAACGAGCGCCTCTCAGTTGCCAATTACGCAGAAGCCATCCGCTTCTACCACCGTTTGATTAGCGAGGGTGCTAAGGCGCCCAAACCCTGAATTCCATTAGAAAAGGACTGACCATGACATCCGCAGTAATCGTATCGACCGCCCGCACCCCGCTTGCCAAGAGCTGGAAAGGTTCGTTCAACATGACCCATGGTGCCACGCTGGGTGGCCACGCCGTGGAGCACGCCATTAAGCGCGCCGGCATTGAGGCGGTCGAGGTGGACGACGTCATCATGGGCTGTGCCACGCCCGAAGGCGCCACCGGCGCCAACATCGCACGCCAAATCGCGCTACGTGCGGGCTGCCCCGTCACCACCTCGGGCATGACCGTCAACCGCTTTTGCTCCTCCGGTTTGCAGACCATTGCCATCGCCGCGCAACGCATCATTGCCAATGAAGGCGATATCTATGTGGCTGGCGGTGTGGAAGCCATCTCTTGCGTGCAGCAAGAGATGAACACGCACATGCTCAATGACCCCTGGCTGGTCAAGAACAAGCCCGAGATCTACTGGAACATGCTGCAAACCGCTGAGAACGTGGCCAAGCGCTACAACATTGGCCGGGACGCCATGGACGAATACGGTGCCGCCAGCCAGCAAAGGGCTACTGCGGCGCTGGAAGCCGGTTTGTTCAAAGCCGAAATTGCCCCCATCACTGTGACTATGGGTGTGGCCGACAAGGTTATGGGTTTGATGACCAAGCAAGTCACCGTGAGTGATGACGAAGGCATCCGCGCCGGTACCACCAAGGAAGGCATCAGCGGCCTGCGTTCTGCCGTGCCCGGTGGCCTGATCACTGCGGGTAATGCCAGCCAGTTTTCGGATGGCGGTGGCGCCGTGGTGGTGATGCACGAAAAAATTGCCGAGCAAAAGGGCCTCAAGCCCCTGGGCCGTTTCCTGGGCTTTGCTGTGGCCGGTTGCGAGCCGGACGAAATGGGTATTGGCCCGGTCTATGCCATTCCCAAGGTGCTGGCGCGGCTGGGTCTGAAGGTCAGCGACATCGACCTGTGGGAACTGAATGAAGCGTTTGCCGTTCAGGTGATCTATTGCCGTGACAAGCTGGGTATTCCGGCGGACAGGCTCAACGTCAACGGCGGCGCCATTGCGGTGGGCCACCCTTACGGTGTCAGCGGCCAGCGCCTGACTGGCCACGCGCTGATCGAAGGCAAGCGCCGTGGCGCCAAGCGGGTTTGCGTGACCATGTGCATTGGCGGTGGCATGGGTGCCGCCGGCATCTTTGAAGTGCTGTAACTAACGGTCACCCCAGGTCTTCTCCAGCGCGCGCCTGTCGCGCTTGGTGGGGCGACCATGCTCCAGGGTGTGGGCGGGTTCGGGGTTCAGGCGCCTGTGCTCGGCGGCTTGCGCCCGTTGAGCCAGGCTTTCAGGGGTTTCGGTGTAAAGCTGTTGCGCCACAGGTGCGGGGCCGCGTTGTTCGCTGATCCCCTTTACCACCACCTCATGCGATATCTTTGCCTGCCAAACGGTCAGTACATCCCCCACACGTACCTCCTTGGAGGGCTTGAGGGCCTGCTGGCCCATGAGTACATGGCCACGGTTGACGGCTTCAGTGGCCAGTGAGCGTGTCTTGAAAAAGCGTGCGGCCCACAGCCATTTGTCGATTCGGGTGGATTCCATGGTTACAGTGTTGTACGGCCCAATGTTACCGTCTAACCTTATCAAGCAGTTTCGCGCCATTGCGTCCGGCACCCGGTTAGTTGGTGGACTGTTAAATTGGCCTCTAGCCCTCGTGGAATATACGCAAGGCACTATAAAGATAATAGTAAATCATTGTTCTGCCTATCCCGCGGACATGGGCAACCCGGCGCGTTAACATTCGCCCATGGAAAACACGGATACCCTGCCGCGCGACGCCCAGAGCATTCTGGAGCTGGCAGCGCGCTCCATGTTCGACCTGTTTGCCAACGCCAGCGAAGGCATGATGCTGGTGGACCGCGCTGCCCGCGTGGTCTGGATCAACGATCAATACAAACGATTCCTGCCGGCCTTGGGGTATGAGCGGGCAGAAGATTTTGTTGGCCACCTAGTGTCGGAGGTGGTGCAAAACACCCAAATGCACCATGTGCTGGAAACTGGCAAGCCCATCCTGATTGACCTGCTGACCAACCGTGCCGGCACCTTTGTGGTCAGCCGCATTCCGCTGCGCGATGCGGCGGGGCAGGTGATTGGTGCGCTGGGCATTGTGCTGTTCGACCATCCAGAGACGACGCTGCAGCCGCTGATCGAGAAATTTGCGCGGCTTCAGCGCGACCTTGACGACGCCAGGCGTGAACTTGCCAGTCAACGCCTACAAGGCAGCGGGCAACGCCAGTCCAAATACACCTTTGCCAGCTTTGTGGGGCAAAGCCCCGCCGCAGTCGAGGTCAAGCGCCAGGCGCGCCGGGCAGCGCAGTCCAGTAGTCCGGTTCTGCTGTTGGGAGAAACCGGCACCGGCAAAGAACTGTTGGCCCATGCCATTCATGCAGCGTCGTCACGCGCCAAAGCCGCATTTATCAGTGTCAATATTGCGGCAGTGCCCGAGTCCCTGCTGGAGGCCGAGTTTTTTGGTTATGCGCCGGGCGCCTTTACCGGGGCCGACCGCAAGGGGCGCGATGGCAAGTTTTTGCTGGCCAGTGGGGGAACCCTGTTTCTCGATGAAATTGGCGATATGCCGCAGGCCTTGCAAAGCAAGCTGCTGCGTGCGCTGCAGGAGGGCGAGATTGAGCCCCTGGGCTCCAACAAGCTGCTGCAAATCAACGTGCGGGTGATTGCCGCCACCTCGCGCGATCTTGCCCAGCTGGTGCGCGAGGGAACATTTCGGGAAGACCTGTTTTACCGCCTCAACGTGTTGCCCGTTCGCGTGCCGCCCCTGCGCGAGCGCCGCGCCGACATTGCCGCATTGTTGGAGGTACTGGGTGAAGACGTGGCCCTGCGCAGTGGGTTGCCTTCCCCCGAGCTCAGCCGCGAGGCGTTGGGCCTGCTGGAAGCACAGCTCTGGCGTGGCAATATCCGCGAACTGCGTAACGTGTTGGAGCAGGCCGCTATGCGCAGCGAGTCTCACCGTATTGAGGTGCAGGCCATTGAAGCCGTCTTGCGTGAGTCCGGTTTACCGCCACTGACCGCAGCCGCCGTGCAGCCGGACTTGGCCGTGCCACCAACGGTAAATCCGGCGCCGGATGCGGCTGGTCTGCTACGTCCGCTGGCGGTGCAGGTGGCTGAGTTGGAGGCTCGCGCGATTCAGGCAGCTTTGGCTGCACACAAAGGCAATAAAGTGGCTGCTGCGAAAGCGTTGGGCATTGCCCGCGCTACGCTGTACGGACGATTGTAATATGTTCAATATAAATACATATCGTCCAAAAATTAGACAATTTAATTGTATTTAAATTAGACATTAGTTCAAATTCTTGACTGATGTTAGAAAATAGCCAATGAAATCAAGGCCTCTTCATCTGGCATGAATCATGCTGAACCATGCCGGGTTCACTATTACTACAGGAGACATGCATGCATCCCATCCATCTGAAAGCTGCAGCCACTCGCACGGCACTGATCGCTGCTGGCCTGTGCGCAGCCGTTGTCGGCAGCACTGCCTTTGCTCAATCTGGGGAAATCAAAATTGCCCACATTTACAGCAAGACCGGTCCGTTGGAGGCCTATGGCAAACAGACGCAAACGGGTCTGCAAATGGGTTTGGAATACGCCACTGAAGGCACCATGATGGTGGCTGGCAAGAAGATTGTGCTGATGGAGCGTGACGACCAGGGCAAACCAGACCTTGGCAAGAGCCTGCTGGCAGCTGCCTACGCGGACGACAAGGCCGACATTGCGGTCGGCCCGACCTCGTCGGGCGTGGCGCTTGCCATGTTGCCGGTCGCTGAGGAGTACAAAAAAATTCTGTTGGTCGAGCCCGCTGTGGCCGACTCCATTACCGGTGACAAGTGGAACAAGTACATCTTCCGCACTGGTCGCAACTCCAGCCAGGACGCCATCAGCAACGCCACGGCCATGGACAAGGATGGCGTCACCGTGGCCACGCTGGCCCAGGACTATGCCTTTGGCCGTGACGGCGTGAAAGCTTTCAAGGACAACCTCAAGCACGCCAAGATCGGGCACGAGGAATACCTGCCGCAAAACACGACCGACTTTACCGCTGGCATTCAACGCATCGTGGATGCGTTGAAGGACAAGCCCGGCAAGAAGGCGATCGAAGTTATCTGGGCCGGTGGTACGCCACCCTTCAACGCGCTGGCAGCGCAAGACCTGAAAAAACGGTACGGCATTGACGTCTTCTCCGGTGGCAATATCCTGCCGGCCATGGCGGCGTACAAAAACTTTCCGGGTATGGAAGGTGCAACCTACTATTACTTCGGCATTCCCAAGAACCCTGTCAATGACGCCTTGGTCGCCGCACACTACAAGGCATACAAGACACCACCAGATTTCTTTACCGCTGGTGGCTTCTCCGCAGCCATGGCGTTGGTGACGGCGCTCAAAAAGACCCATGGCGACACCAAGACCAACAACTTGATCAAGACCATGGAAGGCATGAGCTTTGACACACCCAAGGGCAAGATGACTTTCCGCAAGGAAGATCATCAGGCAATGCAAAGCATGTACCACTTCAAGATCAAGAACGATCCAGCCTTTGCCTGGGGCGTGCCTGAGTTGGTGCACGAAATCAAGGCGGAAGAGATGAATATTCCTATCCGCAATCAGCGCTAAGCCCGCTGCTTCCGCCCGTTTTTGGGTGGCGCCGGCCTCACGCTATTGAGGCCGGCTGGTCAGGGCTCTTGGCCCTGAATAAATCCTCTGTTCTTCGCTGGAAGCGCATTCATTGATTGCGCCATACCCACCTTTTGCCTAAATACTTTGCGCCATGCTTGAAACCCGAGACCTGACGATCCGCTTTGGTGGCCACGTCGCTGTCAACGCCGTGAGTTGCGCCTTTGCGCCCGGCACACTGACGGCCATCGTTGGTCCCAACGGCGCTGGCAAGACGACGTATTTCAACCTTATCTCCGGCCAGCTCAAGGCCTCGGCCGGGCAGGTGTTGTTGGGCGGGCGCGAACTCTCTGGTCTGTCGGTACCCGAACGCGCGCGGGCCGGGCTTGGACGGGCGTTTCAGCTCACCAACCTGTTCCCACAACTTACGGTGGAGGAAAACGTGCGCCTGGCGGTGCAAGCGGCACAGCCGGGCCGCCACCGGCGCGGGCTAAACCTGTGGAGCATCTGGAGCGACCACACCGACCTGATTGCGAAGGCCGACGGCATCCTGGCCAGCGTGGCACTGTTCGATCGCGCGAAAACGCCCGTTGCCAGCCTGCCGCATGGCGATCAGCGCAAGCTCGAAGTGGCACTGTTGATGGCGCTGGACCCGCAGGTCTATATGTTTGACGAACCCACAGCCGGCATGAGCCACGACGAGGCACCGGTAATCCTGAATCTGATTCGTGAACTGAAGAAAGACAAGAGCAAGATCATTTTGCTCGTCGAACACAAGATGGACGTGGTGGGCGAGCTGGCCGACCGCATCATCGTACTCACCAACGGCACGCTGGTGGCCGATGGTCTGCCAGCTGAAGTGATTGCCTCGCCGGTGGTGCAAGAAGCTTACTTGGGGGTGGCTCCCCCCGATCCCAGGCTTCCCCCTCAAGGCGTAGGGAGCAGTACCCCATGAACCAGCCTCTGCTTACTCTCAAAGGGGTACACACCCACATCGCGGCCTACCATATCCTGCATGGCGTTGACCTGGCCGTGCCACGGGGTGAAGTCACCATGCTGCTTGGGCGCAATGGCGCGGGCAAGACGACCACGCTGCGCACCATCATGGGCCTGTGGCTTGCGTCTAAAGGTACAGTCAAGTTCGACGGACAAGACATCACGCGCCTGGCCACGCCGCAGATTGCCGGACTTGGCATTGCGTACGTGCCCGAGAACATGGGCATCTTTGCTGACCTGACGGTGAAGGAAAACATGCTGCTGGCCGCGCGCAGCGCACGCACTGCCGCGCAAATGGACGGTGAACGGCTGGCCTGGATTTTTCAGTTGTTTCCAGCAGTGGAGAAATTCTGGAACCACCCGGCTGGCAAGCTCTCGGGCGGGCAAAAGCAGATGCTGGCAGTAGCACGTGCCATCGTCGAGCCGCGTGAGCTGCTCATCGTGGACGAGCCCAGCAAGGGGCTGGCGCCGGCCATCATCAACAACATGATCTCTGCCTTCGACCAGCTCAAGCAGCGCGGTGTGACGATCTTGCTCGTCGAGCAAAACATCAATTTTGCCAAACGCCTGGGCGACAGCGTGGCCGTCATGGACAACGGCAAGGTGGTCCATAGCGGTTCCATGAAAGAACTGGCTGACAACGAAGAATTGCAACACGCCTTGCTGGGGTTGGCGATATGAAAAATAGCAACTTTGACTGGAAGCCGCTGGCGCTTGTGCCGGTGCTGGCGCTGATGGTGGTGCCCTTCATTGGCTCGCCTTCGACTTGGCTCACGCTGACGGTGGCCGGGCTGGCGATGGGAATGATCATCTTCATCATTGCCTCGGGTCTGACGCTGATTTTTGGCCTGATGGACGTGCTCAACTTCGGCCACGGCGTGTTCATTGCGCTCGGTGCCTTTGTGGCGGTGAGCGTGTTGGGTAGCATGCCCGACTGGACTGGCTCGCAAGAGCTCTGGCGCAACCTGGTGGCAGTCATCCCGGCCATGCTCATCGCTATGTTGGTGGCTGGTGCCGTGGGCTTGGCGTTTGAGCGCTTCATCGTGCGGCCGGTGTATGGCCAGCACTTGAAGCAGATCCTCATCACCATGGGCGGGATGATCATCGGTGAAGAGATTATCAAGATGATCTGGGGTCCGGCGCAGATTCCGCTGCCGCTGCCGGCTGGCATGCAGGGCTCGCTCTTCATCGGCGATGCGGCCATTGAGAAATACCGCCTGATTGCCGTGGTCGTGGGTCTGCTGGTTTTCGGCTTGTTGGCGTGGACTTTGGCGCGTACCAAGGTCGGCCTCTTGATCCGCGCCGGCGTGCAGGATCGCGAGATGGTCGAGTCGCTGGGCTACCGCATCCGGCGATTGTTCATTGGTGTTTTTGTGGCGGGCAGTGCGCTTGCCGGGCTGGGTGGCGTGATGTGGGGGCTGTACCAACAGAGTGTGATTCCGCAGATGGGCGCGCAGGTCAACGTGCTGATCTTCATTGTCATCATCATCGGCGGCCTGGGCAGCACAGGTGGGGCTTTGATTGGTGCGCTGCTGGTGGGCCTGATGGCCAACTACACGGGCTTTCTGGTGCCCAAGGTGGCGCTGTTTTCCAACATCGCGCTGATGGTTGCCATTCTGCTGTGGCGCCCACAGGGCGTTTATCCGGTCACAAGCCGCTGAACCGGAGCCACGTCATGCTGAATCGTATCCTCTCTGGTGACTATCCGCGCAGCCGCGTACTGACCGTGGTGCTGCTTGCCATCTTCCTCGGGCTCGCCTTTGCGCCGTTCTTGTTTCCCGGCGTCAAGGCACTGTCGGTCGCGGCCAAGGTGCTGATCTTCATCGTGCTGGTCGCCAGCTTCGATTTGCTGTTGGGCTACACCGGTATCGTGAGCTTTGCGCACACCATGTTCTTTGGCATCGGCGCTTACGGTGTGGCCGTGGCCAGTACACGCATGGGTGCGGGCTGGGATGCTCTGGCAGTGGGCATTGCCGGTGGCTTGGCCGTGTCTTTTGTGCTGGCGTTGGCGGTGGGCCTGTTCTCGCTGCGGGTGCGCGCCATCTTCTTCGCCATGATCACGCTGGCCGTGGCGGCAGCGTTCCAGACCCTGGCTTCGCAACTTTTCGAGATCACCGGCGGTGAAGACGGCCTCACCTTCCGACTGCCTGAGCTGCTCTCGCCGAGCCACGAGTTTGCCGAAGACCCGTTCTTGGGCGTTTCGCTGGACGGGCGACTGCTTACCTACTACCTGCTCTTTGTGACCGCAGTTGTGCTGGTGCTGGCGCTGCTGCGCATCGTCAATTCGCCATTTGGTCGCGTGCTGCAGGCGATTCGTGAAAACGAATTCCGCGCCGAGGCTATTGGCTACCGCGTGGTGGTGTACCGCACGCTTTCCAGCGTGTTGTCTGCCTTGTTCGCGTGCCTGGCCGGTGCCATGCTGGCCGTCTGGTTGCGCTACAACGGGCCAGACACCTCGCTGTCGTTTGAAATCATGATCGACGTGCTGCTCATCGTCGTCATCGGCGGCATGGGCACCATTTACGGCGCGGCCATTGGCGCGGTGCTGTTTCTCGTCGCACAAAGTTATCTGCAAGACCTGCTGCGCCTGGGCAGCGAGGCCACCAGCGCCTTGCCCTGGCTGTCGGCACTGCTGTCGCCTGACCGCTGGCTGCTCTGGCTGGGCGTCTTGTTTGTGCTTTCGGTTTATTACTTTCCCTCGGGCGTGGTGGGGAAGTTGCGCGCGCTCCGTGCGCAGCACTAACCACGCCGTAGCGCTTTGATTCATAACCACAACTGGAGACATGTATGCATAGCCAATTCGACACCCGGACATTGACATTAGTGGCCGCCGCCGCGGCCCTGGTTTGTGCCTCGGCACTGACCGGCTGCGGCGGGGCCACGGCCCTGGATCCAGTCAATACGCTGCCCAGCGGCATTACCGACCTGGGCGCGAAGACGTATCGTGCCACCACCACCGGTGCCGCAAATACAGCGGCCGGACAGGACTTGTTGACTGCTGGTCTGGGAAAGAGCGGTATTGCCAGTACCGCCGCTGCGACGCTGACCAGCTTTGCCGACCCTGCCAACCCAACAGTCGATGAATTGCGACGCAATGCGGTTCAGTCCAATTACCGTGGCTTGGTTGACAACACCGCCGGTGGCGGCTTTGGCGTACTGTACGGGCCCAATATTGACCTGTCTGGCAAGGCGACCTTGGGTGAAGGTCTGGTGCCCGGCATTGAATACACCGGCGTGCTGGATGACGCGGCAGGGCGCAAGCGCGTAACCATGGCTGTGCAGGTGCCCGACAATTTTGATGTCAACAATCCTTGCGTGGTGGTGGGCCCATCTTCCGGTTCACGCGGCGTTTACGGCGCCATTGCCACGGCGTCGGACTGGGGACTCAAGCGTGGGTGTGCCGTGGCCCTGACGGATGCCGGCAAGGGCATGGGCCTGTATGACCTGAGCGACGACACTGTACACAAGGTCGATGGCACGCGCGCCACCCGTACCGTGGCCGGCACGCTGTCCAACTTTGCAGCCAATATTTCCGATGCGGCACGCGCGGCATTCAACACTGCTTTCCCAAACCGGCTGGCACTCAAACACGCACACTCGCAGCTCAATCCCGAGAAGGACTGGGGCAATGACACCCTGAGCGCAGCAGCCTACGCGTTGTATGTGCTCAACCAGCAGTATGCGCCGACAGTCAATAACACCCCATCCAAGGGCGTGCGCTTTACTGCCGCGAACACCATGGTGATTGCGGCTTCGGTATCCAACGGCGGCGCTGCAGTGCTGCGTGCGGCAGAGCAAGACACCGCCGGTCTGATTGATGGTGTGGTGGCTGGTGAGCCCAGCGCCCAGCCATCATCCACCAGTGGCTACGGTGTGCAATTTGGCGGGGTTGATGTTGGGGGCTTTGGCAAGCCGCTGATGGACTACTTCACCATTGCCAACCTGTATCAACCTTGCGCGGCACTGGCCGCCCCGGCCGCGCTGACCGAGGTGTCCATCTACAACTACATTGGTCTGACTGCTCAGACCACCACTGCCACCAACCGCTGCACGCAATTAGCTGCCAAAGGATTGGTGACGGGTGCTACTACGGCCGCACAGGCTGCAGATGCGCTGTCCAAGCTGCATGCGGCCGGCTGGACCGCCGACAACGACACCATGCACAACGCGCACTATGCGCTGGGTAATGCCGTGATCATTTCCATGATGTACACCAATGCCTATGGCCGCTTCTCGGTGACGGACAACGTGTGTGGCATGAGTGCCGCAGCAGTGGCAGCCGGTGCACCTGCAGCAATCGCCGCCACGGTGAAGGCCGCCAGCTATGCCACCGGTAACGGTACGGTCAACGGCACGCCTGCCACTGTGATTTACAACGACTCGGTGGGCGGTGCCAAGGGCTGGAACCTGGGTGTCTCGCCCAGCACCGGCGTGGCCGACTTCTCGCTTGATGCAGCCCTGTGCCAACGTGCGTTGTACACCGGTGTGGATAGCGTCAGTGGCGCAGCCCTTGCTGCCAACTCCACACCAACCAAGGCGCAAAGTGATGCGGTGCGCGCCGGTGTGAACGAGGTGCTGCTCAATGGCAACCTGCGCGGTAAGCCCACGTTGATGCTGGCTGGCCGAAGTGACGCGCTGCTTCCGATCAACAACTCGGAGCGTGCTTATGCGGCCTACAACCGTTCAGTGGAAGGGTCGGGCAGCAAGCTGCGCTACATCGAGGTCACCAACGCACAGCACTTTGATACCTTCAATGCGTTTTCGGGCTTTGATACACGCTTTGTACCCCTGCATAGCTATTTTGTGCAAGCCATGAATGCCATGTACGCCAACCTCAAGAGTGGCACTGCGTTGCCACCCAGCCAGGTGGTGCGCACCACGGCACGTGGCGGTGCGGCGGGTGCAGCGCCAGCCATCACAGCGGCGAATGTGCCGGCCATCAGTGCCAGCCCGGTGGCAGCTGACCAAATCGGATTTGCCGGAACTGCGCTGAGCGTGCCCAATTAGGCAGGTATCGCCATTGCAACTGTGACGTGTAGAAAGTGACCCTGCCATGACGTATGCCTCCCACTACTTGCGCTGTGCCGGGCATGAAATTCATTACACCGAATGGGGGGCACCCAGCGCGCCCGTCGTGATCGCCTGGCATGGCCTGGCGCGCACCGGGCGTGACATGGATGAGCTGGCACAGCACTTGAGCAGCCGCTATCGCGTGATTTGCCCCGACACCATCGGCCGGGGTTTAAGCCAGTGGAGCAGCCGTCCGGCCCAGGAGTACTGTCTGGCTTTCTACGCGCGCATTGCAACCAATCTGTTTGACCAGTTGGGCATTCAGCGCGCCCATTGGGTGGGAACCTCGATGGGGGGCGCCATTGGTACGGTGTGCGCGTCGGGTTTATTGGAACCATCCATGGCGGCGCGCATCCAGAGCCTGACCCTGAACGACAACGCGCCGGCTCTGGCGGCGTCAGCCATCGCCCGCATCCGTGAATACGCCGGCAGCCCACCGTCCTTTGCCACGGTGGGTGAGTTGGAAGCCTTCTTCCGTCAGGTCTACAAGCCCTACGGCTGGTTGAGCGACGCCCAGTGGCGCCGCCTGACCGAAACCTCCACCCGCCGCCTGCCTGATGGGCGGGTGACGCCCCATTACGACCCGGCCATGGTGCAGCAGTTCGCCTACCATCCGGACGATTACCTGATATGGGAGCATTACGATGCGCTGCAGATTCCGGTTCTGGCGATGCACGGCATGGAATCCGACCTGGTACTGGACGAGACCATCGAGGCCATGCGCCACCGCGGTCCCGGTGCTGCTGGCCGTCTGCAGGTGATGGAGGTTGCTGGCTGTGGTCACGCCCCGGCCCTGAATGTGCCCGCGCAACTGGATTGCGTTACTGCCTTCATTGACCGGGTTGCTGGGGCTTAACGTGCATTTAATGAAATGGCACTTAGTGCCCATCCACCGACACTGCAGCCCAAGACGACCAGCCACGGCGGCAGCTTCCAAAACATCAAGGCGACAAGTGCCAGCAGCGCCAATCCAAAGTCTTCCAACTTAAACACGGCGCCTGTCCAGACCGGGTGATAGAGCGCAGCCAAAAGCAAGCCAACCACGGCGGCGTTCACACCTGCCAGCGCTGCCTGGGCGTGCCGGCTGCGACGCAGTTGTTCCCAAAACGGCAACGCGCAAAAGACCAATAGAAATGACGGCACGAAAATGGAAATCAGGCAGATCAATGCGCCAACCCAGCCACTGGGTGACCCATCCATGGACGCGCCCAGAAAGGCCGAAAAAGTGAAGAGCGGGCCTGGAACCGCCTGCGCCAGCCCATAGCCTGTCAGGAAGGTCTCGTTTGTCACCCAATGGTTGGGAACAACGGCTGCTTGCAGGAGGGGCAGCACAACATGGCCACCACCAAAAACCAGTGATCCTGCCCGATAGAAAGCGTTGACAAGTGCCAGCCAGTGATTGGGCCAGAGCGCCAGCAATGCAGGCAAACCCATCAGCAATCCGAAGAACAACCCCAGCAGGATAATCCCGGTTCTGCGACCGATGGTGATTGGGAATGGCTCATGGTTCAGGTCTTGGGAGGGCTGAATCAGCGCAACACCGATGACTGCAGCGGCGGCAATCACGCCAACTTGCCCCCAGGCAGTCGGCCAAAACAGAACAACGCACGCAGTGACAACAGCGATAGCAAACCGTGCCGTATCGGTGCAGAGTTTTCGTGCCATGCCATAGACCGCTTGGGCAACCACCGCGACGGCGACGATTTTTAAACCATGCAGCGCGCCCGCTGGAAAGGTGCTCCCCCACGTGGATAGGCCAACGGCAAACCCGTACAACATGATGGCAGAGGGCAGTGTGAATCCAGCCCATGCGGCTAAAGCGCCTGCAAATCCACCCCGCACCATACCAAGCGCCATACCGACCTGACTACTAGCGGGTCCGGGCAAGAACTGGCACAGCGCTACAAGATCGGCATAACTGCGCTCGCTGATCCAGCGCCGTCGAACGACGAATTCATCACGGAAATAGCCAAGGTGTGCAATGGGCCCGCCGAACGAGGTCAGTCCCAGGCGAAGGAATACAAGAAAGATCGTCCCCACGTTGAATCGCTGGTGTGTTGGCAGCATTGCAAATGGACGTAAGGCTCGGCAACTATCCGTGGCGGGCTTGCTGCAAAAACCCCTGATATTGCACTTCGGGTACCAGTAGGCCGCCCGTGGTCCACACGATATGGTTGGCGCCAGGGCAGGCCAGCGCACTGGAGCGCAGGAGTCCGGGGCCACTGAACCCGATCGCTGCCGACGGCTCAATACGCAGGCACGCCGTGTCGTGCGCGAGGGCCAGATGGGTAAACAGCGTGTCATCGGCCACTGTGAATATCCCTGCCAGCAGTGGCCGCATGATTTGCGCTGCCAGCAGTGAAGCACGTGGCACGGCCAGGCCATCGGCCTCGGTCTGGTTGGTCAGGCCATAGTCGTACACGCTGTAGTGGCTGCCGGGTGGCGACAGCAGGTGCGCCAAAAAGCAGGGTGACTGCACCGGTTCGGCAAAGAAGCAGTGCACATGCGCCCCAAATAGCTGGTGCAGGCCCCACGCAATGCCCGACGGGGCACCACCCACGCCACAGGGCAGGTACACCACCAAGGGGTGTTCAGCATCCACCAGCACACCCTGGGTTTTCAGTTGGTCACGCAGGTGCAGTGCGGCAGCGCTGTAGCCTAAAAACAAGGACAGCGAGCGTTCATCATCAACAAAGTGGCATCGGTCATCGGCCTTCGCTTGCTGGCGTCCGCTTTCTACTGCACGCTCATAGTCGCCGCTGTGCTCTACCACTTCCACTCCATGCTGGCGCAGGCGTTGCTTCTTCCAGTCCTTGGCGTCGGCGGACATGTGCACCACCGCGCGAAATCCCAGCGCTGCGGCCATCACGCCAATGGCCATGCCCAGATTACCCGTAGAGCCCACGGCAATCTGGTGCTGGCCAAACAGTGCCCGCGCGGTTGGCTGGGCCAAGGTGCGGTAGTCCCCATCCAGCGTGATCAGGCCGTTTTGCAGGGCCAGGTTTTCGGCCTGCTCCAACACTTCGTGAAAACCACCCCGGGCTTTTATGGAGCCGGCCACCGGCAAGCTGTGGTCGGCCTTGACCCACAGGCGGCCGTGCTCGCGTGGCAAGCCCAGTGCCTGCTGCAATTGCGGCATGACCAACAGGTCGGACTCAATGTGCCCTTGGCTGGCTGCCAGTTCAGGAAACAGCTGCGCCAGCAGCGGTGCAAAGCGTGCAACGCGGCTTTGGGCCGCCAGCATGCCCGCTGCATCCACCAGCGCGGCATCGCCGGATTGCGCGGCCACCCCCCGCTCGGGGTTGAGCCAGAGCTGCGGTGTTGCTGTACGTAGCCGATTGATGTGGAGTGAAATCAGGCTCTAGCCCTCGTCAAATATACGTAATGCGCTATCAAAATAGAAGTAATTGGTGGAAAGGTTGCATGGCTATTGCCGTGCACCCAGTGCCAATGCGGCAGTACGGGATGCGGCGAGCGTGGCCGGGTCAATAGCCGTCTGGGTTTGCCAACCCGCCAGATGGCGTTCGCTGATATTGCACAGGGCAGTGATCCACTCGGGGTCGTCGTTCAGGCAGGGGATGTAGTGAAACTCCTGTCCGCCAGCCGTCAGAAAGGCGTGGCGCGCCTCCATGTTGATTTCTTCCAGCGTTTCCAGGCAGTCGCAACTAAAGCCCGGGCAAACAACGTCCACCCGCTTGACGCCGGCCTGGCCCATGGCAATCAGGCTGGGTTCGGTGTAGGGCTCCAGCCATTTGGCTCGACCCAGGCGGGACTGAAACGTGACCTTGTAGTCGGCCTTTTTCAAACCCAGGCGCTCGGCCAGCAGGCGAGCGGTCTTCATGCACTCGCAGTGGTAGGGGTCGCCCAGCTCCAGCGTGCGTGCGGGCACACCGTGAAAGCTCATCACCAACTGATCCGGGCAGCCGTGTGCTTTCCAGTGGCGCTGGACGCTGGACGCCAAGGCCGCAATGTAGTCGGTATCGTCGTGGTAGTGGTTGATGAAGCGCAGCTCGGGCACGGCGCGGGTGCGTTGAGCCCAGGCGTAGACCGCATCGAACACGCTGGCCGAGGTGGTGGCGCTGTATTGGGGGTAGGCCGGCACCACCAGCACGCGGGTTACGCCATCGGCCTTCATGGCGTCGAGCTGGGAGGTGATGGACGTGCTGCCGTAGCGCATGGCCCAGCGCACCTTGACTGGGTGGTTGCGCTGTCCCAGCCAGCCCTGCAGCAGCTTGGCCTGCTTTTCGGTCCAGACCTTCAGGGGTGAGCCCTCGGGCGTCCAGACACTGGCATATTTGGCTGCCGATTTGGCAGGGCGAAAGCGCAGGATGATGCCGTGCAGGATGAACCACCAGACCAGCCTGGGGATTTCCACCACGCGGTGGTCGCTTAAAAATTCGGCCAAATAGCGCCGCACTGCGGCGGGGGTGGGTGCATCGGGTGTGCCCAGGTTGCACAGCAAGATGGCAGTCTTGGGCGCTTGGCCGTGGGTGTAGGCTGGTTCGTTTTCGAAGGGCATGGGGTATTCTCGTGCACCTATGCTCGATATTTCAACCGTACAGGCAATTACCCTCGATCTGGACGACACACTGTGGCCGATTTGGCCCACCATTGCCAGGGCAGAAAAGCAGTTGCTGGCGTGGTTGCAAGTGCATGCACCGGCGACCGCCACCTTGGCGGCAGACCCGCATTGCCGTGTAGTCTTGCGTGCCGAAGTGGAGGCCCGTTACCCAGAACTCGCCCACGACCTAGGCTCGCTGCGGCGCGAGGCCATTCGCCTGCAGCTGGCGCGTGCCGGTGATGACACCAACCTGGCCGAACCGGCCTACGACGTTTTCATCGCTGAACGCATGAACGTCACCCTGTTTGAGGACGTGTTGCCGGCGCTGGAATGGTTGTCGGCCCGTATGCCCATTGTGTCGGTCTCCAATGGCAACGCCGACGTGCACCAAATTGGCATCGGGCACTTTTTTGCCGCCACAGTGACTGCCCGCGACGTGGGTGTAGGCAAGCCCCATGCGCGCATCTTTCAGGCAGCAGCAAAAGCTGCGAGCGTGGCGCCGCAGGCGGTTCTGCACGTCGGAGACGATGCCGCGCTGGATGTAGTCGGTGCCCTGGCAGTGGGCATGCAGACGGTTTGGGTCAACCGTGCGGAGCACCTGTGGACCCAGGAGCAACACCCGCATGCCAGCGTGGCCGATATGCTGGAGTTGTGCGACTTGCTGGGTCGCCGCGGCTAGGGACGCAGGGTGAACGGACGCTTGGGGATGCCCAAGGTACGAAACAGCTTGTCGGTCTCCAATAGCTTGGGGCCAAGAACCTCGGCCAGCTCACCTTTGGCCAGACGACGCACCATTGCAAAGCAATGGCTAGTTTCGGGTGCGCCGTGGTGGGCGGGCCAGGTTGACCTGGCGGCAGGCACGCCGGTAGGCCAGCAGCGCTTGCTCGGCCAGGCCCAGCACGCTATCTTGCGCGTAGCCGCCTTGCAGTAGGTCGCAGGGCAGGCCGCTGGCCTTGCCGGTAAGCAGTTCCAGCCCGTCACGGATATCGGTAGCAGTATGGATGTGGAACAAGCCCTGGTCCACGGCGTCCAGAACAATGGCGTCCAACATCAGATGGCGGCGATTGCGCTCGGGGATGAGCACGCCTTGCTGGCCGTCCAGGCCAGTGGACTCGCAGACGCGAAACCAGCCTTCGATCTTTTCATTGATGCCGCCTACCGGCAGCACGTCACCATGCTGGTTGAGCGCCCCCGTTACGGCAATGCCTTGCCGCAAGGGCAGGCCAGAGAGCGCCGACAGCACAGAAAACAGCTCGGCGCAGGAGGCAGAGTCGCCTTCTACGCCATGGTATTCCTGCTCAAACACGATGGAGGCACTCAAAGCCAGTGGCGCAATGTGGGCGAACAGCTTGGTGAGGTGGCTGTGCAGAATGAGCACGCCCTTGTCGTGGATGGGGCCAGACATGTCCACTTCACGCTCAATGTTGAGCAGCCCGCCCAGGCCGGCATGGGTGTGGGCCGAGATGCGCACCGGCAGGCCAAAGCGCCAGTCGCCCAAATCAATTTGTGTGAGACCGTTGATTTGGCCCACGCGTGTGCCCTGGGTAGAAATCAGGTGGTCGCCCTCGGCAATGGACTCCTGCAGGCGCTGCTCGGGGTAATCGTGGCGCAAGCGCCGTGCGGTCAGCGCGTCTTCCACATCGCTGGCTTGCACGATCAGACTGGCACCGAGCGTGGCGCCAGCGCGGGCGCGGCGAACGGCAGCGGCTTCGGCCACCAGGGTTTCGATGCGGGCAAAGTTGGCGCTCTGGCGGGTCTGGTCGTCCGCCTGGCGGTGCGCGTCTTGCAGCAGGCGCACAACCGCTGCGCTGGAGAAATGGGGCAGGCCCAGTTTGCGGCAAGTGTGGGCCACAAAGATGGCGGTTCCGGTACGGGTGTCGTCGCTGGCGAAAAAGCTCTCGGCAAAGTCCACCTTGGTGCGAAAGCGCCGGGCAAATTCGGGATCGCCTTCTTGCAGCGCGTAGTACTGCTCTACCGAGCCAATCAGTACGATTTTGACCTCGGCGTCCACCGCCTCGGGCTCCAGCGACATGGCGGCCATGGGTGCCATGGCGGTGCCGGGTTCTTCGATCTGCACCCGTCCGCTGCGCAAGTAGCGGCGCAGCTTTTCCCACACCAGTTCATCCGCCAATAGATCGCGCAAGTGCAACATGAGAAAGCCGCCGTGGGCGCGCAGCAGGCTGCCGGCGCGGATGCGCGAGAAGTCGGTCATCAGCACGTCTTCTTCGGCCTGGTATTCGATGCTGCCAAACATGGCCCTAAACACCGGGTTTTGCTCCACGATGACTGGCGCGCCAGTGAGCGCGGCGTTGTCCACTAACACATTAACCGCATAGCGGGCCAATAGCTGGAGCAGAGCCTCGCGGCGCTCCAGTTCGGCTTCTTCCTCATCGATGGGGGTGAACAGTTCCAAGTGCTCCAAAATGTCGTGCGACACCTGGTCCAGGTAGGTACCAAGCTTGACCGAGTCCTTGATCTGCTTCTTGAGGCTGACCCGGATGTCCTGTAGCTCACGGTCCAGCACCGGTTTGACGCTCTGGCGGCGCAGGGCAGCCAGGGCCTCGTTCATCACCCGCTCCAGCGGGCGCGTTTTTTCCAGAAAACGGGCGATTTCGGCACGCAGTTCCTGTTCTGCCTGGTCTATTTCGGTGCGCTTGTCTTTGGGTAGGGAACGGGCTTCGGACTCGGTCAGGGCGCGGCCCTTGTCGCCGATCAGGGTGAAGACCAAGTGGCCGGATTCGCGAAACAGGGTGAAGTGGCGTGCCTCGGCATAGGCGTCCAGATCGGCATAGGACTTGGCTTCTTCCACCTTGTAGGCGTTCTGAATGCGCGCGCTTTCGGCCTTGAAGTCGGCGCTGGACAGGCGCAGCGGAATTTCGGTCTGCACTGTGCGGGTCAGCGCAGCCATCAGCTGGCGCAACTGGCGCCCTTGGCCGGGCGGCATGCGCAGGGCGCGGGGGTGTTCGGGGGCGTCAAAGTTGTGCAGGTAGCACAGGTCCGGCGGCACGGGCCGGGTGGCAGCTACCGCCTGCATGCTTTGCAGCAGCAGGGAAGAACGCCCACTGCCTACCTCACCCAGCACGAACAGGTTGTAGTCGGGCTGCTCCATGCCCAAGCCAAAGTGCGCCGCCTGTTCGGCGCGCTCTTGCCCTACCCAGGGCAGCGTCTTGTGCAACAGCTCGGAGGTATCGGCAAAACCGAGGGAGTCGGTGGTGATGTGCAGGTGCAGTTGTTCGCGGGAGAGGATGGTTACGGTCATGGGGTGTTTGCCAGTTGGCCTTTTCTTAATGGGGGTCGTGGCTGGAGCGCAGGCGCATGCGCAGGCCCAGATCGGTGCGGGAATCGGCGTTGGACAGGGCCACTTCCTGCTCGATCAAACCACGCTGGTACAGGTCGAGCAGCGACTGATCAAAACTGTGTGTGCCAATGACGCTGGTTTTCTCCAGGGACTGGCGCAACTCATCCACCGCACCGCGCAGGATCAGGTCGGACACATGGGCGGATTGCAAGAGCATCTCGGTGGCCAGCACGCGCCTGCCGTCGACCCCGGGCAGCAGGCGTTGCGCGACGATGGCTTGCAGGTTGAGCGAGAGATCCATGCGCAACTGCGCGTGGGCCGAATCGGGGAAGAAATTCAGAATGCGTTTGACCGCCTGGCTTGCATTGCTGGCGTGCAGGGTGGATACGCAGAGGTGGCCGGTTTCGGCATAGGCGAGGGCGTGTTCCATGGTCTCGCGGTCGCGGATTTCGCCGATCACAATCATGTCCGGGGCCTGGCGCATCGCATTGCGCAGGGCGTTGGAGAAACTGAGCGTGTCGATACCTACTTCGCGTTGGTCCACGGTGGAAAGTCCGTGGCGGAACAGGTATTCAATGGGGTCTTCCACCGTGAGGATGTGGCCGCTTTGGTGTTGCGCGCGGTAGTCCACCATGGATGCCAGCGTTGTGGTCTTGCCCGAACCAGCACTGCCAATGATTAAAATAAGACCGCGTTGGCGCATCGCCAGTTCACGCATGCCGCTGGGCAAGCCCAGGGATTCAAATTCGGGAATGTCGCTGCGCACCAGGCGAATTACCATGCCGGTCTCGCGCCGCTGTTGGTAAATGTTGACCCGAAAACGACCAATACCTTGCGGCGAATACGACATGTTGCATTCCATCGTGCGCTCGTATTCGTCAATGGCTGCCGGCCCCATGGCCGAGTACGCCAGCTTGTGGACCTGGCCTGGCACCAGAGTGGCAAAGGGCAGGGCCTGAACGACCCCGTCGACCTTGACTTGGGGCGGCGCGCCGGTGGTCAAGTACAGGTCCGAGGCATTGCATTCCACCATCCTGCGCAGCAGGTCAAGCAAATCGTAGTTGTCCATTTGATGTCTCCGTTAGGCCTTTACGCTGTGGCGACAGAGCCGCCACATTCCTATGAACATGGTAGGCCTGCGCCAACCTATTGACTACCTGGGCATGTCCATTGCTTGACCCAAATCAATGCCAGCGGCCCAGCCACTGCGCACAGCGCCTTCCAGCGTGGCCGGGTAGGGTCCATCCACATAGTCGCCAGCGGCCAGTAGTCCGGGGGCAATTTGCTGGGGTGGGCGATGCAGCGCAGGTGTGCAGGCAAAGGTGGCGCGTTTTTCCACCACGGTTTGCACCACCTGCAGTGCACCCAAATTGAGCGCCGACAGCTGGCTGCGCGCCTGCGCCAGCACGGCAGCTTCCAGTGCATCGGCGGTGCCGTCGCTGGCGCTCACCACAAAGGCCAGCAGGCCGCTGGTTCCGTCCAGCTGGCCGCGGTCAAACACAAACTGGGCCGGCTCCACTGCGTTGGGGCGCAGCGCCAACATGGGGTGGGGCAGGCGGGCGGTGGGGGACCAGGCGTAGACCGTGGCGATGGCTTCAAAGCGCAGGGCTGCGGCTGTGGCGGACCAGCTCCGCAGTGAAGTTGCTATGGGTTCAGGAGCTGATTGCGCACATTCCACGAGGGCTAGAGCGGAATTGGATGATGAAGTTGCCCAGATAATCCGGTCATAGGCGTGACCATCCAGCAACCAATGCGGCGCTTCGTAGCGCAACTGGCTGATCCGCTGGCCCAGGTGCAAGGCGCCACCCATTTGTGTGACCCGCTGTGCGGCTGCTTGCGGAAAAATGGCGGTGAGGTCGCTGGTCGGGAGCAACAGGTGCGAGCCGCCGCGGATGCCAAACAGGGCATCCTTCAACATCCGCAAAAACACCGTGGCACTGGCGTGGGTTGCGGGGGTGTTGAGTGCGGACACGCACAGCGGTTCGATCAGTTCGTGGAAAACCTTGGGTGCCAGCGCGTGGCACAACTGTGCGACCGACAAACTGGCCTCACAACGAAAGCCATTCCACTGCCAGCCCAGCGAAGCGCGGATGAGCGAGAAGCGCTCGCCCCAACTCCAGCCGCGTGCCGTGGCAATGGCAGCAATAGCATCCAGCGGTGCCGGCCAGTGCGTGGCGTAGGCGGGTGTCTGCAGCCCGGTGCCATCGACAAAGGGCAGGGCCAGCGGCAGGCGCAGCAAGTTGGCTTCGGGGTCCACACCCACCTGGCGCATCAGGCGCAGGGTCTCGGTGTAGGCCCCAATCAGGATGTGCTGACCGTTGTCCAGCGTGACTGGCTCGCCGTTGGGCAGGGTGCCTTGCAGTGCCCGCGCCCGCCCACCCAGGGTGCGGGAGGCTTCAAATACGCTGACGCTGTGTCCCGCGTCGCTTGCCGCCACGGCAGCCGCCATGCCGGCCCAGCCGCCACCGACGATGGCGACTTTCATTTTTGTTTGGGCGGTCACATCCGCCCTAAAGCTTGCACCTTCCAAGCCTGCCACAGCTTGCGCAGCGGTGTCAGGCTGATGCGCTGGTGCAGCACCTGGAAGTTGTCGCGCTCAATCTCGCGCAGCAGGGCACGGTAAATGCTGGCCATCATCAGCCCCGGCTTTTGTGCGCGCCGGTCTTGCGCGGGCAGCAGCGCCAGGGCTTCGTCGTACAAGCCGTGCGCGCGCTGGGCCTGGAACTGCATCAGGGCGGTAAAGCGCTCCGAATAGGTGCGCTTGAGAATCTCGTGCGCTTTCACATCAAACTGCTGTAACTCGCTAACCGGCAGGTAGATGCGCCCGCGCAGGGCGTCTTCGCCCACGTCGCGGATGATGTTGGTCAGCTGCAGGGCCTGGCCCAGTTTGTGCGCGTATTGGGTGGTTTGCTCTTGCGTCTGGCCGAAGATGCGCGCAGCCACCTCGCCCACCTCGCCAGCCACAAGGTGGCAATAGCGTTGCAGGCCGGCGTAGTCCAGGTAGCGGGTTTGTTCCAGATCCATCTGGCAGCCTTCAATCACGGCTTGCAGGTGGCGCTGTTCGATACCAAATTCAGTCGTCAGCGGCATCAGCGCCTGCATCACCGGGTGGCTGGCTTGCCCGGCGTAGGCCTTGGCCACTTCGGTGCGCCACCAGGCCAGCTTGGTGTGGGCCACGGTGGGGTCCACCATGTCGTCCACCACATCGTCCACCTCGCGGCAAAAGGCATAGAAGGCGGTAATCGCGGCGCGCTTGGGGGCTGGCAGGAACAAGAAGGCGTAGTAAAAACTGCTGCCAGATGCGGCGGCCTTGTCCTGAACGTATTTCGCGGGGGTCATAGCCTTATATTGTCGCCCAGAGCGCGAGTCTCAATCACTACGTTGCGCCAGTTGGGCTGGACGTTTTGCTCCGTGTCCCCCGCCCGCTGCGCGGGCTCCTCCTTTACCTGCGCAAAACGCCCAACCCAACTGGCTTGCCAGCGGTGGCGGTCTGCACTCCAAAGAGCGGGTGGGGGCCACCCCAGCCCTCGTTCAAAGCGAGAAAACTGACTACATCCAAACCGCACGCCACAGCATCACAGGGAAGTCCCACCAACGCAGGGTGGGGCGCTGGTTGAGCGTGGCGTAGCGCAGGGCCTCAATGCGGTCCAGAATGCGCAGCCCGCCTTGCACCACCAGGCGCAACTCCCAGCCGGCGCGCCCTGGTATCTGGTGCACCAGTTCAGAGCCAAATTGCATGCTAGCCCTCGCCGTTGCTACACAAGAAGCTATTAAGTTGGTAGCGGATTGGGTTTGACGTTGGGCCAGGATGTCGGCCTGGCTGACGCCAAACCGGGTGCAATCTTCTTGCGGCAGGTAGTAGCGGCCACGTGGAATGTCCACACTCAGGTCTTGCCAGAAGTTGATGAGCTGCAAGGCGCTGCAAATGGCGTCGCTGCGCTGCAGAGCCAGATCGTCGGTTACGCCATACAGGTGCAGCAGCAGCCGCCCCACCGGGTTGGCCGAGCGGCGGCAGTAGTCCAGCAGTTCGGCATGGGTGGCATAGCCTTGCGCCTGTGCGGATTTGCGGGTGTCTTGTTCAAAGGCATCCAGCAGGTCGTGCAGCAGCTGGGTCGGTAGGTGGTGGGTACGTAGCGCCACCTGCAAGGGGCCAAAGACCTGCGGCCATTGTGTGCTGACAGATGGTGCTTCATGGGCGGTCGCACCGCTGTTTGCGGCGGCGCTGGTGGCCACCAGATCTTGCCGATAAGTTTGCAGGGTGTGGAGGCGTTGCTCGGGCGTGGCATCGCCTTCGTCGGCAATGTCGTCTGCGGTGCGGGCAAAGTGGTAGATGGCGGCAATCGGTGCGCGCAGATGCGCCGGGCACAGCCAGGATGCCACCGGAAAGTTCTCGTAATGGGTGATGGGTTGCGGGCTTTGCGGCGCGGGCATTCGAATGGGTCGGCGCATCACGATGCCGTCCTGCCGGGCGCCGTCTTCTGCCTCGAAAAAACCGGCCAGGCAGCCAATTTCCATAAAACCCAGGCCTGTGTAGATACGGCGCGCTGGCGTCCACGTGGCGTTGACCAAGAGTACGGCCGATTCCAGCTGGGGGAACACTGCTGTTACATGATCCAGACATGCCTGCAACAACACCACACCCAGACCCTGCCCCCGCACGACTGGTGCCAGAGTCATGGAGCTGATGTACAGCTCGGTTCCCTGCAACGGGTCGTGGCGGCTGCGGATATCGTGGCCCAGCGCAAAGTGGGTTGCATTGGGCTGAGGTGTGGCTTGCCAGATTTCGGAAAACACGCAGCCCACACAGTCCTCCCCGCGCCAGGCCATGAGTGAGCCCTGGGGGAACGTCGCAATGCGCTGGGCATAGGCCGTGCGTTGTTCACGGTGGCCGGCGGCAAAGCCCTGCTGCTCCAGCGCCATGATGCGGTCCAGGTCGTCCGGCGTGGCTTCAACCAGGCGCAGGGGCTGGGCCGCAGTCAACGTGTTGGAGGGTGTAGGCATGTCTGACGGCACTCAGGCGCTGGCCACGGGCTGGCCCAGGTTCTTCAAAATATCCCGCACCATCTGGGCCCGGTCTTTTGCCTCGGGCAGTTCGCGTTCAATGCGCAGCTTCTCGTTGCCGGCCAGCTTGATGTGCTTGTGCTTCTGGATCAGCTGGATGATCTTCATCGGGTCAATCGGCGGGTTCTTCTGAAAGGTGATGGTGATGACACCCGGTGCCGCATCCACCTTGACCACGCCATACGGTTTGGCCAACACGCGCAGGCGGTGCACGTCGATCAGGCTTTGCGCCTGGTGCGGCAGCTTGCCAAAGCGGTCCACAATTTCTTCCAGCAGGGTATCGACCTGGTCTGTGGTTTTGGCAGTTGCCAGTTTTTTATAAAACGAGAGGCGCAAGTGCACGTCGCCGCAGTAGTCGTCCGGCAAGAGGGCGGGGGAGTGCAGGTTGATCTCGGTCGTCACGTTGAGTGGGCTGAGCAAATCGGGCTCGATACCCGCCTTGAGGCAGCGCACCGCCTCACTCAGCATCTCGTTGTAAAGCTGAAAGCCCACCTCCAGCATGTTGCCGCTCTGGCTTTCGCCCAGCACCTCGCCGGCACCGCGAATCTCCAGGTCGTGCATGGCCAGGTAGAAGCCGCTGCCCAGTTCTTCCATCGCCTGAATGGCATCCAGGCGTTGCTGGGCCTGCTTGGTCAGGCCTTCAATGTCGGGCACCATCAGGTAGGCGTAGGCTTGGTGGTGGCTGCGGCCTACGCGGCCACGCAACTGGTGCAACTGGGCCAGGCCGAATTTGTCGGCGCGGCTCATCACAATCGTGTTGGCGGTGGGCACGTCAATACCGGTCTCGATAATGGTGGAGCACAGTAGCAGGTTGTAGCGCTGGGCAATGAAGTCGCGCATCACGGCTTCCAGCTGGCGCTCGGGCATCTGGCCGTGGGCCACGGCAATGCGGGCCTCGGGCAGCAGCTCTTCTAATTTAGCGCGGCGGTTCTCAATGGTTTCCACCTCGTTGTGCAAAAAGTAGATTTGCCCACCGCGTTTCAATTCGCGCAAAACGGCTTCACGAATCACGCCGTTGCCTTCGGTTCGCACAAAGGTTTTGATGGCCAAGCGGCGCTGTGGCGCGGTGGCGATCACGCTCAAATCGCGCAGGCCCTCCAACGCCATGCCCATGGTGCGGGGGATGGGAGTGGCGGTGAGAGTCAGCACATCCACCTCGGCGCGCATGGCTTTCATCTGCTCCTTGTGGCGCACGCCGAAGCGGTGCTCTTCGTCGATGATCAAGAGGCCCAAGTCCTTGAAGTGGGTGCCCTGACTCAGCAGCTTGTGCGTGCCGACCACAATGTCCACCGTGCCATCGGCCACGCCTTTGAGTGCGGCATTGATTTCTTTGGTCGAGCGAAAACGGCTCATCTCAGCCACCTTGACCGGCCATTTGGCAAATCGGTCGGAAATAGTTTGGAAATGTTGCTCGGCCAAGAGCGTGGTGGGTGCAAGGATGGCCACTTGCTTGCCGCCGGTTACCGCCACAAAGGCCGCGCGCAGGGCGACTTCGGTTTTGCCAAAACCTACATCGCCGCAGACCAGGCGGTCCATGGGGCGGGGGCTGACCATGTCCTGGATCACGCAGTGGATAGCGGCCTTTTGGTCAGCGGTTTCTTCAAAGCCAAAATCGTTGGCAAAGGTTTCGTAGTCGTTGGCTGAATAACGGAAGGCGTGGCCTTCGCGGGCGGCGCGGCGGGCGTAGATGTTGAGCAGCTCGGCGGCACTGTCGCGCACCTGCTCGGCGGCGCGGCGTTTGGCCTTTTCCCACTGGCCGCTGCCCAGCTTGTGCAGTGGGGCTTCGTCGGCACTCACACCGGTGTAACGGCTGATGAGTTGCAACTGGCTCACCGGCACATACAGCGTGGCCTTGTCGGCATATTCCAGGTGCAAAAATTCCTGCAACTCGGGCTCGCCATTGGGCAGCTTGTTGCCCAAATCCAGGTTAATTAAGCCCCGGTAGCGACCAATGCCGTGCTGCGAGTGCACCACCGGGTCGCCCACGTTGAGCTCGGACAGGTCTTTGATCAGCGCCTCAACGTCGCTGACTTGTTCTTGTTTTTTGCGCCGGCGTGCGGTGGGGGCGCTGGAAAATAGTTCGGTCTCGGTGACCAAATCAATGCCGTGCTCAACCCAGGCAAAGCCCGTGGTTAGCGCGGCGGTGGCAATGCCAAATTTCTCGTCGCTGGTCTGGAAATCCAGCAGCGAATCAAACGCCGGTGGGTTGACACCGCTGGCGCGCAAAAAGTCCAGCAGGCTCTCGCGCCGGCCATCGCTCTCGGCCAGCACCAGCATGCGGTGCTGCGTGTTGCGTGCGTGGGTTTTCAGGCGGACTAGCGGGTCCTCGGTGCCCCGCTCGGCCGACAGGGGGGGCAGGGTGTCCAGCTCGGCGTAGGGCGGAGCGGCCGCTTCAGTGCTAATTTGGCCTGTAGCCCCCGTAGAACCTTCGGGAGCAGCTACTGGTTTGATAGCAAGCTGGGCGTAGCCATTGGCCCGTGCATAAAACTGCTCGGTGCTTAAAAACAGCGATTCGGGTGGCAGCGCGGGGCGCTCGGGGTCGCCTTGCACCAAGCGGTAGCGGTCTTTGGTGTCTTGCCAGAAGCGCTGAAAAGAACCTTCCAGGTCACCGTGCAGCACCACCGTGGCGTCAAGCCCCACGTAGTCGAACACCGTGGCGGTTTCCTCAAAGAACAGTGGCAGGTAATACTCAATGCCGGCGGTGGCTACACCGGCGCCCATGTCTTTGTAGATGCGGCTTTTGGTCGGGTCGCCCTCTAACAATTCGCGCCAGCGGCTGCGAAAGCGCGCGCGCGCGTCGTCGTCCATCGGGAACTCGCGCCCGGGCAACAGCCGCACCTCGGGCACCGGGTACAGGCTGCGCTGGCTATCGGGATCGAAGGTGCGGATGCTGTCAATCTCGTCATCAAACAGGTCCACCCGGTAGGGTACCGAGCTACCCATGGGGAACAGGTCGATCAGGCCGCCGCGCACTGCGTATTCGCCGGGGCTTACCACCTGCGTCACATGGCTGTAACCTGCCAGGGTGAGCTGGGCTTTGAGTTTGGCTTCGTCCAGCTTTTGCTTGACCTTGAACTCAAAGGTATAGCCGGCCAGAAAACTGGGCGGCGCCAAACGGTACAGGGCCGTTGTGGCGGGCACCAAAATGACGTCAGCACCGGTTTCCTTGTCGCGCTGGCTGATGCGCCACAGCGTGGCCAGCCGCTCGCTAATCAGGTCCTGGTGTGGCGAGAAAGTGTCATACGGCAGGGTTTCCCAGTCAGGAAAGAGGGCGCAGCGCAAGCCGGGGGCAAAAAACGCGATCTCGTCCAGCAGGCGTTGCGCGTCGTTGGCGTCGGCGGTGACGATGGTGGTGGGCCGGCCAGCGGCTTTTTCGCGCGCACCCAGCTGGGCCAGGAGCAGGGCATCGGCAGAACCGGGGGGGCGGGGCAAGGTGAAACGCTTGCCAACCGTGAGTTTGGGTAAATCCATGGGGAGGTACAAATACAAAACACCCCTCGCGCACTGAGCGGGGGGTGTGAAGAAAGATATTGGTCTGATTTTACCGGCCGCATTGGCGGCGTGTGGCGCGCTCGCCAAGCCCTATGATCGCGCAGTGCCTTTAGACCACGTTGCCATGCCACCTTCATTCGTCACACCCCAATCACCACCGCGCCTGTGGGCCCTGATTCCGTGTGCCGGCACGGGCTCGCGTGCCGGCGCTGAAGGCCCCAAGCAGTACCAGAGTGTGGCGGGTCAGCCCATGGTGTTGCACACCCTGGCGGCCTTTGCGGGGGTGGCTCGTCTGGCGGGTGTGCTGGTGGTGGTGTCGCCGGGGGATACTTTTTTTGATGAAGAAGACGCTACGATTTTAATAGCTTCCTGTGGAGGTCCTACAAGGGCTGCAAGCGTTTTTAATGGTTTGATTGCCTTGCAGGAACATGGCGCTGCGCCCACCGACTGGGTGCTGGTGCATGATGCGGCGCGTTGCCTGGTGATGCCTGAGCAGATCAACGCCCTGATCGATGCTTGCCAGCACGATCCGGTGGGTGGTCTATTGGCCCTCCGGTTGCCCGACACGCTCAAGCGCGAAGTGGCCGGGCGCGTGGCGCAGACGATCGAACGCGGTGACAAGTGGCTGGCCCAGACACCGCAAATGTTTCGCATTGCCGACCTGCAACAAGCCTTGCTGGCTGCGGGTGATGCGGTAACCGATGAGGCCAGCGCTATGGAGTTCATGGGGCAGGCACCGCTGCTGGTGGAGGGAAGTGCCCAGAATTTCAAGGTGACGTATCCACAGGACTTTGCGCTGGCGCAGGCCGTGCTGTTGGCGCGCAACGTTTAGCACAGGAACCCAAATACGGGACGTGCCACCCGCAAGCCATCTGTAAGGGCGTCGGCGCACACTGCGCGGGTATCTGGCGATGCCCACGAAAATCAAATAGGTGGCACAATCCAATCCGTTACTAGGCCCTTCCTACGCCACTGTCGCATCCGCTAAACGGTTCAGCCGTGCTGCGGAAGGTTTTTTACCAAGCTAAGTTTCCCCAAGGGAAATGGAGGTCAGCGCAACATGAGTGAAAACACGTCCCAAAAGACGACCCCGGCGTCGATTTATCGCGCCTATGCGGACAATACGTACCTCTTTGGTGGCAATGCGCCCTACGTTGAAGAGATGTACGAGAATTACCTTGCTAACCCCGGCAGCGTGACCGATAGCTGGCGCGAATATTTCGACGCGCTGCAGCATGTGCCTGCGGTTGATGGCAGTGATGCCCGCGACGTGCCCCACCAGCCTGTGATCAACGCCTTTGCCGAGCGCGCCAAGCAGGGTGGCACCCGAGTGGTTTTGGCCACTGGCGCCGATTCGGACATGGGCCGCAAACGCACAGCTGTTCAGCAGCTGATTGCCGCCTACCGCAACGTGGGCGCCCGCTGGGCCGATCTGGACCCACTCAAGCGCACCGAGCGCGACAATATTCCCGAGCTGGAGTTGTCGTTCTACGGCTTTAGCGACGCCGACCAGGAAACCGTATTCAACACCAGCAACACCTTCTTCGGCAAAGAGTCGATGAGTTTGCGTGAACTGATGAATGCGCTGCGCGAGACCTACTGTGGCACCTTGGCTGCCGAGTTCATGTACGCCACCGACCAGAATGAAAAGCGTTGGTGGCAACAAAAGCTCGAAAGCATCCGCAGCAAGCCGGCGTTCAATGCCGAGAAGAAGAAGCACATTCTGGAACGCCTGACCGCAGCCGAAGGCCTGGAGCGCTTCCTGCACACCAAATACGTGGGCCAAAAGCGTTTTTCTCTTGAGGGTGGTGAGAGCTTTATCGCCTCCATGGACGAGCTGATTCAGCAAGCTGGTGCCAAGGGTGTGCAAGAAATCGTGATTGGCATGGCCCACCGGGGCCGCCTCAATGTGCTGGTCAACACCCTGGGCAAGATGCCCGGTGACCTGTTTGCCGAGTTCGACCATACGGCACCAGAAGAGCTGCCAGCCGGTGACGTCAAATACCACCAGGGTTTTAGTTCCGACGTGTCCACTGTGGGTGGACCGGTGCACCTGTCGCTGGCTTTCAACCCGTCGCATCTGGAAATTGTGAATCCGGTGGTAGAGGGTTCAGTCCGCGCCCGTATGGACCGCCGTGCAGACCCCAAGGGCTTGCAGGTACTGCCAGTGCTGGTGCACGGTGATGCCGCCTTTGGTGGCCAGGGCGTGAACCAGGAGACGCTGTGTCTGGCGCAAACCCGGGGTTACACCACGGGCGGCACGGTGCACATCATTATCAACAACCAGATCGGGTTTACCACCTCGGACCCCCGCGACATGCGCTCCAGCGCGTTCTGCACCGACATCGTGAAGATGGTTGAGTCGCCTGTGCTGCACGTCAATGGCGACGATCCCGAAGCCGTGGTGTTGGCCACACAGTTGGCACTGGAATACCGCATGGAATTCCAGCAAGACGTCGTGGTGGACATTACGTGTTTTCGCAAGCTGGGCCACAACGAGCAAGACACTCCCATGCTCACGCAGCCCCTGATGTACAAGAAAATTGCGGTCCACCCCGGTACGCGCAAGCTGTACGCTGACAAGCTGGCAGCACAAGGGCTCGGTGAGACGCTGGGTGAGGACATGACCCGCGCCTACCGCGCCGCCATGGATGCAGGCAAGCACACTGTTGACCCGGTTATTACCAACTTCAAGAGCAAGTACGCTGTGGACTGGTCCCCGTTTCTGCGCAAGAAGTGGACCGATGCCGGAGACACCGCTATTCCCCTGACCGAATGGAAGCGCCTGGTTGAAAGGCTAACCACGTTGCCATCCACTATCACTCCCCATTCCTTGGTGAAGAAGGTCTATGACGACCGTGCAGCCATGGGCCGTGGCGACGTCAATGTGGACTGGGGCATGGGTGAGAGCATGGCGTTTGCATCCCTGGTGGCCAGCGGTTATCCGGTTCGTCTGTCGGGCGAAGACAGCGGTCGGGGCACCTTCACCCACCGCCATGCGGTGATCCATGATCAGGCCCGCGAAAAATGGGATGCCGGCATTTATGTACCCCTGCAGAATGTGGCGGACAACCAGGCACCGTTTGTCGTGATCGACTCCATCCTGTCCGAGGAGGCGGTGCTGGCGTTTGAATACGGCTATGCCTCCAACGACCCCAACACACTGGTAATCTGGGAAGCGCAGTTTGGCGATTTCGCCAACGGTGCCCAGGTGGTGATCGACCAGTTCATTGCCTCTGGCGAAGTGAAGTGGGGCCGGGTCAACGGCATCACGCTAATGCTGCCGCACGGCTACGAAGGCCAAGGTCCCGAGCACAGTTCGGCACGCCTGGAGCGCTTTATGCAACTTGCCGCCGACACTAACATGCAGATCGTGCAGCCCACCACGGCCAGCCAGATCTTCCACGTGTTGCGTCGCCAGATGGTGCGCAATTTGCGCAAGCCGCTGATTATCTTCACGCCCAAGTCACTCTTGCGTAACAAGGATGCGACCTCGCCGCTGTCCGAGTTCACCAAAGGCGGCTTCCAGACTGTGATTCCCGAAAACAAGGCACTCAAGGCTGACAAGGTCAAACGCGTGCTGGTGTGTTCCGGCAAGGTGTACTACGACCTGGTCAAGCACCGTGAAGAGTCGGGCCATGACGATGTGGCCATTTTGCGGGTCGAGCAGTTGTACCCATTCCCGCACAAGGCGTTTGCCGCGGAAATGAAGAAGTACCCCCAGGTTGCCGACATTGTGTGGTGCCAGGATGAGCCACAAAACCAGGGTGCCTGGTTCTTTGTGCAGCACTACATCCATGAAAACATGGTGGAAGGCCAGCGTCTGGGTTACTCCGGCCGTGCAGCATCGGCTTCACCTGCCGTGGGTTACTCCCATCTGCACAACGAGCAGCAAAAGGCATTGGTTGAGGGTGCATTCGGCAAGCTCAAGGGCTTTGTGCTGACCAAGTAACCCACCCACGTACCCATTCGATACACACAATTCGGAAAGAACAAAATGGCAATCGTAGAAATCAAGGTTCCTCAGCTGTCTGAGTCGGTGGCAGAGGCCACCCTGCTGCAATGGAAGAAAAAAGTTGGCGATCTGGTCGCCGTGGATGAGATCCTGATCGAAGTCGAAACCGACAAGGTCGTGCTGGAAGTACCGGCACCCAAGGCTGGCGTGCTGGTTGAAATCGTGCAGGGTGATGGCGCTACCGTCGCTGCAGAGCAGTTGATCGCCCGCATTGATACCGAAGGTACCGTTGGTGCAGCTGCACCGGCTGCAGCCGCTGCCGTAGCCAGCGCACCTGCGGTGGCAGTTGCCGCCGCGACCGCTGGTAACAGCAAGGCCGGTGTGGCCATGCCCGCTGCCGCTAAACTGCTGGCTGACAACAACCTGGCTGCCAGTGCTGTGGCTGGCACCGGTAAGGACGGTCGCATTACCAAGGGTGACGTACTGGGTGCCGTGGCGGGCGGTACTGCTGCCAAAGCGGTTGCTTCCGTCACCATACCCACAGGGGCTCCCACCTCGGCATTGCCCCAGGTAGCTGCACCGACTGCGCAGAATCTGGGTGATCGCCCCGAACAGCGCGTGCCCATGAGCCGCCTGCGCGCTCGTGTGGCCGAACGTTTGTTGCAATCGCAAAGCACAAACGCGATTCTGACCACCTTCAACGAAATCAACATGGCCCCGGTCATGGACATGCGTAAACGCATGCAAGAACGTTTCGAGAAAGAGCACGGCGTCAAGCTCGGCTTTATGAGCTTCTTTGTCAAAGCGGCTGTGCATGCGCTCAAGAAGTATCCCGTCATCAACGCTTCGGTCGATGGTAATGACATTGTTTACCACGGCTACTTTGACATTGGTATTGCGGTGGGTTCACCCCGTGGCTTGGTAGTGCCGATTTTGCGCAACGCCGACCAAATGAGCTTTGCCGAGATCGAGAAGAAAATTGCCGAATTTGGCCAAAAAGCCAAAGACGGCAAGCTAGGTATTGAAGACATGACTGGCGGCACCTTTTCCATTTCCAATGGCGGTACCTTCGGCTCCATGATGTCTACCCCGATCATCAACCCGCCACAAAGCGCCATTCTGGGCGTGCACGCCACCAAAGACCGCGCCATGGTGGAAAACGGCCAGGTGGTCGTGCGCCCCATGAACTACTTTGCCATGTCCTATGACCACCGAATCATCGACGGCCGCGAAGCCGTGTTGGGTCTGGTGGCCATGAAAGAAGCGCTGGAAGACCCAGCTCGCCTCTTGTTTGATATTTAAGTGATATTGCGGGACAGACCCGGAGTCTGAGCAGCAGTTGGCTCTGCTCCGTGTCCCCCGCCCTACGGGCTCCTCCTTTACCTGCGCAGAACCCTCTGCCGCCCAGACTCCTTGGAAAATGTATGAGTAAACAATTTGATGTAATCGTCATCGGTGGTGGCCCCGGTGGCTATATTGCTGCCATTCGCGCCGCCCAGTTGGGCTTTACCGTAGCCTGTATTGACGAGTGGAAGAATGACAAAGGCGGTCCTGCCCTGGGTGGAACCTGCACCAACATCGGTTGCATCCCGTCCAAAGCGCTGCTGCAGTCGAGCGAGCATTTTCACCACGCCAACCACCACTTTGCGGAGCATGGCATCACCGCCACTGGCGTGACCATGGATGTGGGCAAGATGGTGGCGCGCAAGAACACCGTGGTCAAGCAGAATAACGACGGTATCCAGTACCTGCTCAAGAAGAACAAGGTCACGTTTTTCCACGGTCGCGGCTCCTTCGTGAAAGCAGCCGACGGCGGTTATGTGATCAACGTGGCGGGTGCCACCGAAGACTCGTTGATGGGTAAACACATTATTGTGGCCACGGGCTCCAACGCCCGTGCGCTGCCCGGTGCGCCTTTTGACGAGGAGCGCATCCTGTCCAACGACGGCGCTTTGCGTCTGGGCGCTGTGCCCAAGAAGCTGGGCCTGATTGGTTCCGGCGTGATTGGGCTGGAAATGGGCTCGGTCTGGAAGCGTCTGGGTTCTGAGGTCACCATCCTCGAAGGCCTGCCAACTTTCCTGGGCGCGGTGGACGAACAAGTCGCCAAGGAGGCCTTCAAGGCCTTCACCAAGCAGGGACTGAAGATTGAGCTGGGCGTCAAGGTGGGTGAAATCACAGCCGCCAAAAAGGGGCTGTCAATCGCCTACACCAACGCCAAGGGCGAGGCGCAGACACTGGATGTGGACAAACTCATCGTATCGATTGGCCGTGTGCCCAATACCATTGGTCTCAATTCTGAAGCTGTAGGCCTCAAGCTCGATGAGCGCGGCGCCATTGTGGTGGACGGCGACTGCAAGACCAACCTGCCCGGCGTTTGGGCGGTGGGTGACGTGGTGCGTGGTCCTATGCTGGCGCACAAAGCTGAAGAAGAGGGCGTTGCCGTGGCCGAGCGCATTGCCGGCCAGCACGGGCACGTCAACTTCAACACCATTCCCTGGGTCATCTACACCAGCCCCGAGATTGCCTGGGTGGGTCGTACCGAACAGCAACTCAAAACTGATGGCGTGGCGTACAAGGCAGGTTCCTTCCCGTTTCTGGCCAATGGCCGTGCCCGCGCACTGGGCGACACCACCGGTTTCGTCAAGTTTCTGGCGGATGCCACGACGGACGAGATTTTGGGTGTGCACATCATTGGGCCCATGGCCAGCGAGTTGATCGCCGAGGCAGTCGTGGCGATGGAGTTCAAGGCCAGCGCCGAAGACATCGCCCGCATTTGCCATGCCCACCCCAGCTTGAGCGAAGCCACCAAGGAAGCGGCTCTGGCGGTCGACAAGCGCACCCTCAACTTCTGATTGTTATTCGGTAAAAATGGATGATAGCCCTCGTGAAATATACGTAGGAAGCTATCAAATGAATAGCGATCAGAGGATGATAGTTTGAACGTCAAGCAAACCTACGAGGCCGAGTTAGCCGCGCGCGGCTACACGGCTGATCCGGCCCAGCTGCGCGCAGTTGTGGCGCTGGAGCGTTGCGCACACGAGTGGGCTGCGTTCAAGGAACAGCGTTCCAACGCGTTCAAGAAGTTGATCAACCGCCCGGAGATTCCGCGCGGCGTCTACATGTTTGGCGGGGTAGGGCGCGGGAAGAGCTTTCTGATGGATTGCTTTTACAACGCAGTGCCGCTCAAACGCAAAACCCGGCTGCACTTTCACGAATTCATGCGCGAGGTACACCGCGAACTGGCCGATCTGCAAGGCACGGTTAACCCGCTGGACGAACTGGCCAGGCGTATGTCCAAGCGCTTTCGCCTGATTTGTTTTGATGAGTTCCACGTGGCCGACATCACCGACGCCATGATCCTGCATCGCCTGTTGGCAGCGCTGTTTGAGAATGGCGTGGGTTTGGTCACCACCTCCAATTTTCGCCCGGATGACTTGTACCCCAACGGTTTGCACCGTGACCGCATTCTGCCGGCGATTGCCCTGCTCAATGCGCACCTGGAAGTGATTAACGTGGACAACGGCACTGACTACCGCAAACGCACTATGGAGTCCATGACGTTGTACCACGTGCCCAACGGTCCGGTGGCCGATGCTGCCATGGAGCAGGCCTTCAATGCGCTCCAAGAGTCGCAGGATGAAGACCCGGTGTTGCACATTGAGGCGCGCCAGATTCGCGCCAGGCGGCGGGCCGGGGGTATGGTCTGGTTTGATTTCAAGACCCTGTGTGGTGGCCCGCGTTCCCAGAATGATTACCTGGAAATCGCGTCCATGTTCCACACGGTGTTCCTGAGTGACGTGCCGCAAATGTCGGTACGCATGGCCTCCGAGGCGCGGCGCTTTACCTGGCTCATCGATGTGCTCTACGACCGGCGCGTCAAACTGGTGATGTCGGCCCAGAGTTCTCCAATCGATTTGTACACGGAAGGACCGATGCTGCATGAGTTTCCCCGAACCGTGTCACGGCTGAGCGAAATGCAGTCCCAGGAATACCTGTCGCTGGATCGGCGTGAAGTGGATACGGGGCTGACGTGACCCGTGCGCAACGCATCCTTGCGGCGGTCTGCCTCGTGTGGATTGCATCGGTCTGGGCTCAGGATACAGCAGCGCCTGGGCCGGACCCATTGGACGAAGAGCTTGCTCGAATTGGGGCGGTGCGCCAGCAGAAGACCGCAGAACTTGATGTGCAAGATGCCGCCTGCATGGACCGCTTTGCGGTCACTGATTGCCAGAACAAGGTAACGATCCGTCGCCGCCAGATGCTCGCTGATCTGAAGCGCCAAGAAGACGAGATCAAGGACGCTCAGCGGCAACAGAGGGCGCAACAACAGTTGCAACGCAGTGCTGACAAGGCAGCAGAGAATGCTCAGCATGCGACCGAGAGTGAAGCCCTGCAGTCCAGCGAGACAGAACGTGACCGGCAGAAGGCCCAGGACGAAAAAGTTTTGAGCCACCAACAGCACGCTAAACCGGTTGAGCCAAAAGCATCTGGTCCCAAGATTGCCGCTGGCCTGGATGCCGATACCCGGGCAAAGAACCGCGCGGCGTACCAGGAGAAACAGGAAGCAGCGCAGAAGAGGCGCGAAGATCGCGCTCAACGGCTGATAGACCATGTCAACGGTGGTCCACCGCTGCCAGCGGCGCCCTGATTGCCCGATTCAGGTGTGAGTCAGAGGTTCCACCTTGACAATCACGATGGAGAGGTTGTCGCCAGCACCCCGGCCCCGTGAGCGGGCTTTCTCAATTAAAAATTCCGTGGCTTCGCGGGCCGACAGTGTGGACAGCACCGAGCCCAGCTCACCGGTATTGAAGTAGTGCCAGACACCGTCACTGCAGGCCATGAGCACATCGCCTGGGCGCAATTGCGGGATGAAATGGAAGTCCACCGGTGGGTCGCCATCGGTCCCCAGGCAGCCCATCAGAATGTTGGACTGGGGGTGAACGGCGGCCTGTTCCTCGGTAATCTCGCCCCGATTGACCAGTGCCTGCACGTAAGAATGGTCCATGGTGCGTTTGACGAAGCGGTTGCCGTGGTAATGGTAGATACGGGAGTCGCCCGTGTGGGCCCAGTGGCAGTCACCCTTGGCATTGATCAGGAAGGCGGCCATGGTGCTGTGTGGCTCTTCTTCTGAGGAGATCGCCGTCAGCTTGATGACGATGTGCGCTTCCTGCACAATCTGCGACAGGATGGCGGCCGCATCATCGGTTTCGGGGTCGTAACGTTCAAATAGCTGCTTGGCCGTCATCATGACCTGGTCGGAGGCCTTGCGTCCACCGCTGCGCCCGCCCATGCCATCAGCCACGATGGCCAGAATACAGCCGTTGATCCGCGAGTGTTTCAGAAGCGCGATCTGATCTTGCTGATACTCGCGGTCGCCCTTGTGTATGCCGGTGGAAGCAGTTAGTCGGTAACCAGTGGCCATGTTGGGTTGCTTGTGAAGGCAATACTCTCTGTAAAGGACAGGAAGGTCGTATTATCAAGCCAGTGTGTGATCGACCTCTTCGTGTAGTTTAACCCCGTACTTGTACGAACCATTTTGCCAACCAATCTTCACTCCCCCGAGCGCCAGATGATCGAGCTGCGTATGGAGCACGCCGATCTGGATGCATTGATAGACCGCGCGGGCATTGATGCCCCGGTGGACGAATTGATGATACGCCGTCTAAAGAAGCGCCGTTTGGCACTGCGCGACGAGATCGCCCGCTTGGAACGCGCACTCGAACCGGGCGAACCCGCCTGAAACATGTCCTTTCGCGAAGCGGTTGCGCAGGCCTTTGCGCCCGATGGGGCGCTGGCGCGTTGTGTTGAAGCATTTTCCCCCCGTCCCGGGCAAACCACCATGGCCACGGCCGTGGCTGCGACGCTGGAGGATGGCGGTGTCCTGGTGGTGGAGGCCGGAACCGGGGTCGGCAAGACCTTTGCCTATCTGGTACCGGCTTTGCTTAGCGGTGAGCGTGTTTTGCTGTCCACGGCCACCAAGACCCTGCAAGACCAACTATTTGGTCGCGATATTCCCCGCCTGCTAGCTGCCCTGGGCGTACCGGCACGTATTGCGTTGCTAAAAGGTCGCAGCAGCTATTTGTGCAATTACCGGCTGGAGTCAGCCCGGCACGATTTGCGGGCCATGCACCCAATGGCTCAGGAAGATCTGGCGCATATTGAGGTCTGGGCGACCGGCACAAGCAGGGGCGACTTAGCTGAATTGCCGCAACTCGACGAACGCTCCCCGGTGATTCCGCTGGTTACCTCCACCCGAGAGAACTGTCTGGGGTCGCGCTGCGCGCATGTGCAGTCTTGCCACGTTAACCAGGCACGGCGCGAGGCACTGGCTGCCGATGTGGTGGTGGTCAACCACCACTTGTTCTTTGCCGACCTGAATATTCGCGAGTCGGGGGTGGCCGAATTGCTGCCCAGCGTTCGTTGCGTGGTGTTCGATGAAGCACACCAGCTCAATGGCATCGGCGTCCAGTTTTTAGGGCGCCAGATCAGCACCGCCCAGCTCGATGCCTTGGGCCGCGATCTTGCTCGCCAAGGGCCAAGTTTGGCCTTGGTTGCGGAAAACTGGCCTGAAATGGTTACGCAATTGACCCGTGAAACTGCGTCATTGCGGGAACTGTGTACGAATGGTAGTCCTGATATTCGCGCTCCATGGATCGACGAGGCCCCAGTGGGATTGGACAGGTCGGCTTGGTGTCGTGCGCTCGACGCGTTGCAATTGATATTGCAGCAATGGGACCTAATGCTTGGCAGCTTGGAAGAGCAAGCGCCTGATATTCACGGTTTGCGGGAACGGACCAGTACATTAATACAAGCTTTGCAGCTTTTCAATGGCCCTATAGAGCCAGGGTGGGTGCGCTGGATGGACGTGGGGCGGCAGCAGGTCAGGTTGGTGCATTCACCCCTGGACGTGGGGCCGGCCATGCGTTCCCGTGTCATCGGGCAGGCCATGGAGAACGGCAGTCGCAAGTCCTGGATTTTTACGTCAGCCACCCTGGGGCACGATGCAAGCCTCTCGACATTTGTTCAGAGTTGCGGTTTGAACGGGGCGCAGGTACTCCAGGTCCCCAGTCCGTTTGATTATGCGCATCAGGCGTGGCAGTATGTTCCTTCGCACATGCCCAAACCTGCCGATGCCCGACACAGCGGTTCGGTGGCGGAACTGGTGGCACATGCGGCCACCGTTTTGGGCGGAAGAACCCTGGTATTGACCACAACACTGCGTGCGATGCGCGATATTGCGGCTGTATTGCGGCAACATTTTTCAGCTTCTGGCACTTTGGAAGTGTTGCTACAGGGAGAGGCACCCAAACGCGAATTGACGGAGCGATTCATTCAAGGAGCGGGGCAGGGGGGCGACCGTAAAGGTTGCGTGCTTGTGGCATCCGCTTCATTTTGGGAAGGTGTCGATGTTCCCGGTGACGCGCTGCAACTGGTAGTGATCGACAAATTGCCATTTGCGCCGCCTGATGACCCGCTGGTGCAGGCTCGGGCAAGGCAGATCGAAGCCGCTGGGAAAAGGCCTTTTGCCCATTTGCATGTGCCTGAGGCTGCCATCGCCTTGAAGCAGGGCGCTGGGCGCTTAATTCGACGTGAAACGGATCGCGGGATTCTGGTGGTGTGCGATGTGCGTCTGACCCACATGGGCTATGGTCGGCGCATTCAGGCGGCTTTGCCGGCGATGCAGAGCATCACCACGCAGGGTCAGTTCACACAGGTTCTACAGGGGCTTACCAGATTTTCCACCACGGACTGTCAATAGTTCGGCCACCCTTGGTCAGAAACTCTGATTGAGGGTAGTTTTTTTCCAGCACGCGCTTGGCATCGTCACGCAACTGCACCATGCCCAGCGCATCGTAGGATTTGTAGAGGATGAATAGCGCTTCTTCGATAGCAGGGACTTCGCGGTAATCGGCAATGGCCAATTGCGCCCGGTTGACTGCCGCCAGGTAGGCACCGCGCTTGTAGTAATAGCGGGCTACGTGTACTTCGTATTGGGCCAGTGAACTCACGATGTAGTTCATGCGGTCACGGGCATCGGATGCGTAGCGGGATTCAGGGAATCGCTCTACCAACTCCTTGAAGGACTCAAATGACTCCTTGGATGCCTTTTGGTCACGCTCCGAGAGATCCTGACTAATATATTTGGCAAACATGCCAAGGTCGTCGTTGAAGTTGACGATGCCCTTGAGGTAGATGGCATAGTCCATGGCGGGACTGACCGGGTGTAGCTTCTGAAAGCGTTCCAGCGTGGCCAATGCCTGCGCGGGTTCTGCCGATTTGTATTGGGCGTAGGCTTTGTCCAGTTCAGCCTGTTGAGCCAAAGGAGTTCCTGCAGCGCGTGCTTCCAGCTTCTCCAGAAGCGGGACTGCGCGTTCCCATTGGCCGTTGCTCATTTCTTCCTTGGCTTCGGCATAGATATTGTTGGGGCTCATGCTGGCGGTCTTGTCGACCGGTGCAGTGGAGCAACCTGCAATCAAGAGTGCGCCAGTCGCCAGCAATGAAACGCAAACGACCGATAATTTGACACGAAGCATGTTAGGAACACTTTCTTGAAACAGAGCACTGGAATTATATCGATCCACCCAATCGTGGCGGAGTCGGAGGAACTGGAGGACGTCAGCACCGAAGTCGAGTGGCGAACGGATACCGTCAACGTCGCACAACATGGTGAGCGGCTGGACCGGGCTTTGGTGGATATGGTGCCAGAGTTTTCAAGAAGCTACCTGCAGCAATTGATCGATTTGGGGCTGGTCTGCCTGAATTCCCAGCCAGTTCGCAAGCCTTCGACCCGCGTGAAGGCCGCAGACTCAGTGACCATTGAGCTTAGGCCAACACCACAAAGCCAAGCATTCAAGCCACAGAATATTCCGCTGGAAGTTGTATATAGAGACGCGCACATTCTGGTTATCAACAAGCCAGCAGGGTTGGTAGTGCACCCGGCGCCCGGAAACTGGAGCGGCACCTTGCTCAATGCGCTGCTTGCGTATGACAGTGATATTGCCCTGGTACCCCGTGCCGGTATCGTGCACAGGCTGGATAAAGACACCAGTGGGCTCATGGTTGTGGCCAGATCACGTGCGGTCATGGATACTTTGATTCAGGCTATTGCCGCGCGCGACGTGAGTCGACAGTACCTGGCCGTTGCGCACGGCCAATGGAGCGGGCCGAATAGCCGCACGGTGGATGCCCCCATTGGTCGTGATCCCCGCAACCGCCTGCGCATGGCCATTGTCAATTTGGCGTCCCAATCGGGAAAAATGGCGCGCACCGACTTTATTCTGCTGGACAACGCGGAGAAAGGATGCCTGGTGCGCTGCATTCTCCACACCGGGCGCACGCACCAGATTCGTGTGCACATGGCGTCGTTGGGCCATCCGCTGGTGGCGGACGTTACCTATGGTGGCAGTACTGTTCAGTGTATGGAACGTCAGGCCCTGCACGCGGTGCGGCTTGCGTTTGTGCACCCTGTGACCGGTGAGCCTATGGTGTTTGAGGCACCAGTGCCGATCGATATAGTGGCACTCATGGACTCCTGGGGCCTGCGCTACAATCCCCAAAAACGGGCAAATGGCCCTTAAGTACCCCGGACCTTGCCGGGAGTTGGCACAGTGAGTTCCTCACATCTGCTGCCCACCGATTGGAATCACTTTGATTGGTCACTGTTAAAGGTGACATTTTCCACAGAATCCGACTATGAACTTGGTGGATGCAAAGCGGGTCTTGGAGACCGCATTGATTTGCTCACAGCAACCACTGCCGGTGCGTGATATGCGGGCGCTCTTCAATGAGTCCCTGGGTGCCGATACGCTTAAAAATTTGCTGGAAGAGCTGAGGAACGATTGGGCGGGTAAGGGGGTTGAGCTGGTGAGCGTTGCATCGGGTTGGCGGTTTCAAAGCCGGCCGGAAATGCGCGAATTTTTGGACCGACTGCACCCTGAAAAGCCGCCACGTTACACCCGAGCCACGCTGGAAACATTGGCCATCATTGCCTACCGTCAACCGGTGACTCGCGGTGACATGGAAGATATTCGAGGCGTCACCATCAACTCGTTGTTGATCAAGCAACTCGAAGACCGGGGTTGGGTTGAAGTCATTGGACACCGCGAGTCAGCAGGGCGACCTGCGTTGTATGCCACCACGCGGCAGTTTCTGGATGATTTGGGCCTGCAATCGCTGGACCAGTTGCCCTTGCTGGAACACGGGTCCCATCCCGAAGATGTTTTTGGGGTGCTGGCCAAGTCGTCTGATGCGATGGAGTCAAGTATTCCTGCGGCGATGGACAGCCCAGCAGATTGTGCAAAATTGCAATTGGATATACCTCTGGATGCCTCCATGCCGTTGGAGCAAGGAACTACGAATGGATTTTCAGAATGAATGACATGAATTCAACAGAGCAGATACCGGACACGCCCGAGGAAATGGATCAGTCCGGAGCTGTTGGGGGCGAAGTAGTGGCTCCAGCACAGGTGTTGGCTCCCGAATCCCAATTGGAAAATCGGTTTGAGGATGTCATCTCCGGCCAATTCGATGCCGACGAGGAGCTGGCCGAGCTGGTGCCGCCCAAGCGCGTGCTGGCGCCCATGGCGGAAACGCCCAAGCTGCACAAGGTGTTGGCTCAGGCCGGCATGGGATCGCGCCTGGAAATGGAGCAGCTCATCATGGAGGGCCGGATTTCGGTCAACAATGAACCCGCACACATTGGGCAACGCATCCAGTTTGGTGACAACATCAAGGTCAATGGCAAGCCCATCCGGGTTCGCATCGATCCGCCGCCGGCACGGGTGATTGCGTACCACAAGCCAGTGGGTGAAGTGGTTACCCACGATGACCCCCAGAACCGGCCCACAGTTTTTCGTCGACTGCCAAAACTGCACCAGGGCAAGTGGCAATCGGTTGGGCGTCTGGATCTCAATACCGAGGGCTTGTTGCTGTTCACCAGTTCGGGCGAGCTTGCCAACAACCTTATGCACCCACGGTTTGGGCTGGAGCGTGAGTACGCGGTGCGGGTTCTGGGTTCGCTTAGCAAGGATGAAAAGCAGATGCTGCTCGCTGGCGTCCATCTGGATGATGGCATGGCGCAGTTCGGCTCTATCGAAGAAGGCGGAGGCGAAGGCTCCAACTGCTGGTACCGGGTCACCATTTCGGAAGGTCGCAACCGCGAAGTGCGTCGCATGCTGGAGGCCGTGGGCCATGCCGTGAGCCGATTGATCCGGATTCGTTATGGCGCCATGGTGCTGCCGCGCGGACTCAAACGTGGTGCGTGGATGGAGCTCGATGAATCGGATATTCGCTCATTGGTGCAAGCCGCAGGTGGCCCACGTGAATCTGGTGTGCCCCGAGGCAATGGCTCGCCGACTGGGCCACGCAAACCACAAGGTGGAAATCAGCGTCGGGGTGGTGGTCGCAGTGGCGGGCCGCGTGGAGCCAATGCCGGTCAACGCGGCCCATCACCCGCCGGATTCAAAGGCGGCCCTGCCAACCCCAAATCGGTAGAGCGTCGGGACGGCCCAGTCCAGCCGGATCCCATGAAGACGGCTTTTGGATATATCGGTGCGGATAGCTTTACCCGCCAGCGCCAGGATGCGGGCCAGAGGCCCCGTGGTGCGCCGGGCGGTCAAGGTCGCAAGGGCCGCAATCGATAGCCGCCAATGCTAAAATAGCAGGCTTTGCTTTAGTTTGAAGCAAGTCAACAAATTACCAATCCAGCTCAGGAAATACCATGACAATCGAACGTACCCTCTCCATCATCAAGCCAGACGCAGTTGGCAAGAACGTTATCGGTCAAATTTACGCGCGCTTTGAAGCAGCTGGCCTGAAGGTCGTGTCTGCTCGTATGGCCCATTTGTCCCGCGGCGAAGCCGAGGCTTTCTATGCTGTGCACAAGGCCCGTCCTTTCTTCAAGGACCTGGTGGACTTCATGATTTCCGGTCCCGTCATGATTCAGGCCCTAGAAGGCGATAACGCCATTCTGAAGCACCGCGACCTGATGGGCGCAACGGATCCAAAGAAGGCAGCGCCTGGCACTATCCGTGCTGATTTTGCAGACAGCATTGATGCCAACGCCGTGCACGGTTCTGACGCTGCGGAAACCGCCGCTGTCGAAATCGGGTTCTTCTTCGCTGGCATGAACGTTTATTCACGTTAAGTTATGTAATGACGGCCAACCTGCTCGACTACGATCTCGACGGATTGGCCGCTTTTTGTGAGCGGCTTGGGGAAAAGCGTTTTCGGGCCATGCAGTTGTTTCGGTGGATCCACCAAAAGGGCGCGTCAAACTTTGACGATATGAGCGACCTTGCCAAGTCACTACGTGAAAAGCTCAAGACCACGGCGTGTGTCACGCCGCTGACCGTTCTACAGCAACACATATCTACCGATGGAACCATTAAATGGTTGTTTGATGTTGAGGGTGGCAATGCCATCGAGGCTGTTTTCATTCCCGAAGATGACCGGGGTACTCTGTGTGTATCGTCTCAGGCAGGCTGCGCGGTGGCTTGCCGTTTTTGTTCGACCGGGCACCAGGGGTTTAGCCGAAATTTGACGTCGGGCGAAATCGTGGCCCAACTCTGGTTTGCTGAGCATTTTCTGCGCCAGTATCTTGGTCGTAGCGACCGGGTAATTTCCAATGTGGTCATGATGGGGATGGGTGAGCCCTTGCAGAATTACGCTGCGCTGGTTCCGGCCTTGCGTGTCATGCTCGATGACCATGCCTATGGATTGTCACGTCGGCGCGTCACGGTTTCTACTTCAGGTGTCGTTCCCATGATCGACCGGCTAGGACAGGATTGTCCGGTGGCATTGGCGGTATCTCTGCACGCATCCAATGACGTCCTGCGCGATGAACTGGTTCCTTTGAACCGAAAGTACCCAATTGCAGAATTGCTGCGAGCATGTTTGCGCTATCTGAAAGTTGCGCCGCGTGACTTTATTACCTTTGAATACTGCATGCTTGACGGCGTCAACGACTCCGCGATACATGCGACTGAGTTGGTCAGCCTGGTTCGCACTGCCCATGCTGGCGTCTGGTGTAAGTTCAATTTGATACCGTTCAATCCGTTTCCCGAGTCTGGGTTGACCCGTTCACCCCACAGCGTTGTATTGGCATTCGCCAAAGTATTGAGTGACGCGGGAATTGTGACGACAATCCGCAAGACACGGGGCGACGACATTGATGCCGCCTGTGGTCAACTGGCAGGTGACGTGAAGGACCGTACCGATGTTCAAAAGAGAATGAACAAGCGGCGGACCATTCCGATCTTGGCAGAAATGGCAATGGTTCCACACGGAAAAGAGGACTCGGTCAATGATTGATAAGTTACGAATTGGCGTTGCGACGCTGTCATGGGTGTTTTGGTCGTGTTTGACAGGGACGGCTGTGATCGGTTTGACTGGTTGTGCGACCAATGCCACGGGGGTGGCTTCAAGCGGGGACTTCGTCACAGAATCCGACGAATCTGACAGCCACAAGCGAGCCCGTTTGCGACTGGAGCTAGCTGCGGCCTATTTTGACAAGGGTCAAGCCACAGATGCCTTGGATCACCTGAAGCAATCTATCGCTGCAGATCCAAACTTGTTTGAAGCCTACAACCTGCGGGGGCTGATTTATATGCGGCTCAATGATCTGCCGTTGGCCGATGAGAGCTTCCGCCGCGCGTTGGTTATTAATCCGAAGGCGGCTTCCGTGCAGCATAACTATGGGTGGATGCTGTGCCAGCAATCTCGTTACCCGGAGGCTATGCAGATGTTTGCCAATGCCTTGGGCAATCCGACTTACGGGGATCGGGCCAAAACGTGGATGGCACAGGGCCTTTGCCAGCAAAGAGGCGGTCAAATGGCAGATGCCGAGAACAGCCTCTTGCGTTCCTATGAACTCGATGCTGGTAACCCCATCACGGCATACAACCTGTCTCTGATCCTGTACCAGCGTGGTGAATTCGTTCGATCGCAGTTTTATGTGCGGCGCCTCAACAACAGTGAATTGGCCAATTCAGAGTCATTGTGGCTCGGGATTAAGGTAGAGCGGCGATTGGAGAATCGTGAGGCGATGGCACAACTCAGTTCGCAACTTAAAAAGCGGTTTCCCCAGTCGCGTGAGTTTTCCGCTCTGGAGCGGGGAGCGTTCAATGAGTGAGGTGGGTATTCGCGACGTTACCAATGAACAAAGTTTGGGTTCACCGGATGCAACTCTGACTGCCGGTCAGATGATGCGCAACGCCCGCGAATCGGCTGGTTTACATGTGGCAGCACTGGCCGTTTCGATGAAAATTCCTGTTAAAAAACTGGAGGCGCTTGAGGCCGACAGATTGGATTTGCTTCACGATGCGGTGTTTGTGCGAGCCTTGGCCTCCAGTGTGTGTAGGTCCTTGAAGATTGACCCAGCGCCGGTGCTCAACAAGCTACCAGTGACTACAACTCCTCGATTGGGTTCTTACGAACGTGGAATCAACGCGCCATTTCGTCCGGCTGGGGAAGCAGCTGGTGTGTCCGTAGCGGCGCTACTTTCCAGGCCACCCGTGTTGATCGTCATCGCTTTGTTAATCGCAGCGGCTGTGGTGGTTTTTTTTCCGAATATCAAAGTGACTGAAGCGTCAGTCGAAATGACGGGGTCTGCCACAGCGCCTGGTAGCTCCGAAGGGCAGCCTGATATGGAAAGTTTCGCGCCGGTTGTGGCTGCTCCGACTCCCGTGTCTCAGCCTGTATTACCAAAGTCCGTTCCAGCTGTTGCCGAGCAAATGGCCGGAGGCTCAGTGAAGGTTGCGTCTGTGGCCGCTGAAGTTGTGCGTAGTGCATCTATTCCCTTAACGTCGTCTACGGGTCTGGTTGTTTTCAAGGCACGCGCAGCGTCCTGGGTCAAGGTAGTCGACTCCAAGGGAGTGGTTCAACTTAGCAAAACACTGGATGTCGGTGAGGTGGCAGGGGCCTCGGGTGCCACGCCTTTGTCGGTTGTTGTAGGCCGGGCGGATATGACAGATGTTGAAGTGCGTGGCAAAACCTTTAGCACGGAAGGTTTGGTCAAAGAAAACGTAGCACGATTTGAGGTGAAGTAGTGAATTTCAGTTTGCCTATTGCTTTGGCCACGCCTCTTCGGCGCCAGTCGCTCCAAGCCCGTGTTGTGTGGGGTAGCAGGGTGGTTACCCTAGGGGGTGATGCGCCGGTGCGTTTGCAGTCAATGACCAATACTGATACGGCGGATGCCATTGGTACTGCTATTCAGGTTAAGGAACTCGCAATTGCCGGTTCTGAGTTGGTGCGTATAACTGTGAATACTCCAGAAGCTGCGCAAGCGGTTCCCTATGTGCGTGAGCAGCTGGATCGTATGGGCGTGGACGTCCCGCTGATTGGCGACTTTCACTTCAACGGACATCGCTTGCTGACTGATTACCCTGAGTGTGCCAAGGCATTGTCCAAATACCGCATCAATCCGGGTAATGTGGGAAAAGGCGACAAGCGTGACAAGCAGTTCGCGCTCATGATCGAGTCCGCTATTCGTTGGAATAAGGCGGTGCGCATTGGGGTCAATTGGGGTAGCCTGGATCAGGAGCTGCTGGCTTTACTGATGGATGAAAACAATCGGCGCGTACAGCCATGGGATGCCAAACCAGTCATGTACGAGGCTCTTATTGCATCTGCCGTAGAGTCGGCGCAGCGTGCTGAGGAAATTGGCATGGACCCGGGTCAGATCATTCTGTCCTGCAAGGTCAGTGGTGTTCAGGACCTGGTTGCTGTTTACCGTGAATTGGGTCGTCGGTGCCGCTATCCCTTGCATTTGGGATTGACTGAGGCGGGGATGGGAACGAAGGGTACGGTGGCATCCTCGGTCGCCTTGGGTGTTCTGTTGCAAGAGGGTATTGGCGATACGATCCGTGTCTCTTTGACCCCTGCACCGGGTGAGTCGCGTTCACAGGAAATTGTGATTGCGTCCGAGATCATTCAAGCCTTGGGGCTTCGAAATTTTGTTCCTAGTGTCACTGCCTGTCCGGGCTGTGGCCGTACGACCAGCACGACTTTTCAGGAGTTGACGCAACAAATAGACGATTTCCTGCGGGCCAAGATGCCGGAGTGGCGCAAGAGCTATCCAGGTGTTGAGAATCTGAAGGTTGCTGTCATGGGTTGCATCGTCAATGGTCCAGGAGAGAGCAAGCATGCAGACATCGGCATCAGTTTGCCTGGCACGGGCGAGGCGCCGGCAGCACCCGTATTTATCGATGGGGAAAAGCGCATGACCCTGCGTGGAGATTCCATTGCGTCGGATTTTCAAACTGTCGTTGAAAACTATATTCAGAAGCGGTTTGGTGCCACCGCTGTCATCCCTAACCAATAAGAGTTTGCATGGCCGAAAAATCTGCTGTCAGTAGAGTGGAAAAGCTGTTTGCGGTCAAAGGGATGAATGACATCCTGCCTCCTGACTCCGCACAATGGGAGTGGTTTGAAGAGCAGGTGCGCGCACAGATGCTGCGCCACGCCTACCGCAACATCCGTACACCCATTGTTGAGCCTACGGCTTTGTTTGTGCGCGGTACTGGCGAAACCACGGATATTGTCGAGAAGGAAATGTATTCCTTCGAAGACAAGCTCAATGGAGAGGCTCTGACTTTGCGGCCAGAAAACACACCGGGCGTGGTTCGAGCTGCCATTGAACACAACCTAACGTACGACGGTGGGAAGCGCCTGTATTACATGGGACCCATGTTCAGGCATGAGCGCCCCCAGCGCGGACGCTATCGCCAGTTTTACCAGCTGGGGGCGGAGGCGTTGGGCTTTGCCGGGCCGGAGGTAGATGCCGAATTGATGCTATTGGCAAACCAGTTGTTGAATGATTTGGGGTTGCGGGGCGTACGCGTGGAACTCAACAGTCTGGGGGTTGCCAGCGAACGGCATGCGCACCGTGGCGCATTGATTGCGTATTTTGAACAGCATTCCGAGTTGCTGGATGCGGATGCCAAGCGCCGCCTGCACGCCAACCCCTTGCGCATTCTTGATACGAAGAATCCCGCAATGCAAGCCATGGTTCAGGGCGCGCCGCAGTTGTTGGACTTTTTGGGCGAGGCATCGCTGAAGCACTTTGATACCGTCAAGACGCTGTTGAATGCCTGCGGTGTCCAATGGAATGTGAATCCTCGTCTGGTTCGTGGTCTAGATTACTATAGTCATACCGTCTTTGAGTTCGTGACGAACGAATTGGGAGCACAGGGGACTCTGTGTGGCGGTGGTCGCTACGATGGTCTGTTTGAGCTTTTGGGTGGTAAGCCAACGCCCGCCGTTGGCTGGGGAATGGGGATTGAACGTGTGCTGGAGCTTCTGAAGGTACAGGGGCTGACAGCGGGGTCCTTGGCACCGGATGCCTATGCTATTGTGGCGGAGGTATCTGGCCTTGCGGTTGCCATGCAAACTTTGCAGGTTCTGCGTTCTCAGGGCGTCAGCGTCCAAATGCATGCAGGGTCATCGGATGGAATGGGCAGCATCAAATCCCAATTCAAACGTGCCGATGCGTCGGGCGCGCGCTTTGCGCTGGTATTTGGCCCAGATGAAATCGCCCAAGGTGTCGTTACGGTCAAGTCTTTGCGCGATGGTAGCGGTGCGCAATCAACCCAAATCCTGAGCCAGTCGGAGCAGTGGGCCAAGAGCCTACAATCCCCGGCTTAACTGAATATTCCCATGGCAAATCATCTCGATCTCGAAGAACAAGAGCAGCTTGACCAACTCAAGCATTTTTGGAACCAATATGGCAACCTGATCACGTGGATTCTGATCGCGGTTTTAGGTAGTATCGCTGCCTGGAATGGGTACCATATGTGGCAACGCAACCAGGCCACACAATCGGCGGCCATGTATGACGAAGTGGAAAAGGTTGTGCGCAGTGGCGATGTGCAAAAAGCGGAACGCGCTTTCACCGACATGAAAGATCGCTTTGCCAAAATGACCTACACCGAGCAGGCCGGTTTGCTGGTTGCCAAGATGGCCTATGAATCCGGAAAACCCGATGTGGCTAAAGCCACGCTGACTTGGGTGGCCGACAATGCGTCTGATCCCGGCTATGCTTCCATTGCACGATTGCGATTGGCAGCCGTAATGATCGAGGCCAAAGCGTATGACGATGCATTAAAAACACTGGCATCTGGTATCGCAGACGAATTCGCAGCGCTTGCGGCAGACCGTAAGGGTGATATCTACGTCCTGCAAGACAAGAAGAATGAAGCCAAGGCCGAGTATCAAAAGGCTTTCAAGGCTTTTGATTCCCAATCTGAGTACCGCCGACTGGTGGGGGTCAAACTCAGTGCTATGGGTGTGAACGCAGAAGCGGGGTCGGAAAAAGCAGTTTCCGATGAGGGAGCCAAGTGATGATGCGACAGTTGTGGAGCAAACCGCTGCGCGGTCTGGCAGTCGTGGTGGGCCTGGTGGTGACACTGGCCGGCTGTTCTGGGCCTGAAAAAGCAAAGCCATTGGACTTGGGCCCAAACACCGCCCTGATTGGTGTTCGCTCCGCATGGTCGTCTTCCATTGGCACGGTTGGATTCCCTTTGGAGGTTCGCTCGGTTGGCAATTTGATTTATGTAGCGGGTAGTGACGGAACGGTCGCAGCAATCGACGCCAGAACCGGTGGTGATTTGTGGCGCACTGCGTTGGGCGTGAAACTCTCCGCTGGTGTGGGTAGTGACGGCCGCTATGTTTCGGTGGTGAGCAACGACAATGAACTGATCACACTGGATGCAAACAAGGAAATCTGGAGACAAAAGCTGGGTGCTTTGACTCTTACCGCTCCATTGGTTGCGGGCGCTCGCGTATTTGTACTCTCGGCTGATCGTTCGGTCACAGCATTTGATGTGGCCACGGGCCGGCGGTTGTGGCAACAGCAACGTACGGGTGAAGCCTTGGTGCTGAGACGTTCTGGTTTGATCATGGCGGTCGGTGATACGCTGGTTGTGGGCTTGGGTGGCCGTTTGGTCGGGTTCCAGCCGCTGACTGGAAAAGTCCGCTGGGAAGCACAAGTTGCAAACAGCCGGGGTACCAATGAGGTCGAGCGGTTAGTGGATTTAGTTGCGGGCGTTAGTCGTGAGGGCAACCAGGTGTGCGTACGGTCCTTTCAATCGGCGGTGGGTTGCGTGGATGCCGCCACAGGCAATCTGTTGTGGAGCAAGACTGCTTCCGGCGCAGCTGGTGTCGATGGCGACGAGTCAACCCTGTTTGGTACCGAGAGTGATGGTCGAGTGGTCGCCTGGCGTCATACGGATGGAGAGCGGCAATGGGTTTCTGAGCGTTTGCGCTTTCGCGGATTGAGTGCGCCAGTGTTGGCCGGCCGATCGCTCGTCATTGGAGACGAGGAAGGAACCCTGCATTTCCTCTCCCGCCAAGACGGCGCTCCCTTGAACCGATTGTCTACGGATGGTTCTGCCATTGTGACAACACCGGTACTGGCAGGACAGACGCTGGTTGCCGTGACCAAGCGTGGTGGCATTTTTGGTTTCAAACCGGAGTGATGGCGTAAGCCCTAGAAGATGAAACCTGTCATTGCTCTGGTTGGTCGGCCCAACGTCGGCAAATCAACCCTGTTCAACCGGTTAACGAAGTCACGGGACGCCATCGTCGCGGATTTCGCGGGCCTGACCCGGGATCGCCATTATGGCAACGCACGGCACGGTCAGCATGAGTTCATCGTGATCGACACCGGCGGGTTCGAGCCGGACGCGACAGCCGGTATCTACAAGGAAATGGCCAAACAAACCCGTCAGGCAGTAGCTGAGGCGGATGTTGTGTTATTTGTTGTCGATGCGCGAGCGGGCCTTTCTGCACAGGACCATGACATTGCCAAGTATCTGCGCAAACTAGGCAAGCCCTGTGTTTTGGTTGCCAACAAAGCAGAAGGCATGACGGCTGGTGCACAGCTGGTCGAGTTCTTTGAGTTGGGGTTGGGGGAAGTTTTCCCCGTCTCGGCAGCGCATGGACAGGGCATCCGCGCATTGGTGGACCTTGCATTAGCCGCCCTGTCTTTGCCGGAAGAGGGTGTAGAAGAGGTGGATGAAGACCCGGGCGTTATCAAACTCGCGGTTGCCGGTCGTCCGAATGTGGGGAAATCCACATTAATTAATACCTGGCTGGGTGAAGAGCGCCTTGTAGCCTTTGATTTGCCTGGCACCACCCGGGATGCCATTTCGGTGCCTTTTGAGCGTGGGGGGCAGCGTTTTGAATTGATTGATACCGCCGGACTTCGCCGCAAAGGGCAGGTGTTTGAAGCCATCGAAAAGTTTTCGGTTGTCAAGACGCTACAGGCCATCGAGTCGGCCAGTGTGGTGCTGTTATTGATCGATGCGACACAGGGCGTAACGGATCAGGATGCACATATTGCCGGTTACATTCTGGAGTCTGGGCGGGCGGTTGTCGTCGCGGTCAACAAATGGGATGCTGTGGATGAATACCAGCGAGAGCTAGTCAAACGTTCCATAGAAACACGTCTGCCTTTTCTAAAGTTTGCTGCATTGCACTTTATTTCCGCCCAAAAGCGCCAGGGTTTGGGACCATTGTGGGATTCGATCGCACAAGCCTACCGGGCAGCCAACTGCAAGATGCCAACGCCGGTGCTGACCCGCCTGTTGCTGGAGGCCATCCAGTTCCAGACACCCAAAAAAACCGGCATGTACCGCCCCAAAATGCGCTACGCCCACCAGGGTGGAATGAACCCGCCCATCATCATCATCCATGGTAATTCGCTGGAACATGTCACAGATACCTATAAGCGGTATTTGGAAGGGCGCTTCCGCAAGGAATTCAATCTGGTTGGCACCCCTTTGCGCATCCAGATGAAGTCGTCTTCCAATCCGTATTCGGACAAGGACGGAGCCTGAGCTTACTAAGGTGGGCATTCTCCCGATCCTGTCGAGGTTTCTTGACTTCTCATTCGATACCGCGGTTTCGTGTGGTATCGTCCACTCTTCTTAATTCTTTGAACACGGAGAATATCGTGAGCAACAAAGGGCAGCTACTGCAAGACCCGTTCCTGAACGCCTTGCGTCGGGAACATGTACCGGTTTCCATCTATTTGGTTAACGGCATCAAACTCCAAGGGCAAGTGGAATCGTTTGACCAGTATGTCGTATTGCTGCGCAATACGGTGACGCAAATGGTTTATAAGCACGCCATTTCCACCATCGTTCCAGGTCGCGCAGTCAATTTTGCCGCGCCAGATGGCGATGCTCCTGTAACAGCGTAAGTACGCGGGCCATATTGGCCCTTGATTCGCGCAGTTCGTTTTCTCTATCCGCTTGGCCGCAGCCGCACCATCAACCCAAACGCCGACCATTTTGGTGGGTGTTGACTTGGGTGACTCTCATTTCGATGGTGAGTTGGAGGAGTTAGGGTTGCTGGCCCAAACAGCGGGAATGTTGCCGGTCGCGCGCGTCACGTGCAAACGCAGAGCGCCGGATGCGGCGTTGTTCATCGGGTCCGGCAAGGCGGATGAAATCAAGCTTTTGGCAACCCAAATGGGGGCGAAGGAAGTTCTGTTTGACCAGAGTTTGAGCCCTGGTCAGCAGCGCAATCTGGAGCGCCATCTGGAGTTGCCGGTCAATGATCGAACCTTTCTGATCCTGGAAATTTTTGCCCAGCGTGCCCGCAGCCATGAAGGTAAATTGCAGGTCGAGTTGGCCCGCTTGCAGTATCTGAGCACCCGACTGGTGCGACGCTGGTCTCATCTGGAGCGGCAAAGTGGCGGCATCGGCATGCGGGGTGGCCCGGGTGAGGCACAGATTGAACTTGACCGGCGCATGATTGGCGACACGATCAAGCGGACCAAGGAGCGCCTCAGCAAAGTCAAGCGCCAGCGACAAACCCAGCGGCGACAGCGGGAACGCCGAGATGCGTTCAACATTTCACTGATCGGCTACACCAACGCGGGCAAATCAACGCTGTTCAATGCCCTGGTCAAGGCGCGCGCCTATGCCGCAGACCAATTGTTTGCCACCCTGGACACCACGACTCGGCAGCTCTACCTGGGTGATGCCCGTCGTTCCGTGTCCCTTTCAGACACCGTGGGGTTTATTCGCGATCTGCCTCACAGTTTGGTAGACGCCTTTCAAGCGACCTTGCAGGAGGCGGTGGACGCCGACTTGCTTTTGCACGTGGTTGATGCAGCCAATCCCCACTGCACCGAACAGATTGCGGAAGTACAGAAGGTGCTCAAGGAAATCGGTGCAAATGACATACCCCAGCTCTTGGTATTCAACAAGATGGATGCATTGGACTCGGATCACCAGCCGATTAAACTGGAAGACGAGTTTGAAATGGACGGCGTGCGGGTCCCGCGAATCTTTGTCAGTGCCCAAGCTGGCACGGGCCTGCCTGCTTTGCGCCAACGTCTGGCCACAATGGCACGACTCGTGATACCGGACGCTGTGCAAACGTCCCATTCCCTTGGGACTTCCGGGGACGACGTGTGATTGTGCACAATCGGGGCAAGATATATGAGAAATGACGACATGAAACCTCCCATTCGTGCTTTAACTTTGCGTTCGGTGGCCTTGCCTCTGTGGGTGAGACGAATGTTCAATTTGAACGATTCGCGCTGGGGCCGGGACGATGACAAACCCGCGGAACCCGGCAAGGCCGAAGGCAGCGCACCTGAGGGCGAATCAAATCGCCCTGTGGTCAACAACAACGATCCGATGCCGGGCCGCAAGGGGGCAGCCAACGCTGGGCCGCCAGATCTGGATGAATTGTGGAAGGACTTTAATCGCAAGCTCGGTGGCTTGTTCGGAAAACCTTCCCAACTGCCTCCAGGTGGCTCGGGTGGTGGGTTCCAGCCTGACATGAAAAACGCTGGCATTGGTGCCGGTTTGATTCTTGGGGTGCTGGCCTTGATTTGGCTGGGTACTGGATTTTTTATCGTGCAGGAAGGGCAGCAAGCTGTCATTACCCAGTTTGGCAAATACAAAGGCACGGTGAACGCCGGTTTCAACTGGCGCTTGCCGTATCCCATCCAACGCCACGAGCTGGTTTTTGTTACCCAAATCCGGTCCGTCGATGTGGGCCGTGACACCGTACTCAAGGCCACTGGATTGAAAGAATCTGCCATGTTGACCCAGGATGAAAATATCCTGGACATCAAATTTGCCGTTCAATACCGTTTGAACGATGCCCGCGCTTTCCTGTTTGAAAGCAAGAATCCAGAACAAGCCGTGGTACAAGCCGCCGAAACCTCGGTGCGCGAGGTACTTGGCAAGATGAAAATGGATGCGGCCCTATCGGAAGAGCGCGACCAGATTGCGCCACGGGTTCGAACCATGATGCAGGTCATCTTGGACCGCTACAAGGTGGGCATTGAAATTGTTGGCATCAACCTGCAGCAGGGCGGTGTGCGTCCTCCGGAACAAGTCCAGGCATCGTTTGACGATGTGCTGAAGGCCGGCCAGGAGCGTGAACGGGCCAAAAACGAAGCACAGGCCTATGCCAATGACGTGGTTCCCCGCGCTGTGGGTTCTGCGTCCCGGTTGCAAGAGGAGGCTGAAGCCTACAAGTCGCGCGTGACCGCTCAGGCGCAGGGTGATGCGCAACGCTTCCGATCAGTGTTTGCGGAATATCAGAAGGCGCCCCAAGTCACGCGAGACCGCATGTATCTTGATGCCATGCAGCAAATCTACAGCAATGTGACCAAAGTCCTGGTGGATTCACGCCAGGGCGCAAACATGCTGTATTTGCCTTTGGACAAGATCATGCAGATGGGTGCTTCTGGCACCGATGCAAGCAGTGCTACCCCGAGCACTGCGACATCTCCGCCGGTCCACGTGGTGCCCTCCAGTGGCCTCACCACCGATGCCCGCAGCCGCGAAGCGGCCCGCACGCGCGAACGCGAAACCCGCTAGGAGCCTGACCCATGAACCGGATTGGATTAATTTTTTCGTCGATACTGCTGCTGATAGTGCTGGCAAGCTCGACATTGTTCGTGGTCGACCAGCGTCAGTTTGGTGTGGTGTACGCCTTGGGTCAAATCAAGGACGTGATCACCGAGCCGGGGTTGAACTGGAAACTCCCGCCACCGTTTCAAAACGTGTCGTACATCGACAAACGTTTGTTGACCCTGGACAGTTCCGACTCCGAGCCCATGCTCACGGCTGAAAAGCAACGCGTGGTGATTGACTGGTATGTGCGCTGGCGCATCTCGGAGCCATCGGAGTACATCCGCAACGTGGGTCTGAATGAAGCCGCCGGCGCAAGCCAGCTCAACCGAGTCGTGCGCAATGCGTTTCAGGAAGAGGTCAACAAGAGCACAGTCAAGGAACTGTTGGCGCTCAAGCGAGAAGACCTGATGGCGGCCGTCAAGGCCGAGGTGCTGGATAAAGTGCGTGGCAGCAAGCCTTGGGGTGTCGATGTGGTTGACGTGCGCATCACGCGCGTGGACTATGTGGAAGCCATTACCGAGTCGGTGTACCGGCGCATGGAAGCAGAGCGCAAACGCGTGGCCAATGAACTGCGCTCCACCGGTGCGGCCGAAGGTGAAAAAATTCGTGCTGATGCCGACCGCCAGCGCGAAGTGACTATTGCCAATGCCTACCGCGATGCGCAAAAAATCAAAGGTGAGGGCGATGCTGAGGCTGCCCGCGTCTATGCCGAAGCCTTTGGTAAAGACCCGCAATTTGCCCAGTTCTACCGCAGCCTGGACGCCTACAAGGCCAGCTTCAATGGCAAGGGCGATGTTATGGTGCTGGATCCCGCATCTTCAGACTATTTCAAGGTATTTCGCGGCGGTTCTGCTCCGGCTGCCAACTCCAAGAAGTAAGCCTTGAGCAGCGACACAATCTGGCTGGCTCTCGCCATGGTGCTGGTCATTGAAGGCTTGTTTCCGTTCACCTCGCCAGACGGATGGCGGCGCATGTTCACCCAGCTGCTGGCGCTGCGTGATGGGCAGATTCGATTCTTCGGACTACTCAGCATAGTCGGTGGCTTGATGATGATTTGGTGGCTCATGCCCTGAAATTCGAGCGTCAAGCCCGGTAAAATCACGGTTTTAATAGCCTCCACTTTTCACATGTCAGCCTGGGTCTTACCGGATCACATTGCCGATGTGCTGCCTTCCGAGGCGCGCCACATCGAAGAAATACGTAGAGACTTGCTGGACATGGCACGCTGCTATGGCTACGAGTTGGTCATGCCGCCCCTGTTGGAGCACTTGGAGTCCTTGCTCTCTGGAGCTGGTGAAGCGCTGGATCTGCAAACCTTCAAGCTGGTCGATCAACTGTCTGGCCGCATGATGGGATTACGGGCCGACAGCACGCCCCAAGTGGCACGCATCGATGCCCACCTGCTCAATCGCGAGGGTGTGACCCGTCTGTGCTATTGCGGCCCGGTGCTGCATACGCGCCCTGGCGGTCCGCACGCCACCCGTGAACCCCTGCAATTTGGTGCTGAGCTCTATGGCCACTCGGGGCTCGAAGCCGATCTTGAAACCCTCACCCTGGCGCTGGATTCGCTCAAGGTGGCGCAGGTGGGTGCGATCAGCGTTGACATGGCCGATGCCCGTATCGCCCAAGCCTTGCTGAAGAATTTGACTTTGGATGAGAAACAGCTTGCCCAAATTCACGCGGCGCTGGCTGCCAAAGATGGTAGTGAACTGAAGTCCCTACTGCGCAACGCACCCGCCGCTACGCTCGCTGCGCTGGTGCATTTGCTCCAACTATACGGTGACGTGGGTGTGTTGGATGACGCGCGCCGTGCGCTGCCAGAGCTGCCAGAGATTCGCGTTGCGCTGGACCAATTGCAATGGCTGGCTGGTCAAGTCGATGGCGCCAGTGTGTCGTTTGACCTGGCCGACATGCGCGGCTACGCCTACTACAGCGGCGCCATGTTTTCCCTGTATGCGCCTGGTGCCAGTGATGCGCTGGCACGGGGTGGACGCTACGACGAGGTGGGCAAGGTGTTTGGACGCAAGCGCCCCGCCGTGGGTTTTAGCTTGGATATCAAATCGTTGGTGTCTGTGGCCGCCAAGCGGTCGCTGCGCGCAGCTATTCGCGCCCCCTGGGGTGAGGCCGCCGAGTTGCGTGCGGCCATTACCGCGTTGCGCCGCCGGGGCGAAACCGTGGTCTGCGTGTTGCCAGGGCACGAGAGTTACGTTGATGAGTTCCATTGTGACCGCGAGCTGATTCAGGCTGCGGGCCAGTGGGTTGTACAAGCTATCTGAGAATTATCCGAATGAACACTACCAAAGGACGCAATGTCGTCGTCGTCGGCACCCAATGGGGCGACGAAGGCAAGGGCAAGCTGGTCGACTGGCTGACCGAAAGCTCACAGGGAGTCGTGCGCTTTCAGGGTGGCCACAATGCGGGCCACACCCTGGTCATCAATGGCGTCAAAACCGCCTTGCACCTGATTCCCAGCGGCATCATGCGCCCCGGCGTCAAGTGCTACATCGGTAATGGTGTAGTGCTGTCGGCCGCCAAGCTGTTTGAAGAAATCGAAGGGCTGGAGAAGGTGGGAGTGGAGGTGCGTGACCGTTTGCGCATCAGCGAAGCCTGTCCCCTGATTTTGCCGTTCCATGCAGCGCTGGACGTGGCGCGTGAAGCTTTCCGTGAAAAAGGTGGCTCGGCCAAGATCGGCACCACCGGCCGTGGCATCGGCCCAGCCTATGAAGACAAGATTGCCCGCCGCGCCCTGCGTGTGCAAGACCTAAAATACCCCGAACGCTTCGCCAGCAAGCTGCGCGAGTTGCTGGACCTGCACAACCACGTGCTCACCAGCTACCTGGGTTCGGCGGAGTTCGACTTTGGCCCCATGCTGGCTCCGTACATGAAAGATGGCGAGGTGCAGTTTGAGGCGGTTTATGCAGAGGCCATGCGCCATGCCGAACTGCTCAAACCCATGATGGCCGACGTGTCGCGCGAGCTCAACGAAGCCCATGACCATGGTGCCAATCTGCTGTTCGAAGGCGCCCAGGGCACCCTGCTTGATGTGGACCATGGTACCTATCCTTACGTCACGTCAAGCAACTGTGTTGCTGGCAATGCGGCGGCAGGCTCTGGCGTAGGCCCCGGCATGTTGCACTACATTCTTGGCATCACCAAGGCGTATTGCACCCGTGTGGGCGGTGGACCGTTCCCTACCGAACTGGATTGGGAAAAGCCCGGCACGCCCGGCTACCATATGAGCACGGTTGGTGCAGAAAAAGGTGTGACCACCGGGCGTTCGCGCCGCTGTGGCTGGTTTGATGCTGCTTTGCTCAAGCGTTCGGCCCAGGTCAACGGCTTATCCGGTCTGTGCATCACAAAGCTTGACGTACTGGACGGCCTGAAAGAACTGATGCTGTGCACCGGGTACGAAATGGACGGCGCATTGATCGATATCCTGCCGATGGGCGCAGACGACATTGAACGCTGCAAGCCTGTCTATGAAGTCATGGACGGCTGGAGTGACAGCACCGTGGGCGTGACCCAGTACGACAAGCTGCCGGTCGCAGCGCGCCTTTACCTCCAGCGCATCGAACAGGTTACAGGCGTGCCCATTCACATGGTGTCGACCAGCCCGGACCGCGACCACACCATCATGATGCGCCACCCCTACTTGGCGGAATGATTCCGACGAGTTTTCTTTAGTGAAATTGGGTCCTGGCCCTCGTGAAAATTACGTAAGCAGCTATAAATACAGGAGCAACCTATGTTGACTGAAGACGGCAAGCACCTCTATGTGAGCTACGACGAATACCACAACCTGATCGAAAAGCTGGCCATCAAAATTCACCAGTCCGGTTGGGTGTTTGACACCATCCTGTGCCTGGCCCGAGGCGGCATGCGCCCCGGCGATATTCTGTCGCGCGTCTTCGACAAGCCGTTGGCCATCATGTCCACCAGCTCCTACCGTGCTGAATCGGGCACGCAACAGGGCAATTTGGATATTGCCCGTTACATCACGACCCCAAAGGGTGAGATCGCTGGCAAGGTGCTGCTGGTTGACGATCTGGCCGATTCCGGCCACACGCTCAAAGCCGTGGTGAGCCAGCTCAAGCACGATTACTCCCCCATTTCCGAATTGCGCAGCGCCGTGATCTGGACCAAGGCCATGTCCACGTTTTCACCCGACTATTCCGTAGAATTCTTGCCAACCAACCCGTGGATACACCAACCATTTGAGGGCTACGACGCCATGCGTCCCGAGCAGCTTATTCAAAAGTGGAGCGTTTAACGTAGTGTTTTGACCATGACACAACTGACCACCACACTCATCCACCACCCCTATGTGCCGCCCGCAGGCTTTGATGCGCCCCAACCGGGCATCTTCAAGGCTTCAACGGTGTTCTTTCCTTCTGTGGCCGCCATGCGCAGCCGAGAGTGGAAGGACAAGTCGGCCTACACCTACGGCCTGCACGGCACGCCCACCACCTATGCGCTGGAAGAGCGGCTGTGTACCCTTGAGGGCGGGTTGCAGTGCGTGCTGGCTCCCAGTGGCCTTTCGGCGGTGGCGCTGGTGGCATTGTCTCTGCTCAAGAGCGGCGATGAGGTGTTGATTCCCGACAATGCCTATGGCCCTAACAAGGCTTTGACCGAAGGTGAACTCAAGTCCTGGGGCATTACCCACCGCTACTACGACCCCATGGACCCGCAAGATCTGGCATCCAAGCTGTCTGAGCGCACCCAACTGGTGTGGGTGGAGGCGGCTGGTTCGGTTACGTTGGAGTTTCCTGATCTGGTCGAGCAGGTGCGTATTTGCAAGCGCAAAGGCGTACACGTGGTTCTCGACAACACCTGGGGAGCAGGGCTGGCGTTTCAGCCGTTTAACCTGTTGCCCGATACGGAGTCAGGCCTGGGCGTGGACCTGTCCGTTCATGCATTGACCAAATACCCCAGCGGTGGCGGAGATGTGCTCATGGGCAGCGTCATCACGCGCGATCCGGCGCTGCACCTGCAAATCAAGCTCACCCACATGCGATTGGGTCTGGGCGTAGGTGCCAACGATGCCGAGAACGTGTTGCGTGCCCTGCCCAGCATGGCACTGCGTTACCAGGCGCACGATCAAGCGACCCGGGCTTTGGCCCAATGGTGCGACAACCAACCCGAGTTTGCCCAGGTACTGCACCCTGCGTTGGCCGCCTCACCGGGCCACGCCCATTGGAAATCCCTGTGCAAGAACGGACCCGGTGGTGCGGCTGGGTTGTTTAGTGTCGTGGTGGATACGCGCTTTACCCAGGCCCAGGTGGATGCCTTCTGCGACGCACTCCAACTGTTTCGCTTGGGTTATAGCTGGGGTGGCCCCATCAGCCTGGTGGTTCCCTATGAGCTGGAGACCATGCGCAGTGGCTGGCCCAAGCATTTGGCGCGGGGCACGGTGGTACGGTTTGCGGTGGGTCTGGAGGCAATGGAAGACCTGCGCGCAGACATCGAGCAGGCTTTGCAGCATTTACGCTGACCCCGTGTTTTCCTCAATAGGCAGGGAGTATCGCAACCACTAGGCTATTGACATGAGTCAATTGCCTGCGACAAACGCTCCCGAGCCCTATATTCCCCCTCCGTCCGAAGCGCCAAAAAAAGACATACGCTCCCTGCGACCCGGTGACGTGTTTCGTTGGTTAGCAGCAGGTTGGCGCGATGTGTGCGCCCATCCTGGCATTGGTGCGTTCTATGGCGGCGCGTTCTGTCTGATGGCGATTGTGATGGGTGCGGTGTTTCGAACCAAGCCAGAGTACACCATGACCATTGCGTCCGGCTGTCTGTTGGTGGGTCCCTTCCTGGCCATGGGCTTGTACGAAGTGAGCCGCCGGCGCGAGCTGGGGCAGTCGCCGCAGCTGGGCTCGTCGCTCACCTGCTGGGAGTCCCATATTCGCAGCATGGCCATGCTGGTGCTGGTGTTGATTGTGTTGGAGTTATTGTGGGGGCGGGCGTCCCTGGTGGTATTTGCCGTTTTTTTTAACACCGGTATGCCATCTACCACGGGGGTTATTCAGGCCATTTTCAATCCAGAGAATTGGGAGTTTGTGGCGGTCTACACCATCGTTGGTGGTGCATTTGCCCTGCTGGTGTTCGTCATCACCGTGGTGTCCATTCCCATGATCCTGGACCGCGATACGGATGCCATCACGGCCGCGATCACCAGCATCGAAGTGTTCTTTCACAACACCGGCGTCATGTTGCTGTGGGGCGCGGTCATAGCCGTTTTGGTGACGGTGTCGCTGATGCTGCCCTTGGCTGCGGGCTTGTTATTTGTAGGGCCCTGGTTGGGGCACGCCAGCTGGCATGCCTACAGGGGCAGTGTGGAATGGCCCCTGGATTAACGGGTTGATAGGGCCAGGGATGGTACAGTGTCGGCAACTACAGAAAGCACAACTTGGCAACACCCAATTACGGTTACGAAAAACGCCAGAAAGAACTGGCTAAAAAGAAGAAAAAAGAAGAAAAGTTGCGGGAAAAGCAGGATCGCAAAATTCATGGCGGGCCTGAGAACGACGGCACTTCTGATGATTCACCCTCCGACGAGTCTGGTGCAGAAGCGCCCCCCAGCGCTGCCTGATTTTCCAGCGACTTCCCTTGCAATCCGTCAGAGCCTATCCAGCAGTTGCCGCGCCAGTCTGCCCATCGCGTTCATCGAGTGGTCGTCGGGTGCAATGGCACGCGCTTGCGGGTACTGCGTGAAATTGCGTAACATCGACTGCCGGTATACGGGATCGTAGTGCTGGGTCAATAGCTCCTGCACCACAGGCTCAAAGTTACCACTGTGAATCTGGTCCTTCCAGGCCTGCACCACGGCCTTGCCACGGAATTCGGCCAGCACGTCCAGGCGTTCACAAAAGTGTACGGAATCCTGGACGAAGAAATCGTAGTCCTCCAACAACAACGCGACCCGTTCGTGCGTCGGCAATGTCAAGTCCAGACAGGGGCTTGCCCGCATGCGCTCAACCAGCGCAGCAGGAATGGCAACATTACCAACCTTTTTGCTTTCGCTTTCCACAAACACGGGCTGTGCGGGGTCGAACTGACGCAGGGCATCCCAGATGAGGGTGTCAAAGCGCTTTTGTGATGGCTGCGGCAGGCCTGGAATGGCACCTAGCACCGAGCTGCGGTGGTTGGCCAGCCCTTCCAGATCCAGCACCTGGGCACCCGCTTTGCGCAGTGCATGCAACAGGCGGGTTTTGCCAGAACCGGTGGTGCCACACACCACGCGCCAATCCAGCTTTTGCGCTCTTAGGGTAATGTCCTGCAGCATGGCCACCCGAAATGCTTTGTAGCCACCTTCCACCAGCGTGACCCGAAAACCAATCTGGTCCAGGATCAGGGTGAGTGAGCCGCTGCGCTTGCCACCCCGCCAGCAGTAGGCCAGTGGCTTCCATTCTCTGGGCTTGTCGATGACGTCCCGCTCGATGTGCGCGGCAATGTTGCGGGCTGCTATAGCTGCGCCGCGTTTCTTGGCCTCAAACTGGTTGACCTGCACATACAGGGTGCCAACGGCCTTGCGTTCTTCGTCGTTCAGGGTGGGCCAGTTCACAGCGCCGGGCAGGTGGTCCAGCGCAAATTCGCTTTCGCTGCGGGCATCGATAACGGTATCAAAGGCATCCAGTTGGGCTAAAACCTCGGCGGCATTCAGGACGTTGAGGCTCATGCAATCAGCTTCTTCACAGCAGGCCACACATTGTTCAAAATGGTGGGGTGGGCAGATTCGTTCGGATGAATGCGGTCGTTCTGGAACAGGCGGGCCGCATCTGGTCTATCTGCCACGCCCTTCAGCAAAAATGGTACCAGCGCGGTTTTGTTGGTTTTTGCCACGCTGGCATACAGGGCGGCAAAGCGTGCGGCGTAGTCTTTGCCGTAATTGGGTGGCATTTCCATGCCGATCAGCAGCACCTTGGCACCTGTTTCCTGCGCGGCTGTGGTCATGGCCTGCAGGTTGTCCTGCGTCATTTGCAGCGGCAGGCCGCGCAGGGCATCATTGCCGCCCAACTCAATGATCACCAGGGTAGGGCGGTGTTGGGCCAATAGGGCGCCCAAGCGCGAGCGTCCCCCCGAGGTGGTGTCGCCGCTGATGCTGGCATTGACAACCTTGGCCTGCGGCTTTTCTTTGGCCAGGCGTTGCTCCATGAGGGCGACCCAACCGGTACCACGTTTAAGGCCATACTCAGCGCTCAAAGAGTCGCCCACCACCAAAATGACGGGTGGTGGTTGAACGGCTTGTGCCACATGAACGGGCAAAAACCCCGCAAGTGTGGCCAGAAGCCCAAGCGCGATACAGTGTCGTCGCATCCAAGAAAGACCCATGAGTGAAATCATTATTTCTGTAGAGAAGGTCGGTAAATCGGTTACCGACTCCACCGGCACGCTGGAAATTCTGCGTGACATCGATTTTGCGCTCAATGCGCGTGAAACCGCCGCCATTGTCGGCGCTTCGGGTTCGGGCAAGAGTACCCTGCTGTCCATCATCGCCGGGCTGGATACGCCCACCACCGGCACCGTGCGTCTGGCCGGTGTGGACCTGTTCGCCATGGACGAGGATGATCGTGCGGCCCTGCGGGCCAACAAAGTGGGCTTTGTGTTCCAGAGCTTTCAGTTGCTGGGCAACCTCACCGCGCTGGAAAACGTCATGCTGCCCCTGGAACTGGCAGGCCGCAGGGACGCCCGCAAGGCCGCCACCGAGATGCTGGGGCGCGTTGGCCTGTCGCAACGCCTGGCGTCTTACCCCAAGGTGCTCAGCGGTGGTGAACAGCAGCGCGTGGCCCTGGCCCGTGCCTTTGTGGTGCACCCGGCCGTGTTGCTGGCTGACGAGCCCACCGGAAGCCTGGACTTTGCCACCGGCGAGACCATCATGGAACTGATGTTTGACCTGAACCGCGAGCAGGGCACCACCCTGGTTTTGGTCACCCATGACCGCGGCATTGCCCAGCGCTGCGACCGGCGCATCACCATTGAGGCGGGCAGGCTGGTCTGACCCGCGATAATCGTGGCATATGTCCTCAACCAAAGTCCTGTTCGGATTCCATGCCGTGGGCGTGCGCCTCAAGACGGCGCCGCAATCTATTCTTGAAATTCATTTTGAGCCCACCCGGCGCGATGCGCGCATGCGCAGCTTTCTGGACCGCGCTGCAGAGGCCGGTATCAAACTGGTGGAGTCCGATGGACAACGACTGGCCAAGCTGTGTGGCGGCCACGGCCACCAGGGCGTGGTGGCGCGGGTGCAGGCCCTGACACAAGTGCACTCGCTGGACGAGCTGCTGGAAGACCTGGAAGCGGCCAACGCCGCGCTGCCACCAGAGCAACGCAATCCGCCCCTCATCCTGGTGCTGGACGGCGTGACGGATCCGCACAACTTGGGCGCTTGCCTGCGCGTGGCCGACGGTGCCGGCGCGCATGCCGTGATCGCCCCCAAAGACCATGCAGCCGGCATCAATGCCACAGTGGCCAAGGTGGCCAGCGGTGCGGCGGAAACGGTGCCGTATTTCATGGTTACCAACCTGGCGCGTACCCTGAACGAACTCAAAGAGCGCAGCATCTGGATCATCGGCACCAGCGACACGGCCACCTCCACCCTGTACCAGTCTGACCTTAAAGGCCCCGTGGCACTGGTGCTGGGCGCAGAAGGTGCTGGCATGCGCCAGCTCACCGCCAAGACCTGTGATGCACTGGTCAGCATTCCCATGCGGGGTGCGGTCGAGAGCCTGAACGTGTCGGTGGCCAGTGGTGTGTGCCTCTATGAAGCCTTGCGCCAGCGCTCGGTCAGACCCGGTGGTGTGAATACTATTAAATCGATAGCAGCTTAAGCTTATTCGACGAGGGCTAGCAGGTTTTTTTGTAATAATATTTTACAGAAACCCGAGCGCACCCAGTGCCGCTCCAGCGCCTAGCAACCACAGCAGGTGCAGCTTGGTGCGCCACACCAGCACGGCGGTGACGGCGGTTAGCAACCAGAGCCGCCAGTGGTCCATGGGGCCACCCTGGCTGGCCGCCAAAATCCAGCCCGTGGAAATGAGCAGCGCCACCACAATGGGCGCCATACCCTGCTTGAACGCGCGTACTGCACGCAGCTCGCGGTTCTGGTGCCCCCAGCGGGCAGCGGCAAAGGTGAGCGTGGTGCTGGGCACCAGAATGCCAATCATGGCAATCCCCACACCTGCCAGGGCCGACCACCATGCATGCATACCGGCTCCTATCCCGCCGCCGGCATTCAATCCCACGTTCCAGCCCAAAAGCGCTATGAACAGCACGTTGGGCCCCGGGGCGGCTTGGGCCAGCGCGATGGACGAGGTGAACTGGCTGTCGGTTAGCCACAATTTGTCAACGACCAGGTAGTTGTGCATGGCCGGCGCGGTGGTAATGGCGCCGCCAATAGCCAGCAGGGACAGTGACAGAAAGTGGGTTAGCAGAGCCAGCCAGTCGGCGGCAGAAAAACTGATGCTCATGGTGTTGGTACTCCGGCCGCATCAAGGATGCCCAGCTGGCGATAAACCCACGCACAGGCCAGACCACCCAAGCCCAACAGCACCCCGATCAAAGGCAGGCGCAGCAATGCAATGGCCACAAAGGTGGCCAGGGCAAACGCCCAGCAGAGTGCCTTGCCCAAAGGGTTGCTCTTTAGGGCGGCAATCAGTTTGATGCCGGTGGCCGCAATCAGACCGGCGGCCACTGCGCCCAAACCTTGTAGCGCCCCCTGGACTTCCGGCTTGTCGGCCACACCACCAAAAAGGGCGGCCAGTGCCACCACCAGCACCAGTGGAAAAGTCAGCATGCCAGCCAGTGCAGCCAGTGCCCCGCGCAGGCCGAAGTAGCGGTCACCGATCATCAAAGACAGGTTGACCACGTTAGGGCCAGGCAGGATTTGGGCCACGGCCCAGTCTTCCAGAAATTCTTCTTGTGTGAGCCATTTTTTCCGATCGACCAGTTCGTTCTGCACGATAGCCAGCACCCCGCCAAAGCCTTGCAGTGCTAACTTGGAGAAGGCAAAAAATAGATCGGTTTTGGAGTGTGGGCGGTCGTGCGTTGCCAGGATAGCTGCCTGAAATTCGGGTGCCTCGGATGTCATGCTGGCACTGTATCGGAAATTGAAGAACCACCGACGTCGAACTGGTATACGGTCAATTGCGTTGAATGCGGCCCGAATCAATTTGGTCCATGGCAGCCGGGTTGTCGCTGAGCCATTCGACCAGGGCGTCTATGTCCGGTCCAATGGCGGCCCGGTCACGCCCCTGGCGCAGGATGCTCAATTCGTCGCCGCCCTCAGCCGTGAAGTTGTTGGCAACGATGCGGTAGTCGCGGTACAGGTCCAAGGGTTTTCCATCTACCGTGATGGCATCCAGCACCACGCCAGTACCGGGTGCCTGGCTCCACTGGTACCGCAGGTTGTTGGACACTTGCAAGGTGGTGGGGCCACCTTCACGCCGGGGTGGCAGTTGCCGCCGGATCAGCGCTTTCAATTGGGCTCCGCTGATGGTCAGGGCAATCAGCTCATTGCCAAAGGGCTGTATGGCAAATACGTCGCTGTGGGTGATCATGCGACCAGGCACCACCACCAAATCGGCGCGGATGCCGCCTGAATTTGTCAGGCCAATGTCTGCGCCTCCGTGTTTTTTGGCATAGGCCAGCTGCGAGTCAGCCACCAGATTGCCCAAAGACGAATCCCCATACGGTGCAGCCACCTGGCGATTGGCACCCCGTTTGAGTGTGGCCACCGGTTGGCTGCGTGCCACCAAGGTGAGCGCGGCGGCACGCTGCACCAGGGCCGCAAAAGCCGGGTTGGGCGCATTCACGCCCTGCAGCACGGGGTAGTTGGTGGCCTGCGCGTCCAGTACCTTGCCATTGGCATCCAGTGTCAGGCGGCTCTCGGTCAGCCAGCCGCCATAGCTGCCGGCTTGCACCATCAGGCGGCCATTGATCTTGCAGGTATAGGCTTGGTGGGTGTGCCCGCTGATGATGATGGCGTAGGCTGGGTCCAGCCGTTTGGCAATGTCCACGCCGCGGCCTTTGAGGCCAGGGCAGGCATAGCTTGGGTCATTGGCAGCGCCGTCGTACATGGCGCCTTCGTGTATGAGGGCCACCAACACCTGCGCACCAGCGGCGTGTAATTCGGGCACCAGGGCGTTAAGGGTGTCGGCTTCATCGGCAAAACGCAGTCCGGCAATGCTGCGCGGCACCACGACCTTGGGCGTGTCGCGCGTGACCACGCCCACGAAAGCGATCTTGAGGCCGGCCATGTGTTTCATCACGTGGCTGGGCAGCACCCGCTTGCCAGTTGCTGTGTCAAACATATTGGCTGCCAGGTATGGAAACGTTGCGCCTTTGAACCCGGGCCAGTCGCAGCCCTTGCTGGGGCATTCGCCATGTGTCTTGCGCAGCAGTTCTTGCACTCCATGGTCCAGCTCGTGATTACCGAGGGCCGTAGCGACCAGTCCCAGTTCGCCCAGCGCGCTCAGAGTGGGTTCGTCCTTGAGCAGGGCTGACATCTGGGGTGAAGCACCTATCAGATCGCCGGCGCCTACAAAGACCTGATGCGGTCGCTTGTCGCGCAACTGGTTGAGTACGGTGGCCAAGTACGCAATGCCGCCAGCTGGTTGGGGTTGAATGTGGCCGTGGAAGTCGTTGATGGAGAAGATGCTCAACTCGATCGGGGGTGCCACTGCGGGCGCAGTGACGCAGCCTGCCAGTGCCAACATGACTGGCAAGACGGCTACATGCAGCGCGGCGCGCCAAAAACGGGTAATGGGATGGTTGGATGGCAAGCGACAATCGTCCCGAGAGTTACGCAATTCTTGTTGTGATTTGCGATTAAACCTCAGGCCTTTGGCAACTCAAAGCTCCCCGCTTCGCTGCCAAAGGCAACGGCCAGTCGGTTCCAGCCGTTGATGGCAACGATGGCCAGCGTCAGATCCACAAGGGCTTTCTCATTAAATTCCTTCCGTGCGGCTTGATAGGCCTCGTCGGACACACCGTGGCCTGCCAGCAGCGTCACGACCTCGGCCCAAGCCAAGGCGGCACGCTCACGCGGGGAGAACATGCCGGTTTCGTGCCAGGCTGCCACGAGGTACAAGCGCTGCTCGGTTTCGCCAGCGGCGCGTGCCACCTTGGTGTGCATGTCCAGGCAATAGGCACAGCCGTTGAGTTGCGAAACACGCGTCTTCACTAGCTCTAACAGTGCGTGCTCAATACCAGACTGGTGCGCGTGCTTCTCCAGTCCCAGCATGACCTGAAAGGCGCCGGGTGAGGCTTCTTTGTAGTCAATGCGTTGTGTCATCACATTCTCCTGAATAAAAAATCAGTGCGCTGTGGGCGCCAGCAGTATGTCCCGCAGCGCCACCGCGTTGTTGTGTATTTCGTCGTGCGCGCCGTACACCAGCGTGATGCGGCCTTTGCGTGACAACGCGCGCAGCGCGTCAAGTGCTGGCGCATGTGCACGCAACTCCTCGGCATAGCGCTGTTGAAACTCGGTCCAACGCGCCGGATCGTGACCAAACCACTGGCGCAGCTCCGTGCTGGGTGCCAGTTCTTTGTCCCACTGGTCAAGTGCCAGAACTTCTTTTTTGACGCCGCGCGGCCACAGGCGGTCGATGAGGATGCGGGTGCCGTCGTCTTGGGCTGGCGTTTCGTAGGCGCGCTTGATCTGCACGTGGCTTGGAGGAATGTTGCTGCTCATACATGCTCCCTATCTGTCGTGTGCAGGCGGGCGGCCATGCTGCGCTCCAACTCTACTTCGACGTGTAAACCGGCCAGGTCGCGGTGCACCATCGCCACCGCGAGCTTCTGGCCTTTTTGGCGGTAGGTGATCGTACAGTCCTGCGCGCCGAGGTCGCCCTCTATGTCGGCCTGGTCCCAATTTTCGGCGTGGCCTACATAGGCCAGGGCAAAATCGTATTGCTCGGTCCAGAAAAACGGCACGGCGTCGTAGCGTTCGCGCTGGCCCAGCAGGTTGCGCGCAGCCGTCTGGCCCTGGCGCCCCGCGACGACCCAGTGCTCCACGCGAATGCGTTCGCCGGTGAGCGCGTCGGGCCAGCGTGCAATATCGCCCGCTGCATAGATGCCGGGCACACTGGTTTGCAAGAATTCGTCGACAAGAACGCCTCGGTCGGTTGCCAGCCCAGCCTTTTCCGCCAGTTGCACGGCCGGGCGCACGCCAATGCCAATCACCACCAGATCTGCGGTGAGTGTTTCGCCGCTCTCCAGGGTGACCGTATTCGCATCGATACGCGCCACGGTGGCTCCCAGGTGAAATACCACGCCATGTTGCTCGTGCAGCTTTTTCAGATACTCGCCCACCTGTGGCCCCAGCACCTTTTCCATCAAGACGGTCTCGCGCCCAATGACCTGCACTTCAACGTTGCGCGCGCGCAGCGAGGCGGTCACCTCCAGGCCAATGAAGCTGGCGCCAATCACCACCGCGCGCTTGGCGCCCTCGGCGGCCTTGGCTAGCGCCTCGCCATCGGCTTGCGTGCGCAGGTAATGCACATGGCGCAACTGGGCACCGGGTATGGGAAGGTGCACGGGCTCTCCACCCGTGGCCAGCAGGAGCGCACCCCAGCCCATGCTACTGCCGTCGGCCAGTTGCAGCTGGTGGTGGGCCGCGTCGATGCCCACCACTTGCGTGGCCAGGCGTACGTCGATATTTTGTTCCTTATAGAAGTCAGCCGGCCGGACCGAAAGCCATTCCGCAGGCGCCGTGCCTGCCAGAAAATTCTTCGACAAATTAGGCCTATCACACGGCAAATTCGCGTCGCTGCTGATGAGGGTCACCGAGCCGGTGTAGCCTTCGCGGCGCAGGGTCTCTGCTGCCGCGTGGCCGGCAGCGCCGCCACCCACAATGACGATAGATTCAGGCGTAACCGAACCTGCGGGCAATGTACGCGTGGGCCCAGCCATGCGCTTGCCGACCACCCACGCCTTGCCATCGCGCGCCTCGACTTGCCAGCAGCCCACGCCACCCAGTGCTGGCGCTCGCAGTGCCTCGCCAGTGCGCAGGCTAAAGGCCGCGTGGTGCCACGGGCACCGCACCGTATCACCCACCACAAGCCCTTCGGCCAGCGGGCCTCCGTAGTGCGTACAGGTGGCGCCTACGGCAAATAGCGCACCGCCATGACGCGAGAGCAGCAGCGCCTCGCCAAACGCATGGCCGAGCAGCATGCCGCCCTCCGGGATGCGGTCAAGCGCGATGCCCGCCGCAAAATCATCGCCCTGCAAAGGGGTGGGGGTATCGCTCATGACTTGCTCCTCCATTAGAGGTGGCGCCCTGACTGTGTGTGTGGCCTAGTGACAGAGTGGGAAAGATGAAGCGGGCGCCTGTGCTTCACCCAAAGCAGCGTAGTCAGTTTACGTCTGGGAGCAGATGAAGCTGCCAGTAGGGGTTTTACGCTGACGTTAACAGCTTCGCATTGCAACTGTGATGGTCTCCAACACGACAGCGCGCACAGCCGCAAATTGCTGGCCTGCGTCACAATTTGTTTTATGACATTGCGAACAACCATTGACTTCCTGCTACACGACTGGCTCAACACATCAGCGCTCACGGAGCGAGAGCGCTTTGTCGATCATTCCCGTGAAACCTTTGATGCCGTGCTTGATACCTGCGAACGCATCGCCCGCGAGAAATATGCACCGTTCAATCGTCTGGTGGACGTTGAAGAACCCCGCACTGTGACCGAGCCCGACGGCAGTCTGCGGGTGGTGTTGCCAGCGGCCACGCTGGAAGCACACAAAGCCTACGCCGCGTCCGGCATGCTTAGCGCCGCGCAAGATTTTGAGGTGGGTGGTATGCAACTGCCCTATAGTGTGGAGGCGGCTGCCAATGCCTTTTTTGCCTGTGCCTCGGTCAGCATTGGTTCGGGCATGCTCACCACTGGCAACGCCAATCTGCTGATGACGCACGGCACAGCGCTGCAAAAAGAGGTGTTCGCCAAAAACGAATTTTCCGGACGCTTCTCGGGCACCATGTGTTTGTCTGAGCCGCAAGCGGGCTCCAGCCTGTCGGACGTGGCGACGCGTGCGATGCCGGACGGTGAGGGGTTCGAGGCCGACCCCCTGGGTGGACGCTATCGCCTCAAAGGCAACAAGATGTGGATCTCGTCCGGCGAGCACGAGTTGACTGACAACATCATCCATCTGGTGCTGGCCAAGATTCCTGATGCTGACGGCAAACTGGTTCCCGGAACGCGTGGCATCTCGCTCTTCATCGTGCCCAAGAAGCTGGTCGATACGCAGGGTGCCCTGACCGGCGTGCGCAACGATGTAGCCTTGGCTGGCTTGAACCACAAGCTGGGCTGGCGCGGCACCACCAACACGCTGTTGAACTTTGGTGAAGGCACGTTCCCGGTGGGGCAGGGCGGCTACGACGGCAAGGGTTCCGGGGCGGTGGGCTACTTGGTGGGGCAACCCGGCAAGGGCCTGCAGTGCATGTTCCACATGATGAATGAGGCCCGCATTGGCGTGGGCATTGCCGCCACCATGCTGGGCATGGCGGGTTACTACGCGTCGCTGGACTACGCACGCAACCGGCCCCAGGGTCGTCCTATGGGCGTAGGGGGCAAGGACGCTTCCCAACCGCAGGTGGCCATCATTGAACACGCCGATGTCAAGCGCATGCTGCTGGCGCAAAAATCCTATTGCGAAGGCGCATTGGCACTGGAGCTGTATTGCGCCCGCTTGGTGGACGAACACCATACCGCCGGTGGTGCAACTGCGGATGATGCGCGCTTGCTGTTGGAAGTGCTAACCCCCATTGCCAAGAGCTGGCCCAGCGAGTGGTGCCTGGAGGCCAACTCGCTGGCCATCCAGATTCACGGCGGCTACGGCTACACGCGCGATTTCCCGGTGGAGCAATACTGGCGCGACAACCGCCTCAACATGATCCACGAAGGCACGCATGGCATTCAGGCCACCGATTTGCTGGGGCGCAAGGTGCTGATGGAAGAGGGGCGCGGCTTGAAGCTGCTGGCCGCACGCATGACAACAAGCATTGCCCACGCAGCGTTGTTTCCTGCATTGGCAGTGCATGGCGCGGCTCTGGGCCAGGCTTTGCAGCAGGTGGCAGTGGCCACCCAAAAAGCCTGGGCAACCGGCAACCCGACCGAAGCCTTGGCCAATGCGGTGCCGTATATGCAGGCCTTTGGCCACACCGTACTGGCCTGGATCTGGCTGGACGTGGCCACCAAAGCCCTTGAGCATGACCCAGCCCAAAGCAGCCCAGCCACCCAGGGTCGCATGGGTGCGGCGCGCTTCTTCTTTCACTACGAGCTGCCCAAGATTGGCGCCTGGCTGTCCGTGGTGGAGTCGCGTGACACCACCTGTGCGGCCCTGCCAGACGACGCGTTTTAAACCTCGCGACTTGACCCATATCACGCCGGGGACATACGCCAGCAGGCTCCCGGCGGCACAATCGTTTATTCCCCATTTTTCTGCAGGAGACGCACCCCAATGACCGCACGTACCATCCAACAACTGTTTGACCTCACCGGCAAGACCGCCCTGGTAACCGGCGGCTCGCGCGGCCTGGGTCTGCAAATGGCCCACGCTCTGGGCGAAGCCGGTGCCAGGATCATGCTGAGTTCGCGCAAGGCCGAAGACCTGGAGCAGGCTTGTGCGGAACTGCAAGCCGCTGGCATCGACGCCCGCTGGGTTGCTGCCGATTGCGCCAAAGACGCCGAGATCACCCGCCTGGCCGACGAGACCCTGCAGCGCATGGGTGACGTGGACATTCTGGTCAACAACGCCGGTGCCGCCTGGGGTGCCCCGGCCGAAGACCACCCAGTCGATGCCTGGGACAAGGTCATGAACCTTAACGTACGCGGCTACTTCCTGCTGAGCCAGGCCATCGCCAAAAAGAGCATGATTGCACGCCGCTCGGGCCGCATCATCAACGTGGCATCCATCGCCGGCCTGGGCGGCAACCCCGAGGGTATGAACACCATTGCCTACAACACCTCCAAGGGCGCCGTCATCAATTTCACCCGTACCCTAGGTGCGGAATGGGGCAAGTACAACATCAACGTCAACGCCATCTGCCCGGGCTTTTTCCCCAGCAAGATGACGGCTGGCACGCTCAAAGCTTTGGGTGAGGAGAGGCTGGCAGCCGGTGCACCACTCAAGCGTTTGGGCGACGATGAAGACCTCAAGGGCCTGTGCGTGCTGTTTGCATCCGATGCCGGCAAGCACATCACTGGCCAGTGGCTGGCGGTGGATGGTGGTGTCAGCGTCGTAACAGGTGGTTGACATGTGGGATAAGGCCGTCGGCTTCGGGGTGGAAATCCCGTTCGTGCAGCACCTGGGCTTTGAGCTGACACAGTTTGAAGGCGGCCATTCCGAGATTACCTACACCGCCCGGCCTGAGCACCTCAACTCGTTCTCGGTCACCCATGGCGGCGCCATCATGACGCTGATGGATGTGTCCATGGCCACAGCGGCACGCAGCAAAGTGCCCGATATGGGGGTGGTCACCATTGAGATGAAGACCAGCTTCATGCAGCCCGCCATCGGCCCTTTGGTGGCAAAAGGCGAGCTGATGCACCGCACCGCCACCATGGCCTTTACCCAATCGACCGTGTTTGACGCTGCCGGGCGCAAATGCGCGCATGCCACCGGCACCTTTAAGTTCGTCAAGCGCCTGCCTACGGGCGCCAAGAGCAGCAATCCCCTCAACATTTCTACAGACTGATCAACCACCATGCCAACCAATCACCAAATCCACCTCGACAACCGACCCACAGGCGAAGCGGTTGCTAGCAACTTCAAATTGGTCACGACTGAGACCCCGGCCCTGCAAGACGGCCAGGTGCTGGTGCGCCACCACTTTTTGAGCCTGGACCCGTATATGCGTGGCCGCATGAACGACGCCAAAAGCTACGCCCAACCCCAAGCCCTGGGCCAAACCATGGGTGGTGGCACGGTGGGCGAGGTGGTGGAGTCCCGCAACCCCAAATTTGCCGTGGGCGACAAGGTGGTGGGCATGGGCGGCTGGCAGGAGTACAGCGTGGTCGATGCCAACCTGATGGGTGCCCTGCGCAAGGTCGATACGACCCATGTGCCGCTCAGCGCCTACTTGGGCGCGGTGGGCATGCCCGGCGTGACAGCCTGGTATGGCTTGGTAAAAATCATCGAACCGCAGGCGGGGCAGACCGTAGTGGTCAGTGCGGCGACCGGTGCCGTCGGCAGTGCCTTTGCGGCACTCGCCAAAGCGCGCGGCTGCCGCACCGTCGGCATTGCCGGTGGTCCCGAAAAATGCACCTACGCGGTCAACGAACTGGGCTTTGACGCCTGTATCGACTACAAGCTGCACAGCACGGCAGCCTCGCTCTCCAAGGCCATCGCCGAGGCCTGCCCCAATGGCATTGATGGCTATTTCGAGAACGTAGGCGGCATGGTGCTGGACGCCGTGTTGCCGCGCATGAACGCCTTTGGCCGCATTGCGGTGTGCGGCATGATCGCCGGTTACGACGGCCAGCCGCTGCCCCTGAGCTACCCGGCACTGATCCTGACTCAGCGCCTCAAGGTGCAGGGTTTTATCGTTAGTGAACACATGGAAATCTGGCCTGAAGCGCTGACCGAGCTGGGCACACTGGTGGCCACCGGCAAGCTCAAACCACGCGAGAGCATTGCCCAAGGTCTGGCAGCGGCGCCCGAGGCATTTTTGGGCCTGCTCAAGGGCAAGAACTTTGGCAAGCAGCTGGTGAAACTATTGTGACCAACCTCATCCTGCACCATTACCCCACCTCGCCGTTTTCCGAAAAAATCCGCCTGGTGCTGGGCTACAAGCAACTGGCCTGGAAGTCGGTCATCATCCCGGCCATCATGCCCAAGCCGGACGTGCTGGCCCTGACCGGCGGCTACCGCAAGACACCCATTCTGCAAATTGGCTCGGACGTGTACTGCGACACCGCCTTGATCTGTGACGTGCTGGAACACATCCAGCCCACACCCGCGCTGGTTCCCGAAAGCCACGGGGGCGTGGCGCGCGTGCTGGCCCAGTGGGCGGATACCACGCTCTTTTGGGCGGCCATGGCCTACAACCTGCAGCCAAAGGGGGCCGCCTCTATGTTTGAGGGCGCACCGGTTGAGGCGGCCAAGGCTTTTGGCGCCGACCGCGCAGCCATGTCCACCGGCATGACGCGCTTGCGCCCGGCTGATGCTACCGCCGCCTACAAGTCCTATCTGCGCCGCATAACCAACATGCTGGACGGCCAGAATTTCCTGTTGGGTATTGCTCCCTGCGTGGCTGACTTTGCCGTCTACCACCCACTGTGGTTCAGCCGCAGACGGGTGCCCGTCATGGCTGGCATTCTGGATGCCACCCCCGGCGTGCTGCACTGGATGGACCGCATGGAGGCTTTGGGCCACGGCCAAATGGAAAAGTACACCGCTACTGAATCAATAGCTGCCTGTGTAGATTCCACGAGGGCTAGCGCCCCATTTGACCAAATGTTTCAGGACGAACACGGTATTCCCCTGGGTAGCCGCGTGACGATAGCCGCCGAAAACTTTGGCCAGGAGCCGACCGAGGGCGACTTGGTAGCCGCCACCCGCACCCGCTACACCCTGCGCCGCGAGGACGCGCGTGCCGGCACAGTGCACGTGCATTTTCCCCGCATTGGCTATGTGCTGCGGGCTGTGCAGGGCACATGAACACGCTAGCGCCACCCACATTGGCATGGCGGCACCTTCCGTTGGTGGCGCTGACTGCCGCTGAACTGTATGAAGTGCTGCAACTGCGCACCGAGGTCTTTGTGGTGGAGCAAAACTGCGTGTTCCAGGACATGGATGGTGCTGACCACCTGGCCATACACCTGTTGGGTACACAGACACTGCCGGGGCAGGATGGCCGCCTGGTGGCTTACGCCCGGCTGTTTCCTGCTGGTATCAAATTCGCTGAGGCCAGCATTGGCCGCGTGGTAACCCGCGCATCGGCGCGCGGCACGGGTCTGGGCCATGCTTTGATGCATGAGGCAATCGTCGCTGTGCATACGCTGTGGGGCGTTCAGCCCATCCGCATCGGCGCACAGGCGCAACTCAAGGCCTTTTACAGCCAGCATGGTTTTGTGGACGTAGGCCTGCCCTATGTCGAAGACGGAATCGACCATCTGGAAATGGTCCGTAACCCCTAATTGATCTGGAGCTTTTTGCATGATTTCTGACTTCAAGAATAAAACGGCTGTCCTGACCGGTGCCGGTTCCGGTTTTGGCCTGGAGTGCGCCCGTATTGGTGCCAGGCTGGGCATGAACCTGGTACTGGCCGATGTGCAACAGGACGCGCTGGACAAAACAGTTACCGAAATGCAGGCCGCAGGCGCGCCGGTGCTGGCCATGCGGGTGGATGTGTCCAAGGCCGACCAGATGCAAGCCTTGGCCGATGCGGCCTTTGCCCGTTTTGGCGCTCCGCACTTTGTGTTCAACAACGCAGGCGTCGGTGCCGGCGGCCTGATCTGGGAAAACTCCCTCCAAGACTGGGAATGGGTGTTGGGTGTCAACCTCATGGGCGTGGTGCACGGCGTGCGCCTGTTCACACCCATGATGCTGGCGGCCGCCAATGCCGACCCCACCTACCAGGGCCACATTGTGAATACCGCCAGCATGGCCGGCTTGCTGAATGCGCCCAATATGGGCATTTACAACGTGAGCAAGCATGCGGTGGTGGCGCTGAGCGAAACCCTGTACCAGGATCTGGCCTTGGTGACCGACCAGATCAGCGCCAGTGTGCTGTGCCCCTTCTTTGTGCCCACCGGCATCAGCCAGAGCCACCGCAATCGGCCCGATGCCCTGACAGCGGCCCACACCAAACCCACGCAAAGTCAGCTCATCGGCCAGGCCATGAGCGACAAGGCCGTCAGCAGTGGCAAAGTGACTGCGGCCCAAGTGGCGCAGATGGTGTTTGACGCCATCGCCGGCGGGCAGTTCTACATCTACAGCCATCCCAAAGCCATCGGTTCGGTCCAGACCCGGATGGAGGACGTGCTGCAGGCCCGCAATCCCACCGATCCGTTTGCCCACAAACCCGAACTGGGTGTGGAGTTGAAGAAGGCGTTGCGGGCGTAGTTACGTGGCGGCGGCCCCCAGCCGCCACAGCGAGGTTATTTCGGCTGCGCGCGCCGCATGCAGGGCATCCGTACTGTCGGTTGCCTTGGCGTGGACGGGCTTGGCATCCATGCGCCCCAGAACCACAAGACCGGCGGCTGCAAACGCGGCCAGCAGTTCGGCCCGGGTGCGCAGGCCCAGGTGCTCGGCCAGATCCGACAAAATCAACCAGCCTTCGCCGTGCCGCGTCAGGTGATCGGTCAACCCGGCCAAAAAGCCCAGCAACATGCGGCTGCCTTCGTCGTACACGGCAAATTCGATGGGAGAACTGGGCCGCGCCGGCAGCCACGGTGGGTTGCACAGAACAAGGCTGGCGCGCCCCGGCGGGAACAGGTCAACCTGGAGCACTTCCACCTGGGCGCTAACGCCCAGTTGTGTCAGATTGGCGTGCGCACAGGCAATGGCACGCGGGTCTTGGTCGGTGGCCACCACCTTGGTGATGCCGCGCCGCGCCAACACCGCAGACAGCACGCCGGTGCCGGTGCCAATGTCAAACGCCACCAAGTCCTTTTGGCTTGGCCCAGCCTGTGGTAGTGGGGCTGTAGCTACCAGGGCCACGTATTCGCCGCGTATGGGAGAGAACACGCCATAGTGGGGGTGGATGCGGTTGTTGGGCGCAGCACCCAGCGCAGCAACCTCGACACCTTTTTTACGCCACTCGTGCGCACTGATCATGCCCAGCAGATCGCGCATCGGTGCCACACTGGCGCCATCGGTGGTAATGACTGGCCCCCAAGCCTCGGCACAGGCCAGGCGGGCATCTGGCGCCCGGCGCAGCGCAATGCCGTAGTCGGCTTCAAAGGGTAGCAGCACCATACCCAACACCCGTGCCCGCTGGGCCTGGGCCTGGCGGTGCAAATTGAACACGTTGGCCATCGGAACAGCAGGCGCATCGGCATCAGTGGCTTTGCCTTTTGCGCGCTTCTTGCGCTGTGGGGTTTTGTCAACGCGTCGGGCCAGGGCCTGCAGCAATTGGCGGGCGTTGTGAAAGTCGCCGCGCCACAGTAAGGCAGTGCCTTCGCAGGCAAGGTGGTAGGCCGCATCGGCAGTGGTGGTGTCGTCGGCAATCACTACGCGCTTGGGCGGTGGTGCTCCGCGTTCAGAGCGCCACAGGGCAGTGTGGTTAACGCCGGATTCGGTCCAATGGATGGTGGGCATGTGAGGCCGTGCGTGGTTAGTGACGACGCTGGTGGGGGTGTGGGGCATCGGTTGATTGAAAGTCTGTGAGAAGTCGAAGACGTTGTAACAGATTGGCGGGGCATGGCTTGCGTTGGGCATATTGTCGCGACTATGCTCACGCTCTTATGCCAAACAAGACCCGTCACACCATGAAAACGATGCGCTTTCACGCGAGCGTCGAACCAGTTGCCAACCGTGCCAAGACCGTTTGGTTGCAGCGCGTTTTAAAAACCCTCACTGCACTGGCTGTGCTGACCTGCGCAACGGCCTGCAGCGTGACGGGCACGTCCAGCCAAGGCGCGCAAGCCGGTGACATTGCCCAATTGACCCGCCAGGCCGATGCATGGGACAAGGCCATTGTGCGCAAAGACCGTGGGGCCATTGAGACCAATATGGCGGACGACTTTCGCCAGATAGATGGCGATGCTGACATCGAAACCAAGGCATCGTTCGTAACCGGCTTGCTCGTGCCCAAGCTGACTATCAACCCCTAAACGGTGGAGGATTTTGACGTGCGTCTGTACGGCGACGTGGCTTTGTTAAGTGGGCGCACGCAGATGACGGGTAGCTACGACGGCAAACCATTCGCGTCGCATTACCGCTACATCGACATCTACGTGCGCTCCAACGGGGTGTGGAAGATTGCCAGCGTGCAAATCACCAAGGTGCCAAAGTAGGCGGCATGCTTGAGCACCGCTTTTACGGCGTTTCCAGTAGGTCTCCGGTATCCACAGGGCCCAAGGCCACGGCCAACACTTTGGAGCCCAAGTGGCGACGGTAGCCAACGAAGTTGGCCGGTAGGCCTTCGGCCTTGAGGTCCTTGCCGGTACGAAGCTCGTAGTGCACATGTGGATTGTTGGAACTGCCGGAATTGCCCATGCGCGCCACCAGGTCACCGCGCCGCACCACATCGCCCACTTTCACCGATAGACTACCTTTTTGGATATGGCCCAGCAGGCTGAATTCACCATTGCCATGGTCAATAACCACGTAGTTGCCATAGAAATGCATAGGCGTTGACTTGACCTTTTCGAGCCTGAAATAACTCTCACCTCCACGGATATTGTCTGGCGTTGTGTCAGCTGCATCTACCACTGTGCCATCGCCGGTTGCATACAGAGGCTGACCCCAAGCGTACCAGTCTTCATTACTGGCACCGGAGCTGCGGAAGACGTCGAAGTGCTCGTTGCTGGGATTGATGTCCAGGCTGTAGCGCATGAAATTCTGGCTCAGCCCAAGGTCTTTGGCCGCTGGGTGTTCTGTGTTGAGGCGGCGGTGGTGGGCGTAAAAATCATGACCATCATGGATCATCAACCAGCCTTTGACCGGCAGGGACAACACGGTCTTGCTCTGGTACACCTGCGGCGTCACCGTGACGGTTGCCTGGGATTCTGGCGCCTCATGCGGGATGCTCATACCAAACCGGTAGGTGAGTGTGTGCAGGTCCACGTCCGGCCTGAAACTGTGGAAGGGGTTGAACACCAGTATCTTCGCGCCAGAAGCGATGGTGCGGGTGGGTACCGTTTCGATGGCGGGTGCCAAGCCGTTGCCGTCGATAAAGCGGCGTAGCACGGGTTTGCCGAGACTGTCCATAACGCTTAGTTCTATGCTGTCCAGCCCCAGCGGTGTAGAGCCCTGGTTCTCCACCAAAAAGTCAAAATTTAGGGCTTGGCCTGTATCACTGGCTTCTATCCAGATCTTCTGCGGCTGGGCTGTCACGCGTATTGGACCTGCTGTCTTGGGCACAAGCTTTTGCCAGGCGAAGTAGCCCGAACCGAGCACTGCCATGATGGCCAGAACCCAGGCAAGGACGGCCAGCGTTGGGGTGAGTTTCGGGGATGGCATCATCAATGGTGCATTGGTGCAGTGAAAGAAGTAGGCGGACTGTAGCCGTCGTGGCGTCCAAACGGAAGCCGCGTGCGACAGAACGCTGCAGGCGTGTCCTGAACTGCAGGGCAGTCCGAGCAAAAAAAGACGTGATTGCCCTGCGTTGCCCAAACTCCGCTTAAGCGCTTGGTGCGCCAGTTGCCGATTCAGCTGCGGATCAAATACCCGATGCCGCTGTTAATCAGGGTTCCGCCAATCAGCAGCCACGCGAAAAGCGCGGTGGCCAGCACCATGGGCTTGCTGCCAGCTTTGCGGATGGCAGAGACGTGCGTCGTTAACCCCAGCGCGCCCATGGCCATGGCCAGCAGCAAGTTGTCCAGCGCAATCAGTTGGGCAACCCAGGCTTGGGGCAGCCAGCTCAATGAGTTGAAGCCCGCCATGGCAAGAAAGCCTAGCGCAAACCACGGAATGGTGATGGGGCGCTTGTCACTATCGCTACCCTTGTTACTGTTATGGCGGCGGTTCAACCAGGCCGACAAAATCATCAAAAACGGGGCCAGCATCATCACGCGAATCATCTTGGTAATGACCGCACTGGTGGCGGCTTGCTCGCTCACGGCGCGACCAGCAGCAACTGCCTGTGCCACTTCATGCACGGTGGAGCCGGTAAAAATGCCAAAGGCAAATTCAGACACCCCCAACGCATGGGTCATGGAAAACAGCAGCGGGTACAGAAACATGGCCAGGGTGCCGAACACCACCACGGTCGCCACGGCCACCGCCACCTTCTCGGCTTGTGCCTTGATAACTGGCTCGGTCGCCAAAATGGCGGCGGCGCCGCAGATTGAGCTGCCGGCGCCGATCAAGATCACGCTCTGTTCATCCAGCCCCAGCTTGCGCCGGCCCAGCCAAAAGGCCAAAAAGAAGGTTGACGTCAACACACAGGCATCGATCAGGATGCCGCCCACGCCGACCGCCGCAATATCCTGAAAAGTGAGCTTGAAGCCGAACATAATGATGCCCAGGCGCAGGATGTGGCCCTTGGCGAAGGCAATCCCTGCATGGCTGTGCACCGCGATGCGCGGATAGACCGTATTGCCCAGCACCATGCCGCCCACAATGGCCAGCGTCAGGGCGGATAGGCCGAGTTGGCTGAACCACGGCAGGCCAGCGGCATAGAGAGCGCCCAGTGACAGGGTGAAAGCGAGGGTCAGGCCAAGGATGTGTTGGCGGTTGAATTTCATGGTTCTACCTGCGTAAAGTGGGGCTTGTGGCCCCGGTACCTGAACGATAGGTTTTTGTGATCCAGTTGTAAAACAGTTAATATTTATTAATTCAATTAAAAATATTGATGAATTGGTCAAAATCCAGCGATATCGAACAAGAGGAAACACACCATGGCATTGCGTTTGAGCCTGCGGGAGCTGGAAGTTTTTGTGGCGGTAGCAGACCAGGAGACGGTGACGGCTGCTGCCGATAGCGTGGCGCTGACCCAATCGGCAGCCAGCCAGGCCCTGGCGGCGCTAGAAACCGCTCTGGCTGCGCGCTTGTTTGACCGCGTGGGGCGCCGTCTGGTGCTCAACGAATATGGCCGCCTGCTGTTGCCCCGCGCCCGCGCCATGCTCGACGCTGCGCAGGACATGCAGCGCTTGTTCGACAGCGACTCCGCCCTGCATGTGCGCGTGGGCGCCAGCAGCACCATAGCCAACTACCTGCTGCCGCTGCAGATTGCCCGCTTTCAGCAACAGCATCCCCAAGCGCGGGTGGAGTTGATGGTGGGTAACACCGCCGATGTGGTCGAGGCAGTGGCGGGTTTCAAGGTGGACATGGGGTACGTAGAAGGCCCGTGCCACCACCCGGATATAGTGATTGAACCCTGGCAGGATGACACGCTGGTGGTGTTTACTGCCGCCACGCACCCGCTGGCAAAGGCGCCAGTTGGTTTTTCGCAGCTGGCGCAGGCGCTGTGGGTCTTGCGCGAGCGTGGCTCTGGTACCCGCGAGGAAGTGGAACACCTGTTGCTGCCCCATGTGGGCGGCTTTGGTGAGGTCATGGAAATGGGGCATTCAGAAGCCATCCGGCGCACCGTAGCGGCCGGTCTAGGGGTGAGTTGCCTGTCGCTGCATGTAGTGCAGGAGTTGCTCGATAGCGGTCAAATTGTGGCAGTTCCAGCTCCTTTGCCGCCGTTGCAGCGCACGTTGAATCGCATTCACCACAAGAACAAGAGCCAGACCCGAGGTATGGAGGCTTTCAACCAGGCATAGCCGTATGGGAGGGCGCCGGCGGCCTTGTGGCACACTTCCGGCCTTGCTTTCATTCACCCAATTTGGCCCTGCGGCCAATGCTTTTGTTTCGCTTCCCCGCCATGCAGAAAATCATCGCGCAACTCGCGCAAGAAATACAAGTCCGCCCGCAACAAATCGAAGCCGCTGTGCAGCTCTTCGACGAAGGCTCTACGGTGCCCTTTATTGCCCGCTACCGCAAGGAAGTGACCGGTGGGTTGGACGATATTCAGCTGCGCGAGCTGGAAACCCGCCTGTCGTACCTGCGCGAGCTGCGCGACCGCAAAGAGGCGGTGTGCAAGCTGATTGATGAGCAGGGCAAGCTGACCCCGGTGCTCATGGCCGCCATTCACAGCGCCACCACCAAACAAGAGCTGGAAGACATTTACCTGCCCTTTAAGCTCAAGCGCCGCACCAAGGGCCAACTGGCCAAGGAAGCCGGGCTGGAGCCACTGGCCGACGCGTTGTTTGCTGATCCGACCCTGGTGCCTGCCGAGGCGGCGCTGTCCTACGTTATTCCCATGCGCCCGGTGGTGGAGGGCGAGGACAAACAGCCCGATTTCAGCACCGTGCCAGCCGTGCTGGATGGTGTGCGTGATTTGCTCAGTGAGCGCTGGGCAGAGAACCCCGCACTGGTGCAAGACCTGCGCGAGTGGCTGTGGGCCGAGGGCCTGCTGCAAAGCAAGCTGGCGGAAGGCAAGGACGAGAACAACGCCGACGTGGCCAAGTTTCGCGATTATTTTGACTACGACGAGCCCATTGGCCGCGTGCCCAGCCACCGTGCGCTGGCCGTGTTCCGGGGCCGTTCGCTGGACATTTTGGATGCCAAGTTGGTGCTTCCCGAACCTGCTATTGCATCAAATCAGCCTCTAGCCCTCGCCAATACTACACAACCAGCTATAAAAAAAGTAGCGATTCCGGTGATCTCGTTGGCCGAAGGCCGCATTGCGCTGCGCTTGGGCTGGAGCCACCAGAAGCGCGCTGCCGACGATTTGATCCGCAAATGCGTCGCCTGGACCTGGAAGGTCAAACTGTCCATGTCCACCGAGCGTGACCTGTTTACGCGGCTGCGCGAAGAGGCCGAAAAAGTCGCCATCAAGGTCTTCGCCGACAACCTGCGTGACCTGCTCTTGGCTGCACCCGCCGGCCCGCGTGTGGTGCTGGGACTGGACCCTGGCATTCGCACCGGCGTGAAGGTGGCCGTGGTCGATTCCACCGGCAAGCTGGTCGAAACCGCCACCGTGTTCCCCCACGAGCCGCGCAAAGATTGGGAAGGTTCGCTGCACACCCTGGGCAAACTCTGCGCCAAACACGGCGTGAACCTGATCGCCATTGGCAACGGCACCGCCAGCCGCGAGACCGACAAACTGGCCGGTGATTTGATCAAGCTGCTGGGCAAGATGGCCACGCAAGCAGGAGCGCCGGAGTTAAAGATTGAGAAGGTGGTGGTCAGCGAGGCGGGCGCCTCGGTGTACAGCGCCAGCGAATTTGCCAGCCAAGAGATGCCCGATGTGGACGTGAGCCTGCGCGGTGCCGCCAGCATTGCGCGTCGCTTGCAAGATCCGCTGGCCGAGCTGGTCAAGATTGACCCCAAGAGTATTGGCGTGGGCCAGTACCAGCACGATGTGAACCAGAGCGAACTGGCCCGTATGCTGGACACCGTGGTGGAAGACTGCGTCAACTCGGTGGGTGTGGACCTCAACACGGCCAGCGTGCCGCTCTTGTCCAAGGTGTCGGGCCTGTCCGGCACCGTGGCCAAGGCCGTGGTGCGCTGGCGCGAAAGCAACGGCGCCTTTGGCAGCCGCCAAGATTTGCTCAAAGTCACCGGCCTGGGTGCCAAGACCTTTGAGCAGGCGGCTGGCTTCTTGCGGATTCGTGGCGGCAGCAACCCGCTGGACATGACCGGCGTGCACCCCGAGACCTACCCCGTGGTGGAGAAGATCATGGCCCAAACCGGCAAGCCGGTGGCGGAGATCATGGGCCGCGCTGATATGCTGAAAGCGCTACGCCCCGAGCTGTTCGCCAACGAGCAATTCGGTGTCATCACCGTCAAAGACATCTTCACTGAGCTGGAAAAACCCGGCCGTGACCCGCGCCCCGACTTCAAGGTGGCGCGCTTCAACGACGGTGTGGAAGATATTGCCGACCTGAAGGAAGGCATGATTTTGGAAGGCACCGTGAGCAACGTCGCGGCCTTTGGCGCTTTCATCGATCTGGGCGTGCACCAGGACGGCTTGGTGCATGTGAGCCAGCTCAGCCACAAGTTCACCACCGATGCGCGCGAGGTGGTCAAGACCGGCGATATTGTCAAAGTGCAGGTGCAAGAGGTGGACGTGGCCCGCAAGCGCATCAGTCTTACTATGAAAATAGGAGCTGCACCAGCAGGCGGTACGAGGGCTACAGGCCAAAAACCCGGAGACAATCGTTATCAAGGCCCTGCGCGTGGCGAGCGCCAAAACGGCGGCCAGCACGGCAGTCGTCAAGACGCCAGCTTGGGTGGCGGCTCGGCCATGGCCAGTGCCTTTGCCAAGCTCAAACGCTGAACTGGCTCTTGGGCCGGGGTGCCAATGCACCGGTAATACCGACCGTGCGGTGTAAGGGGTCAAACAGCACGCCGGGGTTGAGAATGCCGTGCGGATCAACGCGGTGTTTGGCTGCGGCCAGCATGGCCCTGAACAGCGGGTCGACTTCGCGCTCGTAGGCATTGCGGTGGTCACGCCCCACGGCATGGTGGTGGGTGCTGGTGCCGCCATGGTCGATGATGGCCGCATTGGCCGCCAGCTTGATGTCCCGCCAGGCCGCCAGCGCACTGGCCACACTGCCGTCTGCGGGGCGTGCCACAAAGGTGAAGTAGGGGGCAGGGCCGTCCGGATAAACGTGGGTGAGGCGACAGGAAATCCACGCTTCCTGCCCGGTGACCCGTTCTATGGTGTGGGCGACATCGGCTTTCACGTTGGCGTAGAAATCCGGGAAGCGATCCCAGGTGACGGCTGTCTCGAACGTATCCATGATGACGCCCATGCCCACCGCTGGATCGCGCCAATAGGGCATACGCAGAAATGCCTGTCGCCATGCGCCGGCGGCCCCGCTGCGGTGTTCGTCGGTGTTAGCCCCATCCATCGACCGGGCGACGGCATCGGCATCAAAACGGCCTCCGTAATCGGCAACCAGTTCCAGTGCGCGCGCCATCCAGGGCTGCAACGGGTGGTCGGCCGACTCAAAGCCCAGCACCAGAATCGCATGGCTACCATCGCCCACACCCGAAGAGACGGTTTCTGCCGCATCCAGCAGGCGGCAATTGCTGGGGTTCAGGCCTGACTGCGCGAGCACACGGACACACTGTGCCGCTTGCAAGTAGTCGACAAACTTCACCGCTGCCGATGCGCGAAACCGGGGCGGCGCTTGCAGTCGCGTCCATGCCTCGGTAACGATACCCAGGGTGCCTTCGGAGCCCAACACCAGCCTGTCGGGCGACGGCCCGGCACCCGATGCGGGCAGGCGACGGGTTTGCAGAATGCCGCTGGGCGTGACCATGCGCGTGGACTCCACAAAATCGTCAATATGCGTGGTTTGCGTGGCGTAGTGGCCGCCTGCGCGGGTAGCAATCCACCCACCCAAAGTGGAAAACTCAAAGCTTTGCGGAAAATGGCGCAGCGTCAGCCCATGGGGTTTGAGTTGTGATTCCAGTTCAGGGCCGAGTGCGCCGGCCTGAATGCGCGCTGCGCGACTCACCGGGTCCACCTCCAGTACGCGGCTGAGGCGCTCCATGTCCAGCGAGACAACACCGGCGTAACTAGTCCCCACCGCAGCTTCAACACCACCACACACGCTGCTGCCGCCGCCGTACGGAATCACCGCCACATTGTGGGTCTGCGCCCAATCGAGAATATCGACAATTGCCAACTCATTTTCTGGGTAGACCACCCAGTCCGGCACCGGTGGTGCCTGGCGCAGCCACATGCGCGCGCAGTCGGCATAGCTTTTTCCACCCGCATGGTTGAGCCGGTCCAGCGGTGATGCAGAAAATTGGCTCACCAATGCGGCAGGGGGCGACACGCGGGGTGTCGGCAACACAAACTCGGCAAGCTGCGGCACGGGATGGTCGGTATAGGCCGTACCCAGCGCCAGCAGCATCATGCCCAGCGTGGATTTTTCTTGTGCGCTGAGTACGGCATCGTCATTGCCCCAACCCCAGAAACGGCGTATGGGTCGGCGAGACAGTGTGGCGTTGCTCATTTCAGAATCCTTTGGATGGGAGAGGCTGTTTCAATTGCTAATTTTCAGCATACCCAGAATGCCGACCTTGTGATAGTCCCGTAGACTTCAGGGTATGAAAATCCAAGATTTGTTGGAACAGCAGTTCAACTTGCCCAGCATCCCGAAGGTTGTGGCCTTGCTGCTCACTGAGCTGGATAGACCGGAAGTGGACTTGCGACGGGTGACGCAACTCATCAGTACTGATCCGGCACTCACCGCCCGCCTGTTGCAACTGGGCAATTCCAGCTTTTTCAAGCTATCCGGCAAGATCAGCAGTGTGTCCGAGGCCCTGGCCGTAATGGACTTGGCCCATGTCAAGTCCATGGCCCAGGCGGCAGCCAGCGTGGCATCACCCAAGGCTGTGCCCGGCATCAACCTGCAGCGCTTCTGGGAATACAGCCTTAATGTGGCCAAGGTCTCGCGCTCATTGGCGGGTCTGGTGCGGCAAAACCAGCAGGCCGCTTTTACCTGTGGGCTGATCCATGCCATTGGCGAGCTGGCCATGCACCTGGGCATGCCCGAAGTCTTGGCAGCCCTGGATCAGGAAGTCCCTCCACTGGATTTGCGCCGTGCCAAACTGGAGCGCACCGAACTGGGCTATTGCTATGCCACCGTGAGCGCTGGTTTTGCACGCATGTGGTTTTTTCCGCAGCCCCTGATCGACGCGCTGGAGCACCAGTACGCCCCGTTTGAGAACAATGTGTACGAACCGCTGGCCGGCATCATCCACCTGGCCACCTGGCGTGCGCGGGCCAAAGAGGCCCGTCTGGATGACCGTGCCATGGCAGTGACCTTTCCCGACTCGGTGGGCGTAGTGCTGGACCTGGACATTGACAACGTGCTCCAGCAGGACCCGTTTGATTGGGCTGCGCATACATAGCCCTCTTTGTGCAAGCACTCCACATTTATGCCGGCCCCGTGGCGCGGAAAACCCTTGCTCGCAACGGGCTGCAACCCGGCGCCATACGTACCATTCCCGCCGCCGCCGGTGGTCCCAAGGGCTTGCTGCTGGGTGCGCTGGACCGTTTCATCTTTGGCGAATGGCTACCGCGCTCCACGCAGCCGATTGATCTGGTGGGCGCCTCGATTGGCGGCTGGCGCATGGCCACGGCCTGTCTGAATGATGCAGTGGCGGCGTTTGACCGCCTGGAGCATGACTACATCCACCAGCACTACGAGCTGCCACCTGGTCAAAAGCGCCCCAGTGCCGCCATGGTGAGCGAGCTGTTTGGTGACAACCTGCGCGCTTTTTATGGCGGGCGGGTGGATGAGGTGTTGCACCACCCACGCTACCGCTTGCACATCGTCACCTCGCGTGGGCGCCACCTGCTACGCACCGAACACGGTTTGCGCACACCGGTGGGTTACCTTGGCGCTTTTGTGACCAACGCAGTGCGGCGCAAAGCCATGGGTGCCTGGCTGGAGCGCGTGGTTTTTTCCAGCCCGGCCATGGGTGACGATGGTGCGGCCTGTGTGCCGCTGCCATTTGCTACAGACGACTACCGCACCCGCCAAGTGCGCCTGAGCGGGGCCAACTTCAACCTGGCGTTGCAAGCCAGTTGTTCTATCCCGTTTGTGCTGCAGGCGGTGCACAACATTCCCGGCGCGCCCCCCGGCGCCTACTGGGACGGTGGCATTACAGACTACCACCTGCACCTCAACTATCCGGCCGCACCCCGTAATGCTATCGATTCGGTAGCGACTTGTGTAGATCCGACGAGGGCTAGTGCCCCATTTGACCATCAAGAACTGGTGTTGTACCCGCATTTTCAAAAGGCGGTGGTACCCGGCTGGCTGGACAAGCGCCTGACGTGGCGCCACCACGCCACACACCACCTGGACACCATGTTGCTGCTGGCGCCCAACCCCGAGTGGGTCAAGACCCTGCCCAACGGCAAGCTACCGGACCGCACCGACTTCACCCGTTACGGCAACGACCTGGCCGCGCGCGTCAAGGTCTGGAACGCCGCTTGCAGCGCCAGCGAGCAGCTGGCCGATGAGTTTGCCGCCTGGCTGGAGCGGCCCAGCATGGCACGGGTGCAAGCGCTGTAGTACCGCCGCTGCTACCCGTCGCCCTTACCGCAACAGCAACGCCCCCGAGGTCTTGTGGCTGGCGGTGTCCACCAAAATCAGTGCACCCAGCACCCGGCTTTGGGCATAGGGCAGGGCGGCAATCGGTTCCTGCAAGGCCAGTTCGATGTGGCCGATGGCATTGGGTTCGATCTGGGTGGCGTCGTGTTCTGCCAGGGTGTTGATGTCCAGGCTGTGCACGATGCGCTTGACCGTCGCTTTGATCCAGCGGTGGCCGTGCAGCGCCCAATAGACGCGGCCCGACACCAGCGGCTCGTCGTCCATCCAGGCGACGGTGGCCTGGATCTCGCGGGTGGTCTCAAAGTGGCTGGGGGCGTCGTTGCTGGCCAGAATCCAGTCACCGCGCGACACATCCACTTCTCGGTCCAGCACCAAACCGGCACCGTGTCCGGCCCCGACATTTTTCGCCACGCGGGCGTGGTTGAGTACCTGCGCCACTTTGGCGGTTTGGCCGCTGGGCAAAATAGACACCGTGTCCCCCGGCTGCACCGTGCCCGTGGCCACGCGGCCCCAGAAGATACGGCGGCTCTGGCTGGTGTCGCTGGATCCGGGAAATTTCTCTACCCATTGCACCGGAAACGCGAAGGGCACGTTGGTCTCTGCTGCTGTTACTGGAAGTTGCTCCAGCAGGGTGAGCAGGCTGGGGCCGTGGTAACCGCACCAGCCATCCGACGCGGTGACCACGTTGTCGCCTTTAAGGGCCGAGACCGGGATGATGGCGGTGACCGCAATGTCGGCGTGTTCGGCAAACGCCAACAACGCTTCACGGATCTTGTCGAAGGCGGCAGTGGCGTTGTCACCCAGTGCGTCGAGCTTATTGACGGCAAAGACGATGCTGGGCACGCGCAGCAGGTTCACCAGCAGGCTGTGGCGGCGGGTCTGCGGCAGCAGCTCCACCAGGCCATCCACCTCCCACTTCAGTTTGGTGGCATCCACCAGCACCACGGCGGCGTGGGCGCTGCTGGCGGCGGTGACCATGTTGCGGGTGTACTGCACATGGCCCGGCGCATCGCCAATGATGAACTTGCGTGCGGGCGTGGCGAAGTAGCGGTAGGCCACATCGATGGTGATGCCCTGCTCGCGCTCGGCAGACAGGCCATCGGTGAACTGGGCCAGGTCGGCCTCGCCGCTCTTGGACACATTGGCCAACTGGTCTTGCAGCACCGAGCGGCTGTCCACCAGCAGGCGGCCAATCAGCGTGCTCTTGCCATCGTCCACCGATCCGCAGGTGATGAATTTCAACGCCGAGTGCGTGTCGAATTGGCCGCTAGCCCTCGTCGAATGGTCGTAACCAGCTATCAAAGTAGTAGCGTTCATCAGAAGTATCCGTCTTTCTTGCGTTTTTCCATGGAGGCCTCAGAGGTCTTGTCGTCCATCCGTGTGGCACCGCGCTCACTCACATCCGCTTGCAGGGTTTCAATCACGATGTCGGCAGCGGTGGCGGCCGTGCTGTCTACCGGGCAGGTGCAGGTGATGTCGCCCACGGTGCGAAAACGCACGTCGCGTAGCTCGGCGGTTTCACCGTCTTTCAGTGGGGTCAGCTCGGTGACGGGCACCAGCAGGCCCTTGCGTTCCACCACACTGCGTTTGTGCGTGTAGTAGAGCGAAGGCAGGGCAATCTGCTCGCGCTCGATGTACTGCCACACGTCCAGTTCGGTCCAGTTGCTGATGGGGAACACGCGGAAGTGCTCACCGGGTTGCAAGCGGGTGTTGAACAGCGTCCACAGCTCGGGCCGCTGGGCTTTGGGCTGCCACTGGCCGAAGCTGTCGCGGTGGGAAAAGATGCGCTCTTTGGCGCGGGCCTTTTCCTCGTCGCGGCGGGCACCGCCAATCAGCGCGTCAAAGCGGAACTCTTCAATCGCTTCCAACAGCGTGACCGACTGGTGCACGTTGCGGCTTTCGCCGGGGTGGGCCAGGCGCACAGTGCCACACTTCATGGAGTCTTCCACACTGCGCACGATAAGCTCGGCGCCCAGCTCTTTGGCGCGCTGGTCGCGGAAATCGGTGACTTCATGGAAGTTGTGGCCGGTGTCGATCATCAACAGCGGGTAGGGGATGTTGGTGGCACCAAATGCCTTCTCGGCGCACTTGAGCATCACCAGCGAGTCCTTGCCGCCCGAAAACAGCAGGGTGGGGCGCTCAAAGGCGGCGGCCACTTCGCGCAGGATGAAGATGGTTTCTTCTTCCAGCGCGTCCAGGTGTTGGTTAGACAGGCGCTCGAAATGGGTGGGTTCTGTCATCGCGTTCATGCGGTGGCCTTTTCTTCGGAAGTTGTGTTTTTGACGTGCTGGCCAATCTGCGTTACGTGCAGACCGCACTCTTTGGCGCTTTCGTCTTCCCACCACCAGCGCCCGGAGCGGAAGTCTTCGCCTTGGCTGATGGCGCGGGTGCACGGCTCGCAGCCAATGCTGGGGAAGAACTGATCGTGCAAGGGGTTGTAGGCCACGTTGTTTTGCTGGATGTAGTGCCACACGTCGCCCCAGGTCCAGTTGGCCAATGGGTTGATCTTGGTGCGCGCCTCGGACAGGTCCACCAACGGCACCTCGGCACGGGCACCGCTTTGCTCTCGGCGCAGGCCGGTGATCCAGGCGTCTTTGCCTTTGAGTGCGCGCGCCAGAGGCTCCATCTTGCGGATAGCGCAGCATTCTTTACGCAAGGCAATGCTCTTGTACATCGCATCCTGGCCTTCACGGGCCACAAATTGCACCACGGCTTCTTGCGCTGGCGTGTAGACCGTGACCGGTGCGCGGGAGCTGGCCTTGAACTGCTCCAGCAGCTCCAATGTTTGCGCATGCAGGCGGCCGGTATCCAGCACAAAAATGCCGATGTCCAGCTTCAAGCTGTTGATCAGGTGGCTGATGACCACGTCTTCGGCGCCCAGGCTGGAGGCCTGGGTGACAGTGGCTGCGCCACTGTTGGCACCGGCATACTGCGCCGCCGCCTGGGACAAGACACCCTGGGCTTCTGCCAGCTTGATGGTGTAGTCAGAGCTGGGCGCGGCATTGCGGGTAATGGCGTTGCTCATGCTGCCGCCTTGTCGCGGGCAAACAGGGGTTGTACCGTCACCGCATCGGCCTGGTAGAAGGCGCGGTAGCGGTCAAACTGGCGTTGCGCAAAATCGCGGTTCTGGTCAGCGCGCAGCACAGCCACGTCAAAACCGGTGCGCTCCATTTGCACCAGCTGGTCGATCAGCACATCACCTGTGGCACGGATCTCGCCCTGAAAACCCAGGCGGCGGCGCAGCAAATAGGCCTGGCTGAAGGCCCGCCCGTCGGTGAACTTGGGAAAATGCAGGTCAACGCGGGTGATGCCGTCGAGGCTGACTTCCAGCGGATCGGCATCGTTGGCAATGGCCAGGATGTTGGGATCGTTGGCGCACTCAGAAGGGGTGTTGATAGCAATGATTTTCATGGTGATTCTTTTTTTTGGGGAATGGTCTTAGGCCGCTTCGGTTTCCAACGCTTGCGCGGGGTGGCGTGCGGCGTTGGCAGCCTGTTTGAAAGGCTCGATGCCGGTGCGGCGCAGGGTTTCAATGAACGATTCGGTGCGCGCGCCGTGGCTTTGGCGCAGCTCTTTGTAAGTGGCCAGAACAGCTTCCACCACGTCCGGCACTTCCGCCGCCGAGAAGGACGGGCCGACCACTTTGCCAGCCAGAGCCGGGCCGCTGTGCGCGCTGCCGTCCGCTCCGCCCAGGGTGACCTGGTACCACTCTTTGCCGTCTTTATCGACACCCAAAATGCCAATGTGACCGCTGTGGTGGTGGCCACAACTGTTAATGCAACCACTCATGTTCAGGTCGATCGGGCCCAGGTCGTGCAACTCATCCATGTCCTGGTAGCGCTCGGTCAGGGCCTGGGCAATCGGCAGTGACCGCGCATTGGCCAGCGAGCAAAAGTCGCCACCGGGGCAAACAATCATGTCGGTCAGCAGGCCGATGTTGGACTGGGCCAGACCCAAGCGTTTGGCCTCTGCGTACAGGGCGGGCAGGTCGTTCACATGCACCCAGGGCAGCAGCAGGTTTTGCTGGTGCGTCAGGCGCAGCTCACTGGCGCTGTACTGGTCGGCCAAGTCGGCGGCGGCTTCCATCACCTCGGCACTGGCGTCGCCGGGGTTGGCGCCGGGGCGCTTAAAGCTCAAGGTCACCGCGCGCAGGTTGGGGTTTTTGTGGGCGGCTACGTTGCGAGCCAGCCAGCGGTCAAAGGCCTTGTCGCCGTGGGGCAGGGCGGCCAGCGGCGCGCCCACATGGCGGGTCAACTCGGGCACCACAAAGCAGGCGGCGACGCGGTCGTATTCGGCTTGGGTGATGGTGTGCGGTCCACCGTCCACGTCGACGATCTGGCGGTATTCCGCTTCTACCTGGTCGATATAGCGCTGGCCTTCTGCCTTGACCAAGATCTTGATGCGGGCCTTCCAGACGTTGTCGCGCCGGCCGTAGCGGTTGTAGACGCGAATCACCGCCTCTAAATAATTCATGATCTGGTGCCATGGCAGAAACTCGCGCACCACGCTGCCAATGATGGGCGTGCGGCCCATGCCACCGCCCACGCGCACCTGAAAGCCAACGCCGGCCAGCGGGCCGGTTTCGCGTGCGGCCAACTCTTCGTCACGCACCACTTGCAGGCCCACGTCATACCAGGGTGTGGCGGCGCGGTCTTCGGTGGCGCCGCTGATGGCGATCTTGAACTTGCGTGGCAAGAAGGCAAACTCGGGGTGCAGCGTGCTCCACTGGCGCATGATTTCGCCGAACGGGCGCGGGTCGGCGATTTCGTCTTGCGCAATACCGGACAGCTCGTCGCTGGTGATGTTGCGAATGCAATTGCCGCTGGTCTGGATACCGTGCATGCTCACGCTGGCCAGCAGTTCCATAACCTCTGCGCTTTTAACCAAGGGCACCCAGTTGAACTGGGTATTGGTTCGGGTGGTGAAGTGGCCGTAACCATAACCCAGGGCCGAACCCAGCACCTTGCCGTTGGACAGGCGAATGTCGCCCAGTTTGGCTTGGGTGTCGTGCGCTTCTTGCAAAAGCGGGCATCGGGCTGGTCGTATTCCCGGGCAATGCGGGCCAGCACGCGCAGCTGGCGGCTGGCCAGCTCTCCGTAGGGCACAGCAATGCGAAGCATGGGCGCGTAGCGTTGGATATACCAGCCGTTTTGCAGGCGTAGCGGGCGAAAATCGTCGTCTGCCAGTGTGCCTGCCAAATTGCGCTCCAGCTGGTCGCGGTATTGCGCGGCGCGGGCCGTGATGAATTGGCGGTCGAAGTCAGTGTATTGGTACATGAGCAGGTTTTCAGGAAATCTTGGGGTGTGCTTCGAAGACGCTTAGAGCGCAAGGAGTTTGGTGCCGGCATAGGCCAACAGCACCGACAACAGCGAGCGAACCAGCCGCTCAGGGGTTTTGGTCAACAGATGTGATCCGACCCAGATGCCGGGTAGCGATCCAGCCAGCAGGCAGGCCAACATGGCCCAATCCACACCGCCCAAGGTGGCATGGCCAAAACCGGCTACCAGTGTCAACGGCACTGCGTAGGCAATGTCAGCGGCCACAATGCGTGGCAGCGGCAACATGGGGTACAGAATCATCAGCACGGTGACACCAATGGCGCCTGCGCCCACAGAGGTGAGTGTGACCAGCGTGCCAATCACGGCGCCGAACAACAGTGGCAGGCTCCAGTGGCGGGGGCGGGCGGCAAGTTGTTCCTGGCCCTGGGCGATGCTGGTCGGAGTTACCTTGCCGTGAAGGACCTTGTACAAGGTTGCCGCAGCGGTGAGCAGCAGGGCCAGTCCCAGTGCGGTGGTCATGAACTTTTGTACTGGCTGGCTGGCGGCATCTGCAGAGTGCAGCACGTACAGGGTGATCAGCGAGGCCGGAATGCTGCCAGCCGACAGGTTGAGCACAATCGGCCAGTCAATGACCTTGGCACGGGCCAGTTTGATGGTGCCGCCCAACTTGGTGAACGCTGCAAACAACAAGTCGGTTCCGACAGCCAGGTAGGGCTTGACGCCAAACAAGAAGATTAGAATCGGCGTCATCAGCGAGCCGCCCCCCACGCCGGTAAACCCGACGATGGCGCCAACCACAAAACCCGCAATAACAAACGCTAATTCATGCATGGGCCAGACTGTAGGTGTCTGGCTTTAGATTGAAAACTACATTTTTGCTATTTTTATATTCTAAATTCGTATATGGCGGCCAAAGCACCGTTCAGCAGAAAGCGGCCGGATAGCAGAAACGCGCGCTATCGGTTAAGGTCCACGCTTCAAACTCATTGGGACCCTTACATATGACTGCTCTGCAAGCGCTTATCGGTTTCGCCGCCTGGACTTTGTGCCTGGTGACTGGTGTTTTTCTGTACCGTGGCCTGAAGTTTGTGACGGGTACGCCGATCAACAGTTGGCCGCGCGGAGCCAAACCCAGCGGCGATGCCCCCTTGGTCAAGCGCCTGGAGGATGCCCATGCCAATAGTCTGGAAAACCTGCCGGTGTTCGCCGTTTTGGTGCTGGGTGCCATCGCATTGGGGCGTCAGGACACCATTGCCGCGCTGGCGCCCTGGGTGCTGTATGCGCGCATCGGCCAGTCGCTGACGCACTTGACCGGGGTAGGGAGCCCCCACGTGTTTGTGCGCGCCACATTCTGGAGCGTGCAGCTGGGGCTGATGCTCTGGATGGCGTTTGCGTTGCTGCGCTGAAGGATGCGGGCCCGGTAGCCCGAAAGTGCGTTAGTCTGGACCAGTTGGCACAAACGCTGCTAGAGTCAAGACTGCGGAGAACCTATGAATCGATCATTACCCACCTTTATGATGGCGCTATTTCTTGACGAGATCATCAGGCCTTCGGGCCGTAAATAGAGCGGATCCCGCGCCATGTCCTACATCATCTGGGTCAAAGTCGTCGGGTTTAGTGGCATAGAACGCCACTCGCTTAATACGTTGTTTCGGCTTTCAGTGGGACAGTCGCCCTCGTACAGTCTGTGGACGCCGGATGCGCCGGCGCCGCCCCATGTGTCCTTGATCGACATGGATTGCCACGAGGCAGAGGTCGAATTGGCGTCCCCCACGTTCAACTCCAACGCCAAGATCATTTGTGTTGGCGCTAAAACCCACGAACGAGCCTGGCGCACTTTTCAGCGCCCCGTGGATTGGAACACCATGGTACAGGCGCTGGACGGCCTGTTTGCATCCCAAAGTTATGTGGATCTGGAAACCGGGTTTGATACGTTGGCCGACACCGATGTGCCGCCGGGCGTGCGGGTAACTCTGTTGGTGGGGCTCAAGGTGGAAGAGCGTATGTACTTGCGGGCCCGCCTGTCCTTGGCCGGATTGACTGATGTGGACGAGGCCAACACCTTCGAACAGGCCGTTACCGCTACCCGGCGTCGGCACTACGACGTACTCATCGTGAGCCTGGATTTGACGGACGGCGATCCGTGGGCACTGATACAGGCTTTGCAGGGCACCGTGGCCCCGCCACAGACCATCATCGTGGCCAGTGAGCGCCCCACTTGGCCAGCCATGGAAAAAGCCGAGGAGTTGGGTTGTATTGGAATGTTGGATATTCCATTCAATCCGCCCCAGGTATTGGGGCTGCTGCAAAAGGTCTGACACCGGGGCTTATTCGGCCTTGGTGGCTGCTGGCTTTCTTCGCACCCGGTTGGCGCCCAGGCTACGGGCCAGGCTCGATTCCAGCGGCAGTGGCTCGGCGCCCAGTCGGGCGGCCAGCAGTTCGGCACACAGCGCCGCCAAACTCAGCCCGCGAGAGCCCATTCCAACGCAGATCCACAGCCCAGTTCCGCAGGCCGTATCAATTGGCCCAACCAGGGGCAGTCGGTCATGGGTGACGCAGCGGGTCGATGACCACTGCGCAACCGGCCCACGGTCCAGCGTGTCGGCCAGGTCATAGGCATCCATGGGCAGCAATTGCCGCAGGCGCTGCATATTGAGCGCATGTTGGGTGACCAGGTTAGAAGCGGCCAGCGCATCAGTTTCAAAGGTGGCACCGGCCAGCCATTCTTCGCCATTGGCGCCGGGTAGGTGGGGAATGAAGCAGCCGTTGCCATTGACCGGCGTGGTGGGAAGATCAGGAAGCGTTTCTGCGTAGGTGCCATGACTGGCGGTTCCATACACCGGGTGCAGGGCGGTCAACCTGTCCAACCAATCTGGGCTGAGTGCCGCCTTGCTTTCGAGCCCCTTGCGCAACAGCGCGGCGCAGCCCATGGCATTGGCCAGCACCACCATGTCAAATTGCCCCCAGTCCTTGCTGTCTGGGCCCAGCAGTTGCCACAGGGCATCGTCCCGCTCCATACGGTCTACGGTTGCGTGCGCAACGAAGCGTATGCCAGGTTGCGCCAGCCAGGCTTGTACCATGGCTGCCGGCTTGAGCCAGAAGGCCTGCGGGTGCCAGGTGGATTCACCATCAGGAAACAGCTCCCGCACACCACTGGGTTCCCAATCAAGACCGCGCTGCAGCAGGCGTTGGGCATGATCGGCCATCAGCCGGGTGCCGCTGCGGGTCAGGCGTGAACGCGGGTTGTCATCGGCTGATACATGGGGCACGGCCAGCCCTGCCGGTAAACCGGATGCGCCACGTGCAGGTGCTGATTCCTGGTCCAGCACAGTCACCTGCCAACCCCGTACCGCTAACGCCTGCGCAATGCTGGCGCCGGATAGGCCAGCGCCGATGATGGCGCAGCGCCCCGGCTTGGGCTGAACATGGCGTGATGCTGTGCGGCTATTGACAATGGTCCAGCGCGGATCGAAGCTGCCCACAAGATGAGTTGGATAGGCTTGCAGCACAAATCCCGCCGCCTGCATCAGCGCGGCTGCCGTGGCGTTGGCGGGCGCATCGGCTGGCACCAGGGTTATGACGACCCGGGTTGCGCGTCGGCAGCGGCGCGCCAGCAATTGGGCGACCCATTTGTCATTGGGTGCAGTGGTAAACAGGGTGTCTGCCTGAAACGCCTGCTCGGAAAGCGCCGCCTGCACCGTGCCCAGGCACAATGTCAGCGAAACCTGAGCGCCTTCAAGCAGGATACGGTGCATACCCGGACCTAAATCTGCCGATGCCCTTGCCAGTTGGGTGTTCGACAGCTTCGCGGGTTGCTGCGTGGCAATGCCCACGTAATGCAGCATGCGGGGGCGGCGTGGGTCTTGCTGCCAAGCGTGCAGAACCTGTTCGAAACGCTGCCCGTCCGAGAAATCGGTATCCAGAATGGTCCAGGCCGTGTGATCGGCCCAGGCCGCTGGTAGCCCCACGCAGGCGAGTTCGTGCTCCATTAGTGTGTCAACCAATGGAGTCAACGAAACTCGGTGGGACTTTTCAGAAGTGGTGAATCAGGCCGGAGGCGGAACGTAGCCTTGGGCCGCATCAGCACCGTCGCCGAAGAAATGGTTTTCCATTTGACGGGCCAGGTACTGGCGTGCACGGGCGTCGGCCAGGTTGAGGCGGTTTTCATTGACCAACATGGTCTGATGCTTGATCCAGTCGGCCCAGGCTTGCTTGCTGACGCTTTCCCAGATGCGCTTGCCCAGATCGCCAGGGTAGGGCGGAAAATCCAAACCTTCGGCTTCTTTGCCGAGCTTGATACAGTTGACGGTACGTGCCATGAATGAGAACCTCGATTGCAGGAGTGGGGCTCACAACGAGCCAATAGCCTGAATCTTATTCGCTTTGTTGCCCCCTGTTGCCAAAGCCCCGGTGCAAAACAGGGAACTTCCAAGGCAAAATCAGCACCAATTTCCCGAGCGCGCCGCCAGGGCGCCATTTTTTTGACAGGAACCGTGATTTTGAACTTCGTAATGGCCCAATTCGATACCGCTCCACGGCGCGTGCTGGCAATGGTCTGCATTTCTTGCCTGGCACTGCTGGCTTTTGGCATTCTGTATTTGCAGAATGTGGTGGGCCTGGACCCGTGCCCGATGTGTATTGTGCAGCGGTATGCTCTTATTTTTGTAGCTGCATGTGCAGGTTTTACGGGGGCTAGCGGCAATAAACGCGCGCATGTCTGGGGCGCAAGCCTGATGGTGGTGCTGGCGGTGGCAGGCGCTTACGTGGCGGCCCGGCAGAGCTATTTGCAGTGGTATCCGCCCGAGGTGGTGTCGTGCGGCCGCGACCTCTACGGCATGATCGAGGCGTTTCCCCTGCAACGCGTTATTCCCATGATCTTCAAGGGCAGTGGTGACTGCACCAAGGTGGACTGGACCTTTCTGGGCGGCTCCCTTGCCAACTGGTCCTTCGTCTGGTTTTCTGGCGTGGCCATGGTGGGTGCTGTGTTGGTTTGGCGCCGCCGCCGGGCCTGAATCTGGCTTGAGTCGGGCTTGAGTCAGGTCGTTACAGAAACCTTTTCACCAGCACCAGACTCTTGCGGTCCCAGTTGTATTTGCGCTTGCGCGCTTCGGGCAACCACTCGGGCTCGACTACCGCATAACCGCGTTTGATGAACCAGTGCTTGGTGCGTGTGGTCAGTACAAAGAGGCTTTCCAGCCCGGCCGCCTTGGCGCGATGCTCAATGCGCTTCATGACCCGTTCCCCGTCTCCCTGGCCTTGCACGTCGGGTGACACAGTTAAAGCGGCCATTTCGCCCGTTTTAGCTTCCGGGTAAGGGTAGAGTGCCGCGCAGGCAAAAATCACGCCGTCGTGTTCGATGATGGTGTAGTTGCCAATGTCGCGTTCAATTTCGGTGCGGCTGCGCTTGACCAGCGTGCCGTCTTTCTCAAACGGTTCAATCAGTTGCAGAATGCCGGCCACGTCGTCTTCGGTGGCCTCGCGCAGGCTCTCCAGCTTTTCGTCCACCACCATGGTGCCAATGCCGTCGTGCACATAAACCTCTAACAGGATTCCGCCGTCTACCGCGAAGGGAATGATGTGGCTGCGCTCCACGCCGCCTTTGCAGGCCTTTACGCAGTGTTGCAGGTAAAACGCAGTGTCCGTGGGTTGGTTGGCGGCGGGTATTTCGGCCAGCAGCTTCTCGGCAGCCGCCAGGGGCAGTTCGGTGTCAATGGCGTTGTCTTCAGAGGCTGGCTCCAGCGGCCGCACCCGAATGCCGGGCACCTCGGTCACAAAAATCAGCTTGTCGGCCTGCAGCGCCATGGCTACCGAGGTCGCCACCTCTTCCATGGCCAGGTTAAACGCCTCGCCAGTCGGCGAAAAACCAAAGGGCGACACCAGCAACATCGCACCGGAATCCAACACCCGGCTGATGCCAGCCGTGTCTACCTTGCGCACCAGACCCGAGTTCTGAAAATCCACTCCGTCCACAATGCCCACCGGCCGTGCGGTAATGAAGTTGCCGGAGATCACGCGCACGGTGGAATCCGCCATGGGCGTGTTGGGCAGGCCCTGGCTGAACGCGGCTTCAATCTCGTAGCGCAACTGCCCGGCGGCCTCTTGTGCGCAGTCCAGCGCCACGCCATCGGTAATACGCATGCCATGCGAATACTTGCCGGCGTGCCCCTTGGCCTTGAGCTGCTCGTTGACCTGCGGGCGAAAGCCGTGCACCAGCACAATCTTCACGCCCATGCTCTGGATCATGGCCAAGTCTTGTGCCAAATTGGGCAGTTTGCCTGCAGCAATGGCCTCGCCACACACACCAATCACGAAGGTCTGGTTGCGAAATTTGTGGATATATGGCGCTACCGAGCGAAACCACGGCACGAAGGTGAAATTGAAAACAGTGGACATGGTGTGCGCGGTTAGTAGGTCAATGCTGCGAATCGGCCCTGTGGGCTGGGATAATCCGCAATTCTCTACGAAGTCTGCACCTTGATCGCTAGTCCCTTGCAAATTGACTTTCCTGAGTCGCTCCCCGTATCGGGTAAACGCGACGAGATCATGGCCGCCATGCAGGCGCACCAGGTCATCATCGTCTGTGGCGAAACCGGCTCGGGCAAGACCACGCAGTTGCCCAAGATCGCCCTGGCCATGGGGCGCGGACTGCTCAATTACCCCAAGACCTTGGCAAATGGCCGCCCCGCACCGCGCGGCAAGCTCATTGGCCACACCCAGCCGCGCCGCATTGCGGCCAGCAGCGTGGCCAAGCGGATTGCGGAAGAGCTGAAAACACCGCTGGGTGATGTGGTGGGCTTCAAGGTGCGGTTTCAAGATCGTCTCTCCAAAGACGCATCGGTCAAGCTGATGACCGACGGCATTTTGCTAGCCGAAACACAGACCGACCCGCTGCTCAGCGCCTACGACACCATCATCATCGACGAGGCGCACGAGCGCAGCCTGAACATCGACTTTTTGCTGGGCTACCTGCGCCAGATATTGCCGCGCCGCCCGGACCTGAAGATTGTGGTCACCTCCGCCACCATTGACGCGCAGCGCTTTGCGGACCACTTTGCCTCGAAGAATGGCCCCGCGCCCGTCATCATGGTGTCGGGCCGCATGTTCCCGGTGGAGCACCGCTACCGGCCGTTTGAAGAAAGCCGCGAGTACGACCTGAACAGCGCCATTGCCGATGGCGTGGACGAACTCTGGCGCGACCCGCACAACGGTGGCGACATCCTCGTCTTTCTGCCCGGCGAGCGCGAAATCCGCGAGGCGGCCGACCACCTGCGCAAGCACCTGAGTCACCAACCCATCATGCGCAATGCCGAGGTGCTGCCGCTGTTTGCCCGCCTGAGCCCGGCCGAGCAAGACCGCATTTTTGATGGCCATACCGGCAGGCGCGTGGTGCTGGCCACCAACGTGGCCGAAACCTCGCTCACGGTGCCCGGCATCCGTTACGTGATTGACGCAGGCACCGCGCGCGTGAAGCGCTATAGCTTTAGGAGCAAGGTAGAGCAGTTGCTGGTGGAGCCCATCAGCCAAGCGGCGGCCAACCAGCGCTCTGGGCGCTGTGGGCGCGTGGCCAACGGCATTTGCATTCGGCTTTACGACCAGAAAGACTTTGACGGGCGCGATCGCTTTACCGACCCCGAGATCATCCGCAGCTCGCTGGCCGGGGTGATTTTGCGCATGAAGTCGCTGCACCTGGGCATCGTGGAAGACTTTCCGTTTCTGGAGCGCCCCAGTGGCCGCGCCATTGCCGATGGCTACCAGTTGCTCAATGAATTGGGCGCGGTGGACGATGCGAATGAGCTCACGCCGCTGGGTACTGAGCTAAGCCGCCTGCCGCTGGACCCGCGCGTAGGGCGCATGCTGCTGGAAGCCAGAGGGCGCGAGGCGTTGGATGAAGCTTTGATCATTGCCTCAGCCCTGAGCGTGCAAGACGTGCGCGACCGGCCCATGGAAGCCCAGCAGCAGGCCGACACGGCACACAAGAAGTTTGACGACGAGAAGAGCGAGTTTGTAGGGTATTTGAAGCTGTGGAAGTGGATTGGATCGATGACGCCCGCGGTGGCCATGGCAAGGAACACAAGCTCTCCAACCGCCAATACGAACAACTGCTGCGCCAAAACTTCGTCAACATCCGCCGCGTGCGCGAGTGGAAAGACATCTACAGCCAGCTGCACACCGTGGTGGCCGAGCACAAGTGGCGCTTGAACACCACACCGGCCAGCTACGAGCAGCTGCACCTGTCCATGCTCTCGGGGCTGCTGGGCAACATTGGCTGCAAGCTCGAAGAAGGGCAAAACGGCGAGTATTTGGGGGCGCGCAGCATCAAGTTCTTTGCCCACCCCGGCGCACATTTGACCAAGAAGCCGGGCAAGTGGATCGTGGCATCTGAGTTGGTAGAAACCACACGCCTCTTTGGTCGCGGGCTGGCCAATATCGACCCGCAGTGGTTGGAGCAAGTGGGCGGACATTTGCTGCGCAAGCAACTGCTGGACCCGCATTGGGAAAAGAAGGCCGCCGAGGTAATGGCGCTGGAGCGGGCCACGCTGTATGGCATCGTGGTCTACAGCGGGCGCCGGGTCAATTACAGCCGGGTCGACATGGTGGGCGCGCGCGAGGTGTTTATCCGCGAGGCGCTGGTGGGCAAAGAGTGGGAAACCACGCTGCCGTTTCTGGCGGCTAACCACAAGCTCATCAAACAGGTAGAAGACCTGGAACACAAAGCCCGCCGCCAAGACGTGCTGGTGGACGACGAGCTGATTTACGCGTTTTACGACCAGCAGTTGCCCGCCGACGTGTGCAGCGGCTACAGCCTGGAGCGCTGGTACCGCGAAGAAGTAAAAAATAAGCCCACGCTGCTCCAGCTCACCCGCGAAGAACTCATGCGCCATGAGGCCGCAGGAATCACCACCGCGTCCTTCCCCAAAACCATTCGCCTAGGCGGTGTGGACTGCGCCGCCACCTACCTGCACGAGCCCGGCGACGCCCGCGATGGCCTGACCGTGACCGTGCCGCTGTTTGTGTTGAACCAAGTCAACGACGAGCGCTGCGAATGGCTGGTGCCCGGCATGCTCAAGGAAAAAGTGCAAGCGCTCATTAAAACCTTGCACCAACGGCCACGCAGCCGACTGGTGCCGCTGCCCGACACCGCCACCAAGTTCGCCGACGTACTGAATGCGCCCGAAAATTTGGCACTGGCAGTCTGGTGGATGCCGTGCTGAAATTGGTGCGCGATGCCACCAGCCTGGACATTGTCAAAGCCGACATCAAGGTGGACATGCTGACGCCGCATTTCTTCATGAACTTCCGCGTGGTGGACGAGCATGGCCGCCAGTTGGGGCAGGGCCGCAATCTGGGCGCGCTCAAGGCCGATCTGGGCAAGCAGGCGCGTGGCGCGTTTCAGGCGCTGGCCAATCTGAAGCTGGGGCATGGTGCGTCTGCTGCGGGTGCCTCTGTGCCAAATAGTTTAGAGTCAAAACAGCCTCTAGCCCTCGTCAATACTACACAAACAGCTATCAAATCAGGAGTAAATGACAAAACGCCACCACACAGCCAAGCCACTGCGCCCCAGCCAGCCGGCCAGCGCCATACGGCCTGGACGTTTGGTGAGCTGCCGGAACTGCTGGAGATTAAAAAGGCAGGCCAAACGCTGATTGGCTTTCCGGCCCTCATCGACGGTGGCGACGCCGTAACCGTCGAGGTGTTTGATGAACCCGAGCTAGCCGCCGCCAAACACCGCGCCGGTCTGCGCCGCCTGTTTGCGCTGCAAATCAAGGATGCACTCAAGTACCTTGAAAAAAATATTCCCGATCTGCAGAAAATGGCCGTGGCCTACATGACCGTGGGCAAATCGGATAGCGGTAAAGACGCCTCGGGTTCAGGCGGAACCGTGGAAGAACTGCGCGAACAAATCATCGCCGTCGCGCTGGACCGCGCTTTCTTGCTGGAACCCCTGCCCACCGACGAGTTTGCTTTCAAGCGCCGGGTCGAAGAAGGTCGAGGCCGCCTGACCCTGATATCCACCGAGGTGGCCCGCATGGCCGGTGTCATTTTGCTGGAGTATTCGGCGGCAGCCCGCAAGATCAAGGACACCAAAAACGCGCCTGATGCAACTGCCGATTGCGCCCAACAACTGCAACGCCTCATGCCCAAGCGCTTTCTGCAAGCCACCCCGTGGGAGCGCTTGCAGCACCTGGCCCGCTACCTCAAGGCCATCACCCTGCGGCTGGACAAATACCGTGCCGACCCCGCGCGGGACGCTACCCGCCTGGCCGAACTGCGCCCGCAGGAGCAGCGCTACTGGCGCTTGGTGGCCGAGCGTAAGGGCGCGGTGGATGAACGCATGGCCGAATTCCGCTGGCTGCTGGAAGAACTGCGCGTGAGCTTTTTTGCCCAAGAGCTCAAAACGCCGCAGCCGGTGAGCGTGAAGCGGCTGGACAAGGCGTGGACGCAGTTGGGGTAAAGCGCCGCTGCCGGTGCCGATACCGCCCCTGTCTATTCTGGCAAGCAACGTAGGGCCTTGCTGTCACCTCATTTGACCCTTATGTTGATAGGGTCTATGATCGTCGCCATGTGTTCCTTACCCTTCATCCTCTCCAGTTCAGCTATGGCCTTGCCTGCGCTGCTGGGCGCTTGCGCGCGAGCGCATAGCACCGTGATGGGTAACGCAGGACCCTGTCAGCCGGACGTCCATTCTTAAGCCCGGCGATTCTCCACACTTCTTAGTAGCGCATTTTCTTTATCGCCGGGCACAAGCCCAGCGCGGTAGGTCCCGCTGCATTTTGCGACGGCGACATTGATTTAGCCGACGGCACACCATAGCGTCGGCAACTATGCGTAGAGGAGTCTGCACCATGAATATTCAGTCGATTTTTGCCATCACCGACTTTTCAACCCGTGCCGAGCAGGGGTTGGAGCGCGCCGCCTTGCTCGCACACGCCCACCAAGCCACGCTCAGTGTGATGTACGCCACCGAGACGCCAAACCCGAAGTTCTCTGACCCCTTTGCCCGGCTGGAGCAACGCGCGCGGCAACTGGCCCGGCGCCACACCATCGTGTCAAAACGGTGGCACGCACCGGCAGAATGGTGGATGACATCCTGAAGCAGTGCCAGCGGTCTAACCTGCTGGTGCTGGACCAACGCGGCCACCGCTCACTCTGGCAATTTTGGCAAGGCTCCACACTGGACCAAATACTGCGCCACAGTGCATGCCCCATATTGGTTGTCAAAAAACCAGTAATGCGGCCCTATCACCGTCTGTTGGTGGCGGTGGACCAAACAGAGACTTCGAAAGATCTGGTGCAACACGCCAGTGGCTTTGCGCTGGATGCAGAGTTGGAGCTGTTTCACGCCTTGTACGATTTGGACGAAGCCTGGCCGAGCTCCCATGTGATGACCTCCGAGGCGGTTAACGCCTACCGGGAAAGGGCACACAGAAATGCGCGGGACCGCCTGTTCCGCTTCACCGACTCCTCGCATGCCCGAAGGAACCGCGTGAATGCAGTGGTTGGGCGCGGGGAGCCAGCACGCCTCACTGTGGTGCAACAGGAGGCAACCAAGGCCGACCTGATTGTGGTTGGCAAAGAACGCAGCTCCACTCTGATTGATTTGCTGCTGGGCAGTGTCGCAAACCGGATCGCCCAATGGGCCAACAGTGACGTCCTGGTGGTGCCAAACGGTTACCAGGCGCCCTCCAGCGCTGCGGCTGCGGCGCGAATTCAGGCCTTGCCAGATCAACATCGTGGTCGGCTGCAGTGGGTTACAGGGCGGTGAATCCATCAAAATGGGGGTTATGAAGAAGCTGTCTTGTTCAACCACCGCAGCCCGCAGCGCAGGGGTGTTGGTCTGCGTTGCGTTGCTGATGCTGGCGGGCTGCACCAGCGTTTCCACACCGGTATCCAGAGATTCGACGGTGTCGACAACAGACGCGGCCCCCACCCGAGCGGCACCGGATCCGTCATCACCTGACCAGGCCTTTACAGACTGGATTGCTCGATTTAGTGTCCGCGCCAGCGCGGCGGGCATTGATGCTGCAACACTGCACCTCGCATTCGACGATGTTCACTTCATACCGCGTGTAGTGGAGCTGGACCGGGCGCAACCCGAATTCACACGTGCGGTGTGGGACTACCTTGACAGTGCAGTGTCTGAACAGCGCATCACCCGGGGGCAAGAGAAGTTGCTGCAGCTGCGCCCAGCAATCGACACCATTGCTGCACGCTACGGCGTTCCCGCCGAAGTATTGGTGGCCATTTGGGGCATAGAGAGCAATTTTGGAACCAATGTGGGCGATATCCCGACCATCGACGCCTTGGCAACGCTGGGGTTTGAAGGCCGCCGAGAAGCGTGGGCCAGTACCCAGTTGCTGGCAGCACTCAAGATCTTGCAAAACCACGACATCGATCGCGCGCAAATGATCGGCTCCTGGGCTGGTGCCATGGGGCAGACCCAATTTTTGCCCTCAGTTTTTCTGGCCTACGCGGTGGATGCCGATGGCGATGGCCGCCGCGACATCTGGGGCAGTGATGCCGATGTGATGGCATCCACAGCCAACTTTTTGGCGCGCTCCGGGTGGCAAGCCAACCAGCCTTGGGGCTTGGAGGTGTCGTTACCGCCCGGGTTTGACTACGCACTGGCAGACGCCAAGTTGCGACAACCCAGCGCGGCATGGGCTGATGTAGGTGTTCAAACCATTGACCATGCGCCACTGCCGCCGTTGGCGGAAAGCTCCTTGCTGCTGCCGGCAGGTGCGCGGGGGCCGGCCTTTTTGGTGGGTGCCAATTTCCGTACGATCCTGCGCTACAACAACGCCACCAGCTACGCGCTGGCCGTCAACCTGCTGGCTCAGCGCATTGCTGGCGGGCCTGCGGTGCAAGCCGCCTGGCCGCGTGATCTCAAATCGCTGACGCGCAGCCAGTTGCGTGAGCTGCAAACAGCACTGAACGCCCGTGGTTTTGACTGCGGTACACCTGACGGCATGATGGGCCCGGCTACGCAGCGAGGGCTGCGCCAGTACCAGGATAGCGTGGGTCAGCCGGCAGATGGCTATCCAACCATGGAACTCTATAACGACTTGAGTCGTTCAATGGCTGCCTGTAAGGTGGCGTCCTGCTTGGCAAAGCAGAAACGCACCACGCGCTGATCAAACCCGTTGCCATAAAACGCAGATAAGGGGATGGCGGCCACGCCGATTTCGGTGGTGAGCCATTGGCAAAAATCTGCTTCATTCAAGTCGCTGACCTGCGAGATGTCAACGCACTGAAAATAGCTGCCGGCGCTGGGCAGTAGTCTCAGTCGGCTACCGGCAAGGCCAGCACGAAACAGATCGCGTTTGCGTTGGTAGAAGGCCGGTAAATCCAGATAGTGCGCCGGGGTGCCCATGTAAGAGGCCAGGCCGTGCTGCATGGGGGTATTGACCGTGAACACGTTGAACTGGTGCACCTTGCGGAACTCGGCCATCAACGATGCCGGCGCGGCCACATAACCCACCTTCCAGCCGGTCACATGGAAGGTTTTGCCAAAGCTCGAAACAATGAAGGCGCGCTCGGCCAGCCCGGGGTAGCGGGCCGCACTTTCGTGCTGGACACCGTCGAAGACCATGTGCTCATACACCTCGTCGCTGATGAGCAACACGTTGGTGGGTGCCAGAATCTCTTGCAGGCGCAGCATGTCCGCGTGACTCCATACCGTGGCGCTGGGGTTGTGCGGGCTGTTGATGATGATGGCGCGGGTTTTGGGTGTGATGGCGGCGGCAATTTTGTCGAAATCGGGTCGAAAGGTGCCGGGCGTCAGTGGAATGCGTACAGGCACGCCACCGGCCAACTCGATGTTGGGTACATAGCTGTCGTAGCAGGGCTCCAACACAATCACCTCATCGCCCGGGTGCACGATGGCCAGAATGGTGGTGATGATTGCCTGGGTGGCCCCAGCGGTGATGGTAATTTCGTCTGCAGCCCTGTACGGGCGTGCGTGAAGTGCTTCAATTTTGAGTGCGATCGCATCGCGGAAATGGGGCACGCCCGGCATCGGCGGGTATTGGTTGTGGCCGGCCTGCATGGCTTCAGACACGTAGTTGACCAGCGCCGGGTCGCATGCAAAGTCCGGAAAGCCCTGGCCCAGGTTGACGGCTTTGTGCTGCACGGCCAGCGCCGACATGACAGAGAAGATGGTGGTGCCCACGTTCGGCAAACGTGAGGTTAGATTAGGGGTCATTTTTCAGTCAGAATTCATAATTTTCCACATGCCCATCCATAGCGCGGGCAATCAGCTTGCGGTCCAGGCGGTCACTCAACAGTTCGGCGAAGGTGTAAACAAAGTTGCGCAGGTAGGCGCTGCGCTTGAACGCCACCCGGGCCAGGTTCTGGCCAAACAAGTTGCCGGCAGGGCGCGCCACCAACCCGCTCTTGCCGCCATCTTCAATCACGTCGCGCACGGCCATTTCGGCGGCAATACCAATGCCCAGGCCCAGACGGACATAGGTTTTGATCACATCCGAGTCAATGGCTTCCAGTGCAATGCGCGGTTGGAGCTTGCGGATGGCAAAGGCATGGTCGATCTTGGTGCGACCCGTAAAAGACGGGTGGTAGGTGATGAGCGGCTCCAGCGCCACGTCTTCCAGGGTGATGCGGTCCTTGCGCGCCAGCGGGTGGTCGATTGGCATTACCAGCATGTGCTGCCATTCATAGCAGGGCAGGGTGACCAGCTCGCTGTAGTCCGCCAGGGATTCGGTGGCAATGCCAATTTCGGCCACCTCGTCGATCAGCATGCGCGCCACCTGGTCGGGCGAGCCCTGGTGCAGGCTGATGTTGACCTTGGGGTAGGCAGCACGCAGCCCGGCCACCCGCTCTGGAAGCACGTAGCGCGCCTGGGTGTGCGTGGCTGCAATAGAAAGGGTGCCGCTATCCTCGGCACTGTATTGCTCACCAATGCGCTTGAGGTTGCCGACTTCGCGCAGGATCAGATCGATGCTTTTGAGGACGTGTTGGCCGGGTTCTGTGACGCGCTTGAGGCGTTTTCCATGACGGGCAAAAATCTCGATGCCCAGTTCTTCTTCCAGCTCGATGATGGCTTTGGAGACGCCAGGCTGCGAGGTGTGCAAGGCCTTGGCCGCTTCGGTCAGGTTGAGATTGCGCCGGACGGCTTCTTGCACAAAGCGAAATTGGTGCAGGTTCATATCGAATTTCAGCTAAAGATGGCATTCATTATGCCGTGAAAGACAGAATTCAAGGCGTATCGAGGGCGATTTGGGCTAGCAACTGCACCAACCGGGTGTCTTCGCCCACGGCAGGCATCAGGGTGAATGGCACGCCCGGGTGGGCGATTTGCAACTCAGCCACCAAGCGCGGCAGGTCTTCGCGTCCGTGTTTGCCAACCCCCAGGAACAGCGGCACGATGCGGATGGCCTGCACACCACGGTCCAGCAGTTCGCGCACGGCAGTGGGCAGGTCGGGCGTGCTCAGTTCCAGGTAGGCGCACGCAACAGGTGTGTCGGGCGCGAGTGCCGCGATGCGCGCAGACACCGCCTCAATGGGCTTGTGCCACAGCGGGTCACGCGAGCCGTGCGCAAACAGCACAATGCCGTGACTTGGAACAAATCCACTCATCGCCGTATCACCAGCCAGGTAAAGGCAGTTAGCGAAATGAAGGAGTAGATAAGGCCCGGCAACGCGGCGGTGAGCCACGGCCACCAGCCTTGCAGCGCGCCCAGGTCGCCCAGTACGTTGTTCAGCAGAACAAAGCTGATGCCCGCCATGACACCGCCAAACACATAGGTTGCCACGCTGCCAGAGCGAAAGTGAAGATAGGCAAAGGGCAGGGCCAACACCACCATGACCAGGCAGCTCAAGGGGTAGAACACTTTTTTCCAGAACTGGATTTCGTATTTTTGGGCAGACTGCCCGTTGGCGTCGAGGTGGCGGATGTACTGAAACAGGTCGATAGTGCCCATGCGCTCGGGGCGCAGTACGGCGGTGGCGACCATCTCCGCGCTGATCTGGGTAGACCAGCGGAAAGTATCGACAAAGTTGCGCTCCACCCGGGTGGCATTGGCATCGGTGCTGGTGAATTCGGTATGGTCCACTTTGTTGAGTAGCCAGGAATCGTCGTTGCCGAAGGTGCCGGTTTGCCCTTCGGTCATGGAGACCAAAAAACCCTGATTGTTGAACTCAAAAATGCGCACGTCGCGCATGCTGGCGTCTGGTGCCAGTGCACCCACGTTGACCGCGTAGTGGCTGTAGGCTTGGCGTTCTTTGAGCCAGGCGCCGGTTTTGCCCACGCTCACCTTGCCCTGGTAGCGCGATTTAAGCAACTGCGCCGACTTGTCGGCCATGGGCGCCACATAGTCACCTACGGCAAAGGTAAAAACGACAAAACCCAGGCCCAAAACCATAAGCGTGCGCAGGGCCAGCCACGGCCCCAGGCCGCTGGTACGCAGGATGGTGAATTCAGAGCTTTGTGCCAAACGCGCCATCACAAAGATGGTGCCAATCAATACGGTGATGGGAAGCAACTCGTAAAGGTGGCTGGGCAACATCAAGGCCACATACAGCAGTGCCTGTGCCACGGTGTAGCCGGTATCGCGGTGCTTGCCCACCGCCTGCAACTCTTCCACAAAGTCAAAGAAGTAAAAGAGAGATACAAAGCCCAATGTCACCAGCAGTACCGCAATCACCACCTCGCCATACAGCAGTCGTCGAATGGTTTTCATGCCGTGGCTTTCGGTGTGGCGTCACCAGCAGGGCGGCGTGGTCGCCATAGCGTCCAGTTATTGTTGCGTTTGGCTAGCCACAGCAAGGCCAGGGCCAGCGCGCCACCGTGTAATACCAGTAAAAACACGCCTACATGGACCTGGCCGGTTTCTACCCAGCTTTTGCCCAGCACCAGCAAGTTGAAGTACACGATAAAGGCCATGAACGCGAAACCCAGGTTGGCGGTGCGCCCCACGCGCGGGTTCACACCGGCGGCGGCCAAGCCAATCACCACAAAGTTGATGGCTGCCAGCGCCAGTCCGGCGCGCCAGGACAACTCCGCCAGATGGGACTGGGTGGGACTACCCACCAGCTCCAAAGTGCTCTTGGCGGCAGAGGGAATAAAGCTGCGGGCGGACTGGTCATCTGCGTCGACTTGCGCACCGTAGGTTTTGAACACGGCAACGGTCAGGTCGGGCTTGCCGGCGGTTTTTTCCAGGCGCTGGCCGTTTTCCAAGATCAGGAATTTTTCACCGTTAACCAACTCAACATGGCCGCTGCGCGAAGATGTGATGGTTTCCTTGTTGTCCTTGTGGGTGGCAATAAAAACGTTGCTGCCTGCCAACTTTCCGCTGGAATCCTTCTCAATGAAGAACACCCGTTCACCATTGGCCGACTCCTGAAACTGGCCCGGCTGGATGCGGGCGATGTCCCCGCGTTTTTCGTAGCGGTCGCGCATGTCCTCAATGCGGCCATAGGCCCAGGGCAGTATCAGAAAAGCCAGCGCAGCAATGACCAGCAGTATCGGCCAGGCAAAGTGAAAAAGGGGTTTTATCAGTGAGGTTAGTCCCCGGCCACTGCCAAACCAGATCACCATCTCGCTATCGCGAAACATGCGTGTCAGCACGCTCAAGACCGCAATGAACAGACACATGGACAAAATGGTGGGCATGTCGGATAGCACCGTATAGCCCATGATGATCATCACGTCGGCAGGATTGAATACACCGCGGCCAGCTTCCCCCAGGGTGCGAATCAGCGTCATGGTCATTACCACCGTCACCAGGACAACCAAGGTTGCACCAAAACTGCGTGCGAGTTCTTTGCGGATGGAAGAATGGAATAACATGTCGGCCAAAGGAAAACCTGAATTATGAACTTTGAACTCAAGCCTTTCAGCCTGTTAGAGGCATCTACTGAAAAATGCGATGCCTTGGTGGTACTGGTGCCCCAAGACTTCAAAGCGGCCAAAGACGACCTGTCTGAACTGATAGGTCAAGCCATGAAGGCCGGCGATCTGGAAACCAAGATCGCAAAGCTGCTCTGCCTGTACAAGCCCGTGCAAGCCCATGCCATACGGGTGGTGCTGGTTGGTATCGGCAGCGGTTCGGCGCGCGACGTACGCAGTGCGGTGCTGGCGGCAATGGCGTCGGTAAAGGCCCCTGGATTGAAAAAACTGCTGGTGTGTTTTGCCTCCCCTGCCCGCGAAGAAGCTGTTCGCGCAGTGGTGGTGGCGGTGGCTGACGCCAGCTACAGCTACACCCACACCAAGTCCAAGCCGGAAGCACGCACCTTGAGCAAGGTGCTGGTGGCAGCCACCAATGCTGCCGAAGTGCAAATCACCTTTGACCGAGCTGCGGGCATTGTTGCAGGCGCGGAGTTGGCCAAGGAATGGGCCAACCGGCCAGCCAACCATGCTACCCCTACCTTGTTGGCGCAGGCAGCGAAAGATCTGGCAAAACTGCCAAAAATTAGCTGCGAAGTGCTGGGACCCAAGGATGTGGCGAAGCTGGGCATGGGTGCCTTTATGGCCGTGGCCCAGGGTTCGGACCAACCGTTGCGATTCATCGTGCTGCGTTACAGTGGTGCCGCCAAATCCGAGGCCCCCACAGTCCTGGTAGGCAAGGGAATCACTTTCGATTGTGGTGGTATCTCCATCAAACCAGCACCCGAAATGGACGAGATGAAGTTCGACATGTCGGGTGCCGCCAGCGTGCTGGGGACCTTCCGTTCGTTGGCCGTATTGAAACCCGCTATCAATGTCGTGGGGCTGATCCCTGCTTGCGAGAACCTGATCAACGGCCAAGCCGTCAAGCCTGGTGATGTGGTTACCAGCATGAGCGGCCAGACCATTGAAATTCTTAACACTGATGCTGAAGGCCGTTTGGTGCTGTGTGATGCGCTGACCTATGCCGAGCGCTTCAAACCCACTGCTGTGGTGGATGTGGCCACCCTGACCGGTGCCTGTGTGATTGCTTTGGGCGGCGTGCGTAGCGGCATGTACGCCTCGCAGGATGACTTGGGCAACGCGCTGTTTGCGGCCGGCGAAATGGCGCAGGACTTGTGCTGGCGCATGCCACTGGATGATGAGTACGCCGAAGGCCTCAAGACCAGTTTTGCCGATGTGGCCAATGTGGCAGGGCGTGCGGGTGGTTCTATCACTGCAGCCAAGTTTCTTCAGCGCTTTACCGAAAAATTTCCTTGGGCACATCTTGACATTGCCGGTACCGCCTGGAAGGGCGGAGCAGCCAAAGGCGCTACCGGTCGACCCGTGGGTCTGCTGATTGAATACCTGGTGGCGCAGGCTTACAACAAGTGACAGAGCTGGCGTTTCACTTCGGAGCCCCCGACAAACTGGCCTACGCCTGCCGCTTGCTGCGCAAAGCTGTTCGTGGTGGCGCCAGGGTGGCAGTGGTGGCCGAAGCGACCGCCTTGGCCCAACTCGACGTGGACCTGTGGGGCGTTTCGCCCACCGACTTTGTTCCCCATTGCATCGGCAATGCCCCGCCGGCCGTTCAGGCCCGCTCGGCGGTGGTTTTGGTGAACCATACCGACCAGGTGACTGCACCCTATGGGGTACTTGTTAATCTTGGAGCCGACGTACCACAGGGATTTGAGAAGTTTGATCGCCTCATCGAGGTGGTCAGTACCGACGCAGCGGACCGCGAGCAGGCACGCAACCGCTGGCGACTCTACACCGGACAGGGTTACGCGATCATCCGCCATGACCTGAATCTGAAGCGTGCGGATTGATGTCAACTGGCAAGCCTCCCCACCGTTTTGTTCCGACGCTGACCGAGGTGGTGCACCCCGGAGGTGCGTCCGTTCGCCCGGTTATCGACAGTCAGCGGCTGGTGGAGCAGATTTTGCAACACGTCAAACCGCGACTGGAGCAGCAATTACGGGCATCTTTACAGGCCCAAGTGGAAGCACAGATGCGTCTGGCGGCGACCCGTTGGAAGTTGGAAATTGAAGACGCTGTTAAAGCAGCAGTGAAACAGGCGATCAGCCCGCCAAAACCGCCTGCCAAGCACTGAAAGTGGCAGTGTCGGGAACACCCTTATAGGGATAGCGTTGGAACTACGGTATCGTTACTGTTGCAATTTTTTTTTTGGAGTATTTATGCAATTCAAAGTAAAGAGCACGCTGACTGTGCTGGCGGCAGCGGTGGCATTGGTGGCCTGTGGCAAGAAGGAAGAAGCTGCGGCCCCGGCAGCGGCGCCTGTGGCATCTGCTGCTGCGCCTGCCGCAGCAGGACCTTCCGTGGTCAGAATTGGACATGTGGGCCCCATCAGCGGCGCCATTGCGCATTTGGGCAAGGACAATGAAAACGGCGCACGCTTGGCCATTGAAGAACTCAATACCGAAGGCGTTGTGATTGATGGCAAGAAGGTCACCCTGGAACTGATGGCCGAAGACGACGCTGCTGACCCTAAACAGGGCACGGCTGTGGCGCAAAAGTTGGTGGACGCCAAGGTGTCCGGCGTAGTGGGGCACCTGAACTCGGGTACGACCATTCCTGCTTCCAAAATTTACAGCGATGCGGGCATTCCCCAGCTTTCGCCTTCCGCCACTAACCCCAAATACACCCGCCAAGGTTTCAAAACGGCCTTCCGCATGGTGGCCGACGATACCCAACTGGGCGGAACCCTGGGCAAGTATGCCGTTGGCACGCTCAAGGGCAAATCCATTGCGGTGATCGATGACCGTACCGCCTATGGCCAAGGCCTGGCAGAAGAATTTGCCAAGGCAGTGGAGTCCGCTGGTGGCAATGTGGTGGCTAAGGAGTTCACAACTGACAAGTCAACCGACTTCAACTCCATCCTCACAACCATCAAGGGCAAGAAGCCAGACATCGTGTTCTTTGGCGGTATGGATGCCGTGGCCGGCCCCATGCTCAAGCAAATGAAAGCTCTGGGCATCAAGGCCAAGTTCATGGGCGGTGACGGAATTTGCACAGGTGAACTGGTAAAACTGGGTGGCGACGCTATTTCAGATGATCAGGTCTATTGCGCCGAAGCCGGTGGCGTCGAGGGTGAAGACAAGGTCGGCATGGATGAATTCCGGGCCAAGTACAAAGCCAAGTTCAATATCGATGTACAGCTCTATGCACCTTATGTGTACGACGCGGTCAAGGTCATGGTTGCCGCCATGGTCAAGGCCAACTCGTCCGACCCGGTTAAGTACCTGCCGGTGTTGGCTGCAACCACCGACTACAAGGGTGTGTCTGGCCCAATTTCCTTTGACGAAAAGGGTGACATCAAGAATGGCGCCCTTACGCTCAAGACAATTCGTGGCGGCAAGCTCGAAACCATGGCCGTGATTCGCTAACTGGAAGAAGCATCCTTTTTATGCACCGCTGCCTGGGATTCGATAAAAACCGGGTTAAAATCGAAGGCTCTGGAGCGGTGGATGAGCGGTTTAAGTCACACGCCTGGAAAGCGTGCGTGGGGTAAAACCCACCGCGGGTTCGAATCCCGCCTGCTCCGCCAGAAACAAGAAGCCCTGTAGCTCATTGAGTTACAGGGCTTTTTCTATGGTGCGCTTGACTTTGGCAGCCGGGCATGCCGGCCGGCTCGAACTACTTGGGCACCTGAATCATCTTCATGGCGGAGCCAATCAACGTGGCGACCTCGGTCATGTTGCTGGGAACAATCAGTGTGGTGGTGGCGTCAGATGCCACCTTGGAATAGGCAGTTACAGCCTGTTCGGCTACCTTGAGTTGCACGGCCAATTCCCCACCGGGCTGGCGGATTGCAGCGGCAACGCGTTCAATGGCCTGGGCGTTGGCTTCGGCTACCGACAGAATCGCGGCCGCCTGGCCTTGCGCGTTGTTGATGGCGGCTTGTTTCTCACCTTCCGAGCGGGCAATGAAGGCTTCGCGTTCACCTGTAGCAATGTTGATTTGTTCCTGGCGGCGTCCTTCTGACGCGGCAATCAAGGCACGTTTCTCCCGTTCGGCGGTGATCTGCTGTTGCATGGCATGCAGAATTTCTTTCGGGGGAGTCAAATCCTTGATCTCGTAGCGCAGCACCTTCACGCCCCAGTTCAACGCAGCCTCGTCGATGGCCTGCACCACCTGGGCGTTGATGATGTCGCGTTCTTCAAAGGTCTTGTCCAACTCCAGCTTGCCGATGACCGATCGCAGCGAGGTTTGCGCCAGTTGCGAGATGGCGACCACATAGTTGCTGGAGCCGTAACTAGCCCGCATGGCGTCGGTTACCTGGAAGTACAAAATGCCGTCCACCTGCAACTGCGTGTTGTCCCGGGTGATGCAGACCTGGCTGGGAATGTCCAGCGGGACTTCCTTTAACAGATGTTTGTAAGCCACACGGTCGATAAAGGGCACCAGAAAGTTGGGGCCGGGTGTCAGTGTGCCGTTGTATTTGCCAAGGCGTTCAACCACCCAGGCATGCTGTTGCGGGACCACCTTGACGGATTTGGCAATAAAAATCACGGCGATGACCAACAAAATCAATCCGATTTCCATCATGTTTCCTTATAAAGATGTGATCAATGCGGGCTTAAGGGCCCGCGATTAGAGTTTTCGAACCATTAACCGGCTGCCGACCACTTCAACCACTTGGTGAGGGCCTGTGGCAAGGCTACCACCAGAAACATTGGACACTGCCCATTGGGCACCCCGGTATTTCACCGAGGCAGTGCCATCCGGGTTCCAGGCATCAACCTGTACGGTCTCGCCAACATCCAGGTTGACATCCCGGTTGGCACCAGCGGGAGCATCCAGTGGTTGCGTCTTGCGGTAGCTGCGCCAGCCCATCACGGTGCCCGCACCTACGAAAGCGGCAACCACCAGTTGTACGACGGTACTGGCGCCCAGGTGGGCCGAAAGCGCTGCTGCGGCCAACCCAATGGCCAGCATCAACAAATAAAGGGTTCCTGTCACCAGCTCGATGCCAATTGCCGTACCGGCGAGCAGCCACCAGATCGTTGATTCAGCCATGGAGTTCCTGCGTGTGTTGAGATCACCACATTTTGGGCCAAAAGACGGGTCGCGCAAGGTACCAGACACAATAAGTCCTTACACTTCGCGCCTGTTTTGACTTTTTGCCGCCCTTTGGTTGGAGCTTTCCATGAAATTTCGCTTTCCCATCGTCATCATTGACGAGGACTTTCGGTCGGAGAATACATCCGGACTGGGCATTCGCGCCTTGGCCCAAGCCATTGAGACGGAAGGGTTTGAAGTGCTGGGCGTTACAAGCTACGGCGATTTAAGCCAGTTTGCACAGCAGCAAAGCCGAGCCAGTGCCTTTATTTTGTCCATTGACGATGAAGAGTTTAGTCCGGGGCCTGATCTGGACCCCGCCGTGGTGAATCTGCGGCATTTCATCGAGGAAGTGCGACGCAAGAACCTGGATGTGCCCATCTATGTGTATGGTGAAACCAAAACCAGCCGCCACATGCCCAATGACATCCTGCGCGAGTTGCATGGGTTCATTCACATGTTTGAGGATACGCCCGAGTTTGTGGCGCGTCATATCATCCGCGAGGCCAAGAGCTACCTGGAAGGCCTACAGCCGCCATTTTTCAAAGCCTTGCTGGACTACGCGGAGGATGGTTCGTATTCTTGGCACTGTCCGGGACACTCAGGCGGTGTGGCCTTTTTGAAGAGCCCGGTAGGCCAGATGTACCACCAGTTTTATGGTGAAAACATGTTGCGCGCTGACGTCTGCAACGCGGTGGAAGAACTGGGGCAACTGCTGGACCACAACGGCGCCATTGGCGAGAGCGAGCGCAATGCCGCGCGCATCTTCAACGCCGATCATTGCTTTTTCGTGACCAACGGCACCTCGACCTCCAACAAGATGGTGTGGCACCACACCGTGGCGCCGGGCGAAGTGGTGGTGGTGGACCGCAATTGCCATGTATCCAACCTGCACGCCATCATCATGACCGGGGCCATTCCGGTGTTTCTCAAGCCAACCCGTAACCACTTTGGCATCATCGGGCCGATCCCCAAGGAAGAGTTTGAGCCTGCCGCCATTCGCGCCAAGATCAAGGCCAATCCGCTTCTGAAGGGTGTGGATGCCAAGACCGTCAAGCCGCGCATCCTGACGCTGACGCAAAGCACTTACGACGGCGTGCTCTACAACACTGAAACCATCAAGAAGATGCTCGATGGTTACGTGGAAAACATCCACTTTGACGAAGCCTGGCTGCCGCACGCGGCGTTTCACCCCTTCTACGGCACTTACCACGCCATGGGCAAGAACCGGGTACGGCCCAAAGAGGCGATGGTGTACTCCACCCAGTCCATCCACAAACTCCTCGCAGGTATCAGCCAGGCCAGCCATGTGCTGGTGCAGGACTCGCAGACCGTCAAACTGGACAAGCATTTGTTCAACGAAGCCTATCTGATGCACACCAGCACCAGCCCACAGTACAGCATCATCGCCAGCTGCGACGTCGCTGCAGCCATGATGGAGCCCCCCAGTGGCACTGCCTTGGTCGAAGAGAGCATTGCCGAAGCACTGGACTTTCGCCGCGCCATGCGCAAGGTGGCCGATGAGTATGGAGCCGATTGGTGGTTCAAGGTCTGGGGCCCCGACAAACTTGTCGAAGAGGGCATCGGTCGCTCAAGCGATTGGATCATCAAGGGCGAGTCACGCAACAACAACAAAGCCAATTGGCACGGGTTTGGCAAGATGGCCACGGGTTTCAATATGCTGGACCCGATCAAGTCCACCATCGTCACCCCGGGCATGGATTTGCATGGCAAGTTTGCCAAAACCGGCATTCCAGCAAGCATCGTCACCAAGTTCCTGGCCGAGCATGGCGTGGTGGTCGAAAAAACCGGTCTCTACAGCTTCTTCATCATGTTCACCATTGGTATCACCAAGGGCCGCTGGAACAGCATGCTGACGGCGCTGCAGCAGTTCAAGGACGATTACGACAAGAACCAGCCCATGTGGCGCATCCTGCCCGAGTTTTGCAGGGCCTATCCGTTGTACGAGAAGATGGGTCTGGCTGATCTATGCCAGTATGTGCACGCCCTGTACGCCAAGTACGATATTGCGCGACTGACCACCGACATGTATCTCAGTGATCTGACTCCGGCAATGAAGCCCAGCGACGCTTTTTCGCACATTGCACTGCGCAAGACCGAGCGGGTGGAGATTGACAATCTGGAGGGCCGCGTAACCGTGGGTCTTGTAACGCCATACCCACCGGGCATTCCATTGCTGATACCGGGTGAGGTGTTCAACAAGAAAATTGTGGACTACCTCAAGTTTGCCCGCGAGTTCAACGCCAAGTGTCCGGGTTTTGAGACCGATATCCATGGCCTGGTTGAAGAAAAGGGCGCTGACGGCGTCATGCACTACTACGCCGATTGCGTCAAATAACCTGGCTTTCACAAAAGAATAGCGCCGATACGGCGCTATTCTTTTTATAGCTTTTCACGTTGATTCTACGAGGGCTATCGGTGTATTTAACTGTTAGGATTGTCCACTACCGCCACGGCGGACTGGCTGACGCCGCAATCCACGTAAGAGATCTGTCCGGTTACACCAGAGGCCAGGTCGCTGAGCAGGAAGGCTGCCACATTGCCCACCTCTTCGATGGTCACGTTGCGGCGCAGGGGGGAAGCCGCTGCCGAAATCGACAGCAATTTGCCAAAGTCTTTGATGCCGCTGGCTGCCAGGGTTTTAATGGCACCGGCGCTCAGCCCATTGACGCGCATGCCGCGTTGACCCACTGCCTCGGCCAGATAGCGCACCGAGGATTCCAGAGATGCCTTGGCTAAACCCATGGTGTTGTAGCTTGGCACGACGCGCACGCCACCCAGGTACGTGAGGGTCAACAGGGATGCCGTGTCGTTCAGGTAGGGCAGGGCAGCCTTGGCCATGCCAGGGAAACTGTAGGCGCTGATATCGTGGGCGATGCGGAAGTTCTCGCGGGTCAGCCCATCCAGGAAATTGCCGGAAATCGCCTCGCGGGGGGCAAACCCGATGCCATGTACAAAACCGTCGAATTTGGGCCAATGCTGGCTCAGGTCGGCAAACAACTTGTCAATCTGTGCGTCATCGCCCACGTCGCAGTCAAACACCAGTTTGGAATTGAAATCGGCTGCAAATTCGGTAATGCGGTCCTTGAAACGCTCGCCAACATAACTAAAGGCCAATTCCGCGCCCTGCTCGTGGCAGGCCTTGGCGATGCCATAGGCAATGGAACGGGTCGACAACACACCCGTTATCAACAATTTTTTACCTGCTAAAAATCCCATTTCATCCCCATGTGTATTGCGTGTTTCGGGGAGGAATTGTCGCATGCGAAAGCCAGGGCTGCATCGATTTGGATCAGCCAGAGCCTTTCCTGGCGCATTCTTCGAACTTCGTGGTTGATTTTGTGAACTTTTACAGAATAACTCCTTACGAATCAAGGCACTTAACACCAATTTGCGTTACAATTCCGGCTCACGACCAAACGGGCGGGTAATTACCGCCCGTTTTTTTTGGCCGATTGTTTTTGAATGGGTGAATTACTAGTGGCGCTGCAGGACATCGTTGAACAAACCGTCAGCGGTCTGGGATATGACCTGGTGGAGATTGAACGCTCCCCCGGTGGTTTGCTGCGCGTCACCATTGATTTGCCCTGGGTGCAGCCTGCCGAAGGTACTGCGGCATCCGAGCAATTTGTCAATGTAGAAGACTGCGAAAAGGTCAACCGTCAATTGCAGTTTGCTCTGGAAGTAGACGGTATTGAATACAAGCGGCTGGAGATTTCTTCGCCCGGTATCGATCGTCCTTTGCGGCATGCCCCGGATTTTGAGCGTTTTGTCGGCCATGTGGTTGACCTGACGCTCAAGGCGCCTATTGGCGCTGCGGCCAGTGGTTCGGTCAATGCCAATCGCAAGAAATTTCGCGGCACGCTGGAGCGTGTGGTGGCGGACGATGGCGCGGTCGGATGGCAAATCGTCTGGAGCGATGCACCCGAGGTCAAACCGGGTCAGCGGGTCAGCAAGAAGCGGGTTGCGCCGCCACTGCAGGCTATGGGTTTTGTGCTGGATGAATTGCGCGAAGCGCGTTTGGCGCCCATTGTGAGTTTCAAGGGCCGCGGCGCTGCCGGTGGTTCCGGCGACGACGCCGAGTAGTTGGTTTTTTGTATCGATTTATCGAGAGTTCAGGAGAGTCATGGCATGAATCGCGAACTGTTAATGCTGGTAGAGGCAATCTCACGTGAGAAGAACGTCGAGCGTGATGTGGTGTTGGGCGCCGTTGAAGCGGCCCTGGCGCAGGCGACCAAAAAGCTGTATCCCGGCGATGTGGACATTCGTGTCGCCCTGGACCGCGATAGCGGCAATTACGAAACTTTCCGCCGCTGGCACGTTGTACCCGATGAGGCTGGCCTGCAACTGCCCGACCAGGAAATTTTGCTGTTCGAAGCACGCGAGCAGATTCCGGATATAGAAGTCGATGAGCACATCGAGGAAGCCATTCCATCGGTGCCAATTGGTCGCATCGGCGCCATGGCGGCCAAGCAGGTTATTCTGCAAAAAATCCGTGACGCCGAGCGCGAAATGCTGCTTAACGACTTCATGTCGCGTGGCGAAAAGATTTTTGTCGGTACCGTCAAGCGCATGGACAAGGGCGACATGATTGTGGAGAGCGGCCGGGTTGAAGGCCGACTGCGCCGCAGCGAAATGATCCCCAAGGAAAATCTGCGTACTGGTGACCGCGTACGCGCCATGATCATGGAAGTTGACCTAACCCTGCGTGGTGCACCGATCGTGTTGTCCCGCTCGGCGCCTGAATTCATGATTGAATTGTTCCGCCAGGAAGTGCCTGAAATCGAGCAGGGCCTGCTGGAGATCAAGTCGTGTGCCCGTGACGCCGGTTCACGGGCCAAGATTGCCGTGCTGTCACATGACAAGCGCGTGGACCCCATCGGCACCTGCGTCGGTGTGCGTGGTACCCGCGTCAACGGCGTGACCAATGAGTTGGCTGGTGAACGCGTGGATATTGTGCTGTGGAGCGAAGACCCAGCCCAGTTCGTGATTGGTGCGTTGGCTCCGGCCAATGTATCCAGCATCGTGGTAGATGAAGAAAAGCATGCCATGGACGTGGTCGTCGATGAGGAAAACCTGGCGATTGCCATTGGCCGTGGTGGTCAGAATGTGCGCCTGGCTTCCGAGCTGACTGGCTGGCGCATCAATATTCTGGATGCCGCCGAGTCGGCCCAAAAGCAGGCCAGCGAAACCGATTCGGGTCGCAAGCTGTTCATGGAAAAGCTTGATGTGGACGAAGAAATCGCTGACATTCTTATCTCCGAAGGCTTTACCAGCCTGGAAGAAGTGGCCTATGTGCCATTGCAGGAAATGCTGGAAATTGAAAGCTTCGATGAGGAAACCGTCACCGAACTGCGTACCCGGGCCAAAAATGCGCTCTTGACCATGGAAATTGCACACGAGGAAAGTGTGGGAGAAGTGTCGCAGGATTTGCGTGACCTGGAAGGCCTGACGCCAGAATTGATTGGCAAGCTGGCCGACAGCGGTGTGCACACGCTTGACGACTTGGCCGATCTGGCCGTCGATGAGCTGACCGACATCACCAGCCAGTCTGCGGACGAGGCCAAGACCCTGATCATGAAGGCGCGCGAACACTGGTTCACCAACGACGCCACCTCGCAAGAGTAATGGTCATGTAAAACAAATTTCAGTAAAGGCCAACAACTGTTTACGAGCAGTTGGGCCGACGCCAAAGGTTACACAACAAATGTCCAGTACGACCGTCGCAGAGTTTGCAAACGAACTCAAAAAATCCACAGACACACTGCTTGACCAATTGAAGTCAGCAGGGGTTGCCAAATCGGCTGCGTCCGATGTCCTGACAGATTCGGACAAGCACAGCCTGCTCAACTACTTGCAGAATGCCCACGGAACTGCCAGCGCAGACCGCAAGAAGATTACGCTGGTCAAGAAGCAGACCACCGAGATCAAGCAGGCAGATGCCACCGGTAGGGCTCGTACCATTCAGGTGGAAGTACGTAAAAAACGCACGTTTGTGCGACGCGACGACGACGTGGTACCTGTTGCAACCCCTGAGGCTGTCGAGCACGAAGTGGCGGATACGACGCCTGCCGCCTCGGTCATTGACCACGCAGAACTGGCCCGGCGCGAGGAAGAAGCCCGCCGTCAGGCCGAGCTGATTCGTCGACAGGAAGAAGAATTGGCTCAACGCCGTCGCGATCGCGAAGAGCAGGAAGTCCGGACCCGCGAGACAGCGGAAAAGCAGGCAACCGAGGCGGCCGCACGCAAGGAAGAAGAGTCAAAGCAAGTCAAGAGCGCCGCCGCTGTGGCAGCCTCTGCCGAACCCGCTCAGGCGGATGCAGTCGATGCTGCCAAGGTTGCTGCTGCAGCACGTGAGAAATCCGTTGCCGCTTCCAAGGCGCTGGCCGATGAAGAAGCAGCCCGCGCCGCAGATCTGGGTGACCGCCGCCGCAAGGCCGAGGCCGAAGCCGCCGCCATCCGCTCCATGATGGCCGCGCCCAAGCGGGTGCTGACTGCGAAGAAGCCTGAAGAGCCCAAGCCCACAGCCGCAGATGCCAAGGCTGGTATGAAGGGCACCTTACACAAACCCGCCGCTGGTGCAGTGGTTGCCAAACCTGGCAAGCCTGCCGCCGCTGGCGCCACTGGTACCCCAAACGGAAGTGGCAAGGAAGTGAAATCTGCCAAGCTCTCCAGCAGCTGGGCAGGAGACCCCGCCAAGAAGAAAGCCATTCCCACCCGTGGTGACACAGGTGCCGGTGCCGGACGCTCCACCAACTGGCGTGCAGGCCCACGAGGACGGCGTGGCAGCAATGACCACCGTGATCACCGCGATCACCAAACCTCTGCTGCGCCTATTGAGGCACGCGTGATTGAAGTCCACGTGCCAGAAACCATCACGGTGGCCGATCTGGCCCACAAGATGGCCGTAAAAGCGTCCGAAGTGATCAAGCAACTGATGAAGCTGGGCCAGATGGTCACCATCAACCAGCCGCTTGACCAGGATACGGCCATGATTTTGGTGGAGGAAATGGGGCATAAGGCCATCGTGGCCGCCCTGGACGACCCGGAAGCCTTTACTGACGACGAAGTGCAACAACAAGATGCCGAAGCTCTGCCGCGTGCGCCTGTGGTTACTGTCATGGGCCACGTCGACCACGGCAAGACTTCTCTGCTGGATTACATCCGTCGTGCCAAGGTGGCCTCGGGCGAAGCCGGTGGCATTACCCAGCACATTGGTGCCTACCATGTGGAAACACCACGTGGTATGGTGTCCTTCCTGGATACGCCCGGACACGAAGCATTCTCGGCCATGCGTGCCCGTGGCGCCAATGCGACGGACATCGTGATTCTGGTGTGTGCCGCCGATGATGGCGTCATGCCCCAGACCAAGGAAGCCATCAAGCACGCCAGGGCAGCCGGTGTTCCCATCGTGGTGGCTATTACCAAGGCCGACAAGCCCGATGCCAACCCCGAGCGCGTCAAGAACGAATTGGTGGTGGAAGAGGTGATACCCGAAGAGTTTGGTGGTAGCTCGCCATTCGTGTCGGTGTCGTCCAAGACCGGCCAGGGTATTGATGAACTGCTCGAACAAGTGCTGCTGCAGGCCGAAGTGCTGGAACTCAAGGCACCAGTGGACGCCATGGCCAAGGGCCTGGTGATTGAAGCCCGGCTTGACAAGGGTCGCGGGCCTGTTGCTACCATTTTGGTGCAGTCCGGTACGCTCAAGACAGGTGACGTGGTGTTGGCAGGCCAAACTTTTGGCCGCGTGCGCGCCATGCTGGACGAAAACGGCAAGGCCATCAAAACTGCTGGACCGTCGATCCCGGTCGAAATTCAGGGATTGACCGAAGTACCGCAAGCTGGTGACGAGTTCATGGTCATGGCCGACGAACGCCGTGCCCGTGAAATTGCCACCTACCGTGCCGGCAAGTTTCGCAATACCAAGCTGGCCAAGCAACAAGCTGCCAAGCTGGAGAATATGTTCAGCGACATCTCGGCTGGCGAAGTCAAGATGCTGCCCATCATCGTCAAGGCCGACGTGCAGGGTTCGCAGGAAGCATTGGCGCAGTCCCTGCTCAAGCTTTCCACGGACGAGATCAAGGTGCAAATGGTATACGCGGCCGTGGGTGCCATCAGCGAGTCCGACGTCAACTTGGCCATTGCCGCCAAAGCCGTCATCATTGGATTCAACACCCGGGCGGACGCCGGTGCCCGCAAGCTGGCCGAAAACAACGGCATTGATCTTCGCTACTACGACATCATTTACGATGCCGTTGATGATCTGAAGCTGGCCATGTCGGGCATGCTGACTCCGGATAAAAAGGAAGAAGTCATCGGCACCGCCGAAATCCGCCAGGTGCTGAAGGTCTCCAAGATCGGGTCGATTGCGGGTTGTATGGTTACCTCTGGCGTGGTGCGGCGCACCGCCAAGCTGCGCTTGCTGCGCGGCAACATGGTTATCTACACCGGCGAGCTCGATTCGCTCAAACGCTTCAAGGACGACGTCAAGGAAGTCAAGGAGAACTTCGAGTGCGGTTTGACCATCAAGAACTACAACGACATCCAGGAAGGCGATGCGCTGGAGTTCTTCGAGATCCGCGAAATCGCCCGTACGCTGTAATCGGTAGCTGGCATGGCGCGTAAAAAGTCTTCTACACCGAACCGCGGTTTTCGCGTGGCCGATCAGATCCAGCGCGATCTGACCGAGTTGATCGCGCGCGAACTGAAAGATCCTCGGGTCGGTATGGTGACAATCCAGGCCGTCGAGGTGACGCCAGACTACGCCCACGCCAAGGTGTTCTTCAGCCTGCTCAAGGGTGATCCGGCAGAGTCGACTGAAGGCCTGAATCAGGCAGCGGGCTTTTTGCGCGCAGGCCTGTTCAAACGGCTGCACATCCATACGGTGCCTACGCTGCATTTTCTGTTCGACCGCACGACGGAAAAGGCGGCGGACATGAATGCGCTGATTGCGCAGGCCGTAGCGTCTCGTTCCCAGGACAGCGAAAGCTAGCGATGATCGACGCCCGTCCACCCCAAGGTGCGAAGGCCCCCTTGGGGGGCAGCGGTGCGGCGCGCGTGGGAAGTTTTGCCGCCGGTCCGCACCAAGGCGAAACACGCCCCCCTCGGGGGGCAGCGACCCGCGTAGCGGTGGAGCATGGGGGCAAGATCACAAGGCGCCCCGTACACGGGGTGCTGTTGCTGGACAAGCCATTGGGTTGGTCCAGCAATGACGCGTTGCAGAAGGTGAAATGGTTGCTGCGGGCCGAGAAGGCTGGCCACACCGGCACACTAGACCCGTTGGCCACCGGCGTGTTACCACTGTGCTTTGGTGCCGCCACCAAATTCAGCCAGATGCAACTGGAGGCTGACAAAGAATACGAGGCCACGGCGTTGCTGGGAAAGCGCACCAGCACCGGGGACGCCGAAGGCGACGTCATTGAAGAGCGGCCGGTGAATGTAACGGCGCAAGATGTGCAACGGGTGTTGCCGCAATTTACTGGGTCCATCCTGCAAACTCCGCCCATGTACAGTGCGTTGAAGAAAGATGGCAAGGCACTGTACGAATATGCCCGCGCTGGAGTGGAAGTGGAACGGGCGCCGCGTGCGGTCACTATTCATGCATTAAATGCAGTTCTAGCCCTCGTGGAATCTACACAAAAAGCTATCAATTTGATAGTAAAATGCAGTAAGGGTACCTATATCCGGACCCTGGGAGAAGACATCGGTTTAGCTTTGGGTTGTGGTGCGCACCTGACCCGGCTGCGCCGCACGGCCACCGGTGGCTTTAGCGTGGCGCAATGTGTGACGCTGGAAGCACTGGAGGCGATGGGCGAAGAAGAACGCCTTGCCTGCCTGCTGCCCGTGGACGCGCTTCTGGAGCACCACACTGCTGTCACGCTCGATGAAGAGAATGCCGGACGTTTTCTAAGTGGCATGCGCCGCCGTGGAAACTGGCCGGATATGGATGCAGTGGCCGTCTACGGCAAGCAACCACACGCCTTGTTGGGCACCGCCCATACCAAAGCGGGAGAACTAATACCGGGGCGCTTGCTGAGCCCGCTGGAGATTGCACAGTCTCAGACTCAGCAAGTACAACCGCAGGAAACCGCTTGAGCGCCCGGGGCGTCTGGCACAAACGATTCAAGAGAAAGTAAACCATGAGCAGTAACCAAATCCGTAACATCGCCATCATTGCCCACGTTGACCACGGCAAGACCACCATGGTCGACCAATTGCTGCGCCAGTCGGGCACCTTTGCCCAGCACGAGAAAGTCGTTGACACTGTGATGGACAACAACGCAATCGAAAAAGAGCGCGGCATTACCATTCTGGCCAAGAACTGCGCGGTAACCTGGCAAGGCACCCACATCAACATCGTGGATACCCCCGGACACGCGGACTTTGGCGGTGAAGTGGAACGTGCCTTGAGCATGGTGGACGGCGTGGTGCTGCTGATTGATGCCCAGGAAGGCCCCATGCCACAAACCCGCTTTGTGACCAAGAAGGCACTGGCGTTGGGTTTGAAGCCGATTTTGGTGGTCAACAAGGTGGACAAGCCTGGTTCGCGTCCTGACTGGGTGGTGAATGCCGCTTTTGATTTATTTGACAAGCTCGGTGCGACTGACGAGCAACTCGACTTCCCGGTCGTCTATGCCTCAGGCATCAACGGCTGGTCATCCATGGAAGAGGGCGGACAAGGTGAGCAGTGGGGTCCAGACATGTCGGCGCTGTTCAATACCATTCTTCAACACGTACCAGCGCAGAAGGGCGATCCCGATGCGCCGCTTCAATTGCAGATTTCCGCGCTGGATTTTTCAACCTTTGTTGGCCGTATTGGTGTCGGCCGTATCAGCCAGGGCACCATCAAGCCCATGATGGACGTCGTGGTCATGGAAGGCCCGGATGGCAAAGCCGTCAAGGGACGTATCAACCAGGTGTTGACGTTCCAGGGTCTGGAGCGCGTGCAAGCGACCGAAGCAGGTCCGGGCGAGATTGTGCTGATCAACGGAATTCCGGATATCGGTATTGGCGTCACCATCACCGACCCCCTCAAGCCCGCACCGCTGCCCATGCTCAAGGTCGATGAACCCACCCTGACCATGAATTTTTGCGTCAACACCAGTCCGCTGGCTGGGCGCGAAGGCAAGTACGTTACCAGCCGCCAGATCTGGGACCGGCTGCAAAAAGAGCTGCAACACAACGTGGCACTGCGCGTCAAAGAAACCGACGAAGAAGGTATCTTCGAAGTCATGGGTCGCGGCGAACTGCACCTGACCATTCTGCTGGAAAACATGCGCCGTGAAGGCTATGAGATGGCCGTGTCCAAACCGCGTGTGGTGTTTCGAGAGGTGAACGGGGAGATCCACGAGCCTATCGAAATGGTGACCGCCGACATCGAAGAAACCCACCAGGGTGGCGTGATGCAGGCCCTGGGTGAACGCAAGGGCGAGCTGGTGAACATGGAGCCGGATGGTCGTGGTCGTGTGCGTCTGGAATACCGCATTCCGGCGCGTGGCTTGATTGGTTTTACCAACGAATTCATGAACCTGACACGCGGCTCGGGCCTGATTTCCAATATCTTCGACAGCTATGAGCCGCATAAGGGTGACATTGGTGGCCGCAAGAACGGCGTGCTGATTTCCATGGATGCAGGTGAAATTTTCACCTATGCCCTTGGCAAGCTGGATGACCGCGGCCGCATGTTCGTGCGCGCCAATGATCCGGTCTATGAAGGCATGATCGTTGGCATCCATAGCCGTGACAACGATTTGGTGGTCAATGCCACCCGGACCAAGCAGTTGACCAATTTCCGCGTGTCCGGAAAGGAAGATGCGATCAAGATCACGCCCCCGATTGAACTCACACTCGAATACGGCGTGGAATTCATTGAGGAAGACGAACTGGTGGAAATCACACCCAAGTCCGTGCGTCTGCGCAAGCGCCACCTGACCGAAAGCGAGCGGAAGCGCGCCGGCCGATAACGCATTGCCACCTTGCGCTCATCGCTGCGGTAATTGTTTTGAAGCTTAACCACAACCGCGCAGCTGGTCTGATGGTCGTGGTGACTTTTATGTGGTCCACCGCCGGTGTGGTGGCGCGCCACCTGGATGCGGCACGCAGCTTTGAGGTGACGTTTTGGCGGGCGTTTTTCACCGCTGTGTCTCTGTTGGTGTTGCTGCCGCTGGTGCGTGGGCGGCGGGTGTTCGCTGGCATGCGCTATGCCGGATCGGCTTTTTGGCTCTCAGGCGTGTGCTGGGGCGTGATGTTTACCGCCTACATGGTGGCAATCACGCTGACCAGCGTCGGCAATGTGCTGGTCACCATGTCCCTGGGGCCGTTGATAACGGCGCTGATTGCCCGCGTCTTCATCGGCCACCGTATACCGATGCGTACCTGGGTTGCCATTGGCGTGGCCGGCACCGGTGTTGCCTACATGTATGCCTCCCAAGTGCAGAGCGGGCAAATTTTGGGCACACTGGTTGCCCTGTGTGTGCCGCTTGCCGGCGCTTCTAACTGGACTATTACCCAGCACTCCCACGCCCAAGGACACAACGTCGACCTGGTGCCTGCGGTGTTTGTTGGCGCAGTTTTCAGCTGCTTGTTCACGTTGCCGCTGGCCTTTCCGTTTGAAGCCACGACCCATGATTTGATTTTGCTGGGCTATTTGGGCGTGTTTCAGCTGGGTATTCCCTGCGTACTCGCCGTCCTATGCGCGCAGGTGCTCAAAGCGCCAGAGTTGGCCTTGCTGGCCCTGCTGGAAGTGGTGTTTGGTATTTTGCTGGCCTGGGTTGGTGCGGGTGAGGTCCCTGGTCAGACCGTGCTGATCGGTGGCACACTGGTTATTGGTGCCCTGGTGGCCAACGAGCTGCTGGGCTGGAAACAAAGGACTTTGTAACGCATGAACCCCGCAATCACCGAAATTCAAACCAGCGTCGCTGGCGGCGTAGGTCTCATCACCCTGAACCGTGCCAAGGCCCTTAATGCCTTGTCTTTGCCCATGGTGCAGGCGTTACTGGGCACGTTGCGTGCTTGGCGTGATGACCCGGCGGTATTCGCCGTAGCCATCCGTGGTACCAACAAAGCGGGCCCGCCCGGCAGTCCAGATAGTTTCTTTGGCAGCTTTTGTGCAGGAGGTGACATCCGGTTCTTTCACCAGGCAGCGCTGGCCAACGACCCCGCCCTGGAAACCTTCTTCACCGAGGAATACACCCTCAACCACCTGATCCACAACTACCCCAAACCATACATTGCCTTCATGGATGGCATTGTCATGGGTGGAGGCATGGGGATTTGCCAAGGCCCAGCCTTGGCACCCCCTACGGGCAATATTGGAAGCGCTCCCGGCAAGCCGTCCGCACGCCAAGGTGGTGTTGTTCGCATCGTCACGGAGCGCACCAAGATGGCTATGCCAGAGACCGGTATCGGCCTGTTTCCGGATGTAGGCGGGGGCTATTTCCTGAGCCGTTGCCCCGGCAACGCCGGGGAATATCTGGCGCTAACCGGTAACACCATTGGTGGTGATCAAGCCGTGGCCTGGGGCCTGGCCGACGTCTGCCTACCCGCTCACACGCTGCCTACGCTGTGGGCTGCCTTGCAGGTGCAAGGCAGCGCGGAAGCCTTGCAGCACTGGATTACTACTAATGTGATAGCGCCTTATGTAGATTCCACGAGGGCTATCGCTTCATTTGATGCAGATATTCTGGCCGCATTTGGTATGGACAGTATCAGCGCAATAGTGTCTGCGCTGGATGCGCAGGGCACCGAAGCGGCCAAGGCGGTTGCTGCCACCTTGCGCCACCGCAGCCCACTGATGCTGCATGTGGTTTTGGAGCAAATTCGTCGTGCCCGCAGCCTGTCGTTGGCCGACGATCTGCGCATGGAACGCGGTTTGGTGCAGCACTGCTTTTACACTGCGCACCTGGAGCGATCCGGCGCGCGCAGCGAAACGGTTGAGGGCATTCGCGCTCTGGCCATCGACAAAGATTTCAAACCCGCCTGGAATCCGGCGCGCATTGAGGATGTGACACCACAGATGGTGACCCCTTTCTTTGTCAGCCCCTGGAGCGCAGACGCGCATCCGCTTCGCAACCTGGCCTGAAGCCGCCAACTACCGATTATTTTTCACCGGCTGCGGCTTTTCATGGCGCGTTCCACTTCGCGCTTGCCTTCGCGGTCCTTGATCGTGTCTCGTTTGTCATGCTCGGCCTTGCCCTTGGCCAAGGCAATTTCACATTTCACCTTGCCGTCTTTCCAATGCAGGTTGATGGGAACCAGGGTGTAGCCCTTTTGCTCTACCTTGGTAATTAGGCGCTGGATTTGCTCCTTGTGCATCAGCAGCTTCTTGGTACGCACATTGTCGGGGTTGACGTGGGTGGATGCGGTATGCAGCGGATTGATCTGCAGGCCGATGATGAACAACTCGCCACCTCGAACGACCACATAGCCATCGGTCAGCTGCACTTTGCCTTCTCGCAGGGACTTCACTTCCCAGCCTTCCAGCACCAAACCAGCTTCAAAACGCTCCTCAAAGAAATAGTTGTACGCTGCCTTCTTGTTGTCAGCAATGCGGGTGTTGATAGCGGGTTTTTTAGCCATGGGACTCAAATGGGGGTGACAGTCGGAAAAAGGAAGTGTGCTCCAGGGCTTGTCTACAATCCCGCGCAGACCTCCATTCTATGAAAACCGTACACAAGTCCGTTTTGATCTGGTACACCCCGCAGGAGATGTACGTGTTGGTGACTGATGTCAACCGCTACGCAGAGTTTTTACCCTGGTGCGATCACGCACGCGTGGTGGAAGAGCATGAAGATGGAATGACGGCAGAGATGGGAATCGCGTTTGGCGGAGTGCAACAGAATTTCAGTACACGCAACGTGCACACGCCCGGCAGTCGGGTGGATATGCAGTTGCAAAATGGTCCTTTTTCCAAGCTGGATGGACATTGGGTTTTTTCTGCCCTGGGGGATGGATCACAACGTGCCTGCAAGGTTGAGTTGACACTGAACTATGGCTTTGACAGCGCAACACTAGCCAAGTTGGTCGGGCCGGTGTTCGACAAGATCGCTGCCGATCTGGTGGATGCGTTCGTCAAACGCGCCCAACAGGTCTACGGAGATTAGTGGAGCTGCCATGGTGATCAGCATCACTCTAGTCCACTCGCCGCGTCCGCGGGAAGTGGTAGAACTACCTTTGGAGCTGGAAAATGGCGCTACGGTGGCCCAGGCATTGCAAGCTTGCGGTTTTCAGGCCCTGTTGGCGCGTCCTGCTGAACAACCAGCCGGAATGGGAATATGGGGGAAGCGCGTTTCACCGGCCCATGTACTGCGTGACCAGGACCGGCTGGAGCTGTACCGCCCGTTGACCGTTGACCCCAAAGTAGCACGGCGTGCGCGGTTTGCGCGCCAAGGGGCCAAGAAAAAAGCGGCGGGTTTGTTTGCCACGCGTCGGGCTGGCGCCAAGGCGGGTTACTGAAATACCGCCTCGATGGTTGGCTCCCCCCGGTCTATTGACAATCCTTGGCCATAATCCCTTGAATCCGCTTGAGTTCCATGGAGCGTGCTGCGTCGTCCATGATTTCGCGCTCGCCCGACGCATTGACTCGACCCAACCGAACGCCGGATTCCAAGGTCGTCTTGGCCTGCTTGGCTCGGGCACAGTTTTCTATTTTGGCCTTGATCACTTCCACCTCAGCAGCCTTTCGCTTTGCGGCTTCAGCATCTTGCGCCTGCTTCTTCTTGGCTTCCAATTCCTTGTCCAGTCCGCCAACCGGCTTGCTTGACGCAAGCAGGGCGGGCGCAGCGGGCGCATTCGTAGCAGTGTCGGAGGCGCCTGCATCGGACGCAGCAGGCTGCGCTGGCATATGGCTATTCGGCCGTTTTAGGATGTTTTTGTCTGAGATTTCTGCGGGTGGTGCACGGTCGCTGAACACCTTGTGGCCATCCTTGTCGATCCATTGCCACTGAGCAGAGGCCACACCGCACAGGCTCGCCAATGCCACCGTCAGGAATATTTGAATCGTTTTCATGGGCAAAGTGTAGCTTTGTAGTGGGGTTGTGGCATCTATTTCCGATTAAACGGCCGTGATTTTCCTCCCGTCGGCCGGATTTGTCGGGTTTTGGGGACCACCGCCACGGGTACAATTTCGTCATTTGGAGCTTTGACATGCGCCTCCTCGGCAAAGCACTCACCTTCGACGACGTGTTGTTGGTTCCCGCCTACTCCCAAGTCCTGCCCAAGGACACCTCCCTGGCCACCCAGTTCTCCCGCAATATCGCCCTGAACCTTCCTCTGGTTTCAGCAGCCATGGACACGGTAACCGAAGCCCGATTGGCCATTGCCATTGCACAGGAAGGTGGGATGGGCATCGTCCACAAGAACCTGACTGCCGCCGAACAGGCCGCCCAGGTATCCAAAGTCAAGCGGTACGAGTCTGGCGTGCTGCGCGACCCGGTCGTCATCACCCCGTCGCACACCGTACGTCAGGTCATGAACCTGTCAGAACAATTGGGTGTTTCAGGATTCCCGGTCTGCGACGGGGGCAAAGTGGTCGGCATTGTCACCGGGCGCGATCTGCGCTTCGAGACCCGTTACGACCTGCCAGTCAGTCAAATAATGACGCGCAGGGAGAAGCTGGTGACGGTACAAGACAGCGCCGCCATCACGATTACCCAGGCCAAGGTTTTGCTCAACCAGTACAAGATCGAGCGCCTGTTGGTAGTCAATGATGCGTTTGAACTCAAAGGCCTGATTACCGTCAAGGACATCACCAAGCAGACCAGTTTCCCCAACGCCGCACGCGATGCGCATGGCAAGTTGCGCGTAGGAGCCGCCGTGGGTGTGGGTGAGGGGACCGAAGAACGCGTAGAAGCTCTGGTGCGCGCTGGAGTGGACGCGATTGTGGTGGATACGGCCCATGGACACAGCCACGGTGTGATAGAGCGGGTACGCTGGGTCAAAAAGAACTATCCCCAGGTGGACGTCGTTGGCGGCAATATCGCGACCGGCGCGGCAGCGTTGGCTTTGGTTGAAGCCGGCGCAGATGCCGTAAAGGTGGGAATTGGGCCCGGCTCCATTTGTACGACCCGCATTGTGGCTGGTGTAGGCGTGCCCCAGATCATGGCTATCGACAACGTTGCAACGGCGCTCAAGGGCACTGGAGTGCCTTTGATTGCCGATGGTGGCATTCGCTACAGTGGCGACATCGCCAAGGCATTGGCCGCTGGCGCCAGCACGGTAATGATGGGCGGCCTGTTTGCCGGTACCGAAGAGGCTCCCGGCGAAGTCATTCTGTTTCAGGGTCGCAGCTACAAGAGCTACCGTGGCATGGGCTCCATTGGGGCCATGCAGCAGGGCAGTGCCGACCGCTACTTTCAAGAGTCGACGACTGGAAACCCCAATGCCGACAAACTGGTGCCCGAAGGCATTGAAGGTCGTGTTCCGTACAAAGGGTCTATGGTGGCCATCGTGTACCAAATGGCCGGTGGCGTTCGCGCCAGCATGGGCTATTGCGGCTGTCCCACTATTGAAATCATGCAGAACAATGCAGAATTTGTAGAAATCACCACGGCCGGCATCCGTGAAAGCCATGTCCACGACGTGCAAATCACAAAAGAAGCCCCCAACTACCGTGCCGACTGATGACCATGACACACGAACGCATTCTTATTCTTGATTTCGGATCGCAGGTTACCCAGTTAATCGCCCGCCGTGTGCGTGAGGCCCACGTGTTCTGTGAAGTGCATTCCTGCGATGTCAGTGACCAGTGGGTACGCGACTACGCTGCCAATGGACAACTCAAGGGCGTGATCCTGTCGGGCAGCCACGCCAGTCTGTGGGAAGACGAAACCCTGCGCGCGCCCCAAGCGATTTTTGAATTGGGTGTGCCGGTACTAGGCATCTGCTTTGGTATGTACGCGATTGCCGAGGCACTGGGTGGAAAAGTGGAGGGTGGTCACAAGCGCGAGTTTGGTTCTGCTGAGTTGCGGGCCCATGGCCATACACGCCTGCTAGACGGCATTGCCGACTACACCACCGAACAGGGCCACGGAATGCTGAATGTGTGGATGAGCCATGGCGACAACGTCACGCAGATGCCACCTGGCTTCAAACGCATGGCCAGTACCGTAAGCTGCGCGATTGCGGGCATGGCCGATGAAGAGCGCAGGATCTACGCCGTGCAGTTCCACCCGGAGGTAACCCATACCACGCAAGGGGCCGCCATTCTGAATCGGTTCGTGTTGGACATCTGTGGTGCCCGGGCCGATTGGGTCATGGGTGATTACATTGCTGAGGCGGTCAAACACATCCGGACGCAGGTTGGCAGTGAAGAAGTCATCTTGGGCCTGTCGGGCGGCGTGGATTCGTCCGTTGCAGCGGCACTGATTCATCGTGCCATCGGAGATCAACTGACCTGTGTATTTGTGGACCATGGACTGCTGCGTCTGAATGAAGGCGACATGGTTATGGAGATGTTCGTCGGCAAGCTGCACGCCAAGGTAATACGTGTGGATGCCAGTGAACAGTTCCTGGGACATTTGGCAGGTGTCAGTGATCCCGAAGCCAAGCGCAAGATTATTGGGCGCGAGTTTGTTGAGGTTTTCAGGGCCGAGGCCAGCAAGCTCAAGAATGACCACTCCCGTCACGTAGCCTGGCTGGCACAGGGCACCATTTACCCGGACGTCATCGAATCCGGCGCCGCCAAGAGCAAGAAGGCCGTGACCATCAAGAGTCACCACAATGTTGGGGGCCTGCCAGAGCAACTGGGGTTGAAATTGCTAGAACCGCTGCGCGAGTTGTTCAAAGACGAAGTGCGTGAACTAGGTGAAGCATTGGGCCTGCCACATGATATGGTGTACCGCCATCCGTTTCCAGGACCAGGTTTGGGTGTTCGCATTTTGGGCGAAGTCAAAAAGGAATACGCTGATTTGCTGCGCCAGGCTGATGCCATCTTCATTGAAGAGCTCCGTAATTTTCGTGATGAAGCAACCAATAAGTCCTGGTACGAGTTGACTAGCCAGGCCTTTGCGGTTTTTTTACCCGTCAAGAGCGTCGGTGTGATGGGCGACGGCAGAACCTATGACTATGTGGTGGCACTGCGCGCTGTGCAGACCAGCGACTACATGACTGCAGACTGGGCTGAGCTGCCATATGCGTTGCTCAAGAAAGTATCGAGCCGAATTATCAACGAGGTGCGGGGCATCAATCGCGTGACGTACGACGTATCAAGCAAGCCTCCTGCAACGATTGAGTGGGAGTAGGACGTTTACAAAACCGTCTACTGTCGTACACTGCCACTCAGTAAACCAAGACACGAGTTTGAAGCAGCCATTTCTTAATGCAAATTAAGTAAAGTTTCGAACTATCTGTGTACAGTTTGCGCAGGCGTCGAACGCCGTTTTGACGATGGAATTTCACTTAAGGATAACGACATGTCGCAAACCCCAGACTCCAATCATCCAGCCGACGATCCTAACGAACCGGTACCCTTGATTCAGCAATTGCTGGACAACCCGTTCTTGCTGCTATTCCTTGGCGTAATGATCCCCATGATTGTTTACTCACTGTGGGGTGTGATTGACATTTTGACCGTTCCGCTAGCCAAGTAAGCAGTGATCACTTCGTCGTAAACCACTAACAATAACTTAGGAGAAACACATATGAGCGCAATTTTGCCTCCTGCAGAGCGACTGTGGTGGAAACATCCACTGGATCGCGTCGAGGGAACCTGGATCGTAATCGCACTCATCTGGTGCCTGATCATGTTTGCCATGATGGTTGGCTGGCACATCTACGGTGCACAAAATCTGTCGACGGAAACGTATAGAACAACTCCCGAGATGTATGCCAAAAAAGCCCAGGCTATGGTGGACAAGTACACCGTGCGCACTGAGACCGCTGACAACATCCCCGTGGTCGCCCCTCCCGCGGGTGCAGATGTCTACTTGACTGCACGGCTGTGGAACTTCTGGCCCATTCTGGAACTGGAAAAAGACAAGACCTACCGCCTGCACCTGACGTCCATGGACTACAACCATGGCTTTTCTCTCCAGCCGGTCAACATCAACATTCAAATCGTTCCCGGCTTCGAGCACGTGATGAATATTACGCCGAATAAGTCTGGAAACTATTCGATCGTTTGCAACGAATTCTGCGGAATCGGCCATCACACGATGGTGAGCCGCCTGTACGTGAAATAAGGTGGCATAGATGACAACAACATACCGTACCTGCCCACGCTCAGGGCTTCAATTTGAGTCGCAGGCTGAAAAGCTGATGATCGCAAACGCCGTTGCCGCCGTAGTAGCACTACTGGTTGGCGGCATTCTGGCGATCGGCGTCGTTCTGACCCGCTGGCCAACTGTTCACTGGTTAGCTGCCGACACGTTCTATATGGTGCTGACCGCCCACGGCATTGACATGCTGATCTTCTGGATCATTTTCTTTGAAATAGCCGTTCTGTACTTCTGTTCATCGACCTTATTACGTTGTCGCATAGCGACGCCGAAAGTGGCTTGGGTTGCGTTTGCGCTGATGCTGATCGGTGCCGTGACGAACAACGTCGCGGTGTTCAAGGGCAGTTCCAGCGTCATGATGACATCGTATGTCCCCATGATGGCAGAACCCAACTTCTATCTCGGCTTGATCTTGTTTGCTGTGGGTGCACTCATTGCCTGTTTCGTTTTCTTCGGCACGTTGGTCATTGCCAAACGGGATAAGACATACCAGGGCTCTGTACCGCTAGTCACCTTTGGTGCCACCGTTGCAGCCATCATCGCTGTGTTTACGATTGCCTCGGGTGCCATCATCCTGATTCCAACATACCTCCTGTCGCTCAATATCATCAGCGCGGTTGATCCCCTGATTTACCGCACCATCTGGTGGGCTTTTGGCCACTCGTCACAGCAAATCAACGTTGCTGCGCACATCTCGATCTGGTATGCCGTCGCTGCTATCGCTTTCGGCGCCAAACCCATGTCCGAACGTGTGAGCCGTGGTGCCTTCTTGCTGTACATCCTGTTTCTGCAACTCGCTAGCGCCCACCACTTGTTGGCTGACCCCGGCGTGAGTACAGCCTGGAAAGTTGTGAATACCAGCTACTTCATGTACTTTGCCGTCCTGGCTTCCATGATTCACGGTTTGACCATTCCTGGTGCCATCGAAGTTGCACAGCGCGCCAAAGGCTACAACAATGGCCTGTTCGAGTGGTTGCGCAAAGCACCCTGGAGCAATCCAGTCTGGTCTGGCGTGTTTATTTCCATCGTTGGCTTCGGCTTCCTGGGTGGTATCACCGGTGTGATGATGGGTACCGAACAGTTGAACATGATCATTCATAACACGATTTACGTGCCGGGTCACTTCCACGCTACAGTGGTGGTGGGTACCTCGCTGTCGTTCATGGCATTGACTTACTTCCTCATTCCTGTGTTGTTCCGTCGTGAAATGATCAACCCTGGTTTGGCCATGATTCAGCCCTACCTGTTTGGTTTTTCCATGTACTTCTTCTGTCTGGTGATGATGGGTGCCGGCACATTGGGCGTCTCCCGCCGCCACTGGGATATGGCCTTCAACGGTTCGCCTATGGCTTATGAATGGCCGGGTGCCGCCTACTTGCTGATGGGCCTGGTGGGTATCGCTGGTGTCTCCGCCATTGTTGGTGGTGCTATTTACATCTACATCACCGTCGGTTCCATCCTTTGGGGCAAGAAACTGAGTGCGGGCAATGTGAGCGCCAATTTCACACCCATTCCGCCCACGGCACCTTCCGCTGTTGCGCAGTCCTATGGTTCTGCCGGGTTTGCGGCACCAGGCACCTTCGTCCTGGCGATGGTGTTCTTGGTGTCGTTTATTTTGTATTACTTCATCAACTGGAAGTACTTGTCGCAGATGTGGGGTTTGAGCTAACTCCGTAACGCTGTACGCGGGCTTCGGCCCGCGTACTGCCATGCTGCCTCTCGGATTGCAAGGAAGACTAAATTGAATAACGAGATGCTCAATAGCAAACCGTCTGGCACGATTGCCATTTCCCGTATGACCCGAAACGTACTTGGGCTCTTCAAGCTGCGGATTGGATTCATGATCATGGTCACAGCCTTGGTGGGATTAGTGGTCACTCCCGGCCAATCCATTGGATTGGAAAAAATCGTCATCATGGCGCTAACCGTACTGGTTGCTTCCGCCAGTGCCGGTGCATTCAATCAATATTACGAGCGCAATACGGACCATTTGATGGCCCGCACCCGCAATCGGGCCTTCGTAACGGGTTCGTTGCCCAGTTCACCGGCTTGGCTGGTCTTAATGGCCGTCATGTTGACGTCATCCGTTGCCATTGCTGCCCAGTACATCAATCTGGTTTCAGCCGTGTTTGTTTTTCTTGGGGCCTTCTTTTACGCGGTCGTTTATACCGTTTGGCTTAAACGCCGGAGCTGGTTGAATATCGTAGTAGGTGGTCTTGCAGGCAGCTTTGCAGTGTTAGCCGGTGCAGCAGCCGTCGATCCGGTTTTGGGCCCCTTACCGTTGCTGATGGCGGCTGTATTATTTCTGTGGACTCCTCCCCATTTCTGGAGTCTGGCAATTGCCAATCAGTCCGAGTACGCCGCAGCAGGTGTACCCATGCTGCCCGTAGTGGTGGGCACACAAAAAGCAGCAAATGTTGTATTCTGGAGCACGGTAGCGCTTGCAGTCACTGCGCTGCTACCTATTTGGTACGGGGCGGGTGTGATTTATTTTGTTGGCGCTGCGGTTGGCGGTGGTTACTTTGTCTTCAAGGCCTGGCAGCTTTCACAGTCACCCACACGAGCAACAGCAATGAGTTCCTTTTTTGCTTCATTGATTCAATTGAGCTTATTACTGGTCACGTCTACCCTGGATAGTTTGTACGCATAAGGACGTTTTGGCTGGAGTAGGTATGTTGGTTCTGATGTCGAAACCGTGTAGATGGATGGGGCAGTGCCTCCAAGTATGGTTGTACGTGGTCGTTGTCGGAGTCTGGCTGTTGATTCCTGCATCATCCGTTTGGGCGGATGAGCCCGATGTAGGAGGTACACCTGTTGCTCTGGACCAAAAGGAGGCATTGCGTGTCAGTCAGTCCGTAATCGGAACTATTCCGAGCGACTACACCTTTCAGGACAGAGAAGGGCGACCAGTCCGCTTATCACAGTACCGCGGCAAACCGCTGTTGGTCAGTTTTATATATACCGGGTGTTTTCAAGTCTGCCCCTTAACCACGCGTTCTCTGCAAAAAGCAGTGGAATCAGGGCGTGATTTTTTTGGAACCGACCAATTCAACATTGTCAGCATTGGCTTTAATCAGCCGGCGGACTCCTTCCAATCCCTCAAGTCGTTCGCACGCCAATACCGGATCGATGTCCCCAATTGGGAATTTCTGAGTCCCCATGCAACGACGGTGGAGCCTTTGACCCGTGAATTCGGCTTCAGCTATCTGGCAAACCCCGCTGGATTCGACCACACTCTACAGGTTACCCTGCTGGACTCCGAAGGGCGTATTTATCAACAAATTTATGGTGAAGAGCTAACCGCAGGTTCCATTGGAGAGCCAATCCGTCAGCTGCTCACCAACGCTCCAGCGCAACGCCAAATTGGAATCGATGAACTGTTCGAACGCGTGCGGATCCTTTGCACCGTCTACGATCCAAAAACCGGCAAGTACGAAGTAAAATATGGCCTGCTGATCGAGATAGCAGGCGGTGTGACTTTTGCACTGTTCATGCTGTGGTTTTTCGTTTCGGAATGGCTATCCCAGCGGCGAGCACGCCGACACTTTTTCTCTTCCCCAGAGACCCTTTGAGACTCCAACTACGTGTTAAATTTGCTGCAAACCACCGGACAACGTGCGTTCCATCTTCTTGAAAAAACATTCAACGCAATCTTTGGCGACCGTCTGAACCCACTGTATTACCTGGGTGCCATAACGTACTTTTTGTTGTGGGTTGTGATTGGAACCGGTCTCTATTTATATGCATTTTTCGAGACGGGAGTCGCAGTAGCATATGGCTCAGTTGAAGCGCTGACACACGGTCAGTGGTATGCGGGGGGGGTGATTCGCAGCGTTCACCGCTACGCGTCTGATGGCTTGGTGATCACCATGTTGCTGCACATGGTTCGGCACTTTATTTTTGATCGCCATCGCGGATTTCGCTGGTTTTCGTGGGTGTCAGGCGTGGTTTTGCTCTGGCTCACTTATGCTGCTGGCGTCAATGGCTACATGTTGCCATGGGACCGGTTGGCGCAATTTGTGGTTACCGCCACCACCGAATGGTTTGATGCATTGCCAGTAATTGGCGGTGTTATGGCGCGCAATTTCATTACCAACGCCAACGTTAGCGATCGACTATTTTCGCTTTTGGCATTTCTGCACATTGGCTTGCCATTGGCCGTGCTGGCGGTTTTGTGGGTCCATACACAACGCGTTCCCGGTGCCAAAACCAACCCTCCACGTCCATTGATGTATTCATTGTTGGGCATGCTGGTAATCTTGTCGCTGATTAAACCGGCCATCAGCCAGGGACCGGTGGATATGGCCACGTTGCCTGAATCTGTCCATTTTGATTGGTTTTATTTGATGGCCTATCCGCTTATTGAAAGCTGGGGCCCAACGCAAACTTGGGCTTTAACAGTGGGCTTCAGCTGCTTCCTGGTGTTGCTGCCATGGTTGCCGCCATTGCGTCGTAGCCAGCTATCCAAATGGGAAATGGCCGTACACCCTGATGAGCAAATCATTGAAGGCCGTGCCGGGGAGACGCTACTGGATGCGGGTTTGCGCGCAGGGCTGCCCATGCCCTTTGATTGCCGCAATGGTGGTTGTGGTGTTTGCAAGGCAGACATATTGCATGGCAGTGTGAAACTGGGCCCATTCCAGGAGGCTGTCCTGACCAGTGCGGAGCGTGCAGCTGGAAAGACACTGCTATGCTGCGCCGAACCATTGGGTAACATCGAAATTGCCTATGTTCCAGCAACCGATGTCAAACGACTTCCTATTCACAAGCACGTGGCAAGGGTCACGCGGTTGGAGCCACTATCTGCTGACGTCAAACGACTGTGTCTGTCGCTGTCAGACGGATCCACCTTGAAGTTCCATGCTGGTCAATATATTAATATTATTCTTGACAACGGTGAGAAACGCAGTTTTTCGTTTGCAGCGGCGCCCCACGCAGCAGAGGAAATTGAGTTGCAGGTTCGCCTGGTGCCGGGTGGACGCTTTACCACTAACGTTTTCGAGCGAATGAAGGTGGGGGACAACCTGTCTTTCGAAGGCCCATTGGGCACCTTCACTCTGCGAGAAGACAGCGATAAGCCAATATTATTTGTTGCCGGCTCAACGGGGTTTGCCCCAGTCAAGAGCATGGTTGAGTCAGCCTTCCATACCGGAATTAAGCGCCATATGATTTTGTACTGGGGTGTGCGCCGGCCCCATGACCTCTATTTGGGTAGTCTGGCTGAGCAATGGGCGAAAGAACACTCCAACTTTACTTTCATACCGGTTGTGTCCAACCCGGAACCTGAGGACGGGTGGACGGGACGCACCGGCTTGGTCCATCAGGCCATTTTGGCTGACTACCCTGATCTGTCCAAGCACCAGGTCTACGCCTGCGGATCAGTAAATATGGTTCAGGCCGCCCAGCCAGAGTTTGTCAAACATGGTATTTCCTCAGATGACTGCTTCTCCGATGCATTCCACCTCGCTCCGCAAAGGCCTCTCGATGGCCAACAGGCCGATATGGTGAAACTGGGAGGCACCCATGTCTGAAACATCATTTCCTAAACCCGTCCGTTATGCACTACAGGTGCTCGCCTACGGTGCTTTTGCTGCAACTGTCGCATATTTCTCCACTTCGCCGCCTTACCGCCTGCGCGGCGATGATGCGGCTGTAGTGAAGCTTTCGTTCAGCCATTCCGCCCAATTGGTGCAAGCCTGTCGAGAGCGCACGCTCGAAGAGTTGGCCAAGCTTCCTCCCAACATGCGGACCAAAATGGACTGCCCGCGCCAGCGCTCCGAGGTTCAAGTGGAGTTGGATATGGATGGCAAACCTCTGTACCGCATCACCACGCCTCCCACCGGGTTGCGCAAGGACGGTGCTGCGACCGTATATCGACGTCTGGAAATTCCAGCAGGACACCATCTATTTCAAGCCCGTCTCGCCGATGGACCAGACCGCCTTTTCCACTATGCGAGAGAGATTGACCTGAACCTCGTGCCTGGCCAAGTCCTGATCATTGATTTTTTAACGGGTGAGGGCGGTTTCGTTTTCACGCACGAATAAGGTAACTGACCGTGTCAGAGCTGCTACGCACACTGCGCACGGGTGACGAAAACCTCACGGGAACATTTGACCGTGCCTTTGCGCCAGCCCATAACCCGTGGCGCCATCTAGGTTCTCTCGCTTTTCTCTGCCTGGTTATTTCGGTGGTTAGTGGCATCATTGCCTTTGCGCTCTACGACACCAGCGTGGCGGGCGCTTACGAATCCGGGCGACGGTTACAGCTAGATCCACTGTTGATGGGCCGGCTGTTGCGAGGCCTGCACCGTTACACCGCAGATGCGTTCATGTTCCTCACCCTCCTGCATTTGTTGCGAGAGGGATTGCGTGGCCACTACCGGGGAATTCGCTGGTTCTCCTGGATTACCGGAATACCCCTGATCTGGCTTTTGTGGATTGCCGGTATCACCGGATTTTGGCTACTGTGGGATGAACGTGCGCTATATAGCGTGAATGCAACAGCTGAATGGCTGCAAGCTCTGCCGCTATTTTCTGACCTGTTGACTCGTAACTTTCTAACAGCCACTTCGTTGACGGATCGATTTTTCTCGCTGGTTGTCTTCATGCACATTGGCCTTCCACTGTTCTTGTTGGCAGGGGTATGGATTCATATTCAACGTGTATCCAATGTACGCATCTGGCCACCAAAAACCTTGACTATCGGGACTATCGCCATGTTCACGATTCTGGCGCTGCTTGTACCAGCCGAAAGTATGGGGCCCGCCAACACTGGCCGTTTGCCGACGCATATTGACCTTGACTGGTTCTACTTGCTGCTGCACCCGGCGGTGGATTGGTTGTCAGCTGTGGGGGTATGGTGGCTGGTCGCGATTACAACGGCGTTGCTGACTGCGCTCCCATTTTTTCCAAAAAGAGCACAACAACGCTCTACAGAGCCACCCAACCAGGCTGCTGTGGTGGACCTTTCCAATTGCAATGGTTGCTCCCGCTGTGTTGCTGACTGCCCGTTTGGCGCGGTTGTCATGGTGCCGCGTACGGATGGCCTTCACCATCAGCAGCAGGCATCAGTCATAGCCGACATGTGCGCCGCCTGTGGCATTTGTGTAGGTTCCTGCCCTTCATCTACACCCTTTCGCCGTATTGAAGACATTGTCTCCGGCATTGAACTGCCCCATAAACCGGTGGTTGATATGCGCAAGCAGCTTCAACAGAAAGTTGGCGCCCTAACTGGGACATCCAAAATCATGTTGTTCAGTTGCGGGCAGACTGCAGACTGGCAATCGCTTGCCGATGCGTCCACCGCCGTACTGACCCTGGAATGCGCCGCCATGCTGCCGCCGTCCTTTATTGAGTACGCTTTGCGACTGGGCGCAGAGGGTGTCGTGATCGCAGGCTGCCGAGAATCCGACTGTGAGTTCCGATTGGGAGACCGTTGGGTTCAAGACCGCATGACGGGCGAACGCGAACCACGCCTGCGCGCCGCCGCACCGCGCGACCGCATTGCGGTTGTCTGGGCCGGCAACCAGCGGGATATGCTGCTGCGAACCGTCGCCGAACTGCGACACAGTTTGACACTCATCGCACCTTCCGAAGATTCGCCGACAATTCAAGCTTCCCCCGCGCAACTGCACGAATCGCACGATGATTGACAACCCACTCTCTGCCATGCCAATCCCCGGCGTACTGCACGTCACAGGTGCATCACGCCAGCACGCTGCCTCTGATTTTGGCTTTGACTTGGGAATACCTCAGGACGCGCGAAGAACCCTGGTTATGGCCTGGTTGGGATTGGGCCTATTGGCGCTTTTGGCGTCAGGCCTGTTTTCTGTTTTGCTGGTGTTGTCACGTACGCCCCAGTTACAAAACCTGTTCCCGATTGCCGATTTTTTCCGCGTTGCGCTGGTGGTGCACGTCGATCTATCCGTATTGGTTTGGTTTTTGGCCTTTGGCGGCGCGCTGTGGACGCTAAGTGGTACCCAGCGGTTCCAGGGGTTGGCCTGGTTGGCGTTTGGTCTGGCCGCGCTGGGAACTCTGGTCATGTGCGTGGCGCCCTTTGTGCAGGTCGCTACACCCATCATGGCCAACTATGTGCCGGTTCTTGACGGTCCCGTTTTTCTCACTGGACTGGTACTGTTTGGTGCCGGCATCACTGTGCTGTGCCTACGCTCTATGCTGTCGGTAGCACCGGTAGGCACCCGAATCACGGGTGGTGGCGCGCTGCGATTTGGTCTGAGTGCTGCCATGGTGGCCAATGCAGTGGCGGTTTTGGCATTTGCCTGGTCTTGGATTGCATTACCGCGCACCCTGGACCCGCGTATTTACTACGAGCTGGTGTTCTGGGGCGGCGGACATGTGCTGCAGTTCGCCTACACCTTGTTGATGCTGGTGAACTGGATTTGGCTGGCATCGGCTATTGGCGCGCGCTTGCCACTATCGCCGCGCGTGGTCGCACTGCTCATGGCCATTGCCTTGCTGAGTGTTTTTCTGACCCCTATTACCTACCTGGCGTATGAGGTCACTTCGGTCGAACACCACCGGCTGCAAACATTGTTGATGCGGTTTGGCGGTGGTTTGGTCATTCCGCCCATTGCGCTGGCTGTGTTGTGGTCTTTGTGGCCCGCCCGCCCGTTGGAGGCCGCCAAACGCCCTTTGCGCGCCAGTCTGATTGCGTCGTTGGTTCTATTTTCTGCCGGCGGCATCATTGGATTCCTGATTTCTGGCAGCAACGTCAAAATTCCTGCGCACTACCACGGCTGCATCGTGGGTGTAACCCTGGCCATGATGGGGGTTGTTTACCTGCTTTTGCCGCGCCTGGGCTATGCAGCGCCCAGCTCCAGAGCGGCTGCCTGGCAGCCAACCGTTTATGGCGCGGGTCAGATGATGCACATCATCGGCCTGGTCTGGTCGGGCGGATATGGAGTGCAACGCAAGGTGGCTGGCGCAGACCAGGTGCTGCGCTCCACGCAAGAGGTTATGGGCATGGGCCTGATGGGTTTGGGTGGGCTGATTGCAATCGTAGGGGGCATCATGTTCGTCGTGATCGTGCTGCGCGCGCTGCGCCAGCCCAAGTCACAATAGGCCATGTCCCAAGCCCTGACCGAACCACGCGACAAGATTTTATCCCTGCGACTTCAACAGGCTGTGGGCTCCCTGGGCGCGCTATTGGCCTTGGTCATTTTGGGCGCCAGCATCTTGCTGCGGCTTACGACCCACATGACCGATGACGGTACGGTGCACTCTACACTACCCACCGCAACGGAAAATGCCGTGCGCATGGTGCATCGGTTAACAGCGTCAGGCGTGGGACTTCTGGCGTTATTGGCGACTGTTTTGTGCTGGATGCAACGCCGTGTGGCGCCCCAAACGGTTAAGCCCGTCGTCTGGCTGGTGCTTGTTACTGTAGTGCTTGCTGTCATCGGTCCGTTGACTCCCGGCTACCGCTATACCTTGGTAACTGTCACCAACGTAGTCGGCGGCACTGTGCTGCTCGGTGCTTGCTGGTGGCTGCGTGAAGCTTTGTCGAGTGGCGCCACGCCCCATCCAACCGAACCCCATCGCTTGCTTCGAGTCACCTTGGTCATTTTGGCGGTGCACGTCGCACTGGGCGCCACTGCCAGTGCTCTGGAAATGCGTGGCATCCATTGGGTCGTCTTTGTCCACACTGGATCAGCCTTGCTGACCACTTTGCTGTTGGGCTCCATACTTTGGGACCGTCGCAAACATGCACCTCTGCACACGTTGGTCGCCGCTATGACCGCAATACTGTCACTCCAGATCATGCTGGGCATGGTGGCCCTATGGGTACATGGCCGCCCCGTTGCCGTGGGCTTTGTGCATGCCATGCTGTCACCATTGCTCGTTGCCGGACTGGTGTCGATCGCTATCCGCGATAGAACCAGCCCTGCCACCATACCCGCATATAACCAACCGGAGAACTGACATGCGCGCTGTTTTTGGAGTAGTGGGCCTGCTGATCGCACTGGCCATTGTTTCTGTATTGGTCAAAAAACAGATGAGTGCACTGACCACCGCCGTTCCAGCCGGCTTGGCAAGTGCCCCGGCCGGAGCAACGCCCCAGCAACAAAGCCAGCAAATCCAGAATCAGATCAAGCAATCGGTGGAAAGCACCATGCAGCAGGCCCGACCGATGCCTGAAGATAAATAACTCTACATAAAATCGTGCTCTAGCCCTCGTGGAATATACGTAATAAGCTATTGTTTCGATAGCACTATGAACGACGATTTTTTCATGCAGCGTGCGTTAGAGCAGGCCCACGCAGCCGCATCGCAAGGCGAGATCCCTGTCGGGGCAGTGGTGGTGAGGGATGGCCAGATCATCGCCACCGGATGCAATGCACCCATTGGCGGGAACGATCCCACGGCGCACGCCGAAATGCAGGCACTACGGGCCGCCGCGCGGGCGTTGGGCAACTACCGTTTGGACGGCTGCACGCTGTACGTCACGCTGGAACCGTGTGCCATGTGCAGTGGTGCCATTCTGCATGCACGTCTCGACCGCGTGGTTTTTGGTGCGACAGACCCCAAGACGGGAGTGGCTGGATCTGTCATAAACCTCTTTGCAGAACCTCGACTCAATCACCAGACCCAAGTGCAGGGTGGAGTGCTGGCGCACGAGTGCGCAGCCTTGTTACAGGCATTTTTTCAGAACAGACGATTGCAACAAGCGCAACAGAAGCAGGCACAACACCCGCTGCGGGACGACGCCTTGCGCACGCCCGAAAGTCGATTTAGTGATTTGCCTGACTACCCTTGGCAGCCACACTATGTCAGTAACTTGCCGACGTTGGCAGGTTTGCGCATGCACTACCTGGATGAGGGGCCACAGGATGCTTCGCACACTTATCTGTGCCTGCACGGTAACCCCGCCTGGAGCTACCTTTACCGCAGGATGATTCCGGTCTTCCTGCAAGCCGGTTGCCGTGTGGTTGCCCCCGATCTCATTGGCTTTGGGAGAAGTGACAAGCCCAAGAAGGACGCCGCGCACAGCTTCAGCTTCCACCGACAGACGTTGCTTGAACTGATTCAGGCCCTGGATCTGCGTCGGATGGTTTTGGTGGTGCAGGACTGGGGTGGTTTGCTGGGACTAACCTTGCCCATGGCAGAGCCCGAACGTTATACCGGTTTACTCGTCATGAACACTACCCTGGGTACAGGTGATGTGGCCTTGTCTCCTGGCTTTCTAGCGTGGCGCGACATGTGCACCAAGAGCCCCAATTTCGACATCGCACGCCTGTTTGCCAGGGGCAACCCGCACCTGAGCGCGCAGCAGTGCGCAGCCTACGCCGCGCCGTTTCCAGACAGCGGCTACAGAGCCGCAACCCGGGTATTTCCGGCCATGGTGCCTGAACAAATTGACTCGGACGGTGCGGCAATTTCCCGACAGGCACGTACCTTTTGGCAAACCCAATGGCAGGGCAAAACCCTCATGGCAATAGGTATGCAAGATCCGGTTTTGGGGTCGTCGGTTATGGAGACACTGCGCCACACGTTTGCAGGGTGTTCAGAGCCCATTTACCTTCAGCATGCAGGACATTTTGTACAAGAGCAGGGTGAGTCCGTTGCCCGTGCTGCGATCGCGTATTTTTAAGTGCCCGCTCCGTCGACTTAAAGGGTTATCCCTAGGGACTGTCGTAGGCACTGTGAATTGGTTTTTAATGTTTTGGAAATTTGTAAACATTTTCCATTTTGGTGGTGCACAATGTTTGCAAAGACAATGACTTGTAGATTGAATGCATACCGATACTGATACGCTGCATTTCCTGGAAGACGAGTGCGATGCAAGCGTCTCTGCAGGATTGGTCTGGCGCTTGATGATCATTGACGACGAGCCCGACGTCCACCGCGCAACGACGTTTGCCCTTGCCGGCGTCAAGATACTGGGTCGCCCACTCCAATTCCTGCACGCCTATTCGGCCGCCGAGGCCACCCAACAATTGCGAACCGAGCAAGACGTAGCCGTAGTCCTGTTGGACGTCGTCATGGAACGTGAGGATGCCGGCCTGGCCCTTGTCAAAACCATTCGGCAAGACCTTCGATTGACTGAGTTGCGCATCATCCTGCGAACAGGTCAACCAGGCTATGCACCCGAAATCGAAACCATCCATGATTTCGATATCAACGATTACAAAACCAAGTCTGAGCTGACTCGCACCAAGTTGTACGCGGCGGTAACGGCAGCCGTTCGGGCCTACGAACAGATCTGTAAGCTCGATCAATTGGCGTTTTATGACCGACTGTGCAACCTACCCAACCGCAACAAATTTATTGATCTCAGTGACGAAAGACTGGCCTCGGGCCAATACCCGTCAGATGTCATTGGTATTCTGGACATTGACGATTTTTCTGAAATCAACGACGCACTGGGTCATCAGCAGGGCGACCGCCTGTTGCAGGCCGTAGCTGATCGGCTCAAGTTGGAGTTGGGTCCTGACGTAGTGCTGGCCCGCTTGGGAGGGGACACCTTTGGCCTGATGGGATCCAACACAGCGGTGGATCCTCTGACTGTTCTGGGTATGTTCCGTTCACCCTTCAAAGTGAATGAAGACTCTATGGTGGTCACCGCGACCATGGGGTTAACCCAGTTTTTGGGTATCGGCATTGCCGGACGGGACGCGCTGAAAGACGCCAACATCGCACTCAAACTCGCAAAGAAAAGCCGCAGGGGTAGCTTTGTTATGTTTTCCGCCGAAATGGGCGCCGACATTCGCGAACGTGTTCGATTGTTACAGGCTCTGCGACATGCGGTAGAAAGTGAACGTCTCTTCGTGGTGTATCAGCCGCAGGTTAACCTGATCAACGGCCAACTGCTGGGAGTGGAAGCATTGATCCGCTGGCGCAATGAGGATGGCACATTTGTGTCCCCTGACCGTTTTATACCGTTGTCTGAAGCCTCAGGCATGATCGTCGCTATTGGGGATTGGGTGTTGCGGGTCGCTTGCCATGAACTGGTACGCCTGCAAGCCTTGGGTTTGCCGAATTTGCGCATGTCGGTCAATGTCTCGCAAATCCAGTTTCGTCACCCTGCGTTTTTGGAAAAATTGCGTTCTGCTGTTATCGATACGGGTATCAATCCAAAATGCCTGGAGCTGGAAATTACCGAATCAGTTGCCATGGAGGACCCGGATTTCATGTTGGAAACTCTGCATAAGGTTCGCAAGATGGAAATTTCCGTCGCCATTGACGATTTTGGCACCGGTTATTCATCACTTAGCCACCTGCGCCAGCTTCCCATTGATCGACTAAAAATTGATCGTGCCTTTGTCAGTGAACTGAAAAACGCGGTGCCGGGCGGGCACATAGCGTCCATGGTGATTGAATTGGGCCGCAAACTCAATCTGGCCGTGATTGCCGAAGGAATTGAGGAAGAGAGTCAGGCCCAAACCCTGCTGAGTATGGGATGCCACGAAGGGCAAGGCTATCTATATGCCAAACCTATGGCGTCACAACAGTTGGTCGAATGGATTGAGAACCGCACCCAGGCAGTCTGAGCAACCGTGGCGGATAATGCCCGGGTGAAAAAACACATCTATATCTATTCCCCATCAGGGGCGGTTCGCGACAAAGCGGCATTTAGACGAGGGGTTCGCTATCTTCAGTCACTCGGCCATGAAGTAGAAATTGACACTGATGCGTTGACCAGCCATATGCGATTCGCGGGAGATGACTGCACCCGGTTGGCCGCTATCCATCGCGCTGCGGCCAGTGGCGCCGACGTAGCATTGATTGCCCGCGGCGGGTACGGCCTGACCCGTATTCTGGGTGGCATTCGCTACAAGGCATTGGCCAAGGCTATTGAGGGCGGCACCAGCTTTGTTGGTATCAGTGACTTCACCGCATTGCAGATGGCACTCTTGCAAAGGACCGGTAGTGTTACGTGGGCGGGACCAGCGCTATGCGAAGGTTTTGGCGTAGGAGGTCCGACTGATACGTCCGGCGCAACGGATGAGCATCGCGTTCCCGACGACATTATGGAAGATTGCTTCAATGATATGTTGTTAGGGCAGGGGGAGGGGAGCGGCTGGCGCCAGCATCGCGAAGTCAATTTGTCCGATACGGTGCGCGTCAACAACGCCACTATCTGGGGCGGCAATCTCACGATGGTCGCTTCACTGCTTGGCACGGATTACTTCCCTCAAATCAAGGGCGGCATTCTGTTTTTGGAAGACGTGGGCGAACACCCTTACCGCATCGAGCGACTTTTGACTCAGCTATTGCATGCCGGTGTACTGGCCCGGCAAAAAGCCATCGTGCTAGGGCAATTCACGGAATTCAAGTTAACACCCCACGACAAGGGATTCAAGTTACAAACTGTGATCCAGTGGTTGCGCACCCAGATCAAGACGCCCATTCTGACCAATTTGCCATATGGGCATGTCGCCACAAAAATATTGCTCCCGGTAGGCTCTAAGGCTGACTTAGTGACTGAGGGACGTGATGCCCTGTTGTTCTGGGGTCACAACCCCTTTCATTGACTGAAAGGTCAGTCGCCTAGTGAGCTAGGGCGCGAGGTGAGCGCCCGCGGCAAGAGCCCCTTGAACATGTCGCTGATCTGATCTACTTTTTGTCGCGCCAACGCCTCGCCATCCACACCGGCGATGGCGGCCATCATGTCGCCCCGCAGGTACCACAGATCCTGAAGATCAGCCGCGTACGTGATACGTAGTTCCAATTTGGATGCAGTAACTTCACTGGAAACGCCCAATCCATTCAGCATGGCTTCGCGGATGTCTTCCAGCGCGGTTTCCGCGCGGGCGACCTGCGCGTTATCAAAGCCAGTGAAGAGATTTTGCAAGCCTGTTACCAGGGTAGACGGAATCCAACTCATTTTTTGTGTGTGCAATGAAGTAGTTGAAGGTTAACAAATAGTAGCTGAAAAAGCCAATAGGTGTAAGTGCTAATATTGCGCCAAAACCAACGTAGTTTCATGTACTTACGTCAGTAACGTTATGTAATACGTGTAAACGAGGTACAGCCTTGTTATGGGGTTGGAGTGTTTCAAACTACCGTGCAATTCGATGGATGCTAGGTTCTCAAGACCCTATCAATGCCCTAAACTCCTAGCTTGGACATGAATCGGAACTATCGGGAATGGGCGTTCAAACCACCGTTGTATTTACAGATTTGCATGGCAGCACAGCGGTGTTTGAGGCTTTAGGCAATGCTCTGGCAACGGAGACAGTCACCCAAATAACGACATGGGTTGGACAGCAATGCGTTCAGGCGGGCGGGCGCTTGGTTAAGACCCTGGGAGACGGTGTTTTGGTCATGTTTCCAGACTCGCAAAGTGCTGTGGATGCCGTCGTGGCAATTCAACGCGATCATTCCAACCGCATCATGCGTGTTCCGGCCAATCTGCGTATGCCCATGCGCATTGGTGTCGCCAGCGGGGAAGTCGAGATCGTAGCCGGCGATTGCTATGGGGACGCTGTCAACGTGGCGGCCCGATTGTGTGACCTTTGCGGCCCATACCAAATTTGGGCCAACGCAGCCGCAGTGAACACGGTTGACGAAAGTACTGGAACGACACTGCGGGTGTTGGGCCCGATCAACATTCGGGGTCGAGCCGAGCCGTGTACCGTCTACCAAATCGAATGGCACGAGGATCTAGCCTCCGATTTCATGACTATGCAAGGTGAACTGGGCCCTGCCCATGCCTCCGATGAACGGGATGCTCTAGGTCGCGAGGTGGAACTGGTATGGATGGGAAATATCAAACGATTCAAGTCGTTTGAGCTACCTATTCAGTTGGGGCGCGTACGTGATGCAGACTTTGTGGTCAACGACCCTCGTGTGTCGCGTATTCATGCCCGACTAGAGTGGCGAAATGGTAGCGTGGTGTTTGTAGATGCCAGTAGTTATGGAAGCTGGATCCGTTTTCAGGGTACGACCGGTTCAGATGTCCTACTGCGCCGAGAAGAGTGCGTGCTGCACGGAAAAGGTGAATTAGCGTTGGGTGCGTCCTTTGCTGACGCAAGCGTTCCGACCGTCTCGTTTTCTATCCTATAGGCTAGGGCATGTTTATGAAATAGATTGGGTGCTCATTTTTATAAATTACTTAACATAATATACATCGTATGAATTACAACTAACGCATGGCTACAAAGTATGCGGTGCACAAATAGCTCCAACACCGCGCCCTGATTAGCGAACGTTTCCAGGACCTACCAACTTCCCTTAGGCGAGCGCGCTCTGATTGCTGCCGCAATCAGAGCTACGGCGTTGTCGTTTTGTACCTGGCGAGCGAAGTCAATGGCAGTCAGCGTCTGCGCATTTTTAAGGCTTGGATCTGCTCCTGATTCCAGCAATAGCTTGACTGCATCCGTTGTGCCATACATAGCTGCCATCATTAAAGGTGTACTGCCATTGGGTGAGGCTGCATCGATGTAGGCATTTTTCTCCAACAACAATTGCATCACATCCAGATGACCACCAGTGGCGGCGTAATGCAGCGGAGCCCAGCCGGGTTTGTTGACGTCGGCATCGTGTGCAATTAGGGTTACGCAAACGGCCAGGTAGCCTTTTAAAGCCGCCAACATCAGGGGGCTTTCGTCGCTGATTGTTCTTACCTCAGCCTTTGTTGCGTGATTGTGCAGCAGCGTATCGATTACCTTAAAAGACGACTGACGTACTGCCAGAATCAAGGGGTAATCACCCTTGGGGCTGACGGTGTTCGGATCAAAGCCACGGGCCAACAGCGTCTGTACGGCATCGGCATCATCATGCTGAATAGCAGTAAAAAAATCCTCGTATGAACCAGCATGAGATAGAGAAAATCCAATTAAAACAATTAGATAAACAATATATTTAATCCTATTTCTCATGAATAAACACCACGAAATAGCTGATTAAAATTGCGGCTCGTGGTCTCCCCAATGGTTTCGATGCTGCAATTGCGCAGAGACGCAAGCTGTTGCGCTACATAAGGCACAAAGGCCGGCGTATTGGTTTTACCTCGAAAGGGCACGGGCGCCAGATAGGGGCTGTCAGTTTCTATCAATAGACGATCCATGGGCACCCAGGTGGCTACATCACGCAGGTCCTGTGCTGTCTTGAAGGTCAGGATTCCTGAAAATGAAATATAGAAACCCATGTCCAAGGCCTGGCGGGCTACTTCCTTGCTTTCGGTAAAACAGTGAAAGACACCACCTGCTGAACCGTCTGAGCCTGTTTCGCCCCCTTCCCTCAAAATGCCCAAAGTGTCGTCGGATGCACTGCGGGTATGAATTACAAGGGGTTTTTTCAAAGCTTGGGCAGCCAGAATATGGGTACGAAAACGCTCGCGCTGCCAATGCATGTCCGCGAGGGAGCGTTCGCCTAACCGGTAGTAATCCAGTCCCGTTTCACCGATTGCAACCACCCGCGGCAGGCTGCCCAGTTGAACCAATGCGTCTACAGTTGGTTCGGTGACACCTTCATTGTCAGGATGCACCCCCACGCTAGCCCAAAAATTATCGTACTGCAGTGCCAGTTGATGGACCTGCGGAAACTCTTCTAATGTCGTGCAAATACACAAGGCGCCGTCCACATGGGCATCGGCCATGGCCTGGCGAATCTGTGGTAGCGAAGCGATCAGGTCCGGAAAGGTTAGATGGCAATGGGAATCGGTAAACATGGTTTGCGCCCGTCGTCGGCGCAGTGACCGCGCAGACACCGGCAATACTCAGATGGTTTGCGTCGGCCGCTCAGACGCCATGTGGGCACCGAGGATTTCTTCAATTTTGAGCTTGAGCGCGCGGGATTTCTCATCTTTGGGGAAAACAATGCCCACACCCTGCGTGCGCCCACCAGCCGCCTTGGCGGGCGTAATCCAGGCGACCTTGCCAGCAACCGGATATCGTTGCATGTCCTCTGGCAGGGATAACAGAACATACACGTCGTCTCCCAACGCATATTCACGCGCGGTTGGAATAAACACGCCTCCCTCAGTAAAAATAGGGATATAGGCAGCGTACAGCGCAGCCTTTTCCTTGATGGATAGCTGGATGACGCTAGGCCGGGTTGGGGATGCGGTGGGCGTGGTGGACATGTTTCGTGCTCAATGGTCTGAGTTTAGAACCGTTTTGGCCTGGCCCACAAGTGCTTCTTGCATGAGACCGACGTTAAATGGATGTTCCATGGTGCGGATGGTACGGGACAATGCCCGATTCCACTCAGTCAATGTACTAATAGACGCCATCGATTTGGGTAATGGGGCTTCAAAAAAGCGAGGCTGTGCTCCTACCCTGCTAACAATCATGTCGTGGCACAGCTTGTGAAGAGCATCCACAGTCTGTGGAATCGTCCAATCCTTAAAAAACCCCAGGTTGCCTTCGCCTACCGCACTGGGCAATGCGCGCCACACACTGGGGTCACGACCCGAACCATTGAATGCCAAAGCGTCATCAGGGCGCCCGCCCATGGCCTGCAGTAATAGCTGCGTTTGCTCAGAATCACAACCTTTGGTTTTCAACCAATCCAAACTGGCCTGTCGGTCTGGCCAGAGCATGGAATGACCCAAACAGCGGCTGCGAATGGTGGGCAACAACTGATGCGCTGATTCACTGGCAAGCACAAATTTCACATCGCCCGGTGGCTCTTCCAGTGTCTTGAGCAGTGTGTTGGCGGTGATGGTGTTCATCTGTTCTGCCGGATACACCAACACCACTTTGCCTCGCCCGCGCGCACTGGTGCGCTGCGCAAATTCGACTGCTTCGCGCATAGCGTCCACCCGGATTTCCTTGCTGGGTTTGCGCTTCTTGTCGTCAATCTCAGACTGCGCTCTTTCGCCCAATGGCCAGCCACGCTCCATCAAGATGTCCTCAGGCATCAACACGCATAAGTCGGCATGCGTACGCACATCTATTGCATGGCAGCTGCTGCATGCGGCACAGGCACCGGCCTCAGTGGGCTGCTCACAAAGCCAAGCCCGTGCTAGCGCCATGGCCAGATCGTATTGCCCAAGGCCCGAGGGACCTTGCACCAGCCAAGCGTGACCACGTTGGGCAAGCAGTTGGCGCGCCTGGCTGCGTATCCAGGGTGCAACCTCCAGCACGGTGGTGTCATTCAACATGGCAGCAACCCATGGTCGCGCACCGACAGTTCCACGTCGCGCCAAACGGCTTCGGGTGTCTGGTCGGCATTGATGCGAGCAAAGCGGGTCGGATCAGCCATCTGGCGTCTGGCGTAGCCGGCAGCAACCTTTTCAAAGAATGCAACGGGCTGGGACTCAAATTTGTCCGGCACGCGTGCGCCGGTTAGCCGCTGTGCCGCAATGTTGGCGGGCAGGTCAAACCAGATGGTCAGGTGGGGTTGAATCAAGGTTCGGGCGCCGCTACCGTCACCCACCCTACCCTGCACCCAGCTTTCCAGCATAGACAAAATCTGCCAATCAAAGCCCCGCCCTTCGCCTTGGTAGGCAAAGGTGGCATCGGTAAAGCGGTCACACAACACCACATCGCTCCGTTTGAGTGCCGGCAGGATGACCTGCTGCAGGTGGTCGTGCCGCGCGGCGAAAACCAGGAGGGCTTCGGTCATGGCGTCCATAGGCGCATTCAAGATCAATTGCCGCAATTGTTCGGCCAACGGCGTGCCTCCTGGCTCGCGGGTCCGAGTGACGACCTTTCCTTGCTGCAGAAAAGCCTGGGCCAGTCGCTCCACATGGGTGGATTTGCCGGCACCATCGATACCCTCAAAACTGATAAAAATCCCGCTCATTGCCGAAGTCATTGATGCCTATTGTCCGCGCTGGTATTTGTTGACAGCCCTATTGTGCTCGTCCAACGAATTGCTGAACTGGCTGCTGCCATTTCCTCGGGCCACAAAATACAGGGCCTTGATCGGTGCCGGCTGGACGGCAGCCAGCAAAGACGCTTTTCCCGGCATGGCAATCGGCGTGGGCGGCAGGCCGACTCGGGTATACGTGTTCCAAGGGGTGTCAGTTAGCAGATCGCGCTTACGCAAGTCGCCATCAAAAGACGCACCCAGCCCGTAAATTACGGTGGGGTCTGTCTGCAAGCGCATGCCGATTTGGAGCCGGTTGCAAAATACTGCCGCAATACTGGGCCTGTCTTTGGGTGATCCCGTTTCCTTTTCCACAATGCTGGCCAGTATCAAGGCATCTTCCGGCGTTTTGATGGGTGATTGGGGCGTGCGCAGCGCCCATGCCGCAGCCAAACGCTTGTCCATGACGTGCAGTGCACGCTTAAGAACAGCCATATCACTGGAGCCCTTGCTGTAGGTGTAGGTATCTGGAAAAAAGTGCCCCTCGGCTGGCACACCGGGCTTGCCGAGTTGGCTCATGATGGCCTCGGGCGCCAGTAGTTGGGAATCCGGTTTGAGTTGCTCGGCTTTCGCCAGGGCTTCACGCACCTGGCGGAAATTCCACCCCTCCACCAGGGTTACGCTGCGCAATGCTTCCTCGCCCCGCACCAACTTCTGCAACAGGCTGCGCGGCGTGGTTTCACGATCTAGTTCATAGCTACCCGCCCGAATCTGGCGGGACTGCCCAGAGAGTCGAAACCAGAGGTACAGTAGTGTTGCGTTCACCGGAACACCTGCATCCACCACCGCAGCAGCAGCGTCCCGCCCATTGGTGCCTGGCTCAATGGATAGGTCCACGGTGGCCGAAGACAAGGCAAACGGCTGGTTCACCCAGACATAGGAGCCCCCCCCCAACAGCAGGGCCACGACCAGAACGACATAAAGAAATAAACGCACAGCCTTACCAGCCTTGTGAAATCTTGGAAGGAATGATAATTCACCGCATGAACACCACAATATTGAACGGAGTGGCAGCACTCACCCACCTGGGCATCATCAAGGTCGAAGGCGAAGACGCGGCCAAGTTTATCCATGGGCAACTCACCCAGGATTTTTCCTTATTGGACCTGCACAGTGCGCGCCTGGCCGCCTTTTGCACCGCCAAAGGACGCATGCAGGCTAGCTTTATCGGGTTGAAAAGGCTCAATGGTGACGTCCTGTTGGTATGCAGCAAGGACATCCTTGGCGCAACTTTGAAGCGCCTATCGATGTTTGTGCTGCGCGCCAAGGCGCGGCTAAGCGATGCCTCCCATGAATTCGCACTCTTTGGCCTGGTGGGAAATGCTACAAAATCGATAGCTACTCGCGAAATGCCGGCGTGGGTTAAGGCCGATTTTGATGCATGCTCCCTGGTACAGTTGTACCCAGCAGAAGGTACCCCACGCCAACTCTGGATTGCACCGTCAGCTGACCCAGCGCCTGATGGCATACCCTTGGCGCTGGATCTCTGGATGTGGGGCGAGGTCCGCAGCGGGGTGGCCACCATTACTACACCGGTGGTGGAAGCCTTTGTTCCCCAAATGCTCAATTACGAGTCGGTTGGCGGTGTGAATTTCAAAAAGGGTTGTTATCCCGGTCAGGAAGTTGTGGCGCGCAGCCAGTTTCGTGGCACGCTCAAACGCCGCGCCTTTGTGGTGCATGCCGAAACGGCTATGGTTGCCGGAAGCGAAGTTTTTTCGGCCACTGATCCCGATCAACCCGTTGCCACGGTGGTCCAGGCCGCAGCAGCCCCCAAAGGTGGTTTTGATGCCATCATCTCCGCCCAACTGTCCGCAGTAGACAACGGCAGCCTACACCTGGGCGCCGCTAACGGCCCAACTTTGAAACTGTTGCCTTTGCCTTACGAACTTCTTTCTGAGGTCTAAATACAGGCGATACCGTTGAACATTTTGTTAGCAAATCACTCCGCCTCTTTTGATATCAGCGGTAGCACCATCTCAATGTGCCGCACCCCTGCCTCTTCAAACACCAGCCCACGCGCGGTAAAGCCCAGGCGGCGATAGAACCCTTCAGCGCTGCACTGTGCGTGCAGCATTACTTCGGCATCGCCCCGTTGGCGCGCCGTTTCCATGAGGGCCAACAGCACCAACCGCCCTAGTTGCGAACCGCGCAGGCCACGGCTCACCGCCATACGGCCAATGCGTGCAACACCCGGCGCATGCTGTACCAGGCGCCCCGTTGCCACCGGCTGGTGGAGTCGGTTATGGGTTACGGCATGTACTGCTTCAGCGTCCGCGTCATCCCACACCATGTGCGCAGCGATCCCTTGCTCTTGCACAAACACTTCAGTGCGCAATGCTGATGCGTTGTCGCCTAATGACTCCCAATCGCCAACGGCAACGGTTGCTACCGGCTGACCTGCCTCAAAGCCTTCAAAAATGGCACGCAAAGCGGACGGCACCGGTTGTGAGGTTTGCGTCGTCGGGTCTGCATACACATAAACCAGTTCGGCCGAAACCACCAACCTATCGCCCAGAAAAATAGCCGCTTCAAACACGATGGACGATGTGCCGATGCGCGCGCAGCGCAGCCCAACATCTAGTTGGTCGTCGTAGCGGGCAGATGCGTGATACTCCATTACCGCTTTTTTGACAAAAACGTCCCCACCCAACTGCTGCATCGCCAACTCGTAAGGCAATGCCAGTGCGCGCCAGTAGTCGGACATGGCAGTGTCGATGTACATCAGGTAATGGGCGTTGAATACGATCTTCTGCATGTCCACCTCAGCCCAACGCACCCGTAAGCGGTGCCAGCATCGAAAGTTGGATCGTTGGGGTGTTGTCATCGTTCGGTCTCCTTGAATGCGTGCTTCAGTGCGCGCGCCGCGTCGGCGTGGCACAGGGCGGCCTCGGGTATTGCGCGGCCCATCTTGATAAATTCGTGCACCACGCCCTTATAGATTTCCAGATCCACCGGCACGCCAGCCATACGCAGGCGATCGGCGTACTGCACACCTTCGTCCACCAGGGGATCACATTCCGCCAGGCCCAGCCAGGCTGGTGCTACGCCCGACAGATCAACCGGATAACCCGTTTCGTCATGCCCGTCCAGCGGCGCAAACCGCCAGTCGTCGCGGTCGGCTGGGGTGCGGATGTAGTGATTAAAAAAATAGGTGATGTGCGCCTCTTCCAGCACAAAACCATGAGCAAACCTGCGGTGCGAATCGGTGTTTTGGCGTGCCATAGTGCCAGGGTAAAACAGAAGCTGCAGTGCCACTGACACGCCCGCGTCCCGCGCCAGGATGGCGCAAACTGCCGACAGGGTTCCCCCTGCACTGTCGCCACCCACCGCTATCTGGCAGACATTGAGCCCACGCTCGGTGCCGTGGTGCACAACCCATTGCACGGCGTCCCAGGCATCCTCAACCGCCGTAGGAAATTTGTGTTCCGGCGCCAAGCGGTAGTCCACTGATAGAACTGCGCAATGGGCGTAGTGGGCGAGTTGGCGGCACAGGCCATCGTGGGTTTCGATGTTGCCAATGGTGAAACCCCCGCCATGGAAATACACCAGCACTGGCAAAACCTCCTTGCTAGGTGCCACCAGCCGCACAGGCAGCGCATAGCCGTCACGGGTGGTAACGTGAAAGTCTTCCACACGAGCCATTGGCCGCACCGGCAGCTCCAACACGCCTGCCCCTGCGTTGTAGGCCGTGCGAGCCTGCTCAGATGTCAACGCGTGCAAAGGCATGAGACCCGCACGGGTCATGCGCTCCAGGACGCTGTGCATAGCTGGCGTCAACAGGGCTTTCGGGTTACGGTGGAGACTCATCGTTGCGGCAATTCTTGATACAGTGCAATTTTTAATCCTACACCGCAGAACACCATGGCATTTATCTACTACGTGACACAGGTTCAGTTCGAATTCGGTGCGGTGCGCCTGCTCAAGCAAGAGTGTGACCGGGTGGGCATCACCCGCCCTTTGATCGTGTCGGACCCTGGCGTCAAGGCTGCGGGTGTGCTGCAAAAGGCACTGGACGCCCTGGCCGGTTTGCCGGTAGCCATTTTTGATCAGACACCATCCAACCCGACAGAAGCAGCCGTGCGCGCCGCTGTTGCGGTGTACCACGCCAACCAGTGCGACGGCCTGATTGCCGTGGGCGGAGGCTCGGCCATCGATTGTGCCAAGGGTGTGGCCATTGCCGCCACCCACGAAGGACCGCTAACCCACTACGCCACGATCGAGGGTGGCTCGCCCCGCATCACTGATCGCGTGGCTCCACTCATTGCGGTACCCACCACCAGCGGCACTGGTAGTGAGGTCGCGCGGGGCGCCATCGTTATTGTGGATGACCACCGCAAGCTGGGCTTTCACTCCTGGCACATCGTGCCCAAGACCGCCATCTGTGACCCAGAACTGACTCTGGGCTTGCCGCCCACGCTGACCGCCGCCACCGGCATGGACGCCATAGCCCACTGTATGGAAACTTTCATGGCTCCTGCCTTTAACCCACCGGCCGACGGCATTGCCCTCGACGGGCTGGAACGCGGTTGGGCCAGCATTGCCCGCGCCACCCAGAATGGCAGCGACCGCGAGGCGCGTCTGAACATGATGAGTGCCTCCATGCAGGGTGCTATGGCTTTCCAAAAGGGTCTGGGCTGTGTGCATTCGCTTAGCCACAGCTTGGGCGGTGTGGACCCGCGTTTGCACCACGGCACGCTCAACGCCATGTTTCTGCCTGCCGTGATTGCCTTCAACGCCAACGCCGAATCCATGGTCAAGGACAAACGCCTGCAACGCATGGCGTATGCCATGGGTCTCGCATCTGCCAATGACATCGGGCCGGCGATCAAAGCCATGAATGCCCGCCTGGGACTGCCCACCGGACTGGCCACAATGGGCGTACAGGAATCGCAGTTCGACGCCATCATCGCCGGCGCGCTGGCCGACCATTGCCACAAGACGGGGCCGCGACTGGCCACAGCGCAGGACTACCGGGACATGCTGGCGCAGTCCATGTGAGAGATACGTCTCAAAGTTGACTTGGAGCAAGCAATGTCACTGTAATGCCCCTCCTGTCATAACCCGATCGCAGGTGGCGTCAACAATTGCCAATAAAATCGGGGGGTTGTAATACCCCGTCCAAGAAAACAAAATGACCCATACCGTCACAGAAGCTTGCATCAAGTGCAAGTACACCGATTGCGTCGACGTCTGCCCCGTTGACTGTTTCCGGGAAGGCCCCAACTTTTTGACCATTGATCCGGATGAGTGCATTGACTGTGCCGTCTGCATCCCCGAGTGCCCGGTCAACGCCATTTACGCCGAAGAAGACGTGCCTGCTGATCAGCGCCACATGACCAAGCTCAACGCCGAGTTGGCCAAGCTACCCGGCTGGAAGAGCATTACCAAACGTAAAGGCGAGTTGCCAGAGGCTGAGGAGTGGAAGGACAAGGAAGGTAAATTACAGTACTTGATCCGTTAACGCTACGCGGTGTGATTGAGACCGACGCCGTCATCATAGGCGCAGGCCCTGTGGGCCTGTTCCAGGTGTTTGAGCTGGGCCTGCTGGAAATCAAGGCTCATGTTATCGACTCACTGCCCTACCCTGGTGGCCAGTGTGTGGAGTTGTACCCGGACAAGCCCATTTATGACATTCCTGCAGTGCCAGTCTGCACCGGACGGGAGCTAATTGACCGCCTGCTACAACAAATTGCCCCCTTTGGAGCGACCTTTCATTACGGGCAGGAAGTCTCCCTCGTACAAAAACAGGATGATGGCCGCTTTCTGGTTGAAACCAGTCTGGGTACCCGATTGCTGACAAAAACCATATTCATAGCCGCTGGCGTAGGGGCCTTCCAGCCTCGCACGCTCAAGGTTGAAGGTCTGCGCCGATTTGAAGGCAGCCAACTGTCGTATCGCGTAATGAACCCTGCTGACTTTGCCGGAAAAAACCTGGTCATCGTGGGTGGTGGTGACTCCGCACTGGATTGGGCCCTGCGCTTTTGTGCGGGCAATCAGGACGGAAACCCAAACAAGGCGCAGAGTGTTGTCCTGATCCACCGCCGGGACGGCTTCAATGCGGCGCCCGCCAATGAGGCCAAAATACGTGCACTGTGCGATGCTCATGCAATGCAATTCCTGGCGGGTCAGGTCACCGGCTGTGAGGCAGTCGATGATCGCCTCACCGCTATCAAGGTCACGGGGTCTGATGGGCTGATTCGCTTGGTGCCACTGGACATGCTGTTGGTCTTCCTTGGCTTGTCTCCCAAATTGGGGCCCATTGCTGGCTGGGGCCTGGACATTGAACGCAAGCAACTCATGGTGGATACCGAGACGTTTTCCACTAACATGCCCGGAATTTTTGCGGTCGGTGACATCAACATTTATCCTGGCAAAAAGAAGTTGATACTCAGTGGTTTTCACGAATGTGCCCTGGCAGCCTTTGGTGCCATGCCCATCATTTACCCAGATAAACGTGTAATGTTGCAGTACACCACTACAAGTCCAAACTTGCACAAGTTGTTGGGCGTGGAATCCCCAGTGTTTGACTGATGTGCGAGCTAGAAAGCCTCAAAAAACTTCTCTCGCCTTAGAAAACGCAAAATTCTCACGCTATAATCTGAGGCTTCATTCCTCAATAGCTCAGTTGGTAGAGCGCCGGACTGTTAATCCGTAGGTCCCTGGTTCGAGCCCAGGTTGAGGAGCCAGATTAGCCGCAAGGCAAAAAAACCCCGCCGTTGCAAGATTGCGGGGTTTTTTCTTTTCCCATCTCAATGATGAAATCTTTCATACGACTGTTTTTCAAAACACTGCGCATCGTGCTTGGCCCGTTCATGTTGCTGTGGGAGGTTGTCAGTCGCCCACGTGGATTAAAACGGGAGCCAGCGCTTCAAACTGAAATAGATCAACAGTGCAAAGACCTCACCCTGTACCAGTTCCGAACCTGTCCTTTTTGCCTCAAGGTACGCCGCGAAATGCACCGGTTATCGCTTCCGATTGAACGCCGAGATGCGCAACATGACGAAAAGAACCGCGCAGACTTGCTAAATGGCTCCGGCCTGACCAAGGTACCTTGCCTGAAAATTGCCGACCAGAGCGGTCATGTGCAATGGCTAAATGGATCGAAAGAAATCATCAGTTATCTGCAAGGGCGCTTTTAACCCCGCGCATCACTCCACCGCAGTTCGCAATTGTCGTCACCGCGATAGTTGGTTTTCCCAGTTTTACTTACGCAGTATTGGGGAGATACAACCATGTCGATAAACTGCATGTCTTTGCCGATGCGCGTGTACTCAAACAGTATGCTGCGTGCCACGGTGGCTCCAGAACGGATGTGGCAGCCATGACCAATCCAGGCAGGGCCAATGATCCGGGAACCCGACTCCACCCGTGCGCTGGAGCCGATGTACACCGGCCCTTCAATCTGCACAGTGTCCCAATCGATCTTGGTGTTTAGCCCAACCCATATACCGGGATGCACCTGGTGGCCCGGCATATTCATGTGAGCCACCTCGCCGCGCAGCACCCGTTGCAATACGCTCCAGTAGTCACTAACCCGCCCAATGTCGATCCAGTTAAAGAAACGGTTTTGCACAAAAAACGGCAACTTCTTCTCAACCAACATGGGAAATAATTGCGAGCCAATATCAAAATTGGTTTCAGTCGGGATCAAGTCCACCACACTGGGTTCAAACAGATAGATACCAGTACTGGCCAGTGTTGAAAGTGCGTCCTCGGGTTTGGGTTTTTCCTGAAATGACTGCACCCTCCCCTCTCTGTCCGCCACCACAATGCCGTAGGAGTCGACGTGTTCCCGGGGCACGTCCAGCGACACCACGCTTGCCACCGCACCTTTGGCGCGATGCTCGCTCACGGAGGCACCAATATCGAGGTCGATTAGTGCATCGCCACACAACACCAGCGTGGTTTCATCAAAAAAGCCAGAAAAATCCTGAATATGGCGCATCCCCCCGGCCGATCCACGGGGGCGTGGCACGATTTCGCCATGTTCCAGCGCACCTTCGTAGGAGTAGCCAATTTCTACCCCCCAGCGGCTGCCGTCTCCAAAATACTCTTCAATCTTGCGGTGGTGGTAGGCCACATTGATCATGATCTGGCGGATACCATGGCGGGCCATGTGCTCTATGAGGTATTCCATCACCGGCCTGCCCAAAATAGGCACCATGGGTTTGGGCAAATCCTTGGTCAGCGGGCGTACCCGAGTACCCTGCCCTGCAGCCAGAATCATTCCTTTGGTCATATTTTTCCTACCTTTATGTAACTTTCACCCGCCCAGATATGCACCGGATTGCACTTCAATATTTTCCAGGGGCACTGTACATGGTTGGCTAGGCGATGAACCTGACCTAGGAGGATATAAGTGCTTTGATTTTCACAGAGTAGCATGACCCTGTAGCCATTGGTACCCTCCCCTGGGCCAAACAACATGCGCATGACTTGCTAAGCTTAAATGCCGTTAGCCAGGGACACAAAGCACAGTCACGGCCATTCCGGTAAAATGAAGGGTTTTTCCCGTGAAAGGCGCTTCATGAAAGACCACTATGCGGCCTTGGGGGTCAATAGCGCAGTAACCCTTGCCGATATCAAGAAGGCATTTCGCCAACAGGCTTCTCTTCATCATCCCGACCGTAACCCAGACCCACAGGCCCCGGCGCGGTTCCGTTCTGTGCAGGAAGCCTATGACGTTCTGTCAGACGAGAGTAAACGCCAGGCCTATGACGACAACCGCCGGCGGAACCTGCTGGACAGTCCAATTGACACAGCCCGCGATATCTGGAACCACTATTTCAACCGATTGATCTGAGAGAGCCCACAACGCATGAACATTTCCCCCTACTTTCGTAACCTGCGCACAGCCTACGTCGCGGAACTCGATGACCTGACCTCCGATTCCGAAGGCAACAACATCCTGGGCAAACGCCTGTTGCAGCGCCGAAAAGAGATGGAGTTTCTGGTTCACATGCTGGAGATCAGCCCTGAGATGGTAGCCGTGGTTTTCCACAAAGGCTTTCGATTTACCGAACTGGCAATGATGGACCACCTGGTCAGCCTGGATGCGGACGAATTGCCCGAGTGGAACAGCCTCACAGATTCGATTGCCCTGGAGCCCTGGACCCGTGATTTAGTCGAAACCGTGCAAAAGCAGCCAATGGGCGACTGGTTCCTGGCAGTGGCTGTCGCACTGGAATACCTTTACCACCAACCCGAGCACCCCCACTTTGCAGACGCCGACGAGCGTGAAGAATCCGAGGATGAAGATGCCGAAGAGCAGGAAGCCCGCCTCCGCGACGAAGCCGGAGCCGACTGGATGGCCTCGCAAGGTTTTGACCGCAAGGAGTGAAACCCACCATGAGCAACCACCTGACCCTGATCGCCAAGACACAAAGTCTGATTGCCGCTGGCGACATCGTAGGCGCTGAATCCGCGTTGGTGGAACTGGCCGACACCGAAGGCGATGGCGCCCTGATGGTGGTGTTGGAGCAATTACCGCCCAAGGACATCCTGGCGGTGATTCGCGAGTATGACAACTCCCGCGAATCGGTTATTAACCTGCTGGTCACGCCACACATGTTTGCCCGTGCCGTGGTCATTGAAAAGCAATATAAAGACCTGACCCGTACCCATCTGCGGGGCATGATGAATTCGGTCATCTTCCGGGACGACGCCGACCCGGTTGAGTTCCTTACCGCCATAGGTGACCTGGAAGGCGGTAGCGAGGCCATGGCCGACTATTTTTCGGAAAAATGGAGCCGTATCGAAGCTTTTGCCCGCACCAGCACGTTTGACTCGGTGGAAGACGACGGTGAAATGTTGTCGGAATCCGCACTGTTGGCCTGCGCTTATGTTCCACCCAAGTTGGAGCTGGACGAAGTAGCTGACCAGGATTGGATGCAGATGGCTTGGCTGCTGCGCTACCAGTGTCCTGACTTGTTTACCGAGACCGTATTGGTGTTGCGTGCCAAGGCCCGCGCCCATGATCTGGGCGAGGACGAAGAAGGCATGGACGAATCTGAGGAAGACGACGGCAAGGTGGAGACCGGTGACACCGACCGCGGCAAGGCCACACCTGCGGCCCGTGACGATGACGAGGAATCTGCCATCTAACCGATGAAAGCCACAGCGCAGCAACCCCAAGCCGTCTCACTGTTCGACGCGCGCCCCTTCTTTGAGAAAGCAGTGGCCTTTGGCGTACAGCACGGCATCCTCCACCCGGACAAGCTCGATTCGATCTGCAACGACGCCCCCAAAGGCATGGTGCAGATCGCCCGCTACTTTGGCTCGGAGTTCCTGCGCCCCGAGCTCGAAAAGGCCAGGGACCGGATGGTCAACCTGGTCAGCTTGCACCTTGAGCAGACCAGTGGTGGCGATCTGCACGCAGCGGCCGAATCGCTGCGTGATCACTCCTTTCTGTCACGTTCCAAGGCTGGATCGGACATGCTCAAGGCCTTGATTGCCATGCCGCAGAACAGCCACTTTGGCATGCATGAGGGTACTGGTGGTTTTCGCGATGAGCAGATCCCGCTACTGGCCAAATGGACCCTGCGTACCCTGCCCGAATACCAGGCCGAACTAGCCATACGTCAGCAAGTAGCCAAGCTGGTGGACGCCGCCATTTGGTTGGCCGAATCACTGGGCCTGGACGCGGCTGATCTGAAAGAGGCCGGTAAAGACGCTGAGGCCGTCATTCGCACCGCCCTGCTGGCCCATGCAACCAAGCGCAACGCGATGCCCGACTGGGTGGCTTTCGAGAAGATGGTGTTGGGCATTCGCAAGAAATATCCGCTCGTCGATGGCGCCGCCCCCGCAGCTTTCCCGCTGCCCGTGCCCAAAGGCTTACCCCAAGCCTTCCAGGGTGAGGTAGAGCGCGTACGCCAGTCCGTACTGACCGACCTGCCCAAAATTCTGGATGCCGCCTTGCCCGTGCGCAAGCTGTTTGACCAAACGCCGGCCTTTCTGGGGCGATATTTTTGGCAGGAAGACGCTCTGGCTGAAGTGGAACACTTTGACCGCACTGCCTCGGCCAACTGGACCAAGGCCACCAGTGGGTACGATGACGACAGCTCGCTGCTAACGCTGTTTCTGTGCTTATCAGCTGCCAGCACTGGCAAAACCGTGCTGAGCGAAAAGAACGCCGTCACCTTGCTGCGCAAGATTCGCAAGAGTGGGCTGGACGCCGAATTGGCGCGTCAGTTCATTCAGCACCACGCACCACAACAACACCAAGCGGACTACCTGCATCTGTGGGAATCCTTTGTGGACGAGGCGCAAGCCACGTTGCAAAGCGACCATGACTACGCGCTCAAAGACGCATTGGCTCTGTTGCGTCGAGAGTGCAATATTGCCCCATGATGGTGCTTTCCCATACCAAATTGCAGGGAGACAGCGAATCCGCTACAGTTGAAAAGTCATTTTCAATATAGGAATTGCCGTGAAAAGCCAACCAACAAAGCCGGCAGCGCCACCACAAGCACCAGCAAAGCCGGCAGCGCCACCAACAACGCCCGAGCAGGATCGTTACATGCCCGGTGACCCTATTCCGGTTCCGCAGGCAGTCGAGGCAAATAGCGAGTCCACCTGGGCCCTGTTTTCCGACGTACCCCGCTTGCCTGAACCGGACTTTTTGGAAACCGTGCCGATGTCCCTCACTGAATCGGACTTTTCGGAAACCGTGCCGATGTCCCTCGCAGAAGAACTGCTCATTAGAATGCCGCCAACGACTCGCAAACCTAGTGGCAGCTAGACATTGCATGGGTTGTATTTTTAAGTCATGACTTTTTATCGATCAATATTTTTCGCTCTCACACTGTCAGTCGCGTTGCTCGGCGGCTGTTCAAGGCAAGATGACGTCAAAGCCACCAGCCCAGAACTATCCATCCAGGCCGTGACCGAGGGAGCCAAGGGCTTCACCGTTGGGGCACTCATGAGTGCCAACACGGTCTACGTTTTCTTTGATCCCCAGTGCCCGCACTGCGGCCACCTGTGGCAGGCCTCTTTGCCCCTGCACAAGAAGGTCAAATTTCAGTGGATTCCGGTGGCCTGGATCAACGCGTCCAGCCTGACCCAGGGCGCCGCCATGTTGGGTGCGGCTGACCCGCTGGCACTGATGACCGAGCATGAAGCCTCCCTGCTGGGTGGCCGAGGGGGTATATCAGCACCTTCCAGCGTGCCGCCGGACTTGGAGCAAACCATCAAGGCGAATACCAAACTGCTCAATGGCTTTGGAGCTGAATCCGTTCCCTTTGTCATCGTGAAGAACGTCCGCACCGGTCAGACCATTACACACAATGGTGCCATGACCACGGCTGAACTGGCTGAGCTGGTTGGCGTGGACACTACCCCCTGACCGCGCCATGATGTCCATGGAGTACGTGGCCGCGGGCCTGTTTGCACTGGCGCTGCTACACACTTTTTGCGCCAAACAGTTTGAGCAACTTGCACACCGTAGCGAGCGGCATTCGGGGCTATTCCACCTGCTGGGTGAAGTGGAGGTGGTATTCGGCTTTTGGGCCTTTGTGATGATCGTGGCCATGGCTTTGGTGCGTGGTGGCGAACAGGCCATTGCTTATGCCGAGTCACTGCAATACACCGAGCCCTTGTTTGTATTCGTCATAATGGTAGTGGCAGCATCGCGCCCAGTTTTGCTCACTGTGGAAGGCCTGGTTGTTATGCTTGCACGACTGGCTCCGGTGCCTTCGGCCCTGGCCCAGACTTGGTTGTGCTTGGCGCTGGTGCCGCTGATTGGCTCTTTCATCACTGAGCCGGCCGCAATGACGCTGGCCGCACTATTGCTGGCACCGTTGGTATTTAGGCCTGGCATACCAGAGTGGCGCAAGTACGCCGCACTGGGCGTGCTGTTTGTCAACGTGTCCATTGGCGGAACCCTTACTTCCTTTGCCGCACCCCCGGTGCTGATGGTGGCCGGCACCTGGAATTGGGACAGTGCGTTCATGGCCAGCACCTTCGGCTGGCGCGCGGCCATTGCTGTGTTGTTCAATGCCAGCGTGATGACGTTCGTACTGCGCCAATACGTAACTGAAGTTCCAATTGCGGCAGAAGCCAATGCAGAGCTGCCCGTGCCCCTGACGGTGCGGGTTATTCACCTGGTGTTTCTGGCCGGCGTGGTGGTGTTTGCCCACCATCCGGTCATTTTTCTTGGATTGTTCCTGTTCTTTTTGGGGTTCACCCAAGCTTATGCCCATTTCCAAAGTCCGTTAATCCTCAAAGAGGGTTTGCTGGTGGGATTCTTTCTGGCGGGGCTGGTGGTGCTGGGCGGCATGCAGCAATGGTGGCTGCAACCCATCGTGAGCAGCCTGCAGCCAACGGCCCTGTTCTTTGGCGCATTGGGGTTGACGGCATTGACCGACAACGCAGCGCTCACCTACCTGGGGTCGTTGATTGAAGGCATGACCGACCCCGCCAAATACGCGCTGGTAGCTGGTGCCGTCGCAGGGGGTGGCTTGACGGTAATTGCCAACGCCCCGAACCCGGCGGGTGTGGCGTTGTTGCGCCGGGGTTTCAATGATGAATCCATTGGCGCGGGTGAGTTGCTGCTGGGGGCGCTGGCGCCAACTGCGGTGGCTGCGCTGGCGTTTTTGCTGTAGGTTTCAACGCCCCGGCAGACTTACATCTTCTGGTTCAAGGCCTTTTCGATGGCGGACACCAGTTTGGTACTGTCAGGCTCTACATCGCTTGGGTAGTACGACACCACATTGCCCTTGCGGTCCACCAGGTATTTATTGAAATTCCACTTGGGCTCGACCTTGGTGGCTTTGAGCAAATCGGCATACAAGGCATTGCGCGCGTCACCGCGTACATCGGTTTTGGCGAACATGGGGAACTTCACCCCATAGGTGTTGAAGCAGAAGTCCGCTATCTCCTTGGAGTTACCCGGCTCCTGCTTGCCAAACTGGTTGCTTGGAAAACCCAGCACTACCAAGCCTTTGTCCAGGTACTTGGCGTGCAAGGCCTCCAGGCCTTCGTACTGGCGCGTGAATCCGCAGTAGCTGGCCGTGTTGACCACCAGCAGCACCTTGCCCGCGTATTGGCACAGGTTCTGCGGTGCATCGTCCTGCAAACGCGGGAAATCGTGTTTCAAAATGGCGGGACAGGCAGCCGGCGCGGCGGCTGTCGTTGCGGCGGCCACGACAGGCGGGGTTTGCGCCATGGCCGCAGGCACGCTGCACAGGGCCAGGACAGAACCCAAAATGGTGACAAGGAACGATTTATGGTGTTTCATGCGGCCATTGTGGGTGTTTTGCAAATCCCCTACCCCACCCAACGTCTTGCGTTGCGCCACAGTTCCATCCACGGGCTGTGGGCGTTGGCATCCAAGCCATTCCAGCTCATCTGGATGTTGCGGAACACCCGCTCGGGGTGCGGCATCAATGCGGTGAAGCGCCCGTCTGCCGTGGTCACCGCCGTCAAACCGGCCGGGCTGCCATTGGGGTTAAAGGGGTAGGCTTCGGTGGCCGCACCCATGTTGTCCACAAAGCGCATGGCGGCAATCGCCTTGTCTGCATTGCCCCGGTACTTGAAGTTGGCAAATCCCTCACCGTGCGCCACGGCAATGGGCAAACGCATGCCAGCCAAGTCCTTGAAGAACAGGCTGGGTGATTCCAGCACCTCCACCATGGACAGCCGCGCCTCAAAGCGCTCGCTCTGGTTGGTGGTGAAGCGCGGCCAGGCCTGGGCGCCGGGGATGATGTCGGCCAGCTCGGCAAACATCTGGCAGCCGTTGCACACGCCCAGGCCAAAGGTGTCGTCCCGGCCAAAGAAGGCCTTGAACTGCTCGGCCAGCGCAGCGTTGAAGGTGATGCTGCGCGCCCAGCCAATGCCAGCACCCAGCGTGTCGCCATAGCTGAACCCACCGCAGGCCACCACGCCTTTGAAATCGGCTAATCTTGCGCGACCCGTTTGCAAATCGGTCATGTGCACGTCATAGGCTTCAAAGCCTGCTTCGGTGAAGGCGTAGGCCATTTCCACATGGGAATTGACGCCCTGCTCACGCAATACAGCCACCTTGGGGCGGCTGTTGAGCACCGCAGGGGCTTTTCCTGTCGTGGTAGATGCTCCTGATTTGATAGTGGATTGTGTATGTTCTACGAGGGCTAGCGCCTGATTTGGCATATAAATATGCAGCCCCGGGTCGCCCACCGCACCAGCGGCGGCGTGCTCGGCATCGGCGCCAGCCGGGTTGTCGCGCTGCTGGCAAATCTTCCAGCTCACCGCGTCCCAGACCTGGTGCAGATCCGACAGGCTGGCCTTGAAAATAGACTTGGCATCGCGCCAGATGTGCAGCTCGTTCTTGCCGGCCTCCATCTTGCTGGACTCAGGGCGGGTCTTGCCGATGAAGTGGCTGTGCTGCGACAGACCGTGCGCGCGCAGCACCTGCATCACGTCGCCACGCTGTGTGGTGCGCACCTGCAGCACCACGCCCAGCTCTTCGCTGAACAGGGCCTTGAGCGTGAGCTCATCACGGCGACCGCCGACCTGGCTGGCCCAGTTCTTGGCATCGCCCGCGTCCATGCGGCTGTCCGTGATGCCATCGCCTTCGAGCACCAGCATGTCCACGTTAAGCGCCACGCCCACCTTGCCGGCAAACGCCATCTCGGCTACCGTGGCCAGCAGGCCGCCATCGCTGCGGTCGTGGTAGGCCAGGATCATGCCCTTGGCGCGCAGGAAGTTGATGGCTTCGACAAGATTCACCAAGTCTTGCGCGGTGTCCAGATCGGGCACCCCATCCCTTTGGGGGCAACCCACCTGGTTCAGCGTTTGCGCCAGGATGCTGGTGGCCATGCGGTTTTGGCCGTGGCCCAGGTCGATCAGTACCAGCGTGGTGTCTTCGGTGTGGTTTAGCTCGGGTGTGAGCGTGCCGCGCACATCGGCCAGCGTGGCGAAGGCGGTGACGATCAAGGACACGGGGGATGTGACCTTCTTGTCGCCCTGCGCATCTTTCCACTGCGTACGCATGGACAGCGAATCTTTGCCCACGGGGATGGAGATACCCAACGCGGGGCACAGCTCCATGCCCACGGCCTTCACCGTGGCGTACAGCGCCGCGTCTTCGCCCGCTTCACCGCAGGCGGCCATCCAGTTGGCCGACAGCTTGACGCGGGGTAGTTCAATCGGCGCGGCCAGCAAGTTGGTAATGGCCTCCGCCACCGCCATGCGGCCTGATGCGGGCGCATCCAGAGAGGCCAGCGGCGTGCGCTCGCCCATGGACATGGCCTCACCGGCAAAGCCCTTGAAGTCGGCCAGCGTCACGGCGCAATCTGCCACCGGCACCTGCCAGGGACCGACCATTTGGTCGCGGTGCGTGAGGCCCCCCACGGTGCGGTCGCCAATGGTGATGAGGAAGCGCTTGGACGCGACCGTAGGGTGCGCCAGCACGTCGATGACGGCCTTTTGCAGGTCCACGCCAGTCAGGTCCAGCGGCTTGAAGGTGCGCGCCACGGTCTTCACATCCCTGTGCATCTTTGGGGGTTTTCCCAGCAAGACATTCATGGGCATATCCACCGGAGACTCTTGGCCTTCGTCCACCAACTGCAACTGGCGCGCTTCGGGGGGGTGGCGCTTCCGTGGCGACGCCAATCACCGCAAATGGGCAACGCTCGCGCTCGCACAATGCCTGGAACTGTTCCAGCGACTCGGGGGCGATGGCCAGCACATAGCGCTCTTGGCTTTCGTTGCACCAAATTTCTTTGGGTGCCATGCCGGATTCTTCGAGCTGGATGGCGCGCAAATCGAAGCGCGCGCCACGGCCTGCGTCGTTGGTCAGCTCGGGGAAGGCATTGCTCAAACCACCTGCGCCCACGTCGTGAATCGCCAGAATGGGATTGGTGTCACCCTGAATCCAGCACTGGTTGATGACCTCTTGCGCCCGGCGCTCGATTTCGGGGTTGCCGCGCTGCACCGAATCAAAGTCCAGTTCGGCCGCATTCGCGCCGGTGGCCATGGAGCTGGCTGCGCTACCGCCCATGCCGATACGCATGCCGGGGCCACCCAGTTGGATCAGCAGGCTGCCAGCCGGGAACGCAATTTTGTGGGTCTGACCGGCGTCGATCACGCCCAGGCCACCGGCAATCATGATGGGCTTATGGTAGCCGCGCTGCATGGTGTCTACATCGCTTGACACACTCTGCTCGTATTCGCGGAAATAGCCGAGCAGGTTGGGCCGGCCAAATTCGTTGTTGAAGGCTGCACCGCCCAGTGGGCCTTCCGTCATGATTTGCAGCGGACTGGCAATGTGTTCAGGCTTGCCAAAAGCGGGCACGCCGTCTTGGGGCCAGAGTTTGGAGACGGTAAAGCCGGTCAGGCCGGCCTTGGGTTTTGATCCGCGCCCGGTGGCACCTTCGTCACGAATTTCGCCACCCGCGCCAGTGGAGGCACCGGGGAATGGGCTGATGGCCGTGGGGTGGTTGTGAGTTTCCACCTTCATCAGAATGTGGTTTGTTTCACTATGCTTTTCATAGCTGGGAGCGCATATTGCACGAGGGCTAGAGGCTGATTTTGCTACAAACCTTTCTACGGCAACGCCTTCCATCACGGAGGCGTTATCCGAGTATGCCACCAGCATGTGCTGGGGTGCCAGTTGGTGCGTGTTGCGGATCATGCCGAACATGCTCTTGTCTTGCGCCACGCCGTCAATGGTGAACTGGGCGTTGAAGATTTTGTGGCGGCAGTGCTCGCTGTTGGCTTGGGCAAACATCATCAGCTCCACATCCGTGGGGTTGCGCCCCAAGGTATTGAATGCGTTAACCAGGTAGTCGATCTCGTCGGCCGCCAGGGCCAGGCCAAACTGCACATTGGCCTTGACCAGTGCGTCCTTGCCACCGCGCAGCACGTCCACATGGTCCATGGGTGCGGCTTGCAGTGCGCTGAACAAGGCATAGGCCTGGTTGCGCTCCAACATGGCGCTCTCGGTCATGCGGTCGTGCAACAGGGCTGCCACTTGATGCATTTGCTCGACATTGAGGGCAGCCTTGGACAGCAGACCATTTTTGAGTGTCAGGCGATATTCGACCAGGCGCTCGATGCGGTGCACCGCCAGACCGCAGTTGTGGGCAATGTCGGTAGCCTTGGACGCCCAGGGCGACACGGTGCCCAAGCGGGGTGATACCACGATCAGCGGCCCGTCGATGGGGCCGGTGTAGGGGTCGCCATAGGTCAACAGGGCCGCCAGTTGGGCGTTCAGGGCTGCAACAGGGGCGGTGTCGCTGCCAGCCAGATGCACAAAGCGCGCTGCAATCGACGCAATCTTGTCGTTGATCGCATGCAGGGCCGGCAGGAGTTGTTGAACGCGGAAGCTGCTCAGGGCATTGCTGCCCTCGAAAGTGGAGATATGCAGTGTCACAGGGGCGGCCTGAAGTTGGGCTGAGAAAAAGGACGGTGAAGCAAAACCATTTTTCAAACGCTGCGCTGAATGGGCAGCGTTCAAAGCCTGCCGATTTTACCCGCCCAGCCACCCCCTGCAAGACGCCCCCACAACACCTGTGCCTAACGCCCCGCCATCAAATTGGGGCTTCAGGAGCAAGTGACGGTGCTTACGCCATCAGAAAGCTGCTCGCCTTCATTTGCATCACGCTGCGGGCAGGAGCCAGCGCCGCGCTGTAGTGGGCGTCGGCGCGCGGCAGCAAACGTGCGAAGTAGAACTCTGCCGTCTGGATTTTGGCAGTGTAAAACTCGGCCGACTCTTTGCCTGTGCCGCTCGCCAGCAGTTCAGTGGCCTTGGCGGCCTGCAGTGCCCAGAAATAGCCCATCATCACAAAACCGCTGTACATCAGGTAGTCCACGCTGGACGAACCCACCTGCTCGCGGTCTTTGGAGGCGCGCAGCATGATTAGCGTGGTCAGCAGGTTCCACTGGGCCGTGCGGCGCACCAGAGTGCGCGCCATGCCGCCGATCGGCCCCCGATTGAGCGCATGTGGCTTGGCAAAACGCAGCACCGTGCCGCTGAAATCACGTACGCATTTGCCTTTGGAACCCAAAAGAACCTTGCGGCCCAGCAGATCCAACGCCTGAATGCCGGTGGTGCCTTCGTACAGGGTGGAGATGCGGGCGTCGCGGGCAATTTGCTCCATGCCGTGTTCGCCAATGTAGCCATGCCCGCCAAAAACCTGCATGCCCAGGTTGGCCGCCTCCAGACCCATTTCTGTCAAAAAGCCTTTGAGAATGGGCGTATAGAAACCCAACTCATTGTCAAATTTGGCATAAGCAGCCTGGTCACCGGTCTGCGCAGCCAAAAACATCTTGTCGGCAATCTGTGCAGCGGCGTACACCATGGCGCGCCCACCTTCTGCAACAGCTTTTTGTGTGAGCAGCATGCGCCGCACGTCGGGGTGCCAAATCAGTGCGTCAGCCACCTGATCCGGCTCTTTCTTGCCGGACAGTGCCCGCATGGAGCGGCGCTCCAGCGCGTAGGGCAAGGCCCCCTGAAACGACAACTCTGCGTGGGCCACACCCTGGATGGCGGTTCCGATTCGGGCAGTGTTCATGAACGTGAACATGGCCTCGAGGCCCTTGTTGGGTTCACCAATCAGGGTGCCGATGGCACCATCAAAGTTCAGCACGGCGGTGGCATTCGCGTTGATGCCCATTTTGTGCTCCAGCGAGCCGGTGTTCACGCCATTGCGCGCACCCACAGTGCCGTCAGCCGCGACCACCCACTTGGGTACCACAAACAGCGAGATGCCACGGGTACCGGCCGGTGCGCCAGGCAGACGCGCCAACACGATGTGAATGATGTTTTCGGCCAGATCGTGATCACCGGACGAGATAAAAATCTTGGTCCCAGTGAGCACGTAGCTGCCATTTGGCTGCGGTTCGGCCCGGGTTTTGATTTGCCCCAGGTCAGTACCACATTGCGGTTCGGTCAGGCACATGGTGCCCGACCATTCGCCCGACACCAGGTGCGGCAGGTACCGCGATTTGATGCTGTCAGTGCCGTATTGCAACAGCGTGTTGATACAGCCAATACTCAGGCCGGGGTACATGGTGAATGCCCAATTGGCCGCCCCCATCATTTCGGACTTGAACAAATTCAACGACATCGGCAGGCCCTGGCCACCGTATTCCTCCGGGAACGACAGGCCCTGCCAGCCACCTGCCACAAACTGGGCGTACGCCTCCTTGAAACCCTTGGGCGTTGTGACCACACCATCGTTCAGGTGGCAGCCCTCTTTGTCGCCGGATGCATTCAGGGGCGCCAGCACCTCTTCACACAAGGTCGCAGCGCCTTCCAAAATGGCGTCCACCATCTCAGGTGTTGCATCTGCGCCATTGGGCAAACTGCTGTAGTGCGCTGGGTAGTCAAGCACCTCATTGATCAAAAAGCGCATATCGCGCAGGGGGGCTTTGTACTGGTGCATGGGGATTACCTCTCAATGATGGCCACAACACCCTGCCCGCCAGCTGCGCAGATAGAAATCAGGCCACGGCCCGACCCCTTTTGCGCCAGCATCTTGGCCAGCGTGGCCACAATGCGCCCACCGGTGGCAGCAAAGGGGTGGCCAGCGGCGAGCGAACTGCCGTTGACGTTGAGCTTCTTCATGTCAATCTTGCCCAGAGGTTTGGACAGGCCCAATTGTTCTTTGCAGAAGGTCTTGTCTTGCCAGGCGCTCAGGGTGCACAGCACCTGGGCGGCAAAGGCTTCGTGGATTTCGTAGTAATCAAAATCCTGCAGCGTCAGGCCCGCGCGCGCCAGCATGCGCGGCACGGCGTAGGCAGGTGCCATCAAGAGGCCTTCCTTTTTGTCAAAGAAGTCCACGGCAGCCACTTCGCTAAAGGTCAGGTAAGCCAACACTGGCAGGTTGTGCGCGGCGGCCCATTCTTCGCTGGCCAGCAGCACGGCAGAGGCACCATCTGTCAGCGGTGTGGAATTGCCGGCGGTCAACGTGCCTTGGCCGGGAGCAACTTTTTTGTCGAACACCGGCTTGAGGCTGCGCAGCTTCTCAATACTGAGGTCGGCACGCAAGTTGTTGTCTTTGGTGACACCCTTGAACGGCGTCATCAAGTCGGTGAAAAAGCCGTTGTCATAGGCTTGCGCCAGGTTGTGGTGGCTCTTGAACGCCAGTTCATCCTGGGCTTCGCGGGGAATGCCCCACTCGCGCGCCATTTGTTCGGCGTGCTCGCCCATGGACAAGCCGGTGCGCGGCTCGCCATTGCGCGGCAACGAAGGTTGCACCAGCATGGCGGGGCGGATGCGTGCAGCAACGGCGAGGCGCTGGGCAGCCGTCTTGGCGCGGGACAGATCCAGTAGGATTCTGCGCAGCTTTTCGTTCAGGGCAATGGGTGCGTCAGACGTAGTGTCCACACCGCCAGCAATACCGCATTCGATATGACCCAAGGCGATCTTGTTGGCGACGATCATGGCGGCTTCCAGACCCGTGCCACAAGCCTGCTGAATGTCAAACGCCGGGGTTTCGCGGGCCAGTGTGGTGGACAGCACGCTTTCGCGGACCAGATTGAAATCACGTGAATGCTTCATGACCGCACCAGCCACCACATCACCCATGCGCTCGCCGTGCAGGTTGAAGCGGTCTACCAGGCCTTGCAGCGTGGCGGTCAGCATTTCATGGTTGGATGCCTGGGAATAGACGGTGTTAGAGCGGGCAAAAGGAATGCGGTTGCCGCCCAGAATGGCGACGCGACGAATAGTGGAGTTCATGGTTGGGATTCGTTTCAACAAAAAGGGGTTAGTAGCTGAGCTGGCCACGCAAATGGGGTTTTTGGCCCTTGGCATCGCGCACTTCAAAGAAGGCGCCATCGTCAGAGCGGGCGCTCCACAAGGAAGCGCGGCCTGGCAGGTACAAGGGTGTCTTGAATTCCACTGCCAGGGTGCCTTGCTCCAACGGCGTAGACGGCAGCAAGCAGGACAGCGCGCGGGCATTGGTCCACATGCCGTGGGCAATCGCACGTTTAAACCCGAACAGCTTGGCCGAAAGCGCCGACATATGGATAGGGTTGCGATCGCCCGACACTGCACCGTAGCGACGGCCGATGTCCGCGGTGGCACCAAATTCGGTCTGACAGGACAGCGGCGCGTCGGCAACAATTTGACTGGCGTACGGGGCGCCGGTGGTCTCCTTGACACCGACACGCAACAGGCTTTGGGTCGCAGACCACGCCAATTCGTCACCGCGCAGAATGCGCAAGTCCAACGTAAAGACCTGTCCCTTTTCGTGGGCCAACAACTGTCCAGGAGACATCTCCACCCGCACCACGTCACCCGCATGCAAAGCGCTGCGTTGGGTAATGGTGTTGGCCAAATGCACCGTGCCCATGGCAGGCCAGGGGCATTCGGGTGAACACATATAGGCCGTGACCAGCGGAAAGGTGAGCAACTGCGGGTATATCAGCGGCACACCCTGAGCCAACTTGAAACCGCACAGGGCCGAGTACTGGCCGATATGCTGGGCATTGAGTTCCACGCGCGGCAAAACCAGTTCTACCGGCGGCAGGCTCTTGACCAATCCGGGACGCTTGGCGCCAGTGCCCAGTGCGCGGAAGAATGTGGCAGCCAGACTCGGGGTATCGGTTACTTCAATGGTTGCCATCGTTATGCTCCCAACAGGCTTTGTCCGCACACGCGCACCACGTTGCCCGTCAGGCCCGCCGATGCGGGCGAAGCAAACCAGGCAATGGTTTCAGCCACATCCACGGGCTGCCCGCCCTGCCCCATGGAATTCATGCGCCGACCTGCCTCGCGGATCGCAAAGGGCACGGCGGCAGTCATTTGTGTTTCAATAAAGCCCGGCGCCACCGCATTGATGGTGATGCCCTTCTGTGCCAGCACCGGTGCCATGCTCTGCACCATGCCGATGACGCCGGCCTTGGAGAACGCGTAGTTGGTCTGCCCCAGGTTGCCGGCAATGCCGGAGATAGACGACACGCAAACAATGCGTCCGCCAGCCTTGAGCACACCCGACTCCACCAGTGCGTCGTTGATGCGCTCCTGCGTGGATAGGTTGACATTGACAACCGCTTGCCACAGGTGGTCTTTCATGTTGGCAATGGTTTTGTCGCGGGTGATACCCGCGTTGTGCACCACCACGTCCCAGCCGCCATCGGCCAGTGCTGCGTTGACCAACGCCTGGGGCGCTTCGGGTGCGCCAATATCCAGTGCCAAGGCTTTGGCACCCAGGCGCTGGGCAATTTCATCCAACCCGGCCTGCGCTTGGGGAACATCCAGGCAAATCACCTGAGCGCCGTCACGTGCCATCACTTCGGCAATCGATGCACCAATACCGCGCGACGCGCCAGTAACCAGCACCTTCTTGCCGGCCAGGGGTTGGCTCCAGTCCATCGTTTGCGTAGCCGGGCTGATAGGCAAACCAATGCGTACTACCTGGGCTGACACATAGGCCGAGCGGGGGGACAGGAAGAAACGCAGTGCACCTTCCAGCTGGTCTTCGGCACCTTCAGCAACGTAAACCAATTGCACGGCAATTGCGCGTTTGAGTTCCTTCGCCAAGGCACGGGTCAGTCCCTCAAGCGCACGCTGAACGGTAGCCTGACGCGGTGACACACACGCCTCTGGCGGGCGACCTAGCACCACAACCCGGCCACAAGACAGGATGGACCGCGCAGCGTCGTGGAAAAAATTGTAAATTGCGTCAGACTGATTGCTGTCGGTCAGGCCGGTGGCGTCAAACACCAGTGCTTTCACCTTTTCACCGGGCTGGTCATCTGTGCCCCAACGGCCGGTCATCATGCCCAGTGGATTGGCAAGACCCATCCATTGCGGCACATCGCGGTGGGCCACAGTTTGCACGCCGATAGACTTGAATACGTGGGCCAGTGCTCCCAATAACTGGGGGTTGGGCCCAGCGCCCACCAGCACGCTGCCGCGAATCAACGGTTGGCCTGGTTGGTAGCGTTCCAGTGGCACCGGCTGGGGCAAACCCAGCATGGCCGCAATACGGGATCCCAGAGGCGAACTGGTAAAACCCAGATATGAATCAGTCATCGAAATCTCCTTTGAGGGCGATGGTACCGACCAACTGGTCATTAGCTTAGAGGGTGCTGCCTAACCGTCAGAAACCGTGTTTGCGTACAGTGCTTCGCCCTCGGGGATAATTGACCCATGACAATTACCTACAAAGACGCACAAGGCATCGCGGGCATGCGGATTGCTGGTCGCCTGACCTCCGAAGTGCTGGACTATTTAACTCCGTTTGTGAAGCCTGGTATTACCACCAACCAGATCGACAAACTGGCCCATGACTACATTACCCAAGTGCAAGGCGGCATTCCTGCACCACTGAACTACACCGGGGGAGGCAGCACGCCCTATCCCAAATCGGTGTGCACTTCGATTAACCACCAAGTCTGCCACGGCATTCCGAACGACAAGCCACTCAAAAAGGGCGATATCGTCAATATCGACGTCACGGTGATCAAAGACGGCTGGCATGGCGATTCCAGCCGCATGTACATGGTGGGCGAAGCATCCATTGCCGCCAAGCGTCTGTGCGCCATCACCTATGACGCGATGTGGCACGGCATCAAAATGGTCAAGCCAGGCATCCACCTCGGCGATATTGGCCATGCCATTCAGCAGTTTGCTGAAGGCCACGGTTTTAGCGTGGTGCGGGAGTTTTGCGGGCATGGCATTGGGCGTATTTTTCATGAAGAACCGCAGGTGTTGCATTACGGCCGCCCCGGAACGCTGGAAAAATTGGTAGAAGGCATGACCTTTACCATTGAACCCATGATCAATGCGGGCAAGAAGGACATCAAAGAGGGACCCGAAAAGGATGGCTGGAGCATCGTGACCAAAGACCATTCACTGTCAGCCCAGTGGGAACACACTGTTTTAGTGACCCCCACGGGTTACGAGGTTCTGACCGTATCGGCCGGCACACCGCCAACACCCGCGTTTGTGCCGGCACAAGCCAGCACCTGACAACGACTTCGCCACAGCCTTCAACCATGGCTGACCTACAGGCACTTCGCGCCGAATACCGAAGCCAAAAAGCACTGCTGTTGCAGGGCATCTCCCGCACCAACGCAACGGGGCGCGATGTGCACAAGACCCTAGCGCGACTTGCGCAGTTGGCAGATGGGGTGCTCAAACGGCTGTGGGACAAAGCCGGCCTGAACGCCCCCTTTGCATTGCTGGCCGTCGGTGGTTACGGGCGCGGTGAACTGTTTCCTTTTTCTGATGTGGATGTGCTGGTCTTGCTGCCGGACGGGTATGACCCCGAAACAGACACGACACTCAAGGCCCGCATTGAAGCCTTTATTGGCAGTTGCTGGGACGCCGGCCTGGAGATTGGCTCCAGCGTACGCACTTTGAGCAGTTGCCTGGCTGAATCCCACCGGGATGTGACGATACAGACCGCACTGCTCGAGTGTCGTCTGGTCACCGGTGATGCTGCATTGATGCAGCAATTTCAAGCGGCCTACTCTGCAGCTATGGATCCACAGGCGTTCTTTGTGGCCAAGACGCTGGAACTGCGCCAGCGCCACACAAAGTACGAAAACACACCCTACTCCCTGGAGCCCAACTGCAAGGAGTCGCCCGGCGGGTTGCGCGACCTGCAAATCATTCTGTGGGTTGCCAAGGCAGCAGGTTACGGCAACAACTGGAATGAACTAGCCGCCAACGGATTGGCTACGCAGTTTGAGGTGCAGCAAATACGGCGCAATGAATCCGTATTGGTCCGGGTGCGTGCCCGTCTGCACCTGATTGCCAATCGCCGTGAGGATCGGTTGATCTTTGACATGCAGACTGCTGTGGCCGAATCCTTCGGCCTTGGCGAGGGCAAGGGCGCATCCAACGGTCGCCCGGTCGTGCGCGCCAGCGAGGCTCTGATGAAGCGCTACTACTGGGCTGCCAAGGCCGTGGCCCAGCTCAACCAGATCCTGTTGCTCAACATCGAGGAGCGGCTCTACCCGTCTACCCACACACCACACCGCATCAACGACCGCTTCAATGAAAAGGCCGGGATGGTTGATGTGGTTAGTGACGACCTGTACGAGCGTGAACCCCATGCCATTTTGGAAACCTTTCTGGTTTACCAAACCAACCTGGGCCTCAAGGGTTTGTCCGCACGTACCTTGCGAGCCCTGTACAACGCTCGCAATCTGATGGATGCTGGCTTTCGACGCGACCCCGTCAACCGTGAGACGTTCAACAAAATTCTGATGGAGCCGACAGGCATTACGCATGCGATGCGGCTCATGAACCAGACCTCGGTGCTGGGGCGCTACTTGTGGGTGTTTCGCCGGATCGTTGGGCAGATGCAGCACGACCTGTTCCACGTCTATACGGTGGACCAACACATCCTCATGGTGTTGCGCAACATGCGCAGATTCTTCATTGTGGAGTACGCGCACGAGTACCCATTCTGCTCACAACTCGCCAGTGGTTGGGACAAGCCATGGCTGTTGTACGTGGCGGCCCTATTCCACGATATTGCCAAAGGCCGTGGTGGTGACCATTCAGAACTGGGTACGGTAGAGGTACGGCGCTTTTGCAAACAGCACGGCTTTGCGGCAGAAGACACCCAACTCATTGAATTCGTGGTGCGCGAGCACCTGACCATGAGCCGCATCGCCCAAAAGTCCGATCTGAGCGATCCACAAACCATTCTCGATTTCGCCAAGCGGGTGGGTAACGAGCGCCAGCTGACCGCCCTCTACCTGCTAACCGTGGCAGACATCCGCGGCACCTCACCCAAGGTCTGGAACGCCTGGAAGGGCAAGTTGCTGGAAGATCTATACCGCCTGACCAGCCGCGCCCTCGGTGGCCACGCCCCCGATCCAGACGCTGAAGTGGAGGCTCGCAAGCGCGAGGCCTTGGTACTGGTCAACATGCACTCCCTGCCCTTTGAGGCCCACAAGCCGCTGTGGGACACGCTGGACGTGGGTTACTTTATGCGCCACGATGCGTCCGATATTGCCTGGCATACGCGCCAACTCTCCCGGCTGGTGGGTACCGGCAAGGCCGTGGTACGGGCACGCCGTTCGCCCGTCGGAGAAGGACTGCAGGTGCTGGTCTACACCCCGGATCAAAGTGACCTTCTGGCCCGGATCTGCGGCTACTTTGACCAACGCAGCTTCAGCATTCTGGATGCGCGCATCCATACCGCCAGGAATGGCTACGCGCTCGACACCTTCCAGGTCATCACATCGGCCGCTCCGGAAGAATACCGCGAGATCACCAGCTTGCTGGAAAACGATTTGGCAAAAGTAATTACCGTGGCCGGCCCCTTGCCTGCACCCAGCCGGGGCCGGGTGTCACGCCGGGTCAAAAGTTTTCCTATAGCGCCACGCGTCACACTGACGCCGGACGAAAAGGGCCAGCGATGGCTGCTAAACGTCTCGGCCAGCGACCGTGTCGGTTTGCTCTACAACATTGCCCTGGTACTGGCGCGCCACCATCTCAATCTGCAACTGGCAAAGGTCGCTACGCTAGGCGAACGGGTGGAAGACACCTTTTTGATCGATGGTCCCGAACTGCAAAGCAACAGGAAGCAGATCGAAATCGAAACCGAGTTGCTCGAAGCGCTGTCCGGATAATGCAGAAAAACCTGCAATACTTCCATTGGACTGCGCGCCGCAGCCACCAGGGAAATCAGTCGCCGGTTTGCCCCGGACTTCGAACAACACTATTGCGCCCGCCCTGCTGCGCACGGTAAAAGGCCTGGTGCAGCCGCTGCAGCAGAGTGCCAACATCAGCACCATTGTCCGGAAAAGCCGCAATGCCGGCCGACAGCGTTACCGGAATGGTGTACCCGCCATGTTCCACGGCCGATTCACTCAGGGCCAGGCGCCAGGTTTCGGCCCGCTGCTGCGCGTCGTCCAGGCCCATCAAGGGGCAGACCACCAGGAACTCCTTGTTCCCATAGCGGCAAAAAATATCACTGTCACGTGCTCCCAGGTTCAAGATCAAGGACAAAGCCTGCAACACCGCATCGCCGCCGGCGTGGCCGTGGGACTCATTAATCGTCTTGAAATGGTCCACACCTACCAAAATGAGCGAGAGCGGGTATCCCTCGCGCCGCGCCCTGGAGAGTTCACGTGGAAAGGTTTCATCCAGATAGCGGCGGTTATGCAGCCCGGTCAAGGGGTCTCGAAGCGCTTGCTCCTGCAGACTGAGCCGCAGTTGTGCTATTTCCTGCTGTTGGCGGTGAACCTCGCGTTGGTTTTCTTCCAGCAGTGACTCCATGCGGCCGTGTTCACCCACCGGTCGGGTGATGCCGATATAGCCCACAGTTTGTCCGCTTTGGTTATGAAAAGGTGCGGCGTGAACCTCTACCCACAGCAAGCGTCCGTTTTGACACACTTGGGGGGCTTCAAATTTCAGAATCGTGTTCTTCTCGCCCCGAGCCACGCTTTCGCGGCGCCGGGCTAGAACCTGGGCAATGATGGAGCGCCCTTCCTCGGTGAACAAATCTACCAGGGACTGTCCGATAACCGCTTCGCGCGGGCAACCCCGCAGGTGATAGTCGGCATCGTTGATATAGGTCAGGCGCATCTTGCCGTCGATTTGCCAGACCACGTCCTTGCTTTGGCTCGAAACAAACCCAAACTGCTCCTGGGCGCTGCGCAGGGTGTTTTTATCATCCATTTGTTCGGTGACGTCCTCTGCGAACGCAACCACTCTGCGCACACTGCCATCGGGGTCGGGCACAGGCACCAGCCGGTAGCGCATGCTGCGGTCCTGGCTTTGCCCGTCCCAGACTAAAGGCACGCGTTGAGCTACCGCCTGCACCAGTGCGGCGGATTGGGTCAGGGAATCCTTAAGTGGCAGCGCAATGGCCACACCGGGGCGGCCATCCATAAATGCCTGCATCGCGCGCTGCGTGGCATCGACGGCAGGTTCAGTGGGTTTTGTAGTCATGTCAGGAGATTGGCCCAAAGACGCCGTGCCACAGCAGCAAGAAAACCATCTACCAAGCTGTTTCCAGCATCACCACAAAGGCGTTTTTTTGTGATCTGGCAAGTCTCGTCGTGAGCTCGGGACTCATGGTCATGGTGCGATTTCCGGGAATAGGACCTCAGTGTAGCCAAATTGGGTGAAGTCGCGTACCCGCATGGGATAGAGCTTTCCCCACAGATGGTCACATTCGTGCTGCACCACGCGAGCGTGAAAACCGTGTACGGCGCGGTCAATTAGATCACCATATTGGTCAAAGCCGGTGTAGCGAATGTGCGACCAGCGTGGCACCTTGGCGCGCAGACCTGGCACGGAAAGGCATCCCTCCCAATCCAGCTCCTCGGCCATATCGCCAACCACTGCGCCATCGGTGGTCAACGGGGTGATGACGGGGTTGATCAGCACCGTGGGCGGCACCAAGGGGCGCTCCGGGTAACGCGGGTTAGAGTCGCGGCTGCCAAACACCACCACCTGTAGGTCCACGCCGATCTGGGGTGCCGCCAGCCCAGCGCCGTTGGCAGCCAACATGGTGTCCAGCAGGTCGCTGACCAACAGGTGCAAGGCATCGGAATCAAACCCCTCCAGATGCACGGCTTGGGCCATGCGCAGCAGACGCGGATCGCCCATCTTAAGAATGTCACGGATGGCCAAGCGTATCTCCAGGTTGAGTTTCCAACAGGACCAGCATACCGGCTTCATCGAGAATAGCCAGTCCCAGCGATTGGGCTTTGTCCAGCTTGCTGCCAGCGTCTGTGCCAGCCACCACGTAGTCGGTTTTCTTGCTGACCGAGCCGGCCACCTTGGCGCCGGCAGCCTCCAGCAAGTCTTTGGCCTGGTCGCGGCTCAGGGTTGGGAAAGTGCCAGTCAGCACAAAGGTCTTGCCGGCCAAAGGTTTGGGCGCCTGCACGGCGGGCTCGCCCTCTTCCCAAGTCAGGCCACAGGCACGCAGCTGTTCCACCACCTCGCGGTTGTGGGGCTGATCAAAGAAGGTGCGCAGGCTTGTCGCCACGATCGGACCAACGTCGGCCACTTCGAGCAACCGTTCGACTGTTGCATCCATTACGGCGTCGAGTGTGCAAAAGTGCCGAGCCAACGCTTTGGCCGTGGCCTCGCCCACATGGCGGATGCCCAGTCCAAACAGGAAACGCGACAAGGTGGTTTGTTTTGATTTTTGTAGTGCATCCAGCAGGTTTTGTGCGGACTTGTCGGCCATTCGGTCCAAAGCCGCCAACGCGCTCAGCCCCAGCCGGTACAAATCAGGCAAGGTGTTGACAATGCCGGCATCCACCAACTGATCCACCAGCTTGTCGCCCAGTCCTTCAACTTCCACCGCGCGTCGCTGGGCAAAATGCAAGATGGATTGCTTGCGCTGTGCGCTGCAGAATAGGCCGCCGGTACAGCGGTAATCAGCCTCGCCTTCTTCACGCACAGCAACCGATCCACACACCGGGCAGTGATGGGGCATTGTGAATACCGGGCCGCGCGGAGCAGGTGTGGCGCCCTCCACTGTGTCTGGCAGCACGACGCTGACCACTTCGGGAATTACATCGCCGGCGCGGCGCACCACCACGGTGTCGCCTACCCGCACGTCTTTGCGGCGGGCTTCGTCTTCATTGTGCAGCGTGGCGTTGGTAACGGTCACGCCGCCCACAAACACGGGGGCCAGCTTGGCCACCGGTGTGAGCTTGCCAGTACGCCCAACCTGAATATCGATGCCCAGCACCGTCGTGAGCTGCTCTTGCGCAGGGTATTTGTGGGCCACGGCCCAGCGCGGCTCGCGGGTGACAAACCCCAGTTGCTGCTGCAACGCCAGGCTATTGACCTTGTAGACCACGCCGTCAATGTCATAAGGGAGGTGATCCCGGCTGGCACCGATGCGTTCGTGATACGCTATCAATTCGGAAGCGCCTTGTGCAATATCGACGAGGGCTGCAACCGGAAAACCCCATTGCTTTATGGTCTGTAGCAGTTCGTAATGGGTGCCAAAATTGGGGCCACCCTGCTCTACGGGCGTGACCGCGCCCAGGCCGTACGCAAAAAAGCTCAAAGGGCGCTGGGCAGCAATGGCAGGGTCGAGCTGGCGCACCGCCCCTGCAGCGGCATTGCGGGGATTCACAAAGGTCTTTTCCCCTTTCTCACCGGCCGCAATACGCGCACGCTGGCGTTCGTTCAGCGCTTCAAAGTCGTCACGGCGCATATAGACTTCACCGCGCACCTCCAGCACCGGCGGCGCATCGGCTGGCAAGCGCAAAGGGATTTGACCGATCGTGCGAATGTTTTGTGTGACGTCTTCACCGGTCTCACCGTCGCCACGGGTGGCAGCCTGCACCAGCACACCGTGCTCGTAACGCAGGTTCATGGCCAGGCCGTCGAACTTGGGCTCAGCCACGTATTCCACCGCAGGATCGGATTCCAACAATCCGAGTTCTTTGCGTACACGGGCATCAAAGTTTTGCGCGCCGCTGGCCTCGGTATCGGTCTCGGTGCGAATACTGAGCATGGGCACGGCGTGGCGCACGGAGGCGAACTGGTCCAGTGGCTTGCCACCTACACGCTGGGTGGGTGAATCGGGCGTGATCCACTCGGGGTGCAGGGCCTCTAGTGCCTGCAACTCCTGAAACAGGCGGTCGTATTCCGCGTCTGGCACTTGGGGCGCATCCAGCACGTAGTACTGGTGGGCGTAGGTGTGAAGCAGCCGGTGCAATTCCAGTAGCCGCGCTTGCTCAACTTTTAGTCCGGGCCCGGAAGACGCGAATAGATCCAGGTTGGTCATGGCGTGACCCGCCCGTACTCAGGCAAACAGGCGTCGCGCCAACAGCGAGCCGGCGGCCAAATCACGCTGTTCCAGCGTGTCGTACAACGTCTGGAGTTCGACGCCAATCTGGTCCATGGTCTGTGCGGTGAGCAACTGGCCGTTGTCATCGGTCACTACGCCGTCCATGGTCTGCGCCAGGCCAGCGGCCACCTCGCGCATGCGCTCAAAGGGCTGCTCAGCGCGGTCCACTTGCGCCACATCCAGGTGCAAGGCTATGTCGCGAATGGCTGATTGGGCCGGATCTTCGGCCAGTGCGGCTTGTGAATCAAAACCCAGCACCAGCACAGGAGCCATACCCTGCGCACTGGCTGGTAGCACCATGCGCCCCGGTATTCCGCCGGCCACAAAGCCCAGGTGGGCGGCATTTTGCTGCACGTAACCGGGGCTCCACGACGCGTTGCGGGCGCGGATGGTAAAGCCCAATTGGGCATCATGGGCGCTGGCAAACTGGTCCAGCTCACGGGCGCGGGCCACTTCTTCCAGCATTTCCGGAAACTCAGGAGTGGCATTGATGGCATCCGCAAAGGCCTGTGTCTTGACCACAAACTCGGAGTATTCGATCTCATTGAGGGCACCAGAGCGGTTGGCCAACTGCACGCCGGCCTGGAAACTGCTGTAGCGCTGGCCCGGCATCGGTGCCTCCCAAGCCTGGGTGTGGACGTTGTAGCCCTCGATGGCATAAGGCTTGCTGCCAGCACGGCGTGTTGCCGGCATAGCAGCGATGGCGGCCTCACCTGAGACCACCATGGTGGGACCGTCCAGCGCCACGGTGGCAATGACGTCGATCAGCGAGTCCATGGCCGAGCGCCGGGCCAGACTGGGCACGCTAATCGGCTGGTTGTCAAATACCATGTCACCCATTACTGGCTCGCGGGGGCCGTCGGCTGCGGCATCCCTATTCGGTTCGGGCTGGGCCTGGCGCGGAGTATTGCGGCGCGAACTCCAGGCTCCATGCGCCACCACCGCAGCGAGAACAACCCCGCCGGCAATAGCCAATCCAATCTGTAAATTGCTCATAGTCTTCTAGGCCAGTTCGGCCAGTGTGATGGCAGATTCCATATCCACCGCCACGATACGCGAAACACCCTGCTCTTGCATGGTCACGCCAATGAGTTGCTCTGCCATTTCCATGGCGATCTTATTGTGGCTGATGAAGAGGAACTGCGTTTCTTTGCTCATACTGCGCACCAGTTTGGCATAACGCTCGGTGTTGGCGTCGTCCAGCGGCGCGTCCACCTCATCCAGTAGACAAAATGGTGCAGGGTTGAGCTGGAAGATGGCAAACACCAGCGCAATGGCGGTCAGTGCTTTCTCGCCACCCGACAGCAAATGGATGGTCTGATTTTTCTTGCCCGGTGGTTGTGCAATCACCTGCACGCCGGAATCCAGAATCTCATCACCGGTGATCACCAAGCGCGCATTACCACCACCAAACAGCTCCGGGAACATGCGACCAAAGTGGAGGTTGACCTGCTCGAAGGTGCCGGAGAGCATTTCGCGCGTTTCGCCGTCGATCTTGCGGATGGCGTCTTCCAGCGTCTGCATGGCCTGGGCCAGGTCGGCGTTCTGGGCATCCAAAAACTGCTTGCGCTCCCGGGATGCTGTCAGTTCTTCCAGCGCGGCCAGGTTGACGGCTCCCAGCGCAACAATCTCCCGGTGCAGGCGATCAATATCGCCCTGCATGCCCATGATGCGTACGTTACCGTCCTTGATACTTTGCTCAACAGCTGCCAGATCGGCCTGGGCATCTTGCAACTGCTGCTCGTACTGATCAAAGCCCAGGCGTGCGGCCTGCTCTTTAAGCTGGAACTCGGTAATGCGTTGGCGCAGGGGTTCGAGTTCACGTTCCAACTGCAGGCGGTTGCTCATCACTGGCACGCAGTTTGGCGGTCAGATCGTCGTACTCGCTGCGCCGGGCACCCAGAGCCTGTTCCCGCTCCAGCTTCCGGGCCAGTGCGGTTTGCAGGCCAGCCTGGGCGGCGGCATCGGTCAGCCGGGACAGTTCATCGTGGGCGCGTTGCGTCTCTGCCTGGACTGCATCCGCTTGTTGGTCGGCGGTGGCTATGGTGCGGGCCAATTCGGCCGTACGCGCTTGCAGGCTGCGCTGGGCAAAGACGGCTTCTTGCGCCTGGCGTTCCAGGGTACGTTGCTGCTCACGGCATTGGCTGAGTTTGCGCTGCACTTCGATCACCCGTTCGTCCAGCTGTGCGTGGCGCTCCTGGCTGTCAGCCAACTGCATGTCCAGCGACTCAAAGCGCCCTTCTGCCATCGTGCGGCGTTCCTGCAAATCATCCAGGTGGGCTTGCACTTCTTCCAGATCGGAATCAATCTGGGCACTGCGGGCCCGTGCCTGTTCGGCCAATTGGGACAGGCGCAAGGTCTCAACCTGCAGGCCATGGGATTGGGATTGTGCCTCCGTGGCTTCGCGGCGCACGCTCACCATGCGTTGTGAGGCGTCAGCGTAAGCAGCCTCGGCGCGGACCAGAGCCATACGGGCTTCGTCCGCCATCATGATCTGTGCACGCAGTTCTTTTTCCAGATTTTCTATCTCTTGGGCGCGGGCCAGCAGGCCGGCCTGTTCGGAGTCCTGGGCATAGAAGCTCACGCTGTGGGCCGTCACCACGTGGCCGGACTTGACGTAGATGCCTTCGCCGGGTTTCAGTGTGGCCCGTTGTGCCAGGGCTTCGTCAAAACTGGACGCGGTATAGCAGCCATGCAGCCAGTCCACCAGAATAGCCTTTTGCCCGGCGTCGTTAACACGTAACAGGTCTGCCAGCCGTGGTAATGCAGCGACCCCTTCAGCGGCTGTAGCCTGAGGCGGGCTGAAAAACGCCAGTTTGGCCGGCGGTGCGTCCTGGGCAAATGCGCGCACCAGTTCCAGGCGCGACACTTCCAGCCCCGCCAGGCGCTCACGCAACGCGCCTTCCAGCGCATTCTCCCAGCCCTGCTCAATGTGAATGCGGGTCCACAGCCCTTGCAATTGCCCCAAGCCGTGCTTGGCCAGCCAGGGCTGTAGCTTGCCGTCGGTCTTGACCTTTTCCTGCAAGGCTTTGAGGGCTTCCAGTCGGGCCGACAAATCGGCTTGCCGGGCGGACTCGTCGTTGACTATTTGCTGTTGGGTACGGCGCGCTTCATCGCGCTGGGGCAGCGTTTCCTGTAATTCCTGCAGGCGGGCATCGGCAACTGCTGCGGCCTCCTGCGCTTGCGCCAATTGCTGCTCCAGACTTTCCAGTCGCGCTTCATCTGGCGCGGCCAGTGCGTTGCGGTCCACATCCAGGCGTTCACGGCGGTTGGATACCTGCCGGGATTGCTCTTCAATACTGCGCTGCTCGGCCGCCAGCACCTGGATTTGTTGCTGCACCTGCATGACCGCGCCGCGCTGGTCGTTGGCAGCAGATTGTGCAGCGGTGAGCGCATCTTCCAGATCGGGCAACGCTTGCGCTTGCTCCTCTACCTGGGCGGCAAGCAACTCGGTCTGTTCATCGCCCAGCAGGGCGAGTTCGGCCAGACGTTCAATTTCGGCCTGGGCGTCTTCTTTGCGGTTGGCCCATTGTCCAATCTGCTCTTGCAGCGTTTGCAAGCGCTGCTCGGCGCGTTGGCGACCTTCCACCACGAAACGGATTTCGGCCTCCAGGCGGCCCACATCGGTGCTGGCCTCATACAACAGGCCCTGCGCCTGATTGACATGGTCACCTGCGGAGTAGTGTGCTTGGCGCACGGATTCCAGATCGGCCTCAATATGGCGCAAGTCGGCCATACGGGATTCAAGCGCATTAACGGCGCTCAGCCCTTCGGACTGCACCTTCGACTGGTCTGCCAACGCTTCGGCGCGCTTGAGAAACCACTGCTGGTGCTGCTTGAGCGTGACATCAGCTTGCAGTGCGTTGTATTTTTGTGCGACCTCCGCCTGTTTTTCCAGGCGTTCCAGATTGGTGCTTAGCTCGCGCAGAATGTCTTCTACCCGCGTCAGGTTTTCACGGGTATCGGACAGGCGGTTCTCTGTTTCGCGGCGACGCTCTTTGTACTTGGAAACTCCGGCAGCCTCTTCCAGAAACAGGCGCAGCTCTTCGGGTTTGGATTCAATGATGCGGCTGATCGTGCCCTGGCCAATGATGGCGTAGGCGCGTGGCCCCAGGCCGGTGCCAAGAAAAACGTCCTGCACGTCGCGGCGGCGCACCGGCTGGTTGTTGATGAAGTAGCTGGAATTGCCGTCGCGCGTCAACACGCGCTTGACCGCGATTTCGCCAAACTGGCCCCACTGCCCACCTGCGCGGTGGTCGGCGTTGTCAAATATCAGCTCAACGCTGGAGCGGCTAGCCGGCTTGCGGGTGGTGGTGCCATTAAAGATGACATCCTGCATGGACTCACCCCGCAACTCGCTGGCCTTGCTTTCACCCAAAACCCAGCGCACGGCGTCCATGATGTTGGATTTTCCGCAGCCATTGGGCCCCACCACCCCCACCAGTTGGCCTGGCAACAGGAAGTTGGTGGGCTCCGCAAAAGACTTGAACCCGGATAACTTGATGGAATTAAGACGCACAGAAGAAGAAAACTAGTGGCTAAGCAGTTGATTTCATTGGTATTTTCTGGGTATTACCGCCAACGAAGAAGCACAATGATACCGTGTGGGTGCGCCTTGGAGCCACTCAGGAACTCAGTGCCGCGTCAACACGTAACCGGCCACACCCAACTCTAGCAACTCGCAACTGGACTTTTCAGTCTGGTGAACCCAGTCTATTACGAATCCACACGCTGAAAAGCGCCATTGCGGCGCGCATACTGGCACGCATTGCTTCATTTACTGAAAGTTTGATCCATGACCCTGTGCCCCATTGCCATTGTGAGCAGCTGCGCAAAATGCCCGGCATTCAAAATTTGTCCACTCAAAGGCGTTATTGGCGACGACGTAAAACCCGTATCGCCGCCAACGCCAGCGAAGGCTTCTGGAAAGCGCAAAAAGTAATACCGGATCGCTGGGTTGCATAAGTCCCCGGCTGCGCAGTGCAGCAATTGCTCAGGGATAATACTCACCCATGAACCCGAATTTGTCCCGCCTGCAGGCCTATCCCTTTGAGCGCCTGCGGCAGTTGTTTGCCACAGTCACGCCCAATCCCGCCTATGCGCCCGTCAGCTTGGGGATTGGGGAGCCACGCCACGCTACACCCGCACTCATCAAGGATGCTTACTGCAAGGCCATCAACGATCCGCAGGGCGGCTTGGCGGTTTATCCGGCAACTGCCGGAGTGCCAGCCTTGCGCGCATCCATTGGGCGCTGGCTGCAACGCCGCTACGGGCTCGAACTCAATACCAACACCCAGATACTGCCGGTTAACGGCACCCGCGAGGCCCTGTTTGCTTTTGCGCAGACGGTAGTCGATCCATCCAGGCGGGTGGCACCCGATTTGCCTCCACTGGTAGTTTGCCCCAATCCGTTCTACCAAATTTATGAAGGTGCGGCGTTCTTGTCGGGCGCGCAACCGTATTTCGTACCCTCCGACCCGGCCCGCAACTTTGGCCAGGACTGGGACAGCGTGCCCGACGACGTCTGGGCGCGCACCCAACTGCTGTTCGTCTGTTCACCCGGCAACCCCACCGGCGCGGTGATGCCACTGACCGAGTGGGAAAAACTGTTCGATTTAAGTGATCGCTTTGGCTTTGTGATTGCCTCTGACGAGTGCTACAGCGAAATCTACTTTCGAGAGGAGCCACCTTTGGGCGGCCTGGAGGCTGCAGCCCGCCTGGGTCGTGCAGACTTCAAAAACCTGCTGATTCTGACCAGCCTGTCCAAGCGCAGCAACGTGCCCGGCATGCGCAGCGGCTTTGTGGCTGGCGATGACGCCCTGATCCAACAGTTTTTGCTGTACCGAACCTACCACGGCAGCGCCATGAGTACCGTGGTGCAGGCCGCCAGCATTGCCGCTTGGGACGATGAAGCGCACGTGCGCGACAACCGTGAGCAATACCGCGCCAAGTTCGCCCGCGTTACCCCCCTGCTGGCAGAGGTGCTGGACGTGGCCTTGCCCGATGCCGGCTTCTACCTGTGGGCAAAGGTCAAGGGGAGTGACACCGACTTCGCGCGCGACCTGCTCGCTCTCTACAATGTCACCGTCTTGCCCGGCAGTTTCCTGGCGCGCGAGGCACGGGGCTTTAACCCCGGTGCCAACCGGATTCGCATGGCATTGGTCGCCGAAACGGCCGAATGCGTGGAAGCCGCCGAACGCATCGTCCAGTTCGTGAAATCCCGTGCATGAAATTTTGTGGGACAGACCTTTAGCTCTGTCCCCAACTGACCGTAGAAAGAAGCCTGAATGACACAACAACTTCAACAAACCATTGACGCCGCTTGGGAAGACCGCGCCAACATATCCGTGGCTTCTGCCCCGGCCGAAGTACGCGACGCGGTGGAACACGTGCTGAACGAACTCGATGCCGGCCGCTTGCGCGTCGCTACCCGCGAATCGGTGGGCCAGTGGACCACCCACCAGTGGATCAAGAAAGCCGTGTTGCTTTCCTTCCGCCTCAAGGACAACGAAATCATGCAAGCCGGCAGCTTGGGCTTTTATGACAAGGTGGCCACCAAATTCTCCGATTTGAGTGCCGACGAAATGAAGGCGACCGGTGTGCGCGTAGTGCCACCTGCCGTGGCGCGTCGTGGTAGCTACCAGGCCAAGGGCGTGATCTTGATGCCCTCGTACTGCAATATCGGCTCCTATGTGGACGAAGGCACCATGGTGGACGCCTGGGCCACGGTCGGCTCTTGCGCCCAAATCGGCAAGAACGTGCACCTCTCCGGTGGCGTGGGTATTGGCGGCGTGTTGGAGCCCATGCAGGCCGGCCCCACCATCATTGAAGACAACTGCTTTATAGGCGCGCGCTCCGAAGTGGTGGAAGGCGTCATCATCGAAGAAAACTCCGTTATCTCGATGGGCGTGTATATTGGCCAGAGCACCAAAATTTATGACCGAGCCACGGGCACCATAACCTATGGGCGTGTACCTTCTGGCTCAGTGGTAGTGTCGGGCAACTTGCCCAGTGCCGACGGCAAATACAGCTTGTATTGCGCTGTGATCGTCAAACGCGTGGACGCGCAGACGCGTGCCAAGACGTCACTGAACGACCTGCTGCGCGATTGATTTTTTTTGTTCTTTGAACCGAGGCTGAACTATGGCAACGACAAATCCATCTGGCACCATGGAACGCATTCTTCGCTTGATGAGCGAAAAGAAGGCGTCTGACGTGTATTTGTCGGCCAATTCGCCCGCGCTGATCAAGATCAACGGGCAATGCGTGCCCATCAACAACCAGTCCCTGCCTTTTGACGCGCCCCGCAGCCTGCTGGCAGAAATCCTGCCACCAGAACGCATGGCCGAACTGGACGCCGAGGGTGAGCTCAACATGGGCTTCCCGCTGGCAGGCGTGGGGCGTTTTCGTGTCAGCGCCATGCGCCAGCGCGGCAGCATTGCAGCGGTTTTCCGCTACATCACTGTCGATGTACCACCACTGGCTGAGCTGTTTTTGCCACCTATCCTGGGTGACCTCATCATGGAAAAGCGCGGACTGGTCCTGATGGTGGGAGCCACTGGCGCGGGCAAGAGCACTACGTTGGCCTCCATGATTGACCACCGCAATGCCCAGGTATCTGGCCACATTTTGACGATCGAAGATCCGGTTGAATTTTTATTCAAGAACAAGCGCTCGGTCATCAACCAGCGTGAGGTAGGAACCGACACCAAATCCCTGCATATCGCCTTGAAAAATGCGCTGCGCCAAGCTCCCGATGTCATTTTGATTGGCGAAATCCGTGACCGCGAGACCATGTCGGCAGCTCTGGCCTATGCCCAGTCGGGCCACCTGTGCCTAGCCACCATGCACGCCAACAACAGCTACCAGGCCCTCAACCGGATCCTGAGCTTCTACCCGGTGGAAGTACGCCAAACGATGCTGGGCGACTTGGCCGCTGCGCTCAAGGCCATCGTCTCGCAACGCCTGATGCGCAACACTGCTGGAACGCGCATTCCGGCGATCGAAGTGCTGCTGAACACCAAACTGGTTGCGGAATTGATCGAAAAAGGTGACTTCTCCGGCGTCAAGGAGGCCATGGAGAAATCCATGGCCGAGGGTTCGCAGTCCTTCGAATACGACATCGCCCGCTTGATTGTGGAAGGCGTGATCGACCGCAAGGAAGGCCTTGCCAACGCGGACTCCCCCACCAACCTGATGTGGCGGATGCAGAATGACTTTTCCAAGACCAACCAGCCCGTTGCGGCCCAGGAAGAACGCGAAGAAGCATCGTTTACCGAAATTACCCTGGACGTGAAGCACGAATGAGCGGTTCTACCCTGCACCTGGCCGAGCAACTGATTGCCCGCGCCTCGGTCACCCCTGCGGACGCCGGATGCCAGGAACTAATCGCCCAGCGGCTGCAAGCGGTTGGTTTCCAGTGTGAAACCATCGTCAGCGGCCCTGCCGACTTTTCTGTTACCAATTTGTGGGCAAAACGGCCTGCAGCCCTCGTCAAACATACACATGCCACTAGCAATACGATAGCAAACACCCTGGCTGCCAAGACCCTGGTGTTTGCCGGCCATACCGACGTCGTGCCAACCGGGCCGTTGAACGAATGGCACAGCGCGCCCTTCACCCCCACGCACCGCGACGGCAAGTTGTTCGGTCGCGGCAGCGCAGACATGAAAGTGTCGCTCGCCGCCTTTGTTGTGGCCATTGAAGAGTTTCTGGCGGCCAACCCCAACCCCCAGTTGGCCATTGCCCTGCTGATCACCAGCGACGAAGAAGGCCCGGCCAATGACGGCACGGTAGTCGTCTGCAAGGCACTGCAGGCACGCGGCGAGACGATGGACTATTGCATTGTGGGCGAACCCACCGCAGTGGAGCGCACCGGCGACATGATCAAGAACGGCCGCCGCGGCACCATGAGCGGCAAGCTCACCGTCAAGGGCGTGCAGGGCCACATTGCCTACCCGCATATGGCCAAGAACCCCATCCATTTGGCAGCGCCCGCCCTGGCCGAATTGGTGGCGGTGGAGTGGGACAAGGGCAACGCCTTTTTTCCGCCTACTACTTGGCAGATCAGCAACATCCATGGCGGCACAGGTGCCAGCAACATCATCCCCGGCGCGGTGGTGATTGACTTTAACTTCCGCTTTTCCACCGAATCCACGCCTGAGTCACTGCAAAAGCGCCTGACCCGCGTGCTGGAAAAATATGAGCTGGAATACGACCTGTCATGGACCGTGGGCGGCCTGCCTTTTTTGACCACGCCCGGCACCCTGGTTGGCGCTGTGCAAGACGCCATCCTGGCGGAAACCGGTATCCGCACCGAGCTTTCCACCACTGGCGGCACCAGTGACGGGCGCTTCATCGCCCAGTTTTGTCCCCAGGTGATTGAAATGGGCCCGCCCAACGCCACCATCCACAAGATCAACGAGTATGTAAAAGTGGCCGACATTGAGCCGCTGAAGAACATCTACCGCCGCGTCCTGGAAAACCTTGACGCCCTGGCCCGCGCATGACGCTGCTTGAACTGATCGAATCCGGAGCGCAGAAACTCACGGATGCCAAGGTTTCATTCGGACACGGCACCACCAACGCCGTTGACGAAGCCGCATGGTTGGTTTTATGGTCCCTGGGCTTGCCGTTGGATAGCGCGCTGGACGGTCCTGATTCCAAAGGAAATATGCCTCTAACCCTCGTGGATAGTACGCAGGCAGCTACACTTTTGGAAGCACGCATCCAAACCCGCAAGCCAGCAGCCTACCTTACCCACGAGGCCTGGCTGCAGGGCGTTGCCTTTTACGTGGATGAGCGCGTCATCGTGCCACGCTCGTTGATTGCGGAGCTGATCGTCGAAGGCAGCATCGACTACTGGCTGCAGGAATCCACCCACACTGTGCTCGATTTGTGCACCGGCAACGGCAGTTTGGCCGTGATAGCCGCCCTGACCTACCCTGATACCGTAGTGACCGGCTCGGATTTGTCGGCCGATGCCCTTGCGGTAGCCCGCATCAATGTGGACAAACATGGCCTGCAAGACCGCATCACCCTGCTGGAGTCCGACGGCCTGCGCTCCCCTGTCCTGCAGGCACATGGCCCATTCGATCTGATTCTGTGCAACCCGCCCTATGTCAATGCCCAGAGCTTGGCAGAGTTGCCCGCCGAATACCGTGCTGAACCCACGCTAGCCCTGGCCGGTGGCAATGACGGTATGGATTTTGTCCGCACGGTTTTGGCCGATGCCCCGCACCACATGACGCCCGGTGGCGTGCTGGTGCTGGAAATCGGCAATGAACGCCACCACTTTGAAGCCGCATTTCCGCATCTGGAAGTGGTCTGGCTGGAAACCAGCGCAGGGGAAGACCAGGTTTTATTGGTCACCCGCGAATCGATGACTACGCTCCAACAATGATTACTTTGAAAAATGTCACCTTGCGCCGCGGCGCCAAGGTGTTGCTCGATGGTGCGTCCGTCACCCTCAACCCCGGCGAAAAAGTCGGCCTGGTCGGGCGCAATGGCGCCGGCAAATCCTCGCTGTTTGCGCTGTTTAACGGCAACCTGCACGAAGACGCTGGCGAATACTTCATCCCTTCCCAGTGGCGCATGGGCCAAGTCGCCCAAGACATGCCGGAGACAGACCAAAGCGCCACCGAATTTGTGGTCGAGGGCGACACCGTGCTGCTGGCTGCCCGCCAGGAAGTGACTGCCGCCGAGGCCACCGACGACTACAACCGCATGGCCCACGCCTACACCGAGCTGGGCGATGCGGGCGAACACGACGCACCGGCACGCGCGCAGGCCCTGATTTTGGGCCTGGGCTTCAAGACCAGTGAACTGAACAACCCGGTCAACAGCTTCTCCGGCGGCTGGCGCATGCGCCTGCAACTGGCCCGCGCCCTGATGTGCCCCAGCGAACTGCTGCTGCTGGACGAGCCCACCAACCACCTGGATTTGGACGCCCTGGTCTGGCTGGAAGCCTGGCTCAAAAAGTACGAAGGCACCATGGTCGTCATCAGCCATGACCGGGAGTTTCTGGACGCCGTGACCAACGTCACCCTGCACATCGACGCGGGCAAACTGGTGCGCTACGGCGGTAACTACAGCAAGTTCGAAGACATGCGTGCCGAGCAAATGGCACTGCAGCAAGGCGCCTATGCCAAGCAGCAGGACAAGATAGCCCACCTGCAAAAGTTTATTGCCCGCTTCAAGGCCAAGGCCAGCAAGGCCAAGCAGGCGCAAAGCCGGGTCAAAGCGCTGGACCGCATGGAAAAGATTGCGCCCCTGCTCAGCGAGGCTGACTTCACCTTCGAGTTCAAGGAGCCCGCCAACCTGCCCAACCCCATGCTCTCCATGAGTGGCATCAGCGTGGGCTACCCCGCCCCTGAAGGCTCACCCGAGGGCACGCCGCCCACTACCATCGTGCGCAATATCAGCAAGTCGGTGCTGGCTGGTCAGCGCATTGGTATTTTGGGTGCCAACGGCCAGGGTAAGTCCACATTGGTAAAAACCATTGCGCGCGATCTACCCATCCTGGGCGGTGAGATCACCGAAGGTAAGGGCCTGAACATCGGCTATTTCGCCCAGCAAGAGCTTGACGTGCTGCGCCTAACCGACAACCCGTTGGAGCACATGATTCGCCTGGTCAAAGACATGACCGCCGCGGGCAAGATTGCCGGCCAGCAAACCCGCGAGCAGGATTTGCGCAGCTTTTTAGGCACCTTCAACTTTGGTGGCGACATGGTCAAGCAGGCCGTGGGCAGCATGAGTGGCGGCGAAAAAGCCCGCTTGGTACTGTGCATGATCGTATGGCAGCGCCCTAACCTCTTGCTGCTGGACGAGCCCACCAACCACTTGGACCTGACCACCCGCGAGGCGCTGTCCATGGCGCTGAACGAATTTGAAGGCACCGTGATGCTGGTCAGCCACGACCGGGCCCTGCTGCGCGCCGTGTGCGACGAATTCTGGATGGTGTCACGCGGCGGTGTGGAGCCGTTTGATGGCGATCTGGATGACTACCAGCGCTACCTGCTGGACGAGGTCAAACGCCAGCGCGAAGAAGCCAAGGAGGCCGCCAAGGCACCGGTCAAGCCAGTGCCCGTGGTAACCGCCAAGCCCACCAAGTCCAAGGGCGACACCTCTCCCAAGTTCAAAAAAGAGCTGGAGGTTGTAGAAGCCCGTATGGCCGTGCTCAATGGCGAAGGTGCTGCGCTGGAGAGCCAACTCACCACCAACACACACCCGCATGAGATTGCCGATATCGGCAAAAAACTCAACGGGGTGACCAACGAACTCGCCCAGCTGGAAGAGCGCTGGCTGGAGTTGTCGTCCCTCATGGAATCAGCTTGATTGCCAGGCCGTAGGCGGTACGCCGCTAAAAGCCTGCTGCCCGCACCACAGGCATGTAGTCATTCAGCACTCCCAAATATTGAATGACGTTGTCGGCCTCCATCAAATACGCGTTGCCATCCTTGGAGCCCAGGTATTTGTTGGTTGCACCGTAATAGCGGTAGTAGTAGCCGCTGTAGGTGGCCGACGCGGCCGGACTGGCAGTGAATAACTGCGGGTAATTCTGTTCCGCCCAGTTCATGGCCCGGTTCGAATCCGCGCTGGCGGCCGCACCGTACAAGGCGCCACAAGCATTGGCGTCGTCACCGCGCAGGGTGCGCTGGTAGCTGTAGCTGTTGTAGGGGTTGGCGAACATGACCGAGGCCTGCACATTGGAGTGGTTTAGCCCCAGCACGTGACCAATTTCATGCGTCATGATCGACTCCACATCCCGCGCCGTCCAGGCATAGGCCGTGTTGATAACCACATCTGCATCCACCATCAGGCCGGAGGAATACCACCACTTGGTATAGGCACCGTATTGCGCCATTTCATTGGTCAACTCCCCCCAACCAAACACACTCATGTTGTCGATGGTCTGCCACGTGCTGCGCACATCAGGGATGGCGGCGGTGATTCCCATGTAGGTAAAGGTGAGGTTGCACATACCGCTCCAGCGAGCCAACGCCGTATCAATCGAACTCAATACTTCGGCCGCCGACAGGTTGCTGGGCTGCTGCGCAGGGTTGTAATACCAGCGAATGACACCGCCCGACCAGTGCTCTTGTGCGGAACCGAGAACGTAGTTTGGACGTACCCGATCACTGGGTGCGGCAGAGCCGGAGTAGTCCTGCGCATGGGTCGCTGCGGCCATCGACGCCATTAAAACGAGCGCCAATTTCAAAAACCGGTTAGTCATGTTTTTATATCTCCGTATGCGTGACCCAAACCATATCAGATACCGTGTCATATCCACCAAATAGAAAAGCCCGCTACAGATTAGGTAGCAGGCTTTATATATTCAATGAGGGCAAGCTGGTGGGAACTGAGAGATTCGAACTCTCGACCTACAGATTAAGAGTGGCTTAAAAAGCCTATACTTATCAACAACTTAGCCCGTCTTGCTTCGTTAGGTTACGTTAGTATTTGGCACGTTTGTCACGGTCAACTAATGGCAATAAGCTGGTGTTCCCAGTTAGGCTGGCTATGCCCGCTGTGGGCCAGGTCCCGACGCTCACCAACGACCGCTATCCCGAATGCATTTATCGAATTTCCCGCTACGAGAAGTGCTTCTTAGTGTCGCCATCTTGTGGTGCGATATGATTGATCCACTCATTGGGGAGTAGCCGCTCTTCGCTTGAAGAGGCTTACGTCAACATACTTGACCTGTCGGTCATGGCGTAAGCGGTTTCTGAGCTTGGCAAGACCTTTGACCACTTCGCCTCCGCATTGGCCGGGGAGACGTTGTGGTCATTCGTGTTTTGCCCGGCTTGGAATATTTCATGGAAGCTCTCCTCGTCTCAACTGGAGTTGTCGCACTGGCCGAAATCGGCGACAAGACTCAGTTACTCGCGTTTATTCTCGCCGCACGGTTCAAAAAACCCTTGCCCATCATCGCAGGCATCCTATGCGCGACCGTCATCAATCACAGCCTCGCTGGTGCTCTCGGCGCGTGGATAACGTCGATAGTCTCCCCTGAAATCATGCGGTGGGTACTCGGTGCCTCCTTCCTCGGCATGGCCATTTGGACGATGATTCCGGACAAAATTGAAGATGAAGAAACGCTGATTGCTAACAAGCTTGGCGTGTTCGGTGCCACGTTCATTACCTTCTTCTTGGCGGAGATGGGTGACAAGACCCAAATTGCGACTGTGGCATTGGCAGCCCATTACACCAGTGCCTTCATGGTCGTGGTCGGTACAACCATAGGCATGTTGTTAGCAGACGTCCCCGCCGTGTTCGCTGGCGACAAGTTGGCATCCAAGATTCCGATGCCCCTGGTCCATTCAATTACAGCCGGCATATTTGCGCTTTTGGGCCTCGCAACGCTCCTTGGTGCAGGCTCTAAGTTTGGGTTTTAGAGGCTCGAATATTGCAACCTTGAAAAGTCAACTATTCAACAATATGCAGAAAAAGTTTTTGGCACTGCTGAGACTAGCCCGCGCTTCGTACAATGTCCAGCTTCACACCACGCGAGGCTTCTTTGCAGCGAATTGCTAGCGTGAAATCATGGGCTCGGCAGATTAGGCGGGATGTCGTCGCAGTCTATTTCGCCGCCCGTGATCCACGGACTCCGCTTCTTGTGCGGTTGCTCGCTGTTTCGGTTACCGCGTACGCACTGAGCCCTATCGATCTTATTCCGGACTTCATCCCGATCATCGGGTACCTAGATGACTTGCTGCTGGTCCTGCTGGGTCTCATGCTTGTCATTCGCATGCTGCCGCCAAAAGTATTGATTGACTCACGTGTCAAGGCAGCCGAGATACTTCAGCGGCCGCGAAGTCAATCAGCAGCCGTCTTCATCGTTGGTATCTGGATGATCGGTCTGGCTGGTCTGGCATATTGGCTTTTATGAGTCTCCAGTCGATTCTTCCGCTCTTTCAGTGAAATGATCTGGAAGTAGTTGCAGTCAGAGGACATTTCGGGTGTTTCGAGAAAACTGATCTATCTGACCATCGGCACTGACTATGCCAATGGAACTGCCTCAAAAGTAGATGGAATCTATTACCGGTAACGGGCAGCGAAAATTATTGGGCGCAGGTCGCCCTTGGGTCGAGTGCGGGTTCCGGTCAGAAGCTGACATTTGCGAGTGGCCGGTTTGGATCGGAGTATATGGTCAACGCTAATGCAGCCACGTGAGCACTGTGCGCAGCGCGCCTATCATTGCTGCTTGAGTTGTCGTGGTCATGCCAAGATTGTCAGGTAAGGCTTACTGCGACAGTACCGTCAAATCCGCATCAGCGACCACACCTGAGTATTCAACGATATAAGAGAGGAATCCAGCATGACTACGTTCGCAGCAGGACAACTAAAAGGAAAAGTGGCATTCGTGGCCGGAGGTACCAGTGGCATCAACTTAGGTATCGCTAAGGGTTTTGCGGCGCAGGGCGCCAAGGTCGCAGTATTGGGGCGAAATCCGGAAAAGGCGGCTTCGGCAGCCGCTCTCATTGACCCTGCGGGAGCCAATGCAATAGGCATCGCTGCCGATGTACGCGACTTTGCTGCTGTCGATGCAGCCTTTAAGCAGACGGTTGAACGGTTCGGCCCAATCGACATCGTCATATCCGGCGCGGCGGGAAACTTTGTTGCGCCGGCTTTAAGTATTTCTTCCAACGGCTTCAAGACGGTCGTAGATATCGATCTGGTTGGAACCTTCCATGTGTTTCGCGCCTGCTATGCCTATCTGCAGCGGCCCGGGGCGTCGCTGATCGCCATTACTGCAGGTCAGGCCACCCACCCGCACCGGGGCCAGGCACATGTCTGCGCAGCCAAGGCCGGAATCAATATGTTGGTCAAGTGTTTGGCGATGGAATGGGGCGCCGATGGCGTGCGGGTCAACGGCATTTCACCCGGGCCTATCGATGGAACGGAAGGCATGGCGCGACTGACGCCAACCCCGGAAAAAACAGCGGCCCTGATTGCCAAGATTCCTTTGGGTCGCTATGGGCGCATTCCAGAGATTGCCGACATGGCGCTCTTCCTCAGCAGCGAGTCTGCGGGCTATATCACCGGAACTATCCTTGATTGCGACGGCGGCGGCCAGCTTCTGAGCACCTCCGGTGAATTGGGCTGAAAGGTCTGAGTCAGATCATGAGGGTTGGCGCCAACCATGCGTTGACCCTGGGTGCCGATTTTCGGTTTGGACGTCACTCGCCTCAAAAGTCTGGTTAGTCAATGACCGCTTATGGTCAGCGGAAATTGAAAGGCTTACGTCGCCTTTGGGGTCGAAAGCGAAAGACGGCCACTGGTCGTTATGGATAGCTATTCATAACGGACACCCGCCGTCGTCTACTGCTGGCCGTTTTCCGACGGGCCAATGGCATCGCTGAAATCCCTGCCAGCGCCTACAATTCGGTTCGCGCATGCACCGCGCGGCATCAGCAAGGTCCGACCCCATGAGCTTCCTCCCCGTCAATTTCGACTCGTCCATCGACCCCACGGCCGATCAAGTGCGCGCATTGCGTGATGCCGGTCCCGACGGCCCGGTGGTGATGCTCAATCTTCTAAAGTTCCGCGTGCAAGCGAACTACCCCGCAGGGTCCCCCCACGCGCCCTGCTCGGGTGCCGAGGCCTACAGCAGATACCAGACAGCCTTCGTGGAAACCGTGGGCGACGTGAGTAGTGCCGAGGTGGTGTGGGAAGGGAAGATCGACAGGACCTTCATTGGCGATCCCAGCCTCGACTGGGACAAGTGCCTGCTGGTCCGCTACCCGAGCCGCCAGCACTTCCTCGCGATGATGGCCAACGCCGCGTATCGCGAGGCGCTCATCCATCGCTACGCAGGCCTCGAGCGCACCATCCTCTTGCAGATGCGGGGTTGACGACTGGGCCTGCGGGAAAGGAGGCGTGGCAGAGCCTGATCCTCGCGTCGGGACAGGTTGCCCCTGGAAGACGCGATCCGCATAGCTTCTGCTGGGACGTAGATCTCGGCTAACAGCTGCGATCCAGAGTTCAGCGCTGGGAAAGTCAGCTTTTCGGCGCCCCATCTGGCCCGGCGGATGTCAGCAATGGGTCGGAAGCGGGCTCAGATGACGCCGAACTGACGAACCGCTAACGCAGCATTCCAGTCATCGAGGCTGCCATGAGGACACACAATTCAAGTGCCCGTGGCCTTTCGCGGATGCTGCGGCGGCGTCATGTTGCATGATGAGGGCGACCGCCAGATTCGCAGTCCTATTCCCATTGGCACCACACTACAAAGGATCTTCCATGCCATCCATTTTTCACCTGGCCTTTCACGTGCACGACCTGGATGCCTCTCGCCACTTCTATGGCACGGTGTTGGGCTGCGGCGAGGGCCGCAGCACCGACACCTGGGTTGATTTCGATTTTTTTGGTCACCAGATCTCACTGCACCTGGGCACGCCCTTCGCTACCACCAACACCGGCAAAGTGGGAGAGCACATGGTGCCCATGCCGCACCTGGGTGTGATCTTACAGATGGCGCAATGGCAAGCGCTGGCGGACCGGCTGACCGAAAACAACGTGGCGTTTGTTTTGCCCCCCGGTATACGTTTTGCGGGGCAACCCGGAGAGCAAGCCACCATGTTTTTTTGCGACCCATCGGGCAACCCGATTGAAGTCAAAGGTTTTGCCGATTTGGACACTGTTTTTGCGCACTAAATGGGTCTGCGCAGCCCACAACTACCGCGCCCTACCCGATAGCCGAGGCGCTCCAAACCGATCTGCCCAGACGCCGAGGCCGGCAATTGCAGCAATCAACACCGCAATCGCCGAGGCCATGACCGCACTGCCGAGTCCCGGCATGTTTTGCAGCCAGGGCAGCGCCAAGTACGTTTTTGTCGCGCCACAAAAAAAAAAGACTCAGCCATTTGGCTAAGTCTTTGATTCAACTGGTGGGAACTGAGAGATTCGAACTCTCGACCTACGGATTAAGAGTTCCAGGGTCTAAATGGACCTTCGGATTTATTGAGCTTAATTATCCTGTACTTAGCTCTATAAACGGGCTATCATGACCTTAACAGTTACCGCCCTATTCAAATCAAATCTTACCCTTAATGCTAGCCTGGTGCTAGCCCGAACAGGAGACCCATTGTGGAGAATCGTTTTCGATTTACCAAGACTTCATTGGCGAGACTCCCCTCCCCTGCTGCGGGTGTCCGTGCAACCTTCTACGACCAGGACGTTAGCAAACTGGCCATACGTGTGACATCAACCGGAACCAAAACCTTCTACGTCATCAAACGGGTAGGACCAGACATGGTTTGGTTCAAGCTGGGTAGTTTTCCAGAAATGACAGTTGAGCAGGCACGTTTAGCTGCGGACGTGGCGCTGGGTGGGTTTGCAGGGAAGGAAAATCCAGCAGAAGTTCGTCGTAGCATTAAGGGAATGCCTACTGTTTCGGAGTTCTTCATCGAGTATGGCAAGCGCCACGGACAGAAGAAGCGGTCCTGGCGGGACGACCAGCAGCGGTTCCGCGACTACCTCAAAGATCCATTGGGCAGCCGCAAGCTTTCACTTGTCACCAGAGAAATGGTGGGCCGCATCCTTTCGGACATGGAACGTGACGACAAAGCTGGAGCCACCGTTAACAATGTGCGGGCGCTGGCCTCAGCCCTTTTTGGCAAGGCCATCGAATGGGGCTATGTCACTGAAAACCCGGTCCGTGGCATCAAGACCAGAAAGACAGTCAAGAGAGATCGATTTATGCTGGGGCATGAGTTGCCTCGCTTCTTTGCTGCTTTGGCAGATGAACCCAACACGACAATCCGTGACTATCTATTGTTGTCGCTACTCACAGGTGCCCGCCGAGCCAACGTACTCGAAATGCGCTGGGCAGAAGTCGATCTAACTGAGGCCACATGGCGCATACCGCGTACCAAGAACGACGATCCTCAGAACGTCACTCTGAGCCCGGAAGCCGTCATGCTGCTGGAGCAGCGCAAGGTGCTTGCCAGTAAATCGGCATATGTGTTTCCGGGAACTGGCGCAAGTGGTCATTTGGTGGAGCCAAAAAAAGGGTGGAAGCGCATCTTTGACCGTGATGAACTAAACCAACTTGAGTTGCTTATCCAACCGAAAAACCCGAAATCACCTAAGACCAACGTCCGTCTAAATATGTCCGAAGCCGCTCTTGAAAAGCTGTTGATTGAGACGCGGGCACAGGCGGTCAAGCTGGGGATTGATGTTGAGAGCGCGCGAATGGCCAACCTTCGAATTCACGATCTGCGCCGCACACTTGGTAGTTGGCAGGCAAAAACTGGGGCAAGTATGGCCATCATTGGAAAAAGCCTAAACCACAAGAATCAGGCCACAACGGCGATTTATGCTCGGCTTGACCTTGACCCAGTACGGCAGTCCGTCAACACCGCGACAACGGCAATGATGGAAGCGGGCGGCATGAAGGAAAAGGTCGAGGTTGTTCGGTTGCAGACAGTACGAAATTAAACTATTCGCGCTAATTTTTCGCGATCGTCAAAAAATATTGTTTACCCAAAGCAGACAGGTCGAGCACCGCATTTTTTGGGAAGAAATGGAGCGAGATGAGTAAATTGTTCAAATTGAGGCGCTGGGTGACGCTGTCTGATGCTGCTAAGTATTTAGAGGGCGCCTTCACCGAGACTGTTAGCGAAGCGGATATCCTCCAGCTTGCACTTGATGGGCAGTTAAAGCTTTCAGTCAATTTCGTAAATCCAGTCGAAGTTTTGCTCGGTACGTTGACACCTAAGACTGAAATACCCTACGAGACGGTGCTGGGCAAAAATGGCCAACATTTCCGTCGATACATTTCAATGCAGCATCAAGCAGAGGACGGGGAAATTTACCTTTTCGATAAGAATGATCCGATTTACACGCTTCGTGGGGTTTGTGACCTTACATTGGATGACCGTTCTCGACTGAAAATTGAACGTCGCTATCACAGTGCTGTTGGTGGGCCTCTATTAGCTGATATAGAGGAGGATGGAGCAATGCTCCAAGTAGAAGATCAACAACTCTGCAGTTTTGAAATGCAGTTTGAAGAGCCAAATGACCTTGAAAATTTCGGAGGACTCGAAACGCCTGAATTTCTCATAAAAGCAATGGCTGAGAGTGGTTTGAAGTCCGATGAATTGTTGGATTTTTTCCAAAAGCGCCTGCGCCTAATGAGGCGAACTTCTAAGTATTGCTACTTGAAACATATTCCAGATGATTGCTCGTACGTGATACGCCAAAATTCACTAACTGACTTCATTAATTTGGTGAATGGGTCTTTAAACAATGAGAATAAGCCACTATCCACTACCGAGCGGAACACTCTGCTAAAGCTCGTGATCGGAATGGCAGTGAAGGGCTACCGCTATGACCCGGCGGCATCAAAAAACGCAGCAACAAAAGAGATAGCTGACGATCTTGCCGGGCTGGGAATCACCATCACCGATGACACGGTGCGCAAGTATTTGAAACAGGCGGCTGATGCCGTATTGCCCGCAAAGCCACGCCAGTCATAGCGGCAAACCGAATTCGGTAATGGCAAACCGAATTCAGTCACAGAACGCTTCGCTTTCCAGAAACTCGCTTTCATTCCTGCAACGCAATCCAGCAAAGCGGGTCTCTATGAAAGCGAATCATGACTCTTCAAACCATCGTTAAAGCCAGCAAGGAGCTGCTCGATGACAAGGCTGCTGCGGCTGTGTTGGACGTTACGCCGGGCACCCTGTCCGTGTGGCGCTCCACTGGTCGCTATGCACTGCCATTCTTGAAAGTCGGTCGCAAGGTGCGCTACCGGCATGCTGATCTGCTGGCTTGGCTGGACAAGCGCACACGCTCTACTGGCGCAACGCAGTGAGGCTTGGCCGTGACCGACACCACCATTGAAAAAGCCCTCGTCGCTTGCAACACCGAAGGCTTTGGTACCGACACTATCAAGGCAGATTCTGCCACCGACGCCCAGTACAGTAAAGCCGTCGCCACTCAGATTGCGGTACTGGCCCTGGTTGGTCATGCTGTGCACCCATTGCGCTGCGGTGACTTCCTGGTGTGCAAGTACGGCTACAGCCACTACGCCCAGGACTTTGATGCACTGCAATCATTCGCCCGCAAATTGGGAGTGAACGAATGAGTGACATCATCAACCAATTCCGCGATGCCATTGCAGCGGCTGGCCTGACTCCACCCGACGAAATCATTGACGACGGCAAGATTCACCGGTTCAGCTCCAACGGCAAACCGCGTGACGAATCCGGCTGGTATGTTCTGCACAGCGATGGTGTGGCGGCTGGTGCGTTTGGTGACTGGCGCGAGGGCTTTACGCAAAACTGGTGCAGCAAGTCCAACACCGAAATGACCCAGGTAGACCGGGAAAGCCACCAGAACCGCGTGCAGGCCATGAAAGCGCAGCGCGACAGCGAGCAGGCGCAACGCAATGAATCAGCGGCCCTGGAGGCTTCCCGCCGGGTCAATGCGGCGACCGTCTGCACCCAGCACCCCTACCTGGATGCCAAGGGTGTGAAACCCTATGGCGTGAAGGTTGAGATGGACGGGACGCTCCTAGTGCCCATGCGCGACGACGGCAAGTTGTGGAATGTGGAGCGCATCAACTTAACAGATTTCAAGGACAAGCGGGGGCTGTCTGGTGGGCGGCGCACTGGTTGCTATCACGCCATCGGCGGCAAGCCCAAGAACAGACTGATCGTTGGATCGGGCTATGCAACTTGCGCCAGCATCCATGAAGCGACGGGTGACGCGGTTGCTGTGGCCTTCAATGATGGAAACCTGGGTGCAGTGGCCGGAACGATGCGCTTCAAGTTTCCTGATCTTCAAATCATCGTGGCGGCAGACGACGACTATCAAAATGCCGTCAACGGTGGTGTCGAGCACGCACGCGCGGCAGCACTGGCCATCGGAGGCTATCTTGCAGTCCCTGACTTCGGAGCCAATAGGCCAGAAAAGGCGACTGATTTCAACGACCTGCACCAGATTGCGGGGCTGGATGCGGTCAAACGCGGTATTGATGCTGCTATACCTTTAATAGCTGTTGACTATACTAATACGCGCGCAAAAGGCAAAAGCGAAACATGGCCAGTTCCAGCGCCACTACCGGATGCGTTGCCGCCCGTAATGGCGTTCAACTACTCACTATTGCCGGATTCAATGCGTCCGTGGGTGGCTGATATGGCAGAACGGATGCAATGTCCACCTGATTTTTTGGCTGCGGGCGTGATGGTGGCTATATCTGGGCTTGTCGGTGCGCGTGTTGTGATCCAGCCCAAGGCGCGGGATAACTGGCTGGTCACCCCAAATTTGTGGGGAGCCATCATAGGCAGGCCTGGGGCCATGAAAAGCCCGGCCTTGAATGAAGTGCTGAAACCACTCAAGCGCATCGAAGCAAAGAAGCGCGAAGCCTATCAAGCTCAATGCGGGGAATGGGAAGTGTCCCAGCGGCTGCGCAAGCTGCAAGATGCGGCCAGTGAAACCAGGGCCAAAGCCACACTCAAGAAGAGCAACGACGTAGAGGCAGCGCGTGAGCTGCTACGGGCAGCGGACCTTGAACCCGAGCCGATCCCTGAGCGCTTGATCGTGAATGACACCACGATTGAAGCCCTGGGCGAAATAATGCGGGTCAATCCGTGGGGGCTGTTGGTAGAACGTGACGAAATTTATGGGCTACTCAAGAGCATGGATCGCGAGGGCAAAGAAGGCGACCGGGCTTTTTACCTGACGGCGTATGACGGTGACAAGTCCTACACCGTGGATAGGATCATGCGCGGCTTGAACTTGCACATTCCCAGGCTGTGCGCGGCAATGATCGGCGGCATTCAGCCGGGCCGGTTGTCAGAGTATGTGCGCGGCGCAATGGCCGGGGGCGGTGCAGACGATGGCCTGATTCAACGGTTTCAAATGGCCGTGTGGCCCGACAGTTCCCCCGAATGGCAGGATGTTGACGAGTGGCCAGACACCCCGGCACGACAGGCCGCGAATGCGGTCTTTGATCGACTGGAGGCATTACCCACACCCGAAGGTGACGCGCCCGTGTGGAGGTTTGATGATGCGGCGCAAGCTCTATTCAGAGAATGGCGCACTGAACTAGAACTGCGCTTGCGCAGCGACACCCTGCACCCCGTGATGGAAGCGCACTTGTCAAAAAACCGCAAAACGATTCCGGCACTGGCGCTGCTATTTGCCCTGATCGACACGCCCGAGGCGGGGCAGGTGTGCGAGCCTGAGCTGATTCGGGCGCTGGGCTGGGCCGAATATCTGGAAACCCATGCCACGCGCATCTATGCCGCTGGCATCAAGCCGGAGATTGAGGGCGCGGCGTTGCTACTCAAGCGCATCAGGGCCGGTGCAATGGTTGACAAGGACGGTGTGATCGCAAAAACCTTCACAACGCGGGACGTTTACCGCAAGGGTTGGCAGGGGCTCGGCGATGTGGACGCGGTGCGCGGTGCGGCTGATATGTTGGTCGAGTATGACTGGTTGCGCCGTGAGCTGGTTCCCGGCAGTGCAGCGGGTGGCAGACCGTCGGAGCAGTACCGCATCAATCCGGCGGTGCTGGGCGGGGGTAAAGCATGAGCTGGCGCGACAAGGTGCAGGCCATGCGAGAGGGCGCAAATTCTGAAATAGTGCCCACCCCCGTACCGCCAAAACTACCAAAACCGGGTTTTGTCGGTTCTGTCAGTACCCTACCCCTGCAAATTTCAGAAAAAAAGGAAGCGGCGAACGATTCACCACCCTTGCAGGCCGCACACCTGGAGCCTGATATTGAGCCCGACCGCTGGTGCTATCCGCACAGCACCGCCATGAACACGGTGGAGATCGACATCTTTACGGCGCGGCTGTCACGGTTCACCGGCAAGGGCTTATCCATTGCCGGCGGCGAAGGTTTGGCCGACAAGCTGGTCAGCCGCGATCGTGAGCAGGACGACCGGCATTCGTGTTTTGAATGCGCCCATCTTGCAGGCGCTGGTGGCTGGCGATGCGGCAACTGGCAGGCCGCCGGCGTCGCTATTCAGTCGCGTGATGCGCAACTGCCTGCCGATCTGGTGGTGCAGCTACAGCGATGCGACGGATTCACTGCCCAACTTGTCTCAACACCAAAAGGACCTAGCGATGACCATGACCACCACTGACAAAACCGACGAAACCAACCAAATGACCTCCCTCAGCCCACAACCTTATGAGGTCGTCCGCTTCAACGCCCTCAAGCACGGCATCCTGAGCCGCTACACAGTGCTCAGCCACGAAAACCATGCGGACTACGAAAGCCTGGTCAATTCGCTGATGGACGAACACCTACCTGCCGGTGCCACCGAACAGCATTTGATTGAAGAACTGGCCAGCGTAATCTGGCGCAAGCGCCGCGTGCTGCAAGCCGAGGGTGCCACCATCAATAAGGGATTGAAAGAATCCGCCCGCAGTGCCAAAACCGTCATTCCTGCGGCGGCACCGTTCGAGATGGGGTTGTCAGGCGAGAACACCGACATTCGCGATCTGATGGACTTGAAACCGGCGGACGTGGCAGAAAGTCATCAGTCTGCTCGGCTCGACATAGCTGCCACCAACAAGGCCAGCGCCATTCTGCGCAAGGGTGGCGGTCGGGCTTATGAAAAAGCCTTACGCGCCCTGCTACCCGAAGCCCGCGAGTGGTGGCAAAACTATGTGAATGACGAGGAATACACCGCCGACGCCAGTGGATTGACTGCATTCATCAACGAGCGCATCACGCCGTTTGCTTACCAACTAGAAAAAGAAGCCCGCCACCACGACGCCATCGTGAACCAAACCATTGGCGAAGGGCTGCAAGCCTACCGGCTTGAGAAGCTTTCCCGCTACGAAACACACCTGGACCGAAAATTTGAGCGCACTTTGGCCATGTTGATCAAGCTAAAAGACCTCCGTGCTGTCAAAACAGGCTGAATCGGCGTCAAAAGCCACCCGAAATTAGCAACCTTTGATGTACGCCAAAAACAGGCATAAACCCAGCATTCATGCGGGTTAGCGGCCAATTCACCCGATTAACTGCGACAAGGCCATGCTGAATTTGCCAAATGATTTCGATAGAAACCAAGGAGAACAAAAATGGGCGGACGTGGAAGCGGCAGGCAAGCCGCCTATTGCGGCAAGGACGTGACCCAGGAATCCACGCCGCTAGACGTTCGTAAGCTGGCACGTTCCGGCCTGCTGGTGCCCGGACGCAGTTTTAGTTGGCAGTGGACGGTGGGCGACCGTCAAGTCGCTGGCATCACCATTCGCGTCGCTGCTCAGGCCGTGCAATTCTGTTACCAGAAGCGAAGCACCGGCGAATCCATTGATCAGTGGGTTCACCTGCAAAGTACGCCCTGCCAGTTGGGTGGTGCACGGCAGTGGTTTACCTGCCCAAGCTGCGGCAAGCGGGTGGCGGTGCTCTACGGGCCAGGCAAATACTTTGCCTGCCGACGCTGTTGTGGGCTGGGCTATGCCAGTCAAAAGGAGGGCTTGGGTGACCGTTCCAGCCGTCAGGCCGACAAGATTCGCAACCGGCTTGGTTGGCAGGCGGGCATCTTGAATGGTGAAGGCGGTAGGCCGAAAGGAATGCACTGGGCAACCTACCGGCGGCTAAAAGCAGAATATGACCGGCTGGTGCAGATCAGCTTTCATGACATTGGGCTCAAGTTAGGGTTTCTGGACAAGCTACTGGATCGGTGAATCTGTTTCGCAAAAATGCACACAGTGCCCAACGGACGCGCCCAAAGGGCTGCGCAAACGGCAACCGGACCTGTGCGTGATCGGCCGTTACACCCATGGAATGCCGGTTCCTGTCAGCCGCGCATCGTTCGATAGCCTTCTTGGGCTTCGGTCTCTGCGCGAACGAGCCACTCAGAGAATTTTTCGGCAGATGCGCGCGAATGGAAGAGTACGAACATCGTCTTCTCCTGAATTCTCACAATCATTGGCAGTGGCAAGGGTTTGTGATTGATGCGTTGCAGCCAATCGTCGCCCATGGGGCGCGGCATATAGAAGTTGAAGTTCTGCTTCTCGTATCCGATGTAGTAAACATAGGTACGGAAGTCGTATGACTCGACTTCTGCGCTGGCGACTACAACGTGCATTTAATTTAATTTCCCAAGAGGCAGGATACGGGCAGAAGCGTGCAAGAGCGATCAGTCCTAACGCGACAGAGATGCTGGCAAGGTTCATGCGGTGGGCCCACCATACCTCTCGGAAAGTGTCAGGCCTGGTCCGTACTTGAGCAGTACTTGCTTCCTCCAGAAAAAGATGAAATCGGAGGCGCTTTCCCGAACATGACGCTCAAACCACTCAGGTTCATTGAACTGGTCATAGTCCATGTCGTATTCTTTGCACTTCTCGAAAAAGAACTCGGCCAGTTCTTTAGCACAGTCATCCATACTGTCCTTGTCGCCGAATACGGCGTTGAAATACCAATCCTCTGATAGCTCATCTTCGATCTGGATGTCCCAGTTATGAAGGTCCGAAATTATGTTGTCCGGCTTACAAAGGCGGAGTCGATCCTTCAATGCAGAAAGTGCATCTTCGTTTAGAAGCGAGGGTGGATACGGTGTTGGAATCGACAATGGTCGATTAGCCGCCTGGGACATCATTAAGAAGCCTGTTAATTGGCATTCGTTGGCCGCAATCACCTCAGCCATGTTGAGATACGTGCTGAACGGCCCTTGGACTGGCTCGTCAAGATCGTTGTTGGCTGATTCCATAGGTTATTCCCCATATATTGGGATGACCAATCCTACCGGAAACTGGACAGTCTCCCCATATGTCGGGAACCGCTCCAATCAGTCCACACGAAGCCTTTTGGGCAGGTGCTGCGCAAGCATCGGCTTGCAGCAGGGTTTAGCCAGGAGCAATTGGGGCTGGAGTCGGGGGTGCAGCGCAATTTCATCTCCCTTATTGAAACCGGCCAGAATAAGCCCACTATCACTACGATCTTCAAGTTGGCAAGTGCACTCAACCTGAAACCGTCGAAATTGCTGGCAGAGACAGAGAAACTGACGGGCTGAAGAAGTTGACGTAAAGCTGATGGAGTGACGGGCCATGTAGGGTTTAATCAAGTATGACTCCCACCGATGCCCAAACTCCTCACGAGCAGGTTGGCCTGCAATTCATTGTCAACAATGCTTTCGAGGGCTTTTCCAACACCATTCTGTCGACTCGCACCAAAGTGCTGCTGATTGGTGGCTATATTGACCAGGCGAGCGCAATGAAAGCATACATTGCGAGAGCTCGACCCACTATGGATCGTCGAAGGAAGCTCAGCGCTGAAGATACGGCCTATGTTGAGGGGGTGGAGCAGTATGCGTGCTCCGCGCAACAATATATAGATTGGGTGAGAGTAGAGGGTGGGCAACCTATTTGGCACGAGGCACTCGCCTCGTACTGCACAGCATTTGAGAACTGCCTAAAGGCAATCGCCGTGGCGTTTCTACTGGCTCAAACCTCATCGAAACCAAATCTCAAGGTGCAGGTGAAAGTCCCCAGTAAAGAGTTGACGGTCGCTCGAAGGCAAATTGCCCAACAGTGGAGTCAGACCGACGGTGACTTGCCAAGAGTTCAACAGTTCTTTCAATCTCATATTCTGAGCATGAAAGTAGCGAATCAATTCCAATTTGAATTTGAGATCCCAGAGTTGACCTGGGATTTGTGCTCTTCAGCCTTCAAGGTACGGAATGCAATTGTTCACAACATGGGATATATGCCGTACACCGTGAGCCTAGGGAATTTGGACTTGCATGCAGCATGGCCTATTGAGCTGACGCAGCGTGCAATTGCTGACGTAGCTACAGCGTTTTCGGAGGTTTTGGCTCCTTTCGACCCGAAAGGTATTTTTCGCTTGATCTAGGGTCGAAGCTAATGTTTTAGGGGTGATACTTGCGCCGGTACAAGGAAATATGCACCCATGGCCCTCAAAAAATCCGAACTCTATTCATCCCTCTGGAAATCTTGTGACGAGCTGCGCGGCGGCATGGACGCCAGCCAGTACAAAGACTATGTGCTGGTATTGCTGTTCGTCAAATACGTGTCGGACAAATACGCGGGCAACCCCAATGCGCTGATCGACGTTCCCGCTGGCGGCAGCTTTGCCGACATGGTGGCGCTGAAGAACGACAAAGAGATTGGCGACAAGATCAACAAGCTGGTGGCCCGCCTGGCCGATGCCAATGACACCCTCAAGGGTGCCATCAACGTGGCCGACTTCAATGACGAAGAAAAGCTCGGCAAAGGCAAAGAGATGGTGGACCGGCTCACCAAGCTGGTGGGTATTTTTGAAGGGCTGGACTTTGGCCGCAACCGGGCCGAGGGCGACGACCTGCTGGGCGATGCCTATGAGTACCTCATGCGCCACTTTGCCACCGAGAGCGGCAAGAGCAAAGGCCAGTTCTACACCCCGGCCGAAGTCTCGCGCGTGATGGCGCAGGTGATCGAGCTGGGCCGCGCCACCGATGCGCGCCAAAGCATTTTTGACCCGACATGTGGATCGGGTTCGCTCTTGCTCAAGGCCCATGACGAAGCCAAAAGCCGCACCGGGCTGGACCTGGCCCTGTACGGCCAGGAAATGGATAACGCCACCGCAGCCCTGAGCCGCATGAACATGGTGCTGCACGATTGCCCCACCGCCGAAATCTGGCGCGACAACACCCTGGCCAACCCGCACTTTCTACACGCCACCGACAAAACCGCGCTGCAAACCTTTGACTACGTGGTGGCCAACCCGCCATTCAGCACCAAAGCCTGGAGCAATGGGTTCGATCCGCTCAACGACCTGTTTGGCCGCTTTGAATATGGCGTTCCGCCTGACAAAAATGGCGACTTTGCGTTTTTGCTGCACATCCTCAAAACCCTCAAGAGCACCGGCAAGGGCGCAGTCATCTTGCCGCACGGCGTGCTGTTTCGCGGCGGGGCCGAGGGCAGCATCCGTGCCAACATCGTGCGCCGGGGCTTCATCAAGGGCATCATCGGCCTGCCAGCCAACCTGTTCTATGGCACCGGCATACCGGCCTGCATCATCGTGCTGGACAAAGAAGGCGCTGCCGGGCGCACCATGGCTAAAGATGGGCGGGGCGGCATCTTCATGGTGGACGCCAGCAAAGGCTTCATCAAAGACGGCAACAAAAACCGCCTGCGCGCCCAAGACATGCACCGCATCGTGGACACCTTCACCCGGCAAGACCGCAGCAACCCCAAATACGCACGCCTGGTGCCGCTGGCCGAGATTGAGGCCAACGATTTCAACCTCAACCTGCCCCGCTACATCGACAGCGCCCAGCCCGAAGACCTGCAAGACATCACCGCCCACCTGCGCGGCGGCATCCCCAATGCCGACATCGACGGCCTGGCCGCCTACTGGCAGGTGCTGCCCACCGTGCGGCAACACATCTTTGCAGCAGCTGACCGCCCCGGTTACAGCCAGCCCACCGTGCCCGGCAGCCAAGTCAAGGCGGCCATCTTTGCCCACCCCGAGTTCACAGCGTTCAACCAGACCGTGACCGCCCTGTATGCCACCTGGGTGGCCGCCAACACCCCGCTGCTCACCGGCCTGCGCCAGGGCGACCGGCCCAAGGCGCTGATTGAAGCGCTGGCCGAAAACCTGCTGGAAACCTTTCGCAGCGGCGCAGCCGTGGCCTCGCTGATCGACCCCTATGGCGTGTACCAGCACCTGATGGACTACTGGGCCGAGGTGATGCAAGACGACGCATGGATGATTGCCAGCGACGGCTGGCAGGCGCTGCAAGGCGGCAAGCCCCACGCGCCCCCTAATTCAGACCTGATCCCCGCCACCCTCATCGTCAATCGCTACTTTGCCCAAGACCAAGCGGCCATCGCCCAGCGAGAGGCTGCGCGCGACGCCATCACCCGCCAGATGGAAGAGCTGGACGAAGAACATGGTGGGGAGGGCGGCCTGCTGGAAGACGCCAAAAACGACAAAGGCAAGCTCACCAAAGTCAGCGCCAAGGCACGCCTGGCCGACATCAAGCGCGACAAAGACGCGGCAGACGAGCGCAAGCTGCTGGAAGGCTACCTGCTGCTGACCGAGCAAGAAACCACTGCCAGCAAGGCCGTGAAAGACGCCACCAAAGCGCTGGATGCCAAAGTAGCTGCCCAATACGCCCGGCTCACGCTGCCAGACATTCAAACGCTGGTGGTGCACGACAAATGGCTGGCCGCCTTGGCCGCCCGCGTGCAGGGCGAGCTGGACCGCGTGTCGCAAGCCCTCACAGGCCGCATCCGCGAACTGACCGACCGCTACGCCACCCCCTTGCCCCAGCTCACCATCGACGTGGCGGCGTTGTCTGCCAAGGTGGAAGAGCACCTCAAACGCATGGGGGCTACATGGAACTGAGGCGGTTTGATGCGGGTGATACTATTGTTTTAGTAGCTGCTTGCGCACGTTCTACGAGGGCTGGAGGCCGATTTGACATAAATCTCTGGCGTGGGCAGTGTTTGGGCGCGTTGCGGACGGTTGCGCCACGGGCGGGTGCCGTATGAACGCGGGTGTGTGGGCGGGGTACAAGCAGACGGACGTGGGGGTGATTCCGGAGGATTGGGGTGTTGCCCCAATGGGTGAACTGGCCTCAATTGAGCGCGGCAAGTTCAGTGCCAGACCCCGTAACGACCCAAGACTATATGGGGGAAATATTCCGTTCATTCAGACGGGTGACGTGGCTCGCTCGAATGGCTCAATCACGACTTTTACGCAATCGCTGAATAGCGAGGGCCTCAAAGTGAGTCGGCTCTTTCCGATCGAAACTCTGTTCTTCACGATTGCGGCCAATATCGGCGACGTTGGGATTGCTCAATTTGAAGCTGCTTGTCCCGATAGCTTGGTTGCGATTGCGCCATATTCGCAAACTGATAAGTTTTGGCTTCTGTACGAATTGTCCAGCCGCAAAACAGACTTTGAAAACTTGGCATCACCAGGCGCACAGCTGAACATCAATCTGGAGAAATTGCGACCGTACCTACTCCCAGCACCACCTCTCCCCGAACAACGCGCCATCGCAACCGCGTTGAGCGATGTGGATGCGCTGCTGAGCGGGCTGGACAGCCTCATCGTCAAGAAGCAAAACCTCAAACAGGCCGCGATGCAGCAACTCCTCACCGGCCAAACCCGCCTGCCCGGGTTCAGTGGGGAGTGGGAGGTGAAGACCATGAAATCGCTGGGGCAGACCTACGGCGGACTGACAGGCAAAACAAAAGAAGACTTTGGGCACGGTTCGTCGAAGTACATCCCGTTCATGAACGTCATGAAAGACACGGTGATCGATCCAGACTGGCTTGAGACCGTGGACGTCGCACCGAGCGAAGCCCAAAACTTGGCAAAGAAGGGTGACTTGTTCTTCAACGGCTCATCCGAAACACCAGAGGAAGTTGGTTTCTGTTCTGTGCTTCTCGTGGAAATACCCGGCTTGTATCTGAACAGCTTCAGCTTCGGGTTTAGATTCAATTCGGAAGCAAAAGTTAACGGTTTGTACTTTGCCTATTGGTTCCGTTGTGCGGATGGGCGCACGGTCATGTCAGTCCTGGCCCAAGGCGCGACCCGCTACAACATTGCCAAGAGTGCTTTCATGCGACTTTCCATTCCGCAGCCAACTCAAGAAGAGCAAACCGCCATTGCCACCGTCCTCTCCGACATGGACACCGAACTCGCCGCCCTGCAAGCCCGCCGCGACAAGACCCGTGCGCTCAAGCAGGGGATGATGCAAGAGCTGCTGACCGGCAGAATCCGTTTGGTATGAACCGCTACGCCGTCCACAGTGCCGAGGGGGAATTTGAGCCGGGTTCCGACGGGCTGGTACTGCGCAATCTGTTGGGCATCACCTCAGCGCAGGAGATGGACGAGGTGGAGCTTGGGCTGCTGGCCCAGCTATATGAAGAGGTGTTGGTAACCCATCTGCCCGACCATGTGCTGACGGTGGCAGACATCAAGACATGGCACCGCCGCTGGCTGGGCCATGTGTACACATGGGCCGGGCAGGAGCGTTCGGTCAACATGGGCAAGGGTGGTTTTGCGTTTGCGGCGTCAGGCCAGATTCCTCGGCTGCTGGCCACGTTTGAGCAGGATTGCCTGAGCCGCTGGACGCCCTGCGACGGTCTGAGCCTAGAGGCGCTGGTGGAGGCGATTGCCGTGAGCCATGTCGAGCTGATTTTGATCCACCCCTTCCGCGAGGGCAATGGCCGCCTTGCGCGCCTATTGGCCGACGTGATGGCGGTACAAGCCGGGCGTGAGCCACTGGATTACACCGCGTGGGAAACGCACAAGGCGCAATACATAGCGGCCATTCACCAAGGCGTCAGTATGGATTGGGAACCCATGAAACATTGGGTTCGTGTGGCCATGGGGCTGGCCGACAACGGCCTTACGCCGCCAGCTTGAGATGGGCAAAGCGATGTTTGGCGGACTCTTTGAGCTTTTGCTCCAGCTGCTGGATGCTCTGGCCGGTTTCCACCGCCGTCGAGCTGGCCACAGCACGACGCAGCGCAGCCAAGCTGGGCTGTTTGCGGTTGTTCTGGGTGGGCTTAATCATGGCGGTGGTGGTGTTGATTTGTCGGTCTCCATTTTAACGAAAATAAGCACATAACACCAATGTCATCAGGGAACGCACAGCCATGAGTACCGTCGATCAAATCGAAAAGCAAACGCTGCTGCTTACCGGAAGGACTAGGCTGGTATGAATGCTGTGGCGACGCTGTCGCAAGGACGCTATTTGTTGCTTGTCGACATTTTGGGTTTCAGTGCGCTTGTTCAAACCAAGGGGCGGGAAGAGGTTCTTGAAACAATCAAAGCTGCTCTGAAGGCATTTGGGCGCTGGGAAGACTTAAACCAGCAATTCAAAACTATCTACTTTTCCGACACTTTTTTGTTCTATCAGGTACCGAAGGGCTATGGATCGTGGGCTTTCTTGGATGTCTATGCGATCGCCGGTTTCATTCTGACCGCGCTCTTGGCTAAGGGCATAGCGGCGCGAGGTGCTGTTACTTTTGGTGACTTTGAAGTAATCGACGAACCGCAGAGTGGTCATCAGGTCTATTTCGGGTCTGCATTGGTGGAGGCGCATCGGGCCGAACAGAGGGAAAACTGGATCGGTATCACCATAGAGCAGTCAGCATGGATGCCTTATGCAGCAGAGGATTCGAGGAATATTGCGGTATTCGAACGAGAGAAGGTCTGGCAAATGCGAAAGGATGGGGTTTTACTGCTGAACCCATTCATCAAAATGAGGGGCTGGCACATGGATGACCTGATCGGCGAGATTAATGCCCCGTATTTGGAATGGGATGCACCGGAATTCCCGAACGAAATAAAAGCTTTCAAATTCATCAAAGACCAGTGTGAGACCTATGCAATTCAAGGTGACTTTACTGGTCGCGTAGCAGGCAAATACCATGCGACTGATTCATTTCTGAAGCAGGTATTTGGGAGCGAGTTGTACGACTGGGCTTGCAAGATCAGTTCGCAATAATTCAGCCAAAAAAATATAGATAAGGGAGAAAGCAGCATGAAAAATTACTACCGAGTGATGCTGGGCCGCAAGAGCATTTATGCCGCCGCCGCCCATGCAGGTGGCTACATCTGCGCAGACTTTGAGATTCCGCAAGACCTGAGCCCAGACTTGGGTGACGACTGGCGCGCATTCAACAAGAAGTTCGTGCCCATCTTCATGGCCGGGCACCCCGACAAGACCAAGATCGGGGCTGGACTGGCCTGCGGGGCGCTGTGGACTGTGAGCAAAGGCATTGCCAAAGGCGACTTGGTGATCTCGCCAGACGGCATGGGTACCTACTTTGTGGGCGAGGTCAGTGGAGACTACTTCTACGTCCACGGGGAGCCATCGCCCCACCGTCGCCCTGTGAAGTGGTTACCGCAGACTATTCAACGCGCAGATATGAGCGAGGCGCTGCGCAACTCCACTGGCTCTATTGGCACCGTGAGCACCATCACCCAGTACGCATCAGAAATTGAGAAACTTATCGGCGCGACAGTTGTCCCTGTCAGCCTGCCCGCAGATCCTACGGTAGATGACCCAGTGGCCTTTGCCATGGAAAAACACCTGGAAGATTTCCTAGTTAAGAACTGGACGCAGACAGACTTGGGTAAGGACTACGACATCTTTGCCGAAGACGGCGAATTGGTGGGCCAGCAGTACCCCACAGACACAGGACCGATGGATGTACTGGCCATCAAGAAGGACAAAAGCGAGCTGTTGGTGGTGGAGCTGAAACGTGGCCGGGCCAGCGATGTGGTTGTAGGGCAGGTGCTGCGCTACATGGGTTTTGTAAAGGAAGAGCTTGCCGAGCCTAGTCAGGCCGTGCGCGGCGTGATCATTGCATTAGAGGATGACATTCGCATACGGCGGGCGCTGGCGATGACTCCGATGATTGATTTCTTCCGGTATCAGATGACGTTCAAGCTGGTGAAGGGCATTGCATAAGCGTCACCTCGGCTGAATCAAAAAACGCTTCCAAGCTCGCCGTTACAAAGCCAGTGCCTTCAAGCAGGGGATGATGCAAGCGCCGCTCACGGGCCGCACCGGCTGGCTTGAGTCAATTAATGTCCAAATTGACCTCTAGCCCTCGTAGAACGTGCGCAAGCAGCTACTAAAACCATAGCGGTTGCATCGCTGTTTTGCAGTTGTGATTTGCCAGGATATCCAGATACTCTTTTGCAGTAATTGCAGATAATGTCTGCATGTTGGCTTTTTAAGTTATTGTTTTTAAATGGGTTTTCCTACAATAATGCAGAAACTCAATGCCACTTGGTAAAGATATCGTATCACCATGCCTGAATTTACGCACTTTGATCTTGCGCTGTTGAACCCGGCTTTCGACTCCCCTTTGGTCGATGTATTGACCGAGCTGGAGCATCTGCGCCGCCTGCAACTGGCGGGCACCACGCCAGCGCCGGTGTTTTTTCAGCTCAAGCGGGTTTTCCACATGCTGGAGAGTTTGGGGTCTGCGCGCATTGAGGGCAACCACACCACCTTGGCGGACTATGTAGAGAGCTCGCTAGAAGGCCGTGCCAGCACGGGGGACCACCTGCGGGAGATTGCCAACATTGAGCAGGCCATGGCGTATATCGAGTCCACTATGGAGCCCGGGGCGGCCATTTCAGAGCATTTCATTCGGGAGCTGCACGCCATCGCCGTGCGCGACCTGGTGCGCGAGGGCGATGCCACGCCAGGCGCATACCGGGCCACGGGTGTACGCATTGCCCAGTCCAGCCACCTGCCGCCAGAGGCGGTGCAAGTGCCGGGCTATATGCAGGAGCTGGCGGCCTTTATCAACCGGGCTGACCCGCCCAAGTACGACCTGATCAAGGTGGCCTTGGCGCACCACCGCTTTGGCTGGGTGCACCCCTTTGGCAATGGCAATGGGCGGGTGGTGCGGCTGCTGACGTATGCGCTGATGATCAAGTATGGCTTCAACGTCAAGACCGGCGGCCGGGTGCTGAACCCCACCGCCGTGTTTTGTAGCGACCGTGATCAGTACTACGCCATGCTGTCCGTGGCGGACGGTGGCACATCGGCTGGTCTGGAGCAGTGGTGTGTGTATGTGTTGCAAGGGGTGCTGGCTGAGCTGAAAAAAGTGGACCAGCTCACCCGCTACGACTATTTGAGCAGCCAGATTTTGGCCCCGGCGCTGCACTACGCGCGGGGTCGCTCCCTCATCACCGCCCAAGAGGAAGCTGTTTTGTCAGCCACCATCAAAAAGGGTGTTGCCAAAGCGGCAGACCTGAGCAGTGCCATGCCAGAGCTCAACGCAACGCAACGCACCTATCAAATTAAAAGGCTGGTGGAGCGAAGGATGTTGCAGCCCATTGCGCCCAACTCACGCCAGTACACCATTGGGTTTGAAAACAGTTACCTGATGCGCGGCGTGATTCACGCCTTGTCCAACGAGAGTTTTATTTCGGCACCCCTCAAGGGCACACCATGAGCACCGTCGGCCAAATCGAAAAGCAAACCCAGGCCCGCATCGTCGCCTTGCTGCAGGGCCGCTTGCACTACACCTACCTGGGCAACTGGATTGACCGCGCAGGCAATGCCAACATCGAGCCCGAGCGCCTGACGGCCTGGCTCACCAGCCAGGGTGTACCCGCTGCATTGGCCAGCCGCGCCCTTTTTGAGCTGCAAAAGGTGGCGGGCGACACCAGCCAAACCCTGTATGACCGCAACCGCGAGGTGTACCGCCTGCTGCGCTACGGCATCAAGCTCAAGCCCGAGGTGGGTGAAAACACCGTCACGGTCTGGTTGGTGGACTGGCAGCATACGGATGCCAACGACTTTGCCTTTGCCGAAGAGGTAACGGTCAAAGGCGCGGATGCCAAAGCAGCCACCAAGCGGCCGGACATCGTGCTGTACATCAATGGCATGGCTGTGGGTGTGCTGGAGCTCAAGCGCTCCACGGTGTCGGTATCCGAAGGCATTCGGCAGAACCTGGATAACCAGAAGAAGGCGTTTATTCAGCCCTTCTTCTCCACCATGCAGTGGGTGATGGCGGGCAACGACACCGAGGGGCTGCGCTACGGCACGATTGATACGCCAGAAAAGTACTACCTGAAATGGGTGGAGGAAGGCGGCGACTTTGCCACCGAACCCAACACGCTGGACAGGCACTTGTTGCAGGTGTGCAGCAAGGCACGGCTGCTGGAGCTGGTGCACGACTTTGTGGTGTTTGATGCGGGCACCAAAAAGCTGTGCCGCCAGAACCAGTACTTTGGGGTGAAGGCGGCGCAGGGCTTTATTGCTCGGCGTGAGGGCGGCATTATTTGGCACACCCAGGGCAGCGGCAAGAGCCTGACCATGGTGTGGCTGGCCAAGTGGATTCTGGCCAACCGAACCGGGGCGCGGGTGCTAATCATTACCGACCGGACCGAGCTGGACGAGCAGATTGAGAAGGTGTTTACCGGTGTGAGCGAAACCATCTGCCGCACCAAGAGCGGTGCGGACCTGATCGCCAAGCTGAACGACACCGAAGAAACGCTGCTGTGCACCCTGGTGCACAAGTTTGGCGGCAAAAATGGTGAGGATGGTGGTGACGAGGAAGATGGCAATGCCGCCAGCAAAGTGGCAACCAAGGCATTTGTTGCATCGCTACGCAACCTGCCCAAAGACTTCTCTGCCAAAGGCGACATATATGTGTTTGTAGACGAATGCCACCGCACCCAGAGTGGCGACCTGCATGAGGCCATGACCGCGCTGCTGCCCAACGCGGTGTTCATTGGCTTTACCGGCACGCCGCTGCTCAAGGCAGACAAGCAAAAGAGCATTGAGGTGTTTGGCCGCTATATCCACACATACAAGTTTGACCAGGCGGTGCGCGAGGGTGTGGTGCTGGACCTGCGCTATGAGGCGCGGGACATTGACCAGTCCATCACCTCGCAAAAGAAAATTGACGAGTGGTTTGACGCCAAGACCAGCGGCTTGAACGACTTGGCCAAAGCCCAGCTCAAACAGAAGTGGGGCACCATGCAGCGGGTGCTGTCTAGCCAGTCGCGCCTGGAGCAGATCGTGGCGGACATTCTGCTGGACATGGCCACCAAGCCGCGCCTGATGGATGGCCACGGCAATGCCATGTTGGTGGCGGGCAGCATTTATGAAGCCTGCAAATACTACGAACTGTTCAGCAAGACCGAGCTCAAGGGCAAGTGCGCCATTGTGAGTAGCTACGCGCCCAACGTGGCCGACTCCAAGGGCGAGACCACGGGCGCGGGTGATACCGACAACTTGTTCAAGTACGGTGTGTACCGGCAAATGCTGGCCGATTGGTTTGGCGAGCCGCCAGAGGCGGCGCAGACCAAGGCGGACAAGTTTGAGTTGGCGGTGAAGAAGAAATTCATCGACGAGCCGGGGCAGATGAAATTGCTCATTGTGGTGGACAAGCTACTGACGGGCTTTGATGCGCCGTCTGCCACCTACCTCTACATTGACAAGCAGATGCGCGACCACGGCCTATTTCAGGCCATTTGCCGGGTCAACCGACTGGATGGTGACGACAAGGAATACGGCTACATCGTTGACTACAAAGACCTGTTCAAAAGCCTGGAGGGGGCGGTGCAGGACTACACCAGCGGTGCGTTGGATGGCTTTGACGCAGAGGACGTAAAAGGCTTGCTGGAAGACCGCGTAGGCAAGGCCCGCGAGAACCTGGAGGATGCGCGAGAGGCTGTCAAGGCGCTGTGCGAGCCGGTGGACCCGGCCCGAGATTCCGTGGCTTACCTGCGTTACTTCTGCGCCAAGGAATCCGGTAACGCGGCCCAACTGAAAGAGAACGAGCCCAAGCGACTCAAGTTGTACAAGCTCACCGCCAGCCTGCTACGCGCCTACGCCGCCATTGCCAGCGAAATGGCCGAGGCGGGCTACAGCGAGAAAGACATTGCCACCATCAAGGCGGAGGTAGACCACTACGCCAAGGTGCGGGATGAGGTGAAGCTGTCTAGCGGGGACTACATCGACCTCAAGGCGTATGAGCCTGCCATGCGGCACCTGATTGACACCTACATTCGCGCGGATGACAGTGAAAAGATTTCGGTATTTGACGACCTGACGCTGATCCAGTTGATTGTGGAACGCGGGCCGGATGCGGTGGATGCCTTGCCCAGTGGTATCAAGAAAAGCGAAGAGGCGGTGGCCGAAACGATAGAGAACAACGTGCGCAAGTTGATCATCAACGAGTCGCCCGTGGACCCGGCGTACTACGACAAGATGTCCAAGCTGTTGGACGCGCTGATAGAGCAGCGGCGCAAGGGCGTAGTGAGCTATGTGGAGTACTTGGTGAAAATTGCCAACCTGGCCCGGCAGGCTGCGGTGCCGGGTGGTGATGGGCCAGGCTACCCAGCAGCCATCAATACACCGGCCTTGCGGGCGTTGTTCAACAACTTGCAAAACTATTCACTGGATCTGGCCGTGGCCATAGATGCAGCCATCAAGGCCAGCTTGCAAGCGGGGTGGAGAGAGAACTCCATGAAGGTCAAGAAGGTTCGCTTGGCTATCCGGCATGTGCTGGCCACTGCTATCCCACCGGATTCAGGGCTGAGCGTGTCTGAGCCGGATGTTGCGCCAGTCACTCCCCCTGACCTGGAAAAAGAAACCGACCTCATCCTGGAATTGGCCAAGCAGCAGCACCATGACTATTGAGGCGTCGTCCACAGCGGTGAAACGGATCTCCGTCAGCGGCATCCCTGTCGAGGTGGTGCGCAAGGACATTAAAAACTTGCACCTGGGCGTATATCCACCTCTAGGCCGGGTGCGCGTAGCGGCTCCCTTGGTTGTGAATGATGAGGCGGTGCGCCTGGCCGTCATCGACAAGCTGGGCTGGATCAAACGCCAACGCGCGAAGTTTGCCAAGCAACCACGCCAGTCAGAGCGAGAAATGGTGAATGGCGAGAGTCACTACTTTCTGGGGCGTCGCTACCGGCTGCGGGTGCATGAGCAGGAGGGTGTCGCCAGGGTAGCGCTTCGCGGTGTGGCGTCTATGGACTTGTTTGTTCGGCCCGGCTCCAGTGTAGAGAAGCGGGAGGCCGTGCTGCTGGACTGGCATCGTGCGTCGTTGCGATCAATCATTGCTGACTTGCTGGTGCATTGGCAACCCAAGCTGGGCGTTCAAACGGCAGATTGGGGCATCAAAAAGATGAAAACCAAGTGGGGCTCTTGCAACGTCAATGCCCGCCGGATCTGGTTGAACCTGGAGCTGGCCAAGAAGCCGGTGCAATGCCTGGAGTACATCGTGGTGCATGAACTGGTGCACTTGCTGGAGCGCAATCACACCGAGCGGTTTACCGCCTTGATAGATCGACACTTGCCGGATTGGCGGACTCGGCGGGAGGTGCTGAATAGCTCGCCGTTGGGACATGAGAGCTGGCAGTACTGAGATTGATGTTCGAGTTCAAATAATTGTGAGATAGATGAGATGCCGTCACTATTTGTTTGGGTGAAGCCCGCCTTTGTCAAAGGGATGCCAGTTGACCACACTTGGGTGACCACCTACGACTCAGGGGTCACGATGTACATAACACTCCCAGATGCTCAGGCCCATGGGGAGCACTATTGGTTTTGCAAAGGGCTTTTCCATCCACTGGGTGTCTCGAACACCTATCCGGATGGACGAATACTTCAGGTACCGTTCCTACCCGGATCATCGTGCCTTGTTCAGTTCGATAACCCGGGTGCAGGAGGTACTGTATTTACTTATGGGCTTGACGGTGTCTGTCACCAAGTTTCAAATCAAGTGCTGTTTCCGACTGGGGCTACCGTTGTATCGGCAAAAGGCTATCGGTTGAGTTCCGGAATTTTTGGTACCTATGGGCGCAGGAAAGACGATTGGCAGGTTAAGCGGAATCAGTGTCAGGTGAAGCCGCTGATTCTCAGACCCCGTCATAGACCAATGTCGTTGCTCTACAGTCGCGCCAGGTATTTCTTGGGGGGTGATTCAGACACTCCGCGTAGACTGGAACTCTTAGTTAGAGCGCTTCATATTGACATTGACAATATTGGGTATGCCCCTCGTCGGCCCAACGAAAGTGTCGTATCGAGAGTAGCGTCGTTAAATGCACGAATCTCCAGCTTCTTGGAGGCGGTCGTTGAAGTGTCACCAGAAGACCAAGTGGTGCAGCATTTGCTGGGTGTCGAGCCGGGCGAAGTGGTCAACCTTATTGATCCAGAGCTTTTTGTGTTTCCTAATCCAGAATCTCGCCCAATGCTTTAGTTCGTCCTTGATAGCTACTATTTAGATTGAATCGGGTGTTTGAGCCTCAAGGACGCATTCAACTTCGGGGGTCAGCGAGTGACGTTTCAATTCTAGTGCTAGCCCGGTGCTAGCCTATCTCAAAAGACAAAAAGCCTGCTACTGATTTAGTAGCAGGCTTTTTATATCCCGTAAGGGCTAACTGGTGGGAACTGAGAGATTCGAACTCTCGACCTACGGATTAAGAGTCCGCTGCTCTACCAGCTGAGCTAAGTTCCCCTAATACCGAAATTCTGGTGGGACGTGCGGGGGTCGAACCCACGACAAACGGATTAAAAGTCCGCTGCTCTACCAACTGAGCTAACGTCCCGACGAGGCGCAACCTGTTTATGTGCCGTACCCCGCGAAGCCTTCAATTATATCGCCATTCTTTCAGCCAACTCACGAGGGCGAAGAAATTTTATCGAGCACCCAACCGGCAGCACACATTCCAAATGCTGCAGTGACAGCAACAGACGATCCATAACCATGGCAGTTGAGTGTGTGATCGCCTTGCACTGCGCAAGAAGCATCGGCAGGCTTGACTGCTTCACGACTAAAAACACAGGCCACTTCGATGCGTTTACCTTCGCGCGGTGCGTTGTGTTCCTTGCGCAAACGGTAGCGCAATTGGGCCAGCAGCGGGTCATGGGTGGTTTCACTCAAGTCGGCAATGTCGACCTTGTGGGCAAGGCGTTTGCCGCCTGCTGCGCCTACGGAAATGAACACGGCTTTGGTGCGTCGTGCCCATTCGGCGATGGCGGTTTTGGTCTTGATTTGGTCGCAGGCATCGATGGTGGCGTCCACACCGTGGGGAAGAATGGCAGGCCAGTTGTCGGGGTCCACGAAGGCATCAATACAATGCACCACACAAGCCGGATTGATCAATGCGATGCGTTCCTGCATGGCTGTGATCTTGGCCATTCCCAGCGTGGTGGAGAGTGCGTGCACCTGGCGGTTGATGTTGGATTCCGCCACGTGATCCATGTCGATTAATGTCAGCTGGCCCACACCACTGCGCGCCAGTGCTTCCGCAACCCAAGAGCCAACACCACCTATTCCGATGACGGCGACATGTGCTCGGCGGATGGCCCGCGCCTGCGAAACACCATAAAGACGGTCCATCCCCGAAAAACGCCGAGCCAGATCAGTCGAATCAGACGCGGGCGCCTCCACCGGTTCGATTGGTGCAGTCAAATGCGCCTACCGCAAAACCGCCAGCCGCTCCTTGGCGGCCTGCGCCGCTTCCGAGCCTGGGTAGTTGGCGACCAGGCTCTCCAGGGTTTTGCGGGCACCCTTGCTGTCCTTCAACTCCAACTGGCAATTGGCAATGGCCAGATTGGTTTCGGGTACACGCTGGTGATCGGGTGCCAACGTGACCAAGGAACGAAAGCTGGACAGTGCTTCCTTGTAACCTTTGGTGGCGAACTGCGCATTGCCCAACCAGAACAAGGCCGACGCACGGTAACCCGTCTTGGGGTAGCGATTAAGAAAATCCACGAACATCTGTTGGGCATTTGCAAATTCACCTTTGCGAAAGATGCCCATGGCTGCGTCAAAGTCGTGCTTTTCGGCGGGGTCTGCAACGAACTCGCGACCATCCACAGTGATGCGCGCGGGTTCAAACTTGCTCATACGAGTATCCACGGACTGAATCGCGTCTTTTTGCTGGCGTTGCATATCGGCCAAATCACGCGCCATCTGCTCGTCCTGACCCCGCAATTTGGCCAGATCAGCACGGGCAGTATCCAGTTGGTTTTGCAGGTCGATGAGGCTGCGGCGCAATTGCGTGGAGTCTTCGGTTGCGCGTTTGTTCTCTTCCGTGATTCGCTTCTCTGACTCCGTCATTCTTTGGCGCAAGTCCAGAATGGCCTTGCGCGCCTCCTCGTCATCGAACAGTCCAGCCGTTGCGGAACCCAAACATCCGATCATCAGGACGGCAGCCAAGGCGCTGCGCGACACACGGGCCAATGAGGAGGAAGAAGCGGCTCTCATCGGTAGTTAATTTCAGCGCGGCGGTTCTTCGCCATGGCGTCTTCGGTCGAACCCAGGACAGCCGGTTTTTCCTTGCCAAAGCTCACGGCTTCAATCTGGTTCTCGGACACACCCAGCAGCGACATGGCACGGCGAACGGCCTCCGCTCGTTTTTGGCCCAGAGCCAGGTTGTATTCACGACCGCCGCGCTCGTCGGTGTGGCCTTCAATGGCTACTTTGCGCGAGGCATCGGCCTTGATGAACTTGGAATGCGCTTCGATCACAGGCTGGGCCTCAGGGCGAATGGCAAAACTGTCGTAATCAAAGTACACCGTGCGGTTGGTTGCCATCATGGCTGCTGTGGCATGGGCATTGTCCAATGCCACGCCGGTCACTGTACTTTGACCCACGCGGGAGGACGCATTGGGGTCCACCAGAGTCTGGGAAACGTCGGTTCCAGACTTATCCTCAACCGGCACATCGTTCAGCCTGACGCCCGAGCTGCACGCACTCAGCAAAACGGCAACCGCAGCTGCCCAAATTAATCGGTTCATCCACTACTCCTTGTTGAATTACAAAATAAAACTATTTCTGCACCGGGCCCCAATCGGGCTCACGTATGTCGCCACTTTTACCCGCCAGGCGGGCTTTGATCTTGCCATCCAAAGTGGTAGTCATCAGTGCCTCGCGGCCGAGTTGATGGGTTGCATAGATGATGAGTCGGCTATTCGGTGAGAAGCTGGGGTTTTCATCGGCGGTGGTGTCGGTGATTGCGGTGGTTGCGCCGGTTGAAAGTTCCATCACATGCAGCTTGAACACGCCACTGACCCGCGAAATATAGGCCAGCCACTTCCCATCCGGACTCAGGGCGGGCGAAATATTGTAAGTACCGGTAAATGTGACCCGCTCCGCATTGCCACCTGCGGTCGGCATACGGTAAATCTGGGGTGCGCCACCACGGTCGCTGACGAAGTAGATAGTCTTGCCGTCGGCAGTAAAGGTAGGCTCGGTGTCGATCGCAGAAGACTGCGACAGGCGCCTGGGCTCACCACCAGTGGCTTCCAGCAAATACAGTTGCGACCCACCATCCCGGCTCAATGTCGCGGCCAGTGTCCGGCCATCCGGCGACCAAGCCGGCGCGCTGTTGGACCCCTTGAAGTTGGCGACCAGTCGCCGCTTTCCGGTTGCCACGTCGTGCACATAAATGGTGGGTTTGCGGGACTCAAACGACACGTAGGCAATCTGCGTACCGTTGGGTGCCCAAGATGGGGAGATGATAGGCTCGGCGCTATTGAGGGCACTTTGTGCGTTCTCACCATCCGCATCGGCCACCCACAGATTGTAGGTCTGCGCCACCTTGGTCACGTAGGCAATGCGGGTCGAGAAAATGCCCTTGTCACCCGTGAGCTTTTCGTACACAAAGTCGGCTATGCGGTGCGCTACCAAGCGCAGATCACCTGTCACCACGGCATAGCTTTGTCCACCCAGGTCTTGCCCCCGCACCACGTCCCAAAGGCGCATGCGCACATCAAACCGGCCATCGGCAAGGCGGGTGATGCTGCCGGCCACCATGGCATCGGCACCTTTTTGGCGCCAGGTGGACACATCGGGCCGCGCTGTCTCATCCAGGGCCACCCCGGTGGTGTCAACCGCGCGGAACTGCCCGCTACGCTCCAGATCGGCCTGCACGATAGCCCCGATTTTTTGCGGTGCGGCGTCATCACCCCGAAATGCAGCGATGGCAATAGGAACCTGTGTCAGGCCGACACCGGAAACCTCAACCCGAAACTGCGCAAAAGTGGGCAGGCACACCATACCAGCCAGCAAAACAAATAAGTGACGTTTCAACATCTTTGCATTATCCCAGTCTTGTGATGACCACGTCATCGTTGATCCGTTCTTGTGAAAAACCCAGCACAGGCTGGGTCACCCTGCTCTTGGCACGATCGTGCACGGTCCTGGCATTTTGCGATTCCTGGTTGCGCGAGGCCTCTTTGTGCCAAAGATGAAATACCTCAGTGGCGCAAAAACCATTTTTGCGGGCTACCCCGCTGTTGTGCAGGCGCAGCACCATGTCCGCATCTTCGTGCCCCCAACCCACGAACGACTCGTCAAATCCGTTGACCGCCAGGTAGTCCGCACGCCAAATGCCCATATTGCAACTGCGTATGCCTTTCCATGAGAACGCTTTGTGTACCCGAAAGTTCCCATTGGGCAAACGCAGCAAGCCGGTGAGCTTGTTGGCATGCCCACGCAGGCGTTGCCCCACCCAGTACCCGGCAGAGCGCCCACAGAGGCGCTCTGAGTGGTTGAGCACACGCAGTGTGAACGCCGGCGAGAGCAACACCCGGCTACCGTTCACAAAATGCCCTTCCTGGGCCAATAACTTGTGGCGGGCAATGAAGTCAACTTCTGGCACGCAGTCCCCGTCCAGGAGAACGATGTATTCCCCATGGGACACCGCCACGCCCCGATTGCGCACACGCGACGCGGTGAATCCCACATCGGGATGCCACACATGCACCGCCTTGAGCGCACGCGCGTGGTCGCTGGTGTGAATAGCGTGTTGGTGCTCTAAACGCGAGCCATCGTCGGCCACGATGACTTCAAAATGACCATCCGTTTGCTGGCGCAAACCGTCCAGAACCGCCAGCAATGCGTCGCTGCGGTTGTAGGTGGTGATGACCACGGACACAAGTGGGAGTGCATTCATTTTGAACTAGACTACGCGGCTGGCAACCCGTCTGCTGCGTGCACGAAGAGGCAGAATACTACCACCCCCTGATGAGCAAAATTTCCGTCTACATCATCGCCTTCAACGAAGCCGAAAAAGTTGCCGCCACCATAGAAAGCGCCAAATGGGCCGACGAGATCGTGTTGGTGGACTCCTGGAGCACCGATGGCACGCCCGAAATTGCAACACGCATGGGCGCCAAGGTGGTGCAGGTGGACTTCAAGGGTTTCGGCGATTTGCGCAACCAGGCCATTGCGGCCTGTACCCATGAGTGGATTTTCAGCCTGGACGCCGATGAGCGCTGCACGCCGCAGGCGGAGCAGGAAATCCGTGCCATCACCAACAGCCCCGACGCGCTGGACGTCTACTGGATGCCACGGCGAAACTATTTTATGGGGCGCTGGATTCAACACTCCGGCTGGTACCCCAACTACCGCCAACCACAGCTCTTTCGCAACGGCAGCATGTCGTACGACATGAAGCCCGTGCACGAAGGCTATGTGCTCAATTCAAACAAGCCCATCGGCCACCTACAAAATGCCATCTGGCAGTTTCCGTTCAAGAACATGGCCGAGGTCATGCACAAGTCCAACCGTTACTCCACGCTGGGGGCGGAAAAAATCATGCACAAGAAGATCACCATGGGCATGGCCTTGTCGCATGGCATCTGGGCCTTCACCAAGCACTATGTCTTCAAGCGCGGTTTTCTGGATGGCTGGGCGGGTTTTGTGATTGCACTGGGTAATTTTGAAGGTACGTTCTACCGCTACGTCAAGGCCCTGGAGATTCAAAAAGGTTCGCAATGGCAGGCTCCCAAGGCGCCCCCTCCGTGATGCCGGATACGCGCTTACCCACGCCCAATGTGTGGAGTGTCCGACTGGGCCTGGTTTGCCTGTCGGCCGTGTCTGTCAGCCTGCCCATGGCCTGGGTCAGCCTGGCAAAGGTGCTGGTGCTGGCGGTAAGCTTGGCCTATTTGTGTGTTGACTACGCCAAAGGTCGCCGGGACACCGCCCTGGGCGCCCTGTGGACCACGTGGATTTTGGCGCTGATTGGGGTACTGTTTGCCACCAGCCTATTGTGGACAGGCGCGGACCTTCCATCAGCACTGAACACATTGGCCAAACACATCAAGGTAGTGGAAATCGTGTTGCTCGCCGTGCTGATCCGCACCGCTGCCGAGGCACGCATTGGCATCGCTGCCTACGCACTGGGCCAAGCCTTTTTGTTGCTGAGTTCGTGGTTACTGTTTATGGGTGTTCCGATTCCCTGGAAAGCCGATTCAGCCGTGGGCTACGAGGTGTTTTCCACCTACCTGGACCAGTCCCTCATGTTTGCCACTTCGGCTAGCGTGTTTTGGTACCTGCGGCGCGACAAGCTTTGGCCGAGCTGGGCAGGCGTGGTTCTGGCAGTGCTGGCGCTCGTCAACACGTTGCTGGTGCTGGAAGGTCGCAGTGGCTATTTGGTGGCATTGACCGCCATTGCGCTGGCCATCATGTGGTCCATGCCACGCCACTTGCGTCTGGCAGCGCTCGTCGTAACCCCGTTTGTGTTGCTGCTGGGCTTGACGCTGGGCTCCGCCAAAGTACAGGAACGGGTGACAAAGGTATTCCAGGAGAGCCAGGGTTTTGCCCAGACTCATCAGGTTTCAGCCAAGGATTCTTCAGCCTTTCGCCTCAATGCGTGGATGCAATCCGTTCAGGCCATGCAGGAAAAGCCGCTGTTTGGCCACGGCGTAGGCAATTGGACACCGGTTGTCAAGCGCATACAGGGCAGCGAAGCGGACGCCATTTTTGGCGAGGGTAACCACAGCAATCCGCATCAGGAATACCTGCTGTGGGGCGTGGAGTTAGGCGTGGGGGGGGTGCTGCTGCTCATTGGGCTGTTCATCGGCATGGCCAGAGATGCGATGCGTTTCCCCGACACCGTCAAGCAAGCCATGTTGGCGGTTGTCGCTGCCACGGCTGTGGCCTGTCTGTTCAACTCAGCCCTTTATGACGACCTGATGGGCGACTTTTTCTGCGTCAGCCTGGGCCTTTTGATGGCGCTGGGAGTGCGCACCACTGTTGTGACGAAGGTGACGGTATGAAGCCGCGCAACAGCCTGCTGGCGCGCGCGCGCCCCTTGATGCCCTACTTCGGCATCTATCCCGGCACCTGGCTGATCATTGTTCTGGCCACTATCGTCGGTGCGGCCACCGAGCCCATGATTCCAGCCCTGTTCGACAAACTGCTGGATCTGGGCTTTGTCAAACGCAGTCTGGAATTGTGGACTGTGCCAGTGGTGCTGCTGACGCTGTTTGGGGTACGGGGCCTGGCCGGCTATGTGGCACAACTGGGTCTGTCACGCATCACCAACCAGGGTTTGATGGTCTTGCGCCGCGAGATGTTTGCCAAGCTGATGGTGGCGCACATGCAGCTATTCAAAGGCCAGACCTCCAGTGCCTTGTCCAACACCATCGTGTATGAAACCCAGACTGGTGCCTCCATGCTGGTTAATTCGGTTCTCAGCCTGACCCGCAATGCCCTGACCCTGTTCGCACTGACTGCCTACCTTCTGTTCCTGAACTGGAAGCTCACCCTGATCGTGATTGCCGTGTTCCCTGCCGTCGCTTGGGTCATGCGCGTTCTCACCAAACGTCTGCACACTCTGACCAAGGCCAACCAGGATGCGACGGACCGCCTGGCCTATGTGGTGGAGGAAAACGTGCTGGCCCACCGCGACATCCGCCTTTACGCTGCCCAGGCATCGCAGGCCGAGCGCTTTGACCATTTGGGCGAGTCGCTGCGGCACCTGGCCATGAAATCGACCGTGGCTGGCGCCGCCATGACACCCATGACCCAGATGCTGGCGGCCACAGCGCTGTCGGCAGTTATCTCGGTGGCACTGCTGCAAAGCACGTCCAGTGGTACGTCGGTCGGCGGCTTTGTGGGGTTTGTAACAGCCATGCTGATGATCATTGCGCCGATTCGCCAACTGTCCGAAGTGTCCAGCCCCATCACCCGGGGCTTGGCTGCGCTGGAGCGCGGGCTGGCGCTGATCCACGATGTGCCGTCCGAGACCCAGGGGTCATTCAGCGAACCCCGCGCCAAGGGTGAGATCGTGTTCCAGGACGTAGTGGTGCAGTACGGAGCCGAAGCCACCAAGGTCATTAACCACCTGAGCCTGGCTATCCACAGCGGCGAGACCATTGCCATCGTCGGTGCCTCGGGTGCCGGCAAGTCCACCCTGGTCAACCTGCTGCCGCGCTTTGTGGACCTGCAGGGTGGCAGCATCCTGCTCGATGGCCACGACCTGCGGGACTGGAACCTGCACGCCCTGCGCGCCCAATTTGCGTTTGTGAGCCAACATGTGGTGATGCTCAACGACAGCATTGCCGCCAACGTTGCACTGGGCCTGACGTTGGACCGCGACAAGGTGCTGTCCTGCCTGCACGCCGCCAACCTGGGTGCCCTGGTGGCCGAGCTGCCGCAAGGCCTGGATACGCTGGTGGGCCATAACGCCATGCAACTCTCGGGCGGACAGCGTCAGCGGTTGGCCATTGCCCGGGCGTTGTACAAAGATGCGCCTATTCTGATTCTGGATGAGGCCACCTCAGCCCTGGACACCGAATCCGAGCGCGCCGTGCATGACGCACTGATGGGCCTGATGCGCAACCGCACCACATTGGTGATTGCCCACCGCCTCTCCACCGTGATGCATGCCAGCCGCATCGTCACCATGGAAGCCGGTTGCATTGTTGAGACCGGCACCCACCAGGAGTTAATTGCACGCAACGGCCACTACGCCCGCCTCTACCAGCTCGGTTTGGGTGGATTTGGCGGGCCCAACGCAGCTTAGCCGTTGCAGGGCCTGCGTGCGCTCGGGCTTGGGCAGTGCGGCCAGCTGGCGCACGGCATCAAAAAATCGGGGCCAAACAGTGGCATTGCCACCCGTTTGGTTCTGGCGCGCAAACAGTGCTTCAAACGCGGGCACCCATTGGTCATAGGCCGCCACCGCACCAAAGGCGGCATTGTTGGCCTTGGCAACCCATCGGTCGTAACCGCTGTGGGGCAGTGGCGGCGGCGCTGCCGGACCCACGCGACTTGCCCGTGCGGCATCGTCGGCATCCCAGCCAGCGGCTAGCGTTGCGTATTGCTCGCGAAAGCGCTCCATTGCTCTCAATTTCATAGCTTCTTGTGTAGTAGCGCCGAGGGCTAGAGGCTCATTTGATTCATAGATACTGGCCAACTCCTGGCGCGTTTGTCGCGTCAACGTCCGAAATTGCCTGCGCCGCGCGTCAAATCGTGCGTACTGCGTGCGGGCCTCAACGGAGGCGTGCTGCGCCAGCCAGGCAGCACTGCCCAGCCGCTCAACCGTGGTGGCAAAGGATTCGTTAAACGGCGTGTCGCCTTTGACATACAGCACTTGGTGGGCCAACTCGTGGAACAGCATGCGCGCCAGCTCCCCTTCTGGATAGCGGATAAACGTATTGAGCAATGGGTCGCCACCGGCCCAGTTCATCCAGCCCAGGGTGGAATAGGCGGGCACGCCGTAAACGCTGGCCTCCAGCCCATCGCTTTGCAGCTGGGTGGCCAGGGCTTGCGCCTGTGCTTCGTCAAAATAGCCCCGGTAGCCCACGCAACCAACCACCGGAAAGCACCAGGTTTTCAGGGTCAAGGAATACGGTGGGGCCGCCACAACATTCCAGACCGCAGACGACCGGTGCAGGTCGGCGTAGCGCTGGTAGCTGGCGTTGTCGGGCAAGCCCAGGTCGGTCACCGCAAAGTGGCGTAACCGCTGGGCCAATGCCAGCCGGGCCTTGAGGGCCGCAGGTGTTTGCGGGTCAGCCAGCCACTGGTCTATTGGCTTGGCCGCATGCATGATGGCCAGGTGGCCGGTGACTGACTGCAGGTAGTACGGAGTTGCCACACACCCGGTTTGCAGCAAGACCGTCAGCAGCCCCAGAAGGTACAGGCTTAAACGCACAGCGGGCCTTTCACACAAAACATTTGCCTCCAGCCCTCGTGGAATATACATAAGCAGCTATTGAAACGATAGTGTATAGGACCATTACCCACCAACGTAGCGCGCCCTCTGGGGGTAGACCCACCCAAGTACGGGCACCATTGCGGTGTCCAGCGGTCATAGCAAGCCCAAGGTCAGCGCAGTCGCAGCGCGTTGCCAATCACCGACGCAGAGCTGAAACTCATGGCCAGCGCCGCGATCATGGGCGAAAGCAACCACCCCGTAAGCGGGTAAAGCAGGCCCGCTGCAATCGGTATACCCAACACGTTGTACAAAAAGGCAAAGGCCAGGTTTTGCTTCATATTGGCCACGGTGGCTTGCGACATCAGAATTGCCGTCGAGATGCCGCGCAAATCCCCCTTGATGAGGGTGACCTGGGCGCTGTTCATCGCCACATCGGTGCCCGTGCCCATGGCGATTCCAATATCGGCGCGGGCCAGCGCGGGTGCATCGTTGATGCCGTCGCCCGCCATAGCCACCACGCGGCCTTCTTTTTGCAAGCGCTCCACCAGCGCCAGTTTGTCTGCCGGTTTCACTTCACCGTGTACTTCGTCAATGCCCAGGCGGGCACCCACCGCTTTGGCGGTGGTCAGGCCATCACCCGTGGCCATGATGATGCGAAGGCCTGCCTTCTTGAGCGCCGCTAGCGCTTCTTGCGTGCTTTGCTTGACCGGGTCTGACACCGCCAGCAGGCCTGCCAATTGGCCGTCAACGGCCAGGTACATCACGCTGGCACCTTCAGCACGCAAGGCTTCGGCCTCACTCAGCAGACCATCAACCGCCACGTTGGCCTGTTGCATCAAAGTGGTATTGCCCAACGCAAGCTGCTTGCCCGCAACCTGCCCGCGCACACCAATGCCGGAGCCTGATTCAAAATTGTCCGGCTTGTCCAACACTAAGCCTCGTTCCCGAGCGGCGCGCACAATGGTTTCGGCTAAGGGGTGTTCACTACCTTGGTCCAGGCTGGCTGCCATGCGCAACACCTCGTCCGCATCAAAACCCTTGGCGGGAATGGCGCGGTCAAAGGCTGGTTTACCTTCGGTCAGCGTGCCGGTCTTGTCCACAATCAGCGTATCCACCTTGCGCAAGTTCTCGATGGCTGCAGCATCCCGAAACAGCACGCCCTGGGTGGCGCCCTTCCCGGTGGCCACCATGATGGACATGGGTGTTGCAAGCCCCAGCGCACAGGGGCAGGCAATGATGAGCACCGACACCGCGTTAATGAGTCCATAAACCCAAGCCGGGTCTGGCCCAAAAAAGCCCCAGGCAAAAAACGTGAGCACGGCGGCCGACACGACTGACACCACGAAGTAACCTGCCACCACGTCGGCCATGCGCTGCATGGGCGCGCGTGACCTCTGGGCCTGGGTCACCATTTGCACAATTTGCGCCAGCATCGAGGCCGAGCCGACCCTCTCACAGCGCATGACCATGGCACCGCTGGTGTTCATCGTGGCGCCGATGACCTTGTCCCCCACCCTCTTACTCACTGGCACAGGCTCCCCGGTCAACATCGATTCATCGACTGCACTGCTGCCCTCGATCACCACGCCGTCCACCGGCACTTTTTCACCGGGGCGCACCCGTAGGCTGTCACCTACATGCACTTCGGTCAAGGGCACGTCTTCTTCGGTGCCGTCGGGACGAATGCGCCGGGCCGTCTTGGGCGCTAGGCCAAGCAGTGACTTGATAGCCGCTGAGGTTTGGGAACGCGCCTTCAACTCCAGCATCTGTCCGAGCAAGGTGAGTGAAATGATGACGGCTGCAGCCTCAAAATACACCGAAACCCGCCCCATGGAGACGAACGAATCCGGGAACACATGCGGGGCAACGGTAGCCACCACGCTGTAGACAAACGCCGCACCCGTGCCCATGCTGATCAATGTCCACATATTGGGACTGCCGTTCACCACCGACTGCCAGCCTCGCTTGAAAAACGGCCCACCCGCCCACAGCACAATGGGCACGGTCAACACCAACTCGACCCAGCTTTGCACCGCCATGTCCATCCACTGCAAGCGGTGGCCAAACATGGCCAGCACGAATACCACACTGGTTAGAGGCAGCGTCCACCAGAAGCGACGTGTGAAGTCCCGCAGCTCGGGGTTGTCATCGTCTTCCAGGCTGGGGATAACCGCTTCCAGGGTCATACCGCATATGGGGCAATTGCCGGGGTGGTCCTGGCGGATCTGCGGGTGCATCGGGCAGGTGTAGATCGTCCCGGCCTGCGCCGGCAATGGCGGGGTTTGTGCGGTTGGCGCGGTTGGCGCAGAACCCTGCTCGCCTGAGGCGTACTTCGGCGGATCAGCGTTGAACTTCGTCAGGCAGTTCGTGCTGCAGAAATAGTAGGGGTGACCGTCATATTCGACGTGGTGCTCGGACTGCGCCGTGACAGTCATGCCGCAGACTGGATCTTTCAACGTGACCGCGCTATTTGCGCCCGCTTCGGTGGCTGGGTTTTCATGGTGCCCATGTCCCGCATGTTTGAGGTTTGAAGGCATATCCATGACATTTTCCTTGTGTTCGTCGAGGGGTACGGTCTGAGGCAAGACCGACCTTGTCGTCGCGGAAACGTCAAGGCTTTAAAAGTGGAAATCAGGCTCTTGAGCCAGCGTCGCGATCAAGTAGGGTCTTGCGTTTTTCGTACTCTTCCGAGGTGATCTCACCGTTGGCCAGTCGCCGTTGCAAAATCTCCAGCGGCGTCTCACGCGGGCGGCGACCTTCCCCTTCAGAACGTCCCCAGTTGGTGACGAACAACACTCCGATGAGCAATATCCAAAAAATCCACCACAGACCATGCATTCCGCCCATGGCGAAGTTGCCGTCGTAGAACATGTGCATCGCGTTCAGCCGTTGGTGTTTGGCACACCAGCGCCGCCTGGCGATGCCATCAGCGCGGCACGGACTCGCTGCAGCCGATCACGCACCTCGTGCGCGACACTTGCCACTTCGGCATTACTCGTCATCTGCAATACGGCTACCGGGTCCATAAAACTGACGACCAGCCGACCATTTGGCTCTGCGCGAACGACCACATTGCAAGGCAGCAACAGACCGATGTCGGGTTCGGCCTGCAGTGCCTTGTGGGCAAGCGGCGGGTTGCAGGCGCCAAGGATGCGGTAAGGCAGCCCGTCAACGCCGAGCTTGGCCTTCATGGTGGCCTGTACGTCGATTTCGGTCAGGACACCAAAGCCCTCGACCTTGAGCGCAGCGGTAACACGGGTCACGGCAGCGTCGAAGTCACTGCCTTCGATCTGGCAGTGAAAGCCATAGGCTACTGCTTCTGGCGCAATCGATGAAATGGGAGCGGGGTTCATGTTGCGACCCTCACTTTGTGGCCGTGGCGGGTGCCATCTGGTCCATCATCATCTGCATCATGGACGCCATCATTTCCATGCGTTTTTCCATCATTTGTTGGCGCGTTGCCATGTCGAGGGGCATCTGGCCTTGCATACCGCCACCCATGCCCATTCCCATTCCCATGCCACCTTTACCGCCCATGCCTCCCATCATCCCCATGGAGCCCATGGCGTCTTGCATGGTTTTCACGTGCTCACCCATGAGCGCGTTGCGCTCTTCTGGCGTTTTCGCGGCCACCATTTTTTCATGCATATCCTGCATAGCCTGGATCTTGGTATCCATCATGGCGATGGCCGGTGTGGCCTTGGAAGTTGCGGTCTTTACTTTGGCTGTCGGGGCTTTGGTAGCAGAAGTCGTGCCCGCGGGGTGGTGTGCGTTATGGTCGGTGGTGTCCACCGCATCGGCGGCAAAGGCAGATCCCGCCAGCGCCAATACCAGCGTTGCGATCATCGTGCATGTCTTGTTCGTAGTCATAGTGCATTTCCTTTTACGTTGTATGTTGCCGTCCCAACGCAACCCATAAAAATTGGGTAACGATTCACCGGATGGGCATGTACCAGCAATGGCGAAACGTTACTCAATATCCCCACGAAAGTCCGTACGGCAACTAACATATTCAAGGCAGCCTGTTCAATTGTTTGTGTGGTCCGCAGCCATACCCACTGCGACATTGCTTGCGTCAGGTGCAAGCCGCTAGCCATAAGAAAACGCTGTACATATTCAGCAACCATATTGAACTTCTAAGTTTGCATGCGGCAATCTCAGGTATAGCGTTGAAAGACCGTTGTGCTGCCGTCACGTTGCACCAGCAGCACGGCATACGGGTCTTGGCGGCCGTTGTAGGCAGGGCCATCCATACCCGGCGAGCCTACCGGCATGCCGGGGACTGCCAGCCCCACCACTTTCGGCTTTTCACGCAATAAGCGTTGAATTTCACGCACCGGAACATGCCCCTCCAGCGCATAGCCCGAAACCCGTGCGGTATGACAAGAACCTAGAGCGGCAGGTATGCCCAGTTTTGCACGCACGGCATCGTTTCCTGTATCAGAGATGCGAACATCAAACCCTGCCTTCTGCAAGACCGCGACCCAGTCTTTGCAACAACCGCAGCTGGGGTCTTTCCAGACCTCGACCAATGTGCGCTCGGGTAACGCCCAAGCGCTGAACGCTGGCAACAGCAAAGCGCCAGCTACCCAATTGCGTCGACTCATTTTTGTTGCGTTTGTCATCATGGAATTCCTGTTCGGAAAAATTTGAATACTTTCAGTGCTTGTGTTCCATATGCTCATCGGCCATCGCAGCCAACGGGGTAAAACGCGCTTGTTCGGCTGCTTTGCCGGCCAAGGTAATGGAGACCACCGCTTTCAAACCCGTTGCAGACGCATATTTGCCGGAGCCTTTCATGCGGTTGTCACCATCAGGAGCCAGAGTAACCACGGTCTTGTCTTTACCCGCCAACAGCGTAGCCGTTCCCGATGAACCAGCGGTGGGGATGCTGGTACCGGCATGATCGGTCACATAGACAACGACCGGATTGTCGCGAGCGCCCTTCGCGGACTTCTCTACAACCAGCTCGAAGTGATACATGCCTGCCATCCGGAGTTGGCCACCATGGGCGGTCTTGACGGTGTCGAGATAGGCGTCATCGTGGGCCTGGACGCCTCCCGCCACCAATGCCAAACCAACCCACATCGCGGATAGAAAACCTGGCTTTTTCATACTGACTCCTTCTTGAGATAACAAGCCCGGTATTGGGCAATCGATTGAACAACTAATAACTCTCGTGGGCGTTGGGCCCGACTTTTGCCTGAAGTAGCCGCTCCAGTGGCGCCTGCCCCCAGCGCCAAAACATCAGCGGTGTGAGCAAGGTATCCAGCAGCGTGGAGCTGATCAGTCCACCAAAAATCACCACAGCAACCGGGTGCAAGACTTCTTTGCCCGGCGCATCGGCTGACACCAGCAGCGGCACCAAAGCAAACGCCGCCACCAGCGCCGTCATCAATACCGGCGTCAGCCGCTCCAGCGAGCCGCGCACGATCATTTTCTGGCTAAAGGTTTCACCCTCAAAGGCACACAAATTGATGTAGTGACTGATCTTGAGGATGCCGTTGCGGGTGGAAATGCCGGTCAGCGTGATAAAGCCCACCAGCGCCGCTATCGACAGCGGCTGGTTTGAGACCCACAGCGCAATCACGCTGCCCACCAGCGCCAACGGAATATTGCCCATGATGATAAGCGTGAGCGCGGTGGATTGGTAGCGGCTGTACAGCACCAAGAAAATCATGGTGAGCGAAATCAACGCCAGCAAGGCAATCAGCCGAGCCGCCTGTTCTTGGGCCTGAAACTGGCCTTCCAGCGACGTGAAGTAGCCCTCGGGCAACGCCTTGGCGGCCAATTCGGTGCGAATATCGGCAATCACACGCGACATATCGCTGCCATCGGTGTTGGCGGAGATCACGATACGCCGGCGCGCGTTCTCGCGGCTGATCTGGTTCGGGCCGTCGCCATCCTCGATGGTCGCCAGTTTGGACAGGGGCACAGCACCGGTGGGCGTTTCGATCAGCAGGTTTTGCAATTCTTGCAAGCCGCGACCGCTCTCGGGCAGGCGCACCACCAAGTCAAAGCGGCGGTTGCCTTCCACAATCTGGGTGATGCGTTCTCCCTCGATCATTTGCTGTAGCGAGCGCAGCAGCACGCCGGGTGCCACACCGTAGCGCGCCACTTGCTCGTAATCGACGTGAATCTTGATTTGCGGAATCAAGACCTGCTTCTCCACCGCCAGGTCGGTGATGCCGGGAATCTTGCTCAGCCGCACACGCAAGTCAGCAGCCAGGCCGCGCAGCGTATCCAGATCATCGCCATACACCTTGAGCGCAATCTGGGCGCGCACACCAGACAACAAATGGTCCAGCCGGTGCGATATGGGTTGACCCACATTGCTCACCGCTGGCAGCACGGCCAGGCGGGTGCGAATGTCGTTGATGATGGCTTCGCGGCTGCGTTCGGACGCTTTGAGGTCCACATCCATCTCGGTGTAGTGAACGCCTTCGGCGTGTTCGTCCAGCTCGGCGCGCCCCGTGCGCCGCCCCACCTGGGTCACCTCAGGCACGCCCGCAACAATCTGCTCAGCCAGGGTTCCTATGCGGTTGGACTCGGCCAACGAGGTACCCGGATTCAGAACCACGTTGACGGTGAGCGTACCTTCGTTAAAGGGCGGCAAAAACGCACGGGGGAACAGCGGGATGGTGGCCGCTGCCAGCACCACGGCGACCAATGCGCCCACCAACAAGGTCCGCGTGCGCCCAAACGACCAGTGCAACAAGGCGGCGTCCCAGCGCTTGAGCCGCACCACCAGTGGGCTGTCGCCATGGCCCATCTGCTTCATTTTCGGCAAGAGGTAGAAGGCCATCACAGGCGTGATGGTGACCGACACCAGCATGCTGGCCAGGATGGAGACGATGTAAGCAATACCCAGTGGCGTGAACAGGCGCCCTTCGATGCCGGGCAACACAAACAGCGGCACAAACACCAGCACAATGATGACCGTGGCATAGACAATAGCTGAGCGCACCTCCAGCGTGGCGCTGGCAATCACCTCCACCACCGGACGTGGAACGGCGAGTGCGCTATTGAGCTTGAGGCGGCGCAACACGTTTTCCACACCGACCACGGCGTCGTCCACCAGTTCGCCGATGGCAATCGCCAGACCGCCCAATGTCATGGTGTTGATGGACAGGCCAAAGTAGTGAAACACCAGCGCGGTGACCAGCAGCGACACCGGGATTGCGGTCAGTGAAATCAGCGTAGTGCGCACGTTGAGCAAGAACATGAACAAAATTACCGCCACAAAAATGGCACCGTCGCGCAGTGCCTCTTGCACGTTGGTAACTGAGTGTTCGATGAAGTCGGCTTGTTTGAAGAGGAACTGCGGCGCTTCCACGCCCTGCGGCAAGCTCTTGCCCAGCTCTGCCATAGCGCGTTCCACCTCGCGGGTCACGGTCACGCTGTCGGCACTGGGCTGCTTTTGCACCGACAGAATGACGGCAGGCTTGCCGTTGTAGCCAGCGTCGCCCCGTTTCAGGGCCGGGGCAATCTTCACCTCGGCCAGTTGCTTGAGCAAAATGGGTTGGCCGTTTTTGACCATCACCACCACGTTTTGCAGGTCTTCGAGGCGGCTGGTGCGACCCATCTGGCGAATCAGATATTCCCGCCCTTGGGACTCCAGAAAACCGCCACTGGTATTGGCGCCAAAGTCGCGCAGTGCAGCCTCCAGTTTTTCACGCTCCACGCCCAGCGCCTGCAACTGCGCAGGTTTGATTTCCACCCGGTACTGCCGCACCTCGCCTCCAATGGGCGTGACTTGGGCCACACCCGGAATGGTCAACAAGCGCGGGCGCATGACCCAGTCGGCGTATTCGCGCACCTGCATGGGGCTGACTTTGGCCGGATCGGCGGGCAAGGCAATGAGCAATATCTCACCCATGATGGACGAGATCGGTCCCAATTGCGGCACCACGCCCGCTGGCAACTGCTCGCGCACCAGGTTCAGCCGTTCGCTGATCTGCTGGCGGTTGCGGTAGATGTCAGAGCCCCACTCGAACTCGACATAGATGATGGACAAACCGATGCCAGAGACCGAACGAACCCGGGTCACACCGGGCATGCCGTTCATGCTGGACTCCACCGGAAAGGTAACCAGTTGCTCCACCTCTTCAGGTGCCATGCCACCGGCTTCGGTCATCAGCGTAACGGTGGGTTTGTTCAGGTCGGGGAACACATCTACCGGCATTTTTTGCACGGTGAGAATGCCGTAGATCACCAGCAAGAGCGAGACGCCCAACACGATCAGGCGCTGGCGCAGGCTGGCATGGATGATGAAGTCAAACATATCAGCGAACTTGCGACAGCAAACCGGCGCCTTCGGTGACCACACGCTCGCCACTAGCAATGCCAACAGTGATTGCAACGTTGGCCCCGTCAATGGCGTGGGCCGTCACTTTGCGCAACACAAAACGCTCGGGCGCGCCATGCACCCACACCGATGCCTCTCCCGCTGCACCTTTTACCAGCGCCGCTTGGGGCACCAAGGCACCCTTGGTGGTGCGCGTGGTTTTGGCAATCACCTTGACGGGTTGACCTACAGCCACGGCAACGCTGCCCGCCTTGACCCGAAACAGCAAAGGAATGGCTTGTTCGCGCAGTTGCCGTGCACCACCGACAAACTGCAAATCCAGCACGCCACCGGGGACTTGTGCGCTGGCCGACGCCAAACCGTCCACCAAGGCCGCGTCGTAGGCCAAGGCCTCCACATTCAATCGCATGGGGTCCACAACCTCAAACAACACGTCTTTGGCGTCTACTACCTGACCCAGCGCCGCATGAGCTGCGCTGATAACGCCAGCCACCGGGGCCACCAGCGCTTCGGTCGTGTTCAGTCCTGCCCCAACTGCGGAGCTGCGCTTTTGCAAGGCGTCGCGCTCCAAACGCGCGGCCTCTATGGCGGACTGCGGCACGGAGCCTACCAATTGCTGGTAACGCTGCAGTTTGCGCTCTGCAATCGCCAACTGTGATTCCAGTTCTGCCCATTGCGCCTGGCTGTTGCCGCGGTCAATGCTGTTGGCGCTGGGACGCAGATAGGCCAACACCTGACCTTTGGACACTTTCTGTCCCAGGCTGGGCAATCCTTTGGGGCCAGCTTCAATGCGCCCGGTTTGGCTGGCCTGCACCCGGCCACCGGCATTGGCATCGGCCACCACCCGACCGTTGAACTCCACCGTGGTGGCGACCTCTTGCACCTGGGCCAATACCGTGCGCAAACCGAGCTGGCGTTGCACTGCTTTTGGCACCAACAGGCTGCCATCGGGCAAACGTTGGGTGGCCGCTGCTTCCAAAGCGGTGCCTGCGGTATTGTTGGCCACCGCGACGTTTGCTGCGACGGGTTTGTCGGGTTCGCTATGGTCTTCATCGCCATGGGCGAAGGCTGGGCCACAAAGTCCTAGCGCGCTAAGCGCGATCAGGCTGGCAATGAATCGGAGTTGCATCATGGCGGTCATGTCGGTATGGAGGTAGATAGATGTTGGCGAATCCGCTTACGCCTGCGCAGCAGCACCAAGGCCAGCCCAAAAATCAACACGACAGCGGATACTGCCCATGCGACCCATTTCCCGCTGTTGCGTACATGGACCGCATCGTGGGCGGGTGCCGCGATGTCCAGCGTTGCAGCCAGCAGGTCCGAGGTGTTACCCGCCTCAACCGAAAATGTGAGGGGATAGCTGCCGGGTGCGATAAACAACGGTGCTTGCAGCGTGTATATGCCTGGTGCAATGGGTTTGGCTATGGCCTTCAGAGCGCTTCCACTCTCGACTTCAATCTGCGCATCCGAAACCGGTGCGTTGGTCGCGAACCTATCCAAGGTCACTATTAAGGTGTTGCCCTGCATGTGCGCCACCAACTCAAAGTCCTCGGTTTGTGCGCTGGCACGGGGGGCCATGCCGACACTCGCAACGGGTTCAGCGGCGTCACCATGGTCTTCACCTCCGTGCGCCCAAGCACCCCACGACAGGGTGGATAGCGCCAGGCTTAGGCAAATGGTCCGAAATACAGCGGTCAAGGTAAAACTCCCATGGATTGATTGAGGCGGGACTGGGCGGCAGACACTCCTACCTGATATCGGTTTCGCAGTGCATGGGCTTCGAGTGCCGCTGCACGTGCACGCAGCAATGTGGAAAGGTCCGATTCGCCCAGCGCAAATGATGTCTCAGCCAGCACCAGGTTGTCGGCCGTCAATTGCACACGGGTCTCGGCGAATGCCAATTGGCGCTCTGCAGCCGACTTGTCACGCCGGGCACTGTCGAGCGCGAACTGAACGCGCTGTTGCACTTGCGCCAGTTCGGCATCGGCCTGGGTCAACTCGGCACGGGCTCCTGCATCTTCCTGGCGCACGCGCGAACCCGACGAAAATGGCACCGTCAATTTGATGCCCAGCGCATCGGCGTAGCTGTCATTCAGGTCTGAGCGGCTGCGCAACATGCGCACGGCCAAGGTTGGGGCTTCGCGCGAACTATGCTGTGCAAGCTGCAGCCGGGATTGGGCCAACTGTGTGGCTGCATTGGCAGAGCGCATGAGTGGATGCGCCTCCAGGGGAGGTGTTTGTGCCGGCCCTGCTTCAGCGGGCAAGGTGTCTGGCGGGGCCACACCCGTTAAAGACTGCAGGTTTTGCTCGGCCAACGCCACAGCGGTCTGGGTGTCGACCAACTCGGCCTGTGCCGCCATTTGTTCGTTTTGTGCCAAATTAGTATCGACCCGTGCCAACTCACCCACTTTGTAGCGTCGTTGTACATCCAATGCCAGGGCATTGGCCGTGTGGAGTCTGTCCTGTGCGGTAGTTTGAGCATTGCGTGCGCCAGCCAGTGCCCACCAAGCTTCACGAAGATCGGCCGCAAGTTGCAGGCGCGACGCCTGTTGGCGTGTCACCATTTCGGCCTGGAGCGCAGTGGCTTCATTCTGGCGGGCTGCACTTTGCCCAGGTAGCCACAGCGGAGTGGCCACCTCCAGCTCCCATTCCTGCTTACCACGGTTGGCGTTAAGTTGGTCGTTCACATTGGCCAGTGAAACGGAAGCGGGTGCTGGCGTGAGGCCATTGGCACTCTCCATCCGGGCCAGCGCTTCATCGGTGCGAGCGGCACTGGCCGCAGCCAGCGGATGGCGGCTCCAGGCCTGTTCCATCGCAATGGACAGGTTTTGTGCTTGGGCGCCAAGGTGCACAAAACCACCCACGGTGATTGCCATGGTCAGGGCAATGGTGTTTTTCATTCAAGGGTTCCGGGCGAGTTAAAACAGACTGGGGCGATGATGCAGTCTGCTAACCAACGGCTTGCTGACCGTCACATTACAGTTTTGTCAGCTTGCGTTTTGCGCCCATACGACGGGCACAATGGCGATGCGCACCCCATGCGCAATACAACACTCCCATGAAAATTCTGATCATTGAAGACGAGCCAAAAACCGGTGACTACCTCAAGCAGGGACTGACCGAGTCGGGGTTTGTGACCGAATTGGCTGTCAACGGGGTAGACGGTTTGCATTTGGCATTGACCGGCGACTTTGATTTGCTGGTGCTCGATGTGATGCTGCCGGGTCTTAGCGGCTGGCAGGTCCTGGAGCGTCTGCGGCAAAGCGGAAAAGAGATGCCGGTACTGTTTTTAACCGCCCGCGACGAGGTGGAAGACCGGGTGCACGGGCTAGAGTTGGGCGCGGACGACTATCTGGTCAAACCTTTTGCTTTCTCTGAGCTATTGGCCCGCGTGCGCACCCTGCTGCGCCGGGGAAAAAGCGCCCTGGAGGCTAGTGTCTTGCGTGCTGCGGACCTGGAATTGGATTTGATGCGCAGGCGCGTGACCCGTGCGGGCAGTCGCATTGAACTCACTGCCAAGGAGTTCGCCTTGCTGGAACTGCTGCTGCGCCGCCAGGGGGAAGTGTTGCCACGCTCCATGATTGCCTCTCAGGTGTGGGATATGAACTTCGATTCCGACACCAACGTCATCGAGGTGGCTATTCGCCGCCTGCGGGCCAAGGTAGACGATCCGTTTGAGCCCAAACTGATTCGCACGGCCCGTGGCATGGGTTATGTGCTGGAAGTGCCAGATCACCCATGATCAAGCGCTTATCTCTCACAGCCCGTATTACGTTGCTATTCGCGGTCGGTTCCTGCGCGGTTCTTATAGCCCTGGGCTGGCTGATTGACCACTCCATCGAACGCCATTTTGAAGAGCAGGACCACGATGCACTGGCGGGCAAGATGATGCTTGCCAGGCACGCAATCGGGCGGGTGGCAACACCGCAGGAGTTCGAGCGCTTACCCACCGTATTGGAAGATGCATTGATTGGTCACCACGACCTGGTCGTGCAAGTGCTGGGGCCCCAAAAGGAGGTACTGCTGGAGTCGCCCGATGTCGGGTTTCCTGCGACTTGGCAAGCTCGGGGCGCGGCTGAACGTGCCACGCAACTGCATACATGGACCCAAGGTGCGCGAACCTACCGCGGAATGTCGCAGGACATGCCCACGGCGATTGCTGCATGGCAGCCGCTGGTGGTGACGGTGGCGGTGGACATTGAACACCACCAGGCATTCATGCACACCTTTTTGCAGACTCTGTGGCTATTTGTCGGGTGTGCGGCAGCCGCCACCGGTCTTTTGGGATGGTTTTCCGTCAAACGCGGGCTCGCGCCTTTACGCGCTATGCGTGACAGGGCGGCTGGGGTAACGGCCCACAAGCTCGATCAACGCCTGCCGGTTGAGGCGCTTCCGCCCGAGCTGGCGGAATTGGCGCAGTCACTGAATGACATGCTGGCACGATTGGAAGATGCGTTCCAACGTCTATCCGATTTTTCCTCCGACATCGCGCACGAGCTGCGCACCCCCGTGAGCAACCTGATGACACAGACGCAGGTGTCGCTATCCCACCCGCGTGACGCTGCAAGTTATCGCGAGATTCTGGAGTCCAACGCAGAAGAGTTCGAACGTCTGGCGCGCATGATCTCGGACATGCTGTTTTTGGCGAAAACCGATGTCGGACAAACCAGCGCGCTGATGGCGACCAATAGTGTGCCAGTCGACCTGGTGGAAGAGGTGCGCGGGCTATTTGATTTCTACGAAGCCCTGGCGGAAGAAAACGCCGTGCGTTTGGATCTATCCGGCCATGGCGTGGTACAGGGCGACCGGCTCATGCTGCGCCGCGCATTGAGCAACCTGCTGTCTAACGCGCTGCGCTACACGCCACGGGGAGGCACCATACAGGTCGTTCTGGAATGTACCGAGCAGCACTGCACTGTGAACGTAGAGAATCCTGGCCAAGCCATTCCCGCACAACATTTGCCACGCCTGTTTGAACGTTTTTACCGTGCCGACCCGTCTCGTCAACAGGCGACCGGGGAAGGAACCGGGCTGGGGCTGGCAATTACCCACGCCATAGTTCAAGCCCACCATGGACAGGTCTGGGCGACTTCAACCAAGGGACGGACCTGTTTTACGATCCAACTTCCTCCTACGCAAAACGAAGTAAATTGTTGATTGCAAAATTGGCCTCTAGCCCTCGTAGAATATACGTAACCCGCTATCAGAACGATAGTAATTACGGCAATTGGGCAACTCGTAGGTACACCGCTTCCTGCTGCAGCGCGATCTCAGACCAAAGGTGTTGGCGGGCAAATTGCAGGCCTTGCTCGCGCAGGTGGGCGACGAGCTGGGCGTCCTCCAACACGCGCCGCAGAGCGTCTGCCAAAGCGGGTGCATCCTGCGGATTGGGCAGGATCAGCGCATCCTGACCATCACGCAGCAGCGCCGCAATGCCGCAGTAACCCGCCGAGCTGACCACCACCGGCAGCCCATGCGCCAGCGCTTCCAGCACCACCATGGCAAACGTGTCTTCCAGCGTGGGGTGGGCCAGGCAGTCTGCGGCCTGGTACGCCACGTCCACAGCCGACAAAGCCCCCAGAAAGTAGATGCGAGTACTCTGCCCACTGGCCTGTAGTTCCTGCTGCAACAGAGCCTTTTGCGCAGCATTGCCAACCACAGCCAAGTAGCAGTCTGGTGGCAGTGCGGCCAATGCCTGCAACAAGGTGGGCAGGCCCTTCTTGCGAAAATCATTGCCCACAAACAGAATGCAGCGCCCCGCTTGCGGCAGCCCCAGCTGGGTGCGGGCAGCACGGCGCTGAGCGGCATCCGCAGGGCCGGGTACGGTGGCCACACCGGGTGTCACCACCTGGCAGGCGGCCGCAGAATGGGGAAAAGACTCTGCCATGACGGCGAGCTGGCTGGCAGATACCAGAGTGATGCAGCGCCCATCGGACGCATCAAAGCGTGTCCGCTCCAATGCCAGATAGGTCAGCAGCCGAGGACTGGTCACAATTTTTAACCAGCGCAGTGCCAAGCGCCAGCCATGGCGCCCCTGCAGCAGGCTGTAGCGCACCGGCACCACGTGCACGGTCTGCACGCAGCCATGCCAGGTGCTTTCATGCGAATGCACGACATCAAAGTCCGCACGGGTCGCCCACCAAGTGGCCAGCGCAAACCAGAGCTGGTTGATCCATCGCGGCTTGGTAAACGGCAACGCAATGCGGTGGTAGTGCACGCCCGGCCACTGGTGGTTGATGTGCTGGGCAAACACATGAATCTCATGGCGCTGGGCCAATTGCTCGACCAGGGCGATGGAATAGCGCTCGGCCCCACCGCCCGTGGCGCTGAAGATGCGGTTCAGCACCGCAATGCGCAAGCGCGGCTTCCCGCTCTGCCCACTCATGCGCGGCGCCGATCTTCGTAGTGTGAGGCCAGCTTCCACCACAGCAGCGGGCGGCTGGTGCGGCGCAACACGGGTACACGGGGTAGTTCCAGCAGGGAATCATCGCTTTGGCAGCGCCCCCGCTGCGTCGTGGTCGCACTGGTATAACCGGCTTGGGCCACCTGGGCCACATGGTCTGCCGTGAACTCGCCATAGGGGTAGCAAAAGTGCTGCACTGCAGCGCCGGTGATTTGTTCCAACTCGGTCTTGCAACCGGCAATTTCGTCCCAGCAGGAGGCCACATCCAGCGTGGGCAAGCGCACGTGATGGCGGGTGTGGGCGCCAATCTCCTGGCCTGCAGCCAGCCACTGCTGCAGGTGTTGCTGCGCCATCAATTCTGAGGGTGGCACGCCGTTGTGGCGGTCCCAGCTGTTGGTTTGACCCAGCATGGCGCTGACCACGTAGCAGGTTGAAGAAAAACCCAACTGCTGCAGCACAGGCACAGCATGGGTCAGGTTGTTGAGGTAGCCGTCGTCAAAGGTAATGCCAAACACCTTGCCATGTGCCTCGCCACGCAAATAGGGCAACAGTGCCGTCATGGACAAGCCGCGCCAGCCCAGAGCTTTCAGGAAACCCATGCGCGATGCAAAGTCCGGTGGCGCCACGCTCAAGCTGCGATAACCCGTGCCCTTGGGCGGCTCGGGCGCAATCTGGTGGAAGGTGAGGATGGGGATAGGATTCACGCGCGCGCACCGCCCCAACTACAGCAGCACAATGTCGTACTGCTCTTGCCCCATGGCCGCCTCGCTCTGCAGCGATACCGGCTTGCCAATGAACTCCGACAGGCCAGCCAGGTGCTGGCTTTCTTCATCCAAAAACAGCTCGATCACCTTGGGGCTGGCCACCACGCGGAATTCACGCGGGTTGAACTGGCGCGCCTCGCGCAGAATCTCGCGAAAAATGTCGTAGGCCACGCTGCGCGGCGTTTTGACAATGCCCTTGCCTTCGCAGCTGGGGCACGGCTCACACAGCATATGGGCCAGCGATTCGCGGGTGCGCTTGCGCGTCATCTCCACCAGGCCCAGCTGCGAGAAACCGCCCGCCATGGTCTTGACACGGTCGCGGGCCAATTGCTTGCGGAACTCGGCCAACACGGAGTCGCGGTGGTCCTCACGCACCATGTCGATAAAGTCCACGATGATGATGCCGCCCAGGTTGCGCAAGCGCAGTTGCCGGGCAATGGCCTGCGCGGCTTCCAGGTTGGTCTTGAAGATGGTGTCGTCAAAGTTGCGGGCACCCACAAAACCGCCGGTATTCACATCTACTGTGGTCAGCGCTTCGGTCTGGTCCACGATCAGGTAGCCGCCCGACTTGAGCTCCACACGCCGGCCCAGGGCCTTGGCAATTTCCTCGTCAATCGAGAATAAATCAAAGATGGGCCGCTCGCCCTTGTAGTGCTGGAGCTTGGACGCTGCCATGGGCATGAACTCGCTGCCAAAGGCCTTCAGTGCTTCAAACTGTTCGCGCGAATCCACACGGATGGTTTGCGTGGTTTCGCTCACCATGTCGCGCAGCACGCGTTGCAACAGGCTCAAATCCTGGTGCAAGATCGACTGTGCTGGCAGGCGCACCGAGGCATCTTTAATGCGCGCCCAGGCTTTGCGCAGGTAGCCAATGTCGTCGCCCAGTTCGGCATCCGAGGCATCCTCGCCATTCGTGCGCAAAATGAAGCCCCCACCCTCTTTGCCCGCGAGTTGCTGCATGCGGGCACGCAGTTCATCACGCTGGTTGTTGGGGATTTTTTGCGAAATACCAATGTGGTCGTCCTGCGGCAAAAACACCAGCAAACGCCCTGCAATGCTGATTTGGGTGGACAAGCGCGCGCCCTTGGAACCAATGGGTTCCTTGATGACCTGCACCATGAGGGACTGGCCCTCAAAAATCTGCTTCTCAATGGGGATCAGCGGGGCACTGCCCTTGGCGGCAAACGGGGCTTCGCCATCCGGCTGGCGGTGCCAGACATCGGCTACATGCAAAAAAGCCGCACGCTCCAGCCCAATGTCAATAAAGGCCGACTGCATGCCTGGCAGCACCCGCGCCACCTTGCCCAGGTAGACGTTGCCGACCAGGCCTGCGCTCCAGGGCGCGCTCCACATGCAGCTCTTGCACGGCGCCGTTTTCCATAACCGCCACCCGCGCTTCCTGGGGTGACCAGTTGATCAGAATATCTTGTTGCATGGCGCCCTATCGGGGTTGTTCGGTTCAGACTGCAAAACCCAGGGACCGCAGTGCCTGGGCCGTCTCAAAAAGTGGAAGCCCCATGATGCCAGAGTACGAGCCACTCAGGTGCGCAATGTGTGCTGCCGCCTTGCCTTGCACACCATAGGCACCGGCCTTGCCCATGGGTTCACCGGTGGCCACATAGGCATCAATTTCATGGTCAGACAGGTCAGAAAAGGTAACCCATGACTCGCTGTAAGTGGCTTCAACCCGGCCCTGCCAACCCACCGCAATTGCCGTCAACACCCGGTGCGGGCGGTTGGACAGCGCGCGCAGCATGCGCTTGGCGTCTGCAGCGTCTTCCGGCTTGCCAAATAGGGTGCTGCCCAATGACACCGTGGTGTCGGCACACAGCACGGGTGCCGGTGGCAGCTTGCGTTGCTCCAGGCGCTGCAGCGCGGCCTGCAACTTCAGACCAGTTACGCGTTGCACATAAGTCTTGGGCGCTTCGTTGCGCAGCACTGCTTCGAGCGATTCGGCATCTTCGCTGGAGTCGGGCAATAGCAGTTCGTGGCGCACACCCAACTGGTCCAGCAACTGGCTGCGCCGGGGGCTTTGGGACGCCAGGTAGATAAAGCCAGGCAATGTTTCGCCAACAGGCATTGTGATCACTCCCGATGGTACGGATGGTTGGCATTGACGGACCAGGCGCGGTACAGCTGCTCAATCAACAACACCCGGGCAAATGCGTGCGGCAGGGTCAGGTCCGACAGGCGGATACGTTCATGCGCAGCCTGGCGAAAAGCGGGGTCCAGGCCGTCGGGGCCGCCAATGACCAGGGCTACGTCATCACCGCTGAGTTGCCAGTCCTGGAGCTTGGAGGCCAGCGCCAGCGTGGTGACGGTGGTTCCGCGCTCGTCCAGGGCCACGATGCGGGTGCCCTTGGGGATGGCGGCTTCAATGCGGGCACGCTCGGCGGCGTACAGCGTCTCCAGAGTTTTGGAGCCGCGCGGCTCGGTCTTGACAGCCTTGAGCTCGACCTGCAGTTCACGCGGAAAGCGCTTGGCGTAATCGTCCCAGGCGGTTTGCGCCCAGTCAGGCACGCGCTGACCCACGGCAACGATGAGCAGGCGCACGGCGGAATCAGGCTTTGCGGGTAGCGGGCTTCTTGGCTGGTGCTTTCTTGGCCGCGGCTTTCTTGGCGGCGGGTTTGACCGTCGACTTGATCACGACCGTAGGCACCTTCTTGGCAGCCGGCTTTTTCACGACGGCTTTTTTGGCTGGTGCTTTTTCGGCTGCTTTTTTCAGGGCTGCCTTGGACGGGAAGGCTTCTGCCACACCCTTCTTGGCAGCGTTGGAGCGCCTCAAATTGGTGGGCTCCACCTTGGCTGCAGTTTTCTTGGCGGCAGCCTTGGCGCTCTCGGGCATGGCAGGCTTGGCGGCACCGAGCTTCATGCGCACGGGCTTCTCGCCCCACAGCTCTTCGAGGTTGTAGTACTGGCGAAACGTTGGCTGCATGATGTGCACCACGGCCTGGCCGCAATCCACAATGATCCATTCACCATTGGCCTCGCCCTCAATCCGTGGCTTGGCAAAACCGGCTTCGCGCACGGCATCGCGCACGCTGGCGGCCAGCGCCTTGGTCTGCCGATTGGAAGTGCCCGAGGCCACGATCACCCGTTCAAACAATGCCGACAACGCCTCGGTGTCAAACACCACGATGTCCTGGGCTTTGACGTCTTCCAGACCATCGACGATGGCGCGCTGGAGTTTGGTAATGTCTTTTTTGGCAACGGTGGGAGTATTCATCAGGCGGTCTGGTAAAGGTGATGGTGATCAATATAACGCGCAACGGGTTCAAAAACCAGTGCGTCAGTGCTTTGGTGGTTTGCCACACGCAAGCGGATGTCAGTCGCGCTAACGTCCATGGGGGGCATCTCAATCACTTGAAAGGCCGTTGGCGCCAAATGCAGTGTTTCAAATAAGGTGGTAGCCCTCGTAAAACCTGCGCGAGCAGCTACACATATTGTAGCAAGCTGCAAAACGTCTTGCCAGCGGTGCCAGGTACCCAACGATTGAGCCTGGTCTTCTCCCACAATCAGGAAAAATTGGGCTGCCGGATACTCGGCCCGCAAGGCCTCCAGCGTCTCCACGGTGTAGCTGGGGCCACTGCGCTGGGTTTCGCGCGGATCAACCACCACCTTGTCCACACCGGCAAAGGTCAAACGCGTCATGGCCAGCCGGTGAAGAGCGGGGGACAGAGTGCGGGTTTTGTGCCAGGCGTGGCCGGTGGGGATGATGTGCAAGGCGTCCAGTTGCAACTGCGCAATCGCCGCGCGCGCCAGTGCCACATGGGCAACATGGGGCGGATCAAACGCACCGCCAAATACGCCGATGCGCTGCGGTGGTAGGGTTGCCAGACTCATGCCGCGCCTCTCAAACCCAGTTTCTCCGTGGCAAAAACTGCGTGGTCAGCGCAGCTTCGGACGTACCGGCCTCGGGTACCGACTGGTAAGCCCAGCTCGCCAGGGGCGGCATGGACAACAAAATAGATTCTGTGCGCCCACCCGACTGCAGGCCAAAATGCGTGCCCCGGTCCCACACCAGGTTGAACTCCACATAGCGGCCCCGGCGGTAAAGCTGGAAATTGCGTTCACGTTCGCCATAGGCCATGGTCTTGCGGCGCTCCACAATGGGCAGGTAGGCACCTAAAAACGCATCGCCCACGGACAGCATCAGCGCAAAGCCATTGTCAAAGCCGCCCTCGGCAAAATCGTCAAAGAAGATGCCGCCAATGCCACGTTGTTCATTGCGGTGCTTGAGGAAAAAATACGCGTCGCACCACTCTTTGAAGCGCGGGTATTTGTCTGCTCCAAAAGGGGTCAACGAATCTTTGCAGGTCTGGTGAAAATGCACGGCATCTTCCTCAAAGCCATAAAACGGCGTCAAGTCCATACCACCGCCAAACCAGTTGACTCGCTCCTGCCCTGGGTGGCCGGCGGAGATCATGCGCACATTCATGTGCACTGTGGGCACATAAGGATTGCGTGGGTGGAACACCAGCGACACGCCCATGGCCTCGAACGGCGCACCGGCCAGCTCGGGGCGGTGTTGCGTGGCAGACGGTGGCAGTTTGGGGCCGCGCACGTGCGAGAAACCGCACCCAGCACGCTCAAACACCGGGCCGCCTTCCATGATGCGGGTGATGCCGTTGCCTTGCAGCGGCTCCTGCGGCGCTTTTTCCCAGTGGTCATTCACCAACGGGCTGCCGTCCAGTACGGTCAGGGCGCCAGTGATGCTCTCCTGCAGGCCCAACAGATAGGCCCGCACCATGCCATTGCGCGCGTCGCTCATCGGGTGGCCTTGGCGCCCTCACCCACCGGACGCACGGCACGGTGACCAATGTCTTTGCGGTATTGCATGCCGTCAAAACGGATGTTGCCAATGGCCTCGTAAGTCGCCTGGCGCGCGGCACGGGGGTTTTCACCCAACGCAGTCACACACAGCACGCGCCCACCGCTGGTGCGGGTTGTGCCATCTACCTGTTCGGTGCCGGCATGGAACACCATGGCGGTTTCGGATTCCACAGGTAGCCCTGTAATCAAATCACCCTTACGCGGCGCAAGCGGATAACCATAGGCTGCCAGCACCACACCCAGGGCAGTACGGCGGTCCCATTCGAGCTCCCTATTTTCCAAGCCACCGGGTTCGGTCGCGGCCCACAGCACATCCAGAAAATCGGACTTGAGGCGCATCAAAATGGGCTGCGTTTCGGGGTCGCCCATGCGGCAGTTAAATTCCAGCGTCTTGACCTGGCCTTGGGGGTCAATCATCAAGCCAGCGTACAAAAATCCGGTGTAAGGAATGCCGTCTTGCTCCATACCCTTGAGCGTGGGCAAGATGATCTCGCGCATGGCACGGGCATGCACTTGGGGCGTCACCACCAGAGCGGGCGAATAGGCGCCCATGCCGCCGGTGTTGGGGCCCTGGTCGTCATCCAGCAAGCGCTTGTGGTCTTGGCTGGTGGCCAACGGCACCACGTCCTTGCCGTCGCACAAGACCATGAAACTGGCTTCTTCGCCCTCTAAAAACTCTTCAATCACCACGCGTGGCACGGCCACACCGCCCTCGCCCGCGTTGTGCATCACGCCCAACTTGTTGTCCAGCAACATGAAGTCGATGGCAGCGTGGGCCTCGTCCAACGACATCGCCACCACCACGCCTTTGCCTGCGGCCAGGCCGTCCGCCTTGACCACAATGGGCGCGCCCATGCGGGTCACATAGGCATGGGCCGCCACCGGGTCGGTGAACGCTTCATAGGCCGCCGTGGGAATGCCATGGCGCTGCATAAAGGCTTTGGAGAAGGCCTTGGAGCTTTCCAGCTGGGCAGCAGCTTGGGTGGGGCCAAAAATGCGCATGCCGTGGCGGCGAAACTCGTCCACCACACCGGCAGCCAGCGGAGCCTCGGGACCCACCACGGTCAGATTGATTTTGTTGGCCTGAGCCCATTCACGCAGGGCTACTACGTCGGTAATGGGGATGTTTTCCAGGCGGCTGTCCAGCGCCGTGCCCCCATTGCCAGGGGCCACATAGACCGTTTGCACCTTGGGCGACTGCGCCAACTTCCAGGCGAAAGCGTGTTCACGCCCACCGCCACCAATCACAAGAACATTCATAGAATCCTAATCAGTCGGGGGCAGAGCTAAAGATCTGTCCCGTACAGTGCTTATAAAGCCGCGTTGTGGTAAATCTCTTGGGTATCGTCCAGGTCTTCCAAAACGTCCAGTAGCCGTTGCATGCGCGCGGCCTCTTCCACACCCATGTCAATGGTGTTTTCCGCACGCATGGTGACGCCCGCTACATCGGCGGTAAATCCGGCAGCCTCCAGGGCGGTTTTGACAGCTTCGTAGTCTGCAGGGGTGGTCAGCACTTCAATAGCACCGTCATCATCGGTAACCACATCATCGGCACCGGCCTCCAGGGCCACTTCCATCAGCTTGTCTTCGTTGGTGCCAGGCGCAAAAATCAATTGTCCGCAGTGTTTGAACTGGAACACCACAGAGCCTTCGGTACCCATGTTGCCACCATGTTTGCTGAAGGCGTGACGCACTTCGGCCACGGTGCGCACCTTGTTGTCGGTCATGGTGTCCACAATGATGGCTGCACCACCAATGCCGTAACCCTCGTAACGGATCTCCTCGTACACAATGCCTTCCAGCGTTCCCGTGGCCTTGGCAATGCCGTACTTGACGTTTTCCGCCGGCATATTGGCTGCCTTGCCCTTATCAATGGCCAGGCGCAGGCGGGGGTTGGTGGTCAGGTCGCCGCCGCCCATACGTGCCGCAACCATGATTTCACGCATCACCCGCGTCCAGATTCGCTGGCGCTTTTCATCCTGGCGACCTTTGCGGTGCTGAATATTGGCCCATTTACTATGTCCTGCCACGTGAAATCCTTTAATTATTCGTTACCCTACTGGTTCGATTGTACTTTTTGAGTATTTCATGGCCGACCTCAACGACACCAGCATCCTGATTGCCCAGCATGGCACAGACAACAATATTGTCCAGTGCTGCCTGCTGCCCAACAAGGCCAACCGCCACGGCCTGATCACCGGCGCCACTGGCACTGGCAAGACCATCACCCTGCAGACCATGGCCGAGGGCTTCTCCAGCCGGGGCGTGCCGGTGTTCATGGCCGACGTCAAAGGCGACCTGACCGGCATCTCACAAGCGGGTGTTGCAAAAGCCGGTTTGACCAAAATCATTGCCGAGCGTGGCCTGCCCACACCCAGCTACCAGGCCTTCCCCACCACCCTGTGGGACGTGTTTGGCGAGCAAGGCCACCCGGTGCGTGCCACCGTCAGCGATTTGGGGCCGCTGTTGCTCTCGCGCATGCTCAACCTGAATGACACCCAGGCTGGCGTGCTGCAACTGGTCTTCAAGATTGCCGATGACGCCGGCCTCTTGCTCTTGGACATGAAAGACCTGCGCGCCATGTGCCAGGACGTAGGCGACAACGCCAGCCAGTACACCACCGAATACGGCAACATCAGCGCCGCCAGCATTGGCGCCATACAGCGCGGGTTGATGCAAATTGAGGCCCAGGGCGGCGAGAAGTTCTTTGGCGAGCCCATGCTCAACATTGCCGACTTCATGCAGACAGATACCAACGGCCAAGGCATGGTCAACATCCTGGCCGCCGACAAGCTGATGAACGCGCCCCGCCTGTACGCCACCTTCTTGCTGTGGATGCTGAGCGAACTGTTTGAGACCCTGCCCGAAGTGGGCGACCTGGATCAGCCCAAGATGGTGTTCTTCTTTGACGAAGCCCACCTGCTATTCAACGACGCACCCAAGGTGCTGCTGGAGCGCATTGAACTGGTGGTGCGCCTGGTGCGCAGCAAGGGCGTGGGCGTGTATTTCGTCACGCAAAACCCGTTGGACATTCCCGACACCGTGCTGGCCCAATTGGGCAACCGCGTGCAGCACGCCCTGCGCGCCTTTACGCCGCGCGACCAAAAGGCGGTCAAGTCAGCAGCAGACACCATGCGACCCAACCCGGGCCTGGACATTGGCGCCGCCATCACCGAACTGGCCGTGGGCGAGGCCCTGGTGAGCTTTTTGGACGAGAAAGGCCGCCCCTGCCCAACCGAGCGTGTGTTTGTGTTGCCACCTTGCAGCCAGATTGGGCCGATCACGCCCGAGCAGCGCCAAGCCCTGATCGCCAGCTCGCTGGTGGCAGGCGTGTACGAGAAGGCCGTAGACCGCGAGTCTGCCTTTGAAGCCATCAAGGGCAGAACCCAGGCGCGCCAGCCCGCGCCGACGGCGAGTCAGGCCAGCACGGCTGCGCCCGCACCTGCGGGTGCACCGACCGCGCCTGCGGTACCCGAAAAGAGCATCTTTGACTCCATTGGAGACATGCTCGGTGGCGGCAACCGCCGCACCCGCACCGGCGTAGGCGAACAACTGGCCCGCAGCGCGGCGAGCTCGATTGGGCGCGAGGTGGGTCGACAAATCATCCGCGGGGTGCTGGGTGGGATTTTTGGTGGGTCTAAGCGGTAGCCAGAATGCCTTGCCAACATCGAATGCAAGGTCATCGACAACATCAAAATGCACAACATCGTTGTGCTGGAGGCGGTTGCTGCAACCATTGATACCACACGTCAGGAGACGTGCACGGTTCACGCTGTTGGTGACGGAACATTCATTGTTGATGGGTTCAAGATGGATCGCAAAAAGATGATGGCGTCCAAAATCTCATCGGGCATTTAGCGCGTAGGGACTTGCTCACCAGTTCTTGTTTGCCACCCGCTTTGCTGCGACAGCTGTCCTGCGGCTTGACGAAACGAACTGACACAATGGGCCAGTACCTGACGTTCGCGAGTGACTGGTTCTAGGCAGGCATTGCTGGCGCAATTCGGGCGCCCACCAGCAGATCCGCTTGCGGTTACTGAAGCCCTTCGCCGCGCGTGTGAGCTATTGCTTGAGTACCCAACCGCACAGGGAAAAGCGCGACGTGGTGGTCAAGGAGCTAGAACTGTTCCTTGCGTCAGCAACTGTGTAGTGATCGAGGGCGTGATTCACGCGCCGTGGCACTTCTTAAACTTGAAGCCTGAACCGCAGGGGCATGGCTCGTTACGCCCGACCTTCCCGCTCTGATGAGCGATTGGCGCAGATCTGGGCACAAACGGAGAGACTATGGCACCCTCACGCAGTTTGCGCTGAGGGGGAGGCCCCTTCTGACGAATCTCGGCGATGAGGCGTTTCTGATCGGCGAGCTGAGTCTGCATAGGCTGCGGTGCTCCCTCGATGAGGGGCTCAAGCCGCCGCATCTGCAATTCCGCGTCGTCGAATTCACCGCTATAGGCCAGTATCACCGCGTACAAGCTGCGTGCATCCAGCATCTTGCCAACCATGGAGTGTCGCTGAATGAACGGCAAGACAAAGTCCTCCATGATGTTGCGAGCTCCCAGGAAATCATTCACCCATACGAAGTCATCAGCCACGTCGAGCCCGGCTCGCACATAGGAATCAAGAGCGCCAGCTATCTCATAGAACCGCATGGCATGAATCCGCGCGAGCGACATTCTCTGCTTGGTCTCTTTACCAATCTTCGCCAGAAGCTCAAGTGCATCGGCGAGATGTTTAACGTCATCAATGTCGAGTGATGGTGTGTTGATGGCCATGCAGAGCTCTGCCTGCTTGAGCCCTATGACCTGCTCCGGTGCAATGCCGAGTACTTCGTAGTACTCCTCGATGACGCCAGAAACGACCGCCTCGGCGACTCGGTGGGAGCCTATAGAAAAGAGCGCCGCTGCGGCGTTGTAGGCCAGTATGCGTTGGTGGCCTTTTAGATCAGGCATGTCGCGGGACGCCTCTTCAAGTGCGGCCATCACGCCGTCCTCATCGCATAGCACGCCCGCGAAGTTCATGCGCTTCATCCAGAGCCGCGCTCGAAACGTCGGCGAAAGACCGAACTGCTCAACGATGTGTTCACTTGCTGAAAGCCACTCAGAGACTTTGTCGGCTCGCTCTAGCACCCCGTGCTTGAGCGACGCAAAAATCAAGCCGTCGTAAGCCCAGAATTGCTGCTCAGGCTCCAACGTGCCCGACACCAATGCTTGCTCCAGGGCCGACGAGACTTCGGGAATGACGCCCATTTCATGGAAGATCTCCTCCCCGATCAGCTCTATCAGAGGCTCTAGATGATTGAGTGCGGACAGCAACCTCGCCCAGAAGACGATTCGACCGAAATCGCGATGCTCCTGCAGGGATTGCAAGATGATCTCGGACAACTCCTGCAGCGCCCGCGCCTTGAAGTCCGGCACTTCGTTGGATCGAATCTTGCCGAGGGTACGAACAGCATCGTGAATGCGCGCACGATCACCTCCAACACTTTGTGCCAAACCCAGTGTCTTGAGTTGCCTTACGATGCTGGCGGCGCTCGCTTCATCGATGTCCAGGCAGCGCGTCAGAAGCTTGAGCATCTCTGCGTGGGATAGCGGAACGTCGGAGAAGCTAAAGGCGCAGGCTGCCTTCTGCTGTTGAAGCGGCAAGCTATCGAAGACTCGCTCCAGGATCACTTCCTGGGCGGTGACTGCGCCGTGGAGGCCTGCTTCTAGCGACTGCACTAACTCGTCGATGCTGCCGTCGTGCGCCGACGCGGTCAAGCGAGCCGCGCTTTGCACGAACAACGGATAGCCTCCCGTCAGGACCCGCAGGCGCTCCATTCCTTCGATCGTGCCTGCGCAACCGAGCGCCGCGGCTTCGGCCGCCACATCCTCGACAGACCAGCCGCGAAGGTCCTCTCGCTGAATGCCCTGCAATGCTTCCAGCTCTGCCACCGTGCGCCCAGGGTGGCAGAGCAACACCAGACGTATGCACGATGTATTCCGCGCGACTTGTTCCAGAGCTGTCGAGGGCAAGGCGTGGGCGTTGTCGATTACCAGAATGGGGGAGCGGCCCCTCTCCTGCAATGCTTGGTCCAAGGCTCGAAGCGATTCAAGGCCGCTGGCGCCGGGAAGCAGAACCTTTTCCAGTGCCACTGCGCCTGCTAGTTGGGCGGCGCATTCCCGCACGAGAGCCGATGGCAGGGCGGCAGGTGCCGTGTCTCCCGCGTCGTAGTAGGCGCATGCACTTCCAGAATGCGCGGCAGTCTGCGCCGCCCACGCCGTCTTTCCAGCACCCGAAAAGCCGCAGACGACCCGAATGTGCTCCGTCGATTCAATCGCCGGCTCACTCTGGTGCGGCCTATAGTGAAGCAACAACTCAGGGAAGTCGTGCAACTGACTTGCGAACTGTTCAAAGAGTGCTGGCAGGCTTTCCGCAAGAAACTGATGATCGCCGTAAGGCTCTGTGCCGCTGCAAGCAAGCGCCACGTTTGCAGCCAGCTTCCAAACCAGCGTCTCGGCTGCGATGGTTCGCAGTGGCAACTGTTCTGCAGCTGTAGTGCACCAAGCGACCGCACTCGGGAGGTCTCGCCACGCACGCGGTATGCCTGGAGTCTGAGGCCCGATGCAGCCCCCGGGCCATTCCAGCGAAACGTAGCTCAAGTCTCGTTCAGCAACCGCGCGAGCCAATGCTTCACCAGGCGGTTGGTTCGAGACAACGACAAACTGTGAATCACCGGCTCTTCCGCCCGAAGCGTGCTCCTGCTGTAGCGTGGCAAATCGCTCCAATACGCCCTCAATGTCGGATCGGATCAACGGGCGGTTCCGCGTCTTGACTTGCACATAGACTGTCAGAGACGGGAACTGCAGTTCGATGTCTTCGTCCAGCTCGACTCTGATAGCCATGAGGTCCGAACCTGAAGCTGCAAGCAGGCAACCAGCAGCGAAGAGGTGCTGGTACATGAAGCCTCGATGAACGGCTTCGATCCTGACAAGCTGGGCTGGATCTAGAATGACCATGGGGGAGAGCGGGAGGGGAAGTTACAACTTCAAACAGTATTTCACGTTTTGTCCTTGTCGATGCGTGCCCATTTCTGGGAAAGCTTGGGCCTTCTGGCGCAAGCCGCTGTCAGGCTCTTGTGCGTGGCACCACGCCGGGCATAGCTATCGACCAGAAGCTTTCTTAGGCGAACGTCTGCTTTCAAGTCCAAAGGCACCCGAAGACTCACCCGATTGGGGGATGTGTAAGGAATGAGAGACTCGGCAAAATCAACGGCAACAGACTGCGATATTTCGTGGAATTTTTGTAACTGTACGAATGGACTTTATTCACCTTCAAAGTTCAGACTGTAAGCGGGCTTCTGGGAATTCAATGGCCAGAACATCGAGCCGCTTCGGTTTTATCTAGCAGGCTTTTTTTCTATACATTACGCAGACCGCATGAACAACCTCTCCATTGACATCAGCGCCTTGATCGACGCTGACCAAGAGCGCCTCTTGGCATCGACCCCTTGCTTGATCGACTACTCAGACAAGAAGACTCTCAAGAACAACCAACTCCCATCTTCGCTCGGAGGCGACTCGATCAACATCTACGCACTTTGGCAGCGCAATACGTCGAATGAGAAATGGGAACTGATGTACGTCGGTCAACGCAGTTTCAAATCTGGTTGGGGTCGGGTTCGGCAGCACCTTTTCTCAACGCCGAGCGGCACACAGTCGAAATTGCAGGAAGTGCGGGCGGCAATCGAATCGGGCGCGCAGGTCGGCGTTACCGCAATTCTGGTTCAACCAGATTCGATACGGTTGACCGTGGAAGAAGAACTGATCAACCGAAATTCACTTTCTGAGACGCATCTTCTCTGGAACAAAAAGGCTCGGGCGAAGGTTTCGAAGCCGCGGAGCGGTGGGCGTGCTGTTTAATATGGTCGTCAACCCGGACGCCTTGCGGAGTCCGGCCGCTGCGCTTCCTCTTGGCGCAAGTCGCCGGTTACGTCTAAGTTGGCCCGATCCGCAGCAGGCTGAGCGGCTACTTTTCACTTAGGGCTATTCCGGTTTTCACAGCATTGCCGCTTCCTTGAATGTCCGCTACTGGGCTCTGAATGCGATGTAGCGGAATTCAGCTTTGGGTCGGATGCGGACATAGGGCTTGCAGGATTGAAGGCCCGCAATCTGCCATAGCCGGTCACTGCCTCCTTCATCCTCCGCAACCCGTGCCCATATTTCGCGTGGCACACAACTCCCATGCAATGTCGCTGTAGGGCTCGCAGGCGCCCTGTCGAATGCTTAAACCCACAAACAAATTGCGTTAGAGTTTGGCGAGCCTAAACTCAGCACACTCCTTCCCACTTTCACCGGTAGCCCCGCCCATGACACCCATAAACCCCCAAGCCCGCGCCAACGTCCACCTGATTGACCACCCGCTGGTGCAGCACAAGCTGTCTTTGATGCGCAACAAAACGGCCAGCACCAACAGCTTTCGCCGCCTGCTCAACGAGCTCTCCAGCTTGATGGCCTATGAGGTCACCCGCGACATGGCGTTGCAAGACGTCGAAATTGAAACGCCGCTGGAGAAGATGAACGCCAAGATGATCGACGGCAAGAAGTTGGTGTTTGTCAGCATCCTGCGCGCCGGCAACGGCATTCTGGACGGTGTGCTGTCGGTGGTGCCCGGCGCGCGTGTGGGCCACATTGGCCTGTACCGCGACCCCAAAACACTGCAGGCGGTTGAGTACTACTTCAAGATGCCCAAGAACATGGAAGAGCGCGACATTGTGGTGGTAGACCCCATGCTGGCCACCGGCAACTCAGCCGCCGCCGCCGTGACGCGCCTGAAGGAGTGCAAACCCAAATCCATCAAGTTCCTGTGTCTGTTGACCTGCCCCGAGGGCATCAACACCATGTACAAGGAGCACCCCGATGTGCAAATCTTCACCGCCGCCATTGACCGCGAGCTGAACGACCACGGCTACATCTTGCCGGGCTTGGGTGATGCGGGTGACCGGATTTTTGGCACGCAATAAGTCGCCCCATGCTAGACCTATTAGTCACCAACGCCACCCTGCCCGACGGCCGCACCCATATGGCGGTGGCGGTGCAAGATGGGCGCATTGTGGAAGTGGCTGAGTGTCTGCAAGCCCCCGCCGCCGAGACGCTGGACGCAGGTGGCCTGCTGCTAAGTCCGCCCTTTGTGGACGTGCATTTCCACATGGACGCCACCCTCACCTATGGCATGCCGCGTGTTAACGCCAGCGGCACGCTGCTGGAGGGCATTGCGCTGTGGGGCGAGCTCAAGCCCAGCCTGACGGCAGATGCCATCATCGAGCGTGCCCTTACCTACTGCGATTGGGCCGTGGCCCAGGGCCTGCTGGCCATTCGCTCCCACGTGGACACCAGCGACCCACGCCTGCTGGCGGTGGAGGCACTGCTGGAGGTCAAGAAGCGCGTGGCACCCTATATCGACCTGCAACTGGTGGCTTTCCCGCAGGATGGCGTGTTGCGCACCCCAGGCGGAGCCGCGAGCCTGCAGCGCGCGCTGGACATGGGCGTGGACGTGGTGGGCGGCATCCCGCACTTTGAGCGCACCATGGCCGAAGGTGCGGCCAGCGTCAAGTTGCTGTGCGAAATTGCCGCTGAACGCGGTTTGCCGGTGGACATGCACTGCGACGAATCGGACGACCCGCATTCGCGCCATATCGAAACCCTGGCCTTTGAGACCCAGCGCCTGGGCCTGCAGGGCCGCGTGACCGGCTCGCACCTGACCTCCATGCACAGCATGGACAACTACTATGCATCCAAGCTCATCGCCCTGATGGCCGAGGCACAGGTCCACGTGGCCAGCAACCCCTGCGTCAACATCACCCTGCAGGGCCGCTTTGATACCTACCCCAAACGCCGCGGCATGACCCGAGTGCCCGAGCTGATGGCCGCTGGCCTGACCGTAGCCTTTGGCCAGGACGACATGCTGGACCCCTGGTACAGCCTGGGTTGTGCCGACATGCTCGACGTGGCCAGCATGGGCCTGCACGTGGCGCACATGACCAGCCAAAGCGCCATGCGCCAATGCTTTGAGGCCATCACCACCAACCCCGCACGCATCCTGCAACTTGACGGCTATGGCATTGCCAAAGGCTGCCACGCCGATTTTGTGTTGCTGCAAGCGCGCGACACGGTGGAGGCCCTGCGCCTGAAAGCCACTCGGCTCAAGGTATTCAAGCGCGGCAAACTGCTGGCGCAGACACCGGCACGCACGGCTGCGCTGAACCTGCCGGGGCGGCCGGACAAAACCTCGTTGATGGTTGGCCGATGAACCGCGGGCTTGGTTGAACCCTGCAGTCAGGGGTTCACATCACAGCGGTACAACGCCTCGCACAGCGCCATGGTGCGCGGTGAGCGGATATGCCAGTCACAACGGTTCATGGTGTACGCAAAGGCCAATTGCGTGCTCGGGTCGCACCAACCCAGCGCGCCACCCATTCCGGGGTGCCCGAAGGACGCGCGGTTGGGTGAAAAAACGCCATCGTCTTCTTTCAAAAACCCTTGCGCCCAGCCCAAAGGCTTTCCCAGCACATGGTCGCGCTCGCTCCAGCCTTGGCGCTGGGTGACGGCTGCAATCGTCTCGTCGGCCAGGTAACGGCGGCCTTGCCATTGCCCACCCATGGACCATGGCACGTAGGCGCGTGCCAGGCCGCGCGCGGTGGCAGTGGCCGACGCCCATGCCAGGTTGTGGCGACGCAGCGGCAATTGGTTGTAGACGCCTATTCCACCCGGCGTGGGCGGATTCGTAAACGCTTGCCGGGCATGGCCGCCGCTGAGAAGCGAACGCCCCACATGGGTCTCGGTGCTGCCCCCGCGCACGGCGGCCCAGGCCATTTTGCCCAACAGACTGGCGCGCGAACAGGGGTACAGCGTTGCTACCCGGTGGTCTTGCGCGGCGGGTGTACCCATGAAAACGTCGGCACCCAATGGGTCCAGGTATTCACGGTGCAAGAACGTGTGCAGGGGTTCACCACACACCTGCTCAAAAAAAGCAGTGGCATACAAACCGTAGCTAATGCCGTGGTAGCCCTGCTGGGTATCGGCCGGCCATGCGGGTGCTTGCCGCTCCAGCGCAGAGCGCACCGAGTCGGCTTGCGCCGGGTCGCACAGTTGCGCAAGGCTTAGCGGTGTGGTGATACCGCCCAGGCCCGCGCGGTGGTTGAATAGCTGGCGCACGGTTATGTGCTGTTTGCCGGCCTGCCCAAAGGCGGGCCAATACCGTGCCACGGATGTGTCCCAGTCAAACATCCCCCGCTCAGCGGCCAGGTTCAGGGCCATGGCGGTCAGCCCTTTGGTGGCAGAAAAGACGACGATCAGGCTGTCTGCCGTCCACGGCGTGCGTGCCGCCTGATCTGCCAGCCCGCCCCACAGGTCCACCACGATTTCTCCCCGGTGGTACACACATAGGCTGGCGCCAATCTCTTGGGCGCGTTCAAAGGACTGGACGAACCGGGTTACAACCGGCTCAAAACCCGGTGCATACTGGCCGTGCACCAAGCCATGTTTGAGGTCGTTTGTCGAATAGCTCATCAATGGTGGTGCCCATGCTCCCCGTGCACATGTTTGTGGGTAATTTCTTCAGCGGATGCCGCGCGCACATCCACCACGGTGCCGGTAATGCGCAGGGTCAGGTCGGCCAGCGGGTGGTTGGCATCCAGGTGCACGACAGGGCCCTTGATTTTGACCACGTTAAAGACGCGGTCCTGGCCATCTTCACCCCGGCCCTGCAACTGGCCGCCCACTTTCACGCCGGGTGGAAAGTTCTTCTTGTCGATGGTGGTTAGCAAGGCTTCATCGCGCACGCCAAACGCGTCTGCGGGCGGCAGGGTCATGGTGAACTGAAAGCCTGGTTCTTGTCCTTCCAGCGCGGCTTCGATCTTGGGGAAGGTGTTTTCGTAACCGCCGTGCAGGTAAACCGTGGGGTGGGTGCCGTCGTCGATCAGTTTGCCGGTGGAGTCCGAGACTTTGACGCGCAGGGTAACGGCGGTGTCTTTTGCAATTTTCATGGGGTTTCCGTAAGGGGTTTGGTTGAAAAGTTCTGGTGGGCATTTTCGCCGCAGATCAAGCGCGGTCTGGGGCGATGGATTCGGCGTAATCGTACAGGGCGCCCAAAATCGCCTCGCCGCGTTCGTCCACGGTCTCGGACAGGTGGTCGATGGCCTCAAACAACTGTTCCACCGTGCGGGCACCACCGGCACCCTCAAACAGGCGCTCGGCGCGGTGCGCCTCCCATTGGGCGGCTTCTTTGCCGGTGAGCCCATCGGGGAAGTTGCGAGCCCGGTAGCGAAACAGCAGCTCTGGCAGGCGCGGGTCGTCAAACGCGGGGTGGGCATGTGCCAGTTGCGCGGGCAGCAAGGTGCGCAGTTCGTTCAAACGGCGCCGGTCGCTGTTGCCGATAAAGCCGCCGTACAGGTCTTCGTCCACATCGGGCGCGGGCGCTTGAGGGCGATCAAACACCTCGGGCCAGATGCCACTCATGTCGGGCAGGTCACGCGCCTGCACTGCGCGCTGTAGTTGGGCGGGCAAGTCCATGCCCCAGCGCGCAGTCACTGCGCTTGAGAGCACCTTGAGGTTGCAGCCCACCATGGGCGACTTGTTAAGGTGAATGGATTTGATGGGCAGCCGCGCCACGCCCTCGGGCAGATCGGCCGTCTTGCTGAACAGGCGCGTGCGGATGGTATCGGCCTTGAGCGTGGCCAGTTCAGCAGGGTCAAACGCCAGGTCCCAGGCGATCAGCTCGTTCTTGTTGTGCGGGTGCATGGCCAGCGGCCACATCAAGGCCAGGCAGCCGCGCTCCACGCCAAACATGCCCGACACGTGCCAGAACGGCTTGGCGTGGTGCAAAGTGGCGGGTAAACCCAGCTCGAACGCCACCTGGTCCTTCTTGTGCAAGCCCAGGCAGTAGTCAAACAGGCGTGGTTGCGCGGTGCGAATCAAGCGCGCCAGGGCAATGGTGGCGCGCACGTCGCTCAGGGCATCGTGGGCGGCTTCGTGTACCAGGCCATTGGCGGCGGTCAGGTCAGTGAGCTTGAAGCTGGCACCACCCTCGGGCCGTGTGGGCCACTGAATGCCCTCTGGGCGCAAGGCGTAGGCAGTGCGCACCACGTCGAGCAAATCCCAACGGCCACATTCGTTTTGCCACTCGCGGGCATAAGGGTCTATCAGGTTGCGCCAAAACATAAAGCGCGTGACCTCATCGTCAAAGCGAATGGAGTTGTAGCCCACACCAATGGTGCCGGGCAGGGCAAAAGCCTGCTCAATGGTGGCGGCAAATTGGTATTCAGGCACGCCCTGCTCCAGACACTGCTGCGGCGTGATGCCGGTGATCAGGCAGGCCTCTGGGTCCGGCAAAAAATCGGGCGCGGGCTGGCAATACAGCATGAGGGGCTCGCCCAGTTCGTTCAGCTCGGCATCGGTGCGGATGGCTGCAAACTGCGCCGGGCGGTCGCGCCGGGGGGTGGCACCAAAAGTTTCGTAGTCGTGCCAGAGAAAGGTGTGGCTGTCCATGGGCTTTACCGTGTGTGACGACACTACACTATTGCACAGCCCTGACATCCCTCGCAAAAACACGCCATGGACCCACTAGCCCCCGCCCTGCTGGAACGCTTGCGCATCGCATCGCAAGCCGCCCGCACCCACGCCCACGTGCCCTACTCCCACTACGCCGTGGGCGCTGCCGTGTTGGACGACCAAGGCGCAATACACGCCGGCTGCAATGTGGAAAACGCCGCCTACCCGCAGGGTTGGTGCGCCGAGGCCACCGCGCTGGGCGCCATGCTGATGGCCGGCGGCCAGCGTGCACTGGCGGTGCTGGTCACCGGGCCGGGGCCAGACGTGATTACGCCCTGTGGCGGCTGCCGGCAAAAGCTGCGCGAGTTTGGCGATGATGATCTGCTGATCATTGCCGCCGACCCCACCGGCATCCGCCAGACCTGGACCTTGGGGCAGTTGCTGCCCGCCAGCTTTGGCCCGGGCCACCTGGCCCACAGCGCCAGCCACCCCAAGGGCTGACCCCATGCAGAGCCCCACCGCGATGGCCGCCGTTGCCGAAACCACGCAGTGCTTACAGGCCCGCTTTGGGCCAGCGCCTGCGGTGGCGGTGATCCTTGGCTCAGGCTGGGGCGGCGTCGTGGACCATTTGCAGGATGCGCAACAACTCCCGTATACCGAGCTACCGGCCTTCGAGCCCACGGGAGTCGAAGGCCACATGGGAGCCGTCGTCATAGGCCGCCTTGGGCTGTGGCGCGTGGCCCTGCTGGCCGGGCGACGCCACACCTACGAGAACAACGATTGCACCGGCATGGCGGGTGCCATTCGCAGCCTCAAGGCCTGGGGCGTGCAGGTGTTGGTGCAGACCAATGCAGCCGGCAGCCTGCGCACCCACATGCCCCCTGGCAGCCTGATGCTGATTGCCGACCACATCAACGCCCCGCAGTGCTCCCCCTTGGTGGGCGAGCCCGGCAACGCCCGCTTTGTAGACATGAGCGCCGCCTACAACCCCGCCCTGCGTGCCCACGCCCGCACATTGGCGCAAACGCGCGGCACGCCCCTGCCAGAGGGCACCTACCTGTGGGCGCTGGGACCACAGTTTGAGACCCCTGCCGAAATCCGCATGTTTGCCGCGTGGGGGGCTGACGCCGTGGGCATGAGCACGGTGCCCGAGACCATACTGGCGCGCCACGCCGGCTTGCGCGTGCTGGGGCTGTCGCTCATCACCAACATGGCGGCTGGCTTGTCGCACGAGCCGCTCACCCATGCCGCCACGCTGGCGCAGGCGCAAGCCGCCGGTGACACTGCGGCGGGTTTCTTGGCTGCATTGCTGCAGAGTCTGGATGAGGGCACACTCGCGTCCATGCCATGACGCTCCTACTTTGATAGTGGCTTACGTATATTTCACGAGGGCTATAGCCCGATTTAACCAATAGAAATCATGCTACGCAGCCTGTCCACCCCCCAAGCCGCACAACGGGCGCTCAACTGCCTGGACCTGACCAGCCTCAACGCGGGTGACACCAGCGCCGACATCGCAGCCCTGTGCCAGCGCGCCCAAACGCGTTTTGGCCCGGTCGCCGCCGTGTGCGTCTGGCCGCGCTTTGTGGCGCAGGCCCGCGCGGCGTTGCCCAGCACGATCAAGGTGGCGGCGGTAGCCAACTTTCCGGCTGGCGCGCTGGATATTGCCCTGGCGCTGACCGATATAAGAGACATCCTCAGCGCCGGCGGTGATGAAGTGGATGTGGTGCTGCCCTACCACGCGCTGATGCGCGGTCAGAGCATTCCCTGCGCCGACTTTCTGGCCCAGGTGCGTGCTGCCTGCGGCCCGGCCACGCTCAAGGTCATCATCGAAAGCGGCGAGCTGGCCACGCCCGAGCTGATTGCCCTGGCAACCCGGCTGGCGCTGGACGCTGGTGCCGATTTTGTGAAAACCAGCACCGGCAAAACCAAGGTGTCGGCCACGCCCGCAGCGGCAGACGTGATGCTGCGCACCATCGCCGCCCACCCCAGGGGCGCCACAGCGGGCTTCAAGGCATCAGGAGGCATCCGCACCGTGCAGGATGCCCTGCCCTATCTGGAACTGGTAGCCGCCACCTTGGGCGCAGATGCCCTGACGCCACAACGCCTTCGCTTTGGCGCCAGCGGCTTGCTCAATGACATTGAGGCGGTGCTTTCGGGCGCTACGCCCATCGTTGACTCCGAAACCATTTACTGAATCGCGCCCATGCTCCCCCAAGAAATCATTCGCCGCAAACGGGATGGCCACGCACTCAACACGGCCGAGATTGCGCAATTTGTGCAGGGTCTGACCGATGGCGGCTGGAGCGAAGGCCAAGTGGCCGCGCTGGCCATGGCCGTGTTCCTGCGTGGCATGGGCCGGGATGAATGCGTGGCGCTGACCCACGCCATGGTGCACTCGGGCCGCGTCATGGCCTGGCCGAACCTGCCCGGCCCGGTGCTGGACAAACACTCCAGCGGCGGCGTGGGCGATAAGGTCAGCCTGATGCTGGCACCCATGGTGGCGGCCTGCGGCGGCTATGTGCCCATGATCTCAGGTCGCGGCCTGGGCCACACCGGCGGCACGCTGGACAAGCTGGCCGCCATTCCCGTCTACAACGCCACCCCCAACACGGCCCACCTTGACCGGGTGGTGCGCGAGGTGGGCTGCGCCATCATTGGGCAAACCGCCGATCTGGCCCCAGCCGACGGGCGCTTGTATGCGATTCGCGACGTAACCGCCACGGTGGAAAGCGTGCCGCTCATCACCGCCAGCATTCTGTCCAAAAAACTCGCGGCCGGCCTGCACGCCCTGGTGATGGATGTGAAATGCGGCAACGGCGCCTTTGCCGATTCCCGCGCCATGGCCGATGAACTGGCCCACAGCATCGTCGCAGTGGCCAACGGCGCAGGCCTGAAAGCCACGGCGTTGATAACCGACATGAACCAGGTGCTGGGCCACACGGTGGGCAATGCGCTGGAGATGCGCGAAGCCATGGACTACCTCACCGGCAACGGTGCACGCGAGCCACGCCTGCACGCCGTTACCCTGGCGCTGGGTGCAGAAATGCTGGTGCTGGGCGGTCTGGCGGCTAACACGCAAGCCGCACACAGCCAGCTGCAAACCACGCTGGACAGTGGCGCTGCAGCCGAACGGTTTGCGCGCATGGTGGCAGCGTTGGGCGGGCCTGCGGACCTATTGGAGCGCCCTGATGTGTACCTGACAGCAGCCCCCGTCGCTATGCCCGTACCAGCCCAGCGCAGCGGCATGCTAACGGCCATGCGAACCCGCGATATTGGCATTGCGGTTGTGGAACTGGGTGGTGGCCGGCGCCAGGCTAGCGATGCCATTGACCTGCGCGTGGGCCTGAGCGCCGTGCACGCTTTGGGCACACCCGTCACGAAAGGCGAGCCACTGGCTTTCATTCACGCGGCCGACCAAGCCAGTGCACAGCGCGCTGTGGCACAGGTGCAGGCTGCCGTCCATATTGCGGACGCTGGCACGCCGTGGCAGGCCGAACCTTGCCTCATGGCAACCGTGGCGGGCAGCACGCTGGGGGTAGCTGCATGAAACGCCGACTGTCTGTCCTGCTGACCGCAGCAAGCCTGTTGGTGCTGCCCCTGGCTCTGTTGCTGTGTGCCCAGTGGCCCCTGCGCGACTGGCTACAGGCGTATTCGCTCCAGGCCAATGACACCGCCCAAATTCTGTTTGGGCTGTATGCGGCCATTGCCGTGACCGCTGCCTCAGTATCAAAAACCCATCTAGCCCTCGTCAATCATGCACATGCAGCTACCAAAACGATAGCGATCTGGCGGGCTTGGCTGCTCGCCATTTGTGTGGTTCCCTGGGCACTGTTCCTGCTGTGGACCGCTACACCGCAAATGTGGGCGTCCATCAAGGCGCTGGAAATCTTCAGCGAAGGACTGACCCTCGGCTACTTTGTCCTGCGCATCGCCTTGGTGTTGTTGGCCCTGCTGGTACTGGTGGAGGCCGTGGCCCATGTGCTACAGGCTCACCGCAGCCTCACACAACCGCCCAAGCAACCATGAACGCGCCCTTTCCCACCGCAGGGCTGTGGATGCTGGCAACCCTGGGCTTGCTGATTGTCGGCACTGGCCTGCCCGTGTGGGCCTTGCTGATTGGCAGCGCCAGCCTGTTTGCCGCAGCCGGTGTGGCCAGCGGCGCCATGGACTTGGGGGTGCTGAGCGCCATCAGTGGCCGCACCCTGGGTCTTTTGGAACACGACCTGCTGCAGGCCCTGCCACTCTACGTATTCATTGGCGTGCTGTTGCAGCGCCTCACCGTGGCGGACACGTTGTTTTCCGGCTTTGCCAGGCTGCTGGGGCGCACCGGGGCCGGCACCTCGCTGGCCGCCATGGGCGTGGGCGCGCTGATCGCACCCATGAATGGGTCAGTAGCGTCCAGCTCGGCCCTGCTGGCGCGCCTGGTCACACCCCGGTTGGGGCGGCTAGACAATGCTGCAGCGACCGCACTGGTCAGCGTGTCGGCCACCATCGGTGTCGTGGTACCACCGTCCCTGGTGCTGATCCTTCTGGGCGACGCCATGCTGCGCGCCCACACCGAGGCCAGCAACCTCTCCAGTTATGTGCTGGGCAGCCAGCGCATCATCAACACCCAGGACGTGTTCCATGCAGCCATGTTACCTGCCGCCACAGTGCTGGTGCTGTGGCTGATCGTCGCCTGGTGGCAGGGGCGCCGGTTCACCGCACAAATGCAATCGAAACCACTGAGCGGCATGCAATGGGCCCAATCGGCCACGCTGGTCGTCGCCACGCTGCTGCTGTTGACTGGCGTGTTTTTGGGCAAGGTGTATGCCGTGGAGGCTGCGGCCACGGGTGGCGTGGTACTGGTCATTGCCACACTGGCCAGCCGCGCCCTGAACCACACGCAATGGCGCTCCGTGTTGACCGACACCCTGAGTTTGAGTGGTGCTCTTTTGGCCCTGCTGGTGGGTGCCACCACGTTCAGCCTGGTGTTTAGGCTGTGGGGCACCGACCACTGGATCGCCGACGTGGTGCTGGGCTCCAGCCTGCCGCACCTGCTGACCGCCGCCCTGGTGCTGCTGCTGGTGGCGCTGTGCGCTTGGGTGCTGGATGCGTTTGAGATGATCTTTGTCATTATTCCCATCGTCGCACCGCCATTAATCGCCCTGTTGGGCGACGCCCAGCAAACCGCCGTTTTGCTGCTGCTGGTGCTGCAACTGAGCTTTCTGATTCCTCCCATGGGCTACGCGGTGATGATGGCGCGCGCCCGCTCCACCCAAATCAACGCCTCCATCTGGCTGACGCTGCGGGCGTTGTTGCCTTACCTGGCGGTGCAGAGTGTGGTAACCGTACTGGTCTTTATTGGGCCATGGACAGTGCATCAACTGGATGCGGCTGTGGCTCCCGCCAGTCAGAATGCGCCCGTGTCAAACACCGAGGTTGAACAGCTCATGCGCGACATGGCAGACCAGCCGACCGAGCCTCCCCCTAAACCATGACTTCACTTCAAACCCGAATTTTTCCATTGCTGTTTGTGGTGCTGTGGTCCACCGGCTTTATCGGCGCGCGCTTGGGGCTGCCCCATATAGAGCCAATGACGTTTTTGTTCATTCGGTATGTTTTGGTTATTGCATGCATGACCGCCATTGCAGTGCTGACCCGCGCGCCCTGGCCGTCATCCGGAACCGCGTGGCTGCACATTGGCGTATCCGGGCTGTTGATTCATGGCATTTACCTGGGCGGCGTGTTCATGGCCATTTCCATGGGTCTTCCGGCCGGAGTGACCAGTCTGGTGGTCAGCGTTCAACCCTTGCTGACGGCGGTTGGCGCAGGGTGGTTACTCGGGACGCAGGTTTCACGGTCCCAATGGCTGGGCCTGACCGTGGGTTTTATTGGCGTGGGGCTGGTGGTAGCGGCCAAAGCTGGCACAGAGTTCGGTTTGATGTCCCTGGTGCCCGCCATTGCGGCACTGTTGGCGATTACCGCCGGCACGCTGTACCAAAAACGCTTTTGCCCGGCCTTTGACTGGCGAACTGGTGCGGTGGCCCAGTTTTTGCCCACCGCCGCAGTGACGCTGCTGCTGGCGCTGGCTACCGAAACCGGCCACATCGATTGGACGGGAGAGTTGTTCTTTGCCTTGGGGTGGCTGGTGCTGGTGTTGTCCATTGGCGCCATTAGCCTTTTGAACTGGTTGATCCGGCACAACAGCTCGGTCAATGTCTCCAGCCTCTTCTACCTGGTGCCACCCTGCACCGTGTTGTTCGCCTGGATGCTGTTCGGCGATACCTTTTCAGGCATTGCCATACCGGGAATGGCGCTGACCGTCTGGGGTGTCTATTTGGCACGCAAATAAAGGCACCACAAAAAGCCTTTAGCGCCGCCGCGCTGTGCGCACCCCGTTCAATTCCGACACAATGCCCAGCACCTTGGCCAGGCGCCCGGCGTCGCTCACCTCCACGGTGAAGGTCATGAAGGCGATGCCGCGCACTGACTGGGTTTGAACGCCGATCACGTTCATTTTTTCCTTGGCGAACACCTCGGAAATGTCGCGCAGCAGGCCCTGGCGGTCGTTGGCTTCTACGGCGACGTCCACCGGGTACACAGTACCATCTCCACCGGTCTTGCCGCCCCACTCCACCTCAATCACACGATCACCGCTGCGGGTGACCATGTTGCGCAGGTTGGAGCAATCGGCCCGGTGCACGCTCACGCCCTTGCCACGGGTGACAAAGCCGCAAATGGCATCGGGTGGTGCGGGTTTGCAGCACTTGGCCAGTTGGGTCATGAGCGAATCCACACCCACCACCAGCACGCCGCCCTTGGGTGTGCTGCTGGGCGGGCGCTGCTTCTTGAGCAACAAAAACTCGTCCTGTGGCAGCACCGGTTCGGGCGGGCGCAGCACGGCTTCTATGTTCCGCAGTGAAAATTCGTCTTTGCCCACCACCTCAAACAGCGCTTCGGCGGAATTAAAGCCCAATTGCGAGGCCAGATCGTCGAGTTTTACAGCCGTTTTTCCTTCGCGCTGCAGCAGTTTCTCCACGGCCTCGCGGCCTTTGGCCACGGTCTCACCCATGGCCAGAGCGTTGAACCAGGCGCGCACCTTGGCGCGCGCACGCGGGCTGGCCAGAAAGCCCAGCTCGGGGTTCAGCCAATCGCGCGAGGGGCCGCCTTCCTTGACGGTAGTGACTTCCACCGTCTGGCCGTTCTTGAGCGGCGTGTTGAGCGGCACCATGGCGCCATCCACCCGTGCACCACGGCAACGGTGGCCCAGGTTGGTGTGCACGCTGTAGGCAAAGTCCACCGCGGTGGCGCCCTGGGGCAATTCCACAATGGCGGCGTCGGGGGTCAGCACATAAATGCGGTCATCAAAAAATCCATCCCCCTTGCCGCCGGACAGGTCGCGCTCCCAGGCCAGCAGTTGGCGCAGCACGGCAATCTTGGCGTCGTATTCCCCGCTGGCCGACACGCCGGCGTAACCCTTGGTGCCGGCTTCTTTGTAAGCCCAGTGCGCCGCTACGCCGGTCTCGGCATGGTCATGCATGGCCTGGGTGCGCACCTGCACTTCGATGGGCTGGCCAGTGCTGTCGCGCACCACAGTGTGCAGCGATTGGTAGCCATTGGCCTTGGGGCGGGCAATGTAATCGTCAAATTCCTCAGGCACTGAGGTGTAGTGGCTGTGCACCCAGCTCAGTGCGGCGTAGCAGTCCGGCACGGTCGGCACCACGATTCGCAGGGCGCTCAGGTCATAAACCTGATCGAACCCCAGAGACTTGCCGCGCATCTTCTTGACGATGCTGTAGATGTGTTTGGGGCGGCCCTGCACCGTGGCATGAATGCCCTGCTGGGCCAGCTCTTGCGCCACGTGCTGACGCAGCTGGTCCACATGGGCTTCGCGCTGAACGCGCGTTTCATCCAGCAACCGGGCTACCTCGCGGTAGGTCTCGGGCTCCAAAAAGCGGAACGACAGGTCTTCGATCTCCCACTTGATTTCCCAAATACCCAGGCGGTTGGCCAGCGGGGCAAACACCTGCAAGGCCTCGGCGGCCAGGCCGGGCGGCACCGGCTGTTTGCTGGCCGCAAAGTGGCGCAGCGTCTGCAGGCGCGAAGCCAGGCGCAGCATGACCACGCGCAGGTCGCGCGAGAAGGCCAACAGCATCTTGCGCACGCTCTCGGTCTGAGCTGACGCCGTTTGCGCCATGGGTATGGGTGTAGCGGCACGGCTGGCAGACAATTGCGCCAAGCGCGCCATGCGCTGCACGCGCACCAGTTTGGTGGTTTCCAGTGCCAGTTCGGCAAAATTCTCGCCAAATGCCTTGGCGATGACTTCATAAGGCTTGTTCAGGTGGTCACAGGCATAGACCAGGTAACTGGCAGCCTGCATGGCTTGCGAGCCGCCAATCGATTTCAGGATTGCGGCCACGGCGTCGGCGTGGACCAACGCGTTTTCACCGGTGTCCAATGTTTCGCTGGCCAACAGGGGTTCTGCAAAGGCACGTGCACGTGCCAGTGCATCAGCCTGATCGGGCAGACTTTGGGCGGTGGCTGTAATCACTGGCGCGGTGGCCTGGTGCTCGGGAGAATGACTTTTCATGCAGCTAGCAGGGGTTGCGTTTTATCCTAGCAAAAACTGGACCACAGCATCGACTTGATCGGTGGCGATCAGCGTGGGTGCATGGCCTACACCGGCAAACTCCACTAGGCGGGCACGGGGGCCGCGCTCGGTCATCAGGCGAGCGGTCTGAGGCGACAGCAGGTCAGATTGCGCACCACGTAGCAGCAGGGTTTGTGCCTGGATGCCATCGTATAAAGCCCACAACATAGCCTCACCCTGGGTCGCACTCTCTTGCGACATGCTGGCAAAAGGCACCGCAATGGCCGGATCGTAGTGCAGCGTCACTGCGCTGTCCGATCCGGGAATCGGCTTGACCATGTGGCGAGAGAGCTCCAGCCATTGAGTCGGTGTGTGGGGACCAAAGGTGGTGGAAATGGCCCACATGGCGTCGGCTGCCTGCTGCAGGGATTCAAACCGCACCACCTGACCCAGGTAGGCACCAATGCGCACCAAGGCTTCCCACTGGATACTGGGGCCAACGTCGTTAAGCACCAAACGGCGTGCCGTGATGGGCAAGGGAAACTGGGTCTGCCCCAACACGGCCATGCCGATGAGCCCGCCCATGCTGGTGCCAACCCAATCCAGCGTTTTGGTTTGCGGTGCCAAATGGGCCAACAAAGCCACCATATCGGCCGCATAGACGGGCACTTGGTAGCCCATGGGGTCAACCAGCCAGTCGCTTTGGCCGCGACCCACCACATCGGGGCAGATTACACGCACGCTGCCACCGGATCTTTCCACCAGAGCCTGGGCCAGGGTATCGAAGTCACGGCCCTGGCGGGACAGCCCATGGACGCAGACCACAGCATGGGATGCATCAGGCGAACCCCACTCCCAATACGCCATGCGGTGGCCCTTGTAAGCATCGGGACATGGTAGGTAATTCAGCTTAGGTTCAGACATGGTGCAATGGAGGTTTGATAATTCGGGTTCGATGCCATAGCTGGATCGTAATTCAATCATCCATCCATTTACAAAACTGATAAGGAGAACAGCATGCTCAAAGGCAAAACCGCCCTCATTACCGGTTCCACCAGCGGTATTGGCCTGGGTATTGCAAAGGCATTGGCAGCCCAGGGTGCCAACATTGTGCTCAATGGCTTTGGCGACGTAGAAGGCCCCAAGGCCGAGGTTGCAGGGCTAGGTGTGCAGGTGAGCTACCACGGTGCCGACATGAGCAAGCCCTCTGAGATCGAAGACATGATCCACCACGCCACCAAGACCTTTGGTGCTCTGGACATTCTGGTCAACAACGCCGGCATCCAGCACGTGGCGCGGGTAGAGAACTTTCCGGTGGAGCGCTGGGACGCCATTCTGGCCATCAACCTCTCCAGTGCGTTCCACGCCACCCGCCTCGCGTTGCCGGGCATGCTGGCGCGCAATTGGGGCCGCATCATCAACGTGGCATCGATCCACGGCCTGGTGGCGTCAGCTGAAAAGTCTGCCTATGTGGCGGCCAAGCACGGTGTCGTGGGCCTAACCAAGGTGACCGCGCTGGAAAATGCCACCACCGGCGTGACCTGCAACGCTATCTGCCCCGGCTGGGTACTCACACCCTTGGTCCAAAAACAGGTGGATGCCAAAGCTACAGCGCTAAAAATCAGCAACAACGACGCGACCAAGCTGCTATTGGGTGAAAAAGAGCCCTCCCTGCAATTTACAACGCCCGAGGAACTGGGCGCTTTGGCCGTGTTCTTCTGCTCACCTGCTGGCAACAACGTGCGTGGCGTGGCCTGGAACATGGATGGTGGCTGGACAGCGCAATAGACATGGCAGCCCACAAGAGGGGCAACACCGTGTAGCATCGGTCCATCGGTTGAAGGGGGTTCACCCACTTACCCGTTTTGAAATGGGAGGCCCTTGGACATCAAGACCTTGATGATCACCACTGCGGCGCTGTCACTGGCAGCCGGTGTGGTGATGCTCATACTGTTGCGCACGCAGCGAACCTATCCAGGGTTTGGCTGGTGGGCGTTTGGAATCGTCTCAATTGCGTTGGGAACGATCATGTTCGGGGTGCGCGGGGCGCACACGGGTTGGCTGCTCCTCCTGGGTTCGAACAGCCTGTTGGTGTTGGGCTATTTACTGGTTTACCACGGCATGCTGGTATTTCGGGGACGATCAGAACACCGCTGGCTGCAATGGGGCATATTCCTGACGTTCTTTCTGGTCTTTGGCTATTACTGCTCAGACAGGCAGGACATTGCCGCGCGCATTACCGTTTACTCCCTCTATATTACGGGCCTGTTACTGGCCATTGCAGAATCCGCGCTCGGTCCCAGCCACCAAAAATTGGGGGTCAACGAAATTTTGCTTGCAACCTGGATGATGCTGATGGGAGGACTCACGCTGTACCGGGCCTGGCACGCAATTGCTGGCCACGCAACCGATCCACTGTGGATGCAGGAGACCGGATTCCAGAGCTACTATGTCTTGGCCCAGGTTCTAACCGTGCAGTTGTCAACATTGGCACTCATCGGCATTCATGCACAGCGAATAGAACACGACTATCTGGTGTTGCAAGGACAACTCCGCGCGCAATCCACCCATGATCCATTGACGGGCCTATACAATCGACGCTACCTTGATGAAACCCTTGCCGACGAAATGCGGCGCTCCGAGCGTGATGGCCACAATCTGTGCGTGGCAATGCTCGACATCGATCACTTCAAGCGCATTAACGACACCTATGGCCACGAGGCAGGTGACGATGTCTTGCGAACGCTCGGCACGCTATTCATGCAATGGGCACGAGCCAGCGATATTGTTTGTCGATACGGTGGCGAGGAGTTCAGCATCATTCTGCGCGATACGACACTTGATCAAGTGATGCCTCGCATCAACGCGCTGCGCGAAAGCATCGCGCAGGCAAAGTTCTGCAGTGGAAGCCGACAACTTCCATCGGTGACGATTTCTATCGGTGTTGCACAGTCCGATGCCAAAATCACCAACCCGGTGGCCTTTCTAAACCGCGCAGATGCGGCCATGTACCGCGCCAAGCAAAACGGGCGCAATCGTGTCGAGCGGGATTAGCTGAACTGTTTGAACGCCATCACGGCCTGGTTGGGCAACGCGCATAGCAGGGACAGTTCTTTTTCATCCAGCTCATGAGAACCATGCTGCTTTTTCTCTGCGTAAATCAGACCAAAAGGTGCGCCCTTGATCAGCAAAGGCAGCAGCAAGAAGGTCGGAGCATTCAAGCAGGCGCGAAGCCAAGCTGGCAAGCGCTGGGCCAGACGGGTTTCCCTGGCAATGCTGATCATGGTGTCGGTGCCCGTGTTGCAAACCACGGCAAACAAGTCGGGAGTGGTCACTTTGAGGGATGACTTGAACCCTTTGACATACTGCTAGACCTCGTTACCCAGGCCAAAACGGCCGGTCATGGTTTCGGTCTTGGCGTCGCACATGCAGAAAATGATGTGATGAAACTGCATGGCCTGGTTCATGATTTCCAGAATCATGCGCAATACATCGTTGAGCTTGTAGTCCTCCACCATGGCATTGGTAATATCCTGAATACCAGCGGTCAGGGTTTCGGTCACACGAGGGTCATTGACCGCCACATGACCCATTGCATTCAAGGGTGCAGTATGCGTGGCATGCAATTCTAACGCTGCCATTTCACACTGACTGGGCAATGCTTGTACTGCGGATGCATTACCTTGCACCCCGTCCGGAATGGTCAATAACCTGCCAGCCGGTGACCCCTGTTTCACCCGAATTTCCATGGCTGTGGCCAGTTCCACTAGTTTCAGGCGCGCTACCGCCGTGGCCGCCTGTACATCCTTCGACCCTACACCCATCGCCTGCACATATTTACGCGTAATTGTCTAGACAAGAGTATCCACATTTTTGGGATCGGAGTGCCACAGTACGTCCGCTATTTCGTTGTAGGCCATAGCAACTCAGCGGATGCGTTCACCAAGGTCCGACGGTGCGCGCGAAGGCACCACATCTACCAATTTGCGCATGCAGCGCTGCATGCTGTGCGGAAGTCACCAGGCTTTGGCAATGCCCAGGCCCAGGTTTCCTAAGGTCAATCCCAGCACGGTGATGGAGGCCGCCTCTTCGGTCTGCGGTTCACGCGTGGCTTGCACCAGGTTGCGAATCTGGCTGGCTTCATCGGGAAATTAAAACTGCACCAGCACCCGCCCCAGGTTCTGCAACATGGCGCCAATAGCGGCTTCTTCGCCTTCACTGGCAAGCGGGCGCAGCTCGCCACCAAGGGATGTGGCCATCAGGCAGCGCAAAAAATCTTCCTTGAGTTGCGCGGCTTGGGCATTGTCCTGCATGTGCTCCAACAGCACCAAGCTCAGGGCCATATTGCGAATGCCGTTAAACCCCACCAGGTTGACCGCCCGCGAAACGGTATTGATGCTGCGGCGATGCGCAAAATGCGCACTGTTGACCATGCGCAGGAGTTTGTTGGTGAGCGCCACATCCTTCAGGATTTCATTGGCGACGCTGTTAACACTCTCGGCCTCCGACGTGGCCATGCGCTGGATGCGCACCACCGAATCCGACAGCGCCGGAAAATCACTCTTGTGGTGAATGTGGAGCAGCAGAAAGTCCAGCGTGCTGCTCTGACCGCCCGCCTCTACGGGGGCCAATGTTGCCTAGGGCTTAGCCCATTGCTCCAATTCGTCCAGGAACGCGCGGGCTGTGGTAAATCGCTGGCTGGGATTGCGCGCCAGTGCCCGGGCCACCGTCGCACGCAGGCGGTCATCCACATCCGGGTTGACATCGGCTGGTAGCGCCAGCTACTCATATGTCACCCGGTATACCGGGCGTTAGGGGTCGCGCTCCTCGATCAGCGGCTTGCCCATGAGCATTTCGGCCAGCGCCACCCCAGCAGAAAAAATATCCATGGAAGGAACTGGCGTGGCCCCGTTGGCAGCCTTTGGGGACAGGTAACCCACGTTGCAGCCATTGAGCGACACAGGGTCCACCAGCACATTGGAGGGTTTGAGATCGCGGTGAACGACACCAGCCGCCTGTGCTACTGCCACGGCATCCAAAACATCCATCATCAAGGCGACCGCTTCGTGCGGTCCCATGGCACCGCGCTTCTTGAGAAGCTGCTCCAGGGTCTGACCGGCAATGTACTCAAACACAAGGTAAGGCTGCTCGTCCTGGATGTCGGCCTCGTAGGCCGGCACGATATTGGCGTGCTTGACCCGACCAACGCTGCGCACTTCATCCAGCCACTGCGACAGGGCCTGGTCGACCGTGCCGCTACTCGGTCGCACGCTACTTCGCGTTCCAGACGGGGATCAAAGGCCAACCAAACGGTGGACTGTGCACCTTGCCCCAGGATTTTGCGTAGTTCAAATCGGCCTAAAGTATCCGATACGCGTAATGCACCCGTCGCCAACATGGAGCGGGTATTGGGAATAGCGGGAGTATTGGACATGCAGGGCCGTCGTAGGCGGCACACAATTGGCGTGCACTCGTAGCAATGCACGACAGCGGAATGATGGCGTGTTGCCCGTTCAGTGACCCTGGATTTCAGGGTGATGGGCGACTCTGCTGGCGCACCTGCTGACGCAGCTCTGCTCGCTCTTGGTCGTTCAACTGGCGCTCAGCCGACGGTTGATTTCCTTGAGGTCGTGTATTTTCGCGCTGGGCCAATAGGGCTTCACGCAATGCTGCGCGGCGATCATGGGTTTCAGCGGCTGGCGGCGGCGGTTTCGCGTCGCCGTGTGTACTGTGCACAGGCAAGGCGTTGCCCTGAGCGAACGCCACCGAGGCGTTCAACCCGAAAATACAGCACAGGACACAATGTTTGAGCATGGCAGTTTGAAGGGTCAAAGGGTAGCCTGATCCCCATTGTTGGTGTGAACACTGCCAATTGCCACCCGTTTTTGTAACATAGTGTCAACTATTGCGGTTTAACGAAGCCCGTGATGCCCAAGCCGCGCAGAATCGGGTTTGTTACATATTTGACAGCACCTTATGCAGAATCCGGCACCCCGACCCAACAAAATTTTGGTGGTTGATGATGACACCCGCATCCGCGACCTGTTGCGGCGTTACCTAACACAAGAAGGTTTTGACGTTCTATTGGCGGAAGATGGCAAGGCGTTGACCCGCATCATGATGCGGGAAACCGCCGATCTCATCGTGCTGGACCTGATGATGCCCGGTGAAGACGGCCTGTCGATCTGCCGGCGCTTGCGTACCGCCGGCGACCAGACTCCCATCATCATGCTCACCGCCAAGGGTGAAGACATTGACCGCATCGTGGGCCTGGAAGTGGGTGCCGACGATTACCTGGGCAAGCCATTCAACCCGCGTGAATTGCTGGCCCGCATCCATGCGGTTTTGCGCCGTCGCCCTCCGCCCGAAGTACCCGGTGCGCCGTCCACGGAAAACGAGGTTGCACGCTTTGGCACCTTTACTTTTGACCTGGCCGCCCGAACTCTGCACAAGGAAGGCAATGAGTTGGCCCTGACCACAGGCGAATTTGCCATGCTCAAAGCGCTTGTGCGCCATCCACGTGTGCCGCTGTCCCGTGAAAAGCTGGCACAGTTGTCACGCGGTCGAGAATTTGAACCGTTTGACCGCAGCCTGGATGTGCAAGTCTCACGCCTGCGCAAGCTGATAGAAACCGATCCCGCCTCGCCACGTTTCGTTCAGACGGTATGGGGTGTGGGTTATGTGTTTGTGCCTGATGAGGCCACCTGAACCAGGTGTTGGCGCAATTGGTCCAGACCCAGACTCCCACCCAATTTGAGGATACGCAGAACAGTGCGCCAGCAACACTGATTGATTCGGCTATCGATGGCCCGCAACACCGGCGCACCAGCCTGAGCCTGTTCTGGCGCACTTTCTTCCTGCTGGCCCTCCTGCTGCTGGGCAGCATATTGGCTTGGTTGCAGACCCTGCGTTCACTGGAGTTTGAGCCCCGCGCCATGCAGACGGCACAACAACTGGCATCCCAGGTAAATTTGAGCCGCGCTGCCTTGATCCACGCCGATGCCATTGCCAGAACCTCACTACTCAAAACCATGAGCGACCAGGAAGGCGTGCATATAGTTCCGCGTGAACCCACTGACCAGTTCACGCCCTTCGGCAAAAACGCAATCACCCGCCAGATCGCCGATGAACTCAGTACACGCCTGGGGCCTGGTACGGTCATTGCCAGCAGTGTGAATTCCCAAAGCGGCCTTTGGATCGGTTTTGTGATCGACGGCGACGACTACTGGCTACTCACGGATCAGGAACGGTTTAACACGGCTGGCGGAATCACCTGGATCATCTGGTTGGCCGTGGCAGGGGCCTTGTCGCTGGCTGGTGCGGCGCTGATTGCCCGACTGATCAATCGCCCGCTCAAGGAGTTGTCGTTTGCAGCAAGCCGGGTGCGCGAAGGCGATTTTGAAGCCAGCCGGCTGGATGAAAACGTCCAAACCGGTGAAATCCGGGAAGTCAATATCGGCTTTAACCGCATGGCACAGCGCCTGGCCAAAGTTGAGCAAGATCGCGCAGTGATGCTCGCTGGTATCTCGCACGACTTGCGCACGCCGCTGGCGCGGTTACGTCTGGAAACCGAAATGAGCGTTGCCGACTTGGATGCCCGTGCCCACATGGCCGCCGACATTGCCCAATTGGACGCCATCATCGGTAAATTTCTGGACTATGCCCGGCCCGAAAAAGACGCGCTCGCGCCCGTGTTGCTGGCGGACGTGGTGGATGCCTGCATCTATTCCTACAAAAACCAGGCTGATGTGCAAATCACCCTGCAGTTGGAAGACAACCTTATGGTGATCGCGGACGAGGTGGAGCTTGGTCGCATCCTGTCCAACTTGCTTGAGAACGCCCGCCGCTATGGCAAGACACCTGAAACCGGTATTGCCCGTATCCAGATTGCAGCCATATCGCGGGACAAATGGGTGCTCATCAAAATTCGCGACAGCGGCATCGGCGCTGCGCCAGAACAATTGGCCAACCTGACGCAGCCCTTCTACCGGGGAGAAGCGGCCCGCACGGCCGCCAATGGTGCCGGGCTGGGGCTGGCTATCGTAGAAAAAACCGTTCAGCGCATGGGCGGCGTGTTTACGCTGAGCATCGCCAGTACCGGAGGCCTGTCGGCCAATATACGGCTTAAGCGATTCACCGATGCGTGATCACAGGCTGACCGCAAGCACTGCGCCTTCACGGATGGCGCGCTTGGCATCCAGCTCTGACGCAAGGGCGGCGCCACCAATACGGTGAAAACGCGGCGCGCTTGGCATGGCCGGCGCGTCAGATGGTGGCATCAACTCAATCAATGATTCTTGGCCAGCACACAACACCACGTGGTCTACTTCGAGCAGGCGTGATGTGCCGTTGACCGCAATATGCAAGCCGGAATCATCAATGTTTTGGTATTCGACGCCGGCCAACATCTCCACGCCGTTGCGTTGCAACACGGCGCGGTGCACCCAGCCTGACGTTTTACCCAAGCCCGCACCGACCCGCGTCGCCTTGCGCTGCAGCAAAAATAACTCACGGTAGGGTTCTGCTGGCTGGGGGGAAACCAAACCACCGTTTGCGGTGGCGTGCAAGTCGACACCCCACTCACTGCACCAGTGTTCAATGGACACCGGCAGGGCAACGCCAGGGTCGTGTAGCAGAAACTCTGCCACGTCAAACCCAATGCCGCCCGCACCGATGATGGCAACGCGCTTGCCCAGCGTGACCTTGCGCTGCAACACATCCAGGTAGGACACTACATTGGTCCGCTCCACGCCGGGTATTCGCGGCGTGCGGGGAACAATGCCGGTGGCCAACACCACGTCGTCAAACCCATGCGCCAGCAATTGCTCCCGGGTTACCCGCTGTCCCAATTGCAAGTTGACGCCGGTGGTTTTGATCCGTTTGGCAAAATAGCGCAATGTCTGGGCAAACTCTTCCTTGCCTGGCACCTGCATCGCAACATTGAACTGGCCGCCAACCCGGTCAGCGCTATCGAACAGACTGACGTCGTGTCCACATTCAGCCGCCACAGTGGCTGCAGACATGCCGGCAGGCCCCGCACCCACTACTGCTATTTTCTTGCGACGCTGCGCCTTGCGATAGACCAATTCGGTTTCATAGCCTGCCCGTGGGTTGACCAGGCAACTGGCACGCTTGTTGGCAAAGGTGTGGTCCAGGCAAGCCTGGTTGCAGGCAATGCAGGTATTGATTTCGTCTACCCGACCGGCTGCCACTTTGTTAACCCACTCGGCATCAGCCAGGAACGGACGCGCCATGGACACCATATCGACCTGGCCACTGGCAATCAACGCCTCGGCCTCATCCGGCATGTTGATGCGGTTGCTGGCAATCACCGGAATTTTCACAGACTGCTTGAGCCGCGCCGCCACATGGGCAAAAGCCGCGCGCGGCACCGATGTGACGATGGTGGGTGTACGGGCCTCATGCCAGCCAATACCGGTGTTGAACATAGTTACCCCTGCAGATTCCAGTGCCTGCGCCACCTGCACCACTTCATCCCAGCTATTGCCACCTTCCACCAGGTCCAGCACTGAGTGGCGGTACATGAGAATGAAATTAGACCCAACGGCAGCACGAACCTGGCGCACGATCTCTACGGCCAGCCGCATCCGGTTCTCAATGGCACCGCCCCAGCGGTCTGTGCGCTGATTGGTCCGCATGCACAGAAACTGGTTGAGCAAATAGCCTTCGCTGCCCATGATCTCCACACCGTCGTAGCCGGCTTTTTGTGCCAGCCTTGCACAACGCACATAGGCACGGATGGTGGACTGGATGCCCGCCTCCGTGAGCGCTTTGGGTTTGAACATGGAAATGGGTGACTTGATGGCGGAAGCAGAGACCACCAAGGGCTGGTATCCGTAACGCCCTGCATGCAGGATCTGCATGAGAATTTTTCCATCTTCTTCGTGTACAGCCCGCGTCAGCTTACGATGGTTGTAGACATCAAAAATGGAATTGAGTGTCCCGCCAAAAGGCAATAGCCAGCCCTGGCGGTTAGGTGAAATGCCGCCCGTCACAATCAGCCCCACGCCACCCTTGGCACGTTCACGAAAATACGCAGCCAGCTTTGTGTAGTGGTAGAAACGGTCCTCCAGCCCGGTGTGCATGGAACCCATCATCACGCGGTTGCGCAGGGTAGTAAAACCCAGGTCCAGCGGTTTCAGTAAATTGGGGTGAGCGAATTGAGGCTGGGACATGGTTTTGCGCAAGCAGAGTGAAAGCAGGGCATGAGTGTAGGCCCGCCACTCTGGTGCGAGCACCCCAAACGTACACGGCGCGACAATGCCGCGGACTCAAGGGTGCACGAACCGGCTGCGAAACCAGTCGCGAAGCATGCGTTTTTCAGACTCTAGTGTCTCCCAGCCAGGGTAGGAGTCCAGGTGCGAAGAGTACGCCATGTCGGCAATAGCATCTTGTCCGCTGGCCAACACTGTGCCATTCTCAACTAACCGGTAATTAAGGGTCATCCGCGGCCAGTCCAGCTGGCCGCCTACTATCCGCACCCATCCCCAGCGCGGCGAGGGATGCAATTTGCCAGCCAGATCGACATTGAGCACATCTACCTGTAAGGACTGGTTGGCAGGCAAGTACTTTTGTCCAAGGGACTGCAAATACTCGGCAATGGTCTGCAGGTTGGGTGCCGCATCCAGATTTTGGTCGCGCACATCGGTAAAAGCTTCTGGGTGCACGAAGGCTACGTCAACTGACCCAGCCCGGACGGCACCGCCTGCAATAGCAAAACAAATGGCAATACATGACAAATTACGGAGTTTCATACAACCTCCTGTAGGAAAACGCGTACCTAACGCAAGATCCATAGGGATCTTTGGGTAGGATTCACATTGCCAGCATCAAGTTCCCACCAGCAGTACGACAGCGCGCGCCTCCATCGCTTCGCCGGCACCCACCGGCCCCAGTTTTTCTGCCGTTTTGGCTTTGACGTTAACCTGATCCACAGTCAGGTCCAGCACTTCGGCAATGCGCGCACGCATGGCACCAATATGGGGGGCCAGTTTGGGTGCCTGGGCAATGACGGTGCTGTCCACGTTCGCGATGGCATAACCTTTGTCCCGCACCTGGCGTGCGGCTTCGGCAAGCAACACACAGGAGTCAGCGCCCTTGAAACGGACATCAGTGTCAGGGAAATGGCTTCCAATGTCACCCAGGGCGGCGGCGCCCAATAGTGCATCGGTAATGGCGTGCAATAGAGCGTCAGCATCAGAATGGCCTAGTAGCCCCTTGGTATGTGGAATCTCCACACCGCCCAGAATCAGTTTACGCCCTTGCACCAGAGCATGAATGTCCCAGCCTTCGCCAATACGCAATTTCATGGTGTCTTTCATCAGCGCTACACGCGCCATGAAAAAAGCCTTCAAACATTTCTGTTTGAAGGCTTTAGTCGTTGTAATGGTCGGTGTGAAAGGATTCGAACCTTCGACCCCTTGCACCCCATGCAAGTGCGCTACCAGGCTGCGCCACACACCGATCTAGCCTTCAATTATAACGCGGGAAATTGCTGCTCTTTCACTCGGTAGCCAGCAACTCACGAATTTCAAATAATTCTCTGCGGACTTGTACCAAGTGGGTGGAACTGTCGTCAAAACCGTCGCGCGACTGGCTATCCACAAAGTCATCCAGATCTACGTCGTCAATCTCAAGCACCTCCACGCCATCCAGCAGGATTTCGCCGTTGCGTTTTTTATCTCGCTCGTTTTGCAGCAATTCCTGCATTTTGTTGCGTGCACCGCTGATGGTGAAGCCCTGGTCGTACAACAAATCCCGGATGCGGCGGATCATCAGCACTTCGTGGTGCTGGTAGTAGCGGCGATTGCCACGTCGCTTCATAGGGCGTAGCTGCGTGAACTCTTGCTCCCAATACCGTAGCACATGGGGTTTGACGCCGCACAGATCCCCAACCTCACCGATGGTGAAGTAGCGTTTAGCCGGTATAAGGGGGAGAGTTTTCTCCATTGAAATCAATGCTGTACGAAGGAAAGCGTAGAGGTTACTCTAACTTTCATCTCAGTGCAAAGACTGATTGTGGCACCCCAACGGAATGCCGGCACGTTGTTGCTAAAACAGCGGCACGGTTCAGGTTTCGACCTGAATTTGTTCTTTGAGCTTGTGACTGGCGTGAAAAGTCACTACACGACGCGCCTGGATGGGAATGGCCTCCCCGGTGCGCGGATTGCGCCCCGGACGAGGCGCCTTGGTGCGGATCTGGAAGTTGCCAAATCCGGAAATTTTGACATCAGCGCCGTCTACCAAACTGGTTGCGATAAGATCAAAGAAGGCATCAATCATGTCCTTGGACTCACGCTTATTAAGCCCGATCTGCTCAAATAGTAGGTCCGCCAGCTGCGCCTTGGTCAATGCCGGGGTTTCCAGACTCTCAACAGAAAAATCCATGGTGCCTCGATTCTTATAACTGCCAGCTGCGCGGGGTCAAACGCGCTGGCGAGCTCCCACATTGGCTGTCAACTGATCCACAATTGCCTTAACGGTGGATTCGATTTGTTCTTCCGACAGCGTGGCCTCATCGCTGTTGAGTGTAAGGCGCACCGCCAGGCTGCGGTCTGCTGCGCCATCCGTGGCCACGGCATCCTTGGCAAGCTTTGGACGGTACACATCGAACAACTGGGCATCCCGCAGCAAACCAGACGTGGGCGCCGCCCAAATGGCTGCCATTAGTGCCGCATGGGTTACATCATCTGCCACCACCACTGCGATGTCGCGCTGCACCGGCTGCAACTTGGCCACCGGTTTGAATTCTGCCACCCGACGTCGCAGAACAGCGTCCAGGTCCAGCTCAAACAGGACGGGGGCTTGGGCCAAATCAAACTGTTGGCGCCATTGGGGATGGAGTTCACCCACAAAGCCGATTGCACGACCCTCCAGCACCACCTGTGCACAACGACCGGGGTGCATGGCAGGGTGGATACCCGGCCGAAAGCTGGCTTGCAGGGGCGCCAAGAGCGCCTCCACATCACCTTTGACATCAAAGAAATCGACACCTTGCTCCTTGCGCCCCCACTGCAGGACATCCGCACCGCCACTGGCCAAACCGGCCACCCGCATGGGCTGATCAAAGCCTTCCACCGTGGTGTCAGTGCTCTTGACCGACGCGTCACGCAAGAACACCCGGCCCAGCTCGAACACGCGCACGCGCGCCTGCTTGCGGGCTTGGTTGAACTTGAGCACCTGCAACAACGAGCCCAGCAGGGACGAACGCATGACGCTCATCTGGCTGGCAATGGGGTTGAGCAACTTGATGGGATTGGGGTTGCCTGCCAGGCCGTGTTCCCAAGCCTCTTCCACGAAACTAAAGTTGATGGTTTCCTGGTAACCCAGTGCGGCCAGACTACGGCGTACCGCAAATGGCCCGCGTTGCGATTCGGTGCGAATCTTGGCGGTGATGGGAGCCAGTGGAGGCGTGTGTGGCAGATTGTTATAGCCCACCATGCGCGCCACTTCTTCGATCAAATCTTCTTCGATTTGCAGATCAAAGCGGTAGGAAGGTGGCGTCACAGTTAGCACGCCATCGCCCTGCTCCACTGGCAAGCCCAGCCGCTGCAGTGCGTCAAAGCACTGCGCCTGGGTCAGTGACATGCCAATCACCTTGACGGCACGCGCTACGCGCAACGTTACAGGTTTGGGTGCAGGCACATGGGCCTTCTGGTCGTCCACCAGGCCACAGGTGGTGCTGGGTGTGCCGCAAATGTCGATGATCAACCCGGTAATCCGCTCGATGTGTTCAACCGTCAGCTCAGGGTCCACACCCCGCTCAAAACGGTGACCGGCATCAGTGGAGAAGTTGAACCGGCGCGAGCGTCCGGCGATCGCCTTGGGCCACCAGAAGGCGGCCTCCACGTACACATGCTGGGTGTCATCCGACACGGCGGTGGCATCACCGCCCATGATGCCGGCAAGGGACTCAACCTGCGACGCGTCGGCAATTACGCCAACCTTGTCATCCACCGTTACGGTAGTGCCATTGAGCAGCTTGATCGTCTCGCCCGCCTTGCCCCAGCGCACATCCAGACCACCGTGAATTTTGTCCAAATCAAAAATATGGGATGGGCGACCCAACTCAAACATCACGTAATTTGAAATATCGACCAACGCAGTAACGCTGCGCTGGCCACAACGTGCCAGGCGGTCAACCATCCACTGTGGGGTTTTCGCTTTGGTATTGACGTTGCGCACCACGCGGCCGGAAAAACGACCACATAAATCAGGCGCGCTGATTTTGACTGCCAATTTGTCCTGATTGGTCACGGCCACTCGGGCAATGGCGGGCGTGGTGAGTGGTGCGCCGGTTAGCGCCGACACTTCCCGCGCGACGCCATACACACTGAGGCAATGTGCCAGATTGGGCGTGAGCTTGAGGGTGAACAGGGTGTCGTCCAGATCCAGATAGGAACGGATGTCCTGACCCAAGGGCGCATCCGATGGCAACTCCAACAGACCGCCATGGTCTTCTGAGAGTTTGAGTTCACGGGCTGAACACAACATGCCCTGGCTTTCTACGCCACGTAGCTGGCCAACCTTGATTTGAAACGGCTTGCCATCTTCACCCGGCGGCAGCTCGGCCCCGACCAAAGCACAGGGAATGCGAATGCCGACGCGGGCATTGGGTGCGCCACAGACAATGTTCAGCAACTCTGTTTGGCCTACATCCACCTTGCAGACACGCAGGCGGTCCGCATTGGGGTGCTGCTGGGCCTCTTTGATTTCACCCACCACAATTTTGGTAAAGGGCGGGGCTACCGGTTTGAGCTCTTCCACCTCCAGACCGGCCATGGTCAAGGTCTCGGCCAGTTCAGCCGTGGAAATTGCGGGGTTGCAGAAAGTGCGCAGCCAGGATTCAGAAAATTGCATAGCGGATTATTGGAATTGCGACAGGAACCGGATGTCACCATCAAAGAACAGGCGCAGGTCATTGACACCATAGCGCAGCATGGTCAGTCGATCGGGACCCATGCCAAAGGCGAATCCGATGTATTTCTCGGGGTCCAGGCCCATGTTGCGGATCACGTTAGGGTGGACCTGGCCTGAGCCAGCCACCTCCAGCCATCGCCCTGACAACGGGCCGCTTTGGAACTGGATGTCGATCTCGGCGCTAGGCTCGGTGAATGGGAAGAAGCTGGGGCGAAAACGTAGTACCAGATCGTCCGACTCAAAGAAGGTACGGCAAAAATCGGTAAAAACAAACTTCAGGTCCTTGAAGCTCACGTTCTCGCCCACCCACAGGCCTTCGCACTGGTGAAACATGGGCGAGTGCGTGGCATCGCTGTCCACCCGGTAGGTTCGCCCTGGGGCTATCACGCGGATTTCAGGCATATCACCTGAAAACAGGCCCTGGCCCTCGCCGTTATTGGCTAAGTCGCTAAACTTTTTGACATGCTGCACCGCGTAGCGGATTTGCATGGGGCTGGTGTGGGTGCGCAGCAGGTTGGGAGCGGTTTCAGAGCCGCCCTCCACATAGAAGGTGTCGTGCATGGAACGCGCGGGGTGGTCCTCGGGCGTGTTCAATGCGGTGAAATTGAACCAGTCGGATTCAATCTCCGGGCCCTGGGCGACATCAAACCCCATGGAGCCAAAGATGGCCTCAATACGCTCCAAGGTGAGAGAAACCGGGTGCAAACCGCCCTGCCCGCGCTGGCGGCCCGGCAAGGTCACATCCAACGCTTCAGCGCGCAATTGTGCTTGCAGCTCTGCATCTGCCAATGCCTGACGGCGTGCGTTCAGTGAAACCTCAATCGCCTGCTTGGCGAGGTTGATGGCAGCACCGCGAGACTTTTTCTCGTCCACAGTTAGAGCGGCCATGCCTTTCATCAGCTCGGTGATGCGTCCGGCCTTGCCCAGGAACAGCGCCTTGGCGTTCTCCAGGTCAGCAGGGGTTACGGCTTGCTCAAAGGCGGCTTGGGCTTGCAGGACGATGGCGTTCAAATCGTTCATAGGTTCTCGGATCCATGAAAAAGGGCTAGCGCTTTTTCAAGCTCTAGCCCTTGTTCTATTTGCACTGATAGCTACCAAAACGATAGCATCACAGGGCGAAAATCAAGCAGCCAGCTTGGCCTTGACTTGCTCCACGATACCGGCAAAAGCCGCCATGTCGTGAATGGCGATATCGGACAGAACCTTGCGGTCGATCTCGATATTGGCCTTCTTCAGACCGTTGGCAAACTGGCTGTATGTCAGGCCGCATTGACGGGCTGCCGCGTTGATACGGGCAATCCACAACTGACGGAAGACACGCTTCTTGGTACGGCGGTCACGGTAGGCATATTGCCCAGCCTTCATTACCGCTTCTTTGGCGATACGGAAGACATTACCGCGGCGACCACGGAAACCTTTTGCAAGGGCCAGAACTTTTTTATGGCGGGCGCGAGCCGTTACACCACGTTTGACGCGAGGCATGTGATTACTCCTTGTTCGTCGTTAATTAAATACCACGGCCTGGCAACATCTGCGCCATACGACCCATATCGGTCACATGAACTGCAGTGGAGCCGCGCAAATGGCGTTTATTTTTGGTGGTCTTCTTGGTCAAGATGTGACGTTTGAAGGCTTGACCGCGTTTAACGGTGCCACCTGGACGGACGCGGAAGCGTTTCTTCGCCGCGCTTTTGGTCTTCATTTTGGGCATGCTAATGCTCCTTTTACTTTGTGCTCGTGAGGCGTCTGGAAACGGTTTCCAGCCTTGTTGGCCCCGAGTCACTTCTCAGGCAATGCCTTTCGGCGCTGCCTAGTCAGAGGGTTTTCACCTTCTGATTCTGTGGCTGGCCGGCAAAAACCGGACAGCACCCATTTTCTCTATGTCGCCGCTGTTGTCGCCGCAGCCTCTGAAGCCGCTTTAACGTTGGGCTTTTTCTTACCGGGCGCGATCATCATGATCATTTGACGCCCTTCGAGCTTGGGAAACTGCTCCACCACAATCAAATCAGCCAAATCAGTACGAATACGGTTCAACAAGGCCATTCCGAGTTCCTGGTGCGTGATTTCACGTCCCCGAAAGCGCAGCGTAATCTTGCATTTGTCGCCTTCGGCCAGGAAGCGCTTGATGTTGCGCATCTTGATGTTGTAATCGCCATCATCCGTTCCCGGGCGGAACTTGATTTCCTTGATTTCAATGACCGTCTGCTTGGCCTTTGCTTCCGCAGCCTTCTTTTGTTCCTGGTACTTGAACTTGCCGTAGTCCATCAAACGACAGACCGGCGGGTTCGCCGTAGCAGCAATTTCAACCAGATCCACGTCCAACTCGCCTGCCATGCGCAGGGCCTCCATGAGGCTCACGACGCCCAAAGGCTCGTTTTCCTGGCCAGAGAGGCGAACCTCGGGTGCCATAATTTCACGGTTCAGGCGGTGTTTACGTTCTTCGCGGTGACGACGGTCACGAAATTCAGTAGCGATGGCTCAATCCTTCACAATATCTGCTACACAAACTGTAGCGGTTGCTCCACAGCGCACGCGAACAAAGCAACGTTTCCTCATGGATACAACCGGGGGTCATTCCTTAGAGAGCTGACTTGCTGGCAATGTCGCCCAGAACCTTTTGTACAAAGGTATCAAGGGGCATTGCTCCGAGGTCTTGACCACCCCGGGCGCGCACTGCAACAGCGCCTGCTGCCATTTCCTTGTCGCCAATAACGACCAAGTACGGCAGCTTCTGCATCGAATGCTCGCGTATTTTATACGTAATTTTTTCGTTACGCAGGTCTAAATTGACCCTAAGCCCTTGATTTTGCAGCGTTTTGGCTACGGTTTTGGCATATTCTGCCTGTGCGTCAGTGATATTGAGTACCGCAATCTGCACCGGCGCCAGCCACGCCGGCAGCGCACCAGCACTCTCTTCAATGAGAATTCCGATGAATCGCTCCAGGCTACCGACAATGGCGCGGTGCAACATCACCGGGCGGTGGCGGGCGCCATCTTCACCCACATACTCGGCATCCAGTCTCTCCGGCATGGAAAAATCGACCTGGATGGTGCCGCACTGCCATTGACGCCCGATGGCGTCTTTCAGCGTGTATTCAATCTTGGGGCCATAAAAAGCGCCCTCACCCGGGGAAATCTCATAGGCACAACCGGAAGCCTTCAGGCTTTCAATCAACGCGGCCTCCGCCTTGTCCCAGCTTTCATCAGAGCCGATGCGTTGCTCTGGGCGGGTCGCGACCTTGTAAATGATGTTTTTAAAACCAAAGTCGGTGTAGACCTTCTGCAGCAAGGCGGTGTAGTCCACGCACTCTTTCAGAATCTGCTCTTCAGTACAGAAGATATGGCCATCGTCTTGTGTGAATCCACGCACGCGCATGATTCCATGCAAGCCGCCTGAAGGCTCGTTGCGGTGGCAGTTGCCGAACTCGCCGTACCGCAGGGGCAGGTCGCGATAGCTCTTGATGCCCTGCTTGAAAATGAGGATGTGCCCCGGACAGTTCATCGGTTTGAGTGCATATTCGCGCTTCTCCGACTCCGTGATAAACATGTTCTCCCGGTATTTGTCCCAATGCCCTGTCTTCTCCCACAAGCCCTTGTCGATGATCTGTGGGCCTTTGACTTCCTGGTAGCCGTTGTCCTGGTACACCTTGCGCATGTACTGCTCCACACCCTGCCACAGCGTCCAACCCTTGGGGTGCCAGAACACCAGACCGGGGGCGTGCTCGTCAATGTGAAATAAATCTAGTTCGCGGCCCAGCTTGCGGTGGTCGCGCTTTTCGGCCTCTTCCAGCATCGTCAAATGCTGCTGCAGCTCGTCTTTCGTGGCCCACGCCGTGCCGTAGATACGCTGCAACATTTCGTTTCTATGGTCGCCACGCCAGTAGGCACCAGCCAGCTTCATGAGCTTGAAATGTTTGAGCTTGCCGGTGCTCGGCACGTGGGGACCACGACACAAATCTTCGAACTTACCTTCACGGTACAGAGATACGTCCTGATCCGCGGGAATGCTTTCGATGATCTCTGCCTTGTAGTGCTCACCCAGGCTCTTGAAATAGGCCACGGCTTCATCGCGCGGCAATACGCGGCGCGTAACCGGCTCATCCAACGCGGCCAGTGCCGTCATCTTCTTCTCTATCGCCAGCAAGTCTTCGGGCGTGAACGGGCGCTTGTACGAGAAGTCGTAAAAGAAACCGTTCTCAATGACCGGGCCGATAGTGACCTGCGCATCCGGAAACAGCTCCTTGACGGCATAGGCCAGCAAGTGGGCCGTGGAATGGCGAATCACCTCCAGGCCATCGGCGTCTTTGGCCGTGATGATGGACAGTGCGCAGTTGGTCGTCATCTGGAAACTGGTATCCACCACTTTGCCCGAGCCAGCAGGCTCACCGTCGCCTCGGACCTTGCCGGCTAAAGCTGCCTTGGCCAGGCCAGCACCAATGGAGGCAGCCACTTCGGCCACAGTGACCGGACCTGGATATTCGCGTTGGGAGCCGTCGGGAAGCGTGATCTGAATCATGGTTTACACAAGAAAATAAAAAAGCGCGGACACGCCGCGCTTTGAAACGGGAAGCCGAAAGAGACCGATTTTACGCTCTGCCGGCCTCGCTAGCTGCTTAGTGGAACTGCTCTTCTTCTGTAGAGCCGGTCAGGGCCTTCACAGAGGAAGTGCCACCTTGGATTACGGTGGTTACGTCGTCAAAGTAGCCCACACCCACTTCTTGCTGGTGCGACACAAAGGTGTAACCCTTGTCGCGTGCTGCAAATTCTGGCTCTTGCACCATTTCGGTGTAGTGCTTCATGCCTTCGCCTTGAGCGTATGCATGGGCAAACTGGAAGGTGTTGAACCAGTTGATGTGGATACCGGCCAAAGTGATGAACTGGTACTTGTAGCCCAACGCGGACAGGTCGTCCTGGAAAGACGCGATCTGCTTGTCGTTGAGATTCTTCTTCCAGTTGAAAGAAGGTGAGCAGTTGTATGACAACAGCTTGCCTGGGCAAGCGGCCAACACGGCTTGTGCGAATTCGCGGGCAAAGCCGATGTCTGGCACGCCAGTTTCGCACCACACCAAGTCCGCGTAAGGAGCATAAGCCACGCCACGGCTGATGGACTGCTCCAGACCGTTCTTGACGCGGTAGAAGCCTTCTTGCGTGCGCTCGCCGGTGATGAAAGGCTTGTCATTGGCGTCGTAGTCGCTGGTGATCAGATTAGCGGCTTCGGCATCGGTACGGGCCAGGATCAGGGTAGATACACCCATGGTATCTGCTGCGAAACGCGCAGAGATCAGCTTCTCAATCGCTTCACGGGTCGGAACCAGAACCTTGCCGCCCATGTGGCCGCATTTCTTCACAGCAGCCAATTGGTCTTCAAAGTGCACGCCAGCAGCGCCGGATGCAATCATGTTCTTCATCAGTTCGAAGGCGTTCAACACACCGCCGAAACCGGCTTCTGCGTCAGCAACGATAGGCAGGAAGAAGTCGATATATTCCTTGTCACCGGGATTGACGCCACGACCCCACTGGATTTCATCCGCACGCTTGAATGTGTTGTTGATACGGCGCACCATGGTGGGCACGGAATCGTATGCGTACAGCGACTGGTCTGGGTACATGGTCTCGGAGGTGTTGCCGTCAGCGGCAACTTGCCAGCCCGACAGGTACACGGCTTCAAGGCCTGCCTTGGCTTGCTGCATGGCTTGGCCCGCTGAGATGGCGCCGAATGCGTTGACATAGCCCTTCTTGGCACCGCCGTTGACTTTGTCCCACAACTTTTCTGCACCACGCTTGGCAAGCGTGTGCTCGATGTTCACGCTACCGCGCAGACGAACGACGTCGGCTGCTGAATAGCCGCGCTTGACACCTTTCCAACGGGGATTGGTGGCCCAGTCTTTTTCAAGGGCAGCAATTTGTTGTTCGCGGGTCTGGTTGGTCATGGAATCACTCCGTCTTAGTTAAGAAAATTCGGCGCTTGAAGGAGCTTCACATTTCATTCAAGCTGGCTCTATTCTAGTCTTATATAAGACCAAATTTGTATCTTATGTCTTATATAAGACATAAATATTTTCTCAACTGAATCAATGACTTAGAAGTGCTATTTCACAAAATGAAATCGTCTCTTTCCTTGTGAGAGCCAAGTTGCCAGTCTAGGCTGATTTGCATCACCGAAATCAGCGTGGTGCACTCTCTATCCGGGCAGCAGCGGAAATTTCACGTTCCCGTCTACGGGTCTTACGCGCTACCCACACGCTGTAGCTAATGATGGCCACGGTCACCGTGGAGATCAACAGAGTGGCTGCCGCATAGATGGTGGGGTTGATGCCGCGGCGCGCATAACCAAAGATGACCTGCGGCAGGGTGCTGACACCCGGGCCCGACAAGAACTCTGAAATCACCACATCGTCAAACGACAAAGTGAATGAAAGCAAAAAAGCCGCCAAAATGCCTTGCGCAATGTTGGGCAGGGTTACCAGAAAAAACACTTCGTGCGGTTTGGCTCCAAGGTCCATGGCCGCCTCTTCCAACGCGCGGTCCACCTCCAGCAGGCGCGACTGCACCACCACCATGCCATAGGCCATGCCCAGCAGCGTATGCCCCATGATGATGGTCAACTTGCCGCGCTCCGGCCAACCGAACAGGTTTTGCGCCCCCACCATGAGCAGCAGCAAAGACAGACCGATCACCACTTCCGGCATGACCAGCGGTGCATTCACCATGCCGGAAAACACGGTGCGCCCCAGGAAACGCCGGTAACGCACCAGCACGAAGGCCGCAAAGGTGCCGAGCACGGCGGACAGCACCCCCGTAACCGTAGCCACCTGAACGGATAGCCAAAAGCCGTCGACGATCTTGGTGTCGCGCATCAGCGCCTCGTACCAGCGCAGAGAAAAACCTGTGAAGTTGGCGTCTTGACGGGTGCTGTTGAACGAAAACACCACCATGAATATCAACGGCAGGTACAGGAACAGGTACACCAAGGCCATCCAGCCTTTGCCAAAATGCGTTTCAAGCCAGATTTTCATTGCCACAGCCTCATGCCTTGCCGGACGCGTCCTGGTCGTCACCGGTGTAGTGGTAGTAAACCGCCAGAGGCACGATTATGAGTGCAATCATCACCACCGCCAGCGCAGTTGCCCGGGGCCAGTTGTTGCTGGTGAACATCTCATCCCAGACCACGCGGCCAATCATGATGTTCTCGGGCCCGCCCAGCAATGAAGGAATCACGAACTCCCCCACTGCAGGAATGAATACCAGCATGAAGCCGGCCACAATGCCGGCCTTGGACAGGGGAACCGTCACCAACCAGAATGCCTTGAACGGCGTGGTGCCCAGGTCATAGGCGGCCTCCAGCAGACGTACATCCAACTTGACCAGGTTGGCATACAGCGGCAGCACCATGAAAGGCAGGTACACATAGGTCATGCCAACCAGCATCGAGACGTTGGTATAGAGCATCTGGATGGGTTCACTGGTCAAACCGACAAACATCAGCATCTGGTTGACCACACCCTGGTCGGCCAGGATGCCCTTCCACGCATAGACCCGCAGCAGAAACGAGGTCCAGAACGGCAGCATCACCATCATGAGCAACGCCGGCCGTGCGCTGGGCGACGAACGGGCAATGAAATAGGCAAAGGGGTATCCAATCACCAGGCACAGCACAGCGGTACACAGCGCATACCAGATGGAACGCAAATACGCTTCAATGTAGATGGTTTGAAACAACAAACCGTCTTCGGAACTGCGGAAAATGGAACCGTAGTTTTCGTACTTCAGCTTGAGCAGGCCAGTGGAGCTGTCCCAGATAGGTTTAAAGGGATGTATGTCGCCCGCCATGTCCACGAAGCTGATGTAGAGCAGGATGAGAAAGGGCAACAAAAAAAACAGCACCAGCCAGGCATAGGGCACCGCAATGACAAAACGGCGCCCGGGTATGGGAATGGACAGTTGGGTCATGGCGTTGTACGTTAACCGCGCAACACAACGGCCGAGCGGTCGCCCCACCAGAAGTACACATCATCTTCCCAAGTGATGTTGCTGAGTTCCTGGTGCGAAGTGTTGGCCTCAGTGATCTTCACCCGGGAGCCGTCGGTAGCCAACACGATGAAGCTGTTGTACGAGCCAAAGTACGCGATTTCCTTGACCTTGCCCGTGAACAGGTTCGCAGCCACGTTCGGACGCACTTTGCTAATTTGGATTTTTTCCGGGCGCACGGCAATACCCACCGGCATATTCAGCGTGCCGCTCACACCATGGCCAACCCGAATCTCGCCAATGCCCGTCACTGCGGCGCAATGGTCGTGCTCATCCACGCTCAAACGGCCTTCGAAAATATTAACGTTGCCAATGAAGTCCGCCACAAAACGGTTGGCCGGGTGTTCATACACCTCTTCGGGCGTACCCACCTGCAACACCCGCCCCTTGCTCATAACGGCAATACGGCTGGCCATGGTCATGGCCTCTTCCTGGTCGTGCGTCACCATCACACAGGTCACACCCACCTTTTCGATGATGTTTACCAGCTCAAACTGCGTCTGTTCACGCAGTTTCTTGTCCAGAGCACCCAGGGGTTCGTCCAGCAGCAGCAACTTGGGCCGCTTGGCCAAGCTACGCGCCAACGCTACGCGCTGCTGTTGTCCACCCGACAACTGGTGGGGCTTGCGCTTGGCATAGGCGCCCAGTTGCACCAAATCCAGCATCTCGCCAACACGTTGGCGGATTTCGTCCTTGGGCAAACCTTCGCGCTTCAAACCAAAGGCCACGTTCTCCCAAATGTCCAGATGGGGAAACAAGGCATAACTCTGGAACATCATGTTGATCGGGCGCTTGTAGGGTGGAAACTTGGCTATATCCTGCCCACCCAGCAAAATGCGCCCCGAGGTGGGCGCCTCAAAACCCGCCAACATACGCAGCAAAGTTGACTTGCCACAACCCGAGCTACCCAACAGGGCAAAAATTTCGCCCTGCCGGATGGAAAGCGATACCTCGTCCACCGCCAGCGCCTCGTCAAAGCGTTTGACCAGTTTTTCGGTCACCAGGTATCCGGCGTTATCCGCGTGTGCGCTCATCAAAAGATTCCCGTTAAAAACTGGGCCAGCAAAAAGGGCTGTTGATACACGGTGTACAAACAACCCATGGGGGTTATCACGCCCCGGGCTTACTTGCCCTTTTTGAAGGCGTTGTAAGCGTTGGCCAACGCTGCTCGGGCCTCACTGGTGAAACTGCTGGGCGGCACCATCTTGGCCATGTAATCAGGATCCACGAAGATGGTCTTGTTGCTGGCGATTTCAGGTTTTACCTCGTCCATGGCATTCTTGTTGCCGGTGTTGTAGGTCATTTCGTTGGCCATTCTGGCGGCGTTCTCGGGTCGCAGGTAGAAATCAATGAACGCATACGCATTGTTAGGGTGCTTGGCGTCCTTGGTCAGCGCGATCGAGTCAATGAAAATCAATGCGCCAGTGCTTGGCAGCAATGCCTCGATCACGTCTTTGGAGCCATTCTCTTTTGCACGCCCCGCTGCGATGTTGATGTCGCCACCCCAACCGATGGCTGCGCAAGCTTTGCCACCGGCAATGTCATCAATCATGGTGGAGCTGAACATGCGCACGTCTTTGCGCACTTTGGCCAACATGGCGGCAGCGGCCTTGTAGTCTTCCACGTTGTTTGAATAAGCGTCTTTGCCAATGTAGTGCAGGGCAGCAGGCAAAATTTCGGTCGGCGAGTCCAAAAAGGCAATACCGCAGGATTTCAGCTTGGCTGTGTACTGGGGGTCGAAAACCAGATCCCAGGCGTTTTCAGGCATGGGCATGCCTGCCAGAGCTTTCTCAACCTTGGTCTTGTTGATGCCTACGGTAGTGAAGCTCCACCCCCACGGCAATAGGTACTTGTTGCCCGGGTCGGCCTTGGTCATGGTGGCCATCAATGCAGGGTCCAGGTTGGCGAGGTTCTTGATCCTGGCTTTGTCCAGTGGCTGCAGCAAGCCGCCTTCAATTTGTGACTTGGCAAATACCGTCCCGGGAACCACGATGTCGTAGCCCGTGTTGCCGGCAACCAGTTTGGCTTGCAGCGCTTCGTTGGTCTCGAAGGTGTCGTAGTTGACCTTGATGCCCGATTCCTTCTCGAAGGCCGCAACCATTCCTTCAGGGATGTAGTCGGGCCAGTTGTAAATATTGAGCACCTTTTCTTCGGTATTCACCGCAGCGGCCGGCGCGGCGGCTACTGGTGCAGGCGCGGGTGCCGCGACCACGGGTTCCTCTTTCTTGCCGCAGGCGGCCAGCATGGCCGCCGAAGCAGCCAGAACCAATGCGAGTTTTTTCATGTTGTTTGACATTCCAGATACCAGGTAACAAAACCGACGAGACACTTGCCCAAGACTGGCATTAGCGAATTCCGCGAGCGAGAAAATATCCGGGCCCGTAACGACGCACCATTGAATTTCCCGGGTATTCTATTCAAACTGGTCGGTCGGGTGCCGCTCTGCCAGCGCGTAATCAAAAGCCCAGGCTGTTCACTATAAAAGACGCATCGCTGTCCCACAGCGGCAAGCCATTGTGCTCTGGCATGATGCGTGGCTAATGACCCAGCCCATCACACAAAACTCCCCCACCAACCGCTGGCTGGCCTATTGCTTTTTGGCTCTGAGCATGTCGCTGGTGGGCAGCTATGTGGCACTGTCCAAGCCACTGGTGGCTGCACTGGGGGTATTCCTGCTGGCCTGGTTGCGGTTTGGTATTGGCGGATTGGCCATTGCACACTGGCTCAAGCGCCCCGCAAATGAACCTGCCATGACGCCGTCCACCAAGCGGTTGATGTTTTTGGAATCTTTCCTCGGCAATTTTTTGTTTTCTATCGCCATGCTGTTTGGCGTGAGCATGACCAGCGCTGTGTCGGCTGGCGTCATCATGGCGTCCATCCCTGCGGCTGTGGCCCTCATGAGCTGGGCCTTCCTCAAAGAGCACATCGGACTGCGCACCTGGGGCGCGGTAGCCTGTAGCGCACTCGGCATCGGTTTGATTGCGCTATCAAAAAGTGAGCTTCCTACGCAGTCTTCTGGAGGGCTAGAGGCCCATTCGGCTCTTAGCAATCCACTGCTGGGCAATCTGCTGATTTTTGTGGCCGTGCTGTGCGAGGCCGCCTATGCCGTTATCGGCAAGAAACTGACCGGCGCACTGTCTCCCAAACGCATTACCGCGCTCATTAACCTGTGGGGCTTTGTGCTGATGACACCCATGGGGTTATATGCGGCGTGGAAGTTTGACTTTTCCGCAGTCACGCTCGGCTCATGGGCGTTGTTGTTGTTCTACGCGCTAGCGGCCAGTGTCTGGACCGTGTGGTTGTGGATGACGGGCTTGAAATCGATCCCCGCTGCCCGTGCCGGGGTCTTTACCGTCATGCTGCCCGTCTCAGCCGCGCTGGTAGGCGTCTTGGCTCTGGGTGAAAGCCTGGGTGGCCTGCAGTTGTTGGCCTTTGCCATCGCCCTGGCCGGTGTGCTGCTTGCCACCCTGCCTAGTGGCAAGACCACTCCGCCAGCGCCTTAAACCAGCGCTTTGTCGGAAACCACGATGCCATCCTCGTCTGCATAGAGCCAATCACCAGGCCGCACCCACACGCCCTGTATTTGTACGGCCACATCGGCCTGCCCCTGGTTGCGCTTCTCCGTGGGCATTGGTATGGCTGCCAGAGCGCGAATGCCCACGACCTGCTGTGCCAGCTCAGCCGTGTCACGCACACAACCATCGATCACCACACCAGCCCAACCATTGCGGGCTGCGGCGGCCCCCAGGTTTCCGCCCAGCAGCGCTTTGCGCAAAGAGGCGCCGCCATCGACCACCAGGACTTTGGCCACGCGACCTTCGGCGGTTTCGATGTACCCAACGGAATCCACCGCAGCCTTCACCAACGTGTTGTCCTCAAAACACCTGACAGTGACCACCGGGCCCGCAAATTTTTTAACCCCACCGAAGTCCCGAAACACCGGGGGTAACACCCGAAAGTCCCCACTGAAATCACTTTTGTGGGCATCACACAAATCACAGCTTGCATACTCTTGGGCCATCGCTTGTCACTCCTTTTCCATGAATGTGCCTATTCTCCAATGGAAAAAACAACATTTCCCTATGAAAAAACCATTTTTTCGCTGGATAGGGGGCTTTTTCTCCAGTAGCATCCGGGTACCAGCGAAGAAGCAGTTTTTTACTGGTGATTAATCAACTTCAAGAAGGACAATCAATCATGGCAACTGCAAAGAAAGCTCCGGCAAAAAAAGCAGCACCTGCAAAGGCAGCTGCACCGGCAAAGAAGGCTGCTCCCGCTAAAAAGGCTGCAGCTCCCGCGAAAAAGGTAGCCGCCAAGGCACCTGCAAAGAAGGCCGCTCCTGCAAAGAAGGCCGCTCCTGCAAAAAAAGTCGCTGCGAAAAAGGCTCCCGCCAAGAAGCGCACCGTCAACGCTGCTTTCATGAAGGCACTGACGCCCAGCGCGGCATTGGCATCCATCGTCGGCAACAGCCCACTGCCCCGCACCGAAGTGGTGAAGCAGCTGTGGGTTTACATCAAGAAGCACAAACTGCAAGACGCCGTCAACAAGCGCATGATCAATGCGGACGCCAAGCTGAAGGAAGTATTCGGCAAGATGCAAGTGTCCATGTTCGAGATGGCTGGCCTGATCGGCAAGCACCTCAAATAATCGGCTCATTTGCCATTTTCCAAAAAGGCCGACGCATTCGGCCTTTTTTTATGCAAATCGCGGTGTTGAACGACGCTCGGTTGAATCCCCTCAACTAAGTAGAAACCCCTGTTTCGCAAGCAAATTCTGGTGATTTTGCAGCGTTAGAATGCGGGGCCTTTTGCGCCAGTACGGTGCAATTCTTCAGTTCAACATCCCCACCCAACCAACCCATGCTGCGCTTTTTGTTCACGCGCTTGAGCCTGATCATTCCGACCTTTTTCGGCATGACGCTGTTGGCGTTTTTTCTTATCCGCCTGGTTCCTGGCGACCCCATTGAAACGTTGGCCGGCGAGCGTGGTATTGATGCCGCCCGCCATGCCGCACTGCTCACAGAATATGGTCTGGACAAGCCCGTTTTGGTGCAATACGGCATCTACATTGGCAAGGTTCTGCATGGTGATCTGGGCAAATCCATCATCACGCAAGCCCCGGTACTCAGTGAGTTCAGTTCACTGTTTCCGGCCACCATTGAGTTGGCCGTATGCGCGATTCTGTTTGCACTGATCATCGGTATTCCGGCAGGAATCATCGCCGCAGTCAAACGCAATTCGATACTGGACCACGGGGTCATGGGGGTTTCGCTCACTGGCTACTCCATGCCTATCTTCTGGTGGGGCCTGTTGCTCATTCTGCTGTTCTCGGTGCAACTCGACCTGACGCCGGTATCCGGCCGTATTGCCGTGCAGTACTTCATCGAACCGGTGACGGGGTTCCTGCTGATCGACACGTTGCTGGCACATGACACCGGCGCCTTCTGGTCGGCGGCCTCCCACTTGATTCTTCCCATGATTGTTTTAGGCACCAACCCGTTGGCGGTGATTGCGCGCATGACCCGCTCGGCCATGTTGGAGGTGCTGGGTGAAGACTACATCCGCACCGCGCGGGCCAAAGGGCTGTCGGGCTTTCGCATCGTGGCCATACACGCCCTGCGCAATGCGCTGATCCCGGTAATCACTGTCATCGGCCTGCAAGTGGGCGTGCTATTCACTGGCGCCATACTGACCGAAACCATTTTTTCCTGGCCCGGCGTTGGCAAGTGGCTGATTGAAGCGATAAGCCGGCGAGATTACCCGGTCTTGCAGGGCGGCATGCTACTGCTGGGCGCCGTGGTCATGGCTGTCAACCTGCTGGTGGACCTGGCCTATGGAATCATCAACCCGCGCATCAGGCACCAGAAATGAGCAGTACCACCGCCATCGAATCGCCCACCTCAGCGGCGCCGTTGCACCCGCTGAAAGACTTTTGGCGCTACTTCAGCGCCAGCCGTGGCGCCGTGTTGGGTCTGTTCATCGTGATCACGGTCCTGCTGCTGGCTGCATTTGCGCCCGTCATCGCCCCCTACAACCCGGACTTGACCGACACCACCGTATCGCTGGTCCCGCCCGCTTGGCAGGCAGGTGGCTCCAGTGCACACTGGTTGGGCACCGACGCCATCGGGCGCGACATCCTCTCACGTCTGATCCACGGTGCACGTCTGTCATTGACCATCGGCGTTGCCGTGGTCGCCATTTCGGTGGTCATTGGTACGGTGTTAGGCCTCTTGGCCGGTTACTTCCGCGGTGTGTTTGAAATTGCCGTGATGCGCTTGATGGACATCATCCTGACATTGCCCAGCCTGTTGCTGGCCATCGTCATCGTTGCCATTCTTGGGCCGGGCCTGATGAACGCCATGCTGGCAGTGGCCATTGTGGTGCTGCCGCATTACGTACGCATCACGCGGGCAGCAGTCATTGCGGAAACCTCACGTGACTATGTCACCGCAGCACGCATGGGCGGTGCAGGCCACTGGCGCATCATGTTCAGCGAGGTGCTGCCCAACTGCACCGCCCCGTTGATCGTGCAGGCATCGCTGGGTATTTCTTCCGCAATACTGGATGCAGCCGCCTTGGGTTTTTTAGGTCTGGGTGCACAACCACCGTCACCCGAGTGGGGCACCATGCTGGCCGACGCCCGTGAATTCGTCCTGCGCGCCTGGTGGGTCGTAACCTTTCCGGGGCTGGCCATTCTCATCACGGTCCTGGCATTCAACCTTCTGGGCGACGGCCTGCGCGATGCGCTGGACCCCAAGCTAAAGCGCTAAACACTAGCTAATCAATAGCTAAACCATACGACAGCAACACACTATGGCCTTGCTAGAAATTGAAAACCTGTCGGTGGAATTTCCATCGCACAACGCCACCATGCACGCAGTTGATGGCGTAAGCCTGTCGATTGACACCGGCGAGGTGCTGGGCATTGTGGGCGAATCCGGCTCCGGCAAAAGCGTCACCATGATGGCCCTGATGGGACTGGTCGCCTACCCCGGACGCGTCAAGGCAGACAAACTGCGCTTTGACGGACACGATCTGCTCACGCTGTCCGCCCGGGAGCGCCGCCAACTCACGGGCAAAGACTTGTCCATGATTTTTCAGGACCCCACCACCAGCCTGAATCCCTGCTTCACCGTGGGCTTTCAGATGGCCGAGACACTCAAATTGCACATGGGTTTGAACAAGGCCGCGGCTCGCAAGCGTTCGATCGAATTGCTGGAACAGGTAGGTATCCCCGCGCCTGAGAGCCGCTTGAGCGCCTACCCGCACCAACTCTCCGGCGGCATGAGCCAGCGCGTGATGATTGCCATGGCCATTGCATGTAACCCAAAATTGCTAATCGCCGACGAGCCCACCACCGCGCTGGACGTAACCATCCAGGCCCAGATTCTGGACCTGCTGCGCAGCCTGCAAAAGGACCGGGGTATGGCTCTGGTGCTGATCACCCACAACATGGGCGTGGTCAGTGAAATGGCCGAGCGCGTGGCTGTTATGTACGCCGGCCAGATCATGGAAGAGAGAGGCTCCGACACACTGTTCACGCAACCGCAACACCCCTACACCGAAGCCCTGATGGCCGCCCTGCCCGAGCGCAACGACGGGCACTCACGCCTGGCCACCATTCCCGGCATGGTGCCGGGCCTGTTTGACCGGCCCACAGGCTGCCTGTTTGCCCCGCGCTGCAGCTATGTCGATGACATCGAGTGTCAAAAACGCCCCGCACTGCGTGGTTGGAAAGACGGCACTGTGCGCTGCCACTTTCCCTTGGGAGAGACCCACAACCAGACCTCCACCCCAGAGGTATCCGCATGAGTCAAGCCTCCACACTCGATATGTCTGCTGCACCCGGCACGACCGTTGTTCGTGCAGACAGGCTGCGCCACGTCTACACCATCAAAAAAGGGATGTTGCGCAAGCCCGATCAACTGCAAGCCGTCAGCGGTGTTTCGTTTTCTGTGCAGGCCGGCAAAACGCTGGCTATTGTGGGCGAATCGGGCTGTGGCAAGTCCACTCTGGCCCGTATGGTCGCGCTGATCGAGTCCCCCTCTGCAGGCAGTCTTCAATTGAGCGGCATCGATGTGATGAATGCCTCGGCACAAGACAAACGTGCCCTGCGCCAGAAAGTGCAACTGGTGTTTCAGAACCCCTATGGTTCACTCAACCCACGCAAGCGCATCGGCCAGATTCTGGAAGCACCGCTGGAGATCAACACCGACCTTAACGCCAACCAACGCGCGGAAAAGGCCCGCTCCATGCTGGCACTGGTTGGGTTGCGCCCCGAACATTACGACCGCTACCCCCACATGTTCTCCGGCGGTCAGCGCCAGCGCATTGCCATTGCGCGGGCGCTGATGCTCAACCCCGCGCTGGTTGTGGCTGACGAGCCTGTTTCGGCACTGGACGTTTCCATCCAGGCTCAGGTATTGAACCTGCTGGCCGACCTGCAGCGCGGCTTGGGGTTGGCCTACTTGTTCATTTCACACGACTTGGGCGTGGTGCGTCACATTGCCCATGACGTGCTGGTCATGTACCTGGGCCATACCGTGGAGCATGGCGAAAAGAACGTCATTTTCACCCGCCCCTTGCACCCCTACACACAGGCCCTGCTCGGCTCCACGCCCGGACTGGCCGGTAGCGGCCCAGCGCGCCAGCGTACGGTGCTCAAGGGCGAGCTGCCGTCTCCACTCAACCCGCCAGTGGGCTGCGTGTTTTCTACGCGCTGTCCGTACGCCACGGACCAGTGCCGTCGGGAGCGTCCACAACTGGAAGAACTGCACGGCCGCAAAGTAGCCTGTTTTGAAGCGGAACGCCTGTCAGCACCTTCTACAAAAGGTCAATAACCCGGGTAAGAACCCCAATACAAAACACGTTTGCTTCGCGTAATATGTCCGTTCGGTGATTCGGCCACAAGCCGGATTCTCATGTAGTGAGAGGGGCACCCGACGCCCCTTCATTTTTTTGGAGTGTTTTTGATGTCCCTTTCCCACGCGCGCCTGCGTCCGACCAAAATCGCAGCGCTATGCGCCATTGCACTGCCTGCCCTGCTGGCCCTGACTCCCGCGGCTGCCAAGACGCTGGTGTACTGTTCTGAAGGCAGCCCCGAGAACTTTGCCCCCAGCATTAACACCACCGGCACTTCGTTTGATGCCACCGAACAAATCTACGACAACATCGTCAAGTTCGAACGCGGCGGTACCCAGGTCGAGCCGGGTCTGGCAGAAAAGTGGAGCATTTCCAAAGACGGTTTGGAATACACATTCAACCTGCGCAAGGGCGTGAAATGGCATTCCAACAAAAACTTCAAGCCCTCGCGCGATTTCAACGCCGATGACTTCCTGTTTTCTATAGAACGCCAGTGGAACGAGAGCGACCCTTACTTCAAGGTCACCAGCTCCAACCACTCTTACTTCAACGACATGGGCATGCCCAAGTTGCTCAAGTCCATCGAGAAGATCGATGACTACACGGTCAAGATCACCCTGAAAAAGCCCGAGGCCCCTTTCCTGTCCAACCTGGCCATGCAGTTCGCCGGCATTCAGTCCAAGGAATACGCCATTGCCATGCTGAAGGCCGGTACCCCCGAGAAGATCGACCAGGAGCCCCTGGGCACCGGCCCCTTCATGCTGGTGCAGTACCAAAAAGACGCCATCATCCGTTACAAGGCCTTCCCCCAATACTGGAAAGGCAAGGCCAAAATTGACGACCTGATCTTCTCCATCACGCCCGACGCATCGGTACGTTGGGCCAAGCTGCAAAAGGGCGAGTGCCATGTCATGCCCTACCCCAACCCGGCTGACCTGGATGCCATGCACAAGGACGCCAACATCCAGATCCTGGAACAACCTGGCCTGAACATCGGCTACCTGGCCTACAACACCACTAAGAAGCCGTTTGACGACGTGCGCGTGCGCAAAGCCATCAATATGGCCATCGACAAGAAGGCCATCGTCTCGGCGGTGTACCTCTCCACCGGTATTCCTGCCATCAATCCGATTCCACCCACCCAGTGGTCGTACAACAAGTCCATCAAGGACGATCCTTTTGATCCAGTAGCTGCCAAGAAGGCACTGGCTGCCGCTGGCTACCCCAACGGCTTCACTACTGATCTGTGGGCCATGCCCGTGCAACGTCCGTACAACCCCAATGCCAAGCGCATTGCCGAGCTGATGCAGGCCGACTTGGCCAAGATTGGCGTCAAGGCTGAGATCAAGAGCTTTGAGTGGGGCGAGTACCGCAAGCGCATGCAAAACGGCGAACACCAGATGGGCATGATGGGTTGGACCGGCGACAACGGGGACCCAGACAACTTTCTCAGCACCTTGCTCGGTTGCGACTCTGCCAAGACAAATGGCTCCAACGTGGCCAAGTTCTGCTACCAGCCGTTTGAGGACTTGGTGCAAAAAGCCAAAGTGGTGTCCAACGTTGCCGAGCGCACCAAACTCTACGAACAGGCCCAGGTCATCTTCAAGGAACAGGCTCCCTGGTTCACCATCGCCCACGCGGTGCAGCTCAAGCCCATTCGCAAGGAAGTGGTTGATTTCAAACTCAGCCCCTTCGGCCGCCACACCTTCTATGGCGTGGATATGAAGTAAGCATCAACGGGTTTCTCAAAAGGTTTTAAGGCCGGTTCGCACCGGCCTTTTTTTTGCTCATTATTTTGTTGCAATGAGAACGACTATCATTTACATTTGATAATAATTCTTATTAAGGAAAAAATAATGCCCACTTTCGTCCGCAAACCCATATGCAAAACCGTTGCAGCATTTGGCCTCCTAGCCAGTGCAATGGCTGCCCAAGCCCTCGAATACCCCATCGGCACGCCGCAGCAGCGATTTGGCATGGAGATCGCTGCGGTTTACCTGCAACCGGTCGTCATGGAGCCCGACGGCATGATGCGCAAGGCAGAAGAATCTGACATTCACATTGAGGCCGACATCAAAGCCTTGGCCGGCAACCCCAACGGCTTCGAAGAAGGTGCCTGGGTGCCCTACCTGATGGTCAAGTTTGAGGTCACCAAAACCGGAACCACACAAAAGGTGGAGGGTGAGTTCATGCCCATGGTGGCCAACGACGGCCCCCACTATGGCGACAACATCAAGCTCTTCGGCCCAGGAAAATACCACGTCAAGTACACCATCTTGCCGCCCAGCGAAAACAAGCACGCCCACTTTGGCCGCCACACCGACCGCCTGACCGGCGTGCGTCCCTGGTTCAAGCCTTTTGACGTCGAATACGACTTTAGCTTTGTCGGCATTGGCAAAAAGGGAGGTTACTGAGCCATGCGTTGCCCTTTTCTTTTGAAAACCGTGGTGATAGCCACTGCATTGAGTCTGGGCGCTGCGGGTACCGCCAGTGCAGCCACGAACGTCCAACTGGCCAAACTGCTGGAACAACTCAACCAGCGCGTACAAAAGCTGGAGCAAGCCAATGCCGACTTGCAGCATGAACTGGTCGCCACACGCGCCAAGGCTGTGGCAGCCAAGGCAGCAACACCTGCCGCAAGCGCTGTAGAACAACGCCTGACGGCTTTGGAGCAACAGCAGTCGTTGCTTGCCACCAGCCTGGATAGCGATACGATTAGCGAAAAGGAGCCCGATTTAAGCGCACGGCTCAAGGCCGTGGAGGTCAAAACCCAGGAACTATCTGGCCCGGTCGGCAAACTCGCTGCGCTGAACGACATCAAAGGCGGTTTAAGCCTAAGCATGGTGGCGCAAAAGTCACTGGCTCCCAATGCCGAAGACGGCCAGCTCGGTTACCGCACCGATGCCTTTGTGTCGCTACCTCTGGAGCCAATTGGCGACATAGAGCAATCCTTGTTCACCCAGTTGCGCCTGGGTCAGGGCTCTGGCTTGGGCGGCTTGCCATCGGGGTTTTCTAATCCATTGGCCACTGCATTCCAACTCGGCCTGGGCGCCGAAAACTCCGTCGCCTTGTTGGCCCAAGCCTGGTACCAGGCCAGTATTCCGTTGCCCTTGGGAGGCTTTAAACCTGCGTCTAAGCAGAACCTGGAAATTACCGTTGGCAAGATGGACCCGTTTGTGTTCTTTGACCAAAACGCCGTGGCTGGGGATGAAACCCGCCAGTTCCTCAACTCGGCATTCGTGCACAACCCCTTGCTGGATGCAGGTGGCGATATCGGGGTCGATGCCAACGGCTTTGCACCGGGCCTGCGCTTTTCGCTACTGGATACAAGCGACAAGCTGGAGAACTGGCGTGTCTCACTGGGCCTGTTCGGTGCCGGCGAAAAAGGCGCCAACTACCAAGGCAGCCTGGGCGCTCCGCTGGTAATGCTGCAAGCGGAAACGGCCAGGCGCTTTTTTGGTGGCCTGCTGGGTAACTACCGCGCATACGCATGGAGTAATCCACAAGCCGTTCCCTTTGCTTTTGATTTGCCGTTGGCCGACATCAGCCTGGCTGCGCCCGAGCACCACAGCGGGTGGGGCCTGTCCATGGACCAGCGCGTGGGTGACGGCATGACGCTGTTTGCCCGCTGGGGTCAGCAAACAACGGGCCGGGTCAAATTCGACCGGACGCTCACCTTGGGCTTGGAGGCCAATGGCTCGTACTGGAACCGCGGCGGCGACAGCTTGGGCTTGGGGCTGGGTTGGTTGCGCACCAGCGATGCCTACCGCAACTACAAGCTAACCGACCCCACTGACCCGCAGACACTCAACGAGTCGGAGAACGTGGCCGAGCTGTACTACCGCTGGCGCGTGGCCAAGCAGTTTGAACTCACGCCAAGCCTGCAATGGATTGACAACGCTGGTGGCGACGCCGGCGCACCCGATGTGCGCATTTTCAGCCTGCGCTCGCAATTCACTTTTTAGGAGGTCATATGCGTACCAATCTTTTTTCAAACGCTTTACTGGCAGTACTCAGTGCCATGCTGCTGAACAGTTTGCCAGCACAGGCACAGGACATGCCGACCGTCAACCTTGTGATCCGCAATGGGCACTTTGTGCCCGCCATTCTGGAGGTTCCGGCCAACACCAAGTTCCGCTTGGTGATCAAAAACGAAGGCCCTGGCGCCGAAGAATTTGAAAGCGTGGAACTGCGCAAAGAAAAGGTGTTGGCTCCAGGAGCCACCAGCTTTTTGATCTTCCAGCCCCTCAAACCCGGCACCTACAAGTTCTTTGGCGACTTTCACCCCGAAACCGCACAGGGCCAGATGGTGGCCAAGTAAACCGGGAGCACAACCATGGGTAGCACAATTTTTATCGTCTGGCGGGAAAGCGTGGAAGCCATGCTGGTGGTCGGCATTCTGCACGCCTGGCTCAAGTTCAACAGCGCTGGAGCAGCCGGCCTGCGCGCGCTGGGATTGGGCGTGTTGTGCGGCCTGGGGCTGGCCGGCCTGCTGGGTTGGGCCATGGTGGCGGCACAGGACGAACTCTCGGGCACTGCGCTGGAATACTTCCAGGTGGCAATGCTGTTGGTGGCGTCGGGCCTGATTGTGCAGATGGTGTTGTGGATGCGCCGCCATGGCGCAGGCATGCGCAAAAACCTGCACCAAAGCCTGCAAGTGGCCATGCAACGCTCGGGGCTGATCGGCATTGCCGCCGTGGCCGCGCTGGCCATTGCCCGGGAAGGCGCCGAGACGGCCGTGTTTCTCTATGGCGTGAGTCTGGAGCCGGGCAACTCGGCCAATGTTTTCATGGGCGCCATGCTGGGCTTTGCCCTGGCCGCGTTCACCGCCTGGATACTGGGCCGGGGACTGCGCTTTTTGGACTACCGGCGCTTTTTTGCTTTGAGTGGCTGGATGCTGCTGTTCTTTGCGGGTGCGTTGCTGGGCAGCGCCATTGACCGCTTGACCGGTGCCGGCCTGCTACCCGCGCTGATGGACCCCTTGTGGAACACTGCCGGGCTGCTGGACGACAGCGGTCGGCTGGGCTCTATCGTGGCGGCACTGGTTGGCTACCGGGCCCACCCGTCGCTCATGCTGGTGGTGGTGTACACCGCCTACTGGCTGTTCATGCTGCGCGCCATGCGCCCGGCCCGCCAACATGCGTAGCATCCCCATCTACCCGGTAACGGCAGCGGCGCCCGCACTACCAGTGCAGCGCGAAGGCCTGCTGGCCCGCCTGGGCCTGGCCATGCGCCGGCACCAACGCCTTATTCAGGGTATTCAGTGGGTGGTGGTGCTGTTTTATTTTGGGCTGTTGGTGGTGCCGGCGATGATGCCGCTGCCCGACCAAGACGCACACATTTTGACCAACTTGCGGCTGTTTGCCCAGTTCCTGTTCTGGGGCATTTGGTGGCCCTTTGTCATGCTCAGCACCATGCTGCTTGGGCGCGTGTGGTGCGGCGTTTTTTGCCCTGAAGGTTCCTTGACTGAACTGGCCAGCCGCCATGGCCTGGGTCGTGCCATTCCGCGCTGGATGCGCTGGGGCGGCTGGCCCTTTGTCGCCTTTGTCGGCACCACGGTGTACGGCCAGCTGGTCAGTGTGTACGAATACCCGCAGGCCGCCATGCTGGTACTGGGTGGCTCCACCGTGGCCGCCGTGGCGGTGGGTTTGGTCTACGGCAAAGGCAGCCGGGTTTGGTGCCGCTACCTGTGTCCGGCCAATGGCGTCTTTGGCTTGCTGGCCAAGATTGCCCCCGTGCATTTTGGCGTGGACGAAGCGCGTTGGCTGCAGCAAATGGGGCAACCCCAGGAGCGCCGTCATGCTGTCAACTGCGCGCCACTCATCAATATTGGCCACATGCAAAGCGCATCCAGCTGCCACGCCTGTGGGCGCTGCGCTGGCGAGAACGACGCGGTGGCCCTGGCGCTGCGTTCACCCGCGCACGAGATCTTGAACACCCGTCCGGCGGCCGCCAATACCGGTGAGGCCATGACCCTGATCGTGGGCGTAATTGGCATTGCAACTGCCGCGTTTACCTGGTCGGCCAGCCCGCGCTTTGTCTGGTTCAAAACCACCGTGGCGGAGTGGCTGATTGACCATGACTGGATGGTCTTGTTGCAAGACAACGCGCCCTGGTGGCTGCTCACCCACTACCCACAGGCCCAGGACGTTTTCACCTGGCTCGACGGCCTGTGCATTCTGGCCTGGATTCTGGGCGGCGGTGCAGCCCTGGGGCTGGTCGTTTGGGCTGGAGTCTGGCTGGCGGCGCGTCTGCTGAACAACCCCGCCCTGCCCTGGCAAAAGCTGGCGCTGGGCTTGGTGCCCATAGGCGGTGCAGGGGTTTTCCTGGGCCTGTCCATGTTGACCCTGGGCCACCTCAAGGCCGAGGGTGTGGACCTGGCCTGGGTGCCGGCTGTGCGTGCAGTGCTGCTGTGTGCGGGCGCGGGATTCTCGGCCTACCTGCTGGCACGACTGTGCCTGACGCGCCGCACGCTGCGGTCGGTAGCCGCGTGCTTGCTGGCGTGGCTGACACTGGCCTTGGTGGTAGGCGTGTGGGCCCAGATTTTGTTTGTCCGTTAAGGTGCTATTTGCCAAATAACTACGTGTGAAATTGGCCTCTAGCCCTCGTCGAATCTACACAAGCAACTATTAAATTAATAGTAGACCGGCAACGCACTAGCGCTTGAGCGCCGCCTGCGTGATGGTGTTCAGACTGCCCCGGGTGCTGATGAGCTCGGGCTCCAGCATCACCTCAATCAATGTGCCCTGTGGCCGCGCCAGGGCTGCCAGCAGTTCGGCTTCAAACTGGTCACTGCGCTGGATGCGCACACCGGCATAGCCGTAGGCGCGTGCCAAAGCCGCAAAGTCGGGGTTGTTCAAGGCCGTTCCAGCACCCTGTACGTGTGTGGGGTACTCACGCTCCTGGTGCATGCGGATGGTGCCAAACATGCCATTGTTCAGTAGCAGGATGATGGTCTTGGCGCCGTGCTGTACGGCGGTGGCCAGCTCCTGCCCATTCATCAGGAAATCACCATCGCCAGCAATGGTGAACACCACCCGATCGGTGGTAATAGCCGCCGCAATGCCTGCCGGTACGCCGTAACCCATAGCGCCATTGGTGGGCGCGAGTTGGGTCTTGTGGCCGCCAGCCAGGCCGCTGTAGCGGTAAAAGCGGTGCAGCCAACTGGCAAAGTTACCGGCGCCGTTGGTTAGCACTGCGTCCAGTGGCAGATGCTTTTGCACGGTGGCGATAACGCTGTGCATGTCCACCAAGCCGCGCTCGGTATCCGCAGGCAGGTCCTGGATAGGCGTGGCCTGCAGGTTCGCCACGTAATCGGCGTTGCAAGCCATCGTCCAGGCCTCCCACGGTAGGCTTGCCGGAGCGGCCATGGTCTCTAGTGCGTGCGCCGCAGTGCGCATGCTGGCGTTAATGGCCAGATCGGCCTGGTAGACGCGGTTGAGCTCTTCGGCACTGGCGTGAATGTGCACCAGCGTCTGCGCCGCCTTGGGTGCCTGCAGCACGGTGTAGCCGCCGGTGGTCATCTCGCCCAGGCGCGGGCCAATGGCCAGAATCAGGTCGCTGTCCTTGAGGCGCTTGGCCAGTGCTGGGTTGATGCCAATGCCCACGTCACCAGCGTACTGCGGGTGGTGGTTGTCAAAGGTGTCCTGAAACCGGAAGGCATTGCCCACTGGCAGTTTCCAGGCCTGTGCAAACCGCTGCAGGGCCTGTGCGGCCTGCGGCGTCCAGCCGCCACCGCCCGCGATGACCATGGGACGCTCTGCTTTCAATAGCAGCTCACGTAGTTTTTCCATGGCCTGCGGGCCAACCCAGGCATCAGACGGCTCCACGCGGGGCAGCGGCTGGGGCAGCAGGCCCGTTGCCGGGTTGGGCGTCAGGGTCTGCACCAGCATATCTTCTGGCAGTACCAGCACCACCGGCCCTGGGCGGCCATTCATGGCCGTGGCAAAGGCGCGAGCAATGTACTCGGGGATGCGGCTGGCGTCATCAATGCGCTCTACACGTTTGGCCATGCCCTGGGTGCTGGCGCCAAAGAACACGCGGTAGTCCAGCTCCTGGAAGGCCTCGCGGTCGCGGGTGTCGCTGGCGACGTCGCCCACCAGCATCACCATGGGTGTGGAATCCTGAAACGCCGTGTGGATGCCGATGGAGGCGTTGGTGGCACCGGGACCGCGCGTCACAATGCACACGCCGGGCCGCCCAGTCAGCTTGCCGTGGGCCTCGGCCATGAATGCGGCACCGCCCTCTTGCCGGTTAACCACAAACTGGATCTTGGTCTGGTAGCGGTGAAAGCCGTCGAGTACGGCCAAAAAACTCTCGCCAGGCACACCAAAGGCGTGGGTTACACCCTGTTCGATGAGACATTGCACCAGCAGGTGGCCGGCGATTTGAGGGGGTGGTAGAACGGTCATGGCGCATATTGTGCGTCAAGACAAACAACCCCAAATCACCATGCGCCAATAGCCGGTCAGCTCTTGCGTGGGCGCGCCAAGTGGAAACTACCGGTGCCTTGGTGCAGTACCGTATCGGCAGGCAACACATCGCCCGGTTGGTAGTGCGGACCATGGCCCAGGCGTTCGTACACCGGCGCAAAGTCAGTCTGCGCCAGAGCCAACAAATCGTCCAAATGGTCCAGCACAAAGTAGACCTCTTGAAAGTCGTCAATGCGGTAGTTAGTGCGCATAACCCGCTCCAGATCAAACCCAATGCGGTTGGGCGAATCGCTCTGGATCGAAAACACGCTCTCTGAATACGACGACGCTATGCCCGCGCCGTAAATACGCAAGCCTTCTTTTTGGCGCACCAGACCAAACTCCACCGTGTACCAGTACACGCGGGCCAATTCAGTGAGCTTGCCCAATTGTTGCGCACGCAGACCGCCCTGGCCATAGGCCTGGATAAAGTCGGCCATAACCGGGTGCATGAGCATGGGCACGTGGCCAAACACGTCGTGGAACACGTCGGGCTCTTCCAGGTAATCCAACTCATGGGCACCCCGGATGAAATTGCCCGACGGAAAGCGCCGGTTGGCCAGATGGTCGAAAAATACGTCATCGGGCACCAGCCCCGGCACCGCCACCACTTGCCAGCCGGTAGCCTTCATCAGGGTTTCAGAGAGTTCCTCAAAATTGGGAATGCGCTCGGCTGACATGGGCAGGCGGTTCATGCCGGCCACAAAGTCGTCACAGGCCAAGCCCGGTAAGAGCTTGGTCTGGCGCTCGTACAGCGTCTTCCAAACCGCGTGTTGCGCGGGTGTGTAGTTTTCCCAGCCCTGGTCCATTGTCCAGTCCGGGCGCTGGGGGGCTGCGGTGGCACCAGCGGCTAGCCCGTGTTTGACTTTTTCAGCTACGTTAACGTCCATGGTCCGGCTCCTTCAGGCTGCAGTAGCGACAGCGCCTGCCACATTGCCAGCGAAGGCCTGCTCGCACAGGCGGGCCATATCGATGTCGTTGGTGCTCAGGCCACGTACGTCGTGCGTCGTCCAGGTGATGGCCACCTGGTTGTACACGTTGCTCCACTCGGGGTGGTGGTTGTGCTTTTCCGATGCAATGGCGACATGGGTCATGAAGGCAAAGGCCTGCATGAAATCACCAAATACAAAGTTGCGACTCAGGGTCCCGATATGGGTGTCCACCTGCCATTGCGGAAACTCGGCCGCCAATGCGGCCAGTTCGGTGGCTTCAAGTTTGCGCATGGTTAAGCCGCCACGCCTTCAATGACCCCTCGGCGCAACTGGTCGCGCTCCATGGACTCGAACAGGGCCTTGAAGTTGCCTTCGCCAAAACCTTCATCGCCCTTGCGCTGGATGAACTCAAAAAAGACCGGACCCATCAGCGTCTGCGAGAAGATTTGCAACAACAGGCGGCGCTCTCCGGACTTGGTCGTACCATCCAGCAAAATGCCACGCGTCTGCAGCGCGTTCACGTCTTCGCCATGGTTGGGCAGACGGCCTTCGAGCATTTCGTAGTAGGTTTCGGGTGGCGCTGTCATCAAGGGCACGCCAGCAGCTCGCAGTTTGTCCAGCGAATCGAACAGGTTGTCGGACAGCAGCGCAATGTGCTGGATGCCTTCGCCGTTGTACTGCATCAAAAACTCTTCAATCTGGCCACCGCTGCCCTTGGCTTCTTCGTTCAGGGGGATGCGGATCATGCCGTCCGGCGCGCTCATGGCGCGCGAGGTCAGGCCGGTGTATTCGCCCTTGATGTCGAAGTAGCGGATTTCGCGGAAGTTGAAGATGCGCTCATAGAAACTGCCCCAAAAAGCCATGCGACCACGGTAGACGTTGTGCGTCAGGTGGTCAATGATCTTGAAGCCATGCCCAACCGGATGGCGGTCCACGCCTTCGATGAAGTCAAAGTCGATGTCGTAAATGCTCTTGCCTTCTTCAAAACGGTCAATCAAATACAGCGGCGCACCGCCAATGCCCTTGATGGCGGGCAAGCGCAGTTCCATGGGGCCGGTCGGAATATCCACGGGCTGTGCGCCCAATTCCAGGGCACGGGTATAGGCCTTGTGCGAGTCTTTCACGCGAAACGCCATGCTGCACGCGCCGGGGCCGTGTTCGGCGGCAAAGTAGGCAGCGTTGCTTTTGGGTTCGCGGTTGATGATGAAGTTGATGTCGCCCTGGCGGTACAGGTCCACATCCTTGGAGCGGTGGCGCGCTACGCGCACGAAACCCATCTGTTCCAGCACCGGCTCCAGAACGCCCGGCGTGGGGGATGCGAACTCTACAAATTCAAATCCCATCAGCCCCATCGGGTTGTCAAACAAATCGGCCATTGCGTTGCTCCTAAAGTCATTGTTGTGAATACTTGATTGTGGTCAAGATAGCGCGCACGGTGTACGCAACTTGCGCCATTTAACGCCAAACATATGCATAATTTATGCATGAATCAAGAAAAATATGACGATTTGCTGCTAGACAAGTTCGATATCAGCTTGCTTGCTGCACTGCAAAAGGATGCCCACGCCACCAACCAGCAAGTCGGCGAGCAGATTCACCTCTCGGCCTCGCAGGTGAGCCGGCGCATCCAGCGGCTAGAAACCAGCGGCATCATCCGCCGTTATGTCGCCCTGTTGGATCCTGCTGCGCTGGGCCTGGGTGTGCGCGCCATGAGCTACGTCACGTTAAGCCGCCACGGCGGCGACGAGGGATTGGCCTTTGAGCGCGAAATTGCGGTCATCCCCGAGGTGCTGGATTGCTACTCGGTGGCCGGTGAATCGGACTACATCCTGCAAATCGTGGCGGCTGACCTGACCGTGCTGTCGGACTCGGTGCTGAAGAAACTCATGCGCATCAAGGGCGTGGCCAATATCCGCTCCAACATCGTGCTGAACTGCATCAAGTCCAGCACCGAACTGCCGCTGGGCCACATTGGCCGGGGCGATGGCATGGCTCGCAAGGTACGGATTGCAGGGTAGTCATTTCAGCCAATACTATTTTTTCGATAGCATGCTATGTATATTGCAAGAGGGCTATAGGACAATTTTATAAAAACTATTAGCGCTTACTGCACCACGGCTGCGCGGTCACGTAGTCCATCAAATACTCCGAGAACCGCTGCGCTGCCGGCGACAAGGGCCGATCCCGCCGGGTGAAAATCAAAAACTTGCGGCGCACCTCCGGCTCCAGCAAGGGGCGGCTTTGCAATTGGTGCAAACGAATCAGGTTACTGGCATAGGGTAAACAGGTGGTTACACCCAGGCCGGCGCTGACCATGGCAAAGGCCGTGGTCATAAAGCCCACTTCATTGGCGGGGTTGAGCGCTTCGTCGTGCAGGGATTCGTGCAGGTCGACGCGCAGGCGGTGGGTGAACTCGCCCTTGAGGGCCACAACCGGGTAACGCAGCGCGTCATCCCAAGTCACACGCTTCTTTTTGTTCAAGGGGTGGTCGGCGCGAAACACCACCACAAACGGGATTTCAAACAAGGTCTTGGCCTCGATATCGGCGGAGGATTCCCGCTCGGGGCCCACAGCAAAATCCACCTCGCCGCTGTGCACCTTGGGCAGCACGTTTTCCACCATGCAGTCCAGCAGGCGGATTTCGATGTCGGGGTACTCGCGCTTGAAACCGGCAATCACCTCAGGCAGCACCGAGGCCGACATGAGCTGGGGTGCTGCAATCCGCACCAAGCCACGCTTTAAAGCCTTCATGTCGGCAATGGTCACTAGTGCGCCATCCAGGTCTTGCAGCAGCCGCGCGGCCAAGGGATAGAACTCACGTCCCACCTCGGCCAGCTCTACCTTGCGTGTGCTGCGATTAACCACCTGTACGCCCAGCGTCTGCTCCAACTCCTTGATCAAACCACTGAGCGCCGACTGGGTCACGTGCAGACGGGCAGCGGCGTCGGTGAAGCTGCCGGTTTGGGTCAATGCCACAAAGGCCCTCAATTGGCGCAAGGTAATGTTCATGGATCAGGCCATTGAAAAGTCAACGCCAGACCATCGCTATACACGAAAAGTCGGCACATGATTGTGCGCTTGCAGCCCCATCGCCTTCTATGTTGAAGAAGCTTTGTCTCTTGATGTAACAAGTGGGCTGCTGCACGGGGTTGGGTCCACGCACGGGCATTGCAAACCGTTACGTATGGATGAAAAAACACCCTCTCGGGAAGATCTACCGGTTGCACACCCATGGACGGGGCTTTGAAAGTGGCAACGTCAGGCCCAATCCGTTGCAGGGTCTGGATGCAGCTCCACCGCAATTTCGTTTGCTGGTAGAAGCACTGCAGATGTACCTGCCGATTCTGGGCCAGGCCCAGGCACTGGCGAACCTGGAGCTGATAGCGCAAAGCAAAGACGAGTGGACCCTTCAGGTGCATGGTGCTGGCTTCGGTGTGTCGATGGGAGTTTTCAATGAATGCCCACACGCGCAAGACGTAACGCCGCGATTCCGGTTGTTCCTGATCAGGACCCTTCCCACGGGTCCTTTTGGAATTGGCAAAGAGACGGATGTCACAGTTTGCTACGCACATTCTGCGGGCAGGATCGTTGAAACCATTGGTGGAATCATTGCCCGCACGGCTTCCCGGCAGGTTTTTCAAGTTCTTCAGGCGCATCAACCGGGCCACACGTCTGAAGGCAATGGTTATTTATTCGATATTCAAATAAATTCATCATAAAAATCTGTTTGAATGATAGATCAATCTCCTCTTTAATTGCAACCATGTCACGACGATCCATCGCCTGACTGGTTCAACCAACACCGAGGAGAACACCCATGCTGATCCAGAGAATTCACCACGTCGCCTACCGCTGCATTAACGCCAAACAAACCGTGGAGTGGTACGAAAAGCACCTCGACATGAAGTTCGTGCTGGCCATTGCCGAGGACGAAGTGCCATCCACCAAAGAGGCTGATCCGTACATGCACATTTTTATGGATGCGGGCAACGGCAACGTGCTGGCATTTTTTGAACTGCCCAACAGCGCCCCCATGGACCGCGATCACAACACCCCTGCCTGGACGCAGCACTTGGCCTTTGAAGTTGCCAGCATGGACGAGCTCATGGCCGCCAAGGGCCGCCTGGAAGCTGCTGGCATTGAAGTATTGGGCGTGACCGACCACACCATCTTCAAATCCATCTACTTCCATGACCCTAGCGGCCACCGCCTGGAGCTGGCTTGCAACACGGCCACGCCCGCGATGAAGAAGTCTCTGGACGACGTGAAGTGGGACATGATCAACGAGTGGGACCGCACCAAGAAGGCCCCCAAGCACGCCGCGTGGATGCACGACGGAAAAGGTTTCATGACAGCCTGATCACACCTTCCGTCTTTTCACACCTGTTTACCCATGTTCGTTCGTCTTACCCACGCGGTTACCCGCGCGCTGGAGCTCACCATCGTGGCCTGTCTGGCCATGATGGCCCTGCTGGTTTTTGGCAACGTGGTGCTGCGTTATGGCTTTGATTCCGGCATTGCCGTGTCCGAAGAGCTGGCCCGCCTGCTGTTTGTCTGGCTGGTCCTGCTGGGCGCTATTCTGGCATCGCGCCAACATGCCCACATCGGCTTTGACACACTGGTCAAAAGCCTGCCGCACCGTTGGAAGAAGGCGGCCATTGCCATTACGGGCGTTTTGATGTTGGCGGCCTGCGTGATCTTTGTCGTGGGAGGCTGGCAACAGACGCACATCAACCTTGACAACAGTTACCCCGTTTTGGGTATCTCGTACGCCTGGCTGTATGGCTCGGCGATTGTGTTTGGCGTTGGCATGGGCATCAGCATCCTGTTCAATATATGGGACGCACTGACGCAGCCGCATACCGATGCCGAGCTGTCCATGACGCTGAACCTGGGCGAGCGCATCGAAGCCGAGATCGAAAACGTTGCCACCCACCAAGCCAAGGACCCCAAAGCATGACCGCGCTCATTTTTCTGGGCACGCTGCTGGGGGCCATCGCCATCGGCATGCCGATTGCCTTCGCCTTGCTGGCCTCAGGCATTGCGATCATGTTGGTGCTTGGTCAATTCGACGCGCAGATTGTGGTGCAGAACACCATCGGTGGCGCCGACAACTTTGTGCTGATGGCGGTTCCGTTCTTCATATTGGCTGGCGAATTCATGAACGCTGGTGGCCTGTCCAAACGCATCGTGGACATGGCCGGCGCGTTCGTCGGCCACCTGCGCGGTGGTCTGGGCTACGTGGCCATCATCGCCGCCATTTTGTTGGCCAGCCTTTCGGGTTCAGCGGTGGCCGATACCGCGGCACTGGCTGCTATTTTGGTACCCATGATGCGCTCGGCCGGCTACAACGTGGGGCGTGCCTGTGGTCTGATGGCGGCGGGCGGCATCATTGCGCCGGTCATTCCGCCGTCCATTGGTTTCCTGCTGTTTGGCGTAGTGGCCAATGTGTCGGTCACCAAACTGTTTTTTGCCGGCATGGTGCCCGGCGTGATGATGGGCCTGGCGCTGGTGGTGGCCTGGTGGCTGGTTTCACGCAACGAAAACATGAAACTCACTGCCAAGCTGTCCTGGGGACAGCGCATGCTCCTGTTGGGCAAGGGTTTCTGGGCCCTCATGCTGCCCGTCATCATCATCGGTGGCCTGAAATTTGGCATCTTCACCCCGACCGAGGCCGCTGTGGTGGCCGCCATGTATGCCATGTTCGTGGGGCTGGTGGTGTACCGGGAACTCAATCTTACGCAGGTATATGAATGCCTGCTGGCTACGGCGCGTACCACCGCCGTGGTGCTGTTGCTGGCGGCCATGGCCATGGTGGCGTCGTACATGATTACCATTGCCGACATCCCCGGTCAAGTGGGCGGCTGGCTGGAAGTGTTTGCCGGCAACCAGTTGCTGTTGGTAGCGGCCATGATGCTGGTGGTTTTTCTGGCTGGCATGGTGCTGGATTTCATCCCCATCGTGCTGATCTTCACGCCGGTTTTTTTACCCATCGCCGTTCAGGCCGGCGTCGACCCGATCTACTTTGGCGTGATTTTCATCATGAATTGCTCCATTGGCATGATCACACCGCCTGTGGGTGTGGTGCTCAATGTAGTCAGCTCCATCGGCAAGGTGTCCATGTCCGAAGCAGTCAAGGGCGTGATGCCCTTTTTGCTCGCCGAGGCCGCTATTTTGGTCGCGCTGATTCTGTTCCCGGCGCTGGTCATGGTACCGGCTGGCTGGTGGCGTTAAAGCGACCACACTCGCGTTCCGTTCCTTTTTTCTCTCACCACAACCCCAGGAGACTCGCTCTATGAAAACCACTCTCATTGCCCAATTGACCGGTCTGGCTTTGGCCACCCTGCTCAGCAGTTCGGCGATTGCCGATGTCACCGCCAAATTTGCCGTGACGCTGTCCGAAAAAACCCACCAGGGCCAGGGCGTTGCCCGCTTTGTGGATCTGGTCGACAAAAAAAGCCAGGGCCGCATCAAGATCAAACCTTTCTACAACGGCGCTTTGGGCAACGATGTGCAAGTCACCTCGTCGTTGCAGGGCGGCACCATCGAATTCACGGTGCCACAAACCAGCACGCTGACCGGTATGGTCAAGGAATTTGAGATTCTGGACTTTCCTTTCCTGTTTGGTAGTGAACAAGACGCGGAAAAAGTGCTCGATGGCCCCACCGGCCAGAAGCTGTTGGACAAGCTCCCCGCAAAAGGACTCATCGGACTGGCTTATTGGGAAAACGGCTTCTTCAACGCGACCAACAGCAAGCGTCCGATCCAGAAGTGGGAAGATTTTCAGGGCCTGAAGTTCCGCGCCGTGCAAGCCAAGATTTCGCAGGAAACCGTCAAGGCTTTGGGCGCAAACCCCGTTCCACTGGCCGTGCCTGAGTTGTACACCGCGCTGGAAACCCGCACGGTCGATGGGCAGGGAACACCATCCGCCGTGATTGCCGCGCTCAAGCTCAATGAGGTGCAGAAGTACCTGTCACTCACCAAGCATTCCTACGGCGCTTTTGTTCCGCTGGTGTCCAAGAAGTTCTGGGATACCTTGCCCCCGCAGACCAGGCCATCTTGCGTGACGCAGCGGTAGAAACCCGCGCCTTCCAGCGCGGTGTTGCCCGCGACCAAGCCAAGTCGGCAGAGACCGCCATGGCAGCCAAGGGTCTGTTGATCAACGACATCACACCAGCCGAGCGCCAGCGCATGCGCGCCCAGGTCAAGCCGGTGTGGGACATGTTTACCAAGGATGTTGGCGCTGATTTGGTGACTGAAGTCACCAACCAACTCGCCAAGTAAGCCCAGCAACAACCCGCACGACAACAGGAGGCCTGCAGTGATGGCATTGAACGAAACACACAGCGCCCAGCTCACCAGTTGGGTGGCCTCCGCCAACACGGCCCAGACCGATTTCCCCATTCAGAACCTGCCGTTTGGCGTGTTCCGCCACACTGGCAGCAAGCAGGCGTTTCGGGTGGGGGTGGCCATTGGCGACGACATCCTTGACCTGACGGCTGCCCGCGCTACGAGCGTGTTCAATGGTGAGGCCCTGGCGGGTGTGCATGCCTGCTGCGCACCGAGCCTCAACACCTTCATGGACTTGGGCCCCAAGGCCTGGTCTGCGCTGCGGTTGGCCCTGTCACGCGCCCTGCGGACGGGTTCGCCAGACCAAGCCGTGCTGAGCACCTGCTTATTGCCACAAGCCCAAGCCGAATTTGACGTGCCTGCCCGCATTGGCGACTACACCGATTTCTATACCTCGGTGCACCACGCCACCAATGTCGGCAAACTGATGCGCCCAGACAACCCGCTGCTCCCCAACTACAAATGGGTTCCTATTGGGTACCACGGCCGTTCCAGCAGCATTGGCATTTCGGGTCAGGGCGTTCGCCGCCCCTTGAGCCAGGTGATGCGCCCCGGTGCCACCGCCCCAGTACTGGCGCCCAGTGCACGCTTGGACTATGAGCTGGAAGTGGGCATTTTCTTGGGTGCTGGCAACGCCCAAGGTGAGCCCATTGCCATGGAACAGGCAGAGGAGCATGTGTTTGGCCTGTGCCTGTTCAACGACTGGTCTGCGCGCGATGTGCAGGGTTGGGAATACCAGCCACTGGGGCCGTTTTTGTCCAAAAACTTTGCCAGCACGGTGTCACCGTGGGTGGTGACCCTGGAGGCACTGGCACCATTTCGCCAGCCCTGGACCCGCCCGGAGGACGACCCACAGCCCCTGCCCTATCTGGACAGCAACGAACTGCGCCAACAGGGCGCCATTGGCATTGAGCTGGAGGCGTATCTACAAAGCGCGGCCATGCGGCACAAGGGCCTGCCAGAGCATCGCCTCTCACACAGTAACTTTCGCGATGCCTACTGGTCGGTCTCGCAAATGGTGGCGCACCACACAGTCGGTGGCTGCAACCTGCAAAGCGGCGACCTGTTGGGCAGCGGCACGCAGTCTGGCCCCGCACCGGAGGAAGCGGGTTCGCTGATTGAACTGTCCCTGGGCGGCAAACAGCCCCTGACGCTGCCCACAGGTGAAATTCGCACTTTTTTGGAAGATGGCGACACGGTGGTCTTCCGCGGTACCTGCACCGCGCCGGGCGCCGCACGCATTGGCTTTGGTGAGGTTCGTGGCACCGTGCTGCCGGCCCGCGTTAGTGAGTAATGGATAACCATCGCATGCTGCAGCTTTACACCTACTTTCGCAGTTCGGCCTCGTACCGGGTGCGCATTGCGTTGCACCTCAAGGGGCTACCGTTTGAATCGGTGCCAGTGCACCTGCTCAAAGACGGTGGCGCCCAACATGCACCAGCCTATCAACACATCAACCCGGCCAAACTGGTGCCGGCACTGATAGACGACGGCCATGCGGTGACCCAGTCAATGGCCATCATGGAATACCTCGACGAAACCCATCCTGACCAGCCCCTAATGCCGCGCGACGCATTGGGCCGGGCACGGGTGCGGGCACTGGCGCAAGCCATAGCCTGCGAGATCCACCCACTCAACAATCTGCGGGTGCTGCAATACCTGGAACACGATTTAAAGCTGGATGAGGCCACCCGCGCCACCTGGTATCGCCACTGGATCACGCTAGGGTTTACCGCAATCGAGGCGATTTTGGCCAACAACAGCGCCACCGGGGTGTTCTGCCACGGCGACACACCGGGCCTGGCCGACTGCTGCCTGATTCCGCAGATTGCCAACTCGCGCCGTTTCCAGACTCCACTGGAAGCATTCCCCACCATTCTCCGCATAGAAGAAGCTTGCCTGGCCCTGCCGGCGTTTCAAAATGCGGCGCCGCAGGTGCAGCCGGACGCGGAGTAGAGCGCCAACCGAGCTATCGGATCACGGGCCAAGTTGGATCTGAGCCGCCAACCTCACTCCACGTGGCGCCACATAGTCCGCCACGACCCACGCCCGGCTGGGGTGCGTAGCGGCTTCTTTCAGCAACTCCAGCAACAGATCACTGGACGTTTTGTCTAACGCGGCAAACGGTTCGTCCAACAACGTGACTGCTGCACTGCTAGCCAGAGCACCCGCAAGATAGACCTTACGCTTGGTGCCAGTGGACAGCATGTACAAGGCCTTGCCCACATGCGGCCCTAGCGCCAGGCCATCTATCAGTTCTGCCAGCAGCGCAGCATCCCATGCGGGGTATTGGGATTGCAGCGTGCTCCAGAAAGTGTTGGGAGTGATCGCATCAAAGGCCTGGGTGCGTGGGTCCACCCAGGCGACCTGGCTTTGGTAGGCAGCGGATTGCGCTGCCAAGGTGCTTCCATCGGTCAGGCTCAAACTGCCTGTTTGGGGCACCAGATCACCTGCCAGCAACCGCAACAGCGTAGTCTTGCCGGTGCTTTCGTCACCGCCAATCCAAGTCACGCCGGGCGCAATGTCCAGTGACCAATCGGTAAATAAAGCATTCTGTTTGGGATAGGCAAAGCCCAACCCTCTAACCTGCAGCACGGCGCTCAGGCAGCTGCCGCTGGCTTGCGCGGCAGCATACGGCGCACGGCGCGCGGCTCCATGCCGTACATGTCAGCAAACTCTTCCACCGATTTGCCACTGGCCTCAAACGCACGCAGCAGGGCTTCGGTCTTGGCATCGCGGGCTTGAGACTCCAGCATGGCCTCGTCCAACACCGCGTTGGCAGCTTCATCCCGGCCGCGCACCAGGTCCGCATAGGCCAGCGGAGACAGGCCCGAGGCTTCCTGCGCCTGCACAATGCGCCCAAGCAGCTTGGGCCGCAGGTCTTCTTTGCTGCGTGTCTGGCGACGCCGAAATACTTCCAGCAGTGCATGGTGCACATGCTCGGGCGCCATGGGCTCCACGGGCTGGCCTTGCAGGTCGTGGCGCTGCTGGCCAGAGGCCACCACCGTTAGATAGCGGGTAGAGCGGGTGTGAAAGGCCAGTGCGGCTTTCAGACCAGCCTGATCCAGCGTATCGGGATGAGCCTCCATCAGGTCCTGAAAAATACCGCGTTTGAGCGGCAAAAATTCAGCACCAAAATGTTGAGGATAAAGGGTTGCCAATTTTTCCAAAACAGGAAAGACATCCGGTTTAGTGGGCCGTTGGGCTTTAGCAGAAGTCGGTGTTTCCGGCGTGGCAGAGCTGGCATCGGACACGGAAATTTCTATAGTTTCTTCTACAGTTTCGGCAATAGGGGTCACGGAGTCGGTCATGAAATATCAAAAATAGGCGGACGAAAAGCCCTCCATCATGCCAGCGATTGGGTTGTCGCTCCCAACCAGGTCAATGTGCCTTCACCGTACGGACCCCCACACCCAAGGCTGCTCCCACGCTCAGCAACAGCACCAATGCGGCGCCCAACAAGGTGGCTCCGTACCAGCCACGGTCCATGAACATTCCAAAAATGATAGGGGAAATTGCAAAACCAGTGTCCAGACCCGAGTAAACCAGCCCATAAACACGCCCGGTAGCGCCCTTGGGCGTGGCCTTCTTGATCATCATGTCGCGTGACGGCCCGCCTATGCCAACGGCAAAACCTGTGGCAGCCAATATCACCATGGTGGCCTGCGCATTCAGCAAGCCCGTGCCGCACAAAGCCAGCAGGACAGCGCCAACTGCCATGGCAATGGCCACGACGCGGTCACTGTTAATGGTACGGGCCGCGATAAAACCCCCCACAAACATACCCGTGGCGCCGCACAGCATATAAGCTGTAATGGTGTAGGTGGCCGCCTCGAAGCTGATGCCGTGCATGGCCTTGAGGATGGATACGGCAAAACTCTGCACCACCGCCAATGTCATGGTGGAGAGCAAAAAGAAACCAAAGCACCACCACACCACAGGCAACTTCATGAAGGCCAGGTCGTGCTCGGCCTTGCCGTTGGCATGGGCCTGTGGGTCGTGTCGAACCACGTGGGTACTGAGTTTGTCCCGCTGCAACACCAGCACGACCAGTATCAAGGCATACATCAGCGCGGCGGCCACATAGGCATTACGCCACCCAATGCTCGCGCCCAATCCTGCAAAAAACACCGGCGCTGCCGCCCAACCCAGGTTACCCGTAAGCCCATGGGCACTGAAGGCATAGCCCAGGCGCTGCGCCGATACCCGCTGGTTAAGAATGGTGAAGTCCACCGGGTGGAAGGTTGCGTTGCCGAGCCCAGCCAGAGCCGCCACCAAAATCAGCCCTACATACCCGGTGACCAACGAGGCCCCTATGCAGGCAGCAATAAAAATGCCCATGGCCACAAACAACAAAGGCCGGGCGCCGAGCCGGTCCACCACAAAGCCCGCACAAGCCTGGCCCACACCGGAAACCACGAAGAAGGTGGTCATCAAAAGTCCCAACTCCGAAAAGTTCAGACCAAATTCCTTCATAAAAACAGGAAACAGCAACGGCAACAACAAGTGGGCAAAGTGGGAGCTGGCGTGGGCCAACCCTACCAATCCAATCACCGTGGCATCCTGTTGCAGCGGGACGGATGCGGCGGTGGAGTCGAGAGTGGTAGCAGTCATGAGGGCAATGGTAAAAGCCAAGCTCAAAAGCCGGAATATGACAAAAAGACAATAATCGTCGAAATTCCGCCAACTCAGTTGCACACCAGTGCCACTTCCTCCCAGCATGTCAACCAGCAAACGCAAAGTCCAGCTCACCACCGTGGGGTTTGACAACTCAGCCAACCGCGCTCCCACACCGCAGCGCCCGGTACGCAGCCGTGCCCGTTCGCTGGCAATGGACGCCCACATCGCCCCACACCAGCACCCCTGGTCACAGTTCACCTTTTGCGCCAGTGGCCTGATGCAAGTGACAGTGACTCAAGAGGAGCGCCAGACCACCTACATCGTGCCGTCCACCCGTGCAGTGTGGATTCCACCCCAGGTGCAGCACCATGTGGTGGTGCTGGAAACGGCGGAATTGCGTACTGTGGATTTGGACCCTTGCGTGACCCCAAAGGATTGGACCGATTGCAAGGTGCTGGTGGTCAGCAAATTGTTGCGCGAGCTGGTGCACGCGCTGGAAGACTCGGTCCCCGGCGCCCGCGACGACGCCATCATGGCACTGTCCGCCGACGAAATGGCCCGAGCCACTACGCAAGCGCTGGGCGTGCCCATGCCGCACCCCGAGCATGGCGACAAGCGCCTGCGCGCCCTGTGCGAGGCCGTGTTGCGCAACCCGGCGGACAAGACCCATTTGCGAGACTGGGTGACCCCTATCGGTGCCAGCGAACGCACGGTGGCGCGATTGTTTCGGGACGAACTGGGTACCAATTTCCAACAATGGCGCCAACAAGCCATCTTGGCACACGCCCTGCCCCTGCTCGCGCGCGGCATGCCGATCAGCCAGGTTGCTGCCGCCAGCGGCTACGCAAGCGACAGTGCCTTTTCTGCCATGTTCAAGTTGGCTATGGGCAAAGCTCCGCGAACTTTTTCGAATAAATCGCATAACACCGCGTTGCGCAGCCAATGATTGACGTGGCTCAATGATCCATGCGTTCGACCATTGGTACTTATAAGCATCATGCATAATGTTATGCTGCGGCGCCGCATTGCCCGCATTTTCACCAAGAAAGTCCTCTGAATATGATGTACGAGTCCCTCGGCAGCTTCCTGGAACAGGTAGCGCAACGCAACCCCGGTCAGCCTGAGTTTCTTCAAGCGGTCACCGAAGTGATGGAAAGCCTGTGGCCGTTCATTGAAAAACACCCCAAGTACGCCGAACACAGCCTGCTGGAGCGTCTGGTGGAGCCCGAGCGCGTCATCATGTTCCGCGTGTCGTGGACCGACGACCACGGTACTGTGCGGGTCAACCGGGGCTACCGCATTCAACATAGCATGGCCATTGGCCCCTACAAAGGCGGCCTGCGCTTTCACCCATCCGTCAACCTCTCGGTTCTCAAGTTCCTGGCGTTCGAGCAGACCTTCAAGAACGCGCTGACCACCCTGCCCATGGGCGGCGGCAAAGGCGGCTCTGACTTCGACCCCAAAGGCAAGAGCCCCGGCGAAGTCATGCGCTTCTGCCAGGCCTTTGCCAGTGAACTGTTCCGCCACATCGGTGCGGACACCGACGTCCCGGCCGGTGACATTGGCGTGGGCGGACGGGAGGTGGGCTTTATTGCAGGCATGTACAAGAAGCTCAGCAACCGTGCCGACTGCGTATTCACGGGTAAAGGTCTGTCATTCGGCGGCTCGCTGATCCGCCCCGAGGCCACAGGCTACGGTACGGTCTACTTCGCTGCCGAAATGCTCAAAACCCGTCGCAAGACGTTCGAGAACTTGCGCGTATCGGTTTCCGGCTCAGGCAACGTCGCTCAATATGCCGTCGAAAAAGCCATGGCACTGGGCGCCAAGGTGGTCACGGTGTCTGATTCCAGTGGGACCATCGTCGATGAAGACGGTTTCACCACCGAAAAGCTCATTACGTTGATGGACGTAAAGAACCACCTCTACGGCCGCCTCAGCGATTACGCGCAGCGCACGGGGGTACCGTTCCAGGCAGGCAAGACTCCTTGGCATGTGCCAGTGGATATCGCCCTGCCCTGTGCCACGCAGAATGAATTGAATGTAAATGACGCCGCTACCCTTATCAAGAATGGAGTGCTGTGCGTGGCCGAAGGCGCGAACATGCCGTCGACCATCGAAGCAGCCAAGGCATTTGAAGCCGCCGGCGTACTGTACGCACCGGGCAAAGCCAGCAACGCAGGTGGTGTGGCCACGTCGGGTCTGGAGATGAGCCAAAACGCGATGCGCCTGAACTGGACCGCCGAAGAGGTGGACAACCGCTTGCTGATCATCATGCAAGGCATCCACGCCGCCTGCCTGAAGCACGGCACCCGCGCGGATGGCACGGTCAGCTACATCGACGGCGCCAACGTAGCCGGCTTCGTCAAGGTAGCTGATGCCATGCTGGCGCAGGGAGTTATCTAACGGAATTGGCCGCTAGCCCTCGTCAACGTTACGTAAATAGCTATTGAATTTATAGCGTTTTACTGAAACACCAGCTCAACGCTGTCGGTTCGTCGCACAGTCTGTCGATTCGTCATAGGCAGACTGACAGTGCGTTTGAGACGCCCTAAACTCGGCGCCATGAACACACTGAACACTTACACCTTGCGGCAGTCATGGCGTTCCTGGTGGGGCAGCGACCCCCATCCCGTGGGGCCGCAATGGTTGTCTGTGGTCTGGACCTTTCTTTTCTCGGGCGCCTGCGCGGTCGCTTTCACCGTCATGGGTTTTGCAATGGCTGCACAGGACGATGGTGCCTGGCGCAACTGGGCCAGCTGGTGGCAAGGGTACAAGATTAACCTCATCATCGCCCTGTTTATCGGTTTCACCATTCGCGGGCTGTTTGTGTTGGGCCACCACTGGCTGGGTACCGAAGGCATACGCAAGCTCAGTGGCTGGAGACGCTTGGCATACTTCATTGGCATTCCCAATTTGGGGTTGGCCATAGGCTGGCCTTTGGGTGCTGCGGTGATGGGCTATGAAACCAATTCCTCGCGTCTACTTGATAGCTCCAACGCTTTGGCAGGGAGCCTGTTGCAGGCTTTGTTGTTAGCGTTCCTGATCAGCCTGGTGTTCTATTGGATATTCAGGGTTGGTGCGCGCCGACTTCAAGCCGAAAAACGTGCTGCTGAAGCGCAACTGCGTTTATTGCAAGGGCAGATCGAACCACATTTCCTGTTCAACACCTTGGCCAATGTGTCGTCGCTGATGGACGACGATGTGCCCCGCGCCAAGGTGATGCTGGAGTCCTTTACCGACTACCTGCGTGCCTCATTGGGCAACCTGCGGCGCTTGGACGCCACGCTGGGTGGCGAGCTGGACCTGGTTGGACACTATTTGGAGCTGATGAAGACCCGCATGGAAGACCGCCTACAGTATTCCGTGCACTACGACCCGCATCTGCGAGACGTGACCATGCCTCCTTTTCTGCTGCAGCCTTTGGTAGAAAACGCCTTGCACCACGGCCTGGAGCCCAAAGTAGAAGGTGGCAGCGTCCATATATCGGCCACGATCGATGCAAACACCCTGGTGTTAGAGGTACTGGACAATGGCATGGGGCCAGACAGTACCCGTCGTCGCCCAGGCTCTGGCATGGCGTTGGCCAATGTGCGGGAACGCCTACAGGCACAGTACGGTGACACGGCTTCCTTGACCTTGACTGACGCCAACCCCGGCATGCGTGCCACCATGCGATTGCCCTACCGCCCGCTCCATGCCGGATAGACCCCATGACCACTGTGCTGATTGCTGACGATGAACCCCACTTGGTGCGTGCCTTGCAGGCCCAGCTGGCCCAGTGGCCCGAACTGACCATCGTGGCCGTAGCCCGCAATGGCCTGGAAGCCGCCCAACGCATTGCCGAGCTCAAGCCCGATATAGCCTTTCTGGACATTCAGATGCCCGGCCTAACCGGCCTGGAAGTGGCCCAAGGCATTGAAGGGCACACGCGGGTGGTGTTTGTCACGGCTTTTGACGAATACGCTGTAGAGGCTTTTGATCAGGAGGCGGTGGACTATGTGCTCAAACCCGTGAAGCTGGACCGCCTACAGCGCACCATGGAACGGGTGCAGCGCGCGCTGGCCGCGCCGGCTGAGGCAGGTGTAGACATGGCCGACCCCAAACTACTGGCCGTACTAAAGAAGCTGCTGCCCAAAAATGCAATCGCGACAGAACCACTGCGCTGGATTCGCGCCAGCCGGGGCGACTACACCAGCCAAGTGGCGGTGCACGATATCTTGTTCTTTCACTCGGACGAAAAGTACACCTGTGTGCAAACCGCCCAAGCCGAGTACCTGATCCGTACCCCCATTGCCGAGCTGGCCGCACAACTGGACCCAACGCAGTACTGGCAGGTACACCGCTCCACCATCGTCAATCTGCATCATCTGGAAGGCACGCGCCGTGACGAAGCCAGCCGCCTGTTTGTGCGTATCAAAGGCCACGCCAACGAGCTGCCGGTAAGCCGCGCCTACGTGCACCTGTTCAAGGCGATGTAGACGCAGTTTTATGCAAAGTAATTGGCTCTAGCCCTCGTCAAAATTACACATGCAGCTATTAGATCTATAGCGCTTTATTGAAGCACCAGCTCTACGCGACGGTCCTTGGCCCTGCTGGCTTCGTCACCGTTGACAACAATTCAGAAAAGTTCGCTGCTGTTCACATTTGCCAGGCATGTCAGCGCAGGGGCTTTACTGACGTACTCTGGCCACAGCACCCTTTGGTGCGGCATGTTCTGAAAGAGATACTGTTGGGGATCGGCCAGTGCCTTTCAGCACGGCACTAAACCTGTCACCATCAGCAAATAGCGCCTCTAGTAGTGCAGAGCGAGCACCTTCGGCGCTGGGTCGAAACGTGACGGTACTGGTGCAAGTGAAGACGTAGGCTGGCGGTGTCGTCATCGGAAGTCCTTGTACAACCATCTTCCCGCTCTCCATGCCCAAATGGCAATTGGGTGGAGTTGCCGAAAAATCAGCTGATTGACTTCCTGATAGCCGGATACTGGGCAACTCCGTAGTCTTACCTGTGTTCGCTGGGTCGTTGTCATAGACCTTGCGAAGGGTAATTTGTTTCTGCACTTCAGTGCGCACAACCGGGGTGCCAAATTCAGTCAACGGCAACTCCACTTTCACAGGGGTGTGCACTTTGGGTGTATTCACTTGAGCCGCAAGTGATGTATTGTTGGCTGGTGGCACCGCACTAACTTGGGGCATGATTTTTCCCCCACTGGGTGGCCGCAGCTGACTTTGTGATCCTCCCGGCAACTGCGCATGGGCGTGGCTGGCCAGCAGTCCAGTAACTACCAGCATGCTGGCTGCGAGCTTGGGGGTGAAGCGAAGTAAGTTCATAGTCGTCTCCTGGTGTTTGGTTATTGCAGCACCAGCTCCACGCGGCGGTTCTTGGCCCTGCCCGCCTCATCCCTATTGCTGGCTACGGGGGCCAGGCTGGCCACGCCATTGCCAGTGAGGCGGTTGCGGGCGATGCCGTAGCTGCTGGCCAGATCGCCCACCACGGCTTCAGCCCGGCGTTTACTAAGGTCCATGTTGGCAGGCAAAGTGCCCACGTTGTCGGTGTGACCCACGACATGCAGCTTGAGGCCCGTTTGTTGTTTCAGTAGTGCGCCAATTTGATCCAGCGACGCGCGGCTCTCGGGCTTGATGTCGGCCTTGTTGGTATCAAACAGAATGCCGTACACGGCAACTTTGCCGCTCGAATCCAGGCTCTTGCCCATTTCGCTGGCGGACAGCGTTTCCATGGCTTGTTCGCGCGCCTTGGCATCCACCTTGACTACCACAACGCTGGTGCGCTTTTGGTACTCGGGCTCATCGCAGTAGGCCGAGAGAATGCCTGGGCGCCAGGCTGCCACGGCAACGGTGGAACCAGTAGCGGGGTTATCCAGCAGCACGTAGCGGAAGTCCCCAACATTGGCACCACCACTACAGGCTGCGGGGCTGTTGTCACCAATATTGCTCCAGTACGCACCAGACACCAGGGTGGATACAAAGTAGCCCCGGCTTATCCAGTCTGCGGCACCACAGGCTTCGCCCGCGCATTCAAATGTGGACTTGTAGCCCGCAGCCTTCAGGTCCTGCTGGTAGTTGCGCACCACTTCCAGTGCAGACTTGCCCGCCGGGGTCAAGTATTGCAGCATGGTGCGCTGGCCGGAGCGATCCAGACTGCGCGCGGCAACGGCTTGATCGTCTTTGGAAATGACCTTGCCCATGGGGAATTTCAATTCGTCATAGGCTGCGTCGTCGCGGTAGGTCAATATCGAGCCGGTGTAGCGTTTCAGGCCATCGGGGTCGGTCAGACCCTTTAAGTCTTTGGTTGGCATCGGGTTGGCGGCTTGGGCCAGTGCGCTGGCGCACAGCAGAAAAGCGCCGATCAAAAGTCGGGTGGAAGGAAGGAGCAAGCGGTGTTGAAAAGTCATGGTATTCACCTTAATAGAAGTTGGGGAGAAGGATAGTCAGGGCCTAAGGGAAGGCTTCGGCCATTGGGCAACTGCGACGGTGGCGCGCCCGGCACGGATTCACCACGCGGTTGGGGTGGACGCAAGGAGTATGGTTGTGACAGGTAGTGCAGTCGGGCAAACGGATCTTGCAGAAGATCATTGGGATAACCAGTGTATGGGTTTCTCTCAGGGTGGTCGTAGGGGCGGCAGGGTACAACGGCCCAAGGATTCCCACTGGTAGCCGGCCACGCACAAAGCCACGGTTCAAACAACTGGCTTGGCGGAGCTGTGAAAACGAGACGGTCATGGCCGGGTAGGCGGTAGGGTGCAGGGCCTTCGCGACTTAGGGGCTCTTGTAGCGCCTCATCGTCTGCCGCCTGTGCACACCAATGGTTCAGCACCGCCAGCAGGACCATGCACGGAATGCAGCGGCGCAGGTTGCTGCCCAGTAGCATGTTAGTCATCCACCCATTCACCGGCACGCTGCGCCAGCTCAAAAATTGCCTGCTCCATTACCGCCCGCACGGCGCGGTCCATGCCCTCCTTGTGGGCTGATTGAAAGTTGGCGTCCGGGTTCATGCCGTGCAGATCCTGGCCGCTGTTGGCGGCCATTGTGCCCAGCAGGCTGCCAATGCCGCTAACGCTACTTTGTGTGCTGGCCACCTCCTTGCGCACATTGATGGCGTCCAACACCTCACCACTGCCTACCGACAGCACGCGAACATCCATACCCACTTCGTCTGCGGTACTACCCCCGCCCAACTGCATGCCGCCGATCGAAAAACCACCAGAGCTGCTAGACTTTGAGGCAGTGGCTTCGGAAATGGTGGCCTCAAAGATCACATTGGCGCCTTTGATCTGCTTGGTGGCACTGTTGCCGCTGGACACGCCGGTCTGGTTCATCTCACGCTCCCGGGCGACGCCGTTCGCGATTTTGCTGCGCTCCATCACCCGGAACTGTTTGCTCTTTATGAGCGCCGTGGTGAACATCGCAGTGGCCGCGCGGGCTTCAATCTCTGACACGTTGGACGTGACCTCATAGACCGTCACCATGGGCCGTGCAGCCAACGCAACGATGGCTAGACCTTGCAGCTTCTGGGTGGTGGAAGAACGGTCAGAGACTGGGTCACTGCCCTCGGCATGTGCAGAACCTGCGCACAAGCAGATAAAAGCCAGCAGTGCGCAGCAGAGGGCCTGCGGACGCGAGACGATTTTTCGGGACATAAAAGCTCCTGGTTTGCGTTGGGGCCACAGCCCGCATTGGGGCTTTCTTACCAACTAAGACGCAGTTGGCGCGAAGACTGCGACATCTTCATGAAAAATAAATCACACGCACGAATGTCGCAAACGCGTTCAGCTTTGCTTCTTATGAGGTATCAGCGAATTGACAGGGGAATTGCAGTGATAGACAGGAACGATTTGTCCTTGCGTACGGTGCTTTTGGGTCTTCTGGCACCGCTGCTGTTTGCCTCAGCGCCCGCACACGCCAAGTGGTAAAGAACGCAGCCGGCTGCTTGGCGGCACCGTTCAAGGCAGCGGCAGTGGCCGTATCGTCTGGCGAAAAAGTATTGCAGTTGGCTGTAGACGACCCACCATGCGTGGGCCGTGTCATGGCGGTGGACCCTGCCACCATTGTTAGCTCGGTGACGGTGATTGCCTTACAGCAAAAAAACGTGATACCGAAAGATATCGGGCAATGCAAGGGGTTTATCAACGGCAAGGCCAGTGGTCTCATTGCCGATGCTTTGCTGAAGGTGCCTGGCCTGCCAACACTTCTGGGAGCCAAGGGCACCGATATGCTGGAAGACATTGTTGATGGCGGAGCGAGCACTGCGCTTAGTAGCGTACCAGGCATGAGCACTGTGACGGGAGCGCTCTCATGCGGCTGTGCGGTGGCAGACATTGGAGGCCCGGAAACGATTAAAAAAGTCATGAATGCGGTGGGCAGCGGCGCGCAACAATGCGGCGGCTTGGTGACGGACTTGGTCAAAGGTGGGTTGGTCGGTATCGAGACAGGTGCAAAGACTGTTGAGAACACTTTGGAGTCCATTTACCAAGGTGAGCACATGCCTCAAGAAACCTACTACCGCATCTACTTTGCCAACCGAAAAGAGGCTGAGTACAAATATTGGGTGGCGTTGATGTCACCCTATTCGCAGCTGCACAATGCGCTCATGCGCCAGGGTGGCTACATAGATGGGGTGACGGCGACGTGTCGGGACTATTTTGATGCATACCGCATGAAACCTGGTAATGCAGAGAAGACCTGCAATAGTTTCCGCGACTCGTACAACCAAGAATTTGCCAAGTGGGCAGTCTTGCAAGACCAAGTTTGATTGGTCAAGGGCCTGGCTGCAGACCCAACCCTCGCTGCTACCAAGCTGATGAAGTCGCAGTTGGGTTGGCTGCTGCCACGCAATGGTGATGCGCTGGATTTGCCAAGCTGGAAACGAGGTGACCCGCTAGTGCGTATCTGTGCCAAGGCGGTGACCCAAGCGGTCAAATCAGTACCGCCTGAAAAGTACATGGGTGGGGCTACGGATGGACTTTTCAAGCGCTATAAGACATTGGCGCTGCTTAGTGCTGCGCACTATTCCTGCGTGTCTACCGTGCTGCGTGATGTATATGGTTTCAACCAAACAGTAACTGAGCCTAAAAGCATGGGGCAGTTTGACGACTTCTATTCCTACACCCCCACAGCGTTGACTGACCCGCAAAAATATATTCAAAAAATTCAGACGATGGCGGCGAATGCCCAACCGACCGATACGGTAGGCAGCATCTTCTACGCGACCAATCGCCCACTACTAAAGCAAGCGAATGTGCTGATCGCTCAGAAAATCACATCGTTTATGGACTATGGCGTAACCAAAGTCGTGATGACAAATATAAAGTCAGAAGAACAAAAAAAGAAAGAAGAAGACGCAGCCAAGAGAACCGGTGCAGAGTTGCAGCCGAAGAATTCTGCAGAGGCACTGGCTGCCATTACCAAACTTAAAGCCGAGTGCTCAGACATCCGCTGCGGTACCGATATCACGCACATGTACCAGGCGTGCGGCAAAACCAGTGGTCCACCCGACGAACATGGCGACGTTGCTGGTCCCATGAGTATTCAAAAGGGCTGTGCCAAAGCTTATGGCGTGCTTTACAGAATATCTGCTGCCAAGGGCAAGTTGGATGAGCATCTGGACGCTGAGGCCAAGCGTGTACTGGCTCTACCAAGTAAAGACCCAGCCGCATCGGCCAAAGATGTAGAAAAGCAGCGGGGCGAGGCGTTGCAGCAATTCCAGCAACTACGCGATGAAGCCATTGAGAAGCTGATCACAATAAGCAGCTCTTACAACGCCGGAGTAGCGCTTGAGAAAGCTCTGGAGCCACGATTCGCCGCCTTGTTGAGTGTGCATTTCAAACAGTCTGCGATGGGCAGCGGTGCGCTGGTAACGCTGCCACCTGCGGCGGGAGGTATGTTACTGGGAGGTTCACTCGGTACCAAACTAACTGCACCCACAGCACCCGCTGTGGCCTTGGACTTGCAAACGCCACAACTCGCTAGTTGCAAGCGCTTTCTAGGCCGAGCCGACGAGATGTTGTGCAGCAATGTGGCGGATTTCAATGCCTGCAAGTTACAGGTGGATAGCGGCAAACTCAAAACCTGCCGCCAGACCGAACAGGCGCAGGTCTACAGCAAGTCCGATAGCAGCCCCGCTTCAGAAACCGGAACGGTCCGGCCACATCCGCCCGGAAGCTTGGGCAACACCTCGCTCACCGTGCCGGGCAACCTGGGTAGCCAATTTCACAAGCGCTGACGACTCATTGCGCAGCGTGTCGTGTTCTCTGCGCGAATTGCGTCTTATAGGGTGAATGTCACTTTTGGCATCCATCAGGTCCATAAATCATGATCATCATTTGGAGACAGAAATGGCAAAAAAAACAGCGCTGGAAGCAACGGCCAAGGCCCCTGACATGGATGCAGGGGTATCGCTGACACTGGCGAACCCAAAGGCGACCTTGGGCTTCCTATCGTTCAGAGGTGCAGGGATCGATTTTGACAAGGGAACGGTTTACATCCACCCCAGCAACCCCGAGCCAAAATTTGGCGGGGTGGCAGCAGGTGTGCTGTGCGACTTCAAGCGTAACGGCAAACAGACGGGGTTTTACCTCATGAATTTCGTCGTGGGAATCACCTCGGACATGCCAACCAAAAAGATGAAGGCATTGGTGGGGGCAACCGCATCCACCAGCGGCCAAACTCTCTCGGTATCACCCGGCGTACAACAGATTTTGGTACCCATCAGCTTAGAGAGTAATGCGAGTTACGTCGCCCTCGCCAGCGATGGGCCGTTTATCTTCAAATCCTGCGACATAAGCACCGTCAATTCACCCTCGTGAAATACCTCAAAGTACGTACTATGACTATCACCCTAAAAAAAGTCGCCTGCTTTGCCGGTCTGGCCCTTATGGGCTTGGCCTCTGCCAGCGCGCAAAACCTCAAGCCCGGCCAGTACGAATACGCCACCGTGACGGAAGTATTTGGCATGAAAATCCCGGTGAACTTTAAGCAATGCGTGACGCAAAAAGATGTGGACACCAACAGCGCCTACGTTAACCAGCAAGGCATGGAAGGCTGCACCCCGCCGGAGGTCAAACGCAAGGGCAACAACATCTCCATGAAATACGCCTGCACCAAACCAAAAATGAGTGGTGAGGGAAAGGGTACGGTAACCGATGACACATTCAACATGGACATGCGCGTGACGCAGTTTGATGAAGGCAGCGATATGAAGGGCACCGTGGTGCATACCGCGCTAAGTGCCAAGCGGCTGGGTGACTGTACGAAGTAATTGCGCCCAGACTGATGCCAGAGCATTGGGGTCGCCTAGTCAGCAACCTCAATCAGACCTTCCAGCCAGGTCTTGGCCTTGACCCAATCGCGGTCCACCGTGCGGGTGGATACGCCCAACAGTTTGGCGATGTCGGCCACCGTCAGGCCTGCAAAGTAACGCAGTTCCACCAGCTCATACAACGCATGGTCCAATGTGCGCAGTTGTTCCAATGCCGAGTCCAGCAGAAACCAATTGTCGCGTCCATCCGCAGCAATCGACTCTGCTTGGGACAACGTGACCTGAACCAAGTCACCACCGCGTTTTTCGGCCTGGCTGGCACGCAGGTGGTCTAGCACTACCGAACGCAGCACTTTGCCCACGTAGGCAAAAAACTGCGCCCGTGATTCACCGGCCATGCCCACGCGCTCAACCATGCGCAAAAAGCCTTCATTCACTAGTCCGGTCGTGTTCAGGCTGGTAACGCCACCTACGGCATACAGGCGCGAGCGGGCCAGGCGTTTGATTTCGGGATAGAGCAAGGCATACAGCCGTGCCGCAGCACTCTCGTCACCGGTGCGTATGTCTTGCAGCAATTGTGCAATCTGTTCGGCGGAATCCGTTGGTGTCAAAGCTGGTGTCCTCGCTGTGGGCGCTTGGGCGCTTTAGCGAGGCAGTTTAAGGCACAGCGAATGAGACCCCGGATCAGGGTCTGTAACTAAGCGTTACAGCTGGCGGTCTTCGGCTTTGAACTTGCCGTCCGTGATAACCATCTTGGCTTTCGTTTTGACGTTCATAAACTCGAAGCTGAAAGTGCCCTCTATGACTTTGCCGTTGACTGAGGTGATCTCCAACTGGTTTTTACCATCAACCATCCGGTACTCAGCAACCGGTTCGCCAAAGGGTTTTTGGCTCACACCTTGCGTGAAGCTGATTTCGCAACTGCGGCTGCCTGATTTGGCAAAGATAAACTTCACGGGCTTGCCATCAAAGTTGCTGCAGTTGATGGACAGCTTGTCCACCGGCGTTTTAGGTGGCGGGTAGGCACTGGCACCTTTGGTACTGGCTATCAGGTTGAGCACCCCCTTGGTGGGCATCAAATACATGATGCCATCGTCGTCACTCTCAAATAATTTGCCGTCTACTGTGGCGCTTAGGCGCTGCGGGGTATCTGCCGTTGCCGCCAGCGGGAACCCCAGGCCAAAAGCCATGAGTGTCAGTGCCAGTGCGCCAGCGCTGCGGGGAATGAGTGGTATGTACATGGTGCTCCTTGGGTGGAATAAGTCGTCGTGGAGGTGCAGGGTTTACAGTGCTGTCTGCATCAATAAGACGTAGCGCGGGCGTCCATTGCGCCACAACACTAAAAAATAGACAACACCTGTGGCATCTGTCGTACTTCTGGGCCGATTTGCGTCTTACCACTTAAGGTATCCCGCCTGTTTGGGTTAGCCTACGAAAAACACACAGCCTCCATGACCGTCAATCCCACTGATTTAAAGCGCCGGTTCGCCCTGTTTGACGCGGTGGCTGACTTGGCTCTACCTGACCGTGCTGCCTGGTTTTTGGCGTTGCAAATCAGCGAGCCTGAGCATGTGGCCGCAGTGCAGAACCTTTTGAATGCCTTGGATCAGACCTCCACCTTCCCAGACCAGTCCCCCAGTCTGGTGGGTATCAGTGCCCGTGAATTTGACGCCCAGGTGGATCTGGCGGCCGCACCCGAGGTGAGCGCCCCAATCGGCGCCGGAGATCTGGTCGGTCCCTGGCAGCTGGAACGCAAGATTGGCGAAGGCGGTATGGGCGCGGTGTGGTTGGCCGCGCGGCTCGATGGAAATTTTGAGGGCCATGCCGCCATCAAGTTCTTGCGCACCGGACTGGGCAAAACCGAGTTGGTCGATCGCTTCCTGCGGGAGCGCCGCCTGTTGGCCCGCCTGACCCATCCCGGCATCGCACGACTGCTGGATGCCGGCGCCCACCACGGTGAACCCTACCTCGTGATGGAGTACATCGACGGCATGCCGATTACCGACTGGGCGGGTGGCAACTCACCGCAGTTGGTGCAACGTATTGATCTGCTTCTCAAGGTATGCCGGGCCACCGAGTACGCGCACGGCCAACTCATCGTGCATCGCGATATCAAACCGTCCAATGTGATGGTGAGCCGCGCAGGCGAGCCGGCCTTGCTGGACTTTGGCATTGCCAAGCTGTTGGACGATATAGAGCCTGGCGAAGCGACTGCTTTAACCCATATCACCGGACGTGGATTCACCTTGGGCTACTGCGCGCCAGAGCAAATCACCGGCGAGGCCACAGGGGTGGCTGCCGATGTGTTCTCGCTGGGGGTGTTGGCGTTTGAGTTGATCACAGGGGTCATGCCATTCGCCGGTGAAAATCGCACGGCACTGGAACATGCCATCGTGCACACCGAGGCGAAGTCGGTGGCCAAGGCATTGCTGACCGCACCGACGTCGGTGGCGGGTAGGCCGCACGACGCGGCTCGTGCGCAAGGCGATCTGGATGCCATCGTGGCCAAGGCACTGCGCAAGAATCCGGCTGACCGATACCCTACGGTGGGTGCGTTTGCTGCCGACTTGGAGCGCTGGATCAGCAAGCTTCCGGTGGAAGCGCGCCGTGGTAATTGGCGCTACACCACGGGCCTATGGCTGCGGCGCAACCGGTTGGTGGCGGTGCTGGCGTCCATTGCCTTTGTGGCGGTGAGTGCTGGATTGGTGGTGGCGCTGTGGCAAGCCCAAAGGGCCAATGCAGAGGCTCTGCGTGCCAACAAAGTGGCAGACTACTTGGGTGAACTGATACAAAGCGCCAGCCCCGACAACCACGGTGGCAGTTGGCCCACCGTGCTGACCCTGCTGGAGCAATCCGAGAAAGACTTGGGCACGCAGTTTGCCGATGATCCCAAAACACATGCCACGCTGCTACAGCGTTTGATCGAAACCAACGACGCGCTAAACCGCAATGCCGTGGCGTTGGCCCAGTTGCAGCAGTTGCAGGCGCTGCTGGCCCAAACGGAATCGGCGGACTCGGATGCCATGCTGGACGTTCGCAAACACACGGCCCAGATCTTGCGCCGACTCAACCGGGAACCGGAGGCCCTTGTCATCGACGAGCAATTGTTGCCGGTTTTTGAACGGCGCTACGGTGTGCAAAGCGAGGCCTACGCCCTGCTGCTACAAGGCCTCAGCAGCAGCTTGGCCGGTGTGGGGCGCATGCAAGAGGCCAAAGACCGGCTGATGCAGGCCGCGACCATCATGACCAAGCTGTTCCCCAAAGACTTGGCCAAGCGTGTCGATGTAGTCAACGATGCCGCCGTGCTGCTGACCCAGCAGGCACTGTGGCGCGAGGCCGCAGACACACTGAGCGCCATTGAGCCTGATTTGCCAGCCGTGGCCCGCTTGGGTGGTCAGCATGTGCGCGACGCCCTCATCATGCGGGCCAACCTGGAGGCCATTCGCTTACGCCTGGGCCAGTTCGACGGGACGCAAGCACGCCTAGAAAAGATCGTGGCCGAACTGGATGTACTGCTGGGCAAAGGCAGCCCCTTGGCGATCAGCTCGATCGACCGTTTGCAAAGCCTTGCCAATGAAACCGGCCGCTTTGCCGATTCTGTGGCCATCAACCAGGCACTATTGGAACTACAGAAAACCCAGCCAGGCGCGGCGGAGCGGCTGGCAGACACCGAACTCAATCTACTGGGTATTGAAATCCGCCGGGGTATGGTGCCCAACGCCACGGTAAAGGCGCAGCTAGAGCACATGCTGGCAGTCGCGCCCCAAAACTTGCCGGGTGGCGGAGCCGAGCGCGCCGAGTTTTACCGGCGCCTGTCTGACGCAGCGGCGGGTTCGGGCTGGTTGGATCTGGCCGACACAGCACAAAAGTTGGCCCGCACCGATCTGGCCCAAATCAACAACTCCAACCCCGAGCGTGCGGCCCAAGTTAACCGCAGTGCGGCACTGACGGCCTATCTGCGCGGCCAGCCACAGCGTGCTGTGGAGTTGTTGCAAGACCGCTTTGCGCTGTACGAGAAATCACTGGAGGGCGACAGTCCGCGCCGTGCCACGCTGTGGCTACAGCGTGCGTTGTTTGAAGCGGAGTTTAATGCCGCCGCCGCCGCCCAATCGGTGGCGCAGAGCAAGGCCATGTTTGCGCGTCTGGGCGGTCCGCAGCCCCATTGGAAAGCGGTGTTGGCGTATCTGGACGCCCGCATTGCGCCCGACAGCAACGCGGCAGCCGTTCGTGCTGCGGAAGACGCGGTAGACCAGGCCTTTATGCGCCCACGCCCTTCGAACTGGCGAGTTCCCTATATGGCTAGTTTATAACTTGACTAGCTATAGATTCCCTGCCGTTGGCGCTGCCAGATAAACGGGCATGGTGACTCGGGTAAAACCGCCGTTATAGGGGTTGGTATGCATCGCCAACTGCCACAGAGCCAAGGTGGTTGCGATTGAAAACAACACCAACACAAGTCGCCCGGCAGGTGGACGGTCCAAATGCGAGGCCGCAATCATCATATAGGCGAAAAAAGCCAGCAAAATCACCACCCACCACTGATTGTTGTCTGTGTGATCACTGCCAATAAGCAGGCGTCGAAGACGGGCATCCTCCAGTTCATCGACCGCTTTGAGCCACTGTCCCACCATTAGCGCAGGCGAGCCGTCACGGCTCAAGCGTGCGCCCTGCATTCGCAGTTCGCGCAGTGCCTTTGCCGCATCAGGACTGGCTTTATGGTTGAAATGCACACCCCACTCGTCAGTAGATACGGCATTCCGGTAGGCCACTAACAGCACTTCAGCCTGGGAGACATTCAACGCAGCAGGTTCCCTAAGTTCACTGAGTCTCATCAATGCCGAGACTTCCTTGGACGCTGCGTCAATAGCCGTTCTCTGCTGTGTCCAGATGTCGACAGCAAGAAAAGTCAAAAAGAGCGCGAATATGGTGGTAACCGGTACAAATGCTGGACCCACGGGAAGGAGCTTGGGCACGCTGGCAAAGCGGCGATTAAGCCAGCCCAGCCACAAAAAACTGGCTGCCAACATCAGCCCCGACAGCAAGGTGAGTATCAGCAATTGCAAAAACGAAGATAAATCGAAATAGGCGTCAAGCATGATTTAAGCGGTGCATCAGACCGGTAAAAACGATATTGGCGACCAGTTTAAGGGTTGCGTTGAAGCAAGGTAGCGCGAGGGGGGGCTATTTGGCTAGCCAGTTTGGTCACCAGACTTGTTAGCGCCTCCACACCAACCGGTGGCTGCGCCAGCCAGGGCAGCACATAGGTTTTTTTCGCCAGACCATCGGCAATGCGATCCATCTGCCGGGCTTCACCCACCAGACGTGCGCGCAGCAACGGGTCTTGTGTGCCCGCCGCCAGAATGCTCTTGTTGATTACCCATGCAAAGGGTTCAATGCTGGCCCGGCGCAAGTCTTCTTGCAAGGCTTGTGCCTGCGATACCGGGGTGGTTTCCGCCAGAGTGACCAAAATAATTTTGGTGTACAGCGGGTCCTGCAAACGCATCAACGGGGTGACGACGCGGCCCACGCCATGCCCCTCAAACTCCCGCATCATTTGGCGGTGGTAGGCGCCGGTTGCATCCATCAGCAAGAGCGAGTGGCCAGTGGGGGCCGTATCCAGCACCACAAAGGCGCTGCGCGCTTCGCTCACCACACGCGAGAAAGCGTGGAACACCGCAACCTCTTCGGTGCAGGGAGAGCGCAGGTCCTCCAGCATCAAGGCGCGTTCTTGCGCATCAAGCCCGGCGCCTTTGCTGGCCATGATCTTGTCGATATACCGCTGCGTTTCGACGATGGGGTCAATGCGGTCCACGCGCAACCCTTCGACCGTCCCTTCAAGTGTCTTGGTCAGATGCGCAGCTGGGTCGGTGGTGCTCAAATGCACTGTCTTGCCCCGCTGAACCAGACCCAGCGCCAGGGCTGCGGCAACGGTTGTCTTGCCAACCCCACCTTTACCCATCACCATGATCAAGCCCTGCCCGGCTTGCGCCAGTGCATCGGCCAACGCATCCAGACCAGCGCCTTGCAGCGGCACTGCCAACGACAAGGGCTCGACCGTACCGCTCACCCCTTGCGCCGCGTTGGCCTGTGGCAGCAAGGCTCGCAAAGCGGCAAGGCCAACGGTATCAAAAGCACGCAGAGGAACCTGATCTTGCGGTAGTGCCCGCAAATTTTCAGGCATGGCGTCTAGCGCCTTGGTGCCCAAGTCTTCAAGGGCCGCAGCAACAGCGTCGTGGCTGTCGGTTGCGTGAAAGACGCCGTTGATGACCAGCCGCTGGTTGAGCAGACCCAGAATTTGCAACTCGTCGGACGTGCGCGATGCTTCGCCAATCGCACCCGCATCCGCTCGGGTCACCAAGATGATGGTGGTCAAGGCTGGGTCGCACAAGGCATCCAGTGCGGCCTTGAACCGCAGCTCCTGCATCTTCAGGCCGGAGTGAGGCCCAAGACAGGATGCACCCTGGTCGTTGTCTGCCAGAAACCCGCTCCAGGCTTTGGGCAAGCTCAGCAGCCGCAGCGTATGACCGGTAGGGGCTGTATCAAAAACGATGTGGTCGTAGTTCTGGTCTTTGTCGGAGAGCAATGACGCAAATTCATCAAAGGATGCAATCTCGGTGGTGCATGCACCCGACAGTTGCTCCCTGACCGTCGAGATTTCTTTCTCACTGGCATCTTGCCCCATCTGGTCAACCACACGTTGCCGGTAAGACTCTGCGGCGTTAACCGGGTCGATGTTCAAAACGGACAGCCGTGGCGCCCCCGGAACCGGTGTGGGCAGGTTGCGCAGGACAACACCCAGCATTTCATCCAGATTCGACGCCGCGTCGGTACTGACCAAAAGGACTTTTTTGCCCGCGTCGGCCAACCGCAAGGCCACTGCGGTGGAAATCGACGTCTTGCCGACGCCCCCTTTCCCGGTAAAAAACAGATGCCGGGTGGGCTGCGACAGCAACCCCAGTTTGCTGGACTGCAACCAAGCCCGAACCGTCTCATGCGACGGGATGCCGCCGGCATGGACGATCACACCGCCGATGATGACGGCCGGCGTGGCTGTGACGCCATGGCTCTTGATGTCCTCACGCGATTCGATCTTGTCTATTTCAACGGCTACGCACAGTTCGCTGGCCACTCGTTGGATCATGCGTGTTGTGCTTTCGCATTTGCTGCATCCGGGGCCCAATACTGTGACTTTCATTGTTTTCCCTTGGCATTGATAACGACTTGGCCGTCTTCCTTGGTGAACCCCGCCTGTTGTGGCTGGGGCAGGATATCCAGCACCAACTCTGACGGGCGACACAGGCGTGTGCCCAGGGGCGTGACCACGATGGGCCGGTTCATCAAAACCGGATGGGCCAGCATGGCATCCACCAGCTGTGCATCGGTCACGCCACTGCGGCCCAGCTGCAATTCAGTAAACACCGACTCCTTGCTGCGCACGATGTCCATCACCGGCAGGCCACTGGCCTGGATCAGGGCGAGCAGCGTTTCACGCTTTGGTGGAGTTTTCAGGTATTCGATGACAGTTGGCTCCACGCCGCTGTTGCGGATCATGGCCAGGGTATTGCGCGAGGTGCCGCATTGGGGGTTGTGGTAAATCGTGACTGTGCTCATGTTGAGTTCCTTCATGCCCGCTCGTACCAGGACTTGCTACTATTGACAATGTAGACCACCAGCAGCATGACGGGCACTTCAATCAAAACCCCCACCACGGTTGCCAGCGCTGCGCCGGAGTTGAATCCAAACAGGCTGATGGCTGCCGCCACGGCTAGCTCAAAGAAGTTGGATGCGCCAATCAAAGCCGAAGGGCAGGCAATGTTGTGCTTTTCGCCCAGCACCCGGTTGAGCCAGTAGGCCAGCGCTGAATTGAAAAGCACCTGAATCAGGATCGGAACCGCCAGCAAAGCAATCACCAGTGGTTGCCTCAAAATGGCCTCGCCCTGGAACGCAAACAGTAGCACCAGCGTGGCCAGCAGTGCCGCAACAGACCATGGACCCATCTTGGCCATCACCGCATCAAAACGGGCCGTACCCTGGGTCAGCAGCGATTTGCGCAGCAGTTGCGCCAGGATGACTGGGATAACGATGTACAGAACCACCGAGGTCAGCAAGGTATCCCATGGCACCGTAATTGCCGAAATGCCCAGCAAAAATGCGACCAGCGGCGCGAAGGCGATGACCATGATGCTGTCGTTCAAAGCCACTTGCGACAACGTGAACAGCGGGTCACCGCCAGTCAGCCGGCTCCAAACAAACACCATTGCCGTGCAGGGCGCTGCGGCCAGCAGAATCAGGCCGGCAATGTAGCTATCGAGCTGGTCGGGCGGCAGCATCGGTGCAAACCAATGGCGAATGAACAGCCAACCCAGAAATGCCATGGAAAACGGCTTGACCAGCCAGTTGACAAACAAGGTCACGCCAATGCCCTTGATGTGCTGGCGCACCTGGCCCAACGCGGCAAAGTCCACCTTTACCAGCATCGGGATGATCATCACCCAAATCAAAAAACCCACGGGCAAATTGACCTGCGCAATTTCCATCTGGCCAATGGCCTGAGACACCCCGGGAAAGAGCTGCCCCAAGGCAATACCCACAACAATGCACAAGAAAACCCAGACTGTCAGATAACGCTCAAATATGCTCATGGGACGCATACCCCCAATGATGCGACCACCCCGGTCAGGCAAGGCTCGCCCTGGCAGCAGTTTTGGGTGAGGTACGTCAACAAGTCGCTCATGCGGTCAAACTGTGCGCGATAAATCAGGTTGCGCCCGTCGCGCTTCTGGCTGACCAGATCGGCGTGCATCAACTCTTTCAGGTGAAATGACAGCGTGTTGGGCGCAACCTTCAGTGCGTCGGCCAAGACACCCGGTGTGAGCCCGGCTTCACCGGCCACCACCAGTGCCCGAAAGATCTCCAGGCGCGACGCTTGTGCCAAAGCCGAAAGCGCCTTCACGACTGTATTTGATTCCATTATTCAATGATAGTTGAAATAATAACCGATGCACAAAGGAATATGAGCTGATTTCCCGACCGCGCTGGTACTCCTAGGTGCGATGAGCATATTGCAGGCGTAAGAGCCACCCCGCCCACGCCAACGCACCGATGATCACTAAAGCGCCTAGCGCGCGCGTCAAACCGCCTATAAGTTGCGCCTTGGGCAGCAACCCCATGGAAGAAAACAAGAATATCCAATCATGGCCGCCCTCCTCGCCCGTTTGTCCATTCAGCAGCATGAGTTGGGGATGCAGTGCGTCATACATATAGGGCGCTACGTCCAACAACGACACGCCAAAAAACCACAGCCCGATAGATGCACCAAAGGGATCGCGGTTAGTTACCAGCAGCGCACCCGCCAAAACCAACGGCATCACCAATTGGCCCAGGGTTCCTCCCAAAACGGTGAACCACTCTCCCAATGGCATAAAAATGACGTGCCCGGCTTCATGAAAAATGAGTAGTGGACGGTGCAGAAATACCGCTCCCATAGCGCCGTCTCGGTAGTCCAGTGCGATCAAGCTCGCGCCCCACACACCAAATGCCATCCACGACAGGCAACGCAGCCAAAGTGCTGATGAACTGACCTGATCGGGCACTTCCGTCAAGCGTGACCACCAACCTTCTCGATCAGCTTCATCATCCGCTGTTGGTCGTGTCACAGCACTCTGTCCAACCTTGGCGAGTATGACCCCGCACTCAGGGCACGCAGCGGGAAGAGCCTGGTCTGAGGGAAGCGGCTGGTGACCACAATTAGGACAACGCGAATACATACAAACTACTCTTCTACGACGTGACTAACTGCGCGGCAAACGCACGGTCAACAGTTGCGAGGCAAGGGCTGCGTCGTCAGGGTCGGTCACCATTGTTACCAGCCAGTCTTCACCGTCCGTCTGAACCGCAATGCCCTCCACCTTGGGCGCGCCTTGCAGGCGTATCAGGCGGCGCACTTGGCCGTCCACAGCAACCACCCCCAACGCCGATGCTACACAGGCTCCGTCTGCCACGCTGCTACTGGTGTCTTCGGCTACTGCGCTGCACAACCACTCGCCACCAGGCAGCGGCACACCATCGGTCAGGCTCAATGGCACCCCGTCCACGTCACCCAAGTCCAGCATCTGCACGCTCAAGATGGCGGGCGGCTCCGTCTGCAGCCCTGCCAGCCATCGCGCTGCCACATTCCAGTCGTAATGGATACAAGCACTGCGCGCATCATTTTTGTTGCCTCGCTGTAGCAAATGCAGCTCTTCACTAGCCACCCAGGCGCCCTCAATATTCAAATCGGCAAATTGTTTGCGCAGCGGCGCGTACAAGGCAGACAAAGACACGATAGCCTTGCGTCCATTGAGCTGCCCAGGACCAGCCAGTGCCACCAGTACGCCCGTCTCTCGGTTGGGCGTAGATCCCGAGCCCAATGCCAGCAACGCACCGCCCACACAGCCGGGCAGGGGTGGCAAGTGCGCAAGGGTTTCAAAGTCTGGCTTGACCCTTTTGCGTTGGGCAGTGTCTCTGGGTAAATCACCATCCAGCAACTGCAACAAACGACCCGGTGCAGGTGCCGTTCCGGCAGCTACGGTGTCTTCAAACAAGCCAAGATGCAAGTCGTCGTCCGCCACCACATACAGCGTATGGCCAGACCGAACAAGGCCACTGGCCGCACTCAGATGCGCCCGTGCTTGCGGATGCTGTACTGGGTCTATTCGAAGTGTGCCGATATTTTGTGGATTCAGGGTGCAAGAGAAAGAAGGCATGGAAAAATCGGCCAACGGCTATCAATGGCTTGGACCAATAATTGCATGGTACTATTTACGTGTCCCCTCCTGCTGCGTTCTCACAAAAAAAAATCGAGAGAAAGCTCTGTTCGCAACCGTACAGAAGGACGGTACGTTGATCCGTAAGCTCGATTCATGCTCAACTCGCACGAACTAGACAACGACATGTTCGCATCGCGTGAACCAAACTATCAAAGCACACCCAAATTGGTCTCGGTCTCGACAGTATCAGATATACCCTTGGTCAGTGTGATTGTCCGAAGCATGGACCGACCCATGCTTCAGGATGCACTCGATTCCATTGCATTGCAAACCTACGCGAACGTGGAAGTAGTAGTAGTGAATGCAACGGGAGTCAATCACAGCACATTAGATAAATGTTGTGGCCGATTTCCCCTGAGACTCGTTCAGGGTAGCGGTAATCTGGAACGCTCTGCGGCCGCAAATTTGGGTATGGAGAGCGCAAAAGGAACATACCTCATTTTTTTGGATGATGACGATTTTTTCTTGGCAAACCATCTGGAAAAATTGTGCACAGCGCTGACAACGAGTACAGCGCGGGCATGCTACACGGGTGTGCAGTTATTGGGAAGCGAAGGGCAAACCATCCTGGTGCTGGATGAACCGTGGGAAATTGACCGACTGAGAGGGGCAAATTTTCTTCCCATTCACGCTGTTCTTTTTGAACGCTCACTTCTGGACGATGGCTGCCGATTTCGAGAAGATCTCGAGTGTCTGGAAGACTGGGAGTTTTGGCTGCAAATTGCAGCCCTTACGGACTTCCAGCATGTGCCCGAAGTGAGTGCTGTGTACCGTATCGCTCTCGGCTCTTCTGGCCTTTCATCGGAAGCTGACGCCGAAAAACACATCACCAATAGGGCGTTGATTTTCGAAACTTGGCTTCCACAATTTACTTCACGCGACTGGGTACGCTCGATTCACTGGTTTGAGAACGCGAGAAGCCATTTTTACCAAATGGCATTGGATCGTTTTCATGAAAATCAACAACTGGAGGCGCAGTTACTTGCCGACCAAGCGGTTTTTGCTGATATGCAGTCCAAGCTGGATGCTGCCCACATACATGCAGTGGCCTTACAAGAAAATATTGACCGTTTTGATCGACGCAAAGCGGCTTTGATAGGAATTGCTGCAGAGAATGCAACCCGAGCCGATGCATTGCAAAACACAATTGAGGAGCTAGTCAATTCAACTTCATGGAAAGTGACAGGGCTGCTGAGATTTGTGTCTCGTATTGCGCGCGGGGAGCGCCGTCAGGCAATGGACAGCGTTCGTCGGCGTCTCATCTCCCTAGCGAACCAGGTGGGCGTTCGCCTACCGCCCGCCTGGGTTGGCGCCTCGTCAGATACAGCTCTCAATATTGCAGGCACACCCACTCACCATTTGGTATCGCGTTTTCTGGAGCTATCGGACACGTCCATGTCAGGAATGGTGGACATGGGAGGTGTCGCACCCATTGTCACCCTCCCGCACGGGCGAATCGCTGTGCATGCGCATATTTTTTACCCGGATGTTGGCCCTGAATTCGCAGGTTTCCTGGGTCGCATGCCATTTGCATTCGACTTGTTTATATCGGTTCCCAATGAAGAAGCCCGAATAGACTGCAAGGCATTGTTTGCACATCTGCCAAAACTGCTGCGCCTGAAAATTGCCGTGGTGCCGAATCGGGGGCGCGATGTAGCGCCCATGTTCTGCACCTTCGGCGCAGAGTTACGCAAATATGATTACCTGGCACATATCCATAGTAAAAAATCGCTATACAACGAGGGAGCAACCCAGGGTTGGAGAGAGTATTTGCTGGAGCAACTGATGGGAAGCCCTCTACAGATACGAAAAATCTTTGCGTTGCTGGCCGAGCCCACGCGGGTTGGCTTGATCTATCCGCAAAACTATTCCAAGCTTCCTTACTGGGCCAATACCTGGCTTTCCAACAAGCCGTTGGCGCGTTCGTGGTGCCAACGGCTGGGCATTGATGACATGCCCAACGGGTATTTTGACTATCCAGCGGGTTCCATGTTCTGGGCCCGTACCAAAGCCCTGAAGCCATTGTTTGATGCAGGCTTGACACTGGACGACTTCCCAATGGAGACGGGCCAACAGGACGCGACGCCTGCTCACTGCCTGGAACGCCTGTTTGCACTGACCGCCAATCGCAGCGGCTATAAGACGGCAATTTTGCAGGATGCGGCATCTCCCCGATCGTCCGCTTGGGGCTTTGAACAATATTTGGGACAAACCGACGCCCACGTGCGCGCCCTCGTGTCTGACGCTGCTTTGGAAGTGGTGGCATTTGACATCTTTGACACGCTGCTGCTGCGACCTCTCTTAAACCCCGAGAGCACCAAAGCCATCATTGCGCAAAAGGCGGGCGAGGATGTTGGCAAGACCTATCTGAGATTCAGGGCTCAGTCTGAAGGTCTGGCGCGACAACGGGCCGGGCGCGATGTCGGTCTAGATGCCATTTATGCGGAGTTTGCAGTGCTGTCGGGATTGCAGGACGACTCAGTGGCCAGCCTGCGCCACCTGGAGGAAAGCGTGGAACATGCCGCGGTCAAAGCGCGATATGACGTAGTTGACATGCTGCAATTCGCACTGGCGAAAGGGAAGCGGGTGGTTCTGGCAAGTGACATGTTTCTGCCCCGGCCGGTTATTGAATCCATGCTGGCGGACAATGGAATTGTGGGGTGGCATGCGCTCTACCTGTCTTCGGAAGTAGGCTTGCGCAAGGACACCGGAGATTTGTACCACCACATCCTGGCAACAGAGCAAGTGACGCCTCAGCAAATATTGATGATTGGCGACAACGAGCACTCAGACGTTCAGATTCCCAGTGATATGGGTATCAAAATCTGGCATGTGATGCGCCCTGTGGAGATGGCGCATGCTGCGGGGCGATTGTCGGCGTTGGTGCACCATGCGTTGAAAAAAAATGATCTGAACGAAGAGTTGACCTTGGGCTTAATACTGCGCGCCAATTTGGGGCCGGTCTTCTACTCCCATTTTAATTCGCTGGACCTGGTTCCGCCCAGTCACCAAGCTATTGGCTACACCGTTCTAGGTCCGCTGGTGTTGTCCTTCGTCCAATGGCTTGGACAGCGAGCTTCGGAAGAAGGCATGGATCGGCTCTATTTCCTGTCACGTGAAGGCGAGTTCCTGAAAAAGGTCTACGACTTATGGGCTCAACATGCAGAAGCGCTGCCACCGTCTGAATACCTTATTTTGTCGCGGCGTGCAGTCACTGTCCCGATGATCCGAGGGATGGATGAAATTGAGGCCATTGCGCGGACGATCTATTTTGAAAATCAGGGAACCACATTTCTTCGCGAGCGGTATGGATTGGTGCTCACGGACGATGAATGGTCTGCCTGCGTTCAGCAGGGTTTGGTGCATGCGGACGGCTGGGTGGAAGTGACGAATGGGCAGATTGATCACCTCAAGCCGTTGCTTGCGGCGCTTTTGCCGCGAATTTTGGAGCAGGCTAAAACAGAGCTTCCCGGACTCATGGCTTATCTGAATGGCGTGGGCATGGGCTTGGGCGACGGCAAGAAATTTGCTGTGGTTGACGTTGGCTATTCAGCAACCATCCAGGGGCGGTTAAATCAACTTTTGGACAGTAAGGTACATGGCTACTACATGATGACGGACAGTCGCGCAGAATCTGTTTCTGATCGATACGCCGTGACTGTCGCGGGGTGCTTTGGCCAGTATGTTCAACCGACACTGGATGCATCTGCAATGTTGACGCAGAGCTTCGATCTTGAAAAACTGTTGAGTTCTGATGAAGCACAAATTGTTCGCTACAACATCATGCCTTCTGGTGCAGTGGCTCCAGAAGTCCGGGTTCTGAGCAGTGATGAAGTCCAATCCCAATCCATCAGAGCAGAAATCAGAAAAGGCGCACTGAAATTTGTCCAAGATGCCGTGACCACACGCACCAATCTTTTGGAAAATTATGTCGTTCCAGTGTCTTTGGGACGAGGTCTGTATGAAGCATTCGTGAAAAACGCATCCGAACGTGAGGTCGCTTTGCTGCGCGAGTTGGTTCTGGACGATTACTACTGTGGCCGTGATTTGGTGCGATAGCCGCAACGGGCTTACGCTCGGTGTGCACTCATGACAAAAAACGGGAAACCGATGTGCCCTGCCCAAGGGCCCCAGTACATATTGGCTGTCGGCTGCTTGAAACCTGCATTTCTCAGTGCATCCAGTATGTCCCAGCCAAAATTCTGAAAACATAACGATCCCTCGTTGGAGACCGGATTTCCATGAAATTCTGGCGGCAGGATGTGTTGAACGCTACCCTGCGCATCGACGGTTGCGCGAATGCGTGTCTCCGCCTGATCGTAGAAAAATGGGACGGTAAAAACCAGCGATCCTCCTCGCTTCAATATTCGGGCTGATTCCGAAAAGGTATTCAGGTACTCTGGAATATGTTCAAAGACATCCTGACTTAGGACAATGTCGAAGACGCTATCCGCAAAAGACAATCGGCTCAGGTCTTCATGTCTGACATTGACATGACCGTTGAAATCCGCGACCACTTCCCCTAGCTTATATCCAGGCCCCAAGTATTCGCTTCCGATTACGTTTTCGAACAAATTCTGAACGACTTTGAATGACACGGTAGTTTGCTCAGCAATGTAAACATGCGCTGTTTGCGAAACGTTCAGCTTGCTGACGAGCAAATCGATAAGAGCCCGCATGCGGCTATTCAGCCCGCACTGACTACAAGCACACGTTTCAGTCCACGCAGGATGAACAGAACCCGTCGGATTTGATCCGCAGTAGTGCCAGGTAATCCGCATGTCCGTCACAGATTTGCACGCTGCGCACCAAGCTTTGATGTCAAAAGGATGCCTGGACATCAACATGCGGTCATCTATCGCCGCCATTACTTCCAGTTGAGCGCCCAGCTCCGAAGCTTTGGCATCAAACTCTGCCTTGCTAGTGAACTCAGCGAGCCATATTGAAGGAAGTTGAGATTTTCCGCTAGCCATCAAAGCAATCCTTCAAAGTATTGGATTCGCTCAACGACCATTGAGTCCCGTTGATTCGAAAGCGAATAGGCAATCCAACCGCATGACAGCGAGTATCTCACTAAAAGTGAGACATAAAAGGACGCGCTGCGCCCCAGTATTCGGGTTGCTTGAAAAGGTGCACAAATAGAATGCCAAGCCAGTCGATATGAAATATCCAGAATCAGAAACGCCCGGGGCCTTTTCAAAGCCTCGGGCGCATTTCAACTCGGCTGAGTAGCTGGATGGCTCGGAATACTGGCTTACTTGGGCATGATCACACTGTCGATGACGTGGATCACGCCGTTGTCAGCCACTATGTCTGTTTTGACAACATCCGCATTGTCCACTTTGACACCACCCATGGTGGATACAGTCAATTCAGATCCTTGAACGGTTTTGACTTTTCCGGCTTTCACGTCGGCGGCCATCACTTTGCCGGGAACTACGTGGTAAGTCAAAACTGCGGTGAGCTTGGCCTTGTCTTTCAAAAGCGCATCCAGATCAGCCTTTGGAATTTTCGCAAAGGCCTCATCGGTTGGGGCAAACACGGTAAATGGGCCGGGGCCCTTGAGGGTGTCGACCAGCCCGGCAGCACTTAAGGCTGTGACCAGGGTTTTGAAACTGCCAGCAGCGACAGCGGTGTCTACGATGTCTTTGGCTTGGGCAGAAAATGCGACGCCGAGAGCGAGAACAGAAGCGATAAGGGTCTTTTTCATGGAAATCTCCGACAAGTAGTTGATCTACAGATGCGCCAGATATGTGGCGTAGCGCGACTATATTACTAATTAGTATCCTTATATTCTTTATGGTATTTTTTAATACCACTTAGTATTTTCATAAAAATTGCGAGACTCTAAACCAAACTGCCAGCCACTGCGTCATAGCAAGTACCCAATGAAAGCCACAGCATGAAATAAAGGTTTCAATCTCGGAAAGGTTGAAATCAGTAGGAAACGGTCAAAGCATTAGCGGTCAACTAATCGACAAAGGAATCGACTATGCAATCACTGCCTGAAGGATATCAAGCGCTCGTTATCGGCGCGTCGGGCGCAATTGGATCTGCTTTTTTGGAACAACTCCAACGCGATCCTCGGTGCGGGCGCGTCGTCGGCCTATCCCGCAGTAGTCAGCCTGCAATTGATTTCGAGAACCCGGGCTCGATTGAAACGGCAGCGGTACACATGCGTTCGCTAGGACCATTTCACCTGGTTGTTCTAGCTACCGGCACTTTGCACAGTGCTCAAGGCATGCCAGAAAGAAAGCTGGCGCAACTGAACTACACGCAAATGGAATCCACCTTTCGGATCAACACCATGGGGCCGGCACTGGCCATCGCGCACTTCACTCCCCTTCTGGATAAATGCACCCGCAGTCTGATGGCCGTGCTCTCTGCCAAAGTGGGCAGCATTGGTGACAACCGTCTGGGCGGTTGGTACAGCTACCGGGCTTCAAAGGCTGCGCTCAACATGCTGATCAAGACTGCGTCCATCGAGATGTCACGCACCAATCCACTGGCGGTTCTGGCGGCATTGCATCCCGGCACCGTCAATTCAGCCTTGTCCGCGCCGTTTCGCGGTGCAGAGATTGGTAGGCCGCCGGCAACAGCTGCAGCGGAGTTGCTAGAGGTGATGGATGGATTGCTACCGGAGCAGACTGGTGATTTCTGGGCCTACGATGGTCAACGCCTACCCTGGTAGCGTTTACTTAAATCATTTATGGATGTCGTCTGGCGCTGCAATGGTGCGGCGGTTGACTTCTAACTCAACGGCATTCATCCGCCATATCAGCAAATAGCTGCTCCAGCAAACTTGGATTTGGAGTTGAAATTGAACTCATTAGTGTCCCAACGTTCCCACATCGACACGTCGCAAGTTAATGATTTACTTGAAAAATTCAGCGCCTGACTCAGGTAGCTGGCTGCTCAGCCCGCACATGAGCCAGCGCCAGCCGTTTAGCGTAGAAGGTTGCCGGATCATGGTCAACACCGGCCATTTGCTTGTCGACTAAGCGCCTGGTTCAGGTGATCCGCTGAACCACCATCTCTACCTGCGCGAGGATGACAGCGCAGGCACCGTGCAGCAAATTGGAATGCCGATCAGCGGCTACATGGCGTAAGGTAGGTCACTCCGCCATCCGAGGGCAACCAGTGCGCCATAAGGTGACACTGGCCGTCGGCACACAACGTGAAGTCAGCGGTGAACTCGGAACGCGTCAACGGCAGCCGATCGGTGAAGGGAATGCTGGGCGTGTAGGCATACCAGCCATTGCGCAGCACTGCATCAGGCGGCGGCTCCATCCCTGCTGCAGACCCATGCACACGCGCCTCCACCGCATCCAGCCGCAAGGCCTGGCCGGCTACAGGGGCCCGCACCACATAGTCCTCTTCCCAACGCACTTTTTCAATGCTGTGCATCCAGGATAGGGTGAAGTGGGTGCCGGGCACAAACACGGAGGCCGCTGCAGGAACCTGAGCTGCCAACGCCAAACAAACCCCCAATAACAGACCCATACCGCAGCAGCCTTCAGGCTTTGCGCACGCGCCAGCGGTGCCACACCACAAACGCAGTCACCAGCACCAACCCCGCCTCGTCAGTAAACGGCCAAGCCACGATCAACAGGCTGGCCGACAGAATAGCAAACGCCCGCTCCACCCAGTTCAACGGGCCAAACAAAAAGCCAATGGCACCCGCGCCCCACATGGCAATTGCCACGAGCGCTTTGAACACAATCCACACGGTATCTACCCAGTTGCCCGTTTGCAGCATCAGCGCGGGGCTGTACACCGCCATGAATGGCACGATAAACCCCGCAATCGCAACCCGAATCGCTTGCAGGCTAATCTTCAGGCCACTTTCGCGCGCAATAGGGGCTGCTGCAAAGGCGGCCAGCGCCACCGGCGGTGTCAGGTCCGCCATGATGCCGAAGTAGAAAACAAACATGTGCGACACGATCAAGGGCACGCCAAGCTTGAGCAGCACCGGTGCGGCCAGAGAGCTGGTGATGATGTAGTTGGGAATGGTGGGAATGCCCATGCCCAAGATCAGGCAAGTCACCATGGTCAGCACCAAGGCCAGGAACAGGTTGTTTTCACCAACGGCAATGATGTGGCCGCCCAACTCAGCTGCGACTCCGGTCAGGTTGATCATGCCAATGATCACACCTACCAGCGCGCAGGCAATGGCCACAGGCAGCGCATGGCGGGCACCGTCCACCAACGCAATCACGGCAAGGCGCCGTGCGTCTCCACCGGTACGGCGTATATACGTCCACGCAACCAGAGCCGTAATCAGCACAAAAAATGCCCCCACCCCGAACTTGAAGAACCCGCTGCACGCAAAGCCCAGCAAAACCCAGAACAACGCGCGCAGCGGCATGCTACGCACACCGCTGACAACCGCAGCGCCAAATATCAGGATGACGGTCAGGCCCAAGCCCACGGTGCCAGAGAACAGCGGCGTGTAGCCCGAGAACAGTAGCACTACCAAGCCGGCCAAAGGCAGCAACAGGTACCAGCGTTCGCGCACTGCTGCCCATGGGTTGGGGCAGTCTTCTTTGGACATACCTATCAGGCCCTTGCGCCCGGCTTCCAGATGCACCATCCAGAATGCGGTGACAAAATACAGAATGGCCGGTATGACCGCCGCCTTGACGATTTCCAGGTAAGGCACGTTGATCGTTTCGGCCATGATGAAAGCCACCGCCCCCATGACCGGCGGCATGATTTGCCCACCCATGCTGGCGGTCGCCTCCACGCCGCCTGCAAAGGCGGAGTTGTAGCCAAAGCGCTTCATCAACGGAATGGTGAATTGCCCGGTAGTCACCACGTTGGCCACGCCAGACCCGCTTATGGTGCCCATCAAACCCGACGAAATAACAGCCACCTTGGCCGGACCGCCTCGGGTGTGGCCCACGGTGCCCAAGGCAAAGTCGGTGAACAGCCGAATCATCCCGGCTTGCTCCAGAAACGAGCCAAACAAAATAAACAAAAATATGTAGGTGGATGACACATAGGTCGGTGTGCCGTAGATGCCCTCAGTCCCAAAGCCCAGGGTGCTGACAATCTGGTCCAGCCCAAACCCCCGGTGGGCCAAGACGCTGGGCAAATGGTTGCCAAACATGCCATAGAGCAGGAAACCTCCACAGATGACTGGCAAGCCCCAACCCATGGCACGGCGGGCGGCATCAAATACCAAGGCGACGGTCACCACGCCCACCACCCAGTCCATGGTCGTCAAATCACCCGAGCGTTGCGTCAGCTCTGCCTCAAATACCCACTGATAAATCCCAAACGCAAAGCCAATCAGGCCTAACACCCACCCCAGCGCACGCGACCATGCCACCCGGCCGCCCAGGGGCGGATACAAGCCGTAAATCATGAGCAAAACAAAGCCCACGTGTATTGACCGGATTACCAGGCTGGACAGTGGATGAAAAGCGGCCATCCATATTTGGTAACTGGAAAACAGGATGGCGATGACGAACAAGGCGCCGTGCAGGGGCGCATGGACGGCTTCGTCGGGAACGGTAGGGGCTTGCGACATGCGGACCTCTTCAAATAGCAAACAGAATCGGCCGCATGGATGGTGCGGCCGATTCAGGAGACAACAAGTATGGGGCTTACTTGATCAAGCCCACCTCGCGGTAGTAGCGCTGTGCACCGGGGTGCAGGGGAATGGGCATGCCCTTAACCGCGTTCTCGCGCTTGATGGCCTTCGCTGCATTGTGGGCTGCATACAGCGTGTCAAGGTTCTCGTACATCGTCTTGGTCATTTGGTAGGCCAACTCGTCGGACACGCCAGAATGGGTGACCAGGAAGTTGGGGATAGCAGCCGTGGCTACATCCGCCGTCTGACCGCCATAGGTGTTGGCAGGAATGATGGCGTTTTGGTACGCCGCGTCACCCACCTTGGCCACTACGTCAGCCGGCACGGGAACCACTACGATCTTGATCGCGGTAGACAAGTCGCGGATGGAGGCCACGCCCAATCCGGCTGACTGCAATGTCGCATCCAGCTGGCGGTTTTTCATCAGCTCGACCGATTCGCCAAACGCCAGGTACTCCACCTTGGCCAAGTCTGCATAGCTAAATCCCGCTGCTTTGAAAATGGCACGGGCATTGAGTTCGGTGCCCGACTTGGCGGCTCCCACCGACACGCGCTTGCCTTTAAGGTCAGCCAGCGTTTTGATGCCTGACTCGGCACTGGCCACGATCTGGATGTAATTGTTGTAGGTGGCAGACAGGCCGCGCAGCTTGTCCAGCGGTTTGGCAAAGCCAGCCTCGGCATCACCTCGCCAGGCGTCAGACACAGAATCACCCAAGGCCAACGCGAGCTCGCCACGCCCGGCCTGCAACAAGTTCAGATTTTCGGCAGACGCTTTGGTAACCTGTGCGGTAGCGCGCACGTTGGGAATGGCCTTGGCATAGATCTGGGACAGTGCCACACCCATGGGGTAGTAGACACCGCTTTGCCCGCCGGTCAGTACGTTGATAAATTGCTGTTGAGCATGGGCCGCACCGGCGACCAAGGCCACACTCAAGCCCAGTCCTAGACTCACCTTTTGAATCAATCGCATCGTAATATCTCCTGTCTTATTGAAAGAGGTTTCCAGCATACCGCAAGTGCTCTCAGGGGAAACCCAGGTTTGACAGTACCCACAGGCTTTGCTTGCAACCCCAAATGCGCAGCTGGCGGTCTGCTGGAAGATTTGCCAAAATCGGAACAACCACCCAACCGGCGCAATGCGTTTACGGTTTAGCGGTTGCCTAAAGAGCAGAAGTAATACCGCCTACCATGACTACAGCCTCAACCGCCAGCCAAGACCAGCGCATGGAACACGATTCCATGGGCGAGATAGCCGTCAGTAACGACGCACTGTGGGGCGCACAAACCCAGCGCTCGCTACTGCATTTTGCGATCTCCACCGAGCGCATGCCGCAGGCGCTACTGTACGCACTGGCAAGTACCAAGCGCGCTGCCGCGCATGTGAACAGTGAGCTGGGTTTATTGGATACAGCGATTGCCAATGCCATTGTTCAGGCTGCAGATGAGGTGCTGGCAGGCCAGCATGCGCACGCCTTCCCGCTGTCCATCTGGCAAACGGGCTCCGGCACGCAAACCAATATGAATATGAACGAGGTGCTGGCCAATCGCGCCTCCGAGATACTAGGCGGCCAACGCGGCATGGACCGCCTGGTCCACCCCAACGACCACGTCAACATGGGCCAGTCGTCCAACGATATTTTTCCCACTGCCATGCACGTCGCCGCGCTTGCCGGACTCACTCACGACCTGTTGCCGGCGCTGGGCGCGCTGCAATCTACGCTGACTGCCAAGGCTGAAGCATTTGCCACCATCGTTAAAATGGGGCGCACCCATTTGCAAGACGCCACGCCTATTACCTTGGGCCAGGAAATGTCGGGCTGGGTCGCACAACTGGTGCACGGACAGGCGTGCATAGAACGCAGCCTGGATGCCCTGCTGGAGCTGGCCGTGGGCGGCACCGCCGTAGGCACGGGGCTTAATACCCATCCCGAATTCGGCGCGCGCGTGGCACAGCGGCTGGCGCAGGAATCCGGCTTGGCATTGCGTTGCGCCGACAACCGCTTTGCAGCGTTGGCCGCACACGACGCATTGGTCAGTGCCCATGGTGCCTTGAAGACCTTGGCCGTTGCCTTGATGAAGATCGCCAACGATGTGCGCTGGCTGGCCAGCGGTCCACGCGGCGGTTTGGGCGAGTTACGGCTGCCTGAGAATGAACCCGGCAGCTCCATCATGCCCGGCAAGGTCAACCCTACCCAATGCGAGGCACTCACCATGGTGTGTTGCCAGGTAATGGGCAACGACGTGGCGTTGGGCATCGGTGGCGCCATGGGCAACTTTGAGCTGAATGTGTTCAAGCCCCTGATCATCCATAACTTCCTGCAAAGCGTGCGCCTGCTGTGTGATTCCATGACCAGCTTCGACCACCATTGCGCACAAGGGCTGGAGCCTGACCGCACACGCATTGCCGCACTGGTGGAAAATTCATTGATGTTGGTGACGGCACTGAACCCGCATATCGGCTACGACAAGGCGGCTGAAATTGCCAAGTATGCACACCAGCACGGCACGACGCTGCGCGAGGCGGCGCTGGCGTTGGGGACGGTCAGTGGCACGGATTTTGATGCCTGGGTGGCACCGCAAAATATGGTTTAAACAGAACCACACAAACATGACGATAGACAGCGAATTGCCGAAAACCACCTCTAATCCAGTCTTGGCCGACTTTGTGGTGCCCAGCTACACACCCGCACATCCCCAAAGAAAGTGGGCTGCGCTGAGGTGGATAGTGCGCGGGGTTGTCGCTCTGGCGGTGGTGTCCTTGATCGTGGGGCTAAGTGGCAACGCACGTTGGAGCCGCAATATCGATGCGCGCATGCAGGCGCTAGCGGCTGCTACACCGCAAACGCATTCCCAGCGCTACGACGACGAAGAATTGAAGAACTTGCCGCCCGTGGTGCGTCGATACCTGTCGCTGGCGTTGAACCCAAACCAGCCTATTGTGCGCGGGCTCTATCTGGAGCAGACCGGCAGCTTCAACCGCAGCAGCGATCCCCAGACCCCTCAGTGGGAGCCATTTACTGCACGCCAACGGGTGGCGACCAAGCGTCCGGGCTTTGTGTGGGACGCGGCCATCACGGTGTCGCCCGGAATCACGGTGCGCGTAGTGGATGCCTATGTGGCCGGCGTTGGCAGCTTGCAGCCTTCGGTGTTGGGACTGGTGGATGTGGGCAGCAGCGAAGGCAATACTGACATTGCGCGCGGCGAGCTGATCCGCTATTTCGCCGAGAGCGTGTGGTACCCCACGGCCTTGCTGCCCAGCCAAGGCGTGCAGTGGGAGGCTGTCGATGCACATTCTGCCAAGGCCACATTGACCGATGGCCCACTGACGGTAAGCCTGTTGTTCGCATTTGATGCGGTTGGCTTTGTAGAACGCATCAGCAGCACAGAGCGCAGCGCCCTGCTCAACGGTGCAATGGTGCCCATGCCCTGGGAAGTGCGCTTGTTCAATTATGCGGAGCACGACGGCATGCGGGTGCCGCAAGTGGGGGAAGTGGCCTGGCTGACACCCAGAGGTCGCTTGCCCTACTGGCGCGGCACGATCGCCAAGCTGGTTTACGACATGCCGCGCTAGACAGGGCAGGCCCAGTTCACGGCTATCTGGATGCAAACAGGGGTGACTGTTGCGCAGACACCTTCGTACCCATTTCCTTTAGGCAATCATTTTTATCGCTCCAGTTTGGCAAGGCATTGCAGCGCAACGTCGCCGTAGTTTGGCTTGCCTGGGCCTGCCGCCGCAACTCGCCAGCTTGCACCGCACCACTGACAACCGAATAGAAAAGTACCAGCATGCCCACCACAACCAGCGAGCCAGCAAACGCAAACCAAGGGGATTCTTCGGTAGCTTTGAACGGTATCGTTAACATGGAATTCTCCTCAATCATTTACTATTATTTTTATAGCTATCTACGTATATTCCACGAGGGCTATAGGCCAATTTAATTAGAACTTTTTGGCTACCCATGGCGTGATCCAATAGACCCCATGGTGCACGCTGGCGCGCTAAAACACTGTGCTGTAACGCACACTTGCAAGCCATACTTTCAACTATTTACTGGGAGGTACATCACCATGGCAAGCATTCGCAGTGGTAACAAGTCTGTTCTGCTCGTCGTTGACGTGCAGGTCAACGTCGTCAAGGGTGCGTGGGAAGCACCCCGCGTCATTGGTAATGTGGCGTTATCCGTCAAACGCGCGCGCGCCCAAAAAGTGCCAATAGTCTGGGTGCAGCATGCGGATGACGATCTAGTTAAAGACAGCCCCGGTTGGCAGTGGGTACCCGAATTGATACCCGCCGCGGATGAGCGGTTACTCCACAAGCAGTTCAACTCTTGTTTCGAACACACACCGCTAGACGAAGAATTGGCCAAGCTGGGTGTCACCCATATCGTCCTGGCAGGCTGCGCCACCAACTGGTGTATCCGTGCAACGGCCTACGGCGCGTTGGAACGCGGATACGACCTGACCCTGATCAAGGACGCCCATACCACCAAGACCCTGGAGCTGGAGAATGGCATGAAGCTTGAAGCCGCAACCTTGGTCGAGGACCTGAACATTGCAATGACCTGGCTGAGCTACCCGGGCCGCAAGAACACTACGGTCGCGGCTGAGGCCGTTGAGTTTTACGGTGAAGGGGGTAAGCGGCTTTAGTCCTGCAAGTAAACCCAGCGTCGGAAGAAGGCGCTTAGGTCTATACCGCTGGATGCCTCCATAGCCCGCTGGAAGTCTGCAGTTTCAACCGATTGGCCCCAGTGCGTGCGTGTGTAGCGGGCAAACCCCTTCCAGAATCGTTCTTCTCCCATCAGCTTGCGCAGTTCGTGGACGACCAGTGTGCCCTTGTCGTAGACCAGTGAACGGTCGGCTGCAGTTGGGGCATCCCAGTCAGGAAACACCAGTGGGCGGTCCAAGCCGGCGTCTTTGAGGCCTTTGTATTTGGTCGGTGCAGCTTCGATCTGTTCATCGTCGGCTGGCTGCTGCAACGGCGCACGCGGATTGCCATTGCCCACACTGACCAATTGGGATGGCAAAACCAGGGCCAGCATCAAACTGGCGCGCACCGAGGGGGCATCCGGGCAGGGAGTCCACTGGCTGGTTGAAAACGCTGTAGCCACCTACCACCTGCAGGCTGCCGACAATGGTCTTGGTTTCAAACCGGGGTTGCAGTTGCAGCGCAAAGTGCTGAACGCTCCAGCCCTGTTGCGCCCAAGCCGACACGGGCAAGAGCAGCAGAGCCACCAACACCTTCAAGACTCTGGCAAAGCATTTCATAGCGGCTGCACGCGCACAGTGTCTGGATTCTGGAGCCAGGCTACGCTCTGGACCTTTACGCGGCCAGCTAGTTTGTTGATAAAATTGGCCGCTAGCCCTCGTATCCATTACGTTGGCAGCTACTGAATTAATAGTATTTACAAGGCCCGGCAGGTAGTTGAAGAGCAGGCGACATGTTGGGCGTGGGAAAAATCAAACCCTCCAACCATGCGATTACTGTATTGCCCCAAAACTCAGATGGATCTATTCCAATCCTTTACCCAGTCCAGATATTCCTCGGAAGGCATCGGTCGGGCAATCAGGTACCCCTGCACGGTATGGCAGTCCAACTGCCGCAACATGTCCCAGTCCGCTTGGGTTTCCACTCCTTCGGCAACGGAGCAGATATTGAGTTTCCTGGCCATTCCCAGGCTGGCTTCCAGTATGACTCTGGCGGATTCTTGTCTGCTCGCATTGGCCACAAACGACTGATCAATCTTGAGCTCGGTAAACGCAATGCGGATGAGTTGCTGCATGGAAGAGTAGCCCGTTCCGTAGTCGTCAATCGACAAGCCGAATCCTTTCATGCGCAATCGTGCAAGGTTTTCCAGCGTATGGCCCACATCTGTGGTCAATGCCGACTCTGTCACCTCCACCACGACATCGCGCGGTTCGACATGGTGTGCGCGTACGAGTTCGATCACATGATCGGCGGTGCGCACATCCACCAGGGATCGAATCGACAGGTTGATGGAGACGGATCCGTCTATGCCGTGGGCCGCCCAGGTCCGGCGAAATGCTGCAGTCTTCTCGACCATGGTCTCGGTCAGCGTACCGATCTTTCCTTGCAGCTCAAGCGTTGGAATGAAGTCGCAAGGTGCAACTAGCCCGTATTGACGGTGGTTCCATCGCGCCAGCGATTCGGCGCCTGAGACTCGGCGGGTCGCCATTTCGATCTTGGGTTGGTAGTACGGCTCGAATTCGCCATCCCTCAGCCCTGCAAGTATTTCCTCCAAAGTAAACACTGGGCTTGTGCGGTGCGGTAGCTGGCTCGCAAGTATGCTGTGCCGTGCGATGATGGGGAGCAACTTGTCAGGCGTAAGGGGCTTTTCCAGCACACCCAACAAATTGATCCCGTAGGCTTCTGCCATGGTTTGAATGGATGCAAGCAGATTGCGATCAAGCGCGCTGGCGAGAATAATGGAGACGCGAACGCCACTTTCCCCCAAGTTGCGAACAAAGGCCATTCCATCCATGCCTGGCATGTCCAGGTCGCTGATGATAATGTCGACGGGCTTGCCGGGCTCCTGCAGAATTGCCAAAGCGCCCACACCATCCTTCGCTTCATAGATCGCGTTTGCGCCAATTCCGTGCAGGATTCTGACCAGCATTTTTCGCTGAAAGTCATGGTCTTCAACAACCAGAAAGTTCAACCTCGCGATTGCCATCGCTCCCTCCTCACTATTTTTTATCTGCCCAATTTTAAGTCTGCTCTATCACATTCGTGAGGAAGGCATTGAGCTTTTCCCACTCCTTGTCAAACGCACCCATGTTGCCCAGGACTGTCGTCCAATCATTGGCTCGACTGGCCTTATCCAAGCGCTCGCCGACGGCTGCCAGTCCGATGGCGCCCACCATTGCGCTGGCACCCTTGATCCGATGCGCAGCAATAGTCAACTGGGCCATATCGCTGTTCTCAACCGCGAGTCTTAGCTGGGCAATGTCTTCAACGGCAGCACGCCGAAAGTCCTTGAGTATATGGCGTTCGTCTGCAGCATCTCCACCGGCAACGGCTACCAACACCGTTGGATCAAACACGCCACTGCCCACCGTCGCGTACGTTGGTTTACCAACGATTCCCTCAGATGGTCCATGTTCGTGCGGTATGGGAAGCCACTGATCGAGCTTCTTCAAAATCTCGGATAACTCGACGGGCTTGACCATGTAGTCGTCCATCCCGGCTGCCATGCATTTTTCGTTTTCGCCGTCCAATGCATTGGCGGTACAGGCGATGATGGGAGTGCGGGCCTTGCCGGTACTGGCTTCAATCTCACGGATTCGGCGGGTTAAATCGTAGCCGTCCATTTCCGGCATGTTGCAATCAGTGATTAACAGTCCATAGCGCCCCGACTTCCATTTTTCCAAGGCGTCGACCCCGTGCACGGCGCTCTCGGCCGCATAACCCAGCGCATGCACTTGGCGCATCAGTACGGCCCGGTTGGTGGAGTGGTCGTCGGCCACCAGCACCAAGGTTCCCTCCGCTTGTGCCTGTTTCGCATTGGGCGCGGCACGCCGCATACTTGTTGTAGTGCTAAGCCAATCGCGGTCGGCACGGCTATCGCGGCCTGGCAAGTCCTTGGCATCAGCCGTCGGCAACCACAGTGTGAGAAACATGGTCGTGCCTTTGCCAAGCTCGCTTTGCATTTCGACCGAACCGCCCATCAGATCAGCGAGCCGTCGACAGATCGTAAGGCCCAATCCGGTACCACCCATCCGTGGGGCCACCTTGTTTTCGATCTGGATAAAAGGCTGAAACAAGCGCTTTTGGTCTTCTTCCGAAATTCCGATGCCCTTGTCCACCACCGAAAATCGCACACGCTCAGAGTTGTTCGCCTGATCGATCAGTTCTGCCTTGACCTCGATGACGCCTTGCGACGTGAATTTGAGTGCATTGCTGACGAAGTTGTTGAGAATTTGACGCAGCCTCGTGGGGTCTACCCACACGGCAGGGCTGATATGCGGGTCTACATTGCGCTTGATCAACAAGCCAAGGCTGCTGGCGTTTCCTGAAAAGATGTTGTGAACATCTCCGATCAGATCCTCGATCGATACCACTTCAGGGCGAACTTCCATCCTGCCGGCCTCAATCTTTGAAAAATCCAGGACGTCATCAATGATGCGCAGCAAGGACTTACTGGACATGCGCACAATGGCCAGCGACGTGTATTGCTCGGCATCGAGCCGAGTCAGGCTCAGCAACTCCAGCATTCCGAGGACACCGTTCATGGGTGTTCGAATTTCATGGCTCATGGTCGCAAGAAACGTACTCTTGGCGCGATTCGCCGAATCGGACGCTTCCTTGGCTTCCTGTAATGCCAATTCCATTCGTTTTTTCCCGGTAATGTCGGCCACATACACGTTCATGACGATACTGCCATCGCTTTCCCGCTGAAGTGAAGCTTCCTGGTGCAGCCACTTGTCGGTGTTGTCGCCACGCTTGACCCGGTAATCGTGTTGAAAAGCAGAAAGGTTCTTCTTGGCATCGTCTAAAGTTGCGAGGAAGTCCGTTTTGTCTCGGTCGTCAATGGCACCCACAATCTCATCCCATCCCGGCGTATCCTCCGTGCCATGGCTCGCCGCGATCCCATGGACACTGCGTAGATTGACACTGGAAAAAGTGATCTCTGACAGATCAGATGGGGATTGCCGCAACTGGTACATGGCACCAGGCAGACTGTCGGCCATCGCTCGCAGCCTGTTTTCGATCTGCGCGCGCACACGTGCTTGGTGAGAAAAACCCAGGTATCCCGGAATCAGGACCAGCATGCCGATCAACGTGCTGCCTAGCAGCACGAACAAAGTGATGTCCTGAAGATGTTCCGCAGTTGCATGGCGCAACTTCAACAGGTCAAGCTCCTCCTGGCGCAGTGCTTCGGTTATTTCAAAGACCTTCTCCGTGGTCTGTTTGCCGATGTCGGACACGGCAATCGTCTGATCCACTGCCTGGCCCTGGATGCGCCGCAGCCCGGCATCGTCATGCATGATCGCAAACCGCTTGGCGACCATGTCCTCCAGCAATGGCATCTTGCCGCGTTGCTTGGCGTTATCCATTGTCATCTTCTTGACAAATTGCACTGAGGTGTTGGCTTTGCCGATGGTGCGATCGCGTTCGGTCAAGAATATTTCGTTGCCCGACAGAAGGTAGCCGCGTTGCGCAGATTCCGCCGCACTGACGGAGGCATCGATGTCGGTCAAAGCGCGCAACACTTCTTGACTATGGTTGCCCCACCGCGAGGACTCCAATTGGCTTTGGCTCACTGCATAGAGCGTCCCGCCCATAACTAGAATCACCAGCATCGCAAGCGCGAAGCCTATGTGGGCCACGTACCTCGTGACAGGTGCTGCCATGGTGACTCCGATCGTGAACCGTGGAGCCCATAGTACATCCAAATTTTGCCGTCCACGGTGTTATCCGCCAGGGCCTCAAAATTGAGTGCGGCACGATGATAGAGATAGCTTTTCGCTGCTTTGGGATGGTCAGGCAGGCGCCTAAGAAATAAAATAGAGTACTCTGTCCAATAGAGCATATGATTTGCCAACCATGCCAGACCACATGACCATCACCCCCGAACAAGCCGGTGCAGCGCTCCGGTCAATCGAAGATGCCAGCCGCCACAGCGCAATCCTGCTCCGGTATCGCCGCGCTGCGCCTTTTTTTATCCTGTGGGGCTGCTGCTGGGCCTTGGCTTATGGGCTGTGCAATTTCTATCCAAACCACATGGGTGTGATCTGGAGCGTCAGTGATGTCATCGGCATACTTGGCTCATGGCGCATCATGCGGGCCCGTCCGATCACAGCCCGCCACCATGGCGCTTGGCGGCTCATGGCCGCCGTGGCCGTGGTGGCAGCCTTTGTTGCGGCCAGTTTTTCGGTGCTTGCGCCGCAGTCCGGGCAACAGGTGGCCACGTTTATCACCCTGGTTTTTGCCGCAGCCTATGCGCTGTTTGGCATTTGGGCCGGCTGGCGGCTGGTAGTGATTGGGGGCCTGGTGGCATGTATTGCACTGGCTGCGTTTTTCTGGGCTGACGCCCAATTTAACCTGTGGATGGGCATGGCCGGCGGTGGCGGACTCGTTGCCGTGGGTTTCTGGCTGCGTCGCGCATGACATGGCTGAACTCGACAGCGTCATCCACCAACCAATACGCCTCAAAATTATGGCTGCACTCAATGCCTGCCCCGACGGCGAGTTTATTGACTTCGTAGCGCTCAAGGCCATTGTGGGTGCTACCGACGGCAACCTCGGTGCCCACTTGGGCACGCTGGAAACTGCGGGCCATGTGGCCATTGAAAAAGACTTTGTTGGCAAAAAGCCGCGTACCCGGATACAACTCACCCGCCAGGGCCGGCGCGGGTTTGCGGTCTATGTCGAACAGCTGCGGAGTATTTTGGACGGTACCTCCCCCTGAACCCGTTTCCTTGCCCCTTCTTTAACCCACGGAGACTTGTCATGAAAAAAAACTCGTTTGTGCTCGGCTGCATTGGCTTCGTTCTACAGGCCTGCTTGGCGCTACCGGGCGCTTATGCACAGGGTGGGCCTGACCTAGCGGCCACGCTCAACGCGCAGAAGGACGCACTCAAAACCATGGCCTTTATGGATGGCGAATGGCGCGGCAGTGCCTGGACGCTGGGACGCGACGGTAAGCGCCATGACATTACCCAAACCGAGCGCATTGGCCCGTTGCTGGACGGCTCCATCAAGCTGATCGAAGGGCGCGGCTACAACGCAGATGGCAGCACCGGGTTTAACGCCTTTGGTGTGTTGGCGTTCGATCCCACGACCAAAACGTGGACGCTGACCTCTTGGGCGCAGGGACATCAGGGCGAATTCGTACTGACACCCAAGCCAGATGGATACGTTTGGACCATCCCAGCCGGGCCTAACGCGACCATTCGATATACGGCCGTTGTAAAGGGCGACACCTACAAGGAAATTGGGGAATATTTGGCCGAAGGTAAACCACCACACCAGACCTTCGAGATGAACCTGACCCGTGTCGGCCCCAGCGCCTGGCCCGGCGCGGGGGGCCTAGGTCCCAAATAGTTGATCTTGCCACGGGGTGTGAGTGAATATTGGCTCTAGCCCTCGTCGCCATTCAATTTGTTGCTACAAACACCATAGCATTTCAGTAAAGAGCTCAGATGCCACAGCAGGTTGTGCAAAAACAGAGATACAAATCAGGAGGTTTGGCGCTAATGGCTCAATAGGGTTGTGAGCGATCAACTGAGTCAGCGCAGGCTGTCTTGTATGGCGCTCACCGCGCGCAGGCTGAGAGCAGCAATCGTCAAGGTCGGATTGGCCGTTCCGGTGGTTGGAAATACCCCCGCACCGACCATGAACAAATTGCGGTGATCATGGCTGCACAAGGATGCATCTACAACGGAGGTCCGGGGGTCTGCACCCATGCGCGTCGTGCCCATGATGTGACCGGCGCCGAAATAGGTCGGTGCATGCTCAAGCCCGGTCGCCTGCATGCGCGCGAAAATGTCCGTGTGGGCGCGGCGGGCCTCCACCATGCCATTCTTCACATACTCACTGACGCTATACGCAATGTGCGGCAGTGGCACACCGTACATATCCCGTGCGCTCTTGTCCAGGCTCACGCGATTGTCCGGGTCGGGCTCTTGCTCCATCAGGGAGGCGATGCGCATATGACGCGAAGCCGCATCTGCCGTGGCCGTCTTGATGGCCTGGCCCTGCAGCCCTTGCTTTGCGAAGTCTGCAGCGGTGCTGCCAGGGGCGCCTGTTGGCCATGACCATCCATCGTTGCCGATTTCAATGCGGAAGGCACTGCGCTGCTGGCGAAACGCGCCGTCGCGCAGGTTTTCAATGCCCGAGGTAGAGAGCGGACCCCGGTAGGGATACACCGGCTCTTTGGACAAGGCCCAGGAAAGCTGCACGGGGTGATCCATCAGGTTGCGACCGACCTGGTCGGAGCTGTTGGCAACACCGTTGGGCATGGCCGGATTTTGCGAGGCCAGCAGCAGGCGCGGTGTCTCAATGGCGTTGCAGGCCAGCACGACCACCCTAGCGCGAAACACCCCTTCGCTATTGTCCCAGCGCCGAAAGCGCACGGACGAAATCAGGCCGTCAGGCCCAACATCGAGTTGGACTGCCGTGCTGCGTTCCAGCAGCATGGCACCCGCTGCGACAGCCTTGCCAAGATGCACTGTGGCATCGTATTTTGCCTGCACCGGGCACACCGGGATGCAGCTGGAACTGCCGCAGCAGGCCATGCGTTCATCGCGAAATTCAGAATTGCGCGCCTGCGGCGTGGACCGAACCTGATACGGACTGTCTTCCAATGCCCGGCCCATCACGGTGTCCAGGTAAGACGGCGGAATTTTGGCCATCGGAAAAGCGCTGCTGCGCGGCGAACCGAGGTCTTGCGAATCATCACCCGACACGCCGAGCTCCTGTTCAGCCTGACCATAAAACGGCTCCAGCTGCGCGTAGGAAATCGGCCAATCTAACCCGCGACCATAGCGTGTGTGCAGCGCAAAGTCGGATGGCAACAGGCGCAAACAGGTGCCCAGCCAATGCCACGTCGTACCGCCCACCAGTTTCAAATACGTGCTCTTGAACAAATCTGGCCCGCTTTGCTGGTACCAGCCCTTGGGCTCGTGCGTCAGCGGGTGCATGGCTTGCGGCACGGGTGGGTAGGCAGACTCCGGCACCTTGATCAGTGCCTTCCAGTAGGTCTGCACGGCTTCGGTGCGGTTTACCGGCGCACCGGCCTCCATGATGCAGACCTTCACACCGGTGGCGGCCAGCTTGGCAGCGACCAGCGCACCGGCAACGCCAGAGCCCACGACAAGAACATCTGCAGAAAAGGGAGTTGTCATATCAGTTGCTCACGCCGTGGCTGGAGGGTTGGACCAGTAGCCAAATGCACCGCCGCATTGGCCGGGGGGGTGCAGAAAATCTGCGCTGTGCCAGACCAGTGCTTCGTCATGTGTGACAACCACCGGGCCAGCCGCTGTTTGGCTCACACCGCTATACCAGGCGGCAATGATTTCTGCGTCTAGTGCCGGGCTCCGTGTCGTGTTCGCAGCGAGTTGGCCCGGCCCCGGCTGTGCACCTTGCGCCTGAAACGATTTGAGCAACATTGCACCGACGCCAGCGCTCAGAGCCGAAACCGGAAACCCCGTCAGGCGCGCAGACAACGCCAGAAAATCACCCACCGGCCCAGCCGCCTGTGCAACGCCCAGCTGGGGCCATCCGGCGGTGGCCGTCGCTACAGTGGAAAGCAAAATAGTGCGTCGACGAATCGTCATGGCAGTTCCTTCATCCGTCTCATCAAAACTAACTCAGGCACGCTCCGCAGTGCTCACATGCAGCAGTGCCAAACCGGTCAGCACCACCATACCCACCAGTGCCATGTGCGAGCCGCGCAATGCGGCGCGGCTGCTGGTGTAGTCGAAAAACATAGGCTGACCCTGTGGTGATTCAGCGCACGCTGAAGTTGAAGTAGCGCTCGGGGTACGGCTCAGGCTGCAGCGTGTAGTGCCACCACTCCTCAGGCAAATTGCGAAATCCGTGGCGTTGCAGCAGGGCGCGCAGCCAGTGGCGGTTGTGCTGAATGTCGGGTGACAGTGTAGGGTTGTCGGTGTGCGATTGCATGCCAAACCAGTCGAACGGCGTACCCATGTCTACATCCATGCCGTCGGCCAGTGGTCCACGCACGATTTGGCTGGCACGCTGCGCATTCAGCACCACGGCGGTCAGGTCGACCGTGCTGCCACGGCTGTGGCCAGATTTTTCAGCAATGTAGCCGCGCTGAAACAGTTCTTCTTTGGGCACATCCGGATAAAACACCGATTTGGTTTTTTGGTCTGACAGGTCGCGACCCCATCTCACAAAGTCGTCTACTGCCGCTTGGGGGCGGTAACAGTCAAACACCTTCAGCGTCATGCCCTGCGGACGCAGTTCGGCTTGGGCCGCCTGCAGGGCGCGAGCGGCGGGTTCACTCAGGATGCACGTCGCGGTTTCATAGGCGGCAACCGGGCGGCCAACAAAATTATCGGGGCCGTGGTAACGCATGTCCTGAATGACGTCGGGCGCCAACGCTGCCAAATGTACAAAACCGGCGGGCATGGCCCGATTGGCAGCTGCAGGCACTGATGGTGGCGACCCCGGCACAGCGCACGCGACCAATGCGATTACTGCGATGCAGACAATCCAAAGCGCCCGTGTACGCTGCAACGCTCCCGGTGCTCGGTGATTCGCTCGCATATCTATCCTTTTATGAAATTTCAAAAAGTGCACAAGATACCTGCATGGGCGCTCAAGCCACCGCCCCGAACAATGCCCCCGCACCGGCGGTGACAGCCATCGCAATGGCACCCCAGAACGCGACGCGCCAGGCACCCTTGCCCATGTTCGCGCCGCCGGCCCGCGCCGATACTGCGCCCAACCCAGCCAGGAACACCAGTGAAGTGACCGAGACCCAGATGATCAGGTTCGTAGGCTCCACCGCCAGCACGACGCCAATCGGCAGCACTGCGCCTACTGAAAAGCTGGCCGCCGAGGCCAGCGCAGCCTGGATCGGTCGCGCAGCGGTGGTAGGAGAGAAACCCAGTTCGTCGCGTGCGTGCGCGCCGATCGCGTCATGCGCCATCAGTTGCTTGGCCACCTGATCCGCCAAGGGACGGTCCAGGCCACGACCCACGTAGATGCCCGCCAGCTCACGCTGCTCACCCGCCGGGTCAGACTTCAGCTCAGCCCGCTCGCGCGCCAAGTCGGCGTTCTCGGTATCCGCCTGCGAATGGACCGAAACGAATTCGCCTGCTGCCATCGACATGGCTCCGGCAATCAAACCGGAGACGCTGGTCAACAGCAAAGTGCGATGGTCTGCACCAGCAGCCGCCACGCCCAGCACCAGGCTGGCGGTGGACACAATGCCGTCATTGGCACCAAGCACCGCAGCGCGCAACCAGCCGATACGGTCGCTTCGATGATTTTCAGCACGGTGTTTCACGATGAATGTCCTGGTGTGTGTTTAAAACGTTATGGCTACGGTAACTCGTCACGCGGCTCGTGCGACAACGTACGTCCCTCATTGCCAGCCGTAGCGCCGGATGTACAGGCGCTTCATCAGCGTGGTGAGCACACTGTAGCCGACTAAGATCGCCACCAGCCAACCGTAGTAGGCCAGTGGCAGCGCCTGCAGCTTGAAGTAGCTCGCCAGCGGTCCCAGCGGCAACCACAGGCCCACAGCCATGATGGCCAGCGTCATCACCATCAAAGGCGCGGCGGCACGGCTTTGCACAAACGGTATCTTGGGCGTGCGCACCATGTGCACCACCAGCGTCTGCGTTAGCAGACCCACCACAAACCAGCCTGACTGGAACAGCCCTTGCTGCGCCACGCTGTTGGCGTCGAACACCCACCACATCAGGGCGAAGGTGATGATGTCAAACAGCGAGCTGATCGGCCCGAAGAACAGCATGAAGCGGCCGATGTCGGCCGGGTTCCACTGCAGCGGCTGGGTGACCAGTTCGGCGTCGACGTTGTCGAAGGGGATGCCGGTCTGGCCGATGTCGTACAGCAGGTTTTGCACCAGCAACTGCAGCGGCAGCATGGGCAAAAATGGCAGGAATGCGCTGGCGACCAAAACCGATAGCACATTGCCAAAGTTGGAACTGGCAGTCATGCGGATGTACTTCAGCATGTTGCAAAAGGTGGTGCGGCCTTCCACCACGCCCTCAATCAGGACCAACAGGCTTTTCTCCAGCAGGATGATGTCGGCCGCCTCCTTGGCGATGTCGACCGCACTGTCCACGCTGATACCAATGTCCGCCGCACGCAGCGCTGGTGCATCGTTGATGCCGTCGCCCATGAAGCCCACCACGTGCCCGCTGGCACGCAACGCTCGAACGATGCGCTCTTTGTGCAAGGGCGTCAGCTTGGCGAAGATGTTGTGCGAGAGCGCCACCGCCTGCAGCGCCGCGTCGCTCAGCGCCTCAACGTCCGAGCCGAGCATCACCTTGTCACCAGCAGCACTAGGCAAGCCCACCTGGCGGCAGACCTGCGCCGTCACCAGATCGTTATCGCCTGTCAGCACCTTGACGGTGATGCCATGCGCCGCCAGCTTCTTCAAGGCGGGTGCGGCAGACTCTTTGGGCGGGTCAAGAAAGGCTATGTAGCCGATCAGCGTCAGGCCCGATTCGTCGGCCACCGAGTACACCGCCTGGTCGGGCGGCAGCGTTTTCACCGCCACCGCCACCACGCGTAGCCCTTCGGCATTCAGGCCGGCAGTAACGGCCTTGGTACGCGCCAGCATCGCGGCATCCAAAGGCAGTGTGGGCATTACCCGCTCGCCGTCCAGGCTGGCATCAAGCGAATCCTGGGTGCGCACATGGGTGCAGATGGCCAGCACCTCTTCCACCGCGCCCTTGCAGATCAGCTCGTGGTGCTGCTCCTGCCCGCCCTCCAGCGTGGCCACCACCACTGACATTCGCCGGCGCTCAAAATCGAAAGGAATCTCGTCAATCTTGCGGTAGGCGTCTTTGAGCTTCAGCTCGGTGGCGAGCTCGACGTGGTCCAGCACGGCATGGTCGAGCAGATTTTTCAGTCCGGTTTGGTAGAAACTGTTGAGATAGGCAAAGTTCAGCACCTCGTCGGTGTCTTGGCCGTAGGCGTCGGCGTGGCGCGCCAGGGCGATCTTGTCTTGCGTCAGCGTACCGGTTTTGTCGGTGCACAGGATGTCCATCGCGCCGAAGTTCTGGATGGCATCCAGCCGCTTGACCACCACCTTTTTACGGGACAGCAGAACAGCCCCTTTGGCCAAGGTGCTGGTGACGATCATCGGCAGCATCTCGGGCGTCAGCCCCACCGCCACCGACAGCGCGAACAGGAAGGCCGCCAACCAGTCGCCCTTGGTGAAACCGTTGACAAGAAAGACGATCGGCACCATCACGGCGGCAAAACGGATCAGTAGCCAGCTCACGCTGTTCACCCCCGCCTGAAAAGCGTTGGGCGTGGTCTCGGAGGCTGCGGCATGGGCCGCCAGCGTGCCAAAGTAGCTTCGCCCGCCAGTGGCCACCACCAGCGCCTGGGCCGTACCCGAGACGACGTTGGTGCCCATGAACAGCAGGTTGCGCTGGGCCAGTAGCCCACTGTAGGGTTCGGCCGCGTCGCCGCTCTGTGTCGATTGCACAAACTTTTCGACGGGCAGAGACTCCCCCGTCATCGCCGACTGGGCGACGAACAGGTCGCGCGCTTTCAGGATGCGGCAGTCAGCGGGGATCATGTCGCCCGCAGACAAACTCACAATGTCGCCGGCCACCAGTTCGCGCAGCGCAATCTCCTGCGGTTTGCCTGCCTCACCGGTGGCGGGCGCGCCAGGCTCGCGGCGGATCACCGTGGCCGTGTTGCTGACCATCGCGCGCAGACTTTCAGCCGCGCGGTGTGAGCGGCCTTCTTGAACAAAACGGATAACGGTGCTCAAAGCCACCATGGCGCCAATCACCACCGTGGCCTTGGCATCCGCACTCAAGAAGGACAGCACCGCCAACGCGGTCAACAGCACATTAAAAGGGTTCAGGTAGCAATGCCACAAGTGCAACCACGCGGGCAGTGGCGGCTCGTGCTGAATTTCGTTGGGGCCGTCACGCGTCAAACGGCGTGCCGCCTCCGCAGTGGCCAATCCGTCGATCTGTGATTGGAGTAGCGCAAGGGCAGCAGCGGGTTCACCAACAGCGGCTGCCAGCAGGTCTTGACCCACGGCGGCAGAGGTCTGCGGAACAGGAACCTTCGCACCCGCATTCCTGCCAGCCACCCCTATCGGCGTGGACATCAAGCCCGGCAGCGGTCGGCGCTCGAAGTGCCGTTTCGTGCGCCGTCGGCGCAGAAAACTACTAAAACCCTGGGTAAGAAGCTTGTGCATGGTCACCTTCTAACGATCGGGCGCGCACTGTGTCGCAGCTCACTGCGGTGGATCGGATGAAGGCAACATTTCATCCAACCACGATACCATCGACGACGCGCCGTGTATGTCGCTTGCCGCACATTCTTGCCACGACTTGCAGTGGGGCCAAGGGGCTTTCGGGGTGCGCCGTACTGACCAGCTACTTGATCAAAATTCCCTTTTGCATTGCAAATGCCTTGGCGATTTTATGCAAGGGCTCCTGCAAACGAATTCTCAGTGCGTTTATGGCACTGTCCAAATGCACTTCAGTAGTTAACGATGACTGTGACGATGTCGGAGTAGTTGTCGGGTGTGAAGTTGGCGCTGGGAGCGACAGCAAAAACAGGAACCGACTGCGCCACGCCCGTGCCAATACCGGCCACGCCATTGCCGACGGAGGTGGCAGTGGCGGTATTGCCCCAAATTGGCCCCGAAGCGCTGACCGACCTGAGCTGATAGGGCACTTTGTCGGTATTCGCGCCGGTGCCCGACATGGCGCCCAAGCCAGCCGTGTTGTTGTTCGAGGGTTTCAGTCCAATGAAGTACGCGGTTCCACCCGAACAGGTCACGCCGATGCTGTTGGTGCCAGAACTGTTGACCGCGTCCACTGGTACGCCGCTGGCTGGACCAATCTGGATGTCGGACGTGGCACCGGCCGAGACGGTGCAACTTTTAATAACCGCAGCTTTGACCGTGAACTGAAAGTTTCCGTTTGTCGTGCCCGTGCAATTGGTCGGCGCAGTGCCACCATCTGACCACGAGATCGAGGTATGCCCGCCCGCGGCCGAGAAAAAATCCTGGTAATTGCCAACTGGGGCAGCACCCTGCCCGTTGAGCACCTGTCCGGTCATGGTGGTCGAGCCCGAGACACTTCCGTTGACACCGCCGCTTCTTCTAGGAATCGAAAAATTGGCGGTGAAGGGTAGTGGCACCGTACCATTGCCCGTAGAGCCCCAAATAATGCTTCCTGAAGTATGAAAAATTTGAAATTGCAGAATGTTTGCTCCGCTCTTCATTCGTCGTGGATTGAAAAACCCCAGACTCTCATTGCCATCGCCAATGTTGAAACACACGCGAACGTTGGTAGCGGTGGTAGCGTCATTGGTACAGGTGTAGTTCAGCGTCCCACTACTAGTCAAACCCACTCCCGCAACCAGATCCACACTACCGAAGTTCACATCAGTCATGGTTGCAGTGCATACAACGGCTGCATGCACCTTTTGTACTGGCATGGCCCATAGCAGGCAACAGGCAAGCAGGGGCACAAGCAGCTGTGGTGTTTGACGCAAATAGGTCACCGGGCACACATTGGACGGCTGCTGCATGGGGATTGGATCAGTAGTTGACGGTGACCGTGACGATGTCGGAGTAGTTGTCGGGTGTGAAGTTGGCGCTGGGAGCGACAGCAAAAACAGGAACCGACTGCGCCACGCCCGTGCCAATACCGGCCACGCCATTGCCGACGGAGGTGGCAGTGGCGGTATTGCCCCAAATTGGCCCCGAAGCGCTGACCGACCTGAGCTGATAGGGCACTTTGTCGGTATTCGCGCCGGTGCCCGACATGGCGCCCAAGCCAGCCGTGTTGTTGTTCGAGGGTTTCAGTCCAATGAAGTACGCGGTTCCACCCGAACAGGTCACGCCGATGCTGTTGGTGCCAGAACTGTTGACCGCGTCCACTGGTACGCCGCTGGCTGGACCAATCTGGATGTCGGATGCAGCACCTGCAGTCACCGTACAGCTTTTGATGACAGTCGCGCTCACATCAAAAGGAAAGGCACCACCCACTGTGTTACCACAACTTCCGGGAGCGGTGTTGTTATTGTTCTGGTTGATCCTCAAAGCGGTGTCGCCGCTCTGATAAATGCGGGTGTAGGCGCCCGGAACGGCGCTGGTCTGGCCAGCCAACACCCGACCGTACATAGTGGCCGAACCGGGAACGGAGACAGAGCTCTTGCCGGGGACCGTCACATTGACCTGTAACGGGGTATTGGAGCCAAAGAAGGTGCTGCCCCAAACGGTGGAATAGGTCGAATCTCTGTAGAGCTGGAAGTTGAGAAAGTTCGCTCCGCTGCTCAACCGACGGGGATTGGTCTGGGCGCCGCCCGGTTCGCCGATGCTGAAGCACAGCGTCGCGGCGCGCGAATTGTTATTGCTATTGGTGCAGTTAAAGGTCAGCGTGGCAGTTGCATTGGTCAGGCTGGACAACGGATCAACGGTACCGAAAACGAGGTCACTCATGGACGGCGTGCAGCTGATTTGCGCATGCACCGAAGTACTGCCCAGTACCGAAAAGACTGCGCCTAGCAGCCAGATCGTCCACGCGACAAATGGACGAGATGAAATATTCACCGCGCAGACTCTGTGAAACATTGCAGTGGGCCAATCTGCGCAATACCCTTGCCCTGCTTGGGATAGTCAAAGCTGACACGGCAAGTCCCGGCCGGCGTTTGTACGTCCAGCACATTCTGCAGGTTCAGCGTATCGACGTAAGTTTCACCGTCAAAACCAACCAGCACGGGTTGCAGGCCGTCGCTGCCCTGAACGCGCACCAAGCTGCCTAACGGTAGCGGTTTGCCGACGGCATCCACCAGCGTAATCAGGGCTGCGCGCACGGGGGTGACGCCAAAGCGCACCAGCGTACCAGCGCGGTCAGTAGGCGTGGCCAACGCTTTGACGCGGTCAATGCGCACATCAGATGGCAGCCGCATTGGGTCGATTGCCAACTGATTGTTCTGGTAGGCGCGCAACGGCGTGACCAACAGCATGCCTTTGCTGTCCGTGTTACCGATGGGGCGGTTTTCAAGTTTGACCGGTACGCCGGCAATGCCGTCGGTCGACACCACTGCAAAGGCGTCGTCCACGCGGCGCGTAGCGAAAGTCTGCCCGCCCATCAGCACCAGGCCACCATTGGCGCTGGCATAGGTGTAGCGGCTGTCGCCAAACGCGCTGATGCCCGCGCCTACGCGCCCATAGCGCCCAAGGTAGTCCACCTGTGCCTGTCCACCATTTTGGCCCTCACCCTGGCGCAACCCAGCGCGCCAGCCGATGCCGCCCCCGCTGGGCGCTGAGCTGCCGGCGTCGGCCGTGTAAATACTGCGGCTCTGGTCGCGCTGCATACCGCCGCTCAACGAGACGTTACTGTCCAGCGCCACATTGATACCAAAGAAAATATTGCTTTCGCTGCGCGTGTCCAGGTTCTGGTTGACGCTCAGGTTCAGCGACGTTGCGCGACCGATAGACTTGAACCAGTAAGCCGTGGCATAGCGCGTGGCCGACTGATCGGGGTAGCGCAAGTACAAATAGCTCACACCCACGTTGCCAATGTTTGGTGCGTTGTAGCCCATCACCGCACTGCCGGTTCCGACCGCCGGCAGCGTGCCGTATTGCGAAGCCACATCGAGGTAGTCGCCTTGCGTGCCGGTGGCGTTGAGTCCAAAATTGAAGCGGTCATTGCGCCAGCTGTAACCCAAATTGAGCTGCGAGCCCTGTTGCGCGTCGTGCACGCTGTGCGACGCAGCGCCCGATACCATGCCAGCCGCGCCCAGCTGCCAGACGCCGCCCGCACCAGCTGTTGTCAGGTCACGCGTAGCCTCGGCGTGTGTCTCAAGCGTAATGCTGTCAGTTAAACCGTAGCGCCAGGTACCGCTGGCGGCGGGGTCACTGCCGTAGTCAAAGGAGCGCAGTCCATAGTTGTTGCGCACCACGCCCAGGTCAACGGTCCAGTCGGAGAGGCCCTTTTGCAGCAGCTGCTGCGTGTCATATATTGAAAAACTGAGCGTGGTGGATTGCCCCAGGGCATCGGTCACCACCACTTGCGCGTTGCCCGAGCCAGTGATGTTGGGAATGGTGTTGAGTTGAAACGGCCCGGCAGGCACTTTGCCGCTGTACTGGCGTAGGCCATTGACGTAAAGCTCCACGTCCGAAGGCAAGGTGGCAGCGCCGATAAACGACGGCAGCGGCGCCGTGGTGCGGTAGGGTTGCAGTGCAAAATTGGTCGATAGCTGCACGCCGCCAATGCGCGTGGCGCGCGTCCAAGGCAGCGAGCCGGTGAGCGTGTCGCCCACGCGCAGTGTCAGCATCTGGTCTTGGTACGACTGGCTCCAGGTCGTATCGAGCCGCGTGGTGGTGGTGTTTTGCCAGTCACTGGCGTCGCTGCGGATGGCCTGCGTCAAGGCGGTGCTGCTGATGACACCAGCGCTACTAAAGGCGCGTACCTCGGTAAACGCGCTCAGGCTGGCGGCACCTTGCTGGGCACTCGCGCCATACAAGTCGAAGTTCAGCAACAGGCCGGGTGATGCAGTAGCAGGCTGCGCGGCGATGCCTGGCGTTGTGAGTTGCGTGGTAGCCAGCTTGAGCAGCGACAGCGGCGCCATAAGGGCCACCTGCTGACGCCGCGCGTCATAGGTCACGCGCAAGCCGGTCAGGCTGTTCAGACGGACCGGGTCGGTGGTGCCAGCCGGCAGCACAAAACCCAGCTGCTGCAGAGCCGAGGCGCTGGCCCACAGTTCGTCGTCGCGCCAACCGAAGTGCATGAGGCCCCTGGGCATGCCGTTGAGCTTGACATCAAGATAAAGGTCGTTGCCGCTTGCGCCGGCGAGGTTTCCGGCGCTGATGTCCGCGGCGGCAATCAGTACCAGACCTGCGGGGCTCTCTCCTGCTTGCGTGCCTTCGGCTGCCGCAGCGTGGGCGACCTGAGCCATGAGGGGCATCAGCCCCCCAGGAATCAGCAAGGTTTTAGCGAGGAGCGTCGGCCAGTGAAATGTTTTGCTGAACGGATTGGCCATTGATCAGGGTCTCTAGCGTGCCGCCGCCAGCAAATACCTTGGCGGCAGGCTTAAGGGCCCAGCGCATTTGCGCGCCGGGCAGCACATAGCCCAGCAGGCCAGGAGTGAGTTCGGTGCGGTGGCCAGCCGCGTCAATAAAAGTTAAATTGGCAAGCTGCGCATGGATGCCGCCGCTGTTGGCAACCTCCAGCATGGCTCTGTCGCCATCAGAACGAATGGCCCAACTCAGTTGCGCAGGCGCAGCTGGCAGGCCGCCTGGCTCGATAAACACAGGCACCGAATAGCGCAGCACGAACTGCAAACCTTTGTTGCCAGCCGCGTCCACCGGCAACTCGTCGATGATCATGCGGTAGGCCTCTTGCACAGCTCCCGGACCGCTGGGTGGCGCGCCCAGGCGAATGACTCGTACCAGTTGCCGGTCACCAGCAGCCAGTTGCAGCATGGGCGGGCTGATGACCAGACCACGCGTGGGCGTGAGTTTATCCTCGCCGCCCTCTTGCGTCCAGCGGTACACCCGCACTTGGGCATTGATTGCCTTGTCTTCGGTGTTGCTGAGCCACAAACCTTCAGCGCTCTGACTGGCCGTCAGCGTAAGGGAAATTGGCGAGACTTGCAGTCCGCTGGCTGAGGCTACACCAACGGCCAGCCAAAGGCTAGCCAGCAAGGCAGCAGGACGAAAGCGCACGACTAGATCAGTAAGTGACGGTCACAGTGACCAGGTCGGTGTAAGCGCCCAAGGTCACAGCGTCTGTCGCCCCAGCAGCAACTGAAGCGAAGGCTATGAACGGCACAATTTGTGGTACACCCATGCCAAGGCCAACACCAGACATTACGTTAGCGCCTGCACCTGTCACATTACCCCATACCGCACCCGCTGCAGTGGTTTGGTGGAGTTGGTAGGCAATCGGCGTCGAAGGGGCTGGGCCAGCCATGGCGCCAGCGCCCACTGTGGAACTATTTGAAGGGGTCAATCCGACGGTGAACGCTGTGCCCTTTGAGCAGTTCACGTTAATAACAGTGCTAGCCGGTGTGACAGCGTCGCCCGCAAGTACCGTACCCAGATCGATATCGATTGGGGCAACCTTGATCGCGCAGGTACCGTTGACCGTCAACTTGACATTAAACGAAGAGGTGGCGGTGGCGGCACCAGCCACACCAACGAAGGACAATGCAGCAATAGCAAGCAGGGTTTTCTTGAACGACATATTATAAAATTTTCCGGTGAGGTTGGGGGTGAAATCGAAGCACAGTTGTTACAGAATACGTTCTTTATTGCGAACAATGTAACAATTTGTACAACTTTCGGCATGATCATACATGCGAACAAATACCCTCCTATTATTTGAGGACCATTTTTTTAGGTTGCCACAACCAATTTCCAGTGATCTATAGGTGGTGGGTTGCAAGTTTGCAATGCCAAATTTGGCACTGAAGTATTGGCCAACTTCAAGCAACTGCGCCGGCGGGAGGACAAAATTCTTGGGACTTCGGATAACCCCAGCAAGGTAAGGGCGATTTTTCAGGGTACTTTTCGGTGCCATACTTAGCCTCATCCGGTCGAGTAATCTATCCTTTAGCTGCCTATTCAACAGGACTCAGGGTGTGGTTCCTTTGCCGCGCCAGGCACATACATTTCCCCTGAAGAATGCGCTATGCCAGCAGGTATTTCACACCATTCCGCTCTGATCGATAAACTCCGCGGGGAGCATCGGCTCTTGCTGCAGGCCTTTGGCTCGCTCAAGCAAGCGTCTGAAGCCGACGATGCGCCCGCGTTTAAATCTGCACTGCAGGAATTCAAGGCACTTCTGGTTCCTCATTTTCTGGAAGAAGCGATCAGTGTCTACACCTACTTGCGCCAGGAGTTGAAAGTGCTGGACAACCAGACGAACTTCCAACGGGTGAATGCCTACAAGAAAGAAAGTGGGGGAATCGGAGACGCTGCCCTCCGATTTGTGGAAACCTCTATCGCCACCCCCGACGACGCAATCGATTTTGCGCAAGTCCGCTCGTCCTTGCATGATATTGGGCTGCTGCTGGGCGACCGGATCCGCCGCGAGGAGTCTGATCTGTACCCCCTGTACCAATCGCTTCATTGATTTTTTCCAGTCCGTATTTCCCAAGAATTACACCGCCTCCGTACGCAAAGTGTTTGACAAAAGGCCGTGCAGCCCTCGAATGGATTACACAGGCAGCTATTGAAATGATAGCTTGTGGGTCCATTTGATTTCGTTTGCTGCGCATGCCTTCGTCGCGACCATCGGCAATGGCACGGTCAGACTCGGTCACGCCAACTTTGTCAGCAGCGGTCTTCGTGTCGTTAGGCGTGCAACCTGCGATTTGGAGAACCAGTCGTACACATTTGACGAGAGACAGTGAAGCCCTCCTCTGCCGCAAAAAACGTTACCTCGATGGCTTCGGGGTGGTCTTGGCACACAACGTTTTTATCAAGGGCGATCCGGTGCGCGCAACTGGCTCCAGAGCGAAGCCCCGACAACGTACGTGGCAGACATCTCGCCACACGGTGACAACTAGGGAATGGGTTCAAAAAAATTCATAGGCGTTGGCAGCACACCTCTGCCGCCATCATTAACTTGTTTTTTTGCCTTACATGTGTCTGACGAATGGCATCATTTTTTTGCCTTAAAAACTAGGGTTTTCCACTCTGTGATGGTGCTTCTGTCGATGATAAATTTGTACCTGTTTCGCATGAAACACAAAGCCATTATTTTTAATGACGTGCCCTTTGTAGTTTTGATCGATTTCGGGCTGACCCGATCGTCGGTTGATTTCCATTACCGCAAAGGTTTGTTAACTATCGGTTGAAATTCTGGGTGATACCGGGTTTGCAACAATTTAAGAGGAAACACATGTCGGACTCTAAATCTCATAACGAAGCAAAGGCTATTATTTCGCGCCGAAATGCTTTGCATCTCGGTGCGAACGTAGCAGGGGCCACTCTGCTAACGACTTTCGGTGGTGTACGTTGGGCTTTTGCTGCCGACCAGCCCGCCATGGGTACTTGGCCTGAAGGGTCCAAGGGAGATACGGTGTATCTGGGTGCTGCCGTTCCTCTGACCGGCACCTATGCCGTACAGGGCGCGGACGAACTCAAGGGCTGGGAACTAGCGGTTGAGCACATGAACACCAACCACCCGCTGATGAAAAAGCTGGCGCCCAAGGTGAATAACGGCGTGCTGGGCAAGAAGGTAGCGCTTGTTTCTGCCGATTCGGCTGCAAAGCCCAACCAGGCACTGCAGTCAGAGCAGACTTTCATCGCCAAGAACAAGGTCGTGCTGATGACCGGTTCCACTTCTTCCGCAGTGGCGGTGGCAATGAACAAGTTTGCCCAGCGCGAAAAAATCCTCTACATGCCAGGAATTTCCGGTTCCAACGACACCACTGGCAAGGATTGTGTGCGTTACGGGTTCCGGCAGGGGTTTTTCGGGGAAATGGCGGCCAATGCCATCGGCCCGATATTGGTGAAGAATTTCGGCAAGAACCGCAAGGCCGCCTTCATGACGCCGGACTATACCTATGGCCACACCACGACGCAATCGGTCGCGGATTATCTGGTCAAAGAAGCCGGATGGACCATGGTGACCAATCAGGTTTCCCCTTTGGGAACGCAGGATTTCAGCCAATACCTGACCAATATTGCCAATTCGGGCGCCGATTTCCTCATTAACGTCAATTGGGGGCGGGATGCTGTGTTGTCGAGCCAGCAGGCCAAACAGTTTGGCTTGTTGCCCAAGATGACCTTGGTCCTGCCCTACCAGATCCCATTCTTTGCGAAGGAAGCTGGCGTCGATATCAGTGAAGGGGTGTTTGCGGCCACCGATTTCTGGTGGACGCTGGAAGACAAATACCCACTTGCCAAGATGTTCGTTGATGCATTCCAGAAAAAATTCGGCTATCGCCCGGAATGGGGCGCAGAAAACGCCTATGTCAGCTTCGCCCACTGGGCTCGCATGGTCACCCAGGCAGGCACCTTCTACCCACCCGATGTCATCAAAGAGTGGGAAAAGGGTGAAGTCATTCCGTCGCTGCTGGGCGATTTCGCTTACCGCAAGGAAGACCACCAGTACCTGCACCCTGTGGTCATCGTGCGCGGCAAGGCCAAGAAGGACATGAAGAACCCAGAGGACTTCTGGGAAGTTGTCGAAGTCGTTGATGGCGCCAAGGTCATCCAGCCGGCAAACGCCTTCGGTTGCAAGTTGGGCGACTACACCTAAGCGGGATGCTGGTTTGCTCCTGCAGCCATGGTGCTGTGGGGGCGCCAGCGGCATGTCTGCCTGTCTGAACAGTGGCTTGGCAATGGCCATGGCCCCTGTTCGGGTTGGCGGTGGGTGGCTGTAGTTGTTTCAATCCTTGAATCCATTTGCAATGAGGGCAGGTCAGCGTGATTAATTGGGCAAATTTCATCTCGCAATGTTTCAACGGGCTGGTGTTGGGGGCGCTGCTGGCGCTGATCTCCTCCGGTCTGACGATCATTTATGGCACGCTGGGCGTGCTCAATCTTGCGCATGGCGCGATGTTTATGCTGGGGGGGTATGCGGGCTGGGTGGCTTATACCTACACCAGCTCGTTTCTGGTTGCCGTGGTCGCCGGTTCGCTGTTCGTAGCGCTGGTTGGCATTGTGATGGAGCGGTTGATCATTCGCCATTTCTACACACGGCCACACGAAGACCAGCTTCTTGTCACGTTCGGCTTGGGCATCGTTTTTGTCGAGCTGGTGCGCTTCGTTTTTGGTAGTCTCTCCAAATCGGTACCACCGCCGGCGCTGCTGGCCGGCATCACGGACTTGGGTTTCATGGTCTATCCGACCTATCGTCTGGCGTTGCTGGGCATCATTACCGTGGCGCTGCTAGCGCTCTACTTCGTGCTGTACCGCACCCGTCTGGGCATGATCGTTCGCGCCGGCATCGAGGATTCGGTGATGGTGGATTCGCTCGGCATCAACGTCCATAAAATTTTCATGGTGGTGTTTGGTATTGGTGCCATGGCAGCGGGCTTTGCCGGCATCGTCAACGCGCCGGTTGTGTCCCTCGCACCGGACGTAGGGGAAGCCATTCTGGTGCAAACCTTCGTGGTGGTGGTCATTGGTGGGGTCGGGTCGTTTCCGGGAGCGGTGCTTGGCGGCTTGATCGCTGGCGAACTCATCAGCCTCACGTCGATGGTCAACCCCGCCTACTCGTACGTGATGCTCTTCGTTGTGATGACGCTTGTGCTGGTGTTCCGTCCGCGCGGATTGCTTGGCTCCGTAGGTCGCGAATAAATAGGATTTCCAGTAATGCGCAGACAAATTCCTTTCTTGGTCGAGGCCCTGACAATTCTGGGCCTCATTGCAGCACCATTCGTGCTGCCGCACCTGGGTTTTACGCCGACCACCATCAACCGCATCCTCGTATGGGGATTGGTGGGCATTGGCTTTGACCTGCTCTTTGGCTACACCGGCCTGCTGTCGTTTGGGCAGTCGGCCTTCTTTGGCAGTGGTGGCATGTTCGCCGCGTACCTGCTGACACAAACCTCTATGCAAAGCACCATTGCAGCTTTGCTGATTGGAACAGTTGCGGCGGGTGTGATCGGTTTCTTCATCGGACTGATTGCATTGCGGCGCACCGGGATTTATTTCGCCATGATCACTGTGGCGATTGCCGAGGTCTTCTTTTTTGTCGAGTTCAACCCGTTGTCAGACTTCACTGGTGGGGAAAATGGTTTGCCTGGCGTGCCTACGCCGACCCTGAACCTGGGTTTCACCACAATTGACTTCAGCAGCAACATGGGCATGTACGCCTTTCTGGCATTCTGGTATTTCGTTGGGCTGGTGATTGCGCTGCGTCTCGTGCGCTCGCCCTTCGGTCTGGTGCTGCGCGCCATCCGGGAAAATCCGTTGCGTGCCCAGGCCTTGGGCCACAACATCCAGCGCTACAAGTTGGCAGTGTTTGTGGTGGCTGCCATGTACGCGGGTTTTGCCGGTGGATTGCTCGGACTGATGCAAGGTTTTATGCCGCCAGACGCCTTTATGTTTGCTACATCGGGCGAGATCGTCATGCAGACGGCCATTGGCGGCGCGGGCACTTTGTTTGGCCCCCTACTGGGCGCGGCGGTGTGGCTTTACCTGAGTGATTTCTTCCAAACCACGCTGAACCTGGGTGCGACTTGGCGGCTCATTCTGGGCATTGTGTTCGTGCTGTTGGTGGTTTTTCTGCGGCACGGCTTGGCTGGCGCAATTTCCGACATCTACCGCTCGATGCGTCGAGGAAGGCAAGGGACTCAGCCGCAAACTGTTGGTCCTGTAGTCGCACGCAAGCCACTTACTGCTGCCAATCGTGTAAGGTTGGCACACAAGGCCACCAAGAGCAAAGAGGGCGTGCTGCTCTCAGTCACTGGCCTCACCAAGCACTATGGTGGGCTGGCAGGGAAGAGCGATATCGACTGCAGCGTCAACCATGGTGAGATACGGGGCATCATCGGCCCCAACGGAGCAGGAAAGAGCACATTCTTCAAAATGCTGACCTGTGAGGTAGAGCCGACGGCCGGCAAGATCGTCTTCGACGGTCGCGACATCACCAAAATGGGCGTCATTGATGCCTGCCAGATGGGCTTGACCAAGAGTTACCAGATCAATCAGCTCTTCGAGAAGCTGACGGTGCGCCAGAACTTGGAAATCGCGGTGTTGGGCGTGGTACGTGGAAAGTTCAGGCTGGATATGTTCAAAAACCTGCACAAAGTGCGCAAACTCGATGACTATGTCGAGGGCAAGGCCGCGCTGGTGCACCTGTCGGAACGTCTCGATGCCTCGGTATCCGAGCTCTCGTATGGCGAAAAGCGCCGCCTGGAGATTGGGCTGGCGCTGGCGACCTCGCCCAGCCTGCTGCTGCTGGACGAACCCCTGGCCGGCATGAGCACCCAGGAGCGGATCGAAACCGTGGCACTCCTCAAGGCAATTGCTGAAGACCGCACACTGATCATCATTGACCACGACATGGATTCACTGTTTGAACTGGCTGGCAAAGTCACCGTGCTGCAAGAGGGGCGTTTGCTCGTCGAGGGCACGCCTGAGGAAATCAAGAACAACCCCCTGGTTCAGGAAGCCTATCTGGGCGGTGTTCACGAGGAGACGGTATGAGCCTGCTGGAAGTCAACGGTCTGAACAGCTATTACGGCGATAGCCACATCCTTTTCGATGTTTCGCTGCGTGTGGAAAAGAATGAGGTTGTGGCTTTGCTAGGCCGCAATGGTGCGGGCAAATCCACCACCTTTAAAAGCTTGATGGGCGTGGTCAAGCCTCGCACGGGAAGCGTGAAGATGGATGGTGTGGAGCTGGTCGGGAAAAAATCCCATTCCATTGCCCTGCTTGGTATGCAGCTCGTCCATGAAGAAAGGCGCATTTTCGGCAGCCTCACGGTAGAAGAGAACATCATTCTTGCGGGATTGACGGCGCAAAGTAAATGGCCACTCGAACGCATTTACGAAATGTTTCCTCGCCTCAAAGAGCGTTGCTTGAGCCGCGGCACGGACTTGTCAGGCGGCGAACAACAAATGTTGGCGATTGCCCGAGCACTGGTGCGTGACCCGAAGATCATCTTGCTTGACGAGCCATTCGAAGGGCTGGCACCGGTTATTGTGCAGGACCTCATGCGCATTTGCCGGGAGTTGGCTGCCGCTGGGCAGACGATTTTCCTGATCGAGCAGAATCTAGCAGCTACGCTGGCTTTGGCCAGCCGAGTCTATATTCTGAGCAACGGCCATATCGCCCATGAGGGGACGGCGGCCGAACTCAAGAGCAAGCCTGAAATTGTCCAGCGCTATCTTGGCGTCTAGAAGCTGCCAGGGAGTCGAGTGGAACGGCTCAATGTCTTTGCCCACCTGAGTTGCATATGTCTGAAGCCTACGTAGTCGGCCAAATCTTGGTCAAGGACTCTGCGAAATGGGACGAGTACCGGAACCATGTGCCGCACACCCTGGAGCCTTGGGGCGCCGAACTCGTGTTTCGGGGCACCCAGGCGACTGGCATGGCAGACGAATGCACACACCCTGACATCGTTGTCATTCGGTTTCCCACGATAGCGGCGGCGCAAGGCTGGTTTTCTTCAGCCGCCTACCAGGCACTGATTCCCGTCCGGCTTCAGGCCGCCGACGTGACGCTGCTTTTTTATGCCACCTGAAGAAGGTCCTACAGTGAGGCAAACCCGCAGGCACTGCTGCTACCATTAAGCCCCTTTAGATTCACGAATCCACACCACTCAAGGAGACACTGCACATGACCATCCTCGTCGCCTACGTTTCACGCCCCGAAGGCAAAGCTGCACTCGATAAGGCCATCGAAATGTCAAAAGAGCGCAATGAGCCACTGCTGGTCGTAAATGCCAGCCCCGGTGGCCAGCAAGAAGACGCCTCGCTGACGCTGGCCTACGAGGTCGAGCAGATTGAAGAGCTGCTTGCCAAGCAAGGCATTAACGGCGAGTTCAAACAGTTTGTACGCGGCAAAAATGCGGTGGAAGAAATCAACGACCTGGTTGACGCGCAAGACATCTCCCTGCTCGTCATCGGCCTGCGCAAGCGCACTGCGGTGGGTAAGCTGATTATGGGCAGCGTGGCCCAGGAAATACTCATGACCGTGGCATGCCCGGTGCTGTGCGTGAAAGCGTTCGGAGCCTAAGGTACTGCCATTGCGCTGGGAAGTGTCAGACCGGCCAGCATTTCTGTCATTAGCCAGTAACCCTTGGTTTGCGCCTAAGTCAATGACCGTGCCGCTTTTGGAATGCGGACACTATTGTTGGTAAATCGGTCACACCAGTTGGTGAACTCCCGATACCACAACCTCGAATTCTGGGGTTTCAAAATCCAATGGTTCTCATCGGGGAAAAATACCAACCGTGACGGTACGTTGCGGGCACGCAGCGTGTTGTAGTAGGCCAGACCCTGGTAGTACGGCACTCGGTAGTCCTGCTCGCCGTGGACGACCAGGGTGGGGGTGGCGAAATTTTGCGCGTAGTGATGGGGCGACTGTTTGAGCACGCGGGCTTCGTCATCCCAATGGAATGCGCCCAGTTCGTGGCCAAACCAGAAATAGCCATCGGACCCCATCATGGAGACCCAGTCATAGCATCCAGCGTGACACACATACGCCTGGTAGCGCTTGGCTGCAACATGGCCGTTCATGTAGGCCACCATGTAGCCGCCATAGCTGCCGCCGGTGGCCACCATGCGGTGTGGGTCTATGGTGCCAGTGGCCAACATATAGTCGGTTCCAGCTTCCACATCGGCCAGCTCGCGGCGGCCCCAGTCACCATTGATGGATGACAGGAACTTTTGCCCAAAACCACTGGAGCCGTGGTAATTGACAGCGGCCACCACATAGCCGGCAGCAGCAAACATTTGCATGTTCCAGCGCCAGTGCCAAGTGTCATTCCAGCAGGTGTGCGGGCCGCCGTGAATGACCTGCATCAGCGGCCACTTCTTTTTGGTGGTGGCTGAGTAGCCCGGTGGCGAGACGATCCACATCTGCACCGTATGGCCGCCAAAGCCCTTCACCGCAACTGACCGTGCTTCACCCATTTGCAGGCTGGTAAGCAGGCGCTTGTTGAAGGTTTCAATGATGCGCTCGGCACTGCCGTCGACCTTGCAGGCAAGCAAGGTGGGTGGGTGCGATTGGGCCGAGCGGGCGTACACCAGGGTGCTGCCATCGCGACTCACACGCAGGTCGGTAATCGTTCCACCCTCCCCCGGGCCGCGCAGCACTTCTCTTGGTTGTCCGTCTTGCAGAGCAAGCCGCCAGATCGGCTGGGCCACGCCCGCCTCAGCTGTGAAGAACACAGCATCACTGGTGGCGGTCCAGTGCAGGGGCCCATTAACACCATGGTCCCAATGGCCTGTCCACTCCTGCAATTTCAGGCCCTTGCGCTGTACCCGCCACGCGCGGCATTGTTCGTTGTGGCGTTCTGTGAAGTTGGTGCCCAGCAAGGCAATCCATTGGCCATCGGGTGAGTAGCGTGGGCCTTCAAAAGCAAAGCGGGTCTGGGTGCTGCTGCGTGCAGTCAATGTGCGCGTTTTGCGCGTCTTGATGTCCATGCCCACGATATCGGTGAAAGAAAATTCGCGCGGGTCGGGGTTGAAGTCAAAGGTGAATGCCAGCTCCTTGCCATCCGGACTGATGTCAAACAGCGACGCGTCGGGCTCGCGGGGCGGCAGGTGTAAGGCGGTTCCCGCAAACAGGTTGTCGAATTTTCCGCTGCCAATGTCCACGATGTGAATATGGGGCTTGCGTCCACGGGCAAACCAATGGTCCCAGTAGCGGTAGTGGTTGTGCTCTACAACTGTCGCCCGAACCTTGTCATCCTTCTCCATCTTGGTGCGCTTTTCCTGCTCGGCAGGGGTCTTGAGTTCGGGCCAAACCCAGGAAACAAAGGCCACGCGTTTGCTGTCGGGAAACCAGCGCAGCGCGCTCACGCCAGTAGCCACGTTGCACACGCGACGGGCCTCGCCACCATCGGCGGGAATGACGTACAACTGCCCCGCCTCATCCGCGTCTTTGCCCTCACCCCTTTTGGATACAAACGCAATCCATTTGCCGTCTGGCGACCATTGCGGATCGCTGTCGCGTTTGCCGCGTGTGAGCTGGCGCTGGGTCTTGCCGTTGGAGGATAGCAGCCAAAGCTGGGTGCTGGCTTCGTCCTTCTTCATGTCGTGGCTGGTGACCGTGGCACAGGTCCAAGCACCATCGGGCGACAGGCTGCCGGTACCCAGCCGCTTGAGTGCCCACAAATCGTCAATGGTGATGGATCGCTTTGCAACTGGCATGGACTTCCTCCAAGGTGAATGGCCTGATTGTCCGACGGATCCATTTTTCTTACCGGACCTGCGCCATGTGAATTACCGCAAGTTGTCTAGTTCCTGTCGGTATTGGTATCGCGCTTCAATCTCTGTTCCAGTTCAAGGCAGGTTGCGGTAGCTGCCAAGTCTGGGCGTTGGCAGGCACGGTACATACACATGGGCCGGGTCAAAAAATTGCTGTCTGCGCAGAGTTTTTCTGGTGTTACCGTCGGCGCCGCAGGCTTCGGCTCGGGTTTTGACGGAGAGGCCTCAACGGCAGGGGGCGGGCTTGCTGTTTCAGTCACCACCGGCACACGCGGCGGCTCTGCTTTGGTTGGACGGACCGGTGCACGCCGACCCTGCGCGTTCGTTGCAATTTTGGCCGGTTTAACGGGATCCAAGGGTATCTCAGGGGCGCTGCTCGCTGCAACAGGAAGTGGGGGGAGCGTAATCGAAGCGCTGGAAGCGTTGTCAGGGATAGGCGGTGCAGCGCTGGCACTGGGCATCGGTTCGCCTGCTGCTTGTGGCTGTGTCTGCACGACGTCACGGGTCGTCTTGGTTTTTGTGATCGAATTGCGCCAACCCCATGCCACTGAGACCAGGGTCAATAGCACCACAGTTGCAACCATTAATCCGATGCCCAGCCTTGGAAACTGGCGCGCGGTCACCATATGCTTGCTTGCAGCTCGCGGCGTGCTTTTGCGTGGGACGGTCGTGCCCTCTGCTACCACATATTTGCCACCCATCGATTGGCGAAGCTTCGACTTTCGTGCTGCGGCAGAGTCTTCCTTAGCCGTTGTAGAAGTACCAGACGCCCAGTCTGCAATGATGGCGGCGGCATCATCATCGTCAACACCAATGAATTGGGTGGGCGCGTAGTCAGGATCGCTGCGGCTGGGACGGGTCTTGTCCGCAGTCGGCGGTGTGCCAGTCAGTTGCATTACATCCCCGGCGGGCAGGCACGCCGCCCCCAGCTCGGCACGCCAGTCAAACGAGGACATGCCGTTAGGCGTCGCTAAACCCAGACCCCGTGCAAAATCACGGACCGACTGAGGCCGGTCCTGGGGTTGTACCTGCAGCGCCCAGGTAATGCCATTGACAAACTGCTCCGAATAACTTTGCCCATACTCAGCCGTGACAGTTTTTACCACGCTGGCAAAGACCGGCATCCGGTCATTGACCACGCGGATCGTGGCCGGCAAGGGGGCGTCGTTGCATAGCATGCCATGCACAACGGCGGCGAGCGCATAAAGGTCTGTCCATGGACCTTGTGGCAAATCCTGTGAATCTGCATATTGCTCGATCGGCGCGTAATTCACCTTCAAAATTGCGGTGTGCGGCTTCGCGTTGTCGCCCAAGGCAAGGCGGGCTGCGCCCAGGTCAAGCAACACCGGTGGCCCCGTGTCCTGCAAAAAAATGTTGTCGGGCGACACATCACGGTGCAGGGCCTTGCCGCGGTGCAGCACCTTCAGCGCACCCAAAATGGACCACATCACCTTGCGCAGCCACGCTTCAGTAGGCGGGATGCGCATGCACTGTCGCGCCTGTTTTAGCGTCATGCCACGGTACAGGGGCATCACCATATAGGCGGTACCGTTGGCCTCCCAAAACCGGAACACCCGGACCAGCGACGGATGCTCGAACATGGCCAGCATGCGGGCCTCACCCATGAAGGACTGCAATCCGGTCTGAAAGGATTCTGCGTCGCGGGAGGCGCGAACGACAATGTTCAGATGATCGTCACAACGACCGGTGAGTGCCCCTGGCATGTATTCCTTGATCGCCACTTCGCGCTGCAGTGAGTGGTCGTAAGCGCGGTACACCATGCCGAATCCGCCTACCCCAATCAGGCCCCTGATTTCAAATTCGCCCAACCGGGTCCCACAAGCCAACGCATCCACATGGGTTACGTCGGGTGCAGCAACGCGAATGGGCAATTCAATCATGTGTCCTTTGTCTGCATATCACCTAGCGTGCGCCCGCATATGGGGGGGGACCATCGAGTCTTGGGATTCTATGGCAGCAGACCCCGCTTGTGAGCCCTCACAATGTCGTGCAAGAGTAACAAGTTGCTGACAATTGGCGCGATCTGGGCGCCGGTGCACTCACCAACGGCTCACTTCCTGAACTTGATCGCCGCGTTAAGTTTGTTGATGACCTCATCGGGTACTTTTTTGCTACACATGATGTGACGATAGTCACCATCAGGCATGCTCTTGAGCTTGACTTGTTTGAAGTCTGCTCGATCGAATCCCGCGGCACCAATTGCCACTGCGGCTTCTTCGGGGGCCATGAACATGTAGTCGGCCATTTTCATCTTGATCGCCTTGACCATAAGCAAATTTTCGTCGGTCGTTGTGATTCGCCTGGGTTGGTAGCGTTCGATGAGCGCATCCAGGCTGTTGCTGTACGAATAGCCGAGCTTCACCAGTAGCACCAGGCTCTTGTCTCCAAAAAGATCCAACAGCGATTCAAATCGCGACACCTTCGACACATTGGCCGAAGTGGTGAGCAGGATTTGCGGTTGGTCCTGATAGACAGGCTTGGTGTACTTGGCGAACAACTCTCGTTCGGGTTTTTTGAACATACCTATCATGCAATCTTGCCCCGAATTGGTTTCCAGCATGTGGAGTTGCCGGGCAAACGACGTTTCTTCTATGTGAAACGGCACATGCGCATTCTTGAACGCGAGGTAGGTCGGCAAACCAGTCAAGCCCGCCAAGCCCTCGGCGGTGGGCGTCATGTAAGGCGGACGCTGGATATAGTGCAACGTAACAGGCGGCTGAGGCTGCGCCAAGACCGGCAACGACAGGATTAAGGCTAGCAAGGACAGCGAACTGCGCGCCACTTCGGCAAACCTGGTGCGCTTGCCGGCGACCCAACAATGAGACGTCCTTAAAAAATTCATCAATTGCCCGGAAATGTGCGTTGGAGAAGGGGTTGAGCACTGAACCATAAGTAGTGTATCAAGGTCATGGCCAGCTGCAGCTTGCATGCTCCCATCAAAACGGGGTGTAGCGCAGTGAGGTGAACAGCAACCAGTTGTCTGCCGAGGGAGCCAGGCCATTGAGGTCTGCAAACAGGGTTCGCCGCACATAGCCCACTTGCGAGCCAATCTGCAAACGACCTTGGAGCCCTTGGTGGAGGGTCCACCAACCGCCAGCAGCAATCTCGAGTACCCGCTGGGTATCACCGTTACAGAAAGCGAGGCCCCTCTCCAGCGCAGTAACAGACCCGGTGCAACCATCGTTCATTCGGACGGGGTTACCGTAGCCGAATATCTGTCCACCGACGTTGTCTGTCCCTGCCTCATTGGCCATTTCGACACCACCAAACAGGTAAGCCGACCACCGAGAGGAAGGGTGATAGACCAAGCCGGCCTGCGCATGCAATGCCTTGATTGCCACTGGCTTGCCGGCACTGTCGCTAGTGGCGTCGGGTAATTGGGCTGCACCGTAGCGTCCCAGCCCGGTACCATAACTAAAGCTGCCACTCAGGTCCAAGTTTGTGCTTACCGGTACCCGCGCGTTTACCCCGCCAGCCAGGCTGGTAGTGGACACAGTTCCACCATTGGGGCCATCGTCCAGTCGGAATACCCGACTCAAACCAAACAACTCGAATTGCCCAAAAGACTTATCCAACGTCAGCTTGAATGCAACATCGGGCACCGCGTCGAGAGAAATCGGCGTGGTACCGAGACTGGAATGGGGAACCGACGTCGCGACAAAGCGGGTGAAACCATTGGGCATGATGGCATTTCCCCAAAGCGTTTGCGGGTTTTCGATCGACACTCCGAGAGACACCGGACCCAAATCTTTGACCACGCGCACTTGCCACTGACGGGCAAAGTCGGTGCCAACCACCGCCTGATCATCCACCACAGGAGGCAGAGCCTCCTGCAAGCCAGCCATCCCTTTGCCGCGACCGGGTGTCACCAGGCTGTAGGCCTGGCCGGCTAGTAGAAGGAAACCGCTATCTCCGCCAGAATCCGCCGCCATCCAGGCTTGCCGCAATCGAGGTTGATAACCGTTGACTTGGCGCATGTTGGCACCATCGCCTACCTCGCCCAGGAAGTCGATTTCCCCGTAGGCGCTCAGGCGGGCTCCGTCTGGGCCATTGCCATCGTCGATCCTCAAACTCAGCCGGCTGGCTCTTGCGGAGCCACGTAACTCCGTATTGCGGCCAACATCGCCCTGGGACTGAAACGGGAGAGAAGCGAAGGGGGTACCGACGTCTGCCATCAAGTTGTGAAGCCGGAACACCATGCTGGCATCCACAAAGCCCCCCAAGCTGACCAGCGACGATCCAACGCGAATTTGTCCGGGTTTAAGTAGCTCCGTGCCCTGAGCGCCTCCACCAGTTGACAACTCAGCGATGGCTGGGGGCACAACTGCCTTGGTCAAGGCCGGAACGGCAGGAGCGGCCTCCACGGTCGACTGATTTTTGAGACGGTCGATCTGTGCTTGCAGTTCAGCAATTTGTATCTCGATCCGGCCGATTTGCTCCTGAACCGACGTCTGTGCCTGCGCTCCACCTGAGAGCGCCACTGCCCCGGACCAAACCAACATGCCAGCCACCCGGGACAGACCCGCTACCCTTCCACGTACCATGATCTTTATCCTCCTGAGTTGAAGCAGAATCCTCCCCCGCAAGGGCTTACCCACGAAAGCCTGTGAGCAAGCAAAAGCCTCCTAAGAATAGCGATTTAGCGTAACACAGACTCTTTGTGCAACTGGCAACGGTGCACCTGGGGCTGTGGCGAATAAATAAGCGTCAGAAGTCTGCGCATTGAATCGCCCCGGGATTCGTGGAACCCGATTGGTTTAAGTCAGGCAGGCCAGAGCGACCGGTTATTGGCAACTCGCGAAGATTTTGGCGTCGAGGCTGAATGCCTGGAACCAGCCCAACGCTGTCTTATCGACTGCTGTCACGGCAGTCCGCTTATGGCCGACGTCTGACCTTCCCTCCTGCGCGCCTCCGGATCTGTCGCCAACACCGCCATTGAAGCCGCGCAACCGTGTATCCGGCGCGAGTTCGAGGTGCGAGGCCTATCACGACCTATGGTCACATCCTCAAAAACCGCCGCCGCCCGCCCAGCCAAGAAGGCCGCCAAACCTCCGGCATGCCGCGCTGCGGCATCCAAGCCGCTTCTGCGCCACTTCCAGTCTGCGGACCGCCTCAAGCGGCCGCTTGCAGTTCATGGCATTTTTCGACGCGCTGCAAGCGTGCGCCAAAACACCAGTGCGAGGAGTGCGGTTCCCAAGATTCCGATTGCGTTAAGCCAACGGTCGAACCCGGTAGTCATGCGGCAGCGCGGCCGCTCATTCTCGCCCGGCTCACAAAGCGCCGTAACCGTCTGACCCCGCGTCCAGGTGTGAAAGCTCGACACATAGATCGTGTGCGCAGGGTCCTGTGCACCAAAATCGAGCGTTACTTCGTGGTGTGCAACCCCGGTGACGCTCGCGTGCAATTCACTGCCCTGACTCCCAAAGGTAACCTGATTGACGAGGGAGGCGGCAGCGAAAAAACACAAGACCAGTGCGATGACAAGGCTCACTTTCCTGGCGATATCCGCTGCACCCGGTTTCGGTTGAGGACTCGATGCGAAGGGTTTGGCCGGTTCAGGCCGCGCTTGAGCCTCAGCCTCATCGGCGAGTTCCGCTGCAGTCGGGATTGTTCCACCAAACACGGCGCTGGCGACCTGGGTCGCCAAAAGCAACGCAGGGTCAGTCTCTCGTGGTAACTCCCCGAGGCTGGCGGGCCGGTGTGCTTTGGGCAACACACGAACTTCGAACTCGGCAAGGTAGTTCATGCCACGTCGCGGCGAAGTAGCGCTCAGCGTCCAGACGATGTCGCCGGGGTTCGTGTTAACGCCGGTTTCCGGTTTGGGTCTGCGGCCAGAGGGCAGGCCATCGGCCGGGATGTCAAAGCGAAAGGCAAGCTCCCCGGACGCATTGATTCTGCCAAGATCAATCGACGTCTCCCAGAGAGTGTCTGTCTCGTTTTTGCTGCTTTGGTTTGTGCTGCCAACGGAGGTATGGCGCCAGGCACAGCTAATTCGCATCGCAATTGGCGCTTCAAACGCGGCGATGTGGGTGACGCGCAACATCCCCTCGAAGGTTTCGCCCAACCTCGGAACATTGCCGTCGATGCTCGACACACCGAACAACTCGAACCTGCGCCCGTGGATGTAGCCGCGGGTCAGGAAGAACAAGCCCAGGAAAGCGGACGCTACCGCAAAAAAATGCGGAAGCGGGAAAAAATTGGGCGAACGCGGTTCCAGCATGCCATCGTGCCCGAGCCAGACGAACCCCACCCCCACAATCGCAGCAGAAAAGCCTAAGCAAAACAAGCCGGCCCTGACGCGTGTGTGCTCAACATCTGGCTCCTCAGCCTCGACGTGAATTCCATTTTCAGGAAGAATGGTCATCAGCGCGCTCCCCGCAAATTGCAGCACCAATATAGGCTTTTTAAAACCGCTTCGCTAGGATATTTGGGTTGTTTCAACGGATAAGTGTTTCAACCGCGTGAGGCCAAGTATGGCACCGGGAAGTGTCCTCAATAGCCGGGCTTTCCCTGATGGGGTGATCTGAATTCACAAGATTTTGCCGCCTACCGGCACAATCGATATGGAAAGCGCGGCTGCGGGGCAAGTACGGTGCCGCGCTGCTTTTGCAGAGGCGGTGGGCGACTACATCGAAACCTACGCCAAGTTTGGCCAATAGCCCCAAAAACCTGCCAGTGGCAAGATCCTGTTGCGCGTGCCACCCGCAGTACACAGCGCAGCCCTGATGCCGCCAAGGCCAACGGTTCGTGCATGAATAGAAAGCCACGCAGCCCTCGTCGGAACTACGTTAATCGCTACTAATTTAGTAGCGTCTTATTCAGTTTGCTGGGGTTTACTTGCGCACTGGCGGCACGTCAGTTCAAGAGACATGTGCCACTTCCGCAGCCATGCCAATGGATTCCCCAAGCGTTGGATGCGAGTGAATCGTCAAACAGCAGCTTGGTGACACCTTCGTCGCGGCCATTGGCAATGTCGCGTCCGGATGCGGTCCAGGGGAACAGGCCCCTCCGTACCTTAATGCCTTGGGCGCAAGGGCAGAGTCTTTGGTGAGGCCAACCCAGGCGACTTCGGGGTCGGTGTAGGCCAAGGATGGGACGACGCGGGCGTTGAAAGCCGAGGACCGGAGATTTTCGGCCAGCTCTTTGTTGTCCTGCATCAGTTCACCACCTTGTGCGCCAGCATGGGTTGGCCCACGATATCACCGATGGCGAAGATGTGAGGCACGTTGGTGTGCATCTTGATGTCGACGTTGATGAAGCCGCGATCGGTGACAGCCACACCGGCCTTGTCGGCGGCGATCGTCTTGCCGTTCGGCGTGCGGCCTGCGGCTTGCAGGGCCAGGTCGTAGACCTGGGGCGAAGGGGCGGTTCCGCCCTCCTCTGCCGACGCGAAGGTGACCTCAATGCCTTCGGGCATGGCGCGTGCGGAGACGGTCTTGGTCTTGAGCATGATGTTGTCAAAACGCTTGGCGTTCATCTTCTGCCAGATCTTGACCAGGTCGCGGTCGGCGCCCTGCATCAGGCCGTCCAGCAGTTCCACCACGTCCAGGCGGGCGCCCAGCGTGCTTTAGCCCTTGCCCATTTCCTGGCCGATGATGCTGCTGCCCAAAATGTGCATGCACATGGGGAAACTTGTGCTTTGTCATGAAGTTGAAGCCATAGTCATCCGAGGCGGTTTCGTCGGACTGTGAGAACTGGGCATTCAGCACAGATTCGGCAATGGCGTCCAATTCCGACCCGGCGATAACCGACACCGCGCCACTTCCCGATGCCGCTGCGCCCTTGCCGCCTGCAAACACCAGCAAGGCCTTCTTCATGGATGACACGGAATGTCCGAGCTTGGTATGGCCAATTTCGTGTCCAGTCCCGCCGCGCAGCTCGTCATCGCTCATCACATCCATCAAACCGGAATAAACGCGGATTCTGCCGTCGGGCGTGGCGAAGGCGTTCACCTCTGGCGACAGATAGGCTTTGCAGTTGAGCGTGAGACCACCTTCATGGGTGAACTTGGACGTCAGGGCCACCAGGCGCTTGGCGTATTTGTCGCCCGCCGAGGCCAGTTATGTGACGCATCCCGGTGCACCATCATCTGGCGCGAGCCGTCGATGACGTCGTTCTCGTTCAGGGTCGCCGCCTTGGCCACAGCGGCGATGGCTCCCAGTGAGCCCAGTCCGCCGAACACGCCGTGCGCGCTGGCCATAGGGGTTTGAGAGGTGATCAAAAGGGTCGCCAAGGTCAGTAGGTTTGTTTGAAGCCAAGTCCATCGCAGTGGTACATTTCTGATGTACCCAAACGCTGGAGGTGCGGTGCTCTCGTCATTGCCGACCAGCGGCACCGCCTCCCTCTCAAGGCCTGACCGTGAACCCCTGCGAGGTACCCAGCATCTGCGCATTGATCACCCGATAACGGGTTGCGCTCTCTTGCCACCAGTACAGGCCCACCCGCTCGGCCGGTATGTCGCCCAGCGTCAGGTCCGCCACCAAGGTGTAATGCTGGCCGTTGAGCACAATGCTCGCCGTGCCGTCCAGTTCAATCGTCAGCGTGGCAGCCGGGTCCAGTCCCAGCAGCACGCTGCGCAGCGTGGTGGGATCGGCAAATGCCGGGTACAGCGCCTGGTTGTGGCCCAGGGCGTCGATGAAGTGGAAGTAGCCATCGCCGCCTTTCTGCAGTTGGGCAGCGCCCGTGGGCGCCTCCAGTTGCACCGGCGCTCTGGCTTGCACCACATAGGTCAGCCCGTTGACGCTGGCCGTCATGACGCCGTTGTCCACTTGCTTGGCGGCGACTCCGGGCAGTAGTGCGGTGATCTGCTCCAGGTGCACCAGCGCAGGTGCGATCATCAGCGACTGGCTGTTGCGCACCACCTGGTACTGGCCATTGCCCATGGGGTAGATGCCGTTGGCACGGGGGTCTTCGCTCTGGAAGGTGTGGGGGATGAAGGCCAGCTTGCCTGCGTTGAAGCCGCCCAGGGTGACGGTGCCGCAGGCGCTTTGTTCCAGATAGACCATTGCCTGTCCCAAGGCGTTGGAGAGTATGCCCACCATGTCGGCTGCAAAGGCGGGGCCTTCTTCAAGGCTCAAGTTGACGATGGCGGGCATGCTGCCCAGGCCACAGCTGGCTGGAATGGTCAGCGCAACAATGGGGGGCGTGGTGTCCGGTGGGGTGATGACGACTGCGCTGACGGCAATGCTGACGGTGGCGGCGCTGGTGCTGTTGGCCATGCCGTCAAAGGCGTAGTAGGTGAAGCTGTCCGGCCCGCTGTAGCCTGGCGTGGGGGTGTAGACAAAGCCGCCGTTGGCGTTGAGCATCAGCGTGCCGTGGGCGGGGCCTGCATTGAGTACCGCAGTGATGGCATTGCCATCAGGGTCGCTGTCGTTGGCCAGCACGCCGGGGGCGGACACGGTCAGGTTGGGTGTGTTGCCCGTCATAACACTGTAGCTATCGTTGGTGGCAACGGGGGGGGTGTTGGCAACTGCAGTCACGGTGATGCTGACGGTGGCGGCGCTAATGCTGTTGACCGTACCGTCGTTGGCAAAGTAGGTGAAGCTGTCCGGCCCGCTGTAGCCTGCCGTGGGGGTGTAAACGAAGCCGCCGTTGGCGTTGAGTGCCAAGGTGCCATGGGTGGTGCTGACGGAAAGCACGGCGGTGATGGCGTTGCCATCGGGGTCGCTGTCATTGGCCAGCACGCCGTTTGCAGCAACGTTCAACGCGGTGTTGATGGGCGTGGCGTAGGTATCGTTCACAGCCAGGGGTGGCTGGTTACCACCAACAAAAGGCGTCACCGTGGCACAGGCCGAGAATTCCGACGTGTCGTGCGTAGCGTTGTCGCGCGCCAGCAGCGCCACGACTTGTCCAACGCCCCAGCCGGTGGGCAGGGGTGCGGGGACAGTCAAGGTGCCCACGCCACTGCCGGATGCATCGGTCACCACAGCCGCCTGGGTGCCAGAGTCATAGCGCCCTTCGCCGTGGCCACTGGCGTGGCAGACCGGGTTGGCGTAGGCGGTTACACGGAACAGGCCGTTCGGCGAGCTGTTGAGGGTAAAGGCAATGTCAATGCCACCACCCGCGTTAGCCTTCGCGGAAGTGATGAGCGGAAAGTTTTGCAGGTCGTTGGGGCCGGTGTCCGTGTCGGTGACGTCGTTGGGTGTGACTGAGCTTGGCGCGTCTAAAGCCCCTTCCAGATTAATGCCCAGGCCACCACTGCCATAGAGGGAATTGAGGTCAAGGCTGTTGCCGCTGATGGCGCCAAGCCCGGTTGCATCCCACACCCGAATGCCATCTCCAGTGCTATTGGCAATGGTGTTGCCGGCGATGGTATTCCCAGCCGCGCCGGCACCATTGATATTGTTGATTCGAACGCCAACCGTATTGCCCAGCGCAACACCACCCACACCCACACCGATCAAGTTGTTGGCTACGCCAATATTGTCAACCCCGTTGAGCCAGATTCCGACCCCGTTCATGGCAATGACATTGTCGGTAAGGATGTTGCCGGTTCCCGGCGCGTTCATTACTATCCCTGCCGAACCCGGTGAACTAACCACTTTGGTCATCCCGGTTTTGTCGGTACCCAACAGATTGCCACTGACGATCACGCCGGAGGCGAACACTCCAACACCCCCCAAAATCAAGTTGCGCTGGGCGGGCGAGCCCGTGGAGCCGATGACACTGCCACCAGCCATGGCCCCCACAATAACCCCCCCGCTGGCATTGAGAAAGGGAGTGATCCCGTCGGCACGCATGCCAAGGAAATTCCCAATGAAGTTGACCTGACCATACATGCCAAAGGGGGCGTTTCCCCCGTGATTGCCCACTGACAAGCCCGTGATGGTGTTGTTGTTGACCGATGTCGGGATGTAGAACATATGGCTGCCAACACCACCCCCCAAGCCATTGCCATCGATTTCGATCATGATCTGTGCATCAAGGGCGCCACCTGCGGGATAGGCATAGGCAATGGAGTTGGCCACGGAGCCCGGTTGGCTGTAGCCGTTGATATTAATTGGCTCGCTAATGGTGGGCAAATTGGACGTGAGAACAATGGTGTGAACCCCCGGACCGGGGATGTTGAAAAGGATGCTGTCCAGCCCTGGCGCGCCCGAAGAGCAACCGCCCACAGCGACATTGGTGTTGGCTGCGGTAATGGCATCGCGCAGCGTACAAATCGATGCATTCCCCGTGGTGTCGGCGGCCGAATTGACGATGATGCCCACGAAGACCGCATGCGCCGGCGCAGCCATAAACAGCCCGGCACACAGCAGGGCCGCGACAAGAGGTGTTCGGCCCAGTGAAAAGCCGCTCGCATTCGATGGGTGAAGTGTTACCACGTGTGATCCTTTATCTGTGTTTTCCAGTGTTGAAAGCCCGCGCATAGATATGCCCTTATGGCAGGGCGTGTTGTGCGCTGCATGGACTCAGAGCGCACAATGCGTGCCAGAGAAAATCTTCAATGAAATCAACACTGTGGCGTATTTGCCTGGCCGCAAAGCGTCGGCGTTTTCCGACACAATCGCGCCGAGTTCGCGGATCGACTACTTCACCGATCAGGTCTACGCAGCGTGTTCTCCAGGAGGCGTGTCAAGCGAGTGACGGCTGCCCCAATCAAACCCAGAAGCTCCGCCTTTTGATCTGGCGGGAGTCGGTCGCCAAAATATTGAAGCAATTCCTGCGACGAAAGAATCGCGGCCAGCGGCGTGCGAAACTCATGGCCTGCCATGGCCACGATTCGGGATTGCAAGTCATGGATCTCTTGCTGGCGATCCAATGCCGCGCGGGCCTCCGATTTCGAGTTGTGGCGCTGCGTGACATCCAGAAAGAAAACCAGCAAGCCCTGTCCCCCATTCCATGGCACGAGGTTGTCGCCCAACTCAAGCCACTTCATCGGTTGCCGGGCCAGCTCCAGGCGGACCAAATGGTGCCGCGCTACGTCCAGCCCCAGCAGTCTGCGTTGCAGATGCTCGGCCAGCGCAGCCTGGTCGTCCCGGTGGATACGGTTCACTAGGCCTGTTGCGATGATTTCCGCTTTGGTGGCGGCCAAGATTTCGCTGGCCCTGCAGTTGACAAACACCACCCGCTGGTCTTGCAAGACCACCAGACCCTCGTCGATGTGTTCCGTGAGCGCGGAGGTTTCCATTTTTTTTGATTCCAGTGCCGACGATTCTTTGGTGGACGGTCTGGTCGCACTCAAGATGCGTGCCACAAAAAAAATGCAATGGAATCAAGGCCCGCACAGCCATGCGAGGAGGCAAAGCGTCGGAGTTCGCAGACAGTGCCCACGCTGTCTCACGACGCAGCCGTGGCCGTGTGGCGTCAGGCTTTGAAATTGACTGACTCTAGTTGGTGCCTGGCGAGCAAGGCATAGAAATCGGTGCGGTTGCGCTGGGCCAGCTTGGCGGCCTGGGTTACGTTGCCGTGGGTGATTTTGAGCAATTGGGTCAGGTAGTCGCGCTCAAATTCCTTGCGCGCATCGTCGAAGGGCAGAAGCTCCGCACCCTGGCTGGTCAGCGCGCTTTGCACCAGCGACACAGGAATCAGAGAGCCCGTGCACAGGACCACGCACTTCTCCACCACATTCTGTAGCTGGCGCACATTGCCAGGCCAGGACGCGGTGCTAAGCTGCTCTAACGCACCGGGCGCAAAGGCCGCAATCGGTTTGGCATAGCGTTGCGACAGACTTCGCATGAAATGGTGCGCCAGCAAAGCAATGTCCTCGCGCCGCTCACCCAGAGGCGGGAGCGACAGACCAATTACATGGAGACGGTAGAAAAGATCCTCCCGGAACCGCCCTGCCGCCACTTCATCTTCGAGCTTGCGGTTGGACGCCGAAATCACCCGTACATCGACCTTGTGCGCTTTCGCGGAACCCACCGGACGCACCTCGCGCTCTTGCAATACGCGCAGCAGCTTGACTTGCATGGTGATGGGCAAATCCGCAATTTCGTCCAGAAAAATGGTGCCCCGGTGCGCACTGGTGAAGAGCCCCACGCTGTCACGCACGGCTCCGGTGAAAGCACCTTTGACATGGCCAAAAAGTTCGGACTCCACCAGATTTTCGGGAATCGCTCCACAGTTCACCGCCACCATCGCCTCCTGACACCGCGGACCGGATGCATGTAGCGCCCGCGCCAGGAGCTCCTTGCCGGTGCCGCTTTCGCCGTGGATCAGGACCGAGGCATCGCTTTGTGCGATGAGCCGCGCCTCGGCCAGCAGTTTTTCCATGCGGGGGTTGCGCGTGATGATGGCCTCGCGCCAGGATTCTCCGGCTTCCTCACCTGGCATGTCCGCGCCAAGCGCCGCAGAGACCTCCAGCGCGCGGTCCACTTCACGCATGAGGTCCGCCCCTTCAAAGGGCTTGGTGATGTAGCCGAAAATGCCTTTCTGCATGGCGGCCACTGCGTCCGGTATGGTTCCGTTGGCCGTCAGCATCAGCACCGGAAGCAAGGGAAAGCGCCGGTGCACGGCATTGAATAATTGCAGCCCGTCCATGCCCGGCATGCGCAGGTCCGTGATCATGAGGTGCGGCAGTTCGCGGTCCAACAGCGCCATGGCCGCCGCACCACTATTGGCCTCTATCGCCGTATGCCCCTCATAGTGAAGGCGCAGGGACAGCAGCCTGAGCAAGGAAGGATCATCATCAACAATCAGGATACGGGCCATGGACGCCAATCAGGTTGAGCACATACTGCGGGGTTTTGCGAGGCATCGCTGTAGTGAAATTTTTTTTGCAAGCATAGCCGCATGGGGTGTGCTGCGCCTCTAAGCCAGCACTTGGTGCAGTGGCAACACCACCTTGAATGTTGTCCCTTGACCGCGCTCGGACTCGACCGAGATCCGCCCCCCGTGGAGTTCGACCGCGCGTTGGACGATGGACAGACCCAGCCCTGTTCCAGAGATGCTGGCGCTAGTGCTGGCTCTGAAAAAGGGCTCAAACAATCGGGGAATTTCTTGTGCCGGGACACCAATACCGTGGTCGACCACCAGAAACTCCACCTCACCGGCGCGCGCCATGACTTCAAAAAGCACCACGCCGCCGTCGGGTGAGTATTTGACGGCATTGGACAACAGGTTGCAAAAAATATGCCGGAACCATCGCTCATCCAGGTCCGCCTGGCAAAAATCATCTGCCATGCGAAGGTCAATGGCATGCAAAGTCTCAAAATTCTGTGCAATGCCGCGCGTCACCTCGGCAACAATCGATTCACACAAGGGTCGAAGATCGTGGGCAAGTGGCTTGAATTGCGACACACCCGCGTCGGTCGTGCCGATGAGCAGCACATCCTCCAACATGTCTTTCATGCGGTGAACGGCCTGGCTGATGAATTCAAAGCACCCCGCACGCTGCTCTTCGTCCATGCGTGCGCCGTGGACCCGCAACAGATCCGACGAAGAAAGAATGGTGGCCAGCGGTGTTCGAAACTCGTGCGAAGCCATGGATACAAAGCGCGACTTGAGCTCCGCCAGCTCTTGTTGCCGGGCCAGCGACGCGGCGATTTCCAGAGCGGCCTTGACCCGTTGGGAAATGTCGCGGATAAAGAAGCTGCATTCAAATTGACTGCGCACCGTCGTCGATGTTACCGACAACTCGATGGGGAACTCGCTGCCATCACGTCGCAGGGCCATGACCTCCAGGCGGGGCGTATCCTCCTCAACCGCGCGCTGGCGCATGATGGTGGCGCCAACTGCGCCATGGAACCGGGCCGCAAACAACAACGCAATGATGTCCTGGCCCAGGGCCTCCTCCAAGGTCCTGCCAAAGCTCAAGGCGGCCTGGCGGTTCCAATTGTTGATACGCCCATGGCTGTCGGTCAGCACAATGGCATCTTGCGCGTTTTCCAGCACAGCGTGGTAGGCCGCGTTTGCCTGCTCCAGCGCATCGGCGCGCTCAGCGTGGGCCTGGGCCAGTTGCCGCTGGTGGGCCTCTTCAGCCTGTGCCCGCTGCGTCTCGTGGGTCACCTGCATGGCGACCGCGCGGTTGCTGGCTTCCCGGCTGTGGGTAACTTCGCGGGCGGCGATTGCTTGTTTGGCCAGGGCAAAGGCTATGGCTGTGTCACCAACATTGGCATGGGCCTGGGCCACAACCTCCAGCAAATCGCCCGGCAAGGTGTAGTTCTGCATGGTGGCGGCGGCATCCAACGCTTGCTGCAGATAGTGCAGCGGCGCGCTGGCGGCGCGCATGCCGGGCGGAGGCACTAGCAGATGGCGGGTGTGGATGTCAGCCAGCACACGCAGGGCGTCGATCTGGTGAACGGCATGCGACTGTGCCGCCGCCAGCGCAACCTGCGCCTTGGCTAGCGCGGATTGCGGTTGCTCCAACTCCAACAAGGCCTGGGCCTGGCCGCTCAAGGCATTGCACAGCAAGTCTGTAGCTTTGAGCGCGTTCGCGCGTTGTTCCAGCCGTTGAAAACATGCAAGCGCGTCATCGTATTGCAGGCGTTTGAGCTCCACCTCGCCCAGATAGCGCAACGCGACCGCAAAGTTTCGCGAGGCGGCCATCGGTGCCATAAGCACCATCGCCTCCAACAGCAGCGCGTGGGCGGCGTCAAAGAGTTTCAACTCGCGCAGCGTCCCGGCGGTTTGCAGCAGGGCTACGCCCATCGTACCCGGCCAAGCGTGGGGCCGGGCCATATCCAGCCCGCGCTGCATCCATTCAAGCGCCGCGTGGTGATCGTTCAGATTATTGAATGCAACACCAAGGTTGGTAGCAGAGATGACCGCCCGCCGGATTTGCCCCGTGGCCAGAGCCTGTGTGTAGCTGATGCCGTGGTAGCGGATGGATTCGACGTGTTCGCTGCTCTCCCCTGCGGCGGCGGCAAAAAAACCATTCACCCAGGAGGCCGCCGCAGGGTGCATATCGGCGGTGCCACCCGCAAAACGCGCATCCCACTTCTGTCTGGCGGCGCAGACATCGTGGTACACGTCACGGGCGGCGAGTGCCGCGAGGGCCATGGTGACGCGCACGGGGTCGCTGCCCTGGGCGGCGGCAGCAACCGCCTGCAGCTGCGCATTCGCAAGCACGGCATTGCCCTGTCCAGCTGCAACCAAGTGTTGCAACCAGTGCGCGTCGGCTCTGCCAATGGTATCAAAGCATGCGGCAAAGTCGCTCAAGGCTTTGCCCGCCTGAACCGCGCTGGCTTCCAGTTCGCCGCACAGAAGCATCACCTCGCCGCGAATCAGCATCAGCCGTGCTTCCAAGCAGCGCAGCACGTTGTCGGCCAAAGTGGTGCAAACGTTGAGGCAGGCTTGTGCTTCATCCACCAACGCCAGCGCACGTTGCATGTCGCGTTGGCGCATCTGCCAGGCCACGGCGATCAACGCCGGCAGACGCTCAGGCCCACTGGCCGCCACAAGGGATGCTTCGAGCATCGCAACGGCGGCGTCAGTGGCGAAAACTTCGAAGTCCCGATCCTTCACTGCATACAAAACCTCTGGACGCATGGCGCTTACCTGATTGATGAGTTCCCCCATCATAGGAGGATTTTTTTGGTGAAAGTGCCCGTGGATGTTACCGCCACAGGGCGGTTGAGCGCGACCGTCCGTACAGTGGCGTCACTTGCGGCGCAGGCGTTGATTTGGGTTGGCGTGGCGCATCGGGTACATCTGATATCGGGGTGATCGCGTGGGAGGCGACAGCTTGATTGTCGTCAAAGCATATATTTGAAAAGTTGGCTGATATCCCTTGTGAAATATGAGTGTACCGCTATATATTCAATAGCATCTTAATTGACCGATGGTCAACCCAGCCGACGCAGTCACCCTCTGCCAAACAGGCGAATCAAACAAGCGACGATAACCAATGCGACAACGGCGACGGGGGCCGAATTGGTAAAGCATCGCTGCCAGGGCGCATGAAACGTTATGTCATCGCGCTGGCCTGTGCGTTCGCCTGCTACATGGTGCTCCAGGTCTGGGTTGAAACGGTGTCGCATCAGGTGGCTCAGTCCCGGGCCGGAACCCATGCTGACCGAACTAGTCAAGGCCGCGCAATTGCAGGCAACGCAAGGCGCCAACGTGACCGTGTTCAGTGTCACAAGCTGGAGCGGGCCCGTGATGGCCGTGCCTGCCTAAAGTGCCAACTCGCCGGTGACACAACCGCGCCCATTCCGCTTTTCGCGCAGCAGTTGCAAGCCAACAGCGGCACAGTCATCACCGCTACCGACTACGTGTGCGCCTTGCCGCAGAGCGTACCTGCCTTCCTGCCAGCGGACCGCAGCTACCTAACCCTGGGCCCGACGGCTTTGGCCGCACCGATACGCGGGCGGTCCTGCGCGGCTCAATTGGGGCCATAGTGCCTGCAGGCACAACCACAGGGCAGCTTACGGCCACTTGCGCTGATGGCGCTGGCACGGGTACGGCCGCCCGCATCGGCGAATTCGGTGCAAGCACGCCGCAATAGCGCCAGTTCACCCGCGTATTTGTCTGACTGCAGGGGCTCGCTGTGGCCTTTGCCGCAGCGGTACACCAAATCAGCGCAGCAGGCGCCCGTGTAAAACTGACCGACTATGCATCTGGTAACGCCTCAAACACCCACCGACGCCACACACATGTAAGTGCACATGCGTGTTCAGGGTGGAACCAAACCTGTGGACGAAGGCGAATGCGCCCAGGTTCAGGTGGGCCGGACCAGGTCAACCCAGATCTCAAAGTACTAGGCCGCCGTTCGATACAAGGGGTTTCACTTCGGATGTCTCCACCGACGCACCCCACTCCTGCCAATCTTCACCGAACAGTTCCATGGGATGCATCGTGCGGTCTGATCCGTTGCCGCAACGCATGTCACTGGCGGAGCAGAACTTGTCGCAGCCCCAGCACACCCGCTCTGGGTGTGAGGGTGCATTGGGGAACTTTTTGGTTGCCATGGCTGCGCCAGTGCGTTAATACTGCGGTGTAAGCCTATTTGCGGGCTGGCGGCACATCCGTGCAACTGCCGTGTGCGACTTCTGCCGCCATGCCAATGCTCTCGCCCAGCGTGGGGTGCGGGTGAATGGTCTTGCCAATGTCCACTGCGTCCGCACCCATTTCAATGGCCAGCGCAATCTCGCCAATCATGTCGCCCGCATGCGTGCCGACCATGCCGCCGCCAAGAATCTTTCCGTGACCATGCGCTTCTGGCGAGTCGTCAAACAGCAGCTTGGTGACGCCTTCGTCGCGGCCGTTGGCAATGGCACGGCCGGATGCTGCCCAGGGGAACAAACCCTTCTTGACCTTGATGCCTTGTGCTTTTGCCTGGTCTTCGGTGAGGCCCACCCAGGCCACTTCGGGGTCGGTGTAGGCCACGGATGGGATGACGCGGGCGTTGAAGGCTGCGGTTGCCAACTCTTTGTTGCCTTGCAGTTCACCGGCTATCACTTCAGCCGCCACATGCGCCTCGTGCACGGCCTTGTGCGCCAGCATGGGCTGGCCCACGATGTCGCCGATGGCGAAGATGTGGGGCACGTTGGTGCGCATCTGGATGTCGACGTTGATGAAGCCACGGTCGGTCACGGCCACGCCGGCTTTCTCAGCGCCCACCTTCTTGCCATTGGGCGTGCGGCCTACGGCTTGCAGGACCAGGTCATACACCTGGGGCGAAGGGGCGGTTCCGCCCTCCTCTGCCGACGCGAAGGTGACCTCAATGCCCTCAGCGGTGGCCTTGGCGCCCACCGTCTTGGTTTTGAGCATGATGTTGTCGAAGCGTGGCGCGTTCATCTTTTGCCAGATTTTGACCAGGTCGCGGTCAGCGCCTTGCATCAGGCCGTCCAGCATTTCCACCACGTCCAGGCGCGCGCCCAGCGTGCTGTAGACCGTGCCCATTTCCAGGCCGATGATGCCGCCACCCAGAATCAGCATGCGCTTGGGGACTTCTTTTAGCGCCAAGGCGCCAGTGCTGTCCACCACGCGCGGGTCTTCAGGCATGAAGGGCAGGCGCACGGCTTGGCTACCGGCGGCGATGATGGCGTTCTTGAAGGCGATGACCTTCTTGGTGCCGGTCTTGTCTTGGGCGGTGCCGGTGGTTTCTTCCACCTCCACGTGGTTGGCTCCCACAAAGCTGCCGTAGCCGCGCACGGTGGTGACCTTGCGCATCTTGGCCATGGCGGCCAAGCCGCCGGTCAGCTTGCCAATGACTTTTTCTTTGTGGCCGCGCAGTTTGTCGATGTCCACCGTCATGGCACCGTAGTCCACGCCCAAGGCCGACAGGTGGCTCACCTCATCCATCACAGCTGCCACATGCAACAGGGCCTTACTGGGAATGCATCCCACGTTCAGACACACACCGCCCAAGGTGGCGTAGCGCTCCACGATCACGACCTTTAGCCCCAGGTCTGCAGCACGAAACGCTGCGCTGTAGCCACCAGGGCCACCGCCCAGCACCAAGACATCACAGTCCAGGTCCACGGTGCCGGCGTAGCTGGCACCCGCAGGCGCAGATGTTGCCACCGTAGTTGCTACGGATATAGGAGCGGTTTGTATAGATTCGGCGAGGGCTGGAGGCTGATTTGATGTAGAAGAATTGGCTGGTGCGTCAACCGGCGCAGCGCCAGCGGCGTCTGTGGTTTCCAGCATCAGCACGACCGAGCCTTCTTTGACCTTGTCACCCAGCTTGACCTTGAGTTCTTTCACCACCCCAGCCTGGCTGGACGGGATTTCCATGGAGGCCTTGTCGCTCTCCACAGTGATCAGGCTTTGCTCGGCCCGGATGGTGTCGCCGGGTTTGACCATCAGCTCGATGACGGCGACTTCAGCAACGTCACCAATGTCAGGGACTTTGATTTCTATGATAGTCACAGCAGCACCCTCCGAAAATCTCCCAGAATCTGGCCCAGGTACACGTTAAAGCGCGCGGCGGCGGCGCCATCAATCACGCGGTGGTCCCAACTCAGGGAGAGCGGCAACATCAGGCGCGGCACGAATGCCTTGCCATCCCACACGGGTTCCATCTGGCTCTTGCAGACACCCAGAATGGCCACCTCGGGCGCGTTGATGATGGGTGTGAAGTAGCGCCCACCAATGCCGCCCAGGCTGGAGATGGTGAAGCTGGCGCCCGACATTTCGGCGGGGCTCAGCTTGCCATCACGCGCCTTCTTGGCCAGCTCACCCATTTCCTGGCTGATCTGGAAGATGCCTTTTTTGTCGGCGTCTTTGATGACCGGCACCATCAGGCCATTGGGCGTATCGGCCGCAAAGCCGATGTGGAAATACTGCTTGTAGACCAGTTGGTCGCCGTCGATGCTGGAGTTGAACTCGGGGAACTTCTTGAGCGCAGCCACGCAGGCCTTGATCAGGAAGGCCAGCATGGTGACCTTGACGCCGGTGCCGCCCGACTTGGCGGCTTTGTCAGTCTCCAGGTTGGTGGAGACGCGGAAGGCCTCCAGGTCAGTGATGTCGCAGTCGTCGTGGTTGGTAACGTGCGGAATCATCACCCAGTTGCGGTGCAGGTTGGACGCGCTGATCTTCTTGATGCGAGGCCGGTCCTTGCGCTCAATGGGTCCGAACTTGGTGAAATCCACGACAGGCCAGGGAATCAGGCCCAGGCCCGCGCCATCGCCACCGCCGGCCTTGTTTTGCGCCACGCCCGCAAGGGTTTGTGCTGCGCCACTCATGACAGAGCGCGTGAATGCCTGGACGTCGGATTCGAGGATGCGGCCCTTCAAGCCACTGCCCTTGATCTCAGCCAGCGGCACGCCCAGCTCGCGTGCGAACTTTCGCACCGACGGCGACGCGTGGGGCAGTCCCACAGGCGCGGAGGTGGGGTTGTGCGCCGGCATGGCGGCAGCCGGTGCAGCGGACACTGTTGCTATTGAAACAGAAGCAGCTTGTGTAGCAGCGACGAGGGCTGGAGCCGGATTTGGCTCAGAAGAAGTTGGTGCAGGCGCAGCTGTGGGTGCCGGTGCCGCGACAGACGCATTGGCCACAGCAGCTCCCTCACCTTCCAGAATCACCACCAAAGATCCTTGCTTGACCTTGTCGCCCAGTTTGACCTTGATCTCTTTGATCACGCCACCGTGGCTGGAGGGGATTTCCATGGAAGCCTTGTCGGATTCCACGGTGATAAGCGACTGTTCGGCCTTGACCGTGTCGCCTACTTTGACCATCAATTCAATGACAGTGACTTCTGCAAAGTCGCCAATATCGGGGACCTGAATTTCAATGGATGCCATGTTGTTGTCTCCTCACGCGTACAGCGGATTGATCTTGTCCGCCTGGATGTTGTATTTGGCAATCGCTTCGGCTACCTTGGCCACCGGCACGGTGCCTTCTTCGCTCAGCGCTTTCAGGGCGGCAACGATGATGTAGTGGCGGTTGATCTCGAAGTGCTCGCGCAGCTTGCTGCGGAAATCGCTGCGGCCAAAGCCGTCGGTGCCCAGCACCTTGTAGGTGCGGCCCTTGGGAATGAAGGGGCGAATCTGCTCGGCATAGGCCTTCATGTAGTCGGTGGACGCCACGACCGGGCCTTTGGCCTTGTCGAGCTGCTGCGATACAAAGGAGACACGCGGTGCCTCCAACGGGTGCAACAGATTCCAGCGTTCGCAGTCCTGCCCTTCGCGGGTCAGCTCATTGAAGCTGGGGCAGCTCCAGACGTCGGCGGCAACACCCCAGTCTTGTTCCAGCAGCGCCTGGGCGGCAATGCTTTCGCGCAGGATCGTGCCCGAACCCAGCAATTGCACCCGTGGGGTGATCTTGGCGCCCTCTTTGCACATATACATACCCTTGATGATCTGCTCTTCAGTACCAGCAGTCAGCCCTGGCATAGGGTAGTTTTCATTCAACAGCGTGATGTAGTAGAAAACGTTTTCTTGCTTCTCCACCATGCGTTGCAAACCGTGGTGCAGGATCACACCCACCTCATGCGCAAACGTAGGGTCGTAGGACACGCAGTTGGGGATGGTGCCGGCCAGGATGTGGCTGTGACCGTCCTCATGCTGCAGTCCTTCGCCGTTGAGCGTCGTGCGCCCCGACGTGCCGCCCAGCATAAAGCCGCGTGCCTGCATGTCACCCGCTGCCCAGGCCAAATCGCCAATGCGCTGGAAGCCAAACATCGAGTAGTACACATAAAACGGCACCATGATGCGGTTGTTGGTGCTGTAGCTGGTGGACGCAGCAATCCAGCTGCACATGCCACCGGCTTCATTGATACCTTCTTGCAGAATCTGGCCGGCCTTGTCTTCGCGGTAGTACATCACCTGGTCGCGGTCCACCGGGGTGTAGAGCTGGCCCTTGGGGTTGTAAATACCGATCTGACGGAACAGCCCCTCCATACCAAAGGTGCGGGCCTCATCCACCAAAATAGGCACCACACGTGGACCCAAGGCCTGGTCGCGCAGTAGTTGCGTGACGAAGCGCACAAAGGCCTGTGTCGTGCTGATCTCACGGCCTTCGGCCGTGGGCTCCAAAGTAGCCTTGAAAGTCTCCAGCGATGGCACGGTGAAGTGCTCGTCGGCCTTGGTGCGACGCTGCGGCAGGTAGCCACCCAGGGCTTTGCGGCGCTCGTGCAGGTAGCGCATTTCGGGCGTGTCTTCGGCCGGCTTGTAGTAAGGCAAGCCAGGCAGTTCACTATCGGGGATCGGAATGTTGAAGCGGTCGCGGATGTACTTGATGTCTTCGTCCGAGAGCTTCTTGGTCTGGTGCACGGTGTTTTTGCCTTCACCGGCCTTGCCCATGCCATAGCCCTTCACGGTCTTGACCAGCAGCACCGAGGGCTGCCCCTTGTGCGCGTTGGCCGCGTGGAACGCCGCATAGACCTTGGCCGGCTCGTGGCCACCCCGGCGCAGCTCGAACACTTCTTCGTCTGTCATGTGCTCGACGAGCTTAAGCGTTTCGGGGAAGCGGCCAAAGAAGTTTTTGCGCACGAAGGCGCCGTCATTGGCCTTGAAGGCCTGGTAGTCGCCGTCCAGCGTTTCCATCATCAATTGTTTGAGCTTGCCGGTTTTGTCACGGGCCAGCAGTGCATCCCAACCGTTGCCCCACAGCAGTTTGATGACATTCCAGCCGCTGCCACGGAATTCACCTTCGAGCTCCTGCACGATCTTCCCGTTGCCGCGCACCGGGCCGTCCAGACGCTGCAAGTTGCAGTTGACAACAAAGATCAGGTTGTCGAGCTTTTCACGGGATGCCAGGCCGATAGCGCCCAGCGATTCGGGTTCGTCCATCTCACCGTCGCCACAGAACACCCAGACCTTGCGGTTCTCGGTGTTGGCGATGCCCCGTGCGTGCAGGTATTTGAGAAAGCGTGCCTGGTAAATGGCCATCAATGGGCCCAGCCCCATGGATACCGTGGGGAACTGCCAAAACTCGGGCATGAGCTTGGGGTGCGGATAGCTCGACAGACCTTTGCCACCGACTTCCTGGCGGAAATGGTCGAGCTGATCTTCGGTCAGGCGCCCTTCCATGTAGGCCCGCGCATAGATCCCGGGCGAGCTGTGACCCTGGATGTAGAGCAGGTCGCCACCATGGCCTTCGCTCTCGGCGTGCCAGAAGTGGTTGAAGCCGGCGCCAAACATACTGGCCACCGACGCAAACGAACCAATATGGCCACCCAGGTCGCCGCCGTCTTCCGGGTGCAGGCGGTTGGCACGCACCACCATGGCCATGGCGTTCCAGCGCATGTACGCACGCAGGCGTTTTTCGATCTGGATGTTGCCTGGGCAGTGCGCTTCTTGTCCAGGTTCAATCGTGTTGACGTAGCCGGTGTTAGCGGAAAAAGGCAGATCAATGCTGCTTTGGCGCGCATGCTCCAAAAGTTGCTCCAGCAGGAAGTGCGCGCGCTCTGGTCCTTCGCTTTCAATCACGGCGGACAGCGCGTCCATCCATTCACGGGTTTCCTGGCTGTCCAGGTCGGAGGTAGTGGCGTTTGCTTCGCCTGGTGGAACTGCTGACATGCGGTGTCTCCTGGTTGTTTTGAATGCAATTTAGTACGTTCTGCCTATTTTCACACAAGAACTTCAAAATTTCAAGATGCGCTTTTCAATTTCATATTATGAATTATTAAAGAATGCCTTTGCTGGCGCACAACTACACTTGCACCATGTCTTTGCCGCGAATCATCACTGTACCCAAACAATGGGGGTTGTCGACCCTGACTCGCATCCGACATTGGTGGCAACGGTTAGCTCCACACCGCCAGGACCGGTTGGCTGTGCTGGCTCCGCTGGTGGCTGTGCTGCTTTTCTTTGCAGCCATCATCGCAGCCTTGGGCTATTTGCGGTTGGAAGAAATGGACCGCGAACAGCAAGCTGTGCAACGGGACGTGGAATACACCCAACAGCGCTTGCGTATGCGGCTGCTGGAACGCCAGGAGCAACTGGCACGCATCGGCCGGGAAATTTCCAACCACGAGTTGGACACGGAGGACTTCCGGGCCCGTGCGCGATCCATGCTCAACCAAAACCCTGCATTGCAGGGTCTGGCTTGGGTAGATGAACGCAAGCGGGTGCGCACAGCCCTGGGCACTGCGGTGCTTGTCAGCGGGCAACTCAACCCCAGCAGCAACGAAAGCCAGAACAATGACACGCTGGCCGGCTTCGTCGCCAGCCGCGACTTTCAGCAGCCGGTCTATGTGCAGCCCCTGGGCTCCGCCAGCGACGCACCGAAGCTGCAAATGCTGCTTCCACTGAGTGACCGGGGACGCTTCGCCGGCGTGTTGCTGGCAGAGTATTCGGTGGACGGGTTGTACCGCTATGGCGTACCAACCGAAGTGACTTCGCGCTACGCCATCTCCCTGCACGACGCCAAAGGCGGCCTGCTGGCGGGCGTTGCTCTCCCCAACAAGAAAGGTGTCAAAACGCTGCTGCCCTGGGCCAGGCCCGCCAACGAATACGCCATGCCGGTATCTCCCGTGGGCGATGGCTTGGTGGTCCGCGGCCAAGCCTACCGGGCCTCATTGGGGGTAATCGGCAGCGGGTTGTTCTGGCTGGTTGCGGCACTGAGCCTGATGACCGCCTGGATGCTGATTGCCAACTGGCGCCATACCCGGCGCCGCTTGCAGGCCCAGCAGGCACTGATGTCCGAAACGACCTTTCGACGCGCCATGGAGAACTCCATGCTAACGGGCATGCGCGCACTCGATCTGCAGGGTCGCATCACCTACGTCAATGTGGCCTTCTGCAGAATGACGGGTTGGACCGAGTCCGACTTGGTGGGCCGTACCGCCCCCTTTCCCTATTGGCCGGAAAACGACCGGGACCAACTCAATGCATATCTAAACGAAGAGCTGGCCGGCAATTCCACCCCCGGCGGCATTCAGGTGCGCGTGAAGCGGCGCGACAACAGCCTGTTTGACGCCCGCCTGTATGTATCTCCGCTGATCGACGCCGTGGGTAAACAAACCGGCTGGATGGGCTCCATGACGGACATCACTGAACCCAACCGAATACGCGATCAGTTGTCAGCATCGCACGAGCGCTTTACTACGGTACTGGAAGCGCTGGACGCCTCGATCTCGGTGGCCCCACTGGGCAGCGACGAACTGCTGTTTGCCAACAAACTCTACCGCCAGTGGTTTGGCACCCAGACCCAGGGACACTTGCAACTGATTGCCGAAGCCGGCGTGCCCGCCAGCCCGACCAGCGATGAGTCCACTGACAGCGTGGACTCCTTCGCGGGCCTGTCCACCGCCGCACTGCCGGACACAGAGACGGAAAGCGCGGAGATCTTCATCCCCGAGCTAAACAAGTGGCTGGAGGTGCGCAGCCGCTACCTGAGTTGGGTCGACGGCCGCCTGGCCCAGATGGTGATTGCCACAGACATCACCACACGGCGCATTGCCGAAGAGCAGGCCGCCAACCAGACCGAGCGCGCCCAGTCGGCCAGCCAACTCATCACGATGGGGGAAATGGCATCCAGCGTGGCACACGAACTCAACCAGCCGCTGACTGCCATCAACAACTACTGCAACGGCATGGTGTCCCGCATCAAGGCGCAACAGATCAACGAGGGAGAGCTTCTGGTTGCGCTGGAAAAAACGGCCAAACAGGCCCAACGAGCCGGACAAATCATCCAGCGCATACGCTCTTTTGTGAAACGCAGCGAGCCCAACCGCACGCTGTCTGAGGTGGGCGCCATGGTGACCGAGTCGGTAGAACTGGCCGAAATCGAACTGCGCCGCTTCAACGTGCGCCTGAACCACTACGTAGCGGCCCGCTTGCCGTCCTTGATGGTGGACCCCATCCTGATTGAACAGGTGTTAATCAATTTGCTGCGCAACGCGGCAGAATCCATTGACATGGCGCTGCGACAAACGTCCCAGCGCATTGTGGAGCTGCGCGTGGTGCCCAAGACCCTGGATGACAAGCCAGTGATTGAATTCTCGGTGCAAGACACCGGCAAGGGCTTGTCCCCTGAAGTATTGTCCCGCCTGTACGAGGCGTTCTACACGACCAAAGCCGATGGTATGGGCATTGGCCTGTCGCTGTGCCGCTCCATTGTCGAATCCCACTTGGGAAGAATGTCGGCAGAGAACCTTTACAATGGTGACGAAGTATCGGGGTGCCGATTTTCATTCTGGATACCGCTGACAGAAGTTAGCGCCGGTTTAACGCAACATCCACGAAAAAGCAACTAGAACCCTGGAAATTCCGAATGAGCCTGTTTCCCAAAAAAGGTACCGTTTACGTCGTCGACGACGATGAAGCCGTGCGCGACTCCCTGCAGTGGTTGCTGGAGGGCAAGGGTTTTCGTGTTCGGTGCTTTGACTCCGCGGAATCCTTTCTCAGTCGCTACGACGCCCGCGAGGTGGCCTGCCTGATTGTGGACATCCGCATGGGTGGCATGACGGGCCTGGAGTTGCAAACGCGCCTGATCGACGCGCGCTCTCCCCTGCCCATCGTATTCATCACCGGCCACGGCGACGTGCCCATGGCGGTGGACACGATGAAGAAGGGCGCTATGGACTTCATTCAGAAGCCCTTTAACGAGGAACAAATCATCGGGCTTGTCGAGCGAATGCTGGACCACGCCAAGGATTCTTTTACCGAATTCCAGACCGCAGCCAACCGCGACGCCCTGCTCTCCAAACTGACGTTGCGTGAATCACAGGTGCTGGAGCGCATTGTGGCCGGACGTCTGAACAAGCAGATTGCCGACGACTTGGGCATCAGCATCAAGACGGTGGAGGCGCACCGCGCCAACATCATGGAAAAACTCAGCGCCAACACCGTGGCGGACCTCCTCAAAATTGCTCTGGGACAAACCACCCCGAAAACCTGACGCTATTTATTTTATAGCTGTCTACGCCCGCCCCGCGAGGACTGCGGGCGTTTTTACTTAGAGATATTGAACATGACCCAGACCGCCCAAATCATAGATGGCGTTGCTCTGTCCAAGCAACTGCGGCAAGACGTCGCTACCCGCAGCGCCGCCCTCAAGGCCCGTGGCCTGACACCTGGCCTGGCCGTGGTGCTGGTGGGTGACAACCCCGCTTCCCAGGTTTATGTACGCAACAAGGTCAAGGCCTGTCACGATGCCGGTCTGCACTCCGTCCTGGAACAATACGACGCCACCATGACCGAGGCAGAGCTGCTGGCCCGGGTGGACGCACTCAACCACGACCCCGCTATCCATGGCATCCTGGTCCAACTACCGCTACCAGCCCACATTGACGACCACAAAGTTATTGAAGCCATTTCGCCGGCCAAGGATGTGGATGGCTTCCACGTGGCCAGCGCCGGTGCGCTTATGGTGGGTGAAACCGGTTTCAAGGCCTGCACACCCTATGGCTGCATGAAGATGCTGGAATCTATCGGCATGAAAGACCTGCGTGGCAAGCATGCGGTGGTCATTGGCCGCTCCAACATCGTGGGCAAACCCATGGCCCTGATGCTGCTGGCCGCCAACGCCACCGTCACCATCACCCACAGCGGCACAGCCGATCTGGGTGCCATGACACGCCAGGCGGACATCGTGATTGCTGCTGTCGGCAAGCGCAATGTGCTGACCGCTGACATGGTCAAACCGGGCGCTGTGGTAATCGATGTCGGGATGAACCGCAATGACGAGGGCAAGCTGTGCGGCGACGTGGACTTTGAAGGCGTCAAGCAAGTCGCCGGCTACATCACCCCAGTACCCGGTGGTGTGGGGCCCATGACCATTACCATGCTGCTGGTTAACACCATTGAAGCGGCTGAACGCGAATTGGGTGTTGCATGAACCCGCTGCTCAGCCCAACCACTCTGCCCCTGTTCGACGCCATTCGTCCGGAACATGTAGTACCCGCCATCGAGACACTACTGGCCGGTGCCAACCAGGCGCTGGAAACCGTCACGGCGACTGACTTCCCGGCGCAATGGGAGTCGATTGCCAGGGAACTGGGCGTTGCCACAGAAAAGCTGGGGCGAGCCTGGGGAGCAGTAAGCCACCTCAAAAGCGTAGCCGACAACCCCGAGCTGCGTGCTGCCTATAACGCCGCCCTGCCTCACGTGACAGAGTTTTGGACCCGCCTGGGTGCCGATGAACGGCTGTTTGCCAAGTACAAAGCCATTGACTTGCAAACCTTGAACCCTGAGCAGCGCCAGGCCCATAAAAACGCCATGCGCAACTTTGTGTTGGGTGGTGCCGAACTCACCGGAGTGGCACGCGAACGCTTTGCAGAGATCCAGGACCAATTGGCCGCACTCAGCCAGAAATTCAGCGAAAACACGCTGGATGCCACAGACGCTTTCAGCTACTACGCTACCGAAGCCGAAATGTTAGGCGTGCCCGAAGACGTGCAGCAAACAGCCCGCGCCGCTGCCCAGGCACAAGGCAAGGAAGGCTACAAACTCACGCTCAAGATGCCGTGCTACCTGCCGGTCATGCAGTTTGCCCGCAGCAGCGCGTTGCGCGCCACGCTGTACCGGGCCTACATCACCCGGGCCTCGGACCAGGCCGATACCACCGCCTTGCAATTTGACAACACACAGAACATTCGCGATATCCTGGCTTTGCGCCAGGAAGAGGCTACTCTGTTGGGCTACCCCAACTTTGGAACACTGTCCCTCGTGCCCAAAATGGCGTCGTCACCCGACGCGGTTGTCACCTTCCTGCGCGACCTGGCGCACAAAGCGCGCCCGTTTGCCGAAAAAGACCTGGACGATCTGCGCCTCTTTGCCCGCGAGCACCTGAACCTGGCCGACCCGCAGCCCTGGGACTGGGCCTATGTGGGCGAAAAACTCAAGGAAGCGCGCTATGCCTTCAGTGAGCAAGAGGTCAAGCAGTACTTTACGTTCCCCAAGGTGCTTGCCGGTCTGTTCAAGATTGCCGAAACCTTGTTCGATATTTCGATTCACCGCGACCAGGCACCTACGTGGAATGCCAACGTGGAGTTCTACCGCATTGAACGCCAAACCGCGTCCGGTTCCACGTTGGTGGGCCAGTTCTACCTGGACCCCACGGCCCGCACCGGCAAGCGTGGTGGTGCCTGGATGGACGACGTTTGCGCCCGCTGGCTGCGCCCAGACACCCAGCAACTACAAACCCCAGTAGCGCACCTGGTGTGCAACTTTGCCGATGGGATAGAGGTCAACGGCGTGCGGCAACCCGCCTTGTTGTCGCATGACGACGTGACCACACTGTTCCACGAATTTGGCCATGGCCTGCACCACATGCTCACCCAGGTGAACGAACACGATGTCTCTGGCATCAGCGGTGTGGAATGGGACGCGGTGGAGTTGCCTAGCCAGTTCATGGAAAACTTCTGCTGGGAATGGAACGTGCTGCGCCACATGACGGCACACGTAGAAACCGACGAACCGCTTCCACGTCACCTGTTCGACAAGATGCTGGCAGCACGCAACTTCCAAAGTGGCCTGCAGACGCTGCGGCAGATTGAGTTTTCGCTGTTCGATATGTTGCTGCACACAGCCCACGACCCAGAAGCAGACTTTCTGCCCCTGCTCAACGAGGTGCGCGCCGAAGTGGCAGTCATGCGGCCGCCTGAATGGAGTCGCACGGCCCATACCTTCAGCCACATCTTTGCCGGTGGCTACGCCGCAGGCTACTACAGCTACAAGTGGGCCGAAGTGCTTAGCGCCGATGCCTATGCCGCTTTTGAAGAAACAGCTGGCCCCGACGGTTTGCCAAATCTGCAAACCGGTACAAAATACCGTCAAGCGATACTGGAAGCCGGCGGCAGCCGTCCGGCCATGGAGTCGTTCAAGGCCTTTCGGGGTCGCGAGCCTTCGATGGAAGCACTGCTGCGCCACCAAGGTATGGCACCATGAGGCAACCCGCTATTACATCAAAGAGGAATCCGCACATGAAACACCACACCATTGCAGTTCTGCTGAGCAGCGCGGCGTTACTTGGGTCGACCATGGGCGTGGAGGCACAAACGATCTACCGCATCGTTGGCGCCGACGGCAAGGTCACCTTTTCCGACAAGGCCCCGGTCACTGCGGATCAGGGCAAAGTGGCCAGCACCGGCATAGGTGCCAAGACTGACACAACCGGAGCCGCAATGCCGTTCGAGTTGCGTCAAGTTGCTGCGAAATACCCGGTGGTTCTGTACACCTCAACCCAATGCGTACCATGCGACACCGGCCGCTCATTCTTGACTGTGCGCGGAATTCCCTTTTCAGAGCGCACTGTCAGCACCAACGAAGACCGTGATTACCTGCGGCGCCTGACCGGTGACAACTCCGTGCCCTACTTGACCATTGGCAGTCAACGCATCCGAGGTTACTCGGACCAGGAATGGAACCAGTACCTGGACGCAGCCGGGTACCCACAAAAGTCCCTGCTGCCATCAACCTACAAGCGACCCGAGCCTACCCCATTGGTTGTAGTGCAAAAAGCGCCTGCCGGGGCGGCCAAACCGGCTGACGCGGCTTCGACACCCGAACCCGCCTACCAGCCACCTGCTGCCAACCCATCCAATCCGGCCGGCATCACCTTCTAGGCCAATTTCTGCACGGGCGTTTAGAACGTAAGTGTCTTCACACCGTTGGCCGTGCCAAGCAAACACACCTGGGCGCGCTGAAAGGCAAACACGCCCACAGTCACGACACCGGGCCATTGGCTCACCTCGGCTTCAAACGCGCGCGGATCGGTAATCTGCAGGCCTGTCACGTCGACAATGAACTGACCGTTGTCAGTCACCAGCGGATGACCATCCTTTAGGCGCACCTTGGCGCTGCCGCCCTGGGCCGCAAACTGGGCAATCACCCGTTGCGTGGCCATGGGAATCACCTCAACCGGCAGCGGAAAAGCGCCCAGCGTTTGGACCAGCTTGGATTCATCCGCAATGCACACAAACCGGTCGGACTGGGCGGCCACGATCTTCTCCCGCGTGAGCGCCGCGCCGCCGCCCTTGACCATGTTGCCGTGGCCATCTATCTCATCGGCACCGTCGATGTAGACCGACAGGCGGGCAACCTCATTGGAGTCAAACACCGGAATGCCCAGGGCCTGCAGACGTTCGGTACTGGCCACGGAGCTGGATACGGCACCCTTTATCTGGTCTTTCATGGTAGCCAGCGCGTCAATGAACTTGTTGACGGTGGAGCCGGTACCCACGCCCACAATCTCGCCCGGCACCACGTATTGCAGGGCGGCCTGCCCTACCAGGGTCTTGAGCTGATCTTGTGTGAGGGCGGGTGAAGCGTCGGTGGTGGGAGTGTTGGTTTGGGTCATGGGCGAAAATCATGGTAGTTACGAAATATTGCAGGAATTATCCAATGTCTCTTGTTCCCTATGGTTTGGCGCGGCGTGTGTTGTTCAGTATGGACCCCGAAGTGGCCCACGAAATCACCATGGCCAGCCTGGCCCGTGCCCAGGGCACACCGCTAACGTGGGCCTATTGCGTTGACACCGTCAACGACCCTATCACTCTGGCCGGCCTCACTTTTCCCAACCGCGTGGGCCTGGCCGCTGGCCTGGACAAGAACGCCCGCTGCATCGACGGTCTGGCCGCCATGGGCTTTGGCTTTGTAGAAGTGGGCACGGTCACGCCCAAGGCCCAGCCAGGCAACCCCAAGCCGCGCATGTTTCGCCTGCCCAAGGCCAACGCCATGATCAACCGCCTGGGCTTCAACAACGAAGGGCTGGATGCCTTTTTGCAGAACGTACAGCGCTCTGCCCTGCGCCGCCAAAAAAAGCCCGGCATGCTGCTGGGACTGAACATTGGCAAGAACGCCGCCACACCCATCGAGAACGCCACCGACGACTACCTGCTTTGCCTGGATGGTGTGTACCCGCATGCCGACTATGTGACGGTCAACATCTCCAGCCCCAACACCAAAAACCTGCGCGCGCTACAAAGCGACGAGGCACTGGACGCCCTGCTGGGCGCCATTGCCCAGCGGCGCGAAGCCCTGCACCAGCAGCACGGCAAACGCATTCCGATCTTTGTGAAGATTGCGCCCGACCTGGACGAAGCCCAGGTCGGCGTCATTGCCGCCACACTGGTGCGCCATGGCATGGACGGTGTGGTGGCCACCAACACCACGCTGAACCGCGACGCAGTCAAGGGTTTGCCCCACGCCGAGGAAACCGGTGGCCTGTCGGGCGCACCAGTGTTTGAGGCCAGCAACCAGGTGGTTCGCCAGTTGCGCGCCGCCCTGGGGCCCACGTTCCCCATCATTGGCGTAGGCGGCATCATGAGCGCGAGCGACGCGGTTGAAAAAATCCGCGCTGGCGCCGATGTGGTGCAAATCTATACCGGGCTGATTTACCAAGGGCCAGAGTTGGTCAAAGCCTCAGCTTTGGCGATCAAGGCAGTGGGAAAATAGACTACCAGCCCTCATCAACGCTTGCGATTACGCTACTGATTCAATAGCATTTCGCTAACCCGCTCGGCTATGGCCAGGCAACAGGTCAGGCCCGGTGATTCAATGCCAAACAAGTTAACCAAGCCGGGTATGCCGTGGTCGCGTGGCCCCTGAATGCAAAAGTCGCGTGCGGGTTCGTTGGGGCCGCTGATCTTGGGTCGGACGCCAGCATAGGCTGGCGCCAGCGCACCGTCGGGCAATGCGGGCCAGTATTTGCGCACCTCGGCATAAAAGGCGTCCCCCCGTTCGGGCGACACCCGGGTGTCATCGGGGCTGTCTACCCATTGAACATCCGGCCCAAAGCGCGCCTGGCCGCCCAAGTCCAGCGTCAGGTGCACGCCCAAACCAGCGGCTTCGGGCACCGGATAGATCAGGCGCGTAAACGGAGAACGGCCTGCCAACGTGAAGTAATTGCCTTTGGCAAAGTAGGCAGTTGGCACATGGCGTGCATCCAGCCCTTCAAAGCGCGCCGCCAATGCTGGCGCTTGCAGGCCCGCTGCGTTTACTACCAGTCTGGCAGCTAACCGTGTGCCATCAACCGCTACCAATTCAATAGCTTCCTGTGTATATTTTGCGAGGGCTAGAGGCGAATTTAGTGCCAATACACCGCCGGCATGCTCGGTATCGGCCAGCAAGGACAGCATCAACCCATGGCTGTCCACAATACCAGTGGAAGGTGAATACAAAGCGCCTACACAGCGCAACGCCGGCTCGTCGGCTTGGGCCTGGACGGCATCCAGCCATTGCAGGTCCATAACGCCATTGGCCAAGGCGCGGTCGTGGATGAAGTGGAGTTGCGCCAACTGTTCCAACGAGGTGGCCACAATGAACTTGCCACAGCGCTGGTGCGCCACACCACGCTCTGCGCAGTAGTCGTACAGCAAGCGATTGCCCTGCACGCACAGTTGCGCCTTCAGCGAGCCCGTGGCGTAGTACATGCCAGCGTGGATGACTTCGCTATTGCGTGAGCTGGTTTGTGTGCCTATGGCCGCGCAGGCCTCCAGAACCAGCACCTCGCGACCGGCCAGCGCCAGGGTGCGCGCCACCGCCAAGCCGACCACGCCGGCCCCGATGACAACACAATCAACCTGCTCCAAAGCGATGCCCTTCGTCGTAGCAGGTCAATTCAACTCCAAATAAATAAAATCGCAAGGGTCAATCCAATGTCTATTGAGCGACACGGTGAGGTACGCCCGTGCTTCGGTCGGCGTCATGCCCAAACCGGCGCAACACCGGTGTACCATCTTATCCCCATGAGCACCGAAGAAACCAACAGCACTGACATCAGCCGCATTCCCTTCAAGGCGCTGGGTCTGCGTACCGGCATGGCCTTGCAGACCCGCCGACTGGTGGAAGGTGCGAGCAAAAAAGAGTCCCAATTTTTTGGCGCCATCGAAGGCAAAGGTGTGATGGTGGGGCCCATGGGCCCGGACGGCGTCAGCACTGAGTTGGATGACGGCGAAGTGTGCGTCGTGCGCGGCTTTACCGGGCTGTATGAGTTCTCGTTTTTGAGCAAGGTACTGCAGACCTTTCAAAAGCCCTTTGCCTACGCCCTGCTAGCCTACCCCGCCCAAGTGGACGCCCGCAAGGTGCGCCAGTCCATGCGCACCAAGACATCCTGGCCTGCCACCGTGCAAACCGCAGCCAAAGACGCGCAACCGGCTGGGCCTGCCTTGCAAGGCACTTTGGTGGACATCAGCATGCATGGCGCCATGATCAAAATCGAGTCAGCCCTTTCCACAGTGGGTGACATGGTGACCCTGAGACTGAGCGTAACCTTTGAAGACCAACCGGTGCAATTGAACTTGAACGCCAGCATTGGCCACAACAACCGTACCGCAACAGATCCTGCGTTCTACGTTGGCCTGGTTTTTCACAACCTCACCCAGCTCGACAAACTGGTGCTGAACTACGCCACGCAGTCTGCGGCCGAGCGGCAGTGATTTGGGCAAGATTCAATCGGTCCGGACAAGCATGGATTCAGAAGCGAAGGCGCATCACCGTTGGATCATTGACGCCGTTGTTTCCAGCCTACTCTGAACTGCGTAAACCGACTGGTCAGCGTCGTAGCACTATGCCAGCTTGATCTGCCATTGCGGTCAATTTTTTACGCAGCGGCGCCTTGGCATTTGCCACCATATCGACAACGGCCTTTTGACGCTTGACTCCCAGGCGCGACCAGTTGGCAAATCCGATTTCAGCAAGTGGGCTCTGTAGCGCAGCTTCGGTTTGCCCGTACTGCATCGCGTGATCAAAGGCAGACCAGAACTCCTCGTCATGCTGTTCCCGCAGGTGCTTGGCCAGTGCGAGATAGGTCAAGGAATACGGAAAGGTTGGCCTCAACGCGCTGGCTTCGCGGTAATGGTCGATGGCGGCTTCCATCAGGGTCTGCTGCAATAGGTGCTCAGGCCCATCAATTGGTACATCACCCATGCCTTGCGAACGCGCGGCATGCAGAAAACCCAAATCGTCATGCAACCGCGCATTGCCAGGCACCGCGTTCAAAGCCGACTGCAGCTGACCTCGGGTCCGATCCCAAAGCTCGGGCGTAAAGGCGGGACCACTGCCCTCCCGCCATTCAGCAACAATGCTGCGCGCGCTCAGGGTGATTGCATCTGCCCATGCCGCCCGTAACACAAACCACAGGGTTGCGCTGCCCAAAACCAACAAAGCAAGAAGCCCCACGATCATCACTGGACGGCTCAGCGATGGCTTGGAGGTCTGGGGACCGCAAACGACAAATTCTGAATTGATGGTCACGCCCCTTGTATTCCAAAAATACGGGCTGGTCGCTCCACAACCATGCTGTGCGCGATTGCATCGCCGTACCGCAACGCCAACACGTCCCGTGCTTCACTGAGCAGCGGTGGGCGACTGCCGAGGTTGTGGGCATCCGTGGCAGCCAGACAGTGAAATCCCCCTTCAACCAGTCCAAACGCAACTTTCTGTGCAACGACTCCAAATCGGCCTGACAAGGATCCCGCCGTCAGTTGCAACCAACACCCCGCATCAGTGAACTCCAGAATACGATCAGGTTGGGCCATGACGGCCTTGTTGCGCTCTGGATGGGCAATCAGCGGACGGATCTTGAGCTTGAGGAGGCTGTAGATAAAACGGCTGCTGCCGACCGGGATGAGGTGGTGTGGAAACTCCAGCAACAATATTCGCCAACCATCAACCTCCCCCAGAAACGGGGCCTGGTTGTCTGCAATCAAATCCATCAACTCCGGGCATAAGCGGGCCTCGCCCCCCAAACGCAACTCCAGAGGAATTCTGGCAGCCCTTATCTGCTCAGCGAAGCTGGCAAACACGCCTTCCAGACTACTGCGCTGATTGACGTATCGGTCAGGATCGATGTGTGAGGTCAGCATCGAGTGGGTGATGCCATCGGCCACTGCCGCCCTGGCTAGTGCCAGTGCTTCATCGACTGTTTCCGGTCCGTCATCGATACCAGGCAGAAAATGGCAGTGCAGATCGATCATTGCTTAGGCCGCGCATCCTACGATGGTCTGGTTTCGGCAGGCGCAGGCGCAACCTGAACGACCTGATTGAGGACTACTGGGGTCTTGCCCTTAGCCGCTGTTTTTGGGGAGGGCGGCGTCTTGCCATAGCTCTTGCCGTAGGTACCCCCGTAGGTACTACTGTAAGTTCCATACCCATGCTTGCCGTAACCGGAATATTCACCGTAGTACTTCTCTGCCTTGTTGAAATCCAAAGCGTTGAGCACAACGCCCACAATGTGCCCACCCGCCCGACGCAGCCGCTGCAAAGACTTGCGGGCCATCGGATAGGGGGTACTTTGCGCCTTGGTAACAAAGATGACGCCGCTGGCGCGCGATGCAATGACCACCGCGTCACTGACCAGCTCCACAGGTGGTGAATCGATGATAACAATCTCAAAGTGCTTGCGCAGCGCCTCCAACGTTTGCCCAAAACGATCGGAATGCAGCAGTTCCAAAGGATTAGGTGGTATCACACCCGATGTCATGACCACTAGCCTGGAGCCTTCAATCTGGTGCACACATTCACTCAGCTTTGCCGTGCCGGCAACCAGTTCAGACAAACCAGGTATGCTCGGGTCCAAGCCATAACATTTGGCGATACTGGGGCGGCGCATGTCTGCATCCAGCAACAGTGTTTTCTTGGTCAACGCATGGGCCATCGCCAAATTGCTGGAAAAGGTGGTCTTGCCCTCACCCGGCACACTCGACGTCACAACGATCGCTCGGGACGATACATCAACAGATGACAGCAATACGCCCGTGCGCGCCGTGCGAATGGCCTCCGCATATAGAGAATTGGGAGAATCCAATACCAAGCGGCCGCTAACCATGCGCTCAGCACTTTTCTTGTCGAGCATCGGCATGACCGTGAGCAAAGGCTGCTTGAGGTGCACTTCCACGTCTTCGGTTGTCTTGAGCGTGTTATCCAACAACTCCAGCAGCAACGCCAGCATGCAGCCCGCCAGCAAACCCATCAACAACGCCACCGTAACAATCAACACCTTTCTGGGCTTGATGGGTCCACCCGGAACTTCCGCCGCATCCACCACGCGTGCGACCATCGATTGCAGGTCACCAGCAACATTGGTCTCCTTTGCGCGCTTGATGAACATGTCGTACATCTGCTTGTTGGAATCCACTTCGCGTTCATATTGGCCCAGCTCGAACTCCTTGCGGTTCACGTTTTGAACCGTGCCCCGCGCGGCTGCCAACGAGCTTTCCAGCATTCTCTCGGTGCTGCGTGCACGCTCATACTCGTTGTTAATACCGCCTACCACCAGTTCAATCTGGCGCTGCAGGTTCTCAGAGGCTGTCTTGGCCTCGGACTCGGCCTGTAGGTACTTCGGGTGTTCTTTGCCATAACGTTGTGACACGTCGGCTAGTTTGCGGGCGGTCTCCGCAGTCTGCCGCTTGGCGTCTGTTACCTGCATACTATTAAGCACTGCAGGCTGGGACGCCAGGTCTCCGACTTTGGCTGCATCTTTGACAATTCTGTATGTCGCCTCAATCTCTGCACGGCGTGTGCGCGCCTCGATCAAGCGAGTTTGTAGCTGCTCCATCTGCTGCCCGCTACCGCCCTGGGAGTTGTCTTTGACACTGACCAGACCCTGCTTTTCACGGTATCCCTGAAGAACCTGTTCCGACTGATTCAGCTTTTCTTTCAATCCTGAGAGCCGTTCCTGCAGCCACACCGATGCCGAGCGCGTCATCTGATATCGCGCATCAAGATCGTTTTCGATGTAGGTCTCGGCAATAGTATTGGTGATCTTCGCGGCAAGCGCCGCGTCAGTCGACACAAACCTGACCACCACCAACTGACTCAACCGGATCGGTTCAATGGAAAGGCCGCCTGTCACCGCAGGCAAAACAGCCTCAGCCAAGGACTTTTCGTTCCACTCTCTTGGTGCACCTTTTTTCGCAAAACCAATTTGCTCCAAAAATGCCGCAAGGCCTTTCTTCGGTGCACGCGGATCATACGCAGGATAGTCGTACAGCTTGATTTTTTCAATCGCTTTGAGGGCTACTTCCCGGGACTTGATGATTTCTACCTGCGTCTGGAAATATTCGCGGGTGGCGCGCATACCGGAATAGACGTCCTCGATGCTGACAACCTTCTGCTTGGACAATTCAATCAGAACGGTAGCCTTGGCTTCATAGATGGGCGTAGTCACAAACGCAATCACACCCGCAACAAGCGTCACCACCAGAGCAAGCGCCATAATGGCCCACTTGTACTTGCGCAGGGTGCGCCAGTACTCTACAAAATCCAGGCTCGGCTCCCGTCCTTCCGGATCGTGCAAAAAGAGATGCTGCGCAGATGTATGCGCTTCAGACTTGGTTTCGGACATGTTGAAGTTCGATTGGCTCAGAAGAACGACTCTTCGATGAACACCGTGTCACCGGGGTTAACCGGGCTATTGATGTCGGCTTTTTGTGGACGCCCGGTCGGGTCACCTTCGCGGATGATGGATATCTTGGAAAACGAAGCGCGTTCCTTGAAGCCTCCAGCCAATGAACTGGCCTTGAGTACTGTCAACCCGGGTTGAAAGGGGTAACCACCAGGACGCTCCACCATTCCATTGATGTAAAACGGCCGGTATTCTTCAATGGTAATCGATACGCGTGGATTGACCAGATATCGTCCGTTAAGACCTGCTGTAATGCTTTTTTCGATTTCACCAATGGTAAGACCCAGTGCACGAACTTCACCCAATACCGGATACGGGATTGTCCCGGCATCTGACAATCGAACCCTTTCACGGCTCAGATCATCCTCACCAAAGACCCGAATGGTGATGACATCACCAGCAGCCAGCTTGTAGGTTGACAACAGAGACGCAACGTCCTTAGGCAAGGGAGTCGGCGATTGCGCCTGGGCAAGCGTAACCAGTGCACAAGCAAACGCGAATACCAGGAAGGCAAACGAACAAATACCGCGAAGGCAGTGTGTTGAGGCACGGAGCCTATCTAGTCGGAACATGATCAACTTTCACGGTCAGGGGAGTGAATCCCCCGGAGACAGGGATCAACGCGTTACAGCGACGCGTTAAGCGTCAGCATCGTGACATTGCGCTTGTAGGCTGCCGTTGGCACATTGGAGGCATTATCCGTCAACGCCCAGTCGATTCCAACTTTCAGCCAACGCATAACGGCATAGTCTACCGTCAACGCAAAGTTTGTCGCGCTATCAGAGCGGGAGGTGCCAGCAAAATCAGTTTTCAAGACGCCAAATCCAGCCCGACTAGTGAGCGACTGTGTCCATTTGGTGTTCCAGTTCAAATTGGTGTTGGTGGTCACTGCGTAGTTACCAAGCCCGGTTGCGTCCACGGTACTACGGGCTGTTTGCAAATCCACAACGCTGTAGGTCCGCGGCATCCAACGGATTGCAGCCTCCCAGCTGTCACCGTTATATCCATCGCGACCCGCAAAGTCATAGTCCTTGGTCATGCGTCCAACCTTGACAATACCCGTCGTAGCTGCCGTTGCATCCCAAGTCAAGCCCAAGTAATAACGGCGATCGGTATTGCTATCGGTCGAAAATGATGATGCGTAATTCGACTTTGCACTGCGAATTTCACCCAATGCCAGGGAGCGGGTTCCCAGCCGGTAGAACAAACGACCTGCGTACGAACCCACCGTTACGTCGGCAATGCCGGTATTGACGCGATTGTTGTCGTAAGTCTTATTCTGGTTGCCAACATCAAACTCGACACGTCCCTGTGCTTCTGGAGCACCGTAAATAAAACGGCCTTGCACGTTATTGGAGGTCCAACGGTCTGGCTCTGCAGAAATGACGCGGTAAGTTGACCCACGTGGGTCTGTGCTACGCACCTGCCCCAGAGACCAAGCAGCGCGCGCACGGGCGGTGAAGTAATTGTCTCCAGCAACGGTAAGCTCCGAATTGGTTGTGTTGTCTGCTGAGCTGCTGTCGTAATTCACGTTACTGACCGATGCCAATGCGGTATATCGGTCCCCTTTGCGCTTGATCTCTCCAATCAGTTGGGGCGCTACTTTGACAACAGTCGAACTGATGGGATTTACAGAATTAGCCCGCACATTGTCGTCATTGCCGATACCGACAAAGAGGTGTGGGTAAAAATAGATGCCACTCTCTGTTTTGTAAGCAGCGTCACTTCCTACGGGAGCAGTCAAGATAACTGCACTGGCGCCGCTGGACCCGGAGATTGTCGTGCTGCTAAGTTCATAGCCCTTGACGCCGACCTGGGACGCAGGGGCTGTTGGAATTTTCAAACTGTACGCACCTTGATCTGGCGCAGTGGCGGCTTCGGGAACTGTGGGCTGACTCTGCGCCCAAGCCGATGAAATTGCAAAAGGTATAGCAGAAACAAACCATAGCGAAACGATATTCTTTTTCATTTCTCTCCACCATAACAAAATTGAAAGAGCCAACGAACTTTTGGATCTAAGTGACAGATTGAGATTGTCGCAGCAAACGATTGCCATTAGGCAACACCCGAACTCAAATTGGTCGTACAAATTGTGATGAATGTTGCCACTGCAATACAGCTACAACGGTAGCCCCATTCATCAGACATGCCTGCTTCCAAAAAAATGGCAGCCTGACGCTGCCATTACTTGAAAGAATCCGTGACGAATGGTTTAGCTCGGGCTTAGGGTGGGGCAATTGGCGGCTAAGTAAGGGTTGCAACTCGACCCACTGAAGGACGATACACGGGCCTGGCCAAAACTGCTACTACCACCAAAGCCACTGCCTACGTTATTGCCTACGTTGCTAATACTGCCTGCGGAGGATTGGGCGATCTTGGCGGGGTCTGCACCTGCGCCAATGGCGGCGGATTGCATAGACGACCCAACGGCCCCAAAGGCCACCGCGGAATGGATGGACGCCAAGGCAACCTCAGTAGAAGAATAGGGCGAAGCATTCACCATCGCTGCAACCACGTCAGCCGCAACGCGCCCGTGTCCAAGCAACATGGTTGTAATTGCGCCAGCCGGTAGGCCTGCGGTAAGTGCTGCCCGGGCAATGACTGCGTTACTCTGCCCGGCAGCGACACTATTGCGCACTTCGGTGGCCATTTGGTCCGAGGTCATTCCGGACTGAAATGCGGCCATTGCGGAGCTAGACCCGACCAGTAAGGCTGCGACAGTAAGAAATTTCTGCATTTGGTACCGCTCCCTGTTGCTAAACACAGCAATGTTCTACCGATTCTATCCGTTTAAACCGCAACGCCCAAGTCAAACTACCACAAAACACGCAAAAATCGTGAAAAACATCACGTTTGTGCGACGCTCCACCCAATACTGTGAATATCACTCCCGTATATCGCTCCGACGCAGCGGACAACCCTGTTGCGCCAGTTCGGATGCGGCTTCCGTGGCCAAGCCTGGTTGGGCCAGCGATGCATGGTGCCCAATGGCGGTATAGATGCCAGTCAGATTCAACATCCGACGCGCAGACTCGCCCCAGTGACCGCACCATCCTCGGCGTCCTGTTTTACAACTCCTAAGCTACCAAAGGTCTACGGGTCAATAGCACGCCTGAGACAGCTCCAGCGACATCTATGGCCACATCGCGCACGCTGCCTTCACGTTCGATGGCGACAAGGACCTGCAACACTTCGGTCAGAACGCCCAACGCAAGTGCCCCCAACAACACGCCAGCCACCGGCCAGCGTAACGGCTGCCCACTGGCCAGAACGGCCATGGTGGCGAACATGCAAAAGTGCGCCAACTTGGACAGGGGAAAAGGCGCATGCAAACTAGCCTCCAGCGCATTGCGCGAGTGACCCGGCATTTGGGTGCCCACCAGGAATAGGATTAACAACATTGCAAGCAACACCAAGGCCGCTCTACGGGAAATTCGCATGGTCGCCAGTGTACCGTTGGGGAGCTACCCATCCAAAAAACGGCAGTGCATGCGAACATTCATTGCCACGAGGGCTGGCGGCTCAATTCTCACTTAAACTTTAGCGCTACCACTGGCGCGAGCATGACACAACGCCCTAGCACCGTATCAACACGCAGTTACCTCTCGAAATAGCGGCCCGCATCAGCACCCATCTGGTTGTGCCGGCCTAACAGCATGGTGTTGTATTGGTTAAGGCTGTGGTCATTGGGGTTCACGGCTCAAAGGCGATGGACAACCGAATGGTGAAGTTTGCTAAAGTCCATGATCCCCCGAGGTCCAATGGGCCGTTCAATGCCACCGCTACACACATCCCAAACACAAATTCACAAATACCGACTGGCGCTGCTGCCTGCCGTACTCACGGTTAGCGTTGCCGAATTGAGCACTGCCTTGCTTCAAGGCGGGGTGGATTTTCTGGAATTTGTGATTCGCCATGACCTGGGGCCGCTGTGGCACCACAGGCTGCAGGCCGGCAATGCATTGGGCACACTACCGGCGGGCTATGTGGATGCGCTGCACCGTGCACGCATGGCGGCGGTGGCAGGGTATTTGCCGCAGCGGGCTGCGCTTGACCAGCTGGACAAGTTGTTTGCGGGCAAGGGTATTCCATACGTAGTGATAAAAGGTGTTTACGTGCGGGAGTGCGTTTACCCAGACCCGACTTTGCGGCCCGCAACCGATATCGATGTTTTGGTGCTGGCACAAGACAGACTTGCTGCGGCCAAACTGTTGATCGACAGCGGCTATGCCGTCCATGTGACGCCAGACAATGTGAGCCATGAAGCCACTTTCAAGCGCGGGCTGGTCGATATTGATCTGCACTGGCACATACTAAGGCCGGGGCACACCCGCACCGACACAACAACTGGCTTCATCGCCCGGCGCCAACAAACCCACGGTGTTTGGGGCCTAAGCGACAGCGATACCCTTTTCATGATGCTGACGCACCCTGCGTTCAGCAAGTATGTGTGCTCTCCCAACATGGGGCTGGGGCGCGTGGCCGACTTTTTGCTATGGCTGCAACAAGGAAAAGCTGAGTGGTCTACGGCATTGCAATTGCTGCAGACTGAGGGGCTTAAAACGGCTGCCTGGACCATGCTGACCTGGCTGCGCTTGCTGGCGCCACCCGGTTTAACAGGCATGCTGGACGAATGGCTGGGCATAATTCAGCCAAGTCGCCTGCGTAGGGCTTACATGCGTGCTTGGGTAACGCACGACCTGCCAACCCGGTTTCTGCAGCGCCCGCATTGGATTCAACTGGGCTTTATCCTGTGGATGCACGACCGCCCGGGTGATGTGCTGCGCGCCTTACACCAGCTTGGGCAAGCACGACTGAACCGCCTGCGCGATGCCCGCCTGCTGCTGGGCAGCGACTACCAGTGGGGGCAATTGGGGCCATGAAACGTACCGAGTTTGCCACCATGCTGGATTTTGCAGCGCCATTCAAGACAAGTTTGGCCTTGGGTGCGCTGCTGATGCTGGCTGAGAGCAGTCTGGCACTGGCGGTGCCTTGGCTGGCCGGCAGCTTGGCCCAAGGTATGTTGACCAAGACGGCTGGCACCTGGTCAACAGGGCCCGTTTTGCTGGGTCTGCTGGCGCTATTTGCGTTGCAGGCCCTGGTGAAGTTTGCTAGCGGATTCGTGCTGGGCCGCACAGCAGAGCGCTGTTTGGCAAACCTCCGCGTCAGGCTGTACGACCACTTGCAGGCGTTGCCTCTTGGTTTTTACCACCAGCGCCGCCGGGGCGAGGTGTTAACCCTGCTCACCCACGATGTAGAACGCTTGAATGGGTTTATCAGCGGCATATTGCCAGGCATGGTGCCGTTGCTGTTCACCATGGCGGGGGCGGTTTGGATGATGTTTCGCATCGATGCCCGCTTGGCTGTTTTTGTGGCTTTGTTCGTGCCGCTGTTTTATTTGCTGCTCAAAGTCCTGGGCCGCCGCCTGCGCCCATTGGCCGCCCAACTACAAGCGGCACATGCTGGGGCAACGGCCATTGCCGAAGAAAACCTCGGCATGTTGCCGGTCATAAAAACCTTCACACGCGAAGCGCATGAGTCTGAGCGCTACCAACGCCAGGTTCACCACATCCTCCAGCTCAGCGCGCAGGAAAGACGCATTATGGTGGCGCTGGGGCCATTGCTGCAGTTTCTGGCCGCAGCTGGCATGGTGCTGGTGTTGTGGCTGATGAGTGGGCATTTGCACGAAAGCACACCAGCTGAAACTATCAGTTTTTTGCTTTATGCAGCGCTATTAACCCGCCCGGTAAGTGCACTGGCCAATTTCTACGGGCAAACCCGACAAGCGGGCGGTACTTTGGAGAGGCTTGGCCTGGTGTTGGCTGAGCCCCCTGAAGCAATGGAGCCAACAGGCCACCCATTGCCGCCAGTCGAGGGAGCGGTGGAGTTTAAAGACGTCAGTTTTGGTTACCCTGGACGCGCGCAGGTGCTAAGCAAGTTGAATTTTTGCATTCGGGCGGGTGAAACGGTTGCCATTACTGGTACCAATGGCGCTGGCAAAAGCACCATTGCACATTTGCTGATGCGCCTGATAACGCCCAGCGAAGGACAGGTGTTGATAGATGGCATTGATACTGCCGGTGTTTCATTGGTCAGTTTACGGGCCCAGATTGGCACCGTGCCGCAGCAGGTTTTGCTCTTTCACGGAAGCGTGCACGACAATATTGCCTATGGTCAGCCTGGCGCAACCGAAAGCGCTGTTCTGGCAGCTGCAAAGGCCGCGCAGGCGCACGATTTCATAACCCAACTGCCCGACGGGTACAACACCTTGGTTGGCGATCAAGGCGTGCGTTTGTCGGGTGGCCAATGCCAGCGCGTTGCACTGGCCCGCGCCCTGCTGAAGGCACCCCGGATCTTGGTGCTGGACGAAGCCACCGCCATGTTTGACCCTGAGGGAGAAAAATCATTTGTCAGTGAATGCCAGGCCACACTGGCGCACTGCACGGTCATTCTGATCACACACCGCCCCGCAAGCTTGGCCCTGGCGGATCGGGTGCTGCGCTTGGAGCACGGGGAGCTGATTGAAACACGGAATAACGCGCATGCGCACTAAGCTGGCCAAACTGCAATCGCTCACGTGGGCAGAGCAGCGCACGTTGATGGCGGCCATCGCGTGGTTGCCGCTGTTTTGGTTGGGGCTGCGCGCACTTGGCTTGAAACGCTTTCAGGGCTGGGTACTGGGGCCACCAGCCAACGCACAGCCGGGGTTGACCTTGGATGAAATGGTGTGCCTGTCCAAACTGGTAAACCGTGCTGCGCGTTTGCCGCCCATTCCTGCAACCTGTTTGTCCCGGTCGTTGTTGCTCTGCTGGATGCTGCAGCGCCGGGGTGTTGCAACCCATTTGCGCATTGGTGTAAGCAAGAATCAGCATGTATTTGCCGCCCACGCGTGGGTGGAATACCAAGGCACACCCATTAACGATCAGCCCGATGTAGGCGATCAATTTTCAACCTTTTCATCATCATCATGAGCGGCATTGCAGGCATTATTCGCTTTGACGGCGTACCCGTTGAAGCCGGGCTGGTAGAAGGCATGACGGGCGCTATGGCCTATCGGGGGCCGGATGGTATCAACCACTGGTGCAAAGGGCCGGTCGCGTTGGGCCAGTGCATGCTGCGCACCACGCCCGAATCGCTAGAAGAGTGCCAGCCACTGTGCAATGACGACGAGAGCCTGGTTCTGGTGCTGGATGGCCGACTGGACAACTGGGAAGAACTGCGCGCAGAGTTGCTAGATTGCGGGGCCGCGTTGCGCGATCGCTCCGACGCAGAGTTGGTGCTTAACGCCTACCAGACCTGGGGCGAAGATTGCCTTGCACACCTGGACGGTGATTTTGCGTTGGTAATTTGGGATGCACGGCAACACAAGGCTTTTTGTGCCCGCGACCGCATGGGGCTGAAGCCCTTTCATTACCATTGGCGCGACGGTATTTTGGTTTTTGCATCCGAGTTGCACCCAATTCTGACGCTACCCTGGGTAACACAAGTGCCCAACCAGGGCATGTTGGCAGAATTTTTGGCCGCAAAGTGGTTTTCCAGAGACGAGACGCTTTGGACGGGGGTTATGCGTCTGGTTGCAGCGCACTGCATGGTGATTGGCGCCGGCGGGTTGCAACTGAAACCGTATTGGGCACCCGACTTGAACGCAACACTGCCCTACACCACCGATGCGCAATACATTGCCCATTACCGCGAATTGCTGTTCGACATCGTGCGGCGCCAATCACGTTCACACAAGCCGGTTGCCATTGATGTAAGCGGCGGCCTGGATTCTTCTGCACTGTTTTGCATTGCAGAACGTCTGCGCCACGACGGGCTTCTGCCTGCCCCAGGCATGGATGGCTATACATTGGCATTTACCGGCGACAGCGCTGCCGACGAAATTGCCTATGCACGGGCGGTGGGTGAACACACCGGCACCATTATTCACGAAATTCCACCCACCATACAGCCGTTGGAGTGGTACGCAGAACAAGCTCAAACCTACAAAGAGTTCCCCGGCTTTCCCAATGCAGATATGGCGATGGGAATATTGCGTGAAGCCGCAAAAAAAAGCTGTGTCCAGATAACCGGCGAAGGCGGCGACCACTGGTTGCAGGGGTCTCGGGAGCACTATGCAGACTTGATCGCACAAGGGCATTGGTACGCTGTGGCCAAACATTTCAGGGCAGACGCATCGGCTTTTGGATCTAAAAATGCAATTGCATGGTTTGCCAGAAATGGAGTCTTTGCGCTATTGCCCATGACGTTGCAAAGCAGATTGCGATGGCTGGTTCATACAGTCAAGGGAAGGCGCCCGCCCACCGCCGACAATTGGCTGGCGCCACTCATGCTGCAGGAATTTAACAAACGAAAAGCGCTGGCTACGGCCCAGCCCAACGGGGGCAAGCACAAACCCGGTCAGGGCGATCTATTGGCGGCCCTACACAGAGCTTTGGATGCCCAAGTGTTGGAGCGTGCAGAGCGACGCAATGCCCGCGCAGGGATTGAAATTCGGCATCCGTTCTTTAGCCACAGGTTTGTGCAATTTGCCTTTTCAACCCCGCCACACCTAAGGTTGCAGGGCAATATAAGCAAAGTCATACACCGCCAGGGCATGAAAGATGTACTGCCACGCGTCATTCTTGAACGCAACGACAAGGCCGAATTTTCGGGTGTATTCCGGTTAAAACTGGACGCAATGGAAGGCGCATTCACCATGGAAATTCCGAGCAAACGCCCGACGTGGGTCACGGAAGTGGGCATGATTGACCTCTTTGCGTCATACCGCAAAAACCCACAATCTGGCTGGCTGGTCTGGATTTTATGGAGCATTTATGTCTGTGATACCATCTTTAAGCCGAGTTAACTTTGTATCGGGCACTTTTCGAGCATGCCAGGCTTAAAAAATAGGGAATGAACAATGAACAATACACAGCCAAACCAATTAGCTCCCATTCAAATGAAAGGTGCTTTGGCAGCCCAATCGCAAAAGTTGGCTTATGCGGCACCGGTGCTGCAGGTTTATGGATCTGTGGCCCAGCTAACCCAAGGATCAGGCAGCCTCGCTTCGGACAACTTAATGCCCGGTAGTGGTGAAAAGCATACTAGTTCGATGTAGACGGACAAATTGAACGAAACTATATTAGCACTTTATTGTTGTAACCCCTGCATGGCTATTGTGCGATATTTAGAGTGTCGTCAGCCTTCGCTCGTCGGTTGACTTTTGTTGCCAGTTAAATTTACAACGGCGCCTGCACACCAGCAGCAGATTGTTGAGTCGGCTTGCTTTCACCAATGGGTTCTTCCAGACGGTCGCAACTGGACGCATTTTTATCGTACTGCGCATGGTTACCTTTTGCGCTTTCCTGATCTTGGTGACTACGAGGTTTCTCACGATGGAACCGAGGTCATTTGCTTTCCGGTGCCATCGGTAACGGAAGAAACGTCACGCCATCTTTTCCTGAATCAGGTTTTGCCACTGGCGCTCGCCAGGCAAGGCATGCTGGTGCTGCATGCCAGCGCAGTAGAAATCGGAGACAGCGCTGTTGCATTTATTGGCGCTTCCGGCATGGGAAAATCGACTCTAGCTGCGAGTTTTGCCACCAACGGTTTTCGTTTTTTGACCGACGACGGGTTACTGCTGGAACCGCGACAAGACGCTTGCTATGTATTGCCCAGCCATCCATCCATTCGTTTGTGGGATGACAGCCAGGACGCACTCATTGGCGTGGAAGTCAACATCGCTCCTCCGGTTCAATTCACCCGCAAGGTCCGTTTTCTGGCCGGCGAGTCCGTCGCTTTTTGCGATCAGGCACGACCGCTGCGCCGAATCTATTTTCTTGGAGAAAACTTTGGCTCGCCACTCGAATTTGTCAGCATGAGCCCAGCACTCGCGTTGATTGAGTTGGTGAAGCATTCGTTCCTGCTTGACATTGAAATGAAAGACCTGCTGGCGGCGCAGTTCGAAAAATTGTCGGCGCTGGTCAGTCAGCCCCTATGCTACCAATTGAATTTTCCACGCAGCTTTGACAGCTTGGCCGCTATTCGGCAAGCCATTGTGGAGCACTCAACACATGAGAACAAAGTCCAATGAACTTGAGTGACAGATTTGCCGTTCCGCCGGATGTCATGGCGCGACAGGTCGGGGAAGAAACCGTTATTCTGGATCTTGCCAGTGGTACCTACTTTGGCCTGGATCCGGTTGGCGCACACATGTGGCAAGCCATGGTCGAAGGCAAAACCCTCGCGCAAGTGTGCGAGCGGATGTTGGCCATGTATGAAGTGTCACGCGGCGATATTGAACGCGATGTACTGGCGCTTGGACAGAAACTATTTGACAAGAAGTTGATAGCCCTTTTGTAAGCGGTTACCCATCCACTTGTGTATTGAACAAGCTGGCGCGGCGCTTGCCGCAGTCAATTGACTCGGCCATAGGTATCTTCCAGCCGCACAATGTCGTCCTCCCCAAGGTAGGAGCCCGACTGCACTTCAATAATCTCCAGCGGCACTTTGCCGGGGTTGGCCAGCCGGTGGACCTGCCCGAGGGGAATATAGGTGCTTTGGTTTTCGCCCAAGAGCATGACCTTGTCGCCATTGGTCACTTCGGCCGTGCCGCTAACCACCACCCAGTGCTCGGCACGGTGGTGGTGCATTTGCAGGCTCAGGGTGGCGCCGGGGTTCACCACAATGCGTTTAACCTGAAAACGCTCGCCAGCGTCCACGCTGTCATACACGCCCCAGGGGCGCGCCACGCGGCGGTGGTGTTGGGCTTGGGGAACACCCTGTGCTTCAAGCTGTGCGACCACGTTTTTGACCTGCTCGGCATGGGCGGCATCGGCTACCAGCACCGCGTCTGCTGTGTCGATGATGAGCAAGTTGCTGGTGCCCAGGGCCACCACGGGGCGATGCGGTGCGTGGATGAAGGTGTTGGTAGCCTGCACGGTATGGCCCTGGCCATGCACGCGGTTGCCGTTTTCGTCCGGCGCGGTCAGTTCAGCGACTGCATTCCAGCTACCCACATCGCTCCAGGCGGCGGCAAAGGGCAGCACGGCAACGTTGGCGGCTTTTTCCATGACGGCATAGTCGATGCTGTCAGAGCGGCAGGCGGCAAAGCCATCTGCGCCCAGGCGGCGAAAGTTGCCATCAACCGTCTGGGCGGCTATGGCTTGCTGGCACGCGGCCAATATGTCGGGGGCATGGGTTTGTAAAGCGGCCAATAAGGTGCTGGCCTGGATCAAAAAGATGCCTGCGTTCCAAAAATGGCCTCCGGCCAGCAGAAGCTCTTGCGCGCGGGCGGCGTTGGGTTTTTCGACAAAGCACTTGACGGCGTGCGCAGCGCCCTGCCCTGCCAACGCGCCACCTTGCTCGATGTAGCCATAGCCTGTGCTGGGAAATGTGGGCTGCACACCAAACATGACGATGGAGCCTGCCTGGGCGGCAACAACGCCCGAGCGGATGGTGGCGGCAAAGGCGGTGGCATCGGGGATGTGGTGATCTGCGGGCAAAAACAGCAGCAAGGCATCGGGTGCGGCATGGAGCGCTGCGGCGGCCATGGCGGCGGCGGTGTTGCGGGCGACGGGCTCCAACAGGATTGTGCTGTGCACGTTGGCGGCGTTGGCACACTCTTGAACCAGAAAACGGTGGTCTTCGCTGGCAACGATGATTTGCTGGGGGCTGAGCAGTGCGGCGCGCTCCAATGTGAGCTGCAACAGGCTTTTGCCGTTGACCAACGGCACGAACTGCTTGGGCAAGGCCTTGCGGGACAAGGGCCAGAGCCGTGTACCGCTACCGCCACACAGGATGACGGGGGTGATATTTACGCTAGAGGACGTGCCAGTGGACGCCGTTGGCTCGACAAGAGTCATGCTTTTAATTCCCTGAATATGCTTGCAAGCCTGAGAGCTTACATTCTTTGTTGTGACGCGATGATTGTGCCAATCGGCCAGCGTTTGGCTGACGAGCGGTTCTGTGGGCTGCCCCACATAGAATGCGTTTCACACCCCCCCCAAGTACGACACGCATTTTCATGATTCAACTCATTGCCGGTTTTGCCATTGCGGCACTGCTGACCGTTCTGCTGGGCGAAGCCATGTCCCTGTCCTTGTCGGATGATGACCGCATATTGTTGTTTGTGGTGTTACTTTTGGTGCAGTTTGCGCTGTTTGCGTTGGTGATGGCGATTGTGGATCTGGTGAACATGGCCAAACACCAAAAGGAAGACGAGCCGTGGCCGTTTGTCTGGAAGCTGTTGCTGGGCAAATTGCAGGCGCACCGGTGGCCGCTGGCCTTGGGCGGAATGTCAGTGGTGGGTTTGGTCGGCTACCTAGTGGTTGAAATGCCCGGGGTGATCCCTGATGCGAAAACGCCTATTGCAAATACTACGGCCCACGCTGTAGTGGCAGAAGCACCAGCCGAAGCGTTAGCAGCAATGCAAGTCTCGACAGCGGAGCCATTCATTCGCAAATGGGCCAAAGCATGGGAGACTGGGCAGACCGATTTGTACGTGACCATGTACAGCCCCGGCTTTACGCCCGAGGACGCCATGCCCCGCAACCAGTGGGAAAAACTACGCCGCCAGCGGGTGGACACTGCCAAACAAATTGTGATCGAAATTTTGGAACTGGCGGTAAGCCCGCTGGGCGGCAACCGAGCGGAGGCGGTTTTTACACAGCGGTACTCATCAAAGGGTTACAAGGATATATCGCGCAAGACGATGACCATGGAATACGTGGATGGGCAATGGCTGATTCTGACTGAGCGCGCGGAACCACTACCGCTGTAGCCATTATTTACCCAGCGCGCCAGAGTGCGCACCAACCTATCAAAAAAAAGCACCGAACGTTTCCGCTAAGTGCTTGATTTGTAACCAAATTTTGGTGGGCAGTACAAGTTTCGAACTTGTGACCCCTGCAGTGTGAATGCAGTGCTCTACCCCTGAGCTAACCGCCCTGAATATGTATTCAGTGAGCCTTAAATTATACAACAACCTTCACGCTGCTTTGCGCCAAACCGTCGTTCCACCGCTGGATTTATCCAATTGCGTCAACACCTCTTCGTGCGCAGCCAGTTCCTGGGCGTTGGCTGCCACGACCGGCAAATCAAATCCGCGCAGATCGATCTTTACCCTGGCAACGCCGCCTTCGCTAGGTGCACCCACATCCATCAAAAGTGCGTCCTGCCCACGGGTCATGTTGATATAGACATCGGCCAGCAGCTCAGCATCCAGCAGTGCGCCGTGCAGGGTGCGCCCGGAGTTGTCAACCTCCAGCCGGTCGCACAGGGCGTCCAGGCTGTTGCGCTTGCCGGGGAACATTTCCTTGGCCATAACCAGGGTGTCAATAACCCCCGATACATGCGCCTTGAACCGGGGGCGCCCCAGCAAGGCCAGTTCCATGTCCAGAAAACCCAGGTCAAAGGGTGCGTTGTGGATGATGACTTCTGCGCCCTGCACATAAGACAGCAAATCTTCCGCCACAGCGGCAAAGGCCGGCTTGTCGCTCAAAAATTCGGTGGTCAAACCGTGTACCCGCAAGGCGCCCTCTTCGCTGTCGCGCCCTGGGTTCAGGTAAACGTGGAAGTTGTTGCCGGTTAGCTTGCGGTTGAGCAGCTCCACGCAGCCAATTTCTACCAGCCGGTCGTCCTTGTCAAAGTAGAAACCGGTGGTTTCCGTGTCCAGAATGATTTGGCGCATGGTCAGTGGTTTTCTTTTGCATGGTTGATGGTGTACCTCGGAATTTCCACCACCAAGTCTTTCTGGGCCACAAACGCCTGGCAACTCAGGCGCGAATTGGGCTCCAGGCCCCAGGCGCGGTCCAGCAGGTCTTCTTCGTTTTCGTCGAGTTCATTGAGTGAGGCCATGCCTTCCCGCACGATAACGTGGCAAGTGGTACAGGCGCAGCTCATATCACAGGCGTGCTCAATGGCAATGTTGTTTTCCAGCAGAGCCTCGCAAATCGAAGTGCCTGGCGTGGCCGTGATCTCGGCGCCCTGAGGACAGTATTCCGGGTGTGGCAGGATTTTGATAATGGTCATTTTGATTGGTTGGGGTCAGAGCACATTGGCGGTGCAAGTGGTCTGACCCGCAAGTTCTATAGGGTTTGAATATTTTTACCTGCCAAGGCTTGGGCAATGCCGCGGTTCATGCGCTTGGCTGCGAAGGATTCGGTGGCCTGGGCCAGCGCTTTGCCCAGTGCATCAATGGTGGCTGCGTCGCTGTCAGTTCGGCCAACAGACAGGGCTGCCATTGCAGCGTCAATGCCGGCGCGTTCTTGCGCATCCAGCAAATCTGCGTCAAAGGCCAGCGCGCTGTGCGTGGCCAGCAGTAGACGGTCCGCATCGACCTGGGCTTCGACCAAGGCGCGGGTGCGGATGTCCTGCTCCGCCGTGATGAAACTTTCTTGCAGCATTTTGGCAATTTGCGCATCGCCCAGGCCATAGGATGGTTTGACATTGATTTGCGCCTGCACGCCACTCACCTGCTCATGCGCAGCCACATTGAGCAAGCCATCGGCATCCACCGTAAAGGTGACACGGATGCGCGCCGCACCGGCGGCCATGGGCGGAATGCCCCGCAGCTCAAAACGCGCCAGGCTGCGGCAATCGGCTACCAAATCGCGCTCACCCTGCACCACGTGCAATGCCAAGGCGGTCTGGCCGTCTTTGTAGGTGGTGAAGTCCTGCGCCATGGCAGTGGGGATGGTCTGGTTGCGCGGCACGATGCGCTCCACCAGTCCACCCATCGTTTCCACGCCCAGTGACAGCGGAATCACGTCCAGCAGCAGCAAATCACCCGCGATGTTGTTGCCTGCCAACTGGTTGGCCTGGATGGAGGCACCCAGTGCCACCACCTCGTCGGGGTTGAGGTTGTTCAACGGCGCATGGCCAAAATACGCGGCTGCCGCCGCCTGCACCTGTGGCATGCGGGTAGAGCCACCGACCATGACAACGCCCTTCACCTCCTGCACGGACAACCGGGCATCGCGCAGCGCCTTGCGCACGGCACTAAAGGTGCGTGCCGTCAATGCCTCTGTAGCAGCGTCAAATTGGGAACGTGTAACATCAAAATGAATGCTAGCCCTCGTCAGGTCTACATGGAACGCTACTGAATCAGTAGCAGTCAACGCTTCTTTACAGGCTTGTGCGGCGCGCTTGAGTGCAGCCTTGTCCGCGGCATTAACGGCCTCCGCACCGGTTTGGGACAGCACCCAGTCGGCCAGCGCATGGTCGTAGTCGTCGCCACCCAGGGCGGAATCACCACCGGTGGACACCACTTCAAATACACCTTGGGTAAGCCGCAGAATGGAAATATCGAACGTGCCACCGCCCAGGTCGTAGATGGCGTAGATGCCTTCGCTGGCGTTGTCCAGCCCGTAGGCAATGGCTGCGGCAGTAGGTTCGTTGATCAGACGCAGCACATTCAGCCCGGCCAGCTGGGCCGCGTCTTTGGTAGCCTGGCGTTGGGCATCGTCAAAATAGGCTGGCACGGTGATAACAGCACCGTACAGGTCATCGTTAAAGGTGTCTTCGGCGCGGTAGCGCAAGGTGGCCAGTATTTCGGCGCTGACTTCGACGGGAGACTTCTCACCAGCCACGGTGAGCAGGCCCAACATGCCGGGGTGATCGGCAAAACGGTAGGGCAGCTTGTCGATACCGGTCACGTCAGCCAGGCTGCGCCCCATGAAGCGCTTGACCGACGTGATGGTATTGTGCGGATCGCTGATAACTGCCTCTTGGGCGGCAAAACCAATCTGGCGACCGCCCCCATCCATGTAGCGCACGATTGAGGGCAGAATGACGCGGCCCTCGCCGTCGGGCAGGCATTCGGCCACGCCGTGGCGCACGGCAGCTACCAGGGAATGGGTGGTGCCCAGGTCTATGCCCACGGCAACACGACGCTCGTGCGGATTGGGCGCCTGGCCCGGTTCTGAAATTTGTAATAGCGCCATAAATTGTCGGTCAGGGTTCGTGCCATGCTGGCTTCAACGCACCTGCCTGGGGTTCAGATTTCCAGTTTGTCGAAGGCCAGGTCAAGATCGTGTGCAAATTTCTCGATGAACATGAGTGATCGTACCGATTGCACTGCAGCGCCATAGTCGTGCAGTTCATCGAGCTGGCGGGCACATACCAAAAGCAAATCCTTTTGCACGGCATCTACATTCTCGCGCAGGGCATCCAGATCGTCAGTGCCTTGGGCCTCGTCCAGTTCTTCGCGCCACTGCATTTGCTGCATCAAAAATGCAGCGGGCATGGCGGTGTTGCTATGGGCGTTGACCGGTGAGCCCGCCAGTTCACACAAATAGGCTGCGCGCTGGAGGGGTGCTTTTAAGCGCTGGTAGGCCTCGTTGATGCGTACCGACCACTGCATGGCGACACGCTGGGCGGCTGCACCATGCGCTGCGAACTTGTCAGGATGGGCCTCGCGTTGCAGCTCTTTCCAGCGGGCGTCCACTACCGCTCGGTCTTGGGCAAACTGTTGCGTCAGACCAAACAGTTCAAAATCAGTGGATTGCAGGTTCACACGCGAAACGACTCGCCGCAGCCGCACTTGTCGCGCTCACGCGGGTTGTTGAAGCGAAAGCCCTCGTTGAGCCCTTCACGCACAAAATCCAGCTCGGTGCCATCGATGTAGGCCAGACTTTTGGGGTCAACCAGCACCTTGACGCCGTGCTCTTCAAACACCACGTCTTCTGGCGCCAGTTCGTCCACGTATTCCAGTTGGTAGGCCAGGCCCGAGCACCCGGTGGTCTTGACCCCCAGGCGCACGCCCACGCCCTTGCCGCGCTTGGTCAGGTAGCGCGCCACGTGGCGCGCGGCCGCTTCCGTAACAGTAACTGCCATATCAGTTGAGATGTTTAGCTTTGTAATCGTCCACGGCCGCCTTGATGGCGTCTTCGGCCAGGATGGAGCAGTGAATTTTGACCGGTGGCAAAGCCAGTTCTTCAGCGATCTGGCTGTTCTTCAGCGCAGCAGCCTCGTCCAGGGTCTTGCCCTTGACCCATTCGGTCACCAGCGAGCTGGATGCAATAGCCGATCCGCAGCCATAGGTCTTGAAACGGGCATCTTCGATCACACCGGTTTCGGCGTTGACCTTGATTTGCAGCTTCATCACATCGCCGCAGGCGGGCGCACCGACCATGCCGGTGCCAACGCTGTCGTCGCCTTTTTCAAAGCTGCCGACGTTGCGGGGGTTTTCGTAATGGTCAACAACTTTTTCTGAATAGGCCATGGTTTACTCCTTAGTGGGCGCTTGGTGTGCGATTAGTGGGCTGCCCACTGGATGGAACTGATGTCAACGCCGTCCAGGTGCATCTCCCACAGAGGGCTGAGCTCACGCAGTTTGGCGACGTTCTTGCGGATGGTGTCTACTGCGTAATCGATTTCCGCCTCGGTGGTCCAGCGGCCAATGGTCATGCGCAGGCTGCTGTGGGCCAGCTCGTCGCTGCGGCCCAAAGCGCGCAGCACATAGCTGGGCTCCAGAGACGCCGATGTACAGGCCGAGCCGCTGCTCACCGCCAAGCCCTTGATGCCCATCATCAGCGACTCGCCTTCCACGTAGTTGAAGCTGATGTTCAGGTTGTGGGGAACGCGCTGGGTTTCGTGACCATTAATGAAAACCTGTTCAATGCCCACCAGACCCGCCAACATGCGGTCGTGCAAGGCTTTGATACGCACGTTTTCGGCCGCCATTTCTTCTTTGGCAATACGGTAGGCCTCGCCCATACCCACGATCTGATGCGTGGGCAATGTGCCGCTGCGCATGCCGCGCTCGTGCCCACCGCCGTGCATCTGGGCTTCCAGGCGAATGCGCGGTTTACGACGCACAAACAACGCGCCAACTCCCTTGGGACCATAGGTCTTATGAGCAGTCAGGCTCATCAAATCAACCGGCAGTTTGGACAGGTCAAACGCGACACGGCCCGTGGCTTGGGCGGCATCTACGTGGAAGATGATGCCTTTTTCACGGCACACCGCGCCAATGGCAGCAATGTCCTGAATTACGCCGATTTCGTTGTTAACGAACATGACGCTGGCCAAAATGGTGTCGGGCCGAATGGCGGCCTTGAATGCATCCAGGTTAACCAGCCCATCGGGCTGCACATCAAGATATGTCACCTCAAAGCCTTGGCGCTCCAACTCGCGGCAGGTGTCCAGCACGGCCTTATGCTCGGTCTTGATGGTGATCAGGTGTTTACCTTTGGACTGGTAGAAGTGCGCTGCACCCTTCAAGGCCAGGTTATTGGATTCGGTAGCACCCGAGGTCCAGACGATTTCACGCGGATCGGCGCCAATCAGGTCGGCCACTTGGCCACGGGCCTTTTCCACGGCCGCCTCGGCTTCCCAGCCCCAGGCGTGGCTGCGCGATGCGGGATTGCCAAAGTGATTGCGCAACCAGGGCACCATGGCGTCCACCACGCGCTCGTCGCACGGGTTGGTGGCGCTGTAGTCCATGTAAATGGGAAAATGCGGTGTTGTATCCATGGGGTGTGTTCCAGCTAATCAGGTCTTGGAGAGCATGCTGCCCAGGGCAAAAACCGAATTGGGCGCGTTGATGCGGATCGTCTTGCTCTGGGGCATGGCAGAAATAGCGCGTTTGACGCTGGGCTTGTCTTCCACCTGCAGGCCCTTGGCCAACTGGTCGTCCACCAGCTTTTGCAGCGTGACCGAATCCAGAAACTCCACCATGCGCACATTAAGCGATGCCCACAAATCGTGGGTCATGCAACGTTCGCCCTCACCCATGCAGTTTTCCTTGCCACCGCAGTGGGTGGCGTCAATGGGTTCGTCCACCGACACAATAATGTCGGCCACGGTAATATCGGAGGCCTTGCGGGCCAAGGTGTAACCGCCGCCGGGGCCGCGGGTGGATTCCACCAGCTCATGCCGGCGCAGCTTGCCAAACAGCTGCTCCAGATACGACAGAGAGATTTGCTGGCGCTGGCTGATAGCGGCTAAAGTGACCGGGCCGCCGCTTTGGCGCAGCCCCAGGTCAATCATCGCGGTGACTGCAAAACGGCCTTTGGTTGTGAGACGCATCGTTAACTCCTTGAGTCGTGCCGGGTTGGCTTACTGTGCCAAGTATAGCAAATGTCCTAGTATTTTGCTCGGGTACTCAGGTTATTTTGTTAGTCTCTGCTCACTTAGTGATCCTTTAGAGAGAAACGATGTTGTCACTACCCGGCGCACCAAAGGCCTGCTCTTTTAAAACACTCAACTGGTCCCGCACCCGCGCCGCCTTCTCGAACTCCAGATTTCGGGCGTGTTCCATCATCAGTTTTTCCAGGCGCTTGATCTCGCGAGAGATATCCTTCTCGCTCATATCCTCCACTTGCGCCCGCTGCATGGCGTCGCGTTCTAGGCGTTCGGCTTCCTTGCCCGCCTTCTCGCTGTAAACACCGTCAATCAGGTCCCGCACCTTTTTCACAATCGCACGCGGGGTAATGCCCTGCTCCAGGTTGAAAGCGATCTGCTTATGCCGTCGGCGTTCGGTCTCACCCATGGCGCGGGCCATAGAGTCTGTCACCCGGTCGGCATACAGAATGGCTTTGCCTTCCAGGTTGCGGGCGGCACGGCCAATGGTCTGAATCAGGGAGCGCTCAGACCGCAAAAAACCCTCTTTGTCGGCATCCAGAATGGCCACCAAGGACACCTCGGGAATATCCAGGCCTTCGCGCAACAGGTTGATACCCACCAGCACATCAAACACGCCCAAACGCAGGTCGCGCAAGATTTCGACCCGCTCCACGGTGTCAATATCGCTGTGCAAATAGCGCACCTTGACGCCGTTGTCGCTCAAATAGTCAGTCAACTGCTCGGCCATGCGCTTGGTCAGCGTGGTGATCAGCACCCGCTCGCTCTTTTCTACCCGGATGCGGATTTCTTGCAGCACGTCGTCCACCTGGTGGGTGGCGGGGCGCACTTCTACTTCTGGGTCCACCAAGCCCGTGGGGCGCACCACCTGCTCCACCACCTGGCCCGCGTGTTCCTTTTCGTAAACAGAAGGCGTGGCGGACACAAAAATTGCCTGGCGCATGCGTTGCTCAAACTCCGCAAACTTCAGCGGTCGGTTGTCCAGCGCGCTGGGCAGGCGAAAGCCGTATTCCACCAACGTGGTCTTGCGCGAACGGTCACCCAAATACATGGCCCCAAACTGGCCGATGGTGACGTGGCTTTCGTCGATGAACATGACCGAGTCTTTGGGCATGTAGTCGGTCAGCGTGGAAGGCGGGTCGCCCGGCGCACTGCCCGCCAAGTGGCGGCTGTAGTTTTCAATGCCCTTGCAGTGGCCAACTTCGCTGAGCATCTCCAAGTCAAAGCGTGTGCGCTGCTCCAGCCGCTGGGCTTCCACCAACTTGCCTTCGGACACAAAGAACTTTAGTCTCTCCGCCAGTTCGACCTTAATGGTTTCAACCGCCTGAAGCACTTGTTCGCGGGGTGTCACATAGTGGCTGCCGGGATAGACCGTAAAGCGTGGAATCTTCTGGCGGATGCGCCCGGTGAGTGGGTCAAACAGTTGCAGGGATTCAATCTCGTCGTCAAACATCTCCAGGCGCAGCGCCATCTCAGAGTGCTCGGCCGGAAAGATGTCGATGGTGTCGCCTCGCACGCGGAAGGTGCCGCGGCTGAAATCCATGTCATTGCGCTGGTACTGCATACGCACCAGTTGCGCGATGGCGTCGCGCTGGTTGAGCTTGTCGCCGCTGCGCAGGGTCATCACCATCTTGTGGTACGCCTCAGGCTGGCCGATACCGTAAATGGCCGACACCGTGGCCACGATGACCACATCGCGCCGCTCCAAAATGCTCTTGGTGCAGCTCAAGCGCATTTGCTCAATGTGCTCGTTGATGGCGCTGTCTTTTTCAATGAACAAGTCGCGCTGCGGCACATAGGCCTCGGGCTGGTAGTAGTCGTAGTAGCTGACGAAATACTCCACCGCGTTGTTGGGGAAAAATTCGCGGAACTCGCTGTACAACTGCGCGGCCAGCGTCTTGTTGTGCGCAAACACAATCGCCGGGCGGCCCAGGCGCGCGATCACATTGGCCATGGTGAAAGTCTTGCCCGAACCGGTTACGCCCAGCAGGGTCTGGAAGACCTCACCGTCGTTGACGCCTGCCACCAGTTGGTCAATCGCCTCTGGCTGGTCGCCCGCTGGGGGATAAGGCTGGTACAACTCAAAGGGCGAATTGGGGTAGCGGATGAACTGGCCGGCGGGCGCTGGCGCAGCATCAGCGCCCTTGGGTGTGCGGTCTGGGGCAGCGATGGGGGTCGGAGCTGGCATGGGGCGGTTCGGCAAATGGGCAAAGATGGGACTGTAGTCCATGCCGTGGATTTGCGTTGATTGGGGTCAGTGTGGTCGGCATTGTGGTGCGCGCACGCTGGGCAAGCGGTGCGGGCTGACCGACCCTGCTGCGTGGGCCCTGCGGGCTGCTTTGCGGTGCTCGGGTCGGCACTCATCCGCCCGTCCCTGCGCTCCTCAGCCACGCACAAGGGATCGCCCAGCCCGCTCCGCTGGCCCGGCTGGAGAAATTGGTTACAGTGGGTGGGAGTCAACCGCCTGATTTCAATACCACTGGGTTTTTTGCTATTTTAATGGGAGCGAACTATGTATATTCGACGAGGGCTAGGTGCCAGTTTCGTAGGGGAATCTTCCAGACTATCGCGTAGAGCGCTGCGGTCTACATTGCATTGGGCCTCACGCAAATGCTGACACTCATAGCCATTGTTCTCATTTCCTTCGGTGGCTTCTGTGTGTCCTTGGCGTTCAAAAAGGGCTACCAGACCGTCGTTCCCTTGATGATCGGCGTAGCTCTCATCGCATTGGGGTTCTACGTTCTCCCCACGCAGAACGACGGCATGCCAGACGTCTACTATCGAAAGTAGCATCAGCAAAAGGAAAAAAATGAATTGGCCATTCAAACGCACATCGGACCCGGAGGACTTTTCGTCACTCTTGCCTTCTGGCCCAGGCTCATTCAAGGACAAGCTAATTGCCGAGTGCCAACGAAAAGGTGTTTCGGTGTACGTAAGCGACCCGTCCGAGGCTAGGTCTGGTCCCTACGCCCTGCTTCGAGCAGTGGCGTCCGAAGTGGAGTTGCAAAGTCGTCTCAACGCGTGCCTGTCGCTTAAAAGGGCAATGTGGGCAAACAGAATCGCTTGGCTGGCGCTCGTAATAGGAGTTGCAGCGCTAATTGCTGCAATCGTTAAGTGAAGCCCAACAGTTCATTCAAAAGTTAATCCAAAAGCATGAGGCATCGCTCCGAGCCACCCTTGGGCGGTGCCGAGCAGCGCAGCGGCGGGCGGATCAGGGCTGGCGTTGTTTGAGGCGCAGCCGAGTTTAGCCAGACCCCGCCCGGCGCGAGCAGCGCAGGGGAGTCGCGCCAGCGACCAACGCCGTAGGGTGGCTCGGAGCGATGCCTCATGCGCACCCACCCACCCAGCCAAACAGTTAGCACCCCATCTGCAACAATATTGCACATGAGCCCTACCGCCCTGCCCTCTGCCGAAAACGTGTTCACCTGGCCCGTCCGTGTGTATTGGGAAGACACTGATGCAGGTGGCATTGTTTTCTATGCCAATTACCTGAAGTATTTTGAGCGTGCCCGCACCGAATGGTTGCGTGCCTTGGGAATCGCCCAAAGTGCATTGCAACAGACGCAGGGCTGCATCTTTGTGGTGAGTGATGTGCAGCTCAAATACCTGCGTTCTGCCCGGCTGGATGATCAGTTGCTGGTTACCGCCCAGCCCTTGGAAATGGGGCGATCCTCATTTACGCTACGGCAAGAAGCCAGTCTATTGACTGCCGACAATCCAGATGCCAATGCTGCCCCGGTTCTTTGCCGCGCAACTGTGCGCATTGGCTGCGTGAACAGTCAGACCCACAAGCCAACCCGAATCCCGGGCACGGTGCTGGATGTACTGAACGCTTCAGCCCGGTAAAATCTCGCACGATGCGCGGGCATCGCTGTCCGCTCCAGACCAACCCATCTGACTTTTTGACCACTCCAAGAGGAATTTCATGTCCCTATTTTCTGCCGTAGAAATGGCCCCCCGTGACCCGATTCTGGGTTTGAACGAGCAATACAACGCCGACACCAACCCCGCCAAAGTCAACCTGGGCGTGGGCGTGTACTACGACGACAACGGAAAACTGCCCTTGCTGGCCTGTGTGCAAGCCGCAGAGAAAGCCATGATGGACAAACCCACCCCCCGTGGCTACCTACCCATCGACGGTATTGCGGCCTACGATGCGGGCGTTAAGGCCCTGGTGTTCGGTGCCGACAGCGAACCCGTCACCTCCGGACGCGTTGCCACGGTGCAGGCAGTAGGCGGAACCGGCGGCTTGAAAATTGGCGCCGATTTTCTGAAAAAACTCAGCCCCAACGCGACGGTGCTGATCAGCGACCCTAGCTGGGAAAACCACCGTGCCCTGTTTACCAACGCCGGCTTCGCGGTGGAGTCCTATCCCTATTACGATGCGGCCAAACGCGGCGTAAACTTCGACGCCATGCTGGCTGCCCTGAACGCTGCCGCTGCTGGCACCATCGTGGTTTTGCATGCTTGCTGCCATAACCCCACCGGTTATGACATTACCCCCGCCCAGTGGGACCAGGTCATTGCTGCGTGCAAAACCCGCAACCTGACCCCGTTTTTGGATATGGCATACCAGGGTTTTGGCTACGGCCTGGCCGAGGATGGCGCAGTGATTGCAAAATTTGTAGCCGCTGGCCTGACTTTCTTTGTATCCACTTCATTCAGCAAGAGTTTTAGCCTATACGGCGAGCGCGTGGGTGCCCTCTCAGTACTGTGTACCGACAAAGAAGAAGCCAGCCGCGTGCTCTCACAACTGAAGATTGTCATCCGCACCAACTACTCCAACCCACCCACCCATGGCGGCGCCGTGGTGGCCGCCGTGTTATCCAACCCCGAGTGGCGTGCCCTGTGGGAAAAAGAGCTGGGCGAAATGCGGGTGCGCATCAAGGCCATGCGCCAAAAACTGGTGGATGGCCTGAAGGCGGCTGGAGTCAAGCAGGACATGTCCTTCATTACCAGTCAAATCGGCATGTTCAGCTACTCGGGCCTCTCCAAAGACCAGATGGTGCGCCTGCGCAATGAATTTGGTGTTTACGGCACCGATACTGGACGCATGTGCGTGGCCGCGCTCAACAGCAAGAACATTGACTACGTTTGTGCATCGATTGCCAAAGTGGTTTAGGTCACCTGACAAAATCCTGACATCTTGAGAATAGGGTTGTGGAAAACCACAACCCAAGAAAGCCGTAAAACTGTTATATTGCACTGCAACATATTGTTGCTACGCAACGTTTTCAAAAGCGAGACCTCTCATGCTGTACCAGTTCTACGAAACCCAACGTTCTTTGATGGAGCCGTTTGCAGACCTGGCCCAAACGGCTTCCAAGGTGTTTGCCAACCCCAAGACCCTGGCCGGTCAGAATCCTTTTGCACAGCGCATCTCCGCCGGCTACGACTTGATTCACCGCCTGGGTAAGGACTATGTCAAACCCGAGTTCGGTCTGCGCACAATCGATGTCGATGGCGTGGAACTGGCTATCCACGAACGGGTGGAACTGAACAAGCCCTTCTGCGAGTTGCGCCGCTTCAAGCGGTACACCGACGACCAGGCAACGCTGGAAAAAATCAAGGACCAGCCCGCCGTTCTGATCGTGGCGCCTTTGTCTGGTCACTACGCAACTTTGCTGCGCGACACCGTCAAGGCCATGCTGCGCGACCACAAGGTCTACATCACCGACTGGAAGAATGCCCGCATGGTTCCTCTGTCGGAAGGTGAATTCCATCTGGACGATTACGTCAACTATGTGCAGGAATTCATTCGCCATTTGCAAGGGAAGTACGGCAACTGCCACGTGATGAGCGTGTGCCAACCCACCGTTCCCGTGTTGGCCGCCGTATCCGTGATGGCCAGTCGTGGCGAATTGACGCCGCTGTCCATGACCATGATGGGTGGTCCCATTGACGCACGCAAGTCGCCCACTGGGGTCAACAACCTGGCCGTGAACAAAAGCCACAACTGGTTTGAGAACAATGTGATCTACCGTGTGCCAAGTGGTTTTCCTGGAACCGGTCGCCGTGTGTACCCCGGTTTCCTCCAGTACACCGGCTTCGTGGCCATGAACCCGAACAACCACGCAACAAGCCACTACGACTATTTCAAAGATCTGATCAAGGGTGACGGCGCCAGCACTGAGGCACACCGCAAGTTCTACAACGAGTACAACGCCGTTCTGGACATGGACGCCGACTACTACCTGGAAACCATCCGGGTGGTGTTCCAGGACTTCAGCCTGGTTAACGGCACTTGGCATATTCGCTCCGAAAATGGCAAGCTGGAGCATGTCCGTCCACAGGACATTAAGACCACCGCCCTGCTGTCGGTGGAAGGCGAACTTGACGATATCTCTGGTTCCGGTCAAACGCAGGCTGTGCATGATATTTGCACCGGCGTTTCAGCCGCACACAAACACCACTACGAGGTTAAAGGAGCCGGTCACTACGGCATTTTTTCCGGCAAGCGCTGGCGCGAAATGGTGTACCCGCAGGTGAAGGCCTTTATTCTGCAGAATCAACCAAATAGCGCGAAAGCCCTCGTAAAAACTACGCAAGTAGCTCCTAAAAAAGTAGCAACAAAGCGCATAGCAGCCAAGAAGTGAGCACTCCGGCGTCCAACGCTTTCGCGGACTTGGCGTCGCGCATCCTGGACGCCCTGCCCCAGACGCAGTGCACGCGCTGCGGCTATCCGGATTGCGCGGGTTACGCACAAGCATTGGCCACCGGCGACGCTGAAATCAACCAATGCCCTCCCGGTGGACAAGCCGGTGTTGTGCGTCTGTCACAGATAACCGGGCGGCCCGAAATACCGATCAACCCGGAATTTGGCGAAGAGGGGCCACGTACCCTCGTCCACATCGATGAAGACTGGTGCATCGGTTGCACCCTGTGCCTGGATGCCTGCCCAACCGACGCCATTGTGGGTGCCAACAAGCGCATGCACACGGTGATCGAGCCGTATTGCACGGGCTGCGAACTGTGCCTGCCGGTCTGCCCGGTGGATTGCATCAAGATTGAGAACGCCAGCGGTAACGCAACCGGATGGTCGGCATGGTCCCGTGAACAGGCAGAACTGGCCCGCCAACGCTATGCCCGCAGCACCCTGCGCCGGGCACGCGACAAACAGGAAAACGACGACAAGCAAGCAGCACTGGCTCAGATAAAACTATCAGACTTGACGGCACATTCCCGCATCACGGATCCGCAAATATTGGACCGAAAGCGCAATATTATCGAAGCCGCCATGGCCCGCGCACGCGCCAAACGCGCTGGCGACTAAACCGCCGCCAAAGATGAGGCTACCGTCTTGTCCACGAACAGCCCATCAGCCCAGAGCGTCATTCACTTGCTCATGAAACTCAGCCAGGCTGACAGCATTGCCAATTTCACGTGGCAGCGCGTCTCGAACTGAAAAAACGCCCAGTATCTTGGTACCAGCGCCAACAATGGGCAAGTGCCGGAAACCGCGCTCGATCATGATGAGCACTGCATCCGACACCAAAATTTCAGGGCCCACGCAATGGGGATTGCGTGTCATGATCTCCGACACGCCGGTCGTCTGCGGGTCCAGCGCTTTGGCCAGCACGCGGGTCATCAGGTCACGCTCTGTCACGATACCCAGCAAAGTGCCGGGCGTATCCATGATCAGGACGCTGCCGCAATTAGCACGCGTCATGACGCAGGCCGCGTCCCACACACTGGCGTTTGGCCCCAGGCTGACAACATGCCGTTGGGACATGGATTGGAAAACAGTGCGTTCAGACATGATCACCACTCCTTGCAAAAAACATCTACTCTGTGCGCTTTAACGCAGTGCGGCATTGATCTTGTCCAATGCCTTGGCACCTGGGCTGAGTTCGGCTGGGCCCAACGTGTTCAGCGGTCGATGGGTGGTATTAAGTGCAAGGTGCAAATCTGTTGCCATCGGGTCCACATACAGCAAACCTGTCACTATTTCGCCGCGTTGCTGGTGCTCTTGCATGTAGCTCATGGCTTTGAAACGATCGGTGGGGTCATATTCCGGGTGCAGCTTGCGCAGGCGCAACAGGGAGCCATCGTGCTGTTGCACCTCCACCACCTCGCCCGGCTCGTAGGCGGTGGTGATCTCACTGTGCATGTCCATGAAGTCGATGCGGCTCACCGCCTCATTGTGCTGGCGCACATAGTCGTAGCTCTTGGTGCTTCCACCATGGTTATTGAAGGTCACGCAGGGGCTGATCACATCAATAAACGCCGCGCCGCCATGCGACATGGCACCTTTTATGAGCGGCACCAGTTGTGCTTTGTCACCCGAGAAGCTGCGCGCCACATAGGTGGCCCCCAATTGCAAAGCCAGGCCCACCAAGTCCACTGGGCTGTCGCTGTTGATGACACCCTTCTTGCTCTTGGAGCCACGGTCGGCAGTGGCAGAGAACTGCCCTTTGGTCAGACCGTAGACGCCGTTGTTCTCCACGATGTAGGCCATGTTCACGCCACGACGCATGGCATTGGCAAACTGGCCCAATCCAATGGACGCCGAGTCCCCGTCGCCCGAAACGCCCAGGTACAGCAGATCGCGATTGGCCAGGTTGGCGCCGGTCAACACTGATGGCATGCGCCCATGCACAGTGTTGAAACCATGCGAGGCACCCAGAAAGTAGTCGGGCGTCTTGGAACTGCAGCCAATGCCAGACAGCTTGGCCACCCGGTGGGGTTCAATGTCCAGCTCCCAACACGCCTGGATGATGGCCGCCGAGATGGAATCGTGCCCGCAGCCGGCGCACAAGGTCGAGATACGCCCCTCGTAGTCACGCCGGGTGTAACCAACCTTGTTTTTGGTTAGCGTGGGATGGTGCAAATGGGGCTTTGCAATATAGGTCATACCAGCTCCTTGCTACCGAAAGCCGGCACAGATTGGGCCACCGCTTCGACATTTTTGTGAATGGCATTGGCAATGAAACGTGCGGTGATGGGCGTGCCATCGTAATGCAGCACCCGCACCAGACGGGCGGGGTCCACATCCAGTTCATTGATTAGCAGGTACCGCATCTGTCCGTCGCGGTTTTGCTCCGCAACAAACACCCGCTCGTGATCGGCAATGAAACGGTTGACCGATTCGGGAAACGGAAACGCCTGTAGCCGCATGGCGTCCACGTGGATGCCCTCTTCTTCCAGCACATCCAGGGCCTCGCGCATGGCCGGACTGGTGGAGCCGAAATAGATCACGCCAAAAGGTGTATTCTGCGCGGCGTTGCGCAAAATGGGCTGCGGCACCAGATCGGCCGCCGTCTTGAACTTGCGGTTAAGCCGTTCCATGTTGTAAATGTAGTCCGGGCCCCGCTCCGAGTACTGTGCATACGGATTGCGCGTAGTACCCCGAGTAAAGAACGCACCCTTGGACGGGTGGGTTCCCGGCAGGGTGCGCCAGGGTATGCCATCACCGTCCACATCCTTGTAGCGGCCAAAGTCCTTTCCGGCTTCCAGTTCGGCTGCGGTCATGACTTTGCCTGTGTCAAAAGCCTTGGCTTCGTCCCAAACAAAGGGCTTGCACAGCCGCTGGTTCATGCCAATGTCCAGATCGGTCATCACAAAGATGGGCGTCTGAAGTCGGTCGGCCAAATCCAGCGCCGCAGCAGAATGGGTGAAGCATTCATGGGGGTCTTGCGGCATCAGCATCACGTGCTTGGTATCCCCGTGGGACGCATAGGCACAGGACAAAAGATCGGCCTGCTGCGTGCGGGTGGGCATTCCGGTGGAAGGGCCACCGCGCTGCACGTTGATGATGGTGACCGGTATCTCGGCAAAATAGGCCAGCCCAATGAACTCGGTCATCAACGACACACCAGGGCCCGACGTGGCGGTAAAGGCGCGTGCGCCATTCCAACCCGCACCCACCACCATGCCGATAGAGGCCAGCTCGTCTTCCGCCTGCACGATGGCGTAGTTGTGGCGGCCAGTCCCTTCGTCAATGCGGTACTTGTCGCAATACTTCTGAAATGCCTCTGGAATGGACGATGACGGTGTAATCGGGTACCACGCTGCCACCGTGGCGCCACCAAACAGACAACCCAGGGCGGCGGCGCTGTTGCCATCGGTAAAAATCTGGTCGCCCACTTTGTCAGAACGGCGAACGCGCAGGCCCAGGGGGTATTGCAGATGTTGTTTCACATAGTCACGCCCCAAATGCAGGGCCTGGATATTGGAATCCAGCAAACGCTCTTTTCCCTTGTACTGTTCTGCAAACAAGGTCTCGAACACGTCCGCATCCACATCCAGCAGCGCCGACAAGGCGCCCACATAAATGATGTTCTTGAACAACTGGCGCTGGCGCGGGTCGGTGTAGGTTGCGTTGGCAATTTCTGTCAGTGGAATTGCAATGGTCTGCACGTCTTCCCGGAACTTGTTGGGCGGCATGGGGCGCGTGCTGTCGTAAAACAGGTAGCCACCTGGCTCAATCTCGGCAATGTCAGCATCCCAAGTCTGGGGGTTCATGGCGACCATCATGTCCACACCACCGCGACGACCGTGATAACCCTTTTCGCACACACGGGCTTCGTACCAGGTTGGCATACCCTGGATGTTGCTGGGGAAGATGTTGCGTGGACTCACTGGCACGCCCATGCGCATGACGGCTTTGGCAAACAGTTCGTTAGCCGAGGCCGACCCCGAACCGTTGACGTTGGCAAACTTGATAACGAAATCGTTGATGGATTCCAGCCGTTTCATGTGAGCTCCTTTAGCGGTACCTTACTGTCGCGACAGCCAGGCCCCGCCTGCATGGTGTTCAATAAAAACTTCTGCATGTCCCAGGCCCCAGTGGGGCAACGCTCGGCACAAAGGCCGCAATGCAGGCATACATCCTCGTCCTTGACCATGACGCGACCGGTCTTGAGCTCAGCCGACACATACAGATCCTGGTCCGTATTCGTGGCGGGTGCCTTGAGCCGGGTGCGCAACTCGGCCTCGTCGCCGTTGGCGGTGAAGGTGATGCAATCCATGGGACAAATGTCTACGCAGGCATCGCACTCGATACAGGTGTCTCGGTTAAACACCGTCTGCACGTCGCAGTTCAGGCAGCGGCTGGCTTCCTTGAACGCCGTGGCGGCGTCAAAGCCCAACTCTACTTCTACCCGGATATTGGCCAGCGCCGTTTCTGCCGCAGCCCATGGCACCTTGAAACGGGTGTCGTTGGACACATCGTTGTGATAGCTCCATTCGTGGATGCCCATCTTCTGCGACATGAGCTTGGTGAGTGGTTCCGGGCGCACCGTGACTGACTCGCCGTGGAGGAACCGGTCGATGGACACAGCGGCCTCATGGCCCTGGGCCACTGCAGTGATGATGTTCTTGGGGCCGAAGGACGCGTCACCACCAAAGAACACGTTGGGTACAGTGGACTGAAATGTGGCGTCACCCAGTATGGGAAGGCCCCATTTGTCAAACGCGACACCACAATCCTGCTCAATCCACGGGAAAGCATTTTCCTGCCCCACCGCCACCAACACCTCATCGCACTCAAAAAACACATCCGGCTCACCCGTGGGAACGAGGCTGCGCCGCCCCTTGGCGTCGTACTCCGCACGCACAATCTCAAAGGTCATGCCCTGTAGCCTGCCGTTTTGGTGCTGCACGCTCTTGGGCACGTGGTAGTTGATGATGGGAATACCCTCATGGATGGCATCTTCGCGCTCCCAGGGAGAGGCCTTCATCTCCTCAAAGCCGCTGCGCACGATGACCTTCACATCCTTACCACCCAGACGTCGCGCCGAACGGCAGCAGTCCATAGCCGTGTTGCCACCACCCAGAACAATCACGCGCGGAGCTACTGTGGTGATGTGGCCAAAAGATACGGATGCCAACCAGTCAATACCCACATGGATATGGGCGGCGGCTTCCTTGCGTCCGGGAACATCCAGTTCACGACCACGTGGCGCACCGCTACCGACAAAAATGGCATCAAAGCCCTGTCCCATCAGGTCCTTAAGCGAATCGATCCGCTGCCCACTGCGGAAATCAATCCCCATGTCGAGGATGTAACCCGTCTCTTCATCAATAACTGACTCCGGCAGACGAAAACGCGGAATTTGGGAGCGCATGAAACCGCCTGCCTTGGCCTCAGCGTCAAACACGGTGATGGAATAGCCCAACGGCGCCAGATCTCGCGCCACGGTCAGTGCAGCCGGACCAGCCCCAACACAGGCAATACGTTTGCCATTCTTGGGGCCAATGGACGGCATGCGTGCCTTGACGTCTTCCTTGTTGTCGGCTGCGACGCGCTTCAGACGACAAATGGCAACTGGTTCGGGCTTCTCGCCATTGTTCTCCTCCACCCGACCGCGCCGACAGGCTGGCTCGCACGGCCTGTCGCACGTTCTGCCCAGGACTCCAGGAAAGACGTTGGATACCCAGTTGATCATGTAGGCATCGCCGTAGCGACCCTGCCCGATCAGGCGGATGTATTCGGGTACGGGGGTATGGGCCGGGCAGGCCCATTGGCAATCGACGACCTTGTGAAAGTACGCCGGATGAGAGGTATTGACGGGTTGCAAAGTCTGTCTCCTTGGCCTGCGCGGCTTGGAAAACAGCCACGCTGGTGTGTGCCAGTCTACGGCGGCATACGCCTGAAAAAGTACGGGTAATCCCTTATGTCAGAAGGCATTTGTTGTTTTGATGATCGGCATCAAAAAAAACCAACTTGGCACCATCAGGTAGAAAAGAAATTGCGTATGCGACTGAGCAAATCGCCGGGCACAACAGCCTGCCCCGAACGCGTCAACAAAGCGCTGCGCTGCGCGTTACGGGCTTCCACAATGGCGGTCATTTCCGTAGCCACTTCAGGGCGCTGTTGCAGGATTTTGGCAAAGCCTTCCTTGTCCAGCCGATAGCAGTCCACCGACGTAACCGCCACCACCGTGGCGCTGCGCGCCTCTCCAGTGAGCATGCCCATTTCGCCAAAAATGGCGCCATCCCGCAAAGTAGCCACCAGCAGGCGGCCATCTGGCGAATCGACCAGCACCTTGGCTTCACCCTGAATAATGAGATACAGCCAATGCGCCACGGCACCCTGACGGGTGATGATGTCGCCCGCAGCAAATGGTGCGTGGATCAGGTGCCCGGCCAGCGTGCGCTGCTCTGGTTCCGAAAAGTTGGCGAACAATTCTGTCCGCCGAATGGCTGCCAGGCGGCGATCAAACTCCTGACGCCCCTGCGCATCCCGCCAACTCTCGTTCTCTTTGATCATCAGATGCTCTTCTTGTGGCACCCCAGCTCGAATACCAGCGCGCGCCAAGGACGCCAGAGCATGCACACGCACTGCGGAATCCCCCGGATCATCATGTCGGGGATGGCCCAGCCAATACCGCAAGATATACCGGTTGTAGCCGGATGCCACATCAAACAGAATGGCATTGGGCGGTGGGTCGGTCAACACGTGGGGTATTTCCGAATCCAGCACCGCACGTTCCAGTGCACGGATTACTGCGTCTGGATCGGCGCTGGGATCAATATTGAACTGCACACCACGTCGCCAAGCAAAGGGCGCATCCAATCCGGCGCGCAACACGGTGAAGCGGTTTTTCATCAACCACCCATTGGGCACGAAGACCAGTTCACGGTTACGGGTCTCGATAATGGTGTAGCGCCAGTGCACATCCGTCACAAGCCCGCTCGTGTCGTCCACCCGGACCCAGTCTCCCACCCGCAAAGAATTGTCCAATTGCAGGGTGACCCCACCCAGCACATTGCCCAGCGTGTCCTGCATGGAAAATGCCAGTACCGCAGTGATCACGGCCGACGTGGCAAACAACTGCGAGGTATCCACCCCCCCCAAGCGCAACCACAGAATGCCCCAAGCCACCGCCAGAATCAAGACAGTCAGATCAAGCGCAATACGGGGAGCATTCACGCCGAGTGCTGGAAGGACACCGCGAAAAATGATGGTCGACAACAGATGAATAGCGGCCAGTCCCCACAAAACAACCGCAAGACCCATGACGGTTGTCGCAAACATAGGGTAGCTCTGAAACCGCGCTACGCCAGCCAAGGCTACAACCACCAAAGCGACCAGCAACCAAGTCACACGCAAAGCCCGTCGCTCGCTCGGACGAATCAGCCGAAACAGCATTGCTGTCAGGGCCAAGCCCGCGAGCGCCCACCACAACTCCGGTTGTCGCGTCACTGCCACCTCAATAACTGTCATGCTCATATCCCAGGAAATCTAACCTGAGTATCTACGCAAAAAGGTGGTCGTAAAGGGGTTCTATGGTTTAGCGACTCTGCCCAGGGTGCGCGAGCTGCGAAAACGCCTTGACCACTTCGGGTGGCGCCTGCACCAATTCAATGAGTACGCCTTCACCCGCGATGGGAAACTGATCGTTGCTTTTGGGGTGCAGGAAGCAGATGTCGAACCCCGCCGCCCCCTGGCGAATTCCACCTGGAGCAAAACGCACGCCCTGCGCCGTCAACCATTCCACCGCAGTTGCCAAATCGTCAATCCACAACCCCACGTGGTTCAGCGGCGTGGTGTGCACGGCAGGTTTTTGCTCAAGATCCAGTGGTTGCATCAGGTCCACTTCCACCTTGAAAACACCGGCGCCTATAACGCAGATGTCCTCATCCACGTTTTCACGCTCACTCTTGTAAGTACCGGTAACTTCCAGGCCGAGCATATCGACCCAGAGTTTTTTAAGTCGCTCTTTGTCCGGCCCACCAATTGCAATTTGCTGAATACCCAGCACTTGAAAAGGACGCTTCATTTAGACGAACTCCACAATCGGTTGATCCACGGTCAGCGACTCACCTTTGGCTGCCAGCACCTTGCCAACTACGCCATCCGCTGCCGCGAAGAGTACATTCTCCATCTTCATGGCTTCGATCACTGCAACCCGCTCACCAGCCTGCACCTTCTGGCCGGGCACTACCGCCACATCAACCAGCAATCCGGGCATCGGCGAGAGCACATAACGGCTCATGTCCGGCGGCGCCTTGTGGGGCATCAAGGCGTGCAACTCAGCCATGCGCGGCGACACTACCAGGGTATCAATACGTGTGCCATTGTGCTGCAGACGCAGAGCCAGCGGATTCTTGGGTGTACCACGCTCCACCTGGGCGGTGAACAGCTGGCCGTTGACGGTACCGGTAATGGCCACGTCGTTGATGCGCGAGTTACTGCGAATTTCGTAGCTGGCTGCGCCCACCCGGACGCGGGCCGAACCGGTTTCACCCACAAACTCGTCCACATGCACCGGGGTGTAGGCGTTGTTGCCGCCTTGGGCCAGTGTGACCACCACATAGTCTTGACCGACGCGCACGCCATAGCCGGGCAACTGGCCACTCAGGGTGGCAGCACGCTCGCGCGACTTGCGCCGCACAAAAGCCGCCAGCGCGACCAGAAAACTCGGATCTTCGTGCGGCACGTCTTCTGCCGCGAAGCCTTTGCCGTACTGCTCGGCGATGAAGCCGGTGTTGAAGTCACCCGACACAAAGCGCGGATGCGCCAGCAAGGCCGCCTGGAACGGGATGTTGCTGCTGATGCCGCGAATCACAAACCCGTTCAGCGCCTCACGCATCTTGGCAATCGCATCGTTGCGGTCAATGCCGTGCACGATGAGCTTGGCAATCATCGAGTCATAGAACATTGGAATCTCGCCGCCGTCTTGCACGCCGGTATCCACCCGCACGCCAAACCAGTCTGTCGTATTGGCCTGGAACATGGTCTGCTCCGGCGGAGCAAAGCGCACCAGGCGACCGGTGGAGGGAAGGAAATTGCGGAAAGGGTCTTCGGCATTGATGCGGCACTCAATGGCCCAGCCATTGCGTTTGACTTCAGCCTGGGTGAGTGGCAGCTTTTCGCCAGCGGCTACGCGAATCATCAACTCCACTAGGTCCAAGCCGGTGATGCACTCGGTCACAGGGTGCTCAACCTGCAGGCGGGTATTCATCTCCAAAAAGTAAAAGCTCTGGTCCTTGCCGACCACGAACTCCACCGTTCCCGCACTTTGGTACTTCACGGCCTTGGCCAGGGCCACGGCCTGCTCGCCCATCGCTTTGCGAGTGGCGTCGCTGATGAAGGGGCTGGGCGCCTCTTCAATCACCTTCTGGTGGCGGCGCTGGATGGAGCATTCGCGCTCATTCAGATAGATCACATTGCCATGGCTGTCGCCGATCAGCTGAATCTCGATGTGACGTGGCTCTTCAACAAACTTCTCAATAAACACGCGGTCATCGCCAAAGCTGTTGCGCGCCTCATTCTTGCAACTGGTAAAGCCTTCAAAGGCTTCCTTGTCGTTGAAGGCCACGCGCAGGCCCTTGCCACCGCCACCGGCGCTGGCCTTGATCATCACGGGGTAGCCAATGCCTTTGGCAATCTCAACCGCGCGCTCGGGCGTGTCAATGGCATCATTGACACCGGGGATGCAATTAACACCCGCAGCACCCGCCAGCTTCTTGGACTCAATCTTGTCGCCCATGGCGCCCACCGAGTAGTGCTTAGGGCCGATGAAGATGATGCCCTCTTCTTCTACGCGCTTGGAGAACTCGGCGTTCTCACTCAAAAACCCGTAGCCGGGGTGCACAGCCTGTGCACCGGTCTGCTTGCAGGCGGCAATGATCTTGTCAGCCACCAGATAGCTCTCGCGGCTGGCGGCCGGGCCAATGTGCACGGCTTCGTCAGCCATCATCACGTGGCGGGCATCCTTATCGGCGTCGGAATACACAGCCACGGTTCTGATGCCCATCTTGCGGGCAGTGGCGATGACGCGGCAGGCAATTTCGCCACGGTTGGCAATGAGGATTTTGGTAAACATATTTATCTCCAATTCAATGTTTTCAGCATCGCTTTGCGTTGCTCTGTGAAGTCCCACCAGGGCCGCTTGGGGCCACCGTTCATAAATTCTTTGGCTGCCAGAAAAGTGTCCAGTACACAGGGGTCATGCCGCTGGCCCATGGGCGTGCGCAACGCGTCATACGTCGCTACTGGGTCCATGGATTTGACGGCTTCAGGTGAGTCAATGCCCAGACCCATCAGGTCTTGCGCAATTGACACACCAATATTTGGAATATCGGTGAGCTTGCGCACCTGGACTGCGGTGTCGGCTTTGGCCATGGTGTGGCGTTACAGCGGAATATTCCCGTGCTTGCGCCACGGATTCTCCAGCTTCTTGTCTTTGAGCATCACCAACGAACGGCAAATGCGCTTGCGCGTTTCGCTGGGCAAAATCACATCATCGATAAAACCGCGTGCACCAGCGACAAAGGGGTTGGCAAACCGGGCTTTGTATTCAGCTTCCTTGGCAGCGAGCTTGGCTGGGTCACCTTTGTCTTCGCGGAAAATGATTTCCACCGCGCCCTTGGCACCCATCACTGCAATTTCAGCATTGGGCCAGGCCAGATTGACGTCGCCGCGCAGGTGTTTGGAGGCCATCACGTCATAGGCGCCACCATACGCTTTGCGGGTGATGACGGTGATTTTTGGCACCGTGCACTCGGCATACGCGTACAAGAGCTTGGCACCATGCTTGATGATGCCGCCGTACTCTTGGCTGGTACCAGGCATGAAGCCGGGCACGTCAACAAAAGTCACCACCGGGATATTGAACGCATCGCAAAACCGCACGAAGCGCGCCGCCTTGATGCTGCTCTTGATGTCCAGGCAACCGGCCAGCACCAGCGGCTGATTGGCCACGATGCCAATGGTCTGACCGTCCATGCGCGCAAAGCCGATCAGAATGTTCTTGGCGTATTCGGGCTGCAACTCAAAGAAGTCGCCATCGTCCACGGTCTTGACGATGAGTTCTTTCATGTCGTAGGGCTTGTTGGGATTTTCCGGCACCAGGGTGTCGAGGCTCTTTTCCATGCGGTCGATCGGGTCACCACTCTTGCGAACAGGGGCCTTCTCGCGGTTGGACAGTGGCAGGTAGTTGTAAAGGCGGCGCAGCATGAGCAAGGCCTCTACATCGTTCTCAAACGCCAGATCAGCCACGCCGCTCTTGGTGGTGTGGGTGATGGCTCCGCCCAGCTCTTCGGCAGTGACTTCCTCGTGGGTAACCGTCTTGACCACCTCGGGGCCAGTCACAAACATGTAAGAGCTGTCTTTGACCATAAAGATGAAGTCGGTCATGGCGGGGGAATACACCGCTCCACCAGCCGATGGCCCCATGATCATGCTGATCTGGGGAATTACGCCACTGGCCATCACATTGCGCTGGAACACGTCGGCATAACCGCCCAATGACGCCACACCTTCCTGAATGCGCGCACCGCCCGAGTCGTTCAGGCCGATGACGGGTGCGCCGACCTTCATGGCCTGGTCCATGACCTTGCAGATCTTCTCGGCATGCGCCTCAGACAAAGCACCGCCAAACACGGTGAAATCCTGGCTGAAGACAAACACCAGGCGGCCATTGATCATGCCGTAGCCGGTGACTACTCCGTCGCCGGGGATCTTGTTGTCCTGCATGCCGAAGTCCACGCAGCGGTGTTCGACAAACATGTCCCACTCTTCAAATGTGCCTTCGTCCAAGAGCAGCTCAAGACGCTCACGGGCTGTGAGCTTCCCCTTTTTATGCTGTGCAGCAATGCGCTTCTCGCCGCCGCCTTGGCGCGCGAGCTCGCGCTTGGCCTCTAGCTGTTCAAGGATGTCGTGCATGGTTTCCTTCTTTCCGGTCAGTCAAGGGTTGGTGTTGATTTGCTATAGCTTCGGTAGCTGTTTACGTAGTATTGGCGAGGGCTGCAAGCAGATTTCTTGCTGCGGTTGATGCTGCCAGCTGCCCAGCGGCTACGGCATCGGTAGTGGCTTGCAAACGCACCCGCACGGCGGGGTTTGTTTTAAAGGCCTGTTTTAGACCGGCATCGATACGCTCCCACATCCAGGCCAGCGATTGCTGTTGACGACGTGCGGCGATTTGGCCATTGGCCTGACCCAGGGTTTGGAACTTGCAAACGGCTGCCCAGAAAGCGTCCAGCCCGGTTCCCTGCAGAGCGCTCAGAGAGATCACTTGAGGTTGCCAGTGTTTGTCGCTGTGCGGGTCGTACGGGTTGCCATGCATACCCAAAAGTCGCAGGCTGGAATTGATTTGAGCCTGCGCACGCCGGGCTGCATTGGGGTCAATGTCGGCCTTGTTAATCACCACCAAGTCGGCCAGCTCCATCACGCCTTTTTTGATGGCCTGCAAGTCATCGCCCGCGTTGGGCAGTTGCAGCAGTACAAACATGTCGGTCATGCCGTGCACTGCCGTCTCAGACTGACCTACGCCCACGGTCTCGATGATCACGATGTCATAGCCCGCTGCCTCGCAAACCAACATGGCTTCGCGTGTTTTCTCGGCCACGCCGCCCAGCGTGCCGCTGCTGGGGCTGGGGCGGATATAGGCTTCCTCGCGCACCGACAATTGCTCCATGCGGGTCTTGTCGCCAAGGATGGAACCACCTGATACGGATGATGACGGATCAATCGTTAACACTGCCACGCGGTGGCCCAGACCAATCAGGTGCAGACCCAGCGCTTCGATAAAAGTGCTCTTGCCTACGCCAGGCACGCCACTAATTCCTAAACGCAGGGATTTGCCGGTATGCGGAAGCAAGGCAGTCAGCAGTTCGTCCGCCTGCGCGCGGTGGTCGGCGCGAGTGGACTCCAGTAGCGTGATGGCTTTGGCAATGGCGCGACGCTGGAGGGGCGAACTCCCCCCCAGCAAGGCTGCCACAACGACTTCAGGTGTCACCCGATGGCCTTTTCAATCTGCGTGAGCACTTCCCGCGCCGATACCGGAATCGGCGTGCCGGGGCCAAAGATGCCCCTGACGCCCGCAGCATTCAAAAAGTCGTAGTCCTGTCGTGGAATCACGCCACCCACGAACACAATGATGTCGTCTGCACCCTGCTTCTTCAGCTCGGCAATGATGGCGGGCACCAACGTTTTATGGCCAGCCGCCAAGGTGGAAACGCCGACTGCGTGGACGTCGTTCTCGATCGCCTGGCGGGCGCACTCTTCTGGCGTCTGAAACAACGGGCCCATGTCCACGTCAAAACCCAAGTCGGCAAAGGCCGTGGCCACCACTTTGGCACCCCGGTCGTGGCCGTCCTGGCCCAGCTTGCTGACCATCACACGGGGGCGGCGGCCCTGCTTTTCAGCAAAAGCGGCAATGTCGGCTTTGAGTGCGTTCCAGTATTCCATGGTGTCCCCTTTGGCGGAGTCGTAGGCGGCGGCGTACACGCCGCTTACCTTATTGGTGTCGGCACGGTGGCGGCCAAAGGCTTTCTCCATCGCATCGCTCACCTCGCCCACCGTGGCGCGCAGACGCATGGCTTTGATGGACAGGTCCAGCAGATTGCCCGTATTTGATTCTGCTGCACAAGTAATAGCAGCTAACGCAGCACCGACGAGGGCTGCATCACGTTTTTCCTTGATAGCGTTGAGGCGGGCAATCTGTGAATCCCGCACGGCCACGTTGTCAATGTCGCGCGCGTCGACTAGGTCTTCGCTCTTGAGCTTGTACTTATTCACGCCGACGATCACGTCTTGCCCGCTGTCGATGCGGGCCTGCTTGTCGGCTGCTGCAGCCTCAATTTTCAGCTTGGCCCAGCCGCTGTCTACGGCCTTGGTCATGCCACCCATGGCTTCGACTTCTTCAATGATGGTCCACGCCGCATCCGCCATGTCTTGCGTCAGCTTCTCCATCATGTAGCTACCCGCCCACGGGTCCACCACGTTGGTGATGTGGGTCTCTTCCTGAATGATGAGCTGGGTGTTGCGGGCAATGCGCGAGCTGAATTCGGTGGGCAGCGCAATGGCTTCGTCCAGCGCGTTGGTGTGCAGGCTTTGCGTGCCACCAAACACCGCGGCCATGGCCTCGATGGTGGTGCGCACGATGTTGTTGTACGGGTCTTGCTCGGTCAAGCTCCAACCGCTGGTCTGGCAATGGGTGCGCAGCATCAGGCTCTTGGGATTCTTGGCGTCAAAGCCCTTCATGATGCGGCACCACAACAGGCGTGCGGCGCGCATTTTGGCAACCTCTAAGTAAAAGTTCATGCCAATGGCCCAGAAGAACGAGAGGCGCCCGGCAAATTCATCCACATCCAGCCCGGTGCCAATGGCGGTCTTCACATACTCTTTGCCATCGGCCAGCGTGAAGGCCAGTTCCAGCGCCTGGTTCGCCCCAGCCTCTTGCATGTGGTAACCCGAGATGCTGATCGAGTTGAACTTGGGCATGTTCTTGGCGGTGTAGCCGATGATGTCGCCGATGATGCGCATGCTGGGCGCAGGCGGGTAAATGTAGGTGTTGCGCACCATGAACTCTTTCAGAATGTCGTTCTGAATGGTCCCGCTCAGTTGGTCTTGCGACACGCCCTGCTCTTCGGCCGCCACCACATAACCCGCCAGCACCGGCAGCACGGCGCCGTTCATGGTCATGGAGACGCTCACCTTGTCCAGCGGGATTTGGTCAAACAGGATCTTCATGTCTTCCACTGAATCAATCGCCACGCCGGCCTTGCCGACGTCGCCGGTGACACGGGGGTGATCCGAGTCGTAGCCGCGGTGGGTAGCCAGGTCAAACGCCACGGAGACGCCCTGCCCGCCAGCAGCCAGCGCCTTACGGTAGAAGGCATTGGACTCTTCGGCGGTGGAAAAGCCGGCGTATTGGCGAATGGTCCAGGGGCGCACCGCATACATGGTGGCCTGGGGGCCGCGCAGGTAGGGCTCAAAGCCAGGCAGCGTATCGGCGTACTTCAGGTCAGCCGTATCGGCAGCGGTGTACAGGGGCTTGACGGAAATGCCGTCTGGGGTGATCCAGTTCAGGGCATCCACGTTGCCACCGGGGGCCGACTTGGCTGCCGCCTTGTTCCAGGCGTCAAGGTTGCTGGATTTGAATTCAGAGTGCTTTTCAGTCATGGCGGAGTCCGGTTGGCCGTAATGGTGATCGTTCTGGGGTAAACGGTCGAAGGATATCTGACGTTTTAGTTTACATTATTCATAATTATTGATTCAAAATATTCATTCCAGCTTACAGTCCGCCAATGCCGACCGAAACAACCGACGACCGCGCGAACCACTCGCTCTCGCCCAAAGCCCTGTATGTAGAAGTGGCCGAACGGCTGCGTCAGCGCATTTTCAAGCGCGAACTGGAGCCGGGTAGCTGGATTGACGAACTGCGCATTGCAGAAGAATACGGCATTAGCCGCACGCCGCTGCGCGAGGCCTTAAAGGTGCTGGCCGCCGAGGGACTGGTCACCATGAAGGTGCGCAGGGGTGCTTACGTGACCGAAGTGTCAATAAATGATCTGGCCGACGTGTACCACCTGCTGAGCCTATTGGAAAGCGATGCCGCCGGCGTCGTGGCTGCCAAGGCAACACCGGCAGAGTTGATGGAACTGCAGGAATTGCATGCAGCACTGGAGTCCGCTGCCCTCGCAGGTACGGCCAATACAGACACCTTCTTTGCAGTGAACGAACGCTTCCACATGCGTCTTCTGGAAATTGCCAACAACCGCTGGCGTGACCAGATGGTGGCAGACTTGCGCAAGGTGATGAAGCTCAACCGCCACAACTCCCTACTCAAAGCGGGGCGTATGAACGAATCCCTGCAAGAGCACCGCGCCATCATGGCCGCACTGTTGGTGCGAGACGCACAGGCCACCGCGCAACGCATGCGCGAACACTTCACCAATGGGTTGGAAGCGGCCAACTAAAAGCGGCAATAGGCGGGACTTTCCCGCAAGATTCGTCCCGAAATGAATTGCCATTCAACTGCATCAGAAAAACGTAGGCGGTCGCTCAGCTCACGTTTGATGGGCTCGCACGGCCTGCCACGTGGCTCACGCGTAAGGGGCACCGTCTTTGTGAACAAACTGCCACTTGCCATCGACCATCAACGCCTTCAGATCTTCGTCGGGATAGCCGCCTTCGTCTCCTGGCGTCCTGTCGCCTACCTCAAGGTACACAACTTCTTCTGCAGATTCATTGATCAGGCAATGGCCATTGCCGGTACCGGCCTTGAACCCCGCGCACATTCCTGGTGAGAGTGGCGTAAGACCTTCATCGGTGCGAAGGACTGCGTTCCCTTGCAGGATATAGATGAACTCGTCTTGCTTCGAGTGAGCATGTCGGAGCGCCGACACGGCGTTCGGCGCCAGGCGTGTGAGATTGACTCCAAAATTCATCAGGCCAAATAGGTCTCCGAGCGGTAAGCGCGCGACGAACACACCTTGACGGTGCAGGCGCTATCTAGGCAGTGGTTGCCAGCGGTGCGGCAGTAACTCGTCGATCTGGCTGTTCAATTGCGTCGGCAGGCGTGCCAGCACATCCTTCAAATAGGCATACGGATCATGCCCATTGAGCTTGGCGCTTTGAATCAGGCTCATTACCGCAGCGGCGCGCTGCCCGGCCCGCAGAGAGCCTGCAAATAACCAATTGTTTCGTCCAATAGCTACCGGACGAATCTGGTTCTCAATCCAATTGTTATCAATCGGCAATTGCCCATCATCCAGAAACCGGGTCAGTGCGTCCCAGCGCTTCAAGCTGTAGTCCAAGGCTTTGGCCGTTGCCGAGCCGTCCGTGATTTTCTGGCGCTGCAGCAGCATCCACTGATGAAACATATCAGCCAGTGGTTTGGATTGGGTTTGCCGGATGTGCCGTCGCTCATCAGCGTGCAGATGTTTGACCTCTCGCTCAACGTCATACAGTTGGCCGATGTACGTCAAAGCCTGTTCAGCGATCTGGCTCTTGTTGCTCACATGCAGGTCAAAGAACTTGCGCCGCGCATGCGCCATGCAGCCAGCCTCGGTGATGCCATTGGTAAACCCGGCCTTGTAGCCACCGAAGTCGTCGCAAACCAGTGATCCCTTCCATTCATCCAGGAAGGTTCGACAATGTTCACCCGCTCGGGTTTCGCAGAAGTCGTAGACCACAGCTTTCAAATCTTCAAACGCGCCCGGAGCATAAGCCCACAGGTAAGCCCGGTGCGTTTTCTTGTTGCCCGGCTTGAGCATGGCCACCGGCGTTTCATCGGCATGCAGTACCCCGTGTTGGAGCATGGAATTCTTCAGTGCATCCACCAGCGGCTGCAACTGCACGCCACACACGCCCACCCATTGGGCAAGTGTGGAGCGTGGGATCGCAAAGCCCGAGCGGCCAAAGATGCTTTCTTGCCGGTACAAGGGCAGGTGATCCGAATACTTGGCCACCAGCACTTGGGCCAGCAAGCCCGAAGTCGGGATGCCTTTGTCGATGATCTGCGCGGGAACCGGCGCCTGGATCAATGTTTGGCAGTTGGTGCAGGCCCATTTGCCTCGGATGTGGCGCTCCACCGTCATGACGCCGGGTGTGTAATCCAGCTTCTCGCTGACGTCTTCACCAACGCGCTTTAACTGGCAGCCGCAGTTGCAGGTAGTGCTGTCGGGTTCATGGTGAATCTGCACACGGGGCAGCTCTGCTGGTAGGGCTGCGCGTTTGGGTTTATTGGCGGGTTCTTTGTCTGTCTTTCCTTCGGGTGCCAAGTTCTGCAGCTCT
>JADIXX010000001.1:1017500-1159567 GCA_016705575.1 Candidatus Aalborgicola defluviihabitans
CGCAAGAGCGTTATGGGTGATCGCATGGTGGTTGCCATCAATGTGTCACCCATCCAGTTCCGCCGCGACGACATTGAACGCGAGGTCGCTAACGCACTGACATCCTGCGGACTACCCCCGTCGGCCGTTGAACTGGAGTTGACCGAATCCCTGCTAGTAGCCGACACCCAGCACGTGAGCGAGGTTCTGCAGCGGATGGGCGCACAGGGCATCAAATTTGCAATTGACGACTTTGGCACCGGCTATTCCAACCTGGGGTACTTGCAGCACTTTCCGATCCACCTGCTCAAAATCGACCAGTCGTTTATTCGCAAGCTGGTCGATAGCCCCAATGAGTCAGGTATCGTGCGGGCAGTCATAGAAATGGCCCACTGTTTGAAGCTGGAAGTGGTGGCCGAAGGTGTTGAAGATGCCGACACCCTGCAACGCCTGATCGACAATGGGTGCAAGTTTGGCCAAGGTCACCTATGGGCTCCTGCTCTGCCACCACAAAAAATTGGGCTATAGCCCTCGTCGAACCTACATAACGCGCTATTTAATCAATAGCGTTGTGTTCGCCGCGCGCATGCGCCATGACGTCGTGCGCTGGCAGGTTCTTGAGCCGGTGGTCGCTCCAGACTTGGCGCCAGTGCCGCGCACCGGGCATGCCGTGGCGCAGCCCCAGCATGTGGCGTGCAATGTGGCTCCAGGGCGTGCCATGCTCGCGCATCTCACGCGCCATATAGTCAACCATCTGCGCTTCCACCGCCTCGCGGGTTTGCTCGAAGGGTTCTGCCCCGTAAAAAAGTGCATCCCAATCGCTGAGTAGCCAGGGGTTGTGGTAGGCCTCGCGCCCCACCATCACACTGTCCACCACTTGTAGTTGCTCGGCAATCTGCGTGTTGCTGTTCATGCCGCCATTGATGGCAATGGTGAGCTGCGGAAAGTCCCGTTTGAGCTGGTGCACCAAGGCGTAGCGCAGGGGCGGTACCTCGCGGTTCTCCTTGGGTGACAGGCCCTTAAGCCAGGCGTTGCGCGCATGGACGATGAAGACCTGGCAACCGGCCTGGCTCACGGTGCCAATGAAATCGCGCACAAAGTCGTAACTCTCCGTGCGGTCAATACCAATGCGGTGTTTGACCGTGACCGGCACGCCCACCGCGTCCACCATGGCTTTGACGCAATCGGCAACCAATTGCGGCTCGGCCATCAGGCAGGCGCCAAAAGAGCCGCGCTGCACCCGCTCACTGGGGCAGCCGCAATTAAGGTTGATTTCGTCATAACCCCATTGTTCCCCCAGGCGGGCGCAGTGCGCCAAATCGGCAGTGTCGCTGCCACCGAGCTGTAGGGCCACTGGGTGTTCGTCCACGTTGTAGCGCAGGTGTCGCGCTACGTCGCCATGGATCAATGCGCCGGTGGTCACCATCTCGGTGTACAGCAAGGCGTGGCGACTGAGCAGGCGGTGAAAATAACGGCAATGCCTGTCAGTCCAATCGAGCATGGGCGCAACCGAGAGGCGGTGCGGATAGGCCTGAGGCCGGGTGGCAACGGAATTCAACAAGATCTCTTTAAAAATTGGGAAGTAAATGACCGGTATTAGGCGCAACACCTACAACACGCGCAGCCTTTCAAGGGTAAATTATCCCCTCGCACCAGAACAGCAACCCTCGGCATCCGAAAAGCACCCATCACCATGAGCAAACTGTCGCTACTCGATCTTGGCTTTTTCATCGCGGAATCCGAGGCAAGCCCCAAACACGTCGCTGGTTTGCTAATTTTCAAACGCCCGCCCAAATCGGGCGCGGCATTCGCCAAGAATCTGTACCGCGACTACCTGGCTGCCACTGCCGTCAAGCCACCGTTCAATCGCATCATCCAGTTCTCGCTCAATGCACTCCCACATTGGCGGGCCACTGACCATGTAGACCTGAACCAACATGTGTTCTTCCACACCATGCCCAAGGGGGAGAATGACCGCAAGGCCTTGTATGCCCTGGTCTGCAAGCTGCACACGCCCATGCTGGACCGCAGCCGCCCCTTGTGGGAGGTGCACGTCATCGACGGCCTGCCGGACGGCCAATTTGCGCTGTACCAGAAGATGCACCATGCTTACGCCGACGGCATCACCATGGCGCGCTGGACGGCCGAGTGCTACAGCAACTCTCCCTCCGACGTGGAACTCACCCCGGTGTGGACGCAAAAACATGGCGGCCACGGCAGCCGGGCCAAGCAGGAACTACTGGACCTCACCTGGAAGGAAGTCACCGGCAATACCCGCCGATTCCTGGGCATCGGGCGGTTGGCTGCCATGCTGTTTCTGGAGAGTATCAAGCTCACCAAAAACGCCATCGCCCTGCCGTTTGTGTCCAGCGCCAAGACACCACTAACGGGTCAGGTCACATCGGGGCGGCAATTTGCCACGGCGGGTGTCTCCATGGACCGGGTCAACGCGATCCGAACCCGTACCCGCTCTACTCTCAACCATATTGCCCTAACTTGCCTGGACGGTGCCCTGCGTCGCTTTCTGGTGGACCAAGGCGTTGAACTGCGCCGGCCCATCACCATCCAGATGCCGGTCAACCTGCGCAAGGAAGGCGAAAAAACCGCTGGCAACAAGATTGGCATCATCCAGGTGGAACTGTCCCCGCCCACGGACGACCCCTATGTGCGCCTGCGCAACATTGGTTACAGCCTGCGCAATGTGCGCACCATGGTTGACAGCGTGGCGCCAGAGGCCATCGAGTCCTACACCATCATTACCGGGCTTGTAGCGCAAATTGCAGAAATGCTCAAACTCAGCAACAAGATGCCACCCATGGGCAATACGCTGGTATCCAACGTGCCAGGGCCCAAAGAGCACCTGTACATCCGTGGCGCGCGCATGGAGGAAATGCATCCCATCAGCACCTTGCCACCCAGCAATCTGCTCAACATCACCCTGTTCAGCTACGCCGGCGACCTGTTCTTCGGCCTGATTGCCACCGACGAGCTACCCAATCTGGAGCGCTTGGGCACCTACGTGCAGGAAGCCTTCACCGAACTGGAGCAGTCCGTAAGTGACGCCCACGCCTGAACTTAGGGCGTGATACACCATGGGGCGGCGTTGTGCGCCAACGCCATCCACAGCGCCCAACCAGAGCTGACCGCCAATGCGGCCCCGGCCAGACGCACGCCCCACTGACCGCTGCCCAGACGCGCTGGCGCGCCATTGAGGCGTAACCACAGCCACGGTCCAATGACCATGGTGACGCTGGTTCCCGCAGCAAACAAGGCCATCACCATGGCACCACCCAGAGTACTGCCCGCCAGTGCTGCCACCAACAAAGCCGAATACAACAAACCACAAGGCAACAGGGCCCAAGCCATGCCAATCACCATGGGCGCCCCCCGCCCTTGGTTAGCTGCAAATGCACGGGTGCGGGCCCAAACCCTCCGTGCCGTGCTTTCCAGCCAAACGGGCTGACGGGCCTGAAACAACAGCATCAACCCCAGCACCAATGCGGCGACGTGAAACAGGGACCAGACAGGGCGCAACGCAGCAGACTGCACGGTCAGCCAACCGAGGCCCTGCAGCGAAGCAGCAGCCAAGCCCCCGAGGATGGCGTAACCAATGATGCGACCCAATTGAAAGGTCCACAGGGCCGTATTCTTGTGGGGTCCAGCTGCCTGGCTGATACCGGCGCACGCCGCACCACACATGGCAACACAGTGGGGGCCGCCAGCCAAGCCCATGAGCAGCGCCGTCAGCGCCAGAGAAGATTGCATCGGCGCATGCTAAATGATCTTGGAAAACCGCGCCCGCGTGCGGTCGGTCTGCAGGTAGCGGTCAAACACCATGGCAACCGCGCGCACAAAGAACCAGCCCTGGGCCGTAACCTGAATGCCCGTGTCATCCACGGTCACCAGGCCTTGTTCCACCAGAGACTGCAGGTCTTCCAGCTCCCGGGTAAAGTAGTTGCGGCAATCGACAAGATAGGCCAGGTCAATGGATTCAAACAGAACTTGACCCTGGCACATCAACGACATGATCACGGCGCGGCGCACCAGATCGTCCCGCGACAGCGCCAACCCGCGCACCACTGGCAAACGACCCTGGTCGATCAGGTCGCAATACTCTTCAAGCGTCTTGGCGTTTTGGCTGTAGGTGGCGCCCACCCGGCCAATGGAGGACACGCCCAAACCAATCATGTCGCAATCGGGTTGTGTGCTGTAGCCCTGGAAGTTGCGGTGCAGGCGTCCTTGGCGTTTGGCAATGGCCAATGCATCGTCAGGCAGCGCAAAGTGGTCCATACCCACGTACACGTAGCCCGCCGACAAAAAGGACACCAGGGAACGCGACAGCATGGCCACCTTGGCCGCCGCGTTGGGCAGCGTCTGCGCATCAATGCGCCGCTGGGGTTTGAAGCGCTCGGGCAAATGGGCGTAGGCATAGAGCGCAATGCGGTCTGGCCGCAACTGGTTGACCTGCTCCAACGTGCGGGCAAATGACTCAGGCGTCTGGCGCGGCAGGCCATAAATCAAGTCGATGTTGATGGAGTCAAAGCCGCATTTGCGCGCGGCGTCGATCAGTGCGAACACCTGCTCGGCCGGCTGCACGCGGTGCACTGCCTTTTGCACAGCGGGGTCGAAGTCTTGCACACCAAAACTCAGTCGGTTGAAGCCCAGCTCTGCCAGGGTGTCCAGCCGGGCGGAATCTACCGTGCGTGGATCAATTTCTATGGAATATTCACCGCCTGGCGCCAGGGTGAAGTTGCGCCGCAACATGACCATCAACTCGCGCAATTCATCGTCGCGCAGAAATGTCGGGCTGCCACCACCCAAATGCAACTGACTGATGGTCTGACCCTGGCCGATGTATTGGGTATGCAGGTCTACCTCGCGGCTGAGGTAACTCAGATACGATGCAGCCTTTTCGTGGTGCTTGGTGATGATTTTGTTGCAAGCACAGTAGTAGCACAGAGATTCGCAAAACGGAATGTGCACATACAGCGAAAGTGGCCGGGAGCGGGCGGCCAGGCCCGTGCGGCGCTGGGTTAGTGCCTGCACATAATCGTCGGTCGTGAAAGCCTCGACAAAACGGTCAGCCGTTGGAAAGGATGTGTATCGGGGACCAGGCACATCGAATCGACTCAACAATTCTTCGGGAACGATTTGAACTGGCACGCTCATGAAAACTCCGGACAAAACGGGCCCAACTTTGCAGCATTTCCTCCACGGTCCGCTTGATTTGAATCAAGAACAACTAAAGTGGGTAAACTGAGGGGGTCCAGATTTTGGCGCACGCTATGCTCGATCAACAACCCGCACCTCTACTCTGCCCCGAAACCAAGACTCAACCCGCCGTCAAGGGCGCAAGTAAAGTGGCTCCATTGATTGCACAAACCATCAAGGTCGCGTGTTCCAACTGCAATTTGCGCGAGTTGTGCATGCCCATGGGTTTGACCTCCGCGGAGATGGATCGTATTGAAGATGTGGTGGCCAGTCGGCGCAAGATCAAGCGTGGCACCACCCTGTTTCGTAACGGTGAAAAGTTCACCAGCTTGTATGCAATTCGTACCGGCTTCTTCAAAACCTGCGTGGCGTCTGAAGATGGACGCGACCAGGTAACGGGTTTTCAGATGGCTGGCGAGGTTATTGGCCTGGACGGTATCGTCAACGACCACCACACCTGCGATGCGGTGGCCCTGGAAGACGCGGAAGTCTGCGTCATGCCGTTTGACCGTATCGAAGAACTCTCACGGGAAGTCAACGCCTTGCAGCGCCATGTTCACAAGATCATGAGCCGCGAAATCGTCCGTGAAAACGGTGTCATGCTGCTGCTGGGCAGCATGCGCGCAGAAGAACGTCTGGCAGCCTTCCTGTTGAATTTGGTGCAACGCCTGCACGCCCGGGGATTCTCTCAACATGAATTGGTGCTGCGCATGACACGCGAAGAAATTGGCAGCTATCTAGGATTGAAACTGGAGACCGTGAGCCGCACATTCTCCAAGTTTGTAGATGACGGCATCATTGAAGTGAAGCAGCGCCATGTGCGCATCCTGAGTACCGATGCGCTGCGCGAAATCGTCAATACCAAGATGGGTGGCTAGCAGGATTCCTGCTTGGGGCAGCCGTCCGGACGCTGCGTGGGAGTCAGAGGGCAGCGGTTCACCTCAAAAGGCGACATGGACAGCAGACTCGTCAGTCCGCTTGACACAACCATGATGGCCCAGAAGACAAAGAATGCAATCGTGTAGGTACCCTGCCGGGACCAATCCAATGGCATGCCAAACCAATGCACATCTTGCGGGTCAACCATGCCAAAGACCAGCATCTCCAGCACCCCGGCCATCAGGAACGCTGGCCAAATTATCCACATCAATCGTTGTTGCAACATGGCTTACCTTTGAGGAGTATTGACACCGGTGGCGGCATGATTGCGCGCCTGCATGGCGGGCGCCAGGCTGGCCGGGTTGCCTTCCAGTGTCTTGTTGATTTCCAAGCCTTTTTGGTAATAATTTTCGTCAATCACCGGGTCCTTGCCCGACGCTGCCAGGTAAAACGTGTAAAAGGAGGCAACGACCACCAGCGCGGGGCCGGCAATCACCATCCAGACATGCCCGAATTTCCACCAGGGCGTTGCGGGAGTTGGTGCGGATTGAGACATAAATTTTCCTTAGCGAGGAACAATAAAAACTGATTTTTCAGTCACCTGGCCAGTGGAACCCTGGCCAGATATCTGGAAATGAATCGTGTGTGAACCCGCAGGTGCTGCATCATACGGCGCTTGCACGCGCACTGCTGTCCAACGGGATTGTGTGGGCTCAACCACAACGTCACCCTCTGTCACCACAACCAGCCCGGGCAGCCCGTCGGCGGCAATGGTAAAACGCTGCTCGGATTCCGTAGCATTCATGATCTGCAAGCGGTACACATTTTCGATCCGCCCGCCCTCCACAATTCGGGCCAGCACACCACGGTCACGCACCACATCCACCTTGAATGGCGTGCGCAACGTCAGGCTCACGACCATGGCCACAACGATGGCGGCCAAAATGCCGGAATAGATCAACACACGGGGGCGCAGCACATGGCGCAAAGTCTGGCCCCGCGTCCAATTTTGGGTAATGGCATTCTGCGTGGAATATTTGACCAACCCACGGGCGTAACCCAACTTGTCCATGACCGTGTCACACACGTCGGCACAGGCACCACAGCCTATGCACTCGTATTGCAGGCCCTTGCGGATATCAATGCCGGTAGGGCAAACCTGCACACACAGGCTGCAATCCACGCAGGCACCCAGGTTAAGTTTGGCCGGGTCAGCCTTTCGGGAACGGGCTCCCCGGGGTTCACCGCGCGCTTCATCGTAGGTGACGATAAGGGTATCGCGATCGAACATGGCGCTTTGAAAACGCGCATACGGGCACATGTGCTTGCACACCAGCTCACGCATGAAACCTGCATTGCCATAAGTGGCAAAGCTGTAGAAAAGAAACCAGAAAACCTCCCACGAGCCCAGCTGCCAGTGCACCACCGCACCTGCCAGTTCCTTGATCGGGGTGAAGTAGCCAACAAACGTCAGTCCCGTCCACAAGCCCACTCCAAGCCACAGTGCGTGCTTGGAAACCTTGCGCAGGATCTTGTCTTTGGTCCACGGGCCGCTATCACGGCGCATACGGGCGGAGCGGTCGCCTTCTGTGAACTTTTCCAACCATAGGAATATTTCTGTATAGACGGTTTGCGGACAGGCGTAACCGCACCACAAGCGCCCGGCCACTGCCGTAAAAAGAAACAACGCCAAGGCCGAAATGACCAAAATACCGGTCAGGTAGATGAAGTCCTGGGGATAAAGGACCAGGCCGAAAATGTAGAAGCGGCGCGCCCCCAGATCAAACAGCACAGCCTGGCGCTGGCCCCATTCCAGCCAGGGAAGGCCATAAAAGATCAGCTGGGTCAGGAACACCATGCCCCATCGCCAGTTGGAAAAAAATCCCGCTACGCTGCGCGGGTAGATTTTTTGGCGGGCTTCGTACAGCGAGACCATCACCCCATCGTCATCGTCGGCAGGGGGCGTTCCCCCCTTACCCGTGGCGGATACGATCGGAATGATCTTGCGCGGCGGTAATGCCCTGTCGTTCAAAATTTGATGCTTTCGCTACGAACGTTTAGTTAGCCTTGGCGTTGTTCGAATAGCCCCAAACATACGCCGCCAACACCCGAATTTGACCTTCGGTCAGACGTTCCTCTTGTGCGGGCATCTGGTTGACCTTACCGTTGTTGACCATGGCCATAATGGCAGCTTCGCCGAAGCCGTGCAGCCAGATGTTGTCAGTCAGGTTGGGAGCACCCAAAGCCTGATTGCCCTTGCCGTCCGTTCCGTGGCAGGCAGCACACACCACAAACTTGGACTTGCCCAACTCGGCACGAACCGAGTCGTGCGGACTGTTGGACAGGCTCAACACGTAATTGGCCACATTCTTGACATCGTCCGCTGTGCCCACGGCTGCAGCCATGGGAGGCATAACGCCCATACGACCCTTGGTGATGGTCTCCGTGATGTTTTCCGGAGAACCACCGTGAAGCCAATCCTTATCTGTCAGATTCGGAAATCCCTTGGAGCCGCGCGCATCAGAGCCATGGCACTGGGAGCAATTGTTCATGAACAAACGCTCGCCAATGGCGTGGGCCTGCGGGTCACGCGACACTTCTTCGATGGGCATCGCCGCAAACTTGGCATATAGCGGTGCCACCTCAGCATTGCCTTTGGCAACCTCGGCGTCATACTGTCCGATGGAGGTCCACTTGGTACTGCCGGTAAAGGTGCCCAGACCAGGATACAACACTAGGTACACAACGGCGAACACGATGGTGATGATGAACAGCCACACCCACCAGCGCGGCAGGGGATTGTTCATTTCACGCAGGTCTTCATCCCATACGTGCCCGGTGCTGTTGTCGCTTGCGGTCATGGCCTTGGCCTTGCCGCTGAACCACAACAGGAGCGCGCAGGCAAGAATGCTCACCAGCGTGATGCCGGTCACATAGACCGACCAGAAGTTGCTTGTAAAGTCGCTCATTTCAAATCCTTAATGACGGGGTCAGTCCTGCTCGAAAGGCAGGTTGGCGGCTTCCGAGAAGTCGGATGCGCGCCGCTTGGACCACGCCCACCACACAATGCCGATAAACGTAACAAAGCTGGTCACAGTAGCTAGCGACCGCAGGGTGTTGACATCAAAGTCCATATTCAACTCCTTGGTGTTTACTTGAGTGCCAGACCCAGGACCTGCAGATAGGCAACCAGGGCTTCGAGTTCAGTCTTGCCCTTGACGTCTTCCACGGCCTTGTTGATTTGCTCGTCGGTATAGGGAACGCCCACGACGCGCAGCGCCTTCATGTGGGTCGGCATGACATCGGCATCCGCCGGGGTCTTTTCCAGCCAGGGGTAGGCAGGCATGTTGGATTCCGGAACGACGTCACGTGGATTGTTCAAGTGGGTGTGGTGCCATTCATCGCTGTACTTGCCGCCCACGCGGGCCAGATCCGGGCCGGTACGTTTGCTGCCCCACTGAAACGGGTGGTCGTACACCGACTCGCCCGCCACAGAATAGTGACCGTAACGCAGGGTTTCAGCACGGAAGGGGCGAATCATTTGCGAGTGGCAGTTGTAGCAACCTTCACGTACATAGATGTCACGACCAGCCAATTGCAGCGCGGTATAGGGTAGGACACCCTTGATCGGCTCTGTGGTGGACTTCTGGAAGAACAGCGGAACGATTTCCACCATGCCGCCTACCAGCAACACCACCAAAATGAGAACGATCATCAAGAAGTTGTTCGTCTCAATGGCTTCATGTGACAGCCCGGATTTTGTATTTTGATTTGCCATGTTGATACCCTTTTATGCGTGTGCAGCAACGGCTGGAATGGTGACGTTCACCGCACGGCCGGCCGTAGCCGTCTTCAGCGTGTTCCACAGCATGATGATCATGCCGGACAAGTACAACAGACCACCACACAAACGCAGAACGTAGAACGGATAGGTAGCCTTTACCGATTCAACAAAGGTATAGGTCAGTGTGCCGTCCGCATTGATAGCGCGCCACATCAGGCCCTGCATCACACCGGCAATCCACATGGCAGCGATATAGATCACGATACCGATGGTTGCGGTCCAGAAGTGGACTTCAATGGCCTTGACGCTGTGCATTTGCTTCTGGCCGAACAGCCTGGGAATCAGGTAGTACATGGAACCCATGGTCACCAGACCCACCCAGCCCAGAGCGCCCGAGTGCACGTGGCCCACGGTCCAGTCGGTGTAGTGGCTCAAGGCATTGACCGTCTTGATGGACATCATGGGGCCTTCGAAAGTGGACATGCCGTAGAACGACAGCGACACGATCAGGAAGCGCAGGATGGGGTCATCGCGCAGCTTGTGCCAGGCACCCGACAGGGTCATGATGCCGTTGATCATGCCGCCCCAGCTGGGAGCCAGAAGAATCAGGGAGAACACCATGCCAACGGACTGGGTCCAGTCAGGCAACGCGGTGTAATGCAGGTGGTGAGGGCCCGCCCACATGTAGGTAAAGATCAGCGCCCAGAAGTGAACGATGGACAGACGGTAGCTATAGACAGGACGGCCTGCCTGCTTGGGAATGAAGTAGTACATCATGCCCAGGAAGCCGGCGGTCAGGAAGAAACCCACCGCATTGTGGCCGTACCACCATTGCACCATGGCATCCTGCACACCGGCATAGGCCGAGTAGGACTTCATGAAACCGGCGGGAATAGCGGCGCTGTTGACCAAGTGCAGAATAGCCACAGCAAGAATGAACGCGCCAAAGAACCAGTTGGCGACGTAAATGTGCTTGACCTTGCGGGTACCGATGGTGCCGAAGAAAACGATGGCAAATGACACCCAAACAAAGGTGATCAAAATGTCGATGGGCCACTCCAGCTCAGCGTACTCTTTAGCCTGGGTGAAACCCAGCGGCAAAGAAACAACTGCCGACAGAATCACCAGCTGCCAGCCCCAAAAGGTAAAGGCAGAGAGCTTGTCACCAAACAGGCGAACCTGGCAGGTACGCTGCACCACGTAGTAGGCCGCAGCGAACAAGCCGCAACCACCAAACGCAAAAATCACGGCATTGGTGTGCAACGGGCGCAGTCGTCCATACGAAAGCCATGGAATACCGAAGTTCAGTTCAGGCCAAGCGAGCTGGGCGGCGATGATGACGCCAACCAACATGCCGACCACGCCCCAAACCACCGTCATGATGGCAAACTGCCGCACAACGGTATCGTTGTATACAGTTTGTTGTTGATTTGCAAATGCCATTTTTACCTCTTCTCTTATTAAATCTAGTGCGAAGTGTCCACGCCAAAACGGTCAATCGGGTTGATCAATGTCAAAGCCTGCTGAAAGTTCTTAATATTAATTAAGAATCTTTCAGTATCCTTTCACCTTCGGCCTCAATATCCTCGAACTGCCCCCTGTTGATGGCCCACCACAGACCGCCCAATATAAAAAATACCAGGACAACAGATAGCGGAATCAACAAATACAGAATATCCATCACAAAACCTTTTTAAGGGATGGGGCGCGGGCCAACCGCAAGGCATTGAGCACCACCAGCAAAGAACTGGTCGCCATGCCCAAGCCAGCCAGCCAGGCAGGCAACAATCCCACCACGGCCAACGGCACGCAGGCCGCGTTGTACAGCAACGCCCACCATAGATTTTGCCGTACGATCGACATGGTCCTGCGGGAAAGCGCCAGTGCCTGTACAACACTCATCAGTTGCTCGCCCAAAATCACAAAGTCAGCCTTGGACTGCGCCAAGGGGACGGAACGTCCAAAGGTGAAGGAAACGTCAGCTCCGGCCAGCACCGGCCCGTCGTTGAGCCCATCGCCTACCATGGCCACGTGGTGTCCCTGTGACTGCAAAGTTCGCATGAAAACCAATTTATCATCCGGAGAACAGCCCCCTTGCGCATGCACAATGCCAGCCTGAGCCGCCACCCGTGCCACAGAATCAACGGTATCGCCAGAGAGCATATGCACCGCCACCCCATTTGCAGCCAAGGCCGCCACCGCTGCTGCGGCCTCAAGACGCAGGTCTTCTATCAGCTCAAAGGTGGCGAACCAGCCTTTTTCATCTGCCAAATAGGCACTTAAGCCGGCAACACCCACTTGCTGCACCTCAACGCCACAAAAGCGTGCAGAACCCAGCCGCAAGCTAACAGTGCCGTCACTACCGGAATGTCGGCTGTTCCGTGCTTGCCCGCTAACACCCTGCCCCGAATGTTCGGTTACGGCAGCGCATTCCCAAGGGTTGCTGGCCCCAACGCCACCCGATTTAGTCTGAGCGTGGGCTTGCGCTACCGCCAGCGCACGCGAAACCGGATGCAGGGAATGGCAACCCAGTGCCGCCGCCATGGCCAACGCCTCTTCAGCTGACGCGCCAGGCCGCACCGTGACGGCGCCCAGCACCATGGCATCACGGGTTAGCGTGCCAGTCTTGTCAAAGACCAGCGTATCCACACCAGCCAATGCTTCCAGCGCCTGCAGCCTGCGCACCAGCACACCGCCACGCGCCAAAGCACCTGCCGATGCCAGCATGGCTGCCGGTGTTGCCAGCGAAAGGGCACAGGGGCAGGTCACCACCAACACTGCAACAGCCACCATCAGGGCATGACCCGGATCACGGCCCCACCACCAGGCTCCCGCACCGGCGGCAGCCAGCAGCACACCGATCAAGAACGGTTTGGCCAAGCGGTCTGCCAGCATGGCACCAGCCGGTTTGGTGGCCGATGCGCTCTCCATGAGCGCCACAATCTCGGCAAACCGGGTGGCCTCGCCCGTGCGTTCCACACGCACTTGCACCGTGCTGCTAAGGTTGTGGCTGCCTGACAGCACCTGCGATCCCACCCCACGCGAGAGCGGATGCGATTCACCCGTGAGCAAAGCCTCATCCACCTGCGTTTCGCCACTGTGTACCGTGCCATCGGCAGCAAAGGTTTCGCCGGGGTGCACCCGCAGGACATCGCCCACCGCAACACGTCGCACGGCCACGCGCTCAAAACTGCCATCGGGCTGCATCCGCTCCACGCTGTCGGGCAGGCGGTTCATCAGGGCTTCCAGTGAACCAGCCGTGCGATCCCGCAAACGCAGCTCCAGCCAACGCCCCGTCAGCAGGAAAAAGACAAACATGGTCAGCGAGTCAAAATACACCTCATGGCCAAAAATCCCAGTGGGCTCAAAGGTTCCCGCTGTACTCATCGCAAAAGTGATGGCAATGCCCAGCGCCACCGGCAAATCCATGCTGACACGGGCTTGGGTGATGTCGCGCCAGGCGTTGCGGAAAAAAGGCCCGCACGAGAACAGCATCACCGGCAAGCTCAACACCCACGATGCCCAGCGCAGCAGTTGCTCCATCTCGCCCGACAGGTCGCCCGGCAAGGCCACATACGCCGGGTAGGCGTACATCATGACCTGCATCATGCACAGTCCTGCCACCAGCCAGCGCCACAGGGCTTGTCGGGTTTCCTGCTTGCGCCGTTCGCTGGCAAACGCGTCATTGGCTGGCACGGCGCGGTAGCCACTACCCTGCACCGCCTGCATCCAGGCCGACGGCAACACGTGCTGGTCAGACCAGACCACCTTGGCGCGGTGGCTGGCGGCACCCACCTGGGCACTGATGACGCCGGGTATGCGGGTCAATGCATCTTCCACCGTCAGCGAGCAGGCCGCGCAGTGCATGCCCTCAATCACGACACTGGACTCCCAGCAATGCGGGCCACTTGTCGAGGGGCGACTAAAAGCACTCCACTCCTGTGGATCGTCCAACAGGCGCAGGTCGTCTTCGGCGTGGGGTTTTAGGGTCGGGGGTACCTCCGCTGCAGTGGCTGCAATAGGTTCATTTGACGGCACATCCGCCGTGGTTGGCGCTGGCGCAAGTGCGATGGAGTGCATGGACTAAGAGTGTGCAGGGTAAGTGTTGTCACGTGCTTGACTTAGATCAAGACAGTAGAACCGGTGTAGAGTAGCCTTAAGTGACACCTACTTCAAGGAGCAAACCATGTACCAACGTATTTTAGTCGCCACCGATGGCTCTACCCTCTCCAAAAAGGCCGTCAAGGCCGCCATTGACCTGGCCGCGCTGTGCGGAGCCGAACTGGTTGCGCTCAAGATCGTGCCGCGCTACCCCCAAAGCTATTTTGAGGGTGGCATTGCACTGCAACCAGACGAAGTACGCCGAGTGGAAGCCCAGTGGGCAGACGAAGGCCAAGCCGTTGTGGATGCTGTCAAAAAGGCTGCCTTGAGCAAAGGCGTCACGACCAAGGCATTGATCGTCAAGTCCGATGTGGTGTCCGACGCCCTCCTGGCCGCCGCCAAGAAGCACAAGTGCGACCTGATCGTGATGGCATCGCACGGCCGCAAGGGCATCAAGCGCCTGCTGCTGGGCAGCGAAACCCAGCACGTGCTGACCCACGGCAACGTTCCGGTTTTGATACTTAAGTAATAATTGGCAACAAAATTGGGCTGAAGCCCTCGCCAACTATACGTAATACGCTACAATTTATATAGCGCATTCCATGCTGGCGCTGGGTCTTGTAGGTAGCGGGCGCTGTTTGCGGTTGGGCAGGCTCACGCCATAGGCTCCCAACTCAGGCCTCCAATTGACGAGAGGCCTGTATCACCCAACGGTACAAAGCCGTTACCACGGTCGCCCCCAAAACAGCCGCAATCGCCATGGTTTGGAATTCGCCAAGATTATTGACAATTGCCAATGGCTCACCATTGCCGGTTAGCACAATCAAGCCGGCCAGACCCACATTGAATAAACTTTCACCCACAATAAAACCGGACATCACCAGCACCGCGATGCGCTTGGCTGCTTCGCCCCAGGGTTTTGCATGGACGTAGCGCTCAAAAACAAACCCCGCCACCGCGCCCAACACGACTGGCAACGTGACTGCGCTGGGCAGATAGATCGCCAAACCCACGCCAAGTGGCGGCAAGGTATAGCGCCCTTTACTGCCCGTTTTCAAAACGAAGTTAAAAACCACTAGCGCCAAGCCCAATGCCGCACCCCAAAAAACCAAATCCCAACGCAAATCACCACCGATGACGCCTTTGGCCAGCGTAGTAATCAGGGTTGCCTGCGGCGCGGCCAAGGGCGTACTGGAAATGGCGGTACTTGAAGTGGCACCGGCAAAGCCATAGGCTTGGTTCAACAACTCCAGCACGGGAGGAATCACCAAAGAGCCTGCAAACACACCGATGACCAAAGCAACTTGCTGCTTCCAGGGCGTGGCGCCCACCAGTTGACCCGTTTTTAAATCTTGTAAATTGTCATTGCCTACCACCGCGACCGCCAACACCACCGTAGTGACAAACAAGGCAAACGCAACCAAGGCATGCGCGACTTCCGGCCCCATGATGTGACGCCCAACGAGCCCTACGCTGAACGCTGCGCCCAAAATTGTCAAAATCGCAATGCCCGACACGGGAGAATTGGACGAGCCAATCAAGCCCGCCATATAGCCACACACAGCCGCTGCAAAAATACCTGCGATAACAATATACGCAATGCCCACCGCCACCAAAGGCGCCGCAATGCTATGTAAAACGCCGCCTTGCAAGAAATTCGCCAACAACCAACCCGCCGGTGCCATGGCCAATAACACGACCAAGCCCACCATGAATATCGGCAAATCTTGTTCGGTACGCGGCAAGGCCTCGCCACCTTCTTTAGCACGCCGTGCTGCATCCAATGCCGATTTCAAACCACCGATAACCGGCTTTGCCAAACCAATCAAGGTCACCAGCGCGGCTGCACCAATGGCGCCTGCACCGATCATGCGTACTTGCGAGCTCCATGCGCCTAGCGCTTGATCGGCTGCGCTCAGAGCACTTGGCACATCCGTACTGGAAAACAGCGGTACCAACACGCCCCAAGCAATCGCCAAACCCGTCAGCATGGCGATACCAACAGTAATGCCCATCAAATGCCCAGCACCAAACAACGCCAAAGAACTGGCGGCAGCAACGCCGGTTGCACCACTGCCCACTTTGAAATAGTGAGCCACTTCAGCCGCCAACAGTTTTGCGCCTGCACCCGCAGCAAACACGGCAGATGCCGCGCTGCCCAAAATAACGGCCATCAAGCCGACTTTCCCTTCGCGGGCGCCTGCGCGGGAAGACGTGCCGACTTTCAATACTTCTGCGGCGGCGACACCTTCTGGGTAGGGCAGATCTGATTTTGATACCAGGGCACGGCGCAGCGGCACGGTGTACATCACACCCAGCACACCACCAATTGCACACGCCCCAAAGGTTGGCCAAAACGGAATATGGGTCCACCACCCAATCATCAACAAACCGGGTAAAACAAAAATCACCGAAGCCAACGTACCCGCTGCAGAGGCGATCGTTTGGACAATATTGTTTTCCTGTATGGACGCGTTTTTAAAGGCACTCAGCAACGCCATCGAAATAACGGCAGCTGGAATAGACGTGGCAAAAGTCAAGCCTACTTTCAATCCCAAATAGACTTGCGCCGCAGTAAAAATCAGGGTGATTAATATTCCGAGAACAATGCCACGCAGTGTGATTTCATTCGGTTGGGGCGACTCAAGCATCCGTTTCATTTCTTCAAATCTTCTATGACAATCCGGCGTTGACGTTTTACGCTTTTGCACCATAACGGCGGTATTTTTTGGTTCCGCGTTGCATTCAATACGATGTGACACGCACCGGTCGGCACTTCATGTCCATGGTCTCAAGTATGACACTGGAAGTCACTCTGAAAAATATGGGTTTCCCCTGAGAGGGAAAGCTGAAACCTCAAAAAAAATTTCACTATTGCGTGTCAAACTACGCACCACACGCTTCCGGTTCCTGCGCCCTGTTGACGGGATGCTGGAACAATATAATTTTTTTCGCCCCGCACACCTACTCCAGAGTCTGTCCATGCCAATTCCGCTAGCACCGTCGTCACGCCTAAGCCACTTAGCCCTTTTAACCCTGGTTGCAGCACTGCTTGCCGCGTGTGGCGGTGGCAACAGTACACCTGATCCGATGGCATCATTCAGGCAGCAAAAGTTGGACTGGAAACCGTGCGACCCCACACTTCTCAGTGATGGAGAAAACTCCATCACAACTGCTGGCAATCGCGTTAAATGCACGCTGATGCGCGCACCACTCGACTACGCCAACCCGGCGCTTGGCGAGTTGCAGGTAGCACTGCTAAGGGTCAGTGCCGAGCAGCCTGATCAACGCATGGGTGCCATTCTGGTGAATCCGGGCGGCCCTGGCGGTGATGGCCTGACATTTGGATTCCGGTTTAGCGAATTTTTAGCACTCGGCAACCCGGCCGACGCAACCGGTAAGCTGTTCAAGGAGATGTCCAACCGGTACGACATGATCGGTTTTTCACCACGTGGTTTGGGGGCCAGCAGCGCGTTGACCTGCAGTTCAAATGAGCGACTTGAAATCGAAAACAGTCTGGTTTTTGACCGCAGCCCTGAAAACATCAAAAAGGTGCAGCACAACACACGCCTTAAGGCACAAGCCTGCGCCAAAAATCCGCTGACCAAACACATCCACACCGACGCTACCGCGCGCGACATGGATCTGGTACGCGGCCTGCTGGGCGATGCCAAACTGAATTTCATCGGTATGTCTTACGGAACCTGGCTCGGAGCTTGGTATGCCAGCCTGTTTCCAGAGCGCGTTGGTCGCATGCTGCTGGATAGCAACATGGATGTCTCTGGCAGCTACGATGATGCAACGCTGTTATCTGAAATGGGCCGTCAGCGTGTGATCGATGCGGTCATATTGCCCTACTCCGCTCGCCACGGACAGCGTTTTAACCTTGACAGTAACCCCGCCCAGATCAAGAGCCAGATACTGGCGCTGCCTCTATCTCTCAAAACGCTTTTGGCGACGGAGGTCATCGACTTCAACAATTCAAACAATATCGATCAAAACCCGCTTGCAATCACTGCCGCACTAGGTTTGAATGCGTTGCGAAAGCAACTCCCACAAGCCGACGAAAGTGGCATTCATGCAGCCATCGACACCTACACCTTTACGGCGAGCCCGGACAACACCGTTGCAGCAAATCAGGCACATTTCTTCGCAAAAGAACTTTTCGCTGTGCAGTTCCGCAACAGGGTCCTAGTCGAACCTAGAAGTGCAGTTCGCTCAGCCGTGGTCTGCAACGACCTTGGCACCATCGGTGATGAACAGCGCTGGGTCGATATCGGCAACGATTATTCCACCCGATACCCACTCGCGGGCGGCACAGCCACAGCCAACCCTTGTCTGTACTGGAGTGCACCGGTCGTAACGCGCCCGCCTCTGGCTGCGGCGACCAAGGCTGGCCCACTATTAATGCTGCAGAGCCGCTATGATGCAGCGACTCCCGTTGAAGGGGCCCAAAAGACGCTGGATGCCCTGCCCAACGCCAGCATGATCGTTATTGAAGACGAGTACACCCATGGCTTGTTTCCGTACAACGATAGTTGTGTCGATGCCAAGGTTGCCGACTATTTTCTCAACGGCACGATGCCACCGCGCACCAGCAGCTGCGCCGGAAGGCCCTTGCCAGCAGATGCTCTTACGCAATCCACGAGCCAAGTGAAGGCAGCGTCTGTAACCAGCCCCTACATAGACCCGACAAAGGCCGCTGAGATCATGCGCAGAATACACAAGACGATCGAGGAAGCAACCCGCAACAGGTTTTAAGACGATGCCGCACTGCTATTGACCACGGCAATTTTCCTATTTGAATACTGATTGATTGTTAACAGTGAAATAGCCTGTAGCCATCGTCGGATATATGTAGTGCGCTATAGGTTTAATAGCATTCCAACTATCGACTAGGGTTTCTGGTATTGTGCCCGCAACAGGTTTTTCTGCACCTTGCCCATGGTATTGCGGGGCAATTCGGCCACTACATAGCAGCGCTTGGGTATCTTGAAGTTGGCCAGCACCTTCTTGAGTTCGGACAGTATGTTGTCTGGCGCCACCCGCGCGCCGGGCCGGGCAATGACCACGGCCACGCCCACCTCACCAAAGTCCGCATCGGGCACGCCCACTACCGCACTTTCTGCCACGCCCGGCAGCGTGTTGATGGTGGCCTCAATCTCGGCGGGATAGACGTTGTAGCCACCGCTGATGATCAGGTCTTTGCTGCGCCCAACGATGGTCACGTAGCCGTCCGCGTCCACCTGCCCCACATCGCCGGTCTTGAAGTAGCCGTCGGCGGTGAATTCCTCTTGGGTCTTTTCCGGCATTTGCCAATAGCCGGTAAAGACGTTGGGGCCCTTGACCTGAATATCTCCGATTGCGCCCACCGCCACGGACTGCCCTGCATCGTCCTGCACGCGCAGGCTCACACCTGGCAGCGGGAAACCCACCGTACCGCCCCGGCGCTCAGAAAGTCCGCCATAGCGCGCATCTGCATTGCACGGATTGGAGGTCAGCATGGTGGTTTCGCTCATGCCGTAGCGCTCCAAAATGGTGTGGCCGGTACGCGCTGTCCAGTCATTGAAGGTTTCAATCAGGAGCGGGGCCGAACCAGATATGAACAAGCGCATATTGCGGGCTGCCTCGCGGTTGAGTCCAGACTCGGCCAGCAAACGCACATAGAGCGTGGGCACACCCATGAACACGGTGGCCTGCTGCAGTTTCTCCAGCACCCGCTTGGGGTCGAATTTGGCGAACCACAGCATCTTGCTGCCGTTAAGCAACGCACCGTGCACGGCTACAAACAGACCATGCACATGGAAGATGGGCAACACGTGCATCAACACATCACCACCCTGCTCGGGCGTGCGCCAACCCCAGTAATCTTTCAACACCCGCGCATTGCTCAACAGGTTGCCGTGCGACAGCATGGCGCCTTTGCTGCGCCCGGTGGTGCCGCTGGTGTACAGAATGGCTGCCAGGTCACCCGCCTGGCGTGTGGCCACGGTATGTTGGTCGCTGCCCGGTCCCTGCGCTGCAGCCCGCGCAAGCAATGATCCGGTGCGGTCATCGTCCAGGGTGAATACATGGCGGGTACCGGCCTTGAAAGCGATCTTGCTGACCCAGCCAAAGTTCTTGCTGGCACACACCACCACGGCGGGCTCGGCATTGCCGATGAAGTACTCCATCTCGGCGCTCTGGTAAGCCGTGTTCAGGGGCAAGAACACAAATCCGGCGCGCAGGGTGGCCAGGTACAGCGCCAGGGCCTCGACCGATTTGTCCACCTGCACGGCAATGCGGGAGCCGGCGGGTAGCTGCAGCGATTCCAGCAAGTTGGCCAGCATGGCGGTGGCACGGTCCAGGTCACGCCAGGAGTAGTTCAAACCGTTGTCGGTTTCAATGGCGATGGCGTCGAGGTCAGCAGGAAAGGCCGCGCGCAAGGCGGCAAACAAATTTTCGTTCTTCATGGTTCAGGGTTCTTGTCAGGGGTGAAACCGGGGTGGGCGCTTCTCGGTGAACGCCAGCACGCCTTCGCGGTGCTCGTGGGAATCGGCATAGCGGTAGGCGTTTGCTATCAAATCACTAGCTACTTGTGTATGATTGACGAGGGCTAGAGCCCTAAAAGTCTGTTTATTGATTCGGCCAGCCTGGGGTGCCAGGGGCAGCATGCGATCCACGCAGGTCTGCACGGCTGCATCCAGTTCGGCCACGGGCACCACCTGGTTGAGAAAGCCGCGCTGGTGCATTTCGGCTGCATCCAACAGGGCGGCCGACAGCAGCATTTCGCGGGCAGTGAGTTCACCCACGGCACGCATCACCAAGGCCGCCTCGCGCGGGGCCATGGGAAAGCCCAACTTGGCAATCGGCGCGCCAAACCGGGCGTTATCTGCAGCGATGCGGATATCGCAACAACTGGCAATCTCCACCCCGGCGCCCATGCAGTTGCCCTGGATTTGGGCGACGATGGGCACGTCGCAGTCCAGCATGGCCTGCAGGCCACCCCAAACATCTTCTTCGTGGAACGCCCGCAAGCTGTGCTCCTGGAAACGGAATTCGGCATATTCCGAAATATCCCCACCAGCGCAAAAATGGTCCTTGCCCCGGATTACCACGCAGCGCAGGGTTTGGTTTTGCTGGATTTGCTCGAACACGGCTCGCAGCTGACGCCACATGCTGCGCGACATGGCGTTGAACTTGGCGGCGTGCGCCAACTCCACCATGGCCAATGGGCCGTTCATGTCCAGAACAACCGATTTGCTCATGGTTTGGCCCCCGCCACGCCCATCACTGCATCGGGTAGCGCAGTGGCAATGCCAGGGAACACGCAGATCAGCACTACGGCCAGCAACATCAGCACCACAAAGGGCAGCACGCCCCAGATGATGTCACTGAGTGGAATATCGGGAGCAATGTTCTTGATGACAAAGATGTTGAGCCCCACCGGCGGGTGGATCAGGCCGGTTTCCATCACGATGGTCATGAGCACACCAAACCAGATCAGGTCGAACCCAGCAGCCTTGAGTGGTGGCAGGATGATGGGAGCCGTCATAAGGATGATGCTAACCGGGGGCAGGAAAAAGCCCAGCAAAATCACCATTACCAGAATAGCCGCGAGCAGCACCCATTTGGAGAGCTGCATCGCCACGATCCACTCCGCGGTGCTTTGGCTGATGTGCAGAAAACTCATCACGTAAGAGAACAGCAGCGACATGCCAATGATCATCATCAGCATGGTGGACTCTCGCAACGTTGCGCTCAAAATCGGTGCGACATCCTTGGGCCGCCAGACACCATAGATGACCGCAATCAACGCCAGGGCCAATATCGCACCCAGACCTGCTGTCTCACTGGGCGTGGCAAAGCCACCATATAACGCCACCATTACACCCACCAGCAGCAGCACAAAGGGTACGACGCGCGGCAGCATCTCAAACTTCTGGCGGGTGGTAAATGTCTCACGATCCAGCAGCGCCGATGCTGCACCACTGCGTTGGAACTCCGCTTCAGCCAAACGGTACTCCTTGCGGTAATGCGCAACAGCGTAAGCGGCAAACAGGCTCACCAACAACACCCCCGGAAAGATGCCCGCCAGGAACAACCGGCCCAGCGATTGCTCGGCTGCCACCGCATACAAGATCATGGTCACCGACGGTGGCAACAAAATGCCCAGTGTGCCACCGGCAGCGATGATGCCAGCGGCAAAGCCTGGCGAGTAACCACGCCGGCGCATCTCAGGAATGCCGGCACTGCCAATGGCCGAACAAGTGGCCGGGCTGGACCCTGCCATGGCCGCAAACAGAGCGCAGGCAAACACATTTGCAATGCCCAGACCTCCGGGTATGCGACCCATCCAGACATGCATGGCAGCGTACAGGTCCTGTCCGGCCCGGGATCGGCCAATGGCGGCACCTTTCAGGATAAAAAGCGGGATCGACAGCAGTGTGATGCTGGCCATTTCCTCATACACGTTTTGTGTCACCGTGTTGAGCGCGGACGCCGGCATAAACAAATACATGAACAGCACGGCCACGCTACCCAGCGCAAACGCAATGGGGGCGCCGGAGAACATGAACAGCAACGTGGCAACGCCAAACAACAAACCCATGCTCAGCATGCTCATGCGGCAACTCCCGACACCTGCTTGCGCAAACCATTCATCCGTGCACTCAGTTGCACCAGTATCTGCAGACTCAAGAGTGTCATGCCCGCCGCCATCAACCCATAGGGAATCCACAGCGGTGGCGCCCATGACGACGACGTGGTTTGCTGCTCGACCCAAGCTTCATGGAACAAGGTCCACGACTTCCAGGCGAAGAAGCTGCAAAAAGCGCTGCTCATCAGATCCACGCACAGCAAGCGCCACTGATTCCATGCAGCGGGCAACAGCCCCGCTACCGCTTCAATACCCACGTGACCACGCAGCGCCTGCACAAAGGCCCCACACAAGAATGTGGCACCCACCAGGCAAAAGACCGCAGCCTCATCCTGCCAATCGGTCGATGCCTGCATCACATAACGGGAGACGACGCTGTAGGTCAACACCAGCGACGCCACCAGCAAAGCCACCATGCCCAACACCACCATGACCTGGTTGATCCAGCGCAGCAGCTTGGCCAGCGGCATCAAAAAGCCGGGCGTATCCGGGTCCACCGGGGGCACGACCAAGCCTGCTCCACCTACCACACTGGCTCCATGGCTCATAGCAGTTTTTGCGCTGCCTTGAGCAAGGCTGCGCAAGATTCATTCTTGTCGTTGAAGTCCTTCCACGCGGTTTCGCGGGCAATGACCTGCCAGCGTTTGAGTGTGGCTTCGTCCATGTCATAGACCTTGGCACCGGCCTTGGCGTAAATATCGGCAGCGAGCTTGTCGTCCGCCTTGGCAGCATCACGGGCAAACGTTTCCAACTCACCACCTACAGCCATGACGGTATCTTGCTGCGCCTTTGGCAGCTTGGTGAAAACTTCCTTGGACATCATCAATGGCTCAAACATGAACCAATAAGTCTTGTCCCGCCCCGTAGTCAGATGTTTGGCAATCTCTTCCAGCTTGAAAGAGATAAAACTGGTGCTGGATGTCATGGCCGCATCCATGGCGCCGGTCTGCATGGCCGCATAGATTTCGTTGGACGGCAAGGTGATGACCGAAGCACCAGCCTGCTTGAGCATCATGTCCATTTCGCGGCTACCGCCGCGCACCTTCAGACCCTTGGCATCGTCAGGGGTCAGCAGCGGACGCGTGCGGCTGGCCACGCCGCCAGCCTGCCAGATCCAGCTGACGATGACGATGCCCTTGTCGTCCATCACTTTGCTCAACAACTTGCCCACTTCGGCGGTCTTCCAGGCTGCACCTTGTTCGTAGCTGGGTACCAAGGCAGGCATCAGGCCAATGTTGGTCTCGGCCACCTCGCCGCCAGCATAGGACAGCGGCACAAGGCTCATATCCAGCGCGCCCTTGCGCATGGAGGAGAACTGGGCATTGGTCTTCATCAGGGATGAGCCCGGATACACCGACGCCTTTAACGCGCCGGCGGTGCGCTTTTCCACCTCCACCGCAAATTTGCGGCACAGTCGGTCACGGAAATCGCCTTCAGTCAGGGTGCCGCCGGGAAACTGGTGGGAAATTTTGAGGCCACCGCCGGCCTGGGCCCAGGCACTGCCGGTCAGCGCACCGACTGCGGAGGCGCCCAGCGCCTGGATCATGTTGCGTCGCGTAAATGTCATGCTTGTCTCCTGTTGTGAATCGTCGTGCAGAACTCGTGCTAGGTTGGTTTGATAAAAAGTGCCTCGACCGCTTTGGACACGGGAATCTTGCCCTGCGCCAATTGACGACGGTGCTTATCCAGGCGCCGCAGGTCATACAGGTAATTGACCATCAGGCCATAGGACTGCTTGAGTCCTTTGCCAGAAGGGTCGCCCGCCCAGTTAAGTCGCTCCACCCGCGCCCCGTTGCCCAGGTGGAAACGTGCCACCGGGTCCACTGGCTTGCCATCCACCAGGGCCTGGCCCAGATAATGTGCAGCGCAGCGCAGCAGCATCTGGCGCACCGCAGATTTCTCGGTCAGGGTCAGGGGCGTATCAACGGCGGCCAAAAAATCGGTGGGACCGGGTGGCTCACAACCCACGGCGCGGCCCAGTGCCAGTTTTTCCCGCTCGTTCAATGCTTCAATCAGGGGCCCCACATGCTTGCCCAGCCAGGCACGAAAGCCCGGAATCGGCGACAACGTGGCAAAGATCCTGAGCTTGGGGAATTCTTCTTTCAGCGTTTCCACCACCCGCTTGATCAGCGAATCACCAAAGCTCACACCGCGCAGGCCGGTCTGGGTGTTACTGATGGAATAGAAGATGGCCGTGGTGGCGCGGCTCAGGTCGGCATGGGCAGCTTGTTCATCCAACAACGGTGTAATTGCCCCCGCCATCTCGTCCACCAGAGCCACTTCCACGAAAATCAGCGGCACACCCGGCAGGCGGGGGTGAAAGAATCCGTAGCAGCGCCGGTCGCTGTCCAGCCGGTTTTTGACGTCGGCCCAGCTTTTGATGTCGTGCACGGCCTCGTACTGGATCAGCTTTTCGATCAGCGACGCCGGTGAGTCCCAACTGATGCGCCGCAGGTCCAGAAAGCCCACGTCGAACCAGGTGGAGAACATGTACTCCATCTCCACATCCAGCGCCATCAGGCGTTTGTCCTGCTTGAGGCTGGGCTGCATCTCCGCGCGCAGGTTCACCAGAAACTCGATACCACCGGGATAAACGCTGAAACGCTGCAGCACCCGCCGGCGTGGAGACACGGTGGCCCGGCGATAGTTAACCTCGGCCACTGCCTCTTCGGGCGTACCCACGGCAGCGGCAAACTGCACCTGGGCAGCTTTGACCTTGAGCGGATCAGCCACAAACTGTTCACTCATCAGCAGCCACAGGTCGCGCCGGTGCTCGGGCGTGGCGCCCGCATACCAGGCGGCAATGGCCTGGGCACGTCGACCGCCCTCCACTTCGCTGACCTTCGGGTCAATGATGGCGTGCAACTCCTGCAGGATGCGCCGCAGCACGCGGGGCGACAGGGCCTCATCCTTTTGGCCCAGTGTGGCCTTGAGGCGCACATGGGTGGAACGCGGTCGTTTGTCAGCATCCACTGTTCGCTCCGTATTTGCTCCTGATTTGATAGCTGTCTGCGCTTTTTTATCGAGGGCTGGAGCCTCTTTTTGCTCAGCACTCACTGCTGGCAGCAAGCGCGAGACGTTGCGACTGATCCAACTAGTGGGCTTCATGCCAGCAGCCTGCTCTTCTGCTCACGAGCCAGCACCCGCAGGGCCTCGCGTTGGCGAGTAATGTGCTCGCGCATGGCAGCTTCAGCCCCCTCGGAATCGCGCTCACGCAGAGCGGCGTAAATCGCCAGGTGTTCACCCAGGCTCTGCTCCAGCCGACCCGGCGCGTAGAGCTGCTGCTGGCGCGCCAGCTTGAGGATCTTGCGAAGATCAGCAATGGCCTGCGCCAGCCAACGGTTGTTGGCCAGCGTAATGATGGCCTCATGGATGGTGTAGTTGGTGTCGTAATAGCCCTGAATTCGCTTGGCCTGGGCATGCTCCCGTAACCGGGTATGCAAGGTGTCCAAAGCGGAAATGTCGGCATCGCTGGCGTTGCGGGCGGCCTCAAAGGCACAGCGACCCTCCAGCAAAGCAATGACCGGAAAAATCTCGTCCAGGTCCTGTTCAGTAACCTGGTTGACGAAGCTGCCGCGACGCGGCTCGTGGCGTACCAGGCCCTCTGCTGCCAAGACCTTCAGGGCTTCCCGCAATGGCGTGCGGGATATTTTCAGGCTGGCGCACAGGGCGGCCTCGTCAATGAAACTGCCCGGCGCCAGATCGCCGTCAAAGATTTGCGCCCGTAGCAGGGTTGCCACTTTGACATGCAGGGAGTTTGGGACCAGGCGCATAAGAATTGCCAGATTATTTTCAATAATTACCGATAATTATTAGGATATTGCCTCGTACTGGCAAGGCTTTCTACCCCCGGACAAACCCGAGGGTTCCGTTAGCTTTGTATCAGGTAACTTTGGCGGTAGTGCGGGTACCCATCCACCACCACAGCAGGGCACCGCCCACAATCATGGGCACGCACAGCCATTGCCCCATGCTCATGCCCAGGGACAGCAAACCCAGAAATGCATCGGGTTCGCGGAAGAACTCTGCGATGAAACGCATCACGCCGTAGCCAAACAGAAAGGCCGCAGCCACCCGTCCTTGTTTAGGCGCCTTGCCGGCATACCACCACAGCAAAACAAACAACAAAATCCCTTCAAGCAAGAACTGGTAGACCTGCGAAGGGTGGCGTGGCAGATCACCAGCACCGCGAAACACCATGCCCCACGGCAAATCCGGGTCGCACAGGCGACCCCACAACTCTCCGTTGATGAAGTTGCCCACCCGCCCTGCCGCCAGTCCAGTAGGAACACACGGCGCAACAAAGTCGGCCACCTGCCAAAACGGCTTCTTGCGGGACAGGGCGTACCACACCATAGCCACAATCACACCCAGCATGCCACCATGGAAACTCATGCCACCTTGCCAAACGGCAAATACCTCCAGTGGATGGCTAAGGTAGTAAGCAGGTTTGTAAAACAGGCAGTAACCTATGCGCCCGCCCAACACCACGCCCATAACACCCAGGAAGAGGATGTCCTCAACGTCGCGGAAGGACCAGGCACCAGGCCCCTCGATGGTAGAGAAAGGCGCGTGCCGCAAGCGCAGTTTGCCCAAGAACATGAACAGGGCAAAGGCGGCCAGGTAGGTAAGGCCATACCAGTGGATGGCAACCGGCCCGATTTGCAGGGCCACGGGATCAATTTGAGGATGAATCAGCATGGCCCGTATTGTGCCCCTGCCGGCACAGACCCTAACGTCGCTTGTTCTTGCGGCTCAGCATGCCCAGCGCATCGCGGCTGCGATCGATGCGGTCTTTACGGCGTGCATCCTCAACTTCCATAGCCTTGCGCTTGGTATAGCCCGACGCATCGGCCCAAGCCCACCACGCAATGGCCAGACCAAATGGCGCCAGAACCACCCACCAATCCCAGACTGCCACGGGCCCAATTTCCAACCACTTCATGACCAACAAGATCAGACCCAAACCCAAGAAATACATGACTGCCTCCTGATTTCACGACAACACGGCCGTTGGTTAGAACCTGCCGCATTCCCTTTTGCACCTTGTTCCACTGTAACCCAAGCGGCCATGCAGCAGGAATGAAAAAACCCGCCGAAGCGGGCTCTGGACCACGGTTCAGGACAACCGCTTAGTAGGCTTGACCCAGTTGATCCAGAATGGCCGGATTTTCCAGCGTGGACGTGTCTTGCGTAATGGCCTCGTTCTTGGCCACCGAGCGCAGCAGGCGGCGCATGATCTTGCCGGACCGAGTCTTGGGCAGGTTGTCGCCAAAACGGATGTCCTTGGGTTTGGCAATGGGGCCAATTTCCTTGCCGACCCAATCACGCAACTGCTTGGCAATGGCCTTGGCTTCGTCGCCGGTGGGGCGTGGACGCTTGAGCACCACAAAGGCACAGATGGCTTCACCGGTGGTGTCATCAGGGCGGCCCACCACAGCGGCTTCGGCCACCAGTTCAGTGCAGCTCACCAGGGCTGATTCGATTTCCATGGTGCCCATGCGGTGACCCGAAACGTTCAGCACGTCATCGATGCGGCCGGTGATGGTGAAGTAACCCGTCTTCACGTCACGAATGGCACCATCGCCTGCAAGGTAGTACTTGCCCTTGAAATCTTCGGGGTAGTAGCTCTTCTTGAATCGCTCGGGGTCACCCCAAATGTTTCGGATCATCCCTGGCCAGGGCTTCTTGACGACCAAAATGCCGCCTTGGCCGTTGGGAGCATCCTTGCCCGTCTCGTCCACAACGGCGGCATAGATGCCAGGGAACGGCAGTGTGCAGGAGCCGGGCACCATGGGGGTTGCACCCGGCAGGGGGGTGATCATGTGGCCACCGGTTTCGGTCTGCCAGAAGGTGTCCACAACGGGGCATTTGCTGCCGCCAACATGCTTGTAGTACCACTCCCAGGCAGCGGGGTTGATCGGCTCGCCCACCGAACCCAATAGGCGCAGGCTGGACAGGTCGTAACTCTTGGGATGCACGGCGTCATTGGCTTCTGCGGCCTTGATCAGCGACCGGATGGCCGTGGGTGCGGTGTAGAACACGGTGCACTTGTGGTCTTGAATCATCTTCCAGAAGCGACCCGCGTCTGGGTAGGTTGGCACGCCTTCAAACACAATCTCGGTGCCACCCAAGGCAAGAGGGCCGTAAGTGATGTACGTGTGGCCCGTTACCCAGCCGATGTCGGCCGTGCACCAGAACACGTCGTTGTCCTTCAAATCGAATGTCCACTTGGTGGTCAGGGCCGCGTGCAGCAGGTAGCCACCGGTGGAATGCTGGACACCCTTGGGTTTGCCAGTGGAGCCAGACGTGTAGAGCAGGAACAAGGGGTGCTCGGCCTCGACCCATTCCGGTTCGCAGGTCGTGGGCTGGCTACCCACAACATCTTGCATCCACTGGTCGCGACCTGCAGTCATGGCAATATCGGAGCCACTGCGCTTGACGACCAGCACGTTCTTGATCGATTCACAGCCACCCAGTGCCAAAGCTTCATCAATGATGGACTTCAGGGGCAACTGCTTGCCGCCACGCACCTGGTTATCGGCCGTGATGACGGCCACTGCGCCGGTGTCTTCAATACGGTCACGCAGCGACTGGGCCGAGAAGCCGCCAAACACCACGGTGTGGGTTGCGCCAATGCGGGCACAGGCCTGCATGGCAGCCACGCCGTCGATGGACATGGAAATGTAGATGACTACGCGGTCGCCCTTCTTGATGCCGATCGACTTCAAACCATTGGCAATCTGGCAGGTTTTGGCCAGCAGGTCTTTGTAGCTGATCTTGGTGACTTCGCCGCCATCGGCTTCGAAGATGATGGCGGTCTTGTCACCCAGGCCTTTCTCCACATTGCGATCCAGGCAGTTGTAAGAGGCGTTGAGCTTGCCGTCAGCAAACCACCTGAAAAACGGCGCATTGCTCTCATCCAGCACCTGCGTAAAGGGTACTTTCCAGGACAGCAACTCCCTGGCCTGACGCGCCCAGAAGCCTGCGTAATCGGTTTCGGCTTCCTTGCACAACGCTTCATATGCGGGCATGCCAGAAATGGTAGCGTTCTTGACGAAGTCTGCGCTGGGCAGATAGACGTGGCTCTCGCTGGCGGCGGTATCGGTCATGAAATGTCTCCTCGGTTGAATCAAAAGCTGGCCGGATGTTGGCGCCAAGCACTTACATATCACTGACTTACTGGCCCCCATGCTCCGCCGCTACGCGGGTCGCTGCCCCCCGAGGGGGCTAACTCGCCTTGGGGCGGCCCGGCGGCGAGTTGTGGCCCCCATGCTGTGCGTCAGCCGCCTGTGGGCCAGATTGGCTAAACTCTGCGGGTTAACCCCACAGTCAATTTACCGCGCCAAAATCATGACCATCCACATCCGCCAGACCGACCTCATTGAATCGGTTGCAGCCGCACTCCAGTACATCAGCTACTACCACCCTGCAGACTACATCGCCCACCTGGCCCGCGCCTACGAGCGCGAGCAAAGCCCTGCGGCGAAAGACGCTATTGCACAAATTCTGACCAACAGCAAAATGAGCGCCACCGGTCACCGCCCGATTTGCCAAGACACCGGTATCGTCAACGTGTTCCTCAAAGTGGGCATGGATGTGCGCTGGGAAGGCTTTACCGGCAGCCTGGATGACGCCATCAACGAAGGCGTGCGCCAAGGCTACAACCACCCCGACAACACCCTGCGCGCCAGCGTGGTGGCCGACCCGGAGTTTTTGCGCAAGAACACCAAAGACAACACCCCGGCGGTGATCTTCACCGAGATCGTGCCCGGCAACACCGTGGAAGTAACCGTGGCGGCCAAGGGCGGCGGCAGCGAGAACAAGAGCAAGATGACCATGCTCAACCCCGGCGACTCGGTGGTGGACTGGGTACTGAAAACCGTGCCCACGATGGGTGCCGGCTGGTGCCCGCCCGGCATGCTGGGCATTGGTATTGGGGGCACGGCCGAGAAGGCTGTGTTGATGGCCAAGGAAAGCCTGATGGACGACCTGGATATGTACGAGTTGCAAGCCAAAGCCGAGCAATCGAAAGCGGGCGGCGCCACACTCACCAACGTCGAAAAACTGCGCCTGGAACTGTTTGAGAAGGTCAACGCCCTGGGCATTGGTGCGCAAGGTCTGGGTGGCCTGACCACCGTGCTGGATGTCAAGATCAAGATGTACCCGACCCACGCCGCCAGCAAACCGATTGCGATGATCCCCAACTGCGCAGCCACCCGCCATGCCCATTTTGTGATGGACGGCAGCGGCCCGGTCTACCTGGATCCACCGTCGCTGGACCTGTGGCCCGACGTGCAATGGGCGCCCGACTACGTGAAGAGCAAAAAGGTCGATCTGAACACGCTGACAAAAGAAGAAGTGGCCAGCTGGAAACCCGGCCAAACCCTGCTGCTCAACGGCAAAATGCTCACCGGGCGCGACGCCGCGCACAAGCGCATCAAAGACATGCTGGCCAAGGGCGAGAAGCTGCCGGTGGACTTTACCAACCGCGTCATCTACTACGTGGGCCCGGTCGATCCGGTTGGTGATGAGGCCGTTGGCCCTGCCGGCCCCACCACCGCAACTCGCATGGACGGTTTTACCGAGATGATGCTCAGCCAAACCGGTCTGATCAGTATGGTCGGCAAGGCCGAGCGCGGCCCGGTTGCCATTGAAGCCATCAAAAAGCACAAGAGTGCCTACCTGATGGCTGTGGGCGGTGCCGCTTACCTGGTGTCCAAAGCCATCAAGACCGCCAAGGTGGTGGGTTTTGCCGATCTGGGCATGGAAGCCATTTACGAATTTGACGTGGTGGACATGCCCGTCACCGTGGCAGTAGATGCAGGCGGCACCAGCGCCCACATCACGGGTCCGGCCGAGTGGCAGAAGAAGATTGCCCTGGGTGAATTCAAAAACATCACCATCACGGCGAAATAGGCCAAGCCGCATGATGGCCGACGCGCCACAGCCCCAGGCACGTAGCCGCGACCCCATCGGCGTTTTTGACAGCGGGGTTGGCGGCTTGAGCGTGTTGCAGGCCTTGCGGGCAGAGTTACCCGACGAGCGGTTTGTGTATGTGGCCGACAGTGGCCACGCACCCTATGGCGAACGCGATGACATCCATGTCGTAGCGCGTTCGCAGGCCATAACCCGCTACCTAGTGGTGCAGCACCGTATCAAAGCCTTGGTGGTGGCATGCAACACCGCAACGGCGGCGGCCATCCTGCAATTGCGCCAGGAATTTCCCGATCTGCCCATCGTCGGCATCGAACCCGCACTCAAGCCGGCAGCAGCCCAAAGCCACACCCGGCGCATTGGCGTGCTGGCGACGCGAGGCACCCTGAACAGCGAAAAATTTCGGGTGTTGCTTGCATCACTGCAGGATCAGGCCGACTTTGTTTTGCAAGCATGTGACGGACTCGCGGACGCCATTGAGCAGAACGATGCTATAAAAACAGAAGCGCTATGTGTATACTTCACGAGGGCTAGTGGCCCATTTGGCATAGAACAAAATTGCGTGGACACCCTTGTCCTGGGTTGTACCCACTACCCGTTTGCCGCCGACATCCTGCGTGCGCAGGTGGGCGAATCCGTAATTTTTCTGGAAGGCGGCGCACCCGTTGCCCGCCAAACCCGTCGTCTGCTGGCCGCACGCAGCTGGTTGGCCACTGAACACACTTTGGCGCCAGCAGTCGTCTTTGGCACCACGGGAGACCCCAGCAAGATGCAAGCCGCCATTGCGCGGTGGCTGCATGAGGACTGTGAAGTGCAGTCGCTGAACATCGAATGACACGCACCATGCGACTGCTGCCCGCACTTTTGCTCACACTCCTGTGGTTGCTGTGCCTGACTGTTCCGGCTGCCGCAAGTGTGTGTGACAGTGGAAAGCGGCAGTCCCCGATTGACATTCAGGCCACTTTGCGCAAACCACTGCCTGCACTGGATTTCCAGTATCAGTCCGTACCACTGCGCATTGCCGACGATGGTCACACCGTGCGTGTCCGGTTCGCTCCCGGTCAAACCTTGCGCATAGGCTCAGAGCGCTACGCTCTGCAGCAGTTCCACTTTCATACTCCCGGTGGGGACCGCATCGCCGGTGAAGATTTCCCCATGGCCGCCCACCTGTTGCACAAGAGCACCTCGGGGCAGTTACTGGCGGTGGTCGTGCTGTTTCGCACAGGGGCAGAAAATCCAGTGCTGGGGCGCTTGCTGCCACTCATCCCTGCGCGGGCCGATGGCGACCATGTCCACCCCGACGTCCGCATCCATGCCGGTGATCTGCTGCCGAGCGGACATGGCTACTACCGCTATACCGGTTCGCTAACTGCCCCACCCTGCACTGAAGGGGTTGATTGGCTGGTTTTGAAGCAGCCCGTAGAGCTTTCCAGCGCCCAGTTGGCGCTCTACCGCCAGCGGTTTTCCGACAACGCCCGCACAGTACAGCCATTACACCAGCGCGTTGTGCTGGAGAGCCAATAGCGCTCCCACGTTGTCCCCCAGGCGTCTTCGCCGGCAAAGATCACGGTGACCTTGCGTCAAGTCAAAGCCGGCTCTCATCCACTGCAGACAATGGCTGCGATGCTTTTGTCAACCGCTCGCCCTGCACGCCAGGGAATCGCCATGCTTCACACCACTAATCGTCCAGCCCGTCTAAAACTCATTGCGCTGGCCGTTCTGGCAAGCCTATGTAACCCTGTTCTGGCACAGAAGGTCAAGAAAGACCCTGCAGCCGGCATCGAAGTCACCGTGACTCCAGAGATGACAGGTGCTGGGATGGTCTCCAGCGGCGTCACGCTGCCGCCCATTCCACCGGTAACTGGTAGCCGCACCAACCGCGCGCCATCGTGGGGCAAGCCACTGCCTTACCCGATCGTGATTGCCGATCGGCGTAACAACCGGCTGATCGAGATCGCACCGGACAAGAGCATCGTCTGGGAGTTCCCATCGCCCAATCTCAAGTTCTACCGTGGCAACGAAGATGTCAATTTCTCTGCTGACGGCAAGCAGATCGCGGTCAGCGAGGAAGATAATTTCGACATCCATTTGGTGGACTACGAGAAGAAAGAGTTGACCTGGACCTACGGAATACCCGATCACCGTGGCAAAGGGCCAGGTCTGTTGAACTACCCAGACGACGCGCACTTCCTGGCCGACGGCCAGGTCGTTACCGCCGATATCCGCAACTGCCGCATTTTGATCATTGATCCCAAGACCAACGCCATCACCACCCAGTGGGGAACACCAGGCCAGTGCAAGCACAATCCCCCCAAGCAATTGGCCTACCCGAATGGCGCCACGCCCATGGAAAATGGAGATCTGCTGGTTACCGAGATCCAGGATGCCTGGATTTCCCGCGTAACACGCGAAGGCAAGGTGCTGTGGAGCGTGAAGGCGCCCAATATGCACTACCCATCCGACGCCTTCCCCACCGCAGACGGCAAGCAGGTCATCGTGGCGGATTTCTGGAAGCCCGGTCGGATCGTGATTTTCGATCCGTCCACGCGCAAGGTGACCTGGGAATATTTTGTAAAAGAAGGCGAAGGCATGCTGGATCACTGCTCCATAGCCCGCGAACTGCCCGAGACTGGTGACATTCTGGTGGTGGATGACCTGCACGACCGCGTGATGGTGATCGACCGCAAGACCAAGGCCATCATCTGGCAGTATGGTGTAACAGGTAAAAAGGGTCACACACCCGGCCTGCTGAATTACCCCGACGGCGTTGACCTGGACGTGTTTCGCGACTGGAAATCAGCGCTGCACAAGTAGCCGCGGGTAAAAATGCGTCGGGGAAGGTGGCCAGCCGTACTGGACTCGAACCAGTTACCCCCAACTTAGAAGGTTGGTGCTCTATCCAGATGAGCTAACGGCTGCTGCACTGTGCAATGGAGTACGGGCACAAAGCACAAAGGCCCCGAAGTACCGACACTCTGGAGCCTTTGTTTTGAATAGTGGTCGGCGTACAAGGATTCGAACCTTGGACCCCCTGCTCCCAAAGCAGGTGCGCTACCAGGCTGCGCTACACGCCGACAGCCAGTATTCTAACCGCTCGAAGCACCAATCTTTTTCAGCGCGAGAAAATTTTTGTGCACTCGTTCGCTACCATCTGCGCTATGTCGCATTCACCTTCCGCACTGCCATGGCTGGAACCCGGCGACGCGTTCCCTGCAGTAGACAGCACATGGGACGGACAAACCGATGCACCGGGGTTGTTGGCAGCCGGCGGCGACTTGTCGGTCGATACCTTGTGCAAAGCCTACGCCAACGGCATATTTCCGTGGTTCAGCAAGGGGCAACCTATTCTGTGGTGGAGTCCAGACCCTCGCATGGTGCTCACGGTAGCCAACTTTCGCCTGCGCCGCTCCTTGCGCAAGGTGCTGGCACGGTTCGTGGCCGACGTACGTTGTGAGATCCAGTTCGACACTGCATTTGCGCAGGTCATCAGCGCGTGTGCCGGCACCTCTCGCCACGGTCAGCCCGGCACCTGGATTGTTCCTAACATGGTGCAAGCCTATACGCACTTGCACGAAGCCGGCCACGCCCACAGCGTGGAGACCTGGGTGAATGGTCAACTGGCAGGCGGGCTTTACTTTGTAGCCCTGGGGCATGCAGTATTTGGTGAATCGATGTTCTCGCATGCGAATGACGCCTCCAAGATCGCCTTGGCGGCCTTGGCATGCTTTTGTCTGGAGCATCGCATTAGCGCCATCGACTGCCAACAAAATACGGCCCATTTGGCGTCCTTGGGCGCAGCCGAGATGCCGCGTGGTGTTTTTTTAGAACATATACGCCACGCGAAGGAGCAGCCAGCGCCGCTTTGGCACTTCAGCCCCCTATACTGGAATCATATTTTGTCTGCCTGATGCCTTCACTGTGACAGACCTTAAAGACTTTCCGCTGCAAACCCTGCAGTTCTACGCCACCGCGCCGTATGAATGCAGTTATCTGCCCAACCGCATGGCGCGTTCGCAGGTCGCCACGCCCAGCCACCTGATCAACAACTCCACGTATTCCGAACTGGTCAGCAAGGGCTTTCGCCGCAGCGGCATGTTCACCTACCGCCCTTACTGCGATGGTTGCCAGGCCTGCACACCACTGCGGGTGATTGCAGATCGATTCAAACCGAACCGCAGTCAGCGCCGGGCCTGGAACCGCCACCACACCCTGTCAGCGCGGGTGTTGCGCCTGGGTTTTGTGCCAGAACACTACGCTCTCTATTTGCGCTACCAGAACAGCCGCCACGCGGGCGGCGGCATGGACGAAGACAGCGTGGACCAGTACACCCAATTCCTGCTGCAAAGCCGCGTCAACTCTCGGCTAGTGGAATTTCGGGAGACCTTGCCCGACGGATCCACCGGCGCGCTCAAGATGGTGTCCATACTCGATGTGATTGATGATGGCCTGTCCGCCGTTTACACCTTTTTTGAACCGGATGAAGTCGCCAGCTTCGGCACCTTCAATGTACTGTGGCAAATCCAGCAGGCCCGTCGCCTGGGGCTGGCCTACGTCTACCTGGGGTACTGGATTCAGGAAAGCACCAAGATGAGCTACAAGGCCCGCTTTGCGCCCATGCATATTCTGGTCAACGGGGAATGGTGTGAACACGCTGCGATGCCTCAAGGGATAACTTCCGGCACAACCAATTCCACGATATAAAATCAAGATCTTCGCACACCATGACAAAACGCCCTTCAGACATTCCCAGTAAGCCAACGGTACAGGTGATTGAGCGCATGTTCACCCTGATCGATGTACTCGCCTCCCGTGAAGAGGCCATCAGCCTCAAAGACATCAGTGAAAAATCCGGCCTGCACCCTTCCACCGCGCACCGCATCCTCAACGACTTGGCAACCGGACGCTTTGTGGACCGCACCCAGCCCGGTAGCTACCGGCTGGGCATGCGGCTGCTGGAGCTTGGCAATCTGGTCAAGGGGCGCCTGAACGTGCGCGATGCCGCCCTGGCACCGATGCGGGAGTTGCACACGCTCACACAGCAACCGGTGAGCCTCAGCGTGCGCCAGGGTGACGAGATCGTCTACATCGAGCGCGCCTTCAGCGAACGCTCAGGCATGCAGGTGGTACGCGCCATTGGCGGACGTGCACCTTTGCACCTGACCTCTGTGGGTAAACTGTTTTTGGCGGGGGACGATCCCCAGCGCATTCGCGCCTACGTGACCCGCACAGGCTTGCAGGGCCACACCAAGAACAGCATCACGCAACTGGAAACCCTGGAGCGGGAGTTATCACGGGTGCGCCAGTACGGTCAAGCCAATGACAACGAGGAACTGGAGCTGGGCGTGCGATGCATGGCAGCTGGTGTCTACGATGACCAAGGCAAGCTGATCGCGGGACTATCCATATCAGCACCGTCAGGGCGTATGGAAGACAGTTGGCTGCCCAAGCTCAAGGAGACGGCCCGGCAGATTTCAGAAACGCTGGGGCACCGTCCCGGCACCATGGCCTAAAAGAACTCTGTTCAGTTGATGGACAGTTGGTGGTTGATTGCGGTGCTGGCCATGGGCACGGCTTTATTCACGCTGGGTGGAATGGATTCAACCCAGCGCCTGACGCGCTCGGCATCTGCAATGCGGCTGAACTTGCCAGCGGAATCCAGGAACACCATGATCAATTTGCGTCCAGCCACCTTGGCCTGCATCACCAGGCATTGGCCTGCTTCAGTGATGTAGCCCGTCTTTTGCAGGCCGATATCCCAAGCCGGGTTCTTCACCAGACGGTTGGTATTGTTGTACTGGAGCGTGCGATGCCCAACCTCAACCTGGTAGCCGGTGGAAGTAGACAGTTCGCGCATAGTTGGGTTGCCAGAGGCGAAATCAACCAGAGTCGCCAAATCACGGGCGCTAGATTGATTTTTGCTCGACAGCCCTGTAGGTTCCGCATAGCGCGTGTCTGCCATACCCAACATTTTGGCGCGTGCATTCATCAGGCTGACAAATGTAGGCAGCCCACCAGGGTAGGTGCGACCCAGTGCATTGGCGGCGCGATTTTCGCTGGACATCAGGGCCAGATGCAACAGCTCGCCACGGCTCAATTCCGTACCGACACGCAGCCGTGAAGAGCTGCCCTTTTCCATATCCACATCGTCCTGGGAAATAGTGATCATTTCATCCATTGGCAACTTGGATTCGCTGATCAGCAAACCGGTCATCAACTTGGTGATGGAGGCGATGGGTAACACGGCCAACTCGTTCTTGCGAAACAGCACTTCTTGCGTGTCTTGATCCATCACAAAAGCCACACTGGATTTCAGGTCCAGCGGGTCGGATGCGCCATGCAATCCCGCTATTTGCCCAAAAGACGGTGCCTTGGGAATGAAAACCACGCGGCGGGCCACGGGCGTTTTTTTGGCCTTTGCCTTGACCACGACTTTCTTGGGATGGTGCTTGACGCTAGAAGTCGGATGGCGGGTTGCGGCGTTCACTGACAGTGAAGCCAGAACCAGCGCAGAACAAGCGGCAAAAAAACCGAGCTTGGCAAAAAAAGGTTTCATTGTGTATCCCAAAGGCGGTGCAATATGAACGAAAAATCAATCAATGCAATTGCCTGTGAACGACAGTGTAAACAAAAAAGTCACGCAAGATCAAGTACTTGCGCGACAAACTTCAACAAATAACTAGGAAATCCGGAGAAATATGGAGATGCCCGGACTTTAACCTTGCGCAGCCACCCTTTCGGACTTGCTCTGCAACTTGTTGAGAGCACTCAAATAGGCTTTGGCAGACGCCACCACGATGTCCGGGTCGGAACCGACGCCGTTAACAACCCGACCACTGTTTTGCAGCCGTACCGTTACTTCACCCTGGCTTTCCGTTGACCCGCTGATGGCGTTCACCGAGTACAGCACCATCTCCGCGCCACTCTTGACGTGGGCTTCAATGGCCTTGAGAGAGGCATCAACTGGACCATTGCCATCGGACGTGCCCTTGACCTCGTGACCATTCATGGTGAAGACGATGCTGGCTTCTGGCCGCTCACCGGTTTCACTGTGCTGGGACAGCGATACAAAGCCAAATTGCTCGTTGTCATGGGAGACGCTTTCGTCACTCACCAGCGCCAGGATGTCTTCGTCAAAGATTTCACTCTTGCGATCGGCCAGTTCCTTGAAACGGGTAAATGCGGCATTGATGTCTGCTTCGCTTTCCAACTGGACACCTAACTCTTGCAACCGTTGCTTAAAGGCATTGCGACCACTGAGCTTGCCCAGAACGATCTTGTTGGCCGTCCAGCCCACATCCTCTGCACGCATGATTTCGTAGGTGTCGCGGGCCTTCAAGACACCATCCTGGTGAATGCCGGACGCATGGGCAAACGCGTTGGCACCCACCACGGCCTTGTTAGGCTGGACCACAAAACCGGTCGTCTGGCTAACCATGCGGCTGGCGGCCAGAATATGGTGCGTGTCGATACCCAGTTCCAGATCAAAATAATCCTTGCGAGTCTTGATTGCCATCACCACCTCTTCCAGGCTGCAATTGCCGGCCCGTTCACCCAGACCGTTGATGGTGCACTCAACCTGGCGCGCACCGCCAATCTTGACGCCTGCCAATGAGTTGGCCACAGCCATGCCCAGATCGTTGTGGCAATGCACCGACCAAATCGCCTTGTCCGAGTTGGGAACGCGCTCGCGCAATGTCTTGATGAAGTTGCCATACAACTCAGGAATGGCGTAGCCCACGGTGTCAGGCACATTGATGGTGGTTGCGCCCTCGTGGATGACCGCCTCGATCACGCGGCACAAGAAGTCCACATCGCTGCGGTAACCGTCTTCCGGACTGAACTCAATATCGTCCACCAAGTTACGGGCAAAACGCACCGATTGTTTGGCCTGCTCAAACACTTGATCTGGCGTCATGCGCAGCTTCTTCTCCATGTGCAGCGCCGAAGTGGCAATGAAAGTGTGGATACGCGCCCGGTTGGCACCTTTGAGGGCCTCTGCAGCACGGGCAATATCACGGTCATTGGCGCGCGACAGCGAACAAATGGTCGAATCCTTGATGTGATTGGCAATGAGTTGCACTGCCTCAAAATCCCCATTGGAGCTGGCAGCAAAGCCGGCTTCGATCACGTCCACCTTCAGACGCTCAAGCTGGCGGGCAATACGCAGCTTCTCGTCGCGGGTCATGGAGGCACCCGGAGACTGCTCGCCATCGCGCAAGGTGGTGTCGAAAATGATCAATTTGTCAGCCATGTCTTAACTCCTGTGGATCTTTAAAATACCCGTAACCTGAAATATTGCAACCTGAATGCAAAAGGCCCGTTGCGGGTGCTAACGGGCCTTTTTTGGATTCAGTGCGTGCGCTACTTCTTCCGCCCGTGGTGGCGTAGGGGTAGTAGCGCTAGTGCAGAAAAATTCATGGTTTCAATGTACCACAGTTTACGAGCCCCCCCTGGGCAGCATTCAAAAATTCACTTGTGCAGGCCGCGTTCTTCCGGTTCGTCCGTGGAAATACTGATCACGCTGGTACGCAAACCCTTGGCCTTGCGCCAGCCGTAAATAACATAGCCGCTGAGGCTGTAGGCAACAAAAACACCAAACAGCACCGTGGGTGGGTCGATGTTGATTACGGCAATACCCAAGGCAATGGCCACCAAAACCGCAAAGGGCACACTGCGTTTCATGTGCCCGCCCTTGAAACTGTAAAACGGCACATTGGTGACCATGGTCAGACCGGCAAACAGGGCAATGCCAAAGGTGATCCAACGCACATCGAATAGGCCCAAATGGTCACCACCGCGAATGCCAAGATCGTTCAATAGACCGATAAAACCGATAACCAGAGCAGCCGCTGCAGGCGACGGTAATCCCTGGAAAAACCGCTTGTCGACTACGGTGGTATTTACATTAAAACGGGCCAATCGCAACGCAGCACACGCACAGTAGACGAAGGCAGCAATCCAGCCCCATCGCCCCAGGCCCTTCAAGGCCCAAAGGTAAGCAATCAGCGCCGGTGCGGCGCCGAAGGACACCATGTCAGACAGGGAATCCATTTGCTCGCCAAATGCACTTTGGGTATTGGTCATGCGTGCCACCCGGCCATCCAGACTGTCGAGCACCATGGCGCAAAAAATTCCGATGACCGCCTGGTCAAAACGACCATCCATGGCCATCACAATGGCGTAGAAGCCGCCAAACAGCGCCGCCAGCGTGAACAAATTGGGGAGTATGTAAATGCCCTTGCGGCGCTTCTTGATCACACCCAATTCTGTTTCGGATTCATCGAAATCGTCACCGTCATGCATAAATTGGCCTCCAGCCCTCGTAGATATTACGTAAGGCGCTATCAAACTTATAGTAACTACGGATCACGAAACGACCCGCATACATTGTTTCCGACCTGATGGTAGTCGGGAAATGCCGCAACAAATAGCAATGGCCACCTAAGTGGCCATTGCGTGGTGCCGTTAAGGCTTAGTTGCGGGTCTGGTCGACCAGCTTGTTCTTGGCAATCCAGGGCATCATGGCGCGCAACTGGGTACCGACCTTCTCAATGGAATGGTCGGCCGTGTTGCGGCGGCGTGCGGTCATGCTGGGGTAGTTCAGGCGACCTTCCTGGATGAACATCTTGGCGTAGTCGCCATTCTGGATGCGCTTCAAGGCATTGCGCATGGCAGCACGAGATTGGTCGTTAATGACTTCAGGGCCAGTCACGTACTCGCCATACTCCGCATTGTTGGAGATGGAGTAGTTCATGTTGGCAATGCCGCCTTCGTAGATCAGATCGACGATGAGCTTCAACTCGTGCAGGCACTCGAAATAGGCCATTTCAGGCGCATAGCCGGCTTCGGTCAGGGTCTCGTAACCCATCTTGATCAGCTCAACGGCACCACCACACAAAACGGCCTGCTCGCCAAACAGGTCGGTCTCGGTCTCTTCCTTGAAGTTGGTCTCGATAATGCCGGCCTTGCCGCCACCATTGGCCATGGCGTAAGACAGAGCAAGGTCACGGGCCTTGCCAGATTTGTCCTGGTGAATGGCAATCAGATGGGGCACGCCGCCACCCTGGGTGTAAGTATTGCGCACAGTGTGGCCAGGGGCCTTGGGAGCGACCATCCACACGTCCAGATCGGCGCGAGGAATGACCTGGTTGTAATGCACATTAAAACCGTGTGCAAACACCAACGACGCGCCCTGCTTCAGGTGGGACTCAATCTCTGTGTACACGCCAGCGATGTTTTCGTCTGGTAACAAAATCATCACCACATCTGCGGAAGCAACTGCTTCGTTCACTTCGGCAACTTTGAGGCCAGCCTTGGCGACTTTGTCCCAAGAAGCGCCACCCTTGCGCAGACCGACAACCACTTTCACGCCGCTGTCGTTCAGATTCTGGGCGTGTGCGTGACCCTGGCTGCCGTAACCGATGATGGCAACGGTTTTGCCCTTGATCAGGCTCAGGTCGCAATCCTTGTCGTAAAAAACCTTCATTTCATCTCTCCATGGTTAAAAATTTGCGGGTCAGACCGCTCGCGCAAGCGATGTGCTCTGACCCCAACTGGCTAAACTAAACCCGCAGAATGCGCTCGCCACGCCCAATACCACTAGAGCCGGTACGTACCGTCTCCAGAATGGCTGCGCGCTCCAATGCCTCCAGGAACGCGTCATTTTTGGACTGGTCACCCGTTAATTCGATGGTGTAACTCTTGTCCGTTACGTCGATGATGCGGCCACGGAAGATGTCCGCCATGCGTTTCATCTCTTCGCGCTCCTTGCCCACCGCACGCACCTTGACCATCATGAGCTCGCGCTCGATGTAGGCGCCTTCGGTCAGGTCGACCACTTTAACCACTTCAATCAGGCGGTTCAAATGCTTGGTAATCTGCTCGATTACGTCGTCAGAACCCGATGTCTGGATCGTCATGCGGGACAAAGTGGCATCCTCAGTGGGTGCCACCGTCAACGATTCAATGTTGTAGCCACGGGCCGAAAAAAGTCCGACCACCCTGGATAGAGCACCAGGCTCGTTTTCCAGCAATACTGCAATGATGTGTTTCATAAGAATAGATTCCTCTTTTCGCTGCCCTCCCCCCATCGCGGTAACGCTGGGGCTTGGCAAACAATAGATTCGTCAAAAAAGATTAAAGAGCGGGGCAATCAAAGGTCTTCCGACCCCAGAATCATTTCAGTCAAACCTTTACCGGCCTTAACCATGGGGAACACGTTCTCGGTCGGGTCGGTGCGGAAGTCCATGAACACGGTGCGGTCCTTGAGCTTGCGCGCTTCGCGCAGCGCCGGCTCCACATCTTGTGGCTTCTCGATCAGCATGCCTACATGGCCATAGGCTTCGGCGAGCTTCACAAAATTGGGCAGCGCGTCCATGTAGCTGTGGCTGTATCGTCCTTCGTACTCGACCTCTTGCCACTGGCGCACCATGCCCAGGTAGCGGTTGTTAAGCGACACAATCTTGATCGGCGTGTTGTACTGCAGGCAAGTTGACAGTTCCTGGATACACATCTGTACCGAGCCTTCGCCCGTAATACAGAACACTTCACTGTCCGGCTTGGCCAGCTTGATACCCATGGCATAGGGGATGCCCACGCCCATGGTGCCCAAACCACCGGAATTGATCCAGCGGCGCGGTTCATTGAACTTGTAGTACTGCGCCGCCCACATTTGGTGCTGGCCCACGTCGGATGTGATGTAGGTATCGGCATCCTTGGTCATGTTCCACAACGTCTCCACCACGTACTGGGGCTTGATGACATCGCCCTTGCCCATGCTGTACTTCAGGCAGTCCCGTTTGCGCCAGCCGTCAATGGTTTCCCACCAGGCGCCCAGGGCGTTGACATCGGGTTTGATTGCGCTCTCTTTGATCATGGCGATCATTTCACCGAGCACATCCTTCACATCACCCACGATGGGAATATCGACCTTGACGCGCTTGGAAATACTCGACGGATCGATGTCGATATGGATGATCTTGCGTTCGTTCTGTGCAAAGTGTTTGGTGTTACCAATCACGCGGTCATCGAAACGTGCGCCAACCGCAAGCAACACATCGCAGTTTTGCATGGCGTTATTGGCCTCCACCGTGCCGTGCATACCCGGCATTCCCAGGAATTTGGGGTCCGTGGCAGGGTAGGCGCCCAGGCCCATTAGGGTGTTGGTAACCGGATAGCCCAGCATATCCACCAGGGTACGCAACTCAGCGCAGGCGTTGCTCAGCAACACGCCGCCACCGGTATAGATGTAGGGGCGTTTGGCGGTCAACAATAATTGCAACGCCTTGCGAATCTGCCCGCCGTGGCCCTTGCGAACCGGGTTGTAAGAGCGCATTTCCACCGACGACGGGTAACCAGCGTAGGGAACCTTCTTGAACGACACGTCCTTCGGTATATCCACCACTACAGGTCCGGGGCGACCGCTTCTGGCGATGTGGAATGCCTTTTTCATGGTCTCGGCCAAATCACGGGCGTCTTTGACCAGAAAATTGTGCTTCACGATGGGGCGGGTAATGCCCACGGTGTCGCATTCCTGAAACGCATCCAACCCGATCGCGTGCGTTGGCACCTGACCGGTGATGATCACCATCGGAATGCTGTCCATGTAAGCCGTTGCAATTCCGGTCACGGCATTGGTAACGCCGGGGCCAGACGTGACCATCGCCACGCCAACATTGCCAGTGGCACGGGCATAGCCGTCTGCCGCGTGCACAGCTGCCTGCTCGTGGCGCACCAGAACGTGCTGAATGGTGTCTTGCTTGTAGAACGCGTCGTAAATATGCAGAACTGCGCCGCCGGGATAGCCCCAAATGAATTTGACGTCTTCGGCCTGAAGGGCCTTGACCACGATTTCAGCCCCACGCAACTCTTGCGCGCCGGACGATTTATGGGATGCAGCGGATGCTGAAGCGATTTCAGCTTTTGAAATTTCCATGATGAACCTTTGTGAATTTCTCTGACGAAAAACCTTGGGTGCCCCTTCACAAACTCTTGTGGAGTCGCGTCGGGACTTAGGACTAAGACCATGGACGCATTGAATGCTGCGCCGAATCAAAGCCCGTTTGCCTTTTGATTGCAAGCCCCATTATCACACCGACTAACCCCAATTGACGTGATCAAGCCCAAAGTTGATCCAGCGAGTGCGATAATTCACTTCTATTGCGCAAAAAAGCCGCAGCCTCGGTGCCTTCAGGCACTTTTGTTCCTGATTTTTTCGGTTTTTACCACTTGGCTTCCGAACGCGAACTGTCCGATTTTTTGAAGAGCGTAGAGAAACGTGCGTTCAAGCGCTCGGTGTACCACGTGCGCAATGACGAATCGGCACTGGACATTGTGCAAGACGCCATGATGAAACTGGCGGAACACTACGGCCACAAGCCAGTGGAAGAGTTGCCGATGCTGTTTCAACGCATCCTTTCCAACTGCACCCTGGACTGGTTTCGGCGGCAAAAGACGCAAAAGGCGCTTTTTTCCACCATGAGCGACTTTGAATCCGCCGGTGACGATGACAGCTTTGACCTGCTGGAAACCCTGAATATCGCCAGTGGCGGCGAACAAAGTGAAAGTGCCGAGACGCTGACTGAACGGGCACAAACCTTGCGTGAGATAGAAATAGAAGTACAGCAATTGCCGGCGCGTCAACGGGAAGCCTTTTTGATGCGTTACTGGGAGGATATGGACGTTGCCGAAACGGCAGCAGCCATGGGCTGCTCGCAGGGCAGTGTCAAAACACACTGTTCCAGGGCAGTCCACGCTTTGGGAAAAGCCCTCAGCGCAAAGGGAATACGACTATGAAAACACTTGACTTACACCAAATCGATAACTACCAAGACCGTTTTGGCCGCAATGTTGCCGCACGCTTGTCGGATACCTCCCAAGGTATTTCCCCTGATATTTCAGAGCGCCTGAAGGCAGCCCGCATGTTGGCCTTGTCCAAGCGCAAGGTTGTCAAACTACAAACCGCCTCCAATATCAACACCAATGGCAGTGCCGCCACTCTGAACAGCGGCGACGCTGACAACGGCCTCTGGAACCGTCTGGGTTCTATTATTCCGTTGTTGGCACTTGTTGCGGGTCTTTTGGCCATCGCAGTGATTCAGGAGCAACGGGTTACCAAAGAGATTGCCGATGTCGATGTCGAGCTTCTCGCGGACGATTTGCCGCCCGCTGCCTTCACCGACCCCGGGTTTGTTCGCTACCTGAGCACCAATCGCCGCGACTAAAGTTTTTGCGTATCCATGTCGTTTGTTGATTCCATTGCACGCATAACCCCCCGTTTGACGCCAAGTCTGACTTGGGGGCTTGCAATGGTGTGTGGCCTGGTATTGCTCGCCACGCTTGTATTCAACCATACGCCGCCGGGCGCCGCTCCAACTGTGCAGGCCGTTGCACCGGCTAACAAAGCGTCCGCACCCGTGGTAGCAGGGGGTCCACAGTGGCAAGAGCTGAGCCAGGCTCATCAGAAGATCCTGAACCCTTTGGCAGGCACCTGGAATTCCCTGGGGCCCAACCACAAGGCCAAGTGGATTGCACTGGCCACCAATTACCCCAGCCGTAGTCCCGAGGTCCAAGCCAAACTGCAAAGCCGTATGGCCAAGTGGGCAGCTCTCACACCCCGAGAGCGGGAGCTGGCCCGCTTGAACTATGCGGAATACAAAAAACTGAGCCCTGCAGAGCGGGCGGCGGAGTGGGCTGCCTACCAGGAACTGAGTTCGGATGAAAAGAAACAACTGGCCGCCAAAGGTCCCCGAAAACCGGTTGGTGCTGCAGTTGCTGTCACACCGACTGCTGGCGACAAGTTGACCGTTGTTCCGGTGACCCGCAGATCCGGCCAGCTAGCGGACTCGGCGACGCCTGCCAAATCGCAGATTGACCCAAACACATTGCTGCCAAAATTGATTATTCCGCAACCGCCGGCAGACAATCCGCCGGAAGTCCCGACCAACAACGAAACGCCTGGCATCAACAGCGATACCCTGTCGCCCAACTAGTCCGGGACCGCCGGGTCTGCGCCGGGCAGCAATCGAGATGGCGAATCGCCATGGACCTACAATCCCGGGCGTTTCCTGATCTACACACCATGCCCACTGAAATGATTACTCCCGGCCTTTGGCGCCGCATGGCTTGCTGGCTGTACGAAGGCATCCTGCTGTTTGGCGTGATGTTCCTGGCCGGCTACCTGTTCAGCACGCTTAGCCAGACCCGCAACGCCCTGGACAACCGCAACGCGCTGCAAACCTTCATCTTTGTGGTGTTTGGCATCTACTTTGTCTGGTTCTGGGCCAAGGGTCAAACCCTGGCGATGAAAACCTGGAACATCCGCGTTGTCGGCCTCGATGGGAAAGCCATAACCCAAACGCGTGCTCTGGGGCGCTATTGCTTGAGCTGGCTCTGGTTTCTACCGCCCCTGATGGCTGCCACGCTATTTCATCTGAGCGGAGGTGAATCGGTGGTCATCATCATTGGCTGGGTAGCAGTGTGGGCGCTGTTAAGCCGCTTCCAGGCGCAAGGCCAGTTCTGGCACGATGCAATGGCCGGCACCCGACTGGTCTCATCCGAACCGCTGAGTCGCTGAACAACCCATGCAGACAACACCCTCGCCTGCTCCCGTCAACCCACAAAAGAACCGCAAGGGCCTGAGCCGCTTCTGGCACGCCACCGGTTATTCCATGGCCGGCTTGCGTGCTGGCTGGGCTGAAACCGCCTTTCGCCAGGAGACCCTCGCCGCACTCGTGATGCTGCCACTGGCTTTCTGGCTGGGTCGCACCTGGGTGGAGACGGCCTTACTGGCCGCCAGCGTGGTGTTGGTATTGGTGGTGGAACTGCTCAACACAGCAGTAGAGGCTGCCATTGACCGCATCGGCCCGGAATGGCACGACCTGTCCAAGCGCGCCAAGGACATGGGCAGCGCAGCCGTGTTACTCAGCCTGCTGCTGTGTTTGGGTATCTGGGTGGCGGCGCTGGTACACCGCTTCTAGCCAAGAAGCGAACGCCGCGCAGGGTCGCCCCAAGCCGGTTCAGCCCCCTCGGGGGGCAGCGACCCCCACAACGTGGGGGAGCGTGGGGGCACTATTTAAATAGCGGACTCGTCTTGCTCGCCCGTGCGGATACGCACCACACGCTCGACGCTGGTGACAAAAATCTTGCCGTCGCCGATCTTGCCAGTGTGGGCAGCCTTGACGATGGCATCCACACAGCGGTCCACATCATCGGTTTTTACGACCACTTCAATCTTGACCTTGGGCAAAAAATCCACCACGTACTCGGCACCACGGTACAGCTCGGTATGGCCCTTTTGGCGACCAAAGCCTTTGACTTCGGTGACGGTCAGACCGGTTACGCCACATTCGGCCAAAGCTTCGCGTACTTCTTCCAGTTTGAATGGCTTGATGATGGCGGTGATTTGTTTCATAGGTTTCCTAAGCTCTAAAGTGGTTCGTAATAGGATAACGCCAATCCTTGCCAAAACTCCGGTGCGTCACCCTAATCCCTACGGGAGCCTGGCGGCGCTTGTACTCGTTGAGCTTGATCAGGCGCGTAACCTTCTCCACATCTGCCTGGGCAAAACCAGCCGCCACGATGGTGGCCATGCTCTGGTCGTTTTCCATATAGCGGTCAATGATGGCGTCCAGCACCTCGTAGGGCGGCAGGCTGTCCTGGTCCTTCTGGTCGGGACGCAACTCGGCACTGGGCGGGCGGGTAATGATGCGCTCGGGAATGGGGCTGGCACCCGTGCCATAGGGGTCGTTGGCATTGCGCCAGTGCGCCATTTTGAACACCAGGGTCTTGGCCAGATCCTTGATGACCGCAAACCCGCCAGCCATATCGCCGTACAGCGTGCAGTAACCCGTGGCCATCTCGGACTTGTTGCCGGTGGTCAGCACAATGCTGCCAAACTTGTTGGAAAGTGCCATCAACAGCGTGCCACGGATGCGGGCCTGGATGTTCTCTTCGGTTGTATCTTCGGCGCGACCGGCAAACTCGCCCGCCAGCGACGCCTTGAACGCTTCGAACTCCGGCACGATAGAGATTTCGTCGTAGCGCACACCCATGCGCTGCGCCATCTCGCGGGCGTCCAGCCAGCTGATGTCCGCCGTGTACGGTGAAGGCATCATCACCGTGCGCACTTTGTCAGCACCCAGGGCATCCACCGCAATCGTCAGCACCAGGGCCGAATCAATGCCGCCCGACAGCCCCAAAATGGCCCCCGGAAAGCCGTTCTTGCCCACGTAATCCCGCACGCCCAGCACCAAAGCATCCCACAGGTCCTGCTCAGGGGTGCGTACCGGCTCCACTTTCGCTATTATTTTCATAGTAGCTTGTGTAGATTCCACGAGGGCTAGAAAGCTATTTTCCTTAAAACTTGGGGCGCGACCAGCCACCGTGCCATCGCTATCCAGCGCAAACGAGTGGCCCTCAAACACCACCTCGTCCTGCCCGCCCACCAGGTGGGCGTAGACCAGCGGCAAGCTGGTTTCCAGCACCCGCTGGCGCATCATCTCTTCGCGCTCATAACCCTTGCCCACATGGAAGGGCGACGCGTTGATCACCGCCAGCAGTTGTGCTCCGGCTTCCTTGGCCAGGCGAGCAGGTTGCTCAAACCAAGCGTCCTCGCAAATCAAAAGGCCCACGCGCACGCGCTGCCCCGGCGCACCCGCCTCAAACACGCACGCACCATCGCCCGGTGTGAAATAACGGCGCTCGTCAAACACCTGGTAGTTGGGTAGCTCATGCTTGGTGCAGGTTGCCACGACCCGCCCTTCGCACAAGACGCTGGCAGCATTGAACCGCTGCTGCACCGCCACGGATCGGGTGCGGCTGTCGCCACCCGTGGGGTGACCCACCACCACCGTCATGTCCTTTAACCCGGCCAAAGCGTGGGCTACGCGTTTCACGGCATCATCGCAGGCATGGATAAATGCAGGTCGCAAAAACAAGTCCTCTGCGGCATAGCCGCAAATGGAAAGCTCGGGCGTCAGCAGCAAGCGCGCGCCATCGGCGTAGGCTTGTTGTGCGGCGGTGATGATTTTTTGCGCATTGCCGTCCAGATCACCGACGATGAAATTACGTTGCGCAACGCACAGTTTGAGAGTCATGAACCGGAACTTTTTTGTTGAACACGGCACCACAGTGCCCTTCAGCGCGCACGGGGTGCGCCATGACTGATGATTATGTCATTGGGGTGGCCAACTCGCCGCTGGAGGTCGATGGTGCCGCCTGGGACGCGCTGTTGCAAACCCAGTCCAACCCCAGCCCCTTCATGCGCCACGCCTATCTGGCCGCGCTGCACGCCAGTGGCAGCGCCTCTCCCCGCACCGGCTGGACACCGCACTGCATCACCCTGCACCAAGCTGGCGAACTGGTCGCCGCCTGCATGGTGTACGAAAAAGCCCACTCCTACGGCGAATATGTGTTTGACTGGGCGTGGGCCAATGCCTACGCCCAGCACGGGCTGGCCTACTACCCCAAGGCGGTCAGCGCCGTGCCCTTCACCCCAGTACCCGGTGCCCGCCTGATGGCCCGCGACCCGGCCGCCCGTGCTGCTCTGCTTCAGGCGATGTTGCAGTGGTGTAAGCAGAGCGGCATGTCGTCACTGCACCTGCTGTTTGTAGAAGACGAAGATGCTTCCACCTGCGCCCAAGCAGGTCTGATGCTGCGCCACACCGTGCAGTTTCACTGGAAAAACACGCAACCGGGCTACCGAGATTTCGACGCCTTCCTGCAATCCCTGTCCCAAGACAAGCGCAAAAAAATTCGCCAGGAGCGGCGCAAGGTTGCCGACGCGGGCGTGCGCTTTCGCAGTGCCCAGGGTCGAGACATCACAGCTTCCGACTGGGATTTTTTCTACAACTGCTACGAGCGTACTTACCTGGAGCACGGCAACGCACCCTACCTGAACCGCGACTTCTTCACCCGCATGGCCGACACCATGGCCGAGCACTGGTTGCTATTCGTCGCCGAGCGCAACGGCACCCCGATTGCTAGTAGTTTGATAGCGATTGATTCATATCCGACGAGGGCTAGCGGCCAGAATGACTCAAACGATTTAGTCAAAGTAGCCTATGGCAGATATTGGGGTGCGCTGGAACGGGTGGATTGCCTGCACTTTGAAGCCTGCTACTACCAGCCGCTGCAGTGGTGCATAGAACACGGCTACCAGCGCTTTGAAGGCGGCGCACAGGGTGAACACAAAATGGCCCGCGCCCTACTCCCGGTCAAAACCACCAGTGCCCACTGGTTGGCCCACCCCGCCTTTGCCGATGCGGTGGCGCGGTTTCTGGAGCGTGAGGGCGAAGGCATCGCGGGCTATCTGGACGAACTGGGCCAACGAAGCCCATTTCGGCACGGCTAAGATGGTGCGTGATTGCAACCTTCAAGCAACTTCGCCATACTGGCACTACCCCAACCGCCATGGTGTTCGCGCCGTCGCTAAAAATTCACTATAAAACAGGGTTGCACATGACCGATACCGATGATGATCTGATGTTTCTGGATGACCCCGAGGATGCCTGCCTGCCCAGCGGGGCACCATGGGTTGTTTTGGTAGTTGATGACGACCGGGACGTGCATGCTGTCACAAAAATTGCGTTCAATGGACAGGACTGTGAAGGGCGCTCCATCGACATTCACAGTGCTTATTCGGGCCAGGATGCCATAGAACAGATCTCCCAAGTCGGCTCAACCCTGCCAGCGTTGGTCCTGATGGACATGGTGATGGACACCCCCACGGACGGGCTCGACACCATTCATCGGTTGCGTAATGAATTGCAGCTGCGCGATATTCCGACCATCTTTATACGCACCGGGCAACCCGGGCTCACCCATAGCTTGCAGCAGCTTCAAAATGATCCTGATATTGATTTGGTTTTGCTCAAGTCGGACTTGACTGCAGAAGTTCTGCGCAGGGAAGTATTCCGGGCTTTGAGGAACGGCCGCAAGGCATTTGCCAAGTAAGCCCGTTGCTTTGGGCCAGGCATGCCATTGCGCGTGGCTGCGCAACGCAAAGTGTGTTTTGTGAAGGCTCCGTGTTGAGTTGCAACATGGTGTAAGGCCGGTCAACTGCGTGCAACGCCCTGCCGTTGACTACTCAGTTGCAACGAATTCATCGTCACAACATACTCTACCCACAGGACCTACATGAACAAATTACTCGCTTCCTTGCTCGCCACACTGTTTGTCGGCGTCGCATTTGCACAAGCACCGGTTTCTCCCATGACACCAGTGACGCCCGCAACGGTGAAAGCGGGGGTCAAAGCTGACAAGGCCAACGCCGCTGCAAGCAAAGCCGAGGCCAAGGTGGACATGAAAGCCGACGCCAAAGTCGAAAAGGCCGAAACAAAAGCCAGTGACACAAAAGCCGAAGCCCATCAGGATGCAGCCAAAACCAAAGCTGCAGCACATGAAAAAACCGCGAAGGCAAAGCCTGGAGCCCACGCCAAAGCCGTGAAAACCGAAGCCAATGAAGCCGTGAAGGCAGATGCCAAGACCGACAAGGTCGTTGCCAATGCCGACGCCAAAGTCGAAAAGGCAAAGGTCGAGGCAGCGGGTGACAAAGCTATCGCCAAAATCGAAACCAAGACGACCAAAGCCGAAGGCAAGGCCGATGTAAAAGCATCCACCGGCAAGTAAGCAGCCAACGTGGTTCCACAAAAAAGACAGGCTCAGCCTGTCTTTTTTTGTCCAACGCTTGCATGGCAAGGGACAAAAGAAATTCTAAGTAATTTGTGTGCGCCGGCGTACGGAAGCCGGCTTGTATTGGTGCGACAGTTCCCACTCGACTGCCGGGCTCACTTGGAGTTTGGTGCAAACAAGGCGGGAATTTGTAGCCGGCCTCAACTTCTATAGGAGCTAACGATGAAAACACTCACCAAGGCAGCCTTCGCAATCGCGGTGGTCGTAGCAGCCGCACAAGCCAACGCGCAAGTCACTTTTTACGAGAATCAGGGCTTTCAGGGTCGTGCGTTCACTGCGCAAGCCAACGTCGCCGACTTTGGCCGTTTCGGCTTCAATGACCGCGCTAGCTCTGTCATGGTGACGGGCGAGCGATGGGAGGTATGCGAAGACGTGCGCTACCTTGGCCGCTGCGTTGTGTTGCGTCCCGGACAGTATTCGACTCTGGGCGCCATGGGTCTGAACGACCGCATCTCCTCGGTGCGCGCCATTAGCCACAGCCAGCGCATCGATGAGCGGCGCTATGCGCCCGCACCGGCACCTGCTGTGGCGCAAATCACTTTTTACGAGGATGAACGCTTCGGCGGGCGATCGTTTACGACCGACACAGTGGTAGAGGACACAGTGGTAGAGGACTTTCGCAACAAAGGTTTCAACGACCGGGTCTCCTCAATCGTCGTGAGCGGCCCCGATCAGTGGGAGGCTTGCGACGATATTCGTTTCAAAGGTAGTTGCGTTGTGTTGCGCGCAGGCCAGTATCCATCACTGCGCGGAACTGGGCTGAACGACCGAATTTCATCGGTTCGCAACATTGCCACCAAGGTGACCCCTCCGGGACCTGCACCAGCTCAAATCATCTTTTTCGAACAGGAAGGCTTCGGGGGACGCAGGATCACTACCGACCGGCCGCTAGAGGATCTGTCGAAAAGTGGTTTCAATGACCGCGCATCATCAGCTGTGGTGGTTGGTGACGGGCGCTGGGAGGTCTGCGATGACGTACGTTTTGACGGTCGCTGCATGGTCTTGCGCCCGGGCCAATATCCATCACTGGCTGCGATGGGTATGAACGACCGCATTTCTTCGGTGCGGAACCTGCGCCGCGATATGCGCATCGACGACCGGAGCTACGCGCCGATGCCGTTGGCCGCGACTGATTATCGTCATCGCAACGACGAGCGTCTGTTTGAGGTTAATGTGACCTCGGTGCGAGCTGTGGTCGGAACACCCGAGAAGCGCTGCTGGGTCGAACGCGGACAAGTGCCCCAGGACCAGACCAATGCCAATGTTCCAGGTGCGGTCGTTGGCGCTCTGCTGGGCGGCATTCTGGGCCATCAGGTCGGTGGCGGCACCGGCAAGGATATTGCCACCGCTGGCGGCGCAATTGCCGGGGCGGTAATCGGCTCAAAAGTAGGCGGCAACGCCAACAACTCACAGGCCGCAACCCAAGATGTACAACGCTGTGAAGTCGTGCCAAGCCAAGCCCGCACCCAGTACTGGGATGTAACCTACGCCTTCAAGGGCCAGGATCATCACATTCAAATGACAGCCCCACCCGGCCCAACGATCACCGTCAACGAGCAGGGTGAGCCACGCAATTGAACGGGGTTCTAATGCTGTAACAGATCGTTCGACCGACGCAAGGCACCAAAATGGCGCTGCAACGCCAAGAATTTCGTCGGTCGACCTTTCACAACATCTCGTCAGGCGCAAAAGGCCCGAGCAGCTTCACTGCCAGCCGCAGCATGACACTGGTGTCAGGCTCGGTGGTGCTGTCTTTCAGGTTGGAGCCTTGCGGCGCGCGCCAGACCAACTGGTCGTTTTCGAGCTCTACCCGGTAGGCGCCGGTTGCCATGGTCGGCTCAATCAGCCGGCTGGCTTCGGCTGAAATGGCGCGGCTGCGAATGGCAACTGCGACTTCGCTGTTTTGCAGTTGTGAACGTAAATCAAGGTTCATGGAACCCACCACCAGCAGCCGGTCGTCCACCATCGCCACCTTGGAGTGCAGGCTGGCGCGCGAGCTGCCGCCACCGCCGACGGAGCCGGATGAAATCGCGGCAGAGCCAAAACTACGGAATGTACCCTCTTGTTCAGCGCGCATTTCATACAGCTCAACGCCCATCTCCAGCAGCGCCTTGCGGTAGCGGGCGTAGCCGACATGGGCGGCAGGCGCGTCGTTGGACGCTAGTGAGTTGGTCAGCACCCGCACGCGTACGCCACGTTTGCGCAGGTCGGCAAACTGGCCCATCGTGCGCTCCCCCGGAACAAAATAGGGCGACACAATCAGCAGGCTGGTTTTGGCCTGTGCCATCAGTTGCAGCAGGCCGTCTACGGTAGTGTCTTCGGCAGCTTCCGTGCTATCAGCGTCAGCGGCGATCTTGCCGGGTTTGTCCACCAGCAAGGTGGACGGCGCCCAGGTCCATTTCAGCAGGCGCAGGTCTGTTGAATCCGGTAACGGCGCGATCGTGCTGGCGGCGTTGTCAGCCGTGCTGTCGTTGCTGGTCGGCGCGGTTGCCTGCGGCATGGGCAGCAGGGATTCGGCGGCGGCTATTCCGACGGCGTTATTTGCGGCTGCGACATCGGCAGGTTCGCCTGGCTCACCCGGTTTGCCGTTGGCGAGTGCGGGTTTGAGGGCTTCTATCTCCTGGGCTGTCATCAATGACTGCACCGGGTAGGCCAGCGGGTTGTTCCAGTACGCATCGAAACTGCGCGACAGGTCACGCGCGATGCGCCCGGCTGCCAGCACGTCAATATCTACAAAGTTGGTGCCTGGACTCTGCCCGAAGTAGGTTTCACCCAGGTTGCGACCACCGGTTATGGCCAGTGCGTTGTCAGCCACGAAAATCTTGTTGTGCATGCGACGCTGTATCCGGTCGACGTCGTCAAGGTTCGCGATGATGCGCAAGACCAGCGAACTGCGCCCTCCCGGCAGCGGGTTAAAGAGGCGCAGCTCCATGTTCTTTTCAAATGCCAGTTTGAGCACCTGGGCGTTTTTGCCAGAGGTGTTGAAATCGTCCAACAGGATGCGAATGCGCACACCCCGGGCGGCGGCATCGCGCAGTGCGTCAAACAGGCGATCGGTAGTTTTGTCGGAAAAGATGGCGTAGTACTGAAGGTCCAGGGTCTTTTCAGCGGCCTTGATGAGGGTCATGCGGCTGGAGAATGCCAGCTCGGCATTGCCAACCAGCGCAAAACCGGAGTCGTTGCGTGTTCCCGCCTTTTTTGCACGGTCAGCGATCACGCTGCCCAGGCGCGTTTGTGTGGGGTTGGCCAAGGCGGTCGAGACGGGCCGGTCGACATGGTCGGGCAGGGATGCGCATGCCGACAGCCACAGCACCGATATCAGGAACAGCCAGTGCACAGAACGGCTGATGTGTCGGTGGCGCACCGCTGCACTAAGCCGATCAAACGGGTCAAATGCCTTCAGCGATCCGGGTAAGTTGATGGCGGCGACAGGTAGGGATGACATGGTTCAGGAACGCCTCAAGCGATATCAGCGCAGAACGTATTGGAGCCCGAAAATAGCACGTTATGGCAGGATTTGGTGACCAGCTGGATTTTCGGGCTTGTACGGGAGCTGCCTTGCGGTGGCCCATGCCCCCACTATGTGCGGTGGCACACACACATGCTCAGGCGGGCACGGCATGATCCAGTCTTGGTGAGCCCATTGACTCGCCTAACAACCGTATAGGAATCGATATGAACCTGCATCTTGGCCTTACACCTTTGATCTCGCTGCTCGCTGGCATTTTGATTTTGCTGGTGCCCCGGCTGCTGAACTACATCGTCGCCATTTATTTGATCGCCGTCGGGCTGATTGGCATTCTGGGCGCTGGCGCCATGCGCCTGAATTAGCACGTGTATCGTCATGACTTTGCTGATCAACTTTGGCGATGAGCGATTAAACTAAGCTGTAACAGCTGTTCAAAATTGTTTTGAACAAAATACGCCTATAGCCCTCGTAGATGCTACGTAAGTAGCTATTATTTCAATAGCGTTCTCACCTATGCAACCTACACCATTCGCACCCGGCCTGGTCCTGCGTAACTTCCAGCCTGGCAAGAAGCTGTCCGACTTCAAGCTCATTGCCTTCGACATGGACTCCACTCTGATCAACATCGAGTGCATCGACGAGATTGCCGACGCGGTGGGCCGCAAGGCCGAGGTGGCGGCCATCACCGAAGCGGCCATGCGCGGTGAGATCACCGACTTCAAAGACAGCCTGCGCCGCCGGGTGGCTTTGCTCAGGGGCGTAACCATCGCAGACCTGGAAGAAGTCTATGTGCAGCGCCTACAACTCAATCCGGGCGCAACCGAACTGGTGGCCGCCTGCAAAGCGGCGGGACTCAAGGTGTTGCTGGTCTCTGGCGGCTTCACGTTCTTTGCCGATCGGGTCAAAGAGCGCCTGGGGATCGACTTTGCGCGCTCCAACTTGCTCGAAATCCACAGCGGCCCCAACTGCGGCCAGCTCACCGGACACGTCATGGAGCAATCCTGGGGCGATATTTGCGACGGTGCGGAGAAGCGCCGCACTTTGCTGGAGGTGGCTTCGCTCTTGGGCATTGAGCCTGCCCAATGCATTGCCATGGGCGACGGTGCCAATGACCTGCCCATGATGGCAGCGGCCGGCCTGTCGGTGGCCTACCACGCAAAACCCAAGGTCCGCGAGCAAGCCATGGTATCCATCGAGTCTGGTGGGCTGGACCGGCTGCTGGAAGTCCTCTCCCCCACCTGAAATCCGGCCCTCGACTTCCGAGCCGATCGGGTTTAACCAAATCAAACATTCATACGAAGTCCACATTTGCTATAAAATATCTATTTCAAATGAATCTTTAAGGAGACCAGCATGAACGCCCGTCAGCAGTTTGCATCCGACACTTCCGAGCTTGCCGAACAATCTCTGGGCAGCATCGCCGTAAACCTACCGGGCGCCACTGCCGTCTTTCGAGCCGCCAAGCTGGATTTTTGCTGCCATGGCAACGTCAGCCTGCGCCAGGCCGCACAGGATAAGAAACTGGATCTGAATGCGGTTGTGGCCCAATTGGCCGCGCTGGACCACACCGACTCGCTTCCGGACGAAATGACTGTTGAAGCCCTCATCGACCACATCGTTTCCCGCTACCACGATGTTCACCGTGCCCAACTGCCCGAACTGATCCGCATGGCGCACCGGGTAGAGCTCGTGCACAAAGCCAACCCCAACGTACCCGCCGGCTTGGGTAACCTGCTGGAAAGCGTGCAACAAGAACTGCTGGAACACATGATGAAAGAGGAGCAGGTTCTGTTCCCCATGCTGCGCACCGGCGGTCACCCCTTTGTCAGCCAGCCGATCGCCATGATGCGCGCCGAGCACATCACCCATGGTGAGGAACTGGACCGCATCAACGCGCTGACCAACGATGCCACACCGCCCGAAGGCGCTTGCAATACGTGGCGCGCGCTCTACATTGGCCTGGCGCAGTTTGGTGAAGACCTGCAAAACCACATCCACCTGGAAAACAATGTGCTGTTCCCTGTTTTCGAAGGCGCCCAGGGCGCGGCAACAACCACAGCATCGGCCGCGGTAGCTGCAACGACCGCAGCCACAGCAACGACCACGGGCTGTGGCGGTGGTGGCAACGGCGGCTGCGGCTGCCAGTAGGCCACTAAAGGCGCACCAGGGTTAAGCGCCCTGCTGCGCCGCCAATTGGCGCAGGGCCTTTTCAAACACTTCTGGCGGCTGTCCACCTGAAATCAGGTGGCTGTTGTTAATAACCACTGCCGGCACAGAGTGGATACCCTGCTGCTGGTAATACTGCTCTTGCTCGCGCACATCAGCCGCATAGGCATCGCTGGTCAAAACGGCCTTGGCGCGTTCGCTATCCAGCCCCACCTCGCCCGCCAGCCGCACCAGCACCGTGTGGTTGCTGGGGTCCTCACCATCGGTGAAATAGGCCTTAAGCAGGGCCTTTTTCAGCGCCAGTTGACGCCCTTGCCCTTCCAGACGCGCCCAATGCAACAGGCGATGGGCATCAAACGTGTTGTAGATGCGTGAACGCTTATCCAGGTTGAAGACAAACCCCAATTCGGCGCCACGCGCACGGATAGCCTCGCGAGTGGCTGCCGCCTGCTCGGGTGTGGAGCCGTATTTCCGGCTCAAATGTTCGGTCGTATCCTCGCCGCCCGCCACCATCTGGGGGTTCAATTCAAACGGCTGGAAATTCAACTCAACCTGCAACTCCGGCCCGACCCGCTCCAGGGCGGTCTGTAGAGAAGCCAGCCCCACCGCGCACCAGGGGCAGGACACGTCGGATACAAAATCAATTTTTAAGGTCTTGGTCATGGCACCAGTATCGTGCAGTTCACCCAGGGCCTGTCTTGCGCCACGCCAATACCCACAGGCCCAACACCCTTTTTGGCTGTCAGTGGCCAGCCTTCCCTACCGCCTGGACAGGGCAAAGCCCGAACAATTTGATTCCAGCTTTCACCGACAATAGGCCCATGTCATTTTCTTCCCTGGGCCTTGCCCCAAACCTGGTCCACGCTGCCAACGTCCTCGGATTCACAGCGCCTACCCCCATTCAAACGCAGGCTATTCCCATCATCCTTCAGGGCCGGGACCTGCTCGCAACTGCCCAAACCGGCTCTGGCAAGACCGCTGCCTTCGCCCTGCCCTTGTTACAACGGCTACCCACGTTAACGCAAGGCGACAACGAACAAATGGCACGCGCCATTCGCACCCTGATCGTGGTACCCACACGGGAGCTGGCTACTCAAGTGGCTGAGGTGGTGCGTAGCCTGGCTCAGTCACTTCCCAAGCCGCCCAAAGTGATTGCCGTTGCAGGCGGCGTATCCATCAACCCCCAGATGATGGCCCTTCGCGGCGGCGCCGATGTGTTGGTGGCCACACCCGGACGGCTGCTGGATCTGGCTGGTCAAAACGCCATTCAGCTGTCCACCGTGCGCCTCCTGGTGCTCGATGAGGCAGACAGGCTGTTGGACCTGGGCTTCAGCGAAGAGCTGGACAAAATTCTGGCCCAGCTACCCCCCAGCCGGCAAAACCTGTTCTTTTCTGCCACCTTCCCCGAACCAGTGCAAACGCTGGCCCAGCACCTATTACGTGACCCTGTGCAGTTGGCTGTAACGCCCGATGAACCACATCCCAGTGTCATCACACAACGCGCCATTTTGGTGGACACCAAGCAGCGCACCCAACTGCTGCGCCACCTGATGAAAGACTTGGGCTGGAAGCGGGTATTGGTCTTTGTCGCCACCAAATACGCAGCCGAACTGGTAGCCGAAAAGCTCTACAAGGCGGGCATTTACGCCACCGCCTTTCACGGCGACCTGAGCCAGGGTGCACGCAAGCAGGTGCTGGCCGAATTCAAAAACGAACAGTGGGAGGTGGTCATCACCACCGATCTGGCTGCGCGCGGTATCGATATCATCAAACTACCGGTCGTGGTGAATTACGACCTGCCCCGCTCGGCGGTAGACTATGTGCACCGCATTGGGCGCACCGGGCGCGCCACGGAACCGGGCCTAGCCGTGAGTTTTGTCAGCGCCGACACACAGGCCCACTTTCACCTGATTGAAAAACGCCAGGGCATGCAACTGACGCTGGAACACATAACCGGATTTGAACCCACTGAAGTCGCGGTGCCAACAGCGCCCATCCACGTGGATGGCAACGGCGGCATCAAAGGCAAGCGTCCCAGCAAAAAGGATAAACTGCGCGCTGCCGCCGCCGCTCAGAGCAACGTTGCAACCTGACACTGCGCATATGCACACCACCCACGCCACACCCAGCAAGGACGACATCGCCCTGTTGCCGCCATTTGAGCGTCTGGGCCTGAACCGCATTGTGTTGGTGAGCACGGCTGAAGAGGCATCGCGGGCACGTGATGAACTAGGCCAAGCAGTGGTCTGGGGTTTTGATACCGAGTCCAAGCCCACTTTCGTCAAAGACCAAGTGTCCGAAGGGCCGCACATTGTGCAACTGGCCACAGCCGACCGCGCCTGGGTGTTTCAACTGCACGACCCGGTGTGCCGCGCCATGGTGGGTGATCTATTGGGTACTGCAGGTATCACCAAGGCCGGTTTTGGCTTGGGTGATGACCGCAAACGCATCGTCACCAAATTCGGGATCGAGCCCGCCAACGTGCTCGAACTCAACATTCTGTTTCGACAACGCGGCTACCGCAAGGAAATGGGCGTCAAGGGCGCCGTGGCAGTGTTGTTTAACCAGCGCTTCATCAAGTCCAAGAAGGCAGCGACCTCCAATTGGGCACTCCCCAGACTCACCGAAGCGCAGCTAGTGTATGCGGCCAATGACGCCTACGCGGCGTATCGCGTCTACGAGTTCATGCAAAAAATGTGATGCGCTCAACCAGCGGCAATAGCGCTAGAACTTGCCTGGGATGTGAAAGTTGAGCAAGCGGGTAGCAATATAAGTTTCCAGCAGAAAACACAGCAGCGCCAGCAAAAAACACACAACGCCCGACAGAAAACCACCCACCGCCCAGCGGCTGATTTGAAAGCCCGTGGTCTCGCCCACAAACAGCACGATGATGGTCAGTCCAATGAGAACGCTGCACAAGGTCAGCAAGGCAATGCCGCCGTTGGCCAGCCGGCCACGCTGACGAAGCTCCGACAGCTCGCGCTGGGCACGCTGCAAAAATTCCGGGTCGTCGGAATGGCGGGCACGCTCTTCGACCAATCGCGCCCGGTCAATGATGCGGGCCAAGCGTCCAGCAATGGCGCCAATCATGCCGGACACGGCCGTCAACAGAAACACGGGCGCAACCGCCAGCTGGATTCCGTGTGTGACGGCGTCGGCATCAAGAAACATGGACATGCGGCCCCTTACTCATATTCGTGAAATTCCAATTCAGGTTACATGCTACCTGTTGCCCAACTGAACTACCCGCCCGCGCGTTTGACGGTGAAGCCTTGCGACTTGAGTAGTTGCATGACCCGTTCGCAGTGATCGCCCTGCACTTCGATGACCCCATCTTTCACGGTACCACCACTGCCGCAGGCAGCCTTGAGCTGCTTGCCCAAATCCACCAGCGCAGCAGGCTCCATTAGCGCGCCTTTTACGACGGTGACGGCCTTGCCGCCACGCCCTTTGGTCTCGCGGGAGACCCGCACTACACCGTCACCCGTGGGCACGACTGGCGCCTTGCAGGTGCATTGGGCAATGGGTTGACGACAATCTGGACACATGCGCCCGGAGTCCGTCGAGTACACCAGGCCACCCAAGGCAGCCAGGCCAGAGATACGGGGCTTGCTGGAAGCCATGGCTACTCGAAAGCCGTCTTGGAACGAATGCGGCTGCGCAACTCGAATTTCTGGATCTTGCCGGTGGACGTCTTGGGAATGGACTCAAAACGGATGTCGCGCGGCACTTTATAGCCCGCCAGCAGGGCCTTGCAGTGGGCCACCAGATCGGCCGCAGTCACCTCGGCGCCAGCCTTCAATTCCACATAGGCGACGGGCGTCTCGCCCCACTTTTCGTCGGGCTTGGCCACCACGGCGCAGGACACGACTGCAGGGTGCCGGTACAACGCGTCTTCCACCTCCAGCGAGCTGATGTTCTCGCCACCCGAGATGATGACGTCCTTGCTACGGTCCTTGATTTTGACGTAGCGGTCGCTTTCCATCACCGCCAGGTCACCGGTATGGAACCAGCCACCCTCAAACGCCTGAGCGGTCGCTGTGGGGTTTTTCAGGTACCCCTTCATCACGATATTGCCACGGAACATGATTTCACCCATGGTGCTGCCGTCCGCTGGTGTTTCCACCATGCTCTGGGCGTCCATCACGGTCATGCCTTCCTGAAGTGGGTAGCGCACACCCTGACGGCCATTCAGGCGGGTTTGCTCGGAAAGGCTTTCTGCAGCCCAGCCAGGACGCTTGACCGCCACGGCGGCCGGCCCATAGACCTCGGTCAGACCGTACACGTGGGTGATGTCAAAGCCAATATTTGCCATACCCTCAATCATGGACGCCGGCGGGGCTGCACCCGCCACCATGCCACGCACCTTCTGTCGAATGCCCTCGCGCAGTTCGGCCGGTGCGGCAATCAACAGGTTGTGCACGATAGGTGCGGCGCAGTAGTGGTCCACGCGATGTTCGCGCATGGCTTCCAGAATAGCGGGCGCGTCTACCCTGCGCAGACACACTTGGGTGCCACCCAGCATGGCAACCGTCCAGGCAAAACACCAACCATTGCAGTGGAACAGTGGCAGCGTCCACAAGTAGGTCGGAAAGTGCGGCATCGTCCAGGTGGCGGCGTTGCATACCGCATTGAGGTACGCACCACGATGGTGGGTAACGACACCCTTGGGGTCACCGGTGGTGCCCGATGTGTAGCTCACCGCAATCGCATCCCACTCGTCAACGGGGCCGTCCAGACGCGCCAGCGGTCCGTGGGCAAGCAACAGGGATTCGTACTCAAGTGTGCCCAGGGTCTCGCCATCGCCAGTGTATTCGCTATCGCAGACGTCAATGACGGTGATGCTCCGTTGGTGTTCAGTGCGCAGCTGGTGCAGTGCCTCGCGCATGACGGGTGCGTACTCTCGGTCGGTAATCAGCACCTGGGCTTCGCAGTGCATCATCTGCCAAGCTAGCAGGTGCGCATCGAGCCGGGTGTTGAGGGTATTGAGCACGGCATTGATGGCCGGCACGGCGTAGTGCGCCTCAATCATTTCGGGTGTATTGGGCAGCATCACGCTGACCGTATTGCCACGCTGCACGCCCAGCACACGCAGCGCTGCGGCCAGGCGCGCCGAGCGCTCACGTGTCTGCGCCCAGGTGTAGCGACGCGCGCCATGCACGACGGCCGGCAAGTCACCAAATACTTCGGCACTGCGCTCCACAAAGCCGGTTGGCGACAGCGCAACGTAGTTGGCGGGATTCTTGTCAAGATCCTGATCGAAGATGGAATTCACGCTGACTCCTGTAGTTTGCCCATGTTTGACCGATTTTTAACACGTTGCGCTTGCAATGTACCGGCAGATCGCTGGCAGCACGTTGCGGGTAGCCGCTGTATGCTTTCACCTTTTTGCGCAATACACGGGGGTCGGCATGATGCAATCGCTTTTCCCGCTGGGCTGGGAACACTACCTGCTGGGCGGCCTTTTGATCGGAACCGGTGTAAGCCTGCTCTACCTGCTGACCGGCTGGGTGGGCGGTATGAGCACGGTGTTCAGCAGCACCTGGTCGTTCGTGTCGTCGCGGGCCTTCTTCCAGCAGGCCCGTTTTACGGACACACGTGCCTGGCGTCTGGTGTTTGCCGCCGGATTGATCGTGGGTGCTGCCATCTGGTGGATCACTCTGGGGCCCAGCCCGCCGTTGCACACGGGCATTCCGCTGTGGCAACTCGGTGTCGGAGGCGTGCTGGTGGGTTTTGGAGCCCGGTTGTCGAACGGTTGCACGTCAGGCCACGGCATCTGCGGCCTGGGCTCATTACAGTGGCCTTCCCTGGTGGCGGTTCTGACCTTTATGGCCACGGGTTTCGCCACAGCCAACGCCGTTCTGTACCTGGGAGCACACGGATGACGTCAAAACAATTCCTCGCCGTATTGGCCAGTGGCGCCCTGTTTGGCTTTGGCCTGGCGGTTTCCACCATGGTGTCGCCCGAAGTGGTTCTGAGCTTTTTGCGCTTTCAGGACTTTGGCCTGATGCTGGTTATGGGTGGTGCGGTGTGCGTGACCGTCATCACCTACCAGTGGGCTCCGCGCGTGATGCGTCGCCCGATGCTGGGCGACCATTTTGCACACCGCCCTTCAGTGATGGACCGCGACACCCTCGTTGGCGCCGCCATTTTTGGCGCGGGCTGGGGCTTGTGCGGCGTATGCCCTGGGCCTGCGATTGCCGGGCTGGGCACGGGAAATATGGCGCTGCTGGTAGCACTGGGGGGTATCGCGGTGGGCGCCTATGTGCAGGGTTGGCTGGCAGACCAACGCACCAAGGCCTGACACAGCACCAATGCGGTGTCGAATTGCAGCGACCGGCAGAGTGGGGCCAATGCTTCGGTCATAGCGCCCAAAGCCCATTCCAGTCATGATCGAGACAGTGCGAATGTCATCGTTCACGTTCGGGCATTCGCACAGGACACAATGGATGTTTGCGCCATTCTCTGCAACCCGCCCCAGAACCGGTGTACAGTTTCGCCCACGTTCAACCCACAAGGTTTTATTCCTATGCCCACCATTCGCATTCTGTATTCTTCTCTGCTGGCTGTTGCACTGCTGACGCAGCCCGCATTCGCACAAAACAAGGCCGCCATCGGTAAATCCGCTTCTGAATTTTTGAAGCTCTCTGGAAGTTTGGCCGCCAGCCTGGCTGACCTGACCAAGCGCACCAAAACGGCATCTCCCAATGACAAGGACATGCTCAAGCTGGTAACCCAGCAACTTGCTCTGGTGGACGCCACCAACGACGGCGTACTGGCGTTGGGCGTGGTGGCTGCAGAAGTGCGTGACGCCGCCGACCTGACCATCGTCAAGAAGCATCTGGCCAACCGCTGCATCGCGCTCAAATCGTTGACCGATGGCACCGGCAAATACCTGGGCAGCCTGGTCTCCAACATCGCCGCGGTGGCCACCGTGGCCGAAGTAAAGAAAGCGCAAGATATCGTTGTGCAATTGGGGCAACATGCGCTGTGCAACCCCGGTTCTGGCAAGTAATGAAAGACCAAATGACCATGCGTATTATTCAAGCAAGCACCCTATTGGCCTGTGTACTGGCCATTGGCCTCGTGAATGCCCAAACCGCCGCAACCCCTGCTGCGGCTGCTTCGGCACCCACTGCACCGGGTGTTCGCGCCAATTTGAGCGCACCGCTACTGGATGCGCAGAATCTCATCAAAGAGAACAAGTTTGCTGCCGCCAAAGAAAAACTCCAGATCGCCCAGGCAGTAGCAGACAAGACCCCCTACGAGTCCTACATCATCGACCGATTGGCATTGAGTATTGCCATAGGCGAAGAAGACGCCGCTGGTGCAACCAAATTGCTTGAGCAAATCCTGCAATTGGACAAGGCAGGTGCATGGCTCAAGGGGGACGAATCGCTGCGGTTAATGCAGGCGGTTGGCATTGTTCACTACCGCGCCAAGGACTACACCAAGGCCGCTGCATGGATGGATCGCAATATCCAGGCCGGCGGAACCGAGCAAGCCGTCAAAGATGTGCGTATTCAATCGTTGTTGCTTGCAGGTAATCTGGCCCGTGGCAGTGATCTCATTGATGAAGAAATCGCACTGGACGAAAAGGCCAAAAAGACCCCTTCGCAAGCCCACCTGACGATGCTGGCACAGGCCCGCACGAACCTCAAGGACACGGCCGCCTCGACCCGGGCGCTGGAGAAGCTGGTTCAGTACTACCCCACAAAGGAACATTGGCGCTCGCTGATCAACCGTCTGCTGAACCGCTCCGACCTGTCCATCCGCCTGCAACTTGACACTTTGCGGCTGGCTTTTTTCACCCGCGCCCTAGAAGATGCGGTGGACTATACGGACTACATTGAACTGGCCCAAAAGGCGGGCTATTCCGCTGAAGGCCTGAGCGCTTATGAGCGAGGTGCGGCCGAAGGACTATTGGGAAACACCGACGCCCACAAGAAGCTGCGCACCAAGCTGGCCCACGAGGTCGAACAAGACCGCAAGACTCTGGCAGCTGACACCATCAGTGCATTGAAGAAGCCCGACGGCTTTGCCCTGTTCAACCTGGGCTTTAACCAGGTGGGCATGCAGCAGTTCGACAAGGGGCTGGAGTTGATGGAAAAAGGCGTTGCCAAGGGCATCCCCAAGCACCCAGAAGATGCCCGCCTGCACCTGGCGGTTGCCTATGCCCAGGCCGGTCAGAACGACAAGGCTCTGCAAACATTTGCCACGGTTTCCGGCCCTGAAGGCCTGGACGACTTGGTGCGCTATTGGACCTGGGCTGTTCGCAAGCCTTGAGCCATTTCACTGGCTGGCGGAGATGGGTGGGCCTGGTATTGCTAGGCCTGTTCGTATTGCTGGGCGGCTGTACCACGCTGATACTGCCACCCAAACCGGCCGCGCTACTGGACACCGTCAGCCCCCAATACGGCTACCGTTTCTCCAACCTATCGCCCGGACCGGACAATAGTGATGGTCTTTTTGTGGTGTTGTCCATCTCGGGAGGCGGCACGCGATCAGCAGCGCTAGCCTACGGCGTGCTGCAAAAACTGCGTGACACTCCCATCCACTGGAATGGCAAGCCACGGCGCTTGCTCGATGAGATTGACGTCATCAACTCGGTCTCGGGTGGCAGTTATGCTGCGGCGTACTTCGGATTGCATGGCGACGCCTTCTTCTCGGAATTTCCTGAGCGCTTTCTCTATGCCGACTTTCAGACCGAGCTATGGGACCACTACGTGTCTGTCAACGGCATGGCCCAAGTGCTGGGCTGGTCCAACAACGACCGGGTAGATTTGCTCAGCGCCATCATCGAGCGGCGCCTGTTCACTGGCAAAACCTATGCCGACCTGCTGGCCCGTCGGCAACGCCCCTTGATAGTGATCCACGCCACCGATTTGAACCGCGGCGCCGACTTTCAGTTCACCCAGGACCAGTTCGACCCGCTGTGCACTGACCTATCCACCCTGCCGATTTCGCGCGCGGTAGCTGCTTCCAGTGCAGTGCCCATTCTGTTTGGACCGGTGACCTTGAAAAACCACGGTGGGCATTGCGGCTACAAGCAGCCCCACTGGGTGCAGCAAGCAACCGGGGGTACACAGGACGAGTCCTGGGCCTTGCGCGCACAACGCCATGCCGCCGACTTTGACTCGTACCTGAATTCCAGCGAAACCGATGGCCGCCCTTGGATTCACCTGATCGACGGTGGCGTGTCGGACAACCTGGGTCTGCGCGGGCCACTGGAATCCAGCGTGATGCGAGGTGGCTTCGGGCCGTTGCTCAAACGCATGGGTGTGAGCGGAGTGCGCAAGGTGGTTTTTCTGGTGGTAAGCGCCGAGGTACTACCGGACTCAGGCATTGACCAAACGGGCGAGCCACCCAGCATCCGTCAGATGGCTTCTGCCGTGTTGGATGCATTGATGAACAATATTTCGTTCGAAACGAAAACTTGGCTCCGAACCAGCTTCCATTACTGGCGCCAGGAAGCACTGGAGCTATCCCGCCAGCCAGACAGCCCCTACGACGGCGTGCCCGAGTTTTACCTGATCGAAACAAGCCTACAAGACATTGCCGACAAAACCCAGCGCGACCGGATGATGGCAGTGCCTACGACCTTCAAATTAGCGCCTGAGCAGGTGCGCGCACTGGTCAGTGTCGGCGGGGATTTACTGGACCAGGCCCCTGAGTTTCAACGGTTGGTGAAAGACCTTCAGTAGCAAAATTACCATCGGTCAAATTGGCCTCTAGCCCTCGTGTAAATTTACTTGGTAGCTATACTATTAATAGCATTTTTCGATTGGACTGACTATGGATTGGCTCAGTTCACATCACTCCAATTAAACCAATAGGTCAATAGTTTGATTCAGCCAAAGGAACGTCGACTCTCGTAGGGCGCGTTCGAGAGGCGCTTCCGCTTTTCTTGTAGACTTCAATTCTTGGTGATAAGATAGTAATTAATTACTACCTTTTACAAGGATCTTCCTCCGTGGATACCCCTACAAAGAACCTTCCGGCACATGAACGACGTGCAATGACCGTCGAATCCGTCGTCGAACTTGCCGGCATACAAAATCCTAGCGAGATCACCACTGCAGCGATTGCCAAACACATGAACCTGACCCAAGGCGCGCTGTTTCGGCACTTCCCGAGCAAAGAAGCCATTTGGCAGGCGGTCATGGAGTGGGTGGCCGAACGACTTCTGACACGAATTGATCGTTCGACTCAAGGGATCGAGTCACCCTTGGCCGCCATGGAGGCCATGTTCATGAGTCATATCGAATTTGTGGCGGAGCACCCCGGTGTGCCCAGGATGATGTTTGGCGAGCTTCAACGTGCCGAATCGACGCCGGCCAAGCGCATGGTGCAGACCTTGATTCAACGTTACAGCGAGCGTCTGCTTCGTCTCGTTGAGCAAGGCAAGGCAAACGGTGAGTTGTCTTTCTCACTGGATAGCGAGGCTGCAGCGACGCTGTTCATTGGCACGATTCAGGGATTGATCATGCAGTCACTGCTCGCTGGTGATGTGACAAAAATGCAGCGCGATGCGCCAAGAGTATTTGCAATCTACCGACGTGGTATCAGGAGTACACAATGAAAAAATTACCTTTGCAAAGTCGCACACTGGCACTGCTGGCCGTCATCGTTTTCTTGCTCGTGGTCTTCATCTATGTGGGTCTGCGATCTGGACCGCTCGCACCGGTTGCAGTCACGCTTGCAACCGTTGAGTCAAGGGCGGTCACGCCAGCGTTGTTTGGCATCGGCACGGTAGAGGCGCGCTACACCTACAAGATCGGGCCCACATTCGCCGGGCGTGTCAAAAGCCTGGATGTGCATGTGGGAGATCAGGTCAAGGCCGGACAGGTGCTTGGTGAGATGGAGCCGGTTGATCTCGATGACCGGGTTCGCTCACAAAACTCTTCTTTCAAGCGTTCAGAGGCGGCTTTGCGCGAGGCAGAGGCTCGGCAAATCTACGCACAAACCCAGGCACGCCGCTACGAGCAACTGTTTGCAGTGCGCTCAGTGAGCGAGGAAATGGTAACCACCAAGCGCCAGGAACTGCAGATTGCCGATGCAGCAGTATCTGCCGCTCGGGAAGACAGTGCCCGCACACGCTCAGACCGCGAAGGGCTGGTCGCGCAGAGGAGCAATCTGCGCCTGATCGCGCCGGTCGATGGCGTGGTCGCCGTGCGGGATGCCGACCCTGGCACGACCATCGTTGCTGGCCAGGCGGTGGTAGAAATCATCGACACCAAAAGCCTGTGGGTCAACGTACGCTTCGACCAGATTAGCGCATCAGGGCTGACCGGAGAACTACCGGCACGCATCGTTTTGCGTTCCCGCAGCGGCCAGACATTGAAGGGCCGGGTGCTGCGCGTAGAGCCCAAGGCAGATGCAATAACAGAGGAAATGCTGGCTAAAGTGGTCTTCGATACCATCCCACAACCGCTGCCGCCGATGGGTGAACTGGCCGAGGTTACGGTCGATCTGCCGGCGCTTGCAGCGGCGCCAACCATCTCCAATGCTGCCGTCCAGCGCGAAGGCGACAAGGTCGGTGTCTGGCAAATCGTCGACGGCGACCTGCGTTTTTCCCCAATCAAACTCGGCGTTTCGGACCTGAATGGTTTCGTACAGGTCCGCGACGGACTCAATGTGGGCGACCAAATTGTCACCTATAGCGAAAAGAAGCTGACGCAGAAGAGCCGCATCCACACCGTCGACCGGATTCCGGGAGTGTCTCGATGATTAGCCTGGCCGGACGCGACATTCTCCATTCCTGGGGAAAGTTCGTCTTCACCGGTGTCGGCCTGGGTCTGCTGATTGGTGTCACGCTGGTCATGGCGGGCGTGTACCGGGGCATGGTGGATGACGGCAAAGCATTGCTCGACAACAGTGGCGCTGACTTGTGGGTAGTGCAACGCGACACGCTAGGCCCCTATGCGGAGTCATCCAGCATCAACGACGGCACATATCGCACGATCCTGGCCATGCCGGGCGTCGCCCGGGCTTCGAACATTACCTACCTGACCATGCAGGTGCGCAAAGACGAAGTCAAGAGCGATGTACGTGCCATGATCGTAGGCATCGCGCCGGGCGAATTGGGAGTCACACCTGGTTGGCCGCCGTATCTTGTCGCAGGACGCCAGCTTACCCGCGGTCACTATGAGGCGGTGGCAGACATCGCATCCGGCTTCAAACTCGGAGATCGCATTGCCATCCGGCGCAACCACTACACCATCGTGGGTTTGACCCGGCGCATGGTGTCCTCCAGTGGCGACCCGATGCTATTTATCCCGCTCAAGGACGCCCAGGAGGCGCAATTCCTCAAAGACAACGATGCGATTTGGCAAAGCCGACGGCGCACCGAAGCCAACCCCGCCTTTAATCGAGCAGGCGTTCCCGGTCTACTCGATGCGGTAATTGCTTCGCAAAGCACCAATGCTTTTGTCAATGCCGTATTGGTCACACTCAAACCCGGCCACGCACCAGACGAGGTGGCCGAATCCATCCGGCGCTGGAAGCGTTTGACGGTCTACACCCGGGCGCAGATGGAGGACATCCTCGTCGGCAAATTGATCGCCACCTCGGCCAAGCAGATCGGCATGTTCCTGGCCATTTTGGCCATTGTCAGCGCCGCCATTGTGGCGTTCATCATCTATTCGCTAACAATGGACAAGATCCGTGAGATCGCGGTGTTGAAGCTCATCGGCACCCGCAACCGGACCATCGCCGCAATGATCCTTCAACAGGCTCTCGCCTTGGGCGTGATCGGCTTTGTGGTCGGCAAGATCACTGCGACGTTTGCAGCACCGCTCTTCCCAAAGTATGTGCTGTTGATACCGTTCGACACCATCGCCGGTTTTTTCGCCGTACTCGTGATTTGTGTTCTGGCCAGCCTCGTCGCCATTCGCATGGCACTCAAGGTCGATCCGGCCGAAGCGATTGGAGGGTGAGATGATGGGTAAAGGCATTCGCATCGAAGGAATAAAGAAGCGCTATGGTGAGGGTGACACAGCCGTCGACGCCCTGAAGGGCGTGGACATGGTAGTAGCACCCGGCGAGGTGGTTGGGTTGATTGGCCCTTCCGGCTCAGGCAAAAGCACTTTGCTCAAATGTTTGGGCGCAGTGATCGACCCTACTGCCGGGCGTATGACGCTGGGTGATGAAGTGATCTACGATGAGGGTTGGAAGGTGCGCGACCTGCGGGCCTTGCGGCGCGACAAGATCGGCTTCGTGTTTCAGGCACCCTATCTGATTCCATTTCTTGATGTCACGGACAACGTGGCGTTGCTACCGATGCTCGCGGGCGTGCCCAACGGCGAGGCGCGCAAGCGTGCGCTGGATCTGCTCACTGCTCTGGACGTGCAACACCGGGCAAAAGCCATGCCTTCGCAGCTTTCGGGTGGCGAACAACAACGCGTTGCCATTGCGCGCGGCTTGGTCAATCGTCCACCGGTAATCCTGGCTGATGAACCCACCGCACCATTGGATTCAGAACGCGCCATGGCCGTCATCCGAATCCTCAACGATATGGCGCGCAAATACGAAACCGCCATCATTGTCGTCACGCATGACGAGAAAATTATCCCGACCTTCAAACGCATCTACCACATCCGCGACGGAGTGACCCATGAGGAAGCGGGTGAAGGACGGGGGTTTGAATGATCGCTGGGACGAGCGATCTGGGAATATTTGGAATTTTTCAATGAACCAAGAGGAATACGCATGACGACACATAAGCAGCGCAGCGTCTGGGTCCGGGTGATTTCCCTAGTCGCTGTTGGATTTGGCCTGCTGACCATCAAAGAAGGCGGAACGGTCCTGTTCGGTGGCGAGGCTGCACGCGCCTCTGCCGGAAATTATGTGCCATTTGTTCTCTGGTTCAACTTCGTAGCAGGTTTTGCGTATGTCATCGCCGGCGCTGGGCTATGGATGCAGCAGCGTTGGGCTGCGTTACTGGCCGTCGCCATTGTCGCTGCAACAGCGCTCACTTTCGCAGCCTTTGGCGTGCACGTGTATTTTGGTGGCGCCTACGAGCCGCGTACGGTGATCGCCATGAGCCTGCGCACGTTGGTCTGGGCTGTGATTGCCGCCGTCGCCTGGCGCCAGTTGTTGCGGCGTCGTGTTATTTGACCCAGCCCGGCAATTGGATTCAAGTTTTGCTCAGTCGCTGCGGCCCCAGCATTTCAGCCGTCAGCCCCTGGGCCGCAATGTGCGTCGGCAAAGGCAGACGGCGCGCCAACGCGGCGCAGGCTTCGCCCATGGCGGGCGCCGTCTGGATACCGTAGCCGCCCTGCGCGGCCACCCAGAGGAATGCTGGCGCCTTGGCGTCCATGCCGCCCACCAGCCCGCCATCAGCCACAAAGGAGCGCAAGCCGGCCCAGGTGCGTTGCGGGCGGCGTATTTCCAGCGTGGTCATTTCACCGATGGCGTGCATGGCCATGGCAATATCCAGTTCTTCGGGTTGAACGTCCTGTGGTGGAACAGGGTCTGCATTGGCGGGCGAACCCAGCAACATGCTGGCATCGGGTTTGATGTACCAATCTTCTCCCGCGCTGTAGGTCATGGGCCACTTTTCTACTGACACCCCTTCAGGCGGTGCAAACACAAAGGCCGAACGTCTGCAAGGTTGCAGGCCAATCGATTGGGCACCGGCCAGACGCCCCAGTTCATCTGCCCAGGCGCCAGCAGCGTTGATCACCACTTTCGCCGTCCAGGTGCGCCCATCAGCTGCCTGCACATGCCACACGGTTCCATCGTAGCGCAGGCCAACCACCTCGGCATCACAGGCCAGCGTGCCACCCTGGCGGCGCATGCCTTTGAGGAAACCCTGATGGATAGCGTGCACGTCCATGTCGGTGGCATCGGGCTCATAGTTGGCGCCGACAACCACATCGGACCGCAAAACCGGAACGAGCACCTGGGCCTCTTGCGTCGTTAGGCGCCGCGCCAAAGGCGACAACTGCTGGAGCACCTGCCAGTGGGCATCCAACGCCTCCGTTTGCTCAGCAGATGCCACCATCATCGCGCCACGCGGGCTAATCAGGGGATGTTCGGAAAAACCTTCTGGTGGGTTGGCATAGAACGGCAGGCTGGCCAGCGACAAAGCCCGCACCTGCGGCCCACCATAACTGGCCATGAACAGCGCGGCAGAACGGCCGGTGGAATGGTATCCAGGCTGGGATTCGCGCTCCAGCAGAGTAACCTGACCATGTGGTGCCAAATAGTACGCCACCGACGCACCGGCGATACCGGCACCCACAATGAGAAAGTCGCTGGATTCTGAAGCAACGGGTTGGGATGATGCCATGGTATTCCTTTGCTAAAAGGCCTGTGTGAACCTGCCAAGTCTACTGCCCAAAAACGGCCCGCGTCCGGGACATGAGCGGCAGCATACGCCGATCTGGAAAGAAAAATACCAGTGAAAAAATGGCGCGCGGCAGCCACGGCAGGTGGGGCAAGATGCCCTTGGCACCCTTGTAGCTATCCCAGCACATCTCATTGTCCATTTGGTACTGCATCTTGGCCTGCCCCATGAATTGCCAGAAGAAACGCAGTGAGATCATGTGCACGCGGTAACGATCCTTCCCCTGACGGGTGTAGTTTGCGATGAGCTTGTTCCAGTAGTACACGCGACTGGCAAGCATGCGGTGGGAGAAACTGTAGTTGTCACCATACATGCGCCAGCGCAATGTGGGGATGGGTAGGTAGAAAAACTTGAATCGCTCGTAGAGCCGCAGAAACAGGTCATCGTCCTCGTAGCCCGACAACTTTTCGTCAAACCCACCCACCGCATCAAAAGCAGACTTCTTGATAGTCATCAGGCCAGGCATCACAAAGATGTCTTTGAAAAGAATATCCTCCAATGACGACTTGGGATGTGGCCAGCCACAGTGGTACTGGCCATGGATGCGTCCAAAAGTCACGTTGTCGTCGCCATCGATGTTGTCCGCGTCGGTGTACAGCACGTCTATGGTCTTATTGGCCAGCCAGGGAATTACTTTTTCCAGCTTGTTCTCATACCATTCGTCGTCCTGATCCAGGAAACCGATGTAGTCTCCTTGACTGGCCCGTGCACCAAAGTTCCTCGCGCAGGACTGCCCGCCATTGGCCTTCCTGAGGTACTGCACCCGCAGCTCTGGGTGGGCCTTCAGATAGTCCTGGCAGACCGCATGGGTTTCGTCGGTAGAGCCATCGTCAACAATGACCAACTCGACGTTTTTGTAGGTCTGGTTGGCGATGCTGTCCAGCGCCTTGATCAGAAACTGTTTATTGACACGGCACGCGTTGTAAACCGGCATGACCACCGAAACCAAAGGAGTCTCAGGGTTGGGCCCAGGCTCGTTGATGGCTTCGCCGGCAAAGCCCTGGGTCACCACGGGCAGTCCACTAGGCCAAGGAGTTTGGCCGAGCAGTGTCTTCATCCACCGATGTAGCACGAACTTGCCGCGTTCTACGCTGTGCTTCATGCGACCAGCGCCGCACCCAAACGCCCGACGCCCTCTTCAATCTTTTCGACCGATGCCGTCGCGAAGCTCAGGCGCAGGGTCGACAGATCGGGGTTGGACGCATAAAACGGGGCACCCGGTACAAAGGCCACGCCCTTCTCAATCGCCCTCTTGGCCAACTCGCCGCCGTCAATCAGCTTGCCACCGGCCCCGGTCAAACGTGCCCACACAAACAGGCCGCCTTGCGGTTGGACAAAATCAATCGCATCACCCAGCTCTCTGCGCAGCGCGCTGCCCATGGCCAGAGCACGTTCGGCGTATACCTTCCGAACATGGGCCAGCGTGTCTGGCATGCGCCCAGCCTTGAGGTATTGCGCGGCGGTAGCCTGCGCGAAGGTGCTGGTGTGGGCATCGCTGAACTGCTTGCACATAGTGGCTTTGGCCAGCAGCTCGGGCGGGGCAATCATCCAGCCAACACGCAGCCCAGGGCTCAGCACCTTGCTCAAGGAGCCGCAGTGGGCCAGCAACGCGCGGCTGCCGGGCACATCGGCGCTCAGTGCCAACAGACTGGGCGGTGGTGCGGCGTTGAAGTACAAATCGCCATAGGGGTCGTCTTCCACAATCAGGGTCTGGTACTTCACCGCCAGTTCCAGCACTTTTTTCCGGCGCTCCAGGCTCAACATGGCACCGCTGGGGTTGCCGAAGGTGGGGATCAGGTAGACAAATTTGGGCTTGTGTTCGGCGATCAAGGCTTCCAGTGTGTCGGTTTGCACGCCATGGGCGTCTATCGGGGCACTGATCAGCTCTGCGCCATACAGACGGAAGCACTGAATCGTGGCCAAAAAAGTGGGGCCTTCCACAATCACCTTGTCGCCGGGGCTGATCATGGTCTTGCCCAGAAGGTCCAGCGCCTGCTGGCTGCCAGTGGTAACGATCAGGTCCTCGGCCGTTACGTCGTTACACCCCTTGCTCGCCATAAAGGCTGCCAGTTGTTCACGCAACGGGGAGTGCCCTTCAGTGGCGCCGTATTGCAAAGTTGCACCGGGCTCGGTGCTTAGCGCGGCGTTGACGGCCTCGCGGATACCGTCCACATCAAACATGGCCGGGTCGGGAAAGCCGCCAGCAAAGCTGATGATGCCGGGCTTGCCCAGCAGCTTGAATAGCTCGCGGATGGCGGACGTTTCTACATTGTTCAGACGGGTTGCGAATTGAAGTGGCATGGCGTGGGTTGAATGAAATGGCAATGCAGCGATGGTACCGCTTGAGCGTAATGCGACTCTTGCATAAGTCCATGACTGCCAGTAGAAAGACCGACTCAAGCACCGGGTGCAGGCCTAGAATCCGCCACATCCAAAAGATATCCAGGAGCACACAATGACCATTACCGCGCTCGCCGAGCTGCTGTCCTATACCCGGGAACACGCAGGTCCGGCTTCCAGTCGAATCACCGATTTCGTCGCTGCCTATTTCGAAAACACCGACCCCGACGAACTGCAAGCCCGTGGCCCCGTCACTTTGTTTGCCATTGCCAACGCACATTGGCGTCTGCTGGATGCACCCCGCGCTGCTAATACAGCGCGCATCCGGGTCTTCAACCCCACACTGGCTGAAGACGGTTTTGTCAGCGATCACACGGTGGTACAGATCGTCAACGACAACATGCCCTTTCTGGTGGATTCGGTCACCATGGCCATCAACCGCAACAACCGCACAGCCCACTGGATTGTTCACCCCTTGCTCAGCATCACCCGCGATGCCACGGGCAAAGTACTCACCGTCAGCAGCGCTGCTGCCGCCAGTGCCGCCGGGCGCACTGACCCAGTGGAGTCCCTCATTCAGGTGGAATGCGACCGGATTGTGAGCGCCGACGAACAAAAGGCCCTGGTTGATGAATTGGAACAAGTGTTGAGTGACGTGCGTGCCGCTGTGCAAGACTGGCGCGCCATGCTGGAGCGCGCGCAGGCCATGGCCGCTGAGGCAACCAGTTCTTCACTGTCGCCCACCGACCGTCAGGAAGGCGTCGATTTTCTGCGCTGGCTGGAAGACCGCCACTTCACCTTCCTGGGCGCCCGTGACTATGAACTCAAGCGCGAAGGCGATAGGGTCAGTCTGGTAGCCAAGCCCGAAACCGGTCTGGGCATTTTGCGCGGCCCGGTTCACACCCTGGAGACCCATCTGCCGGCTGAAGCCGTGGCCCTGCTGGAATCCAACGAACTGGTGCTGGTGACCAAAGCCATGACGCGGGCCACGGTACACCGCCCGGCCTGGTTGGACTATGTTGCCGTGAAGCGCTTTGACGCAGGCGGCCAGGTGATTGGTGAGGCGCGCTTCCTGGGTCTGTACACCGCCGCCGCCTACTCGGCGCCCGTGGGCGAGATTCCCCAGGTACGCAGCCGTGTTGCCGCCGTAATGGCAGCCGCTGGCGTGGTGCCCGAAAGCCATGCAGCCAAATCCCTGCAATCCATTTTGGATGTGTACCCGCGTGACGAGCTGTTCCAGATAGATACCGCCACCCTGAGCGACCATGCCATTGGCATTCTGCGCCTGCAGGAGCGCCAACGCACCCGCCTATTCCTGCGCCGCGACCCGTTTGGGCGCTTTACCTCGGCCTTGGTGTTTGTGCCACGCGAACGCTTCAATACTGAATTGCGTGTCAAGATCGGCAATGAACTGATGGCAGCGCTCGATGGACAGTCCATCGAATTCACACCCATGCTGACCGACAGTCCACAGGCCCGTATTCACTACCTGGTGCGCGCCAAAGACCACGCACCCCAGAACGTCAGTCTGGCTGCCCTGGAAGCCCGCATCGCCCGCCTGACCCAGCGCTGGGAAGACGATTGCACCACCGAACTGTTGCGAGCCCATGGCGAAGGCCCCGGCCTGGCCATGGCACACCGTTTTGCCGAAGCCTTCCCCACGGCCTACCGCGAAGACTTCTCGGCCCAGGTCGCCGCCGAAGACGCCGACATGTTGGCGGCCCTGTCTGCCGACGCGCCTCTGGCCGTCAAGCTATACCGCCCACTGGACGCCGTCCCGGGCACACTGCGCTTCAAAATCTACAACACGGCCAAAGTGGCCTTGTCCGACTCCCTGCCAGTGCTCGAACGAATGGGCGCACGCGTGCTGGACGAGCACCCCTACCGCATTGGCAACAATGACCAGACGCTGTGGATCCACGACCTGGGCCTGCAACTGCCGCCCAACACCGATCTCGCCACCGTCAAAGATCGCTTCGAATCCGTATTTGCCAAAGCCTGGCGCGGTGAGGTGGAAAGCGACGACCTGAACCGACTGGTACTGGTCACCACCCTGGACGCACGTGCCATATCGGTCCTGCGCGCCTACACCCGTTACTTCAAACAATTGGGCTTTGCCTTCAGCCAAAGCTACATCGAAGCAACTTTGGCCAAGAACGCCAGCATTGCGCAGTCCATCGTCGAACTGTTCATGGCCCGCTTCGACCCTGCGCAAACCGGGGATCGCACTGCGGCGCAACAGCAAATCAAGCAGCGCATAGACACTGCCTTGGGTCAGGTTGCCAGCCTGGACGAAGACCGTATCCTGCGCCAATTTGTCGCCACCGTGCAGGCCACCTTGCGCACCAACCTGTGGCAGACCACATCTACAGGCAGCGCCAAACCTTACCTCAGCTTCAAGCTCAATCCGCGCGAAGTACCCGGTGTTCCCGAGCCCAAACCCCTGTTTGAAATTTGGGTGTATTCACCCAGAGTCGAAGGCGTGCACCTGCGCGGCGGCAAGGTGGCCCGTGGCGGCCTGCGCTGGTCCGATCGACGCGAAGACTTTCGTACCGAAGTTCTGGGCTTGGTCAAGGCCCAGCAGGTCAAAAATACGGTCATCGTGCCGGTGGGTTCCAAGGGCGGTTTTGTGCTCAAAAATGCCCCCCCAGCGAGCGACCGCGACGCCTTCATGGCCGAGGGCATTGCCTGCTACAAATTGTTCCTCTCGGGTCTTTTGGACATTACCGACAACATCGTCAAGGGCACCGTGGTGCCACCACTGCACGTAGTGCGCCATGACGTGGACGACCCCTACCTGGTGGTAGCCGCCGACAAAGGCACGGCCAGCTTCTCCGACATTGCCAATGGCGTGTCCGCCGACTACGGTTTCTGGCTGGGCGATGCATTTGCCTCAGGCGGCTCGGTTGGTTACGACCACAAGAAGATGGGCATAACCGCCCGTGGCGCCTGGGAGTCTGTCAAGCGCCATTTCCGCAGCCTGGGCCACAACACACAAACAACGCCCTTCACGGTGGCGGGTATCGGTGACATGTCGGGCGACGTGTTTGGCAACGGCATGCTGCTGTCCGAACAAATCAAGTTGGTGCTGGCCTTTGACCATCGCCATATCTTTATCGACCCGACACCCGATGTAGCGCGCTCGTTTGCCGAGCGCAAACGTCTGTTCAATTTGCCGCGCTCAAGTTGGGACGATTACGACAAGAGCCTGATTTCGCAAGGCGGCGGCGTTTTCCCACGCGGCGCCAAGTCCATCAAGCTCAGCCCAGAAGCCCGTGCCGTTATCGGTATCGACGCCGAAGAACTACCACCGGTCGAGCTGCTCAAGGCCATTCTCCAAGCACCTGTCGACCTGCTGTACAACGGTGGCATCGGCACCTATGTGAAAGCCAGCTTTGAGACCCATGCGCAAGTCGGTGACAAGGCCGGAGACGCGTTCCGCGTCAATGGTGCCGAGTTGCGTTGCAAGGTTCTGGCCGAAGGTGGCAACCTGGGTTGCACGCAAAACGGTCGCATTGAGTACGCACAAAAAGGCGGACTCATCAACACCGACGCCATTGACAACTCGGCCGGTGTGGACTGCTCCGACCACGAAGTCAATATCAAGATCCTGCTGGGCGGCGTGGTGGAAGCCGGCGACCTGACCCTGAAACAACGCAACGACTTGCTGGCGTCCATGACCGACGAGGTGGGCCACCTGGTACTGCAAGACAACTATTACCAGCCTCAGGCATTGGACATTGCCACACACCGTCCGATGTATGTACTGGACGGCCAGCAGCGCCTGATGCACTGGCTTGAAGGCAGCAAACGCCTCAACCGCGCCATTGAGTTCCTGCCAACCGATGACGAAATCGCCAAGCGCCGCGCCCGCAAGGTAGGCCTGACTCGTCCTGAAAACGCCGTGGTACTGGCCTATGCCAAGATGGCCGCGTATGACGAACTGGTGGCCAGCAACCTGCCGGATGATCCATTCTTCAGCCGCGCGCTCAAGGCCTATTTCCCGCAGGTGTTGACGCAGAAGTTTGGCCCTGCCATTGCCGCCCATCCATTGAAGCGCGAAATCATCGCCACCTTCATCACCAACACCGTGCTCAACCGCACCGGGGCGACCTTTGTCAACTTCATCGCGACCGAAGCTGGCGCGAACACACCCGACGTGATTCGCGCCTTCACCCTGGCCCGTGAAATCTTTGACCTCGAAGCCCTGTGGGACCAGATCGATGCGCTGGACTACAAGGTGGACGCCAGCCTGCAACTCGACCTGCTGACCAAGTTGATTGCCATAGCGCAACGTGCCTCACGCTGGATGCTGCGCATCCGCGCCGAGGGAACTGACTTGCCCACACTGATCCAGCGCTACCAGCCAGCGGCACGCGAAATGCGCCAGAACCTGTCCGTCTGGTTGCCCGCTACTGCACAGGCGGCCTGGCAGCAAGCGACTGATGTGCTGGTCACGGCCGGAGTCGAAGCCGAACTGGCGCAGAACCTGACAGCGCTGGAATTCATCTTCCCGGCACTGGATCTGGTAGACCTGGCCCAAAGCGCCAACACCAGTCTGGAGCAGGCTGCACGCGCCTACTTTGCCATCGACGCAGAACTGGGCCTGACCGAATGGCGTACCCAGATCAACCGCCTGCCAACCGACACCCTGTGGCAAACCCAGGCTCGTGGCAGCGCGCGTGATGATGTGTATTCCATTGCCCGCCAGATCACGCTGGGCCAGCTCTCCCGCAAGGAAGATGTGGCCACATGGCACACGCAACACAGCCAGGCCATCGAACGCCTTCACAGTTTGCTGACCACCATCAGCACACAAGCGGCAGACCTGGCCCCAGTGTCCGTAGCTCTGCGGGAACTGCGCCACCTGGCCTGAATGGTTCGCCCCACGTTCACCGGGACGCGAGCTCCACTACCGCCTTTGCCTGCGGCAGGGGGCTTGCGGCAGCTGACTCTAGGACTGGAACGCTGCAATTGCCGACTGTCAGGTTGGGCGGTTGTATTTCAGGAATGGGCCATGTCCTGCCATTCGTGACTGACCGGTCTCTGGCACAGCCCTATGTTCTCAAGCCTCCTTCGGTATAGCAGGGCTTCTGGTCGCTCTCAAACTGAAGACCCGAGTCGTTCATCTCAATTCCACATCCGGACCGCAAAAACCCAACTTTCGATGGGGTTCAGAGTCGGTCATTCCTCCTACAATTTTTCTCATGACGGCACCGCCCGGGCTGTCATGACGGTTTGACTCTCCACGCAGTAGCGCAGGAAATCCTGCGTTTCGGTGGGTGGCAGGACTTCAACCATAACAACTGGAGACAACGTGAAATACCAAAACTCAAATCGCTTGATCAAGAACGGTGCTGTCGCCATGCTGATTGGAATGGCAGGCGGATTTGGCATGATTTTTGCCATGATCGGCGGCATTTCGTTGTCGCCCATCCCAGTGTTCTTTGGGCTTGAAATCCCTGGTTCAATTCAGGGGTGGCGCATGGTGCACACGGGCATGCTGATGAACGGCATGATGGCCATTTTGCTTGGACTGGTGCTGCGGTTTTATGCTGTTTCAAACTTGAGCGCCTCCGTGCTGGGCTGGGGAACCATCGTGGCGGTGTGGGGCAACTTCTGCTTCTATCTGTTTAGCATGTTTGCACCGAACCATGGCGTAACGGTGCACTCCAACCGCTTAGGCGATGTGAATCTGCCAGCGCTGTTCGCCTTCTTCCCTGCTTTTATCGGCATTTTCACGTTGGCAGCGGCGTTGATTGTGGTGCTTCGCGCCACCCCAATGGACGCGTCCAGCGGCCGGATCGGGAGCGCATCATGATTGAAAGTCAAACGGAACACGACGCGCTGGAGAGTACCGCAGTTGCGCACATGACGCAGGTGTTCGAGGCGCAACAAGAGGCGTTTTCCCTTGAACCATTTCCTACGCTCGACGTTCGCTTGGACCGGTTGGTACGTCTGCGAAAAATGGTGGAGCAGGGCAGTGAAATCATCGTCGCGGCTGTTTCACAGGACTTTGGTCACCGTTCGCCAGACGAGTCTCGTATTGCGGAGATCGCAGGCACCATTACGGCGATCGACTATGCCATCGCCAGAGTTCGCCGGTGGATGCGCCCCTCCCGACGCCAAGCCACGATCTGGTTTCTGCCGGCCAGCAATCAAGTGATAGCGCAGCCGCTTAGCGTGGTGGGCATCATGGCGCCATGGAACTACCCCGTGAACCTGGCGTTAGTGCCTTTGGTGTCTGCTTTGGCCGCGGGCAATCGGGTCATGATCAAGATGTCGGAACTGAGCCCGGCGACCGGCCAGGCCCTGGCAAATCTCGCCAAGCAGTTCTTTGACGTCAACGAACTGGCTGTTCTGGGTGGTGAAGCCAAGGAATCTGCGCATTTTTCCAGTTTGCCGTTTGGACACCTCTTGTTCACGGGCTCCTCGAGGGTCGGACGCATGGTCATGTCCGCTGCGGCCCAAAACCTGACGCCTGTCACGTTGGAGCTCGGTGGCAAATGCCCGGCCATCGTTGACGGCGACTACGAACTGGACGAAGCCGCCAAAAGGATACTGTGGGGCAAGACCTTCAACGCGGCTCAAACTTGCGTGGCACCCGACTACGTCATGGTGCCAAAAGGGCAGACGGCTGCTTTTGTCGAGGCGATGACCCGGCACTACCACGCCAACTTCCCCCAAGGCGCTTTGTCGGACCAATACACATCCATCGTTGATGAGCGCGGCCACAGTCGCCTAACGGGTTTGGTTGACGCCGCCAAGCGCGCGGGTGCAGAAGTCAGGGTTTGCGAACCCACAACCCCTGAGCACAACCGGCGCCGGAAATTCCCCCTCACATTTGTGCTCAATCCGAACAGGGATTCAGCGCTCATGCAAGAGGAGATCTTTGGCCCGGTCTTGCCCGTTCTCGAACACGATGGGTTGGACGACGCTTTGCGCCTCGTGAAGCAGGGCGAACATCCATTGGCACTCTATTACTTTGGCCATTCGTCGAATCAGCGCGAGTCTGTGCTTAAGAAATCGCTGTCTGGCGGCGTCGCATTCAACGACGTGATGCTGCAGTTCCTGCAAGTCGACATGGCCTTTGGTGGCGTGGGCGCCAGTGGATTCGGCCGCTACCACGGCAAGGAAGGTTTTGAGACCTTCTCGCACCTCAAGTCGGTATTCACGCAGCGCGGAATGGGCCGTTTCACGGGCCTGAAGCTCTTGTACCCACCTTACGGCCGGCTGGGGCGCCTGGTGACCTCACTGATGGGAGGCTGACCCATGCACGGCGAAATGATGCACCAACCGCTGCTGATCTCTTCGCTGCTGGTCCACGCGGAACGCAACCATGGGGATCAGTGGGTTGTTTCGCGACAGATCGAAGGCGACATCCACCGGCAAACCTTCAAGACCATGGCAGCAAGGGCGCGCCAGATGGCCAAGGCGCTCAGCACACTCGGCGTCGAACCCGGGACCTGTGTGGAACCATGGCCTGGAACCACCATAGGCATCTCGAGTTGTACTACGCGGTGTCGGGCTCTGGGGCCGTGTTGCACACGTTCAATCCGCGCTTGCACGCCGATCAAATGGCCTACATCGCGAATCACGCGAATGATCAAATTCTGTTTTTTGACTTGAGCTTCCTGACACAAGTGCAAGCACTCGCTCAACGCAACCAGAGCATCAAGACCTATGTGGCACTGACCGATCGAGCCCATATGCCGGAGGCACACAGCCTGCCCAATCTTCATTGCTACGAAGACTTGCTGGACGCTGAAACGGATGGTTTTCAGTGGCCTGATTTGGACGAAACCAGCGCCTCGTCACTTTGCTACACCTCTGGCACGACCGGGAACCCCAAAGGCGTTCTCTACAGCCACCGCTCAACAGTGCTGCACTGTTACGCCGCAGCCCTGCCAGATGCCTTGCTCGGTTCAGCCAAAGACACCATCCTGCCGGTCGTGCCGATGTTTCATGTCAACGCCTGGGGTCTGCCCTATATGGCATGCATGGTGGGCGCCAAATTGGTATTGCCCGGCCCCTGGCTGGATGGCAAATCGCTTTTTGAGTTGATTGAGTCGGAAGGCGTCACGCTTTCGGCAGGCGTACCGACCGTCTGGCAAGGTCTTTTGGGACACGCCGAGAGCCATAGACTGGGCTTCTCCACGATGACACGCACCATCATTGGGGGTTCCGCTTGCCCTCTGGAAATGATCCGCAGTTTTGATGAAGACTACGGCGTGCAAGTGATCCAGGGATGGGGCATGACGGAGACAAGTCCTTTGGGCACCACCAGTGCATTTAAAGGCAAACATCTGCATCTGCCCAAAGCGCAACATCATGCCGTGCAGGCCAAGCAAGGTCGTGGCGTGTTCGGGATCGAGATGAAAATCGTTGACAGGGAAGGCGCCGAACTTCCCTGGAATGACCAAAGCGTGGGCGATCTCATGGTGCGTGGATCATGGGTCTTGCGCGCTTACTTCAAGGACGAAGGAGGCAGCCCTTTGGTGGATGGGTGGTTTCCCACCGGTGACGTCGCCCGAATCGACGCCGACGGTTACATGCAAATCACAGATCGCAGCAAAGACGTCATCAAGTCGGGCGGCGAGTGGATCGGGTCAATTGATCTGGAGAACATTGCCATGTCCCACCCGGCCGTTGCCACGGCCGCATGCATAGCGGCACGCCACCCCAAATGGGACGAGCGCCCCCTGTTGATCGTGGTGAAAAAGACGGGCGCCGAAGTCACCGCACAAGCATTGCTCGACTTCTTTGAAGGAAAGATTGCCAAGTGGTGGACACCAGACGACGTTGTCTTTGTGTCCAGTATTCCGCTCGGCGCCACCGGAAAAATGCTCAAGGGCGAATTGCGGCAGCAGTACGCCAATCATTTGCTGGGTGAAGTTGCCGCCAACGCTTAGGCCACCACTCCTACCGAATGAGGTTTGACGTCCCCCGACCCCTCTCTCTGTGGGCACCTTCAGCTGTTATCAGGAACATCGACATGACACACGCATCGAACGCAATCTCGCACGTAGATCTCACCTACATGGACACATCTGGAAAACAGCACGAAATCAGAGCCGAGGTTGGCACCACCCTCATGTTGGTGGCCAAAGGGAATCTGGTTCATGGTATCGACGGCGACTGCGGGGGCAATGCCGCCTGTGGAACCTGCCTGACCCGGGTCGACGAATCCACTTTGGCAGGCTTGCCGCCGCCCGGCGAAAATGAGTTGGAGCTCATTGATGGCCTGGGCGTATCGATCGCATCGCATCGACTGGCCTGCCAGATCAAGGTGACCCCGCAACTCAATGGTTGCATCTTCCACGTCGGGCAACCGGCCTGAGTGCCACTTTGTGCAAGGAGCCGATATGAACCCTGTCACCAGAACAGCAGGCATCGTCGTGATCGGAGCCGGTCACGCGGGCAGCACATTGGTCATCGAGTTGCGCAAACTCGGGTACGAGGGGTCGGTACTTTTGCTCGGCGATGAGGGTCGAGTGCCTTACCAGCGCCCGCCTCTTTCCAAGACCTACTTGATGGGTGCTTCGACGACCGAGCAGTTGACGTTGTTGAGCGCTGAAAGAATGCGCGATTTGAACATCGAATTTCTGGCGGATGACACTGTCGACTCGATCGACCGCACAGCCCAGACCGTGAGGCTGGTGTCGGGTCTTGAAATCAGCTACGGCCAACTCGCGCTAACCACCGGTGGGCGCAACCGACCAATGTCGATGCCGGGTGCCGACGCAAGCAATGTGCTGCCTTTGCGAACCCTGGCCGATGCCGATCGCCTCCGGCCGTTCTGGCTTCCTGGCAAGAAGCTCGTCGTGATCGGTGGCGGCTTCATTGGATTAGAAGCAGCGGCTTCAGCAAACAAAGCCGGACTGCACATCACTTTGCTGGAGGCGTCGCCTCATGTGCTGTCCCGCGTCACTGTTCCCGAAGTGTCCCGCTTTTTCGAACGCACCCATCGAGAGTCCGGGGTGGACATCCGAACGGGCGCACAAGTTACCCAAATTTCCCACGGGGGGCAGTACAGTGAAGTCGTCTTGAAAGACGGATCAAGGCTCTTGGCGGATTGCGTTCTCACGGGCATCGGCATGGTGCCCAATGTCGAACTGGCCCAGGAGGGCGGGCTGCATTGCGACAACGGCATTTTTGTCGATGAATTCGCGCGCACCTCAGACCCCAGCATCGTGGCGGCAGGCGATTGCACCAATCACCCGAGTGCCTACGCAGGCAGACGCTTGCGTCTCGAATCGGTCCAGAACGCAGTCGATCAATCCCGTGTGGCGGCGGCAACCTTGGTTGGTCAACGGCGGCCCTACAACGTGGTGCCTTGGTTCTGGTCCGATCAGTACGACCAGAAGTTCCAAGCGGTCGGCCTATCGATCGGATATGACGAAAAAATTGTCCGCGGTGACCTCCAAAGCCGCTCATTCAGTGTCTGCTATCTGAGCGCCGGCCGGCTCATCGCAGTGGACAGCGTGAACCGCGTTCAAGATCACATGCAAGCCCGAAAGCTGATCGCAGAAAAAGCTTTGCTCGACAAGCCTAGGTTGGCCGATGTGGCTCAGAAACTGTCCGACTGCGTCTCTTGATCATCAAGGCCGGACAGGTCAAAACCTCACTCATCAGGAGACAAACATGACCGACGTGCAAGCGCACCCAATGGATCAGTTCCCAGTACGCCCTTTGGAATTCGACAGATCGAAATTGGCCACCCTCGATCCGGTCTGGAGCCGATCAAGCCCTCAGTTTTCTGTCTTCATCAACGCGCTTGGCGTGCACGTACCATATTTTGAGCGTTACCTCATCCGCGCCATGGGCCGGGCCAAAGATGAGATTCAAGGTGATGCATTGTTGCGCGATGTCTCCAGCATCATCGGCCAGGAAGCCCATCACGCCAAGAACTTCATTCATCTGAACAAAGCTCTCGCAAAACGCTATCCCAAGCTGGCTCAATATGAAGAAGGCGCCAAGGCATATTTTTCGAATCATGCCAAAACTGACACCCTTAAAAAGTTGGTGGGATTTACGGCCGGATACGAGACGTTTACCTTCCTTGCAGGCCTCATCATTTTGGACAACTACGATGAGTGGTTGGCTGACTCCGATCCGGTCATGAAGGCCATGTGGGTGTGGCACCAAGTGGAAGAAGTTGAGCACGGCGCTGTGGCCTTCGAGGTGTACCAGCATCTTTATGGCGACGATGAGCTCTACCGCAAGTGGATGATCGTCAAGGCACTCAGCCACATCGCCTGGGAAACGACCAAGACCTATACCCACATGGCGCACGTTGAGGGCTGGCTCAGCAACCCCTTCAAAGCCCTATCGACCATGGGTTTCTGCGCAAAGATGTTATTGAAGTTGCTCAACAATGCTCTGCCGGTGTTCCAAAAAAATTACCACCCCCGTACACACCCCAAGGTGACGTGCGACCAAAACAGCATTCAGATCGCCTGGCGCCGCTTTGCCCACAACGGCGGAGATGTGCTTGAGATTGATCACCAAAAAATGGCCTTGATCATGTCGGGCCAGAGAGCGCCGTCGGCCTATGCCTGATCGCTCGCGCCAAGGTGAATAATGCAGGCATCACGATGGGCGTTTCAGCGCGATACAGGGGTGCTTTGAAGTGATGCCACGACACGGGCTTTTGGATGGCCTTTCTGCCGTCGCCGTTACAACACCGAATGGAATTGAATTTGCCCACCTTTTCCGCCATTGCCGTTCCTGAAAGCCTGATCGCGACGAAAGTCCTTTCGCCTGAATTTGGCGGGAACAACATTTCCCGGCTGCCGCTGATTAAGAGCTTTCTTGCTGCTGGTCGGCGCAAAAAGGTACTGTCAGTGGTCGCGGCGGTGGGTTCCGGGAAGTCGACGCTCTTGGCCGAGTTATGTAGTGCTGTTGTGCGCCAAGGGGATCGGGCATGTTGGTTGAGCCTGGATGCGGAAGACAACGCACCCCCCGTATTTGCGGCCTACTTAGTTTATGCGCTCAAATCGTTTGACCCGGCGTTGGCTCAAAGCGAACTGGCGCGGTTGCGTGGCAATCCCAATCACGACATGGGGGCATTGTTCGACCGTTTGATAGGAAGAATGTCGGCCGTCCCCCATCTGTGTACCCTGTTCCTTGACGATTTTCAGCACATTACACATCCGGATTTGCTGGCTTTCATCGATCGTTTTCTCGCACATTTGCCGCCTAACTTTAGGGTTGTGATCGCGAGCAGAACTACGCCTCCCTTGGAGTTTTCTCGGCTCAAGGTTTCGGGTTGGCTGGAGGAAGTTGAACAAGACGCCATCAATCTGGACCCTGCCAGCATCGAGGCACTGCTAAAGCAAGTTCATCGACTCGACTTGAGCGCGAGCGATCTGGAGGCCTTGGGGTCAACCACAGAAGGTTGGATGGCTGGTTTGCAGCTGGCTGCTCTTGCCCTGCAGAATCACCAGGGTCCGGCGCGCGAACTAATTGACAGCTTTTCAGGGAGAGACAAAGACTTGGCGCGCTACCTCCTGGACTGCGTGTTCAGACACCTGCCCCCAGAAGTCAAATCCTTCCTTCTGTTGACATCGCCATTGCGGAGAATGTGTGCTGAATTGTGTGATCTGGTGATCGAAGGCGACGACAGCCAAGCTACTTTGGAGGTCATAGATCGAAGCAAGCTGTTTCTCGTTCCGCTGGACAGAAATGGTACTTGGTACCGCTACCACCACTTGTTCGGTGAGTTTCTTCAATCTGAGCTCCAAAGATCCGACCGAGATCGCCATCGCAGGACCTGTGAACTGGCCGCTGAATGGTGTGAGAAAAAAGGCAAGACCACCGAGGCAATCCAGTACGCACTGGATGGGGGCGACTACTCGCGAGCTACGGGGCTGATCGCCACGCATGCGATGGAACTGTCGCAAAAGAAGGGGGACCATTTCACCATCCTTGAATGGATGAGGCGGTTGCCCGAACGGCATCAAAACAGCCGTCCAGAGATTCTTTTGAGTCATGCATGGTCTTTGGCATTTTCTCAACGCAACCTCGCAGCACGAGCGCTGGCTGAGCAGACAATAGATCGTATTGCGGACCAAGATGCCAATCCGCTGAACCTGAACGCGACCGAACGCATTCATTGGAACCAAATTGCGCGTGTCACACTCGCGGTTGTCGATGCGGCATCGGACCATCTTGATGCGAGTTTGAAGGCCAGTCTGACGCTCATGCTTGAGATACCGGATGACGATTCGTTCTTGCACGCCTCAATCGGTAACTGCACGGCGTACTGCCATTTTTCAAGGCGTGATTTTTTTGCCTGTGCTGCAGCAGCGTCAACCGCGCAGTTGCAAGGGATACGGGCCGAATCTGAGTACGCCACAGGCTGGGCATGTTTCCTGCTCGGACTGGCGGAACTCGAAATGGGAAGGCTTTCATCGGCCCAGGAGCAAAGTGAACGGCTTGAGAAATGTGCTGAAGATTCCCCCGTTCAGTACCTCAATGATCTCTCTAACTTGCTCGAGGCTGAAATTGCCTCACACTTGGGGAATTTCGATCGCGCTGCGGAATTGGCTGAAAAGTCCAAGTCGTTCCCCGGTTCATTTGGTGGGGTAGAGCCCATGTTTTTGGCCATCCGTGGGCAGGCCAGGGCACAAGAGTGGGCGGGGAATGGCGGGGAAGCGATACGAACGCTCTTACAGGGGCAAGACCTTGCGCTGAAACTGCAGAAGCCGAGGTTGCATAACCTACTGGCGCAGGAGGAGATCGCCTTGCGCCTGAACACCGGAGACCCGTCGGGCGCTTCGATCGCCTTAGAAAGACACGGCCTCAGCAGCGGTGCAAGCAATCCAGAGCGCGAGGGGGATCAACCCATTCGTCTGCTGGAAATCCGTGCCTTACTCGCTGAAAATCGAACCAAGGAGGCTCGCAGGCACTTGCAACATTTGCAAAGAACTTTTGGATCTGCGTCACTCCGCCTCAGCGACTCGATAGTCATGCATGCCCTCAAATCGGTTGCCCTGTGGAAAGACGGAAAAAGCCTAGAGGCGGCCAGAGAGTTGGACCGAGCCTTTGACTTGTACAGGGGAGGCGGAAGCCTCTATTGTCTGTATCAGATGTGTCCGGACTTGCTGCAGTTGCTGAAGTTCTTGAGAGGTCACCGGAGTCAGCACCCTCAGACCGACTATGCCGATTCAGGCGGCCAACTTGAGACTGTTTTACTTGATTTGGTGGCCCGGAAAAAGTTCGACCTCGCGGAGCATCAAGGTGAGGTGCCCGATACCAAGGCCGAGCAAAAGGTCTTGACGAAGAAGGAGCAGCGGCTGGTTGCGTTGATAGAAGTCGGTATGTCCAACGAGCAAATCGCCAAGGAGCTTTTTTTGAGTGAGGCGACTGTGAAGTGGCATCTGCACAATATTTACGAAAAACTTGACGTCAAAAGTCGAACCGCTGCCGTTGCGCGTGCACACAAGCTGGCCTTGCTTTGAATTCCCCGCTGAGAGCGTAAGCGGCGAAGTAAGTACGCAACTATACGAAACCCATATTGAAGGTACGCCGAGCGGATACCGAGCTTTTGCGGAAAAATTCGCTCTCTACATGAACGTCGGCTACCAGGTCTTTAGTTTGGTGGTCGCGATGTCTGCTTCGGGTCGGTTGGAGCTGGCCGACTTGCGTGCCCATGCAAGCGCCCCAGATCGAAATCTTCTTTGCCACGCTTCAGGCGGCCAACCCGGCGCCGGTGACCGAGTTGGAGTACACCAGCGTTTTCGAGTTACTGTGCGCCGTGTTACTCAGCGCACAGGCCACCGATGTCGGCGTCAACAAAGCTACGCGCAAGCTCTACCCGGTGGCCAACACGCCGCAGGCCATCCTCGACTTGGGTCTGGATGGCCTGGAGTCGTATATCAAGACCATCGGCCTGTACCACAGCAAGGCCAAACACCTGATGCAGACCTGCCGCATGCTTGTGGATCTGCATGGTGGCCAGGTGCCGCGCACGCGCGATGCGCTGGAGGCCCTGCCGGGCGTGGGCCGCAAGACTGCCAACGTGGTGCTCAACGTGGCCTTTGGCGAGCCCACCATGGCGGTGGATACGCATATCTTTCGCGTCTCCAACCGCACGGGGCTAGCCCCGGGCAAGACACCGCTGGTGGTAGAACAGCAATTGCTGCGCCGCATTCCTGCACGCTGCATGGTGGATGCTCACCACTGGCTAATCCTGCATGGCCGCTACGTCTGCCAGGCACGCAAACCGCAGTGCTGGCAATGTGGCGTCAGCGCGGTCTGCGATTTTCCCGACAAAACACCCGCCCCCACACACTGAACACGGCGCCGCGCCACCACAGGCGTGCTAAGGTCGCGCCGTGAGTCAAACTATTCGTTACACCCTGTTGTCGCTGCGGGACCTGCTGGTTTCCGTTGGCCCCTTTGTCGTCTTGGCCGTGTCCCTGCTGGGGCTAGCTTATTGGTGGTTGGACCCCAACCCACCCAAGCATGTCACGCTGGCCACTGGCCCGGAACAAAGCGCCTACGAGGCTTTTGGTCAGCGCTACGCGGAGCTCTTGGCCAAAGACGGTATCACCGTGAAACTGCTGCCCTCTGAGGGCTCTGCCGACAACCTGCGCTTGTTGCGCGAAGGCAAGGCCGATCTGGGCTTTGTGCGCGGTGGAACCACACAAGCCGACGATCCAGCCGATGCCGGCCTGGAATCGCTGGGTAGCCTGTTTCTGGAACCCGTATGGCTTTTTTACCGCGAAGCCGCCGCACCAGCCAACACCACACCACCCCAAACCCTGGAGTCGCTCACACAATTGCAAGGCCTGCGCGTCAATGTCGGCACCCCCGGCAGTGGCATTCCCAATCTCATGGCCAAGCTGCTCGGCAGCAACCATATTGACGCGGCGCAGCTCACCCTATCCGAGCTGGGGCAGACGCCCGCCACCGTAGCCCTGCTGGCAGGTGAGCTGGATGCCATTGTGTTTGCGTCTGCTCCCGAATCCAGCCTGGTGCAGATGCTGTTGCAGACGCCGGGCATCAAGCTCATGGACTTTGCCATGAGCGAGGCCTATTCACGGCGCTTCTCCTTCTTAAGCCCAGCTGTGCTGCCGCGCGGCGTGGTGGACCTTGCAGCCAATATTCCACCGCACAACGTGCGCCTGGTGGCACCCACCACCACGCTGCTGGCACGTACCGAGACACACCCAGCCCTGGTGCAATTGTTTGCCCTGGCGGGCAACACCATCCACGGTGGCGCCGGCTGGTTCAAGCACGCAGGGAGTTTCCCAACATCAAAAATAACGAGCTGCCGCTGGCCCAAGAGGCTGAACGCAGCATCCAGGGCGGAGCCCCATTGCTGCAACGCTACCTGTCGTTCTGGATGGCCAATTTGGTGGAACGTATGTGGCTGGCCATGGGTATCATCCTGGCTGTACTGCTGCCGCTGTCACGGGTGATTCCACCACTGTATGCCTTTCGGGTGCGCTCGCGCATCTTCCGCTGGTACGCGCAGTTGCGCGAACTGGAGAACCGGGCCGAAGACACTACCGATACGGCACCGCTACTGGAAGAACTCAACCAATTGGATCGCCATGCCGAAAAAATCAGCGTGCCGCTGTCCTACACCGAAGAGCTCTACGCCTTGCGTAACAATATCCAGTTGGTGCGCAAAAAGCTCCAGCGCACGGGCACCCACTAATTTCTTCTTTTACAACAGCGAGTTTTGCCATGGATCTGATAGAGCGCGCACGCGCAATGGTTCTCAACCCCGGCCCCACCTGGCCCATCATTGAACAAGAAAAACCGATTGGCCGAAGCTGTTCTTCCCCTACCTGGCCACGCTGGCCCTGATTCCGGCTGTGGCCAGCTTTATTGGTTGGAGCGTGTTGGGTTTTGGCAGCTTTGGTGACGTCGTGCGCCTGCCGGTGCTCAGCGGCCTGGCCCTGATGGCCAGCCAATATGTGCTGACGCTAGTTATGATTTTTGCGTGGGGCTGGTTCATCAACCTGCTGGCCCCCAGTTTTGGCGGACAAAGTAACCTGATCAACGGCCTCAAGCTCACGGTGTACGCCAGCACACCGGCCATGCTGGCCGGTGTCTTTGGCGCCATGCCCGGCCTGGGCTTTCTAAGCCTGGTGGGCGGTCTGTATGCCCTGTATCTGGTGTACCAGGGCTTGCCCGTGCTGATGAAGAATCCGCCTGAAAAATCGATCACTTACATGATCATGGCCATGGTGACGGGCATTGTCGGCAGTCTGATGTTGAGCATGCTGAGTTCGTTGTTTATGCCCTCACCCGTGGTCGGCGCGCTCGGCGCACAGGGTAGCCCCAACGTTCAAATGAGCACACCCCAAGGTGATGCACCGGCGAGCACCGCGCCCAGCAAAGGAGATTTGCCCTCCGACACCTTGGTAACCGTCAAGACACCTGATGGCGAAGTCAAGGTTGTGGCCGAAGGCTTACAAGATATGGTCAAGCGCCTGGAGGCCATGGCGGCGGAAAAGGAAAAGGCCAAGGCTGCCCAGCAGAAGTAAGCACGGGTGGGGGCCGTCAAGTTGACGGTACCTGTTTGGGTAATCGGATCTTGAAGCGCGTGCCGGCTCCCACTGCAGACTCCACCTGCAAACTGCCGCCCAACGTACCATTCACCAGATTTTCCACAATCGTGGTGCCCAATCCGGTGCCACCATGTCCAATTTTGGTGCTGAAAAACGGCTGAAACATCTGCGCCAGATTAGCTTGCGACATCCCGAGTCCGTTGTCGGAAACACGTATTTCGACTTGCTCACCCAGATCTATCGCGGCAATTTCCACACGTCCATCACCACGGCCTTCAAAGGCGTGCAGGTAGGCGTTGTTGATCAAATTGATGAGCACCTGGCCCAGCGCACCGGGGTAGCTGTCCAAAACAATGCCCTCTGGCACTTGCACCACCAGTTCTTGGGGGTAGCGCTTCAAACTGGGGGACAGTGTTTCAACCACCTCGGTAACCATGGCCATTAAATCAAAGCTGCGCCGTTGCTCGCTGGCCTGGTCTGCGGCCACTTGCTTGAAGTTTTGACCAACTCAACTGCACGGTGCAGACTGCGCTCCACCAGGCGGCTGCCATCGCGCATCTGGGCTACAAAGTCAATTAATTCGCTACGTTTGAGTGCGCCAATGTCAAGCTGCTGCGCAAACCGGTGCGCCAAATCACCACAGGTACTGGCGGCAATCAGGCTATTGCCCAAGGGCGTGTTGAGTTCATGCGTGACGCTGGCCACCAGCGTGCTGAGCGTGGCTTTGGCAGCACTGCGTGCCAAAGCTTCTTGTGAGGTTTGCAGGGTTTCCAGCGTGGCCTGCAACTCGACGGAACGCTCTGCCACGCGCTGCTCCAGTGTTTCATTGAGTTTAAGAATGCGGTTTTCTGCTTCTTTGCGCTCACTGATATCCATGTAAGTGGTCACCATGCCGCCATCTGGCGTTGGCGTACCAAGAATCTCTAGCGTGGTGTCACCACCTGGGCGTATACGTTCAAAATAGTAAGGTAAATGGCGCATGGCAACATCGACGCGCTGTTGCACCAGTGTGTCCGGGTCTCCGGGTCCATATTCCCCACGTAAGGCGTTGAAACGCGCCAGGTCAACAAAGGATACGCCGGGTTGGCACAGTTCGGCTGGCAGATCCAGCAATTCACGGAACTTGTCGTTACACAGCTCAATCACCAGATCTGCATTGGTGTAGCTGATGCCCTGGTTCACGTTGCTCACCACCAGCTCCAGCAGCGCGGCTTTGTTCGCCAGTTCTGCCTCGCGGCGCTGTAGCTCTGCAGTACGGTCTTGTACACGTTGCTCCAACTCCGCACTCAGCGCCTGCAAAGCGTGCTCGCGTTGACGCGGGACCGTCACATCGGTATAGGTGGTGACCATGCCGCCATTAGCCAACGGGGTGCCACACACTTCGATGATGCTGCCGTCGGGACGGGTCCGCTCAAAACGGTGGGGCAAAAACTGCTGCGCCAGCGCCAGACGCTCGCGCACCTGGGTGTCAATATCACCGGGGCCATATTCGCCTTGTGTCGCGTTGTAGCGCAAGGCCTCTTGCATCGTGATTCCCGGTTGGCACAAGGCATCCGGGAAGTTCAGCATCTGCTGAAACCGGCTGTTGGCGGCCACCAAGACCAAATCGCCGTCAAATACGGTAAAACCGATGTCGAGCTGGTCCAATCCCTGTGCCAGCAATGCCAGCTTGGCGCCCTCTCCCAGCTCAATCGTCATGCGTGCTCCAGTGCGGTTTTCACAAGGCGTTACAGTCTACGGTTTTTGCGTTTCGGTAGTGACATTCGGAATGCACAGTTTTACCCTAAATGATGGAGTTACGCTTGAGAACGTGCCACTTAAAAACTGCTCTCTTCTTACTCTGCGTGGGAGTCAGCGCAGTCATGCCACTGAAAGCCCAAACCATGACCCCAACTGACCCCTACCTCTGGCTGGAAGAAGTGCAAAGCGATCGCGCCCTGAACTGGGCCCGCGAGCGCAATGGCCAGTCGCAGGCTGTGCTGGAGGCCGTGCCCGGCTTTGCCGCCACCAAGGCCAAACTGCTGGACGTCCTCAACGACAAGGCCCAGATACCGTATGTAAGCCGAGTCGGCGGCTACTTTGAAAACTTCTGGCGCGATGCCAATCACGTCCGCGGTATTTGGAGGCGCACCACGCTGGAGGAATACCGCAAGCCCGAGCCCCAATGGGAGACCCTGATCGACCTGGACGCACTGGCCAAAGCGGAAAATGAAAACTGGGTCTGGGCTGGCGCCACGTGCTTGGAGCCTGACTACAACCGCTGCCTGATCTCCCTGTCGCGTGGCGGGGCCGATGCCCGCGTAGTGCGGGAATACGACCTGGCAAAGCGCGAATTTATGAAGGACGGCTTCACCCTGCCCGAGGCCAAATCGCAGGTGGACTGGCTCGATGCCAACACCCTGTTGGTGGGCACTGATTTTGGCCCGGGCAGCATGACCAAGAGCGGCTATGCGCGAATCATCAAAGTCTGGCAGCGCGGTACACCTCTGTCTGCTGCAACCCAGTTGTTTGCAGGCGCAGAGTCTGATGTGTCCGCCTTTGCGAATGTGGACCACACACCCGGGTTCGAGCGCGTGGTTGTAGGGCGCTCCACCGATTTCTACAACAGTGAAAACTTCTTGCGCCAAGGCGACAAATTGGTGCGCCTGGACCTGCCCACCGACGCGTCCATAAGCTGGCGCAGGGAATGGGTGTTTGTTGAGCTGAAGAGCGCGCTGAAAACCCCAAGAATGAATTCGCGCCGGGTTCGCTGTTGGCGATTCGCTGGGACGCGCTGCTGCGCGGCGAGCGTGACTTCGACGTGTTGTTTACCCCTACCGCCACGCGGTCGCTGGCAGGCAAAGGCATGACGCGCGACCACTTGCTGCTGAATATTCTGGACAACGTGGCAGGCCGCCTGGAAGAAGTGAGCTATGCCAACGGCACCTGGGTGCACCGGGTGGTGGATGCCCCGTTCCCCGGTACCTTGAGTGCCAAGGGTTTGCACGACGCGTCTGTACCCAATGACCGCTACGCCAACCACTACTGGCTGAACTACGCCGACTTTCTGACACCCGACAGCTTGTACCTGGGCCAGGTGGGTAGTGACAAGCGCGAGCTATTCAAGAGCCGCCCCAAGCAATATGACGCCACCGGCATGCGGGTGGAGCAACGCTTTGCCACCAGCAAAGACGGCACGCAAATTCCCTACTTTGTGATTTGGCCCCAAGGCACCAAGCCCGATGGCAGCAACCCCACTATCCTGTATGGCTACGGCGGCTATCAAATTTCCCTCCAACCTTCCTACAGTGGCGCCTACGGCAATGGCTGGTTCAAGCGGGGGGGTGTTTTGGTGATTGCCAACATCCGCGGTGGTGGCGAGTTTGGCCCGGTATGGCACACATCGGCCACCAAGGCGCACAAGCAACGCAGTTACGACGACTTTGCGGCAGTGGCTGAAGACCTGATTGCCACCAAGATCACCAGCGCGCCGCATCTTGGCATTTGGGGCGGCAGCAACGGTGGACTGCTGGTGGGCGCGGTCATGGTGCAACGCCCCGAGCTATTTGGCGCAGTGCTGTGCAGCGTGCCGCTGTTGGATATGAAGCGCTACCACAAGCTGCTGGCCGGCAACAGCTGGATGGCAGAGTACGGTGACCCTGACAAGGCCGAAGAATGGGCCTGGATCAGCCAATACAGCCCCTACCAAAACGTGAAAGCCGGCGTGAAGTACCCCAAAGTGCTATTCACCACGTCCACCCGCGACGACCGTGTGCACCCCGCCCATGCCCGCAAGATGGCGGCGCGCATGTTGGAGCAAGGCCACCAGGTGCTGTATTACGAAAACATCGAAGGCGGCCACGGCGGCGCAGCAGACAACACCCAACGTGCCGAGTTGCTGGCGCTGGAGTTTTCCTTCCTGTGGGATACGCTGAAGAGAAACTAGTCAGGTTTGCACCCACCACTGCCCAAAGGCCGGTGCTGCCTTCGGCCATTGTTCGGCCCGGTCGGTTTGGCGCTGGCCCTGGGCCAGCAACTGGGCGGCGCGAATAACGCCAGCATGGGCAATCCACACGGTGGGCTGCCCGCTGGCCCGGGTTGCATCCCACGCGGCGCCAACGCGGTCCATGAAACCCTGCACACATTCGCCGCCACCACAACGCCAGGTGGCAAAGGCTTGGGTCCAGCTCTCCAGTTCGGCTCGGTCAATGGCGTCCCAGCGCTGGCCTTCCCAGCGGCCAAAATCCATTTCTGTCAGCCTGGCGTCAAAAGTACAAGTCAAATCGGGCCGTAGCCCTCGTAGAACCTTCGTAAGCTGCTCACATCTTTGTAGCGGTGACGAAACCAACGCCAGGCCAAGGGGCAACGCGTCAGCCAGTGCCTGCGCGGCCAATTGCGTGGCGTGGGGGTCGGCAGCCACATCCATCGCGCCATAGCAAACACCGGGCTCCACCAGCGGTTGGGCATGGCGCACCAGCCAGAGCGCGATGGCTGGGGCCAGCGGTTGATCAACGCCTTGGCTAGTGCTCATTTTGAATAATCAAAAAAACGAGTTCAAACATAGGTAAGCAGAAAGTTCCTGTCTGAAGTACGCTACTTCTGTTCCACGCGATTTTTCAGATTAACCCAATCCCGGAAAGGGCAGCACCATGGTATCAAGACGTCTCGCTGTGCAGTCACTCAGCACTTTGTCGGTCGCCGCTTTCGCCAGTAGAGCCAATGCCGAGCAAAGTTGTGAAGTGTTTACATCCGCCACACAAGGGGCTACAACACCGGATGCGGCGCTGCAACTTCTCAAAGCTGGCAACGATCGCTTCGTTGCGGGAACAACCCGCAATTGCGACATGCTCAAGCAATTGAAGGACACCGCCAAACAGCAATCGCCGTTTGCTGTGGTCGTCGGCTGCATCGACAGCCGTGTTCCCCCGAGCTGGTTTTGACCAGCGTTTGGGCGACATCTTTGCCGCGCGGATCGCGGGTAACTTTGTCAACACTGACATTCTGGGCAGCCTGGAATTTGCCACGCAACTCGCCGGCGCCAAGCTGATTGTGGTGCTGGGCCATACGGAATGTGGCGCCATCAAGGGTGCGGCGGACAACGCCAAACTGGGCAACCTGACGGCCATGCTGGAGAATATTCGTCCATCGCTCAAGAAGCTCAATTACCAGGGCGTTCCCAGTTCCAAGGACAAAGAGCTGGTGCAAAGACTCGCTGATCAAAACGCCAAGGATGCGGTTGCGAAAGTGACGCAAAAGAGCGCTGTCATCAAGAACCTGGTGGCGCTGGGCAAAGTCAAGGTCGTCGGTGCAATGCATGACATTTCAACCGGCAAGATTACCTGGTTCGCCTGATATCACCCAACGACATGCAAGGGCAGCCAAGGGTCGGCAAGCTGCCACTGGCGACCGTCTGTTCTTACCCGCATGTGAATATTCGCACTCAGAGCGCCAACGCCAAGCCCAGGTAGAAGGCGATCTCGCACACCTGCTGGGTGGCGCCCAGACCATCACCCGTAAAACCTTGCAGGCGGCGCCACAGCAGGCGCCCCATATAGGCCCAGGCCAAGGCCGAGGCCAATACGCCAGCCATCAAGGGCCGCAAGCCCGCAAGCGTCGGCACCGCGAATGCTCCTGAAATCATAGTGGCTTGTGTAATGGCGACGAGGGCTAGAGCCCCAAAACACCACAAACCACCTACCAACAGACCAGCAACACTGATCTGGTCTGCCAAGGGCTTGGATTTGGAGCCAGCTGCGTCACCCACATGCGCCATGAGCCGAATCAGCAGCAGCGGCCAGGTGCGCGACACCACATGCGCCGCAAAAAGCCCCAGCACCATCCACCGCGGGCTAACCGAGCCAATGAGTGCCAGCAACGCAACCTTTGCCAGAAGCGCCAGCACCACCGCCAGCACGCCAAAGGCGCCAACGCGCGAATCCTTCATGATGACCAGCGCGCGATCGCGGTCGGAACTGCCACCCAGTCCATCGGCCACATCAGCCAGACCGTCTTCATGGAAAGCGCCGGTCACCAGCACGCTCAAAACCGTGCCCAGTACCGCCGCCACCAAAGGCGCAAAGGCGCTATGGGGTAACACGGCCAGCAGCAACGCGGTAAAACCCGCCACCAAGCCCCCCACCACCACACCCACCCCCGGAAAATGCGCCGCACTGGCACGCAGCATGGCAGGACTGAATCCGACCCAGTCGGCCAGCTTGCCCGTCACCGGAATACGACTGAAAAACTGGATAGCCAGCAAAAAGTGGCGCAGCGCCCGGGCCATGCGTCAGGCTACGGATTCGCCGTTGTCTGCCTTCTCGGACACTCCAGCGGACTCAAAACTGGCCATCTCACGCAGTATGGCGCAGGCCGATTGCAGCAACGGCCAGGCCAGCGCGGCACCAGAACCCTCGCCCAAGCGCATCCCCAGATCCAGCAGAGCGTGGGCGCCCAGGTGCTGCAGCATGAACTCATGGCCCCGCTCGCCCGAGCGGTGGGCAAACACGCAACGTTGCAGCACCAGTGGTTGCACGGCGTGCGCCACCAGCACGGCGCTGGTGGCAATAAAACCATCCACCACCACCACGCGGCGCTCGTCTGCGGCCTGCAGCACGGCACCGACCATGGTGGCAATTTCCAGCCCGCCCATAACAGCCAGCACATCCATGGGTCCAGTGACCCGCGCATGGCGGGCCAGTACTGTGCGCAGTACGTCGGTCTTGCGCAGCACGGCATGCGCGTCCAGACCCGTACCGGCGCCCGTGCACTGGGCAATGTCCAGCCCCGTCAACTTGGACAGCAGCAAGGAGGCAGCCGACGTATTGCCAATGCCCATCTCGCCCAACAACAGCGCATTGCCCGGCAGCTCTTTGACCAACGCCTGCCCTTGTGCCACGGCTTTCGCGCACTCGGCCTTGGTCATGGCCGGGCCCTTGCTGGAGTCGCCCGCGCCCCAAGCCACCTTGCGCACCTGCAAACCAGCCCGCGTGGCACCGGCTGGCATATCCATCAAAAAGTTGTGCATCACGCCGCAGTCCACCACCGTCAACGCCAAGCCATGCTGGCGCGCCAGCACGCTCACCGCCGCACCGCCGGCCAAAAAGTTTTCGACCATTTGCCAGGTCACATCACTGGGATAGGCCGACACGCCCCGCGCCGCCAGCCCATGGTCTGCCGCGAACACCACCATCTGCGGCTGGTCCAGCACCGGGTTCTCGGTACCCAGAATCTGGCCCAGCGTAAGCGCCAGGTCTTCAATGCGCCCCAATGACCCCAACGGTTTGGTCTTGTTGTTGAGCTTGTGTTGCAGGGACTGGGTGAGCAGCGGATCGGTGATGTCGGACAACAGAGGCAATTGAGAGTACATGGCGCAGTATCGACTTTCAAGAGGGGTTGGATGAGGCGATCAGAGAGGCCAAAACACCGGCCTCGAAGTGTTGGGAAATATAGTCGGTCAGACCGTCAAACACCGAGTCCAGCGTCGGCGTGTTGGCACCAAACAGGGCCTGCAAAACAGCAGGGTCTTCAAACAAGCCGTGCAGGTACACACCCAGCACGTTACCCGCACCGTTGCACCAGCCAAGCCCATCGGGCAACACCACACACGCCACATCACCAGCCTTGGCCATGGCCGGATGCTGCGCCGTCTGTCCATGGTGAATCTCGTAGCCGGTAATCGAAACGCCAGCAAGCAAAGCCCAAGGCGATGAGACCCCAGAACCCTCAACGCTGGCATCCACAGGAACCGGGTGGCGCAAGGCGGAGTCGGGGGCCGATTTTGGGGGGTGGGGGGGGGGGGGGGGCCGGGGTTTGCCCGTGGGGGCGCGGGGGGGAACCCGGAAAAGAACTCGTTGTATGCCGCACCGTCTTCAAAGGATCAAACACCGTCACCAACGGCAGCAACCCCAGCCCCGGCCCATTGCCATCAATACCATCCGTATCAATCAGCGCCTCGCCCAGCATCTGCAAGCCACCGCAAATACCCAGCACCGCCCCGCCCCGCCCCGCATGCTCAGCCACGGCGCGGTCCAGACCTTGCGCACGCAACCAAGCCAAATCGGAAGTGGTGGCCTTGGAGCCCGGCAGAATGATCCAGTCCGACGGCTGCAAACCCGCCAACTCTGACGGCGAACGCACCCACTGCAAACGCACACCCGGCACGTTCTTCAACGGTTGGAATTCGTCCAGATTGCTGATACGTGGGTAGGCAATAACGGCCACCGTGCGCTGGACGGCCACAGCACGCACCGATCGGTCATCAAACACACCGTCTTCTTCCGGCAAGCCCATGCTGCCACCACATCGGCAACGTGGCCACGGTGGGGATGCCCGTCAGCTCCTGCAACATCTGCGGCGCCGGGGCCAACAGCGCAGCGTCACCCCGAAACTTGTTCAGCACAAATCCCTTTATCAACTGGCGCTCGTCTTCTGGCAGCAAGGCCCAAGTGCCATACAGGTGGGCAAACGCGCCGCCTCGGTCAATATCGGTCACCAGCAAGCACTGCGCATTGCAATGCAGCGCCACGCGCATGTTGACGATATCGCTGCTGTGCAGGTTGATCTCAGCAGGCGAGCCGGCACCCTCAATCACCACCAAATCGTTTTCGGCGCGCAGTGCATCCAGCGCTTGCGCAATCACCGGCCAGACGCTGGCACTGCGGCCGCGCCAGGGCATGGCGCTCAGTTCTTCGCTCACCTGCCCCATCAACACCACCTGGCTGTGCGTGTCGCGCTCTGGCTTCAAGAGCAGCGGGTTCATGCGCACATCGGGTACGGCATTGGCGGCCAGCGCCTGAAAGTACTGGGCAGAGCCGATTTCGCCGGCAGCAACACAATTCCCCGCCGGGCCGCCCCAAGGGGAATTCGCCCCCGTGGGGGGCAGCGATCCGCGCAGCGGCGGAGCGTGGGGGCCAACAACTCTAGCGTTGTTGCTCATGTTCTGCGCCTTGAAGGGCGCCACCTTAAGGCCCTGACGCGCGTAGTAGCGGCACAGTGCCGTGGTGAGCCAGCTCTTGCCGGCACCGCTGGTGGTGCCAAGGACCATGATGCAGTGGGCGGTCACGAAAATGAATTCTCAGGTACGTTGATCAAATGGGTTTGCGAGACGTTGACCGAAGCATGGTAGCGCGGCGATTGAGCTTGACGGGAATCAAGACCTTGCAATGCCTGCGCCAACGCATCCTGCGCCGCTGGCTCCAGTACACCCAGCCGCACCCAACCCGGCAAGCCAAACGACGTGGCATCGCGCAGCTTGATGCCCTGCCCACGCAAGTCAGCCAGCCATTGCGATATGCCAACCCCGTCAGACAAGACCGGTTTCGCACAAAAGAAGTTGGCATCGCTAGGCTGGCAAACCCACCCCAGGCTTTGCAGCAGGTTCATCTGCCGCGCCTTCCAGCCGCGCAAAACCTGCAGACTATCGCACAGCCATTGCTGCACATTGGGCTGCACCCAGGCTTGCAACAGGGCCACGCCGTGCGCACCCACCGGCCACGATGACGACAGTGCCGAAAACGCCGATACGTTGGAAGACATTTGGCCTGTAGCTCTCGTCAATGCTACGTAAGGCGCTATCACATATGCAGCACGCACACCGGTCAGGCCCAGCGCCTTATTGGGGGTGAACAGCTGCCAGACCTGATCACGTTGGCTCGCGCTCAGCGACGGTTCACCACCCAAACGCAAGGGCGCGTAGGCGCAGTCCAGCACCAGGGTTTGATGAGACTGCAAAGCTTGCACACCATCTGCCAAACCGGCATCGGCTTGCCCCAGCGGGCTGGACGGCTCACAGGCCCACAGCAGCGCAGCCTGCTGCGGTGACTGCACCGGCTGCAAACCCCACACCTGCGCAGCATGGGCATAGTCGCCATAGTGGTGTGCGGGCAGACGCACTCCGCGCCCACCTTGGCGCGCCACCAACGCGCTGATACGGTGGATGCATTCACTGGCACTGGCCGCCAGCAGCAGACGCTCTGGGTTGACACCATGAAACGCCGCCAGCGCTTGGCGCAGCAAGGCGTATGCTGGATCGGGGTAGCGCGTAGCGTCCGCCTGCTGCACGGCGGCCAGCGCCTGTGGACATGGGCCGCAGGCGTTGCTGTTGGTGGAGAAGTCAAAACGCGGCACACCCTGCGCGTCAGGGCCGCCGTGGATGGGCTGCAGCATAGGCTCGGTTGCACTCATACCTGACCCACCATTGCTACAACAATAAGAGCTGCCTGTGTAAGAACCACGAGGGCTAGCAGTGCTTTTGATGAATAGGAAATGGCGCAAGCCGTGTCCCGCCCACAGGCGGCGCGCCCGGCGGCGTGCAGCACATAGCCACCCGGTTTGCCCAGGCGCACACCCACGCCCAGCGCCATGGCAGCCATGGGCCAGCCGCTGTTGGGCGATGGCGTGCGGCCAGCCTCACGGCGCAGCCGATGCAACGACAGGCCGCCAGCGGCCACCACCAACAGCAACGCGGTAATGCGCGCCGGCACCAAGCCCAACACATCGTCGGCGCGCGCGGCCCACTTGCCGGCCCACTGCCAGTTGGCCCCGTGGCCAGCATTGGGGTAAAGGCCGGGGTAGCCCCACATAGCGTCGGCCGTGTTGGCAAAACGGAAGAGCGCGGCACCCGGCAGGCCCAGCAGCACAAACCAGAACAGGGGCGCCACCACCGAGTCGTTGAGGTTTTCGGCCAGGGTCTCGATGGCGCTCTCGCGGACCTGGGTCTCGCTCAAATCACTGACATCGCGGCTGACCAGCCAGCGCAGGCGTTCGCGCCCGGCCGGCAAGCTCTGCCCCAGCGCGGCTTCCACCGCCTGCACTTCGCTGCGCAGCAGCGACCAGGCCAGCAGCGGTTTGAGCAACAGGCCCAGTGCCAGGCCCGCGAACCACCAAGCTTGATCTGCAAGCAACATTTGCAACCACCAACTTGCTACAACAATAATAGCTGCACCCGTAATCCAAACGAGGGCTCCGAGCCAAAAAGCCTTGAGGTCACGGCGGGACGGGTCTTGCAGCGCGCCGCGCTGCACCCAGGCACCGGCACGGCCCAAATAGTGGCCCATCCACACCACCGGATGCCAGCGCGCAGGCGGCTCACCCGCCCAGCGGTCTACCGCCAAGGCCACCAAAATCGCCAACGCAATCGCCGCCTCCGAAGGCAGGTATAGCCCAAACGATGCGTACCCCAGTTGCACAGCCTCAGTCCTCAATTCCGCGCTGCGCCGGGATGCCAGCCTTGAACGCATGCTTGACCATTTGCATCTCGGTCACGGTGTCGGCCAGGGCAATGATCTCAGGTGGGCAGCGTCGGCCGGTCAACGCCACATGCACCTGGCTGGGGCGGGTCTTGAGTGTGTCCAGTACGTCCTGCAAAGGGAGCCAACCGTAGATCAGCGGGTAGGTAATTTCGTCCAGAACCACCAGGAAGTAGTCGCCGCCCAGAATCGCCGCCTTGGCCTTTTGCCAACCATCACGCGCCAACTGCGCCGAGTGCTCCAGGTCCTGGCTCTTCCAGCTAAAGCCGTCGCCGAGTCCCTCGATCGGGATACCAATTTGCTCAAACATGCGGTGCTCGCCAAAGCGTGCGCTGGGTACCTTCATAAACTGGAAAATTTTCACCGCCTTGCCCCGGCCGTGCGCACGCAAGGTCAGGCCAAATGCGGCAGTACTTTTACCTTTGCCGTCGCCGGTGTTGACGATGACGATGCCACGGCGCTCGCCCTCGGGTTTCTCGTAGGGTTTGGCGCTGGGTGGGGTTTCGATTTGCATGGAATGGTCCAAAGTTAAAGTCGTGGCAACACGACCCACTGGTCGGCCACGGCATGGATAGAGATGCGCCCGTCAAACACCTGTTCAACAGCGGTGTGCGTGGCGGGGTGGTGGGCGGCACCGTGGTGCAGCACGCGCCCGTTGGCCATGACGACTACATCGTCGGCCTGCAGGGCAATGGACACTTCGTGCAGCACGCTGACCACCGTGCTGCCCTGGGCCACCAATGCGCGCACGATGCCCATCCAGTCGGTCTGGTGCGGTGGATCCAGGTTGGCCAGTGGTTCGTCCATCAACAGCACCTGGGCTTGCACCGCCAGGGCACGGGCCAACAGCACGCGTTGGCGCTCTCCGCCCGAAAGCTGGCCCAGAGCGCGGGCGCGCCAATCCCAAGCTTGGGTGGCGCGCAGGGCTTGCTCCACGGCGGCGTGGTCGGCGGCGCTGGGGGACGACAACCAGGGTTGGTGCGGCAAGCGCCCCAGCATGGCCACGTCCCACACGGTTAAGTCGTCGGCGCTGGATTCGTTCTGGCCCAGCCAGGCCAACTGCTGCGCACGCACGCGCCCCGGCAAACTGGACAGCGGCTGGCCCAGCAACGTGACCGTGCCGCTGTGGGGCAACAGGCCGGCCAATACCTTGAGCAGGGTCGACTTACCCGCGCCATTGGGGCCGACGATGCTGGTCCAGCGCCCGGCCACCAGCGACAGGTCAATGCCGTGCAATACCTCGACATCGCCCAGACTGGCCCGGATGGATTGGGCAGACAGCGCGATAGACATCACATCACCCCCCGTGACAGCCCACGCTGGTGCATCAGCCACAGTAGGTAGCCGCCACCCAAGAGCGCAGTGAGCACGCCCACGGGCAGCTCTTGCGGCGCAATTACCCAGCGCGCCAGAATGTCGGCGGCCATCAGCAATACGCCGCCTGCCAGGCTACTCAACCCAATCAAACGGCCATGGCTGGTTTTGACAACCGAGCGCACCAAGTGCGGCGCGGCCAACCCCACAAAAGCCACCAAGCCGGTCTGCGCCACAGCTGCGCCCGTGGCCAGCGCCAGCACCGCCACCAGGGCGCGGCGCAGGCGCGCCAGCGGTAGGCCCAAGCTGGCAGCAGTAGCCTCGCCCAGGGCCAAGCCGTCCAGCACTGGGCTCAGAAGCCAGGCTGCACCCATGCACAGCAGCCAGGTCAGCAGCATGATGTTGAAAGCGCTCCAACCCACATAGCCGGTGCTGCCCAGCATGAAGGACTGCATGGACTGCAAAAAGTCGGGCCGGGCCAGCATGATGAGCTCTTTAGCCGCGCCCAGCACCACGCCCACAATCACACCGGCCAGCAACAGGCGCAGCGTGTGCTGCACGCCTTTGGCCAGCAACAAGGTCAAGAGCACACCCGCCACTGCGCCGGCAAAGGCACCAGCGGTCAGGCCCAAGCGCATGAGCCATTGGGTGGCAAAGGGTGAGACACCAAACAGCACCAGACTCAACGCCACACCCAACGATGCACCCGAGGCACTGCCCAGCAAATACGGATCGGCCAGCGGGTTGCGAAACAGCCCCTGCGCCACCGCACCGGCCAGCCCCAGCAAGGCCCCGGCCACCCAGGCACCCAAGGTGCGCGGCAGGCGGATGTCCCACACAATTTGCCAGGCCACGGGGTCATCCACGGCGTGCAGAATGCTCTCAAACCCGGTGCTGCCCACGCCCACGCCCACCGCCACCAGTGCCACCGCAATCAGCAGCAACACAAGGGCAATGGCGCTGGCACGCTGGTTCATCATGGTGTGTGCGGCGCCATTTTGTCGGCAATGCAGCGCGCCATCAGGCGGGCGCCGTCGACCATGCGGGGCCCTGGGCGCACCAGCATGTCAGCCTCATCGCGGTTGAACACGCAGACGCGTTTGTTGCGCATGGCACGCATGTTGACCCAGCCGGGCCGTTGCTCCATGCCGATGTAGTTGGTGTCGCCCACCATGATCAGGTCGGGGTCGGCGCGCACGACAAATTCGGGGTTGAGTTTGGGGAACGGGCCCAGACTGGCGGGCAGAATATTCTTCACGCCCAGGCGGGTTAGCGTCTCGCCAATGAAGGACGACTCCCCTGCCCCATACGGCCCGCCACTAACCTCAAAATACACCCGCGTGGAACGTGCGGCCGCTGGTAGTGACTGGGCGGCGGCCGAGACGCTGGCGTCAATCACGCGCCAGACGCGCTGGGCATCGTTCACGCCCAGCAGGGCACCGATTTTTTCCAGCACGCGGCGTACATCGGCATGGGTTTTGGGCTCCAGGGCCACCACCTTGATGCCCAGCGCCTGCAAGCGTTCGCTGGCGCGTGAGCTGGTGGCCATCAACACCACGTCGGGCTTCAAGGCCACGACTGCCTCGATGTTGGGGTCCAGCCCGCCACCCACCTGGGGCAAGGCACGCACGCTGGCCGGAAAGTTGGAGTAGCGGTCCACCCCCACCAGGCGCTGGCACTGATCCAGTGCACACACCATTTCGGTCAGAGAAGGCAGCAGGCTGACGATGCGCTGCGGCGACTGCGCCAAGGTAACCGTGGTGCCACGGTCGTCCGTGATTTGCAGGGCTTGGACAGCACTGTGCAGACCCAGCCACAGCGTCAGGCCCAGAGCCCAACCCAGCAACCCAGCCGCACGCCGCACGTTCGTTAAAGAGGATTGGTTCATACGGAGTCTTTCAAAGTCAATGGCAAACCTGCTGCCATGAGGGTGACGCGCTGGCAGTGTTGCGCCACGTCCTGGTTCAAACGGCCCAGGGCGTCCACAAAGGCGCGCACTTCGGCGCCCATAGGAATGACGCCCAGTCCGATTTCGTTGCCGACCAGTACCAAGGGGCCGGGTGCGGTGTCGATTGCTCCTAAAAGCATAGCTGTCTGTGAATGTTCGACGAGGGCTAGAACGCTGTGCGACTGGATGCTCTGCTCCGTGCCCCCCGCCCGCTGCGCGGGCTCCTCCTTTACCTGCGCAGAACACCCAGCCGCACAGCCTCCTGTGGAGTCGACTTTTTGCGCGCCCATTTGCATGCGCAAATTGGTAAGCCACAAGGTCAGGCAGTCCACCACCACCAGGGTGTCAGGGCGGCTGTGCTGCGCAATCGCCTCGGCCAGTGCCATGGGCTCTTCCACGGTGAGCATGCTAGGCACGCGCTCTGCACGGTCTTGCTGGTGGCGGGCGATGCGCTGGCGCATCTCGGCATCCCAGGGTTGGGCGGTGGCGATCAACACGGCTCGGTGCGTGGGGGAAGCGGCCAACCATTGCTGCGCCAGCATTTCGGCGCGGCGCGACTTGCCGCTCTTTTGGCCACCCAGAATCAATTCGCTGCGGCAGACTGGCATGTTCATTGTTTTGCTCCCCACGCCATGATGATGCGATGCAACTGCTCCACCCCATCGGTCAACGCGGCGGGGCCGGGCTGCAGAATGTCACAGGATTTGATATCGAACAACTGGCCGTTTTTGACAGCGTTAACGTCGTGCCAGCCTGGGCGCGCCGCCACCTTTTCGGGACGAAACTTCTTGCCACACCACGAGCCAAAGATGATGTCGGGGTTGCGGCGCACGATCTCGGCCGGGTCGGCAATGATGCGGTGCTTGCCCATGGGCTCGCGTGCCAGTTCGGGGAAGCAATCGTCACCACCGGCAATGCCCACCAGTTCGGACACCCAGCGAATGGCGCTGATGTTGGGCTCGTCCCATTCTTCAAAATACACGCGCGGTCGCCGGGGGAGACGCTGCGCCGCATCTACCAAGGCCTGCAAGCGCTGCTGGTTGGCTGCAATCCACTGTTGGGCCGCATCGCCCTGCCCCACCAATGCCGCCACTTGGAACATCATGGAGTAAATCTCGGCCACGCTGCGTTGGTTGAACACACAGACCTGCACGCCTTTGCGAATCAGCTCGGCGGCAATATCGGCCTGTAAATCGGAAAAACCAAACACACAGTCCGGCTGCAGTGCCAAGATCTTGTCGATCTTGGCACTCAGGTAGGCGCTCACGCGCGGCTTCTCGGCACGCGCCTGCGCCGGGCGCACCGTGTAGCCGGAAATGCCCACAATGCGCTCAGACTGTCCCAGCAGATAAAGCCACTCGGTGGTTTCCTCTGTGAGGCAAACGATGCGTTGTGGGCCTAACACCAATTACAGGCTCCAGTTCAGGGACACAAACACGTTGCGCCCCGGCATGGAGAAGCCATTGGCCAGCATGTACTGGGCATCCGTCAGGTTGTTGGCCCGTGCCAGCACCGACAGGTCTTTACGCAGTTTCCAGTTGGCGCCGATGTTGAGCAGGGTGTAGCCCGGCAACAGGTCGCGGCCACTGAAGGACAGGTTGTTGTCCTCGCGGTCACCCGAGAGGCGCAACTCGCCAAACACGCTCACATCACCCAAACGCTGGGTGACGCGGGCGTTGAGCATGTTGCGTGCAATGCGCACCAAGCGCAGGTCGTTCGAGGCAGCGCTGGTGGAGTACGAACGCGGATCGGCGTAGTCATACGACAGCGAATAGCTGGTGTCGCCCGACTGCACGTCAGCACTCAGGGTGACGCCGCGCAACACCGCCAACGAACTCTGCACATTGGTGGTGGGAACAATGAAACCGTGGATGTCGTTGTTGTAGACCACAGCGCCCAGGGACACATTGCCCTGGTGGTACTTCAGCCCCAGCTCGGTGGCACGGTTGCGCTGTGGCTGCAATGCCGGGTTGCCAAAGCCGGGGTAGTACAACTGGTTAAAAGTGGGCGCCTGAAAACTGGTGCCCACACTGGCCACGGCGCGCAGTGCGTCGGTCACGCGGTAGCCGCCCGACAACGACCAGTTGTTGAAGTTGCCAAACTGCGAGTTGTCGTCATTGCGGGCCACCACCAGTGCGTTCCACTGTGTACGATTGAGGGCGTAGGACGCCAGGGCGCTGCGCAGGTCGCGGCTGGTTATGGTGTAGGCGGTGCTGCTGTCCACCGTTTCGTTGCGGTTTTCCAGTATCAGCGACAGCACATCCTTGCCCAACGTAATATCGTTCTGCCAGGTGGCTTGGCGACGGCTGGTGTTGAACTGGGTGGAGCCACCCGCTGCTCCGTCGCTGATGCGAAAGTAATCGCCCAGCGACTGGTCCACACTATTGCCCAAGGTCACGGTGGAGCGCCAATTCTGCAGCCACTGCGCATTCCACTGCAGGGTGGCATGGTTCAGGCCCGACTTGGCGCGTGCATCGGTGGTGAACTTGCTCAGGTTCAGGGGGTTGGGAAAGGGTGTGGAGTCGAGCAGGTAGTTGGTGTCGCTGTGCAGCACGCTCAATGAGAGCGCGTGTTCGCGGTTGATGCGCGCAGTGATTTTTGCGTCCACACTGGTGGCCTCAAAGCCGTCGTCATCGGGGTTGTAGCTGCCAGAAGCGGGGATAGACACCGCGCTGATGCCGCTGGCCTTCTCGCGCGACACACCCAGGCTGTAGCCCATGGCGCCGCTGGTGCCACGCACGGACGCACCGGCTTGCTGCTGACCGTCCGTGCCCACACCGATGTTGGTAGAGGCTTCCAAGCCTTGACTGGCCTGGCGGGTAAAAATCTGGATCACACCACCCACGGCATCAGGGCCATAAAGGGCCGACGCGGCACCACGCAAAATTTCAATACGCTCAATGCGATCCAGCGGCATGTTCTCAAGGGATGCGCCACCCGAGGTGGCCGAGCCCACCCGCACACCATCCACCAACACAATGGTCTGGGAGGTGACGGCACCGCGCAGGAAGATGCTGGTATTAGAGCGGTAGCTGCCGCTGGACACGATCTGAACACCAGCCTGTTGGGCCAGCACATCGCGCAGCGAAGACTGGCCAGCCAGATCCAGTGTGGCGCGGTCAATGATGGAAACATCGGCAATGACGTCGGTCACCGGAGTGGCCACTCGGGAGGCAGTAATGACCTGATCCTGTAGTTGCAGTTGGGCGTGGGCGGACAGCGCAGTGCCCAGCGCCAGAGACAGCGTGGCAAAGCGCGCACGTGAAGTGCAGTTTTTCATATAAAGGAGACCATCAACAAGAGTGCCCTCACCGTCTTCCCCGACAGCGCATGGGCGTAACGGTTGCACGACCAGGCGTGCAACCACCGTGTTGGCCGGTATCCGGGCTGGTGGAGCAACTCCCATCGCCTTCCCAGACGCTTGTTCAAGGCATCCAGTGGCTGTTGATGGGAGCGGAATCGCGGGGATTCGTCCACTTACCGTTGCGGGGGCAGCGCAGGTTAGGTTTGCCAAGCTTGGCTTACCCTCCTGCTTCCCGTTGAACTGCGGCGTGTGAACCACGCCGCGAGAACCAACGGCGCGATTTTACGTCAGTTTGTTGGCACAAACCCTACAATGGACAGTCTATGGCGAACCAGAACCACATCGATCAAATTGCCGAGCGCGTTGAACGCCTGCTGTTGCGTTACGGTGAACTGCAGCGCACCAACGCCTTGCTCACCGATCAGGTGGAGGCGTTAACGCATGAACGCGACTCCCTCAAATCCCGCCTCAATGCGGCGCGCGCCCGGGTGGACTCGCTGTTGGACCGACTCCCGCAAACGGATGCCGCAGTGCAAAAAGATCCATCATGAAACAGCTTGAAGTCCAAATCATGGGGCAGACCTATTTGCTGGGTTGTCCAGAAGGTGGCGATTCCCGCCTGCTCGAAGCGGTGGAACGCGTGGACACCGCCATGTGCAAAATCCGCGACGCCGGCAAGGTACGTGCCCGCGATCGCATTGCGGTGCTGGCAGCGCTGAACCTGGCCTTTGATGTGCCCGATCGCGCCAATACCGCCTCCAGTGCGCCAGCCCCATCCGCAGACGGCACCGCCGCCGAACACTCGACCGACTCCAACGTGCTGTTGGTCTCCTTGCTGGAGCGCTTGGACCAGGCTTTGGGTGAAGACGGCCGCCTGCTGTAGGCTTTACACATTCTGCGGTGAAACACCACTGGTGGAAGGTCTACAATCTTCCTTGTCTGCAAGACTGCCGGGCTTTATATTTCTTGAACCAATGCTCATTGAGCCCGGGCTTGGAATATTGCCCTGCTAGCGTGATCATCTCGCGTTAGATGAACCCAAAGCTTGCGCTGACCTCGCCCACCTGAACCCCGGTTCAGGATGCCGGTCCGGTGGTACTTGCAGACACTTTTCAATGAAGTCAACAACCAAGCGAATCTTCGCATTAATTTGTTGCACAACCCGTAGCTATGGGGCAATTGTTCGCTGCACAAAAATGCACAACGGATGCAGCGCGCCGTCACGCACGCCCACCACATCATCCAGATCGACAGTAGTGCACTTGCTCTCAATAACTCACGACGGTACCAGCCAGACCGGAAAGATGACCATGAGCGTCATCGCGGCCGTGGCAGAGTTCGAGCGCGACTTGCTGATTGAACGGACCCAAGCTGGACTTGCGCGCGCTAGGTCCGACGGCAAGGCATTCGGGAGACCCAGAACGTTGAACCAGTTGCAAACGCTGGCGGTTCAACAACGCCTTGCCTCCGGCACTTCCATTGCATCTCTACCAAAGGCGCTTGGGACAAGCAGACAAACGGCAATGCGCTGTTCCGCGCAAATGACGTCGTACACACGCGGTTGGCCAAGACGGCAACAGCATTCTATGGACTAAGGCCTACGGCCTTTACGGGTGTGCCATTGCCTAAAAGGCATCAGAGCCTGTATCCGAAAATTCTGGCCGGCAAGAAGAGAATTGCTTTGATGAGTGCAAAAGCGGCTCCCATGGCTAAACCCACCAAAATCAGTGGGAGTGAGATGAGCCAGACCAAAGGCCACAGCACCAAGGCCAACAGCGCAAGTGGCCAACTCACGGTCAACAAAATGGACCAGGCCACCAGAATCAGAAGTACTTTCATCGCCGCTTCTCCCAAAACCTTAGATGCGACGACCGACGATGGTGACCGTTTCCAAGACTGCCACATTGAGAGCTTGGGTACTGTGCGTCAAGGCCGCTTCTTTGGCAACGCTGTCGAACTTCATGAGCATGCTGCCGTTGACGACAACCGCCATCAACACGGCAAAACTGAAACTGACCAAGCGGGTTGTGCGATTTGAGGCTGTGTACATTTTGATCTCTCCAAATTCGGACCACTGCAGCCCGTTGAAGAGAATGTATTTCAGCAAGTCTTTCAACGCACGCGCTATGTGATGAACTGCGATTGGGTGTGACACGTAGGGTAAATACTGCGATAGGCGGTTTGACCGCTGAGGAAAAACCACGTGGGCCATCCATAGGCATCGGTATCCATCTTGCCAATCTGGCCCTCAGCACTTGGGTTTAAGATAAATCCCAATGTGCAGCCACTACCAATCACTCAAGGAACAAGACCGCTACTGGCGTCACTTTGGGGTTGAACCTGCGCCACAGCCAGGACACTACGATATGTGGCCCGGCTATGTGGGCACCATGATCCGTGCGCACCCCCAAGCGGGTGTAGGAGACGAGGCGGTCCCCGCCGCAGAAGCCATCAATGGCTTGTTTGGTTTGGTGCCGCACTGGGCCACCGACACAACGATCACCAAGAGCACCTACAACGCCCGAAGCGAGACCGCCGCGCACAAGCCCAGTTTCCGGGATGCCTACCAGCGGGGCCAACGCTGCATCGTACCGGCCGATGCCATCTTTGAGCCAGACTGGAGAAGTGGCAAGGCAGTTTCAACGAGAATCGAATCGAACGATGGTGCCCCCCTGATCCTGCCCCCAGATCGCTACCAGGACTGGCTTGGTTTGACGAGCGATATCAACAACTTCCTGGTGCCGTATCCGGCTGAACGCTTGCATGCAACGGTGCCGGTACCCGTGCAAGGCACACTGCTGGCATGAAAACCTATTCAATTCTGTTCGTGTGCATGGGCAATATTTGCAGAAGCCCGACCGCCCACGGGGTGTTTCGCCATAGGGTGCACCAACAAGGCTGGCAGGACTGGGTGCAGGTCGACTCTGCGGCAACCCACAACTACCACCCCGATAGCCCAGCAGACCCCCGATCCCAGGAACATGCAGCCAAACGGGGCTATGACCTGACGGACCTCAGAGCCCGCCAGATCCAGGACGCTGACTTTGAAACATTCGATCTAATCCTTGCGATGGACTGGGACAACCTGGCGTTGATCCAGGAACAGTGCCCGCCACAGTACCTAGGCAAGGTGAGGCGATTGACGGAGTTCTGTGTGACGAACACCAGTGCCGTAGTCCCGGATCCGTACTACGGCGGGGACCATGGGTTCGAACAGGTACTTGATTTGGTAGAGGATGCGTGCGATGGCTTGATTGAGCATGTAAGGCGAAGCTACCCAAAAAACGACATCTGAAGAGCCTGAGTTCTGGGGCATATTCGATTGGCGCCAACAAGCATTTGTACTTTGAGGACATGGCAACCGGAGCGCATTTGAACAATTTGCAGTCTTCTAATATACTGTACGTATGAACAGTATTGATTTATGCCCGTGACTTGTCGCCATTTTGGAGGTGCCGCTGCCGGCCCTGATCCTGCGAAACCGCATCAACGCCGGCTTTCCCTCGCCGGCCGAAGACTTGGGGACGCAGCCTATCCAGCTCAAGGGGGCCAATCTGACACCCTCTGCCATTGTTCCCAAGGCCGACAGCTGGATCTGGAAGCTGAGGACACAGCTGAGGTAATTCACTTGATGACTGCGCTGGACGGTATCAACCTGCGTTACGGTCGCGCGACTATGAAAATGGCCAGTGCCGGCCTCTCAGGCGATCGCAGAATTTAGTCTATGAAGCAGTTGCGCCGCACGCCTGCCTACGCCACCTGTATTGCCGACATACCGGTGGCCAGATCATGACCCCCACGCCATCGATGATCAACGGCATGGCGTTGGGTCGACACCATGCCCGGCGATTGCGCGATCTTTATCGCTCGGCGGGATGGCCCAGCCAAGACAGCGTGGAAGTTGAGCTCCTGGCGGCGGGCCTGCTGGAGCGGATGACCGAGCCGAGTGGCCACCATACGGTGCGACTGACCGATCAAGGTATCGCCTACCTGGCCCAGGCCTTTCATAAGAACCGCCAGGCCCGATCCCGCCATGAAGCCCTGGTAGAGTTGGTGGCCCAGGCCATGCAGCGCGATGGCCGCATTGTTTGGACGGGCTTGAGTCTGCGCGCCAGGTTGCCGACCGAGCCCGACGCGCCCAACCGTTGGAAGATGTGCATGCCCGATGTCTTCTCCATCCGCAATACGACGGTGGCAGCCTACCTGGAGCCCATCGTCCACGAGATCAAAGTCAACCGCTCAGACTTGCTCGGCGACCTCAAGTCTGAGGACAAGCGCGCGGCCTATCTGGATGCAGGCGGCCAATGCTGGTATGTGCTGGGGTGCGACGCCAAAGGTCGCCCTATCGGGGAAGAACATGAGATTCCACAGGCGTGCGGCGTCATGATTGCCGAAGGTGATCGTCTGCGCGTGGCGCGCAATGCTCCCAAGCGATCCATCCCCGATTTGCCATTTGCCATGTGGATGGCGCTTGCCAAAGCGACACCAATGCCGTCGGCCAACGCACTTTCGTCGGAAGATCCCAGCCAATCGGTGCTGCTGGAAAACGCACCGCCAACCGAGCCAAGCCAAATCACAAAGCTAAGCGGCGATGAGTGACGTTCAGACGACTCTATTGTCTTTGGACGCCACCTACTCGGTGTCGGTGCGCAACCTGTGCGAGTTTGCTGCGAAAACTGGCGATCTGGATCTGCGCTTCAAACCTACCCCCACAGCCAAGGAGGGACGGGAAGGCCACCAATTGGTGGCCAGCCGCAGTGCTGAGGGTCATGAAACCGAGGTTTCACTCTGCGCTAGTTATCGGGAACTGAGGATTCGTGGCCGAGCCGATGGCTATGACCCGTCATCCAATGTTCTGGAGGAAGTGAAGACTTTCCGAGGTCGGATTGAAGCCATTGCCCCTAACCACAGTGGGTTGCACTGGGCTCAACTCAAAGTTTATGGATGGTTGATGTGCCGGGACCGGGAGTTAGAGCGCATTACCTTGGCCCTGGTGTACTTCGATGTCATGGATCAGACTGAGCACCCTATTTACGAAGAGTTTGATGCGCAGGAGCTGGAGGCTTTCTACAACACCCTTTGCGACAACTTCCTTGGCTGGGCCCGTACGGAAATGGCGCATCGCAATAGCCGGGATACAGCACTGAGGGAAACGGAATTCCCGCAGCGTCCCTTTAGACCAGGTCAACGTGACTTGGCCAGCTGTGTCTACCGGGCTGCGTTGCGATCCAAAACCCTTCTGGTGCAGGCGCCCACCGGTATTGGTAAAACGATCGGCGTCGTGTACCCGGCGCTGCGTGCCATGCCCGAGCGTGGCATTGACAAAATCTTCTATCTCACGGCCAAGACACCGGGTCGCCAAGTGGCGTTGGAAGCCCTCGAAAGAGTTAAGGGCCATCGACATGACTTCCCGCTGCGGGTGGTCGAATTGGTGGCTAAGGACAAGTCTTGCGAACATCGGCACTTGGTCTGTCATGGTCAATCCTGTCCGCTGGCCAGTGGCTTTTATGACCGACTACCAGCGGCCAGGAGATTTGCTGCCCAGACGCTTTGGCTGGATCAAGCCCATCTACGTCAGGTGGCACTGGCGCACAACATCTGTCCATATTATCTGGGTCATGAAATGGTGCGCTGGGCAGACGTCGTAGTGGGGGACTACAACTACTACTTTGACCGCAGTGCCATCCTCTATGCCCTCATGCTAGAGGGTGGCTGGCGCGTCAGCGTTTTGGTGGACGAGGCGCACAACCTGTATGCGAGGGCCTGCAGCATGTACAGCGAAACGCTGACTCAAGCTCAAGCCATTGACCTGAGACCGAAAATTCCACCGCCTTTGCGGGGTGCCCTGGACGGGTTGCTCAGCCAGTGGCAGCTTTTGCTGGAAGGGTCAGAGCGCGATCAAGTTGACGCGCATTGGAAGTTGCTTGCAGAAGTGCCTGAAAGCTGGTTGCGCTCCATGCAGAACTTCAATGGCGTGGTTGGCGAATACATCAACGAGCGACCCGGTGAAGCGCACGGCGAGTTTTTGAACTTATATTTCCAGACGGTGGGGTTTGCAGAACTGGCAGGGGCGTTTGGGGAACATTCCTTGTGTGAGCTGGACCGAGATGCGTTGGCCGGACTATTGCCAAGCGCCAGCAATGACACACCCATCGTGGCAATTGAACAGAGTTCGCGTCAACTTGCCTTGATGCAGAGCGAGCCATATGACGATGACGTGGCAGGTTCGCTTACGCTGCGCAATATTGTTCCGGCGCCCTTTATCACCAAAAGGATCACTGCCGCAGATTCCCTGGTGATGTTCTCTGCCACGCTGAATCCTGCGGACTACTACATCAACCTGTTGGGATTGCCGCAAGAGACTTGGATCCTGGATATACCTTGCCCGTTTGAACCTGAGCAGCTCAGGGTTATTGTCAAACCCATTTCGACGCGCAGGGATGACAGACTGGATTCATTGGACGACCTCGTTGTGGCCATGGCAAACCAATACACAGACCAACCCGGCAACTACTTGGCATTCTTCGGCAGCTTTGAATACATGGCAATGGCGCAGCGCCGACTGGAGGCGCTTTACCCTCATGTTCGCGTGTGGGTGCAAAACCGCGAAATGTCGGAGTCCAGTCGACATGCGTACCTGCAGAAGTTTGAAGTCGAAAGTCAGGGCATTGGATTTGCGGTGCTCGGCGGGGTCTTTGGTGAGGGCGTCGACCTGCCCGGTCGCCGATTGATTGGTGCTTTCGTTGCGACACTGGGATTGCCACAATTTGATGCGGTTAACAAGGTGATTTGTGAGCGGATGCAGACACGATTTGGCAGTGGGTACGACTACACCTACCTGTTCCCTGGAATCCAGAAAGTCGTCCAAGCGGCGGGTCGGGTGATTCGCACGCAGTCGGACACAGGAACCGTCATGCTGTTGGATGATCGGTACCAAGAATATAGGTATCGCAAATTGCTGCCGGCATGGTGGCGAATTGGCATTGACTGCTGAGAATGACCGGTATCAGCATGGTGCGCATTTCAACGGTTGTGGCCGCCTGTTTTAACGTGATCGTTGACGCTGTCTCAACGCCATCAATTACACGAAGTACCCAAGGCTAAGTTTGACACTAGCTACGTTGAGTGGCTGCAGTTGAACGTGAAGCGGCCTCATGGTTACCACGGGGATTACAAGGTCATGCCGAAAAACCGTCAGATCAACTGGCTAAGATGCAACTAAATTGAATCTTGTTCTGTGGAAACCAGTTCTCGCAATTTTCCTAGGTGCCACGTTGGGTGCGTTGCTGCGGTGGCAACTCGGGCTCAAACTCAACAGCTTGTTTCTGTCTCTGCTACCAGGCACCACTGCGCACAATTCCATACACCGTCAATCGATTCTCGTACTATCGCCGCTTCTGGCGATCCAGAATGGTGTAGAACTTCGATAGGGTTTGACGGTTTGAGTTTTACGGGTATGACGGAAACATTTCGTCACGCGTGCACAAAAGAAATGGAACTTTTGTCCTCCCCATTCGTTGACGATAACGACCACTATGAGAGCCCTCCACCACCTGGAAGACGACGAATGCATCGCCCGTGCGCAGCGGGGCGATGGGGCGGCGTTTTCAGAGTTGGTGGCACGCTACCAGGATCGCATTTACCGCTTTCTGGTGCGGCTCACGCGTTCGCAAGACGATGCGTTGGAGCTGACCCAAGAAACTTTTCTCAGCGCCTACCAGGCACTGGCGCGCTGGCGACCCGATGCGCGCTTCTCAACCTGGCTGTTCCGTATTGCGCGTAATCAGGCCTTTGACTGGCTGCGGCGCAACAAGCGCGTTGAGTTCGTAGCACTGGACGACGAGCAGGATATCGGCATCGCTGACCCTGCACCGACCCCCGAGGGGGCGTTGGCGACCGTGCAACGGCTCCGTGAACTCGATCGGGCGCTTGCGCGGCTGCCCACTGAACACCGCGAAATCCTGCTGCTGCGGGAAATTGAGGAAATGTCGTACGACGATATCGCTGACGTGCTCGACATCAGCCTGGGCACCGTGAAGTCGCGTATTGCCCGTGCCCGTGCCGGGCTGCTGGAAAAAATGCCCCGTTGACAGGAGAAAACACTATGACATGCCCCCGACACGATGAGCTCTCCGCCTATGCTGATCTGGTAATGAAGCCGGGTGAGCGCGCCCGCTTCGACCAGCACCTGCAGGCGTGCCCGATCTGCCAGCTGCAACTCGAAGACCTGCAGGTACTGCGGCAGGGCCTACGGGCCTTGCCTTCCCCCACTCTGGGTTTCGACCTCGCATCCCGTCTGGAAGACCGCCTGCGGCATCAGGCACAGCGCCGTCATCGGCCGTGGCCTGCGCTGTGGGGCGGATCAGGCTGGATGTCCACTGGGTTGACCGCCAGCGTGGCGCTGGTCTCGGGTATCTGGCTCGGTGGCCTGCTGCTGGGTGGTGGCACTGCTGTAGCAGTCCCACGCGCCAACATGGTGCGCGTATTCGACCCGGTTCCACCGGGTGGGCTGTGTGCCGCCGCAGAACTTTGCCGCCTGTCGAAAGGAATGTCATGAACCGCACCACCTGGACCCGATTCCTGCTCGCCGCATCCTTGGCCCTGAACCTGGGAATCGTCGTAGCCATCGCCATTCGCCCATCGCCTCCCAGATCGGTAGCCATTGCAGTGCAGCCTCCCCACCTGAATTTGCAAGACTATCTGGAACTGAGCGTCGAACAGCGTACCAAATGGCAGCAGCTGGAGCCGGCCTTCCTGCACGAATTGGCCGTCAATTGGCAAGGAATTCGCCAGCACCGCGAGGCCCTTGTGCAGCAGATCTTTGCCACCACGCCAAACCGTACGGCAATCGATGCGGAACAGGCCGCGATTGCAGCCTTGCAGGGGGCGCAGCAGCAGCGCGTAATTGCACAATTGCTGGCCGAGCGCAATTTGCTGGACGAGCAACAACGCAAGCGCCTGATGGACCTGCTGCTGAGCCGCTACTCCCAAGAAACCACGGAAGAAGAACTGTTGCATCGCGACTAATTCAGCTGGCAGGAATGAATGCAAAAAAAAGAAGGAACATTTCGCATCGCGATTCGTTGAAGTCAGTAAGGTCGCCGCGACAAGGCGGCCCCATCGTTGTTCAAACCCTACTGGAGTCTCTTCATGAAATCACCCCTCGTCCTACTGCTGGCCATTGTCCTGTCGTTACCTCTGGCTGCGCTGGCCGCCGCCGATGCCCACGACCATGGCAAGCCTGCCCCCCACAAGCTCGAACTGAATGCAGGCAAGAAGTGGGGTACCGACGACGCGCTGCGCCAGGCCATGTCGACCATCCAGGCATCGGTCTCGCAGACGTTGCCCAAGGCTCATTCGGGAAAGGCAACACCGGCCGAATACGATGCATTTGGCAAGGGCATCACGGCGCAGATCACCTACATCGTAGAGAACTGCAAACTCGAACCCGCGGCCGATGAGCAACTTCACATCATCGTGGCCGACATGATGAGTGGGGTAGAAGCGGCCGAGGGCAAGCAAGGCGAGAAGAAGCGCGCTGCGGGCGTCGTCAAGGTGGCTCAGGCAGCCAATGCGTATGGCAAGCACTTCGACCACGCCGGCTGGAAGACTATCAAGCTGCCCCACTGAGTGAAAGACGGCACTTGAAAGAGTGCCGAAATTTGCGTTTTCGGTCAGGTGAAATTTTTGTTTCCCCCAAATGAGGTAACTGTCATGTTCATTGTTATTATTAATTTCCCACCGATCCAGCCAGGCAAGGATAGTGAGTTTCGTGAGTGGTTTGTCCAGACCAATGAGGAGTTTGGAAAACATGAAGGGTTTATCAGCCGACGGCTTTTGAACCCCATCAAGGGCGGAGACTATGCTGCCATCGTGGAGCATAAGAGCCAGGAAACCTTCATGAAAATGCACGATACGCCCGCGCATGCCCAAGCCAGCGAGCGTGTCGCACCTCTGTTTGATGGCCGCCGGAGCCCTCAGTTTTACGATGTGATCATTGGCTGAAAACCGCTCTTCATTTCACGAGTGGTCCACCACGGCGCTGGTGGTCATCACACTCCATTTGCCGCCGGCAGGAGCAGTCGCAGGCGTGCGCCACCCAGGGGCGAGGCCTGAGCCTGTACGCTGCCGCCGTAGGTCTCAGCCAGCGCGCGCACGATGTCCAAGCCCAAACCAGAGCCGGGGCGCTGCTCGTCAAGCTGCACGCCGCGCTCAAACATGTGCTCGCGCTCTGCCTCGGGAATGCCTGGGCCGTCGTCATCGACGGTGAAGCACAACTGACCTTCCGACAACTGCACATCGACCACGACACGTTGGCGCGCCGATTTGCCCGCGTTGTCGATCAGGTTGCCCAGCAGTTCATACAAGTCCTGCTCCTCCCCTCGGAACGCTACGTCCTGCGCCTGGGGCGCGAGTTCAAATGACAGGTCGCGCGCTGCATGCAGGCGCTGCATGGTGTGCAGCAGTTCCAGCAGCGGCGGCAGCACTGGGGTGCGTAGCCCCGTGGCGCGCACGGCGGCTGCGGCGCGGGCACGGGCGAGGTGGTAGTCCACTTGGCGGCTTGCGATCGCCACCTGTTCTTGCACGAGCAGCGCCAGCGGGGTGTGCTCTGGCGCAGCGGCATTGGCGAGGATAGACAGCGGCGTGTGCACTGCATGGGCAAGGTTACCGGCCTGGGTGCGGGCGCGTTGCACCATGTCGGCGTTTTCCTGCAGCACGTGGTTGAACTCGTTGACCAGTGGCTGCAGCTCTTGCGGAAAGCTACCTTCGAGTTGAGCGGCAGCCCCGCTACGCACGCCAGCAAGGCGCGCGCGCAGAAGTTTGAGCGGCCGCAGCGCCAATTGCAGTTGCACAGCCACTGCCAAGGCCAAGCCGAGTGCCAGCATGCCAAGTGCCATGAGCAGCATCTGGGTGAAGCGCTGCAGCGGTTCTGCCAGTAGCGCCTTGTCACCCGCCACTACCAGACGCAGCAATGGCGCGTCATCCTCGGGCAGTTGCAGCGGACGTGCCACGGCCAGCAGTTCGTGGCCCTGGGCGTCGTGTAGCGGCAAGACGCTGTAGCCGCTGGCAGGATAGGACGCAGGCACTACGGGCAAGCGGAGCACCTGGTCCCACAGCGAGCGTGAGCGCGCCACACCAGCTTGGGGCGCAGCGCCCAAGCGGTCAATCTGCCAGTACAGGCCCGACAAAGGTTGCGCCAAGCGGGGGTCTGCTGCCATGGAGCCTACGCTTACGCCGCCTGGTGCAACCCAATCGACTGAAGCACTCAGATGGTCGAGCTGCATCACCAGCTGGGCCTGCAACTGTTGTGTGACATGTTCCTGGAACAAAGCGCGCAGGCCCCAGCCCACCAGGGCTATGGCCAGTAGCATCCAGGCCAGGGTGCCCGCCAGCAGGCGCAGGCGCAGCGATCCAGCCTTCACGCCGCGTGGCCCACGTCGATCAGCCGGTAGCCCAGGCCGCGTACCGTCTCAATGCTGCCCGCTGGTAGCTTCTTGCGTAGGCGGCCGACAAAAACTTCAATGGTATTGGAGTCGCGATCGCTGTCGTGCGGGTAAATGTGCTCAGACAGTTCGGTGCGCGACAGCACTTCGCCCTTTCGCTGCATGAGCAGCGACAGCAGCTTGAATTCATGGCTGGTCAGTTGCAGAGGCAAGCCGTCCACCAGTACGCGGGCTTGGCGCGTATCGAGCAGAATCGTCCCGCATTGCCATTGCGCACTGGTGTGTTCGCCCAGGCGTCGCAGCAGGCCGCGCAGGCGCGCCAGCAGCTCTTCCATGTGAAAGGGTTTGGCCAGGTAGTCATCAGCGCCGGCATCCATACCCGCCACTTTCTCATGCCAAGCGCTGCGAGCCGTGAGGATGAGCACCGGCATGGTACGTCCCGCTGCACGCCAGCGGCGCAACACAGACAGTCCATCGAGAGTGGGCAGGCCCAGATCCAGCACCACGGCGTCGAAGTCTTCTACCTCGCCCAGGTAGTGGGCGGTGGCGCCGTCGCTGGCGCTTTCCACCGTGTGCCCTGCCCCGGCGACGGCGCTCACCAATTGCGCGCACAGCGTAGGTTCATCTTCAACGACCAGAATGCGCATCCTTGTCCTTTTCGTGTTCCTTGCGCTTGATGTCCAACACCCGGCCATCCACCGCATCGACCTTGAGCTTGACCATACGGCCATCGCTTTGCAACAAACGAATTTTATAGAGGAAGCGACCGTCGTCCTGCTCAAACTCCACCTTGAGGGCTTGGCCTTGGTATTCCCGTTCAATTTTGTCCAGCACAGTGCGCAGGGGCAGCACCCGGCCTTGTTCCAGCGCCTGACGCGCCAGCTCATGGGAGACATCGTCACTAGCGCGCAGCATCGGGCTCGCGCAGAGCAGACACAGTGCCACGCAAGACAGTATCAGACGGCGTAAGGGGAGTGCAGTGCAGGAAGTCATAGGCCGGATTTGTACCGTGACGGCGATGAACAGAAGATGAACGCGTCTTTCAGCATTCGTTCAAGGTGGATTATCCAAAATGCTCTTCAACGAAACAGAAAGGACCTTATGCGTATCAAAGTTGCACTGGGAATCTGGTTGCTGAGCATCACCCTAGCATGGATGGCCGTCGCGCCACCCGATCTGGGTCTGTCGCCGCTGGTCGATGCGCAGGGCGCAGCCTTGGGGTGGTGGAAGCTGCGCCAGCACGCGATTTACCTGAGCGGGCTGTGGAGTATCAGCCTGATGGCGTTGGTCATGCTGCTCGCCCTGCGCCTGCCGCTGTTTGACCGTTTGATGGGCGGCATGGACCAGGTCTACCGCCTGCACAAATGGGCGGGCATCGCCGCAGCCCTCACCGCCATCGCCCACTGGGGCGCCAAGGAATCAAGCGGCTGGATCAAGGCTTTGTGGGGCCGCGCCGGTAAACCCGAGCATGACGCTGTGCTGCCCTGGCTGACCGACAGCCGCGGTTTTGCCAAGGACCTGGGCGAGTGGGCCTTCTACCTTCTGCTAGCCATGGTTGCACTCACGCTACTGTCGCGCTTGCTGTCCTACAAGCACTGGAGTCTCCTGCACCGTGCCATGCCGGTGCTGTTCCTCGCGCTGGTGATGCATGCCGTGGCTCTGATGCCGCTCTCATTCTGGGCGCTGCCGCTGGGCCTGCTCATGGGCTCGCTGCTGGCACTCGGTAGCCTGGCCGCACTGTGGTCGCTGGCGGGCTGGGTTGGGCGTTCCCGCAGCCATGTGGCGCGCATTCAGGAGGTGGCCGCGCTGGGAGATGCGGGCACGGACGCACCCATCGAGGTGATTTGCGCTATGCCATCCAGCTGGCGCGGACACCGAGCGGGGCAGTTCGTCTTCGTGCGCTTCGACTCTACCGAAGGCGCCCACCCTTTCACTATTGCCAGTGCACCGCATGCGCTGGGTAACAGCCCAGAGGGCGAGCCGCTGCTGCGCCTGGTCATCAAACCACTGGGCGACTACACCCGTACCCTGCACAAGCGTCTGCGCGCTGGGCAGCGTGTGGACATCGAAGGCCCCTATGGCCGCTTTGACGGCAAGGGTTCCCGCCATCGCCAGCAGGTGTGGGTGGCCGCCGGCGTGGGCGTGACGCCGTTTCTGGCACTGCTGGAGGCGCGCCAACCAGGGTTGACTGCCAATGGCCGAGACCCAGCCCCGGTGCACATGCACTACTGCACACGTGACGCCCGGCGCGATCCGATGCTGCCGCGCCTGCAGAAATTGTGCGCACTGGCCCAGCCACCGGTGCCACTTACGGTGCACAGCGAAGCCCAGGGCCAGCGCCTCAAACCGCAGCATTTGCAAAGCGAACCCGGCCCGCTGGATATCTGGTTTTGCGGCCCCCAGGGGCTAGGCGACACCTTGCACGAGCACGCACGTGGCCCAAACCGCTGGCGCTTGCACCGCGAATCGTTTGTCATGCGTTAATCTGTTAAAAAGGAGTCTCCCCATGAAACACGTCCCCTTTCTGCGCCATGGCGTGCTTGCCGTGGCACTGGGCCTGGCAGCCTTGCCGACGTTGGCCGATGACGACTGCGATGCGCCGGTAGGTCGCTGGCAATCGCGCGAGGCAGTGCGACAGATGGCGGCCCGGCAGGGCTGGCAGGTCCAGCGGCTGAAGATCGATGATGGCTGCTACGAAATTCGCGGCACCGACAGCCAGGGCCGCACCTTCAAGGCCAAGATCGACCCGGAAACTCTGAAGGTATTAAAGTTGAAGCAAGGGGACCGCGAGCGTGCCCGGGAGCAGGACCGTGACCGTAAGCACGCTGCGCCACCTGCCCGACCGGTACAACCGGGCGGAGCTGCCGCACCATCGCCCCTGTTCACCCCTGGCACCGCGCCGCGCGGCCAGGTTGAGTAACCCCCACACTGGAGCATCACCATGTCTAAACCTCTTTTGACCACTTTGGCCGCCGCCTGCGTGCTGGCACTTCCCGCCTTGGCACACAGCCGCCAGGTCACGCTAACCGCCCAGCTCAAGAGCTACGGTGGCAACGGCGCCTATCTGGCTGCCTACCTGACCGACGCCAAGGGCGCCTATGCCGGCACGCTGTGGGTGGCCGGCGGCAAGGCAAAATACTATAAGCACCTATCCGACTGGAACCGGCTGTCCGCCGGTGACGCCAAACGTCTTACCGGCGTAACTGGCGCTAGCGTGGGCGCGGGACGTACGCTCAAGGTCACGGCCGACCTGGCCAATGCACTGATTGACGCTGGCTACGAAATTCACATTGACGCTGCAGTCGAAGATATGCGTGACAGCCCGTCAGAAATCCGCGTCCCGCTGTCCACCGCCAACGCCGGCAAGCCGCAGGTGGGCAAGCAGTACATCCAGTCGCTGACCTTCCAGTTGCAGTAAGGGGCACGCGCATGGGATGGAAGGCCATTCACCGCTGGCTGGGCTTGACGATTGGTACCCTGGCCGTGGTGCTAGGGCTCACCGGAGCCATCCTGGCGTTCGACCCGGTGCAGGAAGCATGGCAGGCACCGGCAGCGTCGGGCGATTTGTCAGTGGCCACACTGGTGGAGCGCGTGACACGGACCTTCCCGGGTGCGGAGGAAATCCGCCGCGTGCCCTCGGGTGCCATCGTGGTGTTTGGCTTTGTCGGGGACCAGGCTCAGGCGCACTACGTGGACCCGGCCGATGGTCGGGTGCTGGGCGCTTGGCAGCCTTCGGCGCTGCCGCGTTGGGTGAAGAACCTGCACCGCTCGCTGCTTCTGGGCGACGCTGGGCGCTGGGGTGCGGCCGGCATTGCGCTCGCCATGGCCTTGATCTGTGTCTCAGCCCTCGTACTTCTGCTGCGCCGCATGGGCGGCTGGCGGCAGCTGGCATCGAGGGTGCGTGGCTCGCTGGCACAGCGCATCCACGTGGTCACCGGTCGGGTGGTGCTGGCGGTGCTGTTTTTGACCTCGCTCACGGCGCTGACAATGAGCGCCTCCACGCTGGGATTGGTGGCGCTGGACGCTGGGACTGAGCCTGAAGTGGTCTCGGTGGTCCCCTTGACCACCGGCCAGACCGCCCCACACGCCCTACCCGGTGCACAGCTTTCTATGCTGAAAAGCCTTTCTGTGCGGGACTTGCGCAAACTCAATTTCCCAGACACTGCCGACCCTGAGGACACCTGGAAGGTCGCCACCGGTCAGGGTGGAGGCTGGATTGACAGCTATTCGGGACAGACGCTGGCCTGGCAGGACATTACCCTGGCGCAGCGCATCTACGACTGGGCTATGGTGCTGCACTCCGGTCAAGGGGCTTGGCCATGGGCCGTAGTGCTCGGGTTGGTGGGCGCCAGCGTGTTGCTTTTTTGGTTGTCGGGGGTCTTCATCTGGTGGCAGGCACGCCGCCAGGCACCGCACGCTACGGGCAACAGTCCGCTGGCGCAGGCGGACGTGCTCATCTTCGTCGCCAGCGAAGGCGGCAGCACGTGGGGATTTGCCCAAGCGCTACACGACGCGCTGGGCCACAGCGGCCACCGCGTGCACACCCGCGCATTGGAGCATTTCCAGATCACTGCCGCGACACGACAGGTGTTTGTGCTTGCCGCCACCTATGGCGAGGGTCAGGCCCCCGCCCACGCCAGCCACGCTTTGGAGCGTATCGCAACTCTAAGCGCCGGAACCGTGCCGGTAACGGTGCTGGGCTTTGGCGACCGGCAATACCCGGCTTTCTGCGCCTTTGCCGAGGCGTTGGAGAAAACTCTGCGGCTAAAGGGTTGGCCTGCACTGCTGCCACTAGAGAGCATCCACCAGCAATCGAGCCAGCAGTTCGCACGCTGGGGACAGTCCCTTGCGCAGGCCCTGGGCGAGCCTCTGGTGCTGGACTATGTGCCGCGCATGCCGCCCACCGCGGCGCTCACGCTCATATCACGCCAGGACTACCCGGGACTCGTCGACCAGCCCACAGCAATCCTGCGCTTTGCGTGGCCCGCGCAGGGTGTTGGGGATCGCCTACGGGGACATGGTCTGGCGCACTTTGCGGCGGGCGACCTCGTGGGTATCGTGCCGCCGGGCTCGGCCGTGCCGCGCTACTACTCGCTGGCGTCGGGCTGGGAGGACGGGTTTCTGGAAATCTGTGTCCGCCAAATGCCCGGCGGCCTGTGCTCCACGCACCTCCTTGGCTTGAAACCGGGCGACCACATTGCAGCGTTCATCCGCTCCAACGCCGGCTTTGCGCTGCCGCGTACGCGGCGCCCAGTGCTGCTGATCGGGGCGGGCACGGGCGTGGCACCACTGGCCGGGTTCATCCGCCGCAACGACCGCCACACCCCCATGCACCTGTATTTTGGTGGACGCGACCCCGCGCGGGATTATTACTTCGGCCCCGAGATCCAGCAGTGGCTTGGCGAAGGGCGCCTGGCAAGTGTGCAGACAGTGTTCTCGCGTGTGCCCGAAGGTGGCGGCTATGTGCAGGACGCCTTGCGCCGCGATGCTGAGCACCTGCGCGACCTTGTGGCGCAGGGAGCGATCGTGCGCGTCTGCGGCAGCCGCGTCATGTCGCACGACGTGGCCGAGACGCTGGACGCCATCCTCGCGCCGTTGCAGTTGAGCGTGGCGCAGCTCAAAGCCAAGGAGCGCTATGCCGAAGATGTCTTCTGAGCCTGCTGAGCACTGCGAGCGAACCACCTTGCATGGCCCGACCATGGGCACGCGCTGGTCTGCCAGCATAGAAGTCGACGCCACCGTCGATTTGGACACCCTGCGACATGACCTCGCTACTGCAGTGGAGCAGATCGACGCGCAGATGTCGCCGTGGAAACCCGACAGTGCCCTCATGTGCCTGAACCGCGCGCCAGTAGATGCCTGGGTGAATTTGCCTGCGGAGATACTAGAAGTGCTGGTCTGTGCGCTTGAAATCCACCGCCTGAGCGCGGGGGCGTTTGATCCGGGCGTCGGGGGACTGGTCGATGCCTGGGGCTTTGGCGCCGTGCGCGATACGCCCGACGCCGTGGCGATCCACGCCGCGCGCCAAGCCCCACCGCGCCCTACAAACGAGTGCCTGGAGCTCGACCCATCTACTGGCCGCGCCCGCAAGCACGCCGCAGTGCAGCTCGACCTGTGCGGCATTGCCAAGGGCTATGCGGTGGATCGCATGGTTGCCGTGCTGCAGCAGCATAGCGTGCGGCATGCGTTGGTGGCGCTGGATGGTGAACTGCGCGCCGTGGGCAACCAGGCCAGCGGTGTGCCCTGGTCGGTGGCGCTTGAAAGTCCCGAGGCTGGGCGCCGCGCGGTGCACGGAGTCATCGATTTGCAGGACTTGGCCGTAGCGACCTCGGGCGACTACCGGCGCTATCTGGAAGTGGGGGATGCGCGCCTGGCGCACACCATGGATGGGCGCCGGGCCGCGCCGGTGAACAACGCGGTGGCATCGGTCACCGTACTGGCGCATACTTGCATGCAAGCCGACGCTTGGGCCACCGCCTTGCTGGTGGCAGGCCCTGGCGAAGGTCTGGCCATGGCACAGCGCATGGGACTGGAAGTGTTGTTTCTACTGCGCCACCCCGAAGGGCTGGTGGAGATGGGGCTGGGACGGTTCGGCGCATCTACCGCGCGGTAAGCTGCTGCGTGAACGGCAGTTCAACAAGTCGTTCATCAGCGATTCATCTCGTTCGGAGCAGACTGTGCATACAGTCGCTACTGACTGGGTTCACATGTAAAGGACATCATCATGAAACCGACCACATTTGTTGCCGCAATCGCCGTACTGACCGCGACCATCAGCACCCCAATCTTGGCTGGGGATCGCGAGCACGACCATGGCATGCAGGTAGTAGCCAACAACGCTGCTCCCGACGCACCGGGCTACGGGTGGCGTTATTTTTCGGACCCAGTAGCGCGCCGTGCGGTTGTCATCAGTCCGCAAGGGGACTACTACTACAGCCGCGGCAAAGGTCTGCACTGGATCGCCGCCGAACAGTCTGCATCCTGACACGACGACGGGCGCCCGCGCCGTGCGCGGCCAAGTCAATGGCTCGATCCAACCTCGGCCTCACTCTGGCTCGCCAGCGCAAAAGCGCCCACCGGGATGTCGAATGCCGACAGTTTTGGCGACTGTGTGACCGAATTTATCAAGATGCAAATTATCGCTACACCGCTGCCGGCCAATAGAACCACGACTTCCGCCCCTACTGCAACAAAGTGGTAGGCAGGACCGGCCAACCTCTAGGAATCAATGGCATGAAAAGACCGAGCATGTCACAATTTTGCACGCCATTCCATTCTAAAATGGGAAAAAATATCCCTGGTTCAGGATACCGGTTCGGTGGTACTTACAGACACCACTTCCCACCCAACTCTCATGCTCGATCCCATCCTGATTTTTGAATTGGCCGCCCTCGGCCTGGCCACTGGTTTTTTGGCGGGCCTCTTGGGAATTGGTGGAGGCATGTTGATCGGCCCCTTCATGACCATCATTCTTTCCAGTGTGGGTGTAGCGGCCGATTTGGCGGTCAAGATGGCCATTGCCACCTCCATGGCCACCATCATGTTCACCTCGATCTCCAGTGTGCGCGCCCACCATCGGCGCGGTGCTGTGCGCTGGGATATCGTCAAAGGCCTGGCGCCAGGCATCATGCTGGGCGGAGCGTTGGCCAGTGCCGGTGTCTTTGCCCTGCTCAAAGGCACAGCCCTGGCCATCTTTTTCGCAGTGTTTGTCAGCTTCTCGGCCACCCAGATGTTTCTGGACAAAAAACCCAAGCCCAGTCGCAAAATGCCGGGCACTGGCGGCCAAGTGGCGGCCGGCGGCGTCATCGGTTTTTTGTCGGGCCTGGTGGGGGCTGGCGGCGGCTTCATCAGCGTACCGTTCATGGTGGCGCACAACATTTCCATCATCAACGCGGTAGCCACCAGCGCAGCGCTGGGGTTTCCAATTGCGCTGGCCAATACGGTGGGCTATGTATTCAGTGGCGCATCCCTCACCGGTCTGCCGCCCCACTCTTTGGGCTATGTGTGGCTACCCGCGCTGGGCGTGATTGCCTGCTGCAGCGTGCTGACCGCGCCACTGGGGGCCAAAATGGCGCACCGTTTGCCGGTGGCCAAGCTGAAGCGGGTCTTTGCCGTGATTTTGTACGGCCTGGCCGGCTACATGCTCTGGAAAGGCCTGCACGGCTAAACAGAGTAGAAAGCCCCACGTTGCGCCTCGGTTTCCTCACCTACTGCCACCCACAAAAAACCCGCCGAAGCGGGTTCCATAACCATAGGCGCACAGCGGCACACAAGGAAATTAACCCATGTGCAGACCGCCGTTGACGTTGAACTCTGCGCCCGTGGCGTAACCACCTTCGTCGGACGCCAGCCAGGCAATGATGGAGGCAATCTCGCTGGGTTCACCTAAGCGTTTGACAGGCACTGTACCGATAATTTTGTCCAGCACTTCCTGGCGGATGGCTTTGACCATATCGGTACCAATGTAGCCGGGGCTCACGGTGTTGACAGTCACACCCTTGGTGGCCATTTCTTGCGCCAACGCCATGGAAAAACCGTGCATGCCGGCTTTGGCAGCCGAATAGTTGGTCTGGCCCGCCTGACCCTTGACGCCATTGACCGACGAGATATTGATGATGCGGCCCCAGCCTTTTTCCACCATGTCACCCACCACCTGCTTGGTGACGTTGAACATACTGTTGAGGTTGGTCTCGATCACGGCATCCCAGTCTTCACGGGTCATCTTCAGGAACATGCGGTCTTTGGTAATGCCGGCGTTGTTGATCAACACGTCGACAGAGCCATGCTCGGCCTTGGCCTTGGTGAAGGCTTCCACAGTGGAATCCCAGCTACCCACGTTGCCAACCGATGCATAAAAGGTGTAGCCAAGGGCTGTCTGCTCGGCCAGCCATTTGATGTGGTCACGCGTGGGGCCGCAGCCTGCGATGACCTTGAAACCTTCTTTGTGCAGACGCTGGCAGATGGCGGTACCGATGCCACCCATGCCACCGGTTACGTACGCGACTTTTTGACTCATTTTTTGACTCCTTGGTTTTCTACTTGCTAAATTTAATCAGTTGAGGTCAGAGCACATTTGCTGCGCAAAGTGGTCTGACCCGCAAAAAAACTATCTCTCAATCGTAAGGGCCACGCCCATACCACCACCGATGCACAGGGACGCAATGCCCTTCTTGGCGTTGCGCCGCTGCATCTCGTGCAGCAGCGTCACCAGAATACGGCAACCGGACGCACCAATGGGGTGGCCGATGGCGATGGCGCCGCCATTGACGTTGACCTTGCTGGTATCCCAACCCATTTCGTTGTTGACGGCGCAGGCCTGGGCGGCGAAGGCTTCATTGATTTCCAGCAGGTCCAGGTCTTGTGGCTTCCATCCAGCACGCTCCAGTGCTTTGCGCGAAGCGGAAACCGGGCCCATGCCCATCAAGGCTGGGTCCAGACCACTGGTAGCAAAGCTGGCTATGCGCCCCATGGGCGTCAGACCCAGGGCGGCGGCCTTCTTGGCGGTCATTACCATCACGGCGGCGGCACCGTCGTTGATGCCAGATGCGTTACCGGCCGTCACGCCACCTGCCTTGTCAAAGGCGGGGCGCAGGCCAGCCAAGACTTCAGCATTGGACTTGCGGTTAATAAATTCATCCGCAGCAAACACAATCGGATCGCCCTTTTTCTGGGCGATGCTGAAGGGGACGATTTCGTCCACAAACTTGCCAGCGTCTTGTGCGGCAGCGGCTTTTTGCTGACTTGCCAATGCCAAGGCGTCTTGCATGTCGCGGGTGATGCCATAGGCCTTGGCCACGTTTTCGGCGGTGATACCCATGTGGTACTGGTTGTACACGTCCCACAGGCCATCGACGATCATGGAGTCAATCATCTTCCAGTCGCCCATGCGCTGACCGTCGCGCGAGCCCAGCAGCACGTGCGGCGAAGCGCTCATGTTTTCCTGACCGCCTGCAATGACGATTTCGCTGTCGCCGTAGGCCACGCTTTGTGCGGCCAGCATCACGGCCTTCAGGCCGGAGCCGCAAACGGCGTTAATGGTCAGGGCTGGGGTTTCTTTGGCAATGCCACTCTTGATGAGCGACTGGCGGGCCGGATTTTGGCCCTGCCCTGCCGCCAGCACCTGGCCCAGGATAACTTCACCAATTTGATCGGCAGCCACGCCGGTGCGTGCCAGCAGGCCTTTGATAACGGCCGCGCCCAGCTCAGGTGCAGGCGACTTGGCCAGTGAACCACCAAACTTGCCCACAGCGGTGCGTGCGGCGGAAACGATAACGATGTCTTCCATTTTTTTGTCCTTCTGTTAAATCAATTGAAAAGGGTTATGCCTTGGCCTTGACATAGCTGCCAGGGGCTGGCTCCATGGCCTTGTACTTGCCCTTGCCATAGGTCTTGGGCGCGGCAATTTGCTTGCCGGCGTGGCTCTTGAGCCAGGCCGACCAGTCTGGCCACCAGCTACCCGGGTATTCGGTAGCGCCTTCCAACCAAGTGGCTTGGGATTTCGGAAACTTCCCATCGGCGCGAATCCAGTGGCTGCGCTTGCCCTTGGCGGGCGGGTTGATCACACCGGCAATATGGCCGGATGCGCCCATCACAAAACGCTTCTTGCCTGGAAATACCTGGGTGGATGCATAGGCACCACCAATGGGCACGATATGGTCTTCGCGTGAGCCGTAAATGTAGACCGGCATATCAACCAGGTTCAGGTTCAACTTTTCGCCACAGACCGTGGCCTTGCCCGGTTTGACCAGGTTGTTTTCAAGGTAGGTGTTGCGCAGATACCAGGCGTACCAAGGGCCGGGCAGATTGGTGCAGTCAGAGTTCCAGTACAGCAGGTCAAACGGCGGCGGCGTCTCGCCCTTGAGGTAGTTGCCCACCACATAATTCCACACCAGGTCATTGGGGCGCAAGAAGCTGAAGGTTGAGGCCAGATCCTTGCCCTTCATCAGGCCGCCCTTGCCCATTTCCTTCTCGCGGTATTTGACGAAGGCTTCGTCAATGAACACGTCCAGAATGCCAGTATCGGTAAAGTCCAGCAGGCTGGTGAGGAAGGTGGCGCTGGCCACGGGCTTTTCGCCCTGCGCCGCCAGCACGGCCAACGCTGTACCCAGCATGGTGCCGCCCACGCAAAAGCCCAGAGCGTTAATGGTGGGCGCGCCCGTAATTTCCTGCGTCACCGCGATGGCCTTGATCACGGCCTGTTCGATGTAATCGTCCCAGGTGGCCTTGGCCAACGAGGCGTCCGGATTGCGCCAGCTCACCACAAAGGTGCGGTGACCTTGCTCCACGGCGTAGCGCACCAAGGAGTTTTCTGGCTGCAAATCCAGGATATAGAACTTGTTGATGCACGGAGGCACCATCAAAAAAGGCCTCTCATACACCTTGGTGGTGAGCGGCTTGTATTCGATGAGCTGGAAGTAAGCGTTCTCGAACACCACAGCGCCTTCGGTGGTGGCCACGTTCTTGCCCACTTCAAACACGCTCTCATCGGTCATGGAGACATGACCCTGGCGCATGTCGTGCAGCAGGTTTTGCATGCCCTTGGCAAGGCTTTCACCCTTGGTATCCAGGGCTTTCTTCTGGGCTTCAGCATTGAAGGCCAGGAAATTGCTGGGGGCCGCAGCGGCCATCCACTGCTCTACAGCAAAGCGGATACGGGTGCGCGTCTTTTCGTCAGACTCAACCGCGTCGGCCAAGGCCATCATGGCGCGGGCATTGAGCGTGTACACCGCAGCGGCATACGCCGCCACCGGGTTGCAACCCCAGGCTTCATCGGCAAAACGCTTGTCTCCCTTGGGCACGACTGCGGTCATACTCTGGCTGAACAGGCCCATGGCATCTTGCAGGTACTGCTGCTGCAGGGCTTGCAACTTTGTGGGAGAAAAACGGATTTCGGGTTGTTTGGCACCCGCGCCGGGCATCCCTGCCCCCAGCGCGCCCATGTCCATGTTTTGCAAAGACTGCACCACTTTGGCCCAGTTTTCGGTCATCGACTGCTGAAACTGTTGGGCTGCCTGAGTCCAAATTTCGGGAACGTTTTGCGTCACACTCTCACCTCTATTTCGTTTTGCTGCCCGTAGTATGTCAGCATACGCCCTACGATTCCCTGACATGCCCAAAATCACCCACTAAACATGTACATCATTCCCATTGCCTGGCTGTATGTGGCTGTGATGATGAGCGTGGCGGAGGCCACCGCACCCAATGGCACCATCCTGGGCGCCATCGTCACCTTTGTGCTGTACGGCCTGTTGCCCATATCGCTGATCCTGTACTTCATGGGCGCACCGGGGCGCAAACGCGCCATTCGCGCCCGCGAAGCAGCCGAACTGGCGGCCACTAATGCCGCCGTCCCGCCGGTGAATAAAGAACCGTAGCGCATTGCCAGCCGTGCACCACGCGGCACTGGCATCGTTGCCAAACACCTGCGTTGCCATTGGCTTGATCACCCGGCACAATCCATTGCCCGAAGACCACCCGGCGATTCTTGAACTCGGCGATATCCGCGTCCATCGTACCTTCCCGCCGCAATGGCGCACCTAGCTCTCGTGGGGCCAAAGATTGCCCCGTACACTGCACGCCCTACGTCCAACAGGCAGGTCTATGAAGTTGAAAATGGCGGAAAACTCGCTCTTTGCGGTATTGCTGCGCTCACCCTGGTGGTACAGCGTAATGATCGTGCTGGGAATGGCCATTGCCGCGCGTGCGCTGTTGCCAGAGCCATACGTGGTCGTGGGCATCGTGGGCACCGCTCCTTTTTGGGTCATTGCTGCCATGAGTGCATGGCGGCAGTGGAAGCTGCCCAACCCTGCGCGCGTGTCTGACGCGCTTGCCTGCGCGGGCAACATGTCGTGGGTGGATTTTTCAAAAACGCTGGAGAAAGCGTTTGTTGCACAAGGCTATACAGTGACACGCCTCAGCGGTCCTGCAGCAGACTTGCAGTTGGACAAAGACGGCGCAGTAACACTGGTGAGTTGCAAGCGTTGGAAGGCCTCCAACCACGGTGTGGAGGCACTGCGCGCGCTGCAACAGGCACAGCAAGCCCAGGGTGTCCAGCAAGCTCGCTACATCAGCCTGGCCAGCGTCACCGACAACGCCCGGCGCTTTGCGCAAGACAACGGCATTGTGCTGATAGCGGCGGCCGAGCTTGGCCCACTGCTGGTGCAGGTGCTGTGATGTCGGATCACCCTATTCGGGCAGAAACCATCAGGCTAACGGTACTGGGCCTGCTGGTAGTAGCGCTGGGCAGTGCGGTCGCACTGGTGTTGGCGCCGTTTGTGGTTCCTATGCTGTGGGCTGGCATTTTGGCGTTCTCAACCTGGCCGCTCTATGCGCGACTGCTAACACTGACCGGTGGGCGCGCCTGGATCAGCGCACTGTGCATGACCGTGTTAATTTCCGCCATCGTGGTCTTGCCAACCCTCTGGTTGCTGCATCTCCTGCGCTCCGATGTCAGCGAGCTGGCGCAATACATGGCGCTAGAACTGGAGGCCGGTCGCCTGCACCCACCGGCGCTTGTGGCGTCTTTGCCCATCGTAGGGCCGGAACTAATGGCATGGCTCAACGCCATGGTGGCCCAGCCATTGCGTTGGCAAACCGAACTCAAGGCATTGGCGGGCAAGCTGGACACTGAACTCTGGACGCTCGTAGGCGGAGTTGGCAAAAACATCGTGAAGCTTGGGCTTTCGCTGTTCACGCTGTTCTTTGCATACCTGCATGGTCTCAACCTGCTGGAGCAAGCGCGCACAGTCCTTAGGGGTTTGCTGCGCGAGCGCACCGATGGCTATGTCAATGCAGTGGGCAACACCACGCGCGCCGTGGTGTATGGCATCGTACTGACCGCGTTGGTGCAAGCCTTGGTGGCAGGCCTGGGTTACTGGGTAGCCGGTCTGCCCGCCCCCGCTACCTTGACTGCGGTAACCGGGTTGGTAGCGCTGATCCCATTTGGCACACCCATGGTCTGGGGTGCGGCCGCACTGTGGCTGCTGTTCACGGGCCAAACCACGGCCGGCATCGGGCTGCTGCTATGGGGCGTGCTGGTGGTGTCCTGGATAGACAACATCGTGCGGCCCGTCATGCTGTCACGCGGCAGTGACATCCCCTTTATCTTGGCCCTGTTTGGCGTGCTGGGCGGACTGGCTGCGTTCGGGCTGGTCGGGTTATTTTTAGGGCCCGTTATTTTGGCCGTGGCATTGGCCGTGTGGCGCGAATGGCAGTGAGCGAGCCGCTGCTCCCAAACCGCTCTTAGTGCACCAAACGCAAGGCGGCAATCGCCAGCCAACCCAACACAAAATTAGCGATGACCAAGCGGTGGATTTGCGCAGCGGCTTGAGCAGCTACCGGCCATTGCTCGGCGGCCAGCGCCCGCTTGAACTTGGCAAAGCCTGCAAAATAGATATGGCCAAAGATCAGGATCATCGCCACGCCCAAGCCTGCCATCAGAGTCCAACCCAGTGGCATAGAAGACCCTGGGCCACCTGCCGCTTGCGCAGCCTTGACCCCGCTCGCAAACATTTGTCCACCCGTCATCAGCAAGACCGCAATGGCTGCCAACACCAGCCCGAAGAACCGGCGCCACACCGCACCCATCAAACGTGCGCGTACTTGTGGCTCCAGAACCTGCAATGCTGCCGGACGCAGGGAGAAAAGCATAAAAGTCATACCACCCATCCAAATGATTGCGGCGACCAGATGAAGGAGTTTGATGCTGTCGTACATGGGGAAATGCTTTCTGCTCAGGCGGTAAATAGAAACGTGATTGTGGCAGCTGCCAATTGAGGCTGCTGCCCTCGTTCGTATACACGGAACACTGCACTCAGCCTATTGGGTTTTAAGCCCATTTTGCTATCAAGTGCATAGTATGGATTCCAATGTGCACGAGGGCTACAGCCAGATTATTCAGGAATTTTCAGCGCCGTCGTCCCATAGCGGTGGCCGGCGTACCGGGGCGATGATGCGTATCTGGCCGCTACGGTGCGGGCAGATCAGCGCGGGGGGTAGCCGGTTCTGCGCGCTCAGCAGGCGCAAGCTGGGCACCTGCACCTCCAGAGGGGCGTTAGAGGTTTGAAAGAGAGTTCATTGTGAAAAGACTGTTACTGTCATTGCTGCTAACCAGCGCCGCATTCGCCGCCAGCGCCGAAACCATTGGCGATGTCAGCACCACCTTCAAGCTGCTCAGCCCCAACGACAAAGTGGTGGTGGATGTGTTTGACGACCCGGATGTGGGTGGTGTGGCGTGTTATCTGTCGCACGCCAAAACTGGGGGTTACTCTGGTGCGCTGGGTTTAGCAGAAGACACCTCTGACGCCGCAGTGGCCTGCCGCCAGGTCGGTCCCATCACTTTCAAAGACAAGATCGACAAGCAAGACGAAGTGTTCAACGCCCGCTCATCCTTCTTGTTCAAACACGTGCGGGTGGTGCGCATGGTGGATGTCAAGCGCAACACACTGGTCTATCTGGTGTACTCCGACAAGATCATTGAGGGCAGCCCCAAAAACAGCGTGACGGCGGTGCCGGTTCCGACCAACCAGGCGGTACCACCATGTTCAAGCACTGCGATTTTATGTTAGAAATATCTATTCAAAAATAGACGCAAGTCGTTGGAATACAATATATATTGTAAATTTATATCTATTCTATAATTCATTCATGCCCGCCTTGCCCGATCTCACCCAACAAGCTTTGCAAACCCTGCAACGGCAAGGGAGCGTGCTGACCAGTGCTGAGCTGCAGGCCCAACTGGGGGTGAGTCAGCCCACGGTGTCCCGGGCGCTGGCACCGCTCATCCAGTCTGGGCAGGTGCAAAAAGTGGGGGCCGCGCGTTCGCAGCGCTACGTGCTGCCTCGCACCGTGCGCGATGTGGGGCGCAGTGTGTCGGTGTTGCGCATTGACCTACACGGCCAGCCCAGCCCCTTTGCCCGCATGGTGCCGCTGGCCGGTGGCGCGGTGTGGATCGACGAGGAAGACGGCCTGAGCAAACGCTTTGACGGCCTGCCCTGGTTTCTGGACGACATGCGGCCCCAGGGGTTTATGGGCCGCACCTTTGCCACCAGCCACCCCGAGCTACAGCTGGGCAACGACCCCCGCTACTGGAGCGACGACGACGTGCTGCGCGCGCTGGCCCTGTGCGGCGACGATCTGCCCGGCAACCTGGTGGTGGGCGAGGCCGCGTTTGCGCGCTTTTACAGCCTGCCCCCCGCGCCAGCCGCGGTGGCCACGCCAGCCGCCTACCCCGCACTGGCAGACGCTGCCATGCAGGGCAGCCAAGGCGGATCGTCGGCGGGCGGCGAGCAGCCCAAGTTCTGCACGATTATTGGCAGCGACACTGCGGCGCGGCATGTGCTGGTAAAGTTTTCACCGGCCGGCGACTCGCCCACCGACCAGCGCACCCGTGACCTGTTGGTGTGCGAGCACCTTGCCCTGCAAACGCTGGCCGACGCTGGCATTGCAGCAGCCGCCAGCCGCATCAGCATCAGCGCGGGCCGCGTGTTTTTAGAGGTCGAACGCTTTGACCGCACCCCCATCAACGCGGCCAACCCGCTGGGCCTGGGGCGCATCGGCATGGTGTCGCTCATGGTGTACGACGCCGAATACGTGGGCGCCATGGACAACTGGGCCGCCACCGCCAACCGCATGCAAGACCGCCAATTGCTGCGCCCCCAAGACGCGCGCACCCTGCGCCTGCTGGAGGCCTTTGGCGAGCTGATTGCCAACACCGACCGGCACTACGGCAACATCTCGCTGCTGCTGGACGGTGACGACTGGGCCCTGGCCCCCGCATACGACATGCTGCCCATGCTCTACGCCCCCGTGGGCGGTGAGCTGGTGGCACGCAGTTTTGCCGATCGCCACGTGCAGCCCACGGCAGCCACGCTACCCGAGTGGCCGCAGGCGCTGGTGCTGGCCGGGCGCTTTTGGGCTGCGGCCAGTGCAGACCCTCGTATCTCTAGTGGGTTTAGGCAAATTGCGGCGGACAATTTGAGGAAAATCGGGCTCTAGCCCTCGTGGAATGATCCTGTGCTGTTATAAAAAACATAGCAAACCATGAACAAAGCAGCGCACCAAACATTTGAAACTGCCGAGCAGCTCCAAGCGTGGCTGCGCGAGCACCACGCCAGCGAGACTGAGCTGTGGGTGCGCATCTACAAAAAGGCCACCGGCCAGCCCAGCGTCACCTGGGACGATTGCGTGGTGGCCGCTATTTGTTGGGGCTGGATCGACGCAGTGCGCAACGCCTTGGACGACACCTCGTTTCTGCAACGCCTGACCCCGCGCCGCGCGCGCTCTGGCTGGTCGCAGAAGAACGTGCAGCATGCCGAGCGGCTGATCGCGCAAGGGCACATGCAAGCCGCTGGCTTGGCGCAGGTAGAGGCCGCGCGCAGCGACGGGCGCTGGGCCACCGCCTACGCCGGCAGCGCCACTATGGTGATTCCCGAAGACTTTTTGGCAGCACTGCAACAAGACCCGGCTGCCCATGCTTTTTACGCCACCCTGAAGCGGCAAGGCCAGTTCGCAATCTACTACCGGCTGCACAGCGCCAAGCGCCCGGAAACCCGGCAAAAGCGCATGGCGGAGTTTCTGGCGATGTTGGCGCGCGGCGAAAGCCCGTGATAGCCGCCAGCGCCTTGAATGTGCTTGAGCGTGGGTAATTGCTGTAAGTAGCACGTTTGTGCTACATTGAGGCCGCGTAACAGGAGCCGCCATGTCAACCACCACCATCCGCATCGAAGACGAGCTCAAAGCCCGCGTAGCCGCCGCCGCACAGCAAATGGGCAAATCATCCCACGCCTTTATCGTCGATGCCCTTGCCCAGACGGTGGAGCAAGTGGAATTGGACGCCGCCTTCCACACGCTGGCCGACGAGCGCTGGGCCAACATTCGGACCACTGGCAAAACTGTGGCGTGGGACGACGCCAAAGCCTACCTGATAGCCCGCGCAAATGTTGGAGGCGATGGCGAGAAGGTCGTCAAGCCCGCTGCACGCAAGCTCGGTAAATAGCGGCCTGCTACAGCTAATCGCCCGCGCTGTATGACCCGCATCGAACTTGCCCCGGAAGTCTTTGACGACTTTGATCGGTTCTTTGACTACATCGCCACGCATGCGACTGGTACTGCCCCGGAGCGCATCGGGGAGATCGTGGACGCGATCCAAATCCTGACCCACAGCCCCCAAATCGGACGCCCCGTGAAAGGCGGCAAACACGAACTGGTGATTGGTCGGGCATCCCGCGGCTACGTGGTGCTGTACCTGTATGTCGAGGCGATAGACACCGCCTTTGTGCTGGCCATCCGGAGCCAGCGAGAGGTCGGATTCAAGCGGTGAGAGGTTGAGTGCCAAATTGGCCTCTAGCCCTCGTGGAATATGCGTAAGCAGCTATCAAAACTGCAGCAATTTTCTGTACCTCTCGCCCCGACACGCAGGTCCTACTCAGTCTCACCCGATGTCATGCGCCCCGGCAACTCCGCAAACTTCGCCGCCATCGTGGGGTTGCCGCGTGTGAGCTTCTTGATCGTCAGATCGTCGGCCTTGTCGTTGGCCAGTCGCAAATTGTTGGCTGACTTGTGCAGCGCTTCCTTGGTTTTTTCCAGGTCCTTGATCACATCGTCGATGCGCTTGATGGCCTCTTCAAAGCCTTCAGAGGCCAGGCGCCAATTGCGGCCAAACGCCGTCTTGAATTCGTCGAGCTGGGTTTCGAACTTCGTGATGTCCACGTTCTGCGAGCGCACCAGCGCCAGCTCGGACTTGTACTTCATCGCGTTCAAAGCGGCATTGCGCAGCAGCGTGATCAGGGGCACAACGAACTGCGGCCACACCGCGTACTCGCACGCACTTTTCAGTGCGGTCTTTGTCCAGCTCTTTCAGAAAATCTTCGTTCCTCTTTTTAGTTGCTGCCGGTGCGGGCGTCGTTGTCTTTCTCAAAATGCGCCCTTCGACTTGCGGCGCATTGTGGTGAGGGCGGCGTGGATTCCCGGGAAATCAGACTGGCGACTCTGGGCGTGCGTGTTTTTTGTTGCTCAATTTTGGGGGCATACTTGGGCTCAAGCGGTTGGAATTCTTATCCGTTCGCTAACTTGTCCGATTAGCACCAAACGAGAAAAATCCATGACCCGTTTCCACCGATTTTTGCAATCTGTCGCAGGCGTTGTTCTGTCCCTGGGTCTAGTCACCCAAGCTGTAGCAGAAGCGCCATTCATTCAGTTCACCTTGGAGGGACCAGGCGTTGCAAAACACACGGCCACCTTTGACGTGACTGGCTGGGACGGCACGAAATACAGCGCGAATGGTGCCAGCGCCCTGCGAGGAGCTGTCTCGCGCGAGGGGCGGCGTTACTCGCAGGTTAGCCTTGCGCTGGACAGCGACAGGCCATACCTGATTTTGGCCGTGTTCGAAGATGGGAAGCCCACGCAAGGCGCTGGCAGCAACTCGATGGCGATGCGTACCAAGCCCGGCGACGGCGTCGAGGCATTTTTGAAGGTGACCCCCGCGATCAGCGAAAAGGACCATGCCACGGGCACTTTCAGCGCAGTTTTGGTGGTGACCAACCGCAAATCGAAACCGGCTTTAGAGCGCACCTACCAGCTCACCAACGGTCGGTACAGCTTGGCGGCCACCGAAAAATAACGGCTTGCGAAAACGCGCAATCTCGCGTTGAGGGTTCCCCGAGCCGACGCCAATGAACTTCAGCGTTTGAACCGAAGCACTGATTGCCGTTGTTCACCCAAGCCATCAATAGTGTGTTGTCGATGGCGTGTTTGAG
>JADIXX010000002.1 GCA_016705575.1 Candidatus Aalborgicola defluviihabitans
CCAGTGCGATGGCGCTGTTCCAGTGCGGCCAGGATGGCGATGACACAAACATCGCGCCGGTGACGTCAATCACGGAGGCACCGGCGCGCATGGGCTTGTCCGGCAGGCCGGTCATATAGGCCAGACCACCCATCATCTGCGCGACCTCGTCGAGGGCGGTACGCTGTTCGTAGGGCCCAGACAAAAAGCCCTTGCCCGAGCAAGATATCAGGCGCGGGTTGCGCGCAGACAGTGCTGCATAACCCAGGCCCAACGCATCCATCGCGCCGGGACGGAAGTTTTCTATCATGATGTCCGCACCATCGAGCAGGCGCAACGCAGTGGCCATGCCTGCAGGCGACTTAATATCCAGCGCCAAGCTGGCCTTATTGCGGTTGTACATCGGGAAATAGCCCGAGCCCGAGCCCCCCAGGCGGCGGGTGTTATCGCCCGCCAGCGGTTCGATCTTCACAACATCGGCACCCAGATCGGCCAGAATCAGACCCATGCTGGGACCCATCACCATGTGCGTGAATTCGATGACGCGCAAGCCTGCCAAGGGCAGTTCTTCAGATTTGCCGACCCGCGGCGATGCAGTGTTGGTCATGAGGTAGGTTCAAAGTTCAAAGGCAGGCCGGCCAGCGGCACCATGCCGTACAGCGGTTCGTTCGGCAGGGCGGCCGCCAGCAACGCACGGGCAGCCAGCAGGCTCTGGAAGTCGATTCCAGTCTCGAAGCCCATGGCCTGCAGCATGAAAACTAGATCCTCAGTCACGATATTTCCGCTGGCACCGGGGGCGAAGGGGCAGCCTCCAAGGCCGCCCTGTGAGGCGTCGAGTGTGCTGATCCCCAAGTCCAACGCCGCCAGTGCGTTGGCCAGGCCCAGACCACGTGTGTTGTGCAGGTGCAGACCGGTGAGCCGGTCACGGCCGACGGCGCCCCAGACCGCACGTAGCAAACGCCGCACCTGGGCCGGATCGGCGTAGCCACTGGTATCCGACAGGCCTACCTCGTCACAGCCACAGGCGATCAAGGCCTCGGCCAGTTCGACAACGCGTCGCTCGGGCACCGCGCCTTCCAGAGTACAACCAAAGGCGGTTGACAGGCCTCCCTCGAAATGCGGGCGCTGTGCAGCCCGGCAGGGTGCGAATCAACTCGGATATGCAGCGAGCTTGTCCAGCATCTGCGCATGACTGCGGCGCACATTGCGTAGGCTATGAGTCTCGCTGCATGACACGGGAATCGTCAGCTTGTGCGCCCCGGCCGCAACGGCCGCCTCGGCGCCCTTCATGTTGGGTACCAGCACGGCTACGGTGAGGCCTGGGATCCGGCGCGCGTGCGCCACCAACTCGGCCGTGTCGCCAAGCTGCGGCAAGAGCGTGGCGGGTACAAAAGAGCCCACCTCGATCTCTTGCACACCGGCATCGGCCAGCGCGGTGATCCAGCGCTTCTTGGCCTCCGTGGGCATGATGGTGGAAATGCTCTGCAGACCGTCACGTGGCCCGACTTCACTGACCAGCACCTTCATGCCTGCGCCTCCGCCACGCCAGCGATCTGACTCGGTGTTGCAAGCCAGCAGTCATCCCGCGCGCCATTGAGCTGGGCCAGCACCCGGTCCATGTGCTTGACCCTGTGCGCCTGACCCATCACCCAAGGGTGCAAGGACAGCGAGAACAGTCGCCCACCGCCGCTGCTCTTGGCCTCGGCGCGCTGGAACTCAAAAGCGTCGATCACCTGATCGGCCCAAGAGGCTTCGGCATGAAGGTTGTCTAAAACCACAAAGCGATCCTCGATTTCGGTCGGTAGGGGCAGGGCCCAGAGCGGACCGCTGTCGGTACGGAAGCAGTAGGGCAGTTCGTCGTTGACCCAGTCGGCGAACCAGCGGATGCCGTTCTCGCGCAGCAAGTCGGGCGTGCGCGCGGTTTCCAGGCGCCCGGGGCTGAGCCAGCCCTGGATGTCGCGTTTGAAGGTGCGGCGCAGGATGTCAAGCGCACGTTCGATAACAGCGCGTTCCTGGGCTTCGTCGAGCGCACCGACATGCGGTGTGTCCATGCTCCAGCTGTGGCCTAGCACCTCGGCGTCGCGCTCGCGGATTGCCAGCATCAGGGCCGGGCAGCGCTCCACCAAGGCGGCGTTGATGGCAAAGCTAGAGGACAGCTTATGGCGGTCGAGAAGGTTGAGCATGCGCCAGATGCCGACGCGGTTGCCATGGTCGCGCAGGGTGAAGTGGCGAAGGTCCGGGTAGGGCATGGTCATGCCGCCGGGCAGCTTCACCGCCGCGCTTGGGTTTAGCGGAAAGTGCTGCAAACTGACATTGATCCAAACTGCCAGCGGCTTGGCCTCGGGCCACTTCAGCGCCGGCCGCTGCTGAAGCATCGACCAGTCGTAACGGTCATGGTCCATGCCATGACGGCGCAGTGGGTATTCGAGATGCGCGGCGTCCAGGCTCATGCCAACTCCTTGCGCGCAGCGCTGTCGCGCGCTGCGATGTCGGCCACGGCCGTGTCGTAATGGTGGGCCATGTAGTGCTCGGCGATCTCGCGGCCGGTCGTCACCCACACATTTGCGTGCGAGGTGATGTAGTCGAGCGCTTCTTCGTAGGCCTTCATCCGGTGCGGGCATGAGACCTGGTAGTTATGCGTCGGGATGCACATCACCGTACCGCTCTCGGCGCCCTCCTCCCATAGCTGGTCGAAGGCATCGCGAATCATCTGGCCGTAGCGGCGCGGCTCGACTTTGTTGACCACATAGGCGATGGTGTCGTTGAGCTCCAGCGAATAGGGTACGGAGACAAAACGCTGGCCGCCGCGCACGCTCACAGGCGTGGGTTGGTCGTCGTGGAACAGATCGCAGGTGTAGAGGCCACCGGCCTCAGCGAACAAGTCTAGCGTGTGCTCGCTGTGCGAGAGCGCGGGAGCCAGATAGCCGGCCGGGCGACGACCGCAGTGGCGCTCAATCGTGTCCATCGAGTCCAGCAACATGGTGCGCTCCTGGGTCTCGTCCATGCCGTAGGTGTAGCGGGTGTTGTAGATGCCGTGGGAGAAAAACTCCCAGTCGCGCTCTCGGCACATCTCGATGATCTCGGGATGGTGCTCGCACAGGGCGACCGACAGGGAGACCGAACCGCGGATGCCGTACTTGTCGAGCAACTGCATCTGGCGGATGTGGCCAACGCGGTTGCCCCAGTCGCGAATTGAATAGCCGGGCACGGACGGGTAGGGGTGGGGCCAGGCGGCCCGCTGCGGGTTGACCGGCGGCTTGAGCTCATAGAACTCGATGTTCGGCGCAACCCAGAAGGCCACGCGAGCTCCGCCTGGCCAGGTGATTTTGGGTCGGCCGCGGTAGGCCCATTCGGCGTAAGCGCCCGGATCGGCTTTCACTGGGCGGCCTCCAGCCAGGTCAGCGTCTCCTGCACATCGACCACGTCGGCGTACTTGAGCTGCATGTCGGTCAGGTTGGCGAAGTGATAACTTTCATGCTTGTCTGCCACGCACTGCTCAGGAACTATGGTGCGATAGCCGCGCGACAGAGATTCGACAGCGGTGGCGCGCACGCAGCCTGAGGTCGAGCCACCGGTGATGATGACGGTATCCACTTGATGCCAAACCAAAAGCGACTGCAGCGGTGTTTCGAAAAACGCCGATGGCATGCGCTTGCAATAAATGAGATCTCGACCGTGTTCAATCTGGCAGCGGTCGTCGAACTCGGTGCGCCGCGAACCGTGTTTGATGTTCTGCAGTGAGTCGGGCGTGTTGGTGCGTGTCCCCCAGATGCCCGCGTCCTCGGCTGAGTCGGCGTAGGCTACATGGGTCCACACCACCGGCCAGCCCTTCGTGCGAAAGGCGGCCGACAGTGCGTTGACATGCTCAATCTGGCGCGGGTCGGTTTCGTAGGCGGTCTTGAATTCGTCGACCTTGGTGTACGCACATTGGAAGTCGATGTTGACCAACACGGCCTTGCGCCCATAGCCGAAGCGGGCACGCGCCGGGTTGGCTTTCACATCGGCCCAGATTTCGCGGGCTGTCTTGGAGGAGTTATCCATGGTTTTCAGTCCTTGCGCTTGAGGTTGAGATGGCTGAGCAGAGGGCCGAAGCCGTCAACCGCATCGTAGATGCCGTTGGTGCGCAGCGCATGCCAATAGGTCGCAGTGTTGATTGCGATCACCGGCTTGCCCAGAAAAGCCTCGGCATACGGCGCCATGCGGGCCATGCTGAGGTTGGTGCCAACCTGAACGATGGCGTCGATGTCGTCGCCATCGAGCTGCTGCAGCGCTTGGGCAATCTGGCGCTCGGTGACGCGCAAGATGTCCGTCCAGCTCTTGCAGCGCAGCGGCAGGTCACGCACCGTCTCGATCCCGTAGTCGGAAAAGAAACGGGCGACATGCGCGTTGGCCATCGGGTAGTAGGGCGACAGCACCGCGACGCGGCGGATCGAGCCATAGGCCCGAAGCGCCTCGACGCAGGATGTAGATCCCACGCTGACGTCCTTGCCCGTCAGGTCGCGGACATGCGTGACGAACTTCTCGCATGCTGGCGCACCACCAATAAAGGTGATCGCCGAAACTCCCATAACCAGATAGTCCGGCTCGCAAGTCATCGCCGTCCGCAGTGAGGCATCGACTGCGCCCTGGATGATCTCGGCCCCAGCCATGAAGGCCTGGTCCGAGAGCGCGGTTGCGTTCTCGATGTAGATGTCGCGGTACTGGTTGGTCACGCCCGCCGGCCGCATGGCCGCGAATTCGGGCTCGACCACGGTATTCGTCGAGGGCCCGAATACGGCGAAAACCTTGCGCCAGCCCAGGGTGTCGCGGCCGGTACTCATTGGTAGCTCGGGTCTTTCATGGGACCCATCGAGCGCGAGCGCACCGGCTGCAACAGTACAGGCGGCTCAGAGCCCGGGAAGTCGGGGCCCCAGTTCACCGGAGTGCCGTGCATTTCAACGCTAGCGTTGTCGGTGTACCAGTCGACCAAGCGGCCGTCACAACGCAGCAACCAAGTCGTGCCTTCCGGGCCCGATGTGAAGTCGCCATGGCGCACGCCGGCCGGGCGGAAGAAATAGGTGCCCGGCCACATCTGGCCGTAGTTGTAATCAAACGAACCCTGGGTGCAATACGCCTCTTCGTAACACGGGTGGTGGGCGAGCGGGTGCTCGACCCAGTCCGGCTTGGCCCTGATCAGACGGGTGTAGAAGCCGGTGACCTTGTCGTGGTGCAGGAGCTTGATGTACAGGCCCGGCACCGGTGTGCCGCCGCGCGAGAAGTCCATCGGGCTGCCGTGGGTCGGGTCAGTCACTTCATACCAGTCCATCTGGCTAGCGCGCTTGATGACCAGTTCGTGGGCGGGATTGCGGTTTTCGCCATCTGCCTGGGCCGGAGTGAAGCCCCAGTCGCCATATTCACGGAACACCAGCACGCGGCTGCCGGCCTTGATCTCCATGGCGGGGGTCAGCACGCCCTGCGGTGCGATGCAGTAGTCGTCCTTGACCAACAGCTCACCGCCGACGCGCATTTCGCCCTCGACGACGAACCACTCGGTCTGCGCGGCCTGCAAGCCGGCAGGCCGCGACCAGTCGCTTTCAAACTCCACCATCAGGGAGGCCTCACCGGTCTCCTCGCAATAATTTAGGTTGCGCTGCCTGGCTTGGCCCACTCCGTGCGGCAATTCTGCCACGTGCCAGATTAGATCTTTCTCGTCAATCAGCTCTACGTGCGGTCTCATGATTCGGGTACTCCGTGTGATGGTAATACCGGTTGAATCGCAATTGGCGTGCCACGCGTTCATTGCCAGCGCTAGTGTATTTTTTGTTCCAAGGTCGTTTCAACCGCCGAATTTGGTTTCAACGTGAAACGAAATTGCCAGCCGCTCGTCTCTTTTTGTTGCAATTCTTGTGGCACAGACCTTGCTGAAAGTTCTGCTACAGGGCTGGAGGCAGCCCACGCAAACAACGAGGACTAATAGCGATGGAATTCAATGAACTGGCTGTGCTGCGCTGGGCGCACATTCTCTGCATGGTGTATTGGCTGGGCGGCGAGTGGGGGTATTCCAGACCTCCTACAACGTGATCAACCGCAAGTTGTCGCTGGAAGAACGCCGCCGCCATATGGAGACGGCCTACCGGATCGACATCCTGGCCCGCACCGGCATCATCCTGTTGTTGCCTCTGGGTCTGCATGGGCTTCCATTGGGGCATTCAGCCACTGGGCGGGATGTGGCTGACCGAATGTGGCTCCTTGTCGCCGCCTGGATGGCGCTGTGCTGGGGTGCCTTCATCTACCGTGAAAGCGACCGAGGGCTGTTGCTCACCAAGCTGGATGAGCGCATCCGTTTTGTCGTGATCCCGCTGCTGTTCATCGTGGCCATCAGCTCATTGCTCGGCCACGGCCCATTGGCTGCCGAACCCGGGCAGCGGTGGTTCTCGGCCAAAATGGGCGTCTATGCCTTCACTCTGATCATCGGACTCAAGCTGCGTTTTATCATGCGTGAATGGACCACCATGTTCCGCGTGCTGGCGCAAGGCCCCAATACCGAGGTTGAGGCCCGCCTGGACAAGTCGATCAAGTTCGCCCGCAAGATCGCCTACGTCTACTGGGTGTCGATTGCCACCGTCGCGTTCTTTGGCTCGGTCAAGCCTTTCTGATCCATCAACCAACCGTCGATGAGCCGCTCCATGAATGCCACCATTCCCCTGCAGGCGCCCTACCAGGCGCTGGCCTTGCAGACCACCTGCCATGCAGTCAACCGCTGCGAAGACCAGGCTTCGACGCGGGCCAGAATGCAGGCCAGCATTGACCGGGTGCATCGACAGATCCTCGCGTCCAAGGCCTTCATCGGCGCTGATCTCAAGCTGGTGGTGGTACCGGAATACTTTCTGACCGGCTACCCGCTGGGTGACAGCATTTCGGGCTGGGCGGTCAAGGCGGCGTGGGCGAGCGATGGCCCAGAGTACCAGCGGCTGGGTGACCTCTGTCGCGACTGCGGCGTTTATTTCTCGGGCAATGCCTACGAGCTGGACCTGCATTTTCCAGGCCTGTACTTCCAGACCAGTTTCATCATTGACGATCAGGGGCACCTGATCTTGCGTTACCGTCGTCTGGTCTCGATGTTTTCGCCAACCCCGCACGACCTGTGGGATCGGTACCTGGAAATCTACGGCCTGGAGGGCGTGTTCCCGGTGGCGGATACACCGCTGGGGCGGCTCGCCTGCGTGGCCTCAGAAGAAATCCTCTACCCCGAAATTGCCCGTTCGCTGGCTCTGCGCGGGGCTGAAGTGCTGCTACATTCCAGCAGCGAGGTCAGCAGCACGCGGCTCACGCCCAAGGACATTGCCAAGCGGGCTCGCGCCCATGAAAACAACTGCTGGCTGATCTCGGCCAACTCCGCCGGCATGCTTGACGTGGACATGCCCAACCAGTCGGTGGACGGTCTGTCCAAGGTAGTTGATTACCTCGGTGAGGTTCGTGCCGAAGCCGGTTCGGGTGAAAGCATGGCCGCCCAAGCCAATATCGACATCGGGGCGCTGCGTCACTACCGTGCGCGCCCTGGCATGGGCAATATGCTGGCGCGCCAGCGGCTTGAGTTGTTTGCCGCCACCTATGCCGGCACCGTCTATCCCGCCAACACCATGCTGGATGCGCAAGGCCAGGTCCTGCAGCCGGAGCGGGCACACTTTGCCCAAGTTCAGAGCAGCACCATGGCTTCGCTGGTCAGCCGAGGAGTGATTGCAAGTGAGTGAACAACAATATCTGCCGACGCGCAATCCGCGCACCGGCGCCATCGATTACCAGATGCCCGTTGACGATGCGGCCGCTGTCGCGGCGACTGCGGCCGCACTGCGCGCCAGTCAACCCGCGTGGGTGGAAGCCGGTGTTGCCGACCGGGCTGCCGCGTTGGAAGCTTTTGCCCATGCGCTGCAGCTACGCCGCGAGCCGATGCTGGCTGCGCTGGCTGCAGACACCGGACGCTGGACCGAAGGGCTGATCGAGCTGGACGCCACCCTGGGCGCAATGCATCGCTGGTGCAAGCTGGCGCCTGAGCTGATGGCACAAGGCGCCAACACGCCAACGTCCGTTCCCCACATCAGCTTTATCCAGGGCCGTATACCTTTCGTGTTGACGGGCGTCATCAGCCCCTGGAATTTCCCGCTGCTGCTCAGCCTGATCGATGCGCTGCCGGCCCTGCTGGCCGGCTGCACGGTGCTGATCAAGCCTTCGGAAGTGACGCCTCGGTTTGTGCCGGTGCTGTGCGAAGCGCTGGTCGAAGTGCCGCTGCTGCGCGATGCGCTGGCCTTGTGACCGGCCCCGGCTCGACTGGTGCGGCGCTGATCGACAACGTCGATCAAATCTGTTTTACTGGCAGCGTGGGCACCGGCCGCAAGGTGTGCGAACATGCGGCACGACGTGTCATTCCGGCCCAGCTGGAGCTGGGCGGCAAGGACGCCGCAATTGTTTTTGCCGACGCCGATATCGAGCGTGCGGCCCAGTCGCTGTGCTGGGCCAGCATGGTCAACGCCGGTCAGAGCTGCATGTCGTTGGAGCGTTGCTATGTTGAGCGCAATGTGTACGAGCGTTTCGCTGAGGCTTTACGCCAACGCGTGGCGGCCCTGCGCCTGAATTGGCCTGACATCCGCGTGGGCGAGATCGGCCCCGTTATTGCAGTTCCCCAAGCCGAGATCATCCGCACCCATCTGGCCGACGCCTATGCCCTTGGAGCCCGTGCGCTCACCGGCGGGCAGGTAGTTGAGCGTGACGGCGGTTTCTGGTGCGAGCCGACGGTGTTGGTTGACGCTACGTCCGAAATGCAGGTCGTGCGTGAAGAGACTTTTGCGCCAGTACTGCCGCTGCTGGTGTTCGACACCGAAGAAGAAGCGATTGCCCTGGCCAACGGCAGCGACTACGGCCTCAGCGCCGCCGTTTTCAGTGGCGACGAGGCGCGCGCGCTGCGCGTCGCGCAGCGCCTGCTGGCAGGCGGCATTTCGATTAATGATGCCTCGCTGACGGCGCTGCTACATGAAGGCGGCAAGCAGTCCTTTGGCTCTTCCGGCCTGGGAGGGACGCGAATGGGTGTCAAGAGCATCGAGCGCTTTTACCGGTTGCAGGCTTATCTGATCAACGACGGCACCCCGTCGCCCTGGTGGTACCGCTGACCAGCGCAACCGCATCGCCGAACAGTTGACCACGTCCCACGGACTCTTGGGCCGGTTGGATCAACGCAAGCCCCAAAACAACCAGTGACAAACATGAGCATGAGCGAATCGCCACCGGTTCTCAGCCACCCCGCAAAGGGGGTAGCACTAATCGAGTTGAACCGGCCTGGTGCGGCCAACCGCCTGCAGCCCGATGACCTGCTGCAACTGCTAGCGATGCTAGACCAGCTAGAACGCCAAGGTGACGCGAAGGCGCTTGTGTTGGCCGCCAACGGCCGGCACTTCAGCGCTGGATTCGATCTGCGCGCGCTGCTGGAGGGACTGCAGTCCGACGAGCCAGGTGCCCTGGTTGATAAGGCTTTGGAGTCGGTGGCAAACAGGCTGGATGCGACCCCAATGATCACCATCGTTGCCGTCCAAGGCGCGGTTATAGGCGGCGCGACCGATCTCGCCCTGGCCTGCGATCTGCGTCTGGGTACGTCGGATGCGCGCATGCAGATGCCGGCAGCCAACTTCGGCCTGCCCCTGTATGCAGGAGCACTCAGCGCTACGTCAGCCGTCTCGGCGTCGACCAAGCCAAGCGCCTCGTATTCCTCGCCGAGACCATAGACGCGGCCGAGATGCAGCGCATCGGTTTTCTGCACGAGATCGTTGATGACAATTCCTTGCGAGCGCGCGCGCTCGCCCTAGCCGAGACCGTGGCTGCCATGCCTGCAAAGCCGCTTGCAGCGATGAAACAGGTGCTCAATGCTTCGGCATTAGCGCAAGGCACCGCAGCAGCACAGCGCGACGCACTGGCAGCTGCTTTTGACCCGGTGGCTGTGGCCGTCCGGGTCACCGCGCTCTGGCAGCGCCGCCTGAAGCAAGCGAAACCGGCCGGGTCTTGGCTGCACCCCTTGCCAGCCACCCAACTTCAGACTTCACATACGAGGCAAAAGCCATGACTGCACGCACGCTTTATGACAAGTTATGGGACGAGCATGTCGTCCACACCGAGGACGACGGCACTGCCGTGTTGTACATCGACCGACATTTGGTTCACGAGGTCACTAGCCCGCAGGCCTTCGAGGGACTTAGGCTGGCAGGTCGTCGAACTGGCAGTCGTTCTATCGTCGCGACTGCCGACCACAACACGCCCACAACTGGCTGGGAAGCCGGTTATGACTGCATGACCGACCCCATCAGCAAGCAGCAGGTGATGACGCTGGACGCCAACATTCTCGCCCATGGCGCTGCGGCCTACTTCCCCTTCCTCGATAAACGTCAGGGTATCGTCCATGTGATGGGACCCGAACAGGGTGCCACGCTGCCGGGCATGACGGTGGTCTGCGGAGATAGCCACACTAGCACTCACGGCGCGCTAGGCGCGCTGGCACAGGGGATCGGTACCAGCGAAGTCGAGCATGTGATGGCGACGCAGACGCTGCTGGCGAGAAAGGCCAAGAACATGCTGGTCAAGGTCGAGGGCGAGTTGTCGCGTGGTGTCACCGCGAAAGACATCGTGCTTGCAATCGTCGGACGCATTGGTACCGCAGGTGGCACCGGTTACACGATCGAGTTCGCTGGATCTACGATCCGGGCGCTGAGCATGGAAGGCCGTATGACGGTCTGCAATATGGCTATCGAGGCTGGCGCGCGCGCCGGATTGGTGGCGGTCGACGAAACCACACTGGCCTACGTTAAGGGGCGGCCATTTGCGCCCAGTGGCGCCCAGTGGGACCTTGCTGTCGACCAATGGCGATCGCTGCACAGCGATACCGGAGCGCATTTCGACGCGCTGATTGAGTTCGACGCCGCGCAGATACGGCCCCAAGTCAGCTGGGGCACCAGCCCGGAGATGGTGCTGACTATCGAGGATAGGGTTCCCGACCCGGACCAGGAGCCCGATGCTGTGCGGCGCGGTGCGATCGAGCGTGCACTGGTCTACATGGGGCTGCAGCCAAACACGCGGATTACCGACATCACGATAGATAAGATGTTCATCGGCAGTTGCACCAACAGCCGCATCGAGGACATTCGCGCCGCCGCCGCCGTGCTGCGTAGGCTAGGCGGGCGCATTGCACCCAACGTCAGGCAAGCCCTGGTGGTGCCGGGTTCGGGCTTGGTGAAATCGCAGGCCGAGTCCGAGGGTCTGCACCAAGTCTTTCTGGGTGCAGGCTTCGAGTGGAGAGAACCGGGCTGCAGCATGTGTCTGGCGATGAACGCCGACCGGCTCGAACCGGGTGAGCGTTGTGCATCGACCAGTAATCGCAACTTCGAAGGTCGCCAAGGCATCGGCGGGCGCACCCACCTGGTAAGCCCGGCGATGGCGGCTGCCGCTGCGATGAAGGGCCACTTCTTCGACGTGCGCAATATCGCTTGAGTCACCGTCGCCTGATAACACACAAAAGCGGCCGCGGCAGCGGTCTACCGAGGAGGAACCATGCAAGCATTTACCCTGCACCAGGGACTCGTCGCCCCGATGGACCGGGCCAATGTCGACACCGACGCGATCCTTCCGAAGCAGTTCCTGAAGTCGATCGCCCGCACGGGCTTCGGCCCCAATCTGTTCGACGAGTGGCGCTACCTCGACGTGGGCGAACCCGGGCAAGACCCGACCCTGCGCCGTCCCAACCCAGCTTTCGTGCTGAACTACACGCGCTATGCTGGCGCGTCCATCCTGCTGGCGCGCGCCAACTTTGGATGCGGTTCAAGTCGCGAGCACGCACCTTGGGCACTGGAGCAGTTCGGCTTGCGCGTTCTTATCGCACCGAGTTTTGCCGACATTTTCTTCAACAACTGTTTCAAGAATGGCCTGCTGCCGATCGTGCTGGCCGAAGAGGTCGTGGCACGGCTGTTCGACGCGGTCGCCGCTTTACCTGGCTACCGGCTGACGGTAGATCTTCCGCATCAGGTGATCATCGAGCCCGACGGGAACAAAATCGCGTTCGATGTGCAGCCCTACCGCAAGCACTGCCTCGTCAATGGCCACGACGATATCGATCTCACACTAGGTCACGCCGACAAGATCAAGGCTTTCGAGGAAGAGCGACTGGCAAGCAAGCCCTGGCTAGGGCTCTGTCGCAGGTAGCCGCACCGGACAATAGCGACATGATTGTAAAAATCAAATGGGCGGTGATAGGTGAGCTGCGCAAAGTTCTCAAGCCGTTGCATTACCCGCTCGCGGTGATGCTGGTATGTGTCCGTTGGTACGCAGCTTGCCCGTTGAGCTTTCGCCATCTAGAAGAAATGATGCAAGAGCGCGGTAATATTGTCGATCACTCCACTTTACACCGCTGGTCTTTGAAAATACCCCTAATTTTGGCTCTCATTTTTCGCCGCCGAAAGTGCCCGGTTGGGATGAGTTGGCGGCTCGATGAAACCTATATCAAAGTCGCCGGCCAATGGAAATATCTGTACCGCGCCATCAATCTGCTTGGCCAGCCAGAGAAGATCACCATCGACAAAAGCGCAGCCAACACGACGGCCATCAAAAGTGTCAACGTCGATGTCTGCTTGAACATCGAACTACGCCAATCAAATTACCTCAACAGCATTGACGAACAAGACCACCGGGGCGTGAAACAAGTGACAAACCCGATGATGGGTTTCCAAGTCCTTTGGAGTGCGCAAAGTTGATCGCTGGAATCGAGACTATGCACATGATCAAGTTGGGGCAGTTGCACTGCCCCGGTGGTCAAGTCATGTCCGCAGCCAAACCAGTTCTACAGTCTGGCATTCTGATTTTCAATGAGCAAAGCGGCTTTGTTGCACAGGTCAACGCTATTGCGACACAGCCAAAGCACTTACACACCCGAACGGCCAAAAAAATCCCGCCAAAAAGGCGGGACAAAGCTGGCAAGCCAGCACCCTTTTTCAGCCTCACCCGAAAGACTTTTCCAAACTACGCCCACTTTCTGTGCCAATGCTCCGAATCCATGACTGGAATTCCAGTTGCGTAGAGCTTAAATGTCGCAAATGTGATTACGATTTCCGGGTTCTTGCTTAAGAATGTTGTTTCAGAACGAGACTGGCTGCCTTACTCAATCTTGAACACGAACTCCTGAGTCGCCAGGATCTCGGTGGCATCCTGAGTGCACTTGTACTGCATCATGGCTGCCTTCACAGCTGCATGGAATACCCGTGGTCCGGACAGGATAGTGACCTCCTTCACGGCACCATCAACCAACGCCTGGGCACGCACAACGCCTTCGCTACCATCCTGGATGGCCTTGCGGGGCATCTCGGGCGCCACCTGCGGGCAAGCCACCCGCAAGTCCGCGCGGTTGGGCGCTGGTTTGGGCGGTGCCACGGGTGCTGGTGGCGCAATCACTGCCGGTGTAGGTGGCGGTGCCGCTACCGAGACGATGGTAGGCGCCGTGCTGGTTGTCGGTGGCGGCACATCCGGTGGTGGCACAAAGGCGGTGGCGGCGCCTCTACCTTCGGTGCTTCCGGCGGCTTGATCTGCTTGGGCGGCGGCGGCGGCGGCGGCGGAATGATGACCTCCTGAATCACCACCGCTTCGAGTGGCTTCTTCAAGATCATCAGCGCGTTCTTCGCGGTGCCGGAGACGATGCCCCAGCCAATCAAGATGTGCAGTGCGATAACTATCACGATGCCTTTGTAGCGTCGTGCTGGATCCCGGGGCTTGTAGACCGGATGTAAGCCGAGCGTGTTCATTGGATAAACTGCTCGCTTCCGACTACTGCCATCTTGGTCAGGCCCTTGCGTTTGGACGTGGACAAGACATTGGCAAACACCGCGTAACGCGACCCCTTGTTGGGCCGGATATGGACCTCAGGTTGTGTTGGTAACTGGCTGATGGCGTCCATATCGGACTCCAGTTCAGCGGCAGTCACCGCCACGCCCTGCCAGTACACGACACTGTTTTCATCGATATCGATCTGGACTTTCTCAGGCTTGATGTTGTTAGCTGGCGGCGTGCCGACCGGCATATCCAGGTTCACAGCGTGCAACTGGATGGGAATGGTGATGATCAACATCACCAGCAGTACCAACATCACGTCGATTAGCGGCGTGGTGTTGATATCCATCATCACCTCTGGCTCCTCGGAACCCGAGCCCGATCCTACATTCATAGACATATAGTGATTCCTTCCAAAACCTGGTGCGGCCTCAGCCGCCCAGGGCTGGCGGTTCAGTGATGAACGCCACTTTGACAATACCCGCGCGCTGGCAAGCGTAAAGAATCTTGCCAACACCCTCGTAGCGGGAAGCCATATCACCGCGAATTTGCACTTCGGGCTGAGGCTTGACGGTAGAAACTTTTTTCAGTTTCTCTACCAGCGCCTCGACATCGGATACCTTCTGGTCATACCAGTAGATGTTGTTAGTCGTATCTACCGAGATGATGATGTTTTCGGGCTTGGTTTCCCGAATTTCCACGCGTTCCTTGGGTAAAGACACGGGAATGGAGGTGGTCACCACTGGAATGGTGATCAGGAAGATGATCAGCATAACCAACATCACATCCACAAGGGGCGTGGTGTTGATGGCTGCGATTACAGCATCTTCGTCACCGTCTGCACTACCTACGTTCATTGACATAGAGCCATCCTTCTGCGTACGGTACGCAACGCATCAGCTCTTGGAACTCGAACCCAGCAATACGGCGTGCAAATCGCCGCCGAAGCTGCGAACGTCGTCCATCACACCTTTGTTGCGGCTCACCAGCCAGTTGTAGGCCAGCACAGCGGGAACGGCCACGGCCAGACCGATGGCGGTCATGATCAGTGCTTCACCCACGGGGCCGGCCACCTTGTCGATAGAGGCTTGGCCGGAAATGCCAATGGCGGTCAGCGCGTGGTAGATGCCCCACACGGTACCGAACAGACCGACAAAGGGAGAAATGGAGCCCACAGTGGCCAGGAAGGAAAGGCCACCTTGCATTTCGCGGTTAACGCGGTCCACCGAACGCTGGATGCTCATGCTGATCCAGTCGGCCAGGGGAATGTGGCCCATCAGACCGCTGTGCTTCTTGGTCGCTTCCACGCCCGAGGCGGCATTGAATTGGTAGGGGCTGTCTTTGCTCCAGAGCAGCGGCACCCTGGGCCACAGTGCCGGCACCCCAGAATTTCTCTGCCGCTTCACGGGAATAACCACTGACCTTACGCTGCTCCAGCATCTTGACCACCAGGATGTACCAGCTGCCAATGCTCATGACGGCCAATATCAACAAAACGATCTTGGTTACAGCGTCAGAAGATTTCCACAAGGCGCCAATGCCATAGGGGTTGTCGGTGCTTTCAACGGCGGCCTTGGCGGCGGCCGGTGCGGCTGCAGGAACGTCCATCTTGACTTCAGCAGCGGGCGCGGCGGGTGCAGCCTCAGCAGCAGGCGCGGCAGCGGCGGGCACGGCGGTTTGAGCAGCCACGGGAATCGTCATCCCGACAACTGCAAAGAATGCTAGGCTCAGATTCAATGCCCAATCGCGGGCCAAAATATTTAGTTTGCCGTACACAATTATTTCCTTTAATAAAGAGACATCAAATTCAGGTCCGCGAACTATCTCCGTGGCTGATCTTGAATCCATGACTTCATAGCCAACTTGGCGAGCACCCAAGGCTCGTCGTTCTTATTAGTAAGCAAAATGCTTGCCAACTCAGATCACGAAGATTCTGTTAACGGAATTTGGGACGCATTGACTTAAATCGCATAGCTTCGACGATTTGAGCGAAGTCGATGAATGCCATAGGCATCACTTCGATCTATATACACCTGCTAAAGATTCTGCAGGAAACCTTGATGCGTCAAAACAGGCGCTCGATTGCATGCAGGCGCTCAATGAACCCCAACGTTGTCAGTCAATCCTGATTTGCGCACGCTTGCCCCATCCAAATTTAGATAGAAAAACAAGCATGAAGATGACCGTCAAAATTTGGGAGCAGCACGTTGCCGCCGCCCGTCAGCAGAAGGTGTCGACCAAGACCTATGCAAACCAGCACGACCTGTCGCCATCTATCTTCTACTACTGTCAGCGTAAATTGCAGGCCAATGCAAACGTACGCGGCGTTTCCCGCCAAATTAGGCCAAGCCAGCACACCAGCAAATTCGTAGCCCTGCGCGTTGCCAGCGCTCACATTGTCAGTACGCAATGCCCATCCTACTTCGCATTGTTCTGAAAATCATCTAGCTGTCTTCCTGCTCCCTAAGGTAGGAGGTGGACTTAAAGTGAGTTTGCGGACTTTCTTTAACCAACTTGGAGGCAGAGATGAAATACTGCGGAATTGACCTTTATTCGTACAATTGCTTGGTATTGGTGGTCAACGAGGAAGATCACGTGGTGGCTGAGAAACGTGTACCCTATGATCTTGCAAAGATCATAGGGTTTATTGAGCGTGCAGAGCGTATCTGGCAGGTGTCGTCGTTGATTGGTACTGATTAGTGGATGAGCTAAAGGAAGCGGGCTTTACGGTGCAACTGGCCAACACCACTGCGATCAAGAAATACGACGGCCTTAAACACAGCGGCGATGAAGCCGATGCACGCTACCTTGCCAACAGGAACCATACTGGCGCCAGAGCACCTTGCCATCCGCGATCTTGCGAAAGCGCATGCAGAAAAATCACGCTCGTCAACGCAATACGGCAACCCGCCACAAATCAAACCAACACCGCGCGCCGCGTCAAACGGACCGCATAGAAATAACTGCCGGCAATGATCGCCATTAGCAGGCAACCGAAAACCAGTTCCTTGCCTGCGCTCCAAGCGTCGATCTCTGGCGAAACAAATTTGGCGATTCCGAAAGATGCTACAAGTAGACTGACCCCCGACACCACTAGTCCCATGACGCGCGAGGCAACCAGCGCCGTCTGGTCGGCACGGCGGATCAGGCGCGAAATCCACAGCCCATTGATACCGTCGGTGACTAGCATGCCGAGCATGAATAAAAGTCCGAGGGTGAGCGCGTGCTCCCAACCGCCATATTGCGTGGCAGAGAACGCAAACAACGCTGCCTGACTCAGGGTATCAAATGACAAGGCAAACAGTGCGCCGACAAGCGCAATCAATATCGGATGTGTGGTGTGCTGCAGACGGCCGAGGAACTTACCCTTGAAACCGACCGGCTGCACAAGATGCGCCGGATCGGCGCGCAAAACCGCATTGAGATTTGCAGCGCCAAGTGTAAGCAGAAAGGCAATCGACACCCAGGCGCCGAATACTGCCATCCACTCCGGTACTTTCCATTTCCCGGCCAGCGTGCAGACCAACAACGCGATAGCAAGGACAACCGAGCCGTGACCGAGTGAAAACAGCGCACCACACAAGCGCGCCAGCGCTGGATTGCTACGCGCGTTGTAGCGCGTTAGCCCGTCGATGGTGGCCAGATGGTCAGCATCAAAACCGTGTTTCATTCCGAGCACGAAGACCAACGAGGCAAGTGCAATCCAATCCTGAGGCAGGGTTTCCATAGCGCAATTATGAGAAGTTAGACAATACACCTAAGCAAAATCCACGCCAATTCCATGTGGATGGTGGAATCTCAATCGGTCACTAATTCAGTCCACTCGCCAGCAGTGCCCTCAAGCAAACAGACCGACTGACCAGACCAATCCATATTCGAATGCGAGCGCCAATGAACTCCGGCAGGGAGTTGGAGGTCGGGCGCTACCGCGAAACTCACCATCGCCAATCCACCTGGCAATCCGTCCAATTGTGGGGTAGCCGTACTATGCTCAGGCACTTGATCGATTTCGATTAGCGACGTCTTTGCAAGTTGCAAAGTGCCCACGGGACGTAACTGTTCAAGATCGATGTTCAGAGTACTATTCAGTGCCGAGACACGAGTTTCAAAACGTAGCCCGGTGTTACCGTTGAGTCGCTCATAAAAATTCATTGCAATATCACGGTCTGGCGTACTCAAAACTGGAATGAAAAGTCGCTCTGCGACATGCGTCGCGGGTGATGGCAGGCGAAATGGCGGTACAGCCCCCCGAACTTCAGTAAGGTACAGGGTCTCTCCAGCGGGTCCCGCTACTTGCATTGCCACGATGCAGTTACTTACGGCCAGTGGTCGTGGTTCTCCCAGGATCGAAAAGTGACTGTTACGAAGTCGATGGGCCAATCCATGAACATCCTGTACAAGTACTTCAAGGGCCAGCCAGCCTCGCTGCTTCATTGGATCGGGTCGTACGACGGTAGGGTGTTCGATAACACGCAACCAGTGGGTAGATGGATCCGTCCGGTTCGCCCCTAGTACTACAAACCTCAACCCAGTAAGCGATGGCTTACCCCATGCCAACGCCAACGACGATGACACCATTCCATCTGAGATGACCAGCATATCCAAACCTTCGCGGTACGAAGCAATCATCTCATCGGCATTCGAAGTGACGACGGTGCCACTGGTCGCAGCGAGGATGTGAAGAGTGTGATCAGTCATAGGCAGGAGGCCGGGCGGCAGCTTGATTAGTAACGACCTGTCTTTCTGAGCAGCGTCTAGATGGACTTAACACGCAAGAACTTTGCCAGTCTTTTACTCCTATCCTTTGAAGGCATGCATTTTGGCTGAATGCCCAATGGGAGACAGTATGAAAAACTTCAAAACATGTGGCACCGGAGCAATATTCAAAAACTATTGTCGATAGGAATTGCTTTGTTTAGCGTGGCATGTCAATCCCATGTTTCAGTTCATGTGCAACGAATAGGGGAAACTGAAACAATGCGAAACACATTTTCCTGTCACTGCAAAACAAGGTTTGACTGGATCAAGGTTCGAATCAGAGCGTGTCAAAACGTGGTAAGCCTGAACGGGGTGCTTCATTAGTCGGCCAAGCAAAATTTAAGCGCCGAGACTTGGTTCCAAATATTTGATTGAAGTTAACGTTTTGAGCGTATGCTGACACCCCCTCAGTGTGAACAAACGCCCGGCTCCGACCCGCGCTGCTGGCCCATTGTGCGGTTGCAATGCTCGTAGCTATGACAATGCTACCGGCAACAGGCGTAAAAGAAACTGGGCTGATGCCCAGCAGGCGCACAATGGCACGCATTGACCTGCGCAGGTTGTATCTCGCGGCACAACTGATCGAGTGCAACGCATCGCCCAACGCACCCTGCAACCCGCAGCGATCCATGCGGTGATCAGACCCCAAGTGCCCAATGGCAGGCTCCACTGCGGATCAGCGAGCTGCGCATAGTTCTCAAGCGGTTGCACTCGAGGTGCTCGTCTGCGCCCGAAGCCAGCCGTCATCAGACTCTGTTTAGGTACGCTGTTTTAGTAAAAATCCTACCGAAAGAAGTGACAGCGCAGTTTTTTAGAAGCGGTAGATGCGCGCTGCGTTGTCACGCAGCAACTTGCGCAAGATTTGGGGTTTGAGGCCCAACGCGTCAATGTCTGCGCGAGTCTGTTCAAACGGAAGAACTGGAAAATCAGTTCCAAACAATACCTTGTCTTGCCCAAAGCTGTTGATGTATCTGACGAATGATTCAGGCCAATAGGTTGGACGATGTGCATCACAGCCAATGTAGACATTGGCGTGTTTCCATGCCACCGCGATCATTTCGTCAGTCCAAGGTATCCCCACATGGATGCCAACTAACTTCAACTCAGGAAAATCACAGGCAACGGAATCCAAACTGATAGGTCGACCAACACTGCGGCGCGGGTAGGTGGCGTCGTAAACCATCGACTGTCCCACCTGCAACTGAATCGGAATGTCGAGTTCCACGCACTTAGCATAAAAAGGGTAGTACTTGGCGTGGTCAGGAGCTATTTCGAACCAGTGCGGATAGGTGTGCGCACCGATAAAGCCGTACTCGCGTACTGCTCTCTCAAGCTCACGCACACCAGCCATTCCCTCGGTGGGGTCAACTCCTGCCAACCCTGAAAATCGGCTCGGATATTTTTGTACGGCGTCTGCCACCATGGCGTAGGGAACTTGGTAACAAGCGGGGTGATGCTTGACCCCTACCTTTGCGGCAATCAGAAATGAACGCTCGATGCCAGCGGCATCCATGCGGGCAATCATCTCCTCAAGACTCACGCCTTCGAAGGTCCCCTGTCCGACCCGCATCTTGTCAACATAAAAGCTCTTGCGAGCAGGTCGATTTGCAAGCGCCTCGGCAGTCCAGATGTTGACCACAGCATCAATGGCCAGAATTTCAAAAGTCATGGTGAGTACAGTCCCTTGGTTTCAACTACATACACGAGCATCCGCCCCAACCCGATGGCGGGCTAGGTCAACGTCAGCCACTCGCCACTGAAAATGGACAGCATCGAACTAGCAGAATATGCAGAAACCATGCCACTGCAGGCCTGATGCGTGAACAGGTAGTCCTTCTGCGACCGATTAGCAAATCAACACCGTCGCCGGCCATGGCGCTGTTTCGCGTTTGTTTCACCAAAACCAATTTCAAGTTTCGTCAGTGTTTCATCTGGCTGCGGATGTTCCGTTCAATGGACCAATTGCATCGTTCAATGATGGCTAAATAAGCCCATCTCCTCGAAAAGGTAAAACGAGCGAATTTCCCCTCTGAGGCCAAATTCGCCCAGTCCCCGAAAAATCAAAGTTACTCAGTGTCTAGCGGAGTAAGTTGCAATCATTCCCTGGCCAAGAACGCACTGCCGATCTGCATGGCCCGCTTGAGATCATTCCCGTGCAGGTAAATCGAGGTGTTCGCAATCGATGCATGGCGCAGGTTGTCACGCACCGAAGTCAACTCGGCCCCTCTAGCCAGTGCATGGGTGGCAAGGGTATGGCGCATCGGTATTGTCAACTTGCCGTGCCCTGCTTGACAAGTTGACAGAATGTAGCCGATGAAGCAGGCCGCCAAAGCGCAACACACCGACAAAAATGCGACCATATCGTACGCTGGCTACCAATTCCCTCCAAAACTCATCAGCTACGCGGTCTGGCTGTATTTTCGCTTCCCTCTGAGCCTTCGGATGGTCGAGGAAATGCTGGCTGCTCGCGGTATCGAGGTGACATACGAAACGGTTCGGCGCTGGGCGCTGAAGTTTGGTCAGAAGGCCGCCAAACGGATTCGGGCGAGAAAGTCGATATTCGGCGACAAGTGGCATCTGGACGAAGTAGTCATCACTATCGATGGCAAGTAGCATTAGCTGTGGCGCGCTGTAGATCAGTTTGGAATCGTGCTCGATGTCCTGGTGCAAAGTCGGCGTGACCGGTATGCGGCCCAGAGGCTCATGCGCAAACTGCTGCGAAAGTGTGGCTTCCCACCTCGGGTACTGATCACCGACCAACTCAAAAGCTACGCAGCAGCGAACAAAGACATGGGTCGGCGTTTTGAGCACCGCCAGCACAAGGGACTCAACAATCGCGCGGAGAATTCGCACCAACCAACGCGTGTGCGGGAGAAAGTCATGCGCTGTTGCAAATCGGCGTGCCAACTGCAACGCTTCGTATCAGTGCATGACCAGGTGGCCAACCTTTTTATAGGAGTGTCAGAATTTCTGTGTGTGAGGCGCTGTTAGATTTTTCCGTATTGGGTAAATCCGGTATTCATCTTACGTGAGTGCATCTTACGTGAGTGCTTTCTCAAACCGCTCAGCGTAGATGATGACGAACTGATTCATCGCATCCTTCCAATCACGGCTGGCCCGGCTCCAGTCAGCTGTGATGTTGCGCAAGGCCAGCCAGATCAGCTTGGAAGCAGCATCGTCACTGGGGAAGTGCCCCGCGTCTTGATGATCTTGCGCAACCTTGCATTGACACTCTCAATGGCGTTGGTGGTGTAGATCACCCTCCGGATGGCCGGTGGGAATGCAAAGAATGAAATCACCTTGTCCCAGACCCTGCGCCAAGCTGCTGCCACCGTTGGAAACTTCTGGCCCCAAGGCCCATCGGCAAAGGCGTCCAGCTCAGCCTGTGCGGCCTCAGCGCTGGGGGCAGTGTAGACCGGCTTGATGGCCGAAGCCAGGGCTTTGCGGTCTTTCCAACTGGCGTAATCCAGGCTGTTGCGAATCAGGTGCACGATGCAGGTCTGCAGTGTGGTGGCCGGAAACACCGCCCCCAGAGCCTCGCCCATGCCCTTCAAGCCGTCGGTGACGGCAATCAGGATGTCATTGCAGCCACGGGTCTTGAGATCATTGAAGACTTTCATCCAGAACTTGGCCCCTTCGGTGTTTTCGATCCACAGGCCCAGAATGTCGCGGGTGCCGTCAGGCAGTACACCCAGGGCCAGGTAGATGGCCTTGTTGCGCACCACTGCATCCTCTCGTATCTTGACCCGCAGCACACCAAAGAAGACCACCGGGTACATGGCCTCCAGTGGACGAGCTTGCCAGCTGCCGACCTCGGCCAGCACAGCATCGGTCACAGAGCTGATGAATTCTGGCGAGACAACGGTGTCGTATTGCTCGCGCAGAAAGCCCTGGATCTCGCGCATGGTCATGCCCCGGGCGTACATGGCCAGGATCTTGTCGTCAAAGCCGCTAAAGCGGCGTTCGTGTTTGGCAATGAGCAGTGGCTCGAAACTGCCAGCACGGTCACGGGGGACTTCTATACGCAATGGGCCGTCTTCGGTCAGCACGGTCTTGGCGCTGGCGCCGTTACGGTGGTTGCTCGCCTCACTGGGCTTGTTCGTACCGGGCGCGTAGCCAAGATGGTGGCTGAGTTCTGCTCCCAGAGCGCGCTCGATCAAAGCTTTCTTGAAGGCCATGGAGGCGGCGTTGACCGCCTGGGCACTCATGGGGCCACTGACAAACTGGTCAATGAGTTCTTTGGGGATGGTTGGCAAGTCCACTTGGGTCTTGCCTCTCTTGGTACTGACTGGCATACATGCGCCTTGGTGACATGGTATGCCTCGCACACAAAATTTATGACAGGCTCAGCGATCATTTCTCTGAAGAACGAGCTTGCCCCTCAAACAAAGCCGCCAGCCACAAACGGGGGCCAAACCATCGTTCTAACGGACGGCCATTGGCAATTGCTAAATTCAAAAGTTCAAGCGAAATCTTTGACAGACTGTGTGACTATTTTCCCTTCGACCCTGTGACCAAAATGGGCCCCAAGCAGCCCCTCAAGCCACCCCCGCCCGCTCCAACATCGCATGCAACAGCACATTGCATCCGGCCGTGATGTGCTCGGGCTTGGCATCTTCAATCTCGTTGTGGCTGATGCCGTCCTTGCAGGGGATGAAGATCATGCCGCTGGGCGCCAGGCGGGCCATGTAGACGGCGTCGTGGCCGGCGCCTGAGACGGCAGGCATGTTGCTGTAGCCCAGCTTTTTGGCGGCACGGCCCACGGCATCGACGCAGTCACTGTGGAAGACCTGCGCCGGGTAGCTGGATACCATTTCAATCTTCACATCCAGTCCGCTGTCTTTGGCTGCCTTCATGGCATAGGCTTTGACCTCGTCGGCCATCTGGTCCACCAACGCGTCGGTGGCGTTGCGCAGGTCGATGCTGAACTTGACCCGGCCTGGAATCACGTTGCGGCTGTTGGGGAACACCTGCACCATGCCCACCGTGCCACGGCCATGGGGCTGGTGGCGCATCGCACAAGCCACCACCTCTTGCATGATGCGGGAGGAGACCTGCATGGCGTCTTTGCGCAGCGCCATGGGCGTGGGGCCGGCGTGGGCTTCCATGCCGGTTACGGTGCAGTCAAACCAGCGGATACCCAGCACGCCTTGCACCACGCCAATGGTCACGTCAGCATCTTCCAGCACCGGGCCTTGTTCGATGTGGGTCTCAAAGTAGGCACCAATGGGGTGGTCGCCCGGTTCTTGGGGGCCGATGTAGCCAATGCGCTCCAGCTCACCCTTGACGCTCTTGCCTTCGGTGTCAAGGGCGGCGTAGGCATGTTCCAGCGTGAAGGCTTTGGCGAATACGCCCGAGCCCATCATCACCGGCACAAAGCGCGAGCCTTCTTCGTTGGTCCAGAAGGCAACTTCGATGGGGGCTTCGGTTTCAATGCCCAGATCGTTCAGGGTGCGCACGACTTCAATGCCGGCCAGCACGCCGTAGTTGCCGTCGAACTTCCCGCCGGTGGGCTGGGTGTCGATGTGGCTGCCGGTCATGATGGGGGGCAGGCTGTTGTTGCGCCCGGCGCGGCGCATGAAGCCGTTGCCGATTTTGTCGATGGTGACGGTCATGCCGGCCTCTTTGGCCCAGCCGGTGACCAGGTCGCGGCCTTGCTTGTCCAGGTCGGTGAGGGTCAATCGGCAGACGCCGCCTTTTGGGGTGGCGCCGATTTTGGCCAGCTCCATGAGGGAGGCCCACAGGCGGTCGCCGTTGATGCGTGCGGTAGTGGTGTCTGTTGCAACTTGGGTATTCATGCTGTAAGCCTATTGAGCAACGGGAAAGTGGAGATTACATGGAGTCCAAGGGGTATACCGGTCGTTGGACCTGGGTAAACGGGAACAAGCCATAGTCCGAGCTGGTGACACCTGGACTGTCACACTCGATCAAATCCTGTGTAATGGGCACAAACACCGGTCTGCAATACATGCGTGACTTCAGCAGTAGAAAACGGTGCTTGGTAGGATCCACTTTTACACAATGAAATACACCCAGATCCCATGGCTCATGGGTCTGCTCCGTGATAACAATCAGCACTTGACCAATATCCAACAAGACGGTCCTTCCCATGCAACAGCGTTGCCCGGTGTAGATGGGGCCGCTGACGGTGTATTCACCATCGCTGACGGCAAGCACGATGCCAGTGACTTGCATGGGCTGCTTGGTGATGCCGAGTTGCGAAAGGGGCACCTTGTTGCCAAGTGAGATGTTGACGCTGGCGCCCACACCAGCCTGCACCAGGCTTGCAACAGCCTGCGGATCGCATAGCGGCCCTGTAACAATGTCTTGAAGTCCGTGCGCAAGCGCGGTCTGAAGAACATCCATGGTGTCGCAGGTGCCGCCAGACATGCAGTTGTCACCATGGTCCAACAGCAACACTGGCCGTGTAGCGTTCTTGGACAAGGTCTTTGCGCGCTCCAATGATTGCTCAAGTGGTTCGCTGTGGTAGACGAACTGTGCGCGGTCAGCCCAGATTTGGTTTGCGATTTGATCCACAGCGGCCTGAGCTACGGCCCTTCCTTGTGGCGAGTCGATGGCTGTGGACACGATGCTGACGCATGGTGCAGGAATATCTGCCAGAGAGAATCCGGCAAATATGGAAACCGCTGGCAATCCGACTTCTTCTGCGGACCGGGCTGCCTGGACTGCGCGCTGCATCGCCCCGTGCAATGTTGTACTACAGAGGGTGTGACTCATCAGCGGCAACTGTCGCCAGCATACGCTGTAGCGCTGTTCGCCCTGCAACATGGCCAGCAGCAAACGCCCGGTATGCTGGCCGGTCTCGTACATGTCAATATGGGGGTAGGTCTTGAAACCAACCACCACATCGGCATTGTCGACAATGGCCTGCGTGATGTTGCCATGCAAGTCCAACGCCACCCCGACCGGAACCCCGGGTGCAGCAGCGCGTACACGAGCCAGTAGATCGCCCTCACCATCGGACGAGTTTTCAGCCACCATGGCACCGTGCAAATCCAGCAGGATGGCGTCACAGCCTGGGGCTGCCGCCACGATGCGTTCTGTCAACGCATCGTAAGCCTGCGCCTGCACCGGGCCGCTGGGGTTGGCAATGGCGGATACCGGAGTCACGATGGCGGCGCCTAAGGCCTCTGCCAGATCGATGAACGCAGCCATGGCGGTGCGCATTCCCAGATTCGCCCGGTAGGCTGCTCCACCATAGGTGGGAGCAAATGCCTCCAGCGGTGTAGGAACGGGCGAAAACGTGTTGGTTTCGTGGTTGAGCCGTGCAATCAGAATCTTCATAGGAAAGTATCTTTTTTTTGTAGCGCGGACTAGACTAACCCGACACCCAGATAGCGGTCCTTGACTTCGGTATCCGCCAAAAACGTGGCGTTGTCTGCGCAATAGACAATGCTGCCCTGCTCCAGGATGTAGTGGCGACTGGCCAGTTGGGTGCAAACCTCCAGGTTTTGTTCGACGAGCAGAATAGCCACGCCAGCCGCCTTGATGGTGTGGAGTTGGGCCACGATCTCTTCAACGATAACTGGTGCCAAACCCTCCACGGGCTCGTCAAGCATTAACAACTTGGGGTCGTTCATCAGGGCACGTCCAATGGACAGCATTTGCTGTTCTCCACCTGAAAGTTGTCCTCCGCCGTTTTTGCGCCGTTCCTGTAGTCGCGGAAAAATGCGGTAAACATCAGCCAACTGCCATGGTGAGCGCTTACGCTGGCCTAGCAGCAGGTTCTCTTCCACCGTCAGTAGTTTGAAAATTCCCCGGTGCTCTGGTACCAGGCAAATGCCGCGCTTGGCAATGAGGTGGGCAGGCTGACCGTTGATGGCATTCTTGCAAAAGTTGACGTTGCCCTGCGTGGGGGGCACAACGCCGACGATGGTTTTGAGCGTAGTGGTCTTGCCCGCGCCGTTGCGTCCCAGCAGAGTCACCAGTTCGCCATCATTGACCCGCAACGATACGCCCTGCAGGACATGACTCTTGCCGTAGTGGGCATGTACGTTCTCGAGCTCCAGAATCATCCCTTGCCTCCTGTGATCATGTTGCCCAGATAGGCGGCGCGTACCCGGTCATCATTGCGAATTTCATGGGGTAGACCTTCTGCGAGAACACGCCCCTGCTGCATGACGGTAACGGTGTCTGATATGTCCATTACGATGTCCATATTGTGTTCAATCAGCACCACGGTATGCTCGTCGCGCAAGCTCTTGATCAAGCGTTTCATGTCGTCCAAATCATCAATTCCCATGCCCGATGTCGGTTCATCCAGGAAGATGGCCTTGGGGTGCGCGGCCAGTGCCATACCCAATTCCAGACGACGCTGTTGGCCATGGGACAAGTTTCCTGCCGGTGCAAGAGCGAAACTCTCGAGCCCCAGTTTTTCAAGAACACGTTCAACCGTATCAACGCAGGAGCGCGGACCAATTGGTTCATGCCAGCAGTTCAGCGCCTTGGTCGGAGCAATTCCCTGGGCAGCCAGACGCAGGTTTTCGCGAACGGGCAGACTGAGAAACAGGCTGGTCACCTGAAATGACCGGGCCATACCGCGTTGCACGCGGCGGTGGTCTGGCTCATGGGTTACGTCATGTCCATCAAAAACGATCCGGCCACCGCTGACCTTTTTGGTACCGGTCAGCATGTGAAAGAGGGTCGTTTTTCCGGCCCCATTGGGACCAATAACCGAGTGCACGGTATTGGCGCGCACCTTCAGATCAACGCCACCGAGAGCGGCGAACTTGTCGTAGTACTTCTCTACACCAATCGCTTCCAGCAGGATGGGATTAGTCATGATGAGCCTCCAGCTTGCCGCGCAGACGACGCCAGGCGCTGTCACCCAGTCCCCAGAGCCCGCGTTGCATCCACAGGCTCACAGCCATTAAGACCAACCCCAGCAGCAGCAGCCAGCGGGGCCACAAGGTGGACAGCCAATCGGCCATCAGCACATAGAAAGCAGAACCCAGCACGGACGCAAACAGATTGCCTGTACCACCAATAACGGTCATGACCAAAATCATTTCACTGGTGTGGTACTCGGCACTGGACAATGGGGCGATACCGGTCATCATTGAATGCAAGGCACCTGCCAGTCCAGTCACCGCGCCGGATATCACAAAGGCCTGCAGCTTTAGCAGCCGCAGGTTGTAGCCAATGGCACCGGCGCGCTCCTCGTTGTCACGTACCGCAAGCAGAGTGCGCCCGAAGGTGGAGCGCGACACCTTCTGTAGCAACCAGAAGGCTGTCAAAAACACCACTGCGACAAAACTATAGAACTGCCAGGGTGATGTCAGGTTCCACAGCGTGGTCCCCATAACCGATAGATTGGGGCGCGGGATGTCAAGCAGGCCATTGTCGCCACCGGTGATGCCCGTTGCGGTGTATGCAATGAAATAGAACATCTGGGCGAAGGCCAGCGTCAGCATGACGAAATAGGTTCCCTTCTGGCGTATCGCCACCCAACCCACAACCGCAGCCCCCAAAGCTCCCATGGCCATAGCCAACAGTAGTGCCAGCGGCATGGGCAAAGGCCAGCGCGTAAGGGTCAGCGCTACGGTGTAACTACCCAGACCAAAGAAAACGCCCTGCCCAAAAGACAGCAGGCCTGTAAAACCGAGCAGCAGGTTGCAACCCATGGCTGCCAGCCCAAAAATCAGAACCTCGCTGGCTAGCGACCCGGATTGCATGAGCAGAGGCATCAGGACCACAACGAACAGTGCCAGCAAGAAGTGCAGGTTTTTCTTCATGGCATCTATTCCTTACGCCCGAGCAGTCCATGGGGACGCAGTAACAACACGGCGGCCATGGCGATGTAAATCATCAGCCTTGCCCCTTCCGGCCACAGCGTACTCATGACGCTCTGCACTACACCTATCAAGAGCCCCCCCAATAAGGCACCGCCGAAACTTCCCAAGCCGCCAACAACGACAACAACAAATGCCACACCCAGTGCTTCAGCTCCCATGAAAGGCTCAGCGCCCCGAATGGGGGCAGCCAATACACCCGCCAGTGCTGCAGTACCTGCACCAAGTGCAAAAACCAGACTGAATATGCGGAAAACGTTGATGCCCAACAGTGAAACCATCTCGGTGGACTCACTGCCCGCACGCACTGCGCTACCCAAACGGGTGCCTTCCAATACCCACCACAGCAACAAGGCCAGCACAGAGGTAAAGCCGATCACAAATAGACGGTACTTTGGGTAGATGAAGCTGCCCCACATGACAACGCCTTGCAGAGCATCCGGTACGGACACACTTGTTCCCAGTGCACCCCACTGCAGAATGACAAGCTCCTGCACTGCCAAAGCCAACCCTACCGTTATGACAATGTGGAACTCGTGAGCCTTGTCGTACACGTGGCGCAACATCAACTTTTCAGTCAACCAGCCAATACCGCCCACTGCGATCGGCACCAGCGCCAGGGTCAACCAGAAACTGGTGCCCCACTGCATCATCTGGTAGCAGAAATAGGCGCCCAACAAGTAAAAGGCACCATGGGCGAAATTGACGAAGCGCAACAGCCCGAAAACGATCGATAGTCCGACCGCCAACAAGAAGTACAGCATGCCAATGCCGATCCCGTTGACAGCCTGTAGCAGATAGATGTTCATCTACGCGGTCGTATCAGGCCTTCTTGCAGCCGGTTTGATCAATTGGCAGGAATGACTTGCCGAAGTTGAGGACATCCACGTAGTCATCCTTGTTTTTCATTTTGGCCTTGGCCTTGGCCTTGAGCAGGTAGTAATTCTTCAGCACCTGGTGGTCCGCCTTGCGTACCTCTTCTTCGCCAGTCAGCCCCTGGTACTTCATGCCTTCCAGCGCTGCGATAACCGCTTTTTGGTCCACCGAGCCGGCCTTGATGATGCCGTCGATCAGCAGCTTGGTGCAGATGTAGGAGCCGGCCAAGCTGTAGTTGGGGTTCATCTGCAGCTTGTCGTTGGTACGTTTGACCAGATCACGGTTCAACGGAGAGTCCACGGTATGCCAATACTGGGCGCCAAAATAGATGCCTTCGCAAAGATCCGCACCCAGCGACTCAAACTGTTCGAGACCGGAGGCCCAAGCGACCAGAATCGTCATGTTCTTGTTCAGGCCAAAGCTCACTGCCTGACGCAATGTGTCGGCGCATTGACCGCCAAAATTCAACAACAGCAAGACATCGGGTTTGGCGGCAATGGCATTGGTGATGTAGCCACTGAATTCTTTCTCGGCCAGCGAGTGGTAGCTGTTTCCAACGTGCTCTATGCCTTTTTCCTTGAAGATGTTTTTGGCTGCCGACAGCAAGCCGTCACCAAACACATATTGCGGGGTAATCGTGTACCAACGTTTGGCCTTGGGCATCAAATCGACCAATGGGCGCACCGTCTGCTCGATTGCGCCAAAAGTTGGGACCGACCAGCGGAAGGTCGCTGCATTGCAGTCCGCTCCGGTAATCTCATCAGCACCCGCCGTAGTGATAAAAATACCACCCACTTTCTCTGCTTCCTTGCCCATCGCCAAGGCCTCGGACGACAAGATGCCACCCGCAAAGAAACGTGCACCTTGCTGCTGCGCAGATTCCTGCACCTTGCGCACAGCAGTGGCCGGTTTGCCTTCGGTGTCAAGCAACGTGTAGGCCAGGGGGCGCTTGAGGGCGGTACCGTACTGCTCAATGGCCAGCTTCATACCCAGGTCGGCATACTTGCCGTTGGCTGCAAATGCGCCCGACATGGGCACCGGACAGCCAAACTGGATGGCACCCGTTGCTTGGGCAAAGGCAGACTGGAACAGCCCCAGTGAAGCGGGTAGGGTACCCAGCGCGGAAAGTTGAAGCAGTTGACGACGTTGCATGGTGGATTCCTCGTGTGTGCAAAAGAGCACCCCGAGTTTTTCGCAAAACCCCCATTCACGCAGCGTCAATTTCTTTCATTTGATTTCATTTTTTCTACGGGATTTCCCGTACACCAAATTGTCCCTATGCAGAATTCGATTCCTGCGATAGGCGGGCATGCGCAGTGAATACATAGCCCAGTTGGTGTGCAGTTTTCAAGGGCAATGGTTCGGTCAGCGTGTCGCTGGCTTTTTTTCGCAGGCGGGCCACCAGCAGGTTCAGACGCTCATTGCCATTCTGTGCGCGAGGCCCCTGGAGTTGTGTGATGAGTTCCTGTTTTGACACGACCTTGCCTTGCGCGCGGATGAGGCAATTTAACAGTGCAAATTCGTGTGTTGTCAGGTGCAACACCGTGCCTTGTGGTGATTGCAGTTGCCAGTCCTGCGTTGCCAGGGTCCAGAGGCCCTGCGGGGCCTCGGTCAGGCGTTTGGGCGTGTCATCCGGATGCAGCGCCAGCCGCTTCCCCACAGCATCAATGTTGGCTGCCAGTTCAAGCAGGCTGACCGGCTTGATCAGATATCGGTCTGCACCAGAACGCAGACCCAACAGTCGGTCGCCCAGAGAATCCCGCGCACTCAGAATAATGACTGCCACCTGCGGCTTGTCTTTCAACAACTCCGCTACGGCCAAACCACTCTCACCCGGCAGACCGATGTCCAGAATAACCACATCCACCGGGCTGGCCATGAACTGCCGGTAGAAGGCCTCTGCACTGCCTGCGCCCCACACCGGATAGCCGCCGTCCAGCAAGAACTCTTCGATGGAGTGCAACTGATCGGCATCATCCTCAACAATGGCAATGCGGGGTTTGGGGGTATTCATGGGTCGCCAGTTTAGGCCGTTGGCGGGGAATGCAGGGGAATGCTCAGTACGAAGCGGCTCCCTGCCGGCTCGCGCCGTGACACGCGTACGCTGCCTCCGTGCAGGGTAGCAATACGCTCCACCAGGGCCAGGCCCAAGCCAGCCCCAGGTTTGCCTTCGGCGGCACGTCCACGCCGGTATTTGTGGAATATCAATGCCCTCTCCTCGTCCGGAATCCCGACGCCACCATCATCCACTGCAAAATGGCAATCATCGTCGTCACACCATACATGCAGTTCCACCGTTGTGCCCTCGGGTGAATACTTGAATGCGTTGGAAATCAGATTGGTCAATGCAATGCGCAACAGAACTTCATCACCGTGTAACGTGGACACATCAGCCGACACATCAACATCGATGCGTTGGCTGTTGGATAACTGGGCGCAACTTTCCAGGACCCACGACACCATGCGCCCGATATCAATGGGCGCCGCCTGCACTACAAAATTCTGGCTGTCGATACGATCCTGGGTCAGACAGTTATCGAAAAAATTGCTGAGTCGCGTGGATCCCCGCCGGATGCGCTCCGCCACGGCGAGTTGTGCCGGATCATCCTTCAGCCGAAAAGACAGCAACTGCGCTGCCGTGTCAATCACGGCCAACGGCGATCGCACTTCATGTGACAGCATGGCGATAAACTGGCGCTCATCTGTCAGTGCCTGCTCAATGACGGTCATGGCATCCTCCAGCTCCCTCGTGCGCTGAGCCACTTCGTGTTCCAGACTTTCTGCATGTTGTTTCAGGTGCCCGGCCATGACGCCCATGGCGCCGGATAGGCCCGTCAATTCCCGAATCGGACTGGATTTAGGCGCAGCGGCATTCCAGTCGCCTTGGGTCAGGCGGGCAGCCCAGGCGCTCAGTGACGCCAAGGGTTGCACCACACGGTCAGTGACGAAGAACGCGAACAGAACGGATGCCAACAACACAGCCAGTGTCAGCGAGACCACATTGCGCAATACGCCATGCAGCGGCGTATTGAACTGGCTCTCTGGCAAGACGACGCCCATGGTCAGTTCGGGGCCATTGGGCAGTTGATATGTCCACCAGCGGGCCAGTTGGCGAGTGCCATTGACGGTTATGAAATGGTTCCCGACGGCAGCAGCGGTGCCTCGAATGCGTTCCCCCACCGCACGCAGGATCGGATTGCTGCTCTCGGCTGTTTTGACCCGATAGTCGTTGCGACTGGCATCCAGATGAAAGCTGGGCTCGGCAGTGGAAGTGGCCAGCAGTTCACCGCCGGAATCAGCCAGGAAGGCGATGCTGCCCGATTCGCTGGCAACCCGCTTCAAAAAGTCACTGACCTGCGACAAGGCAACATCGGCGGTGGCAACGCCAACCATGGTCCCATTCTGCGAAAACACGGGTGCCGACACCCCCATGCCCATGGCCAAATAGGCCCCTTGCACATCATCAATCATGTACCGGTAGGGCGCATACCAAGCCATACCGCCATTCCACATGGCAGACTTGTACCAGGGTCGGATCCGTGCGTCGAAATGGATGTCGCTGTGCGATATGCGTTCGCCACGTGTATTTGCTTCGTTGACGCGAAAGACCTCCATGGCGCGGTTGTCAACGATGCGGGCTCGCAACATGCGCAGATCCTTGTCGATACCAAACGGAGGACGACTGCCTGCGTAGTATTGACCATCAGGCATCCCCATGGACACAAACGTCAACTGCGGCTGTTGGCGAATTTGCAGCAAGAACTGGCGCATCAGCTCGTCAGGCTCGGCATAGTTCAAATACCCGGCCTTGGCCTGTTCAACATTGAAGGTCACCACGCGCAAGGGAATGTCGAAGAATGCAACGACCTTCTCGCGCACACGACCTGACACCTCATCTGCGATTTGCTGCGCAAACTGCTCGGTTACGTTCAGAGCGGAACGGTAGAAGTACCAGCCGCTGGCAATCACGACAGGCAACAACACCACCAGCAAGGCACTGATCAGAAAGGTTCTAAGGGCAATTTGACGGGGCATACCCGGCTATTCTCAAGGCAAAGACGCACTTCGTACTCCACCGCAATCAATGCCGATGCCGGTCAGGGTTGAATCGGCAAAGCGCTTCCCTGAGTTGCAATTCAGATATTACTATGATATTAATAGCTTAATACGACCATTCCACGAGGGCTAGCGGTCGATTTGACCACTAACCATTTCAGAATAACAATCCTACGCCGCTGCCCGAGCGACCAGCCCACGGGGAATGGCCTGCAACAGCTGCTGGGTGTAGGGGTGCTGGGGATTGCGGTAGATGTCTTCGGCCAGGCCGCGCTCCACAATCTCGCCCTGGCTCATGACCAGCATGTCGTCGGCCATGTACTTGACCACCGCCAGGTCGTGGCTGATGAACACGTAGGACAGGCCAAACTCTTCCTGCAAATCCAGCAACAGGTTCAGCACCGTGGCCTGCACGCTCACATCCAGGGCGCTGACGCTTTCGTCGCACACGATGATCTCAGGCTTCATGGACAGGCAGCGTGCAATGGCGATGCGCTGGCGCTGGCCACCCGAAAATTCATGCGGATATTTGCCAAAAGCATCGCGCGGCAGGCCCACTTTTTCCAGCAGGGTCAGTGTCATGCGGGCACGTTCATCTTCGTCCTTGCCAATGCCGTGGATGCGCATGGGCTCCATCAGAATCTGCGCAATGGTGAAGCGCGGATTCAGGCTGGCATAGGGGTTCTGGAAGATAATTTGAATGCGGCTACGGTAGGGACGCATCTGGTCGGCGTTCAAGTGTGTCAGGTCTTTGCCTTCGAACAGAATGCTGCCCGTGGTGGGTTCCGTCAGGCGAGTGAGCATCATGCCGATGGTCGTCTTGCCCGAGCCCGATTCACCCACCACGCCCAGGGTACGGCCTTTGTACAGGGTGAAGTCGGCCAGTTTGACGGCTGGGAAGATGGTGTGGCCGAATAAACCCTTCTTGAGCCGGTAATCTTTGCGCAAACCCTTCACGTTCACCAGCGGCTCGCCACTGGCAGTGGTACTGACGCGCTGGACGGTTTCAATGGGACGATTGTTGACGAAATCGTCAATTACCGGCAGGCGCCGGGGCCGGTTGTCCAGGTTGGGGCGGCAGGCGATCAGGGCACGGGTGTAGCTGTCCTTGGGCGCATTGAAGATGGTCTCCACATCGCCGGTTTCGCGCACTTGGCCGTGGCGCATGACGATGACCTGGTTGGAGATTTCACCCACCAGACCCAGGTCATGGCTGATGAACAGTACGCTCATTTTTTTGCGTTGTTGCAAGCGGGCAATCAGGTCGGTGATCTGGCGTTGCACGGTTACGTCCAGTGCGGTGGTGGGCTCGTCGGCAATCAAGAGCTTGGGCTCGCACGCAACGGCAATGGCAATCATCACGCGCTGTTGCTGGCCGCCAGAGAGCTCGTGCGGATAGGACTTGAGCCGCTCCTTGGGGTTGGGAATGCCGACCTCGGTCATCAACTCCAGCGCACGGTCCAGCGCCTGGCGGGGGTTGAGTTTCATGTGGATGCGCAGCACTTCGGCGATCTGCTCGCCCACGGTGAACACCGGGTTGAGTGAGCTCATGGGCTCCTGGAACACCACCGAAATATCACGCCCGCGCATGGCGCGCATGTTTTCCACAGACGAGGTCAACAGGTCGCGACCTTCGTACAGAATTTTGCTGCCGGCACCGATGATGGCGTTTTCGGGCAACAGGCGCACGATACTCATGGCGGTCACGCTCTTGCCGCTACCCGACTCGCCCACCAGGGCGACGGTAGAGTTTGCGGGAATGTCAAAGCTCACATCCTTGACGGCCTGTGCCGTCACGGTTTTGCTCATGCGGAATGCAACTTGCAGGTTTTGAACGCTGATCAGATTATTCATGTCTTACCTAGTCAGTCGGGGGTCAGAGCACATTGCTTCGCAAGTGATCTGACCCCCATAGAAGTTAACGCAATTTGGGGTCCAGCGCATCGCGCAGGGCGTCGGTCAACAGCGCAAAAGCCGTTACAAAGGTGGCCATGAACAGGGTCGCGGTTGCTAGTTGCCACCACTTGCCCTGCACCAGTTCGGTTTGTGCCTCAGCCAACATGGTGCCCCAGCTGACCATGTCAATGGGCACACCCAGGCCCAGGTAGGACAGAATGACCTCGGCCTTGATGAAACCCACCACATGCAGGCTCAACTGCACCAGCACCACGTGGCTGATGTTGGGCAGGATATGGGTGAACATGCGCGAGGCATGGCTGGCACCAATGGCTTCAGCCGCGCGCACGTACTCGCGCGAGCGGTGCTTCATGTACTCGGCGCGCACCAGCCGGTAGATGCCCGTCCAGCCAACAAGACTGAGAATGATGACCACGGTCCAGACACCACTACCCAGAGTGCTTGCCAGTGGCCCGGACTTGAGCACTGCCGCCAGCGCGAACACCAGCAAGATATAGGGAATCGCGGTGAATACGTTGTAAACCCACTCCAGAAAATCGCCTATGGGTCCCCCGAAATAGCCGCCAATGGCCCCGAGAACGGTCCCGATGAGCGTCGCAAACAAGGCGGCCGTCAGCCCAACCGTAATGGACACCTGCGCGCCTTTGACCACCTTGCTGAACACGTCGCGACCCTGCTGGTCAGCGCCAAAGGGCAGCGTGTCGGCCTTCACCGTCACCGTAGTCTTGAATTGGGCAGCGCGCTCGTCCCACTCCTTGTAGCGCGGTGCCAGGGGGTCCACGTCGCTGATGTCCACATTCGGTCCGGCAACGGTTTCCACGATGGCGGTCTGGGTGCCATCGGCAATTTTGCCCACCAGGGTTGGCGCGGCAAAGGGCACGGCCACCTCTTTCTGCCAGTCTTTGGCCACCAGACCCAACTGCGCAGCCAGCACCAGTACGATAAACAGCAAGGTGATGTAAAGCGACACCATGCCGACCCGGTCCGTCTTCAGGCGTAACCACGCCTGCTTCCAGACGCCGGGTGACTGGGGCAGCGATTGCAAAATATCGGTACTCATTTCAGCGTCACCCTTGGATCAACAAACTTGTACAACACATCGGTGATCAGGTTGATCACCATCGTCAGCGCGGCCAGATACACCGTGGCAGCCTGAATCACGGGGTAATCGCTGCGGTTGACCGCCACCAGAATCTCGCGCCCCAGCCCGGGGATGGAGAAGAACACTTCGATCAGGAAGGAGCCAATGAACACACCCGGCAAGCCGGTGGCCACGTTCGTCAAAATGGGGATCATTGCGTTGCGCAGCACATGCTTGAACAGAATGGCGTTCTCCGATACCCCCTTTGCGCGCGCGGTGCGTACATAGTCTTGGCCAATCTCATCCAGAAAGAAGCTGCGGTACAGACGCGTCTGCGGCGCCAGGCTGACCAGCACTGCCAAAAATACGGGCAAAGGCGCATAGGTCACCAGGTTCGTCCAGACGCTGTTGCTCCAACCCTGCACCGGGAACCAGCCCAGCACAAAGCCAAACAGGTACTGACCGACGATGATGTAGACCAAAAAGCTGATTGACAGTGCCACAGTGGTGACAATCATGATGGCACGGTCGGTCAGGCTGCCACGCACATAGGCCACGGCGAGACCTGCGCCAATGGCCAGCACCACCTCCAGCAGCAGGATCGGAATCATGATCGTCAGCGTTGCAGGAAGGCGGGTGGCAAAAATATCTGAGATGGCCTCGTTCGTGGTCCAGCTCTTGCCCCAGTTGAAGGTGAACACCTGCTGCACAAACACCCAAAGCTGCTCGGGGACTGATTTGTCCAGACCCAGTTGCGCCCGCAGTGAAGCCAGTCGTTCGGGCGAGGCCTTCAATCCGGCCATGATTTCGACTGGATCGCCCCCGAACAGTTTGAACAGGAAGAAGATGAGCAGAATCACCCCCAGCAGGGTGGGAAGCATTTGCCAGATGCGTCGCAGGATGTAGGAAAGCATATATTGAGAAGACTAAGGTTAAACGCTGATGCAGCGGAACAAGGCGCGGATTATGCTTCCATGTTTTGCTTTAGGCATTGGTGTTTGTATGAGGGTGACTATGGGTTTAGGAAAAATAGGCGTGGTCTTGGCAGTGCTGTGCTGGGGTTTTGGCGCCAGTGGGGAGACTCCGAGCAAGCCACAAGCTGCGAAGGTCTTGCGTTATGCATTTGAAATTGCCGAGACCGGATTCGACCCGGCGCAGATTTCAGACTACTACTCGCGCACGGCCACCGAGAACATGTTTGACGCGCTGTACCGCTACGACTACCTAGCGCGGCCCGCCAAGGTGATTCCCAATGTAGCGGACGGCATGCCAGTCATCACTGATGACTTCAGGAACTACACCATCAAGGTCAAGCCTGGCATCTACTTTGCCGATGACCCCGCTTTTGGCGGCAAGAAGCGTGAGTTGACCGCACAGGATTTTGTTTACACATTCAAACGAATTTTTGATCCCAAGACCAAGGCCCAGATCTATCCCGATCTGGAAGAGGTCAAGCTGCTGGGCATGGATGCCCTGCGCCGTGCGGCCGAAAAACCGGGTGCCAGCTTCAACTATGACACCGATGTTGAAGGGCTGCGCGCACTGGATCGCTACACCATCCAGTTCAAGATGCTGGAATCCAAACCTCGCTTCATCTACCTGCTGACGGAGTCCAGCGTCCTAGGCGTGGTGGCGCGTGAGGTGGTTGAAAAGTATGGCGACAAGATCATGGAGCACCCGGTGGGTACCGGGCCTTTCAAGCTGGACCAGTGGACGCGCTCGTCCAAGATCACATTTGTGAAAAACCCGAATTTCCGCGAAGAGTATTACGAAGCGGAGCCACCAGCCGACGACGAACTGTCGCAGGAAATCTACCGACAGATGAAGGGCAAACGCATTCCTGTCGTGGACAAGGTGGAAATTTCCATCATTGACGAAGTGCAGCCGCGCTGGCTCTCGTTCCTAGGCAATGAACATGACTTTTTGATGTACTTGCCCGCTCAATTTGCCAACCAGGTCATCCCCAACAACAAACTGGCTCCCAATCTGGTTAAAAAAGGCATACGCATAGAACGATATGCTGCACCTGAAGTGACCTTCTCCTACTTCAACATGGAAAATCCCACGGTTGGGGGCAACACTGTCGACAAAGTAGCATTGCGCCGAGCGATTGCGCTGGCCTACAACACGGAGGAAGAAATTCGCGTGCCCCGGCGCAACCAGGCCATAGCGGCCCAGGGTGTCGTTCCGCCGAACACCTGGGGCTACGATCCCAAGTTCAAGTCCGAAATGAGCGACTACAACCCAGCACGCGCCAAGGCGCTATTGGACATGTTTGGTTATGTGGACAAAGACGGCGATGGCTGGCGCGACATGCCTGACGGCAGTCCACTGGTGCTGGAATACGCCACATCACCTTCTGCGGCCGATCGCGAGCTCAACGAAGTGTGGAAGAAGAGCATGACAGCAGTGGGCATCCAGGTCGTGTTCAAGACTGCCAAATGGCCCGAAAACCTGAAGGCGGCCCGTGCTGGCAAGGTCATGATGTGGGGGCTTGGCAACTCAGCCTCTTCGCCAGACGGAGGTAGTTTTCTGGATTTTGGTTACGGCCCGCAAAAGTTTGAAGGCAATCTGGCAGCTTTCCAAAACGACGAGTACGACAAACTCTACCGCCAGCAAGTGGTGATGCCCGATGGCCCTGACCGTCTGGCCATCATGCAGAAGATGGTCAAAATCCTGGTCACCTACATGCCTTACAAGTTCAACACCCACCGCATCCGCACCGATGTAATGCAGCCTTGGCTAATCGGTTACCGCCGCCATCCAACATCGCGCGCGTTCTGGCGCTACGTTGACATTGATCTGAGTAAGCTACCCAAGCCATAGAGGGTTTACCCGCCCATTCCCACATCAGCGAAAGTGGGGCCAGCCTCTACAATCCTGCACTTTCGTCCAATGCTTATCTTGCAACCCGGCGGGACAGACTGACGTTCGCACAACGAACCCCGGCAGTCCTCACACGATTAGGAATACCATGCAATCGCGCATCAATCTGACGGCCGTAGCGGCCCTGACCCTTGCCATAGCTGGCCCCACTCTGGCTGCCATCATTCCGCCCGGTACCGTACTGAATCCCACGCAAACTTTTATCCGCTCCAACGGCTCCGAGCCTGAGAGCATGGACCCTGCCGTGGCTGAGACCGTTCCGGCCAACCAAATCTTGCGCGATTTGTTCGAGGGGCTGACGGCCACCGACACCGCAGGCAAAACTGTCCCCGGTGTGGCCGAGAGCTGGAAGCAGACCAACCCCACCACCTGGGTCTTCAAGCTGCGCACCAACGCCAAGTTCTCCAATGGCGACCCCGTCACGGCAGACGATTTTGTCTATGGCATTCGCCGCTTTGTAGACCCCAAGACGGCCTCGCCCTATGCGACCACGTTTGGTGTCTTTTTGCTCAACGGCCTGGAAATCGCGCAAGGTAAAAAACCCACCAGCGAATTGGGCGTGAAGGCGTTGGACAAACATACGCTGGAGATCAAGACCCTGGACCCGGTCGCTTTCCTGCCGGAACTGGTGTCCAACACCCAATTGGGCCCGGTTCATAAGGCCACAATTGAGAAATGGGGCAAAGAGTGGGTCAAGCCAGGGCATTCGGTGGGTAATGGCGCGTTTGTGCTCAAGGACTGGCAGGTGAATAACCGCATTGTGGTCGAAAAGAACCCGCAATACTGGGATGCCGCCAACGTGCAACTTACCAAGGTAACCTACTTGCCCATTGAAGACCAGTTTGCCGATATCAAACTGTGGGAGTCGGGAGAAACCGATTACGTCTACCAGATGCCTCCTGGCGTGTTCGAGAAATACAAGGCGCAATACCCCAAGGAACTGCGAAACCAGGCCATCATCGGGTTGCGCTACTACGACTTTCAAACCAAAGACCCCGCGTTCAAAGATGTGCGGGTGCGCAAGGCGCTCTCCATGGTTATTGACCGCGAAATACTGTCCAAACGCGTTACCGCCGATGGCCAGGCACCTGCCTATAGCCTGATTGTTGCCGGCGTTGTGGGGGCCGACCCCACCCCCTACGAATGGTCTACCTGGCCCATGGCCAAGCGCGTGGCCGAGGCCAAGAAGCTGCTGGCCGAAGCGGGCGTAAAGCCTGGCACCAAATACACGTTCTCGTACAACACCAGCGATTACCACAAAAAAATGGCCATTTTTGCTGCTTCCGAGTGGAAGACCAAACTGGGGATCATCCTGGAAACCGAGGCCATGGAGTTCAAGGTACTGGCCAAGAAGCGCCATGATGGCGCATACCAAATTGGCCGCCAAGGCTGGCTGGCCGACTACAACGATGCGACCACGTTCCTTGCGTTGGTGCGTTGCGATTCGGACCAGAACACCAACTTCTATTGCGATCGCGACGCCGAAGCCCTGATTCAAAAAGGAACGCAGTCCGCTGACCCGGTCAAGCGCAAGGCGCTTCTGACCGAAGCATCCAAGAAGATCATGGATGGCTATCCCATCATTCCCCTGTTGCAGTATTCCTTGCCACGTCTGATCAAACCCTATGTGGGTGGCTACTCGGAATTGAATCCACAGGATCATTACCGTAGTAAAGACTTCTACATCATCAAGCACTAGGTCAGGCCGCTCCCATGTGGACTTACACCTTGCGTCGCGTTCTGGCGACGATTCCGACGCTGCTGGCAGTTATCTCGGTTTGCTATTTTTTATTGCATGCCACACCCGGTGGCCCGTTTGATTCGGATCGTCAGGTGTCCGCTGCCGTGCTGGCCAACCTGCAGGCCAAATACCATCTGGATTTACCACTGTGGCAGCAGTACCTGCTGTACCTCAAAGGCCTGCTGGGTGGCGATCTGGGTGCATCGTTTCGCTACGCCGACTGGACCGTGAACGAACTGGTTGGCAAGGCATTACCTATTTCCTTGGCTATCGGCGGCACAGCCATGGTGCTGTCGTTGCTGATTGGCACGGCAGCCGGCATTTGGGCTGCACTGCGACAAAACAGCATGGTCGACCACGTGGTCATGTTGATCAGCAACGTGGGTAGCGTCTTTCCGTCCTTTGTGATGGGTCCGGTGTTGATACTGGTGTTTGCCATTGGCCTGGGCTGGCTACCCGCCGGCGGGTGGAATAATTTTTCCATTCGGTTCATGGTGCTGCCGGTGGCGTTGTTGACCTTCATCAATGTGGCCACCATCGGCCGCGTGATGCGCGGCAGCCTGATCGAAGTGATGCACAGCAACTTCATCCGCACCGCGCGCGCCAAGGGTCTGCCAGAAAGGGTGGTTGTCTTGCGCCATGCACTGAAACCCGCTTTGCTGCCGGTGGTGTCAACCCTGGGACCATTGGCTATCAGCTCAATCACGTCTGCACTGGTAACCGAGACTGTTTTCTCGCTACCCGGTCTGGGCAAGCTCATTGTCAATGGTGCGGGTAATCGCGACTACACCCTGGTGTTGGGTCTGGTGGTGCTGGTAACGGTGCTGGCGGTAACCATGAATTTGCTGGTCGATTTGGCCTACGCCTTGCTGGATCCCAAGATCCGCTATTGATCGGTCCGCGCCGATTCGTGAACATTGGACCCAACGTGAATCCCCTGATACCCGCAAAACACGATGGCCTGGTGAACAGCCTGAGCCAGTTGCCCGAACCGGGCAACCCACCGCGCAATCTTTGGGCGGATGCCCGCAGGCGCTTTTTTCGCAACAAGGCTGCGACCATCAGTCTGATCGTGCTGACACTAATCATCCTGGCCTGCATCATTGGTCCGTGGGTGCTGCCCTTTGACTTTGACGCCGCTGATTGGGACGCCATGAGTGCGGCTCCGTCTATCACCAATGGCCATTACTGGGGCACCGATGATTCAGGCCGTGACCTGCTGGTGCGCAGCTTGATGGGTGGGCGCATTTCCTTGATGGTGGGTGTATTGGCTACCGTTGCATCGGTCACCGTGGGTATCGCTTGGGGCGCCGTGGCGGGGTTCATGGGCGGCAAGGTGGACGGATTCATGATGCGTATTGTGGACATGATGTATGCCATTCCCTACCTGCTGATTGCAATTCTGCTGGTAACCATTTTGGGGCGTGAGTTCTACCTGGTGGTGATCACCATCACGGCGTTTTCGTGGATGGACATGGCGCGCATCGTGCGCGGACAAACGCTGTCGCTGCGTTCACGCGAGTATGTGGAAGCGGCCCGCTCCATTGGCGTGCCCACCCTGCGCATCATCAGCAGCCACATCGTGCCCAACCTGCTGGGTATCGTGGTGATTTACACCACGGTTACCGTACCGGGAGTGATATTGACCGAGTCGGTACTGTCGTTCCTGGGGCTGGGCATTCAAGAGCCCATGACCAGTTGGGGCGTGCTGATTGCAGACGGCACCAAGGTGATGGATGTGTCGCCCTGGATCCTGCTGTTCCCGGGTGCCCTGCTTTCAATCACCCTTTACTGTTTTAACTTCATTGGCGACGGCATGCGCGATGCACTCGACCCAAAGGACCGCTGAAGTATGGCAACCGCACCCATGCATTTAATGGAAGTCAAACAACTGGGGGTCAAGTTCAAGACTCCGGACGGTTTGGTCAGTGCCGTCAACGGAATCAGCTTTACCCTGGACCGGGGCGAGACCCTGGGCATCGTCGGCGAAAGTGGCTCCGGCAAGAGCCAATCCGTGCTGGCCATGATGGGCTTGCTTGCCACCAACGGCCAAGCCACCGGCCAGGTGCTTTACCTGGGGCAGGACTTGATCAGCATGCCCAAAGCGGATTTGAACCGCATCCGAGGCAACCGGGTTGCGATGATTTTCCAGGACCCCATGACCTCCCTGAACCCCTACCTCACGGTAGAGCGGCAAATGACTGAGGTGCTGGAGTTCCACAAGGGCATGAGCCGCAAGGATGCACGCGTCAAGGCAGTGCAGGCTCTAGACGCCGTGAAGATGCCGGAAGCAGCGCGACGCATTGGCATGTACCCGCATGAATTTTCTGGTGGCATGCGCCAGCGGGTCATGATTGCGATGGCCTTGCTGTGTGAGCCCGACGTGTTGATTGCCGACGAGCCCACGACCGCGTTGGATGTCACCGTGCAGGCCCAAATCCTGATTCTGATGCGTGAACTGCAGCGGGACTTTGGCACCGCCATTGTCATGATCACCCATGACCTGGGCGTAGTGGCCGGACTGTGTGATGAAGTCATGGTGTTGTATGGTGGCCAGGTCATGGAACAAGCCAATGCCGACGCCATCTTTTACCGGCCATCCCACCCCTATACCGCGGGTCTTTTGGCCGCCGTACCGCGGCTCGAAGGTGGCGATGCCCCCATGCTGGCGATTCCCGGCGCACCTCCCAATATGGCCAAACTACCGGCGGGTTGCCCTTTTACAGAGCGCTGCGCCATGGCATTGCCAAAATGCGGCACTGAACGACCGCCTTTTGCACCTGCAGCGCACGATGCCCAGGTGCTGCGTGCCTGCCACCTGGGTATTGACGACGTGACACGCAATCTGGAACGCCTGAAAATGGAACAAGGAGCCCGTGCATGACCGATGCACTGACGCCCAACCAGCCATTACTGGCGGTCAAGGACCTGCGGGTTCATTTTCCGATTCGTGGCGACAACGCGTGGCCCTGGACGCCTACCCGGTTTCTCAAGGCCGTGGACGGTGTGTCCTTTGAGCTGCGCGCCGGAGAGACCTTGGGTATTGTGGGCGAGTCCGGTTGTGGCAAGTCGACCCTGGCCCGGGCTTTGCTGAATCTGGTCCCCATCACAGACGGTAGCGTGGTCTGGAACGGCGACGAAATGCGTGGCGCCAGTGCGCAAGCGTGGCAAGCCAAACGCAAAGCCGTTCAAATGATCTTCCAGGACCCACTGGCGTCGCTGGACCCACGCATGACCGTGGCGCAGATCATTGGCGAACCGCTGCGCACCCACGTTCCTGGTTTGAGCAACGCAGAGCACAACGAACGCGTGCTGGCCATGATGCTGCGGGTCGGACTGACTGCGCAGCAGATCAACCGCTACCCGCATGAATTTTCGGGTGGCCAATGCCAACGCATCGGCATTGCCCGGGCGCTGATTTTGAAGCCAAAGGTCGTGATTTGCGACGAACCGGTGTCGGCTCTGGACGTTTCCATTCAAGCGCAAATCATCAACCTGCTCAAGGAGTTGCAGGCAGAAATGGGCCTGGCGCTGATCTTTATCGCGCACGACCTTGCCGTGGTTAAACACATCAGCCAACGGGTGATGGTTATGTACCTGGGCCGGGCCATGGAACTGGCACAAAAGCATGCGCTGTATGACTCCCCGAGTCACCCGTACACGCAGGCATTGTTGTCTGCCATCCCCGTTCCGGACCCACGCGTGGAACGCGGCAAATCGCTGCAATTACTGCAAGGTGACTTACCTTCACCCATCAATCCACCCTCCGGCTGCGTGTTCCGTACGCGTTGCCCCAAGGCCATTGCCGAATGTGCACTGGCAGTGCCGGCCCTGCGCGTGATCACAACCGAAACTCAATCTGCCTGTATTTTGAGTTGAGTGGGCGTCCCTTCCCCTCGGTTGGGATGACGGTCAAACAGTATTTGTATCTATTCGTTGTACTTATGTAACAGTATGGAAACTTTTGCTGAAACTCCTTATTTACAAAACACTGACGGCCTTTTTAACATGGCGTACGGAAGTTATTTTTCTGCCGGGTCCGTTTTTTGCTGAAACGGGTCCTCAGTCACAAATAGCTGATGAAACTGTAAGTGGGTCCGCACTTTCTTGGATTGGTGGTTTTACAAAAACCCCCATACGAGGGCGTGTTGGCCGTCAAACCATTGACAGGGAGGAATGAGACTCCCGAAACTTTTTGGAGATATCTCTATGGGTCGAAAAACTTTCAAGCGGACCGTGTTCGCACATGCCGTATTGCTGGCAATTGCAGCAACGGTATCCACCGGGGCCATGGCACAGTCCAATGCAACCGGTAGCCTGTCTGGCACCGTAGACATGACTCCTGGCGTGACCGTGGTCCTGACCAACAAGGACACAGGTGCTCGCCGAGTACTGACACCAGATGCTAACGGTCGCTTTAGTGCACCTTCCATGGCAACCGGTAACTACAAGGCCGAAGCGTTGGTCAATGGCAAAGTTGTGAATAGCAACGACAACATTGAAGTTCGCGTCGGTCTCGGTACCGATGTCAGCCTGGGCACCTCATTGAAGACCGTCACGGTTGTCGGTAGTGCCAAGAAGATCGAAATGGCATCGATGGGCTCCACAACGGTGTTCACTGCCAATGATTTGGCTAAAGTGCCAGTGGCGGCCAACGTCGGCGCGGTTATTCAGCTCGCACCCAACACGACCCGTGGTGACTCCCGCTTTGGTGGCGGTAACGCTCCAAGTTTTGGTGGTTCCAGTTCCTCTGAAAACGCTTATTACATCAATGGTTTCCCCGTCACAACCCTGCTGACCCAGGTTGGATTCTCCCAACTGCCATTCAACTCCATCTCCCAGGCCCAGGTTCTGACCGGCGGCTACGGCGCTGAATTCGGTCGTTCCACCGGCGGTGTGGTCAACATCGTGACCAAGAGCGGTACCAACGACTGGATGGCGGGTGCTTCGTACTCCATTTCGCCCAACAACCTGCGTGCTTCTCAGAAAAACATCTATTACGAGCGCAATGGCACTCCTCTGGACGGCAAACTGCGCTTCTATAACGAAGCCAACGAACAGACTGACCAGACCGTTTCCGGCTATATCGGTGGTCCGCTGATTCAGGACAAATTGTTCATGTTCTTCTCGGGCGAATATGCCCGCAGCACCTTTAGCAACAACCGTCTGGCCAACACGGCAGCTGCCGGTAGCCTTTCTACTGCCTCTTGGCAAGACCGTGTGGTACAGACCCCTCGCTACTTGCTGAAGTTGGACTGGAACGTAACCGACGCAAACCATCTGGAGTACACCCGTATTTCCGACAAGGTTCAGGACAATCGTACCTATTCCGGTTTTAACTTCGGGACCCTGCAGCGCACCAATGCGCCTGGTGGCGGCGCTGACTACCTGAACTGGGGCCCTACACCTGTTGCATCGCAACAAGGCGCTGAAGTCGACATCCTGAAGTACACGGGCTATCTGACCGACGACCTGACCTTGACAGCCGTTTTGGGACGCACCCGCACTCCCCACGAGCAGACCCCGGCTGGCTACAACCCCACCATTGCGCAAGTTTCCGCTCCTAGTGGAAATACCCCTCCGTCACTCGGCGTAGTTCCTATCTTGCAAGGTACCACCGGCAATCTTTTGACACCTGGTGCGTTTGACACCAACAAGGGCGCTCGCTTGGACGTGGAATGGAAGGCAAACAGCAACCACACCCTGCGCGTTGGTATTGAGAAGAACACCATCGATTCCCTGGCAGGTGCAAGCACTGCCGGTGGCAATCTGTGGGTGTACCTGAAGACCGATCCGCTGACCCAGCCAGACATACATACCCAACCCACCAGCAGCGTTGTCGGTAACCCCCTGGCGCAGCAAGGTTACTATGTACAGCGCGTTGTGAGTGCGACCAAGTCAACACCAACCGTTGACCAGACCGCGCAGTACATCGAAGACCGCTGGCAAATCACTCCCACTGTGTTGTTGTCCCTGGGCCTGCGTAACGAAGGTTTTAACAACAAAAACGGTGACGGCAAATCCTACATCGACCTGCCTACGCAGATTGCCCCCCGTTTCGGCGCAACTTGGGATGCCAAAGGTGACCAGTCTCTGAAGGTCTTCGGTAACCTGGGCCGCTACCACGTGCCACTGCCAACCAACGTGGCAGTCCGCGGAGCCGGTTCTTCGTTGAATGCACAGACCGACTACGTGTACACCGGCATCGATGCCAATGGTATGCCTACCGGCCTCACAGCCATCAGCCCGTTTTACTCGGCTAATAACGAGTTGGGTCAAGCCAAGGACCCACGTGAAGTGGCCGCTCAGGACATGAAGGGCAACTACCAGGACGAATTGGCATTCGGCTTTGAGCAGGCTGTTTCCAAGAACCTGAATATTGGTGCGAAAGTCACGTACCGTACCCTGCGCACGGCCATTGATGACCATTGTGATGACCGTCCTTTCTATGCATGGGCTGCTCGCAATGGCGTCGATGCAAGTAACTGGGCGGGTTACAACTGCGCACTGTTCAATCCGGGTGAAGACAATACATTCAATCTCGACATGAACGGTGACGGCAAGCTGGAAAACATCCATTTGACGGCTGCCGACCTCGGCTTCCCACCAGTGGATCGCAAGTACATCGCTTTGGACCTGTTTGCAGAGCATCCGTTTGATGGCAAGTGGTATGGCAAGGCAACCTACACGTTCTCCCGCAACGAAGGTAACTTCGAAGGCCAGTTGCTGTCCGACATCGGCCAGGCTGATGTATCTACATCACAAGCCTTTGACTTCCCTGAATTCAGCGTGAACGCCCAGGGACCTCTGCCAAACCAGCGTAAGCACCAGGTCAAGCTGTTTGGTTACTACCAACTGACCCCGGAGTGGGGCTTTGGTGGCAACTTCCTGTGGGCATCGGGCCGTCCGCGTAACTGCATCGGCAATGCGCCTGCCCCAGTTGGCAGCGATGCGCCCTTCGTTCCTGGTGACCCAGTCACCAACTACTCGGGTTACGGTTCTGCGTACTTCTTCTGCCAAGGTCAACCTTCTCCCCGTGGTTCGCTCGGTGAGTTGGACGCTGACATGAAGCTGGACTTGAACTTCATTTACAAGCCAGGTTTTGCCAAGGGCCTGTCGCTGAAGATGGATGTTTTCAACGTGTTCAACAACCAGTCTGTTGAAGCCATTGAAGAACGCATGCACGCTCGCGGTTCTTCTACCGTGCAATCGACCTACAGCCAAGTGCAGAGCTACACCGCACCGCGCTCAGTTAAGCTGACCGCTTCTTACGACTACAAGTTCTGATAGTCATCTGAATCAGTCGTTCTAAAGCCCCTCGGACCGCGGTCCGAGGGGCTTTTTCTTTGCCCCGGCGTCGTCCGTGATTTATCTTGTCGAGAGTGAGGCAAGCAGTGCTGATTGACGATACTCCAATAGTTGGTACTGTCATGCTGCAAACTCAGTTGCGCTTGACGCCACTGCATGCCAAGACCATTGTGGATCAAGTACCCAGGGGGGCCGTTGACTACGCTGCTGCTCAACACCCGCCTGCCAGCGCTTCACCATCACCAACCCCAAAGCTTTATGCGGCGCTCGCGATGTCCGGGCAATTTCCGGCCACAAAAAAAGGCCACCGTGCGGTGGCCTTTTCAATAAAACTGTCCGGCATTGACAGCCGGAACCCAAAATACTTACTCAATCTTGAACACGAACTCCTGAGTCGCCAGGATCTCGGTGGCATCCTGAGTGCACTTGTACTGCATCATGGCTGCCTTCACAGCTGCATGGAATACCCGTGGTCCGGACAGGATAGTGACCTCCTTCACGGCACCATCCTTAACCAACGCCTGGGCACGCACAACGCCTTCGCTACCATCCTGGATAGCCTTGCGGGGCATCTCGGGCGCCACCTGCGTGGGGCAAGCCACCCGCAAGTCCGCGCGGTTGGGCGCTGGTTTGGGCGGTGCCACGGGTGCTGGTGGCGCAATCACTGCCGGTGTAGGTGGCGGTGCCGCTACCGAGACGATGGTAGGCGCCGTGCTGGTTGTCGGTGGCGGCACATCCGGTGGTGGCACAAAAGGTGGTGGCGGCGCCTCTACCTTCGGTGCTTCCGGCGGCTTGATCTGCTTGGGCGGCGGCGGCGGCGGCGGCGGAATGATGACCTCCTGAATCACCACCGCTTCGAGTGGCTTCTTCAAGATCATCAGCGCGTTCTTCGCGGTGCCGGAGACGATGCCCCAGCCAATCAAGATGTGCAGTGCGATAACTATCACGATGCCTTTGTAGCGTCGTGATGGATCCCGGGGCTTGTAGACCGGATGTAAGCCGAGCGTGTTCATTGGATAAACTGCTCGCTTCCAACTACTGCCATCTTGGTCAGGCCCTTGCGTTTGGACGTGGACAAGACATTGGCAAACACCGCGTAACGCGACCCCTTGTTGGGCCGGATATGGACCTCAGGTTGTGTTGGTAACTGGCTGATGGCGTCCATATCGGACTCCAGTTCAGCGGCAGTCACCGCCACGCCCTGCCAGTACACGACACTGTTTTCATCGATATCGATCTGGACTTTCTCAGGCTTGATGTTGTTAGCTGGCGGCGTGCCGACCGGCATATCCAGGTTCACAGCGTGCAACTGGATGGGAATGGTGATGATCAACATCACCAGCAGCACCAACATCACGTCGATTAGCGGCGTGGTGTTGATATCCATCATCACCTCTGGCTCCTCGGAACCCGAGCCCGATCCTACATTCATAGACATATAGTGATTCCTTCCAAAACCTGGTGCGGCCTCAGCCGCCCAGGGCTGGCGGTTCAGTGATGAACGCCACTTTGACAATACCCGCGCGCTGGCAAGCGTAAAGAATCTTGCCAACACCCTCGTAGCGGGAAGCCATATCACCGCGAATTTGCACCTCGGGCTGCGGCTTGACGGTCGAAACTTTTTCAGTTTCTCTACCAGCGCCTCGACATCGGATACCTTCTGGTCATACCAGTAGATGTTGTTAGTCGTATCTACCGAGATGATGATGTTTTCGGGCTTGGTTTCCCGAATTTCCACGCGTTCCTTGGGTAAAGACACGGGAATGGAGGTGGTCACCACTGGAATGGTGATCAGGAAGATGATCAGCATAACCAACATCACATCCACAAGGGGCGTGGTGTTGATGGCTGCGATTACAGCATCTTCGTCACCGTCTGCACTACCTACGTTCATTGACATAGAGCCATCCTTCTGCGTACGGTACGCAACGCATCAGCTCTTGGAACTCGAACCCAGCAATACGGCGTGCAAATCGCTGCCGAAGCTGCGAACGTCGTCCATCACACCTTTGTTGCGGCTCACCAGCCAGTTGTAGGCCAGCACAGCGGGAACGGCCACGGCCAGACCGATGGCGGTCATGATCAGTGCTTCACCCACGGGGCCGGCCACCTTGTCGATAGAGGCTTGGCCGGAAATTCCAATGGCGGTCAGCGCGTGGTAGATGCCCCACACGGTACCGAACAGACCGACGAAGGGAGAAATGGAGCCCACAGTGGCCAGGAAGGAAAGGCCACCTTGCATTTCGCGGTTAACGCGGTCCACCGAACGCTGGATGCTCATGCTGATCCAGTCGGCCAGGGGAATGTGGCCCATCAGACCGCTGTGCTTCTTGGTCGCTTCCACGCCCGAGGCGGCAATGAATTGGTAGGGGCTGTCTTTGCTCAGAGCAGCGGCACCCTGGGCCACAGTGCCGGCACCCCAGAATTTCTCTGCCGCTTCACGGGAATAACCACTGACCTTACGCTGCTCCAGCATCTTGACCACCAGGATGTACCAGCTGCCAATGCTCATGACGGCCAATATCAACAAAACGATCTTGGTTACAGCGTCAGAAGATTTCCACAAGGCGCCAATGCCATAGGGGTTGTCGGTGCTTTCAACGGCGGCCTTGGCGGCGGCCGGTGCGGCTGCAGGAACGTCCATCTTGACTTCAGCAGCGGGCGCGGCCTCAGCAGCAGGCGCGGTGGTTTGGGCCAGGGCAGGAGCGGTCAGGCTGGCAGTGCCAACCAATGTAAGGCCCATGGCTAATACCCAGGCGCGAACAAGCACTTTGAACTTCATATGCACAATCATTTCCTTATAGAAAAACTACTAACTGGCGGGTGAATTCCGGGTCGGAATCCGGGGCGCAGCGTCCGTAACTGCTAAATTTGAGAAGGCCGATTGTAATTTGCCTAAAGGAACCTTTGCGATAAGCTTACATAACCTTACTTAGCGTTTTCGCTATCAGGGTTTCCACTCGGTGGCGCCATTGCCCCTGCCTGCAACGGCTGTGCTGGCACTCCGGTTGCCAGTCCTTCCGTAAAATTCTGCGCTTTAGCCCACTGGCCAGGAACACCGGCATGCCCACCTCCCATCGCTCCGAAGCCTTTGCCAATCCGCTGTTGCAACACTGGGTTCAGCCATATGGACTGCCTCCTTTCAGGGAGCTGGACGCGGCCCATTTCGGGCCGGCATTGGATCACGCACTGGAGCAGCACCGCAATGAAATTGATGCCATTGCCAATCGTGTTGATCCGCCCACCTTTGATAACACGCTCGCCACCCTGGATGCCAGCGGTCGCTTGCTGAACCGTATTTCCTTGTTATTCCACAACATGACGGCCAGCGAAACGTCGCCAGCATTGCAGGCGGCGCAACGGGAGATTGCCCCACTTTTGGCCGCCCACGACAGCGCGATGTACATGCACCCCACGCTGTTTGTCCGCATTGACACTTTGCACGCACATCGCCACGCACTGGGTTTGGATTCCGACCAGTTGCGCTTGTTGGAACGCGTGCACCTGGACTTCACCCGCGCGGGCGCCCGGCTTGACGGTGTTGCCCGCGCCCGCTACAGCGCAGTGATGGCCGAACTGGCCACGCTGCACACGCGCTTCATCCAGAATGTGTTGGCCGAAGAAGCTGCCTACGCACTGGAACTGCGCACCGAGGTTGATCTGGCCGGCCTGCCCGATTTTGTGCGCGCTGCCGCCCGCTCGGCTGCACAACAACGCGGCCTGGGCGACGATGTGTATGCCATCACCTTGTCGCCCTCGCTGGCCGAGCCTTTTTTGATCTACTCCAGCCGGCGCGATCTGCGTGAAACCCTGTGGCGCGCCCGCACTGCCCGGGGTGCCCACGAGGGCGAACACGACAACCGCCCGGTGGCGGCAGAGATCATGGCGCTGCGGCAAGAGCAGGCGGCCCTGCACGGCTTTGCCAGCTACGCCGACTATGAACTGGTGGATCGCATGGCCGGCAAAACCACGGCGGTACTCGACCTGCTGCAGCAAGCGTGGGAGCCGGCCAAGGCGCACGCCGAGGTGGACCGCCAAGCCCTCACCGAAATGGCCCGTGCGCTAGGTGAGCCCACCCCCATGGCCGCCTGGGACTGGCGCTACCTGGCCCACAAGGTACGCGCGCAGCGCTTTGACCTGGACGATGCCGAAGTTAAACCTTACTTCTCGCTGGACGCCATGATTGCGGCCATGTTTGATTGCGCTGGGCGCCTGTTTGGCTTGCGCTTTGTGGAGCAACACGGCATTGCCCTGCACCACTCGGACGCCCGCCTGTGGGAAGTGCGTGGCGCCGACGATGCGCTGGTCGGCATCTTCATTGGCGACAATTTTGCCCGCAGCACCAAGCGCAGCGGTGCCTGGATGAGCGTGTTCCGCAGCCAGTCTGGCCATAGTGGCGGCACCTTGCCCATCGTCATCAACAACAACAATTTCGCCAAGGCCAGCCCCACCCTGCTGAGCTTTGATGACGTGCGCACGCTGTTCCACGAATTCGGTCACGGATTGCATGGCCTGCTGTCCAACGTGCGCTACGAGCGCCTGGCCGGTACCCGGGTGCTGCGTGATTTTGTAGAGCTACCCTCACAATTGTTTGAAAACTGGGCGCTGGAGCCCGAGGTATTGCAACGCCACGCCCGCCACTACCAAACCGGCGAGCCCCTGCCAGCCGCGCTGCTGGACAAGCTGCTGCGTGCGCGGCGCTTTGACCAGGCCTGGGCCACCATCCAGTACACCGGCCCGGCCCTGATCGACATGGCCCTGCACGCGCTGCCCAACGGCACACCAGTAGACGTGGCGGCCTTTGAGGCCGAGCAATGCGCTAAATTGGGGATTCCCGAAGACATTGGCCAGCGGCACTATTTGGCCCACTTCCAGCACCTGTTTGCCAGTTCCGGCTATGCGGCTGGCTACTACGTGTACATGTGGGCCGAGGTGCTGGAGGCAGATGGTTTTGCCGCTTTCACCGAGACCGGCGACGCCTTTGACGCCACCACAGCCGAACGCCTGTTGCGCACCATTTACAGCACTGGTAACAGCCAGGAGCCGGCAGAGGCTTACCGTGCCTTTCGCGGACGCGACCCGCAGGTGCTGCCCATGCTACACAAGCGCGGCCTGCTGAGCGGCGAAGTTCACGTACCAATCTAGGCAGCCGGGGTTGGCCATGGCGTCTTTGTTGACGACCTTCTCCAGGGGCTGACCCAGCAGCAGTTTCTTGATTGGCAGCTCCTGCTTCTTGCCCGATAACGTGCGCGGAATCTCGTCCACCTGGAAGATGGCGTTGGGCACAAAGCGCGGGCTCAGCGCGGTCTTGATGGCGTCCACAATTTTGCGCTGCAGAGCAGCGTCCAGCGTAAGGCCTGGGCGCAGCACCACAAACAGCGGCATGTAGCTTTCGCGCCCCAAATACTCCAGGTCCACCACCATGCTGTCCACCACCTCGGGCAGAACCTCAATGGCGCTGTACAGCTCGCTGGTGCCCATGCGCAGGCCGTGGCGGTTGATGGTGGCATCGCTACGGCCAAAAATCACGCAGCCTTCGCCACCTGCTTCCTGGGTGCCCACGCGCAACCAGTCGCCATGGCGCCAGACACCGCCGGCCTCAGCATTCCAGTCACCGCCTCCGGGCTTGCGGCCGTGGCCTGCGGGGTACATCTCGAAGTAGCTGGCCAGGTAGCGCGCGTTATCGGTGTCGCCCCAAAAGTACAGCGGCATGGACGGTATGGGCTGGCTGCAGACCAGCTCGCCAACCTCGCCTTGCACCGGTTCGCCAGCCTCGTCCCAGGCTTCTACCGCGCAGCCCAGCAGACGGCACTGCATGACGCCGGGTTCTTGCGGCAGTTCGCGGTTGCCGCCGATAAAGGCACCGCAAAAGTCCGTCCCTCCACTGATGTTGCACCACCAGATGTCGCGTTGGGCTTCGGTTTTAGCGATGTGGCGGAACTGGTCAGTGCCCCAGTTCTGCGCATCGGACGACAGGGGCGAGCCGGTGGTGCCCAGGGCCCGGATAGCGGACAGGTCACCACAGGTGGACAGGTCCACACCGGCCTTCATGCAGTTGGCATAGAAGGCCGCACCAGCGCCAAAGTAGGTCACACCGGTATCGGCGGCAAAGCGCCACAGCGTGGTCCAGTCGGGGTGACCGGGGTTGCCATCAAACAAGACGCAGGTGGTGCCATTGAGCAGACCGGCAACCTGGGCGTTCCACATCACCCAACCCGTTGAGCTGTACCAGTGGAAGCGCTCGCCCCAGTTGTTGGCGCTGTAGCTGCAGCCAATGTCGTTGTGCAGGGTCTTGAGCGCCAATGCCACCAGCACCGTGCCGCCATGGCCGTGCACAATGGGTTTGGGCAAGCCCGTGGTGCCGCTGGAATACACAATCCACAGCGGGTGGTCAAACGCCAGCCACATTGGCTCAAACGCGGCAGTCTCTGCATCATTTCTGGCGCTAGCCCTCGCGAAACGGTCACATGCAGCTATCGAAAGGCTAGCATGTTGCGGTGCATCGGCCACGCCCAGGTTATCGTGCAGGATGATGTGGCGCACCGTAGGCAGCGCGTTGCACAGTTCCTGTACCACGGTCATGCGGTCAAAGTCGCGCCCGCCGTAGCGCACACCGTCGCAGGCAATCAGCACCTTGGGTTCAATCTGTTGAAAGCGGTCCAGCACGGCGTTGGTGCCCATGTCGGGGGCGCACACGCTCCACACCGCGCCAATGCTGACAGTGGCCAGAAACGCCACCATGGTCTCGGGGATATTGGGCAGGTAGGCCGCCACGCGATCGCCCGGCTGCACGCCCTGTTCACGCAAGTGCAGCGCCAGCGAGGCTACCTGGCGGCGCAGTTCGGGCCAGCTCAATTCAACATGGTCACCCCGCTCATTGCGGCTGATAACGGCGGCAAAACCGGCGGCGTGCGCCGCGTCCACGTGGCGCAGCACTTGCTGGGCATAGTTGGTTTGCGCGCCTGGAAACCACACGGCACCCGGCATGACGTTCTTGGCCAGCACTGCGGTATGCGGCGTGGGCGACTGCAGGTCAAAGTAATCCCAAATGCTTTGCCAGTAGGCATCCAGATCGGTAACCGACCAGCGCCACAAGGCGTTGTAACCGTCAAAGCTCAGGCCCCTATTCGTGCGCAGCCAGTCCTGGTAGATGCGAATCTGGGGAGTGTTGGGGGCAATGCCGGGGGAAGTTTTGCTGGTCTGGGACATGGTTCTTGTTAAAGGCACCCTATCGTGGAGTGACAGTGTTGCACGCCAGTCCCCCGGCTATCAGACGCACTGGTGACAGTTACTCTTCTGCCGCTGCACGCGCCAGCTTTTCGCTCTTCCAGTACACGTCATCGCCCACGCTGCCGTCGGTGCGGTAGCGGTTGAGCACGCGTGACAGCACAAACATCAGGTCCGACAGGCGGTTAAGGTATTGGCGGGGCGTTTCCTTCAATGCTTCTTCTGCGCCCAGCGCCACCACCGCGCGTTCGGCGCGGCGTGCCACGGTGCGGCAAATGTGGGCTTGGGCTGCGGCGCGGGTGCCTGCTGGCAAGATGAATTCCTGCAGGCGCGGCAAGTTGGCGTTGTGGTCTTCCAGCGCCTGGTCCAGCGCCAGCAGGGCCTCGGGTTTGAGCAATTCAAATCCGGGGATGGACAGTTCCCCCCCCAGGTTAAACAGTTGCTGTTGGATTTCCACCAGCAGGCTGCGCACGGCGTCGGGCATGCCTTCGCACAGCAACAGGCCAATGTGCGAGTTGAGCTCGTCCACATCCCCCATGGCGTGCACACGCAGACTGTTTTTGGAGACACGGGTGTTGTCACCCAGGCCAGTGGTGCCGTTATCCCCGGTGCGGGTGGCGATTTGTGAGAGGCGGTTGCCCATGGTCAACTCCGTGAAAGGACAAAAATTGCCCTCCATCGTAAACTGACAGCATGAATGCCCCTACTTCCCCATTGCATTTGCTGCCCACCGTCAACCAACGGCCCGTGCCTGCCGCACTGATTGAGGCGCTCCAAGCGCACTTTGGCGCACGCTGTTCCACTGCGATGGTGGTGCGCGAACAGCATGGCCGCGACGAATCGCCCTTCGATGTGCCACCACCCGGTGCCGTGGTCTTTGCCCAGAACACGGATGAGGTTGCCATGGTCGTCAAACTGGCCGCTATACACCGCGTGCCGGTGATTCCATTTGGCGTGGGCACCTCGCTGGAAGGCCATCTGCTGGCGGTGGAAGGCGGCATCAGCCTGGACGTGAGCCAGATGAACCAGGTGCTCAGCATCAATGCAGAAGACCTGACCGTCACCGTGCAGCCCGGCGTAACCCGCAAGCAGCTCAACGAGGCCGTCAAGTCCACCGGCCTGTTCTTTCCGATTGACCCCGGTGCCGACGCCACCCTTGGCGGCATGAGCGCCACCCGCGCCAGCGGCACCAACGCCGTGCGCTACGGCACCATGCGCGAAAACGTGCTGGCGCTAGAAGTAGTCACGGCCAGCGGAGAGGTGATTCGCACCGGCACCCATGCCAAAAAGTCCAGCGCCGGCTACGACCTGACCCGCCTGATGGTGGGCAGCGAGGGCACGCTGGGCGTCATTACCGAAATCACCGTCAAGCTCTACCCCTTACCCGAGGCGGTGATGGCGGCGACCTGTTGCTTTGCGTCGCTGGCCGATGCGGTCAACACCACCATCCAGATCATCCAGCTGGGTGTACCCATTGCGCGATGCGAGTTGTTGGATTCCACCACCGTCAAGGTGGTCAATCAGCACTCCAAGCTGGGCCTGCCCGAGAGTGCCATGCTGCTAATGGAGTTCCACGGTTCACCGGCAGGCGTGCAGGAGCAAGTGGAAACCGTGCAGGCTATTGCTGCCGACAACCACGGCAGCGCCTTTTCCTGGGCGGCCACGCCCGAGGAGCGCACACGCCTGTGGACGGCGCGGCACAACGCCTACTTTGCTGGTGTGCAGTCGCGCCCCGGCTGCAAGGCCATTACCACCGACACCTGCGTGCCGATCTCGCGCCTGGCCGATGCGTTATTGGACTCCGTGACCGAGGCCCAAGAAGCCGGCATTCCCTACTTTTTGGTCGGCCACGTGGGCGACGGCAACTTCCACATGGGCTACCTGATTGACCCCACCATTCCCGCCGAACGCGAAACGGCTGAGCGCCTGAATCACCAACTGGTAGCGCGCGCACTGGCACTCGGTGGCACCTGCACCGGTGAACACGGCGTGGGCCTGCACAAGCAGGGTTTTTTGGTAACCGAAACGGGAGAAGGCGCGGTGGACATGATGCGCGCCATCAAGCGGGCACTGGACCCGCTCAATATTCTGAACCCTGGAAAAATCTTTTCACTATAACTTCGATAGCGAACTATGTATATTTTACGAGGGCTAGCGGCCATTCAACAACATGTCCAAACGCTCGTACCCGGAGCGGCTGACAGGGATGCGTTGGCCGTCGCGTAGCACGGCAACAAAGTTGTCTTTGGTGGACCGCTCCAGGCTTTGCAAATAGACCATGTTAAGCAGGTACGAGCGGTGCACCCGCACAAACTGCGCCGGGTCCAGCTGCGTGGCCAACTCCGCCAGGGACTGTGTCTTCAGGAAGTCGCGCCCGGCGCTGCGTATGCTGATGTAGTCGTCTTGCGCCTGCACATACTCCACCGTCTCCACCGCGATCACATGCACCTGGTTGCGGTCCCGAATGAGAATGCGGGCCAGACGCTGGCTGGCATCCACCAGCAGTTTTTGCACCCCGGGCTGCACCTGTGCCACGGCCTGGCGCGCACGGGCCAGGGCATCGTCAAAGCGCTGTTGTGAAAACGGCTTGAGCAGGTAGTCCACGGCGTGCAGATCAAATGCTTTGAGCGCGTGCTGGTCATCAGCCGTGGTGAAAATGACGCCGGTTCTGCGTCCCGTGAGTTCCAGCACTTCCAAGCCATTGAGCTTGGGCATTTGAATGTCCAGAAAAATAAGGTCCGGGCCAAGTGCAGTGATGTCCACTACGGCCTGCAGGCCATGCTCCGATTCGCCCACGATGACCAAGTCCGGGTGGTGCGCCAGGTACTCGCGGATCAAACCCCGGGCTAGGGGCTCATCGTCCACAATCAAAATGCGCAGGGGTGGTTGGGTGGTGTTCACGGCGCAAACTGCGTGGGCAGGACAATTTCCAGCGCAAAGCGATCTGGATGGCGTGTCCACCCCATCCGTGCACGTTCACCGTACAGCGTACCCAGTCGCTTTTTGATGTTGGCCAGGCCCGTGCCGGTGCCTATGCCCGGCGCCGCGTCCGGGTCCACGGGGTTGTCAATCGCCACATAAAGCCAGTGCTCTTGCACAAAGGCGTGCAGTGTTACACAGCCTCCTCCAACCAGATGCCGCACACCATGCTTGATCGCGTTCTCCAGGCAGGGCTGCAACAGCATGGGTGGGATCAATACAGCGTTGGCCGCAGGCGACACCGTGATGTCGGTGCGCAGTTTGTCGCCAAAACGAATTTTCTCAACCGCCAAAAAGTGTTCACACAGCGCCACCTCATCGGCCAATGCAATGCACTCCTTTTCTGCCACCGCCAGCGTCTGCCGAAAGAAGGCCGCCAACTCCAGGGTCATGGCCCGCGCAGCAACCGCATTTTGCGAAGTGAGCGCACTGATCGAGTTCAGGCTGTTGAACAAAAAGTGCGGGTTGATCTGCGTGCGCAACATCTGGACCTGCGCATCACGGGCCTGCAATAGCGACCGCGCTTCGCGCCCCTGGGCCGCACGCAACTGGTCGGCGGCAAGCCAGATGTCATGGATCAGCAAGGAGATCAGATACAGCCCGCCGGCCACCAGCAAGAGCAGAATCGCCACCGTACGGGGCATGGCAACCAGGACGGCGCTGGAGGGCGTCACCCCGCTTGGGGACGCCGCGCCTGCCAGCGCCAGCAGGCTCGCACCGAACGTATTCCACCCGTGGCACATCAGCGCCCACAACAATGCCGCCAAGGCCGACGAGGCGCCAAATACCACTACGGTCTGAAATCCACCGCGCTGCGTCAGCACCACTGAACGGCACACGTAGTAGGCCGAAGCGGCAACAAACCCCAGGAACACTGCCATCGGAAGGGCAAATACGAGCGCTGGTTGCCACTGCGCCAGTTCAGCGTTGACAAACACGCCGGCAAGCGCACAACCGCCAATGAGCCAGACACCCACATAGGCCGCGAGGCGGCGCGTGCTGGAGGTGATTGGGGTCATGGCGCCTGCGACAGCATCAATTCTTGACTTCCACGCCGCCCATCATGACAAAGCCCTCAATCACCAGGCGCTTGGTGGCTTGGGCAGGCGGCACGGTTTTATCCTCCACGCCCCCCAGGAACGCCGTGGCGCGGCACTCTACACCCCAGTCTGGTGGTACCTTGATCTCGATGCCCCCCATCACCGCCATGACCCGCAACGTCGCCTGCGATTGCATCGATGCTTGGCGAAAATCGATCTCCATACCCCCCATCGCAGCCGTCACTTCACCCTGGCGAAAGTCTTGTGACACCACGCTGAAGGTGTTGCCGCTCATTACCGCCGTTGCGTTGAAGGCGGCTCCAGCCTCGTCCGATGTTTGCGTGGCCTGTTGCAAGCTCTCCATGCGACGGCGCAAAGGCTCCTTCGCGATCATGGCGACACCTGCGCCAATCACCAGCAGAGGCCACCAGTCGCGCATGTGAAACGAAATCAGCTCCAAATTGTTCAGAGTCATCAGCACGCCCAGCGCGACAAACCCGGCCCCAAAGACATAGCCCGACAGGTGTCGCGTGTGGCTGAGCTTCATCACACCAATGAGCATAAACACCACCGGCCAGAACTGCAGCACCTGGCGTGTGTTGATCTGGAACAAGTTGTCGGCCAGCGCGAACGCCCCCACCAGCACCACAAAAGCGCCTAATACGATGCGCGTCTGGTCGCGCTGCGGGCTCATTGCGCCACCTCGCTGTGTGGCGCTTGGCCATGGCCCAACCAGCCACGCAACAGCATCTGCAAGCCATACGCAATCAGCACAATCGGCCAGCTATTGGAAAATGTGAGCGCCCAAAGATGTTCCAGACAGGCGAACACCCAGGTACCCAGAACAATGTCGATCAACCCCTTGAGCACCTGCCGTGCAGACTGTGCGCTGACCACCGCGATGACCCCGCCCAGCGCTAGCAGCAAGGGCAAGTAATGCCACCAGCGCGTTTGCGGGCCCAGGTACTGCGCGAGATCCAGTACCGCCAGGCGGTCCAGGAGAAACACAGTCCCTACAGCAATCAGTGACGCACCCCAAAGAAGGCGCTTGCGCGGGTTGTCGTGGTGACGGGCCAAGAACTGGTGTCGAGGATGGTGAAGCCGCATAGTCAAATCCTGATTGAGTTGAGATGCTGTCACGATATCGGGCCCCTATCGCTTTGTCGCGCGCTTTCCGGTGAATAGCGCACTGGAGTCGGTGAATAGCGAATGGTCGTGTAGCGTGTGCAGGTGCAACGCTACACCGTGCACCTGCCGGCTGCACCCAAGCCATTGCTGGTGTTAAAAAAAAAGACAGTTTCTGTTGCAATCTGTCCATGTCGCTAACGCCAAAATGGGTGCGGTTGTGTGTAAATTGCCTGGAACGCTGCAAAAAAATTCAAAGGCAGGTTCCGGCCAAGCTGTAGGGCGTGAGGCCCTGCGCGATCACAAGATTGCAATCTCGGCAATAGCGTTGGCCATGTACTCGATCTTGTGCTGCATGTCGGCGTCGGTGTCGGCAAAGCGTTTGGCAATGCCGTCGAACTCATCCTGAATCTCGATGAATGCGTCCACCATGTCGGGGTCAAAGTGGGCTCCGCGCTCGCTGAAAATAATCTGTACGGCCTTATCGTGCGGCACGCCGTCTTTATAAACCTTGCTGCTGATGAGCGCGTCGTACACATCGGCAATGGCCATGATGCGGGCAGCCACCGGGATGTCCCCGCCGGCCAGTGCACGCGGGTAGCCGCTGCCATCCCACTTTTCCTGGTGGCACAGAACCAGATCTTTGGCGATCGCCAGTCGGGGTGAAGGGCGCCCCAGCGTTCTTTCAGCCCGCTCAATGGCGGCATGACCGATAGTGGTGTGGGTGCGCATGATGGCAATCTCGTCGGCATCAAGCCGGCCCGGTTTGAGCAAAATGCGGTCGGGGATGGCGATGGAGCCCATGTCGTACAAGGGCACGCTCAGGAACAGGGTATCGATGTAGGCAGACGTCAAAAGCTCGGCAAACTGCTCCTGTTTGGCCAGCGTCTGAGCCAGCGTCAGTACATAGTTTTGCACCCGCAGAATATGGCTTTCGGAGTCGGCTTCGCGCTGCTCGGCCAGGGTGGCCAGCGCCAGTACCAGCACCTGTTGGGCGTGCGAGATTTCGCCCTCATCGGTCAGGTCGGCGGGGGCTGCGGTGCGATCAGAAGCCATAGTCAATCTCCTTGTGGCGCCACAACGGGTGCCTGGTACAACCATACCATTTTGCCACCGGCAACGCGGTACTGTGCGCTTGCTTTGAGCATAGTGGCTCCAAATTTTAAACTCACCGGCCGGGCGCTGGAGCAGCTTGGACACCGGGGTTATAAACGTTTTAGGCCGCTAGCCCTCGTCGATATTGCGTAAAAAGCTATATTATGTATAGCAGCTTATCAGCGACTGGCTCCCGGCGAGAGGCGCTCAATCAGGCCATTGAGCTCGTCCAACGAGCCAAATTGGATGACTACCTCGCCCATCTCTTCCATGCGTCCATTGCGCTTGACGCGCTTCTTGACCTGGATTTCAACCTGGGCCATGAGCAGGTCGGAGAGTTCTTCTTCCACCCGTTTGATGTCGCGGGACTTTTCTTTTTTAGGCTTTGAGGCCGTCAGTTCAAACTCTGCACTGAGCTTTTTGACCAGACTTTCCGTTTCGCGCACCGACATCTTCTTGGCCGCAATTTGGTTGGCAGCGGTGATTTGGGTACCGCGCTCCAACGACAGCAAGGCCCGGGCGTGACCCATATCCAGGTCACCCGCCATCAGCATGGTCTGCACCGGCTCGGCCAGATTCAACAGCCGCAGCAGGTTGGAAGCCGCACTGCGCGAGCGCCCCACCGCCTGCGCAGCGGTTTCGTGCGTCATGCCGAATTCCTTGATCAGGCGTTGTAGTCCCTGGGCCTCTTCCAGCGGATTCAGGTCTTCACGCTGCATGTTCTCGATCAGCGCCATGGCGGCAGCGGCCTCGTCCGGCACGTCGCGCACCAGCACCGGCACGCGGTCCAGGCCCGCCAGCTTGGCAGCGCGGAAGCGACGTTCGCCAGCGATTATTTCGTACAACGGACGCACGGCAGAAGCACCTGTCTCAGGGGTGGGCCCCTGAGACTCCTTATTGCGGTGCAACCGAGCTTGGTCGTCGCTCAGGCGACGAACCAAGATAGGTTGCATGATGCCTTGGGCCTTGATGCTTTCGGCCAGCTCGTACAGCGCGCCCTCGTCCATGCGGGTGCGGGGCTGGTACTGACCGGCCACCATCTCGGTGAGCAGCAGCGTGCTGGGCAGGCCCGAATTGGCAGCGCCCGCATCGGCGGGTGCGCGGTCCTGGACTTTGGGGCCCAGCAGTGCTTCCAGGCCCATGCCGAGACCCTTGGGTTTTTTGGTGACCATTTAGGTGCTCCCTCTTTTCAAATCAATCAATTGGTTCAACAATTTCCGCCCCTGTGGCCAGTCGCCCAGGCCCGACTCTGCGTTGATGTGGCCGGCGTGGCCGTAATCCACAAACTCGGCACCCCAGGCGTCGGCAAATTGGCGTGCGCGCGCGATGCTGCAATAGGGGTCATTCTGACTGCCCAGCAGCGTGCTGTGAAAGGGCAGCTTTTGCAATACCACGGGGGACCAGCTTTTCAGTGTGGCGCGCAGCTCCTCGCGCTCGGGGTCGCCGGGTGCCACCAACAGGGCGCCGACCACGCGGTCGGTGTTGCGCGAATGCGCGGCCCAGGCGGCAGTGAGCATGCAGCCCAGGCTGTGGGCGGCCAGAACCACCGGCTGGGTGGCGGCCAGCACGGCCTCTTCGAGTTGGGCCATCCAGTCACCACGCAGCGGTTGCATCCAGTCATGCTGCTGCACACGTACGTCGCCATGCAGGGGTTCCCAGCGACTTTGCCAATGGTCAGGGTCGGAGTTTTGCCAGCCCGGCAGGACTAAGACAGTGAAGTCAGAGGCATGGGACTGCGAAACCGCTCGTGTCCCCCGGCCTTCGGCCTCCTCCTTTACCTCACTATTTCGCAGTCCCATGCCTCTGACCTCACATTTTCTGGATGCGCGCCACCATCTCTTGCGCAAAGCTCACAAAGGCCTGCGCACCCTTGGACGACGGATCAAACACCACGCCGGGTACGCCGTAGCTGGGCGCCTCAGCCAGACGCACATTGCGCGGGATGACGGTCTCGAACACTTTGTCGCCAAAGTGGGCCTTGAGCTGGTCGCTCACCTGCTGTTGCAAGGTGATGCGCGGGTCGAACATGACCCGCAGCAGCCCGATGATTTGCAGATCGTCATTGAGGTTGGCCTTGACCTGCTTGATGGTGTTGACCAGGTCGGTCAGGCCTTCAAGCGCAAAGTATTCGCATTGCATAGGCACGATCACGCCATGGGCACAGCACAGGCCGTTGAGGGTGAGCATGCTCAAACTTGGCGGGCAGTCGATCAGCACAAAGTCGTACTCACCCTCCACAGCGGCCAGGGCTTGCTTGAGGCGGCGCTCGCGGCGCTCAACTTCCACCAACTCCACCTCGGCACCCGCCAACTCTCGGTTGGCGCCCAGAATGTCGTAGCTGCACCCGCCGGCCTTGAGCTTGTCGCTTTGGGCGCGGGCTTCGGCAATGCTGGCGGATTCCAGTAATACGTCGTACACGGTGAGTTCCAGCTTGCGCTTATCCACACCGGAACCCATGGTTGCGTTGCCCTGCGGGTCCAGATCAACCATCAGCACGCGCTGCCCTACCTTGGCCAAGCCGGCGGCCAAGTTGACGGTGGTGGTGGTTTTGCCGACGCCACCTTTTTGGTTGGCAACACAGAAGATTTTGGCCATGGGGTGCTCAGAGAAAAATCGGAACGCAGGAATGAAGATCAGGGTTTCACGTGAAACATGGACGAATGTGACTCAGCGCGATATCGCCAGCTTGATGCCAAAACCAACCAAAAACAAGCCGGCAACCTTTTCCAGCACACGCGTCACCATCGGGTTGGCGCGGATGCGTTCGGCCAAGAAGTAGGTCAGCAACACGGATGTCAGCCCGTATAAAAAGGTGATGACAGCAATGGTTGCCGCCATGAAACCATAGGTAACCAAACCCTGTTGGCGGGCCGGGTCGACGAACAGGGGAAAGAACGCCATGTAAAACAGAATAGCCTTCGGGTTGAGCAGCGTAATCATCAGCGCCTGGCGCAGGTAGTGTCCCGCAGTAATAGTCAGCACCGGTGCCGAACCGGGTTTGGCCAGCAGCATCTTGGCACCCAGCCAAGCCAGGTATCCCGCACCCAGCCACTGCACCGCATGGAACGCATCCGGATAGGCCGCCAGCAGCGCCGCCACGCCGGCCACCGCCGACCACATCAACACCTGATCACCCAGGATCACACCCATGGTTGCACCCAACCCACCCCGGATGCCGCCCTTGCTGGTAGACGTGATCAGCGCCAGATTGCCGGGGCCTGGGATCAACAAAAAGACGATGATGGTGACGACAAAAGTGCCGTAGTCGGTAACGCCAAGCATGGGTTTTCCTAGGGGTTGGAGGGGTGAGTTTACGTTACGCCGTCTTGGGGTTGATTGACTGGGGTTGGGGAGGCTGGCCGGTGGAGTAGTCCTGGACGTTTTACTCCGTGTCCTCCGCCCTACGGGCTCCTCCTTTACCTGCGTAAAACGCCCAGGACTACTCCAGCCTACGGCGTTGGCTACATAACTTGGCGGGGGAGCTTTCGGTATTTGAGGCGAGTACAACCGAAGCCGGCAAGATGGGTTGGAGTGTGCGTTTTGCGCAGGTAAAGGAGGAGCCCGCGCAGCGGGCGGGGGACACGGAGCAAAACGCACACCCCAACCCATCCACAGCAATCGGTCAAAATCCAAAAGGAGGAACTGAAGGCTTACGCCCGACGCCCGCGCATCCACACAATGCACCGTTCCGCATCCAGCCCCGGCACCCGCAAAGGTTCCACGTGAAACACTTCAACCGCCGATGGCAAGGCTGAAATCTCCTGTTCCGGATGCTTGCCCTTTAACGCCATCCAGACGCCCTGCTGTGCCAACGCCCCAACCGACCAACTAGTGAAATCCACCAAAGAGGCAAAGGCACGAGAGCTGATCACGTCGTACGGCTCAGTCAAACTTTCAACCCGCGCATGGATACCACGCAGGTTGGGTAACTTCAGGCTTGCCGCCACCTGCTGAATAAAGGCCGCTTTCTTGCCCACCGTATCCACACAATGCACGGTGATGGCGGGGCAGCAAATGGCAATCACAATGCCCGGCAGCCCAGCGCCCGAACCCACATCCAGCAATCGGGCTGTCCCCGATGTCACGTCACCACTCTGCAGCTGCCGCCGTAATGGCGCAATGGCCGTCAGGCTGTCCAGCAAATGGTGCGTCAGCATTTCGGCTGGCTCACGCACTGCCGTCAGGTTGTAAACCCTAGTCCATTTTTGAATCAAGTCCAGATAGTCCAACAGGTGCTGAATCTGCGCATCATCCAAGTTCAGATCCAGCTCCAACAGACCCTGGCGCAACCCCGGCTCCAGTGCGTGCATCAGGCAGACACCACTTCCGCCGCCGCATCGGGCGCGGCGTTGACCGAAAAGCCTCGAAAGTTGCCTTTCTTCAAATGGATTAGCAGCAACGAAATGGTGGCCGGGGTGATGCCCGACATGCGTGAAGCCTGCCCCAGTGTTTCAGGGCGCTGCTTGTTCAGACTCTGGCGCGCCTCAATACTCAGCGCCGTCACCTGCATGTAGTCCAGCTCTGCCGGCAAGCGCAGGTTCTCGTAGTGGCTGGCGCGCTCAACCTCGTCCTTCTGGCGGTCGATGTAGCCCGAGTATTTGGCGGCAATTTCCACCTGCTCAATGACAGATGCCACAAACACATCTTGGGCCACGGCGACTGCCGACACCGCACCACCTGCCTCAACGGGGGTTTCACGTGAAACATTCGGCGCCACTGGCAAGGCAGCGCTGGTGTAGCGCCCATTGTCCAACGACATCAAACCCGCATAGTCCACATTGGGGCGGCGCAGCAAATCTGCCAGGCTGTACTCATGGTCAATGGCTTTGCCCAACACCCGCTCGGACTCTTCGGCCGGCAGGTTTTTAGGGCTGACCCAAATACCGCGCAGGCGCTGCGTCTCTGCCGCCACTGCATCGCGCTTGCGGCAAAAGGCGTCCCAGCGGGCATCGTCCACCAGACCCAGCTTGCGGCCGGCCTCGGTCAGTCGGGCGTCGGCATTGTCTTCGCGCAGTTGCAGGCGGAACTCGGCACGGCTGGTGAACATGCGGTAGGGTTCAGTCACGCCCTTGGTAATCAGGTCATCCACCAGCACGCCCAGATAGGCTTCGTCACGCGCGGGCACCCAGGCGTCGCGCCCCTGGCATTGCAGGGCGGCGTTGACTCCGGCGAACAAGCCTTGCGCGGCCGCCTCTTCATATCCCGTGGTGCCGTTGATCTGGCCGGCAAAAAACAGGCCTTGAATCTGCCGCGTCTCAAAGCTGCTTTTCAGCGAGCGCGGGTCAAAGTAGTCGTACTCAATGGCGTAGCCGGGGCGCAAGATGTGGGCGTTCTCCAGCCCCGGCATGCTGTGCACCAGTGCAACCTGGATGTCGAACGGCAAGCTGGTGCTAATGCCATTGGGGTAGTACTCATGGGTGGTCAGGCCTTCGGGCTCCAGAAAAATCTGGTGACTGTCCTTGTCGGCAAAGCGGTTGATCTTGTCTTCGACGCTGGGGCAATAGCGCGGCCCCACCCCTTCAATCTTGCCGGTAAACATGGGGCTGCGGTCAAACCCGCTGCGGATGATGTCGTGGGTGCGCTCATTGGTGTGGGTAATCCAGCACGGCATTTGCGCCGGGTGCATGGCCACACGGCCCATAAAGCTGAACACCGGCATGGTCGGACTCATGCCGCCGGGCATGCCGTCGCCGGGCTGTTCCTGGCATTTGCTGAAGTCAATAGACCGGCCATCCAGGCGCGGTGGCGTGCCGGTTTTCAAGCGGCCTTGTGGCAGCTTCAACTCTTTAAGCCGGGCACTTAAGGAGATGGAGGGCGGGTCACCAGCGCGCCCAGCGGCGTAGTTGTTCAGGCCCACATGAATCTTGCCATCCAAAAAGGTGCCCGCTGTGAGCACCACGGTCTTGGCGCGAAACTGGATGCCGATCTGGGTGATGGCACCCACCACCCGGGCGCCATCTCCATCACCCTCCACCGTCAAATCATCCACCGCCTGCTGGAAGATCCACAGGTTGGGCTGGTTCTCCAGCATGCGGCGAATGGCGGCCTTGTACAAAATACGGTCGGCCTGGGCGCGGGTGGCGCGCACGGCCGGGCCTTTGCTGGAATTGAGAATGCGGAACTGAATGCCCGCCTCGTCTGTGGCCAGCGCCATGGCGCCGCCCAGCGCATCCACTTCTTTGACCAGGTGGCCCTTGCCAATACCGCCAATGGACGGGTTGCAACTCATCTGGCCCAAGGTCTCGATGTTGTGGGTAAGCAACAGCGTCTTGCAGCCCATGCGGGCAGCCGCCAGCGCGGCTTCGGTGCCGGCATGGCCGCCGCCGACGACGATCACGTCGAAATCTTGTGGGTACAGCATGAATGGGAGCAAGGGGAGGTAAGCCCCTGATTTTACGGGCTGAGCCGATTTTTCGCGACAATCAGGGCCATGACCCACGCACCTTTATCCGTTCTCATCTTTGCGGGCAGCACCCGCGAACATTCCTTCAACCGTCGATTGGCGCACAACGCAGCCACCATGGCCCGCGCCGCTGGCGCCCAGGTCACGCTTTTGGAGCTCTCCACGCTGGACATTCCGCTCTACAACGCCGACCTGGAAGCCCACGGCACGCCGCCGGATGTGATCCGCCTCAAAGAGATCATGGACGCGCACCCGGCCTGGATCATCTGCTCGCCAGAGTACAACGGCAGCTACACCGGCCTGCTGAAGAACACCATTGACTGGGCCTCCAGTCCCGCCAAGAGCCACCCCTTGTGGATCAATGGCATCAAGCCGTTTGAAGGCAAAGTGGTGGGGCTGCTGAGCGCCTCCAACGGTGCGTTGGGCGGTCTGCGTTCACTGGAACACCTCAACCCGCTGTTGCTGAACCTGCAGTGCTGGGTCTGCCCCAAACAATTCGCCCTGAGCCGCGCCGGCGATGCGTTTGATGAACAAGGCATGCTCAAATCCGAGGCGCACCGCAACAGCACCCAGGCGGTGGTGGACCAGGTGCTGTGGGCCGCACCGCGCCTGAGTTGACTTTGGCTTTCTAAATCACGCTTAGTGAAATAGGGCGCTAGCCCTCGTCAATATTGATTTAGTTGCTATATTATTTATAGCAATTTGACAATCACCACTGCCGACCGAGCAAAAGGGTGCTTTCGGTTGAAATAAGTACAGCACTCCAATTGCCACCCGTAATTACCCTAGTTTGTCCTGTTTTAGACAGTGCAACCAAGTAAGGCGCGGTAAGGTGTGAGGCACTTTCGAAAGAAGAACACCATGTCCGCCATTCCTCTGCACAGCGTCACCCCGGCTGAAGCCATCCGACTTCCGCTGGAACAAACTCTGGCTCTGCAACGTGCGGCCTATCTGGCCCACCCCTACCCCAGTTTTGCCGAGCGCAAGGCCGACCTGAAAAAGCTCAAGGCGTTTATCCAGGACAACCGCGAAGCCATCCTGGACGCCATCAGCGCGGACTACGGCAACCGCTCGCGCCACGAGACCTTGTTTGCCGAAATCTACGGCATCGTCGACGGCTTAGACCACGCCGTGGGCCATCTGCGCAAATGGATGAAACCCCAGCGCCGTGGCATTGACCTGAAAAACTTTCTCGGTGCAAAGAACCGGGTCATTCCCCAGCCTCTGGGCGTGGTAGGCCAAATCGTGCCGTGGAACTTCCCGATCTTTCTGTGCTTTGGTGGATTGACCTCCGCCTTTGCCGCCGGCAACCGCTGCATGGTCAAAATGTCGGAAAACTCCCGCCAACTGGCCAAACTGCTGATCGAGAAGTCACCCGCCTACTTCCCCAAGGACAAGCTGGCGTTCTTTGACGAGACTGGTGGCGTGGGCATCGAGTTTTCCAAACTCAAGTTTGACCACCTGCTGTTTACCGGCTCAGGCGTAACCGGCCGCGCGGTGATGGCGGCTGCGTCGCAAAACCTGTGTCCGGTCACGCTGGAGTTGGGTGGCAAGGCGCCCGCCCTGGTGTGCGACGACTTCCCGCTCAAAAAGGCGGTTGAACGCATTACCTTCTTCAAGTATTTCAACGCCGGCCAGATCTGCACCACCGCAGACCATGTGTTTGTGCCGCAGGCCAAGGTGAGCGAGTTTGTGGAGATTGCCAAGCAGGTGGTTTCCAGCCGCTATGCCAACCTGGACACCGAGGACTACACCGCCGTCATCGACGAGCGGGCCTTCAACCGCATCACCCGTGCCATGGACGAGGCCGAGTCACGCGGGGCCACCCTGGTCCAACTGATTGCCGGCAAGAAGTGGGACGTTGCGACGCACAAGATTGCGCCGCACATCGTGCTCAACGCTCCGCCCGATTGCGAGCTGCGCACCCGTGAAATTTTTGGCCCGGTGCTGCCGGTCGTGGCCTACACGGCCATGGAAGAGGTCATCAACACCATCAACAGTGGCCCGCGCCCCCTGGCCTTCTATCCCTTTAGTAACGACAAGGCCTTGATTCACACCTTGCTGAACCGAGTGATGTCGGGTGGCGCCACAGTCAACGATATCGTGCTGCACACCGGCCAGCACGACATGCCATTCGGCGGCGTGGGAGAAAGCGGCATGGGGCACTACCATGGCTACGAAGGCTTTGTGACCTTCTCCAAACTGCGCCCGGTGTTCTACCAGGCGCCCTTTAGCGCCATCAAATTCCTGTGGCCACCCTACGGCGCATTTGCCACCAAGTACCTCGACTTTTTGACCAAACGATAAACAAGGTTCACCCCATGAGCGTGCAAGAATTTGACTATGTTGTGGTCGGCGGTGGCGCATCCGGCTGCGCGGTGGCGGGGCGTCTGAGCGAAGACCCTGCCGTATCCGTCTGCCTGATTGAGGCCGGTGGCAGTGACGCCGGTTTCACCGTGCGGGCGCCGCTGGGTTTTGCCGCCACACCGCATCTGGGTATCAACAACTGGGGCTACAACACGGTGCCGCAGGTCGGTCTGGGCGGGCGCAAGGGCTACCAGCCGCGTGGCAAGGTGATGGGCGGCTCGTCCTCCATCAACGCGATGGTCTACACCCGTGGCAACCGCCAGGACTACGACCGCTGGGCCGAGCTGGGCAACCCCGGCTGGAGTTACCAGGAGCTACTGTCCCTGTTCAAGCGCTCGGAAAACAACGAATGCTTTGGAGCCACCGAATACCGGGGCGTGGGTGGCCCACTGAACGTGGCCTATTTGCGCAGCCCCAGCCCCCTCAATGAGGCCTTCATCCAGGCCTGTGTGGAGCAAGGCATTCCCCGCAACCCCGACTACAACGCCGAGCGCCAGTTTGGCGTGTCTCCCGCGCAGGTCACCCAAAAGGGAGGCGAGCGCTGGAACGCCGCACGCGCCTACATCGACCCGCGCCGCGGCCAGCCCAATCTGACCGTCATCAGCGGCGCCCACACCAGCCGCGTGCTGCTCAACGGCAAACAGGTTACTGGTGTGGAATATTTGCAAGGTGGCCAAACCGTGCAAGTGAAGGCCAAACGCGAGGTCATTCTCAGTGGCGGCTCGTTCGGGTCACCGCAGTTGTTGATGCTCTCGGGCATTGGCCCGGCCGAACACCTGAAGCAGCATGGCATACCGGTACTGCACGATTTGCCCGGTGTGGGCCAAAACCTGCAAGACCACCTCACCACCGTGCTGATCTACCGCACCGCACGTTGGCAAGACACCATCGGCAATTCACTGCGCGGCGCTTGGGCGTTACTCAAAGCGGTGTTTGAGTGGCGCAGCAAACGCACCGGCTGGATCACCACCAACGTAGCCGAGACCCAGGGTTTTATCTCCACCGAAGGCAACCCGGACTACCCCAACATCCAGTTGGCCTTTTGCACCAGCATTATTGACGACCACACCCGCAAACAGCACCTGGGCCATGGCTACACCCTGCACGCCACGCTAATGCGGCCCAAGAGCCGTGGCTCGGTGCGCCTGGCCAGCAATAAGCCCACCGATGCCCCGTTGATCGACCCCGGCTTTTTGACGCACCCCGATGACCTGGCCACGCTGATCAAAGGCACGCAAATGGCCTACGACATCATGGAATCGAAGGCGCTGGCGCCCTGGCGCGGCAAGATGGTGCACCCGGTGGAGCGCAACAACCCGGCGCAGATTGAGCAGTTTCTGCGCAAGAACTGCGACACCGAGTACCACCCGGTCAGCACCTGCAAGATGGGCCCCGCCAGCGACCCCATGGCCGTGGTGGACGCCACACTCCGTGTGCATGGCCTGCGCAACTTGCGCGTGGTAGATGCCTCCATCATGCCCAACCTGATCACCGGCAACACCAACGCACCCTCCATGATGATTGGTGAAAAGGCCGCCGACCTGATCAGGTCTGGCGCGTAAAGCCCATGCGGCGCAGGGTGTTGTCCTTGACCACGTAATGGTGGAACAGAGCAGCAAACGCATGCCCGCCAATCAGAAAATAGCCCAGATTGCCGCCAAACTCGTGGATCTCCTTGATCGTGCTGCCCAGTGCCTTGTCTGGCGCAATCAGCGCCGGTAGCTCCAAGCCGAAGAAGGGAATCGGCTTGCCGCGTGCACTGAGCAGCGCCCAGCCCAGAAGCGGCAAGACCACCATCAGGGCGTACAGGGCCAGATGGCCCAGCTTTGCCAGTTTCTCCATTAACGCCGAGGGCGGTGGCTGAATCGGTGGCGTTGTCCCCAGCACGCGCAGCACAATGCGCAGCCATACCAGCGCAAAAATCAGCAAACCAAAGGTGGCGTGCCAGTCCCGCGCAGATTGGCGTTGGGCGCTGCCCTTCTCAAAACCATCAGCCAGGTTGACCAGCACATAGACCACAATGAACAGCAATACCATGGCCCAGTGCATGGTAATACTGGCGCTGCTGTAGCGCGCGTTGTTGGATCGGGTCGTCATAAGGTTCCTCCGCGTAAATCAATGCAATGGGTTGACTGTAGTGCCTTCACCTGAAGCCCAGCTTAAGCGTTTGCCAACGCACACTAATGATGCATATAGACGCGCGCCTGCAATGGTTGTTCTTTGTCGCTAGGATGAAAGGCTGCGCTATTGCATGCCTTACCCGTAAAGATACTCCCATGAAACTCTACTACTCTCCCGGCGCCTGCTCTTTGTCTCCCCACATCGCCTTGTTGGAGGCTGGTCTGACGTTTGAAGCCATTGCAGCGCCCACCAAGACGCACAAACTGCCCGACGGCACAGACTACTACACCATCAACCCCCTGGGTTATGTACCGTTTCTGACGCTGGACGACGGCCGCAGCCTGCACGAAGGCCCGGCCATCGTTCAATACATTGCCGATCAGGCCCCTGACAAGAATCTGGCCCCCGCCAACGGCACCTACGAACGCTACAAACTGCAGGAATGGCTGACCTTTATCGGCACCGAACTGCACAAGACCTTTTCCCCTTTGTTTGTGCCCACCACACCGGCCGAGACCAAAGCCGCCTGCCTGGAGCGCATGCAGTCGCGCCTGAAGTGGGTGGACGGCGAACTGGCCGGCAAGCAGTACCTGATGGGCGACCAGTTCACCGTGGCTGATGGCTATCTGTTCGTGGTAACCAACTGGGCCCAGTACGTCAACCTGGACCTGACGCCCTATGCCAACCTCGTTGCCTACCGTGCCCGCGTCGCTGCACGCCCGGCGGTGGTGGCTGCGATGAAGGCTGAAGGGTTGATCAAATAAGTTCGTCCATTTCATTTCGAATATTCGCGCGTAATGCTTACGTGGGTTTGCGCAACATTTCTTTGCGATTCAGGGCACATTTTCAAAATAAATTTGAGTGAAATTGGCAAATAGTCGCATAATGGCGCAGTATTGCCGGAATTTCGGTGCTACTGGTTTGCGGTGATTTACCAGTTTCGCGTCTGCTTTAAGTCTTCAATGGTTTGTTGATTGCGGGTTTGGACACCATCGCGTTTTGAGTTATTTTGAGGAGTCCTTACATGGGCAACAAACTTTACGTGGGCAACCTGCCCTATTCTTTCCGTGATGAAGACCTGCAACAAGCGTTTTCGGCTTACGGTTCCGTTTCTAGCGCCAAAGTCATGATGGAACGTGACACTGGCCGTTCCAAAGGCTTCGGCTTTGTGGAAATGGGCAGCGACGCAGAGGCACAAGCAGCCATCGGTGGCATGAACGGCCAACAATTCGGTGGCCGTGGCCTCGTGGTCAACGAAGCCCGTCCCATGGAAGCGCGTCCTCCCCGTACCGGTGGCGGCGGCTTTGGTGGTGGTGCTGGCGGCGGTGGCCGTAGTGGCGGCGGCGGTGGCGGCTACGGTGGTGGCGGCGGCGGCGGTGGTTACGGCGGTGGCGCTGGCGGCGGCCGTAGCGGCGGCGGCGGCGGTGGTGGTTACGGCGGTGGCCGTAGCAGCTACTAAGCAGCTACCGGAGCAAGTCTCCAAATTAAAAAAGGGCCTCTGGGCCCTTTTTTGTTGTTTGACAAAAGCACTTACACGCCATCAACACGCCGCTTGCGTGGGCGCCCGGATAAAACTTTGTCAAACAACCAGTTCGGCAATAGGCGCAGGCCCTTCGCCACCCATCCCATTTGCCATGGAATCACCCGGTAGCTGGCACCCGCTGCGATGGCTTTGTATGCCCGGTTGGCAAAATCATCGGCCTGCATCAGAAAAGGCATCCGATAGCGGTTCTTTTGAGTGAGCGGTGTGTCAATGTAACCCGGACAAATGGTGCAGACCCGAATGCCGCTGTGGCGCAGTTCACCACGCAGACTTTCGCAGTAACTGATCACCGCAGCCTTGCTCGCGCAGTAAGCGCCATGTCCCGGCAACCCGCGGATCCCAGCCACACTGCCAATGCCCACCAGCGCGCCCGAACCGCGCTGTGCCATGGGGTCGATGAAGGCATGGAAGCTTGCCGCCAGACCCACGTTATTGACCGCAAATGTTCGCGTCATCACGTCCAGATCATTGCGAATGGCGGTGTCCATACCAATGCTGATACCAGCATTCGCAATCACCACATCGGGTACGCCCTGGCGCTGCAAGCATTGCTGGGTAGCGTTCACGATGTTGTCCACCTCCGCCACGTCGGCGCTGTAAACCTGGTAGCGTGCCAAGTCCAAGCCGCGCAACCGGGCCCATGCCTCAATCTCTTCGGTGCGTCGAGCCACCAACGCCAGCGAGAAACCGGCCTGGTAATAGCGCCAGGCCAATGCCTGACCGATACCACTGGAAGCGCCGGTAATGAAAACCAATTGGGACATAGGCTGCCTCCTAGGGTTGTGCTACATGGGGCGGCATCAAGGTGCCACGCACACGGCCACTCAATTGCAGGGTCTGCTCCACGTTGTCAAAGTCCATGCGGTCAGCACTGAAGCGGTCCTGGCCGCGCAACATGACCACCGGTTTGTGGGAGCGCACCCTGTCGGTATTCATGAAGGCATGCAAAAACTCGCCACGGTATTCCATGCGCTGCGCGGTGGGTCCGGTCTTGGCAGCATCTGCGTCGCGCACCACCACAGCGTTGCCCATCAGTTGCACCTCCGACGAGTCCTCATTGGTCAGGCCCCGGTTAGCCGTGGCCGTGGTCAGGCGACCCTGTTCGTCAAAAGAGCGTACTCGAATAGCATCAATCTCCAGCCACAGGGTATCTGGGTAGTGGCGCGCCTGCGTGCCAATTACTTCTGTGCGCACACGGCCCTGCGCATCAAAGGTTCGCACAGAAAAATCACGCATGAAATAGTCCGGCTCATGCTGAACCGGCTTCTGTACCACCAGTCCGTTAGCGGGTGGCGTGCTACGCACCAGCCAGTAGGTTCCCGAAGCCAGGAGCCCCATGGAAATCAGCGGAAAGTAGAGCAGGAAACGGTCCCAGCCGTCACGCAACAAGGACATCATTGCGTATACGATTCCAGCAAACTCCCGTAGCGCCCACTGGCGACCAGGAGAATGTCACAAAACACACGGGCAGCTCCGTGCCCACCCTGTAGGGCAGTTACGTGATGAGCCACAGCCAATACCTCTGCATGGGCGTTGACCGGTGCACAGGCAAAAGCACAGCGGCGCATCACCGGCAAATCCGGCCAATCGTCGCCCATGGCAGCAGCAACACTCCAGTCCAGCCCCAGCGTGGCCAAGGTCTTCTCTGCGGCAGGTCGCTTGTCCTCGGTTCCAAAGAAGGCATGGACAATGCCCAACGCCTGCAAACGAACGCGCAGGGCCATGGAGTCCCGTCCGGTGATGACCACAGGCGTGATCCCGGCTAGTTGCAACAACTTGAGCCCATGGCCGTCTAACGAGTTGAAACGCTTAATCGATTCCCCCGATTCAGAAAAAAACAAACCCCCGTCTGTCAGTACGCCATCCACATCAAAAAAGGCGACTTTCACACCCTGCGCCTTGAGCAACAACTCGGGATCAAAATTCAGGGTCGGTTTCATCAGATAACCTTCGCACGCATCAAGTCGTTGCTATTGAGAGCACCGCACAAGCGGCCATCGGCATCCACAACCAACACGCTGGTAATGCGCTGGCCTTCCATCAGTTCGGCCGCGTCCACCGCCAGTGCATGTTGGTCCACGGTAAAGGGCGCGCGGTGCATGACCTCGTGCGCAGACTTGCCACGCAAATCAATGCCCTGCTCCACCAGCCGCCGCAAATCCCCGTCCGTGAAGATGCCAAGTACCCGCCTATTCGCATCGACAATGGCCGCAGCCCCAAGCCCCTTGGAACTCATTTCACGCATCAGCTCACTGAAACCCGCAGTTGGCTGCACGATCGGAATCGCCTCGCCCGAACGCATGACATCGCTGACATGGGTGAGCAACTTGCGTCCCAATGCGCCACCGGGATGGGAGCGCGCAAAGTCCTCGGCACGAAAGCCCCGCGCGTCCAGCAGCGCTACGGCCAATGCGTCGCCCAAGGCCAACTGGGCAGTGGTGCTGGCCGTTGGCGCCAAATTCAGAGGACAGGCCTCCTTGTCTACCGTACTGTCCAGCCACAGATCCGCATGCAAGGCCAACGTGGATTGCGCGTTACCAGTCATGGCCACCACCGGCGCACCCAGGCGTTTGAGCATGGGGAAAATTGCCGACATTTCCTGCGACTCCCCGCTGTTGGAAATTGCCAGCACCAAATCGGTGGCCGTGATCATCCCCAGATCACCATGACTGGCCTCAGCCGGATGCACGAACATAGCCGGCGTACCGGTAGAGGCCAGCGTAGCGGCAATCTTGCGGCCAATGTGGCCACTCTTTCCCATGCCCATCACCACCACACGGCCCTGAATGGCCAAAACCATTTGGACCGCCTTGGCAAAGGTAGCACCGACCCGGCTCTTGAGTCCCATGACCGCCGCGGCCTCAATGTCGAAAGTCTCATGTGCCAGCGCAATCGCGCGCTCGGCCGTTTGTGCGGGATACCGCGTAGCGTGATCGGTCATGGCGGCATTTTATAGAGCGGAACGGCTCTTGCTAGTATGTGGCCATGACCGGACTTGAAATTACCCTCGTTTACCTGCTGGCCGCCGTTCTGGGCGTCGTGGTCTGCCGCTACTTTCAGTTGCCACCCATGTTGGGCTATCTGGCGGTTGGGGTTGCAGTGGGGCCCAACGCGCTGGCGCTGGCGCAAGAAGCTGAAGGCGTGCGCAACCTGGGTGAATTTGGCGTCGTGTTTCTGATGTTTGTTATCGGGCTGGAATTCAACCTGCCCAAATTGCGGGCCATGCGCAAGCATGTATTTGGCCTGGGGCTAGCGCAGGTCGTGGTAACCATGTTGGTGGCGACCGTGGCCACCATGGGACTGTCGGTCATTGCATCGCAACAGTGGGGCATGTCCTGGCAGGCAGCACTGGCCCTGTCCAGCGCATTGGCCATGAGCAGCACCGCCATTGTCGTCAAGCTCATGGTCGAACGGCTGGAGCGTGAATCAGAACACGGCAAGCGGGTTATGGGCGTATTGTTGTTCCAGGATTTGGCGGTAGTTCCCTTGCTGGTGTTGATCCCCGCCCTTGGTGCTTCGGGCGAGGAACTGGCAAGCGCGCTGGCGATTGCCGCCATCAAGGCTACGGCCCTGATCACGGTGCTGCTGGTAGGTGGCCAGCACGTGATGCGCCGCTGGCTCACCCTGGTGGCACGCCGCAAAAGCGAAGAGCTGTTTGTACTGAACCTGCTCTTCATCACACTGGGGCTGGCATGGCTGACGGAACTGGCGGGCCTGAGCCTGGCGCTAGGAGCGTTCATTGCCGGCATGCTGATCTCCGAGACTGAGTTCAAACACCAGGTGGAAACCGACATACGTCCCTTTCATGATGTGCTGTTGGGTCTGTTCTTCATCAGCATCGGCATGCTGCTGGATTGGCGGTTGGTATTGGAAAACTGGCATCTTGTTTTGGTGTTGCTGCTGGTCCCTACCCTCTTCAAAGCGGCCCTGGTGGCAGCCCTGGCCAAGGTGTTGGGAGCCAGCGCCGGCGTAGCGCTGCGTACAGGTCTCTATCTGGCACAGGCGGGTGAGTTCGGTTTTGTGCTGCTAACCCTGGCCAAAGCCAACTCACTCGTGCCGCCCGCCCTGATGAACCCCATCATGGCCAGCATGGTGTTGTCCATGCTGGCAACGCCTTTCATCATCATGTACAGCAACCGAATCGTCATGAAGCTGGTAGCCAGCGAGTGGCTGCAACAGTCGCTGCAAATGACCACCATTGCGCGAAAATCCATCAACGCCAACCGCCACGTCATCATCTGCGGTTATGGACGCTGCGGCCAGAACCTGGCTAAGATGCTTGAAGGCGAAGGCATCCCCTACATGGCCTTGGACCTGGACCCGGATCGCGTACGCCAGGCCGCTGAAGCAGGTGATTCGGTCGTGTTTGGCGATGCCGCCCGCTTGCAGGCCTTGATCGCCTCCGGCATTGCACGCGCCAGTGCAGTGGTCATCACCTACCTGGATGTACCGGGTGCACTCAAAGTGCTCAACCATGTGCGTGCGCATGCACCCCAAGTGCCCGTCATCGTGCGCACCCAGGACGACCTGAGCCTGGAAGTGCTTCAAGCAGCCGGGGCAACCGAGGTGGTGCCAGAAACCATCGAGGGTTCGCTGATGCTGGCCAGCCACGCACTGGCTCTGGTAGGTGTCCCCATGCGCCGTGTCATCCGCATCGTGCAAGACCAGCGCGATGCCCGCTACAAGTTGTTGCGCGGGTTCTTTCGGGGCGCCGATGACGACACGGCGGATGAACTCCAGTACGAGCGACTGGCTACATTGACAGTACCTTTAGAGGGCAAGGTCGTGGGGCGCCCACTGGGGGAAGTTGCACTGCAGACACTGGATGTGCGTTTGGTCAGCCTGCGCCGCAACAGCGGCAAGGTGGCATCCGTGCAAGACAGCACCCTACTGCAGCCCGGCGACACTCTGGTGCTATCGGGCAAGGCCGAAGCACTCGCCATCGCTGAGCAAAACTTGCTCAAGGTTTGACTCCCACCCGGTAATCCCGGGGGCACAATAGCACCTGACGCCGCCGCGCGGCCCCAACACTCTGGCCAACACCATGCAACAGAACATCAGTGTCAACCAATACCTGCGGGACCATATCCGCACGGTGTCCGACTGGCCCACGCCGGGCGTGCAATTCCGCGACATCACGCCACTGCTACAGGACGCCAAGGTGTTCCGGGTGTTGATCGATGCCTTTGTCCACCGCTACATGGATGCCCACATGCGCCCGGACATCGTGGCAGGCTTGGATGCACGCGGCTTCATTCTGGGCGCAGTGGTGGCGTATGAGCTCAACGTCGGTTTCATTCCCATCCGCAAGAAAGGCAAGCTGCCCTTCACCACAGTGGAGGAAACCTATGAGTTGGAGTACGGCAGCGCCACAGTTGAGTTGCACACCGACGCAGTCAAGCCCGGCAACCGGGTACTTTTGATTGACGACCTGATCGCGACCGGTGGCACCATGATGGCGGGTCGCAAACTGCTGGAACGCCTGGGTGCCACGGTAATGGAAGGTGCGGCAATAGTGGATTTGCCCGAGTTGGGTGGCTCACAAAAGCTGCGCGATTCCGGCCTGCCGCTATTTACCCTGGTAGATTTCGCCGGTCACTAGGCGTTGGCACGATCACAAATCCCCGTACTGTGTGCCACTCAAAGGTGAGGGGCGATCGTCTATCTCAGTGTCTTCAAAGTTCACGGGCGGTTGTGGGTTGCGGCGCCCCGAATGGACGATTTCGCCAGGCGCTACCAACGGTGTGGGGCTGGCCGCAGTAGCCAAGGCCTGTTTGAATGCCGCAACCTCTTCGGGGTGCAAAGGCTCGTAGCCTGTGAGTGAGGGCGCCACGGGAATCGGCGCTGCCAACGGCTTGTTTACGGGAAGCGGGGGGGGCGTGGCGGCAACCGGTGTCATCCGTGCGGTGACCCCGGCGGTAACGTGCTCATTGACACGCCAATAAACGGCAGTAACCAGAATATCGTGCCGGGTTTTGGCCGACTGGGCAATCATCCCTTCCACTTCCGCCAGACGCGCGGTTTCCCCTGCGTATTGCCGGGCAAGGTCCATCATGATCAGGTACTGGCGCCCCCTTGAATCGAGCGACAAAACCTTGAACTTGTAGCTGGACGACAGCACACCGATGCGAATCATGCATTCCCGCACCACCGAATACAGCAATTCCCGGCGCTCCAAACGCTCATTCTTGCGATTCGCAGCGCTGCCTGGTGGAGTGGAACCGGAGTATGGACGCCCTTTGTCCGATGGCCGAAAGGGCTCGGTAACATCCACGTGACTGAGGCCAGAACTTTCGGCAGGTACGGACTGCCGTGGTGGAGGCTTCTTGGAGAACCAGTTGAACAAGGACATTCTTATAGCTTTCGGTATCAACGACCGAAAGAGTGTAGTCCAGCTATTTACCGATACAAAATTTGGAGAAGATGACGCCTAACAGGTCGTCCGACGTGAATTCACCGGTGATTTCACTCAGGGCGTTCTGTCCAAGTCGCAGTTCTTCCGCCACCAAATCCAGGGCCTGGTCCTGCGCGGCCAAATGTTCGCCAGCCAGTTCCAGGTGCGACTGCACCCGACGCAACGCCTGCAAATGGCGTTCGCGGGCAATAAAAACACCACCACTGGCTGCCTGCCAGCCAGCGGTCTGCAACAGGCTGTGGCGCAGTCCATCCAACCCGGAGCCGGTCTTGGCCGATAGTACGATGCCTTTGGTTGGCGCTTCTCCCGATACGGCGTCGGCCTTGTTCCAGACATCGATCACCGGCACATTGTTTGAGAGTTTCTGGGCGATAGCCCTCGTGATCACAGCATCAGCCGCTACGTAATCAATAGCGTTGATACGCGTGAGATCGTGCAAGAATAGCACTGCATCGGCGCCTTCAATCGCTTCCCAGGCCCGAGCGATGCCGATTTGTTCCACAGCGTCGTCACTGGGGCGCAAGCCGGCTGTGTCCACCACATGGATCGGCACGCCTTCAATCTGGATCGTCTGCTGCACCTTGTCGCGGGTGGTGCCGGCAATCGGTGTAACGATGGCCAGTTCGGCCCCAGCCAGCGCGTTGAGCAGTGACGACTTGCCGGCGTTGGGCTGCCCGGCAATGACCACGGTGATGCCTTCTCGCAGCAGCGCTCCCTGCGTGGCCTTGTGCAACACGCCATGCAAGGCCTGTTGCAGGCGGCCGAGTTGCCCCTTGGCATCGGATTTTTCCAGAAAGTCGATCTCCTCCTCGGGGAAGTCCAGCGTGGCCTCCACCAGCATGCGCAGGTGAATCAGGGCATCACGCAAGACGTGGATCTCGTATGAGAAGGCTCCCGACAGAGACTGTGTGGCGCTGCGAGCTGCTGCTTCCGTGCTGGCGTCAATCAGGTCAGCTATCGCTTCAGCCTGGGCCAGATCGATTTTGTCGTTGAGAAAGGCCCGTTCCGAGAACTCGCCGGCCTGCGCAATGCGCATGCTGCTCAAGTAGCTGCAACCCGTGGTGGGGTCTTGATCCACCGCAGACTCCAGGCACCGTGCCAGCAGTAATTGCAAGACCACAGGGCCACCATGGGCCTGCAGCTCCAGCACGTCTTCACCGGTGAAGGAATGGGGAGTTGGAAAGAACAGTGCTAGACCCTTGTCGATAGCCACGCCCTGGCGGTCGTTGAAAGGCAACAAAGTGGCTTCGCGAGCGCGCAGACTGCGGCCCAGCAGGTGTTCAACCCACGGCCCCAAGGCCCGACCGCTGACCCGTACGATGCCGACAGCACCCCGCCCGGGAGCAGTCGCAATTGCGGCGATGGGATCGTGCTGGCGGGCAAGCATGGGTGCTAGGCGCGTAGCGCCTCAGGGCTACTTCTTCATCCAGGGCATGTTGAACTTCGGCGGTACACCCATGCGGGTGTTGATGACCCACTGTTGCAGGATGGACAGGATGTTATTGGTGATCCAGTACAGCACCAGACCGGCCGGGAAGAAGAAGAACATGACGCTGAAAATCAGGGGCATGAACCACATCATCTTTGCCTGCATGGGGTCCGGCGGCGCCGGGTTCAGGGACGTTTGCAACAAGGTGGTGGCGGTCATCACCAGCGGCAGAATGTAAAACGGATCGGGCGAAGACAAGTCTTTGATCCACAAAATCCAGGGCACGTTGCGCATTTCCACGCTGGACAGCAGCACCCAATACAGGGCAATGAACACCGGAATCTGGATCATGATGGGGAAGCAGCCACCCATGGGGTTGACCTTTTCCTCGCGGTAGATGCGCATCATCTCCTGCTGCATCTGCTGCGGTTTTTCCTTGAGGCGTTCCCGCATCTCGGTGATCTTGGGGTTGATGGCCTTCATCTTGGCCATGCTGGAGTAGGCCTTGGCGTTAAGCCAGTAGAACGCAATCTTCAACAGCAGCACCAGCGCAACAATGGACCAGCCCCAGTTCTGGATGAAGCCATGCAACTTGTCGAGCAGCCAGTACAAGGGCTTGGCCAGAATGGTCAACCAGCCGTAGTCCTTGACCAATTCCAGCCCGGGTGCCAGTTTTTCCAGCATGGTTTCCTGTTGCGGACCGGCAAAGAAGGTGGCGTTAACTGCCTTGGTGGCACCAGGAGCCAGTGCATCGGCATGGGTGATCATGGTGGCACGGTAGCAGCAGTCCGCCACGGGCGAGCCAATGTCGACACCGTCTACGGAAAAAGTACGTTGTACACCTTGGGGCAATATCCAGGCACTGGCAAAGTAATGCTGCACCATGGCCACATAACCGTTGTCAGCCGCTTTTTCGTAGTCGGCCTTGTTGTTTTTGATGTTCTTGAATTCAACCTTCTGGTATTTCTTGGCTTCAGTGTAAACAGCCGGTCCGGTGAAGGTCGAATAGAACGAAGACTCTCCCAGTGGCTTGTTACCGTCGCGCACCAATTGCAGGTACACCTGCGGCGACAACGGCGCAGCCGACACGTTGGTAAGCTCATGTTTGACCGCTACGTCGTAAGCACCGCGGTGCAGGGTATAGGTTTTAACCAGCTTGATGCCGCCCACGTCGGCCGAGGTGAATTGCAGCATCAGTTCGTCTTCGCCGTCCTTGAGGGTGCGGGCACCACTGAAAGTCATGGGCGTCTTATGCGTGGGAAAGGCGCCAGAGGCGCTGCCGCCAATCACGCCGGTTTGTGCCAAGTACACACGATCTTTGGATTCATCGAGCAACACGAAATTGCGTGTCTTGTCCGCCATGTCGATGTGCTTCAGGAACTCGGTGCGCACCAGTGACCCGCCTTCGGTGTCGAACGTCAGCTTCAGCACGTCGGTGCTAACCTCAATGCGCTCTTTGGGTGTGGGAGCGGATTCAATGCCTGCCGGAACGCTGGCTACTGTGGCGGCAGTGCCCGGCACACTGGGCACGCCAGCTGTACTGGCGCTGGAAATGGTCGCCGGGGCCGACGCACCAGCGGGAGCCGTCTGCTGGGCGGGGCTAGGGAAGAACGTCGCCTTCTTTCCGTTGTGCACCTGCCACTGGTCCCAGAGCATGACCATGGAAAAGCCAAAGATCACCCACAAAATGGTGCGGCGAATATCGTTCATGAAGGTTTCTTTTCAGAGGGAGAAGAGAGCAGCCGCGTAAACAGCCGAGGGGATTCTGCGGGAACCGGGTCCAGACCACCGTCACACCAGGGGTGACAGCGCGCGATACGCCGAACGGTCAGGTAACTGCCACCAGCCGCACCGTGGGCCTGCAGCGCTTGCAGGGAATAAACCGAACAGGTCGGCTCAAAGCGGCACGACGAACCCAGCCAAGGGCTGAGAAACATGCGGTAGGCCTTGACACCACCGATAAGCAGCGTTTGCATCATGGCGTCGTTGGTGCACAGGCTCGAGAAAACAGCTGTTGCAGTTCAGCGCGTACGGCTGCCTTGAGTGCATCAGAACTTGCACTCACAAAGTGGGTGCGGTCAAAACCCGCGCGCAATCGCACCACGTGGGCACGTTCGCTCAGGTTGGATTCGAAATCAGCACTCACGTTGTAAATCTGGCGTTTGATGGCATTGCGCGTCACGGCGCGCTTGGCCCACCGTTTGGGAACCATGGCACCCAACCAAACCGCGTGAACCGGAAACAAAGTCGGTGGCACGGCGGGTGGTGCTCGGACAACAGCTACATCCAGAGCGCAGCAATGCAGGGCAAAGTGCGCCGTTCTGGCAAGTGTATGACCTGCCAGAACTGCCTGAAACTGGGGCCGCGTCTTTAATCGCTGCACAATGGTGTTACACCAAAACAGCACATCCGCCATGCCAGGCTCAGCATGCGTCAGTCTGAAGCAGACCCGCAGTTGGAAATTAGACAGCCAGGCGCTTGCGGCCTTTGGCGCGGCGTGCATTGATCACGGCGCGGCCACCACGGGTCTTCATGCGGACCAGGAAACCGTGGGTACGGGCGCGGCGGATTTTGGAAGGTTGGTACGTGCGTTTCATTTGGAATTTTCCTAACAGGCTCAGTTTCGATCCAGCCCCTAAACCTTAAACACCTCAGCTTTAACTTCAGTTCTATTAAGGTTCAATTTGGGCGGATCTTGGTCTTATCGCCCCGAACACAATCAGGGGAACCGTCGATTATCGCAAATTTTCCGAACCAGAGCAACACCTTACATGGCAAACGGCGCGTAATGCTGGAAGTTCCAACCAGCAAAAATAAATGTGGATAAGGTTTTGATAAATTACAATCTGGCGCGCAGCAACCTATAACTATCCACAGAAGCTGAAAAGAAAAATGCCAGAGGGACACCCACACCAACACGCCCTGCCAGCCGGGCTCGATATCGGCCAAAGCCTGTGGCAAAGCTGTGTCGACCAGCTTGCCCAGGAACTGCCGGAACAGCAATTCAATACCTGGATCAAGCCGCTCAGCGCCCATGTGTTAGAGGACTTTTCCAAGGTCACCATCTTCGTAGCGAACCGCTTTAAACTCGATTGGGTTCGCGCCCAATACAGTACCCGTATCGCATCGCTGTTGGAAAAAATGTATGGTCAACCGGTGCTGGTTGAGTTAGCGATCACTCCGAGAGAAGTCATTGTAAGATCAACCTCTGCTGTTATTGCACCTGAACTGGTCGCGGCCGAGGAAAGCGTAGCAATCGGAGAAACCAGCGCCTCCAGCCTGCCCAAGAATCGCCTCAACAGCATCCTCACATTCGAGAACCTGGTGGAAGGCACCGCCAACCGCATGGCCCGCGCCGCTGCCATGCATGTTGCCACCATGCCGGGTCATCTTTACAACCCCTTGTTTATCTATGGTGGCGTGGGACTGGGCAAGACCCACTTGATGCACGCGGTAGGCAACCGCCTGCTGGCGGACAAGCCAGGAAGCAAAGTTCTCTACATCCATGCAGAACAGTTTGTCTCGGATGTGGTTAAGGCCTACCAGCGCAAGACCTTTGACGAATTCAAGGAACGCTACCACTCCCTGGATTTGCTGCTGATTGACGACGTGCAGTTCTTTGCCAATAAAGATCGAACGCAGGAAGAGTTCTTTAACGCCTTTGAAGCCTTGTTGGCCAAGAAAAGCCACATCGTGATGACCAGCGACACCTACCCCAAGGGGCTGACCGACATCCACGAACGCCTGGTTTCCCGCTTTGACTCTGGCCTCACGGTGGCGATCGAGCCGCCAGAGCTCGAAATGCGGGTGGCGATTCTCATCAACAAAGCCCGCGTCGAAGGCTCCGAAATGCCGGAAGAAGTGGCTTTTTTTGTGGCCAAGAACGTGCGCTCCAACGTGCGCGAACTCGAAGGCGCCCTGCGCAAGATCCTGGCCTATTCCCGCTTTAACCAGAAAGAAATTTCCATTCAGCTGGCGCGCGAGGCGTTGCGCGACCTGCTCTCCATCCAGAACCGGCAGATTTCGGTGGAGAACATCCAAAAAACGGTGGCCGACTACTACAAAATCAAAGTCGCCGACATGTATTCCAAGAAGCGCCCAGCCAGCATTGCCCGTCCGCGCCAGATTGCCATGTACCTGGCCAAGGAACTGACACAAAAGAGCCTTCCTGAAATCGGCGAATTGTTTGGTGGACGCGATCACACCACCGTATTGCACGCCGTGCGCAAGATTGGCGGCGAGCGCCAGCAAATGACGGAGTTGAACCAGCAATTGCACGTGTTAGAGCAAACCCTGAAGGGCTGACGACGAATAAAACGCCATTTCATCGAAACGGGTGCCCAAAACTGGGAAAATGGCAGGATTTCAAAAAAATAGGCACGCTGCGGCGAACGGTGCCACCACAGACATAAATAAAGAGGTAGACATGATTGTTTTGAAGGCAACGCAGGACAAAGTCCTATCGGTACTGCAATCCGTGGCCGGAATTGTGGAGCGCCGCCACACCTTGCCCATTCTCGCCAATGTGCTGGTCCGCAAAACCGGTACTTCGTTGCAAGTCACCACCAGTGACCTGGAAATCCAGATTCGCACCACGGCCGAACTCGGCGGTGACACTGGCAACTTCACCACCACCATCGGCGCACGCAAACTCATCGACATTCTGCGCACCATGCCGTCAGATCAAACCGTGTCGCTGGAATCCAGCCAGAACAAGATCATCCTCAAGGGCGGCAAAAGCAAGTTCACGTTGCAAACCATGGCCGCAGAAGACTTTCCGCTGGTGCAGGAATCCGCCAATTTCGGACCCGTATTCAGCGTGCCGCAAAAGACCCTCAAAAACCTGCTGAGTCAGGTGTCGTTCGCCATGGCCGTGCATGACATTCGTTACTATCTCAACGGCATCCTGTTCGTAGCCGAGGGCAAACAACTGAGCCTGGTCGCGACAGACGGTCACCGTCTTGCCTTTGCCTCCGCCACCCTCGACGTAGAAGTGCCCAAGCAAGAGGTGATCCTGCCGCGCAAAACCGTAGTCGAATTGCAGCGCCTGCTGTCCGACGCTGAAGGCGCCATTGAAATGCAATTTGCCAACAACCAGGCCAAGTTCGTGTTCGACGGCATGGAATTCGTCACCAAACTTGTCGAGGGCAAGTTCCCCGACTACAACCGCGTCATTCCCAAAAACCACAAGAACAGCATCACCCTGGGACGCACCGCACTGCTGGCAACCCTGCAACGGACCGCCATCCTGACCAGTGACAAATTCAAGGGCGTGCGCCTGAATATCGACCCCGGCAGCCTGCGCGTGGCCTCCAACAACGCCGAGCAGGAAGAAGCCGTGGACGAGTTGGACATTGACTACGGCGGTGACAGCATCGAAATTGGCTTCAACGTGACCTACCTGATCGACGCCCTTGCCAATATGAGCCAGGACATGGTCAAACTGGAGCTGTCCGATGGCAACAGTTCGGCACTGTTCACTATCCCCGAGAACGCCACCTTCAAATACGTAGTGATGCCCATGAGAATTTGACGCTACTGAATTCGTAGCGCCTAACGACGCAAACCCCCGGCCCTCCGGGGGTTTGGTCATTCTAGAAAATAAGTGAAGTGAGCCATGACCGCAGACAACAAGCCCGAATCCAGCCCTGAAAACAACGATGCAGCCGTGCACACGGGCGAGGGTGGCTCGGACAGCTCCAACTTCCAGCCCACCATCGATGCGCACCAAGTTGGCGCTTCCGAAGCCTATGGCGAAGGCTCGATCCAAATCCTCGAAGGCCTGGAAGCCGTGCGCAAGCGCCCCGGCATGTACATCGGCGACACATCCGACGGCACTGGCCTGCACCACCTCGTGTTTGAGGTGGTGGATAACTCCATCGACGAATCACTGGCTGGCCACTGCGACGACATTCTGGTCACTATCCATTCCGACAACTCCATCAGCGTGGTCGACAACGGTCGCGGCATACCCACCGGTGTGAAGATGGACGACAAGCACGAGCCCAAGCGCTCAGCGGCCGAAATTGCCCTGACCGAATTGCACGCCGGTGGCAAGTTCAATCAGAACAGCTACAAAGTCTCCGGCGGACTGCACGGCGTGGGCGTGTCCTGCGTGAATGCACTGTCCAAAATGTTGCGCCTGACCATTCGCCGCGATGGCAAGGTCCATGTGATGGAGTTCAGCAAAGGCTTCGTGCAGAACCGCATCATCGAGACAGTGAATGGCGTGGAAGTCTCGCCCATGAAGGTGATTGGCGAAACCGAAAAGCGTGGCACCGAAGTGCACTTTTTGCCGGACAACGAGATTTTCAAAGAAAACAGCGATTTCCATTACGAAATCCTCTCCAAGCGCCTGCGCGAACTCTCTTTCCTCAACAACGGCGTGCGCATTCGCCTCAAAGACGAACGCACCGGCAAGGAAGACGACTTTGCCGGTGCCGGTGGCGTGCAGGGCTTTGTGCAGTTCATCAACAAGGGCAAAACGGTGTTGCACCCCAACATCTTTCACGCCATGGGTGACCGCCAGAGCGACCAGCAAACCAACATTGGGGTTGAAGTGGCCATGCAGTGGAACAGCGGCTACAACGAGCAGGTGCTGTGCTTCACCAACAACATTCCCCAGCGCGACGGCGGCACCCACCTGACCGGTCTGCGTGCTGCCATGACCCGCGTCATTAACAAATACATTGACGATTCTGAACTGGCCAAAAAAGCCAAGGTGGAAGTGTCTGGCGACGACATGCGCGAAGGCCTGTGCTGCGTGCTGAGTGTCAAGGTACCCGAACCCAAGTTCAGCAGCCAGACCAAAGACAAACTGGTCAGCTCTGAAGTGCGCGGCCCGGTGGAAGATATTGTCAGCAAACTGTTGTTTGACTATCTGCAAGAGCGCCCCAACGACGCCAAGATCATCGTTGGCAAGATCATCGAAGCCGCCCGTGCCCGCGAAGCGGCCCGCAAAGCGCGTGACATGACCCGCCGCAAGGGCGTGTTAGACGGCATGGGCTTGCCCGGCAAACTGGCCGATTGCCAGGAAAAAGACCCTGCAATGTGCGAAATCTACATCGTCGAGGGTGACTCCGCCGGCGGCTCTGCCAAACAGGGTCGCGACCGTAAATTCCAGGCCATCCTGCCATTGCGCGGCAAGATCTTGAACGTGGAAAAAGCGCGCTACGAAAAGCTGTTGACCAGCAATGAAATTTTGACGCTGATCACCGCCCTTGGCACCGGCATTGGCAAGGCCGGTGGCACCACCGGTAATGACGACTTCAACGTCGCCAAGCTGCGCTACCACCGCATCATCATCATGACCGATGCCGACGTGGACGGCGCCCACATTCGCACCCTGCTACTGACCTTCTTCTACCGCCAGATGCCCGAGCTGGTAGAGCGCGGTCACATCTACATCGCGCAACCTCCACTGTACAAAGTCAAGGCTGGCAAAGAAGAGCTGTACTTGAAAGACGCACCCGCGCTGGATGCATTCTTGATGCGCATTGCGCTGGTCAATGCGTCGGTTTTCACCGGCGGCCCCAACGGGACCACCCTTGCGGGCGATACGTTGGCCGAACTGGCGCGCAAGCACCAGGTTGCCCAGAACGTCATCGCGCGCCTCAAAAACTTTATGGATGCCGAAGCCCTGCGCTCCATTGCCGATGGCGTGGCCTTGAATCTGGACACCGTGCAAGACGCCGAAGCTTCTGCCGCAGCCCTGCAAGCCCGCCTGCCAGATGCAGAAGTATCGGGTGAGTTTGACGTTCGCACCGACAAACCCATTCTGCGCATCAGCCGCCGCCACCATGGCAACGTCAAGAGCAGTGTGCTGACGCAAGATTTTGTCCACGGTGCTGATTACGCCGCTTTGGCCGACGCCGCCAACACCTTCCGCGGTTTGTTGTCAGAAGGTGCACGCGTGATGCGCGGTGAAGGCGAGCGACAGAAGGAAGAAAAAGTGAACGACTTCCGCGAAGCCATGGCCTGGTTAATAACCCAAGCCGAAAACGCAACCAGCCGCCAGCGCTACAAAGGTCTGGGAGAAATGAACCCCGCCCAACTGTGGGAAACCACCATGGACCCCACCGTACGCCGCCTGCTGCGCGTGCAGATCGACGACGCCATTGAAGCCGACCGCGTGTTCACCATGTTGATGGGCGACGAGGTGGAGCCACGCCGCGATTTCATCGAAACCAACGCCTTGCGTGCAGGCAATATTGACGTCTAAAGCCCTTGAGACATGGGTGGGCTATGCTCACCCAAATCTGGGTACCGGCATATGTCAAACTATGTTCTAGCCCTCGTCGACTGGGCGCAGATCGCTATAAATTCAATAGTGAATTGATTTAACTGGTTCGCCGAGGCGTCATCGGGCCGCGGCCTTCGATGTGGCGGAAGTTGATGCGACCCTTGGTCAGGTCGTAAGGCGACAGCTCCAGCGACACTTTGTCACCCGCCAGAATGCGGATGTGGTTTTTGCGCATCTTGCCGGCGGAATAGGCAATCAGCTGGTGACCGTTTTCCAGTGTCACGCGAAAGCGTGTGTCGGGCAGCACTTCGTTGACGACGCCCATCATCTCGATCAAGTCTTCTTTGGCCATGGTGGTACTCCTGTAAATCTGAATTCAATGGGGGCGTGTGTTGTCACGTACCCAGTCTATGCCTTGGGCAATGGCGTAGCGCGAGGCTGCGTCATGCGAGGGAAATGCATCGTGAAACCGCATGACGCGGTCGGTGGAAGCGCTGCCGCGTCCGCTGGCAATGGAAACCTGTGCGGCGAACTGCCCACATGGTAATTCACTGGGGCAGGCTGCTATGCGAAATTTGCCCATCGTGATGGGCGATTGTCTTGTTGTTGTCGTAAAAATCATTAAATTAATCATATGGGTTTCTGGCCGATAGGCTCCGAATACCCGAAAAGCACAATTGGCATGCCCTCATGCCGAGGTTCTGTCTGGTCAACCAAAGGCCGCGCCATAGCAGGGGCGGCGACGACAGAAGGAGAAAATGCCGCTACGCCGTAAGAAGGTAGCGGGAGCGCAATTGAAGGGCCGGACTGGCAACCCCTCTGCCGGGGGTATTCGCGACCCCGTTGGTAGGTGGGGGCGTGACCAGTCGCCAAATGCGACGCGCTAATATAACACGCCCAGCGAAAGTCTGCTTGCCAACCGTTACCGCGCCACTGGTTTGCGTGCTCGCGGTTTCTTGGCCACAGCCGATTTTGCCGACGCTGGCGCCCGTACTGCTTTGGCCCGGGCCGCAAGGGCCAGTTCGCGCACCTTGGCAATGTCGGCATCGCTAAACGGCCCGTTCACACCAGATATCGCCGCCAGCTTCATACCGTGCTTCAGGCCCAGTTGGTAGATTTCACGCACTTTCTCCCACTCGATGGCGCGCCCCACTGTGAAGTTCTCAAAGCGGCCTTCCAGCGCCAACACAATGGTTTCGGCCAGGCAGGCATAGGCCACGCCCTTGGGCAGGCCAATGTTTTTCATCTGCACGTCGTCGCCGGGCAGCTGGATTTCGCCGGACTCAATCACCAGTACATCGGGGCGCTTGGCGACTTCGGCAGGTGGCAGGTCCAGCGGTCGGGCCACGTCGGTGATGACGCAACCGGGCTTGACCTTCATGATGTCGAGCACTTTTTTGCCCGCACCCGAGGTGGCGGTGACCACCATGTCCATGTCGGCAATGTCCCGGTCAGCGTGTGCCGACAGGAACAACTTGGCATCGGGCGTTTCCAGCAGGATGGACTCTTTAAGCGCCAGCAACTTGGCCGTCTCGGGCGAGACCAGGTACACCTCTTGGGCTGCCTTGGCCAGCAAACGCGCGCACACCGAGCCGATGGCTCCGGTAGCACCCACTACCATGGCCTTGAACTTGACCCGCTGCTTGCCCCGGGGGGCCGGCAACAGGCGCATGCGCAACAACGCGTCATGCGCCGCCCACAGTGCACCCGAGGCGCTGTAGCTATTGCCGGTGGTAATGGGCAAGGGCGCCCGCTTGGCTACCGTCAGACCGGCATCGCCCACCACTTTGGTGAAGGCACCCAAGCCCATGATCTGAGCGCCCAGGCGCTGCGCCATGGCGGCCGCATCCAGCAAACGCCGGTAGGTGAACTCGGGGCTGTGCCGCATGATCTCCTTGGGGGTTCCGCCCACCGAAATCAGCCACCCTTCAGCCTGTACACCAGTGGGTGACTGAATGCCAGTCACCCGTGAATACACGAAGGGCGGCGCATAGGCCATGACTTTCTCCAGCGAGTTCATCAGCACCGGCGGCGACACCTGCGACAACAACTCGATGGGCTTGACCTTTTTAAAATACTCCTGCGACAACGGGTGGATCACAAAAGCAAAGCGGTTGATCCGCTGAAAACCATTGGGGTGGATGATGCGTGGCTCAGAATGCAGGCCGGTGATGATCTCCAGGTAATCGTCCTCCAAAATCTCCTTGGGCTTTTTGCCGGTGGCCGCCAGCACCATGGCGTCCAGCAGATTGGCGCCCAACACGTGGCCGTGCATCACGGGCGAGCCGTCGATGATGGTGGCAACGCCCTTGTCCCGCAGTTGGGCGATACGCTCATCATTCACCGTGGCGGTAATCACCGTTTTGCCACCCAACTCCTCCAGGCCAAAGTCATCCAGCTCGTGCACCGGCGCAACAATGACGCTGGCCTTTTGCATGGCCCGGCGCAGCACAAAACGCGTCCACTCCTTCACCGGGCCAGAAGCCATGGCGGCGGGAAGCGTCCAATCCTTCACGTAATGGGCACCGTCCGCATACAGGTTGAGCGCTTCCACCGAACCCAGCAGCTTGGGCACGCCCAGTTGCAAAAGCGGATCGGCAAACTGCAGGTTGCCGGTGTGCTCTGCCATTGCCAAGGCCAGCTTGTAGTCGGTCAAGCCGGAAAAGAACAATACCCGCGCGTTGTTGAAGAAGCTGCCCAGATGCGTCTGGGCGTGGCGTACCGCCCACTCCTGAAAAATGTCACTTAACCGCCCACCGGTCGTGACCGGCACCCGGGTGGCCACGGCCAACAGGCGCGCGCTGTCTTTCTCGATGAAGCGGCGAGACCCGACTTTGTAATGGTCCTTGAGCACGCCCAGACCAATGGCAGCGGCCTTTGTATTCCACTGCTTGATCAACTTGACAGCTTCTGCCGTGCTGCCATTGGTGCCAATGCGCCGCACATGCAGCTTCTCGCCCAAAAAATCGGTGATGAAATCGAAATCCTGGCTACTGGAGCCCAAGCTGATACTGACAACGTGCTTCATGGTGTCCCAAAAATAAAGGCCGAGGTAACCGCCATTCTTTCACCAAATGACCAAAGTCAATACCGATTGGCACAAACAAAGCCCAATCGCCCACCCGCTAGTGGCTTGCGCGCTTTACCGGCACCAAAAACCAGGCAAAGGTCAGCGTCTGCGCTACCAGCAACACGCCCAGCGTGGCGCGAAAGGCATTGGCCCGCGTCAGGCCCCCAGCGTCCACAAAGGCATCCACCGCAGCGCCAATGCCCCATTGCAGGCCAAAGGCACCCACAAACACCACCAGGTTCAGTGCAGTATTGACCCGCCCCGACAGTGCCACCGGAAAAGCCGCCGTCAGTTGCGAATAGGCAATATTGCCCAGGCTGAACGACAGACCCAAGAGCGGCCACAGCCAACTGGGATGGGCCCAATCCAACAGAATGGCCAGCTCCACCACCAACGCCAGGCCCATACCCACGGTCAGCAGCAGCATGGGGGAAATGCCACGGCGCGCCAAAAAACCAGAGCAGGTGGCCACAAACAAAAACCCGGCCAGCATGGCCAGCGCCATCAAAAACAGCACGTTGGCCGCCTCACTGCGCGTGGCGCCATGAACGTCCATCAGCCAAGGAACCGCCCACAAACCCTGGATCGCCATGAAGCCACCCACCGTCACACAGCCCTGGGGCGCAAAACGCCAAAAGTGGCGGTTGCTGTAGATGCTGCCCAGCGTGCGGACCTGCTGGCCAAACGACTCCCGGTGTGCTGCGCCTTGATGGTCCGGCATCGTCATCAAAAAACCGGAGGCCAGTACCAGCAGCGCCGCCACCAAAAAGAACACACCGCGCCAACCCAGCAACGGCAACGCCGCCTCCACCGGCACGCTGGCCGACAGCGCACCCAAGCCGCCAGCAACCATGATGGTGGCGGTCAGCGCCGGCAGGCGGTCAATGGGAAACCACTGGCTAAAGGCCTTGAAACTGGCCATCAAACAGGCCGAAACCCCCAACCCAATCAGCGCCCGACCAAGGGCCAATGCCTGCAAATGGGTGCCCAGGGCAAACAGGGTGCAACCACTGGCGGCCACCAGCAACAGGGCGGCTTCCACCCGGCGCGGACCAAAGCGGTCCAACAACAGGCCCAGCGGCAACTGGAACAGCCCAAATCCCAAAAAATAGGCCGATGTCAGCAGCCCCAACCCCGCCGCCGAAATGTTCAGTTCCTGCATCAGCTCCGGCGCAATCACTGCATTGACGCTGCGCAGCCCATAGGACAAAAAATAACCGGCGGCATAGGCTGGCACCAGTCGAAACCACAAGCGTACGTAATCGGTCATGGTCACCATTGTCGTAGATGGCAAAATGGGGTTGTAGCCCTCGTCCAATATGCGTAGATAGCTATAAAATTGCTAGCGCACAAACACCGCCAACCAAAAGTCACAGCCATGATCCAGCGAATCAACCCCCAACCCCAATGGTCCGACGCCGTGGTGCACAACGGCACAGCCTACTTTGTGGAAGTGCCCGAAAGCGGCACCGACATCACCAGCCAAACCCTGGCCCTGCTGGCCCAGGCCGAGCGCACGCTGTCCCTGTGCGGCAGCGACAAGAGCCGCCTGCTGCAGGCCACCATCTACCTCAAGCAGATGAGTGACCGCGCAACGTTCAACGCCGTGTGGGCGCAGTGGCTGCCCCAGGGTTGTGCGCCCGTGCGGGTGTGCGTGAGCGCCGAAATGGCCAGCCCGGACTATTTGCTGGAAGTTGCGTTTACGGCCGCGGCGTTTCACCGATAGGCACCGCTGTGCTGGTGCTGCAGGGGCTTGCGCCCATCGTGTCACCCAACACCCGCGTGCTCATTTTGGGCAGCTTTCCCGGCGTGCGCTCGCTGCAACTGCAGCAGTACTACGCCCATCCACAAAACCAGTTCTGGAAACTACTGCAAGCCATTTGGCCTGCGAGCCCTCGTGAAACAAGCTTGGATAGCTATGAAAAGCGGAGCAAATGGTTGCTGGAGCACGGACTGGGCGTATGGGATGTGTACGCATCCTGCGAGCGCGAAGGCAGTCTGGACACCGCCATCCGCCACGCCGTGCCCAACGACATCGCCGCGCTACACCTGCCGCAGCTAGCTGCTATCGCCCACAACGGTGGCGAGAGCTTCAAGCACGCCCGCCACACGCGCACATTGGGCCTGCCGGTCTACCAGCTCCCCAGCACCAGTCCGGCGAATGCCAGTTGGACCTTTGAGCGCAAGCTAGCGGCATGGCGGGAGGTAATGGAGCGGCACGGGTTGGTTTAGCCGCATCCAAATGATCGCAATTTCATAGGAATCCGAACCGCCGTGCGTGCCATGTTAGAAACGCAGGCGAAGGGCCGAAACGCTCTGGAAAACGAATGCGTTGCCGATCAAAACGCAATAGGCTTTCCGTGATGAAGCTATCGCCCTTGTTGGCTTTCACTTGGGACGACACGCGGACCGTGAAATCGGGCATCACCGTAATCAACCCTTGGTCATACGCTCGGTCGTGCAGGGCAGACAGGCACAGACCATTTTGCGGGTTGAGGCGGTTATGGGTGTCCTCACTCCACGGCACGATGTGGCTGGCAATGACCAGCTTTTCGTGCTGTAGACCGCTGATGCAGCAGGTCGCGTTGTAGCTGCTAAGCACCGCACGCCGGAAGCGTGCCTGATTGACCCGCACTAGCACAGTGGCACTCCGGGTCTTACCTTCTTCCAAAATCGACAACTCCTCGGCAGTTGGCCACTCTTCCAGCAAACCTGCATCGGGTTGAACCTCATGGCGCCTTGCAAGACCGTCATATTCAGCAGCAGCCTCCAGCGCCACAGCGTCCCAGTTGGTTTGTAGTTCATTCCAGATTTGCTTATCCAATGCGGAAGCATTGCCCATGCCGCTACGCCCACTGGCAACGATCACTGGATCAAGACTGGCCAAATTGACCAGCTTCAATGCGATGGAACCGGGTGTACGGCCAATCCATTGCGCGAGTTCAATGAGCTTGGGATTGCGTTGGTGCAACTGGCCAAACGGTAGCTGCAAATAGACGTGCAACGCCGCCAATGTCTGCGCTCTCGTCCAGTTATTACGTGCGGCGGCTTCTGTGGCCATGACTCGTCCCTCCGGTTGCAAGAGTCAGTATGCCAGGTGGGACGCCGAAGCTACTTCAACACTCAAACGCCCCAATGGGCCGACAACTGCTCGTTCCACTGCAATATTGCGCCAATGCGCGCGATGAAGTTTTCAAGAGTGTCAAAGGCCGCTCCGTCAACTTCATCAAACTCGGCAAGTCGCAGCGCATGAAAGGTGTGCCACACATGGTCAGGCCTTGTAGTTGCTGGCGTCACGGTTGCAATAGTCAAATACGCTGAAGTTACTCAATGCCGGCTCCTGATTGGACAAAGCGTAAGGCGCCAACCCAGCTCTGTCACCCAGGGCTTTGCCTGGGGTGACAGCCGCAAACGACCCTTACAAACTGGTACCCAGCGCTATCCACATAAAATAGCATCAAAGTACAACCCAGCCCTCGTCCAATCTACACAAGTAGCTATCGATTTCATAGTATGCCGAACACCCACACTGCGCGCCTGACCACCCACGACTCCACCCGCATCGACGACACCCGCATCAGCGCCGTGCGTCCCCTCATCACCCCGGCCCTGCTGGAAGAAAAGCTGCCCGTGCCGCAAGCCGCCCAGGCGCTGGTGGAGATTAGCCGCGCCGCCATCTCCAACGTACTGCACGGCCAGGACGACCGCCTCATCGTGGTGGTGGGGCCGTGCTCCATCCACAACCATGACCAGGCCATGGAATACGCGCGCCAGCTTCAGCGCCAGGCCGATGCACTGAAGGACGACCTGCTGGTGGTGATGCGCGTGTATTTCGAGAAACCCCGCACCACGGTGGGCTGGAAGGGCTACATCAACGATCCGCACCTGGACGACAGCTTTGCCATCAACGAAGGCCTGGAAATGGCCCGCCGGCTGGTGCTGGACGTGCTGGAACTGGGCCTGCCCGTGGCCACCGAGTTTCTGGACCTGCTCTCGCCCCAGTTCATCAGCGAACTGGTCAGTTGGGGCGCCATTGGCGCACGCACCACCGAGAGCCAGAGCCACCGCCAGCTGGCCAGCGGCCTGTCGTGCCCGGTGGGTTTCAAGAACGGCACCGACGGCGGCATCAAGGTCGCCACTGATGCCATCCAGGCGGCCAAGGCGCCACACGCCTTCATGGGCATGACCAAGATGGGCCAGACCGCTATTTTTGAGACCCGTGGCAATGACGACTGCCACGTGATTTTGCGTGGTGGCAAGCAAACCAACTACGCCAAGGCCGACGTGGACGCCGCCTGCGCCTTGCTCAAGGCCGCCGGCCTGCGCGAGCAGGTGATGATTGACGTGAGCCACGCCAACAGCAGCAAGCAGCACGCACGCCAGATCGTGGTGGCGTCCGAAGTGGCGGCCCAGATTGCAGCCGGAGACCAGCGCATCACCGGCATCATGATTGAGAGCCACCTCCAGGAAGGCCGCCAGGACATCGTGCCCGGCGCGCCGCTGAAGCACGGCGTCTCGGTTACAGATGCCTGCATCAGCATGGAGCAAACCATACCGGTTTTGCAGCAGCTGGCGGCAGCAGTTAAAGCCAGAAGAGCACGCTAGCCCTTGTATTCATTGATTGTTCAGCTAACAAATTGATAGCTATGAAACTTTGCATTCTTGACAACGACATTCTGGAAGGCCATCTGCACGAGACCTACTCCAGCTTTGGCGCCCTGTTCATCCGATTATTCGAAGGCGTGGGCGTCGACTGGACCATGGACGTGTTCAACACCCAACATGGCCAGTACCCGGCGTCGTTTGACACCTATGACGCCGTGCTTTTGACCGGCAGCCGGGCCGATTCGTTTTCCGATGAACCGTGGGTGGTGGAATTGCGCCGGCAGGTCACCGCGCTGTTGCAATCGGGCAAGAAAATGGTTGGCGTGTGTTTTGGCCACCAGCTCATCGCCTTGTGCATGGGCGCTCCGGTCGGCCGTGCACCGCAAGGTTGGGGCGCTGGGCGCATGACCTATGACTGGCACCGCCCCGACCTGCCGCACCAGGCCGATCGCACGCAAATTGCCCTCTTGGCCAGCCACCAGGACCAGGTGTTGGAATTGCCACCCGGCGCCACGCTGGTGGCCAGCAGCGACTTTTGCCCGGTGGCGGCGTTCACGGTGGGTGACGCCGTGTTCTGCATCCAGCCCCATCCTGAATTTGAAGAAAGCTTAAGCGCCCACCTGATCGACAAGCGCCGCGACATGCTCGGTGAAGAAAAATACCAGGCCAGCCGCGCCAGCCTGGAACACGGCCACGAAGGCGAAGATGTAGCCCGCATGGTGGTAGCCTTTCTGGAAGGTACCCGGCCGGCGCCTTGATCCCGTGTGTGTCTGGGGGGGACAGTGAGAAGACAGGCCCCGGGCCGTGGATGTGCCCGGGGAGGTTTGGCTTTGCGGCGTGGCCCTTGTGGGGCTGTCTGCACAACGGTGGCTTGTGGCCGGTGTTGCTGTGTTGGGGCTGTTGGTAGCAGTTGCATCCAGTGTAGACCGATGGCCATGGCAGACAATTGCGTTGTTGCCCATAAATATTCAATATTTGGCATACTCTGCTTTAAATTTGTATATTTAAGCTATCCACATGAAGCTAGATCGCTATGACCGCCAAATCCTGGAAGTGCTGCAGGTTGATGGCCGCATCAACAACCAGGATCTGGCCGACCGCATTGGTCTGTCGCCCTCGCCCTGTCTGCGCCGGGTGCGCGCGCTGGAGGAAGCCGGCCTGATCGTCGGCTACCGTGCCCTGCTGGACGCACGCAAGCTGGGCCTTACGCTCATGGCGCTGATCCACATTTCCATGGACCTGCACACGCCCGAGCGCTTTGCCAACTTTGACGCTGCCGTGGGCTTGTTGCCCGAGGTGCTGGAATGTTTGCTTATCACCGGGCAGGACGCCGACTACCAACTCAAGGTGATCGTGCGCGACATGGACCATTACCAGACCCTGCTGCTAAACAAGCTGACCCGCATTGAGGGCGTAACCGGTGTGCACTCCAGCTTTGTGATGCGCCAGGTCGTCTCCAGGACTGCGCTGGCCTTGTCCACCAGCCCCGACTGAACCATAAGGCCTTACCATGTGCCTGATCGCCTGGAACTGGCAACCCCACAACCCAACCACCCGGCTGCTGCTGCTGTCCAACCGCGACGAGTTCTATGCCCGCGCAGCCCTGCCCCTGCACTGGTGGGATGCCAATGGTGCCAAAGAATCCCGTGTGCTGGCTGGCAAAGACCTGCAGGGCGGCGGCACCTGGCTGGGTGTGAGCCGCAGTGGCCGACTGGCGGCCCTCACCAACTACCACACCGTTGAAGCACAACGCACGGACGCACCCTCTCGCGGTGAATTGGTGGCGGGCTTTCTGCAAAGCGATAGTCCAGCTGGCGCGTATCTGGCGCAATTGCGCCAAAACGCCGCCAACTACAACCCGTTCAACCTGCTGGTGTTCGACGGCGCACAGCTGATGGGGCTGGAAAGCCGGGGCGCTCGCATCCTAAAAATGGAACCAGGCATTGGAGCCGTCTCCAATGCCAACTTTCACACCCCCTGGCCCAAGTTGACCCGCCTGCGCCAAGCCCTGGAAACCCAGATTGAGCACCAGCAACTGCAGGCCAACCAGCTACTACCGTTGCTGCACAACCGCGATTTGGCACATGACGAAGCCCTGCCACGCACCGGTGTCCCACTGGAACTGGAACGCGCGCTGTCTGCCGCCTTCATTGCCACACCCACCTACGGCACACGGGCCTGCAGCGTGGTGGCCGTGCACGCGGACCACGCCGAATTCACTGAACAAAGTTATGGGCCACAGGGTTTGATTTCCCAGCATCAAGAACGCTTTAACCTGACTGGTAAAGTCGTTAAAGATTTGTAAACGCCACCTTGAAGCGCCACAGCAGGTCACCATCTATACCCTTTACCACTGTGCCGCGCTTTTTTCAGCCTGGCAATTTCTATGGCCCTGGCCCCCGTTCTTCTGCTTTCACTGGTCCTGCACGCGTTCATTGGCTGGCGCGTGGCTCCCGATCTGGCAACCGTCAATATGGCGTTGGGTACTTCCCTATGGGTAGCCTTGCTGATCAGCGCCCTGCTGGTGCCGCTGGGCTTGCTGGCGCGCATCGTGGCCAAACCCCCGCTGTCCGAATGGCTGACCTGGTTGGGGCTGTTGTGCATGGGCCTGTTCTCATCGTTGCTGGTGCTCACAGTGTTGCGAGAACTGCTGCTGGCCCTGGCTTGGTTGGTAGATGCCGCATCGCCCGGCAGCGTGTCGCTGGCCCACCTCCATACCGAAACGGCTTTGGCTTTGCCAATATTGGCGTTGCTCGCCACCGCACTGGGGTTTTGGAACGCGCGCCGTACCGCCGCCGTGGTACAGGTCGATGTGCCCATCGCCAACCTGCCCGAGACCCTACAAGGCTTTACCGTGGCGCAGATCAGCGATATCCATGTTGGCCCCACCATCAAGACACGCTACGTGCAGCGCATCGTGGATCGGGTCAACGGACTAAACGCCAACCTGATCGCCATCACTGGTGATTTGGTAGACGGCAGCGTCAATGAACTGGGCCACCACATCCAGCCCTTGTCGCAACTCAGCTCCACCCACGGTACCTTTTTTGTAACCGGCAACCATGAGTACTACTCGGGTGCCCATAGCTGGATTACTGCCCTGCGCAGCTTGGGTGTGCGCGTGCTGATGAACGAGCATGTCCTTATCCATCACAGCACCGATACCCAGGACCCTGAACCCGCTGTGGTGGTGGTTGCTGGTGTGGCCGATTACAACGCCCACTATTTTGACAAGAGCCACCGCAGCGATCCACAAAAAGCCCTGGAGGGGGCACCGGAACATGCAGTCTTCAAGCTTTTGCTGGCGCATCAGCCGCGCAGCGCAGAGGCGGCTTCCCAAGCGGGTTTTGATTTGCAGTTGTCTGGTCACACCCACGGTGGCCAGTTCTGGCCCTGGAACCACTTTGTGCGCCTCCAGCAACCGTTCACTGCTGGCCTGCACAAGCTACGCGACTTATGGGTCTATACCAGCCGTGGCACCGGTTATTGGGGGCCACCCAAACGCTTTGGGGCGCCGTCCGAGATCACGCAGTTGCGACTGGTGCGGGCTTAAGGAAAACCGGTTTAACGGCTTTCTGGAAGTTCAATCTTGACTTCCAGGGTTTCAAGATTGTCCTCACGTCCCTGAATGACTTTGATGTCGGACGGGTTCACCTTCACGTACTTGCTGATCACTGCCACCAATTCACGTTGCAGTTCCATCAGTTTTTCTGGCTGCAAGGCATTGCGTCCGGCGCGTTCGTGGGCCAGCAAAATCGACAAGCGTTCCTTGGCAACACTAGCAGTTGATTTTTTCTCACCCAAAAAAAACGAAAGTAAAGAGGCCATGGTTTATTTGCCTCCAAATATGCGCTTGAATAGTCCTTGCTTGGGTGCTTCGGTAAAGCGCATAGGCTTGTCGGCACCCAGAAAGCGGTCAATCACATCCTTGTACGCTTCGGACACATCACTGCCTTGCAGGTGTACCGCTGGCAAACCTTGGTTGGAGGCCTGCAAAACCGATTCGCTCTCGGGAATCACCCCAATCAGCTTGATACGCAAAATGTCCTGAATATCTTCCAGCGACAGCATCTGGCCTTGGTCCACCCGTGAAGGGTTATAGCGGGTAATCAGCAGGTGTTCCTTGATGGGTTCGCCACCTTCTATTGCGCGCTTGGTCTTGCTGGCCAACATACCCAGAATACGGTCGGAATCGCGCACGGAAGATACTTCCGGATTGGTCACTACCAGGGCCTCATCAGCGAAATGCATGGCCATCAAAGCACCGGTTTCAATGCCCGCTGGCGAATCGCAAACAATGAATTCAAAATCCATGGCGGCTAGATCAGAAAGCACCTTTTCCACGCCAGCTTGCGTCAGTGCATCCTTGTCGCGGGTTTGCGAGGCGGCCAGCACGAACAGGTTTTCGCATTGTTTGTCCTTGATCAACGCCTGGTTCAAATTAGCTTCGCCCTGGATCACGTTGACCAGGTCATACACCACGCGGCGCTCACAACCCATGATCAGATCCAGGTTTCGCAGGCCCACGTCAAAGTCGATTACCGCAGTCTTGTGGCCGCGCAGGGCCAGGCCAGTTGCAAAACTGGCACTGGTGGTGGTTTTACCCACTCCACCCTTACCCGACGTCACCACAATAATTTTTGCCATAGTTTTCCTCAAGCTTTCAAAGCTTCAATAATGAGTTTGTCTTGGCCGTCGTTGCTTAAACGCACTTGAGCGGCCTTGCCGTGGACAGTGGATGGCAGAGCGTTTTCGCTGGTGCGGTAAATACCCGCAATTGAAATCAGCTCGGGTTCCATGCACAACGAAAAAATACGTGCTTCGGTATTGCCACGCGCACCCGCCATGGCCTTGCCGCGCAAGGGCGCATAAACGTGAATGTTGCCATCTGCCGCTACCTCTGCCCCTTGGTTGACCATGGCCAGCACGACCAGATCACAACCCCGTGCATAAATTTTTTGTCCACTGCGCAAAGGTTTATCAATCACCATAGTGCCAGGACCAGGAATTTCACGCACCACCTCGTGGACCACTTCCCTCACAATTTCCTGCACAGCCACGGTTTCCGGTACTTCGGCAATCGGACGAGCCCGATGAATTTCAACCGGTGCTTCTACCAAACCCACGGCCAAAGCCGCTGCCATGGCATCAGGACTGGCCCCGCGCACCGCAACCGGCACCAGGCTACAGGTTCGCAAAACCCTGAGCAAAGGTACCAGATCAAACACGGGGGTTTGCGGGTCCAAGTGCGAAAAATCAATGACCAGCGCGTCATGGTCAAAAAAATCAGGACTCTCTCCCTGGCTACCAAATTGCGCCAGCAGATCCTTCGCCACCCTATCCACATCACTGGACTTCAGTAGAAGCGCAACCAAGGGCAACTGGGCACTTTTGATTTCGAATGATGCAGGCACCTGGTCCGCTCGATGGCTCGGGGAAAAAACAGACATGAAGTTTTAAAAATACGGGAGCATGAAGTGAAGAACAGGGAAGGTAAACCCGAAGTCGGCGAATCTTACTTGATTGCAAGGCGCGAAACCTGGCGACTGGTGGCTTCTTTTTCACAAGCGCATAAACAGCAACGCCGTAGGTCTGGACAAGTTTAATATTTGGTGAGACTTGTTCTTCTCTATTGTCTTTAATCTATATAGAAAACATAGTAGTAGTAGATAAGCAAAGCAGCTTGTTGTGCACAAAGCAACTTTATTCCGATGAATCAAGGACTTGCACAAGATGAACACCTGTGGGTGACTATGCTTTCGGGTTGTACCAACAAAAGGGACAACTTTTTCTATTTAGCCAACGTTGTGGATAACTAGTTGTTTGCGTTAAAACTATCCACAGCTTTGTACTTTGACAAATTTTTGTAACTGGGGTGTAGAGTTCGGGCCTATGAAACTGATTATTCGTATCTTGGGTGTTTTATTGCTGGCGAGCGGCGTATTTTTGGTTGCCGGTCTGTTGGCAACCTGGGCGTCAGACCGCACGGTCGCGCAGCTATCAGCCCGCTGGGCCCAGCCGCCCTCAAAATTTGTGGAGGTGGGTGGCATGCAGGTCCATTTGCGGGACGAGGGTTCTCGCAATGACCCTTTACCCATCGTGTTGTTACACGGCACTTCGGCCAGCCTGCATACATGGGATGGATGGGTTGCAAGCTTGAAGGATGAACACCGTGTTATCCGGTTTGATCTACCCGCATTTGGCCTGACCGGACCCGATCCCCACAACGACTATTCCATTGCCGCCTATGTGAGGTTCGTTGTCGCGGTTATGGACAAGTTGGGAGTGCAACGTTTTGTATTGGCAGGTAATTCGCTGGGCGGCCAAATTGCCTGGGAGACGGCGCTAAGTCATCCAGAGCGCGTACGCCAACTGGTGCTTGTGGATGCAGCTGGCTATCCCTTTGTGCCGACTTCTATACCTATTGGGTTTCGCATTGCCCGCATGCCGGGTTTGCGTGTGCTGATGGAACATGTGCTGCCGCGCGGTGTGGTGGACAGCAGCGTGCGCAATGTCTATGGTGACCCCAGCAAAGTGACGCGTGAATTGGTAGACCGGTATTACGAATTGACCTTGCGCGCGGGTAATCGCGAGGCGCTGGCTTACCGGATGGACCAAGGGCTCAGCGGGGATGAAAACCAAATTTCAAAATTAAAATTACCCACACTGATTCTCTGGGGCGACAAGGACCACCTGATTCCGCTGGACAATGGAAAACGTTTCGCTTTGGACATTGCCGGCTCCAAGCTGGTAGTTTTTGATGATTTGGGCCATGTACCGCACGAGGAAGATCCTAAGAAGACGGTGGAGGCACTCAAGGAATTTCTGGCCAAACCATGAACCGATTGCAGCTTAAACCAACCAAAAAGGTCATTAATAGAACTTGAAATGATGTCATCAAGCGGGCCGACAAGGCTATGTACCTGGCAAAAAGATCGGGCAAGAACCGCGTGATTACCGGTTAACTTTTAGGAAAATTCTTATGGTGTATTTGGTTGCTGGATTGATTCTGTTTTTGGGTGTGCACTCGGTGCGTATTGTGGCCGATGGCTGGCGTGCCCGTACCCTGGCCAGTGTGGGTGAAGGAACATACAAAGGCCTGTTTTCTATCGCTTCCGTTTTGGGTTTGGGACTGATCGTCTATGGCTTTGGCGTGGCTCGTGAAACCCCCACCATATTGTGGACACCGCCGGCGGCCATGCGCCACGCCGCCTCACTATTAACGCTAGTGGCCTTTGTGTTGGTAACCGCGGCCTACGTGCCGCACAACGGCATCAAGGCTCGGTTGCACCACCCCATGGTGTTGGGGGTCAAGTCATGGGCGCTGGCCCATTTATTGTCCAATGGCACCCTGGCCCATGTATTGCTGTTTGGTGGTTTTCTGGCCTGGGGAGTGCTGGACTTTATATCGGCACGCCGGCGTGATCGCGCTGCGGGCACCCAGTACCCAGCCGGTACAGTGTCTGGTACGGTTATTGCGGTTGTGTTGGGCGTTGTGGCCTGGGCTGCGTTTGCCTTTAAGCTGCACGGCCTGCTGATAGGCATCCGACCGTTTGGTTGATAGCAATTACTGCGGACGCGGATCATCCGGGAAACTGACGCGAATCGGATAGCCACGCAGGTTTGTCGCTACACCTTGTGCGAGCATCCATTTTTGTGCAAACTCCGCGACTGTTTTTTTGGCATCATCGCGCTGGGCGTCCAGGTACTTCTGTTGTTGTGCCCTTCGATCGAATTCTGGCCCAATGTTGCGAATGACTGATTCCCTGTGTTCAGTCTTGTCGGGTGAAAACCAAGCCTTGTCTGTGCGAATCTCAAGCTTTTTGACATCAATCGCTGCCGGCAATTTTGGTTGTGGCGTCGGCGCGGCAAGTTCGAAATGCTGGCCCACCCGTTTTAAGCTCCACTGTGCTGCAAGTGGAATTCGGTACGTGTAGTGAACTGGCACACGAACCTCAGAAATTGTTTTTCCAAAAAGCTTCCCACAATCCAGTGGAAGGCACGTGTATTCAGTGCTCCATTGAAACACCTCGTTTCGAATAAGAGTGCTCACCTCAAGCATTCCGCCAGGTGTTCTTAGGATGACAATTTCATCCTTCGCCAACACCGCAACGGCTTGCTCCTTCGAGCCGGAAAAGTACAACGCAGCTGCAACGGAAACCAAAATTGCAACCATGGCAGAGGCAGCGAGAATGAGGAAAAGTCGACGTTGGTTTGAGAGGAATGCGTAAAACGTTCTCACGGTTTATGTATCCTTATTTGGTCATGTACCACTGGATAACGCCCTTTGGCCACGAAACCCACCATGCCAAAGGCCAGACCTAAAAAAATCACAAAGGTGCCAAACTTGCCGGCCTTGGATTCCCAGGCCAGGTGACCAATGATGAACAGCATGTAGAGCATGAAGGCCCCCACGCCGAAGGTCAGGCCAAAGCTTGCAATTTGTTCTTCCGTAAAACCAAACATTTAGGGTTCCGTATCCAGTGGACGCCACAGGCGCCTAATCGCGCAGGGGTAAGTTGCTGGCATCTACCAGATCACGGTAAGCGTGCCAGCTGGCGTGACCCAGCATGGGTACCACCGCAATCAGCCCAATAAACAAGGAGCCCAGTCCCATCAGGGTAAACAGCATGATCAATGCTGCCCAAAGGCCCAGAGGGATGGGGTTGGCCAGCACCACCTGCCAGCTGGTCAGAACGGCCTGCATCAGGGTAACGCGGCGATCCAGCAGCAACTGCATGGACACCACGCTGGAAGCAAACAGGGGCGCGGCCAGGATACCCCCCAGCGCCAGCCAGAGCGCAAACAAGCGGCTGTCTGGAGCCAGCACCACATGGTGCACAAAGTCCAGGGGCCCCAGGATGGGCACGGGTGCCAGCAAGGTGATGAGGGCAGCAGACGTCACCACCCAACCGGTAGCGGCCAAGGCCAGCAGCGCACCAAACTGCACCATGCACCAGTAATCGTTGCCCCATTTGTTGAAGTGGCTGTTTTGCCAGTTGAGCCAGGTTTTCATCACCACGCCCATGCCGACCTGCTCATGGCGCTCCACACTGCGGCTCAGCGCGTACAGACTGGTGGCCAGTACCGGTGCAATGACTAAAAACCCCGAGAGTGCGCCGGCCAGCAGCCAAAAGCGCTGGCCGGCCACGGCCACGATGGCCGCACCAGCGCAGGCCAACACCAGGCCGTGGGCAAAACTGAGCCAACCCACGCACGCCATGTCCCGCCAGGCATAGACCAGCCAGACCAATGGACGCTGCAGGGAAATGGTACGCACCGTAGGTAGCATGGTGAGAGACTGGGGCATGGCGATGGGGCGCCAAGCGGCGCAGTGTAGATCTGCAAACACTATAGCGGTTTGATATCCATCAAGTGAGCGGCGCATAGATTTGCAGCCGTCGATAATGGTCGTTTTTGCAGCAACCTAGGGAAACTCAGCATGCCGCGTTCCATACTTGACGAATCCCGCATCCACCCCGCCATCCGCGAGAGGGTGGCCTCCCACCAACAGGCCATCGTAAAGGAAGTGCAGGCGGCCGTGGGCACGCACGCCGTGGTGGTGGTGGGTATGGGGCAGAACCCGTTTCCAAAGAAGGCCCGCAAGCTGCTCGACGCTGCTGGTGTGCCATATCACTACCTGACTTATGGCAACTATTTCAGCCAGTGGCGCGAGCGCAATGCCTTGAAACTGTGGACCGGCTGGCCCACGCTACCCATGGTTTTTGTCAAAGGCACCCTGGTTGGGGGTGCGAATGATTTGGATAAGTTGATTACCAGCGGCGAACTCAAGACGCTGCTGGCGTAAGCGGAAGTTTTACTGAGACTTGGCTGGCTTGTCGCCACCCTTGTACCCTGCGCCACGCCAGCTGTGGCGATCGCCGTAGTGAGCACCCATGCGGGCATGTTCGGCATCAAATACCGTCTTCTGGTCGGCATTGAGCGCGCCGTAGAAAGTCTTTGTCGCATCTTCGCGCTTGTCCATGGCGGCATTCATGGCCGCCATGCGCTCCGTGCGCAGGGCGTGCATTTTGTCAATGCGCTCAGGAGTAGTTAGTTTTTCCATCTCTGCACGGTCCGGGCGCTTCATATCCCCGCGAGCGGGCGGTTTCATGGCGGTGGTGAAGGTTGTCCAGGCGCCTTCCTGCTCAGGCGCGAGCTTGAGCTTGGCCTTGAGTGCATCCTGGCGCTTCGCCATCTTGGCTTCCCATTTTGCGGAGCCCATGCGGTTGTGCATGCCGCCCATGGGGCCACCTTGGTGCATGCCGGCTGCGTTGGTACCTGCCATGGGCATACGACCACCATCCTGACCGGCTGCCGGCTGGGCCATGGTGGCAAAACCGGCACTGGCGAGCAAGCCGGCGAGAACGAGAGACTTGAAAGAAGTGGTTTGCATGGAGCATCCTTTTTGAAGGTACCTTACACGGACATCGTGATCTGGCATGGAAGAAGTGTGCGGGTTATGTGTATCGGGGATATTGCGATCGCATAACACTTTGTAAAGTTGACCGAAGTAGCGCTCCCTCACAGCGATGACAATACACCCCTCGGGCCAATCCCGCGAATCTATAAAGGCAAATACGTGTTCAAGAATTTGATGATTTACCGTTTGGTGTCAGGCTGGCCGACTGCGGTCGAACCCCTGGAAGCAGCGCTGCAGGAAGCGCAGTTTGTGGAGTGCGGCGCCACGCAAGAAAAGTCGGTCGGCTGGTTGGAACCGCGCGGCCATACCCATGGCCCATTGGTAGAGGTGGTGGGCGGCCAATGGCTGCTCAAGCTGGCGATGGAGGTGAAGGTGGTGCCGGGTTCGGTCATCAAGCGCAAGGTACAAGACCAGGTGGACCACATCGAGGCCAGTACCGGGCGCAAACCCGGCAAGAAAGAAAAGCGCGAGATCAGTGACGAGGTGCGGCTATCGCTGCTGCCCATGGCCTTTAGCAAACAGTCCAGCGTGCAAGTCTGGGTGGACCCTGCCGCCGGTTTGCTGCTGACCGATGCCGGCAGCCAGGCCAAAGCGGATGAAGTGATGACCTGCCTGATCAAGGCGGTGGACGGGCTGGTGGTGCAACTGGTAAACACCCAGACATCACCCGCTGCCGCCATGGCCGAATGGCTTTCCAGCAAGGATGCACCTCCCAGCTTCAGCGTGGACCGGGAGTGCGAGCTCAAGGCGGCCGATGAGTCGCGCGCCGTGGTGCGTTACACGCGCCACGCGCTCGATACGGACGAGGTAACCCAGCACATTGCCATGGGCAAGCTGCCCACCCGGTTGGCCCTGACCTGGGCAGACCGGGTGTCCTTTGTGCTGACCGAATCCCTGCAGCTCAAGAAGCTGGCATTTCTGGAGACGGTGTTTGAAGGTGCACCCGCCAGCGCGGCCGATGGCCAGGATGACCACTTTGATGCCGACGTGGCCATTGCCACGGGCGAGCTTCGTAAGCTGATTCCTGACTTGATCGAAGCCTTGGGGGGAGAGGTCGAACTGACTCAATAATCGCGGTGTTCGCGTTAACCACGTCGGTAGTGATCCTGGTAACCGCGGCCATCGCTTATCGGTTGCACATAGCGAACCGGCGGTGCATAGGCGCGCTGATCCCAACCCCCTCGGCCATAGTAGTTCCCGTAGCCGTGGCGGTATTCAGGCCGCCACTGTGGCGCGACGTATATCGGTGCCCGCACCACCACGACGCGTGGTGGTGCGTAGTAGACGGGTGTTGGTGCGCGGTAGGCAGGGTAAGTCGAGTAAGTGGGGTAGGTAGAATAAGTGGGGTAGCTCTGGTAGTAGTCCCCTAAAGGCTGGGCTGGCATGTACGCCTCTGAGCGGTATCCCTGCTGCTGCGCCACGCTGGCGCCGATTAGACCGCCGGTACCGGCTCCAATGAGGGCTCCACGGTGCCCACCGATTGAATGGCCGATAACCGCCCCCGCTGCCGCACCAATACCGGCGCTTAGCACGGTGTTGAATTCATCGGCATGGGCCGCCGGGATCACCAAGGCCGTTAGGCTGGCAGCTACTACGGCGAGGGCCTTCCAGGTGCGTGTGCCGGCTCCGGTGGGCCGCTGGGAAGAAACGGACAGGACAGGTGCTGTGGTCATGGCATCAGGTGGGCCAACAGGCCCATACCGCTAGACGTAACGGCTTGTCTACTTATAACGCGGTGATGTGCGCCGGGATGACGTCGGTAACATGACCTTACACACTAAGGTTATGTATGCAAAAGAGGGCATTAGCCCTCGTGAAACATACGTAAGACGCTATACATTTTATAGCGTCTTACGTATTGTTACTTTTTCATGGAGCAGGTGTTGAACCCCAGGATGGCATAGGGCGGGCACCAACCGATGGCACCGGTGGCCAGCGGTACGAGGCCCAGCCAGCCCCATAGACCAATGTTGCCGGTTAGGGTCAGGCCGATCAAGACCAGACCAATGGCGATGCGCGCGATGCGGTCAATGCCGCCGACGTTGAGTTTCATGGCTATTTCCTTGTTTGGGTGGTAATGCCGCTATTGGACGCGCCAATTACCTCCAAAGTCTGTGACTTGCGTCACACAGCTATGGTCCGCGTGTCGATTTAGAGCTTGGCGAAGTCGATCACGATTTGTCCGGGTTCGCGGTGTAGGTAGCTAATTTCAATGGCAGCACCATAGCGAGCCTGCAGCTGGTTGAGCAAGGGAATGGGGTCGTGGTCATTGACAAAACGCATGGTCTCGCCCGGCGTGAGGGAGTCCAGCGCGCCAAAGATGGCTGCATGGCGAAATCGCTTGGCCACACCACGTGCGTCAAATGGGTAGATCGCTTCGGCGGTCGTGTGATTGCAGGCTTGGGACATGGTGGATTTCCTTTCAGAGCGATGAAATGGGTTGAGGGGCTGACGGCTTCATCACGTCGGTCAGCTGGGAGGGATCGAATGTGGTTGTGATTGCGTCGGCGCGTTGCATGGTCGCGTTCAGTACAGAATGCGGCAGCGGATGGTGCCTGGCACGCTACGCAGTTGGTCCAGGGCCGATTGACTGGCGGCGCTGTCCACGTCGATCACCACGTAGCCCAGGTCTTCAAAGGTGCTCAGATACTGCGCCGCGATGTTGATGCCAGCGGCTGAGAGTCTCTCATTCACCTGCGCCAACACACCGGGCACGTTGTGATGGATGTGCAGCAGGCGGCTGCGGCCAGTGTGCTCGGGAAGCGCCACTTCAGGAAAGTTAACGGCCGAGTTGGTGGAGCCGTTGTTGCCGTAGCGAACCAACTTGGCCGCCACTTCACTACCAATGTTGACTTGGGCTTCCGAGGTGGAGCCGCCAATGTGCGGGGTCAACAGCACGTTGTCAAACTTGGTGAGTGGTGAAGAGAACACCGCGTCATTGCCCTGCGGCTCTGCAGGAAAAACGTCGATGGCAGCGCCGTGCAAGTGGCGGCACTCCAGTGCTGCAGTCAGGGCGCCAATATCGACAACAGTGCCGCGCGAGGCGTTGATCAGGTGGCTGCCGGGCTTCATCGCGGCGAGCTCTTTGGCACCGATCAGCAGGTGGGTTTGTGGTGTTTCGGGTACATGCAGGCTCACCACATCCGACGTGGCCAGCAGCTCGTCCAGGTTGGCGATTTCCCGCGCATTGCCAAGCGGCAGTTTGGCTTCGATATCGCGAAACACCACGCGCATGCCCAGTTGTTCGGCCAGCACACCGATCTGCGTGCCGATGTGGCCGTAACCAATAATGCCCAGGGTCTTTCCGCGCACCTCGTAGGAATGCGCGGCGCTCTTGACCCAGCCACCGCGGTGCAGGATGGCGTTCTTCTCGGGAATGCCGCGCATCAGCATGGTGATTTCGGCCAACACCAGCTCAGCCACGCTGCGCGTGTTGGAGAACGGCGCGTTGAACACCGCAATGCCCAGGCGCATGGCGGCTCTCAGATCGACCTGGTTGGTACCAATGCAAAAGCAGCCGATGGCCGCAAGCTGCGGGGCTTGCTCCAGCACCGCAGCCGTGAGTTGGGTGCGCGAGCGGATGCCGACAAAGTGCGCGCCGTCCAGCGCGGCTTGCAAGTCTGCACCGGTCAGCGCTTTGGCATGCGTTACGATATTCGTGTAGCCGCCCTGTTGCAACACGTCCACAGCGGAAGGGTGTATGCCTTCCAGCAGTACCGCTTTTAGCGTGGCTTTTTCCCGGGGCAGGTTGATAGGTGGCTGGGTCATGGCGAGCCTTAGCCGAGGGCCACAGGAATCTGTCGGTGCGGACCGCCGGAAGGTGGACGCGGCGTATAGGTAGTTTCGATCTGGGTGCTGGGCGGCAGCAAGTCCGCCAAGGTGTATCGGTCCAGGTACTGCATCAGGCTTTGCAGCGCACCGCTCATTATGCCGGTGAGCTTGCAGCGGCCGGTGAGGCTGCAGTCGGCTTCTTGGGTCAGACAATCCACGAGATAAAAATCGGGCTCAATACTGCGCACCACGGCGCCCAGGTTGATCTCGGCGGGTGCCGCGCCCAGTCGCATGCCACCGCCCCTGCCACGTACCGTTTCCAGCCAGCCATTGAGGGCGAGTTGGTGGGTGATCTTCATCAAATGCGCTTCCGAGATGCCGTAGGCGCCCGCCACCTCGGCGATGGTGCACAGCCGTTCAGGCTTTTGCCCCACGTACATCAAAAGACGCATTGCGTAGTCGGTCATGGTGGTCAGGCGCATAAGACTCCTTGGGTGTAGCGGTGGTCTGCCAGGCCTAGTTGCGCGGGCGGATCAACATGGGCGTGAACTGCCACAGGTACAGTGCCAACGAGGCGATCCAGGCGGCAGCGGCGATATGCAGCAACGTGGCGGTGGCGGGTGTAGCAGCGATGGCAGTAAGGCGCAGCGCCACGGCGATCAGCATCAGCCAGTAGCTTGCGCGTATGGTGCGGTCGGTGGCCAAGGGACGACCGGTGTGGCCCAGCGCTGTGCGTGTGACCATGCCAATGATCATCACCGAGAAGCCTGCCATCGCGATGGTGTGCACAGGCAGCACACGCGGCAGGTCCACCCCGGCGTATTGCAACGCTGCCATCAGCAAGCCGATGCCGATGCTGGAGTACCCCACGTACAAAATCCACAGCAAGGCGTTGCCACGCACTGCCAGCGGTTTCCAGCTGATGATCTGCACCAGCGCCAGCGTGCCGGCCAGGCCCAGCGCAGCGGCGCTCAGCATGGGAATACCAGCCAATAAGCTCACGACGCCTACCGTGCATGCGCCCAGCTGCACCCAGCCGGTCTTCATTTGAGTGGGAAGAGTCAGACCGTGCACCGCGCGCATGGCAAAGAAGGGGATAACGCGGCGACCAATCAGCAATGCAATCAAGGCCATGACCACCAGCCCTGCGTTGAAGCGCTGCATCAGCAGCAGATAGTCGCCACCGCGCGCAGTCAGCAAATACAGCGCGTCGGTAGCAGCCAGACCCGCCAGGAAGACTGGCATGGCATAGTTGCGGCTGTTCTTGGAAACCGCTACGGCGCGCAACATGGCGCCCGAGCCCAACAAGAAGAAAGATAGCTCGGCGGCCATAGCCAACCAAAAGGCGGCTTCAAATGGCAGCAAGAATCCAATACGCGCTACCACCCATAGAACGCAGGCCAAGGCCAGCACCTTACCGGCCATGGGGGTGATGCCGGTCCAGTTGGCACCTGCGGTCATCATAAAAGCAAAGGCGATGGTGGCAATGAAGCCCCACAGCATCTCATGCGCGTGCCAGGCCAGGCCACCCAGGGGCGCGGTGAGCAAGCCCGGTGTGTAAATCCACAAGGCGATGGCCACCAACGCCCAGCTGGTGCCTGCCAGGTACAGCGGACGAAAAGCCAGCTCCAGAAACACCTTCATGCTGGGAGCGGGGGGCGCTTTAGGCGCCGCATCCTTGGGTTGTATGAGGATGGTAGTGGGGCGAACGGGTGTAGTGGACATGACGGCCTGCGTAAAAAGCTATAAGCTATATCTATTATATATCTTATAATAGCATCTGAATTATTTCAAGGAGTCCCCATGACACAGACCACGCAAGCCGTCGAAGTTGATACCCGCCCCATGGCATCGAAAGATCGCCGCACTCTGGTGTTCTGGACGTTTGACCAGCTCGAGGTTGACATGACCATGGAATTGATCAACGACCATGAGCCCACAACCTTGCGCAGCCAGTTCGAACTGGAGAAGCCCAACCTGTTTACCTGGGAAACCCTGGAAAGCGGCCCTGAAGTTTGGCGCGTTGCGGTGACCAAACTCAAAGGCAAGCATGGCGTGGACCACTGCTGCGGCGCCTGCGGCGGCTAAGGTCTAATTTTTAGGCTGCAATCACATCCAGATCGGGTTCCAGCGTCCGCAATTGACTCTGGATACCCTGCAGCGTGCCCGATATAGCGCTGGGGCAGGTGCCACAGGCTCCCTGGTAGTGCACCACCAGCTGGTTGCCCACCAGACTGAGCACATGCAGGTCGCCGCCATCGCTTTGCAGGTAGGGGCGAATTTGCTGGTCCAGCATCAGGTTGATGTCATCCAGGCGCTGCTGGTCGGCCTCGCTCAGGTGCTCGAATGATTCGCGCGCCGCAAACACAGCCGCTGCAGACTGGTCGGCCGCAGCCGGTGCGGCTCGTATCGGCACGGCCACCTCGCGCGCCAGGTCTTCCCATTCGACCGTGCCGTCTTGTGTGACGGTGACCCAACGGTCCACATAAAACACATTGGTCACATGCTCGATGGCAAACAATGCACTGGCTAGCGGATTGTCTTGCGCTTGCGCGGCGTTCTCAAACGAATGCGCAATGCCCCAGGACAGCGGCTCGCGCAGGATGAACTTGACCGCGTTGGGGTTGGGGGTGGGTTCGATGTCGGCAATCTTGGGCATGGTGCGCTCCAGCGGTGCAATGGATAGGGCTTAGGCGTCGCCCATGGGGGCTTGCATGGGGTCAGCCTGGGCTTCGGTGGTGACGCTGGTCTGACTATTGAGTGCTGCCTGCAGCGTGTGCCAAGGCAGGATGGCGCACTTCACGCGCATGGGCAGATCCCGGATGCCGGAGAACACCGACAAGCGTGCCATACCGGGGAGCGCAGGTGCAGCGGGCGCTCCAGGGGTTTGATCGCGGCCGGTGGCCATGTCCACAAACGCATGGACCAGTTGTTCGGCCTCGGCAGGGGTTTTGCCTTTAACGGCCATGGTCATCATCGAGGCCGATGCTTTGCAGATGGCACACGATTCGCCGTGGAAGGCGATGGAATGCACGGCATCGCCTTCCACATTGAGAGCCACATAAATGTGGTCGCCGCACAGCGGGTTCAACCCCTCGGCCTGGTGGCTGGCATGTTCCAGCGTGCCGTAGTTGCGGGGTTTCTTGTTGTGGTCCAGGATCACTTCCTGGTACAGGGGTTTCGGGTCTGCGCTCATGGTGCTTCCTTGCCCGCTATCAGGCAAAAACCTGTTGTACGCTGCGTATGCCCGCCACCAGTGCGTCCACCTCGGCAGGGGTGTTGTAGAACGCAAACGAGGCACGGGCTGTGGCAGCCACGCCCAGGCGTTGCATTAGGGGCTGGGCACAGTGGTGGCCAGTTCGCACGGCAACGCCTTCAGCATTAAGCAGCGTGCCCACGTCGTGCGGGTGAATGCCTTGCAGGGCGAACGACAACACAGCCGCCTTCTCGCGCGCCGTGCCAATCAGGCGCACACCGGGCATGGCAGAGAGGCGTTCGGTGGCGTATTGCAGCAGGCTGTGCTCGTGCGCGGCAATGGCATCCATACCCAGGCTCTGCAAGTAGTCAATAGCGGCAGCCAGTCCAATCGCAGCGGCAATGGGCGGCGTGCCAGCTTCAAACTTATTGGGTATGGGCGCGTAGGTGGATTTTTCGAGCGTGACGGTGTGGATCATGTCGCCACCGCCTTTGAAAGGTTGCATGGCTTCGAGCAACTCGGCGCGGCCATAGAGCACGCCAATGCCAGTGGGCCCGCACAGCTTGTGGCCCGAGAAGGCGTAGAAGTCGCAATCCAGGTCTTGCACGTCTACGTGCAAGTGTGGTGCGGCCTGCGCGCCGTCGAGCAGTACCGGCACGCCGTGTTTGTGCGCTGTGGCAATCATGTCCTTTACCGGATTGATACTGCCCAGCGCATTGGACACATGGCCCAAGCAAACCAGCCGCGTGCGGTCGCTGAACAGCGTCTCATAAACATCTAGCTGCAGCTCGCCCGCGTCGTTGATGGGCACCACCTTGAGCGTGGCGCCCTTCTCGGCGCACAGCATGTGCCAGGGCACGATGTTGGAATGGTGTTCCAGCACGGTGATGATGATTTCATCACCCGCGTTAATGAACTTGCGGCCCCAGCCGTGCATCACCAGGTTGATGCTCTCCGTGGTGCCGCTGGTAAAAATTACTTCACGCGCTTCACGGGCGTGAATGAACTGTTGCACCGTGCACCGAGCGGCCTCGTAGGCGGCGGTGGCGGTCTCGGACAGGTAATGTACCGCGCGGTGGATGTTGGCATGCTCCTGGCGTTGGTAGCGCAGCAGGCGTTCCATCACCGGGATCGGCATCTGGCTGGAGGCTGCGTTGTCCAGGTACACCAAGGGCTTGCTGCCAACAGTCAATGCAAGGATGGGGAAGTCGGCGCGCACGCGCTCAATATCCAGCATCCTGGATATGAGTGGGGCCGTTGGCGATGCTGCTGCAAGTGGAGACAACGCGTCCCGAACGGCCATGCTGAGGGCGGCGGCGCTCATAGCCCTGCACTCCCGTGTTGCAGCACGGCGTCTTGCAGTTGCTGGCGCACCGATGCGATGGGAATGCGTGCAATCACCTCCGCCGCAAAAGCATAGGTCAGCAGGCTGCGTGCCGCATCAACCGAGAGACCCCGGCTTTGCAGGTAAAACACTTCTTCGCTGTCCAGTTGGCCCACGGTGGCTCCGTGGGTGCAGCGCACGTCGTCGGCATTAATCTCCAGTTGCGGCAAGGTGTTGACTTGTGCCTTGGGCCCCATCAGCAGCGTGCGGCTGGACTGGGCCGAATCTGTTTTCTGCGCGCCGGGGTGAACCTGTACGCGGCCATTGAACACCGCATGCGCCGTGTCGGCGACGACACACTTTTGCAACTGCCGGCTGACGCCGTGGGCCTCTGCGTGGGTGATGCAAGTGTGTGTGTCGGCGACCTGTTGCCCCGCAATATGGGCCAGGCCATCCAGCGCGCAATGGACACCTGTGCCACGCAGCTGTGCCGTGGTGTCCAGGCGCGAAATTTCAGCACCCAGCGCGATGCTGATGCTGTGGTAGTGGCTGTCTTGTGCCTGCGTCAGCGCGCAGCGGGCAATGTGGAAGGCCCGTTGGCTTTCGCGCTGCAGACGGATGTGATGCACCTGCGCATTGGCGCCAATTGACAGCTCGGTCACGCTGTTGGTCAGGTATGCGCCATCGGTTAGCGCCACATAGTCTTCGATGAAGGTCAGGGCACTGCCCTCCTCGGCGATCACCAGGGTGCGCGCATAGCTGTTGACGTTGGGCTGGGTGGCGACAAACAGCAAGTGCAACGGGGCGCTGGCGGCGGTGTTGCGCGGCGCAATGACGACGGCGGCATCAAACAGGTTGGCCGTGTTTTGTGCGGTGAAGCGCTGTTGCGGGTCTTGGGCGTGCTGGCCCAGGTGTTGCATGACCGCTTTTGCGTGGGTGGCCAGCGCCTGGGTCAAGGTGTAGACCGTCACGCTGTCTTTGGGAGAGTTTGTGCTGAGTTGGGGTGCGTGCACGCCGTCCACAAAGACGATGCGCTGGCCAGCCTCGGGAATGGCCCAGCTCGCAATGTCACCAAATGCCAAAGGCGTGGGCTTTGTCACGGCATGCAGGCTGGCGCGGGTGAGTGCCGCAATACTGGTAAAGCGCCAGGCTTCGTCATGGGTGGTGGGCACGGCCAGTGCACCCATGCGCTCCAGCGCATCGGACCGCAGGGCCTTGATAGCCGTGCCGCCTGAAGCAGTGGCCGTGTTCATGGCAGCGCCTCGGCAGGTGCTGCGGGCACGCTGGTGGGCGGCGTTGTCCAGTCGTAGCCGCGAGTTTCGAGCTCCAGCGCCAACTCTTTGCCGCCAGTTTTGCTGATACGACCGCTCTCCATCACATGCACAAAGTCCGGCACGATGTGGTCCAGCAAGCGCTGGTAATGGGTAATCAGCAGCAAAGCCCGCTCTGGGTGGGCCAGCTGGTTGATACCGTGCGAGATGATGCGCAGCGCGTCAATGTCCAAGCCCGAATCGGTCTCATCCAGAATGGCCAGCGTGGGCTCCAACAGGGCCATTTGCAAAATCTCGTTGCGCTTTTTCTCGCCACCCGAGAAGCCTTCGTTGACGCTGCGCTGCAAAAATTCGGGCCGCATTTCCAGCAGCTTCATCTTCTCGCGCACCAAGTCGTCAAACTCCAGCGGGTCCAGCTCTTCCTTGCCACGTGCGCCTTGCACGGTGTTGTAGGCCAGGCGTAAAAACTGACTGTTGCCCACACCCGGAATTTCTATGGGGTACTGAAATGCCAGAAACACCCCAGCGCGTGCGCGCTCCTCGGGCGAGAGTTCCAACAGATTGGTGCCTTCAAACAGCACCTCGCCACCTGTCACTTCGTACGCAGTGTGGCCGGCCAACACCTTGGACAAGGTGCTCTTACCTGAGCCATTGGGGCCCATGATGGCGTGTACTTCGCCGCGCCGGATGGTGAGGTTCAGGCCCTTGAGAATAGGTGTGCCATTGATGTTGGCGTGCAGGTTGCGCACGTCCAACAAGACCGGGCTATTGGGCAAAATCATCCGACGCTCCCTTCAAGTTTCAATCCGAGTAATTGAGTGGCCTCTACGGCAAACTCCATGGGCAGCTGCTGGAACACGTCTTTGCAGAAGCCGTTGATGATCATGGAGATGGCCTCTTCGGCGCCTATGCCCCGTTGGGCAAAGTAGAACAGCTGGTCTTCACCAATGCGCGAGGTCGATGCCTCGTGCTCCACGGTGGCACTGTCGTTGCGCACCTGGATATAGGGGAAGGTGTGCGCGCCGCTCTTCTGGCCGATCAGCATGGAGTCGCACTGCGAGTGGCTGCGCGCGTTGCTGGCGGTGGGCATCACCTTGACCAGCCCACGGTAGCTGTTGCTGGACTGTCCGGCCGAAATGCCTTTGCTGACGATGGTGCTGCGCGTGTTCTTGCCCAGGTGGATCATCTTGGTGCCGGTGTCAGCCTGCTGGTGGTGGTTGGTTACCGCTACCGAATAAAACTCGCCCACCGAGTTGTCGCCCTGCAAGATGCAAGACGGGTACTTCCAGGTAATAGCCGAGCCGGTTTCCACCTGCGTCCAGGCAATGCGCGAGTTCACGCCCTTGGCCAGGCCGCGCTTGGTCACAAAGTTGTAGATACCACCCACGCCGTTCTCGTCACCGGCGTACCAATTTTGTACGGTGGAGTATTTGATGTCGGCGTTGTCCAGCGCCACCAGCTCCACCACAGCCGCGTGCAGCTGGTTGGTGTCGAACTTGGGCGCCGTGCAGCCTTCTAAGTACGACACGCTGGCGCCTTCTTCGGCCACGATCAGGGTGCGCTCAAACTGGCCGGTTTCTTCGGTGTTGATGCGAAAGTAGGTGGACAGGTCCATCGGGCACTTCACGCCCTTTGGGATATAGCAAAACGAACCATCGGTGAACACGGCCGAGTTGAGCGCGGCATAAAAATTGTCGGCCGCCGGCACCACGGTGCCCAGGTACTTCTGCACCAGCTCGGGGTGGTTTTGCACCGCGTCCGACATCGAGCCAAAAATGATGCCCACCTCGGCCAGCTTGGCCTTGTAGGTGGTGGCAACCGATACGCTGTCAAAAATCACGTCCACCGCCACGCCGGCCAAGGCGGCGCGCTCGTGCAGGGGAACGCCCAGCTTCTCAAACGTGCGCAGCAGTTCCGGGTCCACCTCGTCCATGCTGGCCAGCTTGGGCTTTTTCTTGGGCGCAGCGTAATAGCTGATGTTCTGAAAATCGATGGGCGGGTGCTGCAATTTGGCCCAGGCCGGGTCTTTCATGGTCAGCCAATGGCGCAGGGCCTTCAGGCGGAACTCCAGCAACCAGGCGGGCTCATTCTTCTTGGCCGAAATCATGCGTACCGTGTCTTCGCTCAGGCCCTTGGCCGCCACGTCGCTGGCAATGTCGGTTACAAAGCCATGCCGGTAGGGCTGGCTGACCAGGTCTTGCAGGGTGTCGCTCATGCTAGGCCTTCTTCAGGTTAAAGCTCTCGCCGCAACCACAGGTGCTGCTGACGTTGGGGTTGTCAAACTGGAAGGTTTTTTTCATGCCTTCGCTCACGTAATCCAGGTTGGAGCCGTCCAGGCTGCTCAAGGCCTGCGCATTGACAAACAACTTGGCACCAAACTGATCAAACACCTGGTCATCCGCTTGCAACGCGTCCGCAATGTCGTATGTATAAGTCAGGCCGGAGCAGCCCACGGGCTTTACCCCCACGCGCAGACCCACGCCGCTACCATGTTTGGCAAGCTGGGTGTTGATTTGTTTGGCGGCAGCCTCGGTTAGGGTAATGGCCATGGCGGGTATCCTTGTAATAAGATCTATACGAAATGGATCTTATAGATACGAATGGATTTGTCAAATGTGACGGTATCCAGCGTAGGGTTGTACCAAGAGGTAGGGCCCAAAGATTTTTGTGAGCAAAATTGGCATCTAGCCCTCGTGGATTATACGTACGCAGCTACCATAACTATAGCAAAACTCGGTGAGCGAAAGTGCGTGCCCAGTTGGGCTGCACGTTGGCGTCAGTGGCTGGTGGTTGACAGTCCTACCGCTTTCAAGCTTGCCTGAGCAAAAAGTGGACAATTCGTTCGGTTGCCGCCCGTGTCTGGTCGCGATGCGGTGAGTGGCCGCAACTTGCCAGCGTGACGCGCTCGATTTGAGACGGCGGCAGTGCAATCTCGTCAATCTGGGCCATGGTTCCGTAGGGATCGTCCTCGCCTTGTATCGCCAGTACCGGCGCGCCAATGCGTTGGCAGTCCTGGCGGATATCGAAGGCGCGAAACGCGGCACTCAGCCACACGTCGTTCCATTGCCAGAAGGCGCCGTCCACATCGGCGTGGTAGCGGCGCAGGCGCTCGCGCAGGTCGCCGCTCTCATAGGCCGTGCGCGCCTGTTCGATTGATTGCACCGAGATGTCTTCCACCTTCACATGCGGCGCCATGACGATGCACGCGGCCACCGGGTGGCGGCTGGCGTGCAGCAAGGCAATGCTGGCACCATCGGAGTGGCCCAACAAAACGGGTGCAACCACGCCCAAATGGTCCAGCAGCTCGGGCAGAACAGACCAGGCCTCGTGGTGCATATAGTCGGGCAGCAGTCGCCCTTGGCGTTGCCCATCCACCAGTCGGGATTCACCGCGCACATCGGGCACGGGGTCAGAGTCGCCGTAGCCCCGGCGGGAGTAAACCCAGCCTTCGCGCCCGGTGGCCTTGCAAACCTGATGCGGCCAGTTGCGCCACATGGCGACGGACCCGAGCCCTTCATGCAGGAAGACGATTGGTGCACGGCCTGTTGCCAGTGCGGGTGCGGCAATGTGCTCGACCTGCAACTGGATGCCCTGAATGCTGATCAGGCTGACGTTTGATGCCAGATGTGTTTTCATAGGCCGATTATGGTGGGGCGCCTACACTGATGCCGTCATAAGCCCCATTCGCAAAAATCACATGAGCTTCCTGATTCCCGAGTCGATCGAAACGCCCCGACTTCGTCTTAGAACCGTCACGGATGAAGACTGGTCCGCGCTGCATGAATACTATGGCGATGCGCAAAGCGTCAAGTACACCACCTTGCAACCTTTGACGGAAGAGGACAGCCGGCGCATGGTGGGGAGCATCGGCAGGCACTGGCAGCGGCTCGGCTACGGCCCCTATGTGGTTGAAGAAAAAGCGACGGCTACCGTGCTGGGGCTTGTTGGCCCGTGGTATCCCAAAGAGTGGCCAGAGCCCGAGATCAAGTGGGCTTTGATCCGGCGGCATTGGGGCCAGGGCTATGCCGCAGAGGCGGCCCGTGCCGTTCAGGCGATGGCGGCGCACCATCTGCCAGACCTGCGCCTGATCAGCCTCATCCACGTGGAAAATCAGGCGTCGATCCGCTTGGCCATCGCGGTGGGCGCCACGGCGGAGCGGGAGATGCCGTTTCGTGGCGCTGTATACCGCGTCTACAGGCACCCGTTGGGCAAGTAGCAAATAGCAACGGTAGTCACGGTATAGCCATACTACCCATATGGGCTACCCAACATTACCCTTTGCGGTAATAGACGCAGCAGGCGGGCTCCACAAGAATCGGCACCATCAACATGGCGTTGGCACGGCGTCGAGCCCCCTTACGTTCCCCACACAACAACGGAGATATGACATGGAGTTCAACAAGGAATTTGACGCATCCGGCCTGGCCTGCCCTTTGCCCATCGTAAAAACCAAAAAGGCACTGGCCGACATGACCTCAGGGCAGGTGCTGCGCGTCATCTCGACCGACCCGGGCTCGGTGTGTGACATGGCTGCCTTCGCAGAACAAACCGGCAACGACCTGCTGGAACAAGGCAGCGAAAACAGCAAGTATGTGTTCTATCTAAAAAAAGCCTGACTTAACGTCCTTTTTTCACCTATTCCGGAGCACAACGCATGGCAACCAAAAAAATGGCGCTCATCGCCACCAAGGGCACGCTGGACATGGCCTACCCGCCATTCATTCTTGCCTCCACCGCTGCGGCGCTGGGGTGGGATGTGCAAATTTTCTTTACCTTCTATGGCCTGCAGTTGCTGCGCACCAGCTTGGACGACATCAAGATCAGCCCACTGGCCAACCCCGCCATGCCTATGCCGGTGCCCATGCCGGTGTTTGTGCAAATGCTGCCCGGCATGGAATCCATGGCCACCATGATGATGAAGAACAAGATGAAGAAGAAGGGTGTGGCGTCGCTGCAGGAACTGCGCGATATTTGCCTGGAAGCCGAAGTCAAGTTTGTTGCCTGCCAGATGACGGTGGACTTGTTTGAATTTGAGAAAAGCGACTTCATCCAGGGCATTGAATACGGTGGCGCCGCCACGTTCATGAAGTTCGCCGGCGAGTCGGATGTTTGCCTGTTCATTTGAACCGGCAATAAAGTAAACCGGTGCGCCAGGTGCCGTGAACCAATTCACCTGCAACGTCGAGGAAGCCACATTTGACGAACGGGTGATTGCGCATTCCCATACAACACCGGTGGTGCTGGACATCGGCGCCGACTGGTGCAGCCCGTGCCGGGTGTTGAAACCCCTGCTGGAGAAACTGGCACTTCAGTACAACGGCCAGTTTCTACTTGCAAAAGTAGACGCCGATGAAAACATGCGCATCGCCGGGCGGCACCAGGTCAAGGGGTTTCCAACCGTAATCGCCTACAGCCACGGGCAAATCACCGACCGTTTCCACGGTGCCCAGACCGAGCGCTTTGTGCGCGAATTTCTGGACCGCCTTATTACCCAGCACACGGCAGGAACTTGCCGTCCATCCGCAAGTTTGCCAAAGTACCCATTTGCGGTTCGGCCGCCAGCTATGTGGTGATGGTTCAATTTGCCGGAATACCCGCAGTTGGCAGAGAGTCGACCTCCACGCAGCTCTTTCATAGCAGGCATTGGTTTTGATTGGCCAGGATATGCGACAAGTTCATACAATGGTTGTCATGCAAAAGTACCCAGCAATATTGCTAAGAATTGAATATTCATGCGGTTTAACGAGTTACGCATGGCTAAACCCAAGCCCACCAGCCAGATTATTTCGTCGTCTAAATTGGAAATGCCAAGATAGGCGCTCGGCTAAATTAAGTTGAACTAAACCGCTACGCGGTGGCTAGTGCACGGTGCGCCGCCACTGCATTTGTGTTTCGGGGCTACTTGCATAGACGGGCCTTGAGGTAAAGCCTTGGAGTTGGGGAATGTTCCCCGGCTTTGAGGAGAAACCGCATGACACCCTTACGTCAACGCATGCTCGACGCCATGACCGTGCGCGGCCTGGCTGAACGGACCAAGGAGTGCTACACCGATGCCGTCGCCCGAATGGCACGCCACTACCACCGCAGTCCCGACTTGTTGAGCCCGCCTGAGATCGAGGCCTACCTGCTGCACCTGGTCAAGGACCGCAAGCTCTCCTACAGCAGCGTCAACCACGCTGCCAGCGCCAGCCGCTTCCTGTTTGAGACCGTGCTGGGGCGCGCCAGCGACATCGTCCACCTGCGCCCGCCCATGGCCCGTGTGCCACAGAAGCAGCCCGAGTTGCTCGCGCGCCAAGAGGTCACGCACCTGTTTGCCTGCTGCTCGCATCCGGTTTACCGAACCGTGTTGCAAACCATCTATGCGGCCGGTCTGCGTATCTCCGAAGCCTGCGCACTGCGCGTGGATGACATCGACAGCGCGCCAGATCGCATGTGCGTGCGGGTTACGGCCGGCAAAGGCGGTGCCGACCGCTACAGCATCCTCAGTCCAAGCCTGTTGGCGTTGCTGCGCCAATACAGCCAAACCTATGCTCCGCAGCGCAACCCAGGTCGCTGGCTGTTTGCCAACGCCAATGGCACGACGTGCGTCAACATCGAAGCCGTGCAACGCGCCTACCAAGCGGCCCGACACTGCGCCGGCATCGTCAAGCATGGTGGCACCCATACCCTGCGCCACTGCTTTGCCACCCACTTGCTCGAAGGTGGCGTGGACCTGTACACCATCAGCCGCCTCTTGGGCCACGGCCACATCAGCACCACCAGCCGTTATCTGCACCTCATCAGCCCGCAGTTCAAACCACCCAAAGACGTGGACCCATTGGACCTGCTGGCGGGCCTGCCCAAGACCTGAAACGATCACGGCAAGGCTGAGCGCGTGGCCACCCTGGCCGATGTGCTGCGCCAGCATGGTGCGGCACATCTGGTAAAGCACACCCTGTCCACACCCCCAGGCCAAGGCCTGGCGCGGCATCGTCGCGTGCAGGACGGCGGCACTGGGGGCCAGCAGCTGGCCTGTGAGACTTGTGGCCACAGCCACTGGCAATACCACTCCTGCCGCAATCGACACTGCCCGCAGTGCGGATCGCGTGCCAAGGACGCCTGGCTGCAGGGGCGTCTAGCGGATGTGTTGAATGTGCCCTATGCCCACTTGGTGTTCACGCTGCCGCACAGCCTCAATGCCCTGTACCAGTACCACCCGCGCTGGGTCATCGACACCCTGTTTGCCAGCACCGCCCAAACACTGTCTGAGTTCGCGGCCAATGCGCGTTGGATGGGGGTTGGTGGTGGCACCCCGGCCTTCAGCCTGGTACTGCACACCTGGACCCAGGACTTGCGGTTGCACATCCATGTGCATGCGGTGATGGCCTGCGGTGTGCTGGTGCAAGATGATCAGGGTCAAGGCCGCTGGCACACGCCGATCCGAAAGCCCGACTTTCTGTTCCCGGTGCAGGCCCTGTCCAAGGTGTTTCGGGGGCAAGTTTCTGGCAGCCTTGGGCCGGGCGCATCAAAGTACAGACATCGCCAATGATCCGCAGGGCGGTGCCATGGCCTGGGCACAACGCCAAAGAGATCTATACCGCCACGACTGGGTGGTGTATGCCAAGACGCCGTTGGGTGGTCCAGCACAAACGCTGGAGTACCTCAGCCGCTACACACACCGCACGGCCATTGGCAACGAGCGCATCAAGGCGCTCACGCACAGTGAAGTGGTTTTTACCGTCAGAGCGGATGACCAAGGGGGTAAGCGCACAGAACATTTACCCGGCTGTGAATTCATACGGCGCTACTTGTTGCACGTCTTGCCCACCGGTATCAAGCGGATTCGCCACTACGGAGTTCTGGCCAGTGCATGCAAGACGGACAAGCTCAAGCTCGCAAGGCTGGCACTACAGATGCCCAGCACCAACCCGCTGGCCCAAGAGTCGGCACAGGCGTTCATGGCGAGGGTGGCCAGGATTGAGACTATGCAGTGTCCGTGCTGCAAGGCGGGCACACTCAAGGTGGTGGCAACGCTGCCAGGGTACACAGTTGCCGACACCGGGTAGCAGTGTGGCGGGGCAACCCAGGGGGCCACCGTGAGGTGCACCAGGGGATGCCAAGGGATCAAGAAATTCGCACCACGTCCAGTGGTGTCTGAGGCAGTGTTGCGCCGCACGCTGGCTGGCAACTGCGTGCAGAACAATACCCGAGCGATCCAGCGAAAGAGCAGTGCCCAGCCCCGCAATGTAGGCAATCCGCGCACGGCGCAACGACACTGGGCTGGGTCATAATCTATTGACACAAGCGGGGGATTGGTTCAAACCCCCTATTGCCCAGAACACACGCCACCGTCTCGCAGGCGGTTCAGTCCAACATGGTTTATCTGCCGCGAATGACGTCCTCGCTTTGTGCCAGCTTTGTGGCGCGGCGGATAAACGCTGATTGTTATACGGCAAGGAGAATGTAATGGCTTACCAAGATCCTGATAAACAAAGACAGATTGCAGTCAAGATTGTCTCGTCAGCAAATGCTGCCGAGAAGGAAGCGCTGCGAATCTGGATTGAAAGGCTCCTAGCGCTTAAAGCCAGCAACCTCCCCACTGCTCAAAAGGCCAAGAGAGCAATTACGCTCACGGCTGAGAGCAAAGTTGTTGTCCCCTCAGTCAAGATAATTGCACGTGAGACAAAGCGATTAGCCTGGGACGAGCGAGGCTTGAAAGGCAGACTGGGCCTGGGCGGCGCGGCCATAGGAGCTGCAATGTTCGGCGGTCAAGGCGCCGGTATCGCTGCACTCGGCACAGCAATTGGCGTTCCGCTATGGGTAGTGTTTGGAGCTGGCGCAGCATTCGCCGGTGTCCTGTATGAGGAGATCACGGGGAAAAAGCCGCGCCCTTAGACCAACTACACCGCAGTTTAGGCCTGCCCGGAAGGTTCTTCGGATAGCCGTATAACTCAGGTGTTAGATTCTTTCCCACCACATAGGAGGTATCGTGAGATCATCAGAGCAACAGGCCGCATTTGAGGCCGTAAAGCGCATGGACCCGCAATTAGTCATGATGAATCAAATTGCGGTCCTTCAGTGCGCAGTGCGGGCGTTGATAGTCAACAGTCCAAACGCAGCGCAAATACGCACCAACTTCGACCAACTCTTTGCTCAGGCTCAGGCGTTCCCAGGATTCATAACTTCTCAGGACCAGTCTGTTGTTCTTCGGGATCTGGTGGAGACAACATTCCGGGCCGCTGTACCACCAGAAACATGATGTCTACAGGCCGTAGCGGCACTTCACCTTCTGGTGATGCTTGTTGCTCTAGGTCATGGTCTTTCATGTTGTCCTCCAATTCAGAACCTAACCAGTTAATCGAGCTGGACGTTTTCAGCGCCGCTCATTGCCAACGTTAGGCTTTGGCGTCAACCGATATAGCGCCCCAGCACTATGCCCACTTATGATTAATCAATTATTAATAAGTCAAATAGAAATAGATCCAGAGCTTGGTAGAACTGAAGCCGAGTTTATGTTGCTAGGAACCTGTGAAGATATAATTCAAAAACTAAGGCGCGGCAGGAGATATGACATAATTCGATCATCAGGCCTACTCCGGCAGATATTCCTAGATCGTGAGCCATTACTGGATGCTGCAAATAGAAGGTTTCGTTTAAAAATAACCTTTAATAATTCGAGGGATGATTCTGAAATAACAAAAGAAGCAATGGTCGTTTTAAAGAAATATGAATCAATATGCTGGATTTTCCCGATAGCCTTAATACATGATAAATCACGCCCTCGCATATCTAAAGAGCAGTTCCTAAAACTGCCCGTATTATATCAATCAGGAAATCCATCTTTAACAGTGCAAGATACAATTGAAACAATTGCACATGTTTACGGAGGAGTTCACGCCGGGAAGCCAAAATCAGAAGAAGATAGATTGATAATGACGCTAGACGAATCAATGAATATCGGCGGAGGGGAGCCTAGTATGACATCAATTTATGGTATTTGCATCGTAGCACTTGATGGACTAACACCATTAATAAAAAATATCATATAAGATGGCAAGAATTGAATTATTGCCGCTTTTTTACAAAATATTTAAATTAATGAAAATGCAGGCCAGAGCATTAAATTACCTAACGTTAACCTAACTGGTTGGTCGAGCTGAAGCCAACCTTGCGGTTGGTTCCCTCCAGTCGCTGTGCTCCTTTCGGCGTAGCTTACCGTTTGCGTTGAACCTTATCCAGCGGCCATCTGAATGGTTGCTTCTTGCATGGTGCTACTTCCGCTTTTGCTGCACTGCCGCCCGTCAGCCACATCACAAGTGATTCGGATCCCCCAATAGTGCTCATCGAAAAATCCGGAAACCATTGCTATAAATAAATGAGCTATTTACGTATATTCCACGAGGGCTAGAGGCTTATTTAACTCAAAGTTTCCAAACGAAAGGCCGCCCTACTCATCACCTTTGGGTGGTGCATCGCGCACCTGGCACAGCAGGTCTTCGGCCTGCAACTCGGTTTCCGCAAACATCACCTTGATGTTCCCGGGTGTCCCGGCGCTCTGCGCGGCGCGCAGGGCCTTGGCCTGTGCGGAGGCTTCGCCAAAGGCGTCAAAAACAGCCAGTTTTTCGAGCTGCGCGAAGGGCTTCACCCGGTAGATGTAGTAGGGCATGGTTATATATAGTGTTTGGACGCCCGGCGCCGCCCGGGTAGCGCTTTCAGGATGATGACGCCGCGCACGGCCGACAGGTCAGCCAGGGGCGCATCGGCAAATGCCGGGCTCAGCGGGTGCAGTACCCAACCTGCTTTGGTTCGCACAAGCTGGCGGAATGTCCATTCTTCGTTGTGCCACGCCAGCACGTAAGCGCCGTCTTTGGCCAAGCCTTCGGGCTCAATGATGAGGATTTCGCCTTCCAGAAATTCCGGTGCCATGCTGTGGCCCATCACCATCAGCGCAAAGGACTCTCCGCCTGCGCAATCCGGTAATTCCAAATCGTGGGTTTGCATGGGCTCAGACAACTTGCGTGACTATTTGCGCCTGGGCTACGCCCGCAGCACGCAGCTCATCGCGCAAGGTGGCAACAAATTCGGACCGGCCGGCCAGGTAGAAGTCGCAGTCAATGTCAAACAGGTCGGCGCGCATGGCGTGCGCGATCTGCTGCGCACCGACCACCATGTCGGGGTGGGTCACCTGTTCATATTCAAACTGGTCCAGCGCCTCAGACCAGGCACGGCACTGGTTACTGGCAAAGTGCCCATCACTTTGGGTGGCCAGCCAGAACAGCGAGAGTGAGGGTGCCGCATCCTGCGACAAGGCATGCTCGATCAGGCTTTTGATGGGGGCAAACCCGCCGTCACAGGCGGCAAATACCAGGGGGCGGTTCCCATCGGCCAGCACAAATTCTCCGCTGGGGCCCAGCACCGTGATGGCATCACCCGGTTTGATGTCATCGGCAAACAGATGCGCGCTCAGTGCATCGGCCGGGTCCTGGGTAATAAAAAAGGTCAGGTTGCGGTCGTCACACGGGCAACTGGCCAGCGGGTAGGTAGCGTGCACATCGTCCTGCCCAGGCATGGCCCAGCCCAGGCGGACCGACTGCCCTGCCAGGAAGCGCAAGCGATGGGTACGGGGAGTTTGCAGGTGCAGCAAGCGGGTATGGGGTGCCAGCGTGGTGACGGCACGCACGTGGGTCACGATTTGCTGCTGGGGAATGTCCTGTGGGCCGCAAGCCTCCAGCAGCTCCAGCGTGAGTTCGCTGCTGGCGGCAGTGTTGCAGCACATCAGCGTATAGCCCTGGGCTTTCTCGGTTTGCGATAGCTGGTAGTCGCTGTGCTGGGTTTGCGCCACCTCGCCAGAGATCACACGCACTTTGCACATGCCACAGCTGCCATTGCCACAGCCGTAGTTCAGGCGCAGCCCCGAGTGCAGACCCGACTGCAGCAGGTTGGCATGCCCTTCCACCAGAAATTCGTGGCCGCTAGGGCGCACCTTGACCTGTGTCGTCATAGCTTTTGCATGTCGCCCACTCGGTCCAAATAGCGGGCCCGGTACAACAGCCGGGGCTGCGCTGGATCATCGACAAAACCCGAGCGGTCGTGCAGCACGTTGTTGCACACCAGGCCCATGCCAGGTTGCAGCGTCAGGCGAAACACGTGGTGGTTGTCACTGGCCAGCAACTGCTCCAAAAAAGCGACAGCCGCAAGGGTGGGTGCGTCGTTTTTCCATACGATGCTGTGCGTGCGGGCGGTGTAGCGCATGTGCAGTGCGCCAGTGGCTGAGTCAACCGAGAAAACCGGGCCGGTCTGCTCGGCGCGCGCTACGCCCTCTTCATCCAGCCGCTCGGGAATCGTCATGGCGTCGGGTTGCATCAGTGCGCGCACCCAGTCGGGGTTGGCTTCACGCAGGGCGATGTAGGCCATCTCATGGTCCATGACCGCGCTCTGGCCACCGGTTTGGGCCTTGCGCACGCAGTGTAGAACCATGGCCCGGATTTGGCGCGATTCTGGGTGGTAGTAGCCGTCGGTATGCCATTTGATGGCTCGGTTGGTGTAGGGGATGAACGCGGTGCGGTCGCCAGCGCCGACCGGTGCCGGGCCGCCCCAAGCCGGAAGTTCCCCCCCGGGGGGACCGGTGCGAAGCGCCGTAGGGGGCAAAGCCTGCGAAACGGTGATTGGTGAAATACCGTCTTCGTCGGCCAGCCAATTGCCGTCCAGCCGGTGCAAGCCCATTTGCGCAGCCAACAGGCGGGGAATGGCTTTGTCCTGTGCCACCACCGGGCTGCGGTAGATGGCCATATTGGCGGTTGCACACAGGGCCAGCAAACGGTCCCGCTCGGTCTGGCTCAGGGCGCGCGGATCGGCTACATCCACGATCAGGTCTTCTGCCCGCCCCGGATGGCTGGCACGCTTGGTGTCACGCCAACGCTGGTAGGGGGCGTGGTTGTCCAGATCAAACGGGTTGTCCATCGGGGTGCTTTCAGTCTCCTGTCGTGCGCGCACGGGCAGCGCGTGCGGGACGTGGTTCCGTGGACAGAACGCCATTCATGGAGCTTTGGAGAATTTCAAGCGCTTCGGGTACTTCGATGGCCATCATCTGATCGATCACCCAGCGCTGGTCCTTTTGCGGCATCAGCCTCTCGACGCGGTGCCCCAGGTAGCGCACAAAGGCAAAATCCGGCCCCTTGGCATCAAAGCCAAAGTCGGCGTAATGGTCTGACAGTTCATTAAACAGTTCGATGAAGCGCTCAAAGTGGCTGGGCTGGCCAGCGGGTGGAGCGCCCAATAACGTGTCTTCGTTTTCCTGCAAAATTTCGGCTACCCGGCGTACCAGCGCGGTTACAAACTCGGCACGCTCCTTTGGCGCCATGCGCGCATACGCCATGCGGTCCAAGACCTGGGTCAGGAACACCAAAACCTCCCGCGTGAACGCGAAATATTGCGGCCCGACGTCAATGCTGAAGTCCGCCGTGCGCATCTGCTTGAGCATGTTCTGCGCCACACGCCAGACGATGAACGCCATGGCGCTGGACGTTTGCTGCGCCGTCTTGGTGGTCCCAGTCTGGAACCACTGGCTCTTGATCTTCATTTTGGCCATATCAGACCGCCGCGGCCGACTTGTGGGGCACAAACAGCCCGCAGCCCAACAACCGGTGTGGCCCCAGCCCGTGCTGCTGCAGGCGCAACGACTGCTCGGGGCCCAGCCCATGCAGCATCATGCTGAAGGTGGTCATTTCTTGTCCATCGACCCGCAGGCTCTGGCACTTTCCACATACGCGCACGCCGGCTATGGCCATGCCGGCCAACTCGGTTTCCATGGCTTGCATGAAGACTGATTCATCCGAACTGCCGGCCGCGACCCGGTAGGCATACAGCGTGGCGTGTGGTTGTAGTTCACGCAGATGCACCGCACCCAGGCGCAGAGGGTGCGCCATCACGTCCAGCTGAACCCCGTCCAAGGCCTGTAATTCAGCCAGCCGATTGGCATGGACCCGCAAAATCAGACGCGTTCGCTGCGACAGAAGCGCCACGCTTTCGGGTCCGGCCACCAGCTTCACGGGGTGGATGCCGGCGCCAGCATCTTCATGCAACCACGGGATCTGTAGTGTTAGAGCGTGTTGCAGTGCCTGGGCATGGTCGCGCGGCAAGGACTTTCCCGCCAACGGAAATACCGCTTCTACTGCTGCGTCCTGTTCTGCAGCGGGCAGGGTCACTTGGGTTCCTGCGTCTGCGCCCAGCGCAACAGGGCTTCTCCCCAAAGGCGCGCGGATCCCGGATCGATCTCAAACACCGTAAATCGGCTTTTTTCGCGTATGCGCGTTCGCAACAGGCTCATGCCACCGGCTTCGTAATCAAACTGCTGCAATTCAATGACTTGCCCACCCAGGGGGATGGTGAATTTTTCAAGGGGGGTAACGATGTCCATAGCGCGTCTTGGTTGATGCCCTATTGGGCGCAAGGACAGGCTCTGCCGTCTATCACCGACACGGGTGGGCTCGTATAGCCCAAATGGGTAGCACCCAATACTCAACGAGGGTGATAGCTAGCACGCCTTTCGACCCTTACGATTCACCCCACAACAGCATCTACGCACGATTGTTGCGCTAGCAAAAGCGCGCTGACAGGAGACCCATGTAATGAGCAAAAAACAACACGACACCCCCATGCTGGACCAGCTTGAAGGTGGTCCGTGGCCCAGCTTTGTGACGGGACTGAAACGCCTGGCCCAGGACAGCGACTACATGACCGATCTGTTGGGCCAACTGGAGCACTCCTACAAAACCCGCAAGGGTTACTGGAAGGGCGGCACGGTAGGGGTATATGGCTACGGCGGCGGCGTGATTCCGCGTTTCTCCGAAGTGGCCGACATGTTTCCGGCATCCAAAGAAATGCACACTCTGCGCATTCAGCCTCCGGCGGGCATGCACTACAACACCGACGTGTTGCGCAAGATGTGCGATATCTGGGAACGCCATGGCTCGGGCCTGATCGCGTTTCACGGCCAGTCGGGCGACATCATGTTCCAGGGTGCTACCACGGCCAATGTGCAGCCGGCGTTTGATGAATTGAATGAATTGGGCTTCGATATGGGTGGCGCCGGCCCGGCTATGCGCACCAGCATGTCTTGCGTGGGCGCGGCGCGTTGCGAGCAGTCCTGCTTTGACGAAGCGCGTGCGCACCGCCAGGTGGTCAACACGTTCCTGGACGACATGCACCGCCCGGCCCTGCCGTACAAGTTCAAGTTCAAGTTCTCGGGTTGCCCGAATGACTGCATGAATTCCATCCAGCGCTCCGACATGGCGGTGATTGGCACTTGGCGCGACAACATCCGCACCGATGAGGCCCTTGCGCGCACCTGGTTCGACAAGCACGGCATGAGTGAACTGGTCAACGACGTCGTCAGCCGCTGCCCGACCAAGACCATCATGCTCAAGGAGACCAAGGACGTTGCACCGGGCCAAAAATTTCCAGCGTCGCCATCAACGATACCCAGTCTCTGGAGATTGACAACAGCAATTGCGTGCGCTGCATGCACTGCATCAACGTGATGACCGGTGCCCTGGCTACTGGCACTGACAAGGGTGTCACGGTGCTGATGGGTGGCAAGCGCACACTGAAGATCGGTGATCTGATGGGCACGGTGGTCGTGCCCTTCATGCCCATGAAGACCGACGAAGATTACCAGGCGCTGGTGGATCTGGGCCAAAAGTCCATCGACTTCTTTGCCGAAAATGCTCTGGAACACGAGCGCACCGGCGAAATGATCGAGCGTATCGGACTGGTCCACTTCCTGGATGGCATCGGAGTGGAGGCTGATGTCAACATGGTTTCCACACCCCGCACCAACCCCTACGTTCGAACCGACGGCTGGGACGACGAAGTGGCCAAGATCAACGCCCGCAAAGCAGCAGCCTGAGACCTTGCGGGACAGACCTTCAGCTCTGTCCTCAACTGATTAGAAAGAAGACGACCATGGCAACCATGCGCATCCCCATCGAAAGCGGCGTACCCGATAACAAGCAGTACATGCATCCGCTGATGCTGAAGAATTACGGCAACTGGAAATACCATGACCGGCCTCGTCCGGGCGTATTGCACCATGTCTCGCACACGGGTGACGAAATCTGGACCGTGCGCGCCGGAACGCAGCGCCAGTTGGATCTGTACACCATCCGCAAGCTGTGCGATATTGCCGATACCTATGCCGACGGGCATGTGCGCTTCACCATCCGTAGCAATATCGAATACATGGTGTCGGAGGAGGCCCGGGTGGCGCCGGTGGTCGAGGCGCTCGTCGGCAATGGCTTTCCGGTCGGCGGCACCGGCAACTCGGTTTCATCGATATCCCATACGCAGGGCTACTTGCACTGCGACATTCCCGGCACCGATGCCTCCGGCGTGGTCAAGGCGCTGATGGATGACCTGCACGCCGAGTTCATCAAGGAAGAAATGCCTAACCGGGTGCACCTTTCCACCTCCTGCTGCGAGATCAACTGCGGTGGCCAGGCCGACATTGCCATCATCATTCAGCACACCAAACCGCCCAAGATCAACCACGATCTGGTGGCCAATGTATGTGAACGCCCGACCGTGGTGGCGCGTTGCCCGGTGGCCGCCATTCGACCCGCTATGGTCAACGGCAAACCATCCCTGGAAATCGACGAGACCAAATGCATGTGCTGCGGCGCCTGCTACCCACCTTGCCCCCCCATGCAGATCAACGACCCCGAGCACAGCAAACTGGCAATCTGGGTGGGTGGCAAGAACTCCAATGCCCGTGGCAAGCCGACCTTCATGAAGATGGTGGCCTCGGGCCTGCCCAACAACCCGCCACGCTGGCCCGAAGTGTCGGCCATGGTCAAGAAAATCTTGTACACCTACAAGGAAGACGCACGCTCTTGGGAACGGATTGCTGACTGGATCGAGCGTATCGGCTGGCCCGCATTCTTTGAGAAGTGCGACCTGCCCTTTACCAAGTACCTGATTGATGACTGGCGTGGTTCGCGCTCCAGCCTGAATGCTTCGACCCACATTCGCTTTTAAGCAAATTTGACTGATACAGGAATTAACCCCCATGAAATTCGGTTTGCTCGTCAGTGAAGGGCCCTACACCCACCAGGCGTCCGATAGTGCCTACCAGTTCGTGGTGGCTGCGCTGGCCAAGGGTCACGAGATACAACGCGTGTTTTTCTACCACGATGGCGTCAACAACGCGACCCGCCTGACCGAGCCGCCCCAGGACGACCGCCATGTGGTGAACCGCTGGTCGGCCCTGGCTGCAGACCACAAGGTGGACTTGGTGGTTTGCGTGGCTGCCGCCTTGCGCCGCGGTATCAAGGACGAAGTGTTGGCTCCGGGCTTTCGCATTTCCGGCCTGGGCCAGCTGGTGGACAGCGGAATCAAGGCGGATCGCCTGATCACGTTTGGCGACTAACAGCCCTTGAAAGAGACAACTATGAGCGACCAACCAGCAGCACCCGCCAGCGGCCCCAAAGTGAAGAAGTTCATGTTTGTGAACCGCAAGGCACCCTACGGAACCATTTACGCGCTGGAAAGCCTGGAGGTGGTTTTGATCACCGCCACCTTCGACCAGGATGTGAGCCTGGTCTTTATCGACGATGGCGTCTACGAACTGGTCAAAGGCCAGCAGACCAAAGGCATTGGTGTAAAGAACTTTTCTCCCAGCTACCGCGCACTGGACGGCTATGACGTGGAGAAGCTTTATGTGGACCAGGTCTCGTTGGCACAGCGCGGTTTGAGCGAAAAAGACCTGCTAGTCCCCGTGGAGGTGCTGGACGCCCAGCAAATGGGCCAACTAATGGCGCAACAGGACGTGATCCTGAGTTTTTGAGGACGACCCCATGTTGCATATTGTCAATAAATCCCCCTTTCAGACCAGCACGCTGGATACCTGTCTGCGCATGGCCCAGCCGGGCAACGCGCTGTTGCTCATCGAAGACGGCATCTACGCCGCCACCGTGGGTAGCGCAACCGAGGAGCGTATCCGCGCCAGCTGCGCCACGCTCAAGGTCTATGCGCTGCAACCGGATATGGACGCCCGTGGCGTAACAGCCAAGTTAATCGATGGAGTGACGCTGGTCGATTACGCCGGCTTTGTCGATCTGACCGTGGAACACCACACTTCCCACTCGTGGTTGTGACTCGAATTACTAAATAACTGGAGAAAAAAATGAGCTTTGAAATCAACGGCATGAACTACGAAACCGACGAAGAGGGCTACTTGCTCAATCTCGCCGAGTGGACCCTGAGGCCGCCGCTTACCTGGCAGAAGAAGAGAAGGTTCCGCTCAGCGACAACCACTGGGAAGTCATCAACTTCTTGCGCGAGTACTACAACGAGTACCAGATTGCACCGGCCGTTCGGTGCTGACCAAGGCGATTGGCAAGCAGTTCGGCGAAGAAAAGGCAATAGCAAATACCTGTACGAACTGTTTCCGTACGGCCCAGCCAAACAGGCCTGCAAGATTGCCGGCTTGCCCAAGCCTACCGGCTGTATTTGAGCGCATCCGCCGACGCCAACCCTCGTTGATACAACGAACCCAACGAATCTGCCAATGACAATGCTGACGATTCTTTACACGGTTTTGTTCTACGTAGCCACGTTGGTGTTCGTTATGGGTGTTGGGCGCAAGATTTTCATCTACGCCAGAACACCGGCGCCGCTGAAGATTCCCACTACACCGGCACCGATGACGACCACTGGGGTGGGTTGGCGCATGACACGTGAGGTAGTTTTTTTTGAAAGCCTGTTCAGGTCTAGCAAGTGGACCTGGATCTTTGGCTGGACCTTTCATGCGGCCTTGCTGTTGGTCGTGTTACGGCATCTGCGCTATTTTCAGGAACCCGTGTGGCTGCCTGTTGCCTTGATTCAGCCCTTTGGCACCTATGCCGGGTTTGCCATGGTGATCGCGTTGGGAGGTTTGTGGGGCAGGCGCTGGCTGGTCGACCGCGTGCGTTATATCTCCACCCGTCCGATCACCTGATGCTCGTTTTGTTGCTGGCCATCGGCGTTACCGGTTTGGGTATGCGCTTTGTGGCGCATACCGACATCATTGGCGTCAAACTTTTCATGCTGGGTTTGATGCGATTTGACTGGCAGCCGCTACCTGCTGATCCGGTACTGCTGGTGCATCTTTCGCTGGTAGCGTTTCTGATGATCATCTTCCCGATCAGCAAGTTGCTACACGCACCGGGCCTGCTCTTCAGCCCCACACGCAACCAGACTGACAACGCCCGCGAAGTGCGCCATGTATCCGCGTGGGCAGCATTGGACAAACGCCCGTAAGCACTTACCAACACCATGGCCACCGCTGCATTCGATACCCCAAAGCTCAAAAGCTACCCGGTCATACCGCTGGTGCAGGCGGGAGCCATGTCGCATCTCAAACCCTTTGTGGCTTCAAGGCCTATTCAAAAGGCGTTGGGTTTTCCGGAAGAACTGGTTGAAGACTGGCAGGCCAAGGCCATTGAAAAATGGGCGAATTGCTAGGCAAATACCGCTCACTGCAGGTCTACATGGATGCCTGCGTGCACTGCGGCGCCTGCTCTGACAAATGCCACTATTTCCTGGGCACCGCCGACCCCAAAAACATGCCGGTGGCGCGCGGGACCTGATGCGCAAGATCTACCGACGCT
>JADIXX010000003.1 GCA_016705575.1 Candidatus Aalborgicola defluviihabitans
CGCCAGCGCGGAGCATTGCGTCGGTGATCATGGCCGCGTCAAGCAGCACATGCCGCGAAAATTCTTCGCTGACTGTCTCATCATCATCCGCCAAGTTGCCGTCATGGCCAGCGCTCCAGGCGCCGTGGGTAGGCGGTTCAATGTGCGGACGAACAAAGCTGTCGGTGGTTTCCAGGGCCAACTGCATGAGAGGGGTCGATGCCGCTTTTTCGCTCAGTTCTTCGGTTTCGTCCAGAAAAGCTGCGTAATTTATGTTCGAGATCGAACGGCAGCCGCTCAGGAAGACAGCAAAACGTTCCATGAGGTTCTCCAGTTCACGCACATTGCCGGGCCAGTCATAGCGCTGCAAGATGTTCATTAGGGGGCCCAACGCCTGGTCGGCAGGCAGATTGCAACCTTGGCGGCGCATGCTCGAAAGCAACAGCTGAGCGCCAGCACGCTGATATCCTGCGGTCGCTCACGCAACGACGGGATTGCTAAGCGCAGAATATTCAGGCGGTAGTAGAGATCGGCACGAAAGCAGCCGCTTTGGATGCGTTCGCGCAAGTTGCAATGCGTTGCTGCCATGACGCGCAGGTCAACCGGTATCGGCTGCTGGCTGCCTAGGCGCACGACTTCGCGTTCCTGCAGCACGCGCAAAAGCCGGGTCTGCAGCGAGATCGGCATGTCGCCGATCTCATCGAGAAATATAGTGCCGGTGTGCGCCGTCTCAAAGAGCCCGGCCTTGCCGCCCTTGCGCGCCCCAGTGAAGGACCCGTCCTCGTAACCGAACAGCTCGCTTTCCAGCAGTGACTCGGGAAATGAGGCGCAGTTGCGGCGCAACAAAGGGGCGTTCGCAGCGCAGGCTGGCGTTGTGAATGGCCTGCGCGAACAACCTTGCCGGTCCACACTCACCTGTGATGAGTACGGTGGCCATGCTCTGCGCGCAGCGCTCCGCCACCGCACGGGTGCGCTGAAGCGCCGGGCTGGAACCAACGATGTGGTCGAAGTGGTAGCGCGCCGTAAGGCCGCGTGGCTTGCGCTGCGACCGCACCATCGTGTCGGCACGCTGGATCGCCAGGGCGTCGGTCAGCTTGAGCAGCGCACCGGTGAGTTGGCCGGATTCGAGCAGCGCCGTGTGCGTCAGCAGGAAGCTCCTGCCGCCCAACGTGACCACCGACTCGATCGCCGAGTTGGCCCCGGTTGTGAGGTTGTCCAGCGCCAGCATAGGCGCCACCTCGCGCAGGTCAAGGCCCACCACGTCGCTGGCGGGGACGCCGAGGATGCGGGCCATCGGCGGGTTGACGGCGGTGATGTGGTGATGCTCGTCAACGGCCAGCACGGCATCATGCAGACTTTGCAGCACGGCGTTGAGTTTGGCGTACCGCGTGGCCTCCAGTACAGACAGCTCAGCGATCTGAATCGCACTTTCGAGCGACAGGCGAATCGATTCAAGGCTGTAAGCCATGATACCGACAATGCCATTCTTTTCGGCCAGTTCAACTACCAGACTGGAGCCCACGATGACGCGGTAGCCGTCTTCCTTCAGCCTTATGAAACAATCCATGATGTCATCGACTGTTTCATAAGGCTGCTGTGAAACATGAACCTGTAACAACTCCTTGGTGGCTTCAAGCTCGGGCAGCAGCTCTTTGTAGATGCCCAGGCCCACGCGATCGGAGGTCTGGCGCGCCTTTAGCAAAGCCTTGAGTAGGTCATAGCCACTGACCTTAATTGACACCACGGGCATGATCAACGCCGACTGCAGCAGCGAAGCGTTGGCGCCGGCCGAGATGATCACATCGTGCGCGCGGGACTGGTCAAGCTCACGCCCGACGCGCAGCGCTTCGTCAAGTACGACCTCTAGCACCTGGATGTCGGCCCGGTGGTTGAATTCTGGCACGGCAGCATGAACCAAGCGCGTCAAGGCACCGTAACTGAAAACGCAAAGGCGGGGTTTGCGAGGAATGATTCGGCCTGTCACGGATGCCTTTCTAATCGGCTGCTGGAGGATGCCAGCAAAGTGGGGGCGCGGCCGTATCAGCCGGCCAGCATTATTCAGTCACTGCAAGTATCAGACCAAGCGCAAGCAGGGCTGTTCCACGTTCAAGCCGCATCCGCTGAAACAGTGTTGCAGATCATGCGAAATGAATTGGCATAAACTTTGCATAGATTGCTTATCTTTGCAATTGCAACAGGCGTGCTGAACATGAATAACGCAGTGATCATCAATGAGGTTGGGCCGCGCGACGGACTGCAAAACCAGCGTATCCCGGTGAGCTGTGACGACAAGCTGCGGCTCATCCAGGCCTAGTTGATGCAGGCCTGCGGTCCATCGAAGCGACCAGCTTTGTGTCGCCCAAGGCCGTGCCGCAAATGGCCGACGCCGACGAGCTGTTTGTGCGCCTGCCTGCCCCTGACCGCGTAGCCTACTCGGCCCTGGTGCCCAACGTCCGGGGTCTGGAGCGCGCACGCGCCTGCGGGGTTCACGAGATTGCGGTCGTGCTCTCGGCCACTGAGACCATGAACCAGCGCAATATCAATATGGGCTTGATCCAAGCCACCGAGGTCTGCGCCCAGACGATGGATGTCGCCATCAAAGCCGGTTTGCGCGGCAAGGCCTATGTTGCTGTGGCCTTTGAGTGTCCGTTTGAAGGGCTGGTGCCGCTCGATCGCGTCTTGTCCCTGGTTCGATCGATGTTTGCGGCCGGAGCTGCCGAAGTCGTGATCGCGGACACCATTGGCGCCGCCGCGCCACGTGCGGTGTCGACCCTGCTGCAACAGGCGGTGGCCGAATTTGGTGCAGCTAGGCTTTCTGTCCATTTGCATGACACGCGCGGCTTTGCGCTGGCCAATGCCTGGGCCGCCATCGAAGCAGGTATTCGCAAGTTCGACACTAGCTTGGGCGGACTTGGGGGCTGCCCCTTCGCGCCCGGCGCGGCCGGCAATCTGGCCACCGAAGACCTGGTGCAGATGGCCGCGCAATGTGGCTTGAGCACCGGCATCGACATGGCCGCGTTGCGCCAAGCGATTGCCTTGGCGCAGACCCTGACGCAAAGGCCGCTGGGCGGCCGCATCACGGCCTGGCTGGGCATCGGCGATACCTACCGTGCGCGCGCCGTGCAATGACCGTTTATGCAAAATCTTTCAAGAAGGACTACCATGACTAACCTTAAACGCCGGCAGGCCCTGCAAGCGGTTGCCGTCGGCGCAGGCACGCTGGCGCTGCACCGGCCCTCATGGGCTGCGGCCGACCCTGACGTGATCATCATGGGTGCCGGTCTGGCAGGGCTGAATGCGGCCCTGCAGCTCGAAGCCTTCGGCTTGCGTGTGCGCGTGCTCGAAGCGTCAAACCGCATCGGCGGCCGGCTGCGCACGCTGGACAACGTGGCCGGGCACCCGGAAGCGGGCGGCAACCAGATTGGCTTGGGCTATGCCCGCACTGTTGACACGGCGCGGCGCCTGGGCGTCGAGCTGCTGCCCATGGGCCGTTCGCCGCTGATCCAGGACGACCGGCTCGTGTACTTCATCGACGGTCAGCGCATGTCCAGCCGTGAATGGGCTGTCTCACCCAAGAACCCATTTCCGCCGACGCTGCGTGCCGGTCCGCCGGACCGCACGCTGGGTCGCCTGCTGGGTTCCAGCCCCTTGAAGTCGATCGATGCATGGCGCGACCCCGCGAACTTTTCCTATGACGTGCCGGCGCTCAACGAGCTCCGCGTCCGAGGTCTGAGTCCGGCAGCGCCAGAGCTACTTGATGTCAACAACAGCTATGGCGCAACGTTGTCCGACACCTCGCTGCTGAACTTGTACTATGTCCAGACCAACTTTGCGGAGCTGATGAAGTTCAAGGGCCCCACCTTCAGCGTCAAGGGCGGCAACCAGCGGTTGCCCGAGGCTATGGCCGCGGCATTGAAAGGTGAATTGCACCGCGACAGCCGCGTCACCCAGGTCGATACCGATGATCGCGGCGTGTCGGTGCGTTGCGCGGACGGCTCGCGGCACCGTGCACGTTTCGCGGTATGTGCGTTGCCGCTGCCAGCCTTGCGGGGTGTGCGCATGCAGCCCGGCTTGTCCGACCTGCATGCCGAGGCAGTGAGCCAGATGGCCTACGCTCGCGTCACGCAGATCCACCTGGAAGTGCTCGCGCCTTTCTGGGAACGCGATGGCCTGTCGCCCTATCTGTGGTCCAACGGCCCACTCGAACGGATCTTCCCGAACGACGGCAAGGGAAATGGCCAGGCCGACAGCCTCACGGTCTGGATCAACGGGGCAGGCACGGCACAGTGGGACAGCATGACCGAAGCCCAGGCGGGACAATTCGCCATGGACGAGCTGAACAAGGTCTACCCGGACGCACGCGGCGCGGTGCGCGTGGCCGCGCATGTGGCCTGGCATCGCAACCCCTTGGCGGGTGGGGCCTGGGCCAACTGGCGGCCCGGACAAATCTCGCGCTATGCCCAGTCACTGGGTGTGCCGCAGGGCCGATTGCACTTCGCTGGCGAACACACGGCACGCACCGTGCGCGGCATGGAAGGCGCGATGGAGTCGGGTGAACGCGCAGCAGCCGAAATCCTGGGGCAGCTATGAAGCGGCACTCATCTTTGCCATTGGCCTTGTCGGCGGTGGTTCTGCTGGGCTGCATGCAGAGCGCGCCGGCCGAACCGACGGTGGCCATGCGCGGCCGCATCGCCTTCCTGCGCTGCGCTGCCTGCCACTCCTTGGGCGCGGGCGAGCCCCACAAGGTCGGCCCCAATTTGCGCGGTGCCATAGGTGGCAGCGCGGCACAGACCGTCGGTTACAACTACACACCGGCGTTGCGTCAAGCCGGGCTGCGCTGGGATGACGCCACCTTGAAACATTGGATCCGCAACCCGGCTGCGCTGGTGCCGGGCACCTCGATGGCGTATTCGAACGCGCTGAGCGAAACCGAAATCGAAGCACTCTTGGTTTACCTTAAGTCCGAAACCCAATCGCGCTAAATCCGGGAGTCTTGGCAAGCCTCTTGTATAGACCCTTGTTGTTGCACCGTCGCCGGTTCATCGGCCACAGACGAACCTCATCGGGCTTGCCGCCCATTTTCTTAACTTGGAGCCATAGAAATCTCATGACATTCAAACAGTTCGCCAAATCCTTCAGCGTTACCGCCGCGGCAACGCTCGCCCTCACGCTGCTCTCGCCCGCCGCCGCCGCCACACTGGACCTGAGCAAGCCTGCTGATGGGCACCAAGCGATGCTGCGCCTGATCGGCGACATCGACGGCAAGCCAGTATTCAAGGACTGGGACGTCACCATCCTCGCCTTGTTGCCGGGTTCCAAGCCGATGCCCATCCTACGCATGCAGGGTTACAACGTCGGCCGCCTGATCGCCAAGCCCGCTGGCAGCCACGACTGGGTGACCCGCGAGGTTTCCTACTACCAAGACTTGAAGAGCGGCGAAATCATCGAGAGCTGGGTCAATCCGATGACCAAGCAGAGACAATGCATCGTCCAAGTCGCCAACGACCCGGTCAGCAACCACATGGTGCCGCCGGGAGCGAACGGCCGTGCGCCGGGCTTCAACCTTTCGGGCGAGACCGGCTCCTTACGCATGGACATTCCGCTGTCCTATCCCAATACGCTGCAGCCGGCCGAAAACCCGGAAGAGTCGTCCGGGCCGTCTTACCTGGCATCAGAGCATTTCATCTTTTTCGCGAAGCGCGCCGACCTGATTTCGGACACGCAGAGCTCGACCCTCGCTCACCACGCCTGGTTCCGCACCGGCCCATGGCTGCCCTGGATGAAGATGGGCCAGACGCCGGGCTACCTGATCTACAGTGGCCAAGGCAACAAGTACGCCAGCTTCAACGAGTTACCTGCAACGGTGAAGGCCTATACGCTGAAGCACTTCCCGTCCTTCGTCACCGCACCGGACAGTTTTTACCAGCCCAACGAAACCAGCTGGACCTATTACGCCAAGTTGAAGAAGGCCGGCAAGCTGCCCGAGAAGTGCGACTGACACAGAGATCCGTCCTCCACCAACTCAATGGACCCGCCATGCCCGACTACATGGTCATCACAGCTCGCATCAGCGACCTGCAGGCATTCAGATCCTGCGCCGAGCCACTGGGCGTCTTAGCCCAATACAGCAGGCGCAAGTCTTGCGGTGGATCAACGGCAAGGACCCACGGCAATACGGTTTGGAATTCGGGCTGTGGACGCGACAGATTGCTGCCACGCTGACTGAGCCCGACGTCGCCGACAAGCCTCCGCAGCGAGATGCAAAGCTCGACCGTTTCGCCCGACGGCGCACGACCTTTCCAGAACGCGTTCTGCAACATTATTGTTGCAGCGTATGTTGCAGCGTCCGCTTTCATGCTGGCAAGCTTTGCATCAAACTCGACTTCGTCGTTGCAATTGGCAGCGGCATACTGATGGCCAGGACGTTCGCCACCTCTTTTGGCAATGCTGGCAACCCTTTCCAATGAAAGCAAAAAAGCAATGATCGACAGTACGCAAAAAACCATCGGGTTCAGTGAATTCCGGCGCGGTTGGCCGGTCGTGGTCGCCTCGATGTTCGGCATCGGGCTGGGCTTGTCACCGGTGCCGTTCTACACGATCGGCATGTTTGCACCCGAACTGCACAAGGCCTTCGGCTGGGAGTTCGAGCCATCATGACTGGGCTGATGATCATGACCCTGGCGGTCTTGGTGGCCAGCACCGTGGTCGGCTATCTCGGCGACCGCTTTGGCGTGCGGCGCGTGGCGCTGATATCGCTGGTGCTGTTTTCCTTGTCCTTCATGGCCTTCTCGATGAGCAACGGCTCGATCGTGCTGTTCTACATCAACTGGGCGGTGATGGCCCTGCTCGGTGCGGGCACGCTGCCGGTGACGTGGACACGGGCTGTGAACAACTATTTCGACGTTCGCAAGGGGCTTGCACTGGGCCTGTCCTTGATTGGCACGGGCATCTTTGGTTTTCTCATCAAGCCCATCACCGCATGGCTGATTGTCACTTACGGCTGGCGCACGACGTACCTGGTGATCGGCCTGATGCCGCTGTTCATCGCCTTCCCGATTGCGTTCTTCGCCTTCCACGACGTGGGCACGAGGTCGGAGACCGGTGAGGCTCGGCGCAAGGCTTCGGCCGCGCGCCAGTTGCTCACACCGGGGCTGACCTTGGGCCAGGCACTCAAATCATGGCGTTACTGGGTGTTGGCGTTCGCGTTTGTCTTAGTGTCCTTCGGCGTTGGCGGAACGATTCCGAACATGGAGAACATCCTCAAGGTGGCCGGCTTTCCAGGGCATGACATTGTCAGCCTGGTGGCATTGATCGGCTTGTCAGTGATCGTCGGGCGCATCATCGGTGGCTGGTTGATTGACCGTTTCTGGGCCCCCGGCGTGGCGTTCGTGATGCTGAGTCTGCCGGCCATGTCGTGCTGGCTAATGGCCAGCGGTGGCATGTCCGTTCCCGCCGCCGCCATGTCGATCTTCTTAATCGGTTTCGCTGCCGGCGTCGAATACGACCTGATGGCCTTCCTGGTTGCGCGCTACTTCGGCATGAAGAGCTACAGCGCCATTTACGGCTCCCTCTACGGCTTCTTCGCGGTCGGTGCTGGCGCTGGCCCGGTCGTCTTCGGCAGGGTGTTTGACAAGACTGGCAGCTACGGCCCTGTCCTCGGCACCACCGCCGCACTGCTGATAATTGGTGCAGTCTCGCTACTGTTCCTGGGCCGCTACCAGCGCTTCGAGCGTTAATGCCGCTGACCGACCTCAGCGCTCGCACCGTCAAGGTCGAACCGCTGAAACAAGATGAGGGAACTCGGACCTTGCTGTCGGGCAGTGCAGAGTTCTCGCGCCTAGGCATGGGCTTGACTTCTCAATGCTGGACGTGCAGATCTCGCTGCTGAACTACATGGCCCCACAATGCACCTGATGTCGGGCGAAGTGCCGGAGCGCGTGGGCAACAGCCACTTCGTGCATGCGCCCTACAATAGCTAACGAGCGCAGACCGGCCACATCATCGTGGCCTCCATTGGCGATGCCTTCTTCGCAAAGTTCCGCGACATGCTCGCGCGGCTGCGAACGGTCCGCCTCCCGTGTGCGCTAGTCAACAATTTCGCGAAGGCTTTGTCAGACCCGCAGGTCCTGGCCTGCAACATGGTGATCGACGTGCCGCTGCAAATTGGCAAGAGCGTCCGGATGCCGGGCAACCCCTTCAAGTTTTCGGGTGACACCGCTAGCGCCGTCACCCCGCCGCCGCTGGGCGAGCGCACCGAGTTAGTCTTGCGCCCACAAGGGTTTATCCCAATACACGATTGACCTGTCGACCTCAGTTCTGGCGCGGCTCTTGCTCACAATTGTTTCACGCAGGCTGTGGTGTTTCAAACAACATGACAGCCCTCGGTCTGAAAACACTGAGCGGCAGCGACTGTTATTGCTGACGTGCTTTGTCCGGCGAGGACCGCGAATCTGCCGCAATTGCCAACTCGTCAAGTTTTTATCATAAGAGATATGGAGCCATCGATGTCACCTTCCAAGCCCTTGCTGCTGATTACTGCACTCCTCGCGGCCTACCCTGCCTTTGCCCAGACAACGCCTGCCGCAACGGCCACCGAAGCCGACGCCAAGACAGCGCCGGCCAAGGCCGCCGAAGCCGCGCCGGCGCTGGCGACCGTCGTCGTCACGTCCCGCCGCATCGCCGAGCGCCTGCAGGATGTGCCCCTGTCCGTTGTGGCCCTGACCGGCAAGGATCTGGAGGAACGCGGTGTGCTCTCGCTGGTGGACTTGTCGTTCCTGACTCCCGGCCTGAGCTATTCAAGCGACTTTGGCCGCAGCGGTGAACGTCCGACGGTGCGCGGTATTTCGGTGTCACGCCTGGACGCACCGCAGCCGGTATCCGTCTTCATCGACGGCGTCTACGTCCGTGACGGCGTCCTCGCGCTGGGCCTCGACGACGCGGAACGCATCGAGGTGATTAAGGGTCCGCAGTCGGCACTCTATGGCCGTGCGACCTACGCCGGTGCGATCAACTACGTGACGGTCAAACCCGGTAACGTCCTAAAGGGCAAGGTCAGCAGCACTGTCGCCAGCGACGGTGAGCGCTCGGCCTTTGGTGCCTTGACCGTGCCGCTGGTGCCCGATGTGCTGTCGATGCGTGTGCGCCTGAATCATTCGGAATTCGGCGGCCAATACACGAACTCGCTCGACGGCAGCAAGCTGGGCACCGAGAATTCGAATTCCGCCGGCGTGAAATTCGCGTTGAACTTGGGCGAAAGCTTTACCGCAGCGCTGGCGCTGGACAACGCGCGCACCCAAGACGGCCTGTTCGTCACCCAGGTGCGCAAGATTCCCTTGCAAGCGGGTGGCAAGATCATCAGCCAGAACGACTCGTTCAATGCACCCAACGGCACGATGTGCAACGGCTACTTGATCAACCAAGTGGGCAACGATCCAATCACCAAGCTGCCCAGCGCAAGAGTACCGGCATCCGCAGCGACCATTCTCAATGGCTATCCCTGCGGCGCGGTATCGATTGTCGGCACCAGTTTTCCAGTCGGCGGGCCCGCCTTGAAGAACTACACCGATCCGGTGACGGGCATTGCCTATGGTGATGTCAGCGGCAACATTCGCAACGTCGATCGCGGGGCGCTAACGCTCAAGTACGAATTTGGCGGCGGCTATGAGTTGACATCTCAAACAGCTTACACCAAGACCGCCGCCAATGTCGGCACCGATCAGTCCTACGGCGGCATCCCCATTGCGCCTCGGCACCTCGTGGCTTAGCTTACACCCGTGACAAGCTCGACTACAAGTCGCAGGAATTCCGTTTGACCTCGCCCCTCGACAGAGATCTGACCTGGGCTGCGGGCCTGTTCTATTACAATGAAGAAGCCACAGGCACGACGACGAACCTGCTTGTGCAGAAGGGTCCTGCGATCGTCCCCGATACGACGCGGCTCAAGCCTGCGAGCACTGTGACTAACATCGCACCCTTTGCGACAGTACAGTACAAGTTCAACGATGCGTTGCGCATGTCGCTGGAAGGTCGCTACTCCAGCGAGCGTGTCCAGGTTGGCGGCCCACCGCAGGGTATCGCCGTCGTCACGACCGGTCCGTGCGTTGCCGGCCAACCCTGCGGCATCACGGGTGACAGCACCTTCACCGACTTCGCACCGCGCCTGACCGTGGACTATAAGCTGACCCCAGACACCATGCTGTACGGCCAGTGGGCCAAGGGCAGCAAGGCCGGCGGCTTCAACACGCTGCCAGGGCTCGCATCCAACTACCTGACCTTCGAAGGTGAAAAAATCCGCGCCTTCGAGATCGGCGCCAAGAACCGGCTGCTGGGCGGTCGCATGCTGGTGAATTTGGCGCTGTTCCAGAACGATGTCTCCGGTCTTCAGTTGTCCAACGGCGTCACGCTGACCAACCCCTTCACCGGCGCTTTGCAGAACGACACCGCGACGGTCAACATCGGCGAGGCGCGCACCCGAGGGATTGAGGCCGAGGTCATGTATCAAGCAACCAGGTGGCTACAGTTGTCCGGCAACTATGCCTACACCGACGCCAAGGTGCTGGCCGGGACCGAAGCCAGCCAAGGCTCGGTATTTGGTGGCGACACCTCGGTGGCAGGTTTCGAGCTGACGCGCTCGCCGACGCACTCCGCAGCCCTTTCCGCTGCGGTGGACTTGCCGATCCAAGGCAGCGCGCTGAGCTTCGTGTCGCGCGTCGACGTGGTTTACCAATCGCGTCGTTACGCCGACCTGAAGAACCTCAGCTGGGCCGATCCGTTCACCCGTGTCAATTTGAATGCCGGCGTGCGTGGCAAGAATTGGCGTTTGGTCGGCTTTGTACGCAACGCCACGGACGACCTGACAGCCGGTAACGCCTTCCCCTACGTCGACGCGAACACGTTCCGCCGCACTGCGGTGGACTTCCCCGTCCGCATGCGCCAGTTCGGTGTGACGGGGTCGTACGACTTCTAAGCTGTGATTTGAGGTCTAGTGGGTCACGCGCATCACCATGCTGCGCGTGACCTCACTCTCGTTGTTACCATTCGCGGCGCACGCAAACACCCTCAGCGTCGTCCATCATTCAGGGTGACCGCCGACAGTTATGTCACTTGAACAGCAGCACACGAAGCACGTTAACGCCATGTCGATGGCGCTGTCCCTGCGAAGCCATCCTCTCGCCCGACGAGGCGCGGAAGGCCATGCGTTTAGGCATCAAGCTGTCCATCTTCAAGCTTCCGCTGAAAACTTTCTTCTCAAAAAAAGGGCTGCTCCGAGGCAAGCCAAGTAGTGCCCGCACATTGTGGGCTCGGTCGGCTGACGCTGAGCCGCACCTCCGCTTTGTTTCCGAACTTGCAAGACTAAGTCACCACAGTGAGACCTTCCAATATGAGCAATTTGACTAAGATCCGCACCGCCGCTCGCCTGAGTGGCCTGGTTCTGCTATTCCTAGCCACGGCTTGCGCCGCAGCAACAATGGCCCCGCTTGCAACCCAAAACGGTGACGTCCAGGGTTTGATGCAGGATGGTGTTGCGGTCTTCCGCGGCCTGCCCTATGCGGCGTCGCCGGAAGGAGATCTGCGCTGGCGGCCCCAACCAGCACCGCGTCGCAATACGACCTTCGACGCCACAGTGTTCGGCCCAGTGTGTCCGCAATCGCAGCGTGGATCGACCTACCTGACCGGCATGCCGATGGGCGAGGACTGTCTGCGTCTCAACGTCTATACCCCGGCAGCGGCAATCGCAGGCGGCGCGCGCGTGCCGGTGATGCTGTGGATCCACGGTGGCAGCTTTCGCTGGGGTGCCGGCTCGTGGCCAGGCAACGAACCGTTCGTGCTCGCAAACCAGGGCGTTGCGGTGGTGACCATCAACTACCGACTCGGGCGTTTGGGTTTATTCGCACACCCGGCGCTGTCGGCATCGATGCCAGGCGAGCCGCTCGCCAACTATGCGCTGATGGATCAAATCGCCGCGTTGCGCTGGGTGCGCGACAACATCGCCGCATTCGGCGGTGACCCGGCCCGCGTGACCATCTTCGGCCAATCGGCCGGCGGCGTGTCGGTAACGGCGCTGATGGCCACTCCCGAAGCACGCGGATTGTTCAGTGGCGCGATCGCTCAAAGCGGTGCCTCGCGAATTGAAGGTGATCGCCAGTTGCGCGGCACCGGCTTGCCGATTGAGTCGCTCGAATCCGATGGGCTACGCATGGCAAAGTCCTTCGGCATTGGCAACGACGCGGACGCGCCCGCCAAACTGCTTGCGCTGCCGGTGGCCGACATCCTGGCCTATTCCGAAAAGGAAATGCCGAACTCGATGAACCCGGTCGTCGACGGACGTGTGATGCCGAACGACGTTTCGCGCATCTTCCGCGCCGGTCGTCAGCAGGCCGTGCCGTTTATGTCTGGCACCGTTGACCGCGAGGAATCACTAATGGGTCGCTACCCGTTCAAACTTGAGGATCTGATGCGCGGCGATGACCCGGCGCCCGTTCGCGCGGCCTACGCCGATCTCGATGAAGCGGCACGCGTGAAGGCCTGGTTTGCCGACTCGCTGTTCCGTGGCCCCGCACGGTTTCTTGCCGGCGAGATGCCGCGCGTCGGGCAACCTGCATGGCTATATGAGTTTAGCTATGTCGGCGAGACCTTGCGCCGTACAGAATCGGGTGCGGCGCACAGCGACGACGTGGCGTTTGCGTTCGGCGACCTCGGTTTACGCGCCCGCTGGCGCAGCGAAGCACCACCCACCGATGCCGATCGGCGCATGGCCGCCACTGTGATGGGCTACTGGGTGAATTTCGCCAAGCATGGCAACCCGAACGGGCCAGGACTGCCGAACTGGCCAAGCTATCTGCGCTCGACTGATCAACTGCTCGAATTGGGGCCAACGATCAGCCCGCACAAGCCCGGACGCGAGGCGGTCTTGCGCTTCCTTGATCGCGGCTACGAAGCGGCGCTCAGCACGCCGAAAAAGTAAACGATGCAACACTGCGGAGTCGCACGGAAGTTCACACTTTTTGGCTGGTGTTCACGCGCTGCGCGATTCGAAATTGCCCCATCGGCGTGGCCCCGAGCTGAACTCATCGTTCGTGGCGCGGTTCTTGCCTTTAGATGTTTCAAGGAAACAGCCACCGTTGCTGATTCCTGATGTCCGGCAACGGTCACACCTGCACGCGAAACTGATTCTGACAGTTCATGAAACAAGGAGTAATGAAATGAAACAAAATTCTGGGGTTGATCGACGCCGGCTGCTCAGCGGCATTACGGGCTTAGCGGGTTTTGCCGCCCTACAGGGTGTCGCAATGGGTGCCGCAGCGGCCGAGAAACCGGCTGCGGGCGCCAAGCCCTCAAACATGGGCGTGCCGGCCAACGGCCGCGCCTACGAGCGCAAGGCATTGCGCTCAGACGTCATCACCGTGGCTGCCGTGCAATCGCGGATCCGGTCCGTGGACGCGCAAAGCTCGGCGCCGGGCATCCGTGCCAACCTGGCCCACATGGTGGAGCTGATCGACAAGGTTCAAGGTTTTGGCGGCGTCAAGGATTTGCTGTGCTTTCATGAGTTTCCGCTGCAAGGCTGGAACCCCTGGGACCGCAAGGAACTGGAGCGTGTGGCTATCACCATTCCCGGGCCGGAAACCGAAGTTATCGCGGCCAAGGCTCGCCAATACAACTGCTACATCCAGTTTGGCGCCTACGTCGTCGACAAGGACTGGCCCGGCCACATTCTAAGCATCACCTCGATCATTGGCCCGAACGGTGAGCTAGTGGCGCGCGACTGGAAAGCACGCACATCGTCGGCGTGTTCCCAGGCTTTGAGCTGGTGACCACGACGATTTACAACGTGCTGGATCGGTTTGTCGAGATGTATGGCGCGGATGCGGTGATTCCTGTGCACCGCACTGACATCGGCAACCTGGCCACCTCGTCGACGCAGTTGGAGCCCGAATTGTTCCGCGCGATGGCGCTCAAGGGCGCCGAGGTCTTGTTGCGCACGGCGTCGGGCGGCTTCAACGCCGACGACATCCGCATGACCTCGCTCTACAACAAGGTGTACTCGGTGATCGTCAACAACGCGGTGTCACCCGACAACCCGCGCTTTCTAGACGATCCGGGCGGGGGCGCAGGTGGCACCGAAATCCTTGGGCCGCGTGGCGAATCGCTGGCCAAAGCGAGTTCGAAGTTCGAGCAAGACGTCGTGGCCCGACTGCCGCTGGCCAGTTACCGCGCGACGCACCAGATCCCTGACTTCCATCTGGCGCTGTACCAACCGGTCTTCGATCGCTTTCAGCCGCGCCAAGCCCCAGGCCTGTTCAACCGCTACCTGCCCACCGATCTGAAGGATGCCAAGCGCTATCTGGACGAGAAGAACAACTGGCGTTAACGACAGACCTGTCCAATGCCGACTTCAAGAATCGACATCAATTGCTCCCTTCTCGCAAAAGAACGCTACCCATGAGGCCAAAGAATGACAAGACATGGTTCGGCGTGCTGCTAGCGTGTGGGCTTTTGCTGACCGGGCTGGCCTACGCTGCCGAGCCGGAACCCAACGGTGAGGCAGAACTGCTGCGCTTGCTTGATCTCTTGAATGGTCGCTTCGACAACTTGCAACAGATGCGCTTTGTTGCAGCGACTGCAGCGGATGCCAAGGTCAATCACTACGAGGCCATGCGCATGCAGGGCCGTTCCTTCAGTAGCACGCAGCTTGAGGGCCGCTGGATTTACTCGCAGACCGACAAAATCGAGCCCGGCGATGCCAGCAAGGGCAAGCTCTATCGCCAAGTCTTGCAGCAGTTCTTCATCACCGACGGGCAGATTTATTCGCGCGCGTGGCGCTTTAATGATCCTGCCGTTAAGCAGCAGGGCACGCCCAGCGATGACTTCCTGCTACAGCTCAGCCCGAAGCAGCTCAGCATGGCCATGTCCGAGCCTTGCCTGACCCGCTGGGCCCAAGTGGGCGAGCAGTTCACCGGCCGCATCGACCCGGCCACCCTGTTTGCTGCAGTCGAAATACAAGAACGAGAAGCGTCGGCTCTTTTCCGAACAAATCGTCTTTCCGTCGGGCAGCTGGTTTCGCGAAGGCGCGTATGGTGAAGACAATAAGCTCGCCTTCGGCCTTGAAGAGGGCTACTACGTGCGTTTGAACCGGCTGCCTGCGACCAAGCCCCAAGCCGATTGACCACTGCTGTCTGAGTCCGAAGCCAAAATGAGCCAACCAAAATTCGAAATTTCCGGTTTCACCGAGGCCGTGATCGTCGTGCGCGACGAGCAGCCGCACCTAGATTGCTGGGTGGGTAAAGGGGCGTGGGAAGTGCGCCACAAAGGCGCGGTGGACCCACTCCTGCTTCACGCCTGGGGCCGTCCTAGTGCCACGGGCCGCGAGTGGCTGCTGGCCCACCCGGATTGCCAGGTCGGCGTGGTGCGCCTGATGAGGCTCGACGGCGCCGCGCCACAGACCGACATCCGCCAGGACGACCAGTGCTGGGACGTCGGCGGCATCTTCGATCTGAACGTGAGGGTGCTCGATTTGGCCCGACAGGCCGAGCGAATGCGCGCGCTGCACTGGCAGGGCGCCTCACCCCCGATAGGTTGGGACTTTGGCGCACTGAAGGTGCGTGAATGGCTGGTGCGCGGCCCGGACAATGTGCGCCTAGCCCTGATCGAACGTGTCATGCCGCCGCTGACTGGCTTCGACCATATCCGCGAGTTCAGCCAGGTTTTCAATTCGAGTCAGATCGTAGGTGACATGGAAGCCTCGGTGGCCTTTTACCGCGACGTGTTGGGCTTCCAAACGGTGATGCAGTACGAAACGCCGCATTTCCCGCCAGGCCCCAACCTGTTTGGCATTCCGCCCGGCGTGTCAGAGCGCATCGGCCTGCGCCTGGCGATCATGCATCCCGAGGGTAAAAACGAGGGCTCTATCGAGCTGGTGACCAACCCGGGTGCGCAGGGTCGTGATCTGAGCGAAAACGCCGGACCGCCGCACTATGGCATGGCCGCGCTGCGCTTCCCGGTGCGCGGCATCGAGAACTTCGCCGCCCACCTCAATCACCAGGGCCATGTGCCCGACATGCCCCTCACCCAGCTCGACTTGGCACCGATGGGTCAAGTGCGCATGTTGGCACTGCGCACACCAGATGGTGCCTGGCTGGAATTCATTGAAGCGGTGGCCTGAAGCCCGGGCCACTGTTTGTAAGTAGTTTTTTTGACTTTTGGAGAATGACATGAGTAGTTTGGCATCCGTCACACAGTGGCACCACGAGGTTGATGTGTTGATCTGCGGGTTTGGCATGGCCGGCTCGTCGGCGGCCATCGATGCGATCGACGCAGACCCAGGTGCCAAGGTACTGATCATCGAAAAGATGTCCGAGCGCTATGCCGGCGGCAACGCCCGTGCGTCCGGCCAGTCGCTGATGATCAACAAGAACCCCGAAGCGCTAAAGGAATACCAGCGCGCCATGAGCGCACCGAACCCGATCCCGGAAGACATGCTCGACATCTGGGCCACCCGCATGTCGCAGCTCGAGCCATGGATCCAGGCGCGAGCCGAGGAAGTCGGTGCCAAGTTCATTAAGGGCACGGGCTTCAGCGAACGCGAAGCGGTGCTCGAGTTCCCCGAGTTCGGCGCCCGCGAGGCGGTGGCCTACACCTCGACCATCTTGCCGATCCCGGCCGGTGTTTGGCTGGCCTTCAAAGCCAATGTGGATAAGCGACCGGTGCAGGTCATGTACGAGACCCCGCTGGTCGACCTGATCCAGGATCCCGACACGCTGGAAGTGTTCGGTGCCGTCGTCGAGCAGAACGGTCAGCGCGTCAACATCAAGGCGCGCCGCGGCGTCATCATCGCCGTCGGTGGCTACGAAAATAATCTGGACATGCAGCGCAACTACTGCGGCTACCAGGACATCCACCCGCTGGGCACGCCGGGCAATACCGGTGACGGCATCAAGATCCTGCAAAGGCCGGTGCCGAGCTCTGGCATATGCGCAATAGCGGCCAGTCCGGCGGCATCTGGCCGGGCATCCTGCATCCCGATGTGAAGACGGTGTTCATGCGCAACTTCTTCATGCAGACCTTCAGCTGGCTGGAGATCTGCGCCGACAACCAGCGCTTCTACAACGAAACCGCCGAGCTGCAGCTGACCCACTACAAGGAAAAGAAGCACGGCTTCTTCACCGACACGCCGCACATCAACGCGCAGCCGGTGCACATGATCTTTGATGAGGTCACGCGCGAGAACAACTGCCTGGTCGTCAAGGCCTTCACCTGGAACATCGCCACCGAGGAGTTCGAGTGGAGCGACGACAACAGCGTGGAAGTCGAGAAGGGCTGGATCCTGAAGGCCAACACGATCGCGGAGTTGGCCGTCAAGATGGGCCGCGACCCAGTCGCCGTCGAAGCCACGGTGGCCAAGTACAACGCCGACTGCGCTAGGGGAGAAGACGAATTTGGTCGTCATCCGGTCACACTGCAGCCGATCAACCAAGGTCCGTTCTACGCACTCAAAATCGTGCCTGCCGTGGTTTGCACCAGCGGCGGCGGCAAGCGCAATATGGAAGGCGAAGTCTTCTCGACCAGCGGCACGACCATCCCGCGCCTCTACGAAGCCGGCGAATGCGGTTCGATGTTCTCTCACCTCTACCAAAACGGTTGCTACCTGACCGAAGCGATGATCTCCGGCCGCGCCGCCGCCAAGAGCGCCCTCGCTCAGAAGGCTTGGGACTGATATGCGCGTCAACACCATTTCGATGAAGCTGTCGCTGCGCATCGAGGAAGCCGGCGTCAAGGACGGCGCCATCGTCATGAGCGGTTATGCGGGCGCCATGCCTTGCGAAACCATCATCTCGCCTGAGGAGGCGCTGCAAGTCATGCGCCTGGGTATGACGCTGCCGATCACCAAGCTGCTGCTTAAGAGCTTTTTTGCAAAAAGAGCGGTGGCTGCGGGGCAAGTCAAGTAGTACCCGCACGTTGGAGGTTCGGTCGTCTGACCCTGGGCCGCACCTCTATTTCGTATCCGAACTTGCAAGCATTTGGCCCCACAGTGAGCCCGCTTCCAACATGACCAACTTGACTATCCTCCGCACGGCCCATCGCCTGGGCTGCTTGGGGCAACCCGCGCCGCATCGCAGCGCAACTTTCGACGCCACCGTATTCGATCCTGCGTGACCATCTTCGGCCAATCGGCAGGCGGCACGCGTCAAGGCCTGGTTTGCCGACTCGCTGTTCTGCGGTCCCGCGCGCTTTCTTGCCGTCGGGCAGCCGGCATGGCTTTATGAGTTCAGCTATATGTCGGAGAGACCTTGCGCCGCACCGGACGCTGCGCACAGCGACGGCGTGGCGTTTGCCTTCGGCGACCTCGGGTTGCGCGGCCGTTGGCACAGCGAAGCACTACCCACCGATGCCGAACGGGCCAAGACTGCCAAACTGGCCAAGCTATCTGCGCTCGATTGATCAACTGCTCGAACTGGAACCGACGATCAGCGCGCAAAAGCCCGCCCGCGAGGCGGTCTTGCGCTTCCTTGATCGGGGCTACGCGACATCGCTCAGCGTCCCGTAAGGTATTGTCAAGCAGGGGCCGTCAAGTTGACAAAACACTGTGTTTAGTCATTACGCAGAAGTTCGATCAGTTCATAATACGTTTGCATGTAGCCACCAACGCCACCTTTCAGAAATACGTAATTGCCATCGTTGGTGCACCAAACATCGTAAGGCGGGTGTTCCTCTGGTAACTGCCCGGCCGTATCGACGTAGCGGAAGTGCAGCGAGTCAAAACTTCCAGCGGCGACAGAAATGCGCTCGGGACCGACAAATTCCAGTCCAAAGCCAAGACGAAACAACATCGGACCGGTCGCTCCTCGGTGGTCAGGTGAGGTCAGCATCAAGTTCGGGAAGAACTGCTTGCCCGGACCATTGGCAAGATCGTAGATGCGAAGACACAGAGCATCGCCGCATATTGGATGGGACCCAAGCCAACGCACACGCTCCGTCAATTCAAGGCGTTGTGAGAGGCGGCCGTCGCGCCGATTAATCGTCTGGCACTCGGCGTATTCCGGTGTAAAGATCATCAGACCGGTACCCTCATACTGGTCGCCCACGGTAATGCGTACCGAGCAGTCCAGTGGGTACCAGTTGGAATCCATGGCCAAGACCACGTCACGAATCACGTTCGGAGCGTCATCAATTTCACAGTGAGCATGCACCAGACGCACGTCATCGGCCTGGTCCGTGATGCTGAAATATTCACGCCCGCGCTCTTGCCCGAGCCGCTCGGGTTTTGTGCTGGTATAGCGGATCGTGCCGCGGAGAGTTTTGTGTTTCATTGGAACCTTTATGAGAGTCGAGTTCGAGTACCGATACGGGGCATTTCCTGGTGACTATGTAGGCCATTTGAAAGAGGCGAAGGTCCTACAAGGTCTTGGCCAGCAATCCGATCCCAGTGACTCGTCCTTCACCCGCTACGGGTGAATTAGCCACAACACCGCTCATAGAAAGGAGTTGCAGAACATCGCCAAGCCGGGACACAAAAAAAAGCGAATTCAGAAACTTGCTCAGCAGCATGGAGTCCATGGTGGCAATGCAATCACCCAATCAAAACGGCTTAGTCGCACCTAAGAATGCTGTCGTTGGTATCAGCATCCAATTCAGATACGCAATGATTGAGACCAATCACATGGGTAAGCGAATAGACAAAGACCTTGGCCGAATACCATTTCGCCTGTCCGAACGGGCTGTACCACAAAAGTGATGACACTGATGCGAGCATTAACACCGCGATGATCACAAGGCGGATGGCTTCGTCGATTTTTGTTAGCCTCAGACCTATATCTGTATCGCGCAAATAGGACGCCGACAAGCACGAGGCAAGCCAACCTGCAAATAGAACCCACATCAGCACAAGCCAGTCAATACCAAGTGGTTGCGCGCCCCAGAGATATCCCATGTGAAGTCCAAGGGGCAGCAGAAGCAGGATGATGCCGGTACGCGCCAGAATGTCGATACGACCGGCCGTTTCCATGTGACGTTGACGAACATCCATCGCGCGACGATATGTAACCAACGCAACATATTGACTTCATGAATTTCCATGTTTTCTATTCTCCAGTTCAAATCAAATTACTTAGGCGCAATTGCACACAAGTTGCTGAGAAAAAACTACTCGGATGGCATACCACTTTTCAAAATATCGTCAGTAAGGCGAGCAGAATTTAGTGGCCGTGATCATGCGCATGATCATCGCCATGGTGGTGGTGTCCTGCTTCGCCATGGCTATGGGTGAAACCAAGGCTAGGATCAGGTTCAGACGCCTTGTGTGGGCCACCAACACGTGGCATCGTTGCTTCAAAATCTTCAGGCCCGTGCGGATGGTTGTGACCATGCTGCACTATCCACTTATACAACTCCGGATCACGTTGCGAAAGCTTCGCTACAGCACGAACTTGATTCTCTTCAACGCTGCTCCAAGGGTTGTAATGAAAGTAGTTGAACAACTTGGAATCCACGCGCCCCAATGCTACACAACCCTGCTCGCTGGCAAAAGCACCATGGTTGATGTAAGCAGGACGCCAGAAATAACCGCCGGTTGGCACCGTACCAAATTGCATCATCCAAGAATCCCCCCATAGGTGGTACGACTCTTCAGCGCAATCATGGTAGGAAATATTGTCTTGCCAGAAGTGGGGGGTCATGCAGTACAAAAATGTCAATGCATGGGTCCTATCGTTGAAATTTAGCAGTTTGATTAAGCATCCCGTCGCCACACTCGGCTTGGCGACATTGCCAAGCGCCCAGGGGATGTCGTTGTACGAGTCGGTTTGGTGGAAACGGTCTGTCCGACATAGTGGGTGGTGGGTGTCTGACTCAACAAGACTAGGCTCGCCGGTGTTGTACATCATCAGTAGTAGGCAACCTCCTTCGCTTGAAATTTTGGGCTGGGAGTACCCTGCGGGGAAGAACACGTAATGGCCCTTGCCTACTTTCTTGGTGCCCAGTTGCACCTCCCCCTCTATCACCAGCAATTCAAGTTCTGACCAGGAGAAGCCGGGAGGCTGTTGGTAGCCTGCGTCGAGCTGTACCGTCATGCTACAGGCTCCGGTATCAGTGTCCAAGCTAAGCATTTTGTAGTGCATGCCGTTGGAGAACCCCTTCATAGTCATTTTTTTGAAGGGAACGTCACGGTCGCAGAATGGTTCAATGTGAGGGCGTGCCATGTTTAGCTTTCTTGAAAATGGACAAAATACTTAATAAACAACCTTGTGAGGACCGCTTGGTTTTACAGGAATGTCTGCCAATTTGACTTTCATGCGCTGGTCACCATCGACGTTGAAACCGCGGTTCTGAATACGCTCAAGAAACTCGGCGTACCATTTCTCCCGTGTCGGGCTCATCTCATCCATGGCCTTGACAATGCGGTCATAGCGAGCCTGTTGATCCTTGATCTCTTGGTCCAGCCAATCTCTTTCTTGTGCTGAGCGTTCATGCGGAATAAAAAGGTTTTGAAACGACATAGCTGTGCTCCTATAACGTTAAGTTGATTTGTTTTGAAAAATTGTCATTGCTAAATCTTGCGATCCTGCTGTTGCCAGTACGGTTCACGCAATTGTCGATGCAGTACTTTTCCTGTCGGGTTTCGGGGAAGGGTGTCAACAAAGTCGATCGTTTTTGGTTTCTTGTAACCTGCGATCCTCCCGTCACACCAAGTAATCAAATCCTGTGCAGAAATAGTGCGGCCTGGTTTGAGCACTACAACTGCTTTGATGGATTCACCCCATTCCACGGATGGCACGCCAATCACTGCGACCTCATAAACCGATTGATGAGACTGCAAGACCCGCTCCACTTCCGACGGATATACATTGAACGCTCCGGTCACAATCAAATCCTTCTTGCGATCCACCAGATAAACGTAGCCGTCCTCATCAATGCGCGCAAGGTCACCAGTAAGCACCCATCCATCGCGAATCGCCTCCGCTGTAGCTTGCGGATTGCCCCAAAACCCAACAATATTGGCTTCGGTACGCACACCAATTTCACCAACGGTTCCGACGGGGACACTAAGACCCTTATCGTCAAAAATGGCAACATCAACAGCGACTTGCGGTTTACCACATGAAAGTAGCCGGTGCTCATAGGCAGGGTCGGTCAATGCGAGCTCATGATCCGCAGGCTCCAACACGGTGCCCGCGGTACCAGTTTCAGTGGATGCGAAAGTTTGCCGGAATCGACACTTTGGTAGCTTGCGTTTAGCTTCGCGCAGCACCGCGACTGGTATTGGTGACCCTCCGTAAAGAATGGTATCCAGTGCGCTAAGGTCGTACTGTTCAAAATCCGGTCGTGCAAGCAGTCGCTGTATGGTGGTCGGAACCAGATTGGTGAAAGTGATTTTCTCGCGCGCAAGTGTTTCCAATGCACGCTCAGCATCAAAATTCACTATCACACTGGTAGACCCGACATACGCCGCGCAGTAAATACCGGCGGTGCCTGCAGCTGAGTAAAGCGGGGAGGGCAACATGACACGGTGCGTGCCTCTGCTTCCTATCGCGTGCACATGAACAAACATGCCCAACAACGTGCTGCCGTGCGTGTAGATAGCCCCCTTTGGGAAGCCAGTGGTGCCACTGGTGTAGAGCAGCATCGACGGCTCATCATAGGCCAGCGGGGTGTCCAACACAGGCTCAGACGGATCTCCGAGCGCGACCATAGTTTCGTAATCGATGACCGATTCATCTTCAGTTTCAATACCAATCAGCAGTTCGCATGCCGCCACCTGCGCCATAGCCAATTTGGCGTTTTGCAACTCGGATTTGGCAACAATTAGCATGCTCACACCTGAATTTTCAAGTATGTAGGCGATCTCAGGTGGCGATAGTCGATTGTTGACTGTTACCACGATCGCGCCCAACTTGGACAACGCAAACGATGACTCGACCCACTGATGACTATTGCGTGCAAATATTCCAACTCGATCACCTCGCCTAACACCAAGCTCACGCATCGCATTGGCAAAGCGGCAACTCCTGACGTTAACGTCGGACCAACTCAACCGGACGTCCTCGAAAACCAGACCTAGTTTGTTTTCGGAAACGCGCGCGTTTCTACTGAGAATGTCACCAACCCCCGTGAGTCCGCCGAAAATTCCAGGCCCGTTATGCAAAAGATACCCCCGTCATAAACATTAGTTGCTGAAAACGTCAGGCAAATGCGCCAGACTTCTTCATCCACTTGGCAAATACCGGAGGTTTAGGGGGTTCCAGGAACGTCTCTTCCTTGCATCGGGCGCGCAACTCCTCAATGGTTCCACCCCGGTCGAACAATTCAATCTTGCCTCGTTCTGCGGCCATCTTCTGTCGCAAGGCATCTGTTGTGGCGTTATCAACAGTGAAGTCCTCTCGAACCACGACACCGTAGCCACGTGCTCCTTTGACCGTGACAAGTCCGCGTCGGCAATCCAGCGCTACCAAGTCCGCAGATCGTTCCAATGGATCTCCCCAGCCGCCGCCACCCCACGTATTGAAGTAAAGAATGTCGCCTTCTACAACCTTGATGCGGTCGCATTTGGCTGGCAGCCACTCTTGACTTCCGTCTTGACGCTTCAGCAACTTGTTACTGCGCGCACCAGGCTTTCCACCATTAACTCCCCAAGGATAGGTTAACCAACGGTCATCATGGATTGAGATTTCACCTGTCGCCAAAAACTCATAGGCGGTACACACGCCATTGCCGCCTCGGTGCTTTCCTACACCGCCAGAATCGGGGATGGAACTGTATTCAACAATACGGAGTGGGAAGTAGCTCTCCAGAAACTCATTAGGAACATTGGTAAAGGATGGCCATAGGGAGTGTCCGTCGGGTCCGTCACCGGCAGGACGTCCCGGGATACCCCCAAATCCAATCTGAAATAGTTGGTACCACTCCCCATTCTTGTCATAACCCGAGAACATTAGGTGCGGGCTATCGGAAAAGCCAGCTGCGTTAAGCGCCTCGGGGGCACCTTGCCCCAAAACGCCACCCATGACGTCGAATATGCGCCCCAGCAAATGCGTACGACAGGAAAGTGCTGCTGGACGCCTAGGTTTGAGAATGCTTGCTTCCGGGATATTTACCTGCACCAATTCGTAGAAACCGTCATTAAACAAAATCTGAGGATCAAACAAATTGATGAAAAATGCCCCCAAAAACATCTTGAACATGTCTTCATTTAGAAGAAAATTGACCGAGCTAATCGACTGAGGGTCAGTGCCTGTGAAGTCGAAGATCGCCCTGTCCCCCTCTCTCCACATCTTGCAGGCGATCTTGTAAGGGCCCATACCGACTCCGTCGTCATCGATGTAGTCCTCAAAATACTGCGGCTTTTCCGGAATCACCATCTGAATAATAGAACTCATGGCGCGACGGTTGCGATCAAGCATTTCCCTCATTGCTGCAATGTATTGGTCAACACCAAAACGGCTGATCATCTCCTGCACTCGACGTTCGGCCAGGCGCAAAGCGGCAACGATGGCATCAAAGTCAGCACGGTTCCAATGCGGCATGCGACAGTTACGTAGAAGCAGTGCGTGCATTTCTGAATTCAGTTCTCCCTTGCGGTAAATCTTTATCGGAGGAATCTGCAACCCTTCTTCAAATATCTGTGCCGCGTCAGTAGGAAGGCTGCCTGGTACTTTGCCTCCGATGTCAGTCATATGTCCGAACATGGCGGCCCAACTAACGATGCGGCCCTTGTGATAAATCGGCATCATCGTCAGCCAGTCGTTTAAGTGACTAACTGCACCATCGCACGAGTAAGGATCGTTGGTGAGGAAAATATCGCCTTCCTCGATGGTTCCTTCATAGCCCTGGACAAATCCATGAATGAAGGAGCCGAATTGGCCAACAACCATCTTTCCATCGTTATTGGCAATCATTGGGAAAGCATCATGCTGCTCTCGAATTCCGGGCGACATGGCTGTACGGAATAGCACCGCATCCATTTCCGTTCTTGCGTTGCGTAGCGCATTCTCAATGATGTCCAGTGTGATCGAATCAAGCGCGACCGACTGGAAAGGGGTGTTGTCAGTTTGGACAATTTGTGCTGGCATGATGAATGTTCTCCGGAATGCGACTCAAACGTTTGGGCTGATAAGGATATTCCCCACAGCATCCACTTCGCCGGTATGACCGGGCAGAATAAGTGTTGTTGTGTCCATCTGACAGATGATTGCCGGGCCAAGAATGCGGTTACCTGCGATGAGCTTATAACGGTCATAAATCTTGGCTTTGTGATGAGCCCCATCAACAAAAATGGTCGAGTCCTCCAGCACTGCCCGAGAGGCGTCTGCGTCGCCCTTAGGCAATTGCTCGGCCCGCACGTTGGTTTCAGGACCCTGAACAATTGCTCGGAGGCTGACTAACTCCTGCTCGGCGTCAAGTGCAAAGGTGTACAACTGAGTATGCATTTCGTCAAAGCGCTTTGCCACTCCGGAAATCCCATCCGCCTCCAATTGGGCGTGTGTAGTACCGACGCTTAATCGCATGCCCTGACCCTGATATCGCACATCAAGCTGATAGTCAACTGTCTGGTGTTCGTCGGCAATGTTTTCGGCGTGCAGGGCTCGTTTGGCAATGGCCGTCAATTCGTCAAGAATCGAAAGCACCTCGGCAGTTGATGTCTCCTTGAACCGGCGAATAAACGTCCGCGACGCCTCGTCGCGCAGACGAGTTGTTGCATCACCATACGCGCAAAGCACCCCAGGTCCCGGCGGAATAATGACTGGCCAGGAGCCAGTAAGACGACCAAGCGCATTGGCGTGCAGTGGGCCGGCTCCACCAAATCCGATCAGCGCAAAATCCCGCGGGTCATAGCCCTGTTCGATGGACACCAAACGTAACGCACCAAACATATTCTCGTTCACAATATTAATGATGCCTTCCGCCGTCTCATGAATCGACTTGCCTAACGCTGTGGCAATGGGTTGGATCGCCTTTTCGGCGAGCACCCGGTCAATCTTCATGTCACCACCCAAGCGAGATGACGACGGCAAATACCCCAGAACCACATTAGCGTCGGTGACGGTTGGCTTCTCCCCACCCTTGCAATAGGCTGCAGGACCAGGGTCGGCACCTGCACTTTGTGGTCCAACGCGCAGGGCCTTGGTGAGTTCTGGAACATATGCGATCGAACCTCCACCAGCACCAACCGTGCGCACGTCAATAGAGGGAGCGCGCACCGTCACATCAGCAACACGTGTTTCGCGTCTGGCTTGTGCCACTCCGTTCTGGATCAATGCCACATCTGTAGAGGTTCCACCCATGTCGAAAGTCAACAGATTCCTGAAACCCGATTGATGCGCGATCCATTGCCCCCGTGACCCCGCCGCAGGGCCGCTCATCAATAGGGCCACCGGATTGGCCCGTGCTGCGTCAACGGCTGCCAAGCCACCATCCGACCGAAGCACGTGCAATTTCACACCAGGTGCCTGACGCTCCAATTGGGTATAGAGGTTGTGAATATAGCCAGAGACTTTTGGACGAACGTAGGAGTTGACAACAGTAGTCTCGGTGCGTTCATACTCATACATTTCGGGGATGACATCAGAAGAGATCGATACGGGAACTCCCGGCATAGTCGCTTCTATGATCTCGCGCACTTGTTGCTCGTGTTTCCCATTCGAATACGCATTGATAAGACAAACCGTCATCGCCTCTATGCCCTGCCCCTTTAGCATTTCGAGACTGGCTCGCAGTGCATCTACGTCAAGCGGAGTCACAACATTGCCGCGTGCGTCGATTCGTTCATTCGCTTCTGTTGTCAGTTCAAGAGGCGCCAGCAACGGTCGCTTGTTATAGCTCACCCATCCTCCGAGACCACCAGGAACAAACGAGCGGGCAATCTGCAATACCTGTCGGTAACCATTGGTTGTAACAAGTCCGACTCGAGCACCCGTGCCTTCAAGGACGGTATTCGTTGCAACCGTTGTGCCGTGCATGACGTGTGTAATCAGCCGTGGGTCGATGGAGTTTTGTTCACAAATTTTGGCGATCCCGTTGAGAACACCTACTGAGGAGTCTGTCGGTGTAGACGGAACCTTGGCCGAATAAGTCTTCCCACTTCGCTCATCGATAAGCAGCAAGTCGGTAAATGTGCCTCCCACATCTACACCCAGCCGGTAACTGTTTGATGTTTCATTATTCACGGGTATCTCCTTCGCTCCATTGTTTGGCCGAACTAAACTCGGCACATCGGTTTTGATTGGCCTTTGCGGAACCATGTGGCTCATTGAAGTATTGACTTATCTCGCAGCGTATTAATACGGTCTTGGGCATAGCCGAGTCAATCGCTGAGTACCGGTTGGATGTGCTCGCCCAACTTGGGCGGGGCCGTAAATAACCCATCAGACTGCCCAGACATCTTGTCCGGGTTCCCTAGAAACACTTGGCAGTGCGTATAAATGCTAGTCATGCAGTTGTCACTAGCAAATTTCTTGCCAACTCTTGTGATATGTAAAGACGGCGTTCAGCTTAGGAAGCTGGACGACAGAAATTATCCATTTACGTTGTTTTGGTTTGTTTGGGTCCCTCACCCCTTGGCTTGTTCAAATTAATTGCTCCTGCATGATTCTTTAGAGGTCGAAAATATTTCGAGCGGCGGTTGTATTTCTGCCGTCTGGAATCCTAGAAGTCGCAATGAATTGCTCTCAAGACTTTCGCGTTTTGGAACATCTGAGACATAGACGAAACGTCAGGAACGTCAGTTTGAAACACCTGCATAACACTATCGATTCCGCGCCAACAGGGTGATCACCACTGTGTCCGCTGGCTTCGATCCTGATCGTCGGTCTGTAAGTTGACCTGTCCAACAAAGCCGCGTTGCTCATTGAAAATCAGAATGCCAGACTGTAGAACTGGTTTGGCTGCGGACATGACTTGACCACCGGGGCAGTGCAACTGCCCCAACTTGATCATGTGCGTAGTCTCGATTCCAGCGATCAACTTTTGCGCACTCCAAAAGGACTTGAAACCCATCATCGGGTTTGTCACTTGTTTCACGCCCCGGTGGTCTTGTTCGTCAATGTTGTTGCGGTATTTTGATTGGCGTAGTTCGATGTTCAAGCAGACATCGACGTTGACACTTTTGATGGCCGTCGTGTTGGCTGCGCTTTTGTCGAAGGTGATCTTCTCTGGCTGGCCAAGCAGATTGATGGCGCGGTACAGATATTTCCATTGGCCGGCGACTTTGATATAGGTTTCATCGAGCCGCCAACTCATCCCAACCGGGCACTTTCGGCGGCGTGGTTGACCACAATTACCTTTGCCGGTTAGCGACAACTATGTTGGCCGTGACCCTGACGCCAAACGCCTTCGGGAACTGGAACTGGAGAACGGCAAGCTCAAGCGGCTGTTCACCTGAGCACCTAGCGTGCAAACCAACCATCCTCGACTTTTTAGCGCTGCTGCCGAGCGCAACTGCGTGCCCATTCTGGCGGAACTGAAACGCCTGCTGCCACCACAAGGGCTGATGCTGGAAATTGCCAGTGGTACGGGGCAACATGCGGCGCACTTTGGCGCAGAATTGACTGGTTGGCGCTGGCAGCCAACTGATTTTGACCCGGCTTCATTGCCTTCCATTAGCGCCTGGTGCGGCGATCTGGCCAACGTGCTGCCGCCACTGCGGTTGGACGTACTCACTGACCCATGGCCTTGCGAGTTGCCGCACACGGTGGATGCGATGTACTGCGCAAACATGCTGCATATCGTGCCCTGGGCTTGCACTGCTGCATTGATGCCGGGGGCTGCGCGGCAACTGTCATCGGGTGGTGTGCTGATCACATACGGTCCCTACCTGGAAGAGGGCGTGCCGACTGCGGCAGGTAACTTGGAGTTTGATGCAGATTTGCGCTCCCGCAATCCTGCTTTTGGCCTCAGGCAACTGTCCATGGTGGAGGTAGAGGCGCTGGCGGTTGGTTTGCATTTGCAACGTCGCGTGGCCATGCCAGCCAACAATCTGCTGCTTGCATGGGGCAGGTTACGCGCGAACTCCGTAGCGTGATGGGCTAGCCTAAACAGTCCTGCACTTTACATTTGCCCGAATCTCTGAAAAACTATTCACCGAACGAATAGCTTGCCGGCTAACGTTGCCTGCGCCCCCATGGCAGCATGGATAGAAGTACGCCGTCCTTGAGCACAAAGTGGTGGAAGATGGCAGCTGCGGCGTGCAGCCCGACGAGCACCATAATGGTGTCGCCTAGGAATTGATGGACACTGCCCCAGTCGGCCCATTTGGCAATGCCGGCTTGCGCAATCAAGGGCATCTGGTCCACACGAATGCCACCAAGCAGCGTCAGGGCATGCCCTTCACTGCCCAGCGCCAGGAGCGCAGTTGCCGGTAGCGCAAACATCAGTGTCCACAGCGCCAGATGCACAAGCTTGGCCATCATTTGCATCCAGCTGGCCATTTGCAACTGTGGCGCCGCCGGGCGAAATGCCACCCAGATCAGACGCAACAAGGTCAGCAGCAGAACCAATAGGCCCAAGGATTCGTGCCAGACGATGTCGCTTCGCGTGGCGGGGTCGACCCCCTGGCGCATAAGCCGGCCAAAGCCCTCTGGCCCGAGGATGAATGCGATGGTCACGACGATGGCCGTGACCCAATGGAATGCGCGGCTGAGAAAATCGTAACGGGGTGAGGATGGCAGATTCATTGTTGTCCCTGATAGTTGATCGTATTCTGAACCTTGCGTGTTAAAGCAGTATTGATCCGGATACACGATGCATCCGTCCGGTGTGGAGAATGTCGCCATGCCCCGCCCCATCTGCCCTCGCTGCCAACGACCGCAAAGCACTTGTATATGCTGCTTCGTCACCCCCACGGCGCATGCCACCGAGGTGCTGATCATGCAGCATCCGCTGGAAGTGCACGAAGCGAAGAATACGGCTCGCCTGCTGCACTTGAGCCTTGCGCACAGTCGGCTTGTGGTAGGCGAGAGGTTTGACGATGCTGTGCTACACGCGTTGATTGCCGAGCCCAAAGCCACCGTGCTGCTGTACCCAGCCACTGCACACAAAGGCCACGCCGCGCCCGCATCACTGGACGCTGTCCAGCTGGCAGACCCCAGCAAGTTGCGACTGGTAGTGCTGGACGCCACCTGGCGCAAGAGCCGAAAAATGTTGCACCTGAGCCCGCTGTTGCAAGGGCTGCCGCGACTATCGCTACAAGAGGTGCCAGCGTCTGGGTACGTGATTCGCAAGGCGCACAAGCCTGGACAACTATCCACGTTGGAGGCGACCTGTGCAGCACTGGCACAGCTAGAGGGCGCGCCTCAGAGGTTTGCGCCGCTGTTGCTTGCGTTCAGCGGGTTTGTGGCGCAACAGATGGCCTTGGCGGCACAACCCATTCATTTCTCTCGCCCCCGTGGTGTGCCGACTTTGTAAGAGAATGTGCCAACGGTGGCGCTGCAGCCGGGATGGGGGGAGAATGCGTGCAGATTGGGGGGGTACACTGTGCTTGTCTATATCCTCGCATCCATTGCGGTCCTAATGGGCATCGCGACATTGGTTTTGACCATCCAGTTGCAGCGTGCGCGCCGCGACACACGCCAACTCCAGCGCTACGTGTCCAAACTGCAAAACGCAGAGCGGACACTCAAAAACATGCTTTTTTTGATCCCTTAACCGGACTGCCCAACCGCTTGTTGCTGATGGACCGCTTCCAGAGGGCCATTCAACACGCCAAGCGCAGCCGCACCCAATTTGCGGTGCTGATGGTGGACCTGAACAAGTTCAAGGCGATCAACGACACCTATGGCCATGCCGCCGGCGACAAGGTGCTGGTCACCATTGCCCAGCGGATGGTGTCACTGGTGCGTTCGACCGATACGGTGGCCCGCCTGGGCGGTGACGAATTTGTTTTGATTATTGAGTCGCTCACTGAACGCGAACAAATTGCAACGTTGGGCCAGAAGCTGATTGACTTGCTCGCAGAAGAGATCCTGCTGGATTCCGGTGAAGCGGTCAGTCTGGGTGGCAGCGTTGGCTTTGCCTGGTATCCCTCTGACGGCGATTCCTTGAAGGATATTCTGGAAGTGGCGGACGAGGCCATGTACTTCTGCAAGACATCGGGGTTGATGGCACTTTGATGCGGGGCGCATCGTGCCACAATGAACCCAATTCCATTGCACGACTGGCTCACCATGAACATGCTTTCCAGAATCATCCTGATCACCACAACCGCACTGACCGTGGCACTGTCACTGGCCGCTTGCACCTCTGTAGAGGTACAAAACACACAGGCCGCCAAGGAGCTCAAAGCAGAAACGCGTGTGCCCGGTACGGCCTACAACGGCTGGCGGGTGTTTCAGGACAAATGTGCGGGTTGCCACGGGCCGGCCGCTACCGGCATGGGGAACGCGCCCAATCTGGTGGTGCGCATGCGCGATGTGGGTCCGCGCCAGTTTGTCGATCTGGTGCTCAAGCGGTACGACTGGGGTCTGGGCTCCATGCAGGCCAACCATGCCGGCGTAACCTGGGACACCATGGTGGACGATGTTATGCAAAACAAGCAAGGTTCATTGACCATGCCCGCCTGGGAGGGCGAACCCCGCGTGACGGCGCACATCACCGATCTGTATGCCTACCTTTCCGCTCGCGCACAGGGCACGCAAGGGCCGGGTCGCCCCGCGCCTTAAGCGTTGGAGTCGCGCGCGGGCGAAGAGAAGTCCGTGCGCGCCTGCAATGCCCGCTGACGTGCTGTGCAGCCTTCCAGGTGGTCGTTCACCAAGCCCATGGCCTGCATGAAGGCGTACATGGTGGTGGGGCCAACAAAGCTCCAGCCACGCTTGCGTAAATCTTTGGACAAGGCTATCGATTCCGCCGACGTGGTGAGTCCGCTCAGGCTTTGGTAGGTTAGCCGCTCTGGCCGGGTGGTTGGCTGCGGTTCAAATTGCCAAAAGTAGGCTGCCAGCGAACCAAACTCGCTGCGCAGCGCTTGGGCTCGCTGGGCGTTGTTGATGGTGGATGCAATCTTGCCACTGTGGCGCACAATACCGGCGTCCAGTACCAAGCGCTTGGATTCGGCCTCGCCAAAAGTGGCGACCTGGTTCATATCGAACCCGGCAAAGGCCAGCCGAAAGGCCTCGCGTTTGTTGAGAATGGTGAGCCAGCTCAAACCCGCCTGAAAGCCTTCCAGGCAGACTTTCTCGAACAGACGTCTATCGTCGTTGACGGGAAAGCCCCATTCGTGGTCATGGTAGTGCTGGTAGGCGGATGTTGAACGGCACCACACGCAGCGGGTGACATCGTGGTCATCGGTAAAGGTGCCGGTGGGCACAAGTTTGTCGTCGGTCATGGCAAATTTTCTGGAGGGTGTGGGGCGCAAAGACCACCGCACGAACAATCACACTAACTGATAATGTGTACAGTATATTGCCAGCAGTCGAGCCAAAAAAGGAAGCACTATGTACCTGCCGCCGCACTTTGCCGAAGAACGCCCCGAAGCACTGCACCACCTGATTGCGCACAACCCCCTGGGGGCGCTGGTTGTAATGGGCCCCGACGGGTTGGACGCCAACCACATCCCGTTTGAGCTGAATGCCGAAACCGGGCCAAACGGCACCCTGCACGCCCACGTGGCCCGTGCCAACCCGGTATGGCAACAGATGTGCAACGGCGACCCGGTCTTGGTGATTTTTCGGGCCGAAGATGGCTATATCTCACCCAACTGGTACCCCAGCAAGCACGAGACCCACCGCCAGGTGCCGACCTGGAACTACCGGGTGGTGCATGTGCACGGACACATCCAGATTCGGGATGACGAGAAATACGTGCGTGGCCTGGTCGGTCGGTTGACGCGTGAGCATGAGCGCCGCACGGGTGACGCCAAGCCCTGGACCATGGCGGACTCCGACCCGGCCTACATCACCAGCATGATCCAATCCATTGTGGGGGTGGAAATTACCATTGCGCGGCTTGCAGCCAAATGCAAACTCAGCCAAAACAAAGAAGCACGTGACCGCCAAGGCGCGGTTGACGCCCTGCATGCCCACAGAAACCACGCATTGGCCGAGGCCATTGCCACTACGCTAGAGCCCCGGTAAGCTCTACACCCTAGTTCGAGGCTGACTCCTGGGCAATCAGTTCGCGCGCAAAGTCATAAGCGGCCGTAACCGCTTTTTCTTCACTGGGGTAGTCATTGTGAACACGGTGGGGGTTCCCCGCATGGGCCTTCAACCGTGCAAAGTCCGGGTCACGTTCGAAGCTGACCCATGCAATCCAACGGCCGGTCGGTTCCCGCTGGGTTGAAATCGATGCGCAGCGCCCTTCGTGTTCAAGTAGGGGATAGGCAGACATGGACAACTCCTTATAAAAACTAACCAGGGTGCCAATTTAGGCCACCCCGCCGGTAAATTCAATACACCAACACGCCACCCACAAATCCATAAGTAAAAATAGCCTCTAGCCCTCGTCGAATATAAACAAACTGCTACTAAATAAATAGCAACCACTATCCCCGCAGGGAGTTCCGGTAGCGCTGGAACAGTATTTTGACCCGCTGTACATAAACCTGGGTCTCAGCATAAGGCGGCACACCAGCGTATTTTTGTACCGCTTCGGGGCCGGCGTTGTAGGCGGCAGCGGCCAGCGTGACGTCGTTCTTGAAGCGCGCGAGCAAACCGGCCAGGTACTGGGCCCCACCGCGAATATTGTGGGCCGGGTCACTGGCATGCGCCACACCCAGCATGCGCGCGGTGCCAGGCATCAACTGCATCAAACCCCTCGCTCCCTTTTGTGAGCGGGCACTGGCGTTGAAATTGGATTCGGCGTGGATGACGGCCCGTAGCAGCGCCGGGTCCAGATCGAACTGGCGTGCCGCCTGGCCAATCTCGTCTGCATATGCGTCCAAGTTCAACTTGGTGGTATTCCAGTTGATGTTTGAACTCACACCGCAGGCGTAACACGACGGGCGGTACACCACATAGGCACCCTTGGCAGGCGGAACGTCGGAGAAGGTGGGCGTGCCACCCTGCAGCGACTTAAAAATGCGCGGCCCTTTGCCAGATACTTCAGAAGTGGCCAACAAGGGCGCGCACAGCAGCACGGCACCCAGCACCAAGGGAAGGCAACGGTTTTTCAGGGGCGAGAGTAGAGACGTTGAAATGCGCACACCACATTGTCCAACCAACGCCCACCACTGACCAGCACAATGCCCAGCAGCACCGGAATCGCGCCGATCAGAAAGTTGGGTTCGATTGGTTCGCTCAGCAGCCATGCGCCAAAAACTATGCCGAACATGGGCGTCATAAACGAGAAAACGCCCAGTCGTGAGGCCTGGTAGCGTGTGAGCAGCCAAAACCAGGCCAGAAAACTGGCAAACGACACCACCAGTGAATGAAAGGCCAGACTGAGCCAGACCTGCGGCGTGGGGTTGAAGTGCGTCTGGCCGGTAACCAGAGACGCCATCAGTAGCAGTACAGCAGCTGCCACCAACTGGTACATCAGGGTTTGCGTGGCCGGTGCCCGCGCCAGTGTGGTGGTGCGCACCACCAGTGTGGTGGCTGCCCAGGCCACGCCAGCCAGCAGGCCCAGAAAATCACCCCACAGCATGTCGGCCATATCCTTGCTAGAGCCAGTGCCCTGGCTTCGGCCCAAAAAAGTCATGGCAATGCCGCCAAACGCCAGCGCAATGCCCAGCCACTGCACCGCGCCCAGGCGTTCCGATGGCAATTTCCAATGCAGACCCAGTGCGGCAAAGATCGGGGCTGTGTAGAGGAACACCGCCATGTGTGAGGCATTGGTGTGGCGCAAGCCTTCACCCACGAGTAAAAATTCCAGGGCAAATAACCCACCCACCACCAGGCCAGGGCCTAACGTGCCGTCGGTGATGCGCATGCGCTCGCCGCGCAGTGCCATGGTCATCCACACCAGCAGTGCGGCCACGCCCGAGCGCAGGCCAATCTGCAAAATGGGCGCAATGTCGTGCGCCGTGGCCTTGAGCACCACCTGTTGCAAGCCCCACAGGAGGCAAATCACCATCATCGAGCCGATGGCTGTGGAATCGAGTGCCCTGCGCGTGTCCATGGGAAAATTTTCCTGGGGTGATTGCGGTGGTTCGATTATGGAGTTGGCTGCTTTCGTTAATATAGTGAATAACTGACAAGCCATACGGCAGAGCCGCCAAACCATGCCCATCCTGCAACCCAAGCTCGAAATCCCCTTGTCGGCCCGGGAGCTGCCGGCGCCCATCATGTTTCGCAGCGCGTATGTGCCGGCCGCTGGTCTGTACCCCGAGCACCAGCACGCCTGGGGCGAGTTTGTCTACGCCTTCAGCGGCGTCATGGAGGTCAAGGTGGCCGGCCACCACTACCTGGCGCCACCGCAATACGGCATTTGGCTGCCACCAGACGTGGAGCATGTGGGCCTGAACCGCTATGAGGCTCACCACTGCTCGCTCTACCTCTCACCGGCTGCGTGCGCGGCATTGCCCCGCCAGCCTTGCGCGTTGACTGTCAGCCCCCTTGTGCGTGCCTTGCTGGAACACCTGCAGCAAATGGGTGCGCACCATCCCTGCAATGCAGCGCAAGAGCGCCTGCTACAAGTATTGGTGGACCAATTGGTCAACGCGCCCAGCGCTGGCAGCTACTTGCCCACTTCGGACGACCCGCAACTGGGGGCAGTGCTGCGCATGCTGGAAGAACAGCCGGGCGACAACCGCTCGCTGCCCGAACTGGCCCAGGCGGCTCACACCACTGAGCGAACACTGATGCGCCGCTGCCAACGTGATCTGGGCATGTCGCTGGCCGATTGGCGCCAGCGCCTGAGGGTGGTCAAAGCCATGCCACTGCTGGAAGCCGGACAGACGGTAGAGACCATTGCACTGGACCTGGGCTATGGCAGCGCATCGTCTTTCATCACCATGTTCAAACGTCTGGTGGGAGCCACGCCGGATGAGTTTCGCAAAGGCGCGGCCGGAAGATCAGTTCAGCCGCAGCTCTGAAAACAACGCCAAGAGCATGCCGTGGCATGCTCCATTGTGGTGCGCGTGGATGTCAATCTAGTCAGGCCTTGCTACCCCAGGCCTGCGCCAGTGCAAACACCGAGTTGGGTGTACCCGGGCGGGCCACCGGAGGGCGTGGCTTCTGGAACACCCCTTTTTGCACGACTTTGCGTTCATCCGCCTGAAACCCCTTGGCCATTTGTTCAGCCGCCAGGCTGTGCAGCGTAACCGTGCGCAGGTAGGCCACCACGGTGGACTGCAGGGCATCCCACAAATCCTGGGTCATTTCCTGGGCGCTGGCCGACGTTTCGCGCAAGGCTTCCTTGGGCCGGGTGTCAGCGCTGTCTTCAATGGCACCAATAATGTCGGCCACCGTGATGGCGTCCGCGTTGTGCGCCAACGTGTAACCACCGCCTGGCCCACGTGTGCTTTCCACCAGCCCATGCTGGCGCAGCTTGGCAAACATCTGCTCCAGGTAGGACATGGAAATACGGTGGCGCACGGCCAAATCTTGTAGGGGAACGGGCGCCGGTGTCTGGCGTGAGGCCAGGTCAATCATGGCGGTGATGGCAAAACGGCCGCGGGTACTCAAACGCATGGAATCACTCCTTCCAACACACATGGGGTTGGTTGGTTTGAATGTAAGGTAGATAATGCTTCGTGTAAATTCGTATTTCTAACTAATTCACTTCGATTTATACGAACTAAATAGTCGACATGAACTTCAAACATCTCCACTACTTCTGGGTTACTGCCAAAGCTGGCGGCATTATGCGCGCAGGTGAGCAGTTACACACAACACCACAAACCCTGTCGGCCCAGATAAAATTGCTGGAAGATTGGCTGGGACGCAAGTTGTTTCGCAAGAGCGGACGCAACCTTGAACTCACCGAAGACGGGCATTTGGCCCTGGGCTATGCTGACCAGATCTTCACGCTGGGTGCCGAATTGGAGGCTGCCGTGCGCCAGGCCCGTGACGGCCAGCGCGTGCTGGACTTCAAGGTCGGCGTGGCAGATTCGGTCACCAAATCCATCGCCTACCGGCTGCTGGAGCCCGCCTTGTCTGTGGCTGAACCCGTGCGCCTCGTGTGCAGCGAGGGCAACTTTCCTGATCTTTTGGCGCAACTGGCGCTGAATCGGCTCGATTTGGTGTTGGCCGACGAACCCATGTCCAAGCGCATCAGCGTCAAGGCCTTCAACCATCCGCTGGGTCGCACCACCATGAGCTTTTTTTGTGCACCCCAACTGCGACCCCAACTCAAGGGCGTCTTTCCCCAATGTCTGAGCAACTTTCCCCTGTTGATCCCCAGTGCACAGGCCTCCGTGCGCCAACAGCTCGAAGGCTGGCTTACCCGTCACCAGATCCTGCCACGCATCATTGGTGAATTTGATGACGCCGCCCTGATGAGCGCTTTTGGCCGCCAAGGACGCGGGGTTTTCATGGCACCCACCGTGATGGAGCATGACACGATAGAGCAGTTTGGCGTGGAGTTAATCGGGCGTACCGACGAACTGGTGGACGAGTTCTATGCGGTTACGGTGGAGAGGCGCATTACCCACCCTTGCGTGGTGGCAATTACGGATGCGGCGCGGGGACAGTTGTTTGGGTAATCAATGTATCGATCAGCGATTGACCACCTGCCAACGTCCACCAACATTTTTCAGAAGTTGATTCACTGCAGAGAGTTGACGGTTTTGTAGGGAGAGCATAGTCGCTTCTGCGGTCAATACAGCTGTCTGTGAAGCCGTCACGTTCAGGTAGCTCACCGTCCCTGCTTTGTATTGGTCCAGGGTAATTTCCAGATTTCTTTGTGATGATTTCAAACCCTCTAGCTGAAGTGTCGACTCATCATGCAAAGAATCCAACAGCACCAGGTTGTCTTCCACTTCCTGAAATGCCGTCAGCACCGTCTGCCGGTACACAGAAGTCGCCTGGTCGGCCGCGCTCAGTGCCTGATCGGCCGCCAATTTTCTGACACCACCATCCAATAGCGCAACTGCCAAGGACGGACCAATCGACCACAACAAGTTAGGCGCGCTGACCAACTGTTCAATGACGGCGCCACGGTAACCCGCAGAGGCAGACAGTGTCAGCGCCGGAAAAAGGCGGCGTTTGCCACACCAATCTGCGCGTAGGCAGCAGCGACGCGCCGTTCTGCGGCTGCAATGTCAGGTCGTTGCTCCAGCAAAGTCGCTGGCAATAGAGTCGGAACCATTGGGGTTTTGGGCAACCTGCCTGTTTGGGCGATAGCCAGCGTTGACGGTGCTTTGCCCAAAAGGACGGCAATGGCATGTTCCAGTTGTGCGCGTTGGAGCTCAGCTTCCTTCAGTTGCACCTGCACTGTTCTAATCTGGGTCTGCGCTTGCAATACGTCGCTCTGCGCTACAACACCAGCCGCAAAACGCGCTTGTGTGAGATCCAGGGTTCGTTGATTTGCGGTAACAGTGCGACGCAACACATCCTGCTGCGCCTCGGCCGCACGCATCGAAAAATAGGTTTGCACCAGGGTCGCTTGGGCAGACAGACGTGCAGCTGCCAAATCATCGCTTGTCGCCTGCAGCTTTGCATCTGCCACACTGACACCTTGTGACAGCCTGCCCCACAAATCCAACTCCCAAGCGGCACTGGCGTTCACCGAGTAGCTACTGGCCACACTGACTGGCACAGAGCCTGTTGCAGGGCTGGCTACCCGGTTGCCTCCTGCCCCCACGGAAAGAGTCGGCCACAGTGCCGACTGGCTCGCCTGTACGGTAGCGCGAGCAGCAGCAACTTGCGAGGACGCGCTTCTCAAACTTTCGTTGCCAATGAGTAGTTGGCGTTGAAGATCATCGAGTATCGGATCCTTGAATAACGACCACCAAGACTCTGATACGACGGACACGGTCGTCGCACTCGCGCGCTTCCAGATGCCGCTCTCCTTAAATTGAGGCGGTGCGGCAGCGGGTGTGGGTGGGGTTGGGGCCGTCGCTGCACATGCGACAAGGAGCATGGGAACGCAGGCCAGGAGGCTAAGCCTTGGCAATCGAGCGGTGGATCTAAGGGAAGTGCGCATGGCAGTCAAACTCCGGCGGTAGATAGTGGGGTCGCACCCATGGAGGCGTGCGCCTGGCTCGGCTTGCGTTTGAGCCGGTCCATACAAACGAATACCACCGGTGTGGTGTACAGCGTGAGCAATTGGCTTAGCAGCAGTCCACCAACGATGGCGATACCCAAGGGGGTGCGCAGCTCTGCGCCATCGCCACTGCCCAAAGCCAGTGGAATCGCACCAAAGATGGCGGCAACCGTTGTCATCAAAATGGGGCGCAAGCGCAATGCAGCGGCCTTGTAAATCGCAGAGCCTGCACCAAAACTGCGGCCCTCATTTTCGGCCGCGTGTTGTGCCGAGATCGCAAAATCGATCATCATGATGGCGTTCTTTTTGACAATACCAATCAGCAGCACCACCCCAATCAAGGCAATGATGGTGAATTCGGTCTTGAATAGCATCAATGCCAATAGGGCGCCAACACCAGCCGACGGCAAAGTCGACAAAATGGTGATTGGGTGAATCAAGCTCTCGTAGAGCATGCCCAAAACGATGTAGATCGTCACCACGGCTGCCAGAATCAACAGTGGCTGGCTCGACAGTGACGACTGAAACGCCTGCGCCGTTCCCTGGAAACTGCCATGCACGGACACCGGAACGCCCAGCTTTGCGACCGCCTGGTTAACGACATCCACCGCCTGGGACAGCGATACGCCAGGAGCCAAATTGAAACTCACGGTGGAGGCGGGTGAGCCGCTTTGGTGGTTAACGGCCAATGGGGTGCTGGTCGTATCGACCCGGGCTATTGCCGACAAGGGAATCTGCGCACCCGTGGCGGTGGTGAAGGTCATGCGCTTCAAAGACTCAGGACTCTGAAGGTAGCTGGGTGCCAGTTCCATCACCACACGGTATTGATTCAACGGGTTGTAAATGACGGCAATCTGGCGTTGGCCAAATGCATCGTTGAGTGCACTGTCTATGGCACTCATCGACAAGCCCAATCGCGCCACCGCATCCCGGTCAATCACCACCGACGTCTGGATGCCCTTGTCTTGCTGGTCGCTATTGACATCTGTGAGCTCGGGCAATTGCGACAAGGCCTGTCGAATACGCGGCTCCCAGGTTCGCAAGTCCGTTAGCTCATCTGCTTTGAGCGTGAATTGCCATGCCGCGTTGGATTGGCGCCCCCCCACCCGGATGTCTTGCACCGGTACCAAGAACAAGTTGGCACCTGGCAAATGGGCCAACTTTCCACGCAGACGGTTCATGACGTTGTCGATGCTTTTGCGCTGCGCCAGGGGTTTGAGGGCAATGAACATGCTTGCGGTGTTGCGCTGGCCACCACCGGTAAAGCCGGTAGCGCTAGCCACGGCCGGATCGGCACGCACGATGTCACTGAAGGCAATCAGTTTTTTTGCATGGCCTGAAATGAGCTGCTCTGGTCTGCGCGCACACTGCCCATCATTAGCCCTGTGTCTTGTTGTGGGAAAAAGCCTTTCGCAATCGTGATGTACATCGTCACGTTCAGGACGATGACGGCAGCCAAGACCAGCAACACAACGGGCTGGTGGCGAAGCGTCCAACGCAAACTACGCCGGTAACCCTGCACCAGTGCGCGTTGCTTGTCCCCAAACCACAGCGCCAGGCGTCCCTGCGTCTGGGTTGGCCCCCTGGGGCGCAACATGGCAGCGGCCATCATGGGTGTGGTCGTCAGGGAGACCACCATAGAAACCAGGATGGACACCGACAGTACCACCGCAAACTCCCGGAACAGTCGCCCCACAATGCCACCCATGGCCAGAATGGGAATGAACACGGCAATCAGCGACAGGCTGATAGAGACCACGGTAAAGCCGATTTCACGTGCGCCGCGCAAGGCCGCCTCACGGGGCGCCATGCCGCGCTCGATATGGCGTGAAATGTTTTCCAGCACGACGATGGCATCGTCCACCACAAACCCGGTTGCCACCGTCATTGCCATCAAGGAGAGGTTGTCGATGCTGTAGCCCAACAGGTACATCACACCAAACGTACCGGCCAGTGACACCGGTACCGCCACGGCCGGCAACAGTGCCGCGCGCATATTGCGCAGGAATGCAAACACCACCACGATGACCAAACCGAAAGAAATGACCAGGGTGCGCTCCACCTCCTTGATGGAAGCCCGAATGGTGGGGGTGCGGTCCATCACCACATCGACGTTGATGGCGGGGGAAATGGAGGCACGCAATTGCGGCAAAAGTGACCGCACCTTATCCACGGTTTTAATGACATTGGCACCTGGCGCTTTGCTCAAGATCAGCAACACGGCAGGGCGCCCGTTGGACAGGCCGTCGTTGCGAACATCCTGTACCGAGTCAGTCACGTCGGCCACATCGCGCAGGCGCACCGCAGCGCCGTTGCGGTAACTCAAAATAATGGGGGCGTAGTCGGCTGCCGTGCGTGATTGGTCATTGGCACCCAATTGCCAGTACCGATCCGCATCCTCAACCGCACCCTTGGGTCGATTGGCATTGCTGGCTACGACGGTGGCGCGCACACTGTCCAGCGCAATGCCATTGGCGGCCAGCCGGTTGGGGTCCAACTCAATGCGAACCGCAGGCAGTGCCCCGCCGCCGATGGATACTTGTCCTATGCCATCGACTTGCGACAGGCGTTGCGCGATGACGGTCGATGCCGCGTCATACATCTGGCCCCGCGTCAGCGTGTCAGAGGTGAGTGCCACGATCATGACGGGAGCGTCCGCCGGGTTGACCTTGCGGTAGGTCGGGTTGCTGGGCATGCCCGTAGGCAACATCGACCGGGCCGCATTGAGGCCTGCCTGCACATCCCGCGCGGCACCGTCGATGTCGCGGTTCAAATCAAACTGCAAGGTGATGCGGCTACTGCCCAGTGACGACGATGAGGTGATCTCACTCACCCCGGCAATGCTGCCCAGTGCACGCTCCAGCGGTGTGGCGACGGTCGCCGCCATAGTCTCCGGACTGGCGCCGGGTAGCGAAGCCGATACCGAGATCGTCGGAAACTCGACCTGTGGCAGGGGCGCAATCGGCAGCAAGAAAAATGCGATGGCACCAGCAAGGGCAATGCCCAGCGTGACCAGCGCCGTTCCCACCGGTCGGGCGATGAACGGCGCGGAAATGTTCATGCCGACTCCACCTGCACCGGTGCCGTGCCACGGAGCTTCTGCGCCAACGCAGCAAAGCCCAGGTAAATCACGGGTGTTGTAAACAGGGTGAGCAACTGACTCACGATCAGACCACCAACCATGACCACTCCCAGTGGGTGACGCAACTCGCTACCCACACCGGTACCCAGCATCAGTGGCAAAGCACCCAGCAATGCGGCCATGGTGGTCATCAAGATGGGGCGAAACCGCAGCAGGCAGGCCTGGTGAATGGCGTCCCGAGGGGAAAGCCCCTCGGTGCGCTGCGCATCCAGCGCAAAGTCAATCATCATGATGGCGTTCTTCTTGACGATGCCAATTAGCAGCACGATACCAATGATGGCAATGATGCCAAGATCCAGCTTGAAGGCCAGCAATGCCAGCAGTGCCCCCAGCCCGGCCGACGGCAGTGTGGAGAGAATGGTCAGTGGATGGATATAACTCTCGTACAGCACACCCAGCACGATGTACATGGTGATGATGGCCGCCACAATCAACAACAGGGTGCTGGTGAGAGAGGCCTGAAATGCCAGGGCCGAGCCCTGAAAGCTGGTCTCCACACTAATGGGCATTTGGAGCGCAGCTTCTTCCGCCTTGATGGCATCGACCGCCGAACCCAAAGAAGCGCCGGGTGCCACGTTGAATGAAATGGTGGCCGCCGGGAACTGGGCTACGTGGTTGACCGCCAGGGGTGCAGTGCGTTCCGTCACATTGGCCACCGTCGACAAGGGAACCTGTACGCCACCGGTTCCGGCGACATACAGGCTGGCGAGTGCGTCGGGCCCAAACTTGAAAGAGGGGGCCACTTCAAGGACAACTCGGTATTGGTTGCTTTGGGTAAAGATGGTGGAGATCAGGCGTTGGCCAAACGCGTTGTAGAGCGCACTGTCAATGGCGGCCACCGTGACGCCCATCCGTCCTGCCGTGTCGCGGTCAATGTTCACATAGGCTTGCAAACCCTGCTCCTGCTGGTCACTGGTCACATCGGCCAGTTGTGGCAGTTGGCGCAAACGCGCCAGCAAGGCCGTGGTGGTGCGCGACAGTTCGTTGATATCGGGTGAGCTGAGCGTAAATTGGTACTGTGTCTTGGAAATGCGGTCTTCGATGCTCAGGTCCTGCACCGGCTGCATGAACAGGCTAATGCCCGGCACATTGCGCGTGCTGGCATCAAGCCGCTGCGCAACGGCACTGGCAGAGATACCACGCTGCTTCAACGGCTTGAGGGAGATCAGCATGCGCCCTGCATTCAGGGTTGCATTGGCACCATCGACACCGATAAAGGATGACACACTCTCCACCGCCGGATCTTTCAGAATGATGGCCGCCATGGTCTGCTGGTGCTCGGCCATGGCCGCAAAGGAGGTTGACTGGGACGCCTCTGTGATGGCCTGGATGGCCCCGGTGTCCTGCACTGGGAAAAACCCCTTGGGAACCACCAGATACAACAAACCGGTGAGGACCAACGTCAACACAAAGACGAGCATCGTCGCAGTATGGCGATCCAGCACCCACGTCAATGCACGACCATACACGGCAATCGTTTGATCAAACGCACGCCCGACCGCTCGCGAAACACGGCTCTTGTTCTCCTCAGGCTCGTGGCGCAAGAGCCGCGCGCACATCATGGGAGTGAGGGTGAGCGATACAAATGCAGAGATCAGGATAGATACCGCCAGGGTAATGGCGAACTCGTGGAACAAGCGCCCCACCACGTCGCCCATGAACAGCAGCGGAATCAGTACGGCGATCAAAGACACCGTGAGCGAGATGATGGTGAACCCAATCTGCTTGGAGCCTTTGAACGCTGCCGCCATGGGCGACTCTCCCTGCTCAACGTACCGGGATATGTTCTCGATCATCACAATGGCATCGTCCACCACAAAGCCCGTGGAAATAACCAGCGCCATCAAGGTCAGGTTATTGATGGAAAACCCAATCATGTACATCACCCCAAATGTGCCCACCAGAGAGAGTGGTACCGCGACACTGGGAATGATGGTGGCCGGGACGCTGCGCAGAAAGACAAAAATCACCATGACCACCAGCGCAATCGCCAGTAGCAACTCGATTTCCACATCGTCCACCGAGGCCCGAATGGTGGTGGTGCGGTCACTCAACACCCGGACATCAATGGACGCGGGCAAGGCCGCCTGCAACTGGGGCAAAACTGCTTTGACGCGGTCCACGGTTTGAATCACATTGGCACCCGGCTGGCGTTGCACGTTCAGAATGACGGCAGGGGTTGCATCGGCCCAGGCGGCCAGACGCAAATTTTCTGCATCGTCCACCAAACGCGCCACGTCTTGCAACCGAACCGGGTTGCCGTTTTTATAGGCGATGACCAGCGTGGCGTATTCCGCAGCGGTCTTGAGTTGGTCATTGGCGTCGATGGTGGAGGCCCGCAATGGGCCATCAAAACTGCCCTTGGCTTGGTTGACGTTGGCTGCGCCTATGGCGTTGCGGACATCATCCAGCGACAAGCCCAACGCCGCCAATGCGGTCGGGTTGGCCTGGATGCGCACGGCGGGTCTGCGCCCACCGGCGATGCTGACCAGCCCCACACCGGGAACCTGCGAGATCTTTTGTGCCAGCCGGGTTTCCACCAGATCATGCACACGGATCACGGGCAAGGCGGGTGAGGTGACCGCAATGGTCATGATCGGTGCGTCGGCGGGGTTGACCTTGCTGTACACCGGCGGCATGGGCAAATCGTTGGGAAGCAGATTCGAGCCCGCGTTGATGGCGGCCTGCACCTCTTGCTCAGCCACGTCGAGCGAAAGACTCAAATCAAAACGCAGGGTGATGACCGATGCCCCGCCGGAGCTGGTCGACGACATTTGCGCCAATCCCGGCATCTGCCCAAACTGGCGCTCCAGGGGGGCTGTCACCGACGAGGTCATCACATCGGGGCTGGCCCCAGGGTACAGCGTGGTGACCTCAATGGTCGGGTAGTCCACCTCGGGTAAAGCGGCTATCGGTAGCAACCGGTAAGCCAACAAGCCCGCCAACAGGATGGCCAGCATCATCAGCGAGGTAGCGATGGGCCGCTCTATAAACAGGCGTGAGGGATTCATGGTGCAAGTCCGGCCGCAGGCTATTGGGTCGAACTGTTGGGCCTGGAGGCCGCTCTGGCCGCACCGTCCGGGCGATGGTGGCCACCACCGCTGCCACCGCCCTTTCCACCGCCACCTTTGGCTGCTCCGGCGTTGTCTTTGGAAGGGGCAATGACCTCAACCGTGGCACCGTCACGCAAACGGTCCGCACCGTCTGTGACCACCTTGTCACCCGCCTTCAAATCGGATTCAATGGCCACCCAGTCACCATCGGCAGCACCGGCTTTAACTAGCCGCATAGCAACCACACCGTTGTCTGCAGCAACATAGACAAATGTGCCAGGCGCACCGCGCTGAACCGCCGCACTGGGTACCGCGAGCCCGCCGGTAATGGTGTTCAATTGCAGACGCACATTGACAAACTGGTTGGGAAACAGGCTGTTGTCCTTATTCGCGAACTGGGCCTTGACCCTGATCGTGCCGGTGGTCGTGTCAATGGCGTTGTCCGTACTGGAAACCCGCCCTTCGGCCAGCAGTGTCTTTTGATCCCGGTCCCTGGCCTCAACCCGCATGGCGGTGTTGGCATTGAGCTGTTGGCGAATACGCGGCAGGTTCACGTCGGGCACCGAGAACACCACATTAACGGGCTGCGTCTGGGTGATGGAAACCAAACCATTGGCATCCGCAGCGTGAACGATATTGCCCAGGTCTGCTTGCTTGAGACCCGTCAGGCCTGAAATTGGCGCGAGAACCCGCGTGTAGGACAGCTGCAATTGGGCGTTGTCGACATTGGCCTGGTCTGACAGCACCGTCCCTTGCAATTGCTGAACCAATGCCTCCTGGGTGTCGGCTTGCTGTTTGGGTGCGGCATCCTTGGCCAGCAGATCGCGGTAACGTTGCAGATCCAGTTGGGCATTGCGAAGCAACGCCTGATCCCGTGCCAGCGTTCCCTGGGCCTGAGTCAATGCAATTTGAAACGGCCTTGGATCAATTTGCGCCAGTGGCTGCCCAGCTTGCACACTTTGGCCTTCTTTGAAGAAAATCGCTTTGAGTTCACCGTCAACGCGCGCACGAACGACGGCGGTATTGTTCGCCGCAATGGTTCCGATGGCATTGACGGTGACGCGGATGTCGCGTTGCTGGACAGTCGCCACGGAAACCGGCTGGCTTCTATCGCTGGCTCCGAACCGGCCGCTGCTGGCACCAGACGCAACGGATTTTCCGTTGTGGTGGTAATGCCACCAAATCGCACCACCCATCAAGACTAAAACAAATACCTCTAACCAAACCCACTTGCGAACGAAGTACAACCAATGTGAAGACTGCCCAGTGGAAATATCAGAATGGGAGTTCATGGGAATGCCTTCTCGATTGGATGCGGAACAATGTAACTTACTGGGATATGCCTTGTGGGAAAACTTTTCTCATGGGCTCGGTTTGGATGCTCCATTTCGCACTGTTTCTCTGCACCCAACAGATGGCGGAACAGTGAATCCCAATGTAAAGTTCATCAGTTAACCGGACATGAAGGGCGGGTGCGGGATCTGTAAAGTTGATGGATCAGTGCGACACACGGGCCAGCATCGCCGCAGTCGACAAAAGTATGGAAAACCACATTTCGAGCCAAAAGGTTCGGATGAGAATGGCATTGCAGGCGGCGCCGGTAGCGGTGGGCGTAAATACTTTTTGCAACGCCAGCGTCCGGGGAAGCAATACCAAAGGCAGCAGCATCCAGGGCTGGCGCAGCGCCAGAGCCATCAGCACGGGCATGACCCAGGTCGCACTCAACAGGATGCGGTACAAACGCCACGATGCCGTCTGGCCCCAAGTAACTGCAAAGGTGCGCCGCCCGGCCAGTCGATCGTGTGCAATATCGCGGTGGTTATTAACCACCAGTGCTGCCGCTGCCAGCGCGCCTACAGCTACCGCCGCCATCAAGCCTCCGATGCTGACACCGCCCGTGAGCAACCACTGCGTACCCAGCACCGCCACCAACCCAAAGAACACAAAAACCGTCAGCTCCCCAAAAGCGGTATAGGCGATGGGGCGCGGCCCACCCATATAGGCCAGCGCTGCGCACAGTGACGCCACGCCCATGGCCAGCACCGGCCAACCCCGCAGGGCCACCAATGACAAGCCCAAGCCGCAGGCCAGCACACTCAGGATGAGAATGGCGATGCGCACCTGGCGCGTGCTCAGCCAGCCCATGGTGGTGGCACGTGGCAGGCCGGTGTGGGCGCCAAGATGCTGGGCACCCCGTGTGGTGAAGCCTACGTCGTTTTGCAAGTTGGTGATGAGTTGCATCAGCACCGCTGCGGCTAGTGCCAGGGCCGCGAGTTTCCAGTCCAATGCGCCAGATTGCCAATAGCCCATGCTCGCGCCAACACCCACGGGTGCCAGAGCAAGTAGCAGGCTGGGTGGGCGCACCGCCGCTGCCCAGGCACGCAAGGTGGATGGGGGGCTAACGGCTTGGGATTCCAATGTCAAGCAATGCGGCCCAATGGAATGGCAACCACTCAGCGGTCTTAGCGGTAATACGCCTCAACTTTGCCCTTGAGTTTGATGAGCAAGGGCCGGCCCTTGCGGTCTACGGTTTTGCCAGCAGGTACTTTGACCCAGCCTTCGCTGACACAGTATTCCTCTACGTCGCCACGTTCCTTGTCGTTGAAGCGGATGCCGATTTCGTGCTCGAACACAGCGGCCACGTGGTGGGGGCTGCGCGGATCAACCGACAGGTGGTCGGGCAGTGGGGTAGGTTGAGAATCGGGTGCTACAGAAGTGTCGTTCATGGTGCAGTTTCAAAATGGGTTGTTAAGTGGTTCGGCATCAGCCCAGCAAGCGAGCCATACCGTAAACCGACAGCGGGCCCGACACCACTAGCATGGCGGCCTTGGTGCCGCGTGCACCCACCAGCGTGCCGACAAGGCTACAAGCCAGGATGGCGCCAAAAATGTAGGTTGTTTTCATTGGGGTGATGGTAAGGCATCGACTGCAGCCACTGGTTGGACGGCCCACAATTTTGCGTTAAGGTAGGCACATGGAGACTCCAATTGCCTGCGCGTGCTGCAACACGCCGATGCACACGTTTCGCTGCCAGAATAAGGTGGATGGCGAGATCACGCTGGACTTATGCTTTGGCTGCCAGTCCATTTGGTTTGACCAGTTTGAAAGCCTGCAGATGGCACCATCCGGCATTCTGGAACTGTTCCGGCTGATTCATGAACACAACACCACGCCCCGCCACGTTTGGGGCTCGACGTTAAAGTGCCCGCGCTGCGAAGACCGCCTGGTACAGAGCTTCGACCTTTGCAAGAATGGCAAGTTCACCTACTACCGCTGCACCCAACAACACGGTCGTTTCACCGCTTTTTCAGCCCTCATGGTGGAAAAAGGCTTTGTACGACAGCTCACCGTTCAAGAAATTGAGGCCCTGGCGAAGCAGGTGCAGGTGGTGCGATGCAGCAGTTGTGGGGCACCGGTGGACATTCGCACGCAGTCGGCATGTGGCTACTGCCACGCTCCCATCACCATCCTGGACCCCAACGCCGTCGAGAAGGCACTGGGCCAGCTGGTGGAAGGTGCCAAGCCACCAAAGCCATTGGACCCGAACATCGTCGCAGACATGTTGCTGGACCACGCGCGTCAGAGATGGGAAGCCCAATTGACGCTGGCAAAAGCCGGTCAGTGGTCCGCGCTGGATGACAATCCGGTGGATCTGGTCACCAGTGGATTGGCGGCTATCCGGGCGCTGCTGAAACGGTAAGGTCTATACAGAAGCGCTACTGTATTAAGAGCTGCTCATGTATATTCGACGAGGGCTAGAGACCTATTTAACTACAAACCACAGCCCCGCAACAGCAGGGACACCACGTGCTCGGTGGCGCGGGCGTGGTCCTTGATGCTCAGGCGCTTGCAACCCAACACGGCGCAGACCTGCACGTCAAAGTCAGCATAGGTCTGGGTGGCGGCCCAGATGGTAAAGAACAGGTGCACCGCGTCCACCGGGGCCATGCGGCCCGCGTCCACCCAGCCCTGCACCACTGCTGCCTTCTCCTGCACCATGGGGCGCAATTCGCTGCTCAAAATGGTTTTGACAATCGGTGCACCGTGTAGCATTTCGTTGGCAAACACCTTGGAACCATCAGGCCGCTGGGCCGACAGGGCCATCTTGGCACGAATGTACTGCTCCAGGGCGGTGCGCGGGTCGGCTTCGGCGCGGATGCCATGCGTGGGTACCAGCCAGTCATTGAGAATGCGCGCCAGTACGGCGCGGTACAGCACGTCTTTGGAACCAAAGTAATAGTGCAAGTTGGCCTTGGGCAGGCCGCTTTCGGTGGCGATGGCGGCCATGGTGGCGCCGCCAAAGCCGGCGCGGGCGAACACGCGCTCGGCTGCTGAGAGAATCAGGGCCTCATTCGTTTGCCGAATGAGGCCCTTGGCGCTGTCGTGCGCAACGGGTGCCACGAGAGTGCGCCTTCTTTTACCTTTTACTTCTGCGCAGCGTCCCAAATCACGTGCGAGTAAGCTGCCTTGCCCGGGTCTTTCTTGATGACAGGCGAGCTGCCACCGGCCAACAGCACCTTGACGGTACGCTCATACGCAGCAGGGTCCAGGTAACCGATCTTGGGCGTGCCGGCATTGGTGATCAGCTTGGCTACGTTTTCCATCTGGCGCTGCTGCACTTTCATTGTCGCGCTGCCAGATGCGTCAGCCGCCACCACCGCCTTGGCAGCTTCGGCGGGGTTCTTCACTGCCTCATTCCAACCCTTGAAGGAAGCTTTAAGGAACTTGGCCATGCGGGCCACAAAGGCCGGGTCTTTGAGCTTGGCTTCCATCACGTACAGACCGTCTTCCAGCGTGGCCACGCCTTCTTTTTCATAGAAGAAGGTGACCAGGTCTTTTTCCTTGATGCCAGCATCCACCAACTGCCAGTACTCGTTGTAGATCATGGTCGAGATACAGGCGGCCTGGTTTTGCAGCAACGGGTCTACGTTGAAGCCCTGTTTGAGGACCTTGATATCGGTGTCCGGTTTGTAGCCCAGCTTGTTCATCCAGTTGAGGAACGGGTATTCATTGCCACCGTACCAAACGCCCAAGGTCTTGCCTTTGAGGTCTTTGGGGCTGTTCACACCGCTGGACTTTTTGCAGGTCAGCATCAGGCCAGACTGGTTGTACACCTGGGCAATATTGACCAGCGGCACACCGGCTTCGCGCGAGGCTAGGGCCGAAGGCATCCAGTCCACCATCACGTCGGCACCGTTACCTGCCATGACCTGTGCAGGGCCAATGTCGGGGCCGCCGGGTTTGATGGTTACGTCCAGCCCCTCGGCCTTGTAGTAGCCCTTGGCCTGTGCCAAGTAGTAGCCCGCAAACTGCGCCTGCGGCAGCCACTTGAGCTGGATGGTCACCTTCTCGGCAGCCTGTGCGGTCATGCCGCACACCGCCACCACTGCGGCTAGTAGGCCTTTAGTGAGACCTTGCGGGACAGACCGCAGCGACACACCGTGCGCTAGCTCTGTCCTCAACTGATTAAAAATGAACGAACCGGTCATGAATCACTCCTTGGGGTTGGGTAGATAACAAAGCAGCAGGGCATTATTTGCCCCGCACCGACGGATGCCAAAACGCCACCCGGCGCTCCAGCTGCACAAGCAAGGCATAGACCAGCGAACCGGTGACCGCAGCCACCACGATCGCGCCCCACACCAAAGGCATGTTCATGCGCGAGGCTTCGGTCGAAATCCGAAACCCCAGGCCCACCGTGGGTGAGCCAAAAAACTCGGCAACGATGGCGCCAATCAGCGCCAAAGTAGCATTGATCTTGAGTGCGCCCATCAGAAAGGGCGTTGCCGATGGAAGGCGCAGCGACCACAGCGTGCGCCCGTAGCTGGCGCCGTAGCTGTGCATCAGTTCGCGCTCCAGCTTGCCCGATGCCTTGAGCCCGGCCAAGGTGGACACCAGCATGGGAAAGAAGGTCATCAACACCACCACCGCAGCCTTGGAAGGCCACTCAAAACCAAACCACATCACGGCAATCGGCGCCACGGCCACCAGCGGGATGGTGCTGGTGAGCGAAGCCAGCGGCAAGAGGCCACGTTGCAAAAACGGCATGCGGTCAATGGCCACGGCCACGGCAAACCCCAAACCGCAACCCAGTAACCAACCCACGCCCACGGCCTTTAGCACGGTTTGCTCAAAATCGCCCCACAGCTTGTCGCTGTTATCCAGCAGGGACTGGGTGATCAAGGTGGGTGCGGGCAGCAGAACGCGCGGCACCTCAAAGGCCACCACCAAAACCTGCCAGAAGTACAGCACCCACAAGCCAAACAGGGCAGCGGTCAGCACGCCGTCAAAACGGGTGCCCTGGATGGCTGCCACGCGGCGAATGGTCCACAAGGCCGCAACGCCCAGCGCAGCAATCAAGAGCCAGAACAGGGCATCCGGCGGACGGGTTCCTTGGGCAGCCGGGTGCAAGTACAGCAGGCTGGCGACGACCAGCGTAGCCACCACCGCCATGGCAGTGGTGCGATTGGATGGCGCCGATGCAGAATTCATATTCTGCGGTGGCGCAAGGCCAAATGTTCGGTCACGGCCACCACGGTGGTGAGCAGCACACCCAGCAAGGATGACATAACCAGCGCTGACCAAATGGACAGCGTGTTGCCGTAGTAGGAGCCGGTAAGCAGGCGTGCGCCCAAGCCCGCTACAGCGCCGGTGGGCAGTTCTGCCACCATGGCACCCACCAGACTGGCGGCAATGCCCACGCGCAGCGCAGGAAACAAAAAGGGCAATGCGGCCGGCAGGCGCAGCAGCCACAGCGCCTGCCAAGGAGAGGCCGCGTAGGTGTGCAGCATTTCAGTCTCGATCACCTGGGGCGAGCGCAGGCCCTGCACCATGGCCACGGTGACGGGGAAGAAGCTCAGGTACATGGAGATCACCGCCTTGGGTGCCAGACCTTCCATGCCCAAACTGCCCAAAATGACCAGCACGATCGGCGCAATGGCCAGCACCGGTACGGTTTGCGAGGCCACGATCCAGGGCAGCAGGGCACGGTCGAGCGTGCGTGAATGCACGATGGCCACTGCCAACACCAAGCCCAACAGGGTGCCGAGCACAAACCCTACCAACGTGGTCTCGCCGGTGACGGCCACATGGAACATCAGGTTGCGGGGAGAGTCCAACGGCCAGTCCATCAAGCTGGACCAAAAATCGAGCGCAATCTGGTGCGGTGCGGGCATCACCGGGCGCTCCATATTCCAGGTGGTGGTCATCAGGGCTTGCCAGGTCCAGGGGTTGCCAGTGGGTTCCAACACACGCTCTATGGCCGCGTTGGCATTCATGCCCCAGGCGGCGCCGTACCAAACCACCAGCAACACCAGCAACACCACGGTTACCGGAAACCCCGTATCCCACAGGCGACGCGCCAGCGGCGGGGCAGGTGGTTTATTCGAGGTGGCCATCGGCTAAGGCTTCGCGCACCGCGTGCGCCACATCCATAAAGGCCTGCGTGTCGCGCAGGGTCAAATTCCGGTCGTCGGGCAGGGGCGAGTCAATGATCTTGATGATGCGCCCCGGGCGCGGCGACATGACCACAATTTTGGTGGACAGGTACACCGCTTCGGCAATGGAGTGGGTCACAAACACCACGGTGCGGCGCTCGCGTTGCCAGAGCTGCTGCAGCTGTTCGTTGAGACGGTCACGGGTGATTTCATCCAGCGCACCAAAGGGCTCGTCCATCATCAAAATCTTCGGCTCAAAAGCCAGCGCACGGGCGATCGACACCCGCTGCTGCATGCCGCCCGAAAGTTGCCAGGGGTACTTGCCTTCAAACCCGTTAAGACCCACGCGCTCCAGATGCGCCATGGCAATGGCCCGACTGTCGGCCGTTTTGCCACCCTGAATTTGCAGCGGCAGCATGACGTTACCCAAAACAGTGCGCCAAGGGAACAAGGCGGGCGCCTGGAACACATACCCATAGGCACGGGCCATGCGTGCGTCGTGTGGGCTCACGCCATTGACCAGCACCGTGCCGGCGCTGATCTGCTCCAGATCGGCAATCACGCGCAAGAGCGTGGTTTTGCCACAACCCGATGGGCCAATCAAGGAGACGAATTCGCCTTCAGCAATACGCAGATCGATATCGCTCAGGGCCTTGACTGGCGTGTCACCCGTTTGGTAAACCACACTGGCGTTGCGCACCTCAACCACCGGACGGGCGGTTGGTGAGGAAGTTGAAGGTGCGGCGGACGCTGGTTCTGGATTCATGGGGTAAAAGCTAACCGATTGGTCAAGTTATTGTAGGGCTGCTTACAAGTTACATACCGCAATTGAACCCCCGATCCGGATATACCCTAACCGGGATTTACCCGGGTGCGCACGACCTCAGATAGGTTCAGTGCGTTGCACCAGCCAGGCCAGCGCAGCGCCTTCCAACAACGGACTCAAGCGCGCTCGCACCATGGCATGGTAGGTGTTGAGCCATTCAACCTCGTCGGCGCGCAACAGGTCTTTGGCAATGCAACGGGTATCGATAGGGCACAGCGTCAGTGTCTCAAACTCCAGAAACTCACCAAACGGTTCATGGGTGGGTGCACTCACATTGAGCACCAGGTTTTCAATGCGCACGCCCCATTTGCCGGCTCGGTACAGACCGGGTTCGATCGAGGTAATCATGCCCGGCTGCATGGCCATGTTGGCATCGGGAATGGCCTTGGAAATGCTTTGCGGGCCTTCGTGCACCGCTAAAAAGTAGCCCACACCATGACCGGTGCCATGGCCATAGTCCATGCCATGAGCCCACAGGGGCGCACGGGCGAGGGCGTCGAGCATGGGTGACAGCGTACCCAGGGGAAAGCGGGCGCACGACAGGCCAATGGTGCCTTTGAGCACCAGGGTGTAGTCGCGCTTTTGCGCATCGCTGGGTGTACCAATGGGCCAGACGCGGGTGATGTCGGTGGTGCCGCCAGGGTACTGACCACCGGAATCAATCAACAGCAGGCCATTGCCTTCGATGACGGCATGGCTTTCGGGCGTGGCGCGATAGTGCGGCATGGCGCCATTGGTGTTGAAACCAGCAATGGTGTTGAACGACAAGCCCATAAAACCGGGGCGCTTGGCACGCTCGGCGGTCAGGCGCTCGTCGATGGTGAGCTCGGTGATGCGCTCGGTGCCCAGAGCCTTTTCGAACCAGGCATAGAACGCGCACATGGCGGCGCCGTCTTGTTCCATGGCTTTACGAACGTGGGCGGCTTCATGCGCATTTTTACGGCTCTTGAGCAACACGCTGGGGTTGACGGCCTCCACCACCTTCACGCTCGGTGGTGCACTTTCGCGCAGGCCCAGGGTCACGCGACGGGGGTCCAGCAGCAACACAGCATTTGCCGGCAAGGCGGCTAATGCTGCGCCAGCCTGGGCGTAATCCTGCAACTGCACGCTGTCGGCCTGCAGGCGCGCGGCCAACTCGGCAGGGACCTTGCCCTGCGACACAAACAACGTGGCACCGGTGCCATCGATCAGCGCATGGGCCAGAAAGATGGGGTTGAAGGACACGTCCGAGCCGCGCAAGTTGAACAGCCAGGCAATATCGTCCACGGTGGAAATGAAATGGTGGCTGGCGCCGGCTTGGAGCATAGCGGCGCGCACCTGGGCCAGTTTGGCACTGCGTGGCGCACTCACGTAGGCGGCATCGTGCTCGTAAACGGGAGCTTGGGGCAGATCGGCACGGTCGGGCCAAATGGTGGCCAGCAGATCCACATCGGTGCGCAGGCTTGCCCCCACTTGGTTCAATGCCTCGCGCAACTGTGCGGCGGCGGCCAGCCCCAGCACCGCACCATCCACACCCACGGATTGCCCTGGTTGCACAGCCTGCGCCAGCCACTGCACATGGTGGGTGGCAGCACCGCTGTCGATTTTGACCAATTCAATTCCGCTACCAGCGAGTTCGGACTCGGCCTGGGTCCAGTAACGGCTGTCGGCAAACAGGGCAGCACGATTGCGGGTAATCGCCAAGGTAGCCATGGAACCGGTAAAGCCCGACAACCATTGCCGCCCTTGCCAGCGCGCCGGCAGGTATTCCGACAGATGGGGGTCACTGGAAGGCACCAGGCACGCCTCCAGCCCCAATGCTGCCATGGCATTTTGGGCAGCAGCAATGCGTTGGGCAAAAACGTTGGGCGTGGCGGTCATAACGGTTCCTTTTGGGAAGGGTGGCAGCGCCAGGGTGCGGCGCAAAGCGGCGATTGTAGGACGCCGCCCAACCCTACGATTAGAGCCGCGTGACGCCTGGCAAATAGCCGACCAATTGGCCATCCACATACAGCGCGCCTTCTGGCGCACCGGCCTCTGCATAGAACTCAAAGACCTGCTCGCCATGGGCATACCCACGATTGCGCTCGGCGACCTTCAGCTGGCGTGCAACACGGGCCAGTATGCGGCTCGCACTGCGCAGCATGGCGGCCAGCCAGTTGCGGATGCTGGGGCCGCGGTGGGTGTAAAGCGGCAAGGTTCTGGTGGGCAAACTTCCTATCATGATGCTCTCTCCTGGGTCATCTCTCCTGGGGTGGAAATAACAAAGCCCCGAACGGGGCCCGAAGAACGATCCAATCGGATCGGTCAAGGTGAGTCTGGAAAGCCGGCGCTTATTGCCTGTATGTGCAGGAAACAACGTCTATCTCTGCAAACTTACTCAAATGATAAATTAAATATTATCTTGAGAAAGTAATGTTTATCTTAAAGTATGAATACCTACTTTTTTTGTCGTAGCGGCGCCACACCGGACTGGGAGCGCAGCCACAGCGCATGGGCATCGCCGGAAGGGGCTGCGGTGGTCACCGACACTGGCGCCGGGGCAGGAGCGGCCCTGGTTTCGCTTGCGGCTGGGGTCAGCACCTCACCCAGCAGGTCCAGCAGCCGGGTGCGGGCGCGTTGTGGGTGGCGTCGGTAGTAGGTGAGCACCAGACCGACGATGAAACGCTCATCGTCATCGCGGGGAGCATGGCTGTCATCGGCTGACGAAGGCGCCGGGTTGCCCTTGGTGGTGCCGGTTCCGGGCGTGTGCACCTGGTCCATCCACCCGTTTGGCTTGCGGCACAACAGCTCAAACTGGCGCGCCAAGCGCTCGCCAATCTGGCGGGAACGGCTCTTGATCTGGCTCCAGTAGCTGGGCTGGATTTGCACCTTCTCGGCAAAACGGCCTTCCAGGCCTCGCAGGGTGGCGGCGTCAGGGTGTTTGATGGTGTTTCGCACAAATTCGTCAAACAAGGCCAAGGCATTGTCAAAGCGGATTTGCGCCAGATCGGAGGCGCTGGTCATATGCTGATGATAAACCTGCCTTGTGCAAGCACCGATGGCCGATCGCCGCTATACCGGTGTAGCGGGCTCCGGTTTGTCGCTCAGCCCTGCAGTTTGTCCGTCATTTGGGCACTGCGTCGCCTGGGGCTGGCGAGACCCCGTGGCGGGTGAGTACAGTCTGGGCTTCGATCGTCGCCTTTGGTAGCACTCACCATGAATCCAACATCTGCCCCAGCCACTCAGCCCAGCCAATGGGCTCGCTTTTCCACGACCTGTGTGACTGGATTCCATGCCTATGCCCAATGGCTGGTCAGCCTTACCTGGAAGCGGTTTTTCCTGTTGGCATTCGCGTTGATCATCAGCATGGCCATCCTGCACGACATCCCGCCGTTCAGTTTCACATACACCGAGGTGGTCCACTCCGACGCACCACCGCGCGTGCCACATGAACCTGCCAAGAGCAAGACCAACAAGTCAATCAAATCAAGCAGTAATGAGGGACTTGACATCTCGGTTGATGAGAAAGGGGTGCGCATTCGTACGCGCCCTGCGATGCCAGCAGTCCCAGCCGTTCCGACACCGCCAGAATCTGCTGCCTCTGCCGCAACGGCCGAAGTAACCCAAAATTCCGACGCAACATCCGGCCCTGAGGTCCACATCCGGCTGCCTCCGGGGGCCAACACCGAGGAAGTACGCAAGGCCATTGAGGAAGCCCGCCAAGACTTCAAATCGGCGCTGGAGGAACTACGCCAGGATGCCATGGATTCCGCCGATGAGGCCGCTGACGGCTGGACTCCGCACCTGCGCACGCACAAGATTGGCGAGCCGCTGATGCCGTTGACCATGTGGTTCGTCCTGCTGTCGATGATCCTCAAAATCACCTACAAGGGCACGGTGCAGGCCGAGGCCAAGGCCGCACAGGCCACCGAGGTGGCAGAATCCGAGTCCCTGAAACGCCAGGTGGTAGAGGCCCGGATGGCCGCCATGCAAGCCCAGGTGGAGCCGCACTTTCTGTTCAACACGTTGGCCAGCATTGACCACCTGATCGAGACTGATCCGCCGCGTGCCAGCATCATGCAAAAGAACCTGATTGCCTTGCTGCGTGCCAGCATGCCCACCATGCGCGAGGCCAATGCCCAAAGCACAAGGGACCTGGGACGCGAGCTGGCGGTGATTCGACCTTACCTGGAAATCCTCAAGGTGCGTATGGAAGAACGACTGCAGACCGACGTGCGGGTGAGCGACGGCCTACTGTCCGCCGAGTTCCCGCCGATGATGCTGCAAAGCCTGGTGGAAAACGCCATCAAGCACGGACTGGAACCCAAGGCCGAGGGCGGCAGCCTAACCGTGAGCGCCGAAATTGTGCACGGCAAACTGGCCGTCACAGTAGCCGACACCGGCCTGGGCTTTGGCAAGGCCGCCACAGCCGGTACTGGCATCGGCCTGACCAACATTCGCGAGCGCTTGGCCCTGCTATACGGCAACAAGGCCAGCCTCAGTGTGGCCGAAACGCCCGGCGGCGGAACTTCGGCCACCATCACGGTGCCCTATGTCGCCAAAGCTCCGGATCAGCCAGAATAGGCGCTTCCTGCAACCCGACCCCCGAGATGGAGTGTGCGCATGCCCCGTGCCCTGATTGCCGATGACGAACGCCTGTTGCGTGAACAGCTGCGTGCCCGCCTGACCGAGGTGTGGCCCGAGCTGGAAATCGTGGCGGAAGCCAAAAACGGACTGGAGGCCGTGGCGCTAACCGAACAGCATCACCCTGACATCGTCTTTTTGGATATTCGCATGCCCGGCCTCACCGGTGTCGATGCGGCGCGCCAGATTGCGCAGCTACCCACCTACGAAGATGCTGACGGTTGGCCCGGCTGCGAGATTGTGTTCATCACCGCCTACGACCAGTATGCGGTACAGGCCTTTGAGCAGGGCGTGGTGGACTATGTGCTTAAACCGGCCGAGCGCGAGCGCCTGCTGCTCACCGTGCAGCGCATCCGCCAGCGCATGACCGAGCGGGCCAGCCACGCCTCGGACGAATCGACCGACACGCCACTGTTGGCCACCCACACGCCCGACATGCAGCGCCTGCTGCAACGCCTTTCCAGCCAGCTCAATCCGCAGGCACCGGCCAAGCTCCAGTGGATACAGGCCACGGTGCGCCAGAGCATTCAAATGATTGCGGTGGAAGATGTGCTGTTCTTCATATCCGACGAAAAATACACCCGCGTGCAGACCGCAACGGTAGAGGCGCTGATCCGCAAACCGATCAAGGAGCTGATTGAGGAGCTGGATATGCAACTCTTTTGGCAAATCCACCGCTCGACCCTTGTCAACGTCAAAGCCATCACTGGTGTGAGCCGCGACGAACGCGGCCGCCAACTGGTGAGCGTGCGCGGCAGTACCGAAAAACTGGAAGTGAGCCGCAGCTACGCCGGTCTGTTCAAAGCCATGTGAGCCTGGGCGACAATTCCCGCATGTTCATGGTTCGTCTGTTTCGCCTGCTGGGCCATTTGCCGCTGTCATTCATGCAGGGCGTGGGGGCACTGCTGGGGTGGTTGGTGTGGTTGTTATCTCCCGCCTACCGCTTGCGCCTGGAAAGCCAGGCCCGTGCCGCCGGCTTCAGCCCCCCACAATACCGACCCGCCGTGGCCGCCATCGGCATGATGGTGGCAGAGCTGCCCTGGCTGTGGTTGCGCCCCCGCCAGCAAGGCGTGCTGGACCGGGTGCAGTGGGACGGTGCCGAACGGTTCGAAGCCGCGCTGGACGCCGGCAAGGGCGTGATTCTGGCGCTGCCACATTTGGGCTGCTGGGAGATGATTGGCCAATCACTGGCCGAACGCTATGGCCCCACGCGCGGTCCGCTGGTGGCCTTGTACCGACCGGCTCGCAAAGCCTGGTTGGCGCCACTGGTGGCCAGTTCACGCGACCGGCCCGGCCTCAAGGCTGTGCCCACCAGCGTGGCCGGCGTGCGCAGTTTGATTCGCGTGCTGCGCGGCGGCGGCTACACCGCCATCCTGCCGGACCAGGTGCCACCGCTGGGGCAAGGGGCATGGGCGCCGTTCTTTGGCCGACCCGCTTACACCATGACTTTGCTGCCACGCCTCGCCCAACAAAGCGGCGCCACGGTGTTGTTGTGCTGGTGCGAGCGCGTGGGCATCGGCAAAGGCTACGTGATGCATTTCGAGCCTATGGACGCGCCCGAGCTGCATGACGCCAGCGCCAGCCCCGAAGCCGCCGCCACGGCGGTTAATGCGGGCATGGAGCGGCTGATCCGCCAGGCACCAGGGCAGTACCTGTGGTCGTATGCGCGCTACAAGCAGCCAGCACAAGACATCTGAGTTCGCTTCAATTCAAGCGAAATGCTACATATTGAATAGCGTATCACTTAGATCTCACGAGGGCTAACGACCTATTTCTTCTAAAGAAAGCTGGCGTTCAAGCCACCCCCGCCCGCTCCAGCATTGCATGCAACAACACATTGCATCCGGCCGTGATGTGTTCGGGCTTGGCGTCCTCAATCTCGTTGTGGCTGATGCCGTCCTTGCAAGGGATGAAGATCATGCCGCTGGGTGCCAGGCGGGCCATGTAGACGGCGTCGTGGCCGGCGCCTGAGACGGCAGGCATGTTGCTGTAGCCCAGCTTTTTGGCGGCACGGCCCACGGCATCGACGCAGTCACTGTGGAAGACCTGCGCCGGGTAGCTGGATACCATTTCAATCTTCACATCCAGTCCGCTGTCTTGGGCTACCTTGGCGGCATAGGCTTTGACCTCGTCGGCCATCTGGTCCACCAACGCGTCGGTGGCGTTGCGCAGGTCGATGCTGAACTTGACCCGGCCCGGAATCACGTTGCGGCTATTGGGGAACACCTGCACCATGCCCACCGTGCCACGGCCATGGGGCTGGTGGCGCATGGCGCAGGCCACCACCTCTTGCATGATGCGGCTGGAGACCTGCATGGCGTCTTTGCGCAGTGCCATGGGCGTGGGGCCGGCGTGGGCTTCCATGCCGGTTACGGTGCAGTCAAACCAGCGGATACCCAGCACGCCTTGCACCACGCCAATGGTCACGTCAGCATCTTCCAGCACCGGGCCTTGCTCGATGTGGGTCTCAAAGTAAGCACCAATTGGGTGGTCGCCCGGTTCTGGGGGCCGATGTAGCCAATGCGCTCCAGCTCACCCTTGACGCTCTTGCCTTCGGTGTCGGTGGCGGCGTAGGCATGTTCCAGCGTGAAGGCTTTGGCGAATACGCCCGAGCCCATCATCACCGGCACAAAGCGCGAGCCTTCTTCGTTGGTCCAGAAGGCAACTTCAATCGGCGCTTCGGTTTCAATGCCCAGATCGTTCAGGGTGCGCACGACTTCAATGCCGGCCAGCACACCGTAGTTGCCGTCAAACTTGCCGCCGGTGGGCTGGGTGTCGATGTGGCTGCCGGTCATGATGGGGGGCAGGCTGTTGTTGCGCCCGGCACGGCGCATGAAGCCGTTGCCGATTTTGTCGATGGTGACGGTCATGCCGGCCTCGCGCGCCCAGCGGGTGACCAGATCACGGCCCTGCTTGTCCAGGTCGGTCAGGGTCAATCGGCACACGCCGCCTTTTGGGGTGGCGCCAATTTTGGCCAGCTCCATGAGGGAGGCCCAGAGGCGGTCGCCGTTGATGCGGAGGGTTTCGGTGTTGGTTGTGGTGGTCATGGTGAACTCCTGGGTGTTGTGGTGAGCGCAGCCACGAAGCCCCATGCCGGGGGCCTCATGCTGTCCTGCTGGCCAGGAAATCGGCCCCCGGCATGGGGCTCCGTGACCGGGCCGCAGGAATGGCAGCGTTCTTGGTTTTCATTTGTCCGCGCGCTGTTGTGCAACTTGTCGCCGCAGTGGGTTGCGCCGGGCGCCGATTTCTGCGCATTTGGCAGTATGAGGCGCCCGGCGTAGCCCACTGTGGCAGGGCACGATCATTTACGTTTTACGGCTGTGGGTGCCAGCGCCTCAGCCCGCAACTTGTTCGCCGCAAAGTTGGAACTGAACGCGGGGCGTTTGATGTAGCGGCCCTTGCCCTTCACCGCCCGCAAGTCGCCCTGCACAAACACCAACTCGCCTTGGCTGATGGTGTGGCTGGGTATGCCTTTAACGGTGCGGCCTTCGAAGATGTTGAAGTCGCCCTTGCTGTGCTGCGTCTTGGCCGACAGCGTCTTGGTGCCCGCCGGGTCCCACACCACCAAATCGGCGTCGGCCCCGACCGACACACTGCCCTTTTGCGGGTAGATATTGAACAGCTTGGCGGTGTTGGCAGACGTCACCGCCACAAACTCGGATGGCGTCAGGCGCCCGGTATTGACGCCCGCGTCCCAAATCACGGCCAGGCGCTCTTCCACGCCGCCGCAGCCGTTGGGGATCTTGGAGAAGTCGTCTTTGCCCGCCGCCTTTTGCGCGGCGCAGAAGGTGCAGTGGTCGGTGGCGGTGGTGTGCAGGTTGCCGCTTTGCAGGCCGCGCCACAAAAATTCGCTGTTGCCCTTGGGGCGAAACGGCGGGCTCATCACGTGGGCGGCGGCCGTCGCAAAGTCGGGGTGGCGGTAGACGCTGTCGTCCAGCACCAAGTGGCCGGCCAACACTTCGCCATACACACGCTGGCCGCGGGCGCGGGCGCGGGCGATGGCCTCTAGCGATTCAATGCAGCTCACGTGCACCACGTAGATCGGCACGTTGAGCACATCGGCAATGGCGATGGCGCGGTTGGCGGCTTCGGCTTCGACCATGGGCGGGCGCGACAGTGGGTGGCCTTCGGGGCCTTTGATGCCCATGTCGGACACCGTCTTTTGCAACAGGTAGACCAGCTCGCCGTTCTCAGCGTGTACGGTAGGCATGGCGCCCAATTCGAGCGAACGTTTGAAGCTGTTCACCAGCGTTTCGTCGTCGCACATGATGGCGTTTTTGTAGGCCATGAAGTGCTTGAAGCTGTTGATGCCCTCTTCCTTGACTAGCGTGCCCATGTCTTGGCGCACCTGCTCGCTCCACCAGGTGATGGCGACGTGAAAGGAATAGTCCGACGCCGACTTCTCGGCCCAGCCGCGCCACTTTTTGTAGGCGTCCAGAATGTTTTCTTGCGGGTCGGGGATGACGAAGTCGATGATGGTGGTGGTGCCACCTGCCAGGCCGGCCGCCGTGCCGGTGTAAAAGTCGTCCATCGTGGTGGTGCCCATGAACGGCAGCTGCATGTGGGTGTGCGGGTCAATGCCGCCGGGCATGACGTACTGGCCGCCGGCGTCTACGATGGTCGCGCCCGCAGGCGCGGTGAGGTTCTCGCCCACGGCCACAATCTTGCCGTCTTGCGTCAACACATCCGCCTTGAAGGCGCGGTCGGCGTTGACCACGGTGCCGCCACGGATGAAGAGTTTAGTCATGAATGCTCCTGTATTAGTAGCGCATTAGTTATATTGCACGCGGGCTAGAGGCCTAAATCGCTTAAACCACCTAAACCGATGTGGTGGTTCGCATGGGGTTGTTGATGTGCGTGGTCCAGTTAGCATGTTTATCGCTCACAACCAGCCCCGTGCGCAAGTCTTTTTCGCCCGGTTTCAGATCCCGCAGTGTGATGCATTCCGGCACGGGGCACACGGTCACGCACAAGTTGCAGCCCACGCACTCGTCTTCTTTGATCTCGAAGAAGCGTTTTCCATCCTTCATGTTGGTGATGGCCTGGTGGCTGGTGTCTTCGCACGCAATGTGGCAGCGCCCGCATTGGATGCAGCTGTCCTGGTCGATGACGGCCTTGCTGATGTGGTTCAGGTTCAGGTATTGCCAGTTGGTGACGGTGGGTATGGCTTTGCCAACGATCTGGTCCACACTGGTGAAGCCCATCTCGTCCATGTAGTTGGACAGGCCATCGGTCATCTCCTGCACGATCTTGAAGCCGTAGACCATGGCGGCGGTGCACACCTGCACCGTGCCCGAGCCCAACGCGATGAAGTCCAGTGCGTCCCGCCAGTTGCCAATGCCGCCAATGCCGCTGATGGGCAGGCCGGCGGTTTGCGGGTCACGCGCGATCTCGGCGACCATGTTCAGCGCGATGGGTTTGACAGCCGGGCCGCAGTAGCCGCCATGCGATCCCATGCCGCCTGTGCTGGGCGACATGGTCAACGTGTAGGGGTCCACACCCATGATGGAGTTGATGGTGTTGATCAGCGACACCGCGTCGGCACCGCCCTTTTTGGCGGCGCGCGCGGGCAGGCGCACGTCGGTGATGTTGGGCGTGAGTTTGACGATGACGGGCAGCTTGCTGTACTGCTTGCACCAGGCGGTGACCATCTCGATGTATTCTGGCACCTGGCCCACAGCGGCTCCCATGCCGCGCTCGCTCATGCCGTGTGGGCAACCAAAGTTGAGTTCAATGCCATCGGCACCGGTGTCGACCAGGCGGGCCAAGATGTTTTTCCAGGATTGCTCCTCACACGGCACCATCAGCGAAACGACCATGGCGCGGTCGGGCCAGTTGCGTTTGACCTCGCGGATCTCTTTAAGGTTGAGCTCCAAATCCCGATCGGTAATGAGCTCGATGTTGTTGAAGCCCATCAGGCGACGGTCGGGCGTTAGCAATGCGCCGTAGCGCGGACCGTTGACGTTCACGACCGGTGGACCGGCCTCACCCAGAGTCTTCCAGACTACACCGCCCCAACCGGCTTCAAACGCCCGGTTGACGTTGTAGGCTTTGTCGGTAGGTGGCGCAGATGCGAGCCAAAAAGGGTTAGGTGTTTTGATGCCGGCGAATGTGGTTGCGAGATTGGCCATAGTTTTTCTCCAGATGTCGTGTGCGGCGATCAGGTTGTGAGGAATGCGTGTATGGCATGGGCCGATTGTTTGCCATGCTCCACAGCTTCCACCGTCAGGTCCAGCCCACCGGCACGGCAGTCACCACCTGCCCAGACGCCAGGCAGGTTGGTTGTGCCTTCGGCATCCGTGGCAATGCGGCCACCGTCCAGAGTCAAGCCTGCTGCAGCCAGCACGGGGTTACCCAGTTTCTGGCCAATGGCCCTAAGGACGGTATCTGCCTCAAATGCGATCTCCCGCCCAGTGGCTTGCAGCTTGCCGTCCACCATGGCTTGCTCGGCAAAGCGCACACCCGCCACAAAGCCATCGCGACCCAGAATCTCGACAGGCGCCAGCCATTGGTGCAGCACTACACCATTGGTCTGCGCCCATTCCTGCTCTTGCGTGGAGGCAGACATGGTCTCTGGCCCGCGCCGGTACACCATGTGTGCCACCTTGGCGCCCAACAGCTTGCTTTGCACGGCGGCGTCTACCGCAGTCATACCGCCACCGATGACCACTACGCGACGGCCCACGGGCAAGGTAGACAGGTCTTCGGTCTGGCGCAGTGTGGCGATGAAGTCGACCGCGTCCTGCACACCGTTCAAATCTTCACCCGGCACACCCAGTGGGTGCGTGGTGGCCAGACCCATACCCAGAAAGACTGCGTCGTGGTCTTTACGTAGCCCAGCGAGCTGGGTCGTGGTTTCCAGCTTCCAGTTGTTCTGGATGGTGATGCCGCCAATGTCCAATAGCCATTGCACTTCGCGCTGGGCAAAGTTGTCGGGCGTTTTATAGCTGGCCAGCCCATATTCATTCAGGCCACCGGCCTTAGGGTTGGCGTCGAACACCACCACGTCGTGCCCTTTGCGCGCCAGCACATAAGCACAGGCTAAACCCGCAGGGCCAGCGCCGACAACAGCAATTTTTTTGCCGGTGGGTGCCTCGCGTGTGAAGATTTGCGGTTTTGCACTTTCCATCAGTGCGTCCACGGCAAAGCGCTGCAGGCGCCCGATGGCCACTGGGCGGTCTTCTTGGGTGTTGCGCACACATACGGCCTCGCACAAATTCTCGGTCGGGCAGACCCGGGCGCACATGCCACCCAGTGGATTGGATTCCAAAATGGTGCGCGCCGAACCACGCAGGTTGTCGTCAGCTATGCGCTTGATGAATGACGGTACGTCGATGCTGGTGGGACAAGCAGTGGCACAGGGCGCGTCATAGCAATAGAGGCAACGCTCTGCCTCCAATAACGCCTGGGTGCGGGTTAAACGCGGTGTGGCATCGGCAAAGCGTTGCGCGTATTCGCTGGCGACCAGCCGCGCGGGGCGAACATCAGATTGGTATGAGTCAGACACGCTAGCACTCCTGTTATAAAAATCTGACCGTTCAGTCAGCTTCTTTGTCGGATGCTAGCAAGCGCGATGCCGGTTTGTATCTAGGGGTTTATCCGTGGAACGGCTGCGCAGCGGTCGCCAACCATTGCCTGAACAACACCAAAGCCGCGGGCTCCTGGTCTCGCAGAGGTGTCACCAAGTAGTAGGCTCGCTCCGCGCGCAGGGGTTGCTCGCAGGCTACGACCAGATCACCGCGCGCCAATTCGGTCTCAACTAGGAGCCGCGGCACCAGCGCAACACCCAAACCGTGGATAGCGGCCGTTGCGGTCATGGAGAACAGTTCGTAGCGCGGGCCCGATAGTGCATGCGGGGCGACGACGTCCATGGCGTCAAACCACTGGCTCCAGCCAAACGGGCGGGTGCTTTGTTGCAGCAAAGGCATTTGAGCCACACCCTGCGGGCTCAATGGCGCGGAATCGTTCAGTAAAGCAGGTGCGCACACCGGCAACACCTCTTCGTGCACCAGTAGGGTCGCTTGCGTTCCGGCCCAATTTGCCACCTGTTCGGGCGTGCCGGCATACAGAGCGGCATCAAACCCGGTTTCAGCAAACATAAATGGCCGGGTGCGGGTTTCGATGTGCACCACGATGTCTGGATGCTGCGCAGCCAGTTGGGGCAAGCGTGGTATCAGCCAACGGGTTGCAAAAGTGGGTACTGCCGCCAAATGCACAGCGCCCTGCGTGCCCTGGGTGGACATGGCGTTGAGCGTGTCGCGCTCTAGCGCCAGCAGCCGCTCTGCCACCTGGGCGGCGTATTCACGGCCGCGCGGTGTCAGCGCCACGCCGTGGCGTGTGCGGGTAAACAAGGCTTGGCCCAAATACGCTTCCAGCGCCGCCACCTGGCGCGACACCGCACTTTGCGTCAGTGCCAATTCCTGCGCGGCGCGGGTGTAGCTTTCGTGGCGCGCAGCGGCCTCAAAGCACAGCAGCGTGTGGGTAGCGGGTATCTTGCGGCGCATGGCGCGTCAGTGTAGTGATGAGGCATGCCTGCCCAATTGCGCCATGCCTAGGCTGGGCCCAGGGTGCGGGCGACGCCATCTTGCCATCGCCAAGCGTCCTGGCACATATGCTCCAAGCCATAGCGCGCTTTCCAACCCAGCAGGCGCTCGGCAAGTGATGGATCAGCCCAGCATGCGGCAACGTCGCCAGGGCGTCGGGCCACTACTTCGTAGGGCACTGCACGGCCGCTGGCCTGCTCGAAGCCTCGCACCATTTCCAATACGGACACGGGCCTTCCGGTCCCCAGGTTCACGGTTAGCAAGCCGGCATGCTGGCGCAGGTAGCGCAGCGCTGCCACATGGCCATCTGCAAGGTCACAGACGTGGATGTAGTCACGGACCCCGGTGCCGTCTGACGTGGGGTAGTCGTCACCATAGACGCTCAGACATGCGCGTTGGCCCGCAGCAACCTGCGCTACGTAGGGAAGCAGGTTGTTGGGCACCCCTTGAGGGTCTTCGCCAATCAGGCCGCTCGCATGCGCGCCCACCGGGTTGAAATACCGTAGCCGCGCGATGCGCCATTGACCGGGATCGGCCGCGTCAACATCGGCCAGCATTTGCTCCATCATGAGCTTGCTCCAGCCATAAGGATTGGTCGCCGATAACGGGAAATCTTCGCGAATCGGCAAACTGGCGGGGTCTCCGTATACGGTGGCAGATGACGAAAATACCAAGCTGCGTACCTGAGCGGCTTGCATGGCGCGCAACAGGGTCAATGTGCCTGACACATTGTTGTCGTAATAACGCAGCGGCTCGCGCACCGACTCACCCACGGCTTTCAACGCCGCGAAGTGCACCACAGCGGTTATGCGGTGCTGTGCAAATACCTTTTCCAGCAGGACGGGGTCACGAACGTCCCCCTCGACATAATGGGGCGTTGCGCCCGTGATGCGCGCAACGCGCTCCAGTACCGAGTGGCGACTATTGCTGAAGTTGTCGAGCACTAAGAAGGGCTCGCCTGCTGCAGCCAAGGCCACACAAGTGTGAGAACCAATATATCCGGCACCGCCGGTTACCAAAATCATGCGAGAGCTCCCCGAATCGACTTACAAAACGTGTGTGCGACAAATGGCATTTTGGATGTGAAGAATCAAAAATTTCTATAATGTAGCGAAACATTTCATTACAACTGCAGGTCGATCCCGCAATCAACCCTGGCTGCAAGCCCGAGAATTCACCATTAACCCGAATACTTTGATTCTCGGTCTTACACGATCAACACCACTATCTACTCTCACCCAATGGGCTAGTTGGTGCGTGTTATGCATTGCCACCATTGTTTGGCCAGTAGCATCGTCGGCAGCGCCAGCCGTGGCGCTGTACTACGGGCAGAGCACGCCAATCAAAGAATTTCGTGCGTTTGACATGGTGGTGGTTGAACCTGATCACAACCAGGCTTTGCAACAACTCCCCGGAACGGACCAGTACGCCTATGTCTCGGTCGCCGAGGTCCAGGCATCACGCCCCTACTATGCGGACATTCCGGCGCAATGGAAACTGACGCGCAACGGTGCCTGGAAGTCAGACGTTATCGACCAGACGCCGCCCGAGTGGGCTGATTTTTTTGCCCGCCGCGTCATTGCACCTTTATGGGAACGCGGCTACCGTGGGTTCTTCCTGGACACACTCGACTCCTACCGCCTGGCCATCAACTTTGACGAGAAGGCCCAGCAGCAGGGTTTGGTGCGCGTCATCGAAACCCTGCACCAGCGCTTTCCCGGCATCAAACTGGTGCTTAACCGGGGTTTTGAGATCGTGCCACAAGTGCGCGATAAGATTCAAATGGTGGCAGCTGAATCGCTGTATCAAGCCTGGAACGCAAATAGCCAGCGATACGAAGAAGTCAGCGAGACCGACCGAAACTGGCTGCTCGGACAGCTTCGCGCTATTCGCGACCAAGAGCGACTCCCGGTACTCGTCATCGATTACGTGGCGCCGCAAGATCGCGCCCTAACCCGTGCCACAGCGGCCCGTATTCAGGCCGAAGGTTTCATTCCCTGGGTTACAGATAGCGCGCTGCAGACCATGGGCATTGGCAGCATTGAAACAGTGCCGCGGCGTATTCTCATCTTGTACAGCAGCGCGGAGGCAGCGTCCCTGAATTACTCCAACGCACACCGCTATCTACAGATGCCGATCAACCACATGGGTTACATCGCAGACTATGCAGACGCACTTCAGCCCCTACCAGAAGGCGTACTGCGGGATCGTTATGCGGGGGTTGCCACGTGGTTCTCAGGATTCTTACCTGAAGGCCGCCGCAAAGCCGTCAGCCAATGGCTACAAAATCACATGGACGAAGGCATGCCGCTGGCCATCGTGGGCGACCTTGGTCAATCCCCGGACATTCAATGGGCAAACAAACTCGGGGTACAGACCGGCACGGTAGAGCCCAACGGCGCGCTGCGCATGACGGCGCAGAACCCAATGCTGGCGTTCGAGACAGCAATGCCCCTGGTCACACGAAGTTACGAACCCGTTGCGTTGACCCCCGCCATGGCGGCACGCGCACAAGCGCTGGTGGAGTTTCGCGACAGTCGCCAACGCGCGTTCGTTGGTGGCGCGCTCACCCCGTGGGGCGGCTTCATTCTCGACCCCTATGCTGTGATCGAAATTCCTGGCACTGAATTTTCTCGCTGGGTGGTAGACCCTTTCGCCTTTCTTACCCATGCACTGCGTTTGCCGGTCATTCCAATTCCTGACACCACCACGGAAAGCGGACGTCGCCTATTACTCGCGCATGTAGATGGCGATGGCTTTGCGTCACTCGCGGAGTTACCGGGCAGTCCACCGGCGGCACAAGTTCTGCTCAAGGACGTATTTGAAAAATACAGATTCCCCCAAACGATGTCGGTCATTGAAGCAGAGATCGCGCCGCACGGCCTGCACCCCGACTTGAGTCCCCGACTGGAAAGCATTGCGCAGCAAATGTTCAAGCTGGCGCACATCGAAATCGGCAACCACACCTATTCCCACCCGTTTTTGTGGGACCGCAGCACTCTCCACGGTTTATTCAAAGACAACGAGGAAGCCGCCTACAACCTCAACATACCTGGGTACACCATGGACCTGACGCGTGAAATCGTCGGCTCCACCACCTACATCCGCGAGCGCCTCGCACCCAAAGGCAAGGCGGTCAAGATTCTGCAATGGTCAGGGGACACCGCTCCCGATGCGAAAGCATTGGAGATTACGGAACGCGCCGGTCTGCTCAACATCAATGGCGGCGACACCTCCATCACGCTGGCCAATCCATCACTGACTGCCGTAGGCGCCTTGGGCATCCGCAAGAATGGATACCTGCAGGTTTACGCACCGATTACGAACGAAAACATTTACACCAACCTGTGGCGCGGTCCGTTTTATGGTTTTGAGCGCGCCATAGAAACCTTCGATATGACAGACAAGCCGAGGCGCATCAAGCCTGTGGGCATTTATTACCATGTGTATTCGGCGAGCAAACAAGCCGGATTAAAGGCACTGCACAAGGTGTATGGCTGGGCACTTGCACATCCGCTGTACCCGGTTTTCACTTCGGAATTCATACTCAAGGTACAGGATTTTGATAGCGTTGCCATCGCCCGAGACGGCGCGGGCTGGCGGGTCCGCAGCGATGGACACCTGCGCACACTGCGCTTACCACCTGCGTTAGGGACACCCGACTTGCTAACCAGTAACGGCGTCGCCGGCTACCGCCCTGGGCAGGAGGGGCTATATGTGTTGCTATCCGGCAACCACGCCACATTACAAGTGCAAGACGCAAGCACGAAAGCATCGGGCCAAACGCCTTATCTTTTCGAAGCCAACGGACGCTTGACGGGTTGGACCCGGTCTGACCGCGAGCCGCGCCTGGAACTGGAGCTGCAAGCCCATGTGCCGCTGGAGTTTGCATTAGCTGGCGCTAGCCAATGTCAGGTACGAGCAAAGCAACGTACGCTCACGCCCACGCCAGGCGGGCCACTGGCTTTGCCAGGTATTCAGTATTTCCGTCTTCAGGAAACCCATGCTCAAATCCAGCTCAACTGCCCTGCTCGCTGAGCGTCCAGCGCTGGCACCCGGCTGGCTGATTGCACTATTGGCTGCAATGGTTTGCGCCGCCTTGTGGATGCTGTTTCCGCGGCAAGACTTGGAACGGCGCTTGTCCGAAACGACCGAGTCTGCCCTTTCGATCACCTATCTCAACAACCTTCTGCGCAGCGACCCTGAAAACCCCCGTTTGCGCCTGCTGCTGGCGCAGCGCCAGATCGCACATGGAGACACCACGGATGCACGCGAGACGCTGCAACCCGCACTCGACTCCAAGCAACCTGATATTCATCGCGATGCGTTATGGACGTTATGGGAGCTGACGTACGCCGAATTTCAGCGTACGCCAGAAAAAGAAAGTGCGCGCCGCGATGCCTTGCGCCAAACGCTGCGTGATCAACTCCACGCGCTGGCACGCGAGACGTGGCCATTGGCGCGGCAACGAAGTTTGGCTGCCATGGCCGCGCAGTTCAACGAACCCGCTTTGAGCATTGCCATCAACCGTACGCTGGCCTCCGAGCAGAACGATCCACAAGAAGCCTCCTCGTTTTACGAACGTGCGGCACGCGATGCGTTAGCGGCGTCAGACTATGCAACAAGCGCTGCGCTGTACCTCACCGCCCGCAAGGTGACTACCGATCCGCAGCAAGCCAAACATTTCTATCTGGCAGCGGTTCGTGCGCTGCAATCGGGGAATCAACCTGTGGCCGCGCTGCAAATGGCCGAACAAGAATTGGGCACACTAGAAAATGACCCGGAAATCCTGTTGTTTCTCATCGAACTGGCCCGCGCGGCCGGCAAACCCGACGTAGCAGACCGTTACGCGCGCCGCCTGTTGCACATGGCATTGTTGAGCCCGTTGCAAGACAACATTGCACAAGACTCTACGCCCACACAGGTATTTGACGACGGGGCTTCCCTCCTGGCCTCGGCAGGCACCAGGGTGAGCATGCAAACGAGTGATGCACCGATCCGAATCGACGGAACGCGCAAAAGCTTTTCTCAACCAGGCCCAATACCTGGTTTGCCGTTTGACGAAAAAATATACTCCTTGGGATACCAGGTTTTCCTGGAAAACCGCAAGCCCGAAGACGCCTGGGCGGTGGCCCGCGCAGCGGTTCAACAAAACCCGACCAGCCTTGAATGGCGTCAGCGCCTGGCCCAAGTTTCGGAATGGACCCTGCACCTCGATGTGGCACTTGAAAATTGGTTGGTAGTTGCCCGTCAAACCCAAAAAGAAGAGGCCTGGCAGGCCGTGTTGCGGTTAGCGCCCGGCCAGTTCGACGATGCCGCACTGGTGCAGGCCATACGCCACCAGCTGGCCAGCCAGCCCGACGATTTACCGCTCATCACGGCCCTGGTACAGGCGTACGAGCGACTGGGTGAACCAGAGCCTGCGTTGAACTATCTGCAGCAGCACGCCAAGACTGCTGCCACGCTGGAAATTCTGGCCCAGTTGGCCGAACGTGCGGGCAAGCCCGACATGGCGTTGCAGGCTTGGCGCCGTCTGTTGAGTAAACCGGATCAGGCCACGCCAGAACGCGCCATGCGCGCGGCCGTATTGGCGCTCACCCATGGCCAAGCAGACGAAGGCCTCAGTTGGCTGGAGACCTCGCAACGGCTGCCGCCAACGGCAGAAATTGCCAGCGACTATTGGCGTCTGACGGGCCAGCTGGCGGAGAGCCGCCAACGCGTGCCTCTGGCTGTTGCCGCTTACCGTGCGCTGCTGCAATCCAAAGATTCACAGGTGAGCGACTTCGACGATTTGATTCGTCTGCTGCTACTGGATTACCCGTTAGAGGCAGCGCAGGTTTCTGCGCACGCGTGGGAGCGCTACCGTCAACCGCGTCACTTATTGCAAGCGCTGACTGTCTATTCTGGGCGCACGCAGTGGGATGCTTTTGCAAAGCTCATACAGCCACTCGGATCCGGAACACAGGCCAACCGCGACGCGCTGACCGCACTGTGGAAGAGTCCTGAGTTTTTACGTCTGGTTGGCACCTGGCACCAGAACCAAGGCCGCATGGTCGAGGCGCGCAGACTGTTTGAAGCGGGCCTGCGTGTCAGCCCCAATTCAACCGACATGCAGCAGGCACTGTTGTGGCTCTTCATCGACGGCAACGACACCGTGTCGCTGCGTGCACTGTTGGCGACACGTGAACGGCAGTGGGGTCAGTCTGCAGAACTACACGATGCACTCGCCTCTTCTTATCAAGCGCTGTCGCTGCCCCAGACCGCACTGGATCGCTACCTGACGCCACGTTTTAAAGCCCACGAGAACGACTTTCTGTGGCTGATGAACTATGCCGATGCCCTAGACCAAAACCAGCAAGGCGACCGCGCCTGGCGCCTGCGGCGCCATTTGCTTTCACGCGAGTGGCAGGCGGCACGCACCAGTGCAAGCGGTGCGCGCCTGACACGCGAGCAGGCACGCCAACTCTGGTTAACCGATGCGGGTCTGGACCAAACACAGCGCATTGCCCGCACACGCCTGATGATCACGCAGCGCCCAGGTGATGCAGCCATCGATGTACTGCGTGAGCTGCTGCGTTTGGACCGTGATGCGCGCGGAAATTTCTCCAACGCCGCAGCAGAAACCGCGATTGGCTGGCTACAGGATGCTGGTGAATACACGGCCGAACGGGGATTTTTGTGGCACCAATACGCCCGCAGCCTCAGCCTGCGCGCCAACCGCCCGTTATGGGCCGAGATTACTGTTGCGTTGGCGGAGGACGACAGATCTGCGAGCGGTCAGCTACTGGAAACCTTTGACGAGCGCCTGCCCCGTTACGACCGAATCAATGCCGCTGTAGCAGCACAAGACATACGCTTGGCGCAAAGTGCCGCATTCGACGCGCAAGCTGATCAGCACGGCGACGCGCCATTGCACTTGCAGTTGGTAGATAACCTGTTGGCCTTTAGCGAGCATGCTGGCACCCAAACCACTGCCGCGCAGTTGGGGGGAATGGATGAACAGCGCACAGATGCGGTCTTGCACCTCGCCTTTCGCCCGAGACTGTCGCTGGACATGAACCTGGGCAGCATCCAGCGACAGTCCACAGACCCCCTAACCATCGTCTCACCGCCGAGCGAAAAGTGGCTAGAGGCAAGGTTGCACTGGAAGCATTTGGATGGCGAGACCGTGCTGTATGCCGCCAATCGACAAGGGTTTTTGACCACAACACCGTTACAAGTAACGCATGAGCAGCGTCTAGATAACCGCCTGAGCTTGCAAGCCTCTGCCGGTGTGAGACTGCCGAGCGAAGAAAGCCTGGCACTGCGCGTGGCCGGTATGAAAGACCGTGCAGCCACCAGTCTGCGCTACCAAGCCACACGTCAGGACCAGTTCTCACTCACATACGCGGACGAAAGCTACCAACTCCAGACCGGCGAGCGGGTTGGCAATGGTCAGCACAGCACCTTGCAGTACATCCATACCTACCGCCAAGACGCGCCATCCTTGGAATGGGGCGCATTCTGGTCCACGCATGCCTACCAGCGCAGTGCGGTTGCGGGCCTACCCCCCAGCACTTTTAGGTTGCAGAATCTGCTGCCTGCAGATACAACTGAACTCGGACCAGACTACTTTTTGCCGGACAACTTCGACTTTTATGGCATAGAGTTAGCCACCAACACACGCTACGCACAGGACTACAGCCGCGCACTGCGCCCCTTTGCCAGCATCAGCAGCACCTGGCACAGCCTGCTCGGCCCTGGTTATGGCGTACGCTTGGGCTTGGCGGGTAGCGTGTGGGGCACTGACCACTTGAGTCTGAGCTTGGGACAATCGCTATCAGGTATCCAGACACAGGGCCTAACCCGGGACCTGCAATTTACCTACCGTTTTCACTATTGAGCACCTTTGAGGATCATCATGCAACACCACACCACTCTTTTGCGACGCCTACGCATCCTCTGTATTGCCAGTGGCATGTTGCTGCTTGGCGCATGCTCCACTTTGGACCGGGGCGCAGCCCCAACACTTGAGCGACAAGCCAGCTGGGTGGTACTACCTTTTGCCAATCACACCGAAACGCCATTGGCGGGCAACCGCGCAGAAGCCATCGCCTTGGCTTTGCTGCACGCACAGGGGGTTGGCAAGGTGCAACGATATGAGTCCACCGCCCAGCAAGAGGCCCTGTTTGATACGGCTGACAGCAAGCGCCAACAAGATGCATTGGAATGGGCCCGCGAGCGCAAGGCACGTTACGCCCTGGCGGGTGCTGTGGATGAGTGGCGATACAAGGTCGGCGTGGATGGTGAGCCTGCTGCTGGCGTCACCCTGCAGATCATCGATGTGGCATCCGGCGACATCCTGTGGAGTGGTACCGGTGGCAAGAGCGGCTGGAGCCGTGAAGCACTCTCGGCAGTCGCCCAGAAGCTCATTCGCGACCTGTTGCGCTTTGGCCTGTCTGGCGCGCGCTAAAGCTTGATACCGCAGCCCATGAGCAGTCCTGTCGAGAACCCCGCGCCGCGCCGCCAGATGGCTGGTAATGAGGCGTCTGCGGCGCCGGCGAGCAGGCCCGCGCACTGGCCATCCACGCTGCTGGGCAAACTAACGACCGCAGACATTCGGCCCTGGGCTATGGCAGCAGAGACGTTCCTGCTGCCTCTGATCGCTATAGCACTTGGGTACCTCTGGAATCCAACCGATCCACTCTGGAGTCAAGGTGCATTCCCCTGGCCATGGCTGACTCCTGTCATTCTGGCGCTTCGGTATGGCCCCTTGGCAGGCTTGGGCGGTTCTGGCGTCCTGCTGCTCGGTTGGCTTGGTTTCAATGTGGGTCACTACGACGACTTCCCCCAGATCTACTTTCTGGGGGGGTTGATTCTGGTGATGTTGGTGGGTGAGTTCTCCAGCCTGTGGCAAGCACGCACCCGGCGCGCTGAAACCTTGCAACTGTATCTGGACCAACGGCTTGAGCATTTGGTGCGTCAGTATTACCTGCTGCGTCTATCGCATGACCGCCTGGAGCAGGAGCTTATTGGGCGCCCCATGTCCATGCGCGATGCGCTGTCAACCTTGCAGGAAGTGGGCAGCACTACACAGGGTCCCGAAGCACTGTTGCGGCTCCTCGCACAGTACTGCCAACTGGAAACTGCCGGGCTGTACGCGGCCGTCGACGATCGCGTGCATTTGACGCCACTGGCCAGCCTGGGCGCGGTGCAGCCGGCGCTGCAAAGCGATCCTCTGGTGCAACAGGCCATCGAGTCGCGCAGGCTTTGCCACATCAGCCAGGCGCTGGCAACACAGCAGCAAAGCCGCTACCTGGTTGCCGCACCCCTGCTGGACTTGGGCGGTGAGCTGTACGGCCTGCTGCTAATCGAAGAAATGCCATTTTTCTCACTGCAGGCAGAAAACCTGCAGACCATCAACCTGCTGCTGGGTTACTACACCGACGGCCTGTCCATGCAGGCCTTGGCACAACCCGTGCTGCAGGCCTTGCCCGATTGCTCGGCACCATTTGCCTTTGAAGCGCAGCGTCTATCGCATATCCGATCCACCACGGGGGTTCCCAGCATCATCGTAGCGCTGGAGTTCTTGCCCCGCGCCATTGCGCGTGGTTTGCCGCAGCAACTCCAGCGCCTCAAACGCGAACTGGACGAATACTGGCTCATCGCCACCCCGCAGCGGCAAATACTGGCCATGTTGATGCCCTTGGGGAATGCCGCCACTGCCGAGGGATACATCCAACGGCTGGAAGCGTGGTCGCAGCAAAATGGTGCCCAACCCTTGGCCGCCGCTGGCGTGTTTGCGCATGTCATGCCGCTGAATGCCGACAGCCCACTGGCGCTACTGCAACGCATCCACGATCTGGCGCATGGGTAATTTCAAACTTGGCATTGCTGCGGTTTTGCTGGAGCTGGGTGCCTGGAGCGGTCCGGCACTGTTGAACGGCCAGGCTGACAGTGCATTGGCCAGCTATTTGGTGGTGCATGCAATCGCCTGCGTGCTGCTGTCGGTTTTCCTGTTTCCGCTTTTATTGAACCAGCGACCACAGGCGCGGCTTCCCATTTTGTTGCTAATGGTGGCATGCAGCTATGGCATTCCCATTGCGGGCTTCTTCGGCATGCTGGCAGCAGCTATCGTTTTGCGTCTGTACCGTACACCTGCCACGCATGCGGATTTTGAGTCATTGCAGATGCCAGAATTCGACCAACACCAGCGTCGCCAAGGCCACTCCCGCCATGCGGGCTTGCGCTCTTTTTTGAGCAATATCCATGCGCCGCTGGATGCGCGTCTTCGCGCCATGGTGGCGTTGCAGTACGTCTCAGGCCGCACGGCTTCGCCACTCCTGCGTACGGTTTTGAGCGACCCGAGCGAAGACCTGCGTTTGCTCGCCTACGGCATGCTCGACACGCTGGAAAAGCGCATCAACAGCAGCATCGATATCGAGATGACAACCTTGCAAGAAGCCCAGAAAGACGGTGGCCAAACAGGCGCTCGCACACTGGAATCAGCGCAACGTCTGTCAGATTTGTATTGGGAACTGATCTACCAGGACCTTGTGCAGGGCGACTTGCGCAAGCATGCTGCCAAAGAATCTCTGCGGTACTGCGAATGGGTGCTGGTGGAACACTCCCACAACGCGCAGCTGTGCCTGCGGCGCGGGCGCCTGTTGCACGAGCAAAAGCGTACGGACGAAGCCGCGCTTGCTTATACGCGGGCCCGCGAACTGGGTTTGCCCGCCAGCCGTGTGCTGCCCTACCAGGCCGAATTGTGTTTTGAACAGAAGGACTTTGGACAGGCGCGCACATTGATGCAAGAACTGGGGCAATGGAGTGCACTGCCGCGCCTGCACCCGGTGGTGGACTACTGGAGTGGCAGATGAGCACCCCAAAGGCCGAACGTGCTGACGTGGCGCTGGTGCTGGAGGGCACCTTTCCCTACGTGAGCGGGGGTGTCTCCAGCTGGATCAACCAGATCATTCGTGCATACCCCGAAATACGTTTTGCCATCGTATTTTTGGGGAGCCGCCGCGCAGACTACAAGGCGTTCAAATATGCGCTACCTGACAACGTGGTGCATTTTGAAGAACATTACCTCTACGAAGACCTCAACGCGCACCACCAGCCCGCCATGCGCAGTGGCGACCCCGAAGCGTTCGGTTTAGTCAGTCAGCTGTTGGATGCCCTGGGTCACGGCGCCGACAACGTTCAGACCATGCACATTCTTCGCCAACTGGTGCTGGAGATGCGCCCTGGCGGCAAGCTCAAACTAGAAGATTTTCTGTACAGCCAACGCGCGTGGGAGATTATTTGCACAGCCTACCGGGACCATTGCAGCGATCCCTCATTTGTCGATTTCTTCTGGACGGTGCGCATCATGTTTCAGCCGCTGTGGCTGCTGGCACGTGTGGCCACCGAGCTGATTCCCGTGCGGGTGACGCACTGCGCCTCTACGGGCTACGCGGGCTTTCTCGGTGCGTTGCTGGAGCAAACGCGCGGCACGCCGCTGATTCTGTCCGAGCATGGCATTTACACCAAAGAACGCAAAATCGATCTATTCAAAAGTGAGTGGATTCGTGACAACCGCAACGTCTTTCAACGTGACCCCACGGAACTGTCGTACTTCCGCCAAATGTGGATCCACCTCTTTGAGTGGATGGGGCGCTACTGCTACGCGTCTGCCAACCCCATCATTGCCTTGTACGAAGCCAACCGCCTGCGCCAAGTGGCAGATGGTGCCATGCCAGAGCGCACCTTCAACATTCCAAATGGCATACAACTCGCGCGCTTTGCGCCACTGCGTGCGCAACGCCCGCCCACGCCACCGCCCGTGCTGTGCCTGATCGGTCGGGTCGTCCCCATCAAAGACATCAAAACCTTTGTGCGCGCCATGCGGCGTGTGGCCAATGAACTTCCGGGTGCCCAGGGCTGGATTGCCGGGCCTGCAGAGGAAGACCCGTCCTACGCAGAAGAATGCCAGAGTCTGGTGCGTAGCCTGGGCCTGGAAGAAAACATCCACTTTCTGGGTTTTCAGAAGGTCGAAGATTTGATGCCACGCATTGGCCTGGTGGTGCTCTCGTCGATCAGTGAAGCGCTTCCGCTGGTCCTATTGGAGGGATACGCCGCCGGTGTGCCAGCGGTGTCCACTGATGTGGGCTCCTGCCGCCAACTGGTAGAAGGGTTGGACGCTGCAGACCAAGCGTTGGGACACTCCGGCAAGATCGTTCCCATTGCCGACCCGCAGCAGCTGGCCGACGCCGCGTTGTCACTCTTGACTGATCCCGCCGCGTGGCAGGCGGCCAGTCTGGCCGCCATCGCGCGTGTAGAGCGCTACTACACCGATACCATGATGTTCGACCGCTACCGCGCGGTCTACGAAAAGGCCTTTCAACAGGCCCCTGGAGTTCACTGATGGCGGGCATCGGATTTGAATTGCGCCACATGCTGCGCAAAAACACGCTACTGAGCGTGGTGCAGGCCTATGCCTATGCAGGGGTGATCGGCTCAGGCCCCTGGGTGTTTTCCATTGTTGGCATTCTGTTGATCGGTATCTTCAGTGCCAGTGTGGTGGTTCCGGGCTACCTCGTAACACAGTTTCAGACATCGGTGACCTACCTGGTTGCCAGTAGTCTGATTCTGACCGGGCTGGTGCAATTGGCCTTCACGCGCTTTATCTCTGACCGTCTATTCGAAAAGCAACAAGAGTTGGTGCTCGCCAACCTGCACGGCCTGCTTTTGATCGTGCTGTTGGTGGCCGGCATTTTGGGCAGCGTGGCGCTGTTCGTGGTGCTTCCCGGTCAAGGCCTGCTGTACCGCCTGCTCATGTTGGCTGGTTTTACGCTGATGTGTGGGGTCTGGATACTGACGGTTTTGCTGTCTGGCATGAAGCGCTACAAAGCGATCGTGGTGCTGTTCGGGCTGTCGTATCTGCTTATTGTGGCGGGCGCTCTGTTCATGCGCCGCTGGGGGCTTGAAGGTTTGCTGGGTGGTTTTGTAATCGGCAACTACGTTTTGCTTGCCGGTATGTGGTTGCTGGTGGTGCGTGAATTCAACCCCACGGGTAGCTATATAGCCTTTGACTTTCTGCGCCGCAACATGCTCTATCCGTCGCTGATGGCGATCGGTCTGCTCTACAACTTGGGTATCTGGGCTGACAAGTTCATGTTCTGGTACTTCCCGCCGACCTCGCAGGCCATCGTTGGTGGGTTGCGGGCTTCGTTGATTTATGACCTGCCAGTGTTTCTATCGTACCTGTCGATTATTCCGGGCATGGCGGTTTTTTTAGTCCGTATTGAAACTGATTTTGTGGAGTACTACGACAAGTTTTACGATGCCGTGCGCAGCGGTGGATCGCTGGGATACATTGAAACAATGCGCGACGAGATGGTCTACTCAATCCAGCAGGGTTTGGGCGAAATTGCCAAAATCCAGACGCTTGCGGTGCTTGTGACCTTTGTTGCCGGGCCCGCACTGCTAGACGGCCTGGGTATCTCGCGCTTGTATTTGCCGCTGCTGCATGTGCAGGTTATTGGGGCCGGATTGCAGGTGGGTCTCATGGCGATTTTGAACGTGTTCTTTTACCTGGACCAACGCCGCATCGTGTTGTTGCTGTGCATGGAGTTTGTGCTGCTAAACGTGGTGTTGACGGGCCTGACCATGTACTTTGGCGCAGCGTTTTACGGCTACGGTTTTGCACTGTCCACCCTGATTACGCTGTCCACCGGTCTGGCTTTGCTGACCCGCAGCCTCAACCAGCTGGAATACCGTACCTTCATGCTGCAGTAAGCCGCGTGCGGTGCACCACCATCCACTTTGCCCGGCACAATCTCGGGCAACCCATTCACTCCTTGTTTGCCATGCCCCCAACCAAACCCTGCCTGCGCTTGTGCGCTTTCTTCTTTGCCGCACTGCTGGCCTCCTGCGGTGGCGGAGATTCGGGCAACGTTACGCCCACCGCCACCCGTGGTAGCAGTCACCGTACAAATCACGGCTCCTGGCGCGCTTGACAACGTTTTCACGGCTGGCACACCAGTTGCGGTGCGCGCCAGCGCTGCGGTCAACGGTGTTGCAGTGGCAGATGGCACGGTGGTGCGCTTTTCTACGCCATCGGGCACTTTTTCACCAGTCGCACCGGGCAGCCGCACAGGCGTGGCTGCAACCACGCTGACCAGCAGCGCAACGGGTCCACTGCAGATCAATGCAACAGTTGCTGAGACCGATCGCGCCGGCACGGCTACGCAAACCATCTACCAGCGCCCGACGCCTGCGCGCATGGAGATCCTGGTGCCGGCCTATTTTTACCCCTCTACCGGCTCTGCCTGGAACACGCTCACCACGAGCGCCGCAGCCAACCCGTTGGTCACCATCGTGGCGATCATGAACCCCAACAACGGCATTTTCAATAGCGTGGATGCCAACTTCACACGCGCGACCACGCAGTTTGTCGCGGCCGGTGGCAAGGTGTTGGGGTATGTATACACCGGCTATGGCAAAGGCGGGCGCTCCATTGCCGACATCAAGCTCAACATCGACCGGTATCTGCAGTTGTATGGGCGCGAGCGCATCAGCGGTTTTTTTCTGGATGAGATGGCCAGCGAAACCCAACGGCTCGACTTCTACCGGGAAATCTACAGCTACATCAAAAGCATAGACCCCAGCCTGCGGGTGGTAGGCAACCCGGGCATGGTTCCGGCTGCGCAATATGCCAGCGTGGCAGATACCCTGGTGGTGTTCGAGAGTACGGCATCCGACTACCAGAAGTTCGACCCGCGCCCGCAAAACGTATGGCTTTATAGCTACGCCAACCAAACGCAGGCCATGCTCGCCCACAACACAGCCAGCTGCGCAGCCATGCAAACTGCCATGCAGGCAGCCGCTACTGCACGCAATAACGCAGGTCTGGTGTACGCCACTGACCGCGAATACAACGCCGCCACCGGCGTGGGTAACCCCTGGTCCGCACTCCCCGCGTATTGGGAAAATATGGTCCGCAGCGTGGACGCCATCAACCGCGGTGCCACATTGCCCCGCTGCTAGCCACACCGCACTAGGTATGCGGTGAACGCATAGCTGAGTGCAGAACAATCGTTTGTGCCCGACACAGTTCACCACTACCATTTGCCATCATTTCGTCTTATCAACTGACAAACACTGGAAAGGTTCGCGCCCATGGCCCACGCAACATTCAATTGGCAAGACCCTTTTTTGCTGGACAACCAGCTCAGTGACGACGAACGCATGGTGCGTGACGCTGCAGCCGCCTATTGCCAAGACAAATTGTTGCCCCGCGTCACGCAGGCCTTTCGCGATGGCACGACGGACCCCGCCATCTTCCGCGAGATGGGCGAATTGGGCCTGCTGGGCCCCACCATCCCCGAGCAGTATGGCGGCCCCGGCCTCAACTACGTGGCTTACGGCCTGATTGCCCGCGAGGTAGAGCGTGTAGACAGCGGCTACCGCTCCATGATGAGCGTACAAAGTAGCTTGGTCATGGTGCCAATTTTTGAATTTGGCACTGAAGCACAGCGCCAGAAATACTTGCCCAAGCTGGCCACGGGTGAGTGGATTGGCTGCTTTGGCCTGACCGAACCTGACCACGGCTCCGACCCCGGCTCCATGGCGACCCGCGCCCACAAAGTGGCGGGCGGCTACAAGCTATCAGGCAGCAAGATGTGGATCAGCAACAGCCCGATTGCCGACGTGTTTGTGGTTTGGGCCAAAGAAGTGTCAGAGGGCGGCCAAGTCGGCCCCATCCGCGGCTTTGTGCTGGAAAAGGGAATGCCAGGTTTAAGCGCACCCACCATCCACGGCAAGGTGGGTTTGCGCGCATCCATCACCGGCGAAATCGTGATGGACGGTGTGTTCTGCCCCGAAGAAAACGCGTTTCCCGAAATCCAGGGCCTCAAGGGACCATTCACCTGCCTCAACTCCGCGCGCTATGGCATTGCGTGGGGTGCACTGGGTGCGGCAGAAGACTGCTGGCTGCGCGCACGCCAATACACCATGGACCGCAAGCAGTTTGGCAAACCCCTGGCAGCCAACCAGTTGATCCAGAAGAAGCTGGCCGACATGCAAACCGAAATTGCGCTGGGCTTGCAGGGCTGTTTGCGTTTGGGACGCATGAAGGATGAAGGCACCGACTCGGTCGAGATCACGTCGATTTTGAAACGCAACTCCTGCGGCAAGTCACTGGATATTGCGCGGTTGGCGCGCGACATGATGGGTGGCAATGGCATCTCCGATGAGTTTGGGGTGGCGCGGCATTTGGTCAACCTTGAAGTCGTTAATACCTATGAGGGCACGCACGATATTCATGCGCTGATTTTGGGTCGGGCGCAGACGGGGATTGCCGCGTTTTAGTTCTTTCTTGCTTTGCCTTGCAGGAGGCTTTCTGAACACACCCCCTATCCCCCCGCCCCTTTCCACCCTCGCCAGGGCGGAAAGGGGAGCCTAACAGCCATATTTGGCCGCGTGTTTTAAGGGGGCACGTACAACCTGGTGATGGGGGCTCTTTTGGGTGCGCAGTGACTAAACCGGCGCGCGGCACAGTTTGTAGCGTTGGCAATTGAGTGTGTACGCCCCTTGTTTCAAGACGCGGCCAAATATGGCTGTTAAGGCCCCCTCTCGCCCGGCGGGGCGAGAGGGCGGGGGGAGAGTGGGGGAAGTGAGGAAGACCCCTGCAAGGCAAACCCACAAACAAGCCACAACAGGTAAAAGACATGATGACCGAAGCAGACCAAACAACCCAAGGTGCCCTACCCCACATCAAGGTCCTGGACCTCTCCCGAGTGTTGGCCGGCCCGTGGTGCACCCAAATGCTGGCCGACCTGGGTGCCGACGTGGTCAAGGTAGAAAAACCCGGCGAAGGCGATGACACCCGCCACTGGGGCCCTCCCTTCCTGCAGGATGCTGACGGCAACCCCACCCAGCACGCCACCTACTTCACCGCCTGCAACCGCAACAAGCGCTCGGTCACCATCGACATGGCCCACCCCGAAGGCCAGGCGCTGATCCGCCAGATGGCGTTGCAAAGCGATGTGCTGGTGGAAAACTTCAAGGTGGGTGGCCTGGCCAAATATGGGCTGGACTATGCAAGCCTGAAGGCACTCAACCCGCGCCTCATCTACTGTTCCATCACCGGCTTTGGCCAGACCGGCCCCTATGCCGAACGCGCCGGGTACGACCTGATGATCCAGGCCATGAGCGGCATGATGGACATCACTGGCCGCGCCGATGGCACACCGGGCGGTGGTCCGCAGCGGGTGGGTGTGGCGCTGACCGACCTGTTCACGGGCGTTTACGCCTGCAGCGCTATCTTGGCCGCGCTGGAAGTGCGCCACCGCACCGGCGTGGGGCAACTGATTGACATGGCGTTGCTGGACGTGGGCATGGCCACGCTGGCCAACCAGGCGGCAGGATTTTTGAACACCGGCAAGGTGCCACAGCGCCAGGGCAACAGCCACCCCAGCCTGGCGCCCTACCAGGACTTTCCCACGGCGGATGGCTCCATGCTGCTGGCCATTGGCAACGATGGTCAGTTCGCGCGCTTTTGCGAAGCCGCAGGCCAACCGCAATGGGCGCAAGACGCCCGCTACGCCAGCAACACGCTGCGCGTAACCCACCGCGAGACCTTGATTGCGGCCATGCAAGCCGTCACGCGCACGCGCACCACTGCCCAGTGGATCGCGCTGCTCGAAGACAAGGCGGTGCCGTGCGGCCCCATCAATACGATTGGGCAGGCTTTTGCCGATGCCCAGGTTCAGGCCAGAAGTTTGGTGATTAATCAGCCTCTAGCCCTCGTCAATACTACGAATAAAGCTATTCAATCAATAGCAACCGTAGCCAGCCCTTTGCGTCTGGTGGATACGCCCCCGGTGGTGCAACGCCCACCCCCCGCCTTGGGTGAGCACACCGATGCGGTGCTGGCCGGTTTGGGGCTGGATGCGGCTGCCATTGCCGCGTTGCATCACCAGGGCGTGGTGTAGCTGGCGGGTATCGCGCGCCAGCCGGGGTTGAACTCAGGCGGGCTTGCCCAGTTCTTCCCAGCGCTCCAGCGTTGCCATCAGCAGCTCGTCGATCTCGGCGCTACGGCTGGCCAGCTTCATGGCACGCACGTTGTCGATGGCATAGAGACTGCCATCAGCCAAGGTCTCAGCGGCAATTTTTTGTTCGGCTTCCAACGCAGCAATTTGATCGGGCAGACCGTCTAATTCGCGCTGCTCCTTGAAGCTGAGCTTGCGCGTTTTAAGTGCAGGGGCTGCGGGCGCCAGCGGAGGCGTTGGCGCTGCAATTTGCTCATTTTTCAATAGCTGATTACGTAGACTTTGCGAGGGCTTGCTGCCTTTTTGACCCTTGATCTCGCTGGCGCGCCGGCTCTGGATCAGCCAGTCTTCCACGCTGCCCTCGTACTCGCGCCAGCGCCCATCGCCCTCAAACGCAATGGTGCTGGTGACCACGTTGTCCATGAAGCTGCGGTCATGGCTGACCAAAAACACCGTGCCGTCGTAGTTCTGCAGCAGGTCTTCCAGCAGTTCCAGGGTGTCAATGTCCAGGTCGTTGGTGGGTTCGTCCAGTACCAGCACGTTGGCAGGGCGGGCAAACAGGCGCGCCAGCAGCAAGCGGTTGCGTTCGCCACCCGAAAGTGAGCGCACCGGCGAGTTGGCGCGCGCTGGTGAAAACAAAAAATCGCCCAGGTAGCTTTTGACGTGCTTTTTCTGGTTGCCAATTTCGATCCACTCCGAGCCGGGGCTGATGAAGTCTTCCAGCGTGGCGTCCAGGTCCAGCGCGTTGCGCATCTGGTCGAAGTAGGCCACCGTCACATTGGCGCCCAGGCGCACCGTGCCCCAGGGGCTGTGGCCGGGTTCGGGCTTGGGGGCGTTGGCGGGGGCCGGGTCGGGTTGCAGTTCGCCCAGAATGAGCTTGAGCAGGGTGGTCTTGCCGGCGCCGTTGGGGCCCAGCAGGCCAATCTTGTCGCCGCGCAGAATGGTGGCAGAGAAGTCGCGCACGATGCATTTTTCACCAAAGGATTTGGTCACGTGGGTCATCTCGGACACCAGCTTGCCGCTGGCCGCGCCGCTGGCCACGTCCATCTTCACGCTGCCTTGGGCGTTGCGCCGCGTGGCGTGCTCGGCGCGCAGGGTTTTCAAACGGTCGATGCGGGCCTGGGCCCGGGTACGACGCGCCTCCACCCCCTTGCGGATCCAGACCTCTTCCTGGGCCAGCAGTTTGTCGGCCTTGGCGGTGATGACGGCTTCCTGTGCCAGTTGCTCGGCCTTTTGGGTCACAAAGGCACCAAAGTTGCCGGGGTAAGACAGTAGTTGCCCACGGTCCAGTTCGACAATGCGGGTGGCCACCTTGTCCAGAAAGGTGCGGTCGTGGGTGATGGTGATGATGCTGCCTTTGAACTCCACCAGCAGGTCTTCCAGCCATTCGATGGAGTCCAGATCCAGGTGGTTGGTGGGCTCGTCCAGCAACAGCACGTCCGGCGCCGACACCAGGGCCTGGGCCAGGGCCACGCGCTTTTTGGTACCGCCGGAGAGGTTGCGCACCAGCGCCTGAGGGTCCAGGTGCAGGCGGTGCAGGGTCTCTTCCACGCGCTGCTCCCAGGTCCAGCCATCCAGAGATTCGATCTCGCTTTGCATGGCATCAAGGTCGCCGTGGCCCAGAGAGTATTCTTCAATAAGGGCTCTAGCCCTCGCCAAACCTACGCTAACTGCTTCAAAAATAGTAGCATCCGCATCGAGCTGCGGTTCCTGCGCCACAAAGGCAATGCGGGTGTTGTTTTGCACCTGCAGGCTGCCGTCGTCGGGCTTTTCCATGCCGCCCAGGATTTTGAGGAGGGAGGATTTGCCAGCGCCGTTGCGTCCGATCAGACCCACGCGCTCGCCGGTTTCCAGTGAAAAACCTGCGTGGTCCAGCAGGGGAACGTGCCCAAAAGCGAGTTGGGCGTCAAGTAAGGTAATCAGTGCCATGTGGTCAGGATTATCGCCGCGCTCAGGGGTTACCATTAGAGGCTTCCTGGCGCGGGCACACCGTAGCGCCCGCATTCCCACTAGGAGTTTCCATGTTTAGTAGCCTGATGCCGCAGCGCGCAGAATTTTTTGAGTTGCTCGCGGCACACTCGGACCGCGTCGTGGCTGGTGCCAACGCAACCCTGAGACTCATGAATGGGCTGGGTGTGGGCACCGAAGACATTCCCGTTCTGGTGGCCGAGGTCAACATGAACGAACAAAGCGCCGACAAAATCAAGGCGCAGGTGATTGCGCTATTGCACCGGTCCTTCACCACCCCCATCAACCGCGACCAGATCCACACCCTCACCATCGAGCTGGATGCCGTGCTGAACGCCTTGCAGGCCGTGGCCAATGCGGTGGGGATGTACAACATTCTGGAGTCCACCGTCGAGTCGCGCGAAATGGCCTCCCTGGGCGCTGACGCCTGCATGCGCCTGAACCGCGCCGTGATTGCCCTGCCGGACAAAAAACGCAACTCCGAGACGACGGAGCTGTGCAAGGAGATTGACGCCATCGAGTCCCGCGCCGACCGGGTGCAGCGCAAGGCGATTACCCAGTTGTTCCGCGATGGCGGCTCGGTCTGGACGGCACTCAAGATGCGGGAGTTCTATGCCCTGCAGGAAGAGGTTTTGGACTGCTGTGAAGATGCAGCCAAGACCATTGAAGAAATCCTGATCGAGAATTCCTGAGAGATCGCCCCATGGAACATCTAAATATCAGCATGTGGTCGCTGGTCCTGCTGATTGCCGTTGCGTTTGCCTTCGACTTCATGAATGGCTTTCATGACGGCGCCAACTCCATCTCGACCATTGTGGCCACCGGGGCACTCACGCCCAAGCAGGCCGTGCTGTTTGCCGCCGCCTTCAACTTTATCGCCCTGTGGGTGTTCCAGCTCCATGTGGCCGCCACCATCGGCAAGGGCACGGTGGACCCGGCTTATGTGGACCATTTCGTGATTTTTGGCGCCCTCATGGGTGCGTTGTCGTGGAACATCATTACCTGGTACTACGGCATTCCGTCCTCATCCTCGCACGCCCTGGTCGGCGGGTTGGTGGGCTCCACCGTGGTCAAAGCCGGCGGGCTGGCACCCATTGTGTGGAGCGGTTTTGGCAAGATTTTGTTGTTCATCATCGTGTCGCCGCTGATTGGGTTTTTTCTGGGCGGCATGCTGATGGTGCTGGTGGCGTGGGCGTTTCGCAAAAAGTCACCGCACCAGGTCAGCAACTGGTTTCGTTACGGGCAATTGTTTGCTGCTGGTGCCTACAGTTTGGGCCATGGTGGCAACGATGCGCAAAAGACCATCGGCATCATCTGGTTGTTGATGATCACTGCCGGGATTGCCACGCCAGACGTTGCCAGCCTGCCCAACTGGGTGGTGTATGGCTGCTACGGCGCCATAGCCTGGGGCACCTACCTGGGGGGCTGGCGCATCGTCAAAACCATGGGCAGCAAGATCACCAAGCTCAATGCGGTGAGCGGCTCCTGTGCTTCCATGGGTGGGGCCATCAGCTTGGGGCTGGCCACACTGGCCGGCATTCCCGTGTCTACCACCCACACCATCACCGGAGCCATTGTGGGCGTGGGAACCGCGCAGGATGTAAGGGCGGTGCGCTGGGGGCTGACCTTCAACCTGGTGATTGCCTGGGTGCTCACCATTCCGGCCTCGGGTCTGATCTCGGCAGCGTTTTGGTACGTGGGCCGCAGCTTCCTCTGATCCGTTCCAAGAGACCACCATGCTCAACAATGTCATTTCACAGCGCGGCACCTTTTTCATTCTTCTGGCGGCCCATACCGATCGGCTGGTGGCAGGCGCCAGTGCTACCTTGCGTCTGATCACCGGCCTGGGCAACGAGGGTCACCAAACCGCCCTCTTGATTGAGGAAGTCAATCTCAATGAAACCAGCGCCGATGCCATCAAGGCCGATTTCATCCGGCTGTTGTACGAGTCTTTCACCACGCCCATCAACCGCGACCAATTGCATACCCTGATTCTGGACCTGGACCGCGTGCTCAACACCCTGCAAAGTGTGGCCAATGCGGTCAACATGTACAGCATTGGCAACTCCACGCCCGAGGCGCGGGCGCTGGCCTCACTGGCCTCGGACGCCTGCCTGCTACTGAACCGTGCGGTGATTGCATTGTCTGATCGCGAGCAGGCCCCGCGCCTTGCCGTGCTGTGCCCGCAGATTGATGCGCTGGAGTCCCAGGCCAGCGACCTGATGCGCGAGGCCATCACCAAACTGTTTCGTGAAGAGGGCGACGAGCAGGCCGCCTGGCACGCCATGAAAATGCGCCGCTTCTATTTCACGCAGGTAGCGGTTCTGCATGGTTGCAAGCGCGCCGCCCACACCATGGAAGAGATCCTGCTGGAAAACGCCTGAGCGGTTGCGCGCGTGTGGGCAAGGGCACGGCCCACTGCGCATTCAGGGACGCTGCTCAAAGGCCTGCGCGGCCTTGCCCACCGACACAAAAAATTCCTGTGGCTCCAAAAGTCCCCGTGCGTTTAGACGTTGCAACTGCTCGCGCAAGGGGCGCGGGCAGTCGGCAAACTTCAGCTCCACACCTTGGGCCAATAATTCGCGTTGCAATTGGGCCAGCTTTTCGCCGGCTGTGATGTCGATATCGGTGATGGCCTGGGCATCAATCACCAGCCACCGCAGCGTGGGCCCGGCTTGTTCTGCCAGGGTTTCAATGTGGTCCAACACATGGCGGGCATTGGCAAAAATCAGCGGTGCATAGGGGCGGTACACCAGCAGGCCGGGGATGTATTCGCCTTCGTCGTCGTTCTTGCAGTCATGAAACTTGCCGTCAACCGCCAAGCGCCGCAGCACGGCTCCACCGGGCCGTGAAATTTCCACCAACACCGCGATCAGCGACACCAAAATCCCCAGGATGATGCCGGGCACTACGCCGGCCACCAAAATAGCCCCGGTTACCCCCATGGCAATGCCAAATTCCACCCGGTCAATGCGCAGCAAGTGGTGCAGTGGAGCCAACTCCAGCATACGAGCCGCCGTCACCAGCAGAATGGCAGCCAAGGCCACGGTGGGCAGTTGGTCGATGGCACTTGTCAGAAACAGCAAAAAAAGTAACAAGCCCGCAGCTGCCACCAGCTGAGCCACCTGGGACCGCGCACCCGTACCATCGGCCACTGCTGTACGCGACTGGCTGGCAGATACGGCAAAACCTTGGCATAACGCAGACAACACGTTGGCCACGCCCAGCGCCACCAACTCCTGGTTGGGGTTGACTTCGTCCTGGTGTTTGGCGGCAAAGGTTTGCGCCAGCAGAATGCCATCTGAAAACGTCAAAAAGGCCAGCGCCAATGCTGCGGGCGCCAGCGCGTTGATGTCGCTCCACGACATTGCAAACGTGGCCGGTTGCGGCAGACCGCGTGGCACGGCGCCCGCCACGGTGATGCCGTAGCGCTGCAGGTCCAACACCTCGGTGAGCACCACTGCCACGGTGCAGGCCACCAGGGCGCCCGGTACCTTGGGCAACCAGCGCGCCAGCCCCCACAGCAGAGTGATCAGACCCAGGCCCAGCATCATTGTGGGTGCATGAACGGCGTGGATTTGGGACAGCAGGGACTGGATATGCGGGATGAAGGCATCACCCACGGTCGTGATCCCAAACAGCTTGCCCAACTGGGTCGCCAGCAGCAACAGGGATGCACCGTTCAGGTAGCCCACCAAAACAGGGCGTGACAGCAGGTCGGCCACATTGCCTAACCGCAATTGGGCTGCCAACAGCAGCAGTGCGCCTGATAGCAAGGCCAACTCGGCGGCCAGCATGGCCACGCGGCCAGCGTCACCGGCAGCCAGCGGCAAAATCACCGAACCTGCCAGCAGACCGATAGCGGCGTCGGGCCCGGCAATGACCTGGCGGGAACTGGAAAACAGTGCATACCCAATACAGGCCGCCAGCGCCGCATACAGGCCGGTAACTGGCGGCAAGTGCACCAGCTCGGCGTAGGCCATGACCGAGGGAATCATCACCACGCAAGTCGAAAGACCTGCCACCAGGTCGTGGCGAAACCAGGCACGCGGATACTGCTTGAGCACTGCGAGCAGAGGCAGCCAGTGCAGGTGGGTTGCGTTGCGTTCGTCGTGCATGGTGTTGTTCCATTATCCAATGGGTCCTTGCGAGGGCTGGTGTCATGCGGGCATGCCGGGTCATGCGTAGAACCAGTCCCTACGGCTCTTGCGCACGCGGTGCTTTGGAACGTTCTGGTTTGCCAGTCTGCTGTCGGCAGACACTCTGACTACAGCCGTCCTCTAATCATCCGCCTGTCGCTACGCAGTTACGGCCCAGGTGTTTGGCTTGGTAAACCCCCATGTCGGCTGCCTTGAGCAGGTCTTCCAGACTGCGCATGTTGGCGCTGCGTACGGCGACGCCCACGCTGATGCTGCCTTGCCAGCCTCCATCGCCAGCAGGCACGTACAGTGCAGCAACTTCTCGGCGCACTTTCTCGGCCAGTTGCAGCATGCCGTCCAGTGGGGTGTCGATGCAAACGATCAAAAATTCATCGCCACCGAGGCGGCATACCAGATCATCGTTGCGCACCGCATGGCGCAGTTGCACCGCGCGGCGGCATAAGACCTCGTCTCCCGCATCGTGGCCCTGCGTGTCGTTGATGTGTTTGAAGCCATCGGCGTCCAACAACATGCACGCCAGTGGTGCGCCATGGTCGTCGGCTCTGCGCCACTCTCGCTCCAGTGCAAGCAAGGCATGGCGTCGGTTGGGCAGGCCGGTCAGTACGTCGGTCATAGCCATATTCTCCAGGCGCAGATTGGCGTCTGATAGCGCGTGGGTGCGCTCAACAACCCGCGCCTCTAGTGTCTGGTTCAGCTCCGCCAACTCGCGGTTGCGTTCGGAGACCTGTTCAAACAGCCGGTTCATGGCCTGCAACAGCGTGGCTGTGGCCGGGTCGTGTTCCTTGCGGTGGGCTGCAAAGGCGGCTTCTTGTGACATGCCGAGTTGGGTGGCCTCCACCAGCCGTGCCAGTAACTGGTCAGAGCCCAGAATATGGTAAGCCAGCCAGTTGCACAGGTACTGCAGCAGTTCGCTGGCCTTGCCACGCTGGTTGCTGGCCGCGCCGGTTCGCATGAAGGCAACATCCACCAGAAACTGGGCGTGCTCCTTTTTCTGGTGCGCAAAGTGGCGCGAGTCAATGGCATGCTCTTGCATCAGGAGCTCTTCTTCGCTGAAATGGTAGGCGGCGTAGTCTGCAAGTTCCGTAAACACGCGTTCCATTTCTTCGCCGGTGCTGCCTTCGGGTCGCAACAAGAGGTCGCCAAATGCGTTGATGATGTCCACCAAGCGGTGATGCTGTTCATCAACGGTGGGTATGCCGGTGACGAAACACGTATCCCAACGAAACGATTCCATGGGGCCCCTCTTTAAGCGCTGGAACGAGTCTATTGCATTCCCCGCATGGTTGCGGGGCCGTATGCCAAAACTATTGCCGCGTCGGCACCGTTGTGTAGAGCGGCAGCGAAACAGAGCAGTGTTTGCAATTTTCGAAAGTTGATGGAGATGGTGCGACTCTCATCAACGCATGGGTACTCTCGGTAATCAGGTCTTCCACCGGATCATCAAGTTCAGAATTTTCATGGCCCGGCCCGCATAGGGTGGCTGGAACAGCATCTGAATGGCAGAGAACGGGCCCTGGTAGAACACCGGGCGCAATTTGGAGAAGGTGTTGAAACCTTCAATCGCATGGTAGTGGCCCATACCGCTGGGGCCCACGCCACCAAAGGGCAGGTCATGCTGGCCTACATGCAACAGGGCTTCGTTGACAGACACACCGCCCGACATCACGCGCGAGATATAGAAACGCTGTAGTTCCTTGTCGTTGGTGAACGGATAGATCGCCAGCGGGCGGTCATGGCTGTTGATGTAGCGGGCCACTTCCATTTGGCCTTTGTACGTGCGCACCGGCAGGATGGGGCCGAAGATCTCACGCTGCGACAGAATCATGTCGGCCGTGGGGTTTAGCACCAGATGGGGTGGGAATTTGCGGGCTTGCGCGTTGGGTGTTTGCCCTTCTGACAGGTTGACCAGCGTAGCGCCCTTGGCGCGTGCATCCTCAAGAGTGCCTTGCAGTCGCTCATACGAACGTTGGTCGATGATGGACGTGTAGTCGTTGGCGTTGATATCCGGAAAGCGCTCGGCAAACAGGCGCTTGCAGTGCGTTGCAAACTCATCCACCTTGCCTTCGGGGATGAACACGTAGTCGATGTTGGTGCAAATTTGCCCGGCGTTGAACATCTTGACCCACATGATGCGTTCGGCGGCGGTCTTGATGGAGAAGTCAGGCCCGACGATGGCGGGAGCTTTGCCACCTAACTCCAGTGTGACGGGTGTCAGATTGCGTGCCGCATTGGCCATGACCGCGCGGCCTGTAGTGCCAGAGCCTGTGAACAGCAGGTGGTCGAACGGAATGCTGGAGAACGCCGGTCCGCGGCCACCGCCGTCTTCAAAGAACTTGAGTTTGTCTTCCGGAAAATACTTGGGGCTGATTTGCGCAAGCAACAGCGCCAGGTGGCGCGAGTTCTCGGACATCTTCACCATGGCCCGGTTGCCCGCAGCAAAGATGGCCGCCAGCGGGGAGAAGGTCAGGTTCAGCGGGAAGTTCCAGGGCACGATGATGCCCACCACGCCCAGCGGCTGCGGGATGACTCGGTTGGACGCGCCAGGGTAAGTCAACATGTCGATGTGGCGGCGCTGGGGTTTCATCCACTTCTTGAGATTTTTGGACGAATCCTTGATGGTTTCCAGCACCACAAAGAATTCGGCAAACAGGGTTTCAAACTCGGAGCGACTGCCATAGTCCGCGTTAATGGCCGCCACCAGCGCGTCTCGATTCTCTTTGAGCATGCGCGAGAGGTTCAGCAAATCCTGGCGGCGCTCGGCCAGCGTGGGCTCGGGGTGCTCCAGGTAGGCCGCGCGTTGGGTGTCAAAACATTGTTGGAACTCGGCGGGAATCTGCGGTAGATCGAGGTAGGGCGTGGTGGGGGCGTTCACGGTGACTCCTTGTTGATCATTACTTGGTCACGATGGCAAAGTTGCCAGGTGCCTTGTCGATCAGGCCAAGAAAGCGTACCAAGTCGATCTTGCTGCCGTCTATCTTCAGGTCATCGCTGAGCAAAGTATCTTTCACGCCGGCAGTACCCGCCATCATCTTGATAAAGATGGATTTGGTCAGTGTCAGGGTGGCATTGGCATCTGTGGCAGGTGCTGCCTTTTTGTAATGCAGCACGGCATTTTCAATCCAGAGCACATACGATTCCTTGATATCGCTGAGGACCAGGTTGACCTTCAGATTTTTGCCATCGGCAGCGGGACCGTCCAGGCCTGCCGCCATCGCCTCCAGGAAGCGCTCCACCGGGGTTTGCATCAGCATTTCAACAAAGCCTGCGCGGCTGACACCCTGTGCAGGAGGGCCGTTGCGCAATTCAGCGGCTCCCGTCAGGTAGCTGTTGCGCCAGGTCGCAGATTCGGACATATAACCCATTTGGTCATACGTCTTGGCCAGCAATTCCTTGGCCGCTTTGCTCGAAGGATCGCCAAATACGGCTTGGTTTAGCAGTTCTGCCGCCCAGCGGTATTCGCCTTTGTCATAGGCGGTCTGCGCTGCCGCTACCGCCTTATCGGCACCACCCAAAAGCTCCAGATAGTGTTTGGCAGCCTCCTGCGGAGGCAGCGGATTCAGGGTGGCCGGGTTGCCGTCATAGGCGCCCAGGTAGAACTGGTAAACCGCCCGCACGTTGTGGCGCAGGTCGCCGTAGTAACCGCGTGCGCCAAAGTGATCTTCCAACGACTTGGGCAGTTTGATTTTGTCGGCAATTTCATTGCGGGTGTAACCCGCGTTGATCAGGCGCACGGTCTGGTCGTGGGTGTACTTATAGACATCGCGGTGCGCTTTGATGAAGTCTTGGATATGCGCATTGCCCCAAATGGGCCAGTTGTGTTGACCGAAATACACCTCGGTGCCCGCCGTTTGCTCCAGCGCCTGTTCCATGTACTCGGACCAGCGCAGGGCGTCGCGCACCTTGGCGCCGCGTATGGGTAGCAGGTTGTGCATGGTTTGTGTCAGATTTTCGGCACCGCCGTAGGCCTTTTTCTCTGGAATGAAGAAGGTCAATTCGGCAGGGGCTTCTGCACCGGGAACGTTGTGGAACACAAAGTGCACGCCATCCAGCGTCAGCTCTTCGGTGGGTTTGGTAATGAGTTGGGTAGGCGGCAAGATGCCAAAGGTGCCATAGACCACGTTCTTACCCAGGCCGGTGTCCACATTGCCCTTGGCCGAGAGTTCCAGGTCGCGCCCGAACTGGTATATAGAGCGACGGCCCATGGCCGTGCCCACCATCACGTTTTCGCTGGTGGCTTCTTCCATGAATCCTGTGGGTGCAATCACCGGCACGTTGCGTTCGGCTCACCTCCTGGGGCGTCACCACGCCCAGCGCACCGCCAAAGTGGTCGATATGACTATGCGAGAACACCAAGGCTGTGACAGGCTTGTCACCCAGATGTTGGCGCGCAAAGGCCATGGCAGCGGCGGAGCTTTCGCGAGTGGTCAGGGCATCCACCACGATCCAGCCCGTTTTGCCTTCAATCAACGTGATGTTGGCGACGTCAAAACCGCGCAGCTGGTAGATGCCGTCAGTGACCTTGAAGAGACCAATCTCGGCATTCAGGCGGGCGTGGCGCCACAGGCTGGGATTGACGGTATCTGGGGACTGGCCCTTTATAAACTGATAGGCGTCATAGTCATACAGCACACTGCCGTCTGCAGCCAATAGTTTGCCTGTGGGCTTGGCGACAAAGCCGCGCTTGGCATCTTCAAAGTCCTGTGGGTCATCGAGCTTCAGATCCTTGGCGAACTGGGCATTGGCGGCCAGGGTTGTGGGCGTCGCGTCGCTCGCTGTGCCACCGACGCCGCTGTTCTTGGTGCAGCCGGTCATGCTGATGAGCGCTGTCAGCAACGCTAAATTGAGTATGTTTTTTGCTTTCATAGAATGGCTACTAAAGGTTTGTTCTATTTGCTGGCACGGATCAGGTCGGCCGCTTTTTCGCCAATCATGATGCTGGCGGCGTTGGTGTTGCCACCAGTCAGTGTGGGCATGATGGATGCGTCGGCAACACGCAGGCCATCGACTCCTTTGACGCGTAATTGCGCATCGACCACGGCCATCGGGTCGCTATCGGGGCCCATCTTGCAGCTGCCCACGGGGTGATATTGGGTATCGGCGCGGTTGCGAATGTCCTGCTCCATGGCCTTGGCATCGTCCACCCGCACCGGATATAACATCTTGCCGCGCACGGATGCAAAGGCACTGGATTCCATGATGCGTTGCTGCATCTGGCCGCCTGTTACCAGCAATTGGGTGTCGCGTTCGTCTGACAGGAAGCGCGGATCGATGACAGGCGCCACGCGTGGGTCGGTACTTTGGAGGCCTACGGTACCGCGGCTGAAAGGGCGCAACACATCCACGTGGCACGAAATTCCATGGCTGATATGCATCTTGCGCGCATGGTCATCCACCAGGGCCAGCACGAACACCAATTGCAGATCGGGAATGGCGACGTCCGGGTGGGACTTGAAAAATGCACCGGCCGAGGCAATGGCGCTGGTGATCATGCCGGTGCGGTGGCGGCGCCACTCCCACATGGCGGCGAAGGTCTTGAACATGCCGCGTGGCATGGCGCCAAAGGTGGCGGTGTTGCTGGGCACGTACCAGCTTTGCACGTAGTCAATGTGGTCCTGCAGGTTCTTGCCCACGCCAGGCAGGTTGTGGGCAACGGCAATGCTATGCGGTGCCAGATCTGACGCGTCACCGATACCTGAGAGTTGCAACAACTGGGGCGACCCGAAGGCGCCAGCGCTGAGCACCACTTCGCGGCATGCGCGCACGGTTTGCAACTGGTTGCCCTGGTAGAACTGCACACCGGTGGCGCGGCGTCCTTCCAGGTTGATCTTGGCGCTTACCGCGTGGGTGATAACCTTGAGGTTGGGGCGGTTCAGGTTGGGGGTGAGGTAGCCTTTGGCCGCGCTGCATCGCTCGCCATTTTTGTGTGTCACCTGGTACAGGAAAGAGCCCTCCTGTTGCGCTCCGTTGTAGTCGGGGTTCAGGGGGACGCCGTTTTGCGCGGCAGCATCCAGAAACATCTGGCTGAGGGGACTGTCAAAGCGCGGATAGGTCACATTCAGCGGACCACCCTGGCCGTGGAAGGCGTTCTGGAACTGTTCGTTGTTTTCCGAACGCTTAAACAGTGGGAGCACCTCGTCGTAACCCCAGCCAGGGTTGCCCAGCGATGCCCAGTGGTCGTAGTCCCAGCGGTTACCGCGCACGTAGAGCATGGCGTTGATGGAGCTGGAGCCACCCAGCGTTTTGCCACGCGGCTGGTAGCCACGGCGGCCGTTCAGCCCGGGCTGGGGTACTGTCTCATAGGCGTAGTTGTTGATCTTGGTGGGCACCATGGCCACCACGCCAGCGGGGGCGTGGATCAGCACGCTGCTGTCCGGTCCACCGGCCTCCAGCAGGCACACGCTCACCGACGGGTCTTCACTCAAGCGAGCCGCCAATACACAGCCCGCTGAACCCGCGCCAACGATCACATAGTCGAATTTCATTTCTGTCATCGCATAACCTTCAAATAACTATCGATACCGTCGTTAGGCACCTCGGTGGAATGTGAAATTTCAGCAGGCATTTGTCTAATGACTTTATTTCGGCAATGCCGAATGGGTAAGGCCCGAGTCCATACTTTTTGATCCAGGGAGCGTGGATGTGGCACGCACCGTTCATCGCCCACCCGTCACGGGAATCAATGCCCCTTGTATTGCACGACTTTGCTTGCTCATCAGAAAACACATTACGTTGGCGATGTCGTCGGGTCGAACCCAGTCACCTGGGTTAGCAAGGGGCATGGCTTGCCGGTTGGCGGGTGTATCGATGATGGATGGCAACACCGCATTGACGCGGATACCTTCAGGGCCCAGTTCGGTAGCCAGGCTTTCTGTCAGGTTCATCACTACTGATTTGGACGCGGTGTAAGCGCTCATGCTGGCACTGCCATGCAGTGCCGACAGGGCTCCCACGTTGACGATGCAACCAGCCTTGCGTTCCTTCATGCCGGGCACTACTGCCTTGATGACGCTGCGCAGGGTGGCAACGTTGCGCTGAAACATGGCATCCCATTGCGCATCGTCGGGGTCATGGCCCATAACCCCCACGGCAAAACCACCGGCGATATTGAGCAATGCATGGATGGGGGGCAACGCTGCAACCAGGGCTGACACCGCCTGGGCGCCGGTGATGAGAATGTTTTGACCGTGTAAATTCATCATGTCGATGTCACAGTCGACGTGGGTGCTTGCGAGTCGTCGTAGGGGCGGCCACCGAATTTCAGCGCGGTATGTTCACGACGCGATTGAAAGAAGGGGTAAAACATCTGGTGGTACCAGCGCTCTTGTCCGAAGAGTCGGTCGTCGATCAGCCCCACCTTGGCGGGAAATTTGCGGGTGATATGGGCTGTGCCCAGCAAGACATCCCAGATGAACATCAAATTGCCAAAATTGCCCTTGTAATGGCCGATGCCGTCGTCGTTGGTGATGGCATGGTGGGCCCAATGGGTGGCCGGTGTGGAAATGGTCCGCTCCAGCACCCACATCACAGGACGCAAGGCGCGAATTTTGTACAAGGGTTCATCCCAGCGCCACGCGCAATGGGCTCCCAAAATGACGGCAATTTTGACGACGATGTAGATTGCATAGGTCATCCCAAACCCGAGATAGACAAAAACACCTGCAATCCATAGCCCAGGCATCAGCATGTAGTACAGAAAGTTGTTGCGGTAGGTGACGCGAATGCTCATGTACTCTGCGGAGTGGTGCGCCCGGTGCAGAGGCCACAGCAGTGGCGTGTGCGATGCGCGGTGCCACAGGTATTGGGTCAAATCGTCCCCTACCAGCAGCAGCCCTAGCATGGCCCAAACCGGCCAATTTGCCCATGCTCCGCGCATGTCGGGAATCAGCCAGGCGCATAATTTTCCGGTCACCAAAAGTGCGATGGGTTGCGCGATGGCAAGCAGACTGAGGAACATGAGCAACTCCAGCTTGGTGTCGTTGCCGTTGGCGGTCACGGTATCTTTGTAACGCCGTGACACCCACTCCATGAGTGCGTAGCCAAATATGAGACATACGATCAATATGTTTTGCAGCTTCTGGGGTTCCATGGTCTTGCTCCTGGGTTTGTCTTCCGCTTTTTTTTAGAGCCCGGCGTGCGGATGCTGGGTCCTTGGCGGTATTGTGAAATTCCAATGTCAATCTGTCTAATGCATTTATTACAAAATATCAATGCACTGGATGCATAATTGATGCACACTCGCTCCGAATCGAAATGGACCTCAAACGCCTCAATCACCTGGTAGCCCTTGCAGACACGCGCAATTTCGGTCGCGCCGCCGTGCAGTGCCATCTGACCCAATCGGCCTTTAGCCGCAGTATTCAAGCCGCCGAGGAAGAAATGGGTTTGCAACTGTTTGACCGGGGAACGGTCGAGGCAAGGTGCACCGACGCAGGGGAATTCGTGGTCGAGCGCGCACGCAAACTGCTGTTTGAGAGCCGCTGCCTGCAGCGTGATGTGAGCCTGTACCGCGAGCGCCTGATTGGCGACCTGGCATTTGGGGTTGGTCCCTATCCGGCCGCCACCATGGTGCCACCGTTGTTGACCGAAATTCGCTCGCAGCATCCCGGGGTGAATGTGCGGGTGGAAGTCAACAATGCCGACTACCTGGCGGCGCACTTGCGTGCCGAGGAATTGGATTTCTACATGGCAGACTTGCGCAACGTCGTAGCGGCCGCAGACCTCGACGTCGCACGGATTGCCCGTCTACCCGCAGGGTTCTACGTTCGCTCTGGGCACCCGCTGCGGGAGAACCCAAACATTACTGCAGCCATGCTGCTGCCCTTCGGAATTGCCAGCGTTCGGGTTCCCGAGTCAGTGCTACTGGGCTTGGGTGCACGCATGGGCCTGGGAGAAGGCAAGCGCTTGCCCTTGGCCGTTGAATGTGACGATCTGAGCTTATTGAAGTCTCTGGCCATCAGCACCGACACCGTCATCGGCTGCGTTGATGCTGGCACCGCCTTGGATGTTGCACAGGGTCAACTGGTTCGTCTTGCGGTGGTTGATGTGCCCACGCAGTTTGCCGATATTGCCATCGTGTCACTCAAAGGCCGAAGCTACTCCCTCATGGCGCAATTCGCGGTGGACTCTATGCGCCGCCAGGCACAAGAATTGATCCAGCCGGTGACGTGATGGCGCGGACCAAAGCCGGGGCCGACTTTCTTTTTGCTGTGCTCGCCCTTGCACAGTTCGCACGCGTCCGCTGGCGTAATGTGTGCGTAGCATGGGCGCTGGACAACTAGGCCACCCGGTTGCGCCCCAGTTGCTTGGCTTTGTACAGGGCTTTGTCGGCCAGGGAGTAGAGACTGTCGAAGTCGCGCTTTTCCTGCGCCGTGGTGGCACCCACACCGATGCTGGCGGTAATGGTGATCGTTGTGACGTCTTGCCAGGGCAATGGGGCGTCAGCGATGCGTTGACGCAACTTCTCGGCCAAGTCGCGCGCGGCCTGTACCGATGTGTTGGGAAGCAGAACGGTGAATTCCTCGCCGCCCAGGCGCCCCACCAGGTCAGAGCTGCGTACCGCCGTACTAATCACTGTGGCGATGTGGCGCAGCACGGCGTCGCCCGCAGGGTGACCCCAGGTGTCGTTGATGCGTTTGAAGTGGTCCAGGTCCAGCAGCAAGATGGACGTTGCGCTTCCTTGGCGCTGCCCCCTGTCGAGTTCGCGGCGGGACAGGTCAGCAAATGTAGTGCGATTGAACAGACCGGTGAGTCCGTCTTGGCGGGTCAGCTGTTCCAGTTCACGGTGGCGGGCATACAACTCGGCATTAACCTTCTCCAGCTCGGACTGTTGCAGCGTGATAGTGGTGAACTTGCGCCACAGCAGTACCGAAAGCAATAAGCCCAGCAGGCAGGCCGTTACGCCGTTGAGCCGGTTCGACAGCAGTTGCTCGGGGTCGTGTTGGGTGATCCCCATGGCGACATAGAAAAGCATGTAAGCCGCCAGATACATGCCGGCGGCCACCCTGGGGGCCAGATACAAGATCACCCCGCCCGCCATGCAGGTGATCAAAAAGGGTGTGATGGCGGGCGTGACCCACTGGTCTATGCTGGCCACGGCGACGGAAAAAACCAAGGTGGTCAACGCGACGCCAATGGTCAGTGCCTGGGACCAGCGGGTCTGGTGTGTTCGTTGCAGATGACGCACCAGACCCGCGACCGCCAGCATGGTCAGGCCCATGGTCAGGTGTGTGATCAACAGGCCCACGGCCCAGCGGTAGCGGTTGCTGTCAACTGGCGCACGCACCAGTTGCAGAGCAAAAATCAGCACATGCACCGCGTTGAGCGCGGCCACCAGGGGCGCGACGGCACGTAAGCGGCTCAGGTTCGCGCTGGTGGCTTGATCCTGCACGCGCGCGTGTTCGCCGCGCCAGCGTGCCAACAGGTTCAAAAAATCGTGGATCCGGATTTTCATGGGCGAGCAGAACAGTCATAGGCAAAGTTCTGCCCGGAGCATACAGTGAATGCCGGTTCAATGCCCTTTCACTCTGGGCGACAAGTGCCTTGTTACCCCAGAGGCCCTAAAGCAGAGCATTCAACACTTTGCAGCCGAATGCGGTACGTCAACCCACGCCTTCATGTTGCAAACATTGGAGAGTGAGGTCAAACGGCGCAAGCCGCAGCAGACGACATTGATGGGGGCGGACCGGTTTACGATTTGGCTGACGTGCACCAGTGGCTCAAGGCACGCATCGCGGCACGGAGTACCGGAGCAAAAGTCAAAGACCCTCAACCGATAAAAGACCGCCCTACCGTTGCAGGCAAACGTCGCAAAACCACATGACGCGCGTTCTCGTTGGCGAGAGGGCGCGGCTCGATTTGAAGCTATTGGTTGATTTTCTCGCGGAGCAGGACCCTGCTGCGGCTTTAGCGACCACGGATCTGATTGTCGGGGCGCTGGGACTGTTGCCGCACCACCCTCGAATAGGTAGGCGGGTAGAGGATAGCGGTGTCGCGAGTAGCGAAGCCAATATGCGCGAGCTGGTGATTCAGCGCGGCAGAAGCGGTTACTTGGCCTTGTACCGGGTGGATGCACAGGACCAGATTGTCGAAGTTTTGGCCATTCGACATCAACGCGAATCGGGATACCATCCTGTGGACCTGTGAGGTTTACCGCATTCCCGATGGCATGGAACCGTTATAGGAATTCTGGAACCAAACCGGCTTTTGCCGGTCCTGCAGATCCGCAGAGGTAAAAATCGGTCTCGTTCGAGTCAAATTCGAGACGCGCCAATGCGTCGGTCACACGGCCGTCCACGCCGGCAATAGAGTAGTCACGCCATTCCCCGTCACCCACACGCAAGCGGGCGAACTGGCCGGGTGCGTAGTCGTCTTCTGGCTGATTCAACTCGAAATCGGGTCGCCAGATCGTCTCGGTGAGCTGCTCTTTGTAACGCCGCACCGACGCCACCATCATGGGCATGGGCATGGGCCCGGGCGCTGCGCTGGTGCTTGAGCGAATCTAGTCACCCATTGCGCGTGGGCCGCTGTAAACTTTGCAACCACCATGACGCCCACCGAGTTTGCATCCTTCAAGTACCAGCACACGGACCCGGCCACCCTGAGCCCCAAGCGGCGCTGGTTCATTGGCATCAGCCTGGCGCTGGCGCTGCTGGTCATCTTGACAGGCTGGGTGGCTTTCCCTGGCAGCTTGGCACTGTTGCTGTTTCCCGTGGTGGCCCTTGCAGCGCGCAGTCGGCAACTGCAGCTGGGGCCGCGATACCTGCTGTGCGGCAACAGCATCGTCTACTACGCCAACGTCAATCGCCTGACACTCTCTGGCGCCAACGGCACGCTGCGCCTACAGTCCCAAAACGGCAAGAGCTTTGTGCTGGAGCGCGACAAGTTTCCCACCGGTGCACGCAAGGCCGACAAAATCAAGAAGAACAAGGCCGCCAAGTTTGACAAGGTATCCAGCAAGATCATCGAAAAGGTGAAAAAGGCCGCCCCGAGAGTGGACATGATTGGCACCTGAATGGACCGCGCCATTCACCTGCTGTACGTACCCACGCTGTGCTGCAACCTGAGCTGTAGCTATTGCTACCTGGGCAAGCAGACCACCGAAGCCGCCCTGAAAAAAGACGCCCAGCGCGCCGTGCAAACACTGCGCCACACACTGGACGCACTCAAGGCAGCAGGCGTACTGGCCTTCAATGTGTCACTGCACGGCGGCGAGGTCACCACCCTGCCTGCCCCAGTGCTGGACGAACTGTTTGGCATGATCCGCGCGCACTACCTGGAACACTTTGACGCGCTCAATGCCTTGGGGCACAAGAAGTCAGCACCACACATCAAGACCAACCTGTTCAAGTTCGCACCGTTTTACGACTTGTTCGACCGGCACAAAGTCTCCATCAGCGCCAGCATCGACCTGCCGCTGGCCCTGCATGCGCGCCACCGCACCACGCGCGGCGGCACCGACTGGCTGCCCCGCACGCTGGACAACATCCGCCTGCTGGCGCGCTACCCACATGCCAAGAAAATTTCGGCCACGTTAAGCGCGGAACACCTGGCCGACATTCCGGCGCTGGTGCACGACATCTGGTTCATCCACCGCGAGCTGGGCTTTGACATGAACCAGTTCAACCTGATGTTTGCCTTTGGCTCGGAGCTCAACCGCGCCGCCAAGGGCGAGGCCGTGCTCACCCCCGCCACGCCGGCCCAGCAACAGGCGCTTTATGCGGCGCTCAAGGCCGAATTCACCGGCACCGAACTGGAAGAAGGCCTCAGGCGCAACTGGTTTGACGAATTCAAGCCCAGCTACTGCACCAACGCCGCCAACTGCGGCGAACGGTTTTACCTGCTGCAAAGCGACGGTGCTGTGTACTCGTGTGTGCGCGGCCAGGGCATTGAAGCCTTTCGTTACGGCAATGTGTTTGAAGACCCCATCCTGCACATTCTGGACAACGGCGCGCGCAAAATCCGCGCGGTCCACCAGGCCCAGGGCTTTGACGCATCCTGCCAAAGCTGCAACCACCTGAGCACCTGCAACACCGGCTGCGCGGTAGTCAAATACCAGAACCAAAGTGGCAAGTCTTACACCTGCAGTCTGCAAAAAACCCTCTACCAGGACAACCCCCTGTCCTACCCCGCAGACGATGCCGACGCGCAGCGCGACTACGCCCGGCACTACCAGCACACCACCCACCCCAGCCTGGCTTTTGCACAGGCGGCACCACGGCCCAAACCCGAAGGCTTGATGTTGCCCAACGATCTGATTGACAGCAAAAACGCATTGGGCGCCCTGATTGCTGCCGACCCGGTGCTGCAGGTGCTGTTCAGCGACAAGGTGTTCATTCTGGAGTTGGCGGGCGAAACATTGGCGCTGGACTCGCAACTCTTCAAGCAACAACGCACCCAGCACACTCTGGTGGACGGTGACCGCGTGGTGTTGCACCTGCGCCGCGATGTGCTACAGACCAACTGCCCCGAGGCCATCCGCAACACCTTGTACCTGCAACTGCTGCGCGACACCCCGGTGGTCTATGGCGATGAGCAACGCACCAAGCAGGAACACATCTTCACCTACCAGCTTTATGCCAACTGCCTGGAGCCCAGCACGCGTTTGGGCGATGATTACCTGCAGTGCGACCTGACCGGCCTGCTGGCCTTGCACCGCGCGCATTTTCAGCGGGGTGTACTCAACAATCTTTTTGTAACGACACTGTTTCTGCGCGAATACCACTACCAAAAGCAAAAGGCCAACGCCTTCTACCATGTGCAAACGGCCAACCTGCCGTTTCAGAACGTCGAGTTTCACTACCTGCCCTGAGCCTGGAGCCACCCACCATGAAGCCCCAAGACTTGCAACGCACCGCCTACACCGTTGAGTGCTTTTTAAACGCCCTGCGCCTGGAAGATGGCCTGGACCGCACCGAGGTGGAAGAAGCCCTGGTGCACTGGCTGAGCGACGACGCCCGCCAGAAGGACGACCACCTGATCTACCAGGACGGCACAGTGTCTTGCTACAGCCAAAACCGGGTTACCCAAAGCTTTGCCCTGCCGCAGGCCCGCCAGAAACAAACCCTGTGGTGCAACGCGGCCAAACTATCGGCCATCGACGGCACGGCCTTTAGCAGCAACGCCAAACTGGTCATGCTGGGCACCGGTGGTTTGCTGCTGGCGATGCCCGGCCTCGTGCCCGCCCAGAACCCCAAAGACCGACAACGCAGCAGCAATAATAACAACAACAACAATAACAACAACAACAACGGGTAGCGAGGCAGATTCACTATTGTTTTGATAGTGGCATACGTATATTTTACGAGGGCTACCAGCGGAAAACCCTTAGTGAAGCCTGCAAAATTCAATTGTCAAAAAGCATCCTCAGTCATTTGCCCTGCCCTGGCTGGCTCTAGACTGGCAACAGACCCACTTAAGCCATTACCACCCTGCCCAAGCTCTACCGCGAATTCACCACCCAGGCGCAGATCGACGCGCAGTACAACCCCTCGCTAGCACTAGCCGACGCCTCCGCACCCGGCAAGCACTTTGTGGCCGCCGCGCAGAAGGCGCGCAGCAGCCTCAAGGCGCACCTGCCCCACACCCACCTGGGTCACCTGGGGCGGTGCCGAGACCACCGAGTTTGCCCGCCAAGCGGCCAGCTACCACGCCGCAGCCACAGCACTGGGCAACCCGGTGGAACTGCGCGCCGTGCCGGGGGCCGACCATTTCAGCGTGATCCACGGCCTGGAAGTCAGCGCCACCCCCATGAGCCAGTGGCTGGCTGAAAAGTTGAAGGCGAATTGAGCGCTTGTCTGCAGCCGCGTTATGGCTGGTGGCATTAACGCAGTGGGGCAACGCTGCAGCGTTTCCGTTGACTACTATTGAATTAATAGTGGCATACGCATATTTCACGAGGGCTAGAGGCCGATTTTGCTGAGAGATTATTCTCCGACTGCATCAAGCCCGGCAGGTGCTTGCGCCCCATCAGCGTCACCTATGGGGTGTGATGCAGACGAGTTTCGAGGGTGAATGTGGGGGAATGATTTGGTGGGTGGCGAAATGTGGGAGTCATTGTGGCGCCGCGTTGGTATACGCTTTCGACCCATAGTGGCCTCCTAGCATCGGAGAAAGCGGCAGTTGGACGAGGACCCCATAGATTGCTAATGTCGGAAATTCGAGTTGGCTTGAACTCCAACGGCACGTCCGTTGCGCAAGACTTGAGCCACAAGAGACATTTTCTACGGCCTAGACGAACTTTTCAAAGCGCATTCGCCGCGTCATACGCGGTTTTGGTTGCGTGCGAAATATCGGCCACGTTGCGACAGTCGCCGACCATGACGACCTCGATGCCTCGGTTAATCAGCCCCTCACTCTCGAATGCGACTGGTCGGGCGCCGCTGGCGATTACGACGTTGTCGCAGGGTATCTTCACAACTCTGCCGTCCTTGTCAGTGCAGATCAAATGGCCCACAGCAATTTCCAAAACCTTGTGTCCGGTGTATTGTTCTACTCCAAATTTCCTGTAGTTTTCGAGCATTGTGGGTAAGACGGTGGAGCTTAGGCCGCTTGCAATCTTTCCCTGCATTTCCACTATCGATACCTTGTAACCTTGGGCACCAAGGTGTTCCGCAGTCTCGCAACCAACGACACCGCCGCCGATTATTGCCACGCGACCGGATACGTTTTGTACCCCCGCCAGCACCTTCCAAGCATCACGCACGTTTGGCCCGTCGACACCAGGGATCGGCGGCGTAAAGCTTGATGCCCCGACCGCCACGATCACAGCGTCGGGCGCCAAAGCCAGTACGCTTTCAGGGCTGGCTGTTTCGCCCATGCGCAGTTCTACGCCAGCGCAGCGTACCGCATGGACAAGATCTTCTGTGGCACGGCTGATTTCGAACTTTCTCGGCGGTACGTCGGCGATATTCAACTGCCCGCCCAGCCGGGCTTCTTTCTCGAACAGCGTCACGTTGTGGCCCTTTTTGGCAGCGACCCGTGCAGCTTGAAGTCCTGCGGGGCCACCGCCAATGACCACCACGTTCTTCGCTACCTTGGCGGGTGTGATGATGCGGGTTGCCTCAAAGCCGTTCTCGGGATTGACGACGCAGGCGATAAATCCTCGGTTCAGAATAGCGTCGACGCAGCCCTCATTGCACGAAATGCACCGAACGATGTCGCTGGCCTTTCCCGCCGCGGCCTTGTTTGTCCAGTCTGGGTCGGCCAACAGCGCACGGCCAATCCCGATCATGTCGGCCTTGCCGGATTGCAGCACACCCTCTCCCATTTCGGGGTCGATGATGCGCCCCGAGGTGCTGACTGGAATAGACACAGCCTGTTTCACCGACTTTGTGATATCTGCAAAAAAACAGTAGGGCTGAACGCCCATCGGCGGAATCGTATCTGCCATGTTGCCCGTGTGGTTTGCCTGCCCCACATGCAGCATATCCACGCCTGCGTCCTCAAGCCATTTCGCGAACTGCGGCGCGTCGAGCTCATCAATGCCGCCTTTGCCGCGCTCCGGCGTGACGACGGATAATTTGTAGTCAATGATCATGCTCGGCACGGCACTTTTTAGCGCACGCACCAGCTGCAAGGCAAAACGCGTGCGGTTCTCGAGAGAGCCGCCGTATCTGTCTGTCCGCCGGTTCATCTTCGTGCTGCACAGCGCACCCACCAGCCTGTCGCCATGCACTTGGACCACGTCCACACCCGCTTTCTGCGCGCGCACCGCACAGGCACACATCTTGTCGATGATTTGCATCAGGGTGGCTTCGGTCACGTCATTCACGAAATGCTGCATGTCGTGGTGCAGTTGGGTGCGCACGTTGTCCATTTCGCCGTTGTCAAACAGCGCGTTGAGGGCATCAACATCATATTCGGGGTAAAAAATTTGCACACCGAGCTTTGAGCCATAGGTATGCACGCTGTCAGCGAGTAAGCGGAAGCTTTCGATTTGGCTATCGTCAAACAGCTTGGGGGTAGGGGCAAAGCTGCGGATCGGTGCGACATCGCCCAAAACAATGTAACCCGTGCCGCCCTTGGCAAGACGCGTGTAAAACGCTCGGCTCTGCGCGCTGATACTGCCGTCCTTGGCTTCGTACCCTGTAGTGAGCGGAGGGAACATGACGCGGTTCTTAAAGGTGACACCGCCGATGCTGATCGATTCCAATAATTTCATTGCGATTTATTAGGTGGTTAGCTTGAAAAGAACAGAACCTAGATTGTGGCGACACTTGCTTTCAATTACTGAAATTTTCGCCCGGGCGAGATCTAATTCAATTTGCAGACAACCTCACCTTAGCAAAGCGAAGGTGAGGTTGTCTGCCGCTCCTGTTCGATGCTCCGCTACAACGTGGCCAGATCCTTTACCACGGACGAGTTGCCCACAACAGCGACTTTCGAGCGAGCACGCTAATGCTAGTTCCTAGCGTGATGTGGGTACTGATCACTTCGGTCCGAGCAGCTGTTTGCTGCCTATCAGGGACGGTCAACTGCGCCAATCGCTACCAAAATACACGCCGGTTAGCTCTCATTCGCGGGCGTCAGCGACTGGCCCATAACCGTCTCAATGCTAACCCATGCACCTGCCCGGGGAGCAGTTGCTAGTACACACCTCAAACCATCGCCCCGATGCGCCGACAATCCCGCCACCGCCAACGTCAGATTCCCCACCGCGCGCGTGGCGTCGCAACAGGCAAACACGTTTGGCACGCTGGTCGCCTTGCCTTCGTCCACATGGCCGCAGTAGACTTGCCGCCTGCCGGATAGGGCTGTGATGAACGACGCGCTATTTCCGCTGATTGCTACTAAATAGATAGTGGCATACGTATATTACACGAGGGCTAGCGACCTATTTTCCATATACCAACTGCCCATCCTCCTATGAGCACCACCCCAACCCCCACCCAACCCCACATCGCCCGCCTGTTCATCTACCCGATCAAGTCGTGCGCGGGCATCGAGCTGCCACAGGCCCGCTTGACCGAAACCGGCTTGTTGCACGACCGCTGGTTCATGCTGGTCGACGCGCAGGGGCGCTTTGTGAGCCAGCGCGAGCTGGCCCGCATGGCGCTGATCCACCCCGAGATCGAGGGCGCACAACTGCGGGTGCGCGCGCCGGGCATGGCTGATCTGGTGCTGCCCTTTGATGCGCCTGCCGACGAGGCGGCCACCGTGCTGCCCGTGCAACTGTGGGCGCACAACATGCCCGCACTGGATGTGGGTGCACAGGCTGCGGCGTGGTTCAGTCGCTTTTTAGGGCAAGCCGGGCTTCGCCTGGTTCGCTTCGACCCCACGCACCGGCGGGCGTCTGACACACATTGGACGGGCGACGAAACGGCCTTGAATTTGTTCAGCGATGGCTTCCCGCTGCTGGTGCTCAGCCAAGCCGCGTTGGATGGCCTGAACCGGCGCTTGCTGGCCCAGGGCTTGCCAGAGGCGCAGTTACAACGCTTTCGCCCCAACATCGTCATCGACGGTGTGACCGAGCATGAAGAAGACCTGGCGGCCGAACTGCTGCTGTTGCCCGACGGGGGTGGCGATGATGAAACGATCCGCCTGCGCATGGTCAAACCCTGCCCGCGCTGCCCGATCCCCAACATCAACCCCGGCACCGCGCAAAGCACGCCGCACGTGATCGACTGCCTGGGCACCTACCGGCAAGATGCGCGGGTGAATGGTGCGGTGAGCTTCGGCATGAACGCCATTATTTTGGCGGGCCTGGGCACTACGTTGCGCGTAGGCCAGCCGCTGGAACTGGACTACGGGTTTGAGTAGTTTAGAGTTATCTACTATTAAATAGATAGCTGCTTACGTATATTCGACGAGGGCTAGAGGCGCATTTTTCTTACAACTCTGTTCTTGGCGACCATAACTCAGGGAACAGCACCACGTCCAGCATCTTGCGCAGGTAGCTCAACCCCCAAGCGCCTCAGTAGACTTCAACCAGAATGTTCTTTGCGCCACGCCGCTCCAGCAGCGCACGGGCGTCGGCGACCATGGCTGCAGATCCGCAAAGGTAAAAATCGGTCTCGTTCGAGTCAAATTCCAGGCGCGCCAATGCGTCGGTCACACGGCCTTGCATGCCACCCCGGGGCGGGTCTTCGCGACTGACACAGGGCGTCACGCGGGCGGGCATGGGTGTGAGTTGGCGGGTGATGTTATCGGCGTTTACGCGGCAGCCGAACAGCAGCTCTGCCTGATCGAGCTTGCCCATCGCTTGGAGTGCCCCGAACATCGGAAGAAAGGGTGCCAGGCCGGTGCCGGTGGCGACGAACACTTTACGGCGTGCGTTGTCCAGCAAGGTGAACTGCCCCAATGGCAGTTCCAACTCGGTGGCTGCGGATACGGTCGCCGTAGCCACAAATTGCGATCCGATGCCGCCGGTGCGTGTGCTGATCAAAAAACGCACAGAGCGGCCGTCCACCCCGGCAATGGAGTAGTCACGCCATTCCCCGTCACCCACACGCAGGCGGGCGAACTGGCCGGGTGCGTAGTCGTCTACTGGCTGATTCAACTCGAAATCGAGTCGCCAGATAGTCTCGGTGAGTTGCTCTTTGTAACGCAGCACCGCGCTCTTCTTCTCTGACGGGCGCACCCCGTTTGATGCGGTTTTGACACCGGCTCGCATGGCTGTCTTGATCATCGAAAGCCCGTTCGACCCCAGCACTTGGCACGCCGCACCGACGCCACCCATCATGGCCCCCACAACACCCAGACTGGCCGCGTCGGAGCCCGACAGGTAGAGGCCTTCGATGGGCGTGCGGGTGCCCGGCAGGTTGCTTTTGAAACGTTCGGGCGATGCGGCCAGTCCGTAAAAGTGACCCCCGGGATGGGATGTGTAGTGCTCTATCGTCAGCGGTGTGGACAGTTCGCTGTATTCGACCAAATCCGTGAGACCGGGGATGGCGGTCTCGGCGAGTTTCAGAAGGCCGTCGCCGATGCGTTGCTTCAGTGCAGAATAGTCCGCGCCCCGATTGCCCATAGGTTGATCACGCCATGCGGCAAAGGCGCTTTCATCGGCAAAGCTGATGATCTCGGCCGTATGAAAACGCGTCTCGCCCGATTTCAGGGACGGAAAAGACACATACACCATGCGGGGTTGGCCCTGGAACAGGCGCTGGCTGCCAACGTCCGTTTGGTCGTGGTTGGTACTGGTGAATATCCAGTAGTTTTCGCCTTTCACGCCAATCGATGCGGCCGTGGTTTTGAGGCGCAGGTAGAGGGTGACCGCCGAGGTGCCCGTTCCCAGGCGTTCCATCAGCGCGCGGATCGGTGCGGTTTTGGCTCCAATGGGGCCGTCGGTGGGTAGCAGGCGGGTGTAAGTGAGTGGGGCTCCCACGTTCGAAATCACCACGGGTGCGCGGTGGATGACGGTGCGCGGCGTCGGACCGCGATGGTCAATGACCTTCACGCCAACGGCACGGCCGCCTTCCAGCAGGATTTCGGTCACTTCCTGGCCGACCCGGATGGCACCACCGGCGCGTTCAATGCCTTTTTCAAAGGTCCGTGCGATGCGACCGCTGCCGCCTTCAGGGAACCAGGCACCATACAGGTAGTGCGAGACGATCAGCGCGTGCACGGCAAAGGCACTCTGCGCTGGCGGCAGGCCGTAGTCGCCCCACTGGCTGGCCAGCAACGCGCGCAATTCGGGTGATCGAAAGCGGCGCTCCAGGTAGGCCTTGGTGGTCTGTTTGGCCTTGCGGCCTGTCACGCGCTGCAGGGCGCGCAGCAAGAGGTCAACCACGTTCGGCACCATGCCTCGCGCGGCGCCGCGCACCGTCCATTTCTCGACTTCACGGATGTCCTCGAAGTAGCGGCGGATGGCGGCTTCCTCGTCGGGGTAGCGGTCGATGAGTCGCTGCGCATAGACTTTGGGGTCGGAAGGTACGGCGAAATCGATCCCCGGGTAGACAAAGCGCTCAAAGTCATCGGTGACGCGGTTCCATTTCAATTCCCCGCCGGAGAGGTAATCAAAAAAAGCCCGCGAGCGTGATTTTTCTCCCACGCGACCGATGTAGTGCAAGCCCACGTCCCACGATGCGCCATCGCGACGAAACACATGCGTCTGCCCGCCAGGCTCGGTGTGTTTTTCAAGCACCAGCACTTTTTTGTCGGCCACACCGGCCAGCAGTCCCGCTGCGCTCATGCCGCCGATGCCCGAACCGATCACGATTACGTCATACATGGTGTTCCTTCAATTAGACAGTGTCTAGTCGATGGTAAAGACTCAACCAGACAGTGTCAAGTGCAGCACGCATAATGGCGGCATGAACGCCTGCTTGCCACCACCTCCACCAGCCGAAATCCCCGCTGAGTCAGCGGCCGATGCGCCGCGTGACCTGCGTCAAATCGTGCTTGCGACCGCCCGCGCCCTGCTGGACGAACAGGGAGTGACCGGACTCAGCATGCGCGAAGTGGCGCGTCGCGCCGGGGTTACGCACCAGGCGCCCTACCACCACTTTGGTGATCGGGAATCCATTTTGGCTGCGTTGCTGGTGCAGGGATTTGACGAACTGGCCACACGGATGCAAACCGCCCTGGCGCGCAGTGTGGCGTGTGGCGGACGCGCCATGATGCTGGCCGCCGCCGATGCCTACGTCGGTTTTGCCCTGGCCAACCCGGGTGTTTTTGGCGTCATGTTTCGCCGTGAGATTTGCAACCCAATCCGCTTTCCCGAGGTGCGACACGCCGGTGCGCGGGCACACCATGAGCTGGAGCGTCTGGTGCAGGAAATTCACGGACCGGCGGCCGACGCTGCGCTGACGAGCATCTACTGGGCGCACGCCCACGGTCTGGCCTGCCTGATGATTGACGGGCCGCTTTCATTGCAAATGACAGATGAAGCGCAACGCGACGCACATCTGCAGGCCGTGGGAAACCAGTTCGCGAAAGCCATGCTGTCACTGGTTCAATAACTTCGGTCCCCCGACGCCTGAATTTCAGCCGCTATGACACAAAAGGGCATTTTTCAATGCCCTTTTGTTTTCACTCAGTTGTCTAGCGGCTGCTCGGAAAACTAAACACTGCCCCTTCGCGCACACCCGCGCTGGGCCAGCGCTGTGTAATCGTCTTGCGCTTGGTGTAGAAGCGAACAGCGTCAGGCCCATAGGCGTGCAGGTCGCCAAACAGGCTGCGCTTCCAGCCGCCAAACGAGTGGTAAGCCACGGGCACCGGCAGTGGCACGTTCACGCCGACCATGCCGACCTGGATATGGTCGGTGAAGTAGCGGGCGGCCTCGCCATCGCGGGTGAAGATGCAGGTGCCGTTGCCGTATTCATGGGCGTCGATCAGGTCCATGGCTTCTTGCAGCGTTTTGACGCGCACTACGCCCAGTACCGGGCCAAAGATTTCTTCCTGGTAGATCACCATGCCGGGCTTCACGTTGTCAAACAGGCAAGGGCCGATAAAGTAGCCGTCTGCATGGCCGGCCACTTTGAGGCCACGGCCATCGACCACCAGCGTGGCGCCTTCTTTGACGCCTTGGTCCACGTAGCCGCGGACCTTGTCGAAGTGGGCTTTGGTGACCAGCGGGCCCATGTCCATGCCGGCGGCGGTACCGGGGCCAACCTTCATTTTGGAGATCTCGGTCTTCAGGCCGGCGAGTACTGCGTCGGCAGCCGCGTCGCCCACCGCAACCACCAGAGGAATGGCCATGCAGCGTTCGCCGCACGAGCCGTATGCAGCGCCCATCAGGGCGTTGACTGCGTTGGCAATGTCAGCGTCGGGCATGACGACAGCGTGGTTCTTGGCGCCGCCCAGGGCCTGCACGCGCTTGCCGCGCGCGCAGCCGGTTGAATAGATGTATTCGGCAATCGGGGTGGAGCCGACAAAGCTCACGGCCTTGACGCGTGGGTCGGTCAGGAGCGTGTCTACCGCCTCCTTGTCGCCATGCACCACGTTGAGCACACCGGGTGGCAGGCCGGCTTCCAAAGCGAGCTCTGCAATACGCAACGTGCTGCTGGGGTCGCGCTCGGAAGGCTTCAGCACAAAGGTATTGCCGCAGGCCACCGCCATGGGCCACATCCACAGCGGCACCATGGCCGGGAAATTAAATGGCGTGATGCCCGCACACACACCTAACGCCTGGAATTCGCTCCAGCTGTCAATGGCCGGGCCGACGTTTTTGCTGTGCTCGCCCTTGAGCAGCTCGGGGGCGTAACTGGCGTATTCCACGTTTTCGATGCCGCGCTGTACTTCACCAAAAGCATCACTCAAAACCTTGCCGTGCTCGGCGGTGATCATGGCGCAGATTTCTTGCGCATGTTGCTCCAGCAGCACTTTCAGGTTACCCATCACCCGTGCCCGTTTGAGCGGGGGCGTGTTGCGCCATGCCGGGAAGGCGGCCTGGGCACTGGCGATGGCTTGTTCAACCGTGGCTTTGTCGGCCAGCAACACTCGTTTTTCGGCCTTGCCGGTGGCGGGGTTGAATACCTCTTGCGATCGTGGATTCGGGTTCGCGCCCTGCGCAGATTGGCCGTCAATCAAATGGGCAATGGTGGGGAGCTGGGACATGGGTTTTCCTGAAATTCTTTAAACAAAATGGGGCGATAGCCCTCGTCGGATATACGCAATACGCTACTAAAACAGGAGCATTTACGGAACCGACGCAGGGGAGTGTTGGGTTCAGGCCGTCGCGTTCAGCGACTCGCCCAAGGCGTTGATCAGGCTGTCGATCTCAGCCTCGGTGCTGATGAAGGGCGGTGCCAGCTGGATGGTGTCGCCACCGTAGCGCACATAAAAGCCTTTTTCCAGGCAGCGCATGGCAATCTCGTACGGGCGCTTGGCCGGCTCACCGGGCAGGGCGGCAATGGTGAAGCCAGCGGCGAGTCCGTAGTTGCGGATGTCGGCTACGTGTTTGGCACTGCGCAGGCTGTGCACGGCGCGCTCAAAATGCGGTGCCAAGGCAGACACCCGCTCGACTGCGTTTTCTTTCACCAGCAAATCCAGCGCGGCAATGCCAGCGGCGCAGGCCACCGGGTGGGCGGAATAGGTGTAGCCGTGGGCAAACTCCAGCATGTAGTCAGGCCCGCCCTGGGCCATAAAGGTGTCGTAAATTTCCTTCTTGGCCACCACCGCACCCAAAGGCTGGGCACCGTTGGTGACCTGCTTGGCGATGTTGAGGATGTCGGGCGTCACGCCAAAGGCGGCAGCACCGGTGTAGGCGCCCATGCGGCCAAAGCCGGTGATGACCTCATCAAAAATCAGCAGGATGTTGTTGGCGGTGCAAATTTCGCGCAGACGTGCCAAATAGCCAACCGGTGGAATCACCACCCCGGCCGAGCCGGACATGGGTTCTACGATGACAGCAGCAATGTTGGATGCGTCGTGCAGCGTGATGAGTTTCAGCAACTCGTCTGCCAGTTCCGCGCCGGTGGGCGGCATGCCCTTTTGAAACGTGCCGGCTGGTGGCTGGGTGTGGGGCAGGTGGTCGGCTTCAATGCCCTGACCAAAGGTCTTGCGGTTGCCCGCGATGCCGCCCACCGAGATGCCGCCAAAGTTGACGCCGTGGTAGCCCTTTTCGCGGCCAATCAGGCGCGTCTTGGTGCCCTGACCCTTGGCGCGCCAGTAGGCGCGGGCCATTTTGAGTGAGGTGTCGGCCGATTCCGATCCGGAACCCGTGAAGAATACATGGTCCAGCCCGGATGGCATGAGCTCAGTGATCTTGTTGGCCAGCTCGAACGAAAGCGGGTGGCCGAACTGAAAGGCCGGCGCGTAGTCCAGCGTGCCGACTTGGGCGGCAACGGCTTGGGTGATTTCGGCGCGACCATGTCCCAGGCCGCAGCACCACAGGCCTGAGAGGCCATCAAAAATCTTCTTGCCGTGGTTGTCGGTGTAGTAGGCGCCCTGGGCGCTGACGATCATGCGCCCGTTCTGGGCACCGCTGGTCTTGAAGTTGCGGTTGGCGCTAAAGGGCATCCAGTGAGCTTCGAGCCAGTTGGCGTCTGTGGGGAAGGCGCTGGTGCTGGTGACTGCGGTTGTGGCGGTGGGGTCGTTGAGTTTCATGATCGGCCTTTCGGTTGTCCAAGGGGTTGTGTGGAGCAGATGGCGCATTGTGGTGGTCTCTGTTACTCTTATAAAGTTACAAATATCACTATTTAGTTATCAAAATATGCAACTAAAAAATCGTGCGGTCCTGGGCCAGATCAGCGACATGGATTTGCGCCTGCTGCGCGTGTTCCGCACGGTGGTGGACTGTGGTGGCATGGCGGCGGCGGAGTTGGAGCTCAACATTGGCACCTCCACCGTGAGCCGCCACGTCAAAGACCTGGAAACCCGTCTGGGGCTGACCTTGTGCCGACGTGGCCGGGCCGGTTTTGCACTGACGCCTGAGGGGCACAAGATCTATGACCAGACCACCGCTTTGCTGGCGGCCACGGATGCGTTTCGCAGCGGCGTGGACGCCATTCACCAGCGCATGGGCGGTGCGCTGCATGTGGCCATGTTTGACAAGACGGTTAGCAACCCCCAGGCGCACATTGCGCAGGCGATTGCGCTGTTCACGCGGCAAGCTCCGGACGTAGCCCTGAACTTGCACGTGGGCACCCTCAACGCCATCGAGCGAGGTGTGCTGGATGGTCAGTACCAGATCGGCATCATTCCCGGCCACCGCAATTCGGACACGCTGGAATATGCGGAGCTGTTTGACGAGACCATGCTGTTGTATTGCAGCCCCGCCCACCCCCTGTTTGCAGCCCATGCGCCGCCACCGGATTGGGATGCACTGCAGGCCTACCCGTTTGCCGGGCTGGGCTACCACTCACCCAACATGGAAATCAGCCAGCAGCTGCGCCTGGCGCGCAAGGCCACGGGTTATGACCAGGAGGCGATTGCCACGCTGATTTTGTCGGGTGCATTTTTGGGATTTTTGCCAGACCACTACGCCCAGAGTTTTGTGCGTGCGGGGCAGATGCGGGCAGTGGATGCAGCGGTGTTTCGCTACACCTGCCAGTTTTTTGCGATTGCCCGGCGCTCACCACAGGCGGCGCGGGCAACGCAGGCGTTTCTGGAGTGCCTTATGCAGGCACACCGAAACCAATAGCGTGATCAGCCGCCCTTTTTGGAGCGCTTGCCGGGGTTCTTTTTGCTGCGGGTTGCAACGCCACGTTCCAGGCTCACGCGCTGGCCGCGGCCGCCGGTGGGGAGGGTCACGCCGGGTGGGGTGACAGGGCGGGGAGTGGCTTTGCGGTCTGCTTCAGTAACGATCTGTTTGCCCATGTTCTATCCTGTGAGTTTTTTGGTGAAAGGGTCTATTGTAAGAGGCGCTGGCCCTCAGGCCCTGCCGGTAAACCCAAAAGCCAGATCGGGCACCTTGCCGCTGATGAGTTCGGCCAGTGCTTTGCCTGAGCCTGCGCCATGGGTCCAGCCCAGGGTACCGTGGCCAGCATTGACCCATAGTCCGCGCACCTTGGTCTGGCCGATGTAGGGGATGTTGGTGGGTGTTGCTGGGCGCAGACCCGTCCAGTAGTTGGGGCTGCCGCCGTCGGCTTCCTCGCGGGTGTCGCACATGCCGGGAAACACCTCTTCAATGCGACGCGCCAGCATGCGGCAGCGCGCGCTGGCCACGGGGGTGTCCAGCGACAGGTTGTAGTCGCCTACCTCGATGGTGCCGGCCACGCGCAGTTCGTCGCCCAGGCGGCTGATGGCAATCTTCTTGCTGTCGTCAATGCTGGAGACCGAAGGTGCCAGTTCGGGACGCAAAATCTTGAAGGTGGCGCTGTAGCCCTTGCCAGGGTAAATGGGCAGGTCGATTCCCACGGTGCGCAGCAACGGCGCAGAGTAGGAGCCGCAGGCCACAACAAACTGGTCGGCGCTCATGTGGCGCACGGGCTGCTGGCTATTGATGTCATCAGCTCCTGTGGAAACTGCCCGCACGGCAATAGACTTGATAGCGCCTTGTTCGACCTTCAGGTCGGTAACCGAATGGCTGTAGAGAAACTCCACACCCAGTTCGACACAGTGTTTGGCCAGTGCCTGTGTGAACACCTTGGCGTCGCCTGACTCGTCGCTGGGGGTGTAGGTGCCACCCACAATTTGCTTGCCGTAGGCGGTGAACGCGGGCTCGATGCGCAGCAGTTCTTCTTTGCTCACCACCTGTCGAGCTACGCCATAGCGGCGCATCAGGTCGGCGGCTTCGCCGGCGCTGTCGAAGGACTTCTGGTCAATGTAGAAATGGGCAATGCCGCGCTCCAGGCGCTGGTAGTCGATGCCGGTGCTGGCCACGATGTCTTTCAGAGCCACGTGGCTGTAGGCACCCAGGGCGACGAGCTGCTGCACGTTGCGCTCGAACGCTTTGTCGTTACAGTTGGCCAGGAACTGCAGGCCCCAGCGCCATTGCTGCCAGCCTTCGCCAAACGGCAGGCGGGGGCGAAACAGCAGGGGCGCTTCCTTGCTGAACATCCATTTCAAGGCTTTGAGCGGGGCTTCCCGGTTGGCCCAGGGTTCGCAGTAGCTCACGGAGATTTGGCCGGCGTTGGAGAATGTGGTCTCCAGCGCAGCATCAGGCTGGCGGTCAATCACGGTGACACTATGGCCGCGCTGGGCCAGATGCCATGCGGTGCTGATGCCGATGATGCCGGCGCCTAGGACGATAATTTTCATCGCCGAAGTGTCCAACAAATGGACGCACATTAACAGTTATTGTGAATAAAATTGCATCTTCATTAGTTTGTCTAATAAAATGGAACGCAGCCGCAATGCGGTTGGATGCACTGTTAAAACATAAAAACCCCCATGCGAACCTTTGATACGGATGCTCTGGAATGCCTGGCCGCCATTGTGGAAGAAGGTGGTTTTGAGCGCGCGGCCGTGCGCCTGTCGGTCACACAGTCGGCCGTGTCGCAGCGTCTGCGTGCGCTGGAAGCCCAAGTTGGCACCGTCTTGCTGGTGCGCAGCCGCCCGGTCAAGCCCACCTCTGCCGGTCGCCTGCTGATCAAACACGCTATGCAGATGCGCCTGTTGCGCGCCGATCTGGAAACCGACCTGCAAGACCTGACCCCCGGTGCAGGCGCGTTGCGCGAGGAAGACCGGATCTCCATCGCCATCAATGCGGATAGCATTGCCACCTGGGCTTTGCCCGCTTTGGGGCCATTGGTAAGTGAGGGCTTGCCCCTGGAAATCATCACGGATGACCAGGATTTCACCCATGAGTGGCTGCGCGAAGGCCAGGTTCTGGGTTGTGTTACCACCCTCAAGCAGGCCCTGCGCGGTTGCAAGGTTATGCCGCTGGGTGCCATGCACTATGTAGCCGTGGCCAGCCCCGCGTACGCGGCTGAAAACTGCCCCAAAGGGCTGACCACGCACAATTTCCGCCAAATTCCATTCATAGCCTTTAACCGCAAGGACGACTTGCAGACCGAATTTGTCAGCCGCGCCTGCGGCTTGCGCCGGGTAGCGCTTATCCAGCGCTTTGTACCCAGCGTGGAGGGCCAAGTGCGTGCCGTATTGTCCGGCTGGGGCGCCAGCGTATTGCCCACCCTGCAAGTGCAAAGCCGACTCGACAGTGGGGAACTGGTGAACCTGGCACCCGATGTCACCCTGCCGGTGAACCTGTATTGGCATTGCTGGAACCTGGACTCTGTGGTGATTGACCGGTTGACTGCGGCGTTGACCACTGCTGCGACCCAGGCCCTGAAAGTGCCAGGCTAAAACAACGGGCGCCTTACGGTGGGTGCCTTAGCGCACCAGTAGCACCGGCACCTTGCAGTGCGCCAGCACTTGGGTGGCCACCGAGCCCATGACCAGGTTCACCACAACGCCGTGGCCGTGCGAACCCATCACCACCAGATCGAATTTGCCATCACTGGCCATTTTGGCAATGGTGGCACCAGCCGGGCCCACCTTCCAGACCGACTTGGCATCAATGTTGTGGCGCAACAGGAACTTGGCTACGGGGGCCAACACCTTTTCGCTTTCCTCGGTGTAGTAGCCGTCTACGATTGCCTTTCCCACTGCGGCGCGGGCACGGGGTGGCAGGGCGGGTTGGGCGTGAAACACGGTGTAGTTGTTGAAGCTGCTCAACAGGGTTTCGTGGGTTCCCAGGTAGGCCAGCATCTTCTTGCTGTAGGGGCTGCCGTCCACGGCCAAAAGGATCTTCATGCTCCACTCCTTGCTGCGATGCGTTCAGTGTAACCATTCGAAAATGCTATTATTACGATAGCTGTATATGTAACATTGACGAGGGCTAGAGGCCTATTTCTATCAAACAGTTTGGTAGAAACGCGGCCTGCTCATTTTTGCGTGCATACCCCAACGGGTTGGCCACCACCCGGCAGCCCCGGTGAACGTAATCGCTGGGTGCGTGCAGATGACCGTGCAGCCAGACTCGCGCACTGGGCAGCAGGTCGTCCAGTGCATTGCAAAACCCGGCGGTGCCGGGAGTCATGCCATAGCGGGGGTCGGCGCTGTGCAGGCTGGGGGCAAAGTGGGTAACCACCACCGTGGGGCCATCAAACGGCTGGGCCAAGGCATGGCGCAGCCATTGCTGGCATACCAGAGCCTGTTCACGCATGCCTTCGGCCAGCCAGGCTTCTCCTTTACGGGTAGTCAGGGTCTTGCGCAGGTAAAAGTTGGCGGCGCGAAACGCCTTGTCACGCGCCTTGAGTTGCTGGGACGGCGGGCTGCCCTCCGCCAGGGCGTCAAAGTCGCTCCACAGGGTGGTGCCAATAAAACGCACACCACCCAAAACCACCGTCTCGCGCTCCAGCCAGATCAGGCCCAGGCGCTCGCAGGTAGCGCGCAAACGCGCGTGAGCGATGTCAAAGTCCAGTCCATCGTATTCGTGGTTGCCGGGTACAAAAAGTACCGGCGTCGGCCAGCCGTGCAGAGGTGAAAAGCGGCCCAAACCGAAGTCGGAGTCGATGAGCTGCGAGTGGGTCTGGTACGACCCAATGTCGCCGGCCAGTACCAGCACTTCGGCCCCCGGCGCAGGCTGTGGTTGCCAGTGCGGATGGGCTTCCAGGTGCAGATCGGACAGCAGTTGCAGCTTCATGGCGAGCCAAAGGCCAGTAGCGCCAGATCGGCCACTTGGGCCCGCAACCAGGCGTGCGCACTGGAGCCGGCCTGACGTTGATGCCACAGGGCATCGACCAGAATGACGGGTGCGGGAAAGGGCAGTTCGCGCAAAACGAACTGGTCGGCAAAGCCGGTGACGTTGACAAAATGGCGCGGCATGACGGTCAGCAAATCGGAGCGGGTAACGACCTTGCCAGCGGTGAAAAACTGGTTAACCGTCAGCACCACCCGACGGGTACGACCCACCGCGCCCAGGGCCTCATCGATAAAACCAAAGGCTCGCCCTGAAAAGCTCACGAGCATGTGGCGTGCTTCACAAAAGTCGTCCAGTGTGAAGTGACCCTGCGCCAGGGCGTGACCACAGCGCATGACGCAAACCAGGTCGCCCTGAAACAAGCGGTTGTGGATATACGACACGTTCTCACCCGACTGCGCGCGGGCGGTCAGATCCGTGATGACGGCTGGAAAGTGACCAATGGCCAGGTCGGCCTGGCCATCGTTCAACAAGCGGCGCGGGTCGTGCGTTGTCAGGGGCACAACCCGCAGCGAAACATCCGGTGCCAGAATCGCCAACCGCTCCACCAGCGCGGGCATCAGCTCGGCGGCGGTAGCGTCGGCCATGGTCAGTACAAAGGTGGTCGTAGCAGAGGCGGGTTCAAACACGTTGGGTGCCAGTGCCGTTTGCAGGCGCTGCAGGGCATCGCGAACGGCGGGCCATATTTCCAGGGCACGGGGTGTGGGCTCCAGACCGTGGCCCTTGCGCACCAGCAGATCATCGTCCAGTGCCAGGCGCAGGCGACGCAGGGCGTTGCTCACGGCGGGCTGCGTCAGGGCCAACAGGTGGGCTGCGCGGGTCAGGCTGCGTTCGGCCATGACCACGTCCAGCACCTTAAGCAGGTTCAGATCCAGGGTGCGCAAATTGACAGTGTGCATATCCGATCATAAGTCCTGTGAATACTAAACATCACAAACATAAAGTGGACTAACACTAGGTTTAACCCTAGTATTCACATCAAGATGATATTGAGCCCGACTGCTTTTAACCCTAACCGGGAGATTTCCATGACACGTACTGACCACCCCATTTTCGCTTCTTCGAGTGCCTCGACCTTTTCGGGAGCCGCACGTCGCACACCCGTTTCGCGCGAACATTCCCGCATGCTTGCCGGCATGCTCTTGGCTGCCGTGATTGCAGCCTTGTTGGTGGTGGCTGATCAGGTGGTCAACACCTGGGTAGACGGCCACCTGCTGGTGGGCTGGGTCGTGTTGTGGTCGGTGGCATTTGCAGTGCTGGCCTTGTTGGCACCCCCTTGCGTCAATTGGCCGACGTAACAGCTCAAGCACTGACACGCTGGGTAGCCGCCGGTTCAGCGCGTCGCGCCGATGCCGTCATGTGGAAAGCTGCCCAACAGGACCATCGTTTGATGCAAGACCTGTACGTAGCGAGCCTGGTTAACGAACACAGCGGCGCCTGATTTTTCCGGTCTACCCAATAAAAAAGCCACCGCGACGCGGTGGCTTTTTGCTATTTGGGGCTCGGGTCAGGTGGTTAAACGCTGTTCCAGTTGGGCCTTGGTTTCTACCAGCTCTTTGGGCAGGTGGTAAGCCAGTTGGGTGAACAGGTCATTGTGCAGGGCAAACTCGGCCTTCCAGGCGTCCTTGTCCAGGCTGGTCACGCTGTCAAACTGGGCTTGGCTGAAGTCCAGACCCGTCCAGTTGATCTCGGAATACGTGGGGCTGATGCCGAAGCCATTTTCAGAGCCCTTGGCCGTGCCTTCCAGGCGGTCGATCATCCACTTGAGCACGCGCATGTTGTCGCCGTAGCCGGGCCAGACGAACTTGCCGTCGTCACCCTTGCGGAACCAGTTGACGCAGAAAATCTTGGGCAGGGTGTGGCCGCTGTCTTCGAGCTTGTGCTCCATGTCCAGCCAGTGCTGGAAGTAGTCGCTCATGTTGTAGCCGCAGAAGGGCAGCATGGCGAACGGGTCGCGGCGCACCACGCCCATTTGACCCACGGCAGCGGCTGTTGTCTCAGAACCCATGGTGGCGGCCATGTACACGCCTTCCATCCAGGTGCGGGCTTCGGTTACCAGTGGCACGGTGGTAGAGCGGCGGCCACCGAAGATGAAGGCGTCAATCGCCACACCGTTGGCGTCGTCCCACTGGGGGTCGAGTGCGGGATTGTTCTGTGCAGCCACGGTGAAGCGCGAGTTGGGGTGAGCCGCCTTGGCGCCGGTTTCTTTGGCGATGGCCGGTGTCCAGTCTTTGCCTTGCCAGTCAATCAGGTGCGCGGGGATGCCGCCGCCGTCTTTCTCCATGCCTTCCCACCACACATCACCGTCATCGGTCAGGGCCACATTGGTGAAGATGACGTCTTTGTTCAGCGACAGCATGCAGTTGGGGTTGGTGTGCATGTTGGTGCCGGGGGCCACGCCAAAGTAGCCGGCTTCGGGGTTGATGGCGTACATCTTGCCGTCGGCATGGGGTTTGATCCAGGCGATGTCGTCACCAATGGTGGTGACCTTCCAGCCAGAAAAACCGGCTTCGGGCGGCACCAGCATGGAGAAGTTGGTCTTGCCGCAGGCGCTGGGAAAGGCCGCTGCCACGTGGTACTTTTTGCCTTGGGGGTTGGTCACACCCAGAATCAGCATGTGCTCGGCCAGCCAGCCCTGGTCACGGCCCATGTTGGACGCAATGCGCAGCGCAAAGCACTTTTTGCCCAAGAGAGCGTTGCCGCCGTAGCCAGAACCGTAGGACCAGATCTCACGGGTCTCGGGGTAGTGAACGATGTACTTGGTCTTGTTGCAGGGCCACTTCACGTCAGCCTGGCCCGCTTCCAGCGGGGCGCCCACGGTGTGCATGCAAGGCACAAAAGCACCATCCACACCCAGCACGTCGTACACGGCCTTGCCCATGCGGGTCATGATGCGCTGGTTCACCGCCACGTAGGCGCTGTCAGAGAGTTCAATGCCGATGTGGGCAATGTGCGAGCCCAATGGCCCCATGGAGAATGGCACCACATACATGGTGCGGCCTTTCATGCAGCCGTCAAACAGGGCCTTTTGGCCATCCTTGCCGGTTTGCAACAGGGTGCGCATCTCGGCAGGTGCCATCCAGTTGTTGGTGGGGCCGGCGTTCTCTTTTTTCTCGCTGCAGATGTAGGTGCGGTCTTCTACACGCGCCACGTCGGACGGGTCGGAGCAGGCCAGGAAACTATTGGGGCGCTTGGCGGGGTTGAGCTTTGTGAAGGTACCGGCGTCAACGAGCTGCTGACACAGTCGCTGGTATTCCTCTTCGGACCCATCGCACCAATGGATGGCGGCGGGTTTGGTCAGTGCGGCCATGTCGGCCACCCAGGCAATCAGCTTGGGATTTTTTACGTAGCTGGGCGCATTAAGGTTCAGGCCTTGCATCGCGGGTGCGTTCATAGGGTAGCTCCTAGTTTGAAAATCGTCTTTTCAAAATGAAAGCGTTGCTTTGATTTTGAGAAAACGGCTTCCAGGAAACTGCAAAAACCTGCACCCAGATATTTCATGCGGACAACTTGGGCAGGGTCTGCCATTTTATGAACGGGTACCGGGGTTACAGGGCAACTCACGTTAAAGATCATGCAAAAATAACATAGGGTTATGCATAAAAATCTGGATGTACCAGAAACAAAAACGCCGCGCAGGATGCCTGCACGGCGTTATCGGTTCCCCGCTCTTGGCGGACGTTTTTTACCCTTAAGGGGTGTAGCCTCAGGCCATGGAAACGGCGATAAAAGCCAGCAAGAAGATCATGATGGCGCCCACAACCGGCACAACAAAGGGAATCATCGGAACAATGGCTTCAACCGGATCAACGGGTTGGCCAGGGGTTTGGGCGGCAGGAGCGGACATGGAGGGTCTTTCAATACAGGATGGAAATTGCGGGTGATTCTAGCGATAAGCGATCAAGCGTGCTGGATCTGGTCGGCTGCCTAGCCCAGCTGGGCATCAAATCCGGCTTGGCGAAGGACTTCCAGCACCTGGGTAACATGGGCGTGGCCTCGGGCTTGCACCACCAGTTCGATCTCAACATTCTGCGCGGAGAGTATGGTGAAGGCGCGCTGGTGGTGCACCTCTTCTATATTGGCACCCACATCAGCCACCATGGCCGTGATCTGGGCCAGGGAGCCAGGCACGTCACGCGCGCCGACGCGAATGCGCGCCAGGCGCCCGGCACGCACCATGCCGCGCTCGATGATGGCGGCCAGCAGTAGCGGATCAATATTGCCGCCGCACAGCACCAAGCCCACGCGCTTGCCTTTGAAACGCTCGGGGTATTTCAGCAGGGCAGCCAGACCGACAGCGCCGGCCCCTTCAACCAGAGTCTTTTCCACCTCCAGCAGCATCACCAGCGCCTGCTCGATATCGCCTTCGTCCACCAGCAACAGATCGTCCACGCGCGCCCGGATGATGTCCAAGGTAATGCGCCCCGGCGTGCCCACGGCAATGCCCTCGGCAATGGTGCTGGTGCCTTGCGGGTGTTGCGTACCCTGGATGGCGTTGAACATCGCCGGGAAACGCACGGTCTGCACCCCCACCACTTCCATCGTCGGTCGCAGTGCCTTGGCGACCGTGGCCATGCCAGAAATCAGACCACCTCCACCCACGGCAACAATGAGCGTGTCCAGATCGGGCACGTCTTCCAGCATTTCCAGCGCGACAGTTCCCTGACCGGCGGCAATGGCCTCATCGTCATAGGGGTGCACAAACGTCAGTTGGCGCTGCTCGGCCAGGGCGGCGGCGTGGCTGCGGGATTCTTCCAGCGTGTCGCCGTGCAAAATCACCTCAGCGCCAAAGCCACGGGTGCGCTCCACTTTGACGCCTGGCGTAAAGCGGGGCATGACGATGACGGCGTGCAAACCCAGGCGCTGGGCATGATAAGCCACACCTTGGGCATGGTTACCGGCGCTCATGGCGATGACGCCGCTTGTCCGTTGCTCGGGCGTCAACTGTGCCAGCCTGTTGCAGGCCCCTCGCTCCTTGAACGAGGCCGTGAACTGCAGGTTTTCAAACTTTAAAAACACCTGTGCACCAGTGATGTCGGACAGGGTTTGCGAGGCCACGCAGGGTGTGCGCAGCACATGGCCTTTAAGCCGTTGTGCGGCCGCCAGGATGTCGTTGTATTCAATCATCCCCCGATTGTGCGCAATTTTTGGAGCCGCGCCCATGTCCTTGGACTTCCATCTTGTTTCAGACTGCTGTATGGTGACCTCGTACACAACTGTGGTGGAGGCGTTTGATGGCCAAGCGTTCACTGTCCCAGCCCCCCGACGGGCACCTGATTCCCTCACCGGGCCTCTTGGAGGCGCCGGTGCTGGATTTGATGTGCTCCCACTTTGTCCTCACCTTGGCAGCCCGCCAGGGTTCCAGCCTGAATGTGCGCCGTGACTTCAATGGCATCGTGGGGTTGGCTGGCCGTCACCTGGTTTGGCCTGTCACGGTACTGGCCCGGTTGCGGGACTATTTGGCCCGGCGCTGTGTCAGCAACGAGCTGTGGCGTGGCCATGAGGCGCTGGACGCAACCGAGTTTCTGGCGCGCCACGGTGTCTGGCGTGGCGCCTATGACGAGGCTACGCTGTACTTCTTTCTCGACGAATACGCCAAAGACCAGCCGCGCGACCTGATCGCCGTGCTGAGCGTCACGGGTGAATGGCTGAGCCACACCCTCAAACGCCAATCCACGTTGGTTGAAAAAAACATCAACGCCCTGGCCGGCCTGCTGCAACTCAACAAGGCTGAGCGTGCCTTGCTGCTGTACGGCACGCTAGCCCGCTACCAGCGCGACATGCGCAGCATCCTGGTGGAGTTCAAGGTCAACAACGCGCCAGAAGCCTACGCAGCCATTGCCGAAGTAGCACACGTCAATCCCGAACAGGTGGCTGAGGCTCTGCGCGCAGGCTCGCGACTGGAGCGCATTGGCCTGGTGGAAAACCTGATCTCCGAGCACAACATCACCGATCTGGCGGATTTGATGAAGGTTAGCGAAAAGCTGCCCCCGGTGCTCATGCGCCAGTACCGCGATCAGGCCGAGCTGATGGCCGTATTCACCCGCCTCTCCAGCAAAAGTACCTTGGCGATGGACGATTTTGCCTTTGTCGCCGAAGACGCCCAGGTACTTTGCACGCTGCTGGCCAATGCGGTCAACCGCCAGGAAATCGGCATCAATGTGTTGTTGTATGGGCCGCCGGGCACGGGCAAGACCGAACTGGCCAAGGTGGTAGCGCAGTCGGCTGGACTGGAACTGTTCGAGGTGGAGTACGCCGACCGCGACGGCAATAGCTTAAGTGGGCGCGACCGCTACCGTTCACTGCAAATTGCCCAGGTGTTTTTGAAAGGCAGCGCCAAGGCAGCCCTGCTGTTTGACGAGGTGGAAGATGTGTTTCCACCCATTTCGCACGAAGCGGCGCAGTGGATGGCCCGGGTTGATGCTGCCGCCACGCCGCCCAACAGCAGCGTCAGCGGCAAGGCGTGGGTTAACCAGGTACTGGAGTCCAACGTGGTGCCCACCATCTGGGTCACCAACCGCATCGAACAGATTGACCCCGCCTTTCGCCGCCGTTTTGCCTACCACCTGGAGCTCAAATCCCCGCCGCCGGGCGCACGCGAAGAACTGGTGCGCAAGACCCTGGCTGGTGTGGCCGTGACGGACGACTTTGTCGCCCGGCTCACCCAACGCAAGGGCCTGACCCCGGCACAAATCCGCACCGCTTCCCGGTTTGCCGCGTTGGCGCAGGCCAGCTCAGGCACAACTGCCGGTATGGAAGCCCTGATTGAGCGCCAATTGCGCAATGCCGATCAGGCGCTGGGCAACCGGGTGCATTACACGGCCCGTGACATGGCCGGTAGTGCCTACGATTTGACCTTGCTGAATGTCAAAAGCCGCTTCGACATCGCGCGCGTGGTGCAGGCCTTGCAGGCCCGTGGCCACGGAACCCTGTGTTTTTACGGCCCGCCCGGCACAGGCAAGACCGCATTGGCTAGGCACATAGCCAGCTCCTTGGCGCAGCCCCTGCATGTGCGCCAGGCCAGTGATCTGATGAGTAAATACGTCGGTGAGACCGAGCAAAACATGGCCGCCATGTTCCGCGAGGCCGAGACCGAAAACGCCATTTTGTTGCTGGACGAGGCCGACAGCTTTCTTCAGGACCGCCGCAGCGCCCAACGCAGCTACGAGGTGACGGAGGTCAACGAAATGCTGCAGGGCATGGAGCGCTATCGCGGCATTTTCATTTGCACCACCAACCTGATGGAGCGGATCGACCAAGCCGCCCTGCGCCGCTTTACCTTCAAGATCCAGTTCCTGCCGTTGACCCGGGCGCAACGCCTGACGCTGTTTGTGACCGAGGCCTGCGCCGGGGACGCGACCCGGCTGCTGCCCGAGCTGGAGTCGCGCCTGGCCAACCTGGACCAGCTCTGCGTAGGCGACTTTGCCGCGGTTAAACGCCAGGCCACCATTCTGGATGTACAGATGGACCCAGCCGAGTTTTTGGAACAGCTGGAGGCCGAGCACCGCATCAAACCCGAGGTGCGCGACGCGCGGGGCATGGGCTTTCTGCAGTAATTGCGGGGTTTGTCTTCAATTTTTTGTGGGCGTGTCAACCGCTTGACGGGGTCAAGCGTCATATCTCCAAGCGGACATATTTCAATGTCCATTCCAACCTAAGCTGACTAGTTTGTATGAACAAAGAGACGATCAAGGTTCCCGAGAAAGGTACCTACCAATGGCAGTTGTTTGACTACTGGTCAGACGAGTTTCGCCATACCAATGCCGATCACTCCGCCTATATCGCGCTCAATTTCGCTGGCGTGCTCGACGCCTGCCGCAACAAGCTCCAGGCCCTGATTCAGCACCACAGCCAGCACGTCTGCGACGCCAAAGGCGGCACGCGCCATAGCCGCGCCATTGCCCGTCTTCAAAATACCATGTCCGGCGCAGCCATGTCGTACGAGACTTGTTTCCGTCGCCACATAGCTTAGGCCCCCACGGTCGCTCACTGCGTGTGGCTCCCTGCCCCCCAAGGGGGCCGCGTTTCGCCTTGGGGCGGCCCGGCGGCGAAACCCATTACTTTAGACCCACCACGCGCAGCACCGCCTGCGCGTAGGCTTCCAGCTTCTTGACGCCCATGCCGCTGATGCCTTGGAGGTCATCCAGGGTTTGCGGCGCACGCTTGGCCACCGCTGCCAGCGTGGCATCGTGAAAAATCACATAGGCGGGCAGGTTGTGCTCCTTGGCCACCTCGGCCCGCCAGGCCTTTAGCGCCGCATAGCGCACCAATCCTTCTCCATCCAGCGCAATCGGCGCCTTGATTGCAGCCGATCCCGCCCCGGTACGCTTGGGCTTGCGGCTGGCCGGTGCCGACACTGATTCCCGCAGCAGCACTTGCACATCACCCTTCAGCACCGCACGGGATTGCTCGGTGAGCTGTAGCGTATTGAAAGCCTGTGCATCCACCGCCACCGCGCCCATGGCAATCAACTGGCGCAGCACGCCCCGCAACTGAATCTCACTAAAGTTAGCGCCTACTCCGAAGGTGCTCAAGGCCGCGTGGCCGTGCTGGGTAACCTTTTCGGTGGTTTTGCCCCGCACAATGTCCATCACCTGCCCAGCCCCGAACGACATACCGCTGGACTGCTGAATGCGGTAAATGGTGCTGAGCAGCTTGCGCGCTGCGTCGGTGCCGTCCCAAACCTCGGGCGGGTGCAGGCAGTTATCGCAATTGCCACATCGGTATTGGGGGCTACTACCCAGTTGCTCCCCAAAATACGCCAACAACCGGGCTCGGCGGCAGTCCGTAGACTCGGCCAGGCCCAACAGGGCGTCGAGCTTGCCGCGCATGACCTGCTTGAATTCTTCGCCCGCTGGGCTTTCATCGATCATGCGGCGCTGGTTCACCACGTCTTGCAAGCCATAGGCCATCCAGGCATAGGCGGGCAGGCCATCGCGGCCGGCGCGGCCGGTTTCCTGGTAGTAGCCTTCGATGTTTTTGGGCATATCCAGGTGAGCCACAAAGCGCACATCCGGTTTGTCAATGCCCATGCCAAACGCAATGGTGGCCACCATGACCACGCCTTCTTCCCGCAGAAACCGGTTCTGGTGGTCCTGGCGCATGCGGCTATCCAGCCCGGCGTGGTAAGGCAGGGCATACACACCCGCCTGCGCCAGGGTTTCAGCCACGTCTTCCACCCGTTTGCGCGACTGGCAGTAGACGATGCCTGCATCCCCCTCGTGCTCGCGCTCAATAAAGCGTTGCAGTTGTTGCACGGCTTCACGTTTTTCCACAATCGTGTAGCGGATGTTGGGGCGGTCAAAACTGCTGACAAATTGCTGCGCGTCTTCCAGTTGCAGGCGCTCCAGGATGTCGGCGCGGGTCAGGGCATCTGCGGTGGCGGTCAGCGCCATGCGCGGCACACCAGGAAAGCGCTCATGCAACACGGTCAGCCCCCGGTATTCGGGGCGGAAGTCGTGGCCCCACTGGCTCACGCAGTGTGCCTCGTCAATGGCAAACAGGCTGAGCAAGCCGCGTTCAAACAACGAATCCAGCAACGCCAGAAAGCGCAGGTTGGTCACCCGCTCCGGCGCCGCGTACAGCAAGGTGATCTCGCCGCGCAGCAAGCGCTGCTCAACCTGGTGGGCCTCTTCGCTGCTCAGGGTAGAGTTCAAAAACGCGGCGTCCACGCCGGCCTCATGCAGGGCGCCCACCTGGTCGTGCATCAGCGCAATCAGGGGCGACACCACCAGCGCTACCCCGTGGCCGGCACGTTGACGGGCAATCGCCGGAATCTGGTAACAAAGCGATTTGCCGCCGCCGGTGGGCATGAGCACCAATGCGTCTGCGCCATTGGCTACCTGCTCCACGATGGCTTGTTGCGGCCCACGAAACTGCGCGTAGCCAAACACCTCTTGCAGGATGCTTTGGCAGGTTTGGCTGGAAATAGAGGAATCAGTCGCTATCAAAATAGTAGCTGCTTACGTAATGTTGACGAGGGCTAGATGCCTAAAACACTCTAAATGATTTGGGAAAGGGTGCTGGCATTGCCCTTATTGTCGGGCAAGTGCTGCAGCAACTGGGCAGCGAGCCAGAGCCAGAGTGAACTAAAATCGCGTCCATCCCAAGGAGCGCTGCAGCGATCCGGGCCTGTACGTAACGGGCCCAAACGGTCGCCAGGCTTGGGTTTGTCAACGGCGCTCACTTGTCCATCACAAGGTGAGCCGCTACCCATGAAACCTTCCAATTACACCCGCGCCCAGGCCTTACCGGGTATTCTGGCCCAACGCATTGCCATTTTGGACGGTGCCATGGGAACCATGATCCAGCGCTTCAAGCTCGGTGAAGCCCAGTACCGGGGTGAAGGCTATACCGGCCCCGGCAGCCAGGGTGACCGCTTCAAGGACTTCTCACATGACGTCAAAGGCAACAACGAGTTGCTCAGCATTACCCGCCCCGACGTCATCCGTGACATCCACGAACGCTACCTGGCCGCCGGTGCCGACCTGATCGAGACCAACACCTTTGGCGCCACCAGCGTGGCCCAGGCCGACTACGGCATGGAAGACCTGGCGGTGGAGATGAACCTGGCCTCGGCCCGCCTGGCCCGTGCCGCCTGCGACAAATTCAGCACGCCTGACAAACCCCGCTTTGTTTGCGGCGCTTTGGGCCCCACGCCCAAGACTGCCAGCATCAGCCCCGATGTGAACGACCCCGGTGCGCGCAATGTGACCTTTGAAGAACTGCGCAAAGCCTACTACGACCAGACTAAGGCGCTGGTCGAAGGTGGCGCCGATGTGATTCTGGTGGAAACGATTTTTGACACCCTCAACGCCAAGGCCGCCCTGTTTGCGGTAGACGAATACTTTGAAGCCAGCGGCGAACGCCTGCCCATCATCATCAGCGGCACGGTGACCGATGCCTCCGGCCGCATTCTGAGCGGCCAGACTGTCACTGCGTTTTGGCACAGCGTGCGCCACGCCCAGCCTCTGGCGGTTGGCCTGAACTGCGCACTGGGCGCGGCGCTGATGCGCCCCTACATCCAGGAGCTGAACAAGGTGGCGCCCGACACCTTCATCAGCTGCTACCCCAACGCCGGCCTGCCCAACCCCATGAGCGACACCGGCTTTGACGAAACGCCAGACGTGACCAGCCGCCTGGTGCGTGAGTTTGCCGCCGAGGGGCTGGTGAACATTGTGGGGGGCTGCTGCGGCACCACGCCCGACCATATTGGGGCGATTGCGCACGCGGTGGCGCCCTTGCCTGGGCGCGCCTTGCAGCGCAGTTATTTCTACAAAGAAGCGGCTTGAGCGCCCTATAGACCGCCCTATAGAGCGCGCCAACCGCCCGTGGCACACTTACCCCCGGCGTAAAACAACTATGCGGGGCGGGAGGCGGGTTTGGACAAGCGACAACTGTCTGAAAGCGATAACCTCCCTTCCCACCCAGTGCATTGACCTGCGCCAGCGCCTCACCAGCACCTGCGCCAGCAGGCGCTGCTGGCGCAGGTGCTGGTAGCAAATGCCAGCTAAGACCATGTTGGCAAAAACAATGGAACCCATATGTTGACCAAGGCCCGTATCAAAAACTTCAAAGCCTGGCGGGATACGGGCGACATTCGGTTGGCACCCTTGACAGTAATCTTTGGTGGCAACAGCGCCGGCAAAAGCAGCTTGGGACACCTGTTGCTGGCCTTGAAGCAGACGGCGGCGTTGTCTGACCGTAAGCGTGCATTGCATGTGGGTGACCCCTCATCGCTGATTGATTTGGGCACTTTTCAAGACTGTCTTTACAGCCACGACACCCACCGCAAGATGGAGTTTGCTCTGCAGTGGCGCACCCACGTGCCTTTAAGCGTTGTCAACTCCTTAGACCCTACAGAAAAATACTTGGGCAATGAGATTGCGCTCAACGTCACCATCAAGGCGGGCAAGGCCGATCAACCCGAGGTTGAGCGTTTGGCTTATGCATTGATAGACGGCGACTCTGCCAGCTTGCAAATTGCGCACACCCACCAGGATTCAAAAGTTACCTTGAAGGCCAAGCCTATGAATCTCGTCAAGGTGACTGGGCGGGTTTGGCCATTGGACGCGCCAGAGAAGTTCTATCGGTTCTCCGACGCGACCCTGGCGCTTTTTCAGAACGCCGGTTTTTTGTCTGACTTTGCGCTGGAGACCGAGCGTGCGCTCAGTTCCATTTATTACCTTGGCCCGCTGCGGAGCCACCCCAAGCGCATCTATGCGTGGTCTGGCGAGACGCCGCCCGACGTGGGTATGCAAGGCGAGCTTGCGGTCGCCGCCGTTTTGGCGGCTGAGGCAGAAGCGCGCAAGTTGAGCCGTGGCAAAGGGCGCAAGCCAGAAAGTTTTGCCAAGTTTTTGGCCGACTGGCTCAAGACCATGGGCGTGATCCACAGCTTCAAGGTGGAGCCATTGGCTGCAGGGCGCAAAGAGTACGAGGTTTTGTTGAAAACGCACTTGGGTTCGCCCGAGGTCAGGCTCACCGATGTGGGCTTTGGCGTGTCGCAGGTGTTGCCCGCCTTGGTAGAGGCGTTTTATGCCCCCAAAAACTCTACGGTTTGGATGGAGCAGCCAGAGATTCATCTGCACCCACAGGTGCAAGCGCACCTGGCGGATGCTTTCATTTGCGCGGTGCAAAGTTGGGAGGGCGGGCAGCCCCGCAATGTGCAACTGATCGTTGAAAGCCATTCAGAGCACTTCCTCAACCGTTTGCAGCGGCGTGTGGCGGAAGGGCTCATTGCGCCCCAAGACATTGCCATCTATTTCGCCAAGCGGTCGGGCAAGACGGCGGAGCTGGAGCCCTTGGAGCTGGACCAGTACGGCAATATTCAAAATTGGCCCGCCCATTTTTTTGGGGATGTGATGGCAGATGCGGTGGCACGTACCACGGCGGCCATGAAGACCAAAATGGCCGAACGCACCAAACCTGCACCATGACGGTCGTTGTCGATACCAATGTGATTTTGGTGGCGAATGACGCCCATGCCGAGGTGTCGCCAGAGTGTGTGCTTGAATGTGTACAGCGCTTGAGCCAGGTGATGGAAAGTGGCTCGATTGCGATTGACGATGCGTACCGCATACTGGGCGAATACCTGAACAAGACAAGCCCGAGCAACGGCAACGGCGTTGGCGATCTGTTCGTCAAGTGGGTGTTGGCCAACATGGGCAACGCGCAGCGCGTGCAGCAGGTGCCACTCAATGAGTGGGATGACGATCAATTTGCAGAGTTTCCTGCCGGCCCGTTGGAAGCGGTTTTTGATCGGTCAGACCGCAAATTTGCCGCCGTGGCAAACGCGCACCCCGCCAAGCCACCGATTTGGCAGGCGGCCGATTGCAAATGGCTGGATTGGTGGCCCGAACTGAAAGCCCACGGGGTGGACGTCACGTTTCTTTGTAGCGACGATGTTTGCCAGTTTTACAAGAAGAAATTTCCCCAAAAACCAATGCCTGTTTTGCCATGACTGATTTCTTTCGGTTCCCCCATACCCCACATATTGCGTGGCTGGCCTCGGGCGCACCCCGTGACGACAAGGTTTTGTCGCCTGACGAAGCAGCCGAGTTGTTGGCTGGTGACGTCGTGATTGAGGAAAAACTGGATGGGGCGAATCTTGGCCTGTCGGTGTCGCCCGATGGGGTGGTGCGCGCGCAAAACCGCGGTCAATATTTGGTGCAGCCGTTTCACGGGCAGTTTGCCCGCCTTGGCGATTGGCTCGCAACCCATGAAGACCGGCTGTTTGATGCCTTGGGAAGCAACTTGATTGCGTATGGCGAATGGTGCGCCGCGCGACACTCGCTGGACTACGCGGCGCTGCCAGACTGGTGGTTGGTGTTTGACGTTTATGACCGCGACACAGGCCAGTTCTGGAGCACGGCGCGGCGCAATGCCTGGGCGGCAGAGCTGGGGCTGACAACGGTGCCCCGGTTGCACGCCGGGCATGTCGATATGCACCAGTTGAGGGACTGGGTGCATGCCAAGCACAGCCAATTTCGCCAGGGCCCGTTAGAGGGATTGGTCATTCGGCGTGAAAGAGGCGATTGGCTGGAGCAGCGCGCCAAGCTGGTCCGGGCTGACTTTACCCAGGCAATTGAAAGCCACTGGCGCAGTCGCGCACTGCAGTGGAATCGCGTGGCGATTCCGTTAGCTTCCTGAAGTGCGACATCGGTTTATGGACTCATCAGAATACTGTGCAGCTGCCTCTTGTGCACAAGCGTTCTCATTCCCGCCCGCGCCCGGCAGGCGCTGCTGGCGCAAGCGTTGGTTGGCGAGGTGGCCTGAGCCAACTCGGTCTACGCTGCGTCCGTCAACAAGTGCCCAGTTTTGACAAAGATGGTGCAGCCCTCTTTGCTGAAAGGCTTGTGCACACTCAAGTGGGGGCTGCGAATCCAGGAGCCTGCAGGGTAGCGCCCGTGCTCATCTTCAAACACGCCGTCCACAACAAATATCTCTTCACCTCCAAAATGCCGGTGCGGGTTGAAGTAGGTGTCTGGTGCCCAGCGCACCAGGGTAGAGCCGGAGCCTTGCCGCATCAGCGGCATCACTGTCAGGCCCGGCACCATGCCCTGGTACCACTCCGCCGTGGTTGTGTTGATGACCTCGGTGTGCTGCTGGTCAGCGCCCAGATGCCGGAGTTTGACAAAGAGAACACATCCCGATTCACTGTGCGGCGCGTGTGAAGACCCCGGTGGATTCATCATGTAGGTGCCCGCCGGGTAGTCGCCGTTCTCGTCACTGAAAACGCCTTCGAGCACCAGAATTTCTTCGCCAAACTCGTGCAGGTGTGAATCAAACTTGGCGCCCGGCGCGTACCGAACGATCGAAGTCGCCTTGGCAACCTCGTCGCCGATACGGTCAAGCATGCGGCGCTCCACACCGGTTTGTGGGCTTCCAATCCAATCCAGGTCATGGTGGTTCAGTACCACCCGCTGGCTGTAGTCAGCATTCAATTCCATCACATCGATTCCTCTAGCGCCAGGCCCTTTGCCTAGGTGGCAGAGGTGTCCAGTCTGTCTTGCGTTTTGGTATCAAAATCGGCGGCCTCGTGGCGTTCATGCAATTGGCTGGATGGCTCACCCCAGGTGCGGTTGACCTTGCGCCCGCGCTGTACCGCAGGTCGTAGTGCAATTTCATCGGTCCAGCGCAGCACGTGTTGGTACTCATGCACACTCAGAAATTCACCCGCTTCGTACAGCTGGCCTTTGACCAGCGTGCCATACCAGGGCCAGACCGCCATATCGGCGATGGTGTAGTCGTCTCCTGCCAGGAAGCGGTGGTCTGCAAGATGACGGTCCAACACATCCAACTGCCGTTTGACTTCCATGGCGTAGCGGTTAATGGGGTACTCAAATTTGGCCGGCGCGTAGGCGTAAAAGTGGCCAAACCCACCACCCAGAAAGGGTGCACTGCCCATTTGCCAGAACAGCCATGACAAACATTCCGCCCGCGCTGCGCCACCGGCGGGCAGGAAGGCGCCAAACTTTTCAGCCAGGTATTGCAGGATCGCTCCCGATTCAAACACCCGCACCGGTGTGTTGCCGCTGTGGTCCATCAGCGCCGGAATTTTGGAGTTGGGGTTGGCTTGCACAAACCCGCTGCCGAACTGGTCACCATCGTGGATCCGGATAAGCCAGGCGTCGTATTCGGCGCCGCTGTGGCCCAAGGCCAGCAGTTCCTCAAGCATCACCGTGACCTTGACGCCATTGGGCGTTGCCAGTGAGTACAACTGCAGTGGGTGGCGCCCCACAGGTAAATCTTGGTTGTGCGTGGGACCCGCGATAGGTCTGTTGATGCTGGCGAACTTGCCGCCGCTTTCCTGGTCCCAGGTCCAGACTTTGGGTGATGTGTATTCGGAGGTGTTGCTCATGAGGATCGTCAAATAGCCAAACCGCAATTATTGCGTGGCGTGTGAAATCAGTAGCGTGTCAGGGGGATTGGAGGTCTTTCTCGGGCTGCCCCCTTCAGAAAAGGTTTAGCCGCCTTGGGCGGGGGGGCGCCCCCTTGCGGGGGGGCCCCCCGGCAACAGCACGGGGGCGGGGGGAATATGCATTTCGCCATTGCACGCCGATACATTTTGCGTTTTGCATGTTCAGGTACTGCAAGAGTACGAGACCGAGCTGAAAGAGGGCGACGGCCATAAAGGTCCATCGGCTTTGATTGGTCTTGTCGGTAAGAAACGCTGGGGCGGCACGCGTGGGCGCTAGGTTGGACGGAACATGTGAAAAAGCTGCTCGCGCCCGACGGTGAAATAGTCCGCTGGACCACCCCCCCGAAGCACAATCTCGGCGCCTGCAGTGTCAAACACCCCGTCTTTGAGCAAACGCTGCGCGATGTGCACAGCAACTACTTCACCCAGCACGAGCCACGAAGGAACCTTCTCGCCACTGGCACCCTGCAATTGCAGTACTTGCGTACACCTGCACTCAAAGGTAACGGGGCTTTCCAAAACGCGCGGTACTGTCACGACCTGCGACGTTAACGGTGTGAGGCCGGCCAACTCAAACTCGTTGACCTCCGGACCCACTGCGGCACAGGTCTGGTTCATCGCCTCGGCCAAGGGACGCGTCACCAAGTTCCAAACAAACTCGCCAGTCTCTTCGATGTTGCGAACGGTATCTTTGTACCCAATGCTGGAAAACCCAATGATGGGCGGTGTGTAGTTGAAAGCATTGAAAAAACTGTAGGGGGCGAGGTTTAAATGGCCTGATGCATTGCGTGTCGAAATCCAGCCAATGGGCCTGGGCCCCACGATGGCGTTGAACGGGTCGTGTTTTAGCCCATGGCCTCGTTCGGGCACGTAGGAATGAGTGGATTCATGCATCTTTTCGTTCGCGCTCTTGTTAGCGGCATTGTGTGTCAATTCGCGCCGGTGGCCTGTAACTCTACGGCGCCAATAGCCTTCAGGCCCGTGGCAGTACCAGCCGGTCAATTTCCATCTGCATGGCCTTGGCCAGCTTGGCGTAGAGCCGTAGCTTGCGGGCGTTGTCGCGCAGCCGCTCGGCCAGGCGGGCAGCAATGGCCAGCAGCAGTTTGGAGCCGATGCGGGGTTCTTCGTTAATCAAGGCCTCAAGGGCGTCGCGGGTGAGGATGGCGCACAGCGAATCTGCGCTGGTGGTGCAGGAGGCGGAGCGGGGCTCCCGGTCCACCAGCCCCACCTCGCCCACCAAGCTGCCGGGGCCCAGCACGCGGATGGTGACTGGCTCGGTGCGGCTCACGGTGACGCTTTCCACCACTACTTCGCCTTCGAGTAGCAGGGCCATAAAGCCTTCGTCGGCGGCGTCCCCTTCGCGGATGAAGGTGGTGTCGGTGGGAATGTAGCGCGGCGTCATGTAGCCCACCACCACACGGGCCTCGTCCAGGCTCAGGTGTATGAGCGCGCTGGGCGCGGTCAGCAGCTCGGCCGCGGTCTCAAATGCGCCGGTCGGTTGCGTGTCAGGTGAATGGTCGTCTGAGCTCATGAACAGTGTGCCCACGGTGAAGGCGGCGGAAATGCGACGGATAGGCGCCGCCGCAGGGATTAGGGGCGATGGTAAACCACCCCGGCAAGGCAGGACATAGGTTCTCCCGTAAAATGGGGGCATCCAAGGAGCGTTGCAGCGGAGCCATCAGTGCTACCGTCAGGCTTGGATGTCCCAACGACGCTCACCTGGCTGCTGTTTTTACAGGTGAGTTGTATGTCGTCTTCCCCCGCAGATTCTGTTGCTGTTGCCCCCATGATGCTGTCCGGCCTGGAGCCAGTTACCGTAAACGCCCAGTCGCTGTTTGTCAATATTGGCGAGCGCACCAACGTCACCGGTTCCAAGGCTTTTGCCCGCATGATTTTGAATGGCGACTTCGACCAGGCACTATCCGTGGCGCGCCAGCAGGTGGAAAACGGCGCGCAAATCATCGATATCAACATGGACGAGGCCATGCTCGACAGCCAGGCTGCCATGGTGCGCTTTTTGAACCTGATCGCCTCTGAGCCCGATATCTCCCGTGTGCCGGTGATGATTGATTCGAGTAAATGGAGCGTCATTGAGGCCGGCCTGCGCTGCGTGCAGGGCAAAGGCATTGTCAACTCCATCAGCATGAAGGAAGGCGTTGAAGCCTTCAAGCAGCAGGCCAAGCTGGTGCGCCGCTACGGTGCCGCCGCCGTGGTGATGGCGTTTGACGAGCAGGGTCAGGCTGATACCTACCAGCGCAAGATCGAGATTTGCGAGCGTGCCTACCGCATCTTGGTAGACGAAGTGGGTTTTCCGCCGGAAGACATCATCTTCGACCCCAACATCTTCGCCATTGCCACCGGCATTGAAGAACACAACAACTACGCGGTGGACTTCATCAACGCCACGCGCTGGATCAAAGAAAACCTGCCCGGCGCCAAGGTGAGCGGCGGCGTGTCCAACGTGAGCTTTTCATTTCGGGGCAATGACCCCGTGCGCGAGGCCATTCACACTGTGTTTTTGTACCACGCCATTGCGGCGGGCATGGACATGGGCATTGTCAACGCCGGCATGGTGGGCGTCTATGACGACCTGGAGCCGGAGCTGCGGGAGCGGGTGGAAGACGTCGTGCTCAATCGCCGACCCGACGCCGGCGAGCGCCTGGTGGAGATTGCTGAGACCGCCAAGAGCGGCGCCAAGGACGAGAGCAAAAAGCTGGAATGGCGTGGCACGGTGGAGCACCCCGCAACGGTTGGCCAGCGCCTCTCGCACGCCATGGTGCATGGCATTACCGACTTCATCGTGCAAGACACCGAAGAAGCCTACCAGGCGGTGTTGGCCCAGGGTGGCCGCCCGCTGCATGTGATTGAAGGCCCTCTGATGGTTGGCATGAACATCGTGGGTGACCTGTTTGGTCAGGGCAAGATGTTCCTGCCCCAAGTGGTCAAGAGCGCGCGGGTGATGAAGCAGGCCGTGGCGCATTTGATTCCGTATATTGAAGAAGAAAAGCGCCAGGACGAAGCGGCTGGGCGCGACGTCAAAACCAAGGGCAAGATCGTGATTGCCACCGTCAAAGGTGACGTGCACGACATCGGCAAGAACATCGTCACCGTGGTCTTGCAGTGCAACAATTTTGAGGTGATCAACATGGGCGTCATGGTGCCCTGCCACGAGATTCTGGCGCGCGCCAAGGTCGAAGGCGCGGACATCGTGGGCCTCTCAGGCCTGATCACCCCCAGCCTGGAAGAAATGCAGTACGTGGCCGGTGAGATGCAGAAGGACGACTACTTTCGCATCAAGAAAATCCCGCTGCTCATCGGTGGCGCAACCTGTAGCCGGGTGCACACCGCCGTGCGCATTGCTCCGCATTACGACGGCCCAGTTGCCTATGTGCCCGATGCCTCGCGCAGCGTGGGCGTGGCGCAAAGCCTGCTGGGCGACGGTGCTGCCAGTTTCCTCGCGGAACTGAGCGCCGACTACGCCAAGGTGCGCCACCAGCACGCCAACAAAAAGCAAACGCCGCTGTGGCCGCTGGAGAAAGCCCGCGCCAACAAGACGGTGGTCGACTGGAGCCGCTACACGCCCACCGTACCCAAATTCATTGGCCGGCGCGTGTTTAAAAACTTTGATCTGGGCGAGCTGGTGCCATTCATCGACTGGGGTCCGTTCTTTCAGACCTGGGACTTGGCCGGGCCGTACCCCGCCATTCTGAAAGACGCCGTGGTGGGCGAAGAAGCCACACGTGTTTTTGTCGACGGGCAGGCATTGCTCAAGAAAATAGTGGATGGCCGCTGGCTCACCGCCAATGGCGTGATAGCCCTGTACCCCGCCAACAGCGTGGACGATGATGACATTGCTTTTTACACCGACGAGACCCGCACCGAGCGGGCCCTGACCTGGTACGGCCTGCGCCAGCAGACCGAAAAGCAGGTGGTCGATGGAATCCAGATGCCCAGCCGCTGTCTGGCCGATTTTGTGGCGCCCCAGGGCCCGGACTATGCCGGCCTGTTTGCCGTGACCGCCGGCATTGGCGCCGACAAGCATGCCCAGGCCTTCGAGGCCGTGCGCGACGACTACTCCGCCATCCTGCTCAAGTCGCTGGCAGACCGGCTAGCCGAGGCTTTTGCGGAAATGATGCACAAGAAGGTGCGAACCGACCTGTGGGGCTATGCGGTGCAAGAAGACCTGGGCCACGACGCGCTGATTGCCGAACAATACCGTGGCATTCGCCCTGCACCGGGCTACCCTGCCTGCCCGGACCACAGTGTCAAGAAAGAGATGTTTGCCCTGCTGCAGTGCGACGAAGTGGGCATGACCGTCACCGAGAGCCTGGCCATGACGCCGGCCTCCAGCGTCAGCGGCTTCTACATTGCCCACCCGGACAGTACCTATTTCAGCGTGGGCCGCGTGGGAGACGACCAGGTGCAGAACCTGGCTCAGCGACGCAATATGAATTTGCCCGACCTGAAGCGCCTGTTGGCACCGAATCTGTAACTAGAGGAAAACTGTACCTATGTCGAACGAACTGACCCCACCCGTATCCCCGACTCCAAACACCTCCAGCCGCTGGCTGTGGGCCGCTGTTGGCGCACTGGGTGCTGCCACGCTGGCCATGGGCGTGGCGCTGGTGCAAATGCGCTCCGCTCCCGTGGCGCCTGCCGCTCAGCCAGAAGCTGTGGTTGTCAGCCCTGCACCGGTCGCTAGCACCGCACAGCTTGCAACCAGCGAACCGGTTGTCGCTGTACCCAGCGTTTTGGAAGAAAAACCAGAACCAGCCCTCGTCAAACCTGCGCAGACAACTACTAAAAAGGTAGCAAAACGCGCACCCGCTGCACCCCCATCGCCAGTGGCCACGCCGGCACCAGAGTTGCCAATGGCGACCCAGACACCACCACCGCCTCCCGTTGCGGTGTGTGCCCATTGCGGCACGGTGGTGGCCGTTACGCCAGTTGAGCGTGAGGGCGCTGGCAGTGGTGCCGGTGCGGTCGCTGGCGCGGTATTGGGCGGTCTTCTGGGTAACCAGGTAGGCGGTGGCACTGGCAAAACCCTCGCTACGGTGGCCGGCGCAGTCGGCGGTGGTTTGGCTGGCAATAGCGTCGAAAAGAAGATGAAGAAAGTTACGGTTTACCTGGTGGACGTGCGCATGGACAATGGCGCTGGTGTGCGGGTCGAAACCCAATCCGTGGTGTCGGTAGGGCAGCATGTCAACATCCATGATGGCGTTCTGAGCCAGTAATGTGCTAACCGCCCGACGCCGGCAAGACGTTGGGCTACCGCGCACCCCACCGGGTGTTTTACAACCTACCCGTTCGACCTCCTACACTGCATGCCGTTGCACTTTGTACAGGAAGCTGTGGACTAAAATGTGCTCTAGCCCTCGTGGAATATACGTATACAGCTATTTAATTTATAGCGATTCTTCGTTTTGTGGAAAACTTCTGGGCCATAGCCAACGCTCCAATTCCCAGGAGACTGAGGCACAGCAGCGCCGTCAGACCCAGGGTGTAGCCATTCTGCGGACTCCATAGCAAGCCCAGACCCAACGGAGCCGCTGCGCGGGCCAAAGCCAGCGGAATACCCAAAGCACCATTGAGCGTGGCGACATGCTCTCGGTTCACATATTCGGCAATGACAGTGCCATTGACGATGGTCAGCATGCCGTTGCCCATGCCCCATACCGCCACAAACGCCAAGACCAGGGCAAAGTGCGCCCCGGCGGTGGAGGGTGCTGCCAGCAAAGCCAGCAACCCCAAAGGAATCAAGCAAGGAATCAGGCGGTTGGTGAAGTGCAGGTCAAGGTGTCGTTCAAAAAAATACAGCAAAAGCCGTCCAAACACCTGGACAACCCCAATGCTGGCCGGAATGGCGATGACCCAGGCCTCGGCCAGGCCATGCTCGCGCAGCAGGCTCACCATGTGGGCAGGCAGGGCCACGGTCACAGACATCATCAGCACCACAAAAGCACCGATCAGCAGAAACGGCGTGCTGGTCAGGTGGTGCATTAACCCGGGCGTTTTTTCTGCCGCCGCCTTCGGCTGGATGGGAGCCGGGCGTGGTGCGCCACGCAGCACGATGGCGTGCAGGGGTGCACACACCAGCAGGTGCAGCATTGCGAGCGCCATCATGGCGTGGCGCCAGCCAAACTGCGCTATCAACCACGCCGTCAAAGGAATAAATACGGTACTGGCCAGGCCGCCCAAAAAGGTCATGGTGATGATGGCGCGACGAAAGTCGTGCGGAAAGCGTCGGGTGACTACGGCAAACACCGGTGCGTACAGCATGGCTGCCATGGCTAGGCCCAAGCCGACCCAAACGGCATACAGACCCACTACATGGGTCACCCAGCCATGGGCCAGCAGGCATAGGCCGGCCAGCACGGACCCGGCTGTCATGACGGCGCGCTCGTGCCCGCGATCAATCCAGCGCCCAACAGGGTAGGCCATCAGCCCCTCGGCCAGCAAAGCCAGGCTAAACGCGAGGGAAGACTGTGCACGGGTCAACCCCAGATCATGCTCCAACGGCCCCATGATCAGGGTGAAGGCATAAAACACGCTGCCCCAGCTGATGAGCTGGGCCAATGACAACCAGCCCACCAAGCGCGGGTTGTAAGCGGGTGTGCTGGCTTGTGGTGTCAGCTTTGGGTGCCTGTGTGCTTAGTCGGAAACTTGATCGGAAGGGTACTTCCACAGGTCGCGCAACAGGTAATTCATGGGGATGTTGAGCGAAGTGTTGTTTGGGGGAATGGGTTTGGTGAACCAGCGGTCGTAAATGGTATAGGCCTCGCGGGAACTGATCAGGCGCTTCATTTCCTCGTCGACTATGGCCTTGAGTTCGGGGTCGCTTTTGGACATGACGATGGACAGAGGCTCCAGCGTCAGGTACTTGCCAACCACCTTGAGCTTCGTTGGGTCGGGACGACTGGCGATCAGGCCGAGCAGCAGCACGTCATCCATGGCAAAGGCATCGGCCTGCCCTTTTTCGATCATCTCGGCGGCCTGCTTGTGGTCGTTGACCTTCATGATGTTGATGCGCATCAGCCGCTCGGTGTTGGCACGGGTGACAGCTGCCAGCGAAGGCGTGCCAAAAGACGACAGCAGCGTCAGCCCCTCCATACCCCGCAGGTCGGTAATTTTGCTGTCAGAACGCACCATGAAACGGGTGCCGGTTATGTAATGGGGGATGGTGAAGGCCACTTTTTCACGGCGTTCGGCATTGTTGCCCGTGGAGCCACATTCCAGGTCAGCCTTGTTTTGCTCGATGGCCTTGATCTGGTTGAACTCGGTGACTGGCAGGTACGCAATGGTTAATGTTTTGAGCGCCAGGTTCTTGCGGATCGCCTCAGTTACCTTGAGGCACAGGTCTATGGTGTAGCCAATGGCGTGTTTGTCAGCGTCCAGGTAGGCAAACGGGATGGCTGTACTGCGGTGCGCAAGCGTGATCTTGCCACTCTGGCGTATGCGTTCCAGCACGGGCCCGGCATTGGCGGACCACGAGGTGGCAACCAAGGTCAGGGCGGTCAGGATAGTTGCATTCAGTGTGCGCAGGGCGGTGGCGTGGCGAAACAGCATAGTTGGACACTCTGGTTGTGCGACGGAAGCATGGATTGTCCCGCCAAAAAAGGTATGGCGCATTGTGTGCTACATACCCAGTTAGCGCAGAATCATATCGGAGTACGCGATGGTCCTAGGGGGACACTGTGCGGCGGTACTGCATGGCCTCGGCCACGTGGCCGATTTGCGTGTGCTGCGAACCAGCCAGATCGGCTATGGTACGCGCCACTTTGAGTGTGCGGTGCGTGCCGCGCGCCGACCAGCCCAGGCGCGCTGCGGCCATGTGCAAAAACTGCAGTGCATCCGCTGCCAGCAGGGCGTGCTGGTCAATGGCCTGGCCTTGTAGGGCCATATTGCTGCTGCCTTGACGATCCATGGCCCGCTGGCGAGCCGCTACGCAACGCTGGCGAATACTGGTGCTGGATTCACCCAACTGTGCCCCCAGCAAATCGGAGTGGGGCACCTGGGGTACGTCCACGTGCAGATCGATGCGGTCCATCAGCGGCCCACTCAATTTGGATTGGTAGCGGCGGATCTGATCGGGCGTGCAACGGCAGCGATGGCTTGCACTGCCCAGGTAACCGCAGGGGCAGGGGTTCATGGCACCCACCAATTGAAAACGCGCCGGAAATTCGCAGCGCTGCGCCGCCCGCGAGATGGTGATGGCGCCAGTCTCCAGGGGCTCACGCAGCGCCTCCAGTGCTGTGCGCTGAAATTCTGGCATTTCGTCCAGAAACAGGACGCCGTGGTGGGCAAGGGATACTTCGCCGGGACGCGGTGGTGATCCGCCGCCTACCAGAGCCACGGCGCTGGCCGAGTGGTGGGGCGAGCAGGTGGGCCGTTGACCCCAGTTTTCAATCGCAAAGCGTCCGCGCAGGCTGCTGATGGCGGCGCTTTGCAGCGCCTCTTCACATGACATGGGCGGCAGCAGTCCGGCAAAACGTTGCGCCAACATGGACTTGCCAGAACCCGGTGGCCCCACCATGAGCAGACTGTGGCCTCCAGCGGCAGCAATTTCCAGGGCGCGCTTGGCACCGGCCTGACCTTTGACGTCGGCCATATCGGGGCCGGTACGATGCGGGGTGTGCAGAACCGCCTCCACACGGCACCAGCCGTCATCGGGCACGGGCTCCGTGTCGTCCTGGGCCGCTGCAGTGCTGCCAGGCGGGACAAACTGGCGAACCACGTCCAGCAGGTGGCGGGCCCGGTACACCTGAGAGCCAGGTACCAGAGCCGCCTCCTCGGCATTGCCGGGTGGCAATACCAACTTGGGAACTGCAGTGGTGCTGTGCAAGGCCAACGCCATGGCCAATGCGCCCCGCACAGGCTGCAACGCTCCGGTTAGCGACAGCTCGCCGGCAAACTCATAGTCTGCCAAACGGCTGCCGTCAATCTGCCCACTGGCGGCCAGAATGCCCAATGCAATGGGAAGGTCGAGTCGGCCGGAGTCTTTGGGCAGGTCAGCCGGCGCCAGATTGACGGTGATACGTTGGTTGTGCGGAAATTGCAAGCCAGCATTTTGAATGGCGCAGCGAACCCGCTCGCGGGCTTCCTTGACCTCCATATCGGCCAGCCCAACCAGGGTAAAGCTGGGTAGCCCATTGGCCAGATGCACTTCCACGGTGACCCGCGCGGCCTCCAGGCCCCGCAAAGCACGGCTTTGCACCAAAGACAAGCCCATAGCCCATGCTCCCAAAAAGTGCGCACTGTCCAGACCTTTGCGCCCAGGTTATGCACTAGACTAGTGCAAACTGTAAATATATACAGTCATCATAGCGATATCTGTACGCCAACGTCAACGGTCAAGCGCGATACAGACCTTGAATGGCATGTGGCATGCATCGTGCTAAGTGGGACTATCCCCTTAACCGATCGGAGCCTTCAATGCCAACCAAGTCCAAGACCCTTCTCGCCCTCGCCTGTGCACTGGCCGGTACGGCCGCTCTGGCACAAACGGCTGCCCCGGCTGCTGAGCCGCAGTCCACCCTGAGCTTCAACGTAGGCGTTGTGAGCGACTACCGCTTTCGCAGCGTGGCACAGACGTCGTTCAAGCCCGCGCTCCAGTTGGGGGCTGACTACGCCCACAAGAGTGGTGCCTACGTTGGCATCTGGGGTTCCAACATCAATTGGATCAAGGACTATGTGGGTGCCACCGATGGTTCCACCGAAGTCGATCTGTACGGCGGCTTCAAGGGTGAAATCGCCAAGGATTTAGCCTTTGACGTGGGCGTGATCACCTACCAATACCCCGGCAACACGGCCGATACGGTGCTGGCCAACGCCAACACCACAGAAGTCTATGGTGCACTGACCTTTGGCATCGTCACCGCCAAGTACAGCCAGGCCACCAGCAACTTCATTGCCAACCCCGACAGCAAGGGTGCGAACTACCTTGAACTGGCTGCCGCATTGGATCTGGGCAATGGCTTCACGCTGACTCCGCACGTGGGCCGCCAGAGCATTCCCAACCAGGCTGGCAATGCAGGGGATTACACCGATTGGTCGCTGACGCTGACCAAGGACTTCGGTACCGGCCTGACGGCCTCCATAGCAGCCATGACCACTGACGCCAAGGACGCGTTCTACAAGGTCGGAGGCTTTGACAACCTGGGCAAGAACGCACTGACCGTCGGCGTCAAGTACACGTTCTGATGGCGTCGATCAACACACAAGGAAGCACCATGAAACTCGTAACGGCAATCATCAAACCATTCAAGCTCGACGAGGTGCGCGAAGCCCTGTCCGGCATGGGCGTGCAGGGCATCACCGTCACCGAAGTCAAAGGCTTTGGGCGTCAAAAAGGGCACACCGAGCTGTACCGTGGCGCGGAGTACGTGGTCGACTTTTTGCCCAAGGTCAAGATAGAAGCGGCGGTCGACGACGCGCTGGTGGAACGCGTGATTGAGGCCATCGAAGGCGCCGCTCGCACCGGCAAGATCGGCGACGGCAAGATTTTTGTGTACGACCTGGAACAGGTCGTGCGCATCCGCACCGGCGAGACCGGCAACGACGCCCTGTGATTGGAAAACACCATGAAAAAATTATTCATTTCCCTTGCGCTGGGTTGGAGTCTGTTAACCGCGGGTTCTGTCGCGCTGGCGCAGACTGTGGCACCCGCGCTAACACTGGTCCCCAACAAGGGAGACACCGCCTGGATGATGGTCTCCACCATGCTGGTCATCTTGATGACTGTGCCGGGCCTGGCGCTGTTCTACGGTGGTTTGGTGCGCAGCAAGAACATGCTGTCTGTGCTGATGCAGGTCATGGTCACGTTCTCGATGATTGTGGTGCTGTGGTTCATCTACGGCTACAGCCTGGCGTTTACCGAGGGCAACCCGTTCATCGGCGGGTTTGACCGGCTGCTCATGAAGGGCATCTGGGACAACGCTGCGGGTACTTTTGCCAATGCCGCCACATTCAGCAAGGGCGTTGTGATCCCTGAGATCGTGTTTGCCGCATTCCAGGCCACGTTTGCCGGCATCACTTGCGCGCTGATCGTCGGATCATTCGCTGAACGCATCAAGTTCGCTGCCGTGTTGGCCTTCATGGTGCTGTGGTTCACCTTCAGCTACTTGCCTATGGCGCACATGGTCTGGTTCTGGGCCGGCCCTGACGCTTACATCAGCAAGGAAGTGGTCGACAAGGTTAATGCCACGGCTGGCATGCTGTGGCAGTGGGGTGCGATGGACTTCGCAGGCGGTACGGTGGTGCACATCAACGCTGCGGTCGCCGGTTTGGTCGGTGCCTTCTTTATCGGCAAGCGTATTGGCTACGGCAAGGAAGCCATGGCACCCCACAGCCTGACATTGACTATGGTGGGTGCTGCCTTGCTGTGGGTCGGCTGGTTCGGCTTTAACGCGGGCTCCGCATTGGAAGCCAATGGCTTTGCCGCCCTGGCCTTCATCAACACCCTGGGTGCAACGGCAGCGGCCGTGCTGACCTGGTCTATCGGTGAAGCCATGCACAAGGGCAAAGCCTCCATGTTGGGTGCTGCGTCTGGCGCAGTGGCAGGTTTGGTGGCCATCACGCCGGCAGCCGGCAACGTCGGCATCGGCGGTGGTCTGGCGATCGGCCTGATCGCTGGTTTTGCCGGTCTGTGGGGTGTGACCGGTCTGAAGAAAATGCTGGGCGCTGACGACTCGCTGGACGTGTTCGGCGTGCACGGTGTCTGCGGCATTCTGGGTGCCCTGTTGACCGGTGTCTTCGCATCACCCTCCTTGGGAGGCCCGAGCGCCATGGGCGACTGGGTGACGGCAACCATGGTCACACCGGCTGACTACTCCATTGCCGCGCAAGTGTGGATCCAGGCCAAGGCCGTAGGTGTGACTGTGCTGTGGTCGGGCATCGTATCGGTTGTTGCCTACTTCATCGTCGACAAGACCATCGGTCTGCGCGTCAGCGAAGAAGACGAGCGCGAAGGCCTGGACATCACCTCGCACGGAGAAACGGCTTACAGCCGCTAGGCACGCTGCGCAAAACCCCGGACGAACGTGTGTTCCTCCGGGGTTTTTTGTGCTGGTTCGGTGCACAATTTGGCATTGAGTCACATTGTGAAAGCGTCCGCCATGCTCCCTCAAACCAACCCGTTTCCTGGCGATGGTCCAGCCGTTGATCCGTCGCAGACGCACACATTGCAATGGCAAACCCTCAACCCGTTGACGTACCAGCTGGGGGAGTCACCCTTTTGGCACCCGTTGGAGCAGTTGCTGTATTGGGTCGATATTGCGGCAAAGACCATCTTGCGCGCCAATGTCTATATGGGCACGGTGGAGACTTGGGAGATGCCCAGCGAGCCTGGATGTCTGGCGCCGGCGGCCCTCGGTGGGTTGGTCATTGCGCTGCGCAATGGTATTTTTCGTGCGCGCGAATGGCGTGGTGGGCTCGACCCAGTCACCACGTTGCCGTACGACACAGGTAGCGTGCGCGCCAACGACGGCAAGTGCGACCCGCGTGGGCGCTTTTGGGTGGGTACGCTGGACGAAACCAAGACCGCGCATGCTGCCGCCCTGTACTCTGTCGATGCGCGCAGTGGCCGCGTGCCACAGGTGCAGCGTCATGTGGGGGATGCCCTGACAGGCAACGGTTTGGCGTGGAGCCCGGACGAACGCACGGCCTACTGGACAGATACCGCCAGTCACGCCATCCGCGCCTGGGACTGCGACCTGCAAACCAATACCCTGACCGCACCGCGCACGTTCCAACAATTTGCACCCAAACCCGCCGGGTGGACATGGTCACCTGCATCAGCGTCCAATGCAGTGCCGTACGGAGGCCGCCCTGACGGCGCTGCCGTTGACGTGCAAGGCCACTACTGGGTGGCGCTATACGAAGGGCAGCGCCTGTGTCGCTTTGCGCCTGATGGCCGTCTGGTAGCACAGTACCCGACCCCCGCCGTATGCCCGACCATGCCCTGCTTTGGTGGCGAAGACTTGAAAACCTTGTACCTCACATCCGCCCGTCGTGGGCGCAGCGCAGACGAACTCGCGGCGTTTCCGGATTCGGGCTGTGTCTTTTCCACCCGTGTTGATGTACCAGGCCTGGCGGTCAATATGTACCAAGATTGAATTTCGGTGCTCCATGGGCACAAATTTTTGGTGCCAGTGGTTTCAAAAAATTCACGCTATGCCGGCAATGCCGCCGCTACCATGGCGGGCATGCAAACCATGGATTCGGCCCTGCGCCATATTACTGACCACATCCGCGCCGCTTCGTCGAATGGCACTGCCTTACGCATCTGCGGTGGCGGCAGCAAGGATTTTTATGGCAACCACCTCGAGGGCGAGTTGCTGGACACCCGCGGACTATCGGGCATTCTGAGCTACGAGCCCACGGAACTGGTGGTCACCGTGGGTGCCGGCACTCCGTTAGCCGAACTGGAAGCCCTGCTGGCCGAGCATGGTCAATGCCTGGCGTTTGAGCCGCCGCACTTTGCCTGGTCATCCTCCGCCACGGCCACCCACGCCGAGCCCTTGGGCGAGCGGGCTCCATCTTGTGGCACCGCCGACGGGAGCAAAGCGACCATCGGTGGCATGGTTGCTGCGGGTCTGAGTGGTCCAGCCCGCGCCAGTGCCGGTGCGGTGCGTGAATACGTGCTGGGCCTGCATCTGGTCAACGGCCTGGGGAAGGAACTGGTCTTTGGTGGCCAGGTCATGAAAAACGTGGCTGGCTACGATGTCTCCCGCATGATGGTGGGCAGCATGGGTACGCTGGGGCTGATCACCGAGGTCTCGCTCAAGGTGCTGCCGGTGGCCCCCGCCGAGGCCACTCTGGTGTTTGCCATGGACCAGGCCAGTGCTCTGGAATGCCTGCACCGCTGGGGCGGCCAGCCCCTGCCGCTCAATGCCAGCTGCTGGGTGCACGACGACACGGCTGGCGAAACCACAGGATATACGGGCCAGGACCTGCTGTTTGTGCGGCTGCGCGGTGCCGTGGCGGCGGTGGAGGCGGCCTGCCAGAAGATGCTGGCCGAACAGACGGGCCAGCGCATGGACAACGCCCAAGCCCAAGGCGACTGGGAACTGTGCCGCAACCAGCAACTGCCTTTTTTTGCCCGCCCGGCTGACCCATGCCTAGCGCTGTGGCGCCTGAGCGTGCCGCAGACCACCCCGGTGCTGGACCTGCCTGCCAGCCCGTTGGTGGAGTGGCACGGCGGCCTGCGTTGGCTGTGGGCGCCGCTGCACGCTGCCGCCGCGCTACAGGCGCAGGCCCACGCTCATGGTGGAAATGCTACTCTTTTTGTAGTGCCTTACGTAGATTCGACGAGGGCTAGAGGCTCATTTCTCTTGAATAATTCGGCGCAGATGGCCATTCAGCAGCGCCTCAAGCAGAGCATGGACCCCCACGGCATCTTCAATCCCCACCGGCTGTTTGACGCCTGGTAACCCTATGCAAACCACGCTGGCCCCCGAGTACCAGAACACCCCTGACGGCCAGGCCGCCGAGGCCATCCTGCGCAAGTGCGTGCACTGCGGCTTCTGCACTGCCACCTGCCCTACCTACCAGTTGCTGGGCGATGAGCTGGACGGCCCGCGTGGCCGCATCTACCTGATGAAGCAGGTGCTGGAAGGCCACACGCCCACCCGCAAAACCCAGTTGCATTTGGACCGCTGCCTGACCTGCCGCAATTGCGAGACCACTTGCCCCAGTGGTGTGGACTACGGCCACCTGCTGGACATTGGCCGCAAGTTGGTGGACGCCAAGGTGCCGCGCCCGATGGGGGAGCGCGCCGTGCGCTGGGCATTGAAGGAGGGCATCCCTTCACCCCTGTTCGGCCCAGCCATGGCGTTGGGCCAGCTGGTGCGCCCGTTGATGCCTGCTGCACTGAAGAACAAGGTGCCCGCCAAGCAGGATGCTGGCACGTGGCCCACACGCAGCCACACGCGCAAGGTTCTGATGCTGGCCGGCTGCGCCCAGCCCGCCATGGCCCCCAACATCAACGCATCCACCGCCAGGGTGCTGGATGCGGTGGGCATCCAGACCATCGTGGCACCCGATGCGGGCTGCTGCGGCGCTGTCAAATTCCACCTGAACGACCAGGACGGCGGCAAAGCCGAGATGCGCGCCAATATTGACGCCTGGTGGCCCCAGGTGCAACAGGGGGTAGAGGCGATTGTGATGAATGCCTCGGGTTGTGGTGTCACGGTCAAGGAGTACGGCTATATCCTGCAAGACGACCCGGCCTATGCCGAAAAGGCGGCCCGCATCAGTGGGTTGACCCGGGACTTGAGCGAGTTGTTGCCGGTGATCGTGCAGTCCTTGCAGGCTGCCCGTCCGGCGCTGGCAGAACGCATCCGCACCCAGGCACCCAAGCTGGCCTTTCACCCGCCGTGCACGTTGCAGCACGGCCAAAAGCTCAAGGGCGGGGTCGAGCAACACCTGGGTGCATTGGGCTTCGACATCCGCACCCCCCTGAATGAAAGCCATCTGTGCTGCGGCTCGGCTGGCACCTACAGCGTGCTCAACCCTGCGCTGGCCTACCAGTTGCGCGATCGCAAATTGGGTCACCTGAACGAACTGCAGCAAGAGGTGATCGTGTCGGCCAATATCGGCTGTATCACCCACCTGCAAAGCGGCACGGCAACAAAGGTGCGCCACTGGGTGGAAGTGCTGGACGAGGCGTTGGCGTCACTGTCCTGAAGCTACTGGTTGCAGAGTGGTCGAGGTTGGTAGGCGGCCATGAAAGCGTCAAAGTCTGCCGCCCGCATGGGCCGGGCGTACAGGTAGCCCTGTACAAAGTCGCAGCCAACTGTGGCCAGCAAGTCTCGCTGCTCGGCGGTTTCTACGCCCTCTGCAATCACCTGGATGCCCAAGGCGTGCGCCATCACGATGATGGCCTTGCATAACGCCAGTTCGGTGGACTCGGCAATCAAATGGCACACAAAAGACTGGTCGATCTTGATGAAGTCGATGTCGAACTTCTGCAGATACGACAAGGACGAATACCCTGTACCAAAATCATCCAGCGACACGCGGATGCCCGCATCACGCAGCGCCAGCAGGGTGTCAACCACCTGCCTGCTGGTGTTGAGCAGCAGGCCCTCGGTGATCTCCACCGCAATGCTGTCGCCGGGCAGGCCCTGCGCCGTCAGTTGCGCCGACCAGGGTGTGCGGCCAGCGCCGTCGTGGTGGAATTGCACCGGAGACTTGTTCACGCTGATCTGAAAATGGGGTGCCAGATCTTGCCGCCAGGCCCGCACCTGCTGGGCGGCTTGCTGAAACACCCATTCGCCAATCTCGACAATCAGACCACTGGATTCGGCAATGGGGATGAAGGTTGTCGGACTGACCAGACCCCGGGTGGGATGGTCCCAGCGGATCATGGCCTCGGCCTTGTGGATGGCGCCGGTGGCCAGTTCGATAATGGGTTGGTAGACCACATGAAATTGGTGGTTTTGCAAGGCGGTTCGCAAGTCGCCGGCCAGGCGCACCCGGGTCTGTGCGGCCTCCTGCAACGCCGGCGTAAAGAAACTGAAGCGGTTGCGCCCGGCGCCTTTGGCCACGTACAGGGCCTGGTCGGCGCTTTTCAGCAGGTTCTCGATGTGGTCGGCGTCCGATGGATAGAGAGCGATGCCGATGCTGGCCGAAACAAACACCTGTTCCGTGCCAAGTTGGTAGACCTGGCTCAGCGTTTGCAAAATCTTTTGCAGGATGCCTTCCAGGTGGAAACTGTCAGTAAGTTCGGCCAGGATAACGGTGTACTCGTCACCGCCCATCCGTGCCACGGTGTCCGACTCCCGCACGCAGGCCTGGATGCGCCGCCCGGCCTCCACCAACAGCAGGTCGCCCTGGTCATGGCCCAGGGTATCGTTAACCTCCTTGAAGTGGTCCAGATCAATGAAAATCAGGGCCAGTTGCTGCTGGTCCCGGTTGCATTGCTTGATCTCCTGCTCCAGCCGGTCACGCAGCATGCGCCGGTTGGGCAGACCGGTCAGGGAGTCGTAAAACGCCTGCTGGCGGATCAGTGCCTCGGATTCTTTGCGGTGGGTGATGTCGGTAAAGGTGCCGATCATGCGCAACGGCAGGCCTTTGGCGTCGCGGCTGATGACCATGCCCCGGCTGAGTACCCACTTCCAGCTGCCATCCTTGCAGCGAATACGCCGCTCAATGGTGTAGCTCGGCGTACGGCGTTCAAAGTGGTCGGCGCGTGCGCGTTGCAGTGCATCCATGTCGTCCGGGTGGGTACGGCTGTCGAACTCCTCGGACAGGTTTTCCAGGTCTGTGCCGTCGTAGCCGCACATCTGCAGCAAACGTGGAGAAAAGAACTCCTTGCCCGTCTGAATGTACCAATCCCACACGCCGTCGCCGGTGCTGTCCAGGGCCAGTTTCCAGCGCTCCTCGCTTTCGCGAATAGCGGCCTCGGCCTGTTTGCGTTCGGTGATGTCCTGCAGTACCGAAGTGCGTCTTTGGGGCTTGCCCTCGTTCCAGGTGGTCCTTCCCTTAATGCGGACCCAGATGGGGCGGCCCTGACCGGTGATCATCTCCAGTTCCATATCATGTTCAGTCATTTCCCCGTCGGCCTGGGTCGGCGGGATCAGCTGGATCATTTCCTGGGACCGGGGCGTAAAAAAACGTCGGGTCGAGGCCAGGTCACCTGGCGTGTAGTCCTCGGGGGTGACCTCCAGGATGCGGTAGACACCATCTGTCCAGTACACCGTGTTGTTGACAAAGTCGCGCTCCCAGGCGCCCACGCCTGCCACGGTCTGGGTGGCGTCCAGCAAGGTATTGAGGCGTTGGCGTGCGGCTTCCGACTGCACGTAATCGGTGACATCAGCAAAAGTGCGCACCAAGCCGCCCGAGGGCAGGTTCTGGGTGCGCACTTCCAGGGTCCGCCCTTGGGGGGTGTCGCGCAGGTAATGACTGGGGTAGTTGTTTGTCGCCCATTGGGTGGATTGCGTCAGATGCTGGCGGGCTTCCGGGGCCACCAGGTGTGCATCGGTCCCAAAGTCGCCCCGCTCCCGCAGAAAGTGGATTATGTCTTCCATCAGGGGGTGCTGCGCGAGCATGCTCATCGGCAGGTCCAGCAGCTCGCAGGCGCGCTGGTTGAACTGGCGTACGCGCCCATCTGCATCCACCAGCACGATGCCCTGGCTGATACTGCTGAGTGTCGTTTGCAGCAGCTGGGTGTTTTGCTGCAATTGGGTGTTGAGGGCTCGCAAATCGCTTTCGGCTCGTTTGCGTTCGGTGATATCGGTGTGGGTGCCAATCATGCGCAGGGGCGCGCCGTTGGCGTCCCGCTCGACCACCGTGCCCCGCGCCAAAATCCACTTCCAACTGCCATCTTTGCAGCGTATACGGATGTCCTGGGCATAGGTTGGGACCAGCCCTGCCATGTAGTTGCGTGCGTCAGTCTGGACGCGTGGCAGATCGTCCGGATGCACACGGTCCACAAAGTCCCGATAGCCTTGTGTCAATTCGCCGGCCTGGTAGCCCAGCATTTCTTCCCAGCGCGCGGAATGTGTTTGCGCATTGGTGACCAAATTCCAGTCCCACACCCCTACTCCGGTGCCTTCCAGCGCCTGCTTCCACGGGTTTTCTTCGTCAGTGGGTGATGTCAGTGCGTCGTTCACGGTTTGGAGTATCCCATGTGCTTCCTGCCACAGCCACAATGGTTACGACCAAGTTCAGTGGCGGTTGTGCACCCACCGATAGTTGCCTAGGGTGCTAACACGGCCTCGATATCTTTGGTCATGCTTTGCGGCGTATCGGTGGGGGCATAGCGTTTGAGAACCTGACCGTCGCGTCCGATCAGGAACTTGGTGAAGTTCCATTTGATCGCCTTGGAGCCCAACAAGCCAGGTGCTTCAGCGGCCATCCACTGGTACAGCGGGTGCGCGTTGCTGCCGTTGACATCGATCTTGGACATCATGGGAAAGCTCACACCGTAGTTGAGCTGGCAGAACTCGGCAATCTCGCCGTTGTTGCCAGCGTCCTGCGCTCCAAATTGGTTGCAGGGGAAACCCAGTACGACCAGTCCCTTCTTGCCATAGGTTTCGTGCAGCGTTTCCAGACCGGCGAACTGCGGCGTAAACCCGCAGGCACTGGCGGTGTTGACGATCAGCATGGGCTGTCCCTTGTATTGGCTCAACGCCACCTTTTTGCCGGTGATGGAAAGGGCTTCAAAATCGTATGCGGAGGACATGGTGTGGCCTTGGTGTTGGTAACAAAGCAGTCACCTTAACACTGCGCAATAACACTTGCAGAGGTGTGATATTGGCGTGAGGGTTCCGCGCTACGTACCTGAGGTGGCTGCCCTGAAAGACACGGTGGACAGGATGGCCGCCAGAAAGATCAGCGACCCGCCCAGCACCACACGCAGATTGAGTTCGCCGGCGCCCAGCAGCACGGCCGAGGTACTGGCAAACACCACTTCGGACAACATGATGATGGAGGTGGTGCTGGCGCTCAGGCGCGCTGCGCCGTACTGCAACCCCACATTGCCAACCAGAAAGAACACACTCAAGACTCCTACCCAGGTCAGCCAGCTTTGGGTTGGCGCAGGCAAGCTGCCCACCAACCCGTACTGCATGCCCAACAGTGCTGCCAGCGCCGCCATCAACGCGCCCCCGCCAAACATGGCCAGCATGCAGGCGGTTGTGGGCACGCCCTGCAGACGTCGCAGCAAAATGTTGGTCAGGGCAAAGGCAAAGCCACCCATCACGGCAAGGCCATCGGCCAGGGTATGCGGCCATGGCCAGGGGGAGTCCGGTGTCTTGAGCACCACCAGCACGCCTGCCAGCGCCAGCGCCAGGCGCAAGAGTGATGCTGACGTGGGACGCTCCCCAAGCAAGGGCCAAGCCAACAAGACCACCCAGGCGGGCATCAGGTAGAAAAGCAGCACCACACGCACCACGTCGCCCACGGTAACGGCCCAGTTGAAACCGACGTTGGTCAACCCGGCGGCCACCAGCAGCACCCACAACCCCGCATGCTGGCCAAACGCGCGCCATGCGCCCGTGCGCAGTGCCAGCAGGCACACCAGGGCGAAGCAGTAGATCAGTGCAGTGGACCACAGTGGGTGGACGCCTTGATCCTGCAATTGGCGAAACGGCCACCAGGACACGCCCCAGGTAAACGCATTGAGCAACAGGGCCAACGCGGCCAATGCCCGAACTTTGCCGGGTGCTCCCGGCTCAACCGCCATGGTGGGTGTCGTGGCGGGCTATATCCAGCAGGTGATTGACATCGGCGGCGTGATTGCGGCAGTTGCTTTCGTGCCAGCGCTTGATCAGCCACATGAACCCCGCCACCACCATGCCAAACACGGTAATGGCACCAAAATCGATAACCCCATGCCAGTGGACAGGCTGTAGAAGGCGCCCAGGGCCAGAGTGCAGGCCTGTTCATTGAAGTTCTGCACGGCAATGGATCGGCCGGACCCCATCAGGTTGTGGCCACGGTGCTGTAGCAGGGCATTCATGGGCACCACCAGGAATCCGCCGAGACCGCCCAGCAGCACCAGGAATGGCGCCGCGACCCAGACGTTGGTTATCACGTTCAACAAAAGGATTAGTACCCCCATGGCAATGCCCAATGGCAGCACATGGGTGGCCTGATCCAGACGCATGCGCATCGATGCTGCCACGGCGCCTGCGGCCGTGCCGATGGCGACCACACCCACCAGCGCCGAGGCCTGTGTCACGCTGTAGCCCAGCGCGATGGAAGCCCATCCCAGCACAATGTATTTGAGGTTGCTGCTGACACCCCAAAACAACGTGGTGGTGGACAACGATATTTGGCCCAGTCGGTCGCGCCACAAACGCATATTGCAGTGCCAGAAATCGGGAAGCAGAGAGATGAGGTGCTTTGGCAGGGGGCGCATGGGGACGCCAGTGAGCGGGATACGCAGATTGAACCAGGCCGCCAGAAGGTAGACAAAGATCAGCACGCTGATGGCCGCCTCGGATGGGCTATCGATGCCGGTGTCAATCAGCGGAAAGTCAAACGACAGCAGGTAGGTGGATGCGGCATGTCCCACCAACTGCCCGCCCAATAGAACACCCAGAATGATGGACGCGATGGTCAGTCCTTCAATCCAGCCATTGGCCTTGACCAGTTGCGAAGCCGGTAGCAGCTCGGTCAGGATGCCGTATTTGGCGGGTGAATAGGCCGCAGCACCCAGTCCGACAATGGCGTAGGAGATCAGCGGATGGTTGCCAAACAGCATGATCAGGCAGCCAACGATCTTGATCCCGTTGCTATACAGCATGACCCGGCCTTTGGGCAGCGCATCGGCCACGGCACCCACAAAGGGCGCAAGGACCACATAAAACAGGGCAAACATGGGAATCAGTGCGGCCTGCTGCCATTCGTCGGATCCACTGCTGCGCAACAACTGCACGGCCGCGACGAACAAGGCGTTGTCTGCCAGCGAGCTGAAAAACTGCGCCGACATGATGGTATAGAAGCCGCGTTTCATGCGTGGGGGTTGCGCGCGCCGGCGTGGCCGGTGCGAAATAATGTGTGAGTCTCCAAACGAGTTGCGGTTATAGCATGCCGGGCAGTGTCAAAATCTCCCCAGACCCAAGCCGAGTAATTGCCATGCCCCGTCCGATTCTTGCCACCATCCACCCGGCCGCCTTTCGCCACAACCTGGAGCGGGTTCGCCGTGCTGCGCCCGACGCCCGTGTCTGGGCCGTGGTCAAAGCCAATGCCTATGGCCATGGTATAGAACGCGTGTTCGATGGCATGCGCAGCGCCGATGGTTTCGCCCTGTTGGACCTGGCCGAGGCCCAGCGTGTCCGTGATCTGGGCTGGCGCGGCCCCATTCTTTTGCTGGAAGGGGTGTTTGAACAGCGCGACCTGGAATTGTGTTCCCGCCTGGACCTGTGGCACACCGTGCACTGCAACGAGCAGATTGACATGTTGGCCACGCACAAGACCAATGTCCCACAGCGCGTATTCCTCAAAATGAATGTGGGTATGAACCGCCTGGGCTTCATGCCCGAGCGCTACCGCGCGGCCTGGACCCGCCTCAATGCATTGCCCCAAGTGGACGAAATCTCCCTGATGTGCCACTTCAGTGATGCCGATGGCCCGCGCGGCGTGGCACAGCAAATGGCAGTCTTTGCCGCCGCCAGCCGGGATCTGCCTGGCGAGCGGTCCTTGAGCAACAGCGCCGCGATTCTTCGGCACACGGTCGATCCGGCGCAGGCAGCACTGCACCCCGAGGCCTTGGTGGTGTCGGACTGGGTACGCCCGGGCATCGTGCTGTATGGCAGCGCGCCGGACTATCCCGAGCACAGCGCAGCCGATTGGGCGTTGCAACCCACGATGACACTTGCTGCAAAAATCATAGCTACTCAGGCATTGGATACGAGGGCTAGCGTCGGATATGGCTCAAGCTTTGTAGCTGACAAGCCAATGCGTATTGGCGTTGTGGCCTGTGGCTATGCCGATGGCTACCCGCGCATTTGCCCAACTGGCACGCCAGTGCTGGTGGACGGCGTGCCCACGCGCACCGTGGGACGGGTCAGCATGGACATGATTACGGTGGACCTGACACCTGTCCCCCAGGCCGGCGTGGGCAGCACCGCCACGCTGTGGGGGCGCGCCGCCAATGGCACCGTGCTGCCGATCGACGATGTGGCGGTCTGTGCCCAGACCGTGGGCTACGAGTTGATGTGTGGCCTGGCGCTGCGGGTACCGGTGGAGGTGGCCGCGTGAAGTGGTGCCTGGATAAGGTCCGTAAGGTGCGGGAAAAAATCAAACATCTGTAATTTTGTACAGTATTATGGTGGTATGGCCAAAGAAAAAACCATCTACACATGTACCGAATGCGGAGGCACCAGTTCCAAGTGGCTGGGCAAATGCCCTAGTTGCGCCGCCTGGAACACCTTGATCGAATCGGTGGTGGACACCGCGGCGCCGGGCAAGAACCGGTATGCATCGCAATTCCAGTCGCTGGCCAAAACGGCCGTGGTGACCGTACTGGCCGACATCGATGCCACCGACGTGCAGCGCACGCCCACCGGCCAGGACGAACTGGACCGGGTGCTGGGTGGCGGCATGGTGGAAGGCGCTGTCGTTCTGATCGGTGGCGACCCTGGCATTGGCAAGTCGACGCTGCTGTTGCAGGCACTTGATTCGCTCCAGCGCAGCGGGCAGTCCACCCTGTATGTAACCGGGGAAGAAAGTGGTGCCCAGGTCGCGCTGCGTTCGCGCCGACTCGGGCTTGCGGGTTCCCAGGTCAAGGTGCTGGCCGAAATCCAGCTCGACAAGATCCTGGCCACCATTGATGCCGAGCAGCCCGACGTGGCCGTGATCGACTCCATCCAGACCGTGTACTCCGACCAGCTCAGCTCCGCGCCGGGTTCGGTGGCCCAGGTGCGCGAATGCGCGGCCCACCTGACGCGCTGCGCCAAGTCCAGCGGCACGGCCATTGTGCTGGTAGGGCACGTCACCAAGGAAGGCGCTCTGGCCGGCCCGCGCGTGCTGGAGCACATGGTCGACACGGTGCTGTACTTTGAGGGCGATACGCACAGCAGTTTCCGGCTGGTGCGTGCCATCAAAAACCGCTTTGGCGCGGTCAACGAAATCGGCGTCTTCGCCATGACCGAGAAGGGCCTCAAGGGCGTCTCCAACCCCAGCGCCATCTTTTTGAGCCAGCATGCCGAGCCAGTGCCGGGTAGTTGCGTCATGGTCACGCTCGAAGGTACGCGCCCGCTGCTGGTGGAAATCCAGGCACTGGTGGACAGTGGCGGCCCCAGTCCCCGGCGCCTCTCCGTTGGGTTGGACCGGGATCGCCTGGCCATGCTGCTGGCGGTGCTGCACCGCCATGCGGGCGTGGCGTGTATGGACCAGGATGTGTTCGTCAATGCTGTGGGGGGCGTGCGCATCAGCGAGCCGGCCGCCGATCTGGCGGTGTTGCTAGCCATCACGTCCAGCCTGCGCGGCAAGGCTTTGCCCAAAGGTTTCTTTGCCTTTGGCGAGGTGGGGCTGGCCGGTGAGGTGCGCCCGGCGCCGCGCGGCCAGGAGCGCCTGAAGGAAGCTGCCAAGCTGGGCTTTAGCGTGGCCGTCGTACCCAAGGCCAACATGCCCAAAAACCTGAATGGCAAAGACTATGAAGGATTGACCATCCATGCGGTGGAGCGGGTGGAGCAGGCTATGGAGGTGGTGCGCTCGCTGGGCTGAGAGCGCCTCGATGGTCCTGGGTGTGCGCCATGCGCAGCGGCGGTCGTAAAATCAGCGGTTTCTAAGACCACGATTCCAAGGAAACACGCCATGAGCCCATTACCACCCTCAATGTCCGACCGCGATGGAAAAATATGGATGGATGGCCAGATGGTCGATTGGCGCGATGCCAAGATCCATGTCCTGAGCCACACCCTGCATTACGGTTGCGGCGCTTTTGAAGGTGTGCGGGCCTACAACACAGTTAACGGCACGGCCATTTTTCGTCTGGAAGAGCACACTGATCGTTTGTTCAACAGCGCCAAAATTTTGCGCATGGCCATTCCCTTTACCAAAGATCAGGTCAACGAGGCGCAAAAGGCCGTGGTGCGCGAAAACAAGCTGGAGAGCTGCTACCTGCGCCCCCTTACCTGGATTGGCGACAAGAAGCTGGGCGTCTCGCCCAAAGGCAATACCATCCACCTGATGGTCGCCGCCTGGCCCTGGGGCGCCTACCTGGGTGAAGAAGGAATGCAGCGCGGCATCCGCGTCAAGATTTCCAGCTACACCCGCCACCACGTCAACATCACCATGACCCAGGCCAAGGCGGTCAGCAACTACACCAATTCCATTCTGGCCAACATGGAAGCCACTGATGATGGCTACGACGAGGCCATGCTTCTGGACGCCAATGGCTTTGTCAGCGAAGGCGCTGGTGAGAACCTGTTCGTCGTCAAGGACGGGGTGGTGTACACCCCCGACTTGTCGGCCGGTGCCTTGAACGGCATCACCCGCAACACCGTGTTCCACATCTGCAAAGACCTGGGGCTGGAAGTGGTGCAAAAGCGTATCACCCGTGACGAGGTTTACATTTCCGACGAAGCCTTCTTCACCGGCACCGCTGCCGAAGTGACACCCATCCGTGAACTTGACCGCATCGAGTTGGGTAAAGACGACTATGTAGGTTCGCGCGGCCCCATCACCGAAAAAATCCAAAGCGCGTTCTTTGACATCGTCAATGGCCGCAATCCCAAATATGCCCACTGGCTCACCAAAGTCTGACACCATGACCATCGCAACGATTGAACTGCTCGTAAAAGACCTTACCGACGAAGGCGGCGTGTTTTGCCCGAACCCCTTGGCCAAAATGGAAACCTGGAACACCCACCCCAAGGTGTACCTGGATGTGGGCCAAACCGGCGAGGCCAAGTGCCCTTACTGCGGCACGGAGTACCGACTCAAGGCGGGCGAGCATTTCGACGGTGGTCATTAACCACCCGCACGACGCAATAATCCCATGACCCGCGCCCTGGTGATTGCGCCACAGTGGATCGGGGACGCGGTGATGACCGAACCCCTGCTGCGGCGCCTCCACGCACGTGGCGAGGTAATCACCGTAGGCGCATTGCCCTGGGTGGCACCGGTTTACCGCGCCATGGCGCAGGTGGCCGAGGTGGTGGAGTTGCCGTTTGCCCACGGCGGGCTGCAATGGGCCGCACGGCGCAGCATGGCTGCAAAGATGCGGGGCCGCTTCGACGTGGCCTACGTTGGCCCCAATTCCCTCAAGAGTGCCCTGCTGCCCTGGTGGGCCGGTATTCCCAAACGCGTGGGCTACCAGGGTGAGTCGCGCTACTGGGTGCTGAACCGGCGTCTACCCAACCCGCCACCTGGCGATCGGCCACCCATGGTGGCGTTCTATTCCGCGCTCAGCGGTGATTCTGGTGTGGAGCAAGATCGGCCTCAACTACAACTGGCCGCTGCCACGGTAGATGCCGCGCTGCACGAACTGCAACTGACGCGCCAGGGCTATTACGTATTTGCGCCGGGTGCCGAATTTGGCCCTGCCAAGCGCTGGCCGGCCAGCCACTTCGCGGTGCTGTCCGAGCAGTTGGCATTGCCAGTGGTGCTGCTCGGCTCTGCCAAAGAGTCGGCTTTGTGTGCCGAGATCGCCCACGCGGTCAATGCGATCCGACCTGGGCACTGTTTGAACTGGGCGGGGCGCACCTCGCTGGACCAGGCGCTGGCCACGATTGCAGCAGCCAAGGCCATGGTCAGCAACGATTCCGGTTTGATGCACGTGGCGGCGGCCTTTGGCATTCCGCAGGTGGCTATTTTTGGGTCATCCAGCCCGCTCCACACGCCGCCTTTGAATACGTTGGCCCATGTGGTTTGGCTCAAGAAAGATCCGCTGTATCAGCCGCCGCTGGATTGCGCGCCCTGTTTTGCGCGCACGTGCCCGTTGGGGCACACCCGCTGCCTGGTCGATGTCCAGCCGGATGACGTGCTGCGGTATTTGTAACAAAAAAAAGCCACCCGAGGGTGGCTTTGTAAAAGTCTCCCGAAAGAGACGTCGTTGGAACCGTTGTAAGCCAACCCGTTATTGCGGTTGGACTTCAATTCTTTTGTGTCTTGCAACTGTGACAGCAGTTGGATGAACTGTAGAGGGTATGCACCCAATCCGGTATCCCCTGTTTGTGTGAGATTGAGGGGAAAATTGCAAAAAACCGACAACTTTTGACTAGTTGGTCAAATTTATGAGGTGCTGGACGCGGTCGTTGGCAGACGGATCTCGAAACAGGCACCGCCGCCAATTTGGTTGCTGCATTGGACCGAGCCGCCGTGGCGCAGTGCAATTGACTTGACCAGCGACAGCCCCAAACCGACGCCACCATCGCGTTCCGAGGCGCCTGGCAGGCGGTAGAACGGCTCGAAAATACGGTCCTGAAACGCTTCGGGTACGCCAGGACCTTGGTCGCAGACGCGGATGCATGCCATGCCTCCGTCCTTAACAAGCGTCAAAGTCGTCGCCTTGCCGTTGGCATGGCGGCGCGCATTCTCCAGCAGGTTGCGCACGGCGCGGCGCAGTAACTTGCTGACCCCCGGTACCGACAACTCACCACCCGTAACCTGCACGTCCAGCGTGGCATCAGTGCGGGCGCATTCTTCCGCTGTCAAGCCAATCAGGTCCACCGATTCCACCGTACCCAGATCGGCCTGGCGGGCATCGAGGCGGCTGGCCAGCAGAATCTCGTCAATCAACTGGTCCAGTTCGGCAATATTGCGGGCAATCTCGTCTTTGGCGCCGGCAGCGGTGACATCAGCGGGTGGGGCTATGAACTCCAGTCCCATGCGAATGCGGGTCAACGGCGAGCGCAACTCGTGCGATGCATTGGCCAACAATGACTTTTGTGACGCCAGCAGCGCATCGCGTGCCTTGACCAGGGTTTCAATCTGTTGCGCGGCATGGTTGAAACGGGTGGCCAAAAAGCCGATTTCGTCGTCGCCGGTTACCGGCACGCGCACGCTGAGGTTTCCGTCACCCCACTGTTTCAGGCTGAGCTGCAGGACTTCAAGCCGGCGGGTCAGGCGCCGAATGATGGGGTAGGTAGCCAGCGCCACGGCCACACCGACAAGACCCAGCGTCCAAAAAAAACCGAACGGCGCACTCCAGTTGGATTTGGGCGGTCGTGGCAGGTGGATGTGGATGGTTCGTCCGTCGAACATGCGTACATCAAACTCCGGGCCAGCTCCGTAGCGGCCCCGGCCTTCGCGCGGTGTTTCGTCCGGGCTGACGTCGGGGCGATCAGCCTCAGCTTCCGTCGTACTGTTGGGAGGTGGCGGCGGGCGGGGTGTATCGAGTCCGCGCGATGGTTTACCCCATTCCGGCATGCTGGGACCGCGTCCCAGGCGGGCCTGACCACGACCAATTACTTCTCCGGCCTGGTTGCGGGCCACCACCTCGCGCAATGGCGCGTCGGCTGCCATGCGCCAGGCCCAGCCCACCAGCAGGGTTAGCACGGCTACTGCCAGTACCACGGCCAGCCAGATGCGGATATAGAGCCGGTTCATGGTGGGGGAGATGGTGGTGGGCCTGGAAGGAAAGGACTAATCCTGTTGCCGTGCGAACACGTAGCCCACGCCGCGCACGGTCAGAATGCGCTTGGGAGTCTTGGGATCGGCCTCGATGGCCGCGCGGATGCGACCCATATGCACGTCAATAGAGCGGTCAAAGGCGTCCAGCTCACGGCCGCGCACGGCTTCCATGATCTGGTCGCGCGTCAGTACGCGCCCGGCGCGCTCGGCCAAGGCCACCAGCAGGTCGAACTGGTAGGAGGTCAAATCACAGGGCGCATCATTAATGCTGACGCTGCGTGCGTCCCGGTCAATTTCCAGCGCGCCAAAGCGCAGCTTCGTGGATTCAGCGGTGGGGCTTTCGCCACGGCGGCGCAATACGGCGCGGATGCGGGCCAGCAATTCACGCGGCTCGAACGGCTTGGGCAGGTAGTCGTCGGCACCAATTTCGAGACCGATGATGCGATCCATGGCATCGCCCTTGGCGGTGAGCATTAGCACCGGCATCTGGGATAGGTGGCCGGGCAGTGCGCGAATGCGTCGGCACACTTCCAGACCATCGATGTCGGGCAGCATCAGGTCCAGAATCACCAGATCGACGGGCTCGCCTTTGGCCGGATTGGTCAGTTGGGCCAGGCCGCCATGGCCATCACCGGCCACGCTCACCGTAAAACCAGACTGTTCCAAATACTGCCGCACCATGGCGGCAAGGCGCGCATCGTCCTCAATCATTAACAGGTGTTGACTCATGGTGTCAGTCTAGCGCCGTGCGCCTTCCGGCGTGTGAGTGCCGGCTGAAGTGTCCGTAAAGTTTGGTAAATCACGCTATCAATATTGAAGTGACCTATGTATATTCCACGAGGACTAGGGGCCTATTTTGTCGTGAATAATGCCTGTAGACGACTCAGACCTTGAGTCGCTGCATGCGCCAAAGCAGCAGCAATAGCAGCAAGGGTGGAATCGCTGTCAGCCCCGTGGCCACGAAAGCTGTGGCGTAGGCGCCCAAGAGCCCGTAGGTGGGGGTGAGTGTTTCAACCCCAATGCCCGAAAACCCTTTCAGAAACTTGCCGAGCAAGGCGTAGGTTGAGGACAGCATGGCGTACTGCGTGGCGGTGTAGCCCAGGCTCGTCAGACTCGACATATAGGTCACAAGGGCCACACCGGCGAACGATTGGGCAAACGCGTCCAGGGTCATCACGGCGGCGAACATCTCGGTGCTGGGGTGGATGCTGAGCAGGGCAAATGCCGCTGTGCCAACGCCTTCCAGCACCAGCCCGGCGACCAGCGTCGGCAAAAACCCCACCCGCACGGCGCTAAGGCCCGCCGCAGCGATGCCGACAAATGTAGCAACCAGACCAAACGACCCGCGTACCCAGGCGACAGTGTCTTTGGAGAGTCCGAGGTCGTGGTAATACGGGTTGTACATTGGCCCCATCACAAAGTCGGGCAGGCGGTACAGGGCCACCATCAGCAAGATGATGAGCCCGGCGCCCTTGTGCTTGGCGAAGAAATCGACAAACGGGCCGACGATGGCATCGCCAATGCCGCGCAAGGTCCATAGCGGAGGTTTTTGGTGCAGTACCACGTCAGCGCGGGTTGGCTCCGTGGCGAACAGGGTTGCCAATGTGCACAGCGCCATTAGCACTGCCATACCCACGTAGGACATGGCCCACCCCACGCGTGCCGCCGCAGCGATGATTAAAGCGTCGGTAATCAGCAGGGCGATGCGGTATCCCAGTTGCGCCGCAGAGGTCATCAGCCCCACTTCGTCTTCATTGGATGCTGCCTCAATGCGCCAGGCGTCGATGGCAATGTCCTGCGTGGCCGAGGCAAAGGCTGTCAACAATGCAAAGGCGCCAATTGCCACCAGCCCGCCCGCCGTGCCGACGGCGGCCATGCCCAGCAAACCGAAAGTAACCAGAATCTGGCACAACAGCATCCAGCCGCGACGCCGACCCAAACGCCCCAGCAGCGGTACGTCGATGCGGTCCACCAGTGGCGACCAATACACCTTGAAGGCGTACGCGAACCCCACCCAGGAGATGAACCCAATGGCGACAAGGCTCGTACCGTCGTCCCGCAACCAGTAGCCAAAGGTGTTGGCAGTTAACAGAAAGGGCAGGCCCGAGGAAAAACCCAACGCCAGCATGACCGCTACCTTGGGCTGCCGGAGCGCATTCAGCACTTTGAAGCGTGCAAACCATGATGGCTTGTCTGCCGAAGGAGGGGTGCTGTGCGTTGGTTGGGTCATGCGGGAATAATAGCGTTATGCGTTTGAACTTTGATTGCACACCGGGCCGTGAATTTCGGCGGCCATTTTTGCGGCGTTGGGCGTTGTTGCTTGCCTTCACAATGGGCGGGGCGCTGGTGCCGGCGCACGCGCGCGACGGTGTGGAGGTTGGGGGCAACTCTGCTTTTGCCAAGCTGGTGCCCGCCGAGCAGGTGGAGCAATCCGCCCAGTTGCAGTATTCGCAAATGCTGTCCGAGGCGCAATCCAAACGGGCGTTGGCGCCCAAGGACAACGTGGAGCTGGAGCGCTTGCGCGCCATTGCCCAGCGCATCATCCCGTTTGCCGTGGACTGGAATCCTCGGGCGGCCAGCTGGAAGTGGGAGGTCAACCTGATCGGCTCCAAGCAGATCAATGCGTTTTGCATGCCCGGCGGCAAGATCGCGTTTTACACCGGCATCCTGGATCAGCTCAAGCTCAGTGATGACGAAGTGGCCATGGTCATGGGCCACGAGATTGCGCATGCCCTGCGCGAGCACGCGCGTGAGCGCATGGGCAAGGGCGCAGCCACCCAAGGGCTGGCGAAGCTGGGCGGAGCGCTGGCGGCGAGCTTTTTTGGCATTGATGCGCGTCTGACCGATGCCATCGCCAGCGGCGGTGCAAACCTGTTGACTTTGCAGTTCAGCCGCAATGACGAATCCGAGGCCGATCTGGTGGGCATGGAGCTGGCCGCGCGCGCGGGTTTTGACCCCAGAAGCGGCGTGACGTTGTGGCAGAAGATGGCAGCAGCCAGCAAGGGTGCACCGCCGCAGTGGCTGTCCACCCACCCGTCGGGTTCCACCCGCATTGCCGAAATCCAGGCCAACCTGCCCAAGGTGATGCCGCTCTACGAGCGGGCCCGCGCGCGTTGATGCGTGGTTAGCGGTTATTGCGGGTGCAATTTGGCGTAGGCCGCCAGCAGGCGCTGGTGCATGTCGCAACCCACCAGGTCCAGGCCCGGTGAAGGCACCCCAAAGAAGCGCAGTTCACCCGCCAACAGTGCGCGCGCCTGCTGCAGGGTCTGCGCGCTAAACAGGTTGTTCAATGCCGTGGCGTAGTGGGCGCTGTCGGTGCTGGCATCAAGCTGCTGCAAAATTTCTATGCACGCATAAACCTGGCCGCGCGCCGGGTTGATATGAGCAAAGTGGCGTATCCATTCGCACCCTTCGGCCACCGCCTGTGCGTCAGCCGTGGCCAGTGCCAACAGGGTTTTGAGTTCGCCCACGCGCAGGTCTTTCCAGAATGGGTCGTCGCCCGGTACCAGGCCAATCAAGGCGGCCACCAGCCGGTCATCGGTCAGGCCGTTGTCGTTGAGGGTGTCCAGCAGGTCGCTGCATTCGTCGTCGTCCAGATCGCCCAGATTCAGGATCGCCTCGCGGATCGGGTTGGCAATGCTGTTGTTCTCCCACTCCAGCTCATCCACCGGGTAAATCTCGGACATGCCGGGCACGAGGACGCGGCAGGCATACACCCCCAGGTGCTGAAAATCCGCTACATAAATATCGCGCCCCATGGCCTGGATGGCGTTGACCGACCACTGGTAGTCTTCAGCAGTCGTGCCACTGAAATTCCAATCGTGGAAGGGGAAATCGGGTTGATCGCCCAAAAAATTCCAGTGAATCACGCCGCTGGAGTCCACAAAGTGGATTTCGATGTTGGGAGAGCTGGCCACTTCTTCCAAATCAAAGCCTGGGGCCGGGAAACCGCCCAGCGCATCGAGTGCCCGGCCTTGCAGCAGTTCGGTCAGGGCCCGTTCCAGCGCCACTTCAAAGCGCGGGTGGGCACCAAAACTGGCAAAACAGCCCTGGTCTTGCGGGTTGAGCAGGGTCACATTCATCACGGGAAACTGGCCACCCATCGATGCGTCCTTCACCAAAATGCCAAACCCCGCGTCGCGCAGCCCTTGAATGCCGGCGGCGATACGCGGGTAGCGGTTGATGACAGCTTGTGGCACATCAGGCAGGCACAGCCCTTCACTGATGATGCGGAACTTGGCGTAACGCTCAAAAATTTCCGACAGCGCCTGGGTGCGCGCCTCGGCTGGGGTGTTGCCGGCGGACATGCCGTTGCTCACATACAGGTTGCCAATGATGTTCACCGGAAAATAAACCGTAGCGTTGTCGCGTTGACGCACATAGGGAATGGCGCAGATGCCGCGATCGCTGTGGCCGGAATTGAAGTCCACCAGCGTGTGGGCGTCGATGCTGCCGCGTGGGTTGTAAAACGACTGCAGCTCGGGTGTGAGCAGATCCTGCGGCCAGGCACCGTCTTCGCCCGGCTCAAACCAGCGCTCCTGCGGGTAGTGCACAAAGCTGCGGCTATTGCCTTCGGCAAACGCGCGGCCCAGGTAGTAGTGGTTCCAGAAATAGTTGGTAGACAGGCGCTCGAAAAACTCACCGAGCGCGCTGGCCAGACACGCCAAACGGGAGGCGCCCTTGCCATTGGTAAACATCGGCGGGCAGTCGCGGTTGCGCACATGGACTGACCAGATGCCGTCAACCGGGTTCAGCCAGGAACGCTCTTCAACGTCAAAGCCCAACGCTGCCAATTTGGCCTGCATGGTGCTGATAGTGAATTCAAGGGAGGCGTCTTTGCCGACGATGAAGCTTTCTGCTGATGACATGGCTGGTTCCGGTAGGTGCTGTGGACGGGCCCAGCAATGCGACGCGCCGTTGACGGCGGAGCGCTACATTATCCCGCATCGGTTTGCTGGAGTTGCTCGCGCAGAGCGGTCTTGAGTACCTTGCCGTAGTTGTTTTTGGGTAGGCTGTCTACCAGCCGATAGTGCTTGGGGCGCTTGAAGCGGGCTATCAATTCCAGGCAATGTTGGTCCAGACTCTGGATGTCCAGTTCGACACCGGCCTGTGCCACGACAAAGGCCACCACCACTTCGCCCCACTCAGGGTCGCTTGCGCCCACCACGGCTACTTCGGCAACGCCGGGTGCGGTGAGCAGCACTTCTTCGACTTCACGCGGGTAGATGTTGGAGCCACCGCTGATGATCAGGTCCTTGCTGCGGTCTTTCAGGGTGAGAAAGCCGTCGTTATCCAGGCAACCCACGTCGCCGGTGAAAAGCCAGCCATCGCGCAGGGCGGCGGCTGTGGCTTCGGGGTCGCGCCAATAGCCCGCCATGACGCTGTCGCCACGAACCAGCACCTCGCCCACGCTGCCGGTGGGCAGGTCGTGCCCGGCCGCGTCGGCCACGCGCACTTGCACGGGTGTTTGCGCCACCCCTACCGAGGCAATACGGTCTCGGTAGCGCGGGTGTGCGGTGTCTGCCAGATGGGCGCGCGAGAGGGAGGTGCCCACCATGGGTGTTTCACCCTGGCCGTAGATCTGCACAAAGCGTGGCCCCATCACGTTGAGTGCGCGTTCGATGTCGGCTCGGTACATGGGCGCACCGCCATAGACGATGGTCTTGAACGAGAGCCCCGCGTCCTGCGGGCCCAGGCCGGCTTCTTCGGCGTAGTCCACCAGGCGTTTGACAATGGTGGGCGCCGCAAAGGTAGACAACGGCCCCAGGGTTCGGCCCAGTGCAAAGAGTTCGGCTGGGTCCACGCCGCCGGACGCTGGCACCACGTGGCGGGCGCCCGCCATGAGGTGGGGAATGGCGTAAATGCCGGCGCCGTGCGACATGGGGGCGCCATAGACAATAGCGTCATCTGCCGCCACCGGGTCCACATCGACAAAGTAGCACAGGCCCATGGTTTGCAGGTTGCGGTGGGTGAGCATCACGCCCTTGGGTCGCCCGGTTGTGCCGCTGGTGTAGAACAGCCAGGCCACGTCGTCCGGGCCGCGTGGCAGCGGTGGTGGCAGGGCATCGGTGTCCTGGGCATGCAGCAAGCCATCCGCCTCGGCGGACTCCACATCCACCTGGCGGTCAAGGCCGTGCAGCGGTTGGGACGCCACGTCGGTGGTGACAAAGGCCCAGCGCGCCTGGGCGTTGGTGATGATCCATTCCACCTCGCGCGCATGCAGCTTGGCGTTCACTGGCACGATCACCAGACCCGCCCACCAGCAAGCCCACATCAGCTCCAGGTAGCGCGGATGGTTGCGCATGAACAGCACCACCCTGTCACCCGGTACCAAGCCGGCTTGTTGCAGGCGTTGCGCCAAAGCAGCACTGCGCCGCGCCCACTGACCGTAGGTGGCGTGCAGGGTCCATCCTTCGAAAATGGCCGCACGCAGTGGCTGCATACGCGCGTGGCGTTCCAGCAGACAGGCCAGGTTCATAGCCGTCTCCTAGCGGTTGAAGTCGTAGGCGATGGTGATGGGTGCGTGGTCAGAAAATTTCTCACCCTTGTAGATGACCACCGACCGGGCGCCCGCTGCCAGTGCCGGTGTGGCCAGGTGGTAGTCCAACCGCCAACCCACGTTGTTGGCGTAGGCTTGGCCGCGGTTGCTCCACCACGTATAGCAGGCGTCGGTAGTGGCTGGCTCCAGCTGGCGGTAGACGTCCACAATGCCGCCTTCACTGGTCAGGCGCGTCATCCAGGCGCGCTCTTCGGGCAGGAACCCGCTGTTCTTCTGGTTGCTGCGCCAGTTCTTCAGATCGGCTTCCTTATGGGCGATATTGATGTCGCCGCACAGGATGAAGTCGCGCTCTGCCTTGAGGGCTTGCAGGTGCGGGTACATCTTGTCCAGGAAGTGGAACTTGGCCTTCTGGCGTTCCTCGCCCGACGAGCCACTGGGAAAGTAGGCGCTGATGATGGAGTGCTTGCGCTGTTGCGTGTCGAAACGTAATTCCACATACCGGCCCTCGGCGTCGAATTCGCCGCCGTCAAATCCCATGATGACGTCGCTCGGTTCGAGGCGCGTGTAGGCGGCCACGCCGGAATAGCCTTTTTTCTCGGCCAGGTGGAAGTAGCCCTTCAATCCGGCCAGTTCTTCAAACTTCTCCGCCAGGTCGGGTGCCTGGGCTTTGACTTCTTGTACACAAATACAATCGAGCTGGGCTTGGGCAATCCAGGCTTCCAGGCCTTTGCTGGTGGCAGAACGGATGCCGTTGAGGTTGAGGCTGGTTAATTTGAACAAGGAATTCCCCATGTCGGATCACGACCCTTTGGCACAGGATTTTGTGCAGTTTGCTGTGGAGTGCGGTGTGTTGCGCTTTGGCTCGTTTAAAACCAAAGCGGCTCGCATGAGCCCGTACTTTTTCAACGCTGGCCTGTTTGACGATGGCGCCAAGCTGGGGCGTTTGGCCGAATTTTATGCGCAGCGCCTGCTCAGCAGCGGCATCGAATTCGACATGGTTTTTGGCCCGGCCTACAAGGGCATTCCCCTGGGTGCCGCGCTGGCGGTGGAATTGGCCCGACGGGGTCACAACGTGCCATTTGCCTACAACCGCAAAGAGGCCAAAGACCATGGCGAAGGCGGCACTTTGGTTGGTGCGCCTCTCAAGGGCCGGGTGCTGATTGTGGATGACGTGATGTCCGCCGGTACCGCCACGCGCGAGTCGATTGCCATCATCCAGGCCGCAGGCGCCACGCCGCACGCAGTGCTGATTGCACTGGACCGCCAGGAAAAAGCCACTGAAAATGGCCAGGATGTGCCCTACAGCGCTGTGCAATTTGTGCAGCGCCAGTTGGGGCTACAGGTAAGCGCGATTGCGAAGCTGGGGGATTTGATGCACTATCTGGCAGGCCACAGCGACGCCGGTTTGGCTGAGCAGTATCTGCAGGTACAGGCCTACCGGGAGCGCTACGGCGTAGACGAAGGGTGAACATGACAATGGGCAATCGGGTTTGGACGGGGGTGTGGGTGACCATGGTTGCCAGCATCGTGGCGGGCGCTTGGGCGCAAACACCGCCAACGCCGGTTTCTGGTGTCTATACCTGTATCGACGGGAAAGGCCGCAAGCTCACCGCCGACCGCCCTATTCCCGAATGCACAGATCGGGAGCAAAAGGTATTGAACCCCAGTGGCACGGTCAAAACCAAGGTTGGGCCAAGCCTGACAGCACAGGAGCGAGCCGATCAGGAGGTCAAGGAAAAGCGCGAAATTGAGGAACGTAGCCGCACGGTAGACGAGCGGCGGCGCGACCGCGCCCTGCTGATCCGTTACCCCAATAAAACCGTGCACGACCAGGAACGTCAGGAAGCGGTGGTCCAAATCGGTGTTGTGATTCAGGCGGCTCAGCGCCGCTTGGACGAACTGGCCCAGCAGCGCATTGCGATTGACGAGGAAATGGAGTTTTACAAGAAAGACCCCAACAAAGCTCCCGCCTACGTGCGCCGCCAGCAGGAAGAAAACGCCAACAGTCAGGTCGTGCAGCGGCGCTTCATTGGCGAGCAGGAAAACGAAATCAAACGGGTGAACGCCCGCTTTGATGACGAGCTGGTGCGCCTGCGCCAGCTCTGGACCACCATGACACCGGCTGCGCGTTAGCCCGTTTTAACCCGCTAGCTTGCTGCGTAGCAAATCATTGACTTGCTGCGGGTTGGCCTTGCCTTTGCTGGCCTTCATGATCTGACCCACCAGCGCATTGAGCGCCTTGTCGTTGCCGGCCTTGAACTCGGCCACGTTCTTGGCGTTGGTGGCGATCACTTCATTGACGATGGCTTCCAGTGCGCCGGTGTCGTTCATTTGCTTGAGGCCCTTGGCTTCGATGATCGCGTCTACGTCGGTGCCTTCACCATTCCAAAGCACTTCACAGACTTGCTTGGCGGCGTTGTTGGAAATGGTGTTGTCGGCAATGCGCCCAATCACGGCTGCAAGCTGTGCTGGTTGTACGGGTGCAGATTCGATTGTGCGGTCTTCCGTATTGAGGCGGCGTGACACTTCACCCATGATCCAGTTGCTGGCCAGCTTGGCCTGACCGCAAGCCTTGGCAGTTTGCTCAAAGTAAGAGGCCATCGCCTTGCTCTGCGTAAGCTGGGTGGCGTCATACTCTGGCAACCCATAGTCCCGCACAAAGCGTTGGGCCATTACTCTAGGTAATTCAGCCATCAGCCCTCGTACTTGCTCGATCCATTGCTCTGAAATACATAGCGGTGGTAAATCGGGATCGGGGAAGTAGCGGTAATCTGCGGCGTCTTCCTTGGTGCGCATGGCACGGGTCTCGCCGGTGTCGGGGTTGAACAGCACGGTGGCCTGCTGAATCGCATGGCCGTCCTCAATCTGCTCAATCTGCCAACGCACCTCGTAGTCGATGGCCTGCTGCATGAATTTGAAGCTGTTGAGGTTCTTGATCTCGCGCCGCGTGCCCAGGGGCTGGCCGGGTTTGCGCACCGAGACATTGGCGTCGCAGCGGAAAGAGCCCTCTTGCATATTGCCGTCGCAAATGCCGATCCAGGTCACGATTTTGTGCAGCTCCTTGGCGTAGGCTACGGCCTCGGTGCTGGAGCGCATGTCGGGTTCGGTGACGATTTCCAGTAGTGGGGTGCCAGCGCGGTTCAGGTCGATGCCGGTTTGGCCAATGAAGTCTTCGTGCAGCGATTTGCCGGCATCTTCTTCCAGATGGGCGCGCACCAGGCGCACCGATTTTTTCTCGGCCACGCCCTTCACTTCGGGCATGAAAAATTCCACTGCGCCGCCTTGCACCACGGGAATCTCAAACTGGCTGATCTGGTAGCCCTTGGGCAGATCGGGGTAGAAGTAGTTTTTGCGGGCAAAAATGCTGCGTTGTGCAATGTGCGAGCCTACGGCCAGGCCAAATTCGATGGCGCGCTCCACAGCGCCCTTGTTCATCACCGGCAGTGTGCCGGGCAAGGCCAGGTCTACGGCGCAGGCCTGGGTGTTGGGCTCGGCACCAAAGGCGGTAGAGGCGCGGCTGAAGATCTTGCTCGCGGTGGACAACTGGGCATGCGTCTCAAAGCCGATGATGACTTCATAGCCACGCACCAGCGGGCCGGTCGGGCGACCCTGTTGCTGTGCTTCAAATGTGTTCATGGTTTCGCTCATGTCAGAAGCCCTTCGGCGTGCGTGCGTGCCAGTCGGTGGCTTGCTGGAAGCGGTGCGCGGCATTGAGCAGGCGTGATTCCTGCAGGTAGTTGCCCAACAACTGCATACCCACTGGCATGCCGCCTTCGCCAAAACCCACGGGCACGCTCATGCCGGGCAGGCCGGCCAATGAGCCGGGCAGGGTGAAGATGTCGGCCAGGTAGTCGGCCAGCGGGTCTTTGTGGGCGCCAATTTTCCAGGCGACTGTGGGAGCCACCGGACCCGCAATCAGGTCGCAGTTCTTGAAGGCGTTCTGAAAATCATCGGCAATCATGCGGCGGATCTTTTGCGCTTGCAGGTAGTAGGCGTCGTAGTAGCCGTGGCTCAGCACGTAGGTGCCGATCATGATGCGGCGCTTGACCTCGTCGCCAAAGCCCTCGGCGCGGGTCTTTTGGTACATGTCGGCCAGGTCGGTGTAGTTCTTGGCGCGGTGGCCGAACTTCACACCATCAAAGCGGGAGAGATTTGAGCTGGCCTCGGCCGGGGCAATGATGTAGTACACGGGAATGGACAACTCGGTGCGCGGCAGGCTGATGGGTACCAGCTTGGCGCCCAATTTTTCGTATTCCTTCAGTGCGGCGTCAATCGCGCTGCGCACGTCGGCGGCCAAGCCGTCACCAAAGAACTCCTTGGGAATGCCGATGCGCAAGCCTTCGATGGAGTCGCTCAGTTTCAACGAAAAATCTTCGGCGGGTACGTCCAGCGAGGTGGAGTCACGGTCCGGGTCGGGACCGCACATGGCGGACAACAGCAACGCACAGTCTTGTGCCGAACGCGCCATCGGTCCCGCTTGGTCCAAGCTGGAGGCAAATGCCACCATGCCGTAGCGCGAGGCGCGGCCATAAGTTGGCTTGATGCCGGTGAGGCCGCAGAACGATGCCGGTTGGCGAATTGAGCCGCCAGTGTCGGTGCCGGTGGCAGCGGGTGCCAAGCGCGCTGCCACGGCGGTAGCGCTACCTCCGGAGGAGCCACCGGGAATGCGCTCACGGTTCCAGGGGTTGCGCACAGGCGCAACCTGGGTGTGGCCAACGGCACAAATAGCCGAGTTTTCGTTGGCCGAGCCCATGGCGAATTCATCGCAATTGAGCTTGCCCAGGGTCACTACGCCCGCCTGCGCCAGCTTGGCCACTACGGTGGCGTCAAATGGTGATTGGTAGTGCTGCAGCATGCGCGAACCCGCGGTGGTGACGAAATCTTTGGTCACAAAAATATCTTTGTGCGCCATGGGCACGCCTTCGAGCGCGCCGGCTGTGCCATTGGCAATACGGTTATCGGCCGCGCGGGCTTGGGCCAATGTGGTGTCAGCGTCCACGGCAACAAAAGCGCCCAAATCGGTATGCGCGGCGGCGCGGTCCAGAAAGTGCTGGGCCAACTCGACGGCGGATACGTGTTTGGCAGCCACTGCGTGTGCCAGATCGTGCACGCCCAAGTCGTGCAGCGCAGAGGAAGAGGATACGGAAGTCGTCATTGTTTTTCTCAATCAGTTGGGGTCAGAACACATCGCGCAAGCGAGTGGTCTGACCCACAAAGACTTTTTCATTTATTCAATCACCTTGGGCACCAGGAAGAGCCCGTTTTCAACCGCCGGCGCGCTTTTCTGGTTGGCCTCGCGCTGGTTGGGTTCGCTCACGCGATCCTCGCGCAGGCGCAGGGCCACGTCTTGCAACACGGCGGCTGGATGTGCCAGCGGCTCGATGCCGGCGGTGTCTACCGCGCGCATCTGCTCGACGATGGCAAAAAAATCGTTCATTTGCGTGAGCATGCGCTCACTTTCCGAAGGTTGCAGTTCCAGGCGTGCCAGATTGGCAATGCGGGCGATGTCGGTAGATGTCAGTGACATAGTGCGTATTGGGTTGAAACCAAAGGTAAATAAGGCCCGAACGGCTTGATTAGAGAGGGTTGTTCACAGGCAATCGGTTATTATCCTGCCTTTGGCGCAAGTCCCGCAAAATTGCTTTGCTTGACGTCAAACTTACGACTTTTAACGCAAAACAGTGGTGATGCAGAGCCGAAGTGCCCTGTGTGCCCGAGAGGATGTTTGATGTTTGGATCTTTCCGTCGGTATTTTTCTACCGACCTGGCCATTGACTTGGGCACGGCCAACACCCTGATTTTTGTACGTGGCCAGGGGATTGTTCTAGACGAACCTTCGGTCGTCGCCATCCGCCACGAAGGTGGCCCCCAAGGTAAAAAAACGATTCAGGCCGTCGGCAAGGAAGCCAAGGCCATGCTGGGCAAGGTCCCGGGCAATATTGAAGCCATCCGCCCCATGAAGGATGGGGTGATCGCTGACTTCACCGTCACCGAGCAGATGCTCAAGCAGTTCATCAAGATGGTGCATCCGCGCGGTATTTTTCGCCCCAGCCCGCGCATCATCATTTGCGTACCCTGCGGTTCCACCCAGGTCGAGCGCCGTGCCATTCGCGAATCGGCACTGGGCGCTGGCGCCAGCGACGTATACCTGATTGAAGAACCCATGGCCGCTGCCATCGGCGCCGGTCTGCCGGTGTCCGAAGCGCGGGGTTCCATGGTGGTGGATATTGGGGGTGGCACTACCGAAGTCGGCGTCATATCGTTGGGTGGCATGGTCTACAAAGGTAGCGTGCGAGTGGGTGGTGACCGCTTTGACGACGCCATCATCAACTATATCCGCCGCAACTACGGCATGCTGATTGGTGAGCCCACCGCCGAATCCATCAAAAAACACATTGGCTCGGCCTTCCCCGGCAGTGAAGTCAAGGAAATGGAAGTGCGTGGCCGCAACCTCAGTGAAGGTGTGCCCCGCAGCTTCACCATCTCCAGCAACGAAATTCTGGAAGCGCTGACCGACCCGCTGAACAACATCGTTTCCGCCGTCAAGAACGCGCTGGAACAGACTCCGCCCGAACTTGGTGCCGACATCGCCGATCGCGGCATGATGCTGACCGGCGGTGGTGCACTGCTGCGTGACCTCGACCGCCTCCTGGCCGAAGAAACCGGTCTGCCGGTGCTCGTGGCCGAAGACCCGCTGACCTGCGTGGTGCGCGGCTGCGGCATCGCGCTGGATCAGATGGAGCGTCTGGGCTCCATTTTCACCAGCGAATAAGCGCCAGGTACAGCGATGCCACTGGGTACGCTGGACCGGGATCCTCCGCCCTTTTTTCGGCAGGGTCCTTCGGCCCTGTCCAAACTAGCCGTGTGCAGCGCCTTGGCTCTGCTACTCATGGTGGCCGACGCCCGTTTCAAGGTCATGCAGCCCTTGCGCGTGGTATTAGCCACGGTTCTCTACCCGGCCCAATGGCTGGCACTGCGTCCGGTGCTCGCGTACCAGGAAGTCAGTCAATATTTTTCATCGTTGTCTTCAATCAAGGCGGCTCAGGACGAGGTCATCAAGAAGCACATCTTGCAGTCACAGCGCGCCAACCAGGTTGAGCAGTTGTCGCTGGAAAACGAGCGTTTGCGCAAGCTGCTGGGTCTGCGCGAGCGTGTGCATGCAAAGGCACTGGCAGCGCAAGTCATCTACGATGCCGCCGACCCCTACAGCCGCAAAGTCGTCATCGACAAGGGGATGACCGACAAGGTTGGCTTGGGCTCGCCCGTGCTGGACGAGTCGGGTGTGTTGGGTCAGGTTACGCGGGTCTACCCACTGGTCAGTGAAGTGACCTTGATCACCGACCGCGACCAAGCCATTCCTGTGCTCAATACCCGCACCGGAGCGCGTGGCGTCGCCTATGGTGATGCTTCCCTGCATGCGGATGCCATGGAACTGCGTTTCATGGCGGCCAATGCTGACGTGGCCGCAGGTGACCTGCTGACAACCAGCGGCGTTGATGGTGTCTACCCGCCGGGTCTGCCCGTGGCCCGCGTGGAAAAGGTGGAGCGCAGGGTCGATGCGGTATTTGCACGCATCTACTGCGTCCCCTTGTCTTTGGTGTCGGGAACAGGTCATGTGATGGTGCTGGAGCCGATGCTATCGCAGGTGTCACCACGTCCGGAGCCAATAGCACCCACCATAACCTCACGCAAGGGAGGTAGCAAATGATCATGCGCCCCGGGCAGCAATTGCTGTTGCCCGCCAATCCATTTTTTATTTGGGGTAGCCTGATTGCAGCCATGCTGCTCAATATGTTGCAAAACATGGGCTTCTGGGGGCGTGCCGGTTGGGTGCCCGATTTGCTGGCTGTGGTACTGGTGTTCTGGACCGTACACCAGCCAATGCGCATCAGCATCGGAGGCGCCTTTGTATTTGGTTTGCTGATGGATGTGCACCAAGGCGGTTTGCTGGGTCAGAATGCGTTGGCCTATACGGTGCTGAGCTTTTTTGCCATCACCATGCACCGCCGGTTGCTGTGGTTTTCGGTGCCCTCGCAGGCGGCCCAGGTCTTTCCGCTGTTTGCTGCCGCCCATGCGGTTGAGCTGGCATTGCGCATGGTCACGGGTGGTAGTTTCCCCGGCTGGCTGATGCTGCTGGCACCCGTAGTGGAGGCCGCGCTGTGGCCGGTAGCCAGCATTATCCTGTTGGCACCCCAACTGCGTGCGCCCAATCCGGATGCCAATCGGCCTCTTTAAGTATGGCCCCCACGGTGCGTAGTCTATGACCGAAATCCGCAATATCGAGATGGATCTGGCGCGCTTTCGCACGCGCGTCTTTGCGGTCAGCGTGCTGGTGCTGGTGTGCTTTTCGTTGCTGATCGCGCGTCTCGTATACCTACAGATAGTGCGCCACGACGACCTGCGGGCGCAGGCCGAGAGCAACCGCACGTCCATTGTTCCCATCGTGCCCAATCGTGGCCTGATTACCGACCGCAACGGCATTGTGCTGGCCAGCAACTACTCAGCCTACACGCTTGAGATCACGCCGTCCAAGACTCTGGCGGGTTGGGAAGCTACGGTGGACGAGCTGTCTGACGTTATTGACATCGCCCCACGTGATCGGCGCCGCTTCAAAAAACTGCTGGAAGAGTCCAAAAGTTTTGAGTCCCTGCCGATCCGCACTCGCCTGACCGATACCGAAGTGGCGCGCTTTGCCGCCCAGCGTTTTCGCTTTCCGGGCGTGGATATCAAGGCCCGTCTGTTCCGTAGCTACCCTTATGGTGAACTGGCCAGCCATGTGATTGGCTATATCGGGCGCATCAATCTGGCGGAGAAGGAAAAAATTGAGGATGACGACGACCAGGCCAACTATCGGGGCACCGAATACATCGGCAAGCTTGGTGTGGAACAAAGCTTTGAGAGCCAGTTGCACGGGACCACGGGTGTTGAGCGGGTCGAAACTTCGGCCGGCGGACGCGCCATGCGCAAGCTGGCCAGCAATCCATCTACGCCGGGCAACATGGTTGTGTTGTCCATCGACATCAAGCTGCAAAAGCTGATTGAAGATATGTACGGCGAGCGCCGCGGCGCTTTGGTGGCGTTGGACCCAAGGAGCGGTGAAGTGCTGGCGTTTGTGAGCAAGCCCACCTTCGACTCCAATCTGTTCGTAGAAGGCATCGACCAGGAAAACTGGGCGATGCTGAACGAATCCATCGACAAACCGCTGCTCAACCGGGCGTTGCGCGGCACCTACCCACCTGGTTCCACCTACAAGCCCTTCATGGCCTTGGCCGCGCTGGAGACCGGCACACGTTCGGCGACCACGCTGGTCAACGACCCCGGCTTCTACATGTTTGGTGGGCACCGTTTTGGCAGTGCAACAGGGGACCGTACTGGCATCATGGACATGCGCTCCGCCATCATCTATTCCAGTAACGCCTACTTCTACTCACTGGCCAATGAAATGGGTGTAGACCGGATGCATGACTTCATGAAGCCCCTGGGCTTTGGACAGATTACTGGCATTGACATCAATGGTGAGGTGCGCGGCGTGCTGCCCAGCCAAGAGTGGAAGCGCAAATACTACAAACGCCCCGAGCAAAAGAAATGGTATGCCGGCGAGACCATTTCGCTGGGCATTGGCCAGGGCTACAACAGCTTCACCATGCTGCAGATTGCACAGGCCGTAGCCACCCTTGCCAACAACGGCGTCAAGCACAAGCCACAGCTGGTAATTGCCACACAAGACGCCACCACCCACGAGCGTACACCGGTTGCGCCGGCACCCGCTGAAGACCTGGGATTCAAGCCCGACAACGTGGCCATTGTTCGCAAGGCCATGACGGCGGTCACGCAAGAGGGCACCTCGGCCCGCGTGTTTGCCGGAGCCGGCTACAGCAGCGGTGGCAAAACTGGTACCGCGCAGGCGGTGAGTCTGGGTGCCAATGAGAAATACAACGCATCCAAGATGGATGAGCACAAGCGCGACCACTCGCTCTACATTGCATTTGCGCCGGCGGAAGATCCCAAGATTGTGATCGCTGTCATTGTTGAAAACGCCGGTTTCGGCGCAGCGTCGGCTGCACCCATTGCAAGGCGGGCGTTCGACTATTGGTTGATGGGCCAGTACCCCAACGAACAAGATTTGGCCGCTGTGAGCAAAGGGCAGGCCACAGTGCCAATGGGCAAACCGGTGTTGGCATCCACTGTTCCCTGGCCCCGTGGCAGCGCATCTGCCCCGGCCACGCCCCAGGCTGCTGCATCTGCGGCAAGTGCGCCTGCCAGCCCACCAGTTGCCGCTGTTCCATCGGCTCCCCGCTAACGCATCGGTCTGCGCTCAGCGCAGGAAAGCGTCGTAACTGGTTTTGAGGATGAGCGCCGACACTACGAAGATGAAAACGCCGCGTACAAATCCAGTGCCGTGCTTGAGCGCCAGGTGTGTGCCGGCCAGGCTGCCCAGCACATTGGCGATGGCCATGGCCAGCACAAAGTGCCACCAAACATGGCCCTTGAGTGCAAACAACAAGATGGCCGCCAGGTTGGACGCGGTGTTGAGCAACTTGGCGCCGGCCGATGCGTTCAAAAAATCGTAGCCCAGCAAGCGCACCAGCAAAAATACAAAGAAGCTGCCGGTGCCGGGCCCAAAAAATCCGTCATAAAAACCGATGACTGCAGCAATGCCGCAGGCCATCAGGGCTTCACGCTGGCCGGCAAAGCGCGGTGCGTGCTCACGACCCAGCTCCTTCTTTGCCAGGGTGTAAGCCAGCACCACCAGGAGCACCAGCGGCAGGGCCTTGCGCAGAAAGTCGGGTGACACCACAGTCACCAGCCAGGCGCCGCCCAGTGATGCGGCAAAACATACGGCGGCTGCGGGCACCAATGCGTGCCAGCGCATCTGCACGCGGCGGCTGTACTGTACGGTGGCAATGCTGGTGCCCCAGATTGAGGCGCCCTTGTTCGTACCAAATAGCGTGGCAGGGTGCGCAGCGGGGAAGACGGCGAACAGAGCAGGTACCAGGATTAGGCCGCCGCCGCCCACGATCGAGTCAACAAAACCAGCCAGCAGCGAGGCCAGCGAAATAACGATCAATTCCATGGATTCATTTTCGCATCGCCGCCAGATTGCGGTGTGTTATCGAATAGAGAGCAAGTTGCTAATTCATGTCGTCATGGTGGTATTCGATGCCCTGTTCCGTGCGCCGCACTACGTTGGCTGCGTCCAGGTAGACCCAATAGAACATGTCCTGCACCTCATACCAGCGGTAAGTCAGGATGTCGCTGGGCCAATTCGCCACACGGTCCACTGAGGCGGGTCGTCCGAACTCGCGCTCCACATCGGCTCGCGTCCATGTGCCCGGTGTTATGCGGGCGAACTCCTGTTGCACCAAAACCTGGCGGACCTGCGCGACATGGTCGCTGGCATCGAGGTCGACCATAAAGGCTTGCTGCCCGGCTGGCTGGCGAGAGTATTGCAGGCGCGTTCCGGACGCCAAGGGCACTACGCGCCCTGGAGGTCCCATGCGGGCCAGTACCGCTTCACGCGTCATGCCTGGCAGGATGGGGTCGAGGGCGCAGGCGGTGAGCAGCAGGGCGACGAGGCTGCACCCTATGCATTGGAGTAGTGTGCGTGAGGGCATGGAGGCTTTCTTGAAGGTTGGACAGGCGAAAAAAAAGCACTGACTGGGTCAGTGCTTTTGTGAGCTGCACCTCAAGGTGGGTGCAGAAATTATTGCTTGTTACTTGCCGTCTCCTCGGCTTTCTTCCATCTGGCTGCAGTTGCCGTTTACCTTTGAGTGACGCGACTGTAACGGCAAGCGTCAGTTGACGCATTGGGATTAACCCTTCATTTCGGCGTAGGCGTCCTCCATGATCCACTGCGCCGCCTTCTCGGCAATCATCAGTGTGGGCGAGTTGGTGTTGCCGCTGGTAATCAGTGGCATCACGCCAGCATCCACCACACGCAGGCCGGCCACGCCGTGCACCTTCAGGCGGCCGTCCACCACCGCCATGGCGTCGTCCTCGTGGCCCATCTTGGTAGTGCCGACAGGGTGGAAGATGGTGGTGGCAATGTCACCCGCCAACTTGGCCAGTTCGGTGTCGGATTGAAACTGCACACCGGGCTTGTATTCCTCCGGCGCAAACGGCTGCATGGCGGCCTGAGCCATGATGGCGCGTGTCAAGCGCAAGGAGTCGGCTGCAATTTTGCGGTCCCCATCGGTGCTCAAGTAGTTGGGTGCAATGGCGGGTGCATCTTCAAAACGCGCAGAACGAATGTGAACCGTGCCGCGGCTCGTGGGGTTGAGGTTGCACACGCTGGCTGTTATGGCATTGAAGCTGTGCAGTGGTTGGCCAAACGCTTCCAGACTCAGCGGCTGCACGTGGTATTCCAGATTGGGGTAGGGCTGAGCCGGATCGCTGCGGGTGAACGCGCCCAACTGGCTGGGGGCCATGCTCATGGGGCCACTGCGCTTGAGTGCAAACTCCAGCCCGATCTTGGCCTTGCCCAACAACGAGGCAGCCTGGGTGTTGAGTGTGGTGGTGTTCTTTACCTTGAACACGGCACGAATCTGCAGATGGTCCTGCAAGTTCTCGCCCACGCCGGGAATGTCCTTTGCAACTGGCACACCCAGCGATTGCAGTCGTTGTGCTGGTCCCAACCCAGAGAGTTGCAGAATCTGCGGCGAACCAATGGAGCCCGCGCACAAAATTACTTCAGCGCGCGCTAATGCCTCAACCATGCTGCTGCCATCCCACACCTGCACGCCGGTACAGCGCAGCGGACCACCGCCGGCACTGGCGGGCTCCAACAACAGTTTGCTTACCTGGGCGCTGTTCCATAGTTCAAAGTTGGGCCGCGCATAGCAGGTGGGGCGCAAAAAGGCTTTGGCTGTATTCCAGCGCCAGCCGGCTTTCTGGTTGACTTCGAAGTAGCCCACACCCTCGTTGTCGCCACGATTGAAGTCGTTGGTAGCGGGAATGCCGCTTTGTACAGCAGCCTTGGCAAAGGCATCGAGCACGTCCCAGCGCAGGCGTTGCTTCTCGACCCGCCATTCGCCACCGGCGTTGTGGTGGCGCAGCAGCTTGCGGTAGAGGTTGCCGTTCTTGTGCATCAGTTCCGGGGTCGCGCCGCGTGCGCCGTGCAAAGCGTTGGCACCCTTGTGGTGGTCTTCGTGCAGCATGAAGTACGGCAGGCAATGGTTCCAGCCCCAAGTGGCGTCGCCCAGCAGTTGAGCCCATTGGTCGTAGTCGCGTGCCTGGCCGCGCATATAAATCATGCCGTTGATGCTGCTGCAGCCACCCAAGGTCTTGCCGCGCGGATAGCGTAGCGAGCGGCCGTTCAGCCCGGCATCGGGCTCGGTGTTGTAGAGCCAATCGGTGCGCGGGTTGCCGATGCAGTACAGGTAGCCCACCGGGATGTGAATCCAGTGGTAGTCGTCTTTGCGGCCGGCTTCAATCAGCAGAACCCGCTTGGAGGCGTCGACGCTCAGGCGGTTGGCCAGCAGGCAGCCGGCCGTGCCGGCGCCGATGATGATGTAGTCAAAAGTGGTGTCGCTCATGGCCCATCCTAATCGACGAAGCGTGTGGATAAGCTGACGCAGTCTGCGCGGGCATCACTGCCCCGCCCACAGCGGCTTGCGCTTCTCCTGAAACGCCCGCTGCCCTTCCTTTGCATCCTCCGTCAGCGTAAACAGAGCAATCTGGCTTTCGGTGAAGGACATGCTTTCTTCAAACGACATCGCCTCGGCCTTCTTCATGGTGTACAGCCCCCGGCGAATGGCGGCCGGGGATTTGTCCAGCAACCGGTCCAGCAGCCACTGCAACTTGGCGTCGAGGTCATCGTCCACATAATTTACCAGGTTGTATTCCAGTGCCTGGGCCGAGGTGATGGGTTCACCGGTCAGGCACATCTCGGCCAGCTTGCGCCGGGGGATCAGGTGCTGCAGCACGCTCAGCACCTGGGCGGGGAACACGCCCACCTTCACCTCGGGCAAACCAAACACCGCGTGGCTGGCGGCTACGGCCATATCGCACATGCTCATCAAGCCCATGCCGCCGGCCATGCAGGCGCCGTTAACGCGGGCGATCAGCGGCACGGTACTGGCCTTGGCCACGCGCAGCACCTGGGCCAGATGGCCGTGGGGTTCGGAATAGTCGGTGGTAAAGGCCTTGGCGGATTGCAGATCAGCACCCGCGCAGAACGCCTTACTGCCAGCACCGGTGATAACGATGGCGCGCACGCTGCGATCCGTCTGCGCCGCGCCCATCGCCTGCGCCATCGCGGCCAGCACGCCGTGGCTCATGGCGTTACGCCGCTCCTCGCGGGTGATGGTGAGCCACAGCACTGGGCCGCGTAGTTCGGCCGATAGTTCGGGGGTGGAGGTGTAGGTGCTGTTGAGGGTGTTCATGGGGTTTCCTGGTTTTGCTATTTATTTGGTAGCTGCTTGTGTAATGTCTGCGAGGGCTGGTGTGCTATTTTGCCGCAAACGCTGTGGGCGTTGTACCATGCGGTACTTCGCTGTCACCCAACCCCGCAACGTCACTGGAACGCATCACCATGGAGGAATCCCAGCCCCGCATTGCATTCGAGCAAACGCCCGAAGGCCGCAGTGTGCGCGTGCAGGGGCGCTGGACGGCCGAGTCGCTGTCCTCCATCGCGCACTGGGAAAGTGCGCAGGCTGATCTGGCAGCGCTACCGGCTGACTGGCAGATCTGGCACTGGGACCTGCGTGCCCTGCAACGCTTCGACCACACCGGTGCCCAACTGTTGTGGAACAGCTGGCACCGCCAGTGGCCCGACACGCTGCAGGCCAGCCCAGCCCAGCGCGCGATGCTGGAACGGGTGGCCAAGTTCTCTTCGAAGCTGCCGCCACGTCGAATCTCCCGCGCCACCGACCACTTTCTGCACCTGGGTGCCTGGGTGATGGGCCGCGAAGAACACGTGCTGGGTGCGGTGCGTCTAATCGGCCAACTATTGTTGGATGTGGTGCAGTTGGTACGCCATCCGCGCCAGGCGCCGTGGCGCGATATTTCGGGTCACATTTACCGCATTGGCGCCACCGCCTTGCCGATTACAGCGCTCTTGGGGTTTTTGATTGGCGTGGTGCTGGCCTACCTGATGTCGCAGCAGTTGCGCCAGTTTGGTGCGGACGCTTTTATCGTCAACATTCTGGGCATTTCACTCATCCGCGAACTCGGGCCGGTATTGGCGGCCATCTTGATTGCCGGGCGGTCCGGCTCGGCCATCACCGCGCAAATTGGCGTGATGCGTGTCACTGAAGAGCTGGACGCCATGCAGGTCATGGGCATTCCCAAAGGCTTCCGGCTGGTAATGCCACGCGCCCTGGCCATGACGGTGGTGATGCCGCTGCTGGCGGTGTGGACCACCCTTGCCGCGCTGCTGGGCGGCATGCTGGCAGCCGATATGGTCATGGGGCTAACGCCGGCCTACTTTGTCACTGCGCTGGCCAAGGCGGTGCTGGTGTCGAACCTGTGGCTGGCGGTGGCCAAGTCGGCGGTGTTTGGGTTGATGATTGCGCTCATTGGTTGCCACTATGGGCTGCGCGTACTGCCCAATACGCAGAGTCTGGGCGAGGGCACCACCACATCGGTGGTGACCAGCATCACCATGGTGGTTTTGGTGGACGCGTTGTTTGCAGTGGTGTTCAAGGACGTCGGGATATGAGCACCCAGGATTTACCAGGGCATGGGGCTGATCTGCCTGCTGGCGTCCCAACGGCAGGTCGTACGAGCGCCGCGCCAGTGATCGAAATTCGCAACCTGTGGACCGTGTTCCGTACCGCCGGTGTGGATTCGGTGATTCATAAGGACCTGAACTTGACGATCGCCCGGGGCGAATTGCTCGCTATCGTGGGCGGCTCGGGCAGCGGCAAGACCACACTGTTGCGCCAGATTTTGGGGCTGACGGTGCCCGCGCGCGGAAGCATTACCGTGCTGGGGCATACGGCCGCCGAACTCACCCGTGCCGGTGCTGCCGCCCGCGTTGGCATGCTGTTTCAGCACGGGGCGTTGTACTCGGCCTTTACGGTGTTGGAGAACATCGCCTTTCCCTTGCGTGAACTGGGCACCCTGCCAGAAGACCTGGTGCGTGATGCTGTCATGGTCAAGCTCCAGATGGTGGGTCTGGAACCGGCTCACGCGCACAAAATGCCATCTGATCTGTCGGGCGGCATGGTCAAGCGCGTGGCGCTGGCGCGTGCCCTCATCATGGACCCGCCTTTGCTGTTGCTGGACGAACCCACCGCCGGGCTGGACCCGGACCGCTCTGACGCGTTTTGCAATTTGCTGCGCTCCATGCACCAGGAGCTGGGCCTGACCGTGGTAATGGTCACGCACGACCTGGATACCATTTACGAAATCAGCACCCGCGTGGCCGTGGTGGCCGACAAACACGTGATCATTGATGCCCCGCCCAAGGAGGTCATTGCTTTTGACCACCCCTTTGTGCGGGAGTTTTTTCTGGGTGGCCGGGGCATGCGCGCGCAAGAGTTGTTGCGTCTGCACCCTTACGCTGTGTAGAAAGGGAGTCTTATGGAAAACAAATCACACGCCTTGGCTGCTGGCGCTTTTGTGTTGGTGGTGGTCGCCATGCTGGTGGGGCTGGCTGCCTGGCTCACGCGCGACACGGGTGAGCACCGCTTGTTCGAAATCTCCAGCCACGAAAGCGTAACTGGCCTGCAAGAACAGGCCCCTGTGCGCTACAAGGGCGTGACTGTGGGGCGCGTACAGTCGATTGCGCTGGACCGCGAGAAAGCCGGCAACGTGTTGGTGCGCTTTGCCGTGGACGGCACGGCACCCATGACCACCGCTACTTTTGCCACGCTGGGTTTTCAGGGTGTGACCGGGCTGGCCTTCATTCAGCTGGATGACTCTGGTGCGCCATCGCAAGCCCTGGCCACCAATGATGAACAGCCCCCCCGCATCCCCATGCACGCCAGCCTTCTGTCGCGCCTGTCCGATCAAGGAGCCGGCTTGCTTACCCAACTGGACGAAGCCAGCCAACACGTCAACCAGTTGTTGGCTGCCGGCAACCAGAAGAAGCTGATGGACGCCATTGACCACATGGGCCAAGCCGCTGCCAACATTGGCCAGTTGGCCCACGCCGTTGACCAGTCCAACCTGGGCGGTATGGTGAAGGATGCTGGCGTTGCGTTCAAGAGCCTCAAAACCAACGCCGACCGCCTGGGCGAGATGTCGGATTCGGTGGGCACCTCGGCCGATGCCTTCAAGCGCATGTCCGAGCGCATGAGTGGCCCGGGTGGCACGCTGGACGCCATCGCCCAGGGCAGCGACACACTGCTGACCACCGGCAAAACCCTCAACACCACTCTGGTGCCGCGCATCAACCGCACAGTGGACGACACCGCGCGCACTGTGCGCCACATCGGCCGCGCGGTGGAAACGGTCAATGACAATCCGCAGGCCCTGCTATTGGGCAACGGCACCGTGCTGCCCGGCCCGGGCGAGCCCGGTTTTTCGCAGCCCAACGCCCGCTAAAGCGTAAGGCGCACTGATTTGCACAGTATCATTCAAGGATTGCTATGAAAATAATAGCTGGTTATGTATATTCGACGAGGGCTAGAGCCCTATTTGGCTTGATGATTTTGGCTTTGACGGGCTGCGCACAGATGCAGCCCCACCCGCGCGCCACGGTGTACGACTTTGGCCCAGGCCCCGTGGTCGACGCCCCCGCCAACCGCATGGCCAACCTGCCAGCGTTGGTGTTGGCAGAGGTGGACACCAGTGCCGCGCTGGACAGCACCGCCGTGCTCTACCGTCTGGCCTACAGCGACGCCCAGCAACTGCGCCCCTACGCCCAGGCCCGCTGGAGCATGACCCCCGCCCAACTGCTGCGCCAGCGCTTGCGCGAGCACCTGGGCCAGCGCCGCGCCGTGCTCAACGCCGCCCAAGGGCTGGCCATTTCTCAATCTGCTAAATCCATGTCCATGCACGTGGAGTTGGACGAGTTCAGCCAGTTGTTTGACAGTGCCGAGCACAGCACGGGCCTGGTCCGCCTGCGTGCCACTGTTGGCCAAGCTAACGCAGGCGCTGATCGCCTGGTGGCCCAGCGCAGCTTCGTGGTGCAGCGCCCGGCACCCACGCAAGACGCAGCCGGCGGCGTGCGCGCGCTCACGTTGGCGGTGGATGCGGTGGTGGCGGAGATTGCAGAGTGGCTGGAGCAGGTGGAGAAGGCGTCGGCGCAATGACGGGGTTCAATGCCCTAGCGCCGGAAACAACTTTACCAATCCATCCGACATCACTTCTACCGCTAGCGCAGCCAGGATCAGGCCCATCAGCCGCGTCATGACGTCGATGCCAGTCTTGCCCAGCACACGGGCAATCGGTTGTGCCAAGGCAAAGCAAAAAGCGGTGGCCAATGCGATGACCACGCCGTAGCCCACCAATGTGCTCAGTTGCCAAAAGGTCTTGGCCTTTTCGGCATAAATGACGACGGTGGACATGGTGGCTGGGCCGGTTAAGAGCGGAATGGTCAGCGGCACCACGGCAATGCTGGCGCCGCGCGCAGCTTTTGCTGCGCCGTCTTCCATTTCATTCGTGCTGGGCTTGATTTCGGCTGGCTGGGCGTTCAGCATATTCAACGCCGACGTCAACAACAACATGCCGCCGCCCACCTGAAAGCTGGCCAGCGAGATACTGAAAAAATTCAAAATTTGCAGGCCAGCCAGTGCGCTGGTGGCAATCACCACAAAGCAACTGAACGACGAAATGACAACGGTACGGCGGCGGTGTTCGCGCGTGAAGCCCTGCGTGTAGTGGATAAAAAACGGCACGATCGCCAGCGGGTTGACGATGGCCAGCAGGGTGATGAGGGGTTTGAAATCCATGGTGCGAGTATGCCGTTTGATGTGGACCGTTCAGCGTCCGCCGCTCACATCCAACAGGGCGCCGGTGGTGTAACTGGCGTCAACGCCCATCAGCCAGACAATGGCCTGGGCCACTTCCAGTGCGGTGCCGGGGCGCTGCATGGGTAGCTGGGTGGCCAGGCGCTGGGCCCGGTCGGGCTCGCCACCGCTGGCGTGGATGTCGGTGGCTATGATGCCGGGGCGCACTGCGTTGACGCGGATGCCCTCAGCAGCCACCTCTTTGGCCAGACCCAGGGTGAAGGTGTCGATGGCCCCCTTGCTGGCAGCATAGTCCACATACTGGCCGGGCGACCCAACTCGCGATGCTGCGCTGGAGACATTGACGATGCTGCCGCCACTGCCCCCGTGGCGCGTGCTCATGCGTTTTACGGCTTCGCGTGCGCAGACAAACGAGCCGATGATGTTGGTGGTGAACATGCGTTGCAGGCGCTCTACCGTCATGGTGTCCACCCGGCAGGCGACATCGACCACGCCGGCGTTGTTGACCAGGCTGCTCAAGGGGCCGAGCTTGGCGTCGATCTTGTCAAACATGGCCAGCACTTGCGATTCGACCGCCACATCAGCCTGCACCGTGATGGCTGAGCCACCACCGTCGCGGATCTGTCGTACCACCTCGTCGGCGGCGAGTGAGTTGCTGGTGTAGTTCACCGCCACGGCGTAACCCTTCCGGGCGGCCAGCAGAGCGGTGGCCGCCCCAATGCCGCGCGAGCCACCGGTAATCAAGACAATGGGTTGCATGCTGGGGTTCTATAGTGGGGCGATGCTGCCGTTGAGCACAGCCGGCGCGTAGTATTGCTGAAAGCCCTTCCACACCACGCCCGATTTGGCTGCGCGCTCGTCGTCTTGTAATGCACCGGCCAGAATGCTGGGGGCCATGATGGTGGCGTCGGCCGCGCCACTTTTGAGCAGGCGCGCAACCGATAGTGCATCCACCTCCAGAATCAAGCGCCCTTGCTGAGTCAGCGTGGTGATCAGTTCTTGGTAAGCCGGGCCATCGTCAAAGCCACGCACCAGGACGATTTTGAGGTCGGTTTGCGCCAACAAATCCTGCGTGCTTTTGATGGGGGCGTGCCCGCTACTCAGGGTTATCAGCATGGCGCGGTTGCGGATCGGGGGAACAAAGCAGCCGTACGCGTCGCGCTTGGGTATTTTGCTGGCCGGAATCAGCAGGTCCAGGTAAATGCCTTTGATGGCGTTGCCGTCCACGATCGCGCTCTGGCCGTTAGCCGACATGGGCACGTTGATGGTGCGTGAGTAGATAGCATGGGCTGGCAGCGACAAAACAAAGCCGGAGACGGTGGCAGCGAGGAGCATCAGTAGTCTGTGCATAAATGGTTCCCTTGACGACAAAATGCGGCGCGTTGTCGCAGCCAATCAGTAAGCAGTGGCCAAGTGATGCATCGGACGTTCCTCTACATCATTGACGTGGGATCGTTGGGCATGCTTGGACCATTGCACATCGACTTATGTGTATTCAACTTGCTACTGCGCGGCCGTAGTTTCTAGATGGATTTTCCACCCAAACATACAAAACCTGCGCTATCAAAAAAGTAAGAATTATGCATAGAGCAGCGAAAACCACGGGCGGTGCGATTACTCCGCAGAGATTCAAGATTTGAGGGGCTGCATTGTGAAAAAGATAGATCCCAAAACTCAAGTTTCCAAGCCAGACGGACACGATTCTCAGCCAAGGGGGTGCACGCTGCCCAAATCGCCCTAGCGCAGCCACAATAGGCATGAATGCTAGGGCTGCAAAAAGGCCGATGTTTCCACGAAGAACGTCGTTTTCCATCACGGCGTTGTCACCACCACGGGCAAAGTAAAACGAGAAAACCCAAGCGGCAATGACCCAAAGTGCAGCACCTGCGAAGATCATCAAGAATCGCGCGCGGGCTGTCAGTTCGTTTCGCGATATCTGCCATGCAATAACGCCCAATAGAAACTCGATAAGTAACCCTGGCAAATGGACACTAAAGGCAAGAAAGTTATTTGCCATTCGCATGTCTGTTGGGCTAAAAAACGCAATAACACAATGCAAAACTAGAGCAAGCGCAACCATCACGAAGAGCCCTCCTTTTAATCGTGCGATATAGGCCAACGCGGGAAGGAATAGGTAAAATTCGATCTCAACGGGCAGGCTCCAATAGGCTTGGTTGTAATAGAAAGCTATTTCTCGAGACTCCGTCGTATAAAGAAGAAACAAATGCGTGACGAGGTATTTCGCCTCCTGACTGGTAGAAAATTTCAAGAAAACATAAATCAGCAATGAGCAGGCGTATAGCGGGTAGATTCTGAAAAATCGCTTTATAAAAAATGATTGAGGATGGAGCGTTTTTCCAAAAAAATAAGGTGCAAAGACATACCCGCTGATAACAAAAAATAGGTCGACGCCAGTAATAAAATACACAAACAAACCGGCCTTGACGCCGGCTAGTCCCCAGTAATGGGCAAAAACCACCATCAAGGCAGCAATACCGCGCAACAGTTCAATGGGCCATTGCATCACTGTGCTGTCGGATGGTTGTGCCTTGTCGGCATTAACCATAGGTAGTGAGCAAATCAAAGTAGTTCTTTGGAAAGTTGCAAGTTTGATGAGTCATGGTCGACGCTATCTTCCCGAGCGCGCCAAGTAGCGTTTGCGCCAGAACAATACCACCAGACCGACAGAAATGACGACCATAAATCCAACCGCCATCCAGGCGCCACTTTGCCGGTGAATGAGCGGAAGGCCGTCAAAGTTCATGCCAAAGAAACCGGTAATCAGGTTGAGCGGTAAAAAGATAGCGGTCAGCACAGTGAGCGTGCGCATGATGTCGTTGGTGCGGCTGCCCTGCACGTTGAAGTGCATCTGCACGGCGGTCTCCACGCTTTGCTCCAGGCGGCGTACATGGTGCACCACGCGTTCGATGTGCTCCAGCACGTCGCGGCTGCGTACCTGCAGCAAGTCGCGCTCGCGCTGTCCTGCGGGCGTGTCGGCATCGGGCCAGGTTTTGACGGCCTCGATCCAGTCTTGCAGCGCTGAGCGCTGGTCTTCGCAGATTTCGTCCAGCGTGTGCAGCGACAGGCGCGCATCCAGCAGCGAGTTCCAGTTGTTGAAGCGGGTTTTGGGGTTGAGCAACTCGGTTTGCCAATGGTCCAACTGGTGGGTCAGTTCGCGGCGCAGTTCCAGAAAACCGTCCACCATCTGGTTGACCACCCGCAGCATCAGGTCCGCCGGGCTGGTGGGCAAGCGGGCGCCGGCCGCACGCGATTCGCTGCTGGCGGCCTGTATCAGTTTGATGACGTAAGTGTCGCGTGCGCTGCAGTCAGTGGGGTGCACGGTCAACAGAACATGGTCGAACACGGCAAAGGCCACGGGGCTGGTGTCGATACGCCGCAAAATGGGCGGACCACCGCGAGTGGGTTCACGGGTCAGTATTTCACCCGGGTGCTCCGGGTCGGCGTTGTGCGTGCCGGCCGCCAGGCGGCGAAATACGAGCACGTCGTACTGCGAGGTGTAGTCGTAGTGCGACGGCAGATGGTTGTTCATCAGGTCCGAGATGTGAAGGTCCACCAGCTGCTGGCCAGACAGGGCAAACAGCATGGCCTGCACGGTGCCTTGTTGCACTTCGAACTCGTGCCGTGTGCAGGCCACCCAGACAAAGCCGTGGGCTGGGCGACCAGCCGCCGTCAGCGCATCCAGATCATTACTTTCGGTAATTCCGCTGGCCTGAATGTGAAAGATGCGCATCGGTTTTTGCTGGAAAGGTATGGATAAAACAGGGTTCTAGCCCTCGTGGAATGTACGCTAGTAGCTATTGTTTTTGTAGTATTCTGGCGGCTTCAACGGCAAAGTAAGTGAGAACCCCATCAGCACCGGCGCGCTTAAAGGCCAAGAGGCTTTCCAACATCACGGCCTCGCGGTCCAGCCAGCCATTTTGCGCAGCGGCCTGTAGCATGGCGTATTCGCCCGATACTTGGTAGGCGAAGGTCGGGATCTTGAACTCATCTTTGACGCGGCGCACCACGTCCAGGTAGGGCATGCCGGGCTTGACCATTACCATGTCTGCACCTTCGGCAATATCCATGGCCACTTCGCGCAGGGCCTCGTCTGTATTGCCGGGGTCCATCTGGTAGACCTTTTTGTTGCTCTTGCCCAGGTTGCTGGCGGAGCCCACCGCATCGCGGAAGGGTCCATAAAACGCGGACGCATATTTGGCGCTGTAAGCCATGATGCGGGTGTGAATGTGACCCTTGGCCTCTAGCGCCGCGCGGATGGCGCCAATGCGCCCATCCATCATGTCGCTGGGGGCGACGATGTCCACGCCGGCGTCGGCCTGGGTCATGGCCTGCTGCACCAGCATGGCCACGGTTTCGTCGTTCAGGATGTAGCCCTCGGCCTCGGGGCGCTTGTCAGGCAGGCCATCTTGGCCGTGGCTGGTGAAGGGGTCCAGCGCCACGTCGGTCATGACCCCGAGTTGCGGAAACTCTTTCTTGAGGGCCCGCACCACACGTGGGATCAGGCCGTCGGGGTTCAGCGCCTCAGAGCCTTCGTAATTTTTCAGCGACTGGTCGATCACCGGGAACAGCGCCATAACCGGAATCTGCAACTTCACGCATTCCTCTGCCACCGGTAGCAGCAGGTCCAGGCTCAGGCGTTCCACTCCGGGCATGGAGGGAATGGCGACGCGCTGCTTTTGGCCGTCCACCACGAAAACCGGGTAGATCAGGTCATGCGCACTGAGCGTGTTTTCGCGCACCAGGTTGCGGGTAAAAACATCGCGGCGCAGGCGGCGCGGGCGGCCAAGGGGGTAGGGGGCATAGGGCGTCATGGGGAAAATTGTGCCTGATTCTGAAACCCCCGCTGATCAGTGCGCTGGCGGAACCATTCGCTGCCGATCACTGGGCTGTGGAAAATACGGGTTCCTTTGATGCGGGTATTTCGTAAAGCCACTTGCAAAGCTGCAACAACTTTGCTAAATTGCATCCCGGGTAGCTTGCTATCTCCCGCTTTTCCTCCCTGAGCGGGGCCTTGATGTGTGACAGCAAATAGGCTTACCACCCCAGCCCTTGTGCTGGGGTTTTTTTGCTCTCAATTTGTTTCCAAGCTCCTCGCTACGCATGGTTCGCTGCACACCAAGAGGGCGCACACGCATTGGGGGCGACCTGGCGGCGCTAAACTTCCCCAATGGCCTACCTCCTCGTCAAATCGTTCCACATCTTTTTTATTGCCAGTTGGTTCGCTGGGCTGTTTTATTTGCCACGCATTTTTGTCAACCTGGCCATGGTGCCGCCGGGCTCGGAGGCGGAGCGCGAGCGCCTGCTGCTGATGGCGCGCAAGCTGCTGCGCTTCATGACCATCATTGCGGTACCTGCAGTGGGTTTAGGGTTATGGCTTTGGATAGGCTTTCGTATTGGATGGGGGCCGGGCAATGGCTGGATGCATGCCAAACTGGTCGTGGTGTTGCTGACCATCGGTTACCACCATGGCTGTGGCGTCATTCTCAAGAAGTTCGAGGCCGATACTATGGCGCGCAGCCATGTGTGGTTTCGCTGGTTCAATGAGGCACCAGTGTTGTTGATGTTGGCGACAATCATTCTTGTGGTGCTTAAGCCGTTTTAGAGCGACCTATGCACAAATCGGCTGCCTGGCCACTGGCCTTGGTGTATGTGGGCTTGATTGTCTATGCCAGCCTGTACCCGTTTGCCGAGTGGCGCGACCAAGGTATCGTCCCCTGGGCCTTTCTTACGGCACCACTGCCACGCTACTGGACCGGCTTTGACGTGGCCATCAATGTGGCGGGTTACGCCCCTTTTGGTGGCCTGCTGGCATTGGGCGCCCTGCGCTCGGGGCGTGTTCGCCATGCGATTTTGGTGCCCGCGTTGGTAGCCTTTGTGTTGGCGTTTTGCATGGAAGCGTTGCAAAGTTACTTGCCCGCCCGCGTGCCTTCGCGTGAAGATCTGCTGCTGGACACCTTTGGGGCCTGTTTTGGTGCGCTTTCTACCGTTGTCTTGGCCCAATTGGGTGCTATTGACCGCTGGAGCCAGATTCGCGCGCGCTGGTTTGTCCCCCATTCGCGTGGCGGCATTGTGCTGTTGGCTCTGTGGCCCCTGTCGCTGTTGTTTCCGGCTGCTGTACCGTTTGGTCTGGGGCAGGTGCTGGAACGACTGGAAGATGCTCTGGGTGCGCAACTGGTGGACACTCCGTTTCTGGAGTGGTTGCCCCTGCGAGAAACTGAGTTGCAGCCCCTGGTCCCGAGTGCCGAGATGGTCTGCGTGATGTTGGGTCTGCTGATCCCCTGCTTGTTGGCCTTTTGCGTGGTACGTGCTAGGTTGCGTCGGCTGGCCATTGTGTTCATGGTCATTGGGGCTGGGCTGGCGGTGTCGGCACTGTCGGCGGCGTTGAGCTGGGGGCCAACCCATGCCTGGGCCTGGCTGGGTTTGCCGGCGCAGATGGGCATGCTGTTGGCCGTGCTGTTGTCGTTGGGGCTGGCCTTTGTGCCTTGGCGCACCAGCGCCGCGCTGCTGCTGCTGTCCCTGGGCATCTACCTCAGCCTTTTGAATGAGGCGCCTGCAAGTGCCTATTTCACCCAGACCCTGCAGGCTTGGGAACAGGGGCGCTTCATTCGCTTTCATGGACTGGCCCAATGGCTGGGCTGGCTGTGGCCTTACGCTGTGGTGGTCTATGTACTGTCTTTGATGTGGACACGCGATTCAAAAAATTAGAATCGTCCCATGACCCAGTCCACCAACATCCAGCCACCGTACTACGCGCGGCACATTTTTTTCTGTCTCAATGAGCGCAAGAACGGTGAGGAATGCTGCGCCCAACACCGTGCTCAAGAGGCGTTTGATCGCTGCAAGAAGCTGGTCAAGGAAGCCGGCTTGGCTGGCCCTGGCCAGGTGCGGGTCAACAAGTCGGGCTGCCTGGACCGCTGTGCTGCCGGCCCCATTGCCGTGGTGTACCCGGAAGGTGTCTGGTACACCTATGTGGACGAGCAGGATATCGATGAAATCGTGGAATCCCACCTCAAAAATGGCCAGGTGGTCGAGCGCCTGCTAACGCCGCCGCATTTGGGACGCTAGGCTTTGAACTCCAAAACCCGCCGTTTCACCCTGCAGGGGCCAGTAGGCACCATTGAGGCGCTGGAAGACCTGCCCATGCTGGCGCCGGGTGCCGTGTGGCGCGGTGTGGCCGTTATTACCCATCCCCACCCGCTGTTTGCCGGCACCATGGAAAACAAGGTGGTTCAGACCCTGGCACGGGCTTTTGTGCAGTGCGGTTGGCGCGCCGTGCGTTTTAATTTTCGGGGCGTCGGCGCTACCGAAGGCGTGCATGATGCCGGACGTGGCGAATTGCAGGATTTGCTGGCGGTGATTGACCATGCCACGGCCGGGCCAGAGCCCGTTCCGCTGGCGCTGGCGGGTTTTTCCTTTGGCAGCTTTGTGGTCAGCCATGCCCTGACTGCGCTGGGTCCGCAGCGCGCGCCAGAGCAACTGGTGCTGGTAGGCACGGCCGCGACCCGGTTCGAGGTGGCACCCGTGCCGCAGGAGCTACATCGGCGCACCCTGGTGATCCACGGTCAACAAGACGATACCGTGCCACTGGCGGATGTGATGAACTGGGCGCGTCCCCAAACCTTGCCCGTGACCGTAATCCCCGGTGTCTCCCATTTCTTTCATGGACAATTGCCGCTTTTGCGCAACCTGGTTGCGCGCCATCTGTCCGTAGACTCCCTAACATTCCCATGAAATCTTTTTTTGTAGCCCTTGTGGCCTTCGTGTGTTTATCCGTGGGCGCCCAAACGCCACAACCGCCCGAAGTGGCTGCGCGCGCCTACCTGGTGTTGGATGTCAGTGCCAACCAGATATTGGCCTCCAAGGATATGGACAGTCCGGTGGAACCGGCATCATTGACCAAGTTGATGACCGAGTACCTGGTTTTTGACGCCCTGAAGTCCAAGAAAATCACACTGACCCAGACCTTTGGCGTTAGTGAGCGGGCCTGGAAGATGCCAGGGTCGCGTATGTTCATCGACCCGAAGATGCAGGTGCCGGTGGAAGACCTGATCAAGGGAATGATCGTGCAGTCGGGCAATGACGCCACCATGGCGCTGGCAGAAGGCGTGGGCGGCACGGCCGAGCGCTTTGTGCAAATGATGAACGACCAGGCCAAAGTGCTGGGCATGAACGCGACCAGCTACAAGAACCCGGAAGGTTTGACCGTGGCGGGCCACACGACCACCGCGCGCGACCTAAGCATCCTGGCTACCCGCCTGATGAGCGATTTTCCGGATTACATTGGTTACTCGGCCATCAAGAAATACCGCTACCCCGGCACACCGGCAGCCAACGACAGCAACCGCAACGTCCTGTTGTTTCGTGACCCCACGGTGGACGGCCTGAAGACCGGTCACACCGAGGCTGCAGGCTACTGTATGGTGGCAACTGCGAAGCGCGATTTCGCCAGCCTGGGCAATCCAGGCACTCCCGCAGGGACGCCGGGAACCACGGGCAGCCGGCGCCTGCTGGCCATCGTGTTAGGTGCTGCCAGTGAGAATGCGCGGGCCAACGAGTCGCAAAAACTGCTGAACTGGGGCTTTACCGCCTATGAAGGCGTCAAGCTGTTTGATGCCGAGCAAGCAGTGGTGACGGCCAATGTCTGGAAAGGCGCCCAATCCAGTGTCAAGCTCGGACGCCCCCTGGCCATCGTGGTAGCGGTCCCCGCCGGCAGTGCAGCCAAGCTGAAAACCCAGGTGGTGCGCACTGACCCACTGGTGGCGCCCCTGACCAAGGGCCAGACGGTTGGCACCCTGAAAGTCCTGTCTGGTGACCAACTGGTGGCTGAGGTCCCCCTGCTTACGCTGGACGCGGTGGAGCAGGCTGGCATCCTGGGCCGCGCGTGGGATGCCGTGCGCTTGTGGATTCGTTAAAGCCCCGAAAACACCCAATTTGGAAGATCCGCAGAGTTTTTCTTGCGGGGAAACCCTGCTTCTGATACAGTAGAAGGCTTTTCGGAAATTCCGAAGGGATTCACGTTTTCGTACCAATTCAAACGTTTAGGGACGTTTCAGTCATAGGAGGCTTAAGTGCCAACCATCAATCAGCTCGTGCGTCAAGGCCGTGAGGTCGAGATCATCAAGTCGAAGAGCCCTGCCATGCAGAACTCTCCGCAGCGTCGCGGTGTGTGCACCCGTGTGTACACCACCACGCCCAAAAAGCCTAACTCTGCTTTGCGTAAGGTTGCCAAAGTGCGCCTGACCAACGGTTTTGAGGTTATCTCTTACATCGGCGGCGAAGGCCACAACCTGCAGGAACACAGCGTGGTGCTGGTTCGTGGCGGTCGTGTCAAGGACTTGCCCGGTGTGCGTTACCACATCGTTCGTGGTTCGCTCGACTTGCAAGGCGTGAAAGACCGCAAGCAGTCGCGCTCCAAGTACGGTGCAAAGAAGCCAAAGGCCAAGTAAATTGACCTGAGCCCGCGGCGAAAGCCTTGGAATCGAAAAAATAAAAGGTGTTTGTTTGCTGCGTGGCGCAGTGAATAAACGTAGTGACCCGCTGTTTGGGTCGAGTAAGTGAGAGTCTTATTGATTAACTCTCAAGGTGTCCGCAAGGGTGCCAACTGAAGCAAAGAGGTGAAAAAATGCCACGTCGTCGCGAAGTCCCTAAACGTGAAATCCTGCCGGATCCCAAGTTCGGCAATGTAGAGCTGTCCAAATTCATGAACGTGATCATGGAAGGCGGCAAAAAAGCAGTTGCAGAGCGCATCATTTATGGCGCACTGGAGCTGATCGAGAAGAAGCACCCCGATAAAGACCCGGTCGAGGCTTTCACCGTTGCCATCAACAACGTGAAGCCCATGGTGGAAGTGAAATCCCGCCGCGTGGGTGGTGCCAACTACCAGGTGCCTGTTGAAGTGCGCCCTGTCCGTCGCTTGGCTTTGTCCATGCGCTGGATCAAGGAAGCTGCTCGCAAGCGCGGTGAAAAGTCCATGGCCCAGCGCCTGGCTAACGAGTTGCTGGAGGCTACTGAAGGCCGCGGCGGCGCCATGAAAAAGCGTGACGAAGTTCACCGCATGGCAGAGGCCAACAAGGCCTTCTCCCACTTCCGTTTCTAAGAGGCGGCTACTGCGAAGGCTTTATGCGTCGTTGCAAACCCTTGCCGTGCGAATTGCACTGTCTGCAGGTATGCGCTTAGCCTAAAGCCTTCTCGCTACGCCGCGTTGCACTTGGAGTTATTCCGAGTGGCGCGGTTTTTGCGTTCAGAACATATTTAACAGGAACATATCATGGCTCGCACTACCCCCATTGAGCGCTATCGCAACATTGGCATTTCCGCGCACATCGACGCTGGTAAAACCACTACCACCGAGCGTATTCTTTTTTATACCGGCGTGAACCACAAGATTGGTGAAGTGCACGACGGTGCGGCCACCATGGACTGGATGGAGCAAGAGCAGGAACGTGGTATTACCATCACTTCCGCTGCAACCACCTGCTTCTGGAAGGGAATGGACGGGTCTTTCCCTGAGCATCGCATCAACATCATCGATACCCCTGGGCACGTTGACTTCACGATTGAAGTCGAGCGTTCCATGCGCGTGCTCGACGGTGCTTGCATGGTCTACTGCGCTGTGGGCGGCGTTCAGCCACAGTCGGAAACTGTGTGGCGTCAGGCGAACAAATACAAAGTTCCCCGGTTGGCTTTTGTGAACAAGATGGACCGTACCGGTGCCAACTTTTTCAAGGTCGTGGAGCAGATGAAGCTGCGCCTGAAGGCGAATCCTGTGCCCGTCGTGATTCCAATCGGTGCTGAAGAGCATTTCACGGGCGTGGTGGATCTACGCCAGATGAAAGCCATCATTTGGGATGAAGCCTCTCAAGGTATGAAGTTCACCACAACTGAAATCCCGGCTGACCTGTTGGAAACTGCCAAAGAGTGGCGCGAGAAGATGGTGGAAGCTGCGGCCGAAGCCTCGGAAGAGTTGATGAACAAGTACCTGGAAGAAGGCGACCTGACCGAAGAAGAAATCACCTTCGGTCTGCGTACCCGTACTATCGCAAGCGAAATCCAGCCCATGCTGTGCGGCACCGCATTCAAGAACAAGGGTGTTCAGCGCATGCTGGATGCTGTCATTGAACTGATGCCTTCTCCGTTGGACGTTAAAGCCATCAAGGGCTTTGATGAAGACGAAAAGGAAATCTTTCGTAAGGCCGACGATGGCGAGAAGTTTGCCGCTTTGGCCTTCAAGTTGATGACCGACCCGTTTGTGGGTCAATTGACCTTTGTGCGCGTGTACTCCGGCGTTCTGAAGAAGGGTGACACCGTGTATAACGCCGTGCGTGGCAAGAAAGAGCGTATCGGCCGTATCGTGCAAATGCACGCAAATAACCGGCAAGAAGTGGACGAAATCCGCGCCGGCGACATTGCTGCCTGCGTGGGTTTGAAGGATGTCACCACGGGTGAGACCCTGTGTGATCCCAATGCGGTGATTACGTTAGAGCGTATGGTGTTCCCGGACTCGGTGATTCGCCAAGCTGTGGAACCCAAGACCAAGGCCGACCAGGAAAAAATGGGTATCGCTTTGAACCGCTTGGCCGCTGAAGATCCTTCGTTCCGCGTGCAAACCGACGAAGAGTCGGGTCAGACCATCATCGGTGGCCAGGGCGAGTTACACCTCGAAATCATTGTGGACCGCATGAAGCGCGAATTTGGCGTGGAAGCCAACGTGGGCAAACCCCAGGTTGCCTACCGCGAAACCATTCGCAAGCAAGTGGTCGACGTCGAAGGCAAGTTCGTGCGCCAGTCCGGTGGTAAGGGCCAGTACGGTCACGTGGTGTTCACGGTCGAACCCAACGAAGCTGGCAAGGGCTTCCAGTTCGTCGACGCGATCAAGGGCGGCGTGGTGCCGCGCGAATTCATCCCTGCGGTGGAAAAGGGCGTCATTGAGGCACTGAATCAAGGTGTGCTGGCTGGCTACCCTGTGGTAGACGTCAAGGTTACGCTGACATTCGGTTCGTACCACGACGTGGACTCGAACGAAAACGCGTTCAAGATGGCCGCTATCTTCGGTTTCAAGGAAGGTTGCCGCAAGGCCAACCCCGTGATTCTGGAGCCAATGATGGCTGTGGAAGTGGAAACACCGGAAGACTACGCTGGCAACGTGATGGGCGATTTGTCCTCGCGCCGCGGCATGGTCCAAGGCATGGAAGACATGGTTGGTGGCGGCAAGGCTATCAAGGCCGAAGTTCCACTGTCGGAAATGTTTGGTTACTCCACCACCCTGCGCTCCATGTCGCAAGGGCGTGCTACGTACACGATGGAATTCAAGCACTACGCGGAAGCCCCGCGCAACGTGTCGGAAGCCATCATGGCGGCTCGGGCTAAGTAATATCTTTGAGGGACAGATCTTTAGCTCTGTCCCCAACTGATTTGAAGATTGTCTGCGACAGTGTGCCAGTCCGTGCCCGTGCGGAGTGATTCAGCAACATTGTGCAAACATTAAACCAACACACGGGCATAGCTCTTTTGGAGAATTGAAAAATGGGAAAAGAAAAATTCACGCGTACCAAGCCCCACGTGAACGTGGGCACCATTGGCCACGTTGACCACGGCAAGACCACGCTGACTGCTGCCATCACCTCCGTGCTGGCAGCCAAATATGGCGGAACTGCCAAAGGCTACGACCAGATTGACGCAGCGCCAGAAGAAAAAGCGCGCGGCATCACGATCAACACCGCCCACGTCGAATACGAAACGGCCAACCGTCACTACGCCCACGTGGACTGCCCTGGACACGCCGACTATGTGAAAAACATGATCACCGGTGCTGCGCAGATGGACGGCGCTATTTTGGTGTGCTCCGCAGCTGATGGCCCTATGCCCCAGACCCGCGAGCACATCCTGCTGGCCCGTCAGGTTGGCGTTCCTTACATCATCGTGTTCCTGAACAAGTGCGACATGGTGGACGACGCTGAGCTGTTGGAACTGGTCGAAATGGAAGTTCGCGAGTTGCTGGACAAATACGATTTTCCAGGCGACGCAACCCCCATCATCCACGGTTCAGCCAAGCTGGCCCTGGAAGGCGACAAAGGTCCTTTGGGTGAAGAAGCCATCATGAAGCTGGCCGAAGCTCTGGACAGCTACATTCCCATGCCCGAGCGTGCAGTGGATGGTGCTTTCCTGATGCCCGTGGAAGACGTGTTCTCCATCTCTGGTCGTGGCACCGTCGTGACCGGCCGTATCGAGCGTGGCGTGGTCAAAGTCGGCGAAGAAATCGAAATCGTCGGTATTGCTGACACCCAAAAGACAACCTGCACAGGCGTCGAAATGTTCCGCAAGTTGCTCGACCAAGGTCAAGCAGGCGACAACGTCGGTATTCCTGTTGCGCGGCACCAAACGTGAAGACGTGCAGCGCGGCCAAGTGCTGTGCAAGCCCGGCTCCATCAAGCCACACACCCACTTCACGGGCGAGATCTACGTCTTGTCCAAGGACGAAGGCGGCCGCCACACACCATTCTTCAACAACTACCGCCCCCAGTTCTACTTCCGTACAACGGACGTGACCGGTGCGATCGAGTTGCCAGAAGGCAAGGAAATGGTCATGCCGGGTGACAACGTGTCGATCACTGTGAAGTTGATCAACCCGATTGCCATGGAAGAAGGCCTGCGCTTTGCGATCCGCGAAGGCGGTCGTACCGTGGGTGCGGGTGTGGTTGCCAAGATCATTGCGTAAGGAGACATCATGGCTACCAAACAAAAGATTCGCATCCGCCTAAAAGCATTTGACTACAAGCTGATCGACCAATCCGCCGCCGAGATCGTGGATACCGCCAAGCGCACTGGTGCAATCGTCAAAGGCCCAGTGCCCTTGCCAACCCGCATGAAGCGTTTTGACATTCTACGTTCACCGCACGTGAACAAGACCAGCCGTGACCAGTTCGAAATTCGTACGCACCAGCGTCTGATGGACATCGTGGATCCCACCGACAAGACGGTTGACGCGCTGATGAAGCTCGACCTGCCTGCCGGCGTGGACGTAGAAATCAAGCTCCAGTAATGGGCTGAGGGCTCCGGTGGAAAACCGGGGCCAAAAATGAGTGTTGAGTTGGCCTTGCGGATTATGCATGGCCGCGTTATACTCGCAGGCTTCATTGCTTTTGCGCAAGCAGTGCAATGAAGTTTTATTAACAGTACCTCACGTCAAAACATCGCAGCCAATTGAAGTTGTGGTGGTGAGGATTACGGAGAAAACAATGAGTCTTAGCAATCACTTAGGGTTGCTGGGTCGCAAGGTTGGCATGATGCGCCTATTTACCGACGACGGGGATGCAGTTCCTGTTACGGTGGTAGACGTGTCCAACAACCGCGTGACACAGGTGAAAACCCAGGAGAACGATGGCTATGTTGCCTTGCAGGTAACGTTCGGTTCGCGCAAAGCTTCGCGCGTAACCAAGCCAGCAGCTGGCCACCTTGCGAAAGCAGGCGTGGAAGCTGGTGAAATTATTCAAGAATTCCGTGTATCCGCTGATTCAGCGGCTAAATACGCAGCTGGTGCTACCGTGCCGGTTGCTGACGTATTTGCCGTTGGCCAAAAGGTGGACGTACAGGGCACGACCATCGGTAAAGGCTTCGCCGGCACGATCAAGCGCCACCACATGAGCTCGCAACGCGCGTCGCACGGTAATAGCCGTTCGCACAACGTTCCTGGTTCCATTGGTATGGCCCAAGATCCAGGCCGCGTGTTTCCTGGTAAGCGCATGACGGGTCATCTGGGTGATGATTTGGTCACTACGCAAAACCTCGACATTTTCCGCATTGATGAAGCTCGTCAGTTGTTGCTGATCAAGGGTGCTATCCCTGGATCGGCCGGCGGTTTTGTCACCGTGCGTCCCGCTGTCAAAGCGAAATCCGAAACTGCGAAAGGAGCGAACTGATGCAGCTCGAACTCCTAAACGACCAAGGTCAGGCTACTTCGAAATACGAAGCTCCTGAGACAGTGTTTGGTCGCGCATACAACGAAGATCTGGTGCACCAGGTTGTGGTTGCTTTTCAGGCCAATGCCCGTCAAGGCACACGCGCCCAGAAGGACCGCGAGCAGGTTCACCACTCAACCAAGAAGCCATTCAAGCAAAAAGGAACGGGCCGTGCCCGTGCTGGTATGACTTCCTCGCCACTGTGGCGCGGAGGCGGCCGCATATTCCCGAATATGCCTGACGAAAACTTCGCACAGAAGATCAACAAGAAGATGTACCGCGCCGGTATGGCTTCCATCTTGTCCCAGCTGGCCCGTGAAGGCCGTCTGGCTGTTGTGGATTCGCTGAAGGTTGACTCTCCCAAGACCAAGCCGCTGGCGGCCAAGTTCAAGGCCATGAATCTCGAGTCCGTGCTGGTGATTGCCGACGAAGTCGACGAAAACCTGTACTTGGCATCGCGGAATTTGGTCAACATCCTCGTGGTGGAGCCCCGTTACGCTGATCCGTTGTCGCTGGTTCACTACCGCAAGGTATTGGTGACCAAGGCTGCCATGGACAAACTCAAGGAGATGTTCGCATGAGCGCCCGTATGAACAATACGTCGAAAGTCAAGTACGACGAAGGTCGCTTGATGCAGGTTCTGGTGGCTCCCATCGTGTCTGAAAAGGCAACCATGGTGGCTGAAAAATCCAATGCTGTGACGTTCAAGGTGCTGCAAGACGCTACCAAGCCCGAAATCAAGGCCGCCGTGGAATTGATGTTCAAGGTGGAAGTGCAAGGCGTTTCTGTGGTGAACACAAAAGGCAAGGCCAAGCGCTTTGGCAAATCCAATGGTCGTCGCGACAATGTTCGCAAAGCCTATGTGATGCTAAAAGCCGGCCAAGAGCTGAACCTCGGCGGGGAGGCTGCGTAATCATGGCTGTTATCAAAATGAAACCAACTTCCCCAGGCCGTCGTGGCGTGGTGAAGATTTCGCGTGACCACCTGTACAAGGGTGCGCCCCACGCTGCCTTGCTGGAACCACAATTCCAGCAAGCCGGTCGTAACAACAACGGCCACATTACGACTCGCCACAAAGGCGGCGGACACAAGCACCACTACCGTGTCGTGGACTTTGTTCGCAACAAGGACGCTATTCCCGCCAAGGTTGAGCGTATTGAGTATGACCCTAACCGTTCCGCGCACATCGCTCTGGTGTGTTACGCAGACGGTGAGCGCAAGTACATCATTGCTCCCCGTGGTCTGGAAGTTGGCGCGACCATCATGAGCGGCTCCGAAGCCCCCATCCGCGTTGGCAATACCTTGCCCATCCGCAACATCCCCGTGGGTTCCATCATCCACTGTGTAGAGCTGCAGGTTGGCAAGGGCGCGCAGATCATCCGCTCTGCGGGTACTTCTGCCACGCTGTTGGCCCGCGAAGGCACTTACGCCCAGGTTCGCATTCGCTCCGGTGAAGTTCGCAAGATCCACATCGACTGCCGCGCAACCATTGGCCAGGTTGCCAACGAAGAGCACAGCCTGCGCCAACTGGGTAAAGCCGGTGTCAAGCGCTGGATGGGTATTCGCCCGACCGTTCGCGGTGTGGTGATGAACCCGGTCGACCACCCGCACGGTGGTGGCGAAGGCAAGACCGGCGAAGGCCGTCACGCAGTCGATCCTTGGGGTAATCTGACCAAGGGTTACCGTACCCGTAACAACAAGCGCACGCAGGTCATGATCGTGTCGCGTCGCAAGAAGTAAGGGGAAGGTTAAATGACTCGTTCTCTCAAAAAAGGTCCGTTTGTTGACCATCATTTGGTAGCCAAGACCGAAAAGGCCGTTGCTACCAAAGACAAAAAGCCGATTAAGACCTGGTCGCGCCGCTCTATGATCCTGCCCGATTTCATCGGCTTGACCATTGCCGTGCACAACGGCAAGCAGCACGTTCCGGTCTATATCACCGATCAAATGGTTGGCCACAAGTTGGGTGAGTTTGCGCTCACACGTACTTTCAAGGGTCACCCTGCGGACAAAAAAGTCCAGAAGAAATAGGAGTGACCATGGAAACACGTGCAACCCTCCGTGGCGTGCGTTTGTCTGTGGACAAAGGCCGTCTGGTCGCGGACCTGATCCGCGGCAAAAAGGTGGATCAAGCTCTGAACATTTTGCAGTTCACGCAGAAAAAAGCTGCTGTGATCATCAAGAAGGTTCTGGAGTCCGCCATCGCCAATGCCGAACACAACGACGGTGCTGACATCGATGAATTGAAGGTCAAGACCATCTACGTCGAACAAGGCGCATCGCTGCGCCGCTTCACGGCCCGCGCTAAAGGTCGTGGCAATCAAATCCGTAAACCCACGTGTCATGTGTACGTGACGGTTGGTAACTAATAGAGGCCAGGAAGATATGGGACAAAAAATCCATCCAACCGGCTTTCGCCTGAGCGTAAGTCGTAACTGGTCTTCGCGTTGGTACGCCAGCAACAAGGATTTCGCCGGTATGCTGGCGGAAGACATCAAGGTTCGCGAATACCTGAAGGCCAAGCTGAAGAACGCTTCGGTGTCGCGCGTGCTGATCGAGCGTCCTGCCAAGAACGCCCGCATCACGATCTACTCGGCACGACCGGGCGTTGTGATCGGCAAGAAGGGCGAAGACATCGAAAACCTCAAGCGCGAACTGGGCAAACAGCTGGGCGTTCCTGTGGCTGTGAACATCGAAGAAGTGCGCAAGCCCGAAATCGATGCCAAGTTGATCGCCGACAGCATTACGCAGCAATTGGAAAAGCGGATCATGTTCCGCCGTGCCATGAAACGCGCTATGCAAAACGCCATGCGTCTGGGTGCCTTGGGCATCAAGATCATGTCGTCTGGTCGTCTGAACGGCATTGAAATCGCTCGTTGCGAATGGTACCGCGAAGGTCGCGTGCCACTTCACACCCTGCGCGCTGACATTGACTACGGTACTTCCGAAGCAAAAACCACCTACGGCATCATTGGTGTCAAGGTTTGGGTCTACAAGGGTGACACGTTGGGTCGTAACGACCTGCCCGCCGCTGTTGAGCCACGTGCTGAGGAAGAGCGTCGTCCACGTGGCCCACGCCGCGATGACCGTGGCGGTGCACGCCCTGGTTCTGACCGTCCTGCACCCCGTGGCGCCCGCCGCCCCGAAGGCAGCAATGCGGCACCCGCCGATGGCAGCGACAAGCCTGTAGAGGCTTCCGGTGCTGACGCCGATAAACCCACCGTTAAGCGCGTTCGCAAAGTCGCCGCGCCAGCTGCAGCAGCTGACGGTAAAGGAGAATAACTATGTTGCAACCCGCTCGCCGGAAATACCGCAAAGAGCAAAAGGGCCGTAACACCGGCATCGCGACCCGAGGCAGCTCGGTCGCTTTCGGTGACTTCGGTCTGAAATGTACAGATCGCGGCCGTTTGACAGCTCGACAGATCGAAGCGGCACGCCGTGCCATTTCGCGTCACGTGAAGCGTGGCGGTCGTATCTGGATTCGTGTGTTCCCTGACAAGCCAATTTCCCAAAAGCCTGCTGAAGTGCGTATGGGTAACGGTAAAGGTAACCCCGAGTACTACGTGGCTGAAATTCAGCCCGGTAAGATCGTGTTCGAAATCGTTGGTGTGCCTGAAGAGCTGGCACGTGAAGCGTTCCGTTTGGCTGCCGCCAAGCTGCCTTTGCGTACGACTTTCGTGGCCCGCATGATTGGCCAGTAATCAGGAGCAAATGATATGAAAACTACTGAACTGCGCAAAAAAGACGTTGATGGTTTGAAGTCGGAAGTCAAAGCGCTGCAAAAAGCACACTTTGGCCTGCGTATGCAAAAAGCCACCCAACAACTCACCAACACAGCCACGATCCGCACTGCGCGCCGTGATATTGCCCGCGCCAAGACTATTCTTGTCGAGAAGCAAAGCGCTGACAAGTCCGCCAAATAAGGAGCGATAAATGACGGAAGCTAAAAAATCCCTCAAGCGCACCTTGATTGGCAAGGTGGTCAGCGACAAGCGTGCCAAGACAGTGACCGTGCTGATTGAGCGCCGTGTTAAACACGAGCTCTACGGCAAGATCGTTGGCAAGTCCAGCAAGTACCACGCCCATGACGAAAAGGGCGAGTACAAGATGGGTGACATGATCGAAATCACGGAAAGCCGACCGATTTCCAAGACCAAGAACTGGGTTGCAACCCGTTTGGTGCAAAAAGCCATCGCTGTCTAAAGGGCTTACCCCTTAAGCCTGCAGGCACAGCCGTTACGGCCCACAATTGTGGGCCGTATTCATTTGTGCAGACACTATTCAGGAGCGATCATGATTCAAGTAGGCGATACTCTTCCCGCAGCTGTGTTGATGGAATACTCGGAGGTTGAAGGTAACGGCTGCAGTCTCGGCCCCAATCCTGTGGATGTATCCAAGGCCACTGCTGGCAAGACCATTGCGCTGTTTGGATTGCCTGGTGCCTACACGCCCACGTGTTCTGCCAAGCATGTTCCGGGCTACGTTGAAAACGCCGCAGCCTTGCATGCAGCTGGCGTTGATGAGATCTGGTGTGTCAGTGTCAATGATGCATTTGTGATGGGCGCTTGGGCGCGCGACCTGAAGACCGAAGGTAAAGTTCGTATGCTGGCTGACGGTAGTGCGGCATTTGCGCAGGCGACCGGACTGACACTAGACTTGACATCCAAGGGGATGGGATTGCGCAGCAACCGCTACTCCATGCTGGTTAAAGATGGCAAGGTAGTGAGCCTCAATATCGAAGGCCCGGGAAAATTCGAGGTTAGCGACGCCGCTACACTATTGGCCCAGGCCCAGGGCTAGTACGCATACCCAATCTCCGTGGCCGCACTACAGCATTGCCTTAAGGTAGTGGGCGCCTGCGATGGGGTTGTAGTAGTAGGGCGGAATTTCGACAAATCCCAGCTCTTGGTACAACGCGCGGGCTGATTCCATGTCATCCAGTGTGTCGAGCAGGATGCAGTTGTATCCGCATAGTCTGCCAGCATCAAGGATGTTTTCGGCCAGTAAACGGCCCAGACGCAGTCCTCGGTAGTTAGGGCGGACGTACAACCGCTTCATTTCACATGCGTTGGGATAATCCACCGTATCCAGTGGACGCATAGCACAGCACCCCGCAAGTTCACCATCCACGGTGGCCAATACCAGAGCGCCGCGTGGCGGGCCATACTCCCCAGGCAATGCGTTCAGTTCCGCTTCGAAGTTTTGAAAGCAAAGGTCAACCGAGAGTGAGCCGGCATAATCCAGGAAGAGGGTGCGAACGCCCGCCAATTCAGCCGCCGACACAGGTGTGATTAGCTGTGTATTGGGCGGCGTCACACCTCTCGCATCTTCAAACGATTCTGGCAATTCCTTGTTACCTTTCAGTCAGTCCCTGAATTTAGCACGTGCGCGCAATAGGGCGTTTTAGAACAGTTGACGCCGAGCAAAGCTCACCCAAAGAAACCATAATACTGATGCCCTCTTTCGGGTGGTAATTGTTAAGGTGAAACCCATGCAACGACGCCAGTTCACACTCGCTACATCAATAGTAAGCCTGCTGAGCGCCAGCGCGTTGCAGCAGGCGTATGCTCTTACGTTGGACGATATCAGCAATACCGATGCGACCAAGGGCCTGAAGACCGCATTGGAAAAAGGCGCTCTATCAGCCATTGGACTCTTGGGTGTGCAAGACGGCTTCCTAGGCAATGACAGCGTTCGCATTTCGTTGCCGGGTTCTTTGCAGGATGCTGTCAAACTGCTGCGCACCGTGGGACAGGGTGGACGCGTGGATGAGTTGATCACCGCTATGAACCGCGGCGCCGAGGCGGCGGTTCCCATGGCCAAGGACTTGTTGGTCAATGCGGTACAGACCATGAGTGTGACCGACGCCAAGGGCATCCTGGGCGGCGGCGACACGGCCGTCACCCAGTTCTTTGCCAACAAAACGCGTCCGGCCTTAGCCGTGAAATTTCTGCCGATCGTCAGTCAGGCCACGGAGAAGGTGGGCTTGGCACAAAAGTACAACGATGTGGCGGGCAAGGCGTCTGAAATGGGTCTCATGAAGAAGGAAGAGGCCAATATTCAGCAGTACGTAACCGGTAAGACGCTTGACGGCCTGTTTTTCATGATCTCTGAAGAGGAAAAGAAAATTCGCCAAAACCCGGTGGGCTATGGCAGCTCTATCCTGAGCAAGGTGTTTGGCGCATTGAAGTGAGGGACCTCAGGTCGCACCTTCTCTTCATATTTTGCAGTGCCCTTACCCTGGTGGCGTGCAGTCCTGCATTGAACTGGCGGGAGGTGCGACTACAGGGCCTTACCGCCCTGCTGCCTTGCAAGCCTGATCAGGCGCAGCGTCCCGTTCAATTGGCTGATCAGGATCTAACTATGGAAATGATGGGCTGTGAGGCCGGTGGTGGCCTATTTGCCATCAGCCATGTGCGTGTAAAAGATGACAAACATTTAAATACTGTTCGCGAACAATGGCGCCAACAGGCATTGACTGCCCTTCGGGCCACCGATGTGCAGGATATTCCCTTTCAATTAAAGACAAAGGCGAATGACCAACTGGCCGCGACGGCAATGCCTGCGGCGCTGACAGTGTTACCCCAACTCGTATCCGCGCGGGGCTTGCGCCCGGACGGTAGTCCTGTAGTTGCACGGCTGTTGTGGATTGGCAGCGGCAATGATATTTACCACGTGGCCGTATATGCAAATCAGGTAAGCGGTGAAACGGTCGATAGGTTGTTCACGGGTCTATCCCTGCAATAACGCCATAATCAACGTTTAAGACAACCATGAACACCGGCATCCTCATCATCGCCCACGCCCCGCTGGCCAGTGCACTGCGGGAGTGTGTGTTGCATGTCTATCCTGAGTCAGCCGCTGGCGTACTGGCGCTGGATGTATTGCCCAATGAATCTCCCGAAAAAAGTCGTCTGGCCGCGCTAGCGCTACTGGATCAACTGGCCGCTCCCGGTACACTGGTCCTGACGGATGTGTTGGGTGCCACACCTTGCAATGTGGCGCAAATGGTGGTTGATGGCGTGCATGCCAAGCTGGTCGCTGGAGTCAACCTGCCCATGTTGCTGCGTACGGTCAATTACCGCAACGAGTCGCTGGATGTATTGGTGGCCCGAGCGCTTATCGGAGGTACCCAATGCATCATGCAAGTGGTCGCGACAGCACCCCAAAACCAGACCAGAAAACCGCATGATCAAGACCACAACGACCATCACCAATAAGCTCGGCCTGCACGCCCGCGCATCGGCCAAACTGACCAAACTAGCTGGCAGTTTTCCGTGCGAGGTGTGGATCGCCAAGGGCGAGCGCCGCGTCAATGCCAAGAGCATCATGGGCGTCATGATGCTGGCAGCGGGTATGGGCAGCGAAGTGGTCATTGACACCGAGGGTGACCGCGCCCAGGAAGCCATGGATGGTCTCTTGGCCCTTATTGCGGACAAATTTGGCGAAGGCGAATAAGGCAATTCAATGACATTCGCCATCCACGGTCTCAATGTTTCCCGGGGTGTTGCCATTGGGCGCGCTGTACTGGTGGCCTCCAGCCGGGTGGATGTGGCCCACTACTTTGTGCAACCCCACGAGGTAGAGACCGAGATCGCCCGACTGCGCACGGGACGCAACGTTGTCGTCGATGAAATCCGCCGGCTGCAAGCCAGCATTACCCACATGGACCCCAAGGAGACGCCGCAGGAGCTGAGCGCCTTGCTGGATGTCCACCTGATGCTACTGCAGGACGAGGAATTGGTGGGCGGCGTCAAGCGCTGGATTGCAGATCGACTTTATAACGCCGAATGGGCGTTGACGACCCAGCTCGAAATCATTGCCCGCCAGTTTGACGAAATGGAAGACGAGTACTTGCGCGAGCGCAAGGCCGACCTGGAACAGATCGTCGAGCGGGTTTTGCGCGCCATGAAAGGTGCCCATTCTCCCGTCGTGGTGCAACCACAGCGCGTGGCGCGCAAATTATCTCAGCAAGACCTGTTGCTGGACGACACGGTGGATGTGCCCCTGATCCTTATCGCACACGACTTGTCGCCGGCCGACATGCTGCAGTTCAAACAAAGCGTGTTTGCGGGTTTTGTCACCGACGTGGGGGGTAAAACCTCGCACACCGCCATCGTGGCTCGCAGCATGGATATTCCGGCCGTGGTCGGTGCCCGACTGGCCAGTCAGTTGGTACGTCAGGACGATTGGGTCATCATTGATGGGGATGCCGGCGTGGTTATCGTCGATCCATCACCCATCATCCTGGCGGAATATGGTTTCAAGCAGCGCCAGCGTGAACTGGAGCGTGGCCGCTTGCAGCGGCTGCTTCACACGCCCTCCGTCACCATGGACGGCGAAAAGATCGAGTTGCTGGCCAATATTGAAATGCCCGAGGACGCTCCGGTGGCGCTGAGCGCCGGTGCGGTGGGTGTGGGTCTTTTTCGCAGTGAATTTTTGTTCATGGGTCGCCAGGGCCGCCTGCCCGGAGAAGAAGAACAGTACCAAGCCTACAAGCGAGCCGTGGAGGGGATGAAGGGCTTGCCCGTCACCATCCGCACCGTGGATGTGGGTGCCGACAAGCCGCTGGACGACTCCCTGCGCGACGATGCACACCTTAACCCGGCTCTGGGTCTGCGTGCCATTCGATGGAGCCTGGCGGACCCCGCCATGTTCCTGACCCAACTAAGGGCCATCTTGCGTGCCGCTGCGCATGGGCAAGTACACCTGCTGGTGCCCATGTTGGCGCACGCGCGTGAAATCCGCCAAACCCTTGCCCATCTGGACCAGGCACGCAAGCAACTGGATAACCGGGGCGTGGCGTACGGCGCGGTCAAGCTCGGTGCCATGATCGAGATTCCGGCAGCAGCCCTGAGCCTGCGGCTGTTTCTTAAGCACTTTGACTTTTTGTCGATCGGTACCAACGACCTGATCCAGTACACCCTGGCTATTGACCGAGCCGACGAATCGGTGGCCCACCTGTATGACCCGTTGCACCCGGCCGTGTTGCGCTTGGTGGCCGACACCATTGCCGAATGCCGCGCCCAGGGCAAGGGCGTCAGTGTATGCGGTGAAATGGCGGGGGACGTGACCTTGACTCGGTTGCTGTTGGGTCTGGGCCTGCGCAGCTTCTCCATGCACCCGGCGCAAATTTTGGCCGTCAAGCAGGAAATCCTGCGCTCGGACACCACCAAGCTGGCGCCTTGGGCGCGGCGCGTGATGGAAGCCGAAGACCCCGAACGGGAACTGGCAGATTCCTGAGTCAATACTCCTGATTGCTATTAAATCAGGAGCGTTATGCGCAATATCGACGAGGGCTAGATCCCTAAAACGATCGATGGATGTGGTGCACGCGATTCAACCAAGGATGAGCGTCGGGTGGGTCAAGCGCCTGGTGCGAGTACATCCTTGGCTTGCTGGTCTGCGTGGTAGCTGGACCGCACCATGGCGCCCACAGCGGCGTGGCTGAAGCCCATTTCATAGGCCTTGGCTTCGAACATCTTGAAAGTGTCGGGGTGCACATAGCGCTTGACGGTGAGGTGCGAGGAACTGGGGGCCAGGTACTGGCCGATGGTCAGCATGTCGATACCGTGGTCGCGCATGTCCTGCATCACCTGCAGCACTTCTTCGTCCGTTTCGCCCAAGCCAACCATGATGCCGCTTTTGGTGGGTACACCGGGGTGCAAGGCCTTAAACTTTTTGAGCAGGTTCAGGCTGAACTGGTAGTCCGACCCAGGGCGCGCTTCTTTGTACAGGCGTGGGGCGGTTTCCAGGTTGTGGTTCATCACGTCGGGTGGGGCTGCGTTCAAGATGTTGAGCGCGCGGTCGTCGCGGCCCCGGAAGTCGGGCACCAGCACTTCAATCTGCGTGCCGGGTGACAGCTCGCGGATGCGGGTAATGCAATCGGCAAAGTGCTGGGCGCCGCCGTCGCGCAGGTCGTCGCGGTCCACGCTGGTAATCACCACGTATTTCAGTTTGAGCTGGGCAATGGTCTTGGCCAGGTTTTCGGGTTCGTTCACGTCCAGCGGGTCGGGGCGGCCGTGGCCCACATCGCAAAACGGGCAGCGCCGTGTGCACTTGTCGCCCATGATCATGAAAGTGGCCGTGCCCTTGCCAAAGCATTCGCCGATGTTGGGGCAACTGGCTTCTTCACACACCGTCACCAACTTGTTGGCGCGCAGCACGTCTTTGATTTCGTAGAAGCGGGTGGTCGGTGAGCCGGCCCGCACGCGAATCCAGTCGGGCTTCTTGAGCACATCACCCTGCACCACCTTGACCGGGATGCGAGACAGTTTGGCAGCCGCTTTTTGCTTGGCCAGGGGGTTGTAGTCGGCTTGCGACTGGGCTTCGTGCACGTTGGGGTTGCTGGCACTTGCTGCAGCAGGCTCGGTTGTGGTGTGGCTCATGGTGTTGTGGTCTGCGCCAGATGGCGTCAGGGTGCCAGGTAGGTTGCGAGCTTGTGGCTCAAAACTTCGGCGGCTTCCGTCCAGCCGACAGTGATGCCGATTGTAGAAAGGTCCACCGTCTGCAGCCCCGAATACCCACACGGGTTAATACGCAAAAAGGGCTCCAGGTCCATCGCTACGTTCAGGGATACCCCGTGGTAAGTACAGTTGCGGCTCACTTTGATGCCAATCTGGGCGATCTTGCCCAGGCCGGTGAAGTCGGAAGGGATGCGCAAATGGGGGGCAGAGCCGTTCTGCTGCGCGGGCCGCATGCGGGCCGCGGCGGGGTGTGGCCGGCTGGGTCGTCCAGGCGCACGTAAATGCCGGGCGCGCCTGCTACCCGGTGCCCAGTGACGCCAAAGTAAAGCAGGGTGCGGATGACTGCTTCTTCGATGCGGAAAACGTATTCCTTGATGAAATAGCCAGCGCGCTTGAGGTCGATCAGCGGGTAGGCCACCACCTGGCCGGGGCCGTGGAAAGTGACTTGGCCACCTCGGTTGGTTTGCACTACCGGAATGTCGCCGGCCATGAATATGTGTTCCGCCTTACCCGCCAGGCCTTGGGTAAAAACTGGTGGATGCTCACAAATCCATAGCTGATCATGCATGTTTGACGAGGGCTGCAGGTCTCTTTCAGCAGTAAACGTCTGCATGGCGGCGTAGGTGGGCAGGTAGTCCACGCGGCCCAGTTGGCGGATGTCGATGGCGACCGGCTGCTCAGTCACTTACAGAACCACCTTGACCATCGGATGGGTGGACAGCGTACGGTACAACTCGTCCAACTGCTCGCGGCTGGTGGCGGTAATGGTGATGGTCACGCCCAGATACTTGCCGCCTTTGCTCTCGCGCAGTTCAATGGTGCTGGGGTCAAACGTCGGGTCAAACGCGTGGGCCACTTGGGTAATCGCATGCACCAGACCATCCACTTTTTCACCCATGACCTTGATGGGGAACTGGGACGGGTATTCGATCAGCGATTCCTGGCGCGGTGCGGGAGGTGTTGGGGTGGTATGCATGGGCAAATTATCGCTGGGGTGCTTTGAAACAAGGCTGCAAATGCCCGGCCCCGTACGCACGAATACTCTGATTTAGGTTTTTTTGTCAGATCGTTGCGGGTTTCTACGTATAATCAAAGGCTTTGTCGCAGTTGCTGCGTGTAACCGGTCTGTAAACTGGCTGTAATTTGAGATGTCGATAATGGCGCTTGATCCTGTTCGCAGGCATGGCTTTGATGCAGATGAGTCCGAAGATCAGGATTTCAAGCGACTGACTTCGCAAGAGGCACAGGCCTTGCGTGAACGTGAGCCGGCATTGTCGCCCTGGTGGGTGATTGGATTGCAGTGTGTGGTGGGGTTGGTAGTGGCCTTGGTTGCCTGGGGTGTCTCGGGTAAGGCCTCGGTAGCTTGGTCGGCAGCGTATGGGGCGTTGGCAGTCATCATTCCGGCGGCATTGTTTGCCCGGGGTCTGATGAGCCAGTTTTCATCGCTGAATGCGGCAACGGCAGGTTTCGGCTTCTTTGTATGGGAATCGGTCAAGTTGGCAGTCAGCATTGCGATGATCGCTGCTGCGCCGCGACTGATTGAGAATTTAAGCTGGTTGGCCTTGTTGGCCGGCCTGGTTGTAACTTTGAAGATGTATTGGTTGGCGCTGCTGAAGCGCCCCAAGCCTAAACAGATTTGAGAGTTTGAAAGAGTTTTGACTATGTCCGCAGAAGCGCATGCAGCCCCCACGGCCAGTGAATACATTGTTCACCACCTGACACATTGGCAAAACAAGCCACAGACGGAAATTGTTGATTTCTCCGTTTTCAATATCGATTCCATCTTCTTCTCGGTTCTGGTGGGTGTATTGGGTTGCTTCTTCCTCTGGAAGGCGGCCCGCAACGCCACATCCGGAACACCCGGGCGCTTCCAGGCTGCCGTTGAAATCCTGATTGAAATGGTGGACGGACAAGCCAAGGCGATTGTTCACAATGCCACGAGCCGCAAAATGGTTGCGCCCCTGGCGCTCACCGTGTTTGTCTGGATCTTCCTGCTCAACGCCATGGATTTGCTGCCCGTTGATTTCCTGCCCGTGGTCTGGGGATGGATTTATGGGGCTGCCGGGCATGACCCGAGTCACGCCTATCTGCGCGTCGTCCCCACCGCTGACCTGTCGGTGTCCATGGGCTTGTCGGTATCGGTTTTGGTGATCTGCCTGATCTACAACGTCAAAATCAAGGGTATTGGCGGTTGGGCGCATGAGTTGGTATCTGCACCATTCGGCACCAGCAAGAATCCCGTGTTTGCCGTCATTTTGGCCATCGTGAATATCGCCGAACAGTTGATCTCTTTTGTCGCCAAGACGGTGTCGCATGGCATGCGGTTGTTTGGCAACATGTATGCAGGGGAGCTGGTGTTCATGCTGATTGCCCTGCTGGGTGGCGCGTGGGCGTTTTCGTTCGAGCCCGCAGGCTTGATGCTGCTGCTGCTGCACGTGGTGGCGGGTTGGGCGTGGGCAGTGTTCCACATCCTGATCATTACCCTGCAGGCGTTCGTGTTCATGATGTTGACCCTGGTCTACATCGGGCAGGCGCATGACGCGCATTGATTTTCGGTTTTGTTTTGTTTTGTTTTGTTTTATTAGTTTATTAGGAGTGAATCATGGAAGTTATTAGTTTTGCTGCTCTGGCTGCTGGTCTGATCATTGGTTTGGGTGCTTTGGGTGCTTGTATCGGTATCGGTATCATGGGTAGCAAGTACCTCGAAGCAGCTGCTCGCCAGCCTGAACTGATGGGCGAACTGCAAACCAAGATGTTTGTGTTGGCTGGTCTGATCGACGCGGCTTTCATTATCGGTACCGGTATTGCTCTGTGGTTCGCTACAGCCAACCCGTTCCTGGCCCAGATCGCCCGCGCTATTGCCGCTACTGCTGCTAAGTAATTCCTGGCTGCAAACCTCGCACTAGGAGATTTACTGTGAACATTAATGGAACACTGGTGGCGCAAGCCATCGTCTTCGCATTGCTTGTGTTGTTCACGATGAAATTCGTGTGGCCGCCCATAGCGGCAGCACTGGATGAACGTGCCGGCAAGATCGCCGACGGACTGGCTGCTGCTGACAAAGCACGCTCCGAGCTCTCGTCTGCCAACAAGCGTGTAGAGGATGAACTGACCAAGTCGCGTACCGAAACTGCGGCTCGCCTGGCAGATGCCGAGCGTCGTGGTCAAGCGATGGTGGAAGAGGCCAAGGCCAAAGCCACCGAAGAAGGCAACAAGATCATCGCGGCCGCCAAGGCGGAAGCGGATCAGCAGACGATCAAGGCACGTGAGGCACTGCGTGAGCAGGTTGCTGCACTGGCGGTCAAGGGCGCCGAGCAGATTCTCCGCAAGGAAGTCAATGCTGGCGTTCATGCCGACTTGCTGGGTCGTCTGAAGACTGAGTTGTAAGAGGTCCCCATGGCTGAACTTGCCACTATTGCCCGTCCGTACGCCGAAGCGCTTTTCAAGGCGTCGGCTGCAGATCTGTCGACGGCTGCTGTCTGGGTTGACGAGCTGGGTGTGATTGCGCAAAACGCACAATTGCAGCAGTTTGCCGACAGCCCCAAGGTGACCGTGGATCAGACGTTTGACCTGATTGCATCGGTGGCCAAGACGGCTTTGCCAAATCAGGCCAAGAACTTCCTGCGGACCGTGATCGAAAACGGGCGTCTGAGTGTCTTGCCAGAGATTGCCCACCAGTTTCGCGCATTGAAAAATGCGCAAAGTGGGTCGTCCGATGCGGTGGTGTACAGCGCGTTCCCGATCGACGAGAGCGCCCTGGCTGAAGTAGCCGTCATGCTGGAGAAACGTTTTGGTCGCAAGCTCAACGCATCTGTTGTCCTGCAACCCGAGCTGATCGGTGGCATTCGTGTGGTGGTCGGCGACGAGGTGCTCGACACCTCCGTCAAAGCCCGTTTGGAACAAATGAAAGTAGCCCTTACTGCCTGAGGCGCAAGCCTGTAGCAGTTGGCCTAATTTAATGAAAGAAGGAAAGAGTCATGCAACTCAATCCAGCAGAAATTTCTGAACTGATCAAGAGCCGCATCGAAGGCTTGGCTGCGAGCAGCGATATCCGCAATCAGGGTACCGTGGTGTCCGTGTCTGACGGGATTTGCCGCATCCACGGCCTGTCCGATGTGATGCAGGGCGAAATGCTCGAATTCCCCGCTGGTAGCGATGGTTTGCCCACCTATGGTCTGGCCCTGAATCTGGAGCGTGACTCTGTCGGCTCCGTGATTCTGGGTGAATACGAGCACATCTCCGAAGGCGACACCGTCAAATGCACCGGTCGTATTCTGGAAGTGCCCGTTGGCCCCGAGCTGCTGGGCCGCGTGGTGAACGCTTTGGGTCAGCCGATTGACGGCAAGGGTCCTATCAATGCCAAGATGACCGACGTGATCGAAAAAGTCGCGCCTGGTGTGATCGCCCGTAAATCGGTGGACCAGCCCATGCAGACGGGTCTGAAATCCATCGACTCCATGGTGCCAATCGGTCGCGGTCAGCGCGAACTGATCATTGGTGACCGTCAGACCGGCAAAACTGCCGTGGCCATTGACGCGATCATCAACCAAAAGGGTCAGAACATGACCTGTATCTACGTAGCTATTGGTCAAAAAGCCTCGTCAATCAAGAACGTGGTGCGCTCCCTGGAGCAAGCCGGCGCCATGGAATACACCATTGTGGTGGCTGCGTCCGCTTCCGAATCGGCTGCCATGCAATATGTATCAGCTTACTCCGGCTGCACCATGGGCGAATATTTCCGTGACCGCGGCCAGGACGCGCTGATTGTGTATGACGATCTGTCCAAGCAGGCCGTGGCCTACCGCCAGGTTTCGTTGTTGCTGCGCCGCCCACCAGGCCGTGAAGCGTACCCCGGCGACGTGTTCTATCTCCACAGCCGTCTGCTGGAGCGCGCCGCCCGCGTGAACGAAAAATACGTGGAAGATTTCACCAAGGGCGAAGTCAAGGGTAAAACCGGTTCTTTGACCGCACTTCCCATCATCGAAACCCAGGCGGGTGACGTGTCAGCTTTCGTGCCCACCAATGTGATTTCGATTACCGACGGCCAGATTTTCCTGGAAACCTCGCTGTTCAACGCCGGTGTGCGTCCCGCGATTAACGCCGGTATCTCGGTGTCGCGTGTGGGTTCTGCCGCGCAAACCAAGGTGGTCAAGGGTCAGTCGGGCGGTATCCGTAACGACTTGGCACAGTACCGTGAACTGGCTGCGTTTGCCCAGTTTGCGTCTGATCTGGACGAAGCCACCCGCAAGCAGCTCGACCGCGGTGCCCGCGTGACCGAACTGCTCAAGCAAAAGCAATACAGCCCCCTGTCCATCAGCCTGATGAGCGCGTCGCTGTTCGCCGTGAACAAGGGTTTCATGGACGATGTCGAAGTCAAGAATATTCTGGCCTTTGAACATGGTCTGCACGCTTACCTCAAGGACAAGCATGCGGCCCTGTTGGCCAAAATTGAGACTTCCAAGGCACTGGACAAGGAAGCGGAAGCTGAATTGTTGGCTGCTGTAGGTGCCTTCAAGAAGACGTTTGCTTGATTCGGAAACGTAAGTCTACTTAACGTTACGAAACCGACTAAGCAAAAGGGGCAACTATGGCATCAGGCAAGGAACTACGCACCAAGATCAAATCGGTGGAAAACACCAAGAAGATCACCAAGGCCATGGAAATGATTTCCGTGTCCAAGATGCGTAAGGCGCAGGAGCGCATGCGCGCTGCTCGTCCTTACAGCGAGAAGGTTCGCGCAATCGCCTCCAATCTGGGCAAAGCCAATCCCGAGTACGTTCACGCGTTCATGAAACCCAACGACGCCAAGTCGGTGGGTTTGATTGTGGTGTCGACCGACAAAGGTCTGTGCGGTGGTCTCAATACCAACCTGTTCCGGGCGGTGACGGTCAAACTGCGTGATGCGCAGTCTACCGGGCATACGCCTCTGACGGTGGCCATCGGCGGCAAGGGCCTGGGCTTCTTGGGTCGTATTGGCGCCAAGGTGGTGGCGCACGTGACGCACCTTGGCGACAAGCCCCATCTGGACAAGCTGATTGGGCCTGTCAAGGTGTTGCTGGATGCCTATGTCAAGGGCGAAGTCAGTGCGGTTTACCTCAGCTACAACAAGTTCGTCAGCACGATGAAACAGGAGCCCGTGGTCGAGCAGCTGCTACCACTTTCTGCGGAAAAGATGCAGGCAGAGACCAAGGCAAGTGGCGCGCAGCATGGCTGGGATTACATCTACGAACCCGATGCCCAGACGGTGATTGACGAGTTGTTGGTGCGCTACGCCGAGGCTCTGGTGTTCCAGGCTGTGGCAGAGAACATGGCATCCGAGCATGCGGCGCGTATGGTCGCGATGAAGGCTGCAACTGACAATGCAGGCAATGTGATTGCCGAGCTCAAGCTGGTCTACAACAAAACGCGGCAGGCGGCAATTACGAAAGAACTTTCGGAAATTGTGGCAGGCGCAGCAGCAGTGTGACCTAACAGTCACGTGCAGCGGTTTAACGAATTTATTTTTGGAGCAAACGTAATGGCTCAGGCAAATGTGAACGCAGGCGTTCAGGGAAAGATTGTTCAATGTATTGGTGCCGTGGTCGACGTGGAATTTCCACGCAACCAAATGCCCAAGATTTATGACGCACTGAAGATGGACGGCTCCGCGCTGACGCTGGAAGTCCAGCAGCAACTCGGCGACGGCATCGTGCGCACCATTGCGCTGGGTTCCTCCGACGGTTTGCGTCGCGGGATGATCGTGAAAAACACGGCTGAATCCATTATGGTTCCCGTGGGCAAGGCCACGCTGGGACGCATCATGGACGTGCTGGGTGCGCCTATTGACGAGCGCGGCCCGGTCAATGCCGAGTTGTCGATGTCGATTCACCGCAAGGCGCCTGTGTACGACGAACTGAGCCCCTCGCAAGAGCTGCTGGAAACCGGTATCAAGGTGATTGACCTGGTTTGCCCGTTCGCCAAGGGCGGCAAGGTCGGTCTGTTCGGCGGTGCCGGTGTGGGCAAGACCGTGAACATGATGGAACTGATCAACAATATCGCCAAGGCACACAGCGGCTTGTCCGTGTTTGCTGGTGTGGGTGAGCGTACCCGTGAAGGAAACGACTTCTACCACGAGATGGCTGACTCCGGCGTGGTGAACCTGGACAATCTCGAAGAGTCCAAAGTGGCCATGGTGTACGGTCAGATGAACGAGCCACCAGGCAACCGTTTGCGCGTGGCCCTGACCGGTCTGACTATTGCTGAGTCCTTCCGTGATGAAGGCAAGGATGTGCTGTTCTTCGTGGACAACATCTACCGCTATACATTGGCCGGTACCGAAGTGTCCGCGCTCTTGGGTCGTATGCCTTCCGCCGTGGGTTATCAGCCTACGTTGGCCGAAGAAATGGGCCGCCTGCAAGAACGTATTACTTCTACCAAGGTCGGCTCTATCACTTCCATCCAGGCCGTTTACGTGCCAGCCGATGACTTGACCGACCCAAGCCCTGCTACTACCTTCGCCCACCTGGACTCAACCGTGGTGCTGTCCCGTGACATCGCATCCCTCGGCATTTACCCCGCCGTGGACCCGCTGGACTCGACCAGCCGCCAGCTCGACCCGCTGGTCGTGGGTCAGGATCACTACGAAACCGCCCGCGCCGTGCAAGGCACGTTGCAGCGTTACCGCGAACTGCGCGACATCATTGCCATCATGGGCATGGACGACTTGGCCCCTGAAGACAAGTTGGCCGTGGCCCGTGCCCGCAAAATTCAGCGTTTCCTGTCACAGCCGTTCCACGTTGCTGAAGTGTTTACCGGTTCCCCCGGCAAATACGTCACCTTGGCTGAGACCATTCGCGGCTTCAAGATGATTGTGAACGGCGAGTGTGACCACCTGCCAGAGCAAGCGTTCTACATGGTTGGCACCATCGACGAAGCGTTCGAAAAAGCCAAAAAAATCTAATGACTTTGCGGGACCGATCTTTAGCTCTGTCCCCAACTGATTAGGGAAAAAATGAACACCATTCACGTTGATGTTGTCAGTGCAGAAGAATCCATCTTCTCGGGCGAGGCCAAATTTGTGGCCCTGCCCGGTGAGGCTGGTGAACTCGGCATTTACCCCCGCCACACACCTTTGATCACCCGTATCAAGGCCGGTTCGGTTCGCATCGAAAAGGCTGACGGCAGCGAAGAATTTGTCTTTGTTGCTGGCGGCATTCTGGAAGTGCAGCCAAACTGTGTCACCGTTCTGTCTGATACCGCTGTACGGGGCAAGGATCTGGACGATGAAAAAGCCAATGCAGCCAAGGCAGCGGCGGAACAGGCGCTCAAAAACGCGAAGAGCGAGATTGACCAGGCCAAGATTACGTCTGAGTTGTACATCATTGCGGCCGAAATTGCCGCGCTGCGCAAGTACCGCCAGAAGAGATAAGTCGATTTACACTGCGACTAAAGCCACCTTCGGGTGGTTTTGTTTTTTGCACTCTGGATACTTGCAGAACGCTCAGAGCAAAGTGGGCTGATCGGGCAATTCGTTGGGCCGAACTTGATCGGGGGCAAGCGGAAAGTGCGCCTCCAACACGGCAGAGACTTCATCAATTGCGGTTGCCAGGCCGTCTTCAAAGCGCCCCTCCCGAAGAGCTTCGCCAAGTCGTTCCACCATAACGTGCCAACCTTGTGGCGGCACAAAGGCATTCAGACCACGATCGGCCACCAACTCGATACTGCGCTCGGCTAACAGCAGGTAAACCAAAACACCATTGTTGTGTTCGGTATCCCACACCCGCAATTTACCAAACTGGGACAGTGCGCGTTGGCGTGTAATGGCGCGCAAATTGCCGGGGCGCAGCAGGTAGCTATTGGGCAGTGCAGCCTCAATGCAGATACGGATTTCGCCGGTGTGCCAATTTTCACTGGCCGTTACGCGATCTTTGACACGTTGCAGTACCTCTGGCTTCACCAGGCGATGTGCGTCTTCCATCCAGCGGTGGCGCAACAGACGTTTAATTCGGTCCCACATTACCAGTCTCCCGAGGCCCCACCGCCCCCAAAATCACCACCACCGCCAGAACTGAAGCCGCCGCCATCACTGGATCCTGAGCCTGAGCTCCAGCCGCCACCCCCGCCAGAGCCTATGGACGAAAAGCCACCACCCCCGAACCGCCCGCTGCCACCAAGCCCCGTAATCAGGGTGAAGACCATGGCTACCAATGCCGCGATGACGCCAAACACGACACTGGCAGTGGCAAAGTTAACCAAGTAGCCCACCAAACCCCCGGTCAGCAGGGAGCCCAATTTGTTCCCCAGCAAAGCCCGCGCAATACGACCGCCCAGCATGACCCCAAAGAATACGAAAACAGCCACGTTTTGCCATTGAAAGTCACCGCCAAAAACACTGCTGGACTGCGCACGCGCGGTTGGCGGGGGCAATGCCTCGCCCTTGATTAGCGCCAGGATTTGGTCGATACCTGCGTCGATACCAGCGGCATAGTCACCTTGTTTAAAGCGCGGCGTCAGGGCCTCGTCAATGATCTGTTTGGCCGCCAGATCGGGTATTGCGCCCTCCAGTGACTTGGCAACTTCGATGCGTAATTTGCGGTCGTCCTTTGCAACGATTAGCAACACGCCGTCACCAATACCCCGCCGCCCGATCTTCCAGACGTTGCTGACACGATTGGCGTAGCTGGCAATGTCTTCGGGCTGTGTGGTGGGCACCACCAGCACGACCACCTGCGCACCGTTGGAGGCTTCAAATGCTGCGAGCTTGGTTTCCAGCGTTTGCTGTGCGCTTCCCAGCGTGGCGGTCTGGTCGATCACATGACCGCTGAGTGCGGGAACCGGCAGCACTCCCTGGGCGCCGGCGGCCCAGGCTGCGAGGCACAGCACCAACGCGGACAACCAGCGAATCAGCATCGCGCAGGTTCCGGCTTACTTCTTGGTGAAATCAACGACCGGGGGCGCGCTGATGGCTGCCTCGTTTTGCACGGCAAACGCAGGTTTGGGCTGGTAGCTGAAGACCATCGCGGTCAAGTTGCTTGGGAAGCTGCGTGCCAGCACGTTGTACTCCTGAACCGATTGGATGTAGCGGTTGCGGGCCACCGTGATGCGGTTTTCGGTACCCTCCAGCTGGACCCGTAGGTCGCTAAAACCTTTGTTGGCTTTGAGGTCGGGGTAGCGCTCACTTACCACCATCAGGCGGCTGAGTGCACTACCCAGCTCACCTTGAGCCGCCTGGAATTTTTTGAAGGCCTCGGGGTTGTTCAGTGTTTCGGGCGTGACCTGTATCGATGTGGCTTTGGCACGCGCCTCCACCACCTTGGTCAGCGTTTCCTGCTCAAAATTGGCTTCACCCTTGACGGTGGCCACAATGTTGGGCACCAGGTCCGCTCGGCGTTGGTATTGGTTGAGCACTTCGCTCCAGGCCGACTTGGTCTGTTCGTCCAGTCGTTGAAAATCGTTGTACCCGCAGCCCGACAGCGCCAATGTCGCCAATACAGCCATTACCCAAGCTCGCATAGTCATCTCCAAACAGTTGCAGGGGTACAGCATACAGTGCGAAGGGTTCCATGGGAAATCATCCTCACGGCATGTCGCCAAAAAACCCGGCAAAATGGCAGCTTCTCCCCAACCCAGCAGATCATGCCCAAAGCCCGTGCGCACGCGGCCGCCTTCGGCGGTACACCCGATGAGGTGGAAGCCTCTTTCTACGAGGCGCTGCAATCGGCGGACATCGAAAAATTAATGTCCTGCTGGGCCGAGGACGATGACATCGTCTGCATCCATCCTGGTGGACCGCGGATCGTAGGCGCTGGCGCCATTCGTGCTGCCTTTGACGCCATCTTTGCCCACGAGGGATCCATCCATGTCCACCCCGAGGCCATACGCCGCGTCGACTCTTTGGCCAGCGCCGTGCACCATGTACTGGAACGGATCGAGGTTTTGACCAGTGAAGGTCCGGCAAAAGCCTATGTCCTGGCGACCAACGTTTATCACCACACGTCGCATGGTTGGCGCTTGGTGGCCCACCACGCCAGCCCCGGCACCCAAGACGAGATTCAGGAAGTCAACCAGACTCCCCAGGTGCTGCATTGAACAAAATCGCATGCTAGCCCTCGTGAATATTACGTAAGTAGCTATGAAATATGTAGCGCCACGCTGGCTGCCGGGGGGCAATCTGCAAACTATCTGGAGCGCGTTGTACGCCCGCAAGGTAAAGGGCGCGCTCCCGCGCTACCGGCGTGAGCGCTGGACCACACCCGACTCGGACTTTATCGACGTCGACTATTTGGGCGATGCTGCCCCCAATGGGGGCCCCCTGTTGGTCTTGTTCCACGGCCTGGAAGGCTCTTCAGCCAGCCACTATGCCCTGGCCTTTGCCGACTTTGCCCGAGAACACGGATTGGCCTACGCAGTACCGCACTTTCGCGGCTGCAGCGGTGAACTTAACTTGGCGCCACGGGCCTACCACTCGGGCGACCACGCAGAAATCGGTTGGGTGCTGCAGCGGTTTCGCCAAAGCCACGCAGGCCCCATCGTGGCGGTGGGTGTCTCACTGGGCGGTAACGCTTTGTTGCGTTGGGCGCAGGAGCTGGGCACAGCCGCCGCACAGGTGGTATCCGCCGTGGCTGCGGTCAGTGCGCCGATTGACCTGGCGGCCGGTGGCCATGCCATTGGCGCGGGATTCAATCGGCTGGTTTACACCCGCATGTTCCTCAACACCATGAAACCCAAGGCCCTGCGCAAGCTGGACCAGCATCCGGGGTTATTTGACCGGGACGCACTGCTGCGGGCCCGCAACTTGTATGAGTTTGACAACGTGTTCACCGCTCCCCTGCATGGGTTTCGCAATACTGACGACTACTGGCAACGGGCCTCAGCCAAACCGCATTTGCGCCAGATTCGTGTTCCGGCGCTGGTGGTGAATGCCCGAAACGACCCGTTTGTGACGGCTGCCTGCCTGCCAACCCAAAGTGATGTCGGCAGTCATGTCACACTGTGGCAACCCGCCCACGGAGGGCATATCGGCTTTGCGCAGGGCCGCATGCCTGGTCACTTGCGCACCGTGCCCGACGCAGTGGGTGGGTGGCTGTTGCAACACACTCACCCTTCACGGGAGCATTGCCATGGATGACATCGTCAAGCAGGCCATGGCCAAGTGGCCCAACGTGCCGGATTGTTATGGCTGGCTGGGCCTCGACGCACGGGGCGATTGGTACATGCGGGACGACCGCGTGCAGGCGTTGGGCGCATTTGCCAGCGGGGTAACGGGTGCCAAGGGTTCACGTTTGGTGCACGACAAGCTGATCGCCTTCATTCAGCGCAACTACCAGGCCGACGCACAGGGGCGCTGGTTCTTCCAGAACGGGCCGCAACGGGTTTATGTGGAGCTGGAGGTCGCACCCTGGATCTGGCGAGTTCAGGAAGATCTGTCGGTACAGTCCCATACCGGTTTGGACACACCTTGCACTCAGGCTTTGGTGGACGAGCGGGGCTGGTTGTTTCTGGAAACGCACTTGGGCTTGGGGCTGGTTCACACCCAGGACATGGGGCTGGCGGCCAAGGCGCTGGAGTTGGGCGTGTGGGTTCAGTCGGATGTGCTTCGGGCCGATCTGCCCACGCGTTACGGCTACATCGTCAGCCCGGCGCAAAGCAGTCAACCACTACACAAATCATAGCTACTCAGACTTATTCCACGAGGGCTAGAACCCAATTCCATACAAAGCGCTAGAAAAAAAGCCAGCTGTGAAACCGGCTTTGGGGTTCTGCTGGAAACCAGTCTACTTGGCAGGTGCGGCCTTTACCGGTTCTGGGAACTTGGCACCACCTTTGTTTGCCATATAGACCACGGCACGGGCAATTTCGAAATCATCGTATTCGCCGCCGCCCTGGGGGGCCATGGCGTTTTTGCCCTTGAGAGCAGAGTTCAACAAAGAATCAAAACCGGTCTTGATGCGGGGTGCCCAAGCGGCGGTATCACCAAACTTGGGTGCACCCGCCACGCCGGTCGTGTGGCAAGCGGTGCAGACGGCACCAAACACTTGCTCGCCCGTACGCATTTCCCGGTTGGCATTGCGAATTTCCACGGTGCCCACCTTTTGGATGCGGGCGGTCACAGCCTGCTCCAGGTTGACGGCGCCAGCCTCGGGCTTGTTGCCCGAAGTGACAAAGTACACCAAACCGATGATCAAAAAAATGGGAATCACAAAGGAAAGCCCCACAGCCTGCAGCAATTGCTTGGGATTTTTAATAGGGCCGGTGTGTGCCTCTTCGTGGCTGGAGGTGTTGATGTCGCTCATGGTTTCCTCAAATAGTCGGGTGCGGGCGCGAAAGGTGCGGCGATTATAGCGACCCGCCTTGTTGAAACGGGCCGTAGACCCCCCTGGCGGGTGGGCTTCGCGCACGCCCACATGATTACAATCAAGGTACTTGCCTCCTATAGAAGGGCGCATCGGCTCAGGCCGAAGCGGCTTTGTCCCAATTGACCTTCCTTTTCGTTTCATGCTGAGTGCACATGGTCTAACCTGCGTGCGCGGTGATCGGCGCTTGTTTGCCCAACTGGATCTGTCGGTGGATGCGGGCGAGTGGTTGCATGTGCGCGGCGAAAACGGTGCCGGCAAGACCAGCTTGCTGCGGCTGTTGGCGGGGCTGTCCCAGCCGGCCGAAGGCGAGATTCGCTGGTGCGGGCAATCCATCCGGGATTCAGACTCTCCGTATCGTCAAGACCTGCTGTACTTCGGCCACCACGGCGCGCTCAAGGAAGACCTCACCGCCATGGAAAATCTGGGTTTTTCCGCCGCCATGGACGGCATTGCCTACCGGGATGGTGAGGCGCTGGCAGCCCTGTACAAATTTGGGCTCAAGGGCCGGGAAGAGCTGCCCGTGCGGGTGCTTTCCGCCGGTCAAAAACGGCGCGTCATGCTGGCGCGCTTGGCCATACGCAAAGCCAAGCTGTGGGTGCTGGACGAACCCTTTACTGCGTTGGACGTGAAGGCTGTGGACCTGCTGGCCAACCTGATCTCCGACCACGTGGCCGGCGGCGGTATGGCCGTGCTGACCAGCCACCAGACCATGCCCATCCCGGGCGGACGGGTGATTCAGCTATGAGCGCCGTGTCGGGCCGCCCCGAGCCAGCTCGCACCACAGTGCGAAGCGCGGAGGTTTCCCAATGAACGCATTGCTTGCCATCATGCAACGTGACCTGTTGATGGTCATGCGCCGCAAGAGCGAGGTGCTCACGGCACTCTTCTTCTTTGTCATTGTCAGCAGCCTGTTTCCGCTGGGCATTGGGCCGGAGCCCGCCTTGCTGCGCAAGATTGCGCCCGGCGTTCTGTGGGTGGGTGCATTGCTGGCCACGATGTTGGGTCTGCAGCGTATGTTTGCAGCGGACTACGCGGACGGAACACTGGAGCAGATGGCTATTTCACCCACGCCGCTGGTGGTGCTGGTGCTTGGCAAGGTGGCAGCGCACTGGCTGGTCAGTGGGCTACCACTGGTGCTGATTGCGCCGGTTCTGGGCATCCAGTTTGACCTGGACGCCAGTGCATTGGGCGTGCTGGTGTTGGCCTTGCTGCTGGGCACGCCCCTGTTGTCGCTGATTGGCGCCATTGGCGCGGCGCTGACGCTGGGCGTACGCGGTGGTGGTGTATTACTAAGCCTGCTGGTACTGCCTTTGTATGTGCCAGCGCTGATTTTTGGCGCCGGTGCGGTAGAGTCACATGTTTCTGGCTTGGGCGCCGGCGGGCACCTGTCCCTGCTGGCGGCCTTACTGACGCTGGCCCTGTTTTTTGCGCCGTGGGCCGCCACGGCCGCCTTGAGGATTGCATTGGAATGAGCAACCGACTGATGAACTGGTTCAAATTTGCCAGCCCGGCGACCTTTTACCCGCTGGCGGGCAAGTTGATCCCCTTGTTTTGGGTACTAACGGTTCTGTTTGGCGCGGCGGGTCTGTGGCTGAGCTTTTTTGTGGCTCCCACCGACGCCACGCAGGGCGAAGGCTACCGCATCATCTTCATTCACGTGCCCACGTCGTGGATGTCCATGTTTATCTATCTCATCATGGCGGGTTGGGCTGCGATGGGGTTGTCACTCAATGCCCGCCTTTCGAGCATGATGGCCCAAGCGCTGGCACCCACTGGTGCGCTGATGGCGTTTTTGTCGCTGTGGACCGGGGCCTTTTGGGGCAAACCTATGTGGGGTACCTGGTGGGTGTGGGATGCACGTTTGACCTCCGAGTTGATCCTGTTCTTCCTGTACCTGGGTTTTATGTCGCTACAGGCGTCGATTGATGACCCCCGCCGCGCCGACAAGGCCGGTGCCATCGTGGCCTTGGTGGGTGTCGTGAATGTGCCTATCATTTATTTTTCGGTCAAATGGTGGAACACCCTGCACCAAGGGGCGTCTGTATCCATCAACAAGTCCCCCTCCATGGCCATGACCATGCTCTGGGGCATGTTGCTGATGGCGCTGTGCCTGTGGATGTATTCCATCGTCATGGCCTTGACCCGTGTGCGGGCCATCATCCTGGAGCGCGAATCTCACACCGAATGGGTCAAGCAATTGAGCGAGGTGAAGCCATGAACTGGAATTCCGCCAGCGAATTTTTTGCCATGGGTGGTTATGCACTTTACGTATGGGGCAGCTTTGGCGTGTGCGCATTGGCCTTTGTCGCGGAACCTTTCCTGATTGGCAGGCGTCATAAGGACATTGTCCGAACTTTGCGCCGCCAGGTGCTGGCTGAAAAATTGGAATTGGAAAACAAGTGAAACGCTGGAAAAAACGCGCGGCCATTATTGGCGGCGGATTGGCGGCGCTGGGGATTGCCGCAGCACTGGTCCTGAATGCACTCAACAGCAATATCGCCCTGTATGTCACACCCAGCGATGTGTTTGCCGGTAAGGCCCCCAAGTTGCAAGCGTTTCGCATCGGCGGACTGGTCAAAGAAGGTTCTTTGCGCCGTGACAACCTCACCGTGCACTTTGTCATGACCGACATGGTGAAGGACATTCCAGTAGCCTACACTGGCATCCTGCCTGACCTGTTCAAGGAAGGCAAGGGCGCTGTGGTTCAGGTCAAGCAGGTGACAGAGGGCGAGTACGTGGCCACTGAAGTACTTGCCAAGCACGACGAAAATTACATGCCACCCGAGGCAAAGGATGCTTTGGACAAGGCCCAAAAATCCCAAGAGGCAAATAAACCATGATTCCCGAACTCGGACATTTCGCCCTCATCCTGGCGCTGTGCGTTTCCCTGGTTCAGGGCACGTTGCCGCTGTTTGGCGCCCAGTATGCACGGCGTGAATGGATCGTACTGTCACGCCCCGCCGCGCAAGCGTCCTTCTTGCTGTTGGCGGCATCTTTTGCTGCCCTGGCCTGGAGCTTTTATGTCAACGACTTCTCGGTGCTGTACGTAGCCGAGCATTCCAACTCGCAATTGCCTACGGTCTACCGCTTTGGTGCAGTGTGGGGTGGCCATGAAGGCTCGCTGTTGCTGTGGGTTTTCATGCTTTCCGCCTGGGCTGTTGCGGTAGCCTTCTTTTCCCGTACCTTGGACGAGACCATGGTTGCGCGGGTTCTGGGTGTTTTGGGGCTCGTCATGTCGGGTCTGTTGCTCTTCATTCTGTTTACCTCCAACCCCTTCAACCGTTTGTTGCCGGCTGCGGAAAATGGGCGTGACCTGAACCCACTATTGCAGGACCCGGGTCTGGTGTTTCACCCGCCCATGCTGTACATGGGCTATGTGGGCTTCGCCGTGGCCTTCGCCTTTGCCATTGCAGCGCTGTTGTCGGGTCGCCTGGATGCCGCTTGGGCGCGTTGGTCGCGGCCCTGGACCACGGCAGCCTGGGTTTTCCTCACACTGGGAATTGCCTTGGGCTCGTGGTGGGCATATTACGAACTGGGCTGGGGCGGCTGGTGGTTCTGGGACCCGGTGGAGAACGCCTCGTTCATGCCATGGCTGCTGGGTACGGCCTTGTTGCATTCCCTGGCGGTGACCGAGAAGCGCGGCAGCTTCAAGAGCTGGACCGTGTTGCTGGCAATTGGGGCGTTCTCGCTCTCGCTGTTGGGCACCTTCCTGGTTCGCTCGGGGGTGTTGACCTCGGTGCATGCTTTTGCCACTGACCCACGGCGTGGCATCTTTATCCTGATTCTGTTGGTACTGGTGGTGGGCTCGTCACTGGCACTGTTTGCCTGGCGTGCGCCCAAAGTCGCACTGGGTGGTTCGTTTGCGTTGATCTCCCGCGAATCCCTGCTTCTAACGGGCAATGTGCTGCTGGTGGTGGCCTGTGCCTCGGTGCTGCTGGGTACTTTGTACCCGCTGCTCATTGACGCCTTGAAGCTGGGCAAAATCTCCGTCGGCCCACCGTATTTCAACGCAGTGTTCGTTCCCGTCATGACGCCGGTGTTGTTCCTGATGGCGGCGGTGCCGCTTGCGCGCTGGAAAAACACCGACATCAAGGAAATTGCACTGCGCATGTGGATTCCCGCTGCATTGGCGGTGATTGCGGGTGCGTTGGTGCCGGTTGTGATGGGTGGCTGGACGGTGCTGACGGGCCTGGGTGTATTCCTGTCGGTGTGGATTGCATCGTCAGGGGTAATTCAGATCGCGCGCCGGTTGAAGAGCAGCCTTCCGCCAGCGTCTTTCTGGGGCATGCACCTGGGGCATTTCGGCATGGCGGTGTTCGTGTTTGGCGTGACGATGGTCGGTGGCTACCAGCAAGAACAGGATGTGCGCATGGAGCCGGGCGATACGGTCACGGTGGGTGGCTACCAATTCAAGATGCTGGGTATCACGGATGTGGCGGGGCCCAACTACACCGCCGCACGCGGTGAGTTTGAAGTGCAATCGGTCAAGGGTGGCGCGGTCCAGACCCTTCTGCCCGAGAAACGCAATTACGCCTCGTCCACCATGCCCATGACTGAAGCAGCCATTGATGCTGGGTTCACACGGGATGTGTACGTTTCCCTGGGTGAGCCGCTGGAGGGCAAGGCCTGGGCGGTGCGGGTGTATTTCAAACCGTTTGTGGATTGGATTTGGGGCGGTTGCCTCTTGATGGCCATGGGCGGCGTTTTTGCGATGGCCGATAGGCGTTACCGTCTGCGCGTCAAAGCCACGGTGGCAAACGCAACAGACATGGCGGGCGGGCTGAAGGGCGCCACACCATGAAAGCCAAGTTCCTGGTCCCTTTGGGCCTGTTTGTGGTTCTGGTTATGTTCCTGGCCGTAGGGCTGGGGTTGGACCCGCGTGACGTGCCATCTCCGCTGGTCAACAAGCCGGCACCCGCGTTCAAGATTAGCCAATTGGAGCAACCCGAATTGCAGTTTTCACCCGAAGACCTCAAAGGCAAGGTCTGGTTGTTTAACGTATGGGCGTCGTGGTGTGTGGCTTGCCGCGAGGAGCATCCAGTGCTGATGGAGTTTTCCCGTTCACGGATGATTCCCATCGTGGGGCTGGACTACAGGGATCAGCGTAAAGATGCAATGAATGTTATCCGGCGCAGTGGCAACCCCTACGACCTGATCGCGTTTGATGGCGATGGCCGCGTGGGCATCGACTATGGCGTCTATGGCGTGCCTGAGAGTTACCTGATCGACAAGGCCGGCATGATTCGGTACAAGCACACCGGTCCCATCACGGATGAGGCCTTGCAGAAGACGATCATCCCCCTTATCAAAGAGCTGAACAAATCGTGAAATACCTGTACGCATTGGTACTGGTCCTGCTGTCCAGCGGTGGGGCGTGGGCCAAGCAAGCTACCTTGTTGGCCGACGACCCTGTGGTTGAACAACGTCTCATCGCAATTTCTGAAGAGATGCGATGCCTGGTGTGCCAGAACGAATCGCTGGCTGGCTCCCGTGCCGACTTGGCCATGGATTTGCGGCGCGAACTGCGGGAGCTAATCAAGCAGGGCAAGACGGATGAGCAAATCAAGGAATTCATGGTCAGCCGCTATGGCGACTTTGTGCTCTACCGTCCACCTGTCAAACCCACGACGTGGCTGCTTTGGGCGGGCCCGTTTGGATTGATGGTCGTTGGCGTATTTGCACTTTTCAGGTACTTGCGCCGGCGCAGCGCGGCCATGGCACCCGAAGTATTGACCGATGAAGAGCGCCAGCGCGTGGCCGCGCTGCTCCAGGAAGGCGAAAAATGATGGGATTTTGGGTTGCCGGTGCACTGGCGGTAGTGCTGGTACTGGCATTGTTGTTCAGGCCATTCCTGTTGAAAACATCAAGTGCCGGCGTATCACGCCGCCAGTTGAATACGGCCATTTACCGTGACCAGTTGGCACGGCTGGAGCGCGATCGCGCCGAGAACATGCTGGCCGAGGCGGACTATACGCAAGCGCGCGACGAGCTTCAGCGTAGCGTGATCGAGGATACGCGTGAAGGCGATGCCACCTTGGTCAACCGCACACCCCGCAAAACCATTGTGGCGCTCGGGTTGCTTTTGCCAGTGGCTGCGATGGGTCTGTATGTGGTGTTGGGCAGCCCCGCGGCGATGCAGGCCCCCATTGGCCCGCAGCAAAAAGTATGGGCCCAGGATATGGAGCGCCTGGTGGAGGGGTTGGCCGCCAAGCTGGAGCAGGATCCCGGTAATTTGCAAGGATGGTCCATGCTGGCGCGCTCCTACAAAATGTTGGGGCGCAACAAAGAGGCCGAGCAGGCTTTCGATCGCGCTGGTGCCTTTTTGGACAACGACGCTCAACTGCTGGCCGTCTATGCCGATTTGGCAGCCACCAACGCCAATGGCAACTTTGCCGGCAAGCCCTCCCAGTTGATCCAAAAGGCCCTGAAGGCTGACCCGGACAATGGCATGGCCTTGTGGTTGGATGGGACGGCTGCGTTCCGGGGTCAGCAGTATGAGGCGGCTATCCGGAGTTGGGAGCGATTGACGAAACAATTGGAACCCGACTCGGAAGACTCCAACATGCTGCAGGAGTCGATTAATGCAGCCTATACGGCACTGGGCAAAACGGCACCCAAGGGTAGTCCGACAAGTAAGGCCCCAGTGACTGCTGCGACCGGTGCCAGTGTCAGTGGCAAGGTGGATCTGGATCCTGCACTCAAGGACAAGGCCGCCCCCGGCGACACCGTGATGGTCATCGCGCGGGCGCCTGGCAGCCGCATGCCAGTTGCGGTTGTGCGCGCACGCGTTTCCGACCTGCCGCTGACATTCACGCTGGATGATTCGCTGTCCATGAGTCCGCAGGCCAAAATCTCTTTGGCAAGCCAGGTGGATGTGGAAGCGCGCATCTCCAAATCTGGCATGGCCCAGCCCGAACCGGGAGATTTAATGTCGGCGGTCCAGACCGTCAAGGTGGGGGCCAGTGGGATCGCCCTGCAAGTCAACGCTGTTAGGCAGTAAATCGAATGCCAGGGCCGACCTTTTGCGAATTGTTTTAGATGGTTGGCTGGCACACATTGCTTTTCAGACGATAGAGCAACTTTGCTCAAGCGTTCTTCTGGCTCCAAAACGATACAGATGTTCGGCGTGGATACGCAGACCGGTCCCTAGTCCAGGCTGCATTGCAGATTACAATGACCACCTCTGCGACCGTGGTGAAACGGATATCATTAAGGCCTCCGAAGCCTTCGTTTCAGGTTCGATTCCTGACGGTCGCACCAGTCGGACCCAAACGGTGGTCCACAGGATCTTTGCGTTCAAAACTTTCCGTACTTACTCGCCCTGCTGGCAGCGCTGCGTTGCCACAAGAAGCACAAGTGTGTTCCGATCGCCTGTCCATCCTCTTCAAGAAGCTTCGGGTTGGGCGTATGGTTGACGCCAAGCGCAATGCGTTGATCTACCAGACCTACTCCGACAGGCTTATTGAAGGATCACCACAAAACAGTGGGACAGCAGTTCCCATCAGCCGCGATCAGAAGATTCCGTTGAAGTAGCTCAGCCGGAATTCAAATTCTTTTGGTACCGTGCAATGATCCGTTTGATCACCTTCAGCGGCAAGTTCCGTATTCCTTCAGGCAGCCATCCTGCTGTCGATATTGAAAACGATGCTGCGGCCCGCGTGTACGGCCGAAGCCAATTGATTCTTTTGTGCAATCGCTGTTGGGCAGGTGTCATGGTGAAATTGGTGTCTTGATATGGGCCGCGGCGCACCGGTGGGCTGCCCACATTTGCGCGGAGTAGCACGTGGACAAATGATACGGGGGTTAGGATGCCCCTTCAAATCGCTATGACAACACCCTTTGCTGATCTGGATGCCCATGGCCTGAATCTTCAGGCTGTTTTTGATGTGCAGGACTTGCCAGCGGATGTGCGCGCCACATTGTCCGTCGATTCAATCGCCCCCTTTCGTCAGCTTTTGCTGGTTGGAAATTACGGCGGCGCGTTGTGGCAACAATTGAAGTCAGCAGAGATGGCGGGTGAAGACCCCATCGACACGTTTTCTCGCAAACACATCACTGCATGGCTTCGGCGTCACATGCCCAAGGCGCGATTTCATGTTGTTTACCCTGGTCCGCAGTTCATTGGCCTGCAGCAGCTGGGCACACTGGCTGGCTGGCATCACCCGTCGCCCTTCATGGTGGGCATTAACGCGCAATGGGGTAGTTGGTTCGCCTACCGTGCTGCGGTATTGCTTGATGCGGACTTGCCCTGCACGCCGCTATTGACGGGGCATTCACCGTGCGAGTCATGTGTGGCGCGTCCGTGCGTGAGTAGTTGCCCGGCGGGGGCATTGAGCGGCAGCTTCAATTTGAGCGCCTGTCTTGGCTACCGGCAGCAACCCCAATCTGCCTGCCGTGACCGATGCCTGGCGCGCAACAACTGTCCGGTGGGTGAAGGCGACCGATACACCGATGCGCAAATCGCCTACCACTATGGGCATTCCATGGCGGTGATTGAGCGGCTGGCAAAGTCTGCAGCATGACCGTGGCAATCTCCATCAGCCGATTGGTTCTCAGTGTGGTACTGGTGACCGCACTCGTTGGATTGGTGGGCTGCACCAAGGCGCCGCAACCGGTTGCCGCTGAGTACCCATTGCCCGTGCCGGTGGAGCTGGCGCTGGATACCACCACTGCCCATGGCCTGGTTCCAGCCATCAGCAAGTGGATGATTGCGCCGTCCGGGCGGGTGGCCAACTGGTTGGGCCAGCCGGTTGACGGCAAAGAGGTCTTTGAGCCGATCAATGTCATTATTTTGGACCCAATCGCCAAAACCGCGATCGAAGCGCATGATCGCCTGATCCGGGCCAGTGCGGCAGCCCATTTTCTGGTTCGCAGCGGTCACTCATCGGGCTATGGCGGGATCATCGACGATTGGGTCTATCCGGAATTGCCAGTAGGGCTGGGCGATGCCTTTTCAGATGAACCCTTTGTGCTGTCCAACAACCATGGCCGCATATTCGGTCCCCATCAACTCCCCGAAGGCTGGTTATTCATCGGGGCGTTTAGCCGCGAGGTCGTCGAGCCGACCGCAAAGGTCAAGCACGCCTATGAGTCTATGAACCGTTCCCGCGATGCATATGCCCACGGCATGGTCACCCAAGCGGGCTACTCCATCGTTTCATTCGTCGCGATGGGCAATGAAATCCTGAATCAACCATCCCGGGGGACGGGGGATCATGACGGTATTGCCGTGTTCCTCAAGGCGGAGCGTTAAGCTACTTCCAGCACCAGAGCGGCAGTGGCCGTGTTGGAGATTGGAATATGGTAATTGCCGGTCACCCGTCGCACTTTGGAGCCGCCGCCAGAAGCCAGCGCGCCACGCATGGCCAGCCACATGAGTAGCTCAACACCCTGGGTTCCAGTCTTCTCCACCAACTCGTGCACACTGAATTGCGTTGCCCATTCAGGGTTGCTTTCCAGGCTGTCCAGAAACTGCAGGTCAAACGCTTTATTGATGAAGCCGGCGCGCTCACCGTCCAGCTGATGACTCAGGCCGCCGGATGCCAGAACGGCCACTTTCTTGCTGCTGTCCCAGGATTGGATAGCCTCACCCACGGCCTTGCCCATGGCGTAAACGCGCCCTGGCTTGGGCAATGGGAACTGCACGGTGTTGATGCAAATCGGCACAACGGTTACCGGGCAATCTCCCTCAGGCCAGAATAACTTGAGTGGCAGGGAGCAGGCGTGGTCCACCAGCATTTCCTGGCAGGTCACGATGTCGAATTCCTTCTCCACCAGCGTATTGATGATGTGCCAGGACAGGTCCAGATCACCCTTGAAGGGTGGCAGGGTGGGAATGCCCCAGCCTTCGTCCGCGTTGTGGTATTCGGGGGCAGCGCCCACGGCAAAGGTGGGCATTTTGTCCAGAAAGAAGTTCAGGCCGTGGTCGTTGTAAAACAGTACGAGCACATCGGGCTTCTTCTCCTTCAGCCACGCCTGAATGGGAGGGAAGCCGTCAAAGAACGGTTTCCAGTAGGGGTCTTGTTGCAGGCCCTTGTGGATAGCGCTGCCGATGGCGGGAATGTGGGACGTGCCGAGGCCGCCAATGAGTTGTGCCATGGTGTATTCCTTTTTAGTGTCCTGCGGCCACGAGTTTGGCTTTGAATGCGTCTTTGGTCATGCCGGTTTGCTGGGCGCCAATGTCCTGCATGTCCAGACCGAATATGCCTGCAAACTTGGCCAGGTAGTAGGCGTTGCCACCCGCGGCCAGGAGTTGCAGCACGTTGCGGGCGCGAATGGCGTCGGCCTGCTGTTGGTTCAGGCCGTACTGGCGCATATAGGCTTCTTCGTCTTGCTTGAACGCGGCGCGGTTCTCTGCCGAGTTGAAGGAAAAGCACATTTTGTTCAGTGCGTAGCCCTTGCGGGCCTGCTCGCCATCGAACGGCGTAGTGCCGGGAATTTTGGGTAGTGGTTTTGTCATGTCATGGTCTCCTGGGGTCAAAAATCTTCGGTGTCCACTTCGCCGGTCGCCTGCACGTCGTAGCGTGGGCCGGACACGGTTTTCTGGTTGATCAGCGCATCGAGTCGCGCTATCAGATCCGGATTCAGATCCACATCGGCTGCTGCAGCGTTCTCCAGCAGGTGCGCCACGTTGGTGGTGCCGGGAATGGGGATGGCGTGCGGCGCTTTGTGCAGCAACCAGGCCAGCGCCAGTTGGGCGGGGCTACAGCCAGCTTCCTGTGCCAATAATCGGTAGGCTGGCAACAGTTGGAGGTTGGCGTCATAGTGCCCTGGCCCAAAGCGTGGCATGGCGCGACGAATATCCTTGATGTCCAGGGCACCAACATCGTTCAGCCCGCCACACAGGTAGGCGCGCGCCAGCGGGCTGAAGGCCACAAAGGCCACACCCAGTTCACGGCAGGCGTCCAGCACGGCAATCTCGGCGTTGCGTGACCACAAGGAGTATTCTGTCTGCAGTGCGGCAATCGGGTGCACCTCGTGGGCGCGGCGCAGGGTGGGGGCAGATACCTCGCTCAGACCAATGCCACGGATCATGCCCTTGCGCACCAGGTCGCTCAGGGCACCCACGCTGTCCTCAATGGGCACCTTTTCATCCCAGCGGTGCAGGTAGTAGAGGTCAATGACATCCGTTTTGAGTCGGCGCAGACTGGCTTCGCACTCACGGCGCAGCGTCTCGGGGCGGCCATCAATCACCCGGGTGGGTTTACCCTCCACAGGGATGATGGCCATGCCGCACTTGCTGGCCAGCACAAAGCGTTGGCGGTGCCTGGCCAGCACGCGGCCGATGCGCTCTTCGTTCTTGCCACCGCCATACAACGTGGCGGTATCCAGGTGGGTGTAGCCGGCGTCAAGCGCGCCCAGCAGCACGCGTTCGCCGTCCAGTTCGCTGGTGGCCGGTCCGTAGGCATGGTCCAGGCCCATGCAGCCCAGGCCAATGGCGCTGACCTGGAACGTTCCGAGTGCGCGGGTCTGCATGGCTTTAGTCTTTCAACTGCTGTTCCAGGTCGTGCAGCACTTCGTAGCAGGCCAGCACACCGGCTACGCTGCTATTGGGCTGGCGGCCTTCGCGGATGGCGGAGAAGAACTCGCGGTCTTGCAGCTCAATGCCATTCATGGACACATCCACCCTGCTGACATCGATTTTTTCCTCTTTGCCATTGAACAGGTCGTCGTAGCGGGCAATGTAGGTGGCGGTGTCGCCGATGTAACGGAAGAAGGTGCCCAGCGGACCGTCGTTGTTAAAGCTAAGTGACAACGTGCAGATGGCGCCATTGGCGGCTTTGAGCTGAATGCTCATGTCCATGGCAATCCCCAGGACGGGGTGGATGGGGCCCTGCACCGCGTTCGCCTTGACGATGGGGCTGCCGCACTGGTAGGCGAACAAGTCCACCGTGTGGGCTGCGTGGTGCCACAGCAGGTGGTCGGTCCAGGACCTGGCCTGGCCCAGTGCGTTCATGTTGGTGCGGCGGAAGAAATAGGTTTGCACATCCATCTGCTGGATGTTGAATGCACCGGCCTGGATTTGCTGGTGGACGTACTGGTGGCTGGGGTTAAAGCGCCGGGTGTGGCCACACATGGCAACCAGCCCGGTTTGCTGCTGCAGCGTCACCACATCGCGAGCGCCTTGAAGCGTGTCGGCCAGCGGGATTTCCACCTGCACGTGTTTGTCGGCTTTCAGGCAGGCAATAGTTTGCTCGGCATGCATCTGCGTGGGTGTGCACAGGATGACCGCGTCCACTTCGGGCAGGGCCAGGCTGTCGGACAGCTCGGTGGTGACGTGGCCAATGCCGTACTTCGCCGCCACTTCCTTCGTTTTGTCCAGATCGCGGCTGACCAGCGAGACGACTTCAACGCCGTCAATGTTGCGGATGCCGTCCAGGTGCTTGATGCCGAAGGCGCCGGCACCGGCCAGGGCGACTTTGATGGTCTTGCTCATATCAGGTGTTCTCCAAAATCAGGTGGCCGACCGCTGTGTTGGATGCGGGTACATGGTAAAAACGGTGTCTAGCCCTCGCCGATACTGTGTGGTTAGCTATATCTTTCATAGCACCACGGGCGATCAACCACATTACCAGTTCAATACCTTCGCTGCCCGCCTCGCGCACGTAGTCGATGTGGGGGATGGCAGCTGCATCGGCTGGGTTGGCAATCAACTGGTCCAGGAAGGCGTTGTCGAATTCCTTGTTGATCAGGCCGGCGCGCGGACCTTGCAGCTGGTGGCTCATGCCGCCTGTCCCCCAGATGTGCACGTTCAGGTCTTCATCAAAACTCTCCACGGCCTTGGCTATGGCCTTGCCCAGGTTGAAACAGCGCTGGCCGCTGGGCACTGGGTACTGCACCACGTTGACGGCAAACGGAATCACCGGGCAGGGCCAGGCGTCCTTCACCGGGTCCTTGACGCCGCACATCAGCGACAGCGGCACCGTCAGGCCGTGGTCCACGTCCATCTTGTTGACAATGGTTAAGTCAAAGTCCTGCTGGATGACGGACTGGGCAATGTGGGACGCCAGCGCGGGGTGACCGATGACCTTGGGCACCGGGCGTGGGCCCCAGCCCTCGTCAGCGATGGCAAATTCCGCCGCTGTGCCGATGGCAAAAGTGGGGATCATGTCCAAGCTGAAGGCGGTGGCGTGGTCGTTGTAAACCAAAAAGATGACGTCGGGTTGGTTGTCTTTCATCCACTGCTTGGAAAACTCGTAGCCCTTGAACACGGGCTGCCAATACGGCTCGTGACTCTTGCCCAGGTCCAGCGCCGCCCCAATGGCGGGCACGTGCGAGGTGTAAACGGATGCGGTGATGCGGGCCATCAGGTGCTCTCTTTCTTGCCGGCCTTGCCCTGGGGCTGGTGTTGCGGTTGGGCGTCGCCGTCTTCACCGACAAAGCGGTTGCCTGTGACACTGCGTCCACCGCCCACCATCATGGCGCGGTATTCATCTTCGGTCATACCGGTCATGCTGCCGGCCATCTGCTGAAAGCTCAGTCCATCGGTAGCGCCAATCTTGGCCAGGAAGTAGATGTTGCCCCCGGCCGCCATGCAGCGGTTCAGGTCGCGGGCCAGCACGGCCAGCTTCTGTTCCTCCGTCATCGGCCACTCATCCAGATAGGCGCGTTCATGGGCCTTGAAGCGCGCACGGTTTTCTGCCTTCATCAACGACATGCAGAACTGGTTCAGGTGGTAGCCCTTGCGGCTCTGCTCGGCATCAAAAATGATGGTTCCGGGTACATCCAGGTAAGGTTTGTCGAGTGCCATGTCAGCTTTCCTCGGGCCAATAAAGCCGCATGGGATTGTCCACCAGCAGTTTGTGCTGCAGCTCCGCCGTGGTGGCGATGTGGGGAATAAAGTCCACCAACAGCCCGTCATCAGGCATGTGGTCCTTCAGATTGGGGTGCGGCCAGTCGGTGCCCCACAGCACGCGGTCGGGGAACTCTTCGACGATCGCCCTGGCAAACGGAATCACGTCGCGGTAGGCGTTTTGCTCACCAGCCAGGGCCTTGGGGCCGGTGACCGACAGGCGCTCGGGGCAACTTACCTTGCTCCACACATTGGCGTGTTCGCGCATGAACTTCTGGAACAGGGCAAATTGCGGCCCATCAACGGGCAGGGACACATCGGGGCGGCCCATGTGGTCCACCACCACCGTGGCGGGCAGCGCAGTGAAAAAGTCCCACAGCTCGGGCAGGTCCACGGCTTCGAAGTAGATCACCACGTGCCAGCCCCACTTGGCTATGCGTGTGGCAATCTCCATTAACTCGTCTTTAGGCGTAAAGTCCACCAGGCGTTTCACAAAGTTGAAGCGCACACCGCGCACACCGGCGTCGTGCATAGCCTGAACGTCTTCATCGCTGACGCTGCGTTTGACGGTCGCTACGCCACGCGCCCGACCAGCGCTGCTCTTCAATGCATCCACCAGAGCCCGGTTGTCCGCGCCATGGCAGGTGGCCTGTACGATGACGTTGCGGGCAAAACCCAGGTGGTCGCGCAAGGCGAACAACTGGTGCTTGGATGCATCGCAGGGCGTGTACTTGCGCTCGGGCGCGAAGGGAAATTCGGCGCCGGGACCGAAGACGTGGCAATGCGCATCTACTGCACCGGCGGGCACGGTGAAACGGGGCTTGCTGGGGCCGGTGTACCAGTCCAGCCAGCCGGGGGTCTTGGTGAAATCACCTGTTGTGGTTGGTGTCATGCGGGTCTCAATCGATGTATTTCAAACCCGCAGCCGCCAGCGGTTCGCGCATTTTGTACATGTCCAGGCCCAGAATGCCGGATGCCAGTTTGGCACGCTTTTCGCCTTCAAAGCTCTCGCGCTTTTGCGCCGCTTCCAGCGTTTGCACGGCACGCGCTGCGGGCACGCAAACCACGCCGTCGTCATCGGCCACGATTACATCGCCCGGTGTCACCAGCATGCCGGCACAGACGATGGGGATGTTGACTGAACCCAGCGTGGCCTTGATTGTGCCCTTGCTGCTGATGCATTTGCTCCACACCGGGAAGCCCATGCGTTGCAACTCCTTCACATCGCGCACACCGGCGTCGATGATGAGGGCGCGCGCCCCACGGGCCTGGAAGCTGGTGGCCAGCAGGTCACCAAAGTAGCCGTCGGTGCAGTCGGCCGTAACAGTGGCCACCACGATGTCACCAGGCTGGATTTGCTCCGCTGCCACATGCATCATCCAGTTGTCGCCGGGCTGTAGCAGCACGGTCACCGCCGTTCCGGACACCTGTTGGCCGCTGTAAATGGGGCGCATATAGGGCTTGAGCAAACCCACACGTCCCATGGCCTCGTGCACGGTGGCAGAGCCCAGCGCGGCCATGCCATCGGCGGCCACGCGGTTGGCTCGCTGGATGTTGCGGTACACAACGCCTAGTTCGTACATGGTCATTTTCCTTTCTGTTTAAGCGCGGCATCCAGGCGCGGGAACACGCGGCGCACATTGCCTTCGTAAATCTGGAAGCGGTCGTCATCGCTGAGAATCTTCGACGCTTCGATATAGCGCTTGGTATCGTCGTAATAGTTGCCGGTCTGCGGATCAATGCCGCGCACAGCACCAATCATCTCGGACGCAAACAGCACGTTCTTCACCGGGATCACGGTGTTGAGCAGATCGATACCTGGCTGGTGGTAGACACAGGTGTCAAAGAAAATGTTGTTGAGTAAATGCTCTTCCAGCAGCGGCTTCTTCAACTCCTGCGCCAGGCCGCGGAAACGGCCCCAGTGGTAGGGCACGGCGCCGCCACCGTGCGGAATCAGGAACTTGAGCGTGGGGAAATCCTTGAACAGCTCGCTGGTCAGGCACTGCATGAAAGCCGTCGTGTCGGCATTCAGGTAGTGTGCGCCAGTGGTGTGGAAGCAGGCGTTGCAGCTGGTGCTCACGTGGATCATGGCTGGCAAGTCGTGCTCCACCATCTTCTCGTAAATGGGGTACCAGTGCTTGTCCGATAGCGGGGGCGATGTCCAGTGGCCGCCGCTGGGGTCGGGGTTCAGGTTGATACCCACCGCGCCATATTCCTTGACGCACTTCTCCAACTCGGGAATGCAGGTTCTTGGGTCCACGCCGGGGCTTTGCGGCAGCATGGCCACGGGCACAAAGTGGTCTGGGAACAGGGTGCTCACGCGGTGGCACAGTTCGTTGCAGATGGCAGCCCATGTGCTGGATACATTGAAGTCGCCAATGTGGTGGGCCATGAAGCTGGCGCGGGGCGAGAACAGCGTGATGTCGCTGCCGCGTTCCTTCATCAAACGCAGCTGGTTGGTCTCAATGCTCTCGCGCAGTTCGTCGTCGCTGATCTTCAGGTCGGACACCTTGGGCATCGCGGATGGGTCTTTGATGCCGGCAATTTGCGCATTGCGCCAGGTCTCCAGCGCTTTGGGGGCTGTGGTGTAGTGGCCGTGGCAGTCGATGATGAGTGGGTTTTTCATGTGTCTCTCTCGGGCTTCAAAAAATTGGCTAAGGGGTCAGGCCGGTTCCATGCCCTGGCGGCGTTTGGCGTCGGCGCAATCACGGCCAGCCATGTAGGCCAACAGCTCCTGTACGGTCGCTGCGTCCTGGCTGGTGGCGCACACGCCGGCAGAAAAAGTGGTCACAATCTGCACGGACTCGGGTAACGGCCCAAGAATGGCAATGCCCGGCAGGTTTAACAGCTCGCTGGTTTGCTGAAAACCCAGAGCGACTGTTCCGTTGGCCACCATGCTGCCCACTGGAACGCCGGGCGTGGCTTGTACAAGGCGGCTCTGGATTTGCGGTGCAATGCCCCAGCGTTCAAACAGCTTGATCAATGCCACACCACTGGGGCCTGTGGAATAGCCAATGCTGGATGCTGCAAGCACAGTCGCCATCAGCGCGGCCTCAGTGGCAATGCTGGGTTGGACCGCACCTTTGCGTACGGCCACCGATACGCCCGAGCGCATCAGGTCCACCCGGCTGCCGACGAGAACATGGCCGCTGGCGATCAGTTTGTCGATGGCGTCTGCCGCCAGAAACACGGCGTCAAACGCCTCTCCGGCCTGCACCCGTTTGGCCGCATCCACACCACCTACCGATTCGATGGCGATGCTGTTGCCAGTGGCTTTCGCATAGGCTCCGATCAAGTCGGCCAGCACAGCACGGGTGGCCATGGATGAGATGCCGGTGAGTGTTTTGTTTGGAAAATTTGAAGCGGCTTGCATGGGGGAAATTCTAGGGATAACCCCTCAATTTGTCGTGCGGAAATGGCCACTAGCTGCTATAACCCGATTGCATACCTTGCAGACCGTTATATCGAGATAGACAATGGACCTCAAACAGATCGAATCCTTTGTCCGCGTGGCTGAACTGGGCAGTTTCACCCGCGCAGCCAGTGCTTTGGGCATACCGCAACCGTTGCTCAGCCGCCATGTTCGTCAGCTTGAAGTGGAATTGCGCCAGACCTTTCTGCTGCGCAACGGGCGCGGCGTGACGTTGACAGAGCCGGGGCTGGTGCTGCTGGAACATGGCCGCGGCATCCTGCACCAGGTGGCATTGGCCCGTGAAGAACTTGAATCCACGCGCGGAGCGTTGGGCGGCCATGTATCCATTGGTTTGCCGCCATCCTTGAGCAAGCTCATCACCGTGCCGCTGACGCTGGAATTTCGCACGCGCTTGCCGAACGCACACCTGACCTTGACTGAGGGGTTTTCTGTTGCCATGAACGAAGGCCTGCGTTCGGGCCGGCTGGACATGGCACTGCTCTACAACCCCACCCATTCACCGGACATAGAAACCCAGATACTCCACCGTGAAACCCTGGTGCTGATTGCATCCAAGGCTTGTGTGCAGCGTCTGAAGGGACCTGCGCTTAAGGCCCGCATGCCGTTGCCCATCCTGGCCGAGCTGCCACTGATCCTGCCGAGCCGGCCCAATGCCTTTCGCATCCTGATCGAAACCGAATTGGCAGGCATGGCCCTCAAACCCAAGATCGAATTGGAAGTGGACGGACTCAATGCCATTCTGGAACTGGTGGGTGAAGGCCTGGGCTTTGCCGTGCTGCCGCCCTACACACTCAGCAACTTTCAGAAGCCGCACAGCTTCACCACGCACCGCCTGTACAACCCGCAACTGGTGTGCGAGCTGATGTTGGTGACCTCGGCCCGTCGCCCCAGCACCGAGACCCACAAGGGTGTGCAAGCGCTGGTGGCCGATGTGGTGAAGCAGGCGATGCAGGACTACCGCTAAGCAGCGTGATGTTTCCTTTGCGGATGATCGATTGGGCTTGTTGTTGGGGGTCGTCGGGTGGGTTGCACTAATTTTGCGTGAGGTAAACCTTTTGCAGCAGGCGGATCAGGGTTTTGCGCTCGGTAGGGGTCAGGCCGGCGGCAGACTCGGCTTCTAAGGCAAAAGCCACCTTCTCGGCCTTGCGGATCAGCTTTTCACCATCGGGTGTGGGGTGTAGCCCTAGGGCGCGCCCATCATTGGGATGCGGCCTGCGCGTAATCAGGCCGCGCTTGACCAGTGCGTTAAGCAGGCCCACCAAGTTGGGCGGCAACAGGCCCAGGGTGGCGCACAACTGGCGCGAAGTGATGCCCGGGTTGTGCAGAATTAGGCATGCCACCGAGAAGTCCACCGGGCGCAGGTCAAATACCGCCATTTTTTCCAGAAACGAGCCGATGATGACCAAGGTGGCGCGCCGGGTGTTGTAGCCCACCAGGGATTCCAGAAAACGGGTATCGATCTGGTCAATGGCGGTATCGGGGCGGGTGGTAGGCATGGAATGGGGCGCGTCAACCGGTGGTTGCGCTGCTGGAGGCTGTGGTGGAAACGGTCAAAAGAGCGTTTTTGATGATAGCAAATCGCATGGCAGATTCGGGCAGCACCCAGCGCGCAAAGGCCTGTGCCGGCTCACTGTAGCGCGGGGCACCTGCGGGCCAGTGTTACATGGCTGCAGGTAAGCGGCGCGGTTCAGTGGGGCGATGACTTCCCCCACAAACCTGGCAGACTCTTGCAGCACGGTCTCCAGGATGAACGCCATGTCGGCGGTGGCGGGTTGGTAAGAATTCATAAACGCTATTGTATTTATAGCTGTTTGCGCATATTTGACGAGGGCTAGACCCTGTTTTCTTATGCAACTTTCTTGGCAGAACCCAGGTAGGTGGCAATCACCCGTGGGTCTTCGGCCAGGTCGGCGGCAGGACCCTGCGCGCTGAGTTCACCCATTTCCAGCACGTAACCGTAGTCAGCTACGGCCAGCGCGGCGCGGGCGTTTTGCTCCACCAACACAATGGTCACGCCGGTCTGGCGCAGCTCGGTGATGATGTTGAAGATCTCGCGCACCACCAGCGGAGCCAATCCCAAGGACGGTTCATCCAGCATCAAGAGGCTGGGGCGGGCCATCAGTGCACGGCCCACGGCCAGCATCTGGCGTTCGCCGCCGGAGAGGGTGCCGGCCAATTGGGTGCGGCGTTCCTTCAGGCGGGGGAACAGGTCAAACACGTCGGTCATGCGGTCACGCCATTGGGCATTGCCCAGGCGCATTTGACGAAAGCCGCCCAGCAGCAGGTTGTCTTCCACCTGCATGGTGCCAAACAGCTCGCGCTTTTCGGGCACCAGCGCAATGCCTTGCATGACGCGTTCTTCCAGTGTCATGCTGGCGATGGATTGGCCGTCAAAGGTGATGCCGCCCTGGCTGGGGAGGATGCCCATCAGGGTGTTGAGCAGGGTGGACTTGCCGGCGCCGTTGGGGCCGATTACGGTGATGACGCTGCCCTTGTCGGCATGCAGGTCAATACCGTGTAAGACCTCGGCGCGGCCATAGCCTGCGCGCAGACCGCTGACCTGGAGCAATGGTGTGGACATAGCGTGATTCCTAATGTTCCGTACCCAGGTAGGCGGCGCGTACCTCGGGGCTTTGCTGGATGAATTCCGGTGTGCCTTGCGTCAGGAAGGTGCCGAACTCCATGACCACCAGGTGGTCACACACCTCCATCACCAGGTCCATGTCGTGCTCAACCAACAGGATGCTCATCCCCTCGCTGCGCAGCTGGCGCAGCACGCCGGCCAGGGCCGCCTTCTCCTGGTGGCGCAGGCCGGCGGCGGGTTCGTCGAGTAGCAGCAGTGCAGGGTCGCTGCACAAGGCGCGGGCAATCTCCATGAGGCGTTGCGGCCCCATGGCCAGGTTACCGGCCTGCTCGTGCAGGTAGGCACCCATGCCAATGCGTTCCAGCTGGCGCTGGGCTTCGCGGAACAGTTGTTGTTCTTCAGTGCGGTTAAGCCGTGTCATGGCGGCCAGCACGCCCTTGGCCCCACGCAGGTGGGCGCCCAGGGCGACGTTCTCCAGCACGGTCATGTCGGCGATCATCTTGACGTGCTGGAAAGTGCGCGACATGCCGCGCGCTGCAATCTCCCGCGATCGAAGGCCGCCAATTTTCTGGCCACGAAACACGACGTCACCGCTGGTCAACGAGAGCACACCGGTGATCAGGTTGAAGGTGGTGGACTTGCCGGCGCCGTTGGGGCCGATCAGGCCAACGATCTGCCCAGCCTTGATCTGGAAGCTGATGTCGTTTACCGCCACCAGTCCGCCAAATACCTTGCGGATGGTCTGTACGTCCAGCACCAGATCGCCGTGTGCGGGCTTGGTGCGTTCAGGCAGGGCTGCAGCGCGCTCCCAGTCCACCGTGCGTTGGGGGCTCGGCAAGCGCTTCTCGACAAATGACCACAGGCCGTCGGGCAGGTATTTCAACATCAGGACCAGCACGATGCCAAAGACGATGGTCTCGTAGCTGCCGCTGGTGCCAATCCACTGGGGCAACAGGACCTGCAATTGGTCCTCCAGCAGCTTGGTCAAGAGCGCACCGGTGATGGCGCCCCACACGTGGCTCACGCCGCCCACCACAGTCATGAACAGGTATTCAATGCCCATCTTCAGGCCGAACGACGATGGGTTCACCGTGCGCTGAAAGTGCGCCAGCAACCAACCCGAGAGCGATGCCAGCAGCGCTGCAATCAGAAAGATGGTGATCTTGTAGCGCAGGGTGGGTACCCCCATGGCTTCGGCCATCAGCGTGCCGGTGCGAAGTGATCGCATGGCGCGCCCGGCACGGGAGTCCAGCAGGTGCAGCACTGCCAGCGCGGCCAACACTACGGTGAACCAGGTCAGCGCATAAAAGCCGCGGCCCTGACCCAGATCCCAGCCGAACAAGGACAGCCCCTGGATGCCTAGCAGGCCGTCATATTTGCCCAGGGCGTCGATGTTGCCCATCAGGTAGTACAAGGAAAGGCCCCAGGCGATGGTTGCCAGTGGCAGGTAATGGCCCGACATGCGCAGTGTGATGCCGCCCACGATCAGTGCCGATACTGCAGTGATCGCCAAACCGATAAACAGCGTGACCCACGGCGACAGGCCCGCGTTGAGCGTGAGCCAGGCGGTGGAGTACGCACCAATGCCGACAAAGGCGGCCTGACCGAATGAGGTGAGCCCGGCCACACCGGTGAGCAGCACCAAACCCAGGCAGGTCAGGCTATACAGGCCAATGTAGTTGAGCTGGGTGATCCAGAAATCGGGCAAGGGCAACACGGCCACTGCGATGAGAGCGACGACCAGCGCCCACAAACCATATTTGCGCGCCAGCATGTCAGTGCCGCCCGGCCGCCCGAAGGCGCTGAGGTGCCCCCTCGGGGGGCAGTGAGTTACACGAAGTGAATGAGCGTGGGGGTTTCATCCTAATGCTCCTCGTCTGAATGATCGCCGTTCAGGGAGCGCCACAACAGCACCGGCAGAATGATGGTGAACACAATGACTTCCTTGAACGAGCTGGCATAAAACGAGCCAAACGCTTCGACCACGCCGACAAACAGTGCGCCCCCCAGCGCACCGGGGTAGCTGGACAGGCCCGCCACCACGGCGGCCACAAAGCCCTTGAGACCAATCAGGAATCCGGAGTCGTAAAACACCGTGGTGGTGGGGCCGATCAGCAGACCCGACAGCGCACCAATCAGTGCCGCCATGGCAAAGGTCAGTTGTCCGGCAGCAGGGGACGAAATACCCATCAGCCGGGCACCCAGGCGGTTGACCGCTGTAGCCCGCAGCGCCTTGCCGTACACAGAGCGCTCAAAGAACAACCACAGCAGCACGATGAGCGCGCCCGACACGACAGCGATGATCAGGGTCTGCCCCGTCAGACTGACGGGGCCCAGCGCCAGGCGCAAGTCCCAGAACGGCGGGTTGCGAAAGCCCTCGGCACCAAAGAACAAAAGGCCCAGCCCGGTCATGGCAAAGTGCACACCCACCGACACGATGAGCAGCACCAGTGGCGTGGCATCGGCCAGCGACTGGAAAGCCACGCGGTACACCAGCGGCCCAAAAGCCGTGACTATGCAGATGCTCAAGAAGGCCTGCACCAGCAGCGGTGCCTGCATTGGTGCCGCCCAGGCGGTTACGGCAGCCACTGCGGCGGGCACGGCCAGGGTCTTGGCTACAGCCTTCAAGGACGCCAACAGGTGGTGCTGGCGCCGCCACTGGGCCAAGCCATCCATGGCCGCCGCAAGGGCTGCAAGAATCAACAGCAACCAAACAGTTCCAGGGACCTTGCCAGTCTGCAAAATGGCCAGCGTCAAAGCCCCATAGGTGACGAACTCACCCTGCGGAATGAAGATGACCCGCGTGACGGTAAACACCAGCACAGTGGCAATGCCCAGAAGGGCGTAGATGGCACCGTTGGTCACACCGTCCAGCATCAGGATGCTGGCGATCGAAAAGTCCATGGAATTGCCTTGCTAAGGAATTATTCGACTTTCCAGTCGCCGTTGACCACCTTCAGCATCACGCCGGTCTCGGGTGTGAAGCCCCAGTGGTCGTCCTTGGTCCAATTGAGGACGCCTTGGGATACGACGGTGCGACCCATGGTTTCCAGTGCGTCACGCAAGGCGGCCCGGAACTCGGGTGTGCCGGGCTTGGCCTTTTTTAGCGCGATCGGAATTGCCTTTTCCAGCACCAGCTCGGCGTCGTAGCCGTGACCGCCAAATTGGTTGCGCGAGCCAACGCCGTAAACCTTTTCGTACTTTTGGACAAAGTCGATTGCTATCGGTTTGGAAGGATGGTTGTCAGGTAACTGTTCGGCAATCACGGCCGGTCCGGACACCACATACGCGCCTTCCACGGCCTTGCCACCCACGCGCATCAGATCGCGCGTAGCGGCGGCATGGGTCTGGTAAATCTTGCCTTTGTAGCCACGGTCCACCACCGCCATGTGGGGCATGGCGGCACCGCTACCCGAAGCCACGATCAGCATGGCGTCGGGGTTGGCGGCAACCAGTTTGAGCACCTGGCCGGTCACGCTGCTGTCGGAGCGGGCAAAACGCTCAGTTGCCACAATTTTGATGCCGTTCTTCTCGGCCTCAGCCGTGAAGTCCTTCAGCCAACCTTCGCCATAGGCGTCTGTGTAGCCCAAAAAGCCTACGGTCTTGATACCCTGCTTCTTCATCAGGCCCACCACGGCATGCGACATCACAGCATTGCTCTGGGCCAGGCGGAAGGTCCAGGCGTCCTTGCCAGGTGGCAGGCCCATGGGAGACAGGGCCAGTTGCACGGTGCCGGACTCGGCAGCGACGGCAGCCATGGGAATGGCCACCGGTGTGGCGACGGAGCCGATGATGACGTCGACCTTGTCTTCTGTCACAAAGCGCTTGGCAATTTTGGTGCCATTGGTGGGGTCGGTGGCATCGTCCAGCACGATGAGTTTGATTTTTTCACCGCCGATAGTCGCGGGCCAGAGCTTCATTTGGTTGCCCACGGGAATGCCCAGGCCCGAGGCCGGTCCGGTCAGTGGCAGGACCACGCCGATGGTGATGTCGGCCAGCGCGGCGCCAGTTGCGAGCAGGGCAATGGCGGCACCGGCCGCAGTTTTGATCATCTTCTTCATGCTTGTCTCCTTCGGTTGTTACAGGTGGGGGAACGGGAAATTGGATGGCATCAAGTGCACAGGGCCTTGATGTCATCGGGAACGGGAATGGCTTTGATGCGGAACTCATCGCCGGGAACGCGCACGCAAAACGCCCGGGTCTCGGTGCCCTCGCACAGCAGGTCGTCGCCGCGTTTGACGATGTGGCGTTGCACAAAGGTCTTCTCCCGCCACTCATCAATTGAGGTGTGCACTTGGATCACGTCGCCGTAGGTGGCGGGGCGCTTGAACGTGGTGCGGATCTCCAGAAGCGGGTTGCCGATGATGCCGGTGGTCTTGACCAGTTCGCGCCAGGGTGGCACGCCGCACTGCCGAAAAAAGTTGAAGGATGAGGCATCCATCCACTTGGAGAAATTGGGAAAAAACACAATGCCGGCGGGATCACAGTCGCCAAACATCACTTCCACTTCAAAAATTACTGTCTTGCTCATGCTGTTCACTTTTAACGGGGGGCCATGCGCAGGGCGCCGTCCAGGCGGATCACTTCGCCGTTGAGATGGCCGTTGCTGACAATGTGGGTGGCCAACTGCGCAAACTCCTCGGGCTTGCCCAGGCGCTGTGGAAACGGGATGCTGGCTGCCAGCGACAGTTGCACCGCCTCTGGCAGGGTCTTCATCAGCGGCGTGGCAAACAGGCCCGGGGCGATGGTGCAGACACGGATGCCGTGTTGGGCCAAATCGCGCGCCATGGGCAGGGTCATGCCCGCCACACCGGCCTTGGAGGCGCTGTAGGCCTGCTGGCCCACCTGTCCGTCAAACGCGGCCACGGAGGCGGTGAATACCATGGCGCCGCGCTCGCCGTCTTCCATGGGGTCCAGTTTGGCGCAGGCAGCGGCAAACAGCCGGGCCGCGTTGTAGGTGCCGATCAGGTTGACGTTGATGACGCGCACAAAGTCTTCCAGCGGTGCGGCGTTGCCGTCCTTGCCCACCACACGCTTGGCACTGCCAATGCCGGCAATTTGCATCAGGATGCGAGCCGGGCCGTGGGCGGCGGCGGCGGCCGTGATGGCGGCCTGCACGCTTTCGGGGCTGGTCACGTCGCACTGTAGTGCTACGCCGCCAATGTCGGTTGCTACCGCTTGGGCACCAGCCAGGTTGACGTCCAGAATCGCAACCTTGGCGCCCAGGCGGGCCAGTTCACGGGCCGTAGCCTCGCCCAGGCCGGAGCCACCGCCGGTCACCAGCGCTGCCTGTCCTTGAATATTCATGGTGATTTCCTTTTTTTACTATAAAAATAATAGTGTGTTGTGTAGTGTTGACGAGGGCTAGCGGCCTAAATGCCGTTGGGATTCTCCAGCAGCAGGGCCATTCCCTGGCCGCCGCCCACGCAGGCGCTGGAGATGCCCCAGCGCACACCGGCACGCTGCATTTCGCGCGCCAGGGTCAGCGTCAGGCGTACGCCGGTGGCGGCGAGCGGGTGGCCCAAGGCAATGGCGCCACCGTTGACGTTGAGCTTGCTCAGGTCCAGGCCCAATTCCTTGCCTACGGACAGGGTCTGTGCGCCTTGGGCTTCGTTGATTTCGAAACGGCCAATTTGGTTCAACGTCAACCCGGTGCGCTCCAGCAGCAGGCGAATGGCCGGTGCCGGGCCAATGCCCATGATTTCGGGCGGCACGCCCACGGCCGTGGCGGCGACCACGCGGGCCAGGGCCTTTTTGCCACCGGCTTGGTAGCCATGGGCCTTGGCATAGTCGCCAGACGCCACCACACACGCAGCGGCGGCATCGACCAACGCGGCGCTGTTGCCACCCGTCTGCACGCCATCGGCAAACACGGCCTTGAGTTTGGCCAGTACTTCGACGGGCGAGACGCGCGCATGGGTGTCATGGGCCACTTCGGTCAACTTGCCGTGCAGCTTGATGCCGCGGGTCTTGTAACCGGGCAGCTCAAACTTCTCGGAGACCACCGGCACTATTTCGCCAGCGTGGAAGCCGCTTTGCTGCGCTGCCACTGCCTTGGCGAACGAGCTGGCGGCAAACGTGTCCACTGCTTCGCGGGTGATGCCGTATTGCTTGGCCAGGTTCTCGGCGGTCTGGATCATATTGATGCCAGCAGCCGGGTCTTTCAGTGCCTCCCACATGTAATCCTTGAAGCCCACCGGAGCGCCGAGCTTGAAGCCGGTGCGGTGGTCAAAGGCCGCAATGGGGTTGCGTGTCATGCTTTCGGTGCCCACCACCAGCGCAGCCTCGCAGGCGCCGCCCTGGATGTGCTCACCAGCCTGGCGGAACAGCTCGAAGCCCGTGCCGCAGATGCGCTGCACCATGATGGCAGGCACTCCCACTGGTACGCCGGCGTACAGACCAATGTGGCGAGGTAGAAAATACTGGTCAAAGTCTCCAGGTGCCATGTTGCCGGTCACGACCGAGCCAATGTCCTCACCTGGTACGCCGGCGCGTTTGAGTGCCTCGCGTGCAGCCTTTATACCCAGATCGGTAGGCGAGATGTGGCCCAGTGCGCCACAGTAATCCACCATGGGAGTGCGCACTCCGTCGAGCAACCACACGTCGGTAAATGCGCTGAAAAAACCTTTGCTCGCCATGGTCAATGTGTCCTGAAATGGTGAAGAAAATGGCGGGCTGCGTTACGCTGCCTGGGGTGTCAGTGTGTGGGGCAGGCTGCCGGCGTGCAGCGCGTCCACGGTGGCCGCGCGTAGCGTCAACACAGCGCGCTGGTTGATGGAGCCTTTGTCGGTGATCTCACCACGGTCCAGCGTGGGCGGTTCGGCCAGCAGGCAGAGCTTGGCGATGCGGTTGGCGCTGCCGGTGGCGCTGGCCGCCAGGGTATCCACCACCTGTTGAAAGTGCGCCAGCACCGGGGTGCTGGTCAGCACCTGGTCCATGCCGGCGTCGGCATTCAATTCGCTGAGCTTGCGACAGGCGGCTACGTTGGGGAACACCATCGCGCCGACCTCGTGCTGGTTCAGTCCAGTGATGACTGCGTCCTGGATGCAAGGTGCCCCCGCATCAATGATCTTGGCGCGCAGCGGCCCCACGCTCACGAAAGTTCCGGTGGCGAGCTTGAAGTCTTCGGCAATGCGGCCATCAAAGCGCAGGCCCTGGTGGATGTCCTGCGCGTCAATCCACTTCAGCGCGTCGCCGGTGCAGAAGAAGCCTTCCGCATCAAAATGTGCTGAGGTTTCTTCCGGTGCACGCCAATAACCCACGGTGATGTTGGGGCCCCGGTAACGTACCTCAATCTTGCTTTCGTTGGGCACCAGTTTCAGCTCTAGCCCGGGCGTGGGCAAGCCCAGGTCACCGGCCTGCACATTTGGGCTGGTGACAAAGAGGCCAAAGGGGCCGGACTCGGTCATGCCCAGGCCGCTGGTCATGACGATGCGCTGGCCCAACTCGGCTTCGGCGCTTTCAAACAGCTTGTCCCACACCGGTTGGGCCAGTGACGCGCCAGCGTAGAAGAACATGCTGACGCGGGAAAGAAAGTTCTTGCGCAGGGCTAGGTCGGTCTTCATGGCGCCGGCAATGGCTTCAAAACCGGTGGGCACATTGAAGTACAAGGTTGGGGCAATCTCGCGCAGGTTGCGCAGGGTCTCGCCAATCAGCGCTGGCACCGGCTTGCCTTCGTCGATGTACATCGTGCCGCCGTTGTACAACACCATGCCGAAATTGTGGTTGCCACCAAAGGTGTGGTTCCAGGGCAGCCAGTCCACCAGCACGGGCGGCAGCTCGGTCAGCACCGGCATGCTCTGACGCATTTGCTGCTGGTTGGCACACCACATGGCCTGGGTGTTGATGACCGCCTTGGGTAGCTTGGTGGAGCCGCTGGTGAACAGGAATTTGACGATGGTGTCAGGGTCGGTGGCCGCTATGGCGCGATCCACCGCGCTGGTGGCCACGGTATGGAGCAGCTCGGCAAAGGGCGTGCTGTCCAGACCATCCACGGTGCCAGTGGCAAACACCACTTCCACATCGCGTGCAATGGTGGCCAGCACGGCCTTGCCGTAGCGGCTGGCATCACTGGCAAACACCAGGCCGGGGGTGAGAGTGTTCACCACATGGCGCAACTTGGAATAGTCGGTGCTGATGGTGGAATAAGCGGGTGACGCCGGTGACCACGGCACTCCGGCCAGCATGCAACCCAGTGCCAGCAAGGCGTGGTTCAAGTCGTTCTCGCTCAGGATCAGCACCGGGTGGTCTGGACTCAGGCCGCGCAGCAATAGTGCCTGTGCAACGGCACGCGCCTTGTTTAGTGCTTGCGCGTAAGTAATGTGCTGCCAGTCGCCCTTGCTGCCATCAGCATTGCGAACGCGCTGGGCCATCCAGGTGCGGTGCGGTGCGGTCTGGGCCCAATGCACAAAGCGGTCGGTCATGCGAGGTGCGCAGGGCTCCAGCGCCTGTTCGGCTTTCAGATACTGCACGCCGCCTGGCGCTTCGGTCAGCACGCCACGGGTGACGCCGAAGTGCAGCGAGCGGTAGACCTGGCTGGTTGTTGTCATGTGTGCCTCCTCGGGGCCGCTCAGGCTTTTTTGACCTTGGCGGCCTTGCCGTCCAAAAAGGCGCGCACGCGCTCTTTGGCTTCGGGCGCGCTCTGGGCAATGGCGGCCATCATGGCTTCGCTGACATAACCCTGGTCTGCCGGTTGCTCGGCAATCCGGGGCAGCACATGCATCAGTGCATAGTTGGTCAGCGGCGCATTTTTGGCGATGACCTGTGCCAGCTCGAAGGCCTTTTTGAATGCATCGCCTGCGGGCACCACATACTGCGACAGGCCAATACGCTCGCCGTCTTCGGCGTTGTAAACGCGGCCGGTGAACATCATGTCGGCCATGCGGGCCGCACCAATCAAGCGTGGAATGCGCACCGCGCCACCCCCGCCGACAAAGATGCCGCGCGTGCCTTCGGGCAAGGCGTAAAAAGTGGAGGCATCAGCCACGCGGATATGGCAGGCACTGGCCAACTCCAGGCCTCCGCCCACCACTGCGCCATGCAGGGCTGCGACAACAGGTACCGGTCCGTATTGCACGCGCTCCAGTGCAGCGTGCCACATGCGGGAATGGATCAAGCCCTGGCCGGCGTCGCGCTCGGACAGCTCTGACAAATCCAGGCCGGCGCAGAAGTGCTCGCCTTCACCGTCAATGACGGCGGCGTGCACGGTGGCGGGCAGTTTCTCAAACAAATCGCGGATGGACAGAATCAGTGCGTCGTTGATGGCATTTCGCTTCTTGGGGCGCGTCAGACGGATGACGGCCACTTCGTTCTGGTCGCCGTAAATGTCGAGATGGATGTCTTTGGATGTCATGGAGAGGGGTCCTCAGTTGAATGAATTATGGTTATAGACCATAACTAAATCAACGGATCTTTGAAACTAATTTCTCAGTGTTTACCCTAGAATTTTGTGGGTGAAATGCATGAACGGAGGTTCACGCAAAAAGGCATGACGCCCGACTCCATTGGGGCGGTCAACGGCCGTCCCAATGGAGTCGCAAAAATGGATTTGAAAGGCCTTACGCTGGCCCAACGCCGTAGGGTGCAGGCACCATGGCGACGATGCGCGAAAACAGGGCGCGGAATTCCCCGGTGGGGCCGGACCAAGGGTCCTTGTTGGCTTCGAATGCGGCATCGATACCGGCCCAGTCCTGCGGCGCGAGCTTTTGCTTGGCCACGGGCAGAAGTTCAGTCTCTTCTGTCACCAGATGCTTGCGGGATGATTCGATATAGCGGCTGGCTGTTGCGTCGAATTCGGCAAAACCGGCGCTGCCCGCAGTTTGGTAGACCTTCAGTGCCTCGTGCAAGGCCAGGGTGCCTCGGGCCCCCATAACGTGCTCGTGCTGCAGCTTTTCAATCAACGGTGCCAGCTCGGGAAGCACTTCCAGAATTTTCACGAACAGGACGTCATCTTCTTTGGGATGGTGCAACCGGTCGGGGACTTCGGTGATATAGGTAATCAGGGCATCCAGCAGCGTGAAATCCGGCTGCATGGTGCCGCTTCGGATGCCGTCCAGCACAATGCGAAAGGCCTGTAGCACGGCGCTCAGAGCGCGGTGCTCGGCGTGGATGATGTCGATGGCGCGCATGGTAATTCCCGTATGGTTGGAGTGCTTAGTGGCTGGAGACGCCCAGCCAGCTGTCGAGCAGTGCACTGTCGTCCAGCAGTGGCTGGCTGGGGCCTTGGTACACGCCTTTGCCGCGCTCCAGCACCAAGGCCTGGCGGGTCAGCGGCAGGATCTGGCGGGCGTGCTGCTCTACCAGAATCACGGCCATGCCGCTTTCTTCGGTGAGCTGCTGAATGATGGACAGCAGCTCCTGCACGATCAGTGGGGCCAGACCTTCCAGGGGCTCGTCCAGCAGCAGTAGTTTGGGGTTGAGCATGAGCGCGCGGCCCAGTGCCAGCATCTGCTGCTCGCCACCCGAGAGTTGGTTACCCATGTTCAGGCGGCGCTCGCCAAGGCGGGGAAACATCGCACAAACCTTGGCTACGTCCCAGTGCCCCTTGGTCGCCACCACGGTCAGATTTTCTTCTACCGTCAAGGACGGAAAGATGTCGCGTTCTTGCGGCACCCAGCCCAGGCCCAGGTGGGCGCGGGCAAAGGGTGCGACCTTGCTCAGATCCTGCCCCGCAAAGCGCATCACGCCCGATTTGTAGTCGGCGGCACCCATGAGTGTGGACAACAGTGTCGTCTTTCCCATGCCGTTGCGGCCCAACAGCGAAAGGCTGTCTCCTTCATTGAGCGTCAGCGATACATCTTCCAGTACCACGGCCTCACCGTAGCCGGCCCACAGCTTGTCCAGATACAGCAGTTCAGCCATGGACGGTCTCCCCGAGGTACACCTCTTTCACCTTTGGATCATTGGCAATTTGGTCGGGCGTGCCCTGGGTCAACAGGGCGCCGCTCACCAGCACCGATATTTGATCGGCAAAGCGGAAAACCAGATCCATGTCGTGTTCGATCAGCAGGATGGTCACATCGCGCGGCAATGCAGCGATGGACGCAAATAGCTCCCGGCTTTCCGATGTGGGCACACCCGCAGCCGGTTCATCCAGCAGCAGGACCTTGGGCTTGGCCGCCAGTGCCAGCGCAATTTCGATGAGGCGCTGCTTGCCATAGGCCAGGCTGCGGGTTTGTTCGTGTGCAACGTCGGCCAGGCGCAAGGTGTGCAGCAGTTCGGCTGCTTCCTGCACGGCCTGAGTGTGGGCGCCCACCGGTTTGAAGAAGCGTGCGCCAAGCCCCAGGCGCTCATTCACGGCCAGCACCACAGACTCCAATACGGTCAATTCGGCAAACAGGCGGTTGATCTGGAAGGTACGGGCCAAACCGCGTTTGACGCGCTGGTGCTGTGCCAGTTGCGTAACGTCGTCGTCGTTGAGAATGACCTGGCCAGCAGTAGGCTCCAGAAAACCAGTGAGCAGGTTGATCAGCGTGGTCTTGCCAGCACCGTTGGGGCCGATGAGTGCGTGGCGTGCGCCGGCTTGCACGTTAAGGGTGACGTCATTGGTGGCAACAAAGCCGCCAAACTTCTTCACCAAGCCCTTGGTTTGGAGTGCGTAGGGGCTCATGGTGCGGCCAACTTGCGGGGAACTAGTCGCGCGGCTGCAGTGCGCAGGCCGCCCATCACGCCATCACGGGCAAACAGCACGATCAACATCAACATGGCGCCCAGCCAGAATTGCCAGTACTCGGGATTCATGTCCGACAGCACATGGTGGGCAGCCATGAAGACGATGGTACCCAGCATTGCGCCATACAGACTGCCGGACCCACCCAGCACCAGGATCAGCAACAATTCAGCCGAGCGGTTGAAGGACAGAACATCCAGAGCGACAAATTGTGTGGTTTGCGCCATCAGCGCGCCGGCCACGCCGGCGTAGGCCGCGCCAATGGTGTAGATGGCGGCCAGGCGTGCGTTCACCGGTGCCCCCAGGGCTGGCATGCGGGCCACATTCAGGCGGATGCCCTTGATGGACAGGCCAAACGGGCTGTGCACCAGCTTGCGGGCAGCCCAGAACATCAGAAACAGCACCACCATGCTGTACCAGTACGCTGTCTTGCCAACCATGTCAAAACCAAAGGTGCCAAAGATAGGCTTCATCTCAATACCCTGCAAGCCGTCTACGCCGCCCGTGATGAAGGTCAGCTTGTTGGCCAACTCGAACAGCATCATGGCCACGCCCAAGGTCACCATCAGACGGGTCAGATCGGCCCCACGCAACACCAGCAAACTGGTGATAAAACCCAGTACGCCACTGGCCAGCGCTGCCACGGCAAGTCCCGATAGCGGTTCACCCCAACCGTGACTGGCCAACAGCCCTGCGGTGTAGGCGCCTAATCCAAAAAAAGCGGCATGGCCCAGTGACACGATGCCGGCATAACCCAGAATGAGATCCAGCGACAGGCAAAACAGTGCGGTGATGGCTATCTGGGTCAGCAACACCAGGTTGTCGGGGAACACAAAGTAGCCCAGCACCGGCAGCAGCCAGAAGGCCCACTCCGCAACACGCCAGCGGTCGGCGCGCTGCAGTGGCGCGAGATCAATGGAAACAATTGACATGGTGTTGTCCTAACGAGCAGCCATACGGCCAAACAGTCCTTGCGGGCGGAACACCAGCATGACCACCATCACGGCGTAGATCACAAACGATCCCACCTGCGGTACGTAATACTTGCCGGCGACATCCACAACACCCAGGATCAGGGACGCGACGAGGGAGCCGGTAATGCTGCCGCTGCCACCCACGGCCACGACAATCAGGAAATAGACGATGTACTTGACCGGAAATCCGGGGTCCAGTCCCAGCATTTCCACACCCATGGCCCCGCCGAGCCCGGCCAGCGCACTGCCCAGCGCAAAGGTCAATGTGAAGATGCGCTCCACGTTGATACCCACGCCGCGCGCGGTGCGCGGGTTGTCCACAGAGGCCCGCAGTTGTGCGCCAAAGCGGGTGCCGCTGACCATGCGTTGCAGGCCAAACGCGATCAACAGGCTCACTGCGATCAGGAACAGCCGGTAGATACCCATATCCAGCCCCGGAAGGTTGATTTGCCCCTTGAGAAAATCAGGCAGGTTCAGCGGCTGTTGCTGCGCGCCGAAGAAGTACTGCATGGCAGACATCGACATGAACACCAGGGCGAGCGAAAACAGCACCTGGTCCAGATGTGTGGCGGTATACAGCCGCCGGTACAGGGTGCGCTCCAGCGCCACGCCGACCAGCGCCGTGGCCAGCGCGGCCAGGGGGAGACAGGCCAGAAACGGCACCCCTGCCTTGTTAAGCAGCGTGACACACACATAGCCGCCCACCATGGCAAATGAACCGTGCGCCAGGTTCACAAAGTTCATCAAACCGAGCGTGACCGACAAGCCCACGCTGATGAGGAACAGCAGCATGCCCGAAGCAATGCCGTCAAAAAGGACTGTCATGGCGGCGGTCGCTTCTGCTTATAGTTTGCCGGGGTCTTTGACGTTGGCTTGCGATTCAAATTCCACGTTTTGCAGCTTGCCGGCCACCTTCTCTACCTTGCGGATGTAGATGGTCTGCACAATGTCGCGGGTTTGCGGATCAATGCTGATGGGCCCACGTGGGCTGATCCAGGCAAGTCCCTTGGCGGCTGCCATGAACTTGTCACCTGTGGCGTCGCCGCCGGTTTTCTCCAGTGTCTTGGCGATCAACTGCATGCCGTCGTAGCCGCTGACCGACATGAAGTCTGGGCGGTCCTTGGGGTAGGCCTTGTAGTACGCAGCCACGTAGGCCTTGTTTTCAGGTGAGTTGTGCGCCTCGGAATATTGCATGGAATTAACAATACCCAGTGCGTTGTCACCTACGCCGTCGATCACGTCTTCGCCGGTCAGGTCACCGGTGGCGATGATGCGGATGCCGGCCTTGGCCAGATCGCGCTCGGCAAAGCCTTTGGTAAAGGCGATGGTCTGCTCACCGGGCGGCACAAACAGGAACACCGCTTGAGGTTTGGCATCCTTGATCTTTTGCAAGAAGGGTGCAAAGTCCGGGTTTTTCACGGGTGTTCGCACTTCGCCCACCACTTCGCCGCCGGCTGCGGTAAATGTTTTCTTGAATTGTGCTTCGGCGTCCTGACCAGGGCCGTAGTCCGCCACCAGGGTGTAGACCTTTTTAATGTTGTTCTTGGCGGCCCAGGTGGCAATGGGAGCAGTCACCTGGGGCAGGGTGTGTGATACGCGCAGGATGTATTCAGATTTGGTGGTGATGGCCGATGTGGCGGCGTTCATCACGATCATGGGCTTCTTGGCTTCCGTTGCCAGGGGTGCCACAGCAAAAGCCGACGGTGTCAGACCAAAGCCAGCCAGGATGTCCACCTTGTCCTTGACCACCAGTTCCTGGGCCGCGCGCTTGCTGATTTCAGGCGCGACACCGGTGTCGTCCTTGATGATCAGTTCCACCTTGCGACCGGAGAAGCTGCCGCCGCTTTGTTGCAGGTACAGGCGTGCACCGTGTTCGATCTGCTTGCCATAGGCAGAAAATGGCCCCGACATGGGCAGTACCAGACCGATCTTGAGTGGCTCGGCGGCCTGCACCGTAAAGCAGGTCGCGCAGGCGGCCAGCACGGCAGACAGTTTGAAGGCGATGGTGAACTTTGTCATGGTTGTCTCCAGGGTTATGGTGTGGGCGTTGTCTGTGGGAAATTTTAGGGACTCACCCGTCGTTTGTCGTGGGTGGATGGTCACTAGCTGATATATACAAATTGCATATCTTGATAAGTGTTATATCGAGATGGCACAGGCCTGTGCACCCGAGTAGCTGATTGCCAGGTGGTCATGTGGCATCCAGCTGTACGCCGGGTGTCGCCATTTGAAAGGCCGGCAGGCGCCCGCAGGCTTCGTCAATAGCGCAGATATGGGGGTAGGGCGAAAGATCAACCTTGAAGCGGCGTGCACTTTCGACCTGCGGCACCAGGTACACATCGGCCAACGTAGGCGTGTTGCCAAAGCAATAGTCTCCCCGACGCGTATCGGCTGCGAGCAGGTTCTCCAGGGCTTCAAAGCCGGCCGTGATCCAGGTGGCGCACCAGGCGTTGACGGCTGCGTCTTCGCAGCCCAGTTGTTGGCGCAGGTACTCCAGCACCCGTCGGTTGTTGAGGGGGTGGATGTCGCAGCCCACCAGCGCGGCCAGGGCCCGCACCCGGGCGCGGTCTTGGGGCAGCACCGGCAACAGGGCGGGTGTGGGGTGGCGCTCTTCCAGCCATTCGATGATGGCGGGCGACTGCGTCAGCACCAGACCGTCGTCCAGCACCAGAGCAGGCACCAGCCCCTGTGGGTTCAATGCCTTGAAGGCGGCGCTGTGGTGCTCGTCCTTGCCCAGGTGGATGGCAACGTAGTCAAAATCCAACCCTTTGAGGTTGAGCGCAATGCGCAGGCGGTGCGAGGTGCCGCTACGGTAAAAGTTGTAGAGCTGCATCAGTCTTGCGCTATGCAGTTACCGACGTTCCAGCCATACAGCCACTCCATCGCATCGTAGAAGCGCTCGGATGTTCGGTCTTTCCACAGGCTGTTGCGCACCAGGCGCTCCACGCCCTTGGCGTGGTACAGCCGCCCCATTTCCCGGCCGGACAGCACGATGCGCGCGGTGCGGGCCACGCGGGATCGCTGGTACAACGCCAGCGCCTTGGTCCAGTCGTTGTCATTCACGCGCAGCGCTTCACCCAGGGTGACCGCATCTTCCAGCGCCATGCAGGCACCTTGGGCCATGTACTGGGTGGTGGGGTGGGCAGCATCGCCCAGGATGGTGGCGCGGCCAAACACCCAGGTGTCGATCGGCTCGCGGTCGGCCGTGGCCCAGCGCTTCCAGCTCTTGGGCAGTTCGATTAGCTGGCGGGCCTTGGGACAGATGCCCTGAAAGTAGCTCTCCACTTCTTCCTTGCTGCCTTCGGTGACACCCCACTCTTCCTGGTTGCGGCTGTGGAAGGTCACCACCACGTTGTATTGCTCGCCACCGCGCAGCGGGTAGTGCACCAGGTGGCAGTTGGGGCCAACCCAGATGCTGGCAGCGTTCCACTGCAGGTTCTCGGGGAAGTCCTGCCTGTCCACGACGGAGCGGTAGACAACATGGCCGGTGACGCGAGGTGGGTCGTTCACATACTGCTGGCGCACCACGGACTTGCCGCCGTCAGCGCCAATCAGGGCTTGCCCGGTGTAGGACTTGCCGTTCTGGTCAAACACCGTGACCGATTGGTCATCCTGTTCCACGCGCTCGATGCGGGTACTGGTAATGAATTGCACCTTGCCGGTTTCCTGCGCGCCTTCCAGTAACGAACGATGGATGTCGACCCGGTGAATCACCGCATAGGGGTTGCCAAAACGTTTGCGAAAGGCTTCGCCGGTGGGGATTTTTCCGACCTGGTACTCATCGAGTGCGTCGTGCATCACCATGTAATCCGTAAAGACGGAACGGCTGCGCGCCTTGTCGCCCACACCCAGCGCATCAAACGCGTGGAAGGCATTGGGACCCAGCTGAATGCCGGCGCCAATTTCGCCAATTTCGGCGGCCTGCTCAAAGACAGTAACCTCGAAACCCTGGCGCACCAGGGCCAGCGCGGCCGCCAGTCCACCGATGCCACCACCGGAAACCAGAACAGGTAGTTGTTGTGTCATGAAATGTCTCCTCGAATCTCTTTGGGGAAATGCTTTACTCGGCTGCACCGATGGTGAGCGTTACTGCTCCGATGCCTTGCACATGGCCGGTGATGACGTCGCCGGTCTTGACTGCGCCAACGCCTTCGGGTGTTCCGGTGTAGATCAAATCACCGGGTTGCAGGTGGTAGAACAGCGACAGATCGGCGATGATTTCGCGCACGCTCCAGATCAGCTTGTCCACATTGGAAGATTGCTGGGTTTGACCGTTGACTTCCAACTCGATAGTGCCCTGGTCGATAATCTGCCCCTGCATGGGCACGATTTCCGAACACACAGACGATTGCTCTACATCCTTGCCCAAGTCCCAGGGCCGGCCTTTGTCGCGGGCCACCAGCTGCAGGTCGCGCCGGGTCATGTCCAGCCCGGCAGCGTAGCCATATATCAGTTCATGGGCGCTATCCAGGCCGACGCGAAAGCCTGCCTTGCCAATGGCCACCACCATCTCCATCTCGAAATGGAAGTTCTGGGTTTCGGGTGGATACGGTGTGGTGGACCCACTGTCCAGCAGCGTGTCACGCGACTTGGTGAAGTAAAACGGCCGCTCGACGGACTTGTCCACCGGTTTGCCCATCTCGATGGCATGCGCATGGTAGTTGCGACCCACAAAGAACAGGCGGTTGATGGGGAAGCGCTCGGTCTTGCCACGGATGGGCAGGGACTGGACGGCGGGTGGCGGGAAAATGTAAGCAGTCATGGGGTTGGTTTTTGGTTTATCCGCGGTTCTCATAGACGCCGAGCTTGCGGTGCAGGGGCGACTCGTCGGCGATGAAGAGGAAAGCAGGCTGGTCGGCTTGCAGGTTCTTCAGCGTCACGGACTCGTAACCCGGTGTGCAGCAGGTGTCAGCCTCGGCCAGGGCAAAGGTCTTGCTGACCACTTGCACTTCAGCTGCGCCTTCGATCAGGTGGAACACCTGTGACGGCGAGCGTGCCGGCAGACGCAGCGTTTGACCAGGGCGCAGCATCAGTGCGTAGAAGCCCAGGTTGTTTTGCGCATCTTTGACGGTCTCCGGGTTAACGTAGGTAACCTGCACGGCTTGCAGATCGGCGCGATCCGAGGCGAGTGCCAGTAACGACGCCTTGGCTTGGGCCCAGGGGTAGCGCAGCATGGGGTAGGCCTTGTCGCTGCGCTCGAATACCGGGCTTGGCACCACGCCACCGCTGGCATAGGCCTGGTCGCCGCGCCCCGGCTTGACCTGTTGGCGCACACCTTCGACAGCGTAGGAGGTCTCGGTGTAGTAAATGATGGGCAGGTCCAGCACATCCAGCCAGACCACGGGCTGATCGCCATCGTGTCCGTGCTCATGCCACAGACCGGTAGGGGTAAGGATCAGGTCGCCGCGCTGCATGGGGCATTTTTCGCCATCTACCGTGGTGTAGGCACCTTCGCCTTCCACGACCATGCGCACGGCATTGGGTGAGTGGTAATGACTGGGGGCCCACTCACCGGGCAACAACAACTGCATTCCCAAGTACATGGCGGGACTGGCCTTCATGTTCTCCAGGCCGTGGCCCGGGTTGGCCAGCACCAGTACGCGGCGTTCCGCCTTTTCCATGGGAGTGAGCTCGCCCGCTTGCATGAGGAGCGGACGCAGCGTGGCGTAGGGCCAGTGAATGGCCTGCGTAGCGCGCGTGGGGACATTGTGCGGCAACACGGCACGCAGACTGGGCCACAGCGGCACCAGGTTCTTGCGGGTCAACGCATCGCGGTAGTCTTGGGGCAAATCTTCTAGGCGACCGAGTTCATGCATGGTCTGTCTCCGGTAATTTGTTAGGGGGTGTTGGACAGTGGGTTGGATCGTAAAAGTCGATTGACATGCTGTAAATCCGCAACACTTAATATTCAGTATTCGAAATTCGAATAAAGGTCGGCATGAACACCATCGATATTCGCCTCTTGCAGGTGTTGGATGCGATTTACCGCACCCGTAGCGTGACCGGCGCCGCCACGGCGCTGGATTTGGGCCAGCCCGCCGTGAGCGTGGCGCTGTCCAAGCTGCGCCAACAATTTGGTGACCCGCTGTTTGTGCGCACCTCCAAGGGCATGGAGCCCACACCGTTGGGTGAGGGGCTGGTGCGTCCGGTGCGCAGCGCATTGGAGGCACTGGAAGTGGTGCTGGGCCACCGGGATACCTTTGAACCGGCCACTTCCGAGCGCACCTTTCGCATCTGCATGACCGACATCAGTCAGTTGGTGCTGCTGCCCAAGCTGTGGGCAACCCTGCGCGCTACCGCGCCCAATATTCGCATCGAGATCATTCCGCTGACCAAAGACATTGCCCGCCTGCTGGAAAGCGGGGAGGCCGATCTGGCTCTGGGCTACCTGCCGCAACTGGAGGCAGGTTTCTACCAGAACGTGCTGTTTGTTCAGCACTTTGTCTGCATGGTCAGTGCCCACCACCCGCGCATCCAGCACGAGCTGACCCTGCACCACTTTGCGTCCGAAGACCATGCCGTTATCAGTTCGTCAGGCTCTGCACCGCTGTTGATTGATCAGGAAATTGCGCGCATGGGTATCAAGCGCAAGATTTCGCTGAAGATTCCAAACTTTATCGGCGCGGCGCTGGTGGTGGAGCACACCGACCTGATCATCACCATCCCTTCGCGCTTGGGCGATGTGCTGCATGGCCGTGGCGCCTTGCGCACCTTTGCGGTCCCGTTTCAGTTACCCCAGTACGAGGTCAAGCAGCACTGGCACGAGCGCTACCACAACGACCCTGGTTCACAATGGCTGCGCCGGGTGATTGCCGAGCTTTTAACGACGCGGCCGGCAGCCTAAACGGGCATCACCCGCCTGCAAGCTTCGGTTTGACCGCCAGTTGATGTCGAAAGGCGCGCGGCGATATGCCTGCAGCGCGCGCAAACACACGGCTGAAATGGGCTGGATCGGCAAAGCCCAACGCGTAGGCAATGGTGGCCACCCGCAGGTTGGTGTAGGCCAGTCGGCGCCGGGCCTCACGCAGCACCCGGGCATCCATCAGCCGGGAGGCAGGTTCCCCAGTGGCGGCGCGCACTACGCGGCTGAGGTGGGTGGGGGAAATTGACAGGGCCCTGGCATAGTCGGCAACGCCCCAGTGCTCCAGAAAATGCTCTTCCACCAACGCCTCAAAGCGCTGCAGCAGTTGCGTTTTTTCCAGATCGGCAGGGGTCCGCTCGCTGTGCGACATGCAGCGGGCGGTCAGCCCCAAAAGGGTTGCGCACAGGCCGCGCAGCACCAGGGCGCGGGCCTGGCCCAACCCGTTGTATTCGTCCCAGATTTGTTGCATGACGGCGCCCAGCGCGGCATCGACTGCACTGACAACGGGCTGTCCCAGCGTGTGCCGCACATCGCCCACCCCGGCCAGGATCAGGTCCAGTATTTCATCCGCCAGGGTCACTACAAAGCCTTGGGTGTCGGGCTCGAAGGTGAAGGCGTGCACGGCCCCGGGGGGCACGTTAACAAGCGTCATGGCGCCAAAGGGAACGGCGCGCCCTTCCAAATGCACCATGCCGGCACCACTTTGCACCAGCATCAACTGGTGCAGGCGGCCATGGCGGTGGGGTACCAGTTCCCAGTCGTGCAGCGAGGAACGGGCAGCGATGGTTTCGCAGTGCATCACGTCGGGGAGCTGGGTGGACTCGCCGAAGAGACCGTGGGACAGAACGATGCCGTTGTGGAGTTGCATGTTCGAATCGTACAAGTTTTGGATGGAATGCGGTATTGAAGCCAGCAGGCTTTGCCATTATTCTTCGTTCACGGTATGCCCGTCGCAGCTTTCAAAATCAGGAGACATTCACATGAAAACCAGCGTTTGCATTATTGGCGGGGGCCCATCGGGCCTCATGCTGTCCCAGCTCTTGCACCTCAAGGGCATTGACACCGTGGTTCTGGAGCGCCAGAGCCGCGAATACGTGCTGAGCCGTATTCGCGCCGGCGTGCTGGAGCACGGCTTTGCGGCCCTGATGCGCGAGGCCCAGTGCGGTGAGCGCATGGACCGCGAAGGCGAGATCCATGACGGCTTCATTATTGCCCACGATGGTCAGCAGAGCCGGGTCGATTTACACAAGTACAGTGGCGGCAGCTCTGTGGTGGTGTATGGCCAAACCGAGCTGACGCGCGACCTGTATGAGGCGCGTGACAAGATGAAGGGCATCGTCATCCACAACGCCGAGGACGTGCAGCCCCACGACCTGAAAACTGCCAACCCCTTTGTGACCTACCGGGATGGCGACGAGGTCGTGCGTATCGATTGCGACTACGTCATCGGTGCCGATGGTTTTCATGGTGTCAGCCGCAAGTCCATTCCGCGTGACGTGCTCAAGGAATATGAGAAGGTCTATCCCTTTGGCTGGCTGGGCGTGCTGTCGCGCACCAAGCCGGTGTCGCCGGAGTTGATCTACGCCAAGCACGAGCGTGGTTTTGCCCTGTGCTCGCTGCGCTCACAGGTGCTGAGCCGTTACTACATCCAGGTGCCGCTCTCCGACACGGTGGAAGAATGGTCGGACGAGAAGTTCTGGGGAGAACTCAAGCGCCGCTTGCCAGCCGAGGTGGCCGCGCGCCTGATCACCGGGCCGTCCATCGAAAAGTCGATTGCGCCCCTGCGCTCCTTCGTGGCCGAACCCATGCGCTACGGCAACCTGTTCCTGGCCGGCGATGCGGCCCACATCGTGCCGCCTACCGGCGCACGCGGTCTCAACAGCGCGGCATCCGACATTTACTACCTGTACCACGCCATGGTGGCGCACTACAAAAATGGTGATGATTCGGGGCTGGACAACTACTCCGCCAAGGCACTGGCCCGTGTCTGGAAGGCCCAGCGCTTCTCATGGTGGATGACGACCATGCTGCACACCTTTGCGGACGGTATCGGTTACGACCAGAAGCTGCAGCAGACCGAGTTGGAGTACCTGTTTTCATCGGAAAAGGCACTGGGTTCGCTGGCCGAAAACTACGTTGGATTGCCGTTTTAAATTCCGCGCGCCCAGGCTGACCGCAACGCGGCGGCTTGGGGGCGGTCGATGGCCGTACGCACCTCGGCCAACAGGCGGGGCTTTTCGGCACCCAGCGTACCCTTGAGCACCAGCCAGTTGGAGGCGTGGTCGCTGCGAAACACTGTGCGTTTAAGCTCCAGCGCTTGCAGCAGTTGTTCAATCTCACGGAATAATTCATGTGGGTCCAGCGGTTCCCACTCGGGGAAGCCCTGGCGAAAGCGGGCCTCGCCTTGCGGAAAGCTCACGACCAGACTGGCCAGAAACTCGGGTTGGGTGGCGTTGGCCAGACGTGCGGACTGTAGCGCGTGCTGCTGGGTCAGCACCCGCCCGCCCAGTCCATTGAGCAGCATGACGGAGCGGGTGATGCCGGCAGCACCCAGCTTGTCCAACGCATCGCTGGTCGTCGCAAAAGTCTCGCCTTTGTTGACGCGCTGCAGCACTGTGTCGTCACCAGATTCCGCACCGACATAGGCCAGCGTCAGGCCGGCCTGTAGCAGGTCGCGCAGGTCCTGCACACTCTTGCTGCGCACATTGCGTGGCAAACAGTAACTGGAAATCCGCCGCACGTGGGGCAGGTGCGTGCGGATGGCCGTCAGCACCGCCATCAGCCGCCGGGTGGACAGCGCCATGGCATCGCCATCTCCCAAAAACACGCGCTGAACCTGGCTGCCAAATTGCTCTGCGCAGCGCTGGATAGATTGCAGCGTCTCGGCCTCGTCGCGCACGGCAAAGGCCTTTTGCGGCTCGGTGTACATCTCGCAGTAGGTACATTGGTTCCACGAGCAGCCGTTGGTCACCGGCAAAATCAGCGACTGTGCCTCGCTGGGTGGTCGAAACACTGGATTGATGTAGTGAATGGGTATAGTTGGATGCACAAAATCGACTCCATGCAGAAAGGCGCAGGCGCTCAATTGAACACCCATCTTAGTGCAACCAGCGCACTCGACCAATTGCTGGACTTGTTCCAGTTGGAAACCATTCAGGACGACCATTTCATCGGGCAAAGCCTGGATCTGGGCTTTCGCAACCTTTTTGGTGGTCACATTTTGGGCCAATCACTCGTGGCCGCAGGCAACACCTGCGCGCAACGCCGCGCCCATTCGCTGCATGCCTATTTCATCCGGGGAGGTGATCCTCTGGCGCCGATTGATTACAAGGTGGAGCGCGTGCGCGACGGCAACACCTTCAGCGTGCGCCGGGTGGTCGCATCGCAGGCAGACAAGGCCATCCTGATCCTGTCGGCGTCCTTTCAAGCGGATGAGCGAGGGTTTGAGCACCAGCTGCCAATGCCGCAAGTGCCTGCGCCCGAATCGCTACCCAGCGCTGCCCGCAGCAGCCGTCCGGTGCCGGAGTTGATCCCCTTGCAGGCGGGCGCCCAGGGGACGCCTGATCTGGCCTTCGACATTCGCCCCATCGACCCAGTGGACCCCTTCCACCCTGAGAAAAGGCCACCCCACCAGTCGATTTGGTTTCGCGCTGCCGGCCCAGTGCAGGGCGATCAGGCCTTGCACCAGTGCCTGTTGGCCTACGCTTCGGATTTTGGTTTGCTGGGCACCAGCCTGCGGCCCCACGCCGCCACTTACTACCAGCCCAACATGGTGACCGCGAGCCTGGACCATGCCATGTGGTTCTACAACGACTTCCGCATCGACGATTGGTTGCTATATGACTGCACAAGCCCGGCCGCCAGCCAAGCGCGGGGCCTGAACCACGGCAATATCTTTCGCCGTGATGGAACACTGGTGGCCTGCGTCACGCAGGAAGGCCTGATCCGGCGCGTGCCAGGCGTGTAGGCGCCTAAACGTCTAGGCACATTTTGGGTGTCTAGGTCTTGGCCACAAAGGCCTGGCGCAGGGTCTGAGGATCGAAACCCTGGGCGGCAATGGTCGAAATCAAGGGAAACAGCAGCAACTTGCGGTCCTGCTGGAGAACGGCAGCGTTGGGTAATAGGGGCGCATAGCGCAATGGCAGCGGTAAATTCCCTAGCGAGACGCTGGTTTGTGATTCGGAGACACTGGCGTTTGTGTAGAAATATCCCATTCATTCTGGAGAGACACCATGAACAAACGCGCATTCCTGGCCACCTCGGCACTCGTTGGCCTTATGCCCCTGACCGCGTTGGCGGCTGCCAAGACTCCAGCGCGCGGGCCGGTGCTGCTCACGGTCAGCGGGGCCATCATGCGTTCCAACCGAGGTGCGCTGGACCCGGCGCTGGACCAGATGATGGCCAAACATGGCCTGAAGTTTGACCGTGCCATGGCGTTTGATGCGGTCGATTTGTACCGTCTGCCGGCCGTCACGATCCGCCCGACGCTGGAATACGATGCCAAGCCCCACACGCTGTCCGGCCCGTTGGTCAGTACCGTGCTGGCTGCCGCCGGTGTGGCGCTGGACGGCGCCTTCACCATTGGCCTGCGGGCTGTGGATGGGTACAACGTCAATGTAAGCTTGGCCGAGTTACAGCGCATGCGCATGCTGGTGGCCACCCATATGGACGGCAAGCCGCTGGCCTTGGGTGGGCTGGGTCCGCTGTGGGCCGTGTTTGACGCCGGTGCGGTCGCGCCCTACAAGGACCAGCCGCTGAAGGAGCGCTTTGCCCAATGCCCTTGGGGGCTGTACCACATGGACGTGCAGAAGACCTGAGCTGGTTGTAGCTGGTTAAAACGCAGATAGCTACAATTTTTGTAGCTATCTATGTATATTTGACGAGGGCTAGAGGCCTATTTTTCTTGTAACTATTTGGTGTTGACGTTGATGCCGGCAACGGCTTCCACCTCGACCAGACAGTCGTAAAACGTGGGCCCCTGGCCCATGTCGGTCAGCTTCTGGCTGGTGAGCTGGTTGACGTTGGTGCCGGCCAGCCCCAGCTTGCGCCACCAGAGCCCCATCCCATTGACCACGCCGGCACGGGCGCGGGAAGACACTACGGCCTTGCAGCGGTATTCGCCACGCCGGTTGAACACGCGCACCACGTCGCCCGAGCGAATGGCGCGGGACTGGGCGTCACTGGCATGCATCTCCAGAATGGGCTCGCCCTCCATGTCGCGCAGGCTTTTCACGTTGACAAAGGTGGAGTTGAGAAAGTTGCGCGCAGGCGGTGAAATCATGGCCAGCGGGAACTCACTTGAAGTACCCACCGCCTCGTGGTTGGGCACATGGTCTGGCAGGCCGTCCTGCCCTTGGGCCTGCAGGCGTGCACTGAAAAATTCACAGCGCCCGGATGGCGTGGGAAAGCCGCCTTGGGCAAACGGGGCCTCGGCCACTGGCAGGGTGGCATAGCCGTGCTTTAAGAGCACCTCAAAGTCCACGGCATCGCCATAGGCGGCGCGGCACATGGTCAGATCGCTGTCGGTAAAGCAGGGGTCGCTCAAACCCATGCGCTGGGCCAGTTCACGAAAAATCTGGGTATTGGACTTGGCTTCGCCCAGCGGCGCAATGGCGGGTTGGTTGAGCAGCACATCGGTGTGGCCGTAGCTCAGGTGGATGTCCCAATGCTCCAGTTGCGTGGTGGCGGGCAGGATGTAGTCGGCGTAATCAGCCGTGTCGGTCTGGAAGTGCTCCAGTAACACGGTAAACAGGTCCTCGCGGGCAAAACCAGCTGCCACTTTGGCGGATTCGGGGGCCACTGCCACCGGGTTACTGTTGTATACAACCACCGCCTCAATGGCCGGGCCAAACTCCGGGGAAGCCGGGCGCAGCAAGTCGTCCCCAATGGTCACCATGTTGATGGTGCGGGGTGTGCGCCCTGCCAGCAGGTCGGGGCGTTCCAGGGCTTTGGTGTTCACCGGAAACTGGCTGGAACTCGACAGCAACACCCCGCCTGCGCGGTGGCGCCAGGCGCCAATGAGTGCGGGCAGGCAGGCAATAGCGCGCACGGCATTGCCGCCGCCGTGCACCCGCTGCAGGCCGTAGTTCATACGGATGGCAGCCGGCTCTTTGCGCTGCAGGCAGCCACCGTAGTCGCGGGCCAGTGCGCGCACCTGCTCGGATGGGATGCCGCAGACCTGGGCCGTGCGTTCTGGCGGCCACTGCAGCGCCCGCGCGCGCAAGGCATCCCAGCCCAGGGTGTAGCGCTGCAGGTAGTCGTGGTCCAGCCAGTCGTTCTGGACCAGTTCGTGCATCAAACCCAGCGCCAGGGCCGCGTCGGTGCCGGGCAGCAGGGCTATGTGCTCGTGGCATTTATCGGCGGTTTCGGATTTACGCGGGTCAATGCAGATCAGCTTGGCGCCATTGCGCTTGGCTACCTGGGCGTAGCGCCAAAAGTGCAGGTTGCTGGTGATGGAGTTACTGCCCCAAATGATTATGAGCTTGGACTCCGCAAAGAATTCGACCCGCATGCCCACCTTGCCGCCCAGGGTCTGGGTCAACCCTTCGCTGCCAGCGGAGGCGCAAATGGTCCGATTCAGCAGGGACGCCCCCAACTGGTGGAAGAAGCGTTCGGCCATGCCGTCACCCTGCACCAGGCCCATGGTGCCGGCGAAGCTATAGGGCAGGATGGCCTGGGCCGCCTCAGGCCCCCGGTTTACGATGGCTTGGAGGCGCTGGGCAATGTCAGTCAGCGCCACGTCCCAGCTGACCGGTTCGAACTGGCCCGCCCCCTTGGGGCCGCTGCGCTTGAGCGGATGCAAAATGCGTTCGAGGTGGTAGGTGCGCTCGGTGTAGCGCGACACCTTGGTGCACAGGGCGCCGTCGGTGTGCCGGTGTGCCGGGTTGCCCTGGACCTTGGTGGCCACACCATCTTGCACCGTGGTCACCAGGGAACAGGTGTCGGGACAGTCGTGGGGGCAGGCTCCCAGCACCTCGTGGGTACCGGTCACCTGGATGGGAAAATGAGAATCACGCATGCCCGGCATGGTAAGGCTTGCGGCGCAATAATGCTGAATTGACCCAACTAAAACCCCGCTGCCCGCTATGAAACTGATTGATGAAATCGTCACCGCCGCGCCGGCCATTGCTGCCCTGCGCCGTGACCTGCACGCGCACCCAGAGCTGTGTTTCAAAGAAGTACGCACGGCCGACGTGGTGGCCGCGCAGCTCACCCAATGGGGTATTCCCGTGCACCGGGGCTTGGGTACCACCGGCGTGGTGGGCATTGTCAAGGCGGGCACCTCGGACCGGGCCATTGCCCTGCGCGCAGATATGGACGCCCTGCCTATGCAGGAGTCCAATACCTTTGCGCACACCAGCCAACACGCCGGCAAGATGCACGCCTGTGGCCACGATGGCCACACCGCCATGTTGCTGGCTGCTGCCCAGTACCTGGCCACCCACCGCAACTTTGACGGCACGGTGTACCTGGTGTTTCAGCCAGCCGAGGAGGGGGGTGGTGGCGCTCGCGAAATGATCAAGGACGGGTTGTTTGAGAAATTTCCGGTGCAGGCGGTGTTTGGCATGCACAACTGGCCGGGCTCAGAAGTGGGGCATTTTGCGGCCAGTGCCGGACCAGTGATGGCATCGAGCAACGAATTCAAGATCACCATCCGCGGCAAGGGCGGGCACGCGGCCATGCCGCACAACGCGCTGGACCCAGTGCCGGTGGCCTGCCAGATGGTGCAGGCGTTTCAGACCATCATCAGCCGCAACAAAAAGCCCATTGATGCGGGTGTCATTTCGGTCACCATGATCCATGCCGGCGAAGCCACCAACGTCATCCCCGACAGTTGCGAGTTACAGGGCACGGTGCGTACCTTCAGCATTGAGGTGCTGGACATGATCGAACAGCGCATGCGCGAGATGGCTGAGCACACGGCAGCAGCCTTTGGCCTGGAATGCAGTTTTGAATTTGTGCGCAATTACCCGCCCACCATCAATTCGCCTGCCGAGGCCGAGTTTGCCCGCCAGGTGATGGTCGGTATCGTGGGCGAGGACCGCGTGCGGGCACAGGAACCGACCATGGGCGCCGAAGACTTTGCCTACATGCTGATGGCCAAGCCTGGCTGCTACAGCTTCATCGCCAATGGCGACGGCGATCACCGCGAAATGGGCCACGGAGGCGGTCCGTGCATGCTGCACAACGCCAGCTACGACTTCAATGACCGGTTGATCCCATTGGGCGCCACCTATTGGGTCCGTCTGGCAGAGGCGTGGTTCTTGCGATAGGGGCGCAGTCCTAGCAGGCGGGGAACCGCACGGCCGCCATTTGCAACAGGCCGTCAAAAATCAGGTTGTCCACCAGTTCAAACGGCAGCGACATGCTTGGCGCCATCTTCCAGCCCGCACCCCCGGTCATGATGCACATTGGTTCGGCACCGCAATGCTGGCGAACGTGCTGGACCATGCGTTCTACTGCGCCAGCAATGGCATAAGTGCCACCACTGGTCAGCGCGTCGCTGGTGTTGGTGGGAAATTCCTGCACTTCGCCGGTGGGTACGTGCAGGCCGGCGGTGCCGGATTCGAGGGCGCGCAGCATGATGCCGTGGCCCGGCAGGATCAGTCCACCCAAAAACTTGCCGCTGGCATCCACCGCTTCCACGGTCACAGCGGTTCCCACCATCACCACCACCATGGGGCGTGGTGCGCCTTGGGCCAGCATACGGTGGTATGCGCCAATCATGGCGACCCAGCGGTCGGCGCCCAAGCGGGTGGGGTGGTCGTAGCCATTGCGCAAGCCCGCCTCGGCCTCGCTGGAAACCACCCACTGCGGCGACACATCCCATAACTCCATCTGCTCCTGCAGGCGGCGTTTGACTGCGTCGGCGGCGACCACGCAGCCCAGGATGCAGTGGGGTGCTGACAAACCATTCCAGGCGCCATCGGAGAGTCTGTCAATATTTTCCAGAAACTCCGCGCCTTGGGCCAGGAGCAGGGCGTCAGGAAGGGGGGACGCATATTGCGCCCATTTGAGGCGCGTATTGCCGATATCCAGAGCCAAAAAAGTCATGGCTGATTATCCCTGCCGCCAGGGCAGCCCCCGCATACGCCAGCCCCCCTTGTTGCCACGGTGGGCCTGGGCGTCAGGGTCGCCCTCAAAACCTTCCAGAATGTTGTACGCCTCCAGGCCGAGTTCGGTGGCGCGTTTGGCGGCGGCGACCGAGCGCACGCCGCTGCGGCATAGCAGCACGACCTTTTTGCCGGCCGGCACCGCAGCACGCAGGCCTTCATCAAAACCGGGGTTCATGGCCATGCCAGGCCATTGTTTCCAGGCCAGGTTGACGGCACCGGGTACAAAACCCACCCATTCGCGTTCGGCATCGGTGCGTACATCCACCAGTACGGCGTCGCCAGCCAGCCACCAGGCACAGGCCAGGTTTGCGGACACGTCACCGGCGTAGCCAGGTGCCGGCAGCACGGCGTGTATCTGGGTGCCTCCAGCGTCGTGGCGCAAGCCAGACATCTGATTGGCTGGCACGGCCTCGTCGATGCGCTTGGGGCGGGGCAGGTTCAGGGCCTGCATGATGGCCACAAACTCGTCCATCGTTTTACCAGCCACGCGGGGGTTGCCGATGCGCTCGGCGCCGATGGTGGTGTGGGTATGCCCGTGGTAGTCATGTCCTGGCCAGACCAGGGTGTCATCGGGTAGTTTGAACAGAACTTGGGTGAGGCTGTGGTACATCTCCTCGGCGCTTCCCGATTGGAAATCGGTACGGCCGCAACCATTGATCAGCAGCGTGTCGCCCGTGAATACATGGTTGTGCCAGAGGTAGCACATGCTGCCGGCGGTGTGGCCGGGTGTATGCAGGGCGGTGAGTGCCTCGTTGCCGAAATGCAGCACACTGCCATCCACCAATTGCATTGCCGCTGTATCAATGCCGCAGCCACTGGGCGCGGCGGTTTGGGCACCGGTGTGCTCGGCAAGCCGCGCGGCACTGGTAATGTGGTCGGCGTGGGCGTGGGTTTCCACCGTCCAGGCCAGGGTGAGCTCATATTGGCGCAGCACCTCCAGGTCCCGGTCCAGTTGTTCGTCTACCGGGTCAATGATGATTGCCTCACGCGTGCCGGCGTCAAAGACGATGTAGGTGTAAGTGCTGGATGCGGGGTCAAAAAGTTGAATGGGTTGCATGGGGCTCCTTCTAACGGGCAAGGCCTCTACGACAAGAAATCAAGATGGAATGTAATGGATTTGAACGACCATTTGTCGAAGGTGAAATTGGTGCCACGTAAGCCGGAGGATGGCCAAATGGTTTACAGTTGACGTTTACGTAAACGTCAATCGTGCGAAGCGCAGCACGGTGATTTAGGAGCCCCGCATGAGTAACCTGTCCGCCGAATTCAAAGCCATGGCCAACTACCGGCCTGCGAACAAGGTGCGTTTTGTCACCGCTGCCAGCCTGTTTGACGGCCATGACGCCGCCATCAATATCATGCGCCGCATTCTGCAAAGCATGGGTGCCGAGGTGATTCACCTGGGCCACAACCGCAGCGTGGATGATGTCGTTACGGCGGCTTTGCAGGAAGACGTGCAGGGCATTGCCATCAGCTCTTACCAGGGCGGTCACGTTGAATATTTCAAATACATGGTGGACCTGCTCAAGGCGCGGGGCGGTTCTCACATTCGGGTGTTTGGTGGCGGCGGTGGCGTGATCGTGCCCAGCGAGATTGCCGAGTTGCAGACCTACGGCGTGACCCGCATTTACAGCCCCGAAGATGGCCAGCGCATGGGCCTGCAAGGCATGATCGGCGAGATGGTGATGCGGTGTGACCAGGATTTGTCGTCGTTTGCCCCCACCTCGCTGGATGCCATCCAGGGGCACAGCCAGCAAGCCTGGCGCGCGCTGGGGCAATTGATCACCGGTCTGGAAAGTTTTGATGAAAAAACCCCGCTAGCCCTCGAACTGCGTACACAGGCCGCTACAAAAAAGATACCGGTTCTGGGTATTACCGGCACCGGTGGTGCTGGTAAATCATCGCTCACCGATGAGCTGATCCGTCGACTGCGCCTGGATCAGGGCGACGCGCTGCGGTTGGCCGTCATATCCATCGATCCGTCCCGTCGCAAAAGCGGTGGTGCGCTGCTGGGTGACCGCATCCGCATGAACGCCATTGGCCCCTGGCAGAACGGCGACCGGGTGTTCATGCGCAGCCTGGCTACACGCGACTTTGGCTCCGAGATCAGCCAGGCACTGCCCGACGTGATTGCCGCCTGCAAGGTAGCGGGTTTTGATGCAATCATTGTTGAGACTTCGGGCATTGGCCAAGGCGACGCCGCCATCGTGCCGTTGGTGGATGTGCCGCTGTACGTGATGACACCCGAGTTTGGCGCTGCCAGCCAGCTGGAAAAGATCGACATGCTGGACTTTGCGGAGTTTGTGGCCATTAACAAGTTCGACCGAAAGGGCGCCAACGACGCCCTGCGCGACGTGTCCAAACAAGTGCAACGCAACCGCGAAGCCTTCAGCACGCCACCCGACAAAATGCCGGTGTTTGGCACCATGGCCGCGCGCTTCAACGACGACGGCGTGACCGCCCTGTACCAGGCGCTGCTGCCGCGCTTGCAGGAACTGGGCTTGCCAGTAAAGGGCACCGGGCTGTTGCCGGTAGTGAACGTGCGTTTCAGCTCCAACCAGACACCCGTGGTGCCAGCGGCCCGCACCCGCTATCTGGCCGAAATCAGTGATACGGTGCGCAGCTACAAGCAACAGGCTCGCGCGCAGTCCCGTTTGGCCCGCGAGATCCAGCAGCTCAACGAAACAGCCCGCATGCTGCAGGACGATGACGCCGCCCGCGATGGTGCCAAGACCACGGTGCTGCGCCTGGCTGGTGAACGCGCCGAGCGCCAGGACCCGGCCGCCAAGAAGCTCGTGGCCCAGTGGCCAGAAATGCAGCGGGCCTATGCCGGCGACGAGTACGTGGTGAAAATCCGCGACAAAGAAATCCGCACTGCGCTTACCACCAAATCTTTGAGCGGCACCACCATCCGCAAGGTGGCCTTGCCCACCTACGAGGACCATGGCGAAATTCTCAAATGGTTGATGCTGGACAACGTGCCCGGCAGCTACCCCTACACCGCCGGCACCTTCGCCTTCAAGCGCGAGGGCGAAGACCCGACCCGCATGTTCGCCGGTGAAGGCGACGCCTTCCGCACCAACCGCCGCTTCAAATTGCTGTCGGAAGGCATGGCAGCCAAGCGCCTGTCCACTGCGTTTGATTCGGTCACGCTGTATGGGAATGACCCGGACGTGCGTCCCGACATCTACGGCAAGATTGGGAACAGCGGCGTGAGCATTGCCACACTGGATGACCTGAAGGTTCTGTACGGCGGCTTTGATTTGTGCAACCCGGCCACCAGCGTGTCCATGACCATCAACGGCCCGGCGCCCAGCATTCTGGCCATGTTCATGAATGCGGCCATCGACCAAAACCTGGAAAAGTTCAAGACCGACAACGGCCGCGAACCGACCGATACCGAGACCGAAAAAATCCGCGAATGGGTGCTGGCCAATGTGCGCGGCACCGTGCAGGCCGACATCCTGAAAGAAGACCAGGGCCAGAACACCTGCATCTTCTCCACCGAGTTTTCATTGAAGGTGATGGGCGACATTGCCGAGTATTTTGTGCACCACAACGTGCGCAATTTCTACAGCGTGTCCATCAGCGGTTACCACATCGCCGAGGCCGGTGCCAACCCCATCAGCCAGTTGGCCTTCACACTGTCCAACGGTTTCACGCTGGTCGAGGCGTATCTTGCACGTGGCATGCACATTGACGACTTTGCGCCCAACCTTTCCTTCTTCTTCAGCAACGGCATGGACCCCGAATACACCGTCATGGGCCGCGTGGCGCGCCGCATCTGGGCCGTGGCCATGAAGGAAAAATACGGTGCCAACGAGCGCAGCCAGAAGCTGAAGTACCACATCCAGACCAGTGGCCGCAGCCTGCACGCGCAAGAGATTCAGTTCAACGACATTCGCACCACGCTGCAAGCGCTGATCGCCATTTACGACAACTGCAACAGCCTGCACACCAACGCGTTTGACGAGGCCATCACCACGCCCACCGAAGACAGCGTGCGCCGCGCCATGGCCATCCAGCTCATCATCAACCGCGAGTGGGGTCTGGCCAAGAACGAAAACCCCAACCAGGGCGCCTTCATCATCGATGAACTGACCGAGCTAGTGGAAGAAGCCGTGCTGGCCGAATTCACCGCCATTGCGGATCGGGGCGGCGTGCTGGGTGCCATGGAAACCGGCTACCAGCGCGGCAAGATTCAGGACGAGAGCATGACCTACGAGATGCTCAAGCACACCGGTGAGCTGCCCATCATCGGCGTCAACACCTTCCGCAACCCGCATGGCGATGCTGTGATGGACAAGCTGGAGCTGGCCCGATCCACCGACGACGAGAAACAGAGCCAGCTGAAGCGTCTGGCCGACTTCCATGCCACGCACGCAACGGAGTCCCCCGCCGCACTCAAGCGTCTTCAGCAGGCCGTCATAGCCAACAAGAACGTGTTCGAGGTGTTGATGGATGCGGTGCGGGTGTGTTCACTGGGGCAGATCACCAACAGCCTGTTTGAGGTGGGTGGGCAGTACCGACGCAATATGTAGGTCTTGCCGTCGGCCTTTGCTAAACTCAAGCGATAGCAAAGTCTTCAGTGCTTGTGGCCCAGCTTGCGGTAGACCGTGGCGCGGCTGATGCCCAAAGCCTTGGCTGCGGCGGCCACGTTGCCTCGCGCATGCTCGACGGCCTTGCGTATCAAGGCGGTTTCCATGTCCTTCAACGGCAGGGAAGATGCAGGAGCGCCTCGTCCAGCAGGCACCGCCAGCGCTTCCCGCGCACTCAAGATGGGTAGTACCTGCAAATGGAGGCCGTTCCAGAGCGGCACATCCAATACCCCGCTTTCCCGATTGGCAGAATCAAAGAAACTGCTGTGCGCTATGCCGAACACTTCGGTCGCGTGTACCGATGCAAACCCATTATTTTGCAGGATTGGGGCCATGGTGCGGGCAGTGGCATTGGCACCGGTGATCCAGCCATCACTGTCGAGGCAGAGCATGCCATCGCCTTCACCTCCCAGCGCATAGCCAGGCCAATTGAGTCGCAATTGCAAATGGTGTGGGCGCGCCAGTACCATGGCGCTTTCAATTTTTCCAGCGGTCTGGGACACCAGGTGTTTGAGCTCGGGCCGCTCCAAAACATCGACACCGGTGAGGTCCAGCATGCCCACACAATGGCCGTCGGGCCCGAAGAGCGGTGCGCCTGCGCAGCTGTATGCGGCGTTGTCTTCAAAGAAATGCTCCCCCCGGTGCAGCCATACGGCTTGCCCTTCAAATAGTGCCGCGCCGATGGCAGTGGTGCCAACGTGCGCCTCTGACAAGTTAACGCCGATGCGGGCGATAACATCGGCACGCCGGTCACTGCGGTCGATTGGCCCATTGACATCCACCACGATGCCCTGCGCATTGGTCAGGATGGCAAAGTAACGGGTGTCGGCGATGGCTTGCCCCAGTCGCTCCATGACTGGGCGGGCGGCTTGAACCAGGCTTTGGTTGGACTCTTGCACCCGCTGCAGCGCCTGTGGGGGCAAACCGTCAAAGGCCAGCCGCTCACGGGGGCTATGACCGCTGTCGAGGCAGCGCTGCCAACTACGCTCGATCCACGGGGCAGACAGCGGCACCCGCAAAGCTTCGCCTTCCATCAGCATGGCTTGGCGCGCCGCGCTGATGTGCAATAGGCGTTGCTCAACCGTGTGGATCAGGGTCTGCAGCATGGGTGTTTACCGGCTTGAGTCTATTGACATTTTGATTGGCGCGGCAGCGTAAGCGTCAAAGTGTTCCATTTTGAGAATTTTGTGCCCGTCAGGCAAAAGACCAAGGGTTTTACCTAGGGTCAATGCTAACCGAGACTTCAATAATTTGCATTGGTTGCCCGCTATCCGAAAACACATGGAGACACGTTTTATGCAGATACAGCTCACGGTCAATGGAAAGCCCACTACGGTGGATGTTCCCCCCCACACACTGCTGGTGCAAGTGCTGCGCGAGCACCTCCACCTGACCGGTACCCATGTGGGTTGCGACACCGCCCAGTGCGGGGCCTGCACGGTAATCAAAGACGGGCACAGCATCAAGTCGTGCAATGTGTTGGCGGCGCAGGTGAACGGTGCTGACATCACCACCATTGAAGGCTTGGCCCAACCGGACGGCACCATGCACCCCATGCAAGCTGCCTTCAAAGAGTGCCACGGCCTGCAATGCGGCTATTGCACCACCGGCATGGTGATGAGTGCAGTAGACCTGTGCAACCACCACCCCAAGGCCGACGCAGGCCAGATCCGCGAGCTGCTGGAGGGCAACTTCTGCCGCTGCACTGGCTACCAGAACATCGTCAAGGCTGTGCAGCAAGGTCAAGCTGCCATGGCCCATTCTTAAGGAGCCGCCGCCATGGGTGCATCAGATTTTTCCAAGCTTCCGCACATCGGCGAGTCCGTTCGCCGCAAAGAGGATTACCGCTTCCTCACCGGCGCCGGTCAATACACCGACGACATCACGATGGAGCGCCAGACCTACGCCGTCTTTGTGCGTAGCCCCCACGCCCACGCCACCATCAACAGCATTGACGTCAAGGCCGCCGAGGCCATGCCCGGTGTCGTCAAGATTTTTATCGGCAAAGACCTGGAAGGCAAAATGGGCGGCTTGCCCTGTGGCTGGCTGATCACCGATGTGAATGGCAAACCCATGAACGAGCCGCCGCACCCGGTACTGGCATTGGGCAAGGCCCGCCACGTAGGCGACCAGGTGGCCATGGTGATTGCCGAAACGCTGGAGCAAGCCAAAAACGCTGCTGAGGCCGTGGTGGTGGACTACGACGCACTGCCGGCTGTGGTGGACGTGCGCGACGCGGCCACCGGCGCCCAGTTGCACGAGCAAGCCCCCAACAACCATTGCTACAAGTGGGGCCTGGGAGACAAGGCCGCCGTGGATGCCGTGTTTGCAACCGCCGCCCACATTACCAAGCTGGATCTGACCAACAACCGGTTGATTCCAAACGCCATGGAGCCGCGCGCCGCAATCGGTAACTACAGCCGCGCAACGGGAGAGTATGTTCTGTATGTCGCCAACCAAAACCCACACGTAGAGCGTCTGCTGATGACCGCCTTTGTGCTGGGTCTGCCCGAGCACAAAGTGCGCGTGATTGCACCGGATGTAGGCGGCGGCTTTGGTTCAAAAATTTTTCTGTATGCCGAAGACGTGGCGCTCACTTGGGCATCCAAGGAAATCAACCGCAGTATCAAGTGGACCTGCGAGCGCAGCGAGTCTTTCCTGACCGATGCCCACGGTCGCGACCATGCCAGCCATGCCGAAATGGCCATGGACAAAGACGGCAAATTCCTCGCCATGCGGGTGCATACTGATGCGAATCTCGGGGCCTATCTGTCTACTTTTTCTACTGCAGTGCCCACCATCCTCTATGCCACGTTGTTGGCGGGGCAGTACACCTGTCCGCTGATCTACGTTGAGGTAGACGCCTGGTTTACCAATACCGCACCAGTGGATGCCTACCGGGGTGCAGGCCGCCCTGAAGCCACTTATTTGTTGGAGCGCCTGGTAAGCCGCTGCGGCTGGGAGTTGGGTCTTGCGCAGGATGAGATTCGCAAACGCAATTTCATCAACAGCTGGCCTTACCAGACGCCAGTCGCCCTGCAATACGACGCAGGCGACTACCTTGCATTGCTCACCAAGGCACAGGGCCTGGGCGACACCGCCGGTTTTGAGGCTCGCAAATCTGCCAGTAAGGCCAAGGGCTTCTTGCGCGGTATCGGCTACTCCAGCTACATCGAGGCCTGCGGCCTGGCGCCCAGCAATATTGCGGGTGCACTGGGTGCACGTGCCGGCCTGTTTGAATGCGGCGAGGTGCGGGTGCACCCCACCGGAAGCGTGACCGTGTTTACCGGCTCGCACAGCCACGGCCAGGGCCACGAAACCACCTTTGCGCAGGTGGTGGCAGCGCGCTTGGGCATTGAGGTAGATGCCGTGGACGTCGTGCACGGCGACACTGGCCGTGTACCGTTTGGCATGGGCACCTACGGCTCGCGCTCACTGGCGGTCGGTGGCTCGGCCATCATGAAAGCGCTGGACAAGATCGAGACCAAGGCCAAGAAAATTGCGGCCCACCTGATGGAAGCCAGCGACGCCGATGTGGAGTTCGCCAATGGCGAGTTCACCGTCAAAGGCACCGACAAAAAGGTGACTTTCGGCCAGGTAGCGCTTACCGCCTATGTGCCGCACAACTATCCGCTGGACAAGCTGGAGCCGGGTCTGAACGAAACCGCGTTTTACGACCCGACCAACTTCACCTTCCCCAGCGGCACCTACATCTGCGAGGTTGAAATTGACCCCATGACGGGCAAGACGCGCGTTGACAAGTTCACTGCGGTAGACGACTTTGGCGTCATCGTCAACCCCATGATTGTGGAAGGCCAGGTGCACGGCGGTTTGGTGCAGGGCATAGGCCAGGCGCTGCTGGAGAATTGTGTCTACGACAAAGAGACCGGTCAGTTGCTGACAGGCTCGTATATGGACTACACCATGCCGCGCGCGGATGACTTCCCGGAGTTCAAGATCGACAACATCTGCACCCCTTGCACCCACAACCCCCTGGGCTCCAAAGGCTGCGGTGAGGCCGGTGCCATTGGCTCGCCGCCAGCGGTCATCAACGCGGTGCTTGACGCGCTGCACGAAGTCGGCGTGCAAGACTTCGACATGCCCGCATCGCCCCACCGCGTGTGGGAAGCCATCAAGGCCGCTAGAGTCTAAGCACAGGAGACACTGAACATGTATGCATTTACTCTAGAGCGTCCCGCCACGGTGGAAGACGCGTCCAAGCTAGCCGCAAGCGGCAGCAAAGTGCTGGCCGGTGGGCAAACCCTGCTGCCGTCCATGAAGCTGCGCCTTTCGCAACCCGGTGCGGTGGCCGATTTGGGCGGCATCGCATCGCTGGCCGGCATACGCCGTGAAGGCGATGCCATCGTCATCGGCGCGATGACGCGCCATATGGATGTGGCCAATAGCGCCGAAGTGAAAGCCGCCATTCCGGGGCTGGCCGATCTGGCGGCCCACATTGGCGACAAGCAGGTGCGTGCCATGGGCACACTCGGTGGCTCGGTGGCCAACAACGACCCCGCTGCCTGTTACCCCAGTGCCGTATTGGCCTTGGGTGCTACCGTGCACACCACCCGTCGCAAGATTGCTGCGGATGATTTTTTTCTCGGCATGTTCACCACAGCGTTGGACGAAGGCGAACTCATCACCGCGATCAGCTTCCCCATTCCTCAGCGCAGCGTGTACATGAAGTTCGTCCAGCCCGCATCGCGTTTCGCGCTGGTGGGGGTTTATCTGGCGCAAACGGCAGGCGGCGTGCGCGTGGCAGTCACCGGGGCCGGGCAGGGTGTGTTTCGCCACAAGGGACTGGAAGACGCGTTGAACAAGAGCTTTACGGTCGCGTCTGCCGCAGCAGTACCCATTGATGCCAGCGACTTGAATGCGGACCTGCACGCCACAGCAGCGTACCGCGCCAACCTCATCAGCGTACAAACCCAGCGGGGCGTGGCCAAGCTCTTGGGTTGAACTTAGGGCCAGTGCACAGGCCCCGCAGTCCGTTGGACGCGGGGCCTCTTCATTTCAACCTATAAGCCTCTTAGGCCAAATGTTGTTAGTGTTTTTGGCTTCTAGCCCTCGTCCGATATGACTATATAGCTCCTGAATTAATAGCAAAGTAATTTTTCATGACTCTGTTTCCCAGCATCGATGCGCTCACGCAGGCCCTGCAGGTGGCCGGTTATTACGCCGACCGCCGTTTGGCGACGTCCGTCTTTCTGGCGCTCAAGCTACAGCGCCCGCTGTTGCTGGAGGGCGAACCCGGTGTGGGCAAAACCGAGCTGGCCAAGGCCTTGTCGACGGCACTCCAACGGGCATTGATCCGACTGCAGTGCTATGACGGCCTGGAGCAGCGCGAAGCGCTGTACGAATGGAACTACGCCGCCCAGTTGCTGCATATGCGAGCTGCAGAAATCGCCCCCACGCTCGGCACTGGCGTGTCCTCGCTGCCCCCCGAGGGGGCGCTCACCGCCTTGGGGCGGCCCGGCGGCGGTTCGGGCCGGATAGATGTTTCGGCTATCGAGCGCGAGGTATACCAGGAGCGCTATCTCCTGCGCCGACCGTTGTTGCAGGCCCTGCAGACACCCGCCCCTGGCGCGGTGTTGCTGATTGACGAGGTGGACCGCGCGGATGAACCGTTTGAGGCTTTCCTGCTGGAATATTTGGGTGAGTTTCAGGTGAGTATTCCGGAGCTGGGCACGGTGCGCGCCGAGGTGACGCCGGTCACTATTTTGACCAGCAACCGAACCCGTGAACTCAACGATGCGGTCAAGCGGCGCTGCCTCTACCACTGGCTGGACTACCCCGACCGGGACCGCGAGCTCTCCATCATCCGCGCCCAGGTTCCCGGTGCGACCGATGCACTGACCGCCCAGGTTGCCGATGTGGTGAACCGCTTGCGCAGCCAGCCGTTTGTGGCCAGCTTTCAGCGCGCACCGGGCATTGCCGAGAGTGTGGAGTGGGTCAAGGCCCTGCTGGCTTTGGATACGCTGGTGCTCGACCCAGAGCTGCTGACCGACACGGCTGGAATTTTGTTCAAGCAGCGCGACGATGTGGCGGCCCTCAACCACCAGCTTGCCAGCGATCTGCTGGCCCCAGCCGAGGAAGAAGATGCGCGATAGTGCACACCCAGCTGCACCAGCAGGTGCCCTGGAGTCGGTATGCAGTTAGGCGATGCACGGCTGGGCAAGTTCGGTGACAACTTGGCCGCCTTCGGACGCACGCTGCGTCGAGCTGGCGTGCGGGTGGACCCCGCCCGCATTGCGTTGGCCACCGATGCAGCTTTGACCGTGGGTCTGGAGCGGCGTGAAGACTTTAGCGCAGCGCTCGAAGCGGTGCTGGTAAGCCGTGAGCAAGACCGGCAGGTTTTTCGCGAATTGTTTGACGCGTTTTTCCGCAACCCCAACATGGCACACAAGCTGCTCGCGCAATTGTTGCCCAGCGCCGAAGGCAAGGCCGAACCCAGCAAGCGCCGCCCCCGGGTGCGTGAGGCGCTTTCGCCTCAACAGGCATTTGGCAAACAGGCCCAGCCCAAGCCGCAAGACGACAAGGTGGACTTTGACGCGGCAATGACCGCCAGCGACCTGCAGCGCCTCCAACATGCAGACTTCAATGCCCTGGGTGCCACCGAGTTTCGCCTGGTGGAGCGCTTGGCGCGCGATATCCGGTTGCCGCTGCCTACCTTTGCCAGCAGACGCAGCCGACCGGGCCACCGTGGCCAGGCGCTGCATTGGCGCGGCGTGCTGCAGTCAGCGGTGCGCAGTGGCGGGGAGCCCATTGACCTCCCGCGCCTGCAGCGGGTGCGCCAACCTCTGCCGTTACTGGTTCTGGTGGATGTGTCGGGGTCTATGGAGCGTTATGCCCGCCTGCTACTGGCCTTTTTGCACGCTGCAACCAGCCGTCAAGCATTGGGCGGTAGTGCGCGACTGCAACGCCATGTATTTGCCTTTGGAACGCACCTAACCGACCTTGGCCCCGCCTTTGCACAGGCCGACACGGATGCCATGTTGGTCCAGGCCAGCGCGGCCATCGATGACTTCGCTGGCGGTACCCGCTTGGGAGACTCACTCTGCACCTTGCGCGCACTGCACAGCCGCAAACTCGTAGGCCGCAGGACGCTGGTGCTGCTGATTTCCGACGGGCTCGACACCGGCGAGCCGCAAGCCCTGGAACACGAACTGGACTGGCTGCGCCACCGCACCGGTCGTCTTTTGTGGCTAAATCCCTTGCTGCGCTTTGAGGGCTACGCGCCCCTGGCGCAGGGGGCATCTGTTTTAAATCGATACGCGCACGGCACCTTGGCGGTGCACAACCTCAGCAAGCTCGAGGACTTGGCCGCTAGCGTGGCCGGTGTGCTTCGGCGCTGAGCACTGAGCACTGAGTAAACACGAAAAGAGAAAAGGAACACACCATGGAAATGCAAGGCAGCCGTCAACTGGCCATCACCCAACAACAGGCGTGGGACGCGCTCAACGACCCCGCTGTACTCAAGACCTGCATTCCCGGTTGCGACAAAGTCGAGGCCACGGGCGACAATCAATATTCCATCGGCATGTCCATCAAGATCGGACCGGTAGCTGCCAAGTTCAGCGGCAAGATCACGCTCTCTGACATCCAGCCCCCCAGCAGCTACACCATCAGCTTTGAAGGGCAGGGCGGTCCTGCAGGCTTCGGCAAAGGGAATGCCGCCGTGCAGCTCACGCCAAACGACAGGGGCAACGAACTCAGTTACAAGGTGCACGCCACGGTGGGCGGAAAGATTGCCCAGCTTGGCCAGCGCCTGATTGATGGTGCTGCCAAATCCATGGCCGAAGACTTTTTCAAGCGGTTTGACGACGAAATGCAAAAGCAGCACCCCGACGCGTATGCCGCACAAGCAGCGGCGGATGCGGCAAACGGGGCAGTACCCGTAACGACCCAGGCGCCTCCCAGTGCAGGGCTGATGGGCTTGCCGGTATGGGTGTGGGTTGCAGCTGCGCTGATCATTTTGGCGTGTGTCGCTCTCTTGCGCTAAATCCAGGAGCCCACCATGGAAAACGTAGACGTTTTGGTGTTGCGCATTCTGCGCGACTGGCGGCTGGCTGGCCGCCGGGCCTTGCTGGCCACCGTGGTGCGCACGTGGGGCTCGTCGCCACGGCCAGTGGGTTCCATCATGGCCCTGTGTGAGGATGGTGCGGTAGTCGGTTCAGTTTCAGGCGGCTGCATCGAAGACGACCTGATTTACCGCTTCACCCGGGCCTATGCCTCACAAGGCGCAGCGCCAAGTGGCGAATCGCAAGAGATTCCACAAGGCGCCCCGCGTTTCGTCAAATACGGCATTACGGCAGACGAAGCACACCGTTTTGGACTGCCCTGTGGGGGCACTCTGGAGTTGCTGCTGGAGTTTGACCCGGATGCTGGCGTCTTGCAGGAGCTGGTGGCCCTGTTGGAGCAGGGGCAACTGGTCCGGCGTGAAGTGCGACTGGCCGACGGAGCCGTAAAACTGCAACCAAGCGCCGCGCCGTCTGACCTGGTGTTGGGGCCAGACGAGCTGGCCAACACCTTTGGCCCAGAGTACCGCATGCTGATGATTGGTGCGGGACAGCTCAGCGAATATGTGGCAACCATGGCCTTGTTCTGCGGGTTTGCTGTGACCGTGTGTGACCCTCGTGAGGAATACCGCAGTGCCTGGTCGGTCAAAGGCGCGACGGTGTTGAGCGACATGCCAGATGACGTGGTCACAGCGTTTAAGCCGGACCGTCGCACCTGCGTGATTGCACTTACCCACGACCCGAAGTTGGATGACCTTGCTCTGCTGGAGGCATTGCAGACAGAGGCGTTTTACATTGGTGCCATTGGGTCGCGCCGTAATAACCAGGCACGCCATCATCGCATGGTGGAGCACCTGGACCAAACCCCGAAAAGCCTGGCCCGATTGCGTGGCCCCATCGGAATTTACATCGGCAGCAAAACTCCACCAGAAATTGCGGTGAGCATCATGGCCGAAATATTGGCCGTGAAGAACGGTGTGACGCTGCCACGCGACATGGAGGTGTCGCACGCCAAGGATGAACTGGCCATCTCCCACAATGACCCTGAAACGCTGATCTGTGGGGTGGGGCGACCCGGTTCCTGAAGCACCCCGGCCCCGCTTTGATAGTCAACATTGCTGTCGTGGGCTTAGATGGTTTCTCCTGCAAACACCACAAGGTGATTTTTGTGGGCAACAAGTTCCATGGTTCCAATTGCCTGTACACGGTACTGGCAGCGCAAATTCCTGGCAAATCAGACTGGCGACTATCGATGTGCGCGCTTTGTGTGGCGCGTTACTGAACCGATACTTCAACCCGGCGGGCTTCGCTGTCGGCGCCCGTCGCCAGTGTCTGCTCAGGCTTCTTGAGTTCGACTTTGTCCTGCGCAACACCCAGCGCCCCAAGCGTATCCCGAACCTTCAGGGCGCGCTGCTTTGCCAACTCTGCGTTCATGGCTGGGTCGCCGGTGGCATCATGAAAACCACTGATGACAACGCTCTTGCCTGCGGCAGCCGCACGCACGATATCTGTCAGAGCCTCATTCGCTCCCGCAGCCAGATCGGACTTGCCGGATGCAAAGTAAAACATCACGATGCCGTTCACCACCTTCACGCTCGCGCCGTCTGCCGCGACAGCCGCGACTGCGGGTTTGACAGCCATCTGGTTCTTTGAATATTGTGTGACGCCCAGCACCAGCGCGACAACCAGGGCAATTACGCCAAAAACCACACCTAAAACAACACCAATGTTGTCGTCGTCCTGAGAACCCATGGTTGAAACTCCAAAAATATTGAGCTTCAATTGTAAAGTGCCACGAGTCCTGGTCAGTTGCAAGGACCGCCACCATGCCAAGTACAGCTCTTAACCCTGCACCGTCTCGATACCAGGGCGTGTATCGAAGCACCCGACCGCCTACTGCCCGAAGGGTTGAAGTGACCTATGAAACGGTGCGGCGTTGGGCGCACAAGTTCGGTATGACGCTCAGATGTGTTTCTTGACCCAGGCGACGTAAGTGTCCACCCAAGCTTGCAGGAACTTTTCGGTGCCTGCATTGAGTTTGCCGGCAGCGTCATAGAGCCCTTCCTTGTTATGGAGGAAGACCTCAGGCTGGGCTAAGGTGTGCATGTTCAGAAACACCAGCACGTTGCGCAGATGCTGCTGGGCCATGGCCGTGCCAATTGGGCCGATGGACGTGCCGACGATACCGGCAGGCTTGCCCTCAAAAGCGCTGGTCCCATAAGGCCGCGAACCGTGGTCGATGGCGTTTTTAAGCACGCCGGGAATCGACCGGTTGTATTCAGGTGTCACAAACAGAACGCCCTGGGCGCCCTTGATGTCACTCTTCATACGCAGTACCTGTGGCGCCTGCTGCGCGTCGTCATCCTGGTTGTACAGCGGCAAATCATCAATGCGCACGTATTTGAATTGAAAGTCCGCCGGAAACATCTTTTCGAGCGCACCGGCCAGCTTGCGGTTGAATGAATCCTTGCGAAGACTACCGACGATGACGGCGATCACAAAATTAGCCATGCTGTGCTCCAGAAAACGGCCCACCCATGGGGCAAGCCGCAAGGTTGATGAATCAAAGAGATGTCAAGTCATTATGCAGAGCGATTGCAAAATGCGCCAATTCAGTCCAAACGCCCCTCTTCAACTCAGGGTCCGGTCCACCCCATTCCTAGGTAATCTTGAATACGGTTCGCTGCGTTTTGCCGCCCACCCTCTCGTCATACGCTGCCCATTGCTTGATGCCTTTGACCAGCACCTGGGCGCTGACGTCTTTCACCTGCTTCTTGGCCTTGAGACGCGGTGTCAGCCAATCTTGTACGTGGTCATAGCAAATGCCTTCGGGGCCGCTGGGTACCAGCAGTTCTTTGCCGGCCACATGGCCGGATGGCGTTACGGTGAGGATAGTTGCGGGCATGGTGTTAAGTGCGTAGCTCTGCTGGATTATTGGCTGGTGCCTCGCTGCCCTTGCTGACGCTCTCACCGTCTTGCGGTTGCAGCGTCCAGAATGACAGCGACGACACCACGGTCAATGCGGCCAGTGTCAAAAAGGCGTGGTGCAGCGAGGATGTGACCGCCACGCGGTCCGATTGGGACATGCCATTTAGAAAATATGCTGTCGTCAACGACCCAAACGCCAGACCAAAACTCATGGACATTTGTTGCAATGTGCTGGCCATGGTGCTGGCCATGGCGGCATCCGCTGCGTCAATGTCGGCATAGGCCATGGAGTTCATGCTCGAAAACTGCAGCGAGTTAAACAAGCCAAGCGCCAGCCCGATGGCCACGATGGCGAACATCGGCGTCCCCTCCCCAACCAGTGAGTAGCTGGCAATGACGCAGGCTACCAGCAATGTGTTCACGATCAGCACCTGCCGGAAGCCAAAGCGTTTGAGCATGGGGGCGGAGAGCACCTTCATGGCCATTGCGGCGACCGCAGCAGGCATCATCAACAAGCCTGACTGCCAGGCGGGCAGCCCCAAGCCCAGTTGGTACAGTAGCGGCAGCAAAAACGGCATGCCACCCACGCCCAGCCGTGTCACAAAGCCGCCCAGCACCGAAACCCGAAACGTGCGCGTCGACAGGAGCGACAAGCGCAATAGCGGATAGGGCACCCGCTTGGCGTGCCAGCCATAGCCCACCAGCAGCGCCAAGGACATGGCCGCCAACATGACCAAATTGACAGGGGAGAGGTTGGTTTCACCAAATACCTCCAGCAGCCATGAGAGCAGGCCGGCCCCACTGGCAAACAACAACAGGCCGCGCACATCCAGCGTGCGCTGGGTTTCGCTGCGGTAATTGGGCATGTAATTTTTGGCAAACCAGAGCGCAGCCAAGCCGACCGGTACGTTCACAAAAAAGATGTCGCGCCAGGACGCCCAATGCACGATCAACCCGCCCACGGTGGGCCCCAATAACGGCCCCAACAGCGCTGGAATAATCACAAAGTTCATGGCTTGCAGCAGTTCGCCCTTGGAGAAAGTGCGCACAATGGCCATGCGGCCTACTGGCATCATCATGGCCGCCGCAATTCCCTGGGGCACACGCGAGGCGACCAACATGGTGGAATTTACCGCCAGACCGCATAGCACCGACGACACGGTGAACAGGGCCACCGCCAACATGAAGATACGCCGGCTGCCATAGCGCTCGGCCAGCCAACCGCTGATGGGAATACTCACCGCCAGGCTCAGGATGTAGCTGGTCACCACTGCCTTCAGGCTCAAGGGCGTAACACCCAGGTTCGCTGCCATGGCCGGGATGCCGGTATTGACGATGGTGGAGTCCAGCTGCTCCATGAACAACGCCGTGGCAACCACCCAGGGAAGGTAGCGCTTTGTTGTGGCGGAACTGGCAACCATGTCAAATGGTAGCGATAACCGAGCGCCCTTGTGGGTGCTTCGGGAAACCCCCCAGTACTTTTTGCAGGCGTGTACAGGGCGGTCCGGCCAAGCCGAGGTATGCTACCCACCGCACGCAACGCGCTTGGTGATCCCGGGCGCCGCGCCGCATTGTCCGTCCAGACCTGGCTACCCGCCAGATCGGGGCAACCCCGAAATTTGCTGCAGGCCACGATCCTGCAAGGAGTTATGTTGATGCCAACTTACGAGCCACTGCGTCTGCATGTGCCGGAGCCCACCGGGCGACCCGGCCATGACACAGACTTTTCCTACCTCCCCATTTCCGAAGCTGGCGCGGTGCGTCGCCCCCCGGTGGATGCCCAGGCGGCGCAAACCAGTGATCTGGCGTTTACGCTGATTCGTGTGCTCGACAAGGACGGTCATGCGGTCGGCCCTTGGGCACCCGACCTCAGCGTGGCGCAGTTGCGCAAAGGCATGCGGGCCATGCTCAAGACGCGGGCTTTTGATGCCCGCATGTTGATTGCGCAGCGGCAGAAAAAAATGTCGTTCTACATGCAGTGTCTGGGTGAAGAGGCGATTGCCTGCGCCCACGCGCAAGCTCTGGTGGACGGCGACATGTGCTTCCCCACCTACCGCCAGCAAGGCTTGCTGCTCGCACGCGACGATGTGTCCATGGTGGACATGATTTGCCAGCTCTATTCCAATGAGCACGATCCGCTCAAGGGTCGCCAACTGCCGGTGATGTACTCCAGCAAGAGGCAGGGCTTTTTCTCCATCTCCGGCAATCTGGCCACGCAAGTGATCCAGGCCGTCGGCTGGGGCATGGCCTCCGCCATCAAAGGTGATACCAAGGTGGCCTCCGCCTGGATTGGCGACGGCGCCACAGCGGAAGCAGACTTCAGCACTGCCATCACCTTTGCACATGTGTACCGCGCACCGGTCATTCTGAATGTGGTGAACAACCAGTGGGCCATTTCTACCTTCCAGGCCATTGCCGGAGGTGAAGGCACCACCTTTGCCGCACGCGGTGTGGGTAGTGGTATTGCCTCCCTGCGGGTGGATGGCAACGACTTTCTGGCGGTATATGCCGCCTCGCAATGGGCGCTGGAACGCGCCCGGCGCAACCTGGGCCCCACCCTGATTGAGTGGGTGACCTTCCGCGCCGGCCCCCACTCCACGTCCGACGACCCCAGTAAGTACCGCCCGGCGAATGACGCTGCGCGCTTCCCCCTGGGGGACCCCATTAACCGCCTTAAACAACACCTGATCGGGCTGGGGGACTGGTCCGATGCCGAGCACGACGCCACGCAAAAGGAGCTGGAAGCCGATGTAGCCGCTGCGCAAAAAGAAGCCGAGCAATACGGCACCCTGGCCGATGGCAACATGCGCAGCCCGGCTGAAATGTTTGAAGATGTGTACAAAGAAATGCCCGCGCACCTGCGCCGGCAGCGACAGGAGTTGGGAATATGAGCAACACCCCTATGACCATGATCCAGGCGCTGCGGTCGGCCATGGATGTGATGCTGGAGCGAGACGATAACGTGGTGGTGTACGGCCAGGACGTGGGTTATTTCGGTGGCGTTTTCCGTTGCACCGAAGGCCTGCAAAAAAAGTACGGCACCTCGCGCGTGTTTGATACGCCCATCTCCGAAGGCGGCATTGTAGGAACTGCTGTGGGCATGGGCGCCTATGGACTGCGCCCGGTGGTGGAAATCCAGTTTGCCGACTATTTCTACCCGGCCAGCGACCAGATCGTGTCGGAAGCGGCGCGCCTGCGCTACCGATCGGCGGGTGACTTCACCTGCCCCATCACTATCCGCATGCCCTGCGGCGGCGGCATCTACGGTGGCCAAACCCACAGCCAAAGCCCTGAGGCCATGTTCACCCAGGTTTGCGGTCTGCGCACGGTGATGCCGTCCAACCCGTACGACGCCAAGGGCTTGCTGATCGCCTCGATCGAGAATGACGACCCGGTCATCTTTTTGGAACCCAAGCGCCTGTACAACGGCCCGTTTGACGGCCACCACGACAAACCGGTCGTGCCCTGGTCCAAGCACCCCATGGGTTCCGTGCCCGACGGCTACTACACGGTGCCACTGGACAAAGCTGTGGTGTTTCGCCCCGGCAACGCGCTGACCGTGTTGGCCTACGGCACCATGGTCTATGTCTGTGAAGCGGCAGCCCAGGCGAGCGGCATCGATGCGGAGATCATCGACCTGCGCTCGATCTGGCCACTGGATCTGGAAACCATTGTGGCCTCGGTCAAGAAGACCGGCCGCTGCGCGGTGGTGCATGAAGCCACGCGCACCAGTGGCTTTGGTGCTGAGCTGATCGCCTTGGTCCAAGAAGAATGCTTCTACCACCTGGAAGCGCCCATTGAGCGGGTGGCAGGATGGGATACACCCTATCCGCACGCCCAGGAGTGGAACTATTTTCCTGGCCCCAAGCGGGTCGCAGAAGCGTTCAAGCGCGCGATGGAGGCATGATGGGTATTCACATAATCAAGATGCCGGATATCGGCGAAGGCATTGCAGAAGTCGAATTGGTCGCCTGGCATGTGCAGGTCGGTGACATGGTGGCCGAGGACCAGATCCTTGCCGATGTGATGACCGATAAAGCCACGGTGGAAATTCCCTCGTCAGTCGCTGGCAAGGTACTGGCCCTGGGCGGCGCGGTGGGCCAGGTGATGGCCGTGGGCTCCGAAGTGATCCGCATTGAGGTGGAAGGTGCCGGAAACCTTAAGCAAAACGAGCCTCCAGCCCTCGTCAATACTACACAGACAGCTACCAATTCAATAGCAACTGCAAAAACGCTTGTGGCAACCGAGGCGATAGCCCCAGCGCATCCGCCAACCTCCGTTCAGGCTGCGCCTGTCGAAGCCCCTCGATCCGCTCAGGGTGAACGGAAAAATGGGTCGGCACCCGCGTACAACGGCAAAGCCCCCGCAGCCCTGGTGCGAGCCCCCGGCGACAAGCCCATCGCCTCACCCGCCGTGCGCCGCCAGGCCTGGGACCTGGGTGTGGAGTTGCAATTTGTGCCGGGCACCGGTACCGCCGGACGCATCACGCATGAGGACCTGCAGGCCTATGTGGCCCGCGCAGCGCACTCACAGCCTGCGGGTGTGGCCGACCAGCGCTATGCCCAGCGCCTGGATGAGCAAGCCATTCCCGTCATCGGCCTGCGCCGCAAGATCGCGCAGAAGATGCAAGATGCCAAGCGCCGCATTCCCCACTTCACCTATGTAGAAGAAGTGGATATGACCGAGCTCGAAGCCCTGCGTGTTCGGCTCAATACCCTGCACGGCAAGGAGCGCGGTCGGCTGACGGTACTGCCTTTCCTCGTTCGCGCCATGGTGTTGGCCGTGCGCGAGCACCCTGAGGTCAACGTCCGGTTTGACGATGAAGCATCGGTGATCACACGCTATGGCGCCGTGCATTTGGGGCTGGCCACGCAAACCGATGGTGGCCTGATGGTGCCGGTGATTCGCCATGCCGAAACGCTGGACCTGTGGGCCTGTGCGGCCGAGATCGCGCGCCTGGCCGAAGCCGCGCGCACCGGCAAGGCTACGCGTGACGAGCTGACCGGTTCAACGCTCACGCTTACCAGCCTGGGTGCCTTGGGTGGCATCGTCAGCACGCCCGTGATCAACCACCCCGAGGTAGCCATCGTCGGTGTCAACCGCATGGTCGAACGCCCCATGGTGCGCAATGGCGCAGTCGTGGTGCGCCAGATGATGAACCTGTCGTCAAGTTTCGACCACCGCGTGGTGGACGGCATGAACGCGGCGCAATATGTACAAAAAATACGTGGCTACCTGGAATGTCCGGCCACCTTGTTTTTGGAGTAAGTGGACATGGACATACATCACACAACCCTACTGGTAATCGGGGGTGGCCCCGGCGGCTACATCACGGCCATCCGCGCGGCACAACTGGGCATTGCCACCACGCTGGTCGAAGGCGAGCAACTGGGTGGCACCTGCCTGAATGTGGGCTGCATCCCCTCCAAGGCCATGATCCACGCCGCGGAGGCCTTTCACCAGGCGCACCATTTCATGGGTGACAGCACGCTGGGCATCCATGTTGAGTCGGCACGCATCGACATTGCACAGACCGTGCGTTGGAAAGACGGCATCGTGGCAAGGCTCACGGGTGGCGTCGGCGCCCTGCTCAAAAAGCATGGTGTCAAGGTCGTCAAGGGCTGGGCCACCATGGTGGACGGCAAGACCGTTGACGTGGCGCAAAGCAAGCCGGACGCCAAGCCGTTGCGCATCCAGGGTGAGCACATCGTGCTGGCCACGGGCTCGGTCGAGCTGGGCCTGCCCGGCATGCCGTTTGGCGGGCGCGTCATCTCGTCCACCCAGGCCTTGTCGCCCGACAGCATCCCCAAGAAATTGGTGGTGGTGGGCGGCGGCTATATCGGACTGGAGCTGGGCCTGGTCTACCGCAAGCTGGGCTCGGATGTGACCGTGGTCGAGGCGCAAGACCGCATTCTGCCGCTGTACGACGAAGAGCTGACCAAGCCCGTGGCCGCATCGCTGCGCAAGCTGGGCGTGCAGGTGCTGCTGGGTAGCAAGGTGCAAGGCCTGAACACCGCGGGTGACGCCGTGCGCGTGCAAGACGCAGCCAGCCGCGAGAGCGAGCTGGCAGCTGACCAAGTGCTGGTGGCCATTGGCCGCGTGCCGCACACCCACGGCTGGGGGCTGGAGAAACTGATGTTGGCCATGCAAGGCCGCGCCATCAAGGTAGACGACCAGTGCCGCACATCCATGCGCAACGTCTGGGCGATTGGCGATTTGACGGGCGAGCCCATGCTGGCCCACCGGGCCATGGCGCAGGGTGAGATGGTGGCCGAAATCATTTCGGGTAAACGCCGCCATTTCGCCCCTGCGGCCATTGCTGCCGTCTGCTTCACCGACCCCGAGGTGGTGGTGGCAGGGCTTGCGCCAACGGACGCGGCCAAGGCTGGGCTGGACTGCATCACCGCCCAGTTCCCCTTCGCGGCGAACGGCCGCGCCATGACGCTGGAATCCACCGACGGTTTTGTGCGCGTGGTCGCCCGGCGTGACAACCACCGCATCGTCGGCTGGCAGGCGGTAGGGGCTGGTGTGTCGGAGCTGAGCACGGCCTTCTCGCATTCGCTGGAGATGGGCGCTACGCTGGAAGACGTGGCGGGAACCATCCACGCCCACCCAACCTTGGGTGAAGCGGTGCAAGAGGCGGCGATGCGGGCGCTGGGGCATGCGCTGCATATCTAGTTTTGCGGCAAAGTCTTAAGGAAAATGGGCCGCTAGCCCTCGTGCAATATAAGACTGGTGCTATGTTTACGGTAGCTATTGGGGGGTGAATGTACGTTGCACATCCACCGATTGTTCGGAGCGGATGGACCGGGTATCCGTTCCCTTTGCACATGATCTCGGGCTGATTTTTTTGGCGCGACTGACGTTGGTTCAGGAGCACCATCCAAGCCAGACTGTGTGGGTGCGATTAAGTCGGCAATGCTGCGAAAGCGGGTGCTCAATCTGACCGCGCGAACTCACACAATCGAGACAGAGCGGACTTAACGGCTCTTTATTGAATAGCCCGAGACCGGTCATTCGCCATGTGCCCCAGCGCAGGCAAAATCTACTGGACTCGCTATCCGTTTTCGATGACTGCAAACCGACCTACCGCTGGGGGATGGCGCTGGTGCGCAGGAGACGGGGGGGGTGTAGAGGCTGAGCCATACTGGGAGTTGGCAAACCAATCACCACCCGACTACCCCGACGATCAGCGCACTACGTGGTGAACCTCAAAAGTGTGGCGGCAACCGCCCGCCGGGGCGGGGCTGTGTTTTATGGTCGTCTTTGCGGCTCAGCGTGGTGACAGCGGCAAAATTTCCTAGCAGATCAGACGGGTGACTGTGGGTGCTGGTGCTTTTTTAGGCCAAATTTTGGGGGCACACTTGGGCTTATGCGGTTTATGCGGTTGGAGTACTTATCCGTCGGGCTATCCCTTCGAATCGGGCGCTTCAAGCAACCGAAACACCGAAATTGACACGCACAGGGTCATACAGTGGGGGAGCGTGAAATATTCGGGCTAGCCTCCCCTTGGCCGCCGATCATTCCGTTAGGGAGCGCTGCCTCGGGGCGTGTTGGCGCAAAACATGGTGGGCCATTTCAAGTGCAAACTGGATCGGGGCAGGGCTGTCTTGCAGTGCCGAGGAAATGAGCGCCCCATCATAGAGGATCATCATTTTTTCCACTACCGTATCGAGCTGTCCCCGTTTGACCGACTTGGCCAGGATGTCGGACAAAATGCCGCGCACATGGGCTTTGTGCCGATGCGCCCATTGGTAGGCGGGCGATTCGGGCAGGGGCGATTCAGCCATGGCCAGTACGAACGCGCAGCCTCGGAACTTCTGATCCTGTGTAAGCTGCTCCAGGTAGCAAAAGATGCCGTCGATCTTCTCCCCCGCAGATTGCCCGCTGGCCGCAATCGCCGTGAGCGCCACCACGGTGACATCGTGCTTTTCGTTCAGGTACGCATGGATCAGGTTGTCTTTGCTGCGGAAATTCTTATAAAGCGTTGCCTTGGCCACGCCCGCGTCTTCAATGATGCGATCGACCCCTACGGAGCCGATGCCGTTTCGGTAAAAGAGCTCGCCGGCCACCGCCATGATGCGGTCTTTTCCGCTGCCGACAGCCGCAGGCTGTTGGGCGCGTTCATCCGCCGAAGAGATCGTTTTAGAAGGGGGTTTGGCTCTCATTTTTTTGGTCGAAATTGTTGCGTATATTGTGCGCTCACCTGCTGGCAGTCCGGATCTTGCCGGCACAGGAACATCGCCGCCAAGTCGTTCTTGCCTTCCGGCGTGTGGGCAAGTGCCGCCTCCCGCAACGAAACTTGCGTCGTCATCAACAAGACACTCGGCCTGCGTGCCAGCTTCTGCGCGATGGCTTGCACCTGCGCAGAGAGTTCGTCCAGCGCCACCACCTCGGTCACCAGGCCGTAGGAGAGTGCCTGGGCACCGGACATGCGGCGCGCGTTCAGCACCATGTCGGCCGTGCGGGTGACGCCGATGTACCGGGTCAGGCTGTTGGTGCCGCCCATGGAAAACGGGATGCCAAAGTCGAGTTCCGGGACCGCGAAAACAGCGTCTGGCGTGGCGTAGCGCAGCTCGCACAGCATGGCCAAGCCCAAGCCGGCACCCACGGCATGCCCATGCACCTGGGCAATACGCACCACGGGCGCCGCTTCAATCTGAGCGAAAGCCTTGGCCATCTCCTCGCTGGCGATCCATTGGCTGCGTGTGTCTGCGTGAGCCGCTTGTGAAACGTCGTAGCCGGCGCAAAAAGAAGGCCCGGCGCCGCTCAGCAAGAGCACGCGAGCCTCGGGACGGTACGCCAGCTCCTGGGTGGCCTGAACCAGATCGCGCAGCAGCTGCGCATTGACGGCATTGCGCTTGTCTGGCCGGTTGAGCGTCACGTAAACGATGCCCGCCTCAAGGCGCGCTTCGACGGTTTCTAGGGAAAGGGTGGTGCTGTTCATGGCGTGGTGGTGAACGGATGGCAGGGAGATAGGGGTTCAGGCGCTGAGCACCAGCTCGCCGCCCGCGACAGCCGACTTGCCATCGTCGGTCAGCACCTGGAAAGGCACGTACAGGCCCAGCGGGCCCTCGACGGCGGCGCCCGCCTGGACCTCAATGGCTCCCGGCACAAAGACCATGGCGCGGTAATCCCCGGCAATGCGGCGGATGCGGGTCATGTCGCCGTCTGCAAAATGCTTCGTCAGCACAGACACCGCATGAGCCATCGTCGCCGCGCCGTGCAGGATCAGGCCCGAAAGACCCGCCTTGCGCGCCACCGATATGTCGGTATGGAAGGCGTTGTAAGCGCGTGCGCATTCCGAGAACACGTGGCAGGCGTTGGGGTGCAGCACGATGCGTTCGCGTAGGGTGGGCGCGTCGCCAAATGGCGTGCGCTGCAACGGGGCTACGCCGGCCACGTCGGGTCCGTCCACCTCAACGCCGCGCATCACGGAGCGAAACAAGGTGGTACACACCGGCTCGCCACCACTGGTCGTCTCGATGGTCTTTTCCATGAAGGCGCCCGCGCTGTGGCGGTACAGCGCCGTGATGCGGGCTGTGGTGGAGATGTGCATGCCGGTGCGCAGTGGCTGGTGCATCGTCTGCACGATGCCGGCAGCCACGCCGCGCATGCGCTCGGCATCTGTCAGCGGTACTGGAGCCATGACCTGCTTGGTCGCTTCCCATTCGGTGTAGCCGAGGTACAGCGGATGGACCTGGAGGGCGCCTTGATCCGTGGCGTACAGCCGCGGGTTGAAGTCGTCAATGGCGGCGGCAAAGTTCATCGCCCAGCGAGGGTCGATGGTCTCCTCGGCAGGGGCCGAGATCTGGTTCACACAGGAGGACGTGATAGGCATGGTGGTCTCTCGCGGGTCAATGGGTAGGCGCAGTACGCAGCGTCGGGTCCGTGACGAACTGGCGCGCATCGTCAGGCGTCATGCGGGCGACTTCGGTGAGCACTTCAAGCGTGTTCTGCCCGGGGCGAACCGTGCTCGCCTCGGGCAAGTCGAAGGCGGGGCTGAGCCGCACCGGGCTGCCGGCGACCTTCCAGGACTTGCCCGCAGGGGCGTGTACCTCTGCCACCATGCCGCGCACGCGGGCCTGCTCGCATTGCAGCGCCTCAGAGGCATTGCGCACCGGCGCGGCAGGCACCCCCACTGCGGCCAGTTCGGCGGCAATTTCTTCCTTGCCGCGCTCGGCCAGCCAGGCGAACAGTACCGGCTCGATCAAATCCTTGAAGTGGGTGGATCGCCCGCTGCCACTGTTGAGACGCTCGTCCACCCCCATCTCGGGGTGGCCCATCAGCTTGCACAGGCTCTCCCACTGCCGATTCGGGCCCACTGCGATACAGACCCAACCGTCTTTGGTGGGGAAGTAGCCATAAGGCGCCAGGTTGGGATTCACGCGCTGGCCGTAGAGCAATTCGCCGCCGGTCATGGACGCGACGCCCAGTGCCATCTCATTGAGCGAAAGCATGGAGTCGTACATGGCGATGTCCACCAAGCTGCCTTGCCCCGTGGTGTGGCGGCGCAGCAGCGCCATCAAAATACCGGAGACCGCATGCATCGACGGAAACAGGTCGCCGAGCGCCGGTCCCACCGGTCGGGGTGGCACGCCGGGGGTGGGCGACTGCGACAGCACGCCCGCCATGGCCTCGGGGACCAGGTTGAAAGCCGGCCAATCGCGATTGGGCGAAGCGGTTTGACCAAAGCCGGAAATTGCGCAGAAGATCAGGCGGGGGTTGGCCTTCATCAGCACGTCAGCGCCAATACCCAGTTTGTTCATCACCCCAGGGCGGTAGTTCTCCACCACGACGTCTGCGCCCTTGGCCAGTTCAATCAGGGCATCGCGTCCTTCAGGGGAGCGCAAGTCCAGGCACACGCTGCGCTTGCGCCGATTGAGACGCAGGAAATAGCCGCTGATCTCTTTGTCATCGTCGTCCTTCAAGATCGGATGCAGCGTGCGGGTTTCCTCGCCGCCCAAGGGCTCCACCTTGATCACATCGGCGCCGGCATCGGCGAGCAGCATCGTGGCGTAGGGCCCAGACATGAAACGGGTCAAATCGAGCACCACGATGCCCTGCAATGGGGGGATGGAAGAGGTCGTCATGGGAATCTCCTTAAGGGTTTGGCGTTAACTGTGGCTGGGTCGCTCACGAGCGTGATTTCTTGCGCCGCAATGCGTTCGGCATAGTGGCAAGCGACTTTGTGTCCTGGGGCAACTTCGTGCAGGACCGGGCGTTCGGTATCGCACCGTGTTTCCTGCCGAAACGGGCAGCGGGTGTGAAACCGGCAGCCTTGGGGGGGGTTGGCCGGGGACGGCAGGTCCCCGGTGAGAAAAATGCGCTTGCGGTGCAACTCGATTTCGGGATCCGGGATCGGAACCGCAGACACCAGGGACAAGGTGTACGGGTGCATCGGGTTCTGGTACAGCCTGTCCGAGGGTGCTTCTTCGACCAGCGCGCCCAGGTACATCACGCCCACGGTATCACTAATGTGGCGCACGACGGCAAGGTCGTGCGCAATGACGATGTAAGTCAGGACCATGTCGGCCTGAAGCTCTTTGAGCAAGTTGATCACCTGCGCCTGCACCGAGACGTCGAGTGCCGACACCGGTTCATCGGCAATGATTAAGTCGGGGCGCAAAGCAATGGCACGCGCAATGCCGATGCGCTGGCGCTGGCCGCCCGAGAACTCATGAGGAAAGCGCTGCGCGGCCGTAGCTGGAAGGCCCACCGCATTCAGCAATTTGCGCACGACGGCGCTGCGGGCCCCCGATTCGGGCAGCATCCCATGCACCCGCAGGGGTTCCAGCAGTGCCGACTCCACGGTCTGGCGCGGGTTCAAGCTGGCCATGGGGTCTTGAAAGACCATTTGCATGCGCCGGCGCAACTTGCGCATCGGCTCTGGTGCCAGCGTACGCAGGTCGACGCCATCGAACTCCACGGTCCCCGCCGTGGGTTCGATCAAACGCAGAAGCGACCGCCCCAGCGTCGACTTGCCACAACCGGATTCGCCAACCAGTCCGTACGTCTGGCCTTTCTCAACCGAAAAACTGACGCCGTCTACGGCACGGACGGCTCCCACTGTTCGGTCAAAAATAATGCCTTGCTTGATGGGGAAGTGCACCTCCACCGCGCGCGCTTGAATCAAAGACATGGGGCACCTTCTTCTGAGTAGGCTGAAGCTTTGTCCGCCCCCAGCGGGGCAGCGTGCAGGCAGCGGTGAACGGTTTGGCCTTCGGTGCGCAGCGCAATCTCGCCTGAAAGGCAGTCGTCTTGGCGGTGGCTGCACCGAGGTGCGAAGGCACAGCCTTTGGGCCAGGGGACGGCGTTCTGCACCGATCCTGGAATAGGTCGAAGTGGTTCGCTGCGCGGCCTGTCCATGCGCGGAATGGAGTTGAGCAAACCCTCCGTATAGCGATGGCGTGGCGCAGCAAACAGCGCGCGACGCGGGGCCGATTCGACCAGACGGCCTGCATACATCACGTTGACTTCGTCGCACATGCCCGCGACCACGCCCATGTCGTGCGTGATCATGACCATTGCGGCGCCGGTCTCGTGCATCAAGGCGCCCAGCAGATCCAGAATCTGCGCCTGAATGGTGACGTCAAGCGCCGTGGTCGGTTCGTCAGCGATCAGCAGACGTGGCTTGCACGCCAGGGCAATGGCAATCAAGACGCGTTGGCGCATGCCGCCCGAGAGCTGGTACGGGTACTGGCCCAGGCAGCGCAGCGGATCCGGGATACCAACCTTGCGCAAAAGCGATTCGGCCTCGCGCCGGGCTTCGGAGGCTTTCAGCCGCTGGTGGCGCACCAGGACTTCAGTGATCTGCACGCCAATGCGCACCACCGGGTTCAGCGAGGACATCGGATCCTGAAAGATCATGGCAATGTCCTTGCCCCGGATGTCACGTAGTGCCTTTTGTGGCATGGCGAGCAGGTTCCTGCCTTCAAACAAGACCTCGCCTTCGATTTTCGCGTTGCGCGTGGGTAGAAGCCCCATGATGGCCAGGGAAGTGACCGACTTTCCGCATCCGGACTCGCCCACCAGACCGACCGAAGCGCCCGGCTCGACCTGGAAGGATAGTCCATCTACGGCCCTCACTGGGGCGCTGCCTTCGCGCGTAAAAGTCACCGAGAGATTGCGAACTTGGAGCAGGCTCATGGCTTACCTCCGGTACTTCGGGTCGAGCGCTTCGCGCAGTTGCTCGCCCAACAAGGTGAAACCCAAGGCAGACAGCACGATGGCAGTGCCCGGCAAAATGGCCAGCAGCGGCGCGGTCGCCAACGCGTTCTGGGCGTCGGTCAGCATGCGGCCCCACTCTGGCGTGGAGGGGTCGGCGGTCGAGAGCCCGAGGAAGGCCAAGCCGGCCGCATCGATGATGGCGGTCGCCAGGAAGAGCGTCCCTTGCACGATGACCGGCGTGACCGAGTTGGGAAGGATGTGCCGCAGCGCAATCATGTGGCCCTTGACGCCAATCGATCGTGCCGCAACCACATAGTCGGCATCGCGCTGGCTGAGCATCTGCCCGCGCAGCAGCCGGGCAAATATCGGCACACTGGTCACGGCCACAGCAATCATCACCGAGGTGAGACTCTGGCCCAGCACGGCAGCAACCGCAATGGCGAACAACAGCGAAGGCACTGCCAACATGATGTCCATCAAACGCATGATGACGCCGTCCACCCAGCCGCCCATGGCGCCTGCGAGGAATCCCAGCAGCAGACCCACCGAGGCACCCAGCAGCAGCGACACCACGCCGATCAGCAAGGAATGGCGCGCCCCCCAGATGAGGCGCGACAGCACATCGCGCCCCTGGGTGTCGATGCCCAGCCAGTGCTCCGCCGACGGACCGGGATAGACCCCCGGGCGCACTTCGCTCAGCCACTGGTTGTTGGCCGGGCTAAAAGGCGCGATCCACGGAGCGAGCAGCGCCACCGCGACAAAAAACAGAATTAGTAGCAGGCCGAACCGGCCCGAGCCACTGGCTAGAACGCGCAGAAACGCTTCATGCCAAAGGCCACGGGTCAGGGGTGCTTCGCCGCCCTCTGGCAGCAGGAGCGCGGCTCCGGTGCGGGCGGAGGGCTCGGACGCCGGCGAAATTGGAACCGTCGGCATCAGTGAACCCTCACTCGGGGGTCAACCAAGCCGTAGGCCAGGTCGACTAACAGGTTGACGCAGACGTACAGCAGTCCAATGACGATCACAAAACCCTGGATCGTTGGATAGTCGCGCACCAAGATGGCGTTCGCAACAAACCGCCCAACGCCGGAAAACGAGAACACCGTTTCCGTCAGCACGGTGCCGGAAATCAGCGCTCCTAACTGAAGACCAAGAATCGTCACCAAGGGAATCAGCGCGTTGCGCAGGATGTGGCGAAACGTGATGGTGGAGGCATACAAGCCCTTGGCCTGCGCCGTGCGCACATAGTCTTCGTTCACGACATCCAGCACCGAGGCTCGTGTAATGCGTGCAATCAGCGCCATGGGAATGGTGCCCAGCGCGATGGCCGGCAGTATGAGATGATTCAGAGCACTCCAGGCGGCCGGCCAGTTGCCGGTCACGATGCCATCCAGCACGTAGAACCCGGTCGGATGCTCGGCGACTATTCGCGCGTCCAGCCGGCCCGTTGTGGGCAGCCAGCCGAGCTTTACGGCGAACACATACTTCAGCAGGTAGGCCAAGAAAAACACCGGGATCGTGATGCCCAAAAGTGATCCGAAAACCGATATCTTGTCCAACCGCGACCCATAGCGCCGCGCTGCGAAGTACCCGAGCGGCACGCCCACCAGAATGGCGAGCAGCAGTGCGCAGACTGAGAGCTCCAGCGAAGCGGGGAAGCGGGCGATCATTTCCTCGGTCACCGGCCGGTTGGACTGCAGCGAATTGCCGAAGTCTAGCCGGGCAGCCTTGCCAAGAAACTCCAAATACTGCACGTACACAGGCCGGTCCAGGCCAAGAGATCGCTCAATAGCTGCAATGTCTGCAACTGTTGCGTCTTCGTTCGCAAGGGCTTGCGCAGGACCTCCCGGCAGTACCCTCACCCACGCGAAAATCAGCAGTGAAAGACCCAGCAACAGCGGGATCATCTGGAGCAGTCTTCGGAGGATGAAGCGGAGCATGGTGTGTCCTTCGTTGGCTATGGGTCAGTGGTGCACCGACGCCATGCTTTCCTGTGCAATCGGCGACGCAACGAATCCCTTGGTACCGGCTTTGAACACCAAATGGGTCGGGGCGCTCACGAACGGCACACCTGGTGCTAACTCCATGATCTCGGCATTGATTTTTCGGTACTGCTCGGCGCGTTTTTCCAGATTCACTTCCGTGCGCGCAGCAGCCAAGCCGGCAATGATTTCCGGCGACGTTGCCATCCGCCCGTTGATGAACAGCGAATCAAGGAAGTCAGAAGCATCAGCGTAGGTTCCTAGGCGACCCACGATGTAGATGGGAGCCTTGCCTTGCTGCAAGCCGGCCACGTACTCGGGTGTCCACGGCACGGCCTTCACGACCACGTTCACCCCGACTTTTTCCAGGTCGGCCTTATACGCTTCCATAATGGCTTTGGGATCGGGCATGTAAGCGCGTGACACGCCTGTGGGGTACCAGAATTCAATCGTCGGATTGGGGTGCCCTGCCTCTGCCAGCATCTTGCGTGCAAGTTCCGGATCGTACGAATACGACTTCAGATCGGGGTTGAAACCCGGGACATGGGAGGTCAGGAACTGCGTTGCCAGTTTCGCACCAGCAGGGTACTGGGATCTGACCAGCGCCTCACGGTTCACGGCATGAGAGAGCGCCTGCCGCACCTTCAGGTTGTCCAGCGGGGGAGTCTTGTTCTGAAAGCCCAAGTAACCCACGTTGTACCCTGGTCGCTCGACTACTAGGTATCCCTCACCGCGCAGCGCTTCCACGTCCTGCGGCGCCGCAGCGTCGTAGCCGTCGATCTCGCCGCTCTCGAGCGCCTGGCGCCGTGCTGGCCCGTCAGGAATGGCCTTGAAGATCAGGCTCTGAATGCTCGCCTTGTTGCCCCAGTAGGCGTCGTTACGTGCCAGCACCAGCTTGTCGCCACGCTGCCATTTGTCGAACTTGAACGGACCGGTGCCCGTCGGATGTTCGGTGCCGAACTTTCCGGGGAAACTGAACGATGCACCACTGATTTCCACACTGTCGCCGTACTGCTTGATGGCGGCCGGGCTCACGATGCCGAAGTAGCGCGAGGCCAAGGCCGGGATCAACGCCGACGATGGCTTGGTCAGATGAACCACGGCTGTTTTTTCGTCGGGCGCTTCGCACGACGCGTACAGGCTGGATTTTGGCGAGCTGGGCAAATCCTGGGTCGCGAACCCACCGAATACGTTCTGCCAGAACGTGCTCAGGCTCAAGGTCTGCTGCACGTTCTTGAAGTTGTAAAGACGGTCAAAGTTGAAACACACCGCTGCAGCGTTAAAGGGCGTGCCGTCGTGGAACGTCACACCGTCACGCAGCGTGAATCGGTAGGTTTTCCCATCTTCGGACACCGTGTGGGCACTTGCCAGTCCGGGAACAACCTCAGCAGTTCCGGGCTTGAGCTGCACCAGCGTTTCATAGATCTGATCCAGGATACGGAGCGTGTCGCCGTCGTACACATAGGCCGGATCCAGCGTTCGTGGCTCGTTCGCAAGGCCAAACACGAAGGTCGGAATCGACTTGTCTGCGGCTGCAGGCGCGGCTGGCGCGGCTGCGGTGGATGCAGAAGGCCCAGCGGGCTTGTCGCAGGCGACCAGTGCGCCAGCCAGCATGGTGGCAAGGCCGATGGTGGTGGTACGGCGTGCAAAGTGGGAAAAGGTCATGGTCTGTCTCCTGGGAGAAGGGAGGATTAGTCTTTGTCGAAAAACTTCATGGCCATCCAGCCATGTGTGAAGGCAGCGCCCGCACGCAGCGCCGAAGCCACCATGATGGCTTCGGCTACTTCGGCCTGGGTTGCGCCTGCCTTCTTGGCACCCGCTACGTGCGCTTCCATGCAGTAGGGGCACTGCGTGGTGGCAGCGACACCGATGGCGATCAGTTCGCGCGTTTTCACCGCCAGTCGGTTCTCGCCTTCAGCAAACGCCACCTGGTCGAATTCGATGAAAGCCTTGAACGCCTCAGGTGCGCCAGTGCGCAGTTGCTTGCTGAAGGTGTGGTCGGAGGGTGCGTGGTAATGCATGAGTAAACCGTTCATGTAGTTAAGGAAAGTGAATGAACTGTACAGACCTGTCTGTTCATTTACTATTCGGGTTAACCCTGATTTCGCGTTCCCGATGGGACAATAAATTTCTTCAGTTGGACGGATACCCCGTATCTCGTGCTGCGAAAAAATGTGCACGAACGAACGACTGAGTTGAGACTCAGGCCGAAAGGTGTCGGATTTCTTGGGGGTCGCCTGCCGCGCCGCACCACAACAAAGGAAACTCTGCATAACTCCCGCTGAAATGTGCTGACAAAAATGCTCATTTGCTATAAAATACATAGCATGGAGCAAACCGCATTGAAACTCAATCTGAGCGCCAAGAAAAACCCGCAAGCGCGAGTTCCTGGAGCAGATGGACCAAGTCGTTCCGTGGGCAGCGCTGGTCGAACTCATCGCGTCCTACTACCCCAAAGACAAGAAGGGCCGCCCGCCTTTCTCGCTGCAAACCATGCTGCGCGCACACTTCCTTCAGCAAGGGTTCACCCTGTCTGACCCCGGCATGGAAGAAGCCTTCTTCGACACCCCGCTGTACCGCGAGTTTGCGCAGCTTGAAGAATTCGCCCGCCTGCCCGATGAGAGCACTATCCTGCGCTTCCGCCATCGGCTGGAAAGAAGCAAACTGTCCGAACAGATCCTGGGCACAGTCAACGACCTGCTGACCCAGCGCCGCTTGCTGCTCAGGACAGGCACCGTGGTGGATGCCACCCTCATTCCCGCACCCAGTTCCACCAAGAACAAAGACAAGGCCCGTGACCCCGAGATGCACTCCAGCCAGAAGGGCAACCAGTGGCACTTCGGCATGAAGACCCACATTGGAGTCGATTCAGAGTCCGGGTTAGTCCACACCGTGCGAGGCACCTCTGGCAATGTGCACGACGTGCTTGAGCGCAACAGCCTGCTGCACGACCAGGAAGAAAACGCTTACTCCGGGCTGCCGAAGAACACAGCCCTACCCCGGCGCAGTCGTTACGACCTAATGCAAATTCACCAAGTAGTGCGCTGATCGTCAGGGTACTCGGGCGGTGATTGGTTTGCCTGGTCCCAGTTCGGCTCAGCATCCACACCCTTTCCCTGCTCCTGCGATTTCTGCGCACCACACTCATCCCACAGCGGTCGCCCACGGCTTTGCCAGGGTGCGCTGCGACGATTGTGGTGCCGATTTTCTGGTCGCCTTCTCCTGCAAAGGCCGTGGCGTCTGCCCTTCATGCAACACCCGTCGCATGGCCGAGGCCGCTGCGCACCTGACGGACCATGTATTCCCCCGCCTGCCGGTGCGCCAGTGGGTTCTGTCGGTGCCCAAGCGTCTGCGCTACTACTTGCAGCGCGACAAGGGCGCACTTAACGCAGCGCTGCGCATTTTCTTGAGGGTGGTGCAGCAGAGTCTGCAGACCCATTGCCCCGGTGCTGCAAAGTGTGACCCTGCCAGCCTGCACTTGGGCGCGGTCGCCTTCATCCACCGCTTCGGCTCCAGCCTGAACACGCATGTGCACTTCCATGTCTGTGTTGTCGATGGCGTGTTTGAGGCGCTGCAAACGCCCAGTGCCTGCAATTGGAGGTAAAGCAATCGCAGAGTCAGGCACCGATTTGGGCAAGTAATGAGAATCCACTGGCCAAGTATGCCCGTCAACTTCCTGCGAGTTGGAGCCGATAACCGCATGCCAGCAAGAGAAAATTGATCGCCATACAGTTGACGTTGACGACCGTCAGCAACTGGCCCAAAGCGGGCATAGCCAGCCTAAAAGGGAACACCAACTGACTGCCAGTTGGAATCAGCGACCCAGTGACCCGTGGTGCCGGCGATTGTTCGAATTCACCCTGAAAGTTCACTGCTATGCCATACACAAATTCGCTTGCGCTCATCCCCAGAGTGGAGTCGCGAAACCTGACGCCCGATTCCGGTGTGAACCCACTTCAAACAGGGCAAGACCACCATAGGCAGAAACAATACCCCTATTGCAAAAACCGCGACAATGATGGGTATGGAATTTGAAAAGTTGAACACGCATTGGGTGCGAGTATTCGGAGGCCATAAGCCCGCCACCATACGTCGAACAGTTAGGCCTTTGAATTTTGTAGTCCTTGTGTTGGGCTGCTGTATTTTGGCTGGCTGCTCCGGCCCCGCCAAAATGTTCTCGGCGCAAGAAAAGTTCACATCGGTCGAAACCTATTCAAGGCTCTTTGACGCCTCGCCTGCTCAGGCTTGTGAGGCGGCGCGCCGCGCTTTACTGAGCCAAGGCTATCTGGTCGGTGACACCAAAGCCACTTGGGTCGAGGGCAAGAAAAGCTTTCAGCCGGATGCAGAGTCTCACCTGCAAATGACTATTCGCGTGGTCTGTGTAACCGAAAGTGCTTCTGATGAAGTCAGCCTAGCTTTCGCGTCGGCAGTGCAAGACCGCTACGCGCTCAAGAAGGACAATAGCAGTGCCAGTCTGGGGGTGAGCGCCATTGGCTCTGTGTCGTTGCCGTTCATGGCAGGCAGTGATTCCATGGTCAAAGTCGGTAGTGAAACCATTGCGTCTGATGCGTTTTATGACAAGTTTTTCGACTTGGTGAAACGTTACCTGCACAGTGCAGAGTCCGGCGACAAATGAGTCACGTTGTACCGGGTTTTTGGTGACCCGGTTGCCCGGCTGCAGGCGCTGTTGCAGTAAAGTATTTTTTTGCTGTTTGACGCCCGGGCCGGGTAGCTTCTTACTTCCCAAACAACTTGGCAACATGTTGCCAACCGCGCATCAGAAATCCAGCGCGCTCCACATCAGCCTGCGCAACGAGTGGCGTTTCGCCCACCACTTTGCCCTTCGAAGTGGCAATCACTTTGCCCACCACAGTGCCCTTGGCGATTGGTGCCTCCAGGCCCGGCGTGATCTCCACCGCCGTCTCCACCGTCTGGCCGCGCGGCACGGTCAGGCTCCAAGGGGCTGCCAGACCCGCGTCGACCATGTCAGCCTTGCCGAAGCTGACCTTCGCCTTGGTGATCACGGTGTTCGGTTGAATCGGGGTTGCCTTCTCGAAGCTGCTAAAGCCCCAACCCAGCAGCGTTCGGGTCTGGTCAGCACGCGCCTGGGCGCTATCGGTGTTGAGAATGACGGTGATCAGGCGCATGTCGTTGCGCTTGGACGAAGTGACCAGGCAGTAGCCGGCTTCTTGGGTGTGGCCCGTTTTCAGTCCGTCAACGCTGGGGTCGGTATAGAGCAAGGCGTTGCGGTTGCCTTGCTTGATGCCGTTGTATTTGAAATCGCGTTCCGCGTAGATTGGATAGTAATCCTTGCTGTCACGAATGATGGCCCGTGCCAAGATGGCGAGGTCAAGCGCAGACGACTTGTGCTGCGGGTCGGGCAAACCCGTGGGGTTGACGAAATGTGTGTTCTTCATGCCCAGGCGCTGGGCTTCGGCGTTCATCAGCTTGGCAAAGCCTTCTTCGGAACCGGCCATGTGCTCGGCAATGGCCTTGGACGCGTCGTTGCCCGACTGGATGACGATGCCGCGCAGGATGTCTATCACTGTGGCTTGGCTGTTGAGCGGCAAATACATGCACGACTCGGTGCTGGACCCACGGCACCACGCGTTCTCACTGACCGAGACCAGGTCTGTTTGCTTAAGCTTGCCGGAGCGCAGCGCTTGCTCGACCAGAAAGCTGGTCATCATCTTGGTGAGAGACGCCGGCGGCAGGGCTTCGTCCGCGTTGGCCGAGGCAAGCACTTCGCCAGAGTCAGAATCCATGATTAGCCACGCCTTGGCAGGCAGTGCCGGTGGGTTGCCCGCCAAGCTGATCTGGGCAGCAAGTGGTGGCAGGGCGTTCAGAGAGGCCCGGGCTTTTTTGGCAGCCGCGGGTTTGGTAGCCTTGTGGCCGCGCGCGAAGGATGCCGAAGCAGGAACCAGGGAGGCAGCAGCGATTGCCAGGACGAGAGGGAGGATGGAGAAAGTCTTTTTTTGCATTGTGTTTTTGGGTAGAGCGTTGATTGTCGTAGATCGGCCTTCTCGCACTCGCTAGAGATGGGCGCCAGCCTGGAAAACGTAGCGGGCACGATCCATGCACACCCTACATTGGGTGAGGCGGTGCAAGAGGCCGCGATGCGCGCATTGGGTCACGCACTGCACATCTAAGGCCGCCCAGCGGCTGGCGCGCTATTGTGCCGTGGCCTGGCGCACGGCGTGCTCCCAATCCGCCATGCGGGCTTGAGCCTGGTCTCTGGGAAGAGTGGGTTCAAAGCGACGCTCTTCACGCCACTGGCTGCTCAGTTCCTGGGTGCTGGAATACAACCCGGTACCCAGGCCAGCCAGGTAGGCGGCACCCAGGGCCGTGGTTTCGATCACGGCCGGCCGCACCACCGGTATACCCAGCAGGTCTGCCTGCATTTGCATCAGAAGGTTGTTGGCGCAGGCGCCCCCATCTACGCGCAATTCACGCACCGGCTGTCCACCCTGCGCAATCGCATCGCGGCCCATGGCGTGCAGCAGCGCGGCACTTTGGAAGGCAATGCTTTCCAGGGCCGCACGGGCGATGTGGGCCATGGTGGTGCCACGGGTGATGCCGGTGATGGTGCCGCGCGCCTGTGGGTTCCAGTAGGGCGCGCCCAAGCCAGTGAAAGCCGGCACGAGCATCACACCGCCGGTGTCGGGTACCGACTCGGCCAGGGCTTGTACTTCGGAGCTGGAGTGCACGGCACCCAGCCCGTCGCGCAGCCACTGCACCACGGCGCCACCTACGAAGACGCTGCCTTCCATGGCAAATTCGGGTGTTCTCCCAACCTGTGCCGCACTGGTGGTCAGCAGGCCATTTTGTGAAAGTTGAAATTTCTCGCCGGTATGCATCAACATGAAACAACCCGTGCCATAGGTGTTCTTGGCCATGCCGGCGGTAAAGCAGGCCTGGCCAAACAGGGCGCTTTGCTGGTCGCCGGCCATGCCACCAATGCGGATGGGTGCGCCCAGCAGATCGGCCTTGACGCTGCCAAAGTCGGCGCTGGAGGGGAGCACTGTGGGCATCAGGCTCGCGGGGATGTTCAGCCACTGCAGCAACTCGTCATCCCACTGGTTGGTGTGCACATTGAACAGCATGGTGCGTGAGGCGTTGCTCACATCGGTTGCGTGGTGGGCCTGTGCCCGTGTGCTGTCATCGCAACCGCCTGTCAGTTGCCACAGCAACCAGCTGTCCACGGTGCCAAAGGCCAACTCGCCGGCCTGTGCTTGGGCACGCGCGCCGGGCACATGGTTCAGCAGCCACTGCAGCTTGGTACCCGAAAAATAGGCGTCAACCAGCAAACCCGTCTTGGCCTGGAATGACCTGTGCCTTGCCATCTGCGCGCAATTGGGCACAAGCAGGTTCGGCGCGGCGGTCTTGCCAGACGATGGCGTGGTGGATGGGCTTGCCGGTGCGCCGGTTCCAGACCACCGTGGTTTCCCGCTGGTTGGTGATGCCAATGGCGTGAATGTCCCGCGCACCCAGGCCGGCTTTGGCCAGCGCCGCGCGGGCGGTTGCCAACTGGGTTTGCCAGATGGCCATAGGGTCGTGCTCCACCCAACCGGGCTGCGGGTAGATCTGGGGTAACTCTTGCTGGGCCATGGCCACAATGCTGCCACCCTGGTCAAAGACGATGCTGCGCGAGCTGGAGGTGCCCTGGTCAAGTGCGAGCAGGTAAGGCATGCAAGAGGCTCCGATAGAAAAGGGAACAATAATGCCAGCATAGCGAAAAACGCCGCATGAACCAAACCGCTCAACCCTTGCCAACCGCGCGCGCAGAACTACTGGCGCGCTTGAAGACACCACACACCTACGACCTGGCCGTTATTGGAGGGGGTGCTACCGGCCTGGGTGTGGCGCTGGACGCTGTGCTGCGTGGCCTGAGCGTGGTGTTGCTGGAGTCGCACGACTTTGCCAAGGGCACATCGTCGCGGGCCACCAAACTGGTGCACGGCGGTGTGCGCTACCTGGCGCAGGGCGACATTGCCTTGGTCAGTGATGCTTTGCATGAGCGCACCAACCTGTTGCACAACGCGCCGCATCTGGCCCAGCCATTGCCCTTTGTGATGCCGTCCTACCACTGGTGGGAGACGCCCTTCTACGGTGTGGGCCTCAAAGCCTATGACCTGCTGGCTGGCAAGGCGGGTTTAGGCTCCACCGAATTCCTGAATACCGCACAGACACGCGCCTACCTTCCCAGCGTCAACCCGAAGCATTTGTGCGGCGGTGTCAAATATTGGGATGGCCAGTTTGACGACGCCCGCCTGGCCCTGGTGCTGGCGCGCACGGCCGCTGCCAGTGGGGCGCTGATGGTCAACTACTGCAAGGCAGAGGAACTGATCCATGTGGATGCACAGGTTGCGGGTGTGCGGGTACGGGACACCGAAACCGGTGATGTGCTGGAAGTGCGCGCCCGCTGCGTGGTCAACGCCACGGGCGTGTGGGTGGATGCGCTGCGCCAGCAAGACAGCATGGCCTGTGGCCGCACCTGCAGCCCCATGGTAGAGCCCAGCCAGGGCGTGCACCTGGTGGTGGAGCGCGAGTTTCTTCCGGGTGACCACGCGTTGCTGGTACCCAAAACAGCGGACGGACGCGTTCTGTTTGCCGTGCCTTGGCTAGGCAAGGTCATATTGGGCACAACCGACACGCCCCGCCATGATCTGGCGCGCGAGCCCGAGCCCTTTGCCGAGGAAGTGGCCTTTATCCTCAGCGAGTCGGCCCGGTATCTGCAGCGCGCTCCCCAGCGCAGTGATGTGCGCAGTGTCTGGGTGGGGTTGCGCCCCTTGGTCAAACCTGCTGAAGACGATGGTGCCGGTACCAAAGGAATCAGCCGCGAGCACACCGTGGCCATCAGCCGCTCGGGCCTGGTCACCGTCACCGGCGGTAAATGGACCACCTACCGCTCCATGGCGGAAGATGTGGTGGCCAAGTGCGTCGCTGCGGGCTTGCTGCCGACGCTGCCCGATTCCAGTACCGCTCACCACGCCTTGGTAGGGGCACCGCCGCCTGGCGCGGTGACGGTTCGCATCAGCGAGGCACCTGGCACCCATCTGTATGGCAGTGAACGGGACGTGTTGGAACAGTTACCCGGCGCAACACGCATGCTGGCGCCCCATCTGAGCGAAGCGATGGTGCGGTTTGCCGCGCGCTATGAATATGCCCGCACCGTGGAAGATGTGCTGGCGCGGCGCAGTCGGTTGTTGTTTCTTGACGCCCGGGCAGCGGCAGCGGCAGCGCCTGGTGTTGCGCAGGTGCTGGGCGAAGAGCTGGGGTGCACAGTGACCGTGGATGAATTTCTGGCGCTGGCAGAGCGCTACGTCACCCTACCCTGAGCGGGGGCAGGGGTGCGACGCGGATTAGTTCAGGAAAGACTCTGCGCGGGTTTCAAGGTCATCAGCACCATTCAATTGGAGTCAGCATGTGGGAGGAACGTCTTGTAACGCATTTCACCAGTCGACTATCATGAAATTGCTGGAAAATTGGTGCTGAACGCGCCAGTGGCTGTAACAAGAAAAGGATGAGTTTGACCGTGAAGAATGCACAACAGCGCACCATACGCGCCCTGGCCTTGGTATCCATGTGGGGGGCGCTTAACGCATATGGAGCCAGCACTTTTGACCCCACGATCAACCGCCTGCTCATCAACGCAGTGTCAGTGAACGGAGCCAAATACCAGAACGTATCGGCGACGGTCAATTCATATGTCTTGCTGGCTGTGGACAACGGTACACCAGTGCCCGATACCTTCGATCCGGCCAGCAACCTGCTGGTCCTCGGCTCTGTTGTGTTCCAGGGTGCGACCTACAACAACGTGCGGGTGCAATTGAATGAGTTCACATTGCTCGCGGCCACACTGGTGACCACGGACACGCCCGGCGGCACACTGACAGCAGCCAATACTTGCAGCCTGCCTAATTTTCAGACGGATTTGATGGCGCTGATCAACCAGGCCCGCGCCAGCAATCAAACCTGCGGCACTACGTCTTTCCCCGCCACTGCGCCGCTGGCTTGGAATAGCAAGCTGTTCGATGCCTCGGCGGGCCACTCGGCGGATATGGCCAACAACAACTATTTTTCGCACACCAGCCGGGACGGCCGCACCTTTGATCAGCGCATCTCGGCAACTGGATACAGTTGGTCACGGTTGGGCGAGAACATCGCCGCAGGTCAGGAAAGTGTGGCCTCCGTTATGGCCGCCTGGATGGCCAGTCCTGGACATTGCAGCAACATCATGGGTGTCAACTACACCGAAGTAGGTGTGGCTTGCGTCATCAACAACAGCTCCACCTATCGCACCTACTGGACGATGGATCTGGGACGGCCCTAAAAGGCCCTATGCATTGTCTGAGACCGTGAGAATGCGCACGCGCACGCTCTTGCCTTTGACCTTGCCGGCATTGAGCTTGGCGCAGGCCGCCTTGGCCACATCGCGCGCCACCGCCACAAAGGTGCAGAACTCGGTTACCTGGATCCTGCCGATTTGCTCGCGCGTGTAGGCCGGGCCGTCTTCTGCATTGGTCAGCGCGCCCAGCACGTCGCCAGGGCGAATCTTCTCTTTGCGGCCACCCAAAATTTGCAGTGTCACCATCGGTGGCAACAGAGGTGTGGCACTGGTCGCGGTGAGCGTGTCCAGCGGGTAAAAAGTGGACGGCTTGCCCATGTACTGCTCAATCTTGCCCACTGCGCCCATCTCATTCATGCTGACCAAACTCAGCGCCATGCCCGATTCGCCCGCGCGCCCAGTGCGGCCAATGCGGTGCACATGCACCTCGGGGTCGGGCGTGATGTCGACGTTGATCACGGCCTCTAACTGGTTGATGTCCAGCCCACGGGAGGCTACATCGGTGGCCACCAGGACCGAGCAGCTGCGGTTGGCAAACTGCGCCAGCACCTGGTCGCGCTCGCGCTGCTCCAGCTCGCCGTACAGGGCCAGGGCGTAAAAGCCTTCTTCTTGGAGCTGGATCACCAAGTCTTTGCATTGCTGCTTGGTGTTGCAAAACGCCAGCGTGCTCACCGGGCGGAAATGGCGCAGCAGTTGGCCCACTACGTGCAAGCGGGTTTGGCGCGTCACTTCGTAAAAGCGCTGCTCAATCAGGCTCTCGGTCTTGGGTGGTGCAATCTCAATGCGCTGCGGCTCGCGCATGAACTGCCGGGCCAGCTTCTCAATGCCTTCGGGGTAGGTGGCCGAGAAAAGCAGGGTTTGCCGTTCCGCTGGGCACTGCTTGGCAACTTTGACGATGTCGTCAAAAAAGCCCATGTCCAGCATGCGGTCGGCTTCGTCCAGCACCAGGGTGTTCAGACCCTCTAGCGTGAGGTAGCCACGCTCCAGGTGGTCCATGATGCGCCCAGGCGTGCCCACCACAATGTGTGCGCCGTTCTCTAGGCTGGCACGTTGGCCACGCAGCGCAATGCCGCCACACAGCGTAATCACCTTGATGTTGTCTTGCGCGCGCGCCAAGCGGCGAATCTCTACCGCCACCTGGTCGGCCAGCTCGCGCGTGGGGCACAGCACCATGGCTTGCACGGCAAACCAGCGTGGGTTGAGCTTGGCCAACAGCGCCAGCGCAAAGGCCGCTGTCTTGCCACTGCCGGTTTGGGCCTGGGCAATCAGGTCTTTGCCCGCAAGCGCAATGGGCAGGCTGGCCGCCTGAATGGGCGTCATGTCGGTGTAGCCCAGCTGCGTAAGGTTGGTCAGCGTAGCGGGCGAGAGGGGGAGCGCAGCAAAGGCGGTGGGGAAAGTCATACTCCGATTATCAGTGGGCGACGGAGGGAGCGGTGCCTAGACCGCAGCGAGGGTGAAACAGGCTGTCTCGACATTGTTTAAGTAAAAGCGGACTGTAGCCCTCGTCCATACTTGCTCTATCACTATCAAATTAATAGTAATGACTTTGCCGCAATAGCCTTGATCCTTCCAACAAAGCTGCGTTGGTAAATGAATCTCAGAAAACCAAACCATAGAACGGCTGAGCGGCGGAGATGGGTTGGACTTTGGAGCGCTGCATCTGCCCGTATCTGCCTCTTTTTGATCATGTCCATGGTCTCAGTTCCAGCGATCAATTTTTGCGCACGCCAGCATCACTTCCAGTGGGTAGTGCCGCCGATTGAGTACCTTGCGCAGCTCGCCAATCCAAGGTAACTGAAGTAACCGTCATGGTAAACCCTGTAGCCAACAAAATCGCCCCGTGCATAAACTGATTGCGTCCTTCCGCTCATGGCCTGCATGCAATTCCTACGATGCAGCACACTAAAAGGAGACAAGCTCATGGATATGCATCGCAGACAGTTCTTCCGCGTTAGCACGGCGGGACTGGTCGGGTCCAGCTTGGTGGCGATGGGTTTTTCACCCACAGCTGCCCTTGCTGAAACCCGCGCCTTCAAACTCGCAAGCGCCACCGTCGCGCGCAGCACCTGCCCTTACTGCTCTGTCAGTTGCGGCATGCTGATCTATAAACTGGGTGACCGCGCCAAGAACGCCAAGGAGCACGTCATTCATGTGGAGGGCGACCCCGACAACCCTGTCAGCCGAGGCTCGCTGTGCCCCAAGGGCGCAGGTGTCATGGACATGATCAACTCCCCATCCCGGGTCAAGTACCCCGCCGTGCGCGAAGCCGGCAGCAAAGAGTGGAAGCGCATCAGCTGGGACGATGCACTGACCCGCATCGCCAAGCACATGAAGGCTGACCGCGATGCCAACTTTGTCCAGAAGAACGCTGCAGGCACCACGGTAAACCGTTGGACTACCACCGGTTTTCTCGTCTGTAGCTCGTCGTCTAACGAGTCCAGTTATTTGTCCGTCAAGGTCGCACGCGGCCTGGGGATGGTGGGAATAGATACACAAGCACGCGTTTGACACGCACCGACGGTGTCCAGTCTGGGCCCGACTTTCGGTCGCGGAGCGATGACCAACTCATGGACCGACATTAAAAATGCCGATCTGATTATTGTGATGGGCGGCAATGCCGCCGAAGCCCACCCGGTAGGTTTCAAATGGGTGGTGGAGGCCATGCAAAAACGCAAGGCCAAGCTGATTTCGGTGGACCCGCGTTTCAACCGCACGTCTGCGCTGGCCGATGTGTATGCGCCGCTTCGCAACGGGACCGACATCGCCTTCCTGGGCGGCATCATCAATTGGTTGCTGAGCAACGACAAGATCCACCACGATTACGTCAAGTTCAACACCGACGCCACTTTCCTGACCAAGCCGGGCTACCAGTTTGACAATGGTTTTTTCAGCGGCTATGACGAGGCCACGCGCAAGTACGACAAGTCCACCTGGGGCTACCAGCTTGACGATAAGGGCTACATCAAAGTGGACGACACGCTGCAGGACCCCCTGTGTGTGTACCAGCAGCTCAAAAAGCATTACAGCCGCTACACGCCGGACATGGTCAAGAAGATCTGTGGAACACCGCAGGACAAGTTCCTGAAGATCTGTGCCATGCTGGGCGAGATGTCGGCTCCCGACAAGACCAGCACCATCCTGTACGCGCTGGGTTGGACACAGCACACGGTGGGCAGCCAGAACATACGCACCATGGCCATGATCCAGCTTTTGCTGGGCAACATGGGGCGCCCGGGCGGCGGCGTGAATGCTTTGCGTGGCCACTCCAATGTGCAGGGCGTGACGGATATGAACGCCTATGCCGAAGTGTTCTCGGGCTACCTGAGTGCACCCACGGATGGTGACGTCACCTACGAAAAATACATCGCCAGGAACACGCCCAAGGCCTTGCGGCCCAACCAGTTCAATTACTGGAGCAACTTTCCCAGGTTCTTCAACAGCCTGATGAAGTCCTACTACGGCAAAGCAGCCCAGCCGGCCAACAACTTCTGCTACGACTGGGTGCCCAAGCTCGAAGGCGGCTACGACGTGATGCACATGTTCGAGCTGATGCACCAGGGCAAGATGACCGGCTTTATCTCGCAGGGCTTCAACCCGCTGGCGACCGTTCCCAACAAGAACAAACTGTCGTCGGCACTGGCCAAGCTCAAGTACCTGGTGATGATTGATCCGCTGGAATCAGAGACCGCCGATTTTTGGCAAAACTACGGGCCGTTCAACGACGTCAAGCCGGAGAACATTCAGACCGAAGTATTCCGCCTGCCCGCTGCCTGCTTTGCCGAAGAGGAAGGCAGTATCACCAACTCCAGCCGCGTCGCGATCTGGAAGGACAAGGCCCTCGATCCGCCTGGCGAAGCCAAGGTGGACTCGGAGATCATGGCCCAGCTCTTCATCAAGCTGCGCGAGATGTACGCCAAGGACGGCGGCGCCTTCTCCGACCCAATTGCCCACTTGGACTGGAACTATGCGCAGCCCAAGGTGCCGTCGCCGAACGAGTTGTGGCGCGAAATCAACGGCAAGGCCTTGAGCGACGTGCTGGCACCGCCCGACCCGGCCAACAAGTTGGCACCGCCCGCAGTACTGGTGAAGGCCGGACAACAGCTGCCGGGCTTTGCCATGCTGCGTGACGACGGCTCCACGGCGTGCGGCAACTGGCTGTACGCGGGCTGCTGGACCGAGGCCGGCAACATGGCCGCACGGCGCGACCTGTCTGACCCGTCGGGGCTGGGGGTGTACCAGAACTTCGGTTTCTCGTGGCCGGCCAACCGCCGCATCTTGTACAACCGCGCCAGCGCGGACAAGGACGGCAAGCCCTGGGCAGAGAGCAAGAAGTACATGACCTGGAACGGCAAGGCCTGGACAGGCCCCGATGTGCCCGACATGCGCCCGAACGCCGCCCCCGAGGAAAACGTGGGCTCGTTCATCATGACGCCCGAAGGTGCGGCCCGGTTGCACGCGGTTGGCATGGCCGAAGGCCCCTTCCCCGAGCACTACGAGCCCTTCGAAACGCCGATAGGTGTCAACCCACTGCACCCCGATAACCCCAAGGCCACCAGCAATCCTTGTGCGCGGGTGTTCAAGAGCGACATGGACGCCTTTGGCAAGAAGGAGGAGTTTCCGTACTCGGCCACAACGTACAGGCTCACCGAGCATTTCCACACCTGGACCAAGCACGCGCGGCTCAACGCCATCACGCAGCCCGAATCGTTCGTGGAAATCAGCGAAGAACTGGCGAAGGAAAAGGGCATCAAGCACGGCGACAGCGTCAAGGTCAGCAGCAACCGCGGCCACATCGTCACCAAGGCGGTCGTCACCAAGCGCATCAAACCGTTTGACTGCAACAACCAAAAGGTGCACTTGGTGGGCATACCTTTCCACTGGGGCTTTAAAGGCCAGACGAAGAATGGCTACTTAGCCAACACGCTGACACCGTTCGTGGGCGACGCCAACTCGCAAACGCCGGAGTTCAAGGCCTTCCTCGTCAACATTGAAAAGGTGTAGCCATGTCCAGTTTGCAATCACAGAACGTGGTCGCGCGCTCGGCCACCACAACCCCACCGCCACAGGCACGCGCCCATGTGCCCGAGGTCGCCAAACTCATTGATGTCTCCAAGTGCATAGGCTGCAAGGCCTGCCAGGTCGCGTGCATGGAGTGGAACGACCTGCGCGACGATGTTGGCAGCAATATCGGCGTCTATGACAATCCCAGTGACTTGACGTCCCAGTCCTGGACGCTGATGCGTTTCTTCGAGGTCGAACCCGAGCCGGATAAACTCGAATGGCTGATCCGCAAGGACGGATGCATGCACTGCGATGATCCAGGCTGCCTGAAGGCCTGTCCGTCACCAGGCGCCATCGTCAAATACGCCAACGGCATTGTGGACTTCATCAGCGAGCACTGCATTGGCTGCGGCTACTGCATCAAGGGCTGCCCGTTTAATGTGCCGCGCATCAGTGGAAAGGATAACAAGGCGTACAAGTGCACCCTTTGTTCTGACCGTGTCGGCGTTGGCCTGGAGCCGGCCTGCGTCAAGACGTGCCCGACCGGAGCCATAACCTTTGGTGCCAAAGAGGACATGGTGGCTTCTGGCGAGGAACGCGCACTAGAGCTGCAGGAGCGGGGCTTCAAAAACGCCGGACTGTACAACCCGGCAGGCGTTGGTGGCACACACGTGATGTATGTGCTCAAGCACGCCGACCAGCCCCAGCTGACTGGCCTGCCACAGAACCCGAGCATTAGCCCATTTGTGTCGTTGTGGAAGGGCTGGACTAAGCCAGTGGCCCTGGCTGTTATGGCCGGTGCGGCCTTCACGGGGTGGTTCCACTACCTGCGTAAAGGCCCGCTGGAAGTTCCCGAAGAAGACGAGGAGGTAGCCAGCGCAGGCACCTCCGGCGAAACGCAAGGAGAAGAGTCATGAAAAAGCTCCAGCTGCAACGCTACAACGCGGGCCAACGCTCCAACCACTGGGCGGTGGTAACGTGCTTCGTCCTGGCCGCTGCGTCCGGGTTTGCGCTGTTCCACCCCGCGCTGTTCTGGCTGACGGCGCTGGTTGGCGGCCCGCAATGGGCGCGCATCCTGCACCCTTACCTGGGCATTGCCATGTTCGTGCTGTTCCTGGGCATGTTCTTCATGTTCGTCAGTGCCAACCGCTGGCGCAAGGAAGACTCGGAGTGGCTTGCATCGGCGGGCGACGTTGTGTCCAAAGGCAACCAAGCCCAGCTGCCGCAAAACGTTGGCAAATACAACGGGGGCCAAAAGATCGTGTTCTGGCTCTTCACGTCGTGCCTGGTCGTGTTGTTGGCCACCGGCCTGCTGTTCTGGCAAGCCTGGTTTGCCAGCAGCGTGCCTATTGGGCTGCAGCGTGTCGCCGTTTTGCTGCACGCCGTTGCAGCCTTCGTACTGGTATTGGGCTTTATTGTCCACGTCTATGCTGCCTTGTGGGTCAAAGGAACGCTGCATGCCATGGTGCGCGGCACCGTAAGCGGCGGCTGGGCCAAGCACCACCACCCGCAGTGGTATCGTGAGCAAATGCAGGGCCAGGCCGCAACCAAGGTCCCGCGCAAGTAACATTTGTGGTGAGCACTTCCTTCTGACTTACAGCTGCCGCACGGTCGCACACACTGACGGCAACTTTTTAATTTCTATCCATCTTGAACGCTCAGCCTCCCACCTCCATCACCCGCACTCCCGAGGACATCGTCCAGCGTTCCGACCTGGAAATTCCTCAGCTGCTTCTGCCCGAGCCTTCTCGCCTGTTTGCCGAGCGCGCGCTACGCTTGCGTCAGTTGGCTGCCAGCCATGCCATGCGCGACTACCTGATGTTGCTGGCTCTGGTGGGTGAAGCCCAGCATGCCCGGGTGCAAAGTCAGACAGCGATGGTGCTGCCCACGCTGGCCCAACTGGACTCCGCCGCACAAGAGGGGCAGCCTGCACTGGGCGCCACCGGCTGGACACGCGATGGACAGTGGCGCGCCGAGCTGCGCGCCCTGCTACAGCAAGTGTTGGAGCAGTTGCCCAACGACAGCCCGGCACGCGCTACGGTGCAGGCCGTGATCCAACTTCCCGACACTACGCTGGAACAACAGGCCGACCGTTTGTTGGCCGGCATCACACTTGGCCTGGACTTGGCCGCCGCGCCGTTGATCGCAGCAGGGCTGCAGCTGTACTTCACGCAGCTGGTCGCTGCCACCGGCGCAGCCCAGTTAAGCGCATTCCCGGTGCCCACGCAAGCCACGCGCTGTCCCTGCTGCGGCAGCCTGCCAGTGACCAGCATTATCCGACTGGGCGGCCAGCAAGAAGGTCAGCGTTACCTGTACTGCACGCTGTGCAATGCCCAGTGGCACCTGGGCCGCATCCAGTGCACACACTGCCTGGCGACCCAGGGCATCCATTACGAGTCGCTGCGGCCCAACGTCGATTCCGACACTGAGCCAAAGCGGCCTGTCGTCGAGGCCGAGGCCTGCGACAGCTGCCACCATTACCTGAAGATCATGCATGTCGCACGCGACCTGCATGTAGAGCCGGTCGCCGACGATCTGGCCACACTCACGCTCGACCTGCTGGTCTCCGAAGCCGGCTTCAGCCGTCATGGCACCAACATGCTGCTGCTGTTTGGTGACGACGAGCACGACACCGAACCCGGGGCGAGTTGATGGTTCTGCCCAAAGAATCCGTGGTCCACGGTTCGCAGGCTAGCCACCCCTCCTGCGCTACCCCCCAGACCGACGTACAACCCCACGAACTGCCTGGGCTCGACCGCCTGCTGCATCTGCCCGGCTGCGTCGCCCTGGTGGCCGAGCATGGCCATCGGCTGGTCACCGATGAAGCACGCGCCTTGCTGGCCGCGCTGCGTAAGCAAGCTGTTGCCCAGCAATTGCCCGCCAGCCAGATTGCGCCCGACGTCCTTACCACCGCGCTGGCCCAGCGCGTGCTGGCGCGGCTGCAGCCGGCCATGCGCACGGTGCTCAACCTCACCGGCACGGTGCTGCACACCAACCTGGGCCGCGCCCTGCTGCCTGAGGCAGCTATTGTCCATGTGCAGGCCATGATGGCCCAGCCCAACAACCTCGAATACGACCTGGCCAGCGGCCAGCGGGGCGACCGCGACAGCATCGTCGAGAGCCTGCTGTGCCAGCTCACCGGCGCCGAGGCCGCCACGGTGGTCAACAACAACGCCGCTGCCGTGCTGCTCAGTCTGGCCGCGCTGGCAAAGGATCGCGAGGTGATCGTCTCGCGCGGCGAACTGGTCGAAATTGGTGGCGCCTTTCGTCTGCCTGACGTGATGGAAAGTGCCGGAACCCGGCTGGTCGAGGTCGGCACCACCAACCGGACCCACGCACGCGACTACGAGCATGCCATCTGCGAGCGCACCGCACTGCTGATGAAGGTGCACACCAGCAACTACGTGGTCCAGGGCTTTACTGCCAGCGTCGACGAGACCGCGCTGGCCACCATTGCACATGCCCATAACCTGCCCATGATCACCGACCTGGGCAGCGGCGCGCTGGTCGATCTTGCCGCCTGGGGCCTGCCGCGTGAGCCCCTGCCGCAGGAGATGTTGCGCGCTGGCTGCGATGTGGTCACCTTCAGCGGTGACAAGCTGCTGGGTGGGCCGCAGGCCGGGTTGATCGTCGGGCGCCGCGATCTGATCGACCGTATTCGCCGCCACCCGCTCAAGCGCGCCCTGCGCGTCAGCAAGCTGCTGCTGGCGGCGCTGGAGGCCACACTGCGCCTGTACCTGCGCCCCGAGCGCCTGACGCAGGACTTGCCCACACTGCGCCTGCTCACGCGGGCGCTGGCCGATATTGAGGCCACCGCAAGCGCTGTGCAACCTGCGCTGCAGGCCGCCCTAGGGCCGCTGTGGCGCGTTGAACCGGTGGCGCTGCAGGGCCAGATCGGCTCAGGCTCACTGCCCATCGAGCGCCTGCCATCGGCCGGCCTGGCCATGGCGCCGGTGCAGGCCAAGGGCAACGGCCGCGCACTGGAGCAATTGGCGGAGGCGCTGCGCCACCTGCCCATGCCGGTGATCGGACGCATCGCCGACGACCGCCTGCTGCTGGACATGCGTTGCCTGGAAGATGCATCCTTGTTTTTAGGTCAAATTGGCCATTTGCGCTTATGCAGCAAGCGCTAGCAGCTATGGTTTTTGCATGATCATCGGCACAGCAGGCCACATCGACCACGGCAAGACCACGCTGGTGCGCGCGCTCACCGGCGTGGACACCGACCGCCTGCCCGAAGAAAAGAAACGCGGCATCAGCATCGAACTGGGCTACGCCTACCTGGATACGCCGCACGGTCAGCGCATCGGCTTTATCGACGTACCGGGCCACGAGCGCCTGGTGCACACCATGGTGGCCGGCGCCAGCGGCATCGACTATGCGCTGCTGCTAGTCGCCGCAGACGACGGCCCCATGCCGCAAACGCGGGAGCATCTGGCCGTGCTGTCGCTGCTGGGCATTGGGCGCGGTGCCATCGTCATCACCAAAGCCGACCGCGCCACTGAGGGTCGAGCCGCCGAAGTGGAGGCTGAAATGGTCGCGCTGGTGGCAGATACACCGCTGGCGGGTGCGCCCATCGTCACCGTTTCGGCGCATACCGGCGAAGGCATCGACCGCCTGCGCACGTTGCTTTTTGATGCTGCAAACGCGCACGACACCAGCGCTGCAGGTCGTGTTGAACCCCAAGCTTTTCGCCTCGCCATCGACCGCGCCTTCACCCTGCAGGGCACAGGCACTGTGGTCACCGGCACCATCCATGCTGGGCTGGTCAGCGTGGGCGACGAGCTAGCCTTGCTGCCAGGGGCATCGGGCCAGCTGCTGTACGCACGCGTGCGCAGCCTGCATGCGCAAAACCAAGCCGTCACCACCGCCTACGCTGGCCAGCGTTGCGCGGTGGCTCTGGTCGGGCTGGCCCGCGATGCCATCACACGCGGCCAGTGGCTGGCCGCCCCAGCCGCAGCAGTAGCCAGCGACCGCATCGACGTACGGCTGACCTTGTGGCCAGGTGAGGCCCGGGCACTGCGGTCGGGTGCCCATGTGCAGGCGCATATCGGCGCCGCCCATATCAATGCGACCATGGCACTGCTGGATGCCGACCTGCTGCCCCCCGGCGGCACCGCGTTGGCGCAATTGGTGCTGCACGCCCCCGTTGGCGCCTGGCACGGCGAGCGAGTACTGCTGCGCGACGCTGCCGCCAGCCGCACGTTGGCCGGCGGCACGGTGCTCGATCCTTATGCCCCCACGCGTTACCGGCGCACGCCACAGCGCCTGGCCGAGTTGGCAGCGCTGAAACAGCCCAGCACTACCCAGCGCCTGGCCGTGCTGCTGACCGTGGCGCCCCACGGCGTGGACCTGGTGCGCTTTGCAGCGGCTCAGGGGCTACCTGCCGTACTTGAAGAAATTTTGCCAATTGCCGTTCTAAGGCAGGCGGACCAAGCGCTTGGCGCTACACAAACAGAAGCATTTCAACAGGCTGCGCTGCAGGCGCTGCACGCCTTTCATGAGCGACAACCCGACGAGCTGGGCCCGGATAGTGCCCGCCTGCGCCGCCTGACGGCACCCCGTCTGCCGCTACCTTTGTGGCAAGCCTTGCTGGATCAGTTGGCCAGCCAGGGCCAGGTGGTACTGCACGGCGCCGTGGTGCACTTGCCCAGCCATGGTGCACAACTGTCGGTCACCGAGACACGCATTGCCCAAAAGGTCGCCACCGCACTTACGGCGGCTAGATTCGAGGGGGCCTGGGCACGTGATCTGGCCCGCGACGCACAAGAACCCGAGCCGCTGGTGCGCACCACGCTGGCGCGGTTGGCGCGCCGTGGTGAGCTGCACCAGGTCGTGAAGGACTTGTTCTATCCACCCGAAACGATGCGAAAGCTGGCGGCGCTGGCACGTCAGGTGGGCAGGGCGCACGACGACGTGGTGCTGGCGGCAGATTTTCGCGACGCCACACACCTTGGGCGAAAACGGGCTATTCAAATTCTGGAACACTTCGACCGCATCGGCCTCACCCGCCGCGTGGGTGACACGCATAAACTGCGTGGCGACTGCACACTATTCGAGGGTACGATCGACTGCTGACGACAGTCATTGGAAGGGCAACCATCCTGGTGGGTGGGCCGGGCTTCAAACCCGGTGGGTGGCGCTACGCGTCGCTGGGTGGGTTCGACTCCCATGCCCTTCCGCCACTTCCCTTCAACCTAAATTTGTCAATTGGATGCGCTAGACAGCGCCTCAAAACACCAGCGTACGCCAGCGCAGGTCGATCGCACGGGCCATGAACTGCACAGCACCGCCGCGCCCGCAACCCGGCATCAGCATGGCCGCATCCAAGCCCTGCGCCTGCAATGCGTCCGAGCAGGCAAACAGGCGCGCGCCCATCTCGACAGCTTCTCGCAGGTTGTCGGCAATGGCTTTATCGACCCGAGGGCTGGCGCGCAGGCGGGCGGCGACCGCCGGCACCAACAGGTGCACGCTGGCCGCCGTGAAATAAATTTCGACCGGCACGTCCATGGCGGCAGCTGCCGCTGCCAGAAACAGGGGTGTGGCCAGCCGCTCTGGCTGGCTGGGATCGGCAGCCCACATCAGAATGGCCACGCCGGCCGCATCGTGTTCGGTAAAGCTCATGATGCCGCCGATGTGCCAGGGTCGCCACCGTCTTCTAGCACATGGCCGTACAGCCGCGCATGTCGCGCCATGGCCGGTGCAACCGCGTCGCCGTGAGCCAGCGCAGCCACGTCGGCAGAAAAATCGACCAGCTGCAAGCGTGCAATCCAGCCGTCGCCATAGGGATCCTGGTGGACCAGAAAAGGACGATCTTCCAGGGCAAAGTTGACCGCCACCACCGTACCGGACACCGGCGTTTTAACCGCCACAATGGACTTGGACAGTTCCACCACAGCCACCGTGGCAGCCTGCTCTATTGCGGTGCCCACACGCTTGGGGCGGCACATATAAATTTCGCCCGACAACGCAATGCCCAGTTCGGTAATGCCCACCGTAGCCGTTCCATCACCTTCCACCCTGGCCCAGACCTGGTGCTCCATCAGGAAATACAGATCAGGTGGATAGCTTAGTTTCAACGCAGTCATGGTCTAGGTAGACGAAATAGAAATCGAAACAGACTTGACCTTTTGTCGATACAGCGGAATCGGTTATCAAAGCAATGGGTTGAATCGCCCCGGTTTTCGCGGAGGCAGGTTAGTTTAAGGCAACACTGAAAGGGTCCCCACTGAGTGGACTAGCGTTATAGCGTAATGCGACAGAACACCCGTTGGTGCCCCAGCGGTGCAATCCTACAATCGTCCGCATGAGCTCACTTCATATTTCTTCTCAATTCGATTCCGGCGCCATTGAGGTGCTGAGCCTGCAAGACCACCGCAACATCGAACTGGCCATCCGCGCCGACAATGCCAGCGACTTTGCCCAGTGGTTCCACTTTTGTCTGCACGGGGCTGTGGGCCTGCCCGTGACCCTGCGTTTTATGAATGCCGGCGCCTGCGCTTACCCCAAGGGCTGGGATGGCTACCAGGTGGTGGCCAGCCACGACCGCCAGAACTGGTTTCGAGTCGACACCGCGTTTGATGGGACCGTGATGACAGTGCGCACCACGCCGCAGAGTAACGCTACATATTTTGCGTACTTCGAACCCTATTCGTATGAGCAGCATCTGGACCTGCTCGGTTCGGCCACCCAATCCCCGCACGTGGGCTTGCAGTGGCTGGGTAGCACATGCGATGGCCGCGACATGAGCGTGCTGCGCATCACCGATGCCGGTAGCACCATCCCTGATGCAGAGAAGAAAAAAGTCTGGCTGATTGCCCGCCAGCACCCTGGCGAGACCATGGCGGAATGGTTCGCCGAAGGATTTTTGGAGCGCCTGCTCGACGGTGACGATTCAGTCAGCCGTGTGCTGCTGCAGCGTTGCGTGTTCCATGTGGTGCCCAACATGAACCCGGACGGCGCAGTGCGCGGCAATCTTCGCACCAATGCGGTCGGTGCCAACCTGAACCGAGAATGGGTAGCGCCCACCATGGAGAAGTCCCCCGAGGTATTTTTGGTACGCCAGAAGATGCTGGAAACCGGCGTGGACTTGTGCCTGGATGTCCATGGTGACGAAGGTTTGCCCTACAACTTTGTGTGTGGGCTCTGAAGGTAACCCCGGCTACACCGAGCGCATCGCCGAGCTGGAGAATGCCTTCAAGGCGGCCTGGCAGGCCAATTGCCCCGATTTTCAGGACACGGTTAACTACGGGCGCAGCGAACCGGGCACCGCCAACCCCACCCTGGCCACCAACTGGGTGGCACAGCAGTTTGGCTGCCTGGCGTTCACCATCGAGATGCCATTCAAGGACAACGCCCAGCACCCCGATGCGGCCGTAGGCTGGAACGGTGAGCGCTCTAAACGCCTGGGGGCGAGCGTGCTGCAGCCTTTGTTGGCTACGCTGTAATCGGTTGCCGAGTCAGTTCAGGGGAAGTACAGCCGGTTCAGTCGGGCGGCTTCGATGTAAATGGACGGTAGCACCACCTGCCGAGCTTGCAGAGGTGTTGCGCGAATACCGACGCTGTAGTGGTTGCTCTGGCCGAAAACCGGCGGTGCGGCCGTACCGGCCTTCACCCAGGCTAAGGCCAGGTTGGTGGCCTCCTCGCCCATGACGCGCGCGGACGGCGCCACACTCAAGGCACCGCCCATTTCGACATAACTGAGACTCACGCCAAGTGGCAAAGGCTTGGCATTGGCTTCTATCCAATGAACGATGTCGGCGGGCGGGACCGGTCGGGCATCTAACGGGCTGACCGTCAAACCCTCACAAGACAGCACCAAAAGCGCATCGACCTTACCGTCCATGGCCTGGATGGTTGTTTGCCATGTGGCAAAGTCGGCGGGAGAATCTACGCTCACAACCTGATGCGGTGCCCAATCGTAAGCCTGAACTTGCCGGCTCTGTCCCTGACCCGTCGGCCCAGGACTGCCAATCACCGCCAGCCGCAAAGGCTTGCCTTGAAGGGCCTGCAACAAGGTGTCGCGAATGGCAGTGAGTGGCAGGGTTTCAACGATGCCTGCAACGTTGCCTGCGCCCACGTACCCATACGCCGCAGGCTCATGGTCAATGGCAGTAAAGACCACTTTGGGGCGGGCATGTCCACCATAGCGAGTCATCAAGTAATGCTGGGCTTCGTCATCGACAGCGATTACCAAGTCGGGGTCGAACTGTTCAATGGTTCGGGCCCCGATTTTGGCCGCATCTTGGCGCAGATCTTCTACGGGAAAATGGTCAATCCCAAGGTAATGCCATCGCACGAACATGGGCAGGCGGTTGCGATCCAGCGCTATGTGAATACCTTCATCGAGCCGTTGAACGGTTGATGAGTTGCGGTCCGAACTGTGCATGACCAGAATGCGGGGCTTGGCGCGGTTGAACCCACTGAGCAACAGCAATGCGACGACCAAAAATACACCCACCAAAATGGCGCCAATGCCTTGTTTCATACGAGTCCCAGCGCCTCCCAATAGGGGATAGACAAGTAGGCTGCAGCCACGCGCGATAGATTCATGTAGTGGTTGTAGCGCAGAAACTCTGCTTGTTCGTAAAAACGCCCCATTCCACTGCCCACAACCTGCAGGTAAGGCGAGCATTGGTAAGGGAGAAACCACATATCGCTAAACATCGCCGTCAAAAAGACCACCACCCACGGGTTGAGGAACTGGGACTGACCGATTGGCAGCAAAATGATGGCGGCCACCACCATGCCGGCTGTGGTAGGCAACACCAGGCGCAACGCCAACGTTACGAACAGTGCCAGGGGTATGAACAGCGCCATGCGCCCATCGACGAAAGCAAACCCGTTACCTACGCTGTGGGCCAAGGCCGTGTCCAGTCCCAGGTAACTGATGGAACGGCTCAGGCCGTCCAGGCTGAGCAGGAAAAAAATCATGGGCCAGTCGATTTTTTGTTGAAAATCCTTTTTGCTGAACAAACCCATCAGCAACAGCCCGACCAGGAGAAAGCCGGCAATCCAGGCCGCAGACACATGGTGCCAGTCTGACGTGGCCGCGCCCAGCAAGAAAAACAAAAAACCTACCAATGCGCCCTTTTCTGCTGCGCTCATGGGGCCCAGTAGCGCCAACTGCCGCGCCAACCGTGGTTTGGGCAAACCCGCTGCGGCACCCCGCCCGAAACACAGGCGCATAAATACCAAATGGAGCAAAGTCACCGTGGCAGCTGCCACGCTGGCTGCGACAAACCAAAACAACCCCTGGAACTGCACCTGCAGTTGCCCCGGCAGCATGGTAATTACCGTCAAATTAGAGGATTTGCTGGTCAGGAACATAGGTGACAACAACATGGCCCCCGAAAACGTGGCCGCCATCAAAGCAGTAGCTGCCTTGCTTTTAGCTTGTAAACCCAGTCCATCCACCATGTCGCGGTAAAACGGCAAAACCAGCGATAGCCGGGCATTGGCTGAGGGCATGATGGGCGACAGAATGTAGCCTGACAGCACCAACGCAGTTTGGTGCCAAAAAGGCGTATCTGGCAGGCGCAGTAGCAGCCACAGCATGAAGCGGTAACTCAGACCCGAGGCCGAAATAACCGCTGCCAGTGCATACACTCCCAGCAACGTGGGCAGCGTGCGGGACGAAAACCCGGCTAACGCAACCTCGTAGGGCACCAGTCCCACAATTAGCACGGCCACAATGGCCACCAAGGGCGGCACAAATTCGTCGGCCAGAGTGAACACCCACATCAGCACCGTCGCCGACAAGATGGCCAAGAACAAGGCCGCCTCGACCGCCAGACCGGCCATGCTGCCTAAAAAATAGATAGCCGGTGGCACCATCACGGTTGCCAGCCAGCCCGCTGTTTCGCGTCGGGACAAGGGCACCGCTGGCTTTTTTCGAGGTGTCCCGGACTTCAGGAAGGGCTCGCCCCCCACATGTCCCATTAAACCCAGCAAGGCCCGCGACCGTAAGGATGTGGCCGTGAGTGACAGTTCCTGCAGCGTCTCGCGGGGAACGCGCAGCGCCCGCACTGGCGTGGTGGCAATGGTGCCACACAGGTACGTCGCATGATCACTGGCCGCCTCTTCGCCACAGCGGCGCATGGTCAACTCTACCGAGCGGCCGCTGGCGGTGCTCAGCAACAACTCACCCGATTCGATCAGGTACAGGAAGTTGGCGGGGTCGTCCTGGGTGCACACACTTTGCCCAGGAGAAAATTCCACGCTTTGCACAGCGCCCACCAACCGCGCCAACTCGTGTCCGGTGATGTCTGCAAAGAGCGGATCTTGGCGCAACCGGTGCGCGTACTCGGAATCTTTGTTGTGTTCGGACACAGCCATGGGAATTGCAGTTGTTTGGGAGGTAATAGCGCAAACTATCGAGGCATGGTAGCGCAGGCATCACTCAAGCCAAAGCGGCGCGACAAGATGGCGTCAAAGGTCTTGGTCGGCAGCAGCAGCTTGAGCAAAGGAAACAAGGTGCTGCCCTTGCCACCACGTAAACGCAGAGATGGTGCGTTTTGCAAAAGGGCATCAACCAGCGGGGTCACAAACGCGTCGGCCGGAGTAGCACCCACCTGGCCGGCCTGCGCACGGGCGCGGATGCCTTTTTCCACGCCACGGTACAGCGAATCGGCTGGCAACTGGATAGCCGCCTCGGCATGTGCGCCAAAGCTGGACTGCACGCCACCGGGTTGCACGGTGACCACGCGAATGCCAAATGGTGCCAGCTCCATGCGCAAGGCGTCGGTGAGCGAATGCAGCGCCGCCTTGCTGGAACAATAGGCTCCGGCAAAAGGCGTAGTGAACAGCCCGACGATGCTGCCAATGTTGACAATGACGGCCCCACCTTTTCTGCCGGAGCTGCCAGCCGGTGCAGCACGCAGCAACGACAGTGCCGCGCGTGCCACCGCAAAGGGAGCAATGACATTGGTTTCATACTGGCGGCGCAAGTCTTCACGTTGCAAGTCCAGCACGGCGCCCACCTGCGAGAAGCCGGCGTTGTTTACCAAAATGTCGATGCGGCCCTGCTCGCTGCGGACCACCTCCATGGCGGTGGCAATGCTGGCATCGTCATTCACGTCTAGTTCCAGGGTTCGCAGACCGAGTTGCTCCAAATTTGCCAGGCTTTCAACCCGGCGTGCTGTGGCGTACACCGTGTGGCCGCGCTGGTGAAACGCGCGCGCCATGGCGGCTCCAATGCCGCTGGAGCAACCGGTGATCAAAATGCATTGGGGCATGGGTTAGGTCTCGTAAAGGGGCAGCAGGAAAAATTGCATCCGCGACTCGGGCAGTGCGCTGTGACAAAGCGGTTGAATGTGTAATATACGGTGTACATGCCCCACCCCGAAACACTGGACGGTCTGCAAGCTCGCTATGGGGAGCGCTACCGCTGGCTGCTGTTGCTGACCGTGATGATTGGCACCGTTGCATCCATCATGTCGTCCACCATCATCAACGTGGCCGTGCCCGATATGAGCCGCTACTTTGTGCTGGGGCAGGACCGCATGCAATGGGTGTCATCCGGCTTCATGGTGGCCATGACGATTTCCATGCTGACCACGCCGTGGCTGCTGTCGCGCTTTGGCTATCGCCGTACCTATTCAGGCGCCATTGTGCTGCTGCTGGTGGGTGGTGTGGTGGGTGGGATTTCCAATAATTTTGATCTGGTGCTGGTAGCCCGGGTTGCGGAGGGGCTGGCTTCTGGTGTGGTGCAGCCAATACCCGCCATCATCATTCTGCGGGCGTTTGCCTCCAGCGAACAAGGACGGGCCAGCGGGATTTTTGGCATGGGCGTGGTGCTGGCGCCCGCGATTGGCCCCAGCGTGGGCGGGCTGCTGGTGGACTGGTTTGGCTGGCGGTCCACTTTTTTCATGGTGGTGCCGTTCTGTCTGGCGTCGATCTACATGGCGCGCAAATTTATTCCGATTGCCAACTTGGCGGCCGATGCGGACAAGGCGGTTAAGGCGACGCTGGATTGGATGGGTCTGGCGCTGGCAACCATTGCCACGCTCAGTTTGCTCAACGCACTGGTGACATTGCAAAGTGGCTCCCTGGTCCACTCCGCCTTGTTGTTGGGGCTGTCGGTGGCGACTTTGCTGGCTTTTGTGAAATGGCAGCATCGCCTGAGCCATGTCCACAGGGGGCCGCACCAGCAGGCTCCCTTGATGAATCTGGCGCTTTTCAACCACCGCCAGTTCGCCATGGGCAGCATCGTGTCGTTCATTTATGGCACAGCCCTGTTTGGGTCCACCTACCTGCTGCCTGTTTATTTGCAGATGGGCCTCGGGATGTCGGCCTCGCTGGTGGGCACCCTGATGCTGCCCGCCGGGCTGGTGCTGGGCATCACCATCCCCATCGTCGGGCGGATGGCGGACCGGCAACCGACCCATGTGCTGGTGAGTATCGGTCTGGCGCTCTTGGCGCTCGGCTTTGGGTTGATGGTGACTGTAGGGCTAAAGACCGCAATCTGGGTCATCGTCATCTGGGTGATTGTGGGGCGCATCGGCCTGGGCTTTATATTGCCGTCGCTGAACCTGGGTTCCATGCGTGGCCTCTCGAAGAATCTGATCGCACAGGGCTCCAGTGTGATCGGATTCGTGCGGATGGTGGGTGGCGCGGTGGGCGTGAGCCTGTGTGCCTTGGTGCTGGAGTGGCGACTGGAGGTGCATGGGCAGTCGCTCGCACACCCCACCACCAACCCGCAGCGTTTGCTCGCCTTCAATGAATCTTTTTTGATGCTGGCGGGCATTTGTGCCTTGGCCCTGCTGGCGGCCTGGCAGGTACGGGAGCAGCCGCACGAGTGATATTAAAAAAAGGCGCTACCGATTTGGTAGCGCTTTACGTAATATCTACGAGGGCTGGTGCCCTATTTCACTAGTAACTTTTAGACCAGCAGGGCATTCACCCGCTTGACATAGGCTGCTGGGTCCGCCGGCATGCCGCCCTCGGCCAGCAGGGCTTGGTCGAACAGGATGTGGGCCAGATCGTTGAAGTGCACTGAGCCTTCGAGCTTCTTCACCAATGGGTGCTCGGCGTTTACTTCCAGCACCGGCTTGACTTCGGGCGCGGCCTGACCGGCTTGCTTGAGCATCCGCGCCAATTGGGTGCTCATGCCGTGGTCCTGCACGACCAAGCAAGCTGGGCTGTCCACCAGGCGGGTGGTGATGCGCACGTCTTCGGCCTTGTCCTTTAACGCTTCTTTCAGCTTGGCCAGCAGGGGTTTGAAGGTCTCAGCCGCTTCTTCAGCGGCCTTCTTTTCGGCTTCGTCTTGCAGGCTGCCCAAATCGACGGCGCCCTTGGCTACGCTTTGTAGCGGCGTGCCGTCAAACTCTTGCACAAAGTTCAGCGCCCACTCGTCCACGCGGTCGGTCATCAAGAGCACCTCAATGCCCTTTTTCTTGAACACTTCGAGCTGTGGGCTGTTCTTGGCGGCGGCCAGCGTGTCGGCGGTGATGTAGTAAATGGCCTCCTGGCCTTCTTTCATACGCGCCTTGTAGTCGGCAAAGCCCACGGTGGCAGCATCGCTGCTGGTGGATGCAAAGCGCAACAACTTGCACAGGCGCTCCTTGTTGGCAAAGTCTTCGCCCAGGCCTTCTTTGAGCACCGCGCCAAATTCGGCGTAGAACTTGGTGTACTTGCCCGCGTTCTTTTCGGCCTCAGCCTTGTCTTCGGCACTGAGTACGTCAGTTACACCATCGGTAGACGTCTCGCCCACCTTGTCGTGTTTCGCCAGGTCTTCCAGCATGCCCAAAACCCGCTTGGTGCAGCCCTCGCGAATGGCTTTGACGTCGCGGCTTTCTTGCAGCAGTTCGCGGCTCACGTTCAGTGGGAGGTCAGCGCTGTCGACAACGCCCTTCACAAAGCGCAGGTAGGTCGGTAGCAGGGCCTCGGCGTCGTCCATGATGAAGACCCGCTTCACGTACAGTTTCAAACCGCCCTTTTTGTCGCGGTTCCACAGGTCCATGGGCGCTTTGCCGGGGATGTAGAGCAGCTGCGTGTACTCGGTGCTGCCTTCCACTCGGTTGTGGGTGTGGGCCAGCGGCGCTTCAAAATCGTGGCTGATCTGTTTGTAGAACTCGTCGTACTGCTCGGCGCTGATGTCTTTCTTGGGGCGGCTCCAGATGGCGCTGGCCTTGTTGACCGTTTCCCACTCGCCGGTCTTGACCATGCCACCGGGCTGTCGGCCACCGGCTTCGTCCGATGGGTTGATCAGCTCGCCATCTTTCCATTCTTCCTTTTCCATCAGGATGGGCAGGCTGATGTGGTCGGAATACTTGTTGATGATGTTCTTGACCTTCCAGGCCTGCGCGTAGTCCAGTGCGTCTTCGCGCAGGTGCAGGGTCACACTGGTGCCGCGCTCTGCGCGTTCGATGGCTTCCACCTCAAAGTCACCCGAACCGCCGCTGACCCAGCGCACGCCTTCGGAGGTCTTCATGCCAGCGCGGCGTGATTCCACGCTGATCTTGTCGGCCACGATGAAGCCCGAGTAAAAGCCCACGCCAAATTGGCCGATGAGTTGGGAGTCGGCCTTTTGGTCGCCGCTCAATTTGCTGACGAAATCCTTTGTACCGCTCTTGGCAATGGTGCCCAGGTGGTCAATGGCCTCCTGTGCGCTCATGCCGATGCCGTTGTCGGTGATGGTCAGCGTTTTGGCGTCCTTGTCAAAGGTGACCTTGACCTTGAGCTCGGAATCGTTCTCGTACAGGCCACCGTCGTTGATGGCTTCAAAACGCAGCTTGTCACAGGCGTCCGACGCGTTGGAAATCAGCTCGCGCAGGAAAATTTCCTTGTTGGAGTACAGCGAGTGTGTGACCAGGTGCAGCAGTTGCGCTACTTCGGCCTGAAAGGAAAGGGTTTGCTTGGTCATAGGAAAAAGAACTCTCAGAAAGTTTCAACAAAAAGCGGCCAACGGGCACCTGTGTGCGCCGCGTGGGAAACCCTCAATTATGGGCGAGTCGCTGGTATTTCAAGAGCCTGCGCGCTGGGCCGGTTTGGCGGGTGTCAGCCATTGCAACAGCTGGGCCGTCACCTCGGGGCTGTTCAGCAGTGCCATGTGGGGGGTGCGGTACACGGTTGCCTGTGCCGTCTTGGCAAACTGCAGGTTGTGGCGCGGGTCGCTGTGTTCGCCCAGGCCGCTGGCCAGGGGCACCAGGCCGTCGCCAATCAGGCGATCCGCCAAAGGGCTGCGTTTGGATGCGGCTGTGGCGACCACGGTGTAGCAGGCTACGCCCTCAGGCAAAGGCAGACTCTGGCGGCTGTCGGGTGTGCGGGTAAAGCGGTCCCGGCCCTGCCAGTCGGCATCCAGCACGTGGCCGTAACGCAGGTCGGTGATGCCGGCGCTGCGCAGCTGGCCCAGCTTGGCGAGGGGCTTGCTAAACGGGGTGGTAGCCAGAATCACGTCTACCCAGTTGCCGGCTTTCTCCAAAGGGGAGCCGTGGTGGGGGGTGCCCAGAAAGACAATATTCTTCAATTGCGTGGGCCAGTGCAGGTTGTCTTGTTGCGCGTAGTGGGTGGCACTGCGGATGATCAGGCCACCCATGCTGTGTACCACCGCCGTGAGTTCTTCTACCGGCACCGGCCAGTGCTGCAGCACCTGTTCCAGCAATGCAGCCAGTTTGCGACCGTTTTGAGAGGTGTGCAGTCCCGAGTTATAGCGCAGGTAGATGGGGGTGTAGCCCAACTCTGCGGACAGCGCTGCGGCATGGTCGGACTGCGGCTTGCCGCCTTCCTGTGGCATGGCTCGCCATTGCAGATCGTTCATGCACAGGCCGTGGATCAGCAGCAGCACCTTGCCTGTGGCGCCGGGCATGGGGGGCATGGCATGCGGGTTCAGGACGTTGCCTTGCCAGCGCAAGGTCATGGGCGTGGCCAGCGGGTTGTGGTTTTGCGCCAGTTGGTCACCCATGACGCCATTGAGCGCGGCCAGCACGGCTTCACGGCCATAGGTTTCTGGCGGTTCATCCACCAGGTTTTCAAGCAACGGCTCCATCTTGGTGAACGCTGCCTGTAGCCCCCTGCCCACCAGCTCGGTTACACCGTGGACTGCGCGGTAGACAAAACCAGTAATGCCACGGGCCCGGGCCTTGGATGCACCATGTGATGACGCGCCCATGGAAGACCATACGGCTTGGTGCACACCCTCGCTCATGGTGGTGACACCACGGGTGGCTTGCGTGGCCAGCTGGGTGACCGCTCGCAGGTCGGTTGGTCGCAGATGGCGCAGCGGTTTGGCTGCTGCCTTGGGTTTTTTGGGCATGGTGTGTGCGGCTGTGCGCCGTTAGAATTTTTCAAACGGTGCGAGATAGCGCCATTGGCCAACCGGCAGATTGCCCAGCATGACCTTGCCGACCCGCACTCGCTTGAGGCCCACCACCTTGAGGCCCACCAGCTCGCACATGCGGCGAATCTGGCGTTTTTTGCCTTCGGTCAGTACAAAACGCAATTGCTCGGGGTTTTGCCATTCGACCTTGGCTGGCTTGAGTGGCTGGCCGTCCAGGCTTAAGCCGTGGCGCAGCAGACGCAACTTGTCGGCAGGAAAGACGGATTGCACATCGGTGCTGATCGGGTCGTCATCGTCAATGCGGCTGAGTTGGGTGACCTTGCCGCCGTACGTGGCGGCGGCAGAGTTGGCAGCAGCGGGATTTTCGGAGCCGGTGTAAACCACGCGCACCAAATACTCTTTATCCATCTCCGAATCTTCGCCAATTAGCTGGCGCGCCACGCGGCCATCCTGCGTGAGCACCAAGAGGCCTGTGGAATCAATGTCCAGTCGACCGGCTGGCACCAGACTCTTGAGCTGGCTGCCGTGGAAGAAGAAGCGGGCGTTGTCATCCACCCAGCGGTTTTGCGGCTGAATCAGCGTGATGGCGGGCTCGTGCCCGTCTTCGGCCTGGCCGCTGACAATGCCAATGGGCTTGTTCAGCAAAACCGTCACCTGGTTGGCCTGCGCGCCTTTGGCCTGTTGCGTCACTTCGATGCGTGCATCGGGCGCCACCTGCATGCCCATCTCGGCCACTTTGCCATTGACTTTGACCCAACCCTTGGCAATCCAGTCGTCCGCCTCGCGCCGTGACGCCATGCCCAGCTCGGCCATGCGCTTATTCAGCCGCACCGTGCCATTGGCGCCATGCGCCGCCGTGTTGGTCTGGCCTGCTGGGATGGGTGCGCGGCTGGCCGCTGCCTTGCCCACTGGCGGCGCGGCGCGGCGGAATACGGAAGGGGTAGGGGGTTTAGAGTCGTTTGTCATTTCGCTATGTTTTTAGTAGCTGCTTGTGTATATTTTACGAGGGCTGGAGGGCTAATTCGCCTAAAGTGTTTTTACTCATCTGCCCAGGTGCGAGCGACTGGTTCAGGACCTGCCCCGTTTGACAACATGACGCTACTGCGAAAAAATAGGTCAAACCACCGTATCTACTTCGGGTAGCCAGAGACTATCACCAATGCAGACCACCACCACTGCCACCATCGCAGCCATCCCACCACGCAAGCGCAGTGCGTTGGGATGCGCCACCCTGGTATTGCTGGTCGGCCTGGCATACAACCCCGCGACAGCCCTGAGCGCAGATCTGGATTGGAGCATCGGCGGGTACGGCGGCCAATACTACGATTCTGAACCGGCTGGTTTAACCCAGGGCAGGGCAAAATTTTTGAACCAGCACCTGTTGGCCATCACTGGCAGCAAAACGGTGTGGCGCTCGCAGACGCTGCCTTTATCGCTGGAAATCGACGCGATGATAGGCCAGCAGTTTGGGTTGGAGTCTCTGACCGAAATCGCCATTGCACCGGTGCTGCGGTGGAGCAGCTTTCCCTGGAATGACACGTTGCAAACTGACTTGCGGCTGGGGCCTTTGGGCTTGTCGTACACGTCCAAGGTCAGCGCGCTGGAGCGTGGCCCGGACGGCAACGGCAGCCAGACGCTCAATTTTTTGATGATCGAACTTGCGTTCTCACGACCCCAACAGAAGTCGAATGAGGTCTTTGTGCGCTTGCACCACCGGTGCGCGGTCTACGACCTGCTGAACGACTATGGGGCCAATGGTGAGGATTTTTTGACCTTCGGGTACCGCGTACGGTTCTGAAAATCAGTCCGGAACCCTTTGCTACTTGAAATTTACTTGGCTACGCAAAGCCTGCAAATCCATCACCCTGAGCCCCCCGTACTCCACCTGGATAGCCCCCTGCGCGGCTAGCGCCGTCAGCGCCTCATTCACACGCTGGCGCGACAGGCCCACCAGGTAGGCCAGCTCCTGCTGGGTGATGCGCAATACTTCACCGACGTTGGGGTACAGCACCGGATTGAACAGCGACGCCAGGCTGCGTGCCACCCGGATGTTGGGGTTGGTCATGCGGTCGATTTCGCGCGCGGCAATGAACTGGCCCAGGCGTTCATTGAGCTGGTTCATTACAAAGCGGTTAAAACCAATGGAGTGGTCCAGCAGCCAGTGGAAAGTGTCCACATGCAGGCCCGCCACGCGGCTCTTGCGCAGAGACTGGATGTTGTAGCGGTAGGCCTCGCGCTTCATGGCCGTGCCCTCGCCAAACCAGCCGCCTGGCGGCACGCCGGTGAAGGTCATGGTCTGGCCTTCGGCGTTGTCGCTGCTCATCTTCAAAAGCCCGTCCACCACGCCAAACCAGTAGGTCACCGGGCGGCCCATGCGGCAGATGTATTCGCCAGCGCTGGCATCGGCAATTTTGAGCTCTCCAATGGCGCGCTCCCTCTCCTGAGCAGACAGCACATGGATCCAGGGAATGGATGCAAGTTCGGACGCGGTCAGTTCGCGGCGACGTTGGTGCAGGCTGGAATCTATCGTCATGGCGGTCGTTGTAAGTTACCGATAAGTGAAGGGAAAACACCTAGTTGGAAATGCCTGGATTGTCGTCCAAACGACAACATGGCGTCAAACTGACGGCTAATAATCGGGCCCATAGACAGCCCTTGTGCGTGACATGGGGGTTTGGCATAGGCGACAAGGATTTGGAATGCAAACGACTTTTCCGCGGCTACTTCAAAAACACGCCAGTGAGCGCCCCAACGCGCCTGCTATGCGTGAAAAGGAATACGGGATTTGGCAGTCGCTGTCCTGGGCAGACCTGCAGACGATGGTGCAGCACCTGAGCGCCGGCCTGCACCAGGCGGGTTTGCGTCGGGGCGAGCACATGGTGGTGGTGGGAGCCAACCGGCCGCGCCTGTATGCCACCATGCTGGCCGTGCAGTCGCTGGGTGCCATTCCGGTGCCGCTGTACCAGGATGCCGCCGCCGCCGAATGCGTGTACCCCATTAATAACGCTGAAGTGCGCTTTGCCTTTGCCGAAGACCAGGAGCAGGTCGACAAGTTGCTGGAAATCCGCGAGCAGTGCCCACAACTGACGCACATTTATTACGACGACCCGCGCGGTTTGCGCAAGTACGATGAACCATGCCTGGCTTCGCTGGACGAACTCCTGGCCGCCGGCAAGGCGTTCAACGGATTGCACCCAGAGTACTATGCGGCCGAGATCAACAAAGCCCAGCCCGATGACGTGGGCGCGATGTTTTTCACGTCCGGCACCACCGGGAACGCCAAGGGCGTGGTGCATACCCACAACTCCCTGCTCAACCGGGCGCGCGTGGGGGCCGATTTTGACAAGCTCACCGGCGCCGACGAGGTGCTGGCCTACCTGCCACCGGCCTGGATCGGCCAAAACATTTTTAGCTACGCCCAGTGGCTGGCCTGTGGCTATGTGGTGAACTGCCCGGAGTCCGCCGCCACGGTGACGATCGACCTGAAGGAAATCGGGCCCACGTATTACTTTGCGCCGCCCCGCGTTTTTGAAGGTCTGCTCACCAGCGTGATGATCCGCATGGAAGATGCCGGTGTCATCAAACGCGGCATGTTCAATTACTTTATGGGTGTGGCCAAACGCGTAGGCCCGGACCTGATGGATGGCAAGACCGTAGGCATGGGCGACAGACTGCTGTATGCGTTGGGTAATCTGTTTGTGTATGGCCCTCTGCGCAACACCTTGGGCTTTAGCCGGGTGCGCGTGGCCTACACCGCCGGTGAGGCGATTGGCCCTGATCTTTTTTCGTTCTTCCGCTCCATTGGTATCAACCTCAAGCAGCTCTATGGTTCCACGGAGACAGCTGTGTTCGTGTGTCTACAGCCCGACAACGAGGCCTGGGCCGACACGGTGGGTGTGCCGTGCGAAGGCGTGGAGATCAAGGTGGCCGACAACGGCGAAATCCTGATCAAATCCCCCGGTCTTCTCAAGGAATACTACAAAAACCCGGCAGCTACCGCCGAGGTGCTGACCGAGGACGGCTGGTACCACTCCAGCGACGCTGGTTTCATCGACGCCCATGGTCACCTCAAGATCATTGACCGTGTGAAGGACGTGGGTCGCATCAAGGGCGGCGCCAACGACGGCGCCATGTTCGCGCCCAAATATGTCGAGAACAAGCTGAAGTTCTTTTCGCACATCAAGGAAGTGGTGGCCTATGGAGATGGGCGCGACAAGGTGTGTGTGTTCATCAATATCGATTTCGATGCAGTAGGCAACTGGGCCGAGCGGCGTAACCTGCCGTATGCGGGTTACACCGATCTGGCGCAAAAACCCGAGGTCTATCAGCTGATCAAGGAGTGCGTCGAAAAAGTCAACGCCGACCTGTGCGTAGACACCCTGTTGGCGGGTAGCCAGGTCAGCCGTTTCCTGGTGCTGCACAAAGAGCTGGACGCCGACGACGGCGAGCTGACCCGCACCAACAAGGTCCGCCGCGGCTTTATTGCCGAGCGCTACGACGTGTTGATTGACGCGTTGTACGGCGGCCAGACATCCCAATTTATTGAGACCCAGGTCAAGTTTGAAGATGGTCGCACTGGCAAGGTCAGCGCCACCCTGATGATCGAAGATGCAAAGACCTTTGCACCCGTGAAGGCGGCAGCATGAGCATGACAACACCCGCAGCAGTGGCCCCAATTGGAGCCAAAAAGAAGATTGGCGACGTTATTCTGGACGTCAAGAACATCAGCCTGCGCTTTGGCGGCGTGAACGCACTGACCGACATTTCGTTTAACGTACGCGAACACGAAATCCGCGCCATCATCGGCCCCAACGGTGCGGGCAAGAGTTCCATGCTCAATTGCATCAACGGTGTCTACACGCCGCAGGAAGGCGCTATCACTTTCCGAGGCCAAACCTTTTCGCACATGAACTCGCGCCAAGTGGCCGAGATGGGCATTGGTCGTACGTTTCAGAACCTGGCACTGTTCAAGGGCATGAGCGTGATCGACAACATCATGACCGGGCGCAACCTGAAAATCAAAAGCAATATCCTGATGCAGGCACTGCGGATCGGCCCAGCCGCGCGAGAGGAAATTGCGCACCGCGAGAAAGTTGAGCACATCATCGACTTTCTGGAAATTCAGGCCTTCCGAAAGACGCCGGTAGGCCAGTTGCCATATGGCCTGCAAAAACGCGTGGACCTCGGACGCGCGCTGGCGATGGAGCCGCAGGTGCTTCTGCTGGATGAGCCCATGGCCGGCATGAACGTGGAAGAAAAGCAGGATATGTGCCGTTTTGTGCTGGATGTGAATGACGAGTTTGGCACCACCATCGTGCTGATCGAACACGACATGGGCGTGGTAATGGATATTTCCGACCGCGTGGTCGTGCTTGACTACGGCAAGAAAATCGGTGACGGCGAGCCGGAAGAAGTACGCAACAACGAAGACGTGATTAGCGCCTACCTGGGAACAAGTCATTAATTTTTGCGGGACGGACCAAGATTTGCGTAGCAAATTTGCTCGGTCCTCAACTGATTAGAGGGTTCGATACGATGGCATTTTTTCTTGAAACACTGATTGGCGGCCTGATGGCCGGCATGCTGTATTCGCTGGTAGCGCTCGGCTTTGTGCTGATCTACAAGGCCTCTGGCGTGTTCAATTTCGCCCAGGGCGCCATGGTGCTGTTCGCAGCCCTGGCCATGGCGCGCTTCTCGGAGTGGATTCCGGGGTGGACTGGCATTGACAACAAGATTCTGGCCAATGTCCTGGCATTTTTGATTGCTGGCGCGTTCATGTTTGTGGTGGCCTGGGTGATCGAACGTCTGGTGCTGCGCCACCTGGTCAACCAGGAAGGCGCCACGCTGCTCATGGCCACGCTGGGCATTGCCTACTTCCTCGAGGGCCTGGGTCAGTCATTCTTTGGAAGCGACATTTACCCCATCGATATCGGCATGCCCAAGGATCCGGTCTTTGTACTTGATTCCGTGTTCCCCGGCGGCCTTCTCATCAACCAGGAAGACGTCATTGCTGCAGGCATTGCGGCCGCGCTGGTCATTGGATTGACCCTGTTTTTTCAAAAAACCACCACGGGCCGCGCGCTACGCGCTGTGGCTGACGACCACCAGGCAGCGCAGTCGATCGGTATTCCGCTGGGCCGTATCTGGGTCATCGTGTGGTGCGTTGCCGGTGCCGTGGCGCTGGTCGCCGGGATGATCTGGGGCTCCAAGCTCGGCGTGCAGTTCTCGCTCACGACCATTGCCCTGCGTGCGTTGCCTGTCGTCATTTTGGGCGGGCTGACCTCGGTGCCAGGCGCCATCATCGGCGGCCTGATCATCGGGGTTGGTGAAAAGCTTTCCGAGGTCTACCTTGGCCCCTATGTGGGTGGTGGCATTGAAATCTGGTTTGCGTATGTGCTCGCGCTGGTGTTTCTGCTGTTCAGGCCGCAGGGACTCTTCGGTGAGAAGATCATCGATCGCGTCTAAGCCATTACAAGACCTACAGGACACCCACCATGTTTTACCGCGAAAACGGCCAGTTCAAGACCAGCTACCGATCTGACCAGCAGATTTTCCCGATTGCGCAGGACCGGATTGCAGTTGGTCTGCTGCTGGCGGTGGCGTTCGTCGCCATTCCGATGTTTGCCAGCGAGTACCTCTATACCTCGATCCTGATTCCCTTCGTCGTCATGTCGCTCGCCGCGTTGGGCGTGAACGTGCTGGTGGGTTACTGTGGGCAGATATCGCTGGGGTCAGCCGCATTTATGGCAGTAGGCGCTTATGGTGCCTACAACTTCTTTGTGCGCGTACCGGGCATGCCGCTGATACCGGCGCTGATTCTGGGTGGTGTCTGCGCCATGCTGTTTGGCATTCTGTTCGGTTTGCCCAGCCTGCGCGTCAAGGGCCTGTATCTGGCGGTTGCCACGCTTGCAGCACAGTTCTTCAGTGACTGGATGTTCTTGCGCATTCAATGGTTGACCAATGATTCGCCGTCGGGTTCGGTATCGGTCACCAACCTCAAGGTGCTCGGTATGGCGCTGGACACACCCGTTGCACGCTATCTGTTCTGCCTCTCGTTGCTCACGGTGATTGCCTTGCTGGTCAAGAATCTGGTGCGCGGTGCCATTGGCCGTGAGTGGATGGCGATTCGCGATATGGACGTGGCCGCTGCGGTCATTGGCATTCGCCCGATGTACGCCAAGCTCAGCGCGTTTGCCGTCAGTTCCTTCATCATCGGCGTGGCCGGTGGCCTGTGGGCCTTCGTTCACCTGGGCTCCTGGGAGCCGGCGGCGTTCTCGGTCGAGGTGTCTTTCCGTCTGCTGTTCATGGTGATCATCGGCGGTATGGGTTCTGTCATGGGCAGCTTCTTTGGTGCCGGCTTTATCGTTATCCTGCCGATTATTCTGAGCCGAATCTTGCCTGCTATGGGCAACCTGGTGGGCATTGAGTTGTCCACTGCGACGATTTCGCATGTCGAACTCATGACCTTCGGTGGGCTGATTGTCTGGTTTCTTATCGTCGAACCCCATGGCCTGGCCAAGCTGTGGTCCATTGGCAAGCAAAAACTCCGGCTCTGGCCTTTCCCACACTAAACCGTGTAATTTCCGTTCCCCCCCCCCCGTGCTTCAACACATTCATTCAAAGGAGACATCCATGAAGCTTTCGAAACTTGTAATCGCCGCCACCGTTGTGGCCGCTGGTGCAGCGTCGCTGTCCACCAGCGCGTTAGCGCAGGCCAAGGAGCAGTTCTTCCCGCTGCTTTCCTACCGCACAGGTCCTTACGCACCCAACGGCACGCCCTGGGCCAACGGCAAACAGGACTACCTGAAGATGATCAACGCCCGTGACGGCGGCATCAACGGCGTCAAGCTCACTTATGAAGAGTGCGAAACCGGTTATGCCACCGACCGCGGTGTGGAGTGCTATGAGCGACTGAAAGTCAAGCCCGGCGTCGCAATGATCGACCCGCAATCCACCGGTATCACCTTCGCACTGACCGAGAAGGCGCCAATCGACAAGATCCCGTTGCTGACCGTGGGCTATGGCCTGTCGATGTCGGCAGACGGTATGGCCTTCAAGTGGAACTTCGAGATGATGGGCAGCTACTGGACCGGCGCCGACATCATCATCCAGCACTTGGGCAAGTCGCTCGGCGGCATGGACAAACTCAAAGGCAAGAAAATTGCGCTTGTTTACCATGACAGCCCGTTTGGCAAGGAGCCCATCCCCCTGCTTGAAGAGCGGGCCAAGATGCACGCATTCGACTTGCAGTTGCTGCCCGTAACGGCACCCGGCGTTGAACAGAAGGCCACCTGGTTGCAAGTACGCCAGAGCAAGCCTGACTACGTACTGCTGTGGGGCTGGGGCGTGATGAACTCCACCGCGCTCAAGGAAGCCCAGGCTACCGGTTACCCGCGCGAGAAGATGTACGGCGTGTGGTGGGCGGGTGCTGAGCCAGATGTGCGCGACGTGGGTATGGGCGCCAAGGGCTACCACGCCTTGGCACTCAACGGTTCCGGCAAGGACCAAAAGGTCATCCAGGAAATCACAAAGTATGTGCACGACAAGGGCCAGGGAACAGGCCCCAAGGATGAAGTTGGCTCGGTGCTGTACACCCGTGGCGCGATGATCCAGATGCTGGGCGTGGAAGCTGTCCGCCGTGCACAGGAACGCTTTGGCAAGGGCAAGGTCATGACCGGCGAGCAAGTGCGCTGGGGCTTTGAGAATCTGAACCTCGACCAGAAGAAGATCGATGCCATGGGCTTTGGCGGCGTGATGCGTCCTGTCTCTACAAGCTGTGCTGACCACATGGGTTCTAGCTGGGCTCGCATCCAGACTTGGGACGGTGCCAAGTGGAACATCGCTCCAGATTGGTATCAGGCAGATGAGCAAATCTTGAAGCCCATGGTTAAAGCCGCCGGCGACAAGTATCTGGCTGACAAGAAAATGAAACGGCGCGAGCCGGCTGATTGCCAATCTTAAGCGGCTGGTGCCGCCCAAGACTTTGTCTTGCAAGGTGAACACCCTCCCCTAACCCCTCCCTTGCTGGGAGGGGCAGCGGCTCTGCGGAGCCGCCAATCGACAAGCCTGTTGACCAGGCTTGTCGATTGGCACAGTGAGAAAGCTTATGGAACCCAAAACTATTGTTCTGAACGTCAACGGCATCGAGGTTATCTATAACCACGTGATTCTGGTGCTCAAGGGTGTGTCACTACAGGTGCCCGAGGGCAGCATCGTGGCTATTCTGGGCGGCAATGGGGCGGGCAAGACAACTACGTTGCGTGCAGTTTCCAACCTTCTCAAAGGCGAACGCGGTGAAGTCACCAAAGGCTCGATCGAGCTGCGCGGTGAGCGCATTGAAAATCTGTCGCCCGCCGACTTGGTGCAGCGCGGCGTGGTGCAGGTCATGGAGGGGCGGCATTGTTTTGCCCACCTGACGATTGAAGAAAACCTGCTAACAGGCAGCTACACCCGCAAAGACAAGGCGGAGATCGCTGCCAATCTGGAGAAGGTTTACACCTACTTCCCGCGTCTCAAGACCAGGGCGTCCAGCCAAGCCGCCTACACATCAGGTGGTGAGCAGCAGATGTGTGCCATTGGCCGCGCCCTGATGGCCAACCCCAGCATGGTTTTGCTCGATGAGCCCTCCATGGGCCTGGCACCCCAGATCGTCGAAGAAGTGTTCGAGATCGTGAAAGATCTCAACACCAAGGAAGGCGTCACTTTCTTGCTGGCTGAGCAAAACACCAACATGGCCCTCAAGTACGCGGACTACGGCTACATCATGGAGTCGGGCCGGGTGGTGATGGATGGTGCAGCGAACGATTTGCGCACTAACGAAGACGTCAAGGAGTTTTACCTTGGCATGGGTAGTGGTGAGCGCAAGAGCTTCAAGGACGTCAAGAGCTACAAGCGCCGCAAGCGTTGGCTGGCCTGAATCGTTTGTTCCCTAGCCCACGACCCAAAACGGATTTTCACCCATGTCCCCATTATTTGATGCGCTGGAAGCGCGCGAACCCGCGCAGCGCGAGGCCGCGCTGATGGCAGCCTTGCCGGCGCAACTGGCGCACGCGCGCAAGTCTTCCCCCGCTTATGCCGAGTTATTGCAGGGTTTTGAAGTGGAACAGGTAACCACCCGCGCCGCGCTGGCCAGCCTGCCGGTGGTGCGCAAGCACGAGTTGCAAGAACGTCAGATCGCAGCCCGCACCGCCAGCGATGTATTCGGCGGCTTTAGCACCGTTGGCAAAGGTGCGGCCATGCCGCGCGTTTTCTCCAGCCCCGGTTCCATCTACGAACCCGAAGGCACGGCGCGCGACTATTGGCGCATGGCCCGGGCTATCTATGCGGCGGGTTTTCGGCCTGGCGAGCTGATTCACAACAGCTTCAGCTACCACTTCGTGCCGGCCGGTTCCATGATGGAAACGGGTGCCCATGCCATGGGTTGCTCGGTGTTTCCGGGTGGCACGGGGCAAACCGAACAACAGGTCCAGGCCATGCGTGATCTGCAACCGGCGGGTTATATCGGTACGCCCAGCTTTCTCAAGCTCATTATCGAGAAGGCGCAGGAAATGCAGGTGCCACTGCCAAGCGTCACCAAGGCGCTGCTGTCAGCCGAGGCCTTTCCGCCGTCGTTGCGCGATTGGTTTTTGGAACGTGGCATTGCGGGATACCAGTGCTATGCCACGGCGGACCTCGGGTTGATCGCCTACGAGACATCGGCGCGCGAGGGCTTGGTGTTGGATGAGGGCGTGATCGTGGAAATTGTGCGCCCCGGCACGGGCGATCCAGTGGCTGATGGTGAGGTGGGCGAGCTGGTGGTTACCACGCTCAACCCAACCTATCCCCTGATCCGCTTTGGTACCGGTGACCTGTCTGCTGTGCTGCCTGGAGCCTGCCCCACTGGCCGCACCAATTCCCGCATCAAGGGCTGGATGGGGCGTGCCGACCAGACCACCAAGGTTCGCGGTATGTTCGTGCACCCCAAGCAGGTGAATGATATCGTCAAGCGCTTTGCCGAGGTGGCTCGGGCACGGCTGGTAGTAACGGGCGAAATGGCCAATGACAGCATGACGCTGTGCGTGGAAGTTGCCAATCCGGCTGAGGGCCTGGCTGTGCGCATTGGCGAGGCCATCCGTGATGTGACCAAGCTGCGCGGACAGGTGGATGTGGTGCCGTTGGGCAGTCTGCCCAACGACGGCAAGATCATCGACGACGCCAGAAGCTACAAGTAGCCTGCGGTCAGCAGGCAAAAAAGGGGACTCAGACGCCCCAGACGACCTCTTTGTCGGCCTTCTGGCAACGCTGCAGCATCTCGATGAAAGGTAGCGCCCGCTGGCGCAGCGTGACTCCGTCTGCTGGTGATTGGGTCTTACCAGCAGCCTGGGCTTCCTGTAAATGCTGTTGCTGGGCAGCATCGTCCTGGGCGATGGCGTGTTCCAGTGCGGCAATCGCGGCTGGCATGTCAGCCGGCAGCAGAATGCCTTTGTGGGCGCTGGTCGGGTCGTCCTTGCCGATCAATTGCAGTATTTGACGTCCGTTGGGTTCCAGCATGATCAGGTCACCAGTGACTTTGGATTTGAATTTGTATAGCATGGCAATCTGGGTTATGTGTTGTATGCGAGTATGAACCAAACCCAATCATCTACAAAAATCCAGGAGTAAGGCTTTGGCACAACTGCACATTCGACGCGATCATTCCCTGAGCCTGGCGGCAGCCCGCAAAATTGCCTATGCGTGGGCCGAGGAGGTAAAGGCCGAGTTTGGCATGGAATGCACCTACAAGGAGGGTGCCAAGGGAGATATGGTTACCTTCACCCGCTCCGGCGTCAACGGCACACTGCATGTCACGCCGGATCATTTCGATCTGGACGCCAAGCTGGGTTTTTTGCTGGGGGCTTTCAAGGGCCGCATCGAAGCTGAGATCGTCAAAAACTTGGACGACCTACTGGCACCGAAACCGGCGCGTAAAAAGGCAGTAGCCAAAAAACAATAGCATCCACGATACTATTGTTTTAGTAGCTGTCTGCGTATATTTTACGAGGGCTAGAGGGCTGTTTAGCTTAAAGATTCGATCAAATCGACATACTGCTGCATTGCGCCCTTGCTGTCGGTGCCCTTGAGGCCGTTCCAGGCGTCCCATTTGGCGCGGCCCACCATGTCGACAAAACCGGGCTTCTTTTCGGCGTTGTCACCTACGCTGGCCTGCTTATACAGGGCATAGATTTTGAGCAGCGTGGCATTGTCGGGGCGCTCGCTCAGGTTCTTGGAGTTGGCGACAGCGGCTTCAAATTTTTTCTTCAGATCGGACATCAAGGTCTCCGGTTAGGGCGGGTCAGCAACGGTGTTGGGGAGAATACCCAACTGTGTTGGATATTTGTCCAGTATCTTACGGGGCAAAGGGCCTTAAGAATAGTACAGTAGCCCCAACGGGCTGGCACTTGCCAGTGCCCAGACTGTTTCCTGTTCCCATCCCCCGTACTGGAGAGTCCATGGTAACCCGAGCCACCGCCAAAAAAACAGCGCCGCGCAAGCGCCGCGCTGCCGCTGCGCCAGCGACCGAAATGTCTTCTGACCATCTGGCTGAAAAGCCAGTTGCAACGGCGCCCCACACGATACAGGAGAACGTCACCCATGCAATGGCCGGGGCCTTGGGGCTGAACGGCGAGCGCATGAGCAAAGTCGATACGGCCTGGCTGCGCATGGATTCGCCCTCCAACCTGATGATGATCGTGGGCGTTTGGGTGCTAAGGCCCGGCATTCGATACCAGGACCTTTGCCAGCGCATCGAAGACCGCCTCCTCAAATATTCACGTTTTACGCAGCGGGTCGAAGAAGATGCTGCCGGTGCCACCTGGGTGGATGACCCGGACTTTGACTTGGCCAACCATGTGGTCATCGAAAAGTTACCCAAAAAACCTGCTGGCCGCGAACAAGAAGCCTTGCAAGACCGCCTGGCCGAACTCACGATGCAGCCGCTCGACAAGCAGCATCCTCTGTGGCAGTTTCACCTGGTTGAACATTACAAGGGTGGCTCCGCCATGATGGTGCGCATCCACCATTGCATTGCCGACGGTATTGCCTTGATCCAGGTCACCCAGTCCTTGGTTGATGGTGGCTCTGCGCCGCCGGTTCGCAGTCACCGCGGTCCCTACAAGGAAGGCGTTGAAGGAGCCGAGGAGTGGATTGCCGATGCCCTGCTCAAACCACTGACCAATATGACGGTCAAAGCCCTGGGTGCCGCAGGTGACGGCGCTGTTCGCTCCATGGGCTTGCTGATGGAGCCGCACAAGGGCGTTGAAAAGGGTATGCACAGCTCGCTCGACATGGCCAAGCTGGCGTACCGGGCGGTAGCTGATCTGGCAGCGCTGGCGCTGATGGCGGACGACTCACCGACCCGTTTGAAGGGTGTACCAGGGCACTCCAAACGGGTGGCGTGGTGCCCACCCATTTCACTGGCCGAGGTCAAGGCCGTGAGCAAGGCACTGAACTGCTCTATCAACGATGTGCTGCTCAGCAGCGTAGCTGGTGCAATCGGCCAGTATCTGCGGGCGAAGGGTGACACGGTCATCGACAAGGAAATCCGCGCCATGGTGCCGGTCAACCTGCGCGAGGCCGGCAAGGCCCACCTATTGGGAAACCAGTTTGGTCTGGCACCGCTGGTGCTGCCGATCGGCATTGAAAACCCGATTGAGCGGTTGTACGAGGTGCGCCGACGCATGCGGGGCCTTAAAGGCAGCATGCAGCCGCTTCTGGCATTCGGGCTGCTGGCCGTGGCTGGCCTACTGGTCAAGCCGCTGCAGGACGCCATGCTGGGCTTGTTTTCCAAGAAGACCACGGCCGTCATGACCAATGTGCCAGGACCGCGTGAGAAACTCAAATTTTGCGGTGCTACCGTAGAAGAGAATCTGGTCTGGGTGCCCCAAAGTGGAACGGTAGGGCTGGGAGTTTCCATCCTGAGCTACGGCGGAGGCGTACAGTTTGGCGTGGTGTCAGACACCCACCTGTGTCCAGACCCGCAGGCCATCATCGACCGATTCGCGCCAGAGTTTGCCAAGCTCTCGACGGTGACCTTGATGTTGCCTTGGGGAGACGAAAACTAGTTTCTTCGCAGGGGCGCTATTAGCTGGCCAGTTCCGCCTGTGCCATTTCTGCATCGAGCCTCGCTGTGGCATCCAGTGCCGGCATGGCGGCGGCCTGTTGGTAATACCGGGTGGCCTCGGTCATGCGCTTGTCACCTTCCAGAATGACCAAAGCATTGGCATATTCAATGCGTGCAATGGCCGACTGCGGCGCGAGGCTGAGTGCCCGTTCGAACAAGTTCAGGCTGGCTTCCTTCTTGGCGCCATAGGTCATGTTGGCAATCAATGCTCCCACCTTGTCAATTACTTCAGCATGGAAGGCGCCCAGTGCGACATGGGCATCGGCATGCTGGGGTTGCAATGCAATGGTTTTTTCCAATGCCGATTTGATTTTTCCGCCTACGCCCTGGGCTAAGGCCTTGGCTACGCTAATGCCCTGGCTGTAACGCCCCAACGCATAGGCCTGCCAGTAATACGCGTTCGGGTTGCCGGGTTCTGCTGCTGCCTGTGCCGCGGCTCGCTCGGCCACCTGCAGGAACAGGATTTGCCGATTCTTCTCTTTGGGTTCCAGGTAGTTGGCGTAAATGCAAGTGGCCTTGTTAGCGACCGTGCTGCCAGCTGAGCCAGCCTGCAGGCCTAGCTCGGTCGCCTTCTGGAACGCCCCGCCATGAAACTGTGCCCAAGCAGCCAGTACTGCTTCGTCGTTCGGTAACGGCTCCAGGTCACCAGCGTGGAGTTGTAGCCAATATTTTTTGACCCGTGCCGCATCAAACACGTATTCGCCTTGGTAGTTAAAAGCCGTCCATGGCGTCATCGGTTGTCTCCTGTGGTGTTGTGGGTGTTGCCTACGGTGCGGTTGCGTGCGACGTGGCCACCTTCTTGTTGTTATCGTTGTGTTTCAAGTGGGCGCTGGCGGGCTGTAAGCGCCTACCAAGGTCAACAAATGGGTGCGCTGTTCAGCTTCCAGGTATGGGACCAGCAAATTCAGAACATGGTGGGCACCACGCATGAGCGCGGCCTGCGCGCTCTCAGGCTCCAAGGCGTTACGCGGGTCCTTGACATATTCAAAGCTCAGCCAATAAGTGAGCACCACGACCATGCTGGTGGCAGTTGTTTCCATTTCACGGGAGTCGATTCGAACAGCACCGAAACGGCTCATGCTGTCGAGCATGGCCTTGACCGCACGGGTCTTGTTCTTGAGGACCCATTGAAAGTGTGTTTCCAGACGCCGGTTCTTGCTCAGCAGGTCGTTGAGGTCACGATACAGAAAACGGTATTGCCAGATTAGCTCGAACAGGGTGTGCATGAAGAACCAGGCGTCTTCCACATCGCGCACGCTGTCGCTGGCATTGAGCAATTCATTGAGTGCCTTTTCGTAGCGGTCAAACAGGGAGTTGATCAGCTCGTCTTTGGCAGGGTAGTGGTAGTACAAGTTTCCAGGACTGATGCCCAGTTCGGCTGAAATCAGTGTCGTCGAGACATTGGGCTCGCCAAAGCGGTTGAATAGCTCCAGCGTGACTTCCAGAATGCGTTCTGCGGTGCGGCGGGGTGCTTTCTTGACCATATGTGTTTGCTCAGTGGGCGGTGTAGCGGGCAGCCAGGGCCACGGTCTCACCCAGATCGTCCATGACTTCTTGCAGCGTGGCAATCGCGCGTCCGATGCGGGTTGGCGCTTTGGGTGGCGCGCACAGATGGCGTTTGTGGTCGTCCAGGACCGCATGGTTGAGCGTAATGCCATGGTGTGTTAGCTTGGCGGATAGGCTGGTCTTGCGCGAGCGCAGCAATTGGCGGGTTTGCTGGTAGGCGTGTTCGGCCAGGTGTCGGCGCTGCGCATAGCTGAAAGTGTTGGCCAGGTAGAGCTCGGGATCGCGGTGGTCGGGCTCGATCAGAAAGATGTCAGTGTGCGGATAGGCGTGTTCGTAGTGCTTCATGCCCAACTCCATGCGGGAGTGGATCATCGAGCGAAAGGTCTGGCTCAGCACGGCGGGAAGGCCGCCATCAATGATGCGGGGAATCTCCCGCTTATGCGCAGGCAGTCCAGCGCGCATCACTTTTTCCACTTGGGGGGCCGTGGCGTCAAAGGGCACCAGTGGGTTCAGGCAAATCAAAAGGCCCACTTCGTCTTCCAGTGCAACGGATGCATGCATGGTCTTTTTCAATGCGCCGTCTACATAGCACTGGCCGTCTATCTCCACCGGTGGGAACAGGCCTGGCAAGGCCGAACTGGCTTGCACGGCCTGAGAGATCGGCACATGGTCCCAACCGGGGCGGCCAAAAGGTGCGGCCTCGCCACTGTCCAGATTGGTGGCCACCAGAGTCAGCTTGGACTTGAGCTTGCGAAAATCATTGGTGCGGCCCTGTTGGCTGAATAGGCGGGCCATTTCGGTATTGACTGCGGCATTGGAAAATACACCGGTTGGCAGGGCTGGGCTGAGATGCTCAATAGCGCTCATGATGGACTTGCGACCCAAGGTGACATGCCACAGGGCAGACAGAATCAATTTTGGGAGCATGGCGCCACGGCGAACGAACTCGCCATAGGCAGGGGTCAGTAGCCAGGAGGGGTCGAAGGTCTCAGACGGCTCGCTGTCGTTTTCAATGAAGGACGCGCACAGTTCGCGCGGCGTTATGCCATTGGCCAATGCGGCCACGATGAAGCCGCCTGCGGAGACCCCGACGTAATGGTCCAGCTTGGTAAAGTCCAAGCCATTCAGCGACTCTTCCAGCGCGCACATGGCCCCAACCTCGTAAATGGCTCCCAACGGGCCACCGCCAGCCAGCGCCAATGCGATTTTTGGGGGTGTTTTTGTGTTCGCGTTCATAGGTGCAAAGTGTAGAGTGCCACGCCAATCAAATTTGCTGCATTGCAATACATCAATACAAGCTCAATTTCATTCACATGGAGGCATATTTCACATTGAAAAGGGGCGCTTGAGCGCCCCTTTTTGCCATCCATCGACATACAACAATTTATTCACCCTTTGCTGCGGCTGGCTTGCGAATCGGCGTTGCGCGCTTGGGGATCGCCTTAGTTGCGGCTTTTGGTGCAGGCGTCTTGCGCGTTTTGGCGGTGGGCTTGCTGGCCTTGGCGACTGGTTTGGAGTCAGGCCTCGGCGCGGGGGCTTTGGCCGACAGCTTCCGCACTGCCTTGTTTAGCTCGTCGATGCGGGCAATCAACGCGTTCACATCCTTGGCGGAAGGTACACCTAGCTTGTTAAGGGCTTTGGCGACGCGTTCTTCAAATATGTTTTCCAGCCTGTCCCACTGGCCTGACGCCTTGGAGCTGATATCGGTAGCCATGTGGGACATCTTGCTGGTGGCTTCGGAAATCTTTTCCTCGGCGGCAGCCTGGGTTTTCCGCTGGATGGTTACGCCTTCCTTGACCAGCGCTTCAAATGCCTTGGAGCCTTCGGCCTGTGCCCGCGTGAACGCGCCCAAGCCAGCTTGCCAGATTTGTTGCGCAGAATCCTTTACCGACCCGGTCAGTGCCGCGTGGGCTGCTGGTGAGGATTGGTTTTTTTGCAGTTTTTTGACCATGGATGCTCCTGAAAAGTTGGGTATTGCGCTAGCACGCATGCCGCGTGTCGGTACGTAAACGTAACTGTACGCGCAGATGGTGGCGTGGAGTAGGTGGCATCTACTAACTACTGCCCCGTTAAACTACTCCTCGTGACTTTTCTCCAACGCTCCTACATTCCGATTCACAGCCGATCCCTGCTCTGGCAATTTGCCCGACGCGACGTATTGGGCCGCTATCGCGGCTCACTACTGGGGTTGGCGTGGACTTTTCTCACGCCGCTGCTCATGTTGGCGGTGTATTCGTTTGTGTTTGTTGGGGTTTTTCGGGCTAGTTGGCCAGGAACACACAGGGACAGTGGAATCGAATTTGCATTGCAGGTCTTTGCCGGACTATTGGTTTTCAACCTGTTCGCAGAAGTCGCCAATCGAGCACCTAATCTGATAGTGGAACAGCCAAATCTGGTTAAGAAGGTGATTTTCCCGATAGAGTTGCTGGCCTGGGTGACTGTGCTTTCTGGCCTGTTCCACCTGCTCATTAGTGCGGCCACACTGTTGTTGGTGTTGTTGATTGCCCGTGGTGGACTACCCATCACCGCGCTGGCTTTGCCCTTGGTCTTGTTGCCATTTCTGCCATTGTTGCTGGGTCTTGGATGGTTCTTGTCGGCCATTGGTGTGTTTGTGCGCGATGTGAGTCCGGTGATGTCCATGATCGTCAGCCTGATCATGTTTCTATCGCCTGTTTTCTACTCTGTGTCCAGTCTGAATCCAAATATTCAATTTTGGATGATGCTAAACCCATTGACCCTGATCATTGAGCAGGTGCGCGCCGTATTGCTGATTGGCCAATGGCCGGCCTGGGGCGCATTGGCCCTTTACGGTTTGGTGGCCTGTGTGTTCGCTTTGCTGGGTGGGGTCTTCTTTCAGTTGACGCGCAAAGGCTTTGCCGATGTCCTCTAACAATATCGCTATTCACGCGCAACACCTGGGCAAGGCGTTTCAATTGTATGAACGCCCGATCGACCGCCTCAAACAGATGGTCATGCGCGGGCGCAAACGTTACTTCAAGGAATTTGCCGCGTTGCACGATGTCAGTTTTGAGTTACCCAAGGGCGAGGTTTTGGGTTTGGTGGGTCGAAATGGCGCCGGTAAATCCACGCTGCTGCAACTGATCTGCGGCACCCTGACACCCACAACTGGACGGGTAACCGTACACGGGCGCGTGGCCGCGTTGTTAGAACTGGGTGCCGGCTTTAACCCTGAGTTCACGGGCCGGGAAAACATCTACCTGAATGCCTCCATACTGGGGCTGAGCAAGGACGAGATCGATGCGCGCTATGACTCAATCGTCGAGTTCTCCGGCATCCAGGACTTCATCCATCAGCCGGTCAAAACGTATTCCAGCGGCATGTATGTGCGCTTGGCCTTCTCCATAGCCACCAGCGTCGATCCCGACATTCTGATAATAGACGAAGCCCTTTCCGTAGGTGACGGAGCCTTTGCGCGCAAGTCTTTTGACCGTATCATGCGATTGAAGGAAAAGGGCGCAACCATCCTGTTCTGTTCTCACTCGGTATACCAGATCGAGGCATTGTGCACGTGTGCGCTGTGGCTTGAAAAAGGGGTTGTTCAGCTCATGGGAGATCCGGCCACAGTAGTTGCCCGCTATCAGAATTTTCTGGATATAGATTCCGCGCCGGTCAGCACGACGATAGATCAAGCCCTGATTCCTGTGCCGTCCGGAACAGCTCGCATTCTTGGCGTGCAGACCCAGGTGGATGGCGTACCAGGCAACTCCTTAACGGTGAAGAGTTCGCAGCAAACGGTGCTCGTTACCATGGGTTTTGCCTCTGACCCTGCGCTTCTCCCACCGGTGGTCGCTATTTCGATTCACTCCCCAGATGGGCGCTGGATTGCCAGTAACAGTACCAAGGCTGATGGACTCGTGTTGCGCAGAGATGCCGCAGGCCGTGGCTCTGCCACCATTGAGTTCCCCAATATCCCTTTGCTCAAGGGCGAGTACTTCATTGGCGCCTACTTGCTAAGTGAAGACGGCATCCATATTTACGACGGCGCGACCAACGTCGCCACATTGCACTTCAGTCAGGACCATCTGGAACAGGGCGTGGTGTCGCTGCTGCATGCATGGCGTTGTGATGCAGGGCCAGGTTTGTCAACAGGCGGCGTGAATCCGGTCGGATTTTGAGCCGCTGATTGACTTGATTTTCTAAAATTGTCACATTTTGTGGGCCGATAGCGTGCATACATCCAACGCAGTACTCATGCGGTTTTTACCACCGGCGCCCGCCCGAATTTTGCATTTCACCCTGTCTACCGACAATCTGTCAGCTTGGTTGGAGGCCCAAGGTTATCAAGTCAGTGTTGCTCGGAAGTTCCAAGAGGGAGAGTCCATCCAATCTCCCACACACACTCGGCAGGGTATGGATCAAATCGGATGGCCTGCGGCAGAAGATGCTGCCAAAGGCTTCGGGGCAGCAATATTGCAGGGGTTCTCAAACCGAATCCATCCTTTAGCCCTGTTCAACCAACTTGACAGGTTGCTACCGATGGATGGGGTGGTCGTGTTGGACGGAGAGTATCCCCTCGCCGCGCGCATGCCACACTGGCTGGACCATGCGGTGGCAATCGGTGCGCGTTGTGGGTTTGACGAACAGTCTCCAGAGCCAGACGAGGTGTTGAATGCTGACTCGGGTTTTGTACGTGTCCTGCGCAAATCGGTTGTTCCGCGTTGGCAAATTCGCCATGTGATATCGGATGATTTCTCGAATATTGCCACTTTATTCCACGAGGTTTTTGGGCACCCGTTGAGTCGTGACTTATGGGTTTGGAAGTACGGACAAGGTCGAGGCAACGCCGCAACTGCGGCCCGCAATGGCGTGACGATTGCCCATTACGGCGGCATGTACCGGGATATATTGCTGTGTGGCACACCGGAGTGGGCTTTTCAGATTTGCGATGTGATGGTTCACCCTGAGGAACGGGGTGTGATGACGCGAAAGGGCCCCTTTCTGCTGACGGCAGCAACGAGTGCTGAAATTTATGGACCACTGGGGTTCGGGTTTCCTAACGCGCGCGCGATGCTGGTCGCGGAAAAGATGGGGCTCTATGCGGAAGTTGGGCAACTGGTATCTGTAACGTGGCCAAGCTCTGCACCGGGCTATCGCTGGCGTACGCGCGCAAGGGCGTTGAATGCTCACAATGAGTCAGACCATGCGGAAGTGGATGCATTGTGGGTCACCATGGCGCAGGACCTGCAACAAGATGTCGTGGGCGTTCGGGATTGGAACTACCTGGAGCATCGTTACGTTCATCATCCCCACAACCACTACGAGTTATTGATGGTCACTATGCGTTGGTCTGGAGAGCCTCTGGGGCTCTTGGTTTTAAGACGCGTCGAGAATGCCTGTGAACTGCTGGATGTGGTAGCGCCCTTGAAAAACATTCCCCTGCTCATTGATCAGGCGCGTCGGGTCACGGGCCTTTGGGGGCTGGCATCGCTCTATTGTTGGATTACCAAAAATCAGGCGCAGCGGTTTATAGACTGTGGTGGTAAAGAGGAGGCAATCAATATCAGCATTCCGACCAGCTGTTGGACCGATGATCCACGTGCACACCTATTCAAGAATCGGTGGTGGTTGATGGCTGGTGATACGGATTTCCGTTGATATGTATAGGCGCTACGCATTCGATTTAAGTCTTTTTGCCTGAGCAGTTCCGTCGATGTCACTTAAACGCAATACGTTGTGGAATCTGGCGGGCAGTGCAGTGCCCCTGCTGGCTGGCGTCGCTTTTATTCCCTACACCTTGAGGCACCTGGGTGGTGAATCGTTTGGTGTGTTGACACTGATCTGGGGTTTGATTGGATATTTCAGCCTGTTCGACTTCGGTGTGGGTCGGGCACTGACCTTTCAGTTGAGCCGATTGACGGCTTCCGATCTGGACACACAGGGGGCGGCGGTACTTCGAGCCGGGCTGTTATTGACCGGAGTTGCTGGGTTGTTGGGTGTCTGCGTCGTCGCGTTGTTGACACCTGGTTTGGCCAGTCAGTGGCTCCAAATCAGTCCGGTGTTACAAGAGGATGCCCGTCATGCTTTCTTTATTGCGGCGGCGGGTGTACTCCCTACAACGTTGGCCAGCGGTTTGCGCGGTGCCATGGAGGGGTTAAACCGATTTGCCGCATCGAATGCCGGACGGATGATTTTGGGGACCTGGATGTTTGCACTACCAGCGGTATCCGTGAGTACCCATGGGCCTAGCCTAGGCTGGATTGCGATGTATTTGGTGTTGGGTCGCTGTCTGGTACTGGTGATGATGGCACTGCAGCTGCGCAAGATATTGTTTTCGCGTTTCGCTGCACTGACACGGCAGCATTTCAACGGTCTGTGGCACTATGGTTTCTGGGTTATTGTAACAGGGATTGTGGGCCCGCTGATGGTGTACGGTGACCGATTTTTTGTGAGTGCTACCGTTGGTGCGGACCAGCTGTCGTTATACGTCATTCCACAAGAGGCACTTTTGCGCCTGTTGCTGATTCCAGCTGCATTGACATCTGCGCTCATGCCCCGGTTGGCGGCCATGAACGATGTGCAGGTCATGCAGTCTTATCACCATATTTACCGGAAGGTGGGGTGGGTCATGTTGGTTCTTTGTGGGTTGGCCGGATTAGCGGCCTATCCCGCATTGTCGATCTGGATTTCCAGTACTTTTGCTCACGATGCGATGCCCGTGGTGCTGGTGCTGTGCATCGGAATTTGGATTAATTCGTTGGCATCTATTCCCTTTATCTTGATCCAGGCCAAGGGAAATCCAAGGGTGACAGCTGTGTTTCATGTGGTCGAGTTGGGGCTGTATCTGGTGGTGTTGTGGGCACTGACGTCGCGCTGGGGGTTGTTGGGCGCTGCGCTGGCGTGGTTGGTACGTGTGACGTTGGACTGGGTATTGTTGCGTTTTGCAGTGCGGAGACTGTATGGTGTCTGAAACTTGGCCAATAGTCGCACTAGAGGATGTGGCTAACTGTCCGTATTGTGGTGAGGCAAATCGTACGCTAGCCTATGAAGGAATAGAGGATTGGGCTTTTGGTTGCGCGCCCGGACATTGGCGGTATTGGGATTGCGGAAACTGCAAGGCACTCTATCTGCATCCTCGGCCAACGGTTGACAGCATTGGTAAGGCGTACCGCAGCTATTACACCCACGGAGATGAAAAGGTAGCCGGTCTTTTGGCGGGTTTGAAACAACGGATTCGCAATGAATTCTGGTCGTTGGACATGCGAACCTCGTTGCACCCCCGGGTGGGATTGCCGTCTTGGTTTAGGCGACCAATTCAGTGGCTCAAACCATTTATCGCCGAACCATTTGGATTGCGGGAGATGGCGCAATTACCCAAAGGATTGCTGGTCGATGTTGGTTGCGGCAACGGCGACAAACTTCGATTGGCCAACCAATTGGGATGGCAGGCTCAAGGTATTGAAATGGATGCTGCGGCGGTTCAGGCTGCCAAAATGCAGGGACTTCACGTTGAACAAGGTGGCTATGAGTTGTTGGAGCGCTACCGTGGGCAAGTCGATTGTGTGGTTTGCTCGCATGTGTTGGAACACGTGCATCAGCCCATGAATCTGTTGCGTATGCTCTTGGCATCGCTAAAGCCACAGGGGGTTCTTTTGTTGAGTGCGCCGAATGCTTCCAGTGGATTGCGTGTCCATTATGGTGGAAATTGGCGCGGGCTGGAGGCGCCACGGCATCTAGCTATTCCCGATGCTGTATGGTTGACGGAATGGTTGCGGGCGGAGGGTTTGTGCTGCACACAGGTTTCCTCGCAACCCCTGGAGACCGCTATTGAGTCAGAGCGCATACATAGCAGGGCACTGCAAATATCGCTTGACGACGTTCGCACCGCCAAAGCGTTCTTGAAAGGCGCACCTGCTTTGAGCGCCTCCCAACAAGACATCGTTCAACTGGTGTGCGTCCGGTCACAATCATGATCATCCGGATTGCCGTGATATGAACAAGAACTCTCTGGACCTATTGCGATTGGTGGCGTCAACCATGGTGTTGTTCAGTCATCAGTTTGCATTGATGGGTCTGTCGGAGCCCCAGTTCATGGGCTGGAATACATGGGGCGGCGCGGGTGTCACCATATTCTTTTTTCTGAGTGGGTGGCTGGTTTGGGCTAGTTGGGAACGTGACCCACATGCGTGGCGATTTTTTCTCCGTCGTTCTTTGCGCATATTTCCGGGATTGTGGGTCGTGTGTTTGTTGTCGATATTTCTTTTGGGGCCGCTTGTCACCACCCTTTCGTTGTCGGACTATTTCGGATCAGCAGTGACTTGGCGGTATTTTTGGACGGCGCTATTCTTGACGCCTTACGTCCTGCCGGGGGTGTTTGTGGGCAACGCCATGCCCGGGATAGTCAACGGGTCGTTGTGGACGCTGCCAGTAGAGTATTTTTGCTACATCACGGTAGCAGTAATTGGTGCGGTGGCGGTTTTCTGGCCGAAGGGTAAGGCAAGTTTGCTATCAGTCGGTTTACTGTGTGCTGTTTTGTTTACGCACTATGGCGTACTGCTGATCGGTGAGCGGTATTCGCTTTATTTCGAGATGGTGGCGATGTTTTGGTGGGGTGTCTTTTATGGACATTGTCTGAAGTCGCCCCCAAATATGTCCGCACGCGCATTGGCCATGGTTGCACTGGTTTTATTCGTGGCTATGGGGCCAAGGGGGTTAGAGCGCAGTGCGATGCTCGTATGCGCGGCGGCGCTCGTGCATTGGGGCCGACAAGTTGCAATTGGGGCCAAATTAACAGATCGTTTGGGTGATTTGTCCTATGGGGTGTACATCTATGCATTTCCGATTCAGCAATTGGTCATTGGCTGGGGGCGAGGACGCCAAATACCCTTTGGTGCCCTCTTGGTAATGTCGTTGTTGCTGACTTGGGGTTTCGCATACTTGTCTTGGCATGTGGTGGAAGCTCGGGCTTTGCGGTTTAAGCCGATGGACAGGGGAAATAGATGACGCGTGTATGCGTCATTGTGCTCAATTGGAATGGCTGGCGTGACACCGTCGCCTGCGTGGCGTCGCTGCTCCAAATGGATGGCGACAATTTTACGGTTTTAATCGTAGACAATAACTCGTCGGATGATTCTGTACGGCACATCAGCCAAGCGTTTCCTACTTTGAAGTTGTTGCATGCCGGTTCTAATCTTGGCTTTGGCGGTGGCTGCAATGTGGGCATTCGCTATGCGCTTCAACAAGGTGCGGAGTATGTTTGGCTGATCAACAGCGATGCAACGGTGGACCGTGGAGCGCTTTCAGCCCTGGTCCATGTAGCTGATCATGACCAGTCTGTGGGTGCCGTTGGGTCTGTCGTGTTTGAAGCAGAAGACACTGCACGTGTTCAGTTATGGGGTGGTGGGCGTGTCAATCTTTGGCTGGGGCGATCGACACATTGCCTGGCTGCTGGTGCGGTTGACTTTGTCTCCGGAGCATCGATGTTGTTGCGCGGGACTGCGTTGAATGAAGTGGGCTTGTTCGATCAGGAACGTTTTTTCATGTACTGGGAGGATACTGACCTGGGGTTTCGATTGCGTCGTGCTGGCTGGAAATTGACCGTGTCCAAAAATTCCAAGGTGTGGCACAACCAATCGAGCAGCCTTGGGTTCGGGAACCCACTGCTGGATGAGTACGCAGCTCGCTCTTGTTTTCGTTTCCTGAGGCGTCACGCCCCAGTACCGGCGGTATCCGTTTTTTTGGCGCTGCTGAGAATGCTGGTAAAGCGCGTGTTGGTAGGTCGGCCTGATCGCCTGCGCGCAGTTTGGAAGGCATTTCGCACCGCATGAATACCGCAGCGGTCACAGTTGTCGTTCCCTGTTATCGGTGTGCCGCGACCATCGCGCGCGCATTGGAATCTGTTGCATCACAGACGATGCAGCCAGCCGAGCTGGTATTGGTGGATGATGCCAGCGGAGATGGAACGGTAGAAATTTTGCATTCTCTACAACGCCAGTATGGTGATTGGGTCAAGGTGGTTGAACTACCAGACAACCGTGGCGCCGCCTCTGCCCGTAACGCTGGTTGGAATATCGCTACGCAACCGTATGTGGCCTTTCTGGATGCAGACGACGCCTGGCATCCACAAAAAATTGAAGTGCAGTATGCGTATATGCATGCGCATCCTGAAGTAGCGCTCAGCGGGCACGCGTGTCGCCAACTGCCACAGGAATCGGGGAGTGCTCCCCAATGGATCATCTATTTCCAGAGAGTTCGTCCCATCACTTGGGGCAGTCTGTTGGTACGACACGCATTTGTAACTCCCTCCGTCATGCTCAAGCGGGAAATTCCGCTGCGCTTTGCCGAAGGGGTGCGGTACATGGAGGATCACCGCTTGTGGTTGGCAATCTTGGATGCAGGATTTGCGACGGTTAAACTGGAGGTTGAGTTGGTCGCAATTTATAAGCCTGGATATGGCGCAGCCGGACTCAGCGCCGATATGTGGCTTATGGAAAAAGGGGAGCTTGCGAACTATCGGTATTTTTCCGGACAAGGAAAAATTCCTCTCCCGTATCTGATGTTTCTGTATTGTTATTCTTTGGTCAAGTACATGCGACGACTTTTTGTCGTCCGTTTGCTGCGCCGCGCTTGATTTGCATGCCATCACTTTCCAATGATGTTCCGTCGATAGCCGTTTGTTTGGCTGCATTCAATGGTGTTCGCTATCTTCAACAGCAAGTTGATTCGATATTGAATCAAACGGGCGTAAATGTCACGATTTTTGCCAGTATTGATCGCTCCATGGATGGAACCGAGGCCTGGTTTCTCAACTTGCAGGCGTTGGATTCCCGTATTGTTGTGCTGCCGACTGGGGAGACATTCGGAGGTGCTGCGCAGAACTTTTTTCGGTTACTTCGTGATTGCGATTTCTCTGGTTTTGACTATGTAGCCTTTGCAGATCAAGATGATATCTGGCTGCCTGGGAAGTTAACGCGTGCAAAGGATTCCCTGATCGAAAATGGCGCAGACGGGTATTCCAGCGACGTAGTTGCATTTTGGGAATCGGGTAAGTCGCTTTATATCAAGAAGTCTTTTGCACAACGCAAGTGGGACTATTTATTTGAATCTGCTGGTCCTGGCTGCACTTTTGTTATCAGTTGCAAACTCGCCGTGGAAATGCAGCGCGTTTTACAACAAAAAATTGGAGAATTGGCGCAAATTGGATTGCATGACTGGTTTATCTATGCTTATGCGCGTGCGCGCGGTTATCAATGGGTTATTGATGGCTATGCCAGTCTCATGTATCGCCAGCATGCCAAAAATCAGGTCGGCGTCAATGCGGGCTGGGTCGCCTTTGTTTGGCGTGCACGACAAGTATTAAGTGGTTGGGGTCTGAATCAAGCGCGATTGATTGCTGGGCAGATTGGTTTACACGACGACGTCTTTGTGCGTAGTTGGGTCGGCGGGGGCCGCTGGAGGATGCTAAGACTAGCGTTCCAAGCGGCCAACTGTCGGCGTCGTTCGCGTGACCAATGGTTGTTTGCGTTGTCATGCGTGGCATTGGCTTTCGTGGGATGGAAATGAAAAGGCCCAAAATACTAGGGATTACTGGTGCCAACGGATTCGTAGGTCGAGCCCTTTGTGAAGAGGCGGTCAAGCGAGGATTATCGGTACGGGGAATTACGCGGACCCACTGCCTATTGCCTTCGGGTGTTGAGAATGTCGCTGTTGGCAATGTGGATGGCGAAACCGAATGGGCGACTGCACTTGCTGATTGCGATGTGGTCATCCATCTGGCAGCGCGCGTCCATATCATGCACGACAAGTCCAGGGATCCGCTGGCGGAGTTTCGTCGCGTCAACACCATGGGCACTATTACATTGGCAAATGCCGCCATAGTGGCGGGCGTGCGCAGGTTGGTTAACGTCAGCTCTATTGGTGTGAATGGGCCCAGTACGCGCGGAAATTTGGAGTTCACGGATCAAGACACACCAGATCCTCATAATCCCTATTCAGTTTCAAAATGGGAAGCGGAGCAAGCATTGCGATTGATTCAATTGGCCGGTGAATTGGAGGTGGTGACCGTGCGCCCACCGTTAATTTACGGACCAGGGGTGGGAGGCAATTTTTTGCGTCTATTGGGTGCGGTCCACCGCGGTATACCTTTGCCATTGGGTGCGACCAAGAATTTTCGCGATTTGCTTTATGTGGGGAATTTAGTGGACTTTTTGATCGTTTGCGCATGCCACTCCGCAGCGAACGGGCATACCTATTTGGTCAGCGATGGAACCCCCGTCTCCACCCATGCCTTGTTGCGGGGTCTTGCCAGGGCCCTGGGCGTTCCATCGCGGCTGTTACCGGTTCCCCCGTTTTTGCTGCAAATGCTGGGCAATGTGACGGGTTCAACTGCGGAATTTGAACGACTGCTCAGTTCCTTACGAGTGGACAGCAGCAAGGTGTACCGTGAACTAGATTGGTATCCCCCATTTACCTTGCGCCAAGGCCTGCAAGCAACCGCAGACTGGTATCGGTCGGTTCATCCCAATTGAATCAAATAATACATGAAACGCATTTTTGATCTGGTTATGGCTGTGTGGGTAATGGCTGTTTTGTCGATTCCATTTGTTCTGGTCGCCATTATGGTCCGTCTTAGTTCGCCAGGCCCCGTGTTGTATTGGTCTGATCGGGTCGGTCGTTATAACCGTATTTTTAGAATGCCCAAGTTCCGTAGTATGCGGCTGGGCACGCCGGCAGTGGCAACCCATTTGCTCTCCAACCCCGAAGATCATCTCACGCCAATTGGTGGGTTCTTGCGGAAAAGCAGCCTGGATGAACTTCCGCAGCTTTGGAGCATTTTCAAGGGCGATATGAGTTTTGTGGGACCTCGCCCTGCGCTCTACAACCAGAACGATCTGATCGCTCTGCGGTCCCAGTGTGGAGTGGATACCCTGGTGCCAGGGTTGACCGGCTGGGCGCAGATCAATGGAAGGGATGAGCTGCCCATTCCGCAAAAGGTGGCATTGGATCGTGAATACCTTGAACGTCAATCCCTCTTGCTAGATATCAGGATATTATGTTGGACGGCGTTGAAGGTTATTATGCGAACCGACATTACCCATTGAAACGATTAACAGGAGAAATACCATGAATAGTTTGATTGATATTCAGAGTCAAATCGAGAAGTTGCAAAAACAAGCGGCTGATATTAAAAGTAGGGAATTTGATAAAACGGTATTGGACATTCGCGCAAAAATGCAGGCCTTTGGAATCACGATCAAGGATTTGCAGTCTGCTGCGCCCAAAGGCCGCAAAAGCAAAGGTAAAGCAGCGGGAGCTGGTGTCGTAAAGGCGGCGGCAACCAAAAGGAAGGTTGGCGTTGCGGTTGCGGCCAAGTACCGTGGTCCGAATGGAGAATCCTGGAGTGGAAGAGGCCTGAAACCTCGTTGGCTGGCTGCCCTGCTGGCTGAGGGCCGGACCAAAGAAGAGTTTGCTATTTAGTTCGGACCCGAAACAACAACATTCACATGCAGAGCAGAGTACTTGGCTGGTCGCGGTCGGCCAAGCGATTGGTGGTTTTGGCGTTGGATATGGGGTTGTCGATTCTTGCCACCTGGCTTGCCTTCTCATTGCGTCTGGATATGTTGCATTGGCCGGTTGGCGCCCAGTGGTGGGTTTATGGGCTGACGCTGGTTTTGTTCGTTCCAGTTTTCATCCGATTCGGTTTGTACCGGGCAATCTTCCGCTATACCGGTCAGGCTGCTTTGGTCGCCACCGCCAAGGCAACGTTCGTTTATGCGCTCATTTTGCTTCCACTTTTGTTGTGGTTGCAGCAGTGGATTTGGGTTCCGCGCAGTCTGGGGGTTTTGCAGCCCCTGATTTTCTTTCTTCTGGTGGGTGCGAGTCGGACGGGGGCGCGGTTTTGGTTGATAGGTCTTGGGCGCGTCGACGGCCAATCATCTGGTAGGTTTCTTATATTTGGCGCCGGAACGGCAGGCGCGCAGACCGCTTCGGCTATGGGTATCGCTGCTCCATTTCAATTGGTTGGATTTGTGGATGATGATCCGACCAAGGTTGGCCACAGCGTCAATGGAGTTCCTGTGTTTGCCGCCTCCAGCCTGGCGTCTTTGGTTATCGATCAGGGGGTTACCGATATTTTGCTGGCGTTACCCACGGCTTCCCGTGCGCGTCGCAAGGCGATCATCGAAAGCCTGCGCCATATCCCAGTTCATATTCGCACGTTGCCGGACTGGGGTGACCTTGCCAGCGGCCGTGTGACGATTCAGGATTTCAAGGAATTGGATATTGAGGATTTGTTGGGGCGTGATCCCGTGCCTCCCAACACCGATTTGTTGGCGCGCAATCTGGCGGGTAAGGTGGTATTGGTAACCGGTGCCGGAGGCAGCATTGGGAGCGAGTTGTGCCGTCAGATCGTGGCAGAGCGCCCGCGCCAGCTTTTGCTCCTGGAGCATAGTGAGTACAACCTATACAGCATTGATCAAGAACTGCAACGCCTCTGCACGGCGCATTCATTTGCGGTGGAGTTGGTGCCACTGTTGGGAAGCGTAACCAATCTCGGCCGGCTACACGAGGTGTGTCGTCTATACCACCCACAGACGGTCTACCATGCGGCCGCCTACAAGCACGTTCCGCTTGTGGAATCGAACCCCAAGGAAGGTATCGAAAACAATGTGTTTGGCACATTGAACATGGCGACTGTTGCTCAAGACCATGGTGTTGAGAGTTTCGTACTGGTGTCCACGGACAAGGCGGTCCGTCCCACAAACGTCATGGGTGCCAGCAAGCGCATGGCAGAACTGGTTCTGCAAGCGCTGTCGGACCGTGATTTACAAAAGGCCAGTACACGTTTCAGCATGGTCCGTTTTGGAAATGTGTTGGGTTCCAGCGGAAGTGTGGTGCCCTTGTTCCGGCGTCAAATGATGGCAGGTGGTCCCTTAACTGTGACCCATGCGGACGTGACCCGTTATTTCATGACCATCCCCGAAGCCGCTCAGCTGGTGCTGCAGGCGGGTGCCATGGCATCTGGAGGAGACGTGTTTGTATTGGATATGGGCGAGCCCGTCAAAATACTGGACCTAGCCCGGCGCATGGTGGAGTTATCGGGTATGCAGGTGCGAGACGAGACGTATCCGGATGGAGATATCGCCATTGCCATTATTGGCCTACGCCCTGGCGAAAAGCTTTATGAGGAACTGCTCATCGGGGACAATCCAACGCCTACAGCCCATGTGCGCATCATGAAAGCGCATGAACATTTTCTGGTCTGGCCGGAGCTGCAAATGCAATTGCAGGCGCTGCGCAACGCAATTGAGGTCAATGACCCCATCGCCATGAAAGCTGTTCTACGCGACTGCGTGCAGGGCTATCAAGGGTAGAACCACGAGTGCAATCAGCGCATATTGCCGGTGTGTCCCAGTGAGTAGCGGCCGGGTTGCGGCCATACAGTCAGCCCGTGGGGCTCAGGACCCGCTTTGAGAATGACCATGTCCCCCGTTGTGGTGTCAATTCGGTAGACTGCGTCGTCAAAGCGGCCTGACAGCCAGAGCCATTTGCCATCTGCACTGACGTTGCCCATATCAGGGCTGCCGCCACCTGGTACGGGCCACTCCGCCAAGACCTTCTCGGTTGCAAAGTCGATCACGGTCACGCTACCGGGCCCTTTACGTGGGCCGTGGATGCGGTGCGATCCACGGTTGGCGACGTAGAGCTTCTTCCCATCTCGGCTCGGATATAGCCCATGCGATGCGACGCCCGTTGCGATGAAGCCGACTTCTGTAAAAGAATCGCCATCGATGACGTGGACTCCGTCTGCATCCATATCCGCGACAAAAAAGCGCTTGCCATCGGGGGATATGCGGATGTCTTGGGGCATGCCCTTGGTCGCTGTGCAGATCTCGCTGGCAGGTGGTTCGCCCTTCGAATTGGGCTTTACTGGTGTGTCCTTCAAGCGGGTCCGCGGCATGGCGAGTTTGAGGTAACCCAGAACCTTGCGTTCCACCAAATCGATCTTGGCCACGCTGCCATTGAATTCGCAGGTAAACATGGCGAAGCGACCATCGATGGAGAAATCGGCATGGTTAATGCCGCCGCACTGGGGTACATCGATGGAGTACTGCAGGGCCATGCTCTTTGGGTCACGGAAATCCAGCCGGTGGCGGGCTTCGGCCACCACAATGGCGGACTTCCCGTCCGGACTAAAGTACATGTTGTACGGATCGTCTACTTTTACGGATGGGCCGCTGGGCTTGCCGGTGCGCGGGTCAATTGGCGTGAGACTGCCTTCGTTGGTGCGCTCTGCGTTATTGGCAACCCATAGCGTGCGCAAGTCCCAGGAGGGAACCACGTGCTGCGGACTGCGACCGACCTTAAATTGGTCCACAACCTTCATGGCTACAGGATCAATGACGGTGACACTATTACCCCGCAAGTTGGGAACATAGATTCGCTCCAGGTCTCCTTTAACTGCAGCACTCATTTGGCTGCTGGCAGTATCCGCATACAGGTTCTTGGGATTGGAGACTCCAGGCATGCCGGGTACCGTTGCCACAGCCACGACCGGCGCTGTCGGAGTGCCCGATTGAACACCCTGCGTGGATAGCAACAACAAGGTGCCACAAATGGCTGACAGTCCTGCGCCCGCCTTCCAGCGGTTTGCGTAATTGATCATGTTTTCTCTTTGAAATGTTAGCGGACTAGGCGTGTTCGAATGGCTTCGCGGATGGCCGCGACCGACACATCCACAATAGCGTGTACGCCCCATTGACCGATTTCTGCCGTCGCGCGGCGAGGGTCTCCGGATACACCGTCCATCTGGAAAGTCTTGGCACCCAGGGCTAGACGATCACCGCGAACCAGCGCCGGCGCCACGGCCAGTGCCAGGGCAGTATCGGACAGACCGGCGTGGGTACCAATTTCGGCAGAGGTAAAGCCTTTGGCTTTTAGCATTTCAATAAAGGGCGCCTGAGACGCGGCATAGTATTGCGGCAGGGCGTGCACCCGAAATTGCGAGTCGCGAGCCCACTCGCGGTTGAGCCGGCTAGCCACGCGTGCTTCATTTTTTTGGTAGCCACCATGGTCACCTAAAAAGACCACGTCCCGAAACCCATGCTGCTTGAAGCTGCGCGCTGCTCCCTCGAGCACCGCTTCAAAGGCTGACTCCGGGATGGATATGGTTCCACTGAAACGCATATGTGCCACGGGTGGCTGGATGGTGCCTTCGGGAACATAGGCGATAACCGGGGCGACAACGGTGTTGCCGAGTGCGCGCGCAATCTGCTCCGCCAGAATTCGAGCGCGTACATTGTGTTTTCCCAGCACCATGTGGGGCCCATTTTGTTCAGTTCCCCCAATGGGCACAAGGATAGTGGTCGCACCCGCTGCAATGCGCAGGCGAAGCTCGGGCGATGTCATTTCTTCCAAAAACACCGTGTCGGGTGATGTTGAACCGGCCGCGCCGGCATGCGGGCTCGCTATGACCAGCAGGACGGGTAGCAGCAAGGTGTGCAACAGCAACATCAGCGAACGCAGGGTCATTTCTGCATTCTCGCAGGAGTTTGCGCGCACTTTAGCCTTCGGAGCCGACTTCTTTTGCGCCCTTGAGAGTCAGAGCCTCTTCGTACAGCGCATTGCGTGGCTCACCGGTGATATCGGCTGCAAGTTTGACGGCGGTCTTGAGCGGCAACTGCGCGAGCAGCAATTTCAAAATCCGGGTGTCCTGCGTGGTTTCCGTGCTGGGCGGCATCGGATGCAGCACCAATGCAAATTCGCCGCGCAGGCGGTTGGCGTCAGCGGCCAGCCACGTGGGCAGTTCACTGGCGGCCATGGTGGCGATTTCTTCAAATTGTTTGGTCAGTTCCCTCCCCACGGTCACAAGACGGCTCCCCAGCGAGGCCAGTGCCAGTGCCAGCGCTTCAATGCGGTGCGGTGCCTCCAGCAGGACCACCGCTCGCGTTTCGGCTGCAAGTGCAACCACAGCACGGTCCCGCTCCCCGGTTTTGCTCGGCAAAAATCCACTGAATACAAAACCGCCAGGGTGGTCTTCAACTAAACCGGCTGCCGAAAAAACGGTGGTCACGCTACTCGGACCCGGTAATGGAATGCAACGCAATTGCTGGTGTTGCAGTGCCGCTACCAGCCGGGCACCTGGATCGCTGATGCCCGGTGTCCCGGCATCGCTCACATACGCCACCCGCTGGCCTTGGCGCAAATGGTCGATGACAGTGCTTGCAGCCTGCGCCTCGTTGTGTTGGTGAACTGCGATGAGTTGCTTCGCATTTTTGTCAATACCATAGGCGCGCAGCAACGCCTGGGTATGGCGCGTGTCTTCGCAGGCAATGGCGTCCACCAGACCGAGCACATACAGCGCGCGCAAACTGATGTCGGCCAAATTGCCAATGGGGGTTGCTACAACATAGAGCGTTCCCTGCGGATAATGCTGACCAGATGCAGCCTCGGCAGAGGCCGCCAGGGCAGAGGTAAAAAGAGCGCTCACATGGGATTCCTTCCTTCAAAACCAGCCCGGCCTGCACTTGCACGGCCCACCACCAAACGCATCGGTGACGCAGCGGAGGGAGAAGCCCTGCGCTACCTGCAAAACCAGGGACTGCGACTGCTGATTCGCAATTATCGAACGCCAGGACGTGGTGGCGGCGAAATCGACCTCATCATGCGCACCAATGACGGTACCACGGTGTTTGTGGAAGTGCGTAAACGCACCTCGCTCAGTCACGGCGGTGCCGCCGCCAGCGTGGGCACCGTCAAACAACGCCGTATCGTTTTTGCTGCCCGCCATTACCTGATGCGGCTGCAAACGCTGCCACCCTGCCGCTTTGACGTCGTGGTTGTGGAGCCCACAGGCGTGCAGTGGCTACAGGCCGCGTTCGATGCGCAGTAGTGGTTTGTTACCCGATGTAAGGGTTGCCACTGCTTGTGCCCACTGGGTAATGGGGGTATCTGTGGCACGGTATCATCGACCCCCATGCTGGAACAACGAATTCAACAACACTTCATCGACAGCGCTGACCTTAAATACCAGTCCGCGCAGTCCTTGAGCAAGCCTATTGCTGCGGCGGTGCAGGCCATGCTGGCCTGCGTGACCAGTGGCGGCAAGGTCTTGGCCTGTGGCAATGGTGGCTCTGCAGCGGATGCCCAGCATTTTGCGGCGGAGTTTGTGGGTCGATTTGAGCGCGAGCGACCCGAGCTCGGGGCGATTTCCCTGACCACGGACAGCTCTATCATCACGGCGATTGCCAACGATTACGATTTCAATTCCATCTTTTCTCGTCAGGTGCGTGCGCTGGGTTCGCCCGGCGATGTATTGCTGGCCATTTCCACCAGCGGGAACTCTGGCAATGTGCTCGCCGCCATTGAGGCCGCCCATGAGCGCGAAATGGTGGTGGTCGGCTTGACAGGACGCGGCGGCGGCAAGATGGCGCACGTGCTGCGCGATACCGATGTGCACATTTGCGTGCCGCATGAGCGCACGGCCCGTATCCAGGAAGTACATATTTTGGCTCTGCATTGCATTTGCGATGCGGTCGATGCCCAGCTTTTGGGCGAACAGGAACCCTCCAAATGAATATTTCAATTCGACGCGTCAGCCTGGCGCTGGTGCTGGCTGCCAGTGCGGGGTCTACATTGACCGCCTGCTTCCCACTGGCCGTAGGCGGCGCGGTCATGAGCGGCATGGTGGCGGCGGACCGCCGCACGACGGGCACTGTGGTGGAAGACGAAGGCATTGAGTTGCGAGCAGCCAGCCGCATCCGCGAGGCGCTGGGTGACCGTGGCCACGTCAACGTTACCAGCTACAACCGCCAAGCGCTGATTACCGGTGAAGTGGGCTCGGCACAGGACAAGCAATTGGTGGAACAAATCGTGTCCAATGTGGAGAACGTGCGCCACATCGTCAATGAGCTGGCGGTCATGGGCAGCTCGACCCTGACTCAGCGCTCGTCGGACTCTCTGGTGACCGGCAAAGTCAAAGCCTCTTTGGTAGATACCAAAGAGCTGTCCGCCAATGCCTTCAAGGTGACCACGGAGCGCGGCACCACCTATTTGATGGGGCGCGTTACAGCACGCGAAGCCAAGATGGCCACTGATGTTATTAGCAGCATCTCGGGTGTGCAAAAAGTGGTGCGCATTCTGGAGATCATTAGCGAAGATGAACTGGCCCGTATGGGGTCCCCATCGGGCCAGCAGCCTGGCACCAGCAAACCCCAACCGAACTGAACCAGCGGACCACACAAGTGGCCCAATAGCCCGGTTGCCTACAGCAGCGGGGCTATTTTATTTGAGACGTTTGATCAGGCTGGAAGTGTCCCAGCGGTTGCCGCCCATTTGCTGTACGTCGGCATAGAACTGATCCACCAAGGCGGTAACCGGCAAACGGGCACCATTGCGTTTGGCCTCGTCGAGCACGAGTCCCAAGTCTTTGCGCATCCAGTCTACAGCAAAGCCAAATTCAAATTGGTCAGCCACCATGGTCTTGCCGCGGTTGTCGAGTTGCCAACTTTGCGCCGCGCCCTTGCCGATCACGTCCAGCACCTGGTTCATGTCCAGCCCGGCCCGCTGACCAAAAGCGATGGCCTCGCTGAGGCCTTGCACCAGACCGGCGATGCATATCTGGTTCACCATCTTGGCCAGTTGGCCGGCACCGCTCTCACCCAGCAGGGTGAAGGCACGGGAAAAAGCCATGGCCACGGGTTTGACGGTCTCGAACGCGGTGGCGTCGCCGCCGCACATCACTGTCAGCAGGCCGTTTTGTGCGCCAGCTTGTCCCCCGGAGACGGGTGCATCCACAAACTGCAGCCCCTCGTGGCGGGCCAAGGTGCTGAGTTCGCGGGCCACGCTGGCCGAGGCGGTTGTGTGGTCCACAAAGACGGCGCCCGGTTTCATGCCGGCAAAGGCACCGTCAGGTCCGATGGTGACGCTGCGCAGGTCGTTATCGTTGCCCACGCAGCAAAAAATGATGTCAGCCGCCTGCACCGCCAGACGCGGTGTTTGCGCCGAAGTGTTTGGGTCATTTTGGCCGCTAGCCCTCGCAAACTCTTCACACCATGCTATTGATTTTGTAGTGCTTCGGTTGTAAACCGTGACTTGGTGGCCAGCCAGGGCCAGGTGCCCTGCCATGGGAAAGCCCATGACGCCCAGGCCCAAAAAGGCAACGCGGGCACGGGGGGTAGGTTCGTAGGTTTTCGGGTTGGTGCTGGGCATGGGTCACATGATGGAGAAGTTTTCGGTACCAGCCGAGAGGTCGGTGGATTTGGCCCGCTGGCTGTTGAGCTTGACTTGCAGGCGCAGATCGTTGAGCGAGTCGGCATTGCGCAGCGCATCTTCAAAGGTAATTTGATTGCGCTCGTACATGTCGAACAGCGCCTGGTCGAAGGTCTGCATGCCGGCTTGGCGGCTCTTTTTCATAATTTCCTTGATTTCGGTTACGTCGCCTTTGAAGATCAGGTCGGAAATCAGGGGGGAATTGATCATTATCTCAACCGCCGCTACGCGGCCCTTGCCGTCTTGTTTGGGGATCAGACGCTGCGAAACCAGGGCCTTCAGGTTGAGCGACAAGTCCATCAACAACTGGGCACGACGCTCTTCGGGGAAAAAGTTGATGATGCGATCCAGCGCCTGATTGGCGCTGTTGGCGTGCAGGGTGGCCAGGCACAAGTGTCCGGTTTCGGCAAAGGCAACGGCGTGTTCCATGGTCTCGCGGTCGCGGATTTCGCCCATCAAAATAACGTCGGGTGCCTGGCGCAGGGTGTTCTTCAGGGCGGCTTCCCAACTGTCGGTGTCAATGCCCACTTCGCGCTGCGTCACCACACAATTCTTGTGCATATGGACAAATTCCACCGGATCTTCAATGGTGATGATGTGGCCAAAAGAGTTTTCGTTTCGCCAGTCCACCATGGCGGCCAGTGTGGTTGATTTACCGGACCCGGTGGCCCCGACCAGAATGCACAGGCCGCGCTTGGACTGGGCAATTTCCTTGAGTACCGGCGGTACGCCCAGGCCGTCGATGGTGGGCAGGACCATTGGGATGGTCCGCAATACCATACCCACCTTGCCCTGCTGGATGAAGGCGTTGACGCGGAAGCGCCCGATGCCACCGGGCGAAATCGCAAAGTTGCTTTCCTTGGTGCGCTCAAACTCTGCGATCTGCTTGTCGTTCATGATCGAACGGGCCAGCGACAGGGTATGCACGGCATTGAGTGGCTGTGGCGACACCTTGGTCACCTTGCCATCCACCTTGATGGCCGGCGGAAAGTCGCCTGTGATGAACAGATCGCTGCCATTGCGCCCCACCATCAGTTTGAGCAGATCGTTGATAAATTTTGTGGCTTGATCGCGTTCCATGGTGCTAACTCCTACCTACTTAAAGAGACACTCGAGCCGCGCCGGGCCGCCCCAAGCGGCGAGGGCCCCCTTGGGTGGCAGTGCAGTACACGCAGTGACAAACGTGGGGGCCATATTTTTTAGCCGGGGAAGTTCTCGGGAATCTTGGCTTTGCTGCGGGCCTCGGCCGCGCTGATCACGTTGCGCTTGACCAGATCGGTCAGATTCTGGTCCAGTGTCTGCATGCCCACGCTGTTACCGGTCTGAATGGACGAGTACATCTGCGCAACCTTCGCCTCGCGGATCAGGTTGCGGATGGCACTGGTGCCGAGCATGATTTCGTGCGCGGCGACGCGGCCCTGGCCGTCCTTGGTTTTGCACAGCGTTTGTGAAATCACCGCTTGCAGCGATTCGGACAGCATGGCGCGAACCATTTCCTTTTCTTCGGCCGGAAACACGTCAATGATCCGGTCAATGGTCTTGGCCGCGCTGGAGGTGTGCAGTGTGCCAAACACCAAGTGGCCGGTTTCGGCCGCCGTCATGGCCAGGCGAATCGTTTCCAGATCGCGCATTTCGCCCACCAGAATACAGTCCGGGTCTTCACGCAGGGCGGAACGCAGCGCGGCGGCAAAGCTCAGGGTATGTGGCCCCACCTCACGCTGGTTGACCAGGCATTTCTTGGATTCGTGCACAAATTCGATGGGGTCTTCCACCGTCAGAATGTGGCCGAACTCGGTCTCGTTGAGGTAGTTCACCATGGCCGCCAGCGTGGTGGATTTGCCGGAGCCGGTTGGCCCGGTCACCAGCACCATACCGCGCGGTTTCAAGGCCAAATCGCCAAAGATCTTGGGCGCATTGAGTTGTTCCAGCGACAGAATCTTGCTCGGAATCGTTCGGAACACCCCGCCCGCGCCCCGGTTGTGGTTGAAGGCGTTGACCCGAAAACGGGCCAAGCCGTCAATCTCGAATGAAAAGTCGATTTCCAAAAACTCTTCAAAGTGCTTGCGCTGGCCATCGTTCATGATGTCATACACCATGGCGTGCACCTGCTTGTGGTCCAGTGCCTCGACGTTGATGCGGCGCACGTCGCCGTGGACGCGGATCATGGGCGGCAGGCCCGCCGACAGGTGCAAATCGGATGCCTTGTTTTTGACGCTGAAGGCCAGCAATTGGGTAATGTCCACGGGGTCCTCTTCGGGTAAGGGCTGGGTTTGTTACGCTAGAGAGATTATGACCATGATTGCCGACAATCTCCAACGGATTCACGACCGGATCGCGCAGGCCTGCCAAGCCAGTGACCGATTACCCACTTCGGTGGGCTTGCTGGCCGTGTCCAAAACCTTCGGACCGGACGCTGTTGTTCAGGCCCACGCGGCCGGGCAGACCGCCTTTGGCGAGAACTACATCCAGGAAGCCGTGGACAAGATCACGGCCCTGACCCATCTGCCGCTACAGTGGCACTGCATTGGCCCCATCCAGAGCAACAAGACCCGCCTGGTGGCCACGCACTTTGATTGGGTGCATACCGTGGACCGCCTGAAGATTGCGCAGCGCCTGAGCGAGCAGCGCCCGGCCCATCTGCCACCGCTTCAGGTCTGCATCCAGGTCAACGTGGATGGCGGGCCGACCAAGTCAGGTGTGGCGCCAGCCGAAGCCTTGGCGCTGGCCCGCGAAGTCGCCACGTTGCCCCGGTTGCAGGTGCGGGGGCTGATGTGCATCCCTGAGATAGCTCCTGATTTTGTAGCGGCTTGTGTAGTATTCGCGAGGGCTAGAGCCCTGTTTGATCAAATAAATTCGACAGGAATGACACTGGATACCCTGTCCATGGGCATGAGCGCTGACTTGGAAGCCGCCATTGCCAGCGGTTCCACCCTGGTGCGGGTGGGTAGCGCCATATTTGGTGAGCGAAGGTAGACTCCGCCCTATGTCAGCCCGATGCAGTTCGAGCAAAACCGACCCACAGCACCAGCCAAACAGGCCATTTCATGATCTCAATAGTGGGATACGGAACCCAGGGGCAAGGTCGTTCCAACGTAGCCAAGAATGAAGAATTTACTTTCGACGCGCAGCAACATCACATTACAACTGGGTCGGATCATCCAGCAATTGCGACATCTCTCAGCCTTGCCAAAGGCAAGTGGCAAGGCTCCGGGGACGCTGCACTATGCATGCAATATTTGTGGTCGGAACAATGCTGTTAGTTTGTGCACCTTACCAAGGGATGAACGAACCTGTCTTGGTTGTGGCAGCACACTTCGACAACGTGCCCTGATCTCGGCCCTATCGCGAAAGCTGTTTGACGGCAAGTCGATAAACTTGGACGCTTGGACAAATATTCCAACCATTCGTTTTAAAGGGATTAGTGATGCAGACCTGATCTCAAATGCCCTGTCGCAAAAGCTTGACTACCAGAACACCTTCTACCATCAAGCGCCTTTTCTTGACATCACGGGGCCAGGCGCTACTGACTTGTCCAGTTGCGACGTTCTAATCTGTTCAGACGTACTGGAGCACGTGAGCCCACCCGTTCAACGCGCTTTTGATGGCATGCGCAAGATCATCCGCCCCGATGGGTTTCTCTTGCTAACTGTACCTTGCAACGCCTCCAATAGAACGACTGAGCACTTTCCGAATTTGAACGACTATCGCATTCACGAGCACGACGGACGGCGAAGTCTTATCAATCGGAAAAAGGATGGGGAAACCGAGCAATTCGACAACCTCATCTTTCATGGTGGCCCAGGTGAAACATTGGAGTTGCGTCATTTTGCGCTGCACGACCTAGAACAACATCTGCTTGAGGCCGGGTTTTCTACGATAGAAGTATTCGCACAGCCTGACTTTGAGCATGGCGTTTATTGGCACAACGCCTACTCAGTCCCGATCATTGCGTCCTGAAACCATTGGCCAAGCGGAACTGTTGAAAATGGCCATCGGGCGGCCCGGCGGCGAATTCTCCGCGTAGTTGTTTCTTGGCTATTTCTTTGGCATAGCCAGCGGTTTGATGGTCCCGCAATCTCCGCCCAACCAACGGCCGTTGTTCTGCATTTCGATCTTTTGCGGCGCACCCTGCACAGTGGTGGTGCTGGTCATCTTCATGTTGTAGGCCTCGGGGCTGGCAAAGGTGATCTGGCCTTCACCACTGCTGGGGGGCTTGGTGCAAACGTAGGAGAACTGCATGGTATTGCCGGTGCGTTGGCTGTAGGTGTGGGTGCAACCGGGTTCCTGGCGGCCCACTTCGTTGCGGTCCACCATTTCCTGGGTCATACACACCTTGATGGTCATGCCACCGCCAGAATTGTTGCCCAGTTGCACGCCCTGTTTGGCCATCATGTCCTGCATCATCTTGCGCTGATCTGGTGGCAAGTTTTCCATTTGCTTTTGCGCCTGGGCCATAGCGTCGCCCATCTGGCCAGAACCTTTCATTTGGGTGGATATTTCCCACAGTCCGGGTTTCATGTTCTGGGCGCTGGCAGTTCCCGCGCCGGCGACCAATAGCAAACAAGCGAGTGCGGTGTGCAGTTTCATGGGGTTCCCTCAAAAAATGCCATTGTGGCAAATGTCGTGAAGTTTGGGAATGCCGTTGAAGCGACGCTGTGCCCGTCCCCGTAAAATCGCGACATGCTGTCTGTAAAACACGAACTCCTGCAAGCGCTGGCCGCTGCGCTGGAAAAAATTGCTCCCGGTTCTGGCTCCAAAGCGGCGTTTGAGTCGCCCAAGATTGCCGCCCATGGAGACTTTGCCATCACGTCGGCCATGCAATTGGCCAAACCGCTCAAACTCAATCCGCGTCAGCTGGCCGAGAGCCTGCGCACCGAATTGTTGGCACAGCCCGCATGTATGGCCTGGGTTGATGCGGTGGAAATCGCTGGCCCTGGCTTTATCAATATCCGCCTCAAACCCGCAGCCAAACAACAAGTGGTGCGCGAAGTGCTGGCGCAAGGGTCGCAATTTGGTTTTCAGCCGCAGAATGGTAAGGGCATGTTGGTGGAGTTTGTTTCGGCCAACCCGACCGGGCCCCTGCACGTGGGCCATGGCCGCCAGGCCGCTCTGGGTGATGCCATCTGCAACCTGTTTGCTACCCAGGGTTGGCGCGTGCACCGCGAGTTTTATTACAACGACGCTGGCGTCCAGATCCAGACACTGACCACCAGCACCCAGTTGCGCGCCAAGGGCTTTAAGCCCGGCGACGATTGCTGGCCCATCGACCCGGACAACCCCGCCAGCAAGGCGTTCTACAACGGTGACTACATCCAGGATATTGCCAACGACTTTCTGACCAAAGCCACCGTGCAGGCTGACGACCGGACATTCACCGCCAGCGGCGACGTTAATGATGTGGAATCGATCCGCAACTTTGCCGTGGCCTACCTGCGCCGCGAGCAGGACAAAGACCTGCAAGCCTTCAACCTGAAGTTTGACGAGTACTACCTGGAATCCAGCCTGTACACCAGCGGCCGCGTGGATTCGACGGTCAATAAATTGGTGGCTAATGGCAAGACTTACGAGCAAGACGGCGCGCTGTGGCTCAAGAGCACTGAATATGGTGACGACAAAGACCGCGTCATGCGCAAGCAGGACGGAACCTACACCTATTTTGTGCCGGACGTGGCCTACCACATTGCCAAGTGGGAGCGCGGCTACAGCAAGGTGGTCAACATCCAGGGTACTGACCACCACGGCACCATCGCCCGCGTGCGCGCCGGCCTGCAGGCCGCGGATGTAGGCATTCCCCTGGGTTACCCCGACTATGTGTTGCACACCATGGTGCGCGTGGTCAAGGGTGGCGAAGAGGTCAAGATCAGCAAGCGCGCCGGCAGCTACGTCACGCTGCGCGACTTGATCGAGTGGACCAGCAAAGACGCCGTGCGTTTCTTCCTGCTCAGCCGCAAGCCCGATACGGAATACACATTCGATGTTGATCTGGCTGTGGCCAAAAACAACGACAACCCGGTGTATTACGTGCAGTACGCCCATGCCCGCATTTGCTCCGTATTGGCGGCTTGGGGGGGTGATGTGGCCAGCCTGCAGGCGGTTGATCTGTCGGCCTTGCAAAGCCCGCAGGCGCTGGCCCTTATGCTGTTGCTGGCCAAGTACCCGGAGATGCTCAGCGCCGCCGCGCAGGACTTTGCGCCACACGACGTCACCTTTTATCTGCGCGAACTCGCGGCCTGCTACCACAGCTATTACGATGCGGAACGCATTCTGGTCGATGACGAGGCCGTCAAGTTGGCGCGTCTGGCACTGGTCGCTGCCACGGCCCGGGTGTTGCACAATGGGCTGGCGGTGCTGGGCGTGGATGCACCGCGAAAGATGTGAGACTTTGCGGGACAGACCGCAGGCTGCGTAGCAGACCAGCTCTGTCCCAATCGAACAACCTTGTGGGACAGACCTTCAGCTCAGTCCCCAACTGAATAAGGTGAAGAATGCGCATGAAGCAACAACGTGGCGGAACCATTTTGGGGTTCATCATTGGGGTCGTGGTTGGCCTGGCAGCCGCATTGGTGGTCGCGGTGTACGTGACCAAAGTGCCGGTTCCATTTGTGAACAAGGGACAGAGCCGTTCAGCCGATCAGGACGCAGCCGAGGCCAAGAAGAACAAGGACTGGGACCCCAACGCCCCGTTGTACGGAAAAAATCCGGCCAAACCGGCAACCGCCGCTTCGGCCACCGTGGATGCTGCAGCCAAGCCGGTTGATGGCGTAAAACCTGCGGATGCAAAGACGACGGCCAAGATTGATCTCAAGCCGGACAGCAAGGGTGAAATCAAGCCCGCCGTCTCGGGTGATTCGCTGGGAGATCTAATCAAGGCCAAGGCGGCTGCGGCAGCAACGGCCAGCGAGCCCTTTACGTTTTATGTGCAGCTGGGTGCTTACCGTACCCAGGAAGATGCGGAGAGCCAGCGCGCCAAGCTCTCGCTCAGCGGTATTGAGACCAAAATCACCGAACGCGAGCAGAGTGGCCGGATCGTGTTCCGTGTGCGCACTGGGCCTTTTGATACCAAGGACGACGCCGAGCGCAATAAGGAAAAGCTGGACAAGGCGGGGTTTGAGACATCCTTGGTCCGTGTCCAGCGGTAACACGTACGGGAACTTTTGCCACAGCCGGCAATCACAAACTGACTTTTGGAGCGCTTTGCATGACTATGAAACGACGTGAATTTTCCCAGGCGGCCGCTGGTGCCGCCCTGGCTTCTACTGCGTGGCTACCCGCGTTGGCCCAATCCCCAATTAAACCGGTCTCCGGACGGGATTACCAGGCGTTGGAACAGCGCGCCCTAGTAGAGGCACCGGCGGGCAAGGTGGAAGTGGTGGAGTTTTTCTCTTACATGTGTCCCCACTGCAATGTTTTCGAGCCCACTTTGAGCGCCTGGACCAAGAAGCTTCCCAAGGAAGTGGTGTTTCGCAGGGCTCCGGTGCATTTTCTGCCCAACGCTGAAGTGCTGCAACGCATGTACTTCGCTCTGGACGCAATGGGGCTGGCCGATAAAGTGCACGCCAATATTTTTGCTGCGGTGCATACCGAGCGTCGCGACTTTAGCAAGGTTGCGCTGGTGGCGGATTGGTTGGCTACGCAAGGTGTGGACAAGGCCAAATTCATGGACCAGTACAACTCATTCACCGCCGCAACAAAAGCAACGCGGGCGACACAACTCACCAATGCATACCGGGTGGATGGCGTGCCTGCACTGGGTGTGGCCGGGCGTTTCCTGGTCGAGGGAACGGCCAAGGGCCTGCAGGTGGTGGATTATTTGGTCGCTGAAATCAAGGCTGGCCGCTAATCAACAACCCGCATTGCGGCTACGCCGTTTGGGCTAGTCCTTAGACTTGCCCTTCTTGGCGTGGTCGCTATTGAGTGGCCATTCTGGGAGTGGGCCTGTGTGCCCTGGGTGCTTTACCGGCTAGTTCGGCCCTACCCGCTCGCACAAGGTGCGCAGAATCTTCACACGGGCGTAATTTTTGTCGTTGGCCTCCACCAGTGTCCACGGGGCGTTGCCGGTGCTGGTGCGTTCCACCATGTCGCAAATGGCCTGCTGGTAGGCATCCCACTTATCTCGGTTGCGCCAGTCTTCCTGGGTGATCTTGAAGCGCTTGAAAGCAACCTGTTCGCGCGCTTTGAAGCGCGCCAATTGCTCAGCCTGGCTGATCTGCAGCCAGAACTTGACCACTATGACGCCAAATTCGGCCAATTCGTGCTCAAAATCGTTGATCTCGGTATAGGCGCGCATCCAGTCGCCTTCGGTGCAAAACCCTTCCACCCGTTCCACCAGCACCCGGCCGTACCAGGTGCGATCAAAGATGGCTACGCGCCCGTGGCGAGGTACGTGGCGCCAGAAACGCCACAAGTAGGGTTGAGCGCGTTCTTCCTCGGTCGGGGCGGCAACGGGTATTACCTGGTACTGGCGTGCATCCAATGCGTTGCCAATGCGCCGAATGGCACCGCCCTTGCCAGCGGCATCGGCGCCTTCAAAGGCGCAAACCAGGGAGCGGTTCTTGAAACGCGGGTCGCGCAGCAGTTCGGACAGCTGACTCTGCCAGTGGGTCAGTTCGTCTTCATAGGCCTTGTCCTTTAGCGACAGGCCCAGGTTCATTTCGGACAGGACGGTGCGCCCATCGGTGTTGACCCGCACCATGGGTGCCGCGAGGGATTCCTGCTTGACCGGATTGGACAGTCTCTTTTGCAGCGCATCCAGCAGGATTTGGCCTACGGTGAGTGACCGGTAGCGGTCATCCGTGCCCTCAACCACCATCCAGGGCGCCCAGGGCGTGTTAGTCAGACGCAAAAGGTGGCCCGCCACATCCTGCAGCTTGTCGTAGGTTTTAAGGCGGTCCCAGTTCCATTGGGTGACCCGCCAGGCCGTGCGGGGGTCTTTCTCCAGTGCCTTGAGGCGTTTGACCTGGCCTTCTTTGGTCAAGTGAAACCAGAACTTCAGCACCAAAGCGCCTTCGTTGACCAGCATGGCTTCAAAGCGGTTGATCTGATCGGCCTGCGCGTCAAGCTCTTTCAGTGACAACTCGTCCAGAATTCGTTTGCGGATCGGGTCGGAATACCATGAGCCGGCAAAAATACCGATGCGACCCTTTGGCGGCAGGCTGCGCCAGTAGCGCCACATGGGTGGGCGTTCGCTTTCCTCGTCTGTGGGCGACGAAAACGCCAGCGTGGTGAGAAAACGCGGGTCCATCCACTCGTACAGCACGTTGATGGTTTCGCCCTTGCCTGCGCCGTCTTGCCCGCTGACCAGTACCACCACCGGAATCTTGGTGTTGTCGTGCAGGTTAATCTGGGCCTCTAGCAATGCTGCGCGCAGGGCCGGCACGGCAGCCTTGTAACTGGCCTTGTCAATTTGGTGGCCGATTTCTGCGGATTCAAACATGGGTGCCTCCTCGGGTCATTCTAGGTGGCAGTCCGCCTCAGTACAATGAGGCGCAGCTCATTCTGAGCAAGTTTCGTGCCTTTATGAAAAACCCACTTCATCTTCTGTTCCTGCTGCTGATTTGTACTGTGCTGGCGACTCCTGCCCAGGCGGAAAAGGCCGACCGCAACAAGCCCATGAACATTGAGGCCGACACCCTGCGCTATGACGATGTCAAGCAAGTCAGTATTTTTACCGGCAACGTGGTGCTGACCAAAGGCTCCATCGTGATCCGTGCAGCCCAGATAGAAGTGCGCCAGGACGCGGATGGCTATCAGTTCGGCACCATCATCGGCACACCAGACAAACCGGCCTTCTTTCGCCAGAAGCGCGAGGCGATGGATGAATACATTGAAGGCGAGAGCGAACTGATTGAATACGACGGCCGTGCCGATGTGGTCAAGTTCCTGCACAAGGCCGTGCTGCGCCGTCTGCGCGGTACCACGCTGGCCGACGAGATTACCGGTGGCCTGATCGTCTACGAAAACCTGACCGACACCTTCAGCGTGGATGGCGGTACCACCAAGGGTGCAACCCCTGTGCCCGGCGCCCGCGTTCGTGCCATTCTGACCCCCAAGCCGCAGGGCAGCAATACTTCCGCACCCCAGCCGGTGATGCCGTCGTCCAGCCCTGGGGTCGGCTTGCGCGCCACCACCACCCTCGGGGGCGCAGCAAAGTGAGCGATTCCACAGCGGCAGCCACCGTGCAGGCGGTGGATACCGACACCGGGCGGCTTGAAGTCAGCCACATCCAGAAGGCCTATGGCAAGCGCCAGGTGGTCAAGGACGTGTCGCTGACCGTGCGCACTGGCGAAGTGGTGGGTTTGTTGGGCCCCAATGGAGCGGGCAAGACCACCTCGTTTTACATCATCGTCGGGCTGGTGCGCGCCAGCGCGGGGGACATCACCATTGATGGGCACTCCATCGAGCACATGCCGATCCACCGCCGCGCGCGCCTGGGGCTGGGCTACCTGCCACAAGAAGCGTCGATCTTTCGCAAGCTTAATGTGGAAGAAAACGTACGCGCGGTGCTGGAGCTGCAACACGATGAGGCCGGCCAACCGCTGAGCAACGCCGATATCGACCGGCGCCTGACTGCCCTGCTGCAAGACCTGCGGGTGGAGCACTTGCGTGACTCGCCCTCGCTGGCGTTGTCCGGCGGTGAGCGCCGCCGCGTGGAAATTGCCCGCGCACTGGCTACCGACCGCGCTTCATCCTGCTGGATGAGCCCTTTGCTGGCATCGACCCGATTGCGGTGATCGAAATCCAGCGCATCATCAACTTTCTTAAAAGCCGTGGCATTGGTGTGCTGATCACCGACCACAACGTGCGCGAAACCCTGGGCATTTGCGACCACGCGTACATCATCAGCGACGGCACGGTGCTGGCCCACGGCACGCCGTCCGAGATTGTGGACAACGCCGATGTGCGCCGGGTGTACCTCGGTGAGCACTTCAAAATGTAATGCCCCACGCTCGTCACTGCGTACACTGCGCGCGGGGCAGTCTCCGGGCGGCCTGCGGAGACTTGATGAAACACGGCCTTTCATTACGGGTCTCGCAGCACCTGGCGCTCACGCCCCAACTGCAGCAGTCCATTCGCCTGTTGCAACTCTCGACCCTGGAGTTGAGCCAGGAAGTGGAGCAGATGCTCGACGAAAACCCGTTTCTGGAAATGAGCCAGGACGATGCGGTGCGTGAGGAATTCGGCCTGGCCCAGGCAGACACGCCAGTCAGTGAAGGCGAGCGCGAAGTGGAGTTTGCTCCTGTTTCTATAGCTGACTACGCTGATTCGACGAGGGCTGATGGCCCAAAAGATGAAGAGATTACGCCCCTGACCGCATCCGAGGAACCCAACTGGGACGGCGATGGCACCACTGAGCTGGTGCCTGACGACGGCGAATGGGGCACCGACGCCAGGCCAAAACCAACAATCTGGACGCCGGTGAAGAAACCGACGCCACGGAACTCGCGCGTAGCCAGGAATCCCTGCAATCGCACCTGCACCGCCAGGCTTTGCGTTTGCGACTGAGCGAGACCGATGCCAGTGCCTTGCGCTTCCTGATCGAGTCGCTCAACGACGATGGCTACCTGGAAGACCCGCTCGATGACCTGGCCCGTGGCCTGGCCGGTGAGGATGCTGAACAGGTGGAAGACCTGGTGCACCACTTCACCGTGGCATTGGGTCTGCTGCACAACCTGGAGCCGGCCGGTGTCGGCGCGCGGAACCTGGGCGAATGCCTGCGTCTGCAACTGCGCGCTCAACTTGATGATGCGCTAGACGCGCCCACGCCTGAACGTGCCGCGCTGTTGGCGCTGGCATTGCGCGTCTGCGCGCAACCCATGGACTTGCTGGCCCGCCGAGACGTAAAAACCCTGGTGCAGCGCTGCGGCGGCACGGATGCTCAAACCCGCGAGGCCATCGCCCTGATTGCCCGGTTGGGCCCAAGCCCGGACGGCGTTTCGTGGATGTGGAGCGCAACATTGTGGTGCCCGATGTTCTGGTGGTTGCCGCCACCAAGGTGCGCCCCGGTGCCAGCCCGCAGTTTCGCGTCATACTCAATCCCGACGTGATGCCCAAGTTGCGCGTGCACGACATCTATGCCAATGTGCTGCGCAACCACCGTGGCGGCAAAGACGCCGCCAGCTACGCCGGCTTGCAACAGCGCCTGCAAGAGGCGCGCTGGTTTATCAAAAACATCCAGCAACGCTTCGATACCATTTTGCGGGTCAGCACCGCTATCGTGGAGCGGCAGAAAAGCTTTTTTACCCATGGCGAGCTGGCCATGCGCCCCCTGGTGTTACGCGAAATTGCCGATGAATTGGGCCTGCACGAATCCACCATCAGCCGCGTTACTACCGCCAAATACATGGCCACGCCGTTTGGCACGTTTGAGCTGAAGTATTTTTTTGGCTCCGGCCTGGGCACTGAATCTGGCGGTAATGCCTCCAGCACGGCGGTGCGTGCACTCATCAAACAGTTCATCAGCGCCGAGAGCAACAAGAAGCCCTTCTCCGACAACCAGATTTCCGAGATGCTCAAGGAGCAGGGAATCGACTGCGCACGCCGCACCGTGGCCAAATACCGCGAGGGGCTCAAAATCGCCCCTGCATCGCTGAGGAAAGCGTTGTAGCGGCCATGCCCTCAGTCCCCTCGGCGGATACGGGCCCACCAGGAGTTGTGTTAACCGCCTACGACAAGAGCGGAAGTATTGACACTTTTCACACCCTTCACTTTTTCCGCAATCATCTTCACCAGGTCAATAGCATCCTGAGTGGGCAACTTGCCGTTCAGACTTACGACGCAGTGTTTGGTTTAGACGCCGACCTTGACCGCTGAATCTACTTTACTTGTTGCGGTATTGGACGCAGCCCCAGAGTGGTCTGCAGTTGCTGCTGCTGCCAGCTTTACAGCGTCGACGGCAGTGGCGACATTACCCGCAGCTCGAACCGGTCCTTGAAAGTGATTGTCCAGAACATGGGTTCATGCGCCGTATCGGAAACAATGGATGCAACGTTGGACGGGTAGACATGCACCACGCTCCCGCCGTCGGGAGGAATGACAGCATGGTAATGCCGGCGTACGGCAACAGAGCCCGGCAACATCTCCAATACTTTCGCCAACGAATCGACGACCCGTATGCTCTCCTGCGTCTGACCGAAAACCTGTACCGAGGTCTGTCCGACCTGTTGTTCCGGGACGGCCTCCACAAACAGCACGGCTGTGGGGTTGATGTGCACCGCCTCGGACGTGGGCGGATTGGTCGCGCGGCAAAGTTGGATGGTGGACATAGTCAGTCCAGGAAACCTGCCGGAACGACTTCCCGGGCATGCTCCCGCTCCCAGTAGGTGGAACGGCCATAGTGACTGTAGAGTTCCTGCTCTCGGCTGCGGTTGAGGTCCGCTGAGGATTCATAGTGCGGGCTGTTTCGAACAGTCGCCCGGGTCAAGTTGACGGTAACGCTGGAGTCAGCCCAATTCACGTTGGTAATCCACTCTGGTGGAATCAAGACCTTGTTGCCCATCCACCAGTTGCTGGTATTAATCACCAAATAACGAATGGCCCAGGTCGCTTCGTCTACCAGCATGCCTTGTACATGGCCAATGTCGCCGTCGCTGGCATGGACATGGTAGCCCGCAACCGCCGCGCAACTGCGCAGATGCGGGTCGTCTTCACGTTGGCTGCGCTCGCGCTCGGCCTGGACGTGAAGCTCGGCCGCCTCGGAGCGAATCGGCACTATCGGCAAATACAGCCCATCCCCCAGTACCCTCCTGTGCCCCAGTAGTAAGGATAGGCGTAGTAGTCGGCATACTCCATCTCGTGCTGTCGCGACACCGGCTTCTTGGTATCGATGTCCGGGCTATTCTTTAACTGGTCCCGGGTCAGGCTTAAAGACAGGCGCTTGCTAGCCCAGTCGGCGTGTTGCACCGCATAAGGGGAAATCAACACATTGCGACTGGTCAGCCAGGCACCGGTTTTTATCACCATATAGCGGACCACCCAGGATTGGTCGTCGAAGTAGGCGTCCGTGAGTTCGCCCACATCTCCATCGGTCGCGGCGATGGTGTAGCTCTTGAGTTCTTGCATATTGCGCAGCATGGTGCTTCACTCCTGATCAGTGCCTAGGACAGCCTGCATCGTGCTGCCAGGCTACCGCCTGGTCTGTGCGCTGCCTAACTGAGTGCAGATTTATTGGCGCTGGATGAAGGGTACGACACCAGTGTGGTTGTCATTGAACCAGTGCAACTTTTCAGGATCTGCAAATTGCGGCTTGTCAGAAAGCGAGTGGTCAATCGTCGAAACTCCTGGCGGCTACTATTGCTTGAGCCAGGTGGACACAGCAGGCACGCGCACAGGGCTGTGCTGCAGACCACGCAATGAAGAATGGTCCGACAATACGGAACCGCAGACCAAAGCACTCATGAATCAATTGCAAATTTTTCTCCCCTGCGCCGCTGGCGTGGAAGACCTGCTGGCGCACGAGGTGCATAACCTCACCGGCCTGCAGGGCCAAGACCTGCTGACCCGCCGGGGCGCGCGTCATGGCGCGCACCACCTGGCGCGACGTCATGCGCCTGAATCTGCACAGCCGTCTGGCGCAGCGCGTGCTGGTGCAGCTCTCGTACACCGACTACCGCAATGAGCAAGACCTGTACCGTGCGGCCTCTGAGGTGGCGTGGGAGATCTGGTTCACGCCCAAACAAAGCATCAAGGTGGAGGTGACGGCCCAGCACAGCCCGCTCACTTCCCTGAACTTTGCCGCGCTCAAGATCAAAGACGCGGTGTGCGACCGCTTTCGCGACAAGGCCCACGGCGTGCGCCCGGACGTCAACACCCAGTGGCCGGACGTGCGCATCTACGCCCACCTGACCACCGACTCCTGCTCGCTGTATATCGACACATCAGGCGAGCCGCTGTTCAAGCGCGGCTGGCGCGAAGACAAGGGCGACGCCCCGCTGAAAGAAACCCTGGCCGCCGCCATGATTGCCGCCAGCGGTTGGGCCGATGGCGATGACGACTTGCTCCCTCTGTACGACCCCTGTTGTGGCAGCGGCACCATTGCTATCGAGGCGGCGCAAATTGCCTGCAACATTGCGCCGGGCAGCCTGCGCCACTTTGCCTTTGAGAAGTATTTGCCGTTTCAGGCCCATGTCTGGCATGCCATTCAAGCCGAAGCTGCCGCTGCCGTGGTTAAGCCGCCGGCGGGCCACCAGGCCCTGATTTACGGCAGTGATGTGTCCCACCGCATGGTGGATTTTGCACAGCGCAATGCCGAGCGCGCCGGTGTGGCCGACGTGGTGGAGTTCCGTGGAGGTGATGCGCTGCAGCGCATGCCACCCACCGATAGTCCCGGCGTGATGTTGCTCAACCCGCCGTATGGCGAGCGTATTGCCGTGGCCGGCGTCAGTGGTGCGGGTGCGACCCGCTCAGGCGCGCCACGGCGGGCCGCGCAGGGCGGCAATGCTGCACCCGATTTCGAGGGTCAGTTTGGAGCGCGCGAGCAGGCCATCACCGAAGACGGCGGCGAATTTTTCAGCCAGCTGGCAACCCACTGGAAGAAAAATTTCTCCGGCTGGACCGGCTGGATTCTCACGCCAGATCTCAAGCTGCCCAACAAGATGCGCCTGAAAGAGTCGCGCCGCGTGCCCATGTGGAACGGCCCCATTGAGTGCCGCATGTTCCGCTTTGATATGGTCAAAGGAACGGCCCGTGACCGCACATAAGGTTGTTGTGGACACCAATATTGTTCTGGACGCGTTTGTGTTCAACGACCCCGCCGCCCAACCCTTGCTGGACGGTTTGCGCAGCGCCGCTTGGCAGTGGCTATCCACCCAACCCATGCGCGAGGAGCTGGAGCGGGTTCTGGCCTATCCGCAAATCGTCAAACGGCTGACCCACTACCAGTTGCAGGCCGCTGGCGTGCTGGCGCAGTTCGATGCCCTGGCCCAGTTGCAGAACGTGGCGCCCAAGGCCCCGGTTACCTGCAAAGACCCGGACGACCAAAAGTTTATCGACCTGGCAGTGGCCCATAGAAGCCACTTGCTGAGCAAGGATCAGGCCGTACTTTGTATGAGAAAACGGCTCCTAGCCCTCGCCGTTACTACGCAACAAGCTATAAATTAAATAGCATTACCGATGATGATGACCACACCGAATCCCAACCCCAGTTCCACACCCAGCGTGACCGCAGACCAGTTCGACAACATCGACGCGATCCTGGATGACCTGCGTACCCGCTACGACGAAACGCCCCAATGGGAGTTTTGCGAAGGCTTCATGGCCGCGCTGATCTGCTGCCGTCGCCCTATTCCCCAGAGTGAATATTTGGACGTGCTGCTCGCCATTGGCGACGACACGCTGCCTGCCGTGGTGGCGACTGAGGGCACTCCGGACGACGCTGGGGGCTCATTTGCCGATGCCGCCCAGCGCGAACAATTCCTGCACATCTGGAACCAACGCTGGACCGAGATCCAAACCGCGCTGGACACGCCCACCGAGTCACTGGAAGGCGAGGCGGCCTACCACCCGGAGGTGATGGACGTGCGCGGTGCCGTCGCCGCGTTGAGCGAGACCGAACGCGCCGGAAATGGCCGATGACCCGCTGCCTTCATTCGGCCAGGTTTGGGCGCTGGGTTTCATGTTTGTGGTGGAAGCGTGGCAGGACGAATGGGTGCCGCCCAGAGAAAAAAAAGCCGCCAGGTGGCACGACGTGGCCATGCAGGCCATCGTCGCCCTGACCGAAGACGACGAGGGCGAGCCGGAACTGTCCCCCTTTGACGACGACGGCCCGCCCTCCATGAGCGCCGACCGGCTCAATGCTTTTGCCGATGCGGTCTGGTCGGTTTATGACCTGCGCGAGATTTGGCGCGGCATTGGCCCACGCGTGGAAACTGTGCGCCGCGCCGACGTACCGGGGCGCAACGACCCCTGTTATTGCGGTAGTGGAAAAAAATACAAGAAGTGCCACGGGCAGTAGCTATTTCTTTATAAAACAACAGGTTAGCAGGTCGCTAAGCCCTAAAAAATGTTTTACATTTGTTATGCAAATGGCAAAATTGGGTTATAAGTTAGGCAAATGTTAGGCACTGAACACCGAGAACTGCTTGAGGACGGGAAGGTGCTGTTGTTCACACGCAATGGCATCTTTCAGGCCCGCTATTACAAAGGCGGCCGAAGCTACATCTACAAAACACTCAAGACGACAAAGCTTGACGAAGGACGCAAGCGGGCTGTTCGGTTCATGTATGAGATGGAGTTCAGAAAAGAAGCTGAACTGCCCTTGCAACAAAAGTCCTTCAACGACGTCATAAGCGAATACGTCGCAATGCGACAGCGTGATTACGAGCAGGGCCAGCATCTGCCCGCCAACTCGTCCAATCAACAGCACACCAGCATCTACATGCTGCGCCAGATCAAACGTGTGTCCAAGTTCTGGCGCGAGTACTGCGGCAAAGTGGCGGTGGACAAGATCGACAACGCCAAACTGAAGGACTACATCGGCTGGCGCAAGGATTACTACGGCAACATGAAGCCGCTAGACATACCACGCAACGCCAAACTGCACCCGGCAGACATGACGTTGCAGTGGGAGACAACGCTGGCAAAGACGATCCTGAAATATGCACATGAGCAGGGCTACAGAGGCAAAGCGCAGCTGCCAACATGGCGATTCAAGGCGGCAAAGAAAATTGTTCGTCCTGCATTTGCTCCAGGTGACCTGGCTACCATCATCAAGGGCATGACTGCATGGATACGTGAAGTGCCGATTGACGATGCCGAAAGGCGTTACACGCGAGAAATGGTGCGTGACTATGTTGCGATACTTGCACACTCTGGCATGCGTATTGGTGAGGCCAACAACTTGAAGACAGGTGACGTTTACAAGTTCGTGGACAGCAAAGGCCGCAGCAACTACCAATTCAGCGTCAAAGGCAAAACAGGTAAACGGATCGTCGTTCCGCTAACAAGTGTTGGACGGTACATGGAAATGGTCCAGTTCCGCAACAAAACGTTGAAACATTACAAAGGGAAAATTCGGACCAGCCAGCGCAAGACGCATGACAAGGGGGATTGGCTGTTCCGCATGTTCGACGGCAATCGTGTCATCACGCTTATCGATCAGTTTCAAGCATTCCTCAAGTCCATCGACCTTGCCGAGAACCGTTACAGCGAGCGATATAAGTTGTACAGCTTGCGGCATTTCTACGCCGCACGCATGATCTCAAAGGGCATACCGGTGTTCGACATTGCCCAGAACATGGGGACAAGCGTCCAAATTATTGAGCAGTATTACGGCAAGAGCGCGACGTCCGTGGTGCTTGCAACAAGTCTTGGCGGTTGATCGAACGAAGCGTCCAATCGTCCAGACGATTCAGCAATTTTCTGCACGGCAATGACTCAAACGTTTCCACGTCGTCCTCTCTCGACTAAGCACGTGGTTTGATCGTAGTCCCCGTTGTCGGCGTATTGCTGTGCGACATCCGCTGCTTGGACTGTCGTGCCTTCAACTGATCAGCACTGGCCTTGGCCTGTGCGCCCATCTGCGTTGCCTTCTCTCGTGCCAACTTGGCGTTGTCTTTCAGACGGTCAACGCGGCTCTCTTCAGCACTCGGCTGGTCAAATTCTTCTAGTCTCATGGTCATCCCCCAGTAAACGCATATTTACCAGGGGATGTGCGAATCACTTGACCAGCGTGGGCGTTCCAATCACGTTGCCTCGACCGTACTGCGCTTCCATCATGGCTTTGGCATCGAATGGATTCATTGCCTGCACCTGTGCCCAAACAGTGACCTTCATTGAACTGGTTTGAGACTGCACACGAACCATGGTCTTGTAGGTATTCATGCCTTCTTCCCCTTCTTAAAGCCTGCACGCAAAGTGCTGCTGGCTTGTTCAATTTGCGTATCCAGTTCGCCAGCAGTGACCGCAGTCTTGATTACTTCCAGTGTGGCAATCAAGTCTTCCATGTCCGCTGTCTCAACAGCGTTCTTGCCCTTGATGATTTCAAGAGTCTTGGCGCCGTATTTCAGCGTCAATGCGATCTTGCCGTTTGCTGCTGTAAACCACCATGGTTTCACGCGACGAGAAATCTCGACCGGTTTACATTCGCCAGACTCCGTATCGGTTACAAATTTCACTGTTTTTGCAGTGAAAACGTCACCTGCGATTGCGGCTTTTGCCAGCGAAATCTGGTGGGTCAAATGCGCGGTCAGCTTGTTGCGACGCCAGACGGTGGGAGATTTGCGATCTGCTGTAACGCTCACGAGTTTCAATTTTGCCAGTGCTGTCATTTTTCACCTCATTAAGTAGTTGGAAATGCAAGTGTGTTTTCAGACTGTCAAAAGGTCGACCGGTATTTGCCTCTGTAAGGCAATCAATTTGAACCGTTGTAGATCGTGGGAAATGCCCCACGAAACAGCTTGTTGATACGCCGGATTCCGGTTGTCCATCTGCTCAAGCGACCGTAAAGTTGTGCTATCAATACAGGAGCATATGCATGGCGCTATTCGAAATGGGACAGGTCGTTGCAACACCGGGCGCGTTGCAGTTTTGCGAAGCCAACAAGATCAACCCGCTGTTGCTGCTAGGCCGTCACATAGCAGGTGATTGGGGTGACTTGGATAGTGCCGATGTAGCCGCGAATGTTCACGCAGTGCAGCACGATCTACGCATTTTCAGCAGCTACGTTGTTGGTAGTGCGAAAGTATGGGTCATCACCGAAGCTGATCGCAGTTCCACCTGCCTGCTGCTGCCGGACGAATATTGACAACAAACGGCTCTGCGCGACGCGCCCCACTGAATGCAATTTATGCGTGTAAAAAACAAAGCAACAATGTTGCTTTGCTTGTTACACACAGCCCTACCTTGCTGCGTTCGTGCTACTAAACGTAATTTTGTTTATTGCGCGCTGCCGTATCAATTTTTGCAACTGTGCAGCATTGCGCTCCCTTGCTCTAAGCGCTTGCACGTACTCGCGTTTGCGCCATCCGTGCGCATGCAAAACACCAATCATTGCGCAATTTGTAGCAAAGTCGCTGTAAGCATCTTTGTAGCTACATCCTGCGTTAGCAAGTATCTTAATCACGTGTCCCACTGGCGCACGCTCACCATTGCTTAAATGTCTATACATCCTTAACTCCTCTATCTAATCCAACAATGCAGCAGCTTCTACTAGCAACTATTTGCTAATAAACAACATAATGTGCACGGGATTGGACGCTATTTTATCAATTTCGCATGAACAACGCAAGTAAAGTATGGTATAAGCGCGAGTTTTGTGAAACTCTGGAGGCGTTAAAAAGGCGTCAGGCTACCTACCCCTTACCGCCCTCGAAATAATCGCTCCAGAGTTTCATCGGGTGATAGCCCAAAGGCCGCGAATTCGGGGTGAAATACACGTTTGCAAGGCTGATACGGTGTCATATGCAAGAGTTCAGAGCCCTGTTGAACGCTGAGCGTCGGCGAAACCGCATTTCTTGGTCAAGAAACGTCAACTTTGATGCCATTCGTCACCAAGTTATCGCTTAATTTCAGCGATAGCAGCGCATGCCGTGTGCTGTTCACAAATCTACCCACGCAGCTCCCACAAATGGTAAGTAGAAGTGTGGGGAAGGGCGTAGCTGCACAGCACTTTTCGGCAAATCGGCAAAAAGTGTGGGACTTGTAGTATGCATAAGTGATGGCAGCACATGGCGCCACATGTGACTGACTGCTACAACTGAATTGCTTGTTAAAGCTCCCTCCCTGTAGATCAATAAGAACAAACGAAAGGGATGGAAATGAAAGACAAGCTCATGGCGGCACTCACTGCGAGACACCCGCAAATGAAAGCAAACATGGTTGACCGCTATGTCACCAAGTACGTCAATGCAGTGATGGCGGAAATCGCCACGCAATACATGTGCATGAGAACAGATGACGTGGAAATGGACTTTGCCGCCGACAGGGCCAATCGGACCAGTGGTCGTTACAAGAATGCTGGGGTCGTGGGGTACGTATACACGCTCATGCAGGATCACATGTCCACATCGCTGGTCGTGTCCATGCGCGAAGGCGACAACCTCACGCATCGCGTCAGTCGTGTCGTATTCAATCCAATTTACAAGAAGGAAATTATGGAAGCACTTGGCAGTTTGACGATTGAATGCGAGCCTACGCGATTGCAGGCTTTGAAGGCAAAGTCCAATGTAGTAGTGCAAGTAGATCTGGATTCACTTGCCTCGTACATCGCGCAGACACGGATGACGCTCAAGCAGGGCTCACACGTCGAAGCCTACGAAGAAAAGCTGACGCGAAATTTGATGATTGCGACACAACTCGTTGACCTTGCACGCGTCGAAGACAGCGTTGCCTATCTGGACGAGTATTGGGAGTACATTGACAGCGGACGAATGCATGGTCATGGTCTCAGCTTGCAACGCATACCGAAGGAGGTTCGGCATGCTGCGCTTGGTCATTGCTATCGCTATGATTTCAAGGCTGCAAGTTACGCCATCATGACCTCACTGGCATTGCAGATTGATCCAACGCTCAAGACGGCAGCGTTGCAGGATTACATTCGCTACCGCAGCGCCATCCGCAAACGCATTGCGAAAGAGATTGGCATCAGCGAAGACTGGATGAAAGGCATCTTCACCGCGCTTGGCTTTGGCGCTCAACTGAAGGACAACCCGCACACCGAAATTCGCTATCGGCTTGGCCGCGAGAAGTACCACAAGCTTATGTGCAATGCGGAGTTCTCGTGCATCGTGCGTGAACTGGAGCAGGTGTCAGCCACCATCCTAAATCACGTTGGCAAAGTCGACTTCGAGCTGATGGGCTTGACGTACAACGAGACCAACCCGAAAGACGGCATCAAACGCACCAAGAACCAAAAGCTTGCGTGGATCTACCAGTGCTTGGAGTCTGATGCGTTGAAGCTGTTTGCAAGCTTGATCCCACAAGCCTACAACGTCAAACTACTGGTGCATGACTGCGTGTACGTGGAGCAGCGTCTTGCATCGCAAACCCTCAATGACATTGCGTATGGCTTGCGCCAGAAGTACCCGCTGCTGTCATTCGAGGGCGAGAAAATCACACCGATACAAACTGCTGACTTTGTCAGTGCCAAGGATCGGGAGATTGATCGATTCGTGGCAGAACATAAGGCTGGCATTGCAGTGGAGCGGATGGCTGCAGTACGAAAGTACGGTTCCCGCATGAGTGGCGGCCATTCAAATCCATACTACCAAGCTTAACTGTCCGCTAGGTTGTCGGCCTTCTTTTTCGCTTCTCTAGCGGCACCTCTAAAGACTCGATACATGTACGTTACGGGCTTATTGAGGTATTGGACTAGCCAGACACAAAACGCCGTGAAAGCAAGGATGCCTAAAAGCACAACGAATGTCTTTTCAAAGCTGAGCTTTGAGTAGCGCAAAGTCACCACGGTCAGAATCAAGCACAAGTAGCCTATTGCGTGTCTTAGCCACGCATGCCTAGAATAAAGGCACCAACGAAGGAGCGCACAGAAAAACACCCAGGCAAGAATAATCAGAAAATCTTCCATAAATCCCCGCAATAGCACAAACTCAAGGAAGCTTGTGCATTCTTATTGGCTTTTCCTGAAACTCTTAGAAGGGAGCAGTCAGGTGCTATTTTTGGGACCGATAGTGGCCGACCTTTTGTGGATTTGAATTTCGCGCTAGAACTGTTTGTGTGCATATGTGCCAATTCTGCGTGACAACTCTTCAAGCAGGTTGATTCGCCTTTCAGCATTAGGTGCATTGAGCTCGTCTATTGCATCGGATGGGCAGACATACTCAATTTCCGAAAATATGGTTTGTAATGGGCTTGGTGCTCTACAGATCAATGGACTTGTGTAATGAGCGAATTGATGCGCAGTTGGGTCCAGGATTGTCTCGCCTACTTGAACCCAAAAGTGGACTTCGGAGTTTTTTGGATTGACTCCCTTTGCGCGCAATACAAGCGAATCTTTGTACTTTGTCGAAAGTGCTGAGGCCATCAACGCTGATGCAAGCTCGCAGCTATTCGCGGGGAACGCATACATCAACGGCGTTACTTGTCCAACTTGAAGCTCTACAAAGTACTGAACGCCGACTGCTAGATCGCGGTCAAGGTCGCTTTGATGAAACATAAACAGGGCCTCACGTTGCTGATAGCGCGTCTTTGATGCATTCGGCTTTTGGAGTTCGCTTCCTTTACTACACCCTGCTAGTCGATGTGGGTGTACTGTAGTGGGTCAGTTTGACAGGTGGGGTGCTGCAATATCAAGCCGTTCAAAGTGGAGCCCACAGTATCTTCTTTCAATAGCATTTCATGGCGACGCCATGCACTGTTGATTGGTACTCAGTGAGACTCTGAGTTTCATCTAAGTTTGTTATTGCGAGAGTATCGCCGCCAAGATCGGCAACCTTCTCACGCGCTGCTATTTTCGCTTGCATTGTCGGTTCAGACCATGTCGCGGTGGCATACCCAGTGACTGGCCCAAGCTTTTGGCAGGTGCTGAGGAGTGTGCTGATTTGACTGTGTACTTGAATCTTCGCGGCCCTATCCGTCAAAGTTGCAGCACAAGCGCTAAGCATGAAAGCCACCACCACGATGGAAATTGTCTTAAGTCGCATAGTTCCTCCCTAGAATATTGATCGTAGATCATATAGGATTACTGAGTCTCAGCGTTGTCTTTGCTCAACACAAACGCAAACAGGCAAAAGAACTTTTGATCAGGCGGGCTCAGTCTGCTAACTCCCTCTATCTGTGATGCTGGGCAACGGACGACATGACGGCGCGGGCGCTTACGTTGCCCTACAGCCCAGAATTCTCCCGCCCCGAATACTTGGGTAGCGAGACCGGCAAATAGACGCTTGTAGAAGCTGCTGCCAAAGTGTGGGATTTGTGCGACCAAGCTGAGGCTCCCGTAACAACCAAAGCAAATATGTAAAAGCTTTGGTCTGTGCTGCAAGTCGTTGTTCCGTATAGAAACCAACCGAACTGCCGGGGCGATTTGCAGCGGTTGCCCAAACCGAAACAAAGAAAACATACTGCACGCATGTTTTTATTTGATTGAGGTGAAGCGCCATGTCCCAAGCCAAAACACTGACCCAACCGGAACTGCGCCGGGTGCTGGACTACGTTGCAACGCGCAAGCATGCAGCGCGCAATAGGGCCATGCTTTTGATGACGCACTATTCCGGAATGCGCGTGGGGGAGGTGGCTGCAATGCGCATTGATGACGTGCTGGACGCTGATGGCAAAGTCCGCTCCGAAATACGCCTTGACGCTGAACAGACCAAGGGCAACTATGCGCGCGTGGTCTTCGTCAACGAAAAGTTGCAGAAGGAATTGACCAAGTACCTGTCGCTGTACGCGCCAGTCGATCACGCACAGAAGCTGTTTTATACGCAGAAGCGCATGAAGGAAGGTTTCAACGCTAATACGCTGACCCAGCACTTCCACCATCTGTACCGCAAAGTTGGCATCGAGGGTGCCAGCAGCCACAGCGGTCGCAGGTCGTTCATCACGAATTTGGCCGCCAAGGGCGTTGGCGTGCGAGTGCTCATGTCATTGGAAGGCCACCGAAACATAGCGACGACCCAAGTCTATATTGACTGCAACGATAACCAGAAACGTGCCGCTGTGGAACTGGTCTGATTGGTCGCACCGGGCTATCACTGAATTTCAGCGATAGCGCAAGGCTCAGACCATCGCGCTCCTATTGGGTGCAACTTGATCAAGCAAGGTTCGGTTTTGCAAGATTGCTGACTTCCAACTTGAACGGCTGAATAGGTCCTCGATCAACGCAATGCAGTCAAGATAGGCCTTGGGTACACGGTCAACATCGCGTTGCTCGGCCAAGTCGTTTGCCTGCTGAAACGCATCCAAGTAGACCCAAACATTGTGGTTCACGAGCAGCGTGTTGCTGACGGAATCGAAAGGACGCTGATCCCAGATTCCACCTTTGACACTCAACTGATCCAGTGCAAGCACCTTTGACAACGGGCTGTTGGCATCTGGAAAAGCAAGGACGTCGCTTTGGTCAACGTGCAAGCGACTTTGTGGCGCGCGTACATTGCCTATGCCCCATGTGCTTTCCTTGTTCGTAAACATGGGTGTTAATGCTGCGTCCTCGTATCGCCCGCCTGTTTGGAATGGGCTACTGCTATCGAAGCTAATTTTGAGTGTGGGATTGGTTCGTCGCAGTGCCTTTTGAATTGTTGTTAACAGAACAGCCCACGTGGCCGTGGAAACACCCAGAACATGTATCCAATCTTGTCCCGGCTCGAACGCATTTTCATCCCGCATCATCAAAAGCGTGGACAGCATGTAGAACAACCCGCCGCGATAACCAGCCCTTCCAGCCATTGCCCAACCACCGCGCCGAAACCATTTCACTGCGTTCCACCACTGTTCAATGTCGCCTTCGGTTTGACCGCCTTGCACGACGTTGAGCCACTTCGTGCGGCCAAGCGTATTGCGGTCTATGTAATGCAAATTCTCAACCGTCATATCGATCAACTGTTTGACCGAACAATGGTGAAAAGGCGAATTTGAACCCACGGATGATGCTGCCCACATGGGCATGTCGATGGTCATGGCGTAGTCGGAATAGGTGTCCAGCCAGCCCAAAATCCAATCACGCACATTCTCCGACCGTTGCCACGCACGCACGGCGTCAGAGGCTGGCAGTGGTCTTTTGCCAAGCGTCTTAAGTCCTTTCAGGCTGCCTTTACCAATCTGAAAACCACCGCTGTCACCCAGCATCGTATTGTTCGAGCGGTGGCGTCGGGTGACCGCGTTATTTGGCAAGTCATCAACGCTATACAAACCGATGCTGTGCAAAAAATACGGGTAGTACCAAAGCGTATTTGGCTCCCAAAAGATCAAGTCCTTCAGCGTCAGTCCTGCCGGAAATGGTCTTTCGGGGTTTAGCTTCTTCGTAACCTCGCTTGCGTAGATGTCATTAACCGCAGGCAAGTAAACGGCATATTCGTCTTTGGTGAGGCTCATCGCGGCTATTCCGGGTCGAAGTCGCCTTCAGCTTGGTCGTCGTAGTCTTCAAACGCCAACACCGTGTTGGGCATGTATTGCTTGAAGTACTTGCCACTTCGAACACCTTGTTCTGTGCATGTTGGGACGTACACCTTGTAGTTGGCGGCGGTGGTTGAGTACGTGATCACGATGGCGTCAGCGTCTACATGAACATCAATCGCAGTGGTGACGCCAAGATCGGCAATAGCTTGCATGGCGACAACAAAGTCTTTTGACCGAACAAGCACTGTTGTTGCTGAACCGACCACTTTTGCGGTGCCAAGTGCAACGGCAATGCTCGATTCAAACTTGCCACTTCGCCGTACAAAATCCACGGCCAGCGAGTTCATTGCGAACGAGAGTTGCAGCACCTGTTGATGCTCGCGCTTGATGTGTGTGCCATGGCTGGCAATCCACGGCGCAGTGAATTCGACGGCCAATTTGCGGAACCATGCCAGGCTAAGCGTTGCATGCCAAACACTCTGTCTTTGCACGTCTGTATCAACAGTCAGTTGCCCCAACACATGCGGCATGCTGGCGTAAAACGGCCAAAAATCGATGTGTAAAAAACTGCCTACATCAAAGTCGTCTTGAAAGCGCAGCACATGACTAGCCAGGTTTGATTTGGCGTAGGTCGGTATTGCCAGCATGTTCGACGGTGAGTACAGGTTGAAATTTCGTCCGCTTATCTGCTTTGACTCAAGCGCACGTCTACTCCGAGTGGACAGGAATACATCTTTGTCAGCGTTTTGGAGAACAGGGTGCAAGGGCAATGCAACCGTGACCACACCGCTATCTGACCGAACAGGACTGAGGATGAATTCGCCCGTGGCATGCATGTACAGGAGGCGGCGAACAGCCTTTAGTTGCTTGCCCTCGTTGTCCTTCTTGTTGGAAGTGTCCATCAGTGCGGCATAGAAGCTCTGGAGGTTGTGCGGGAGACACTGTGTGCTGAGCGTTTCAATCAATGCTTGCGTAGACTGTGGCAGTGCGGAAAAGTCGTTCAAGTAGGTCTGCATGGCCACCGGCTTGATGAAGTCTTCATCCTTGCTTGCGCCGATTAACTGGTACTGGTCACCAACTTTTCGCACCAACACCATGCTCATGCCATCGTTTGTCGTCGGAATGGTGGCGTTGAGATTCACGGTTGGTGGACTACTAAGCGCGCCATAAAACGCAGTGGCCTTTTCAAAAAGCCGTGCCAACATTTCATCGGTTGTCAGTCGCGGCAATTCGATGGGTTGTTTCGCCTCAATTTCTTCATCGCCCAAGTCGTCGTCGTCATCAAGATTGGTCGGCATGCTCTTGCCGTTGTCAATAAAGGCGTCGACTCCGCCCTTGCGGTGAATGTAATTCTGGAACTTTACAACGGTGTCTGTTCGGTACTGTTCTTCAGTCAGATACAGTTCGTTTAGCTTGTTCAGTACGATGCTCCAGCGTCGGCATTTGTCGTCCGATAAGCCGTTGGCATACCCCCAAGTAAGGCGAAACAATGGAGCAAAGTTGATTCCATGTCGAACGGCTTTGGGGCGACGTTTCGTGACATTTGCGTACTCTGCATCGAGGTATCCGGGAACGGACTGCGCGACATACCACCACCCCCACAATTCGGCGAGGTGCTTGTACAAGGCCATGTTGGACGAGCGCATCTGTGCAGAAACAAGCACAGCAGACTCCTGAAGCGTCACGAGCACTTTCGTCAGTTGCTCTACTTCCGTGTTTGCGACCGTGGCAATACTGTTTGTCATCCGGCTAAGCCCCCCATTCGACCGATATGACCAAACTTTGGTGCTTGGTCGATAGGTCAGTGTTTTTGTTATTGTGGGGCAAAGCGCCACTGGTTTCGTCAGTGCTATCGCTTAAATTCAGTGATAGCTGCCTGCACTTTTGGGGCTTACACTTAGGGTGCTGCTAGCGCGATAAACTGCCGCCAGCAAAGTGCCTTGCCGCGCCACTTAGAGTGCTTTTGCTGTTAGGCAAATGTTAGGCGGGGAAAAAACGGCTCAAAAACCCCAATAGATTCAACGCTCGTTTTGGTATGCGTGGCACTACAAGAAGTGCCACGGAGCGTGAGTCGCGTCCTACAGACGTTCCCAAGCTGCCCGGCAAGATGCAGAGCAAACCCGCACCCGCCGGTGGTGACCACGACGGCACGACCTTTTAGACCGGCACAACAGGTTGCCCGTTGCTGAGCAGCAGCGTGGCGGCCAGTGCCCACATCATCAGTGCAATCACGCTGTCGAGCACACGCCAGGCGATGGTGCGCGCAAACAGGGGCGCCAGCAGCCTTGCGCCAAAGCCCAGAGCGCTGAACCACAGCAGGCTGGCGGTACAAGCGCCGGCACCGAACACCCAACGCCCGTCCTCACCGTGCTGGTTGGCCACAGCGCCCAGCAGCACCACGGTGTCAGAGTACATGTGGGTTCAGAAGGTAAACCCAAAGCGGGCGGCCAGCGCGGTGCCTAATCCGGTAGGCCCGGCGGCGCCAGCACCATGTGGTCACCCACCCAGGCGCGCCGTGCCGCCAGTATGCCGTAACCCGCTAAAAATACGGCTCCGCCGTATCAGGCCACCGCCATCAGCGTAGCGTTGTCGCGCAAGACAACGCCAGCCCCACCAATGCCAGCCAGGATCAGCAGCGCGTCGGATGCGGAACAAAACAGTACCAATGCAGCCACGTGCTCACGCCGTATGCCCTGGCGCAGCACATACGCGTTTTGTGAGCCGATGGCAATGATCAGTGCCAGGCTGGTGGCCAGCCCGGTCATAAAGTCGGCGTTCATGCCTGCAATAACGCGGCCAGCTGTTCCATTGCATGGGCTACGGTGGCGGGCGCACGGCGCCGCGGTCACCCGTAAAGTGCTGCACTTCGCTGGTTACACCATGGCGTGGCCCAACCAAACCACACGGTGCCCACCGGCTTAGCCCGTGCTGCCGCCACTGGGGCCGGCCACACCGGTTACGGCCACCGCGACTTGGGGCGTGGCTGTGGGCCAGTGCCCCTTGCGCCATGGCGCGCACCACCGATTCGCTCACCGCCCCATCGCGTTCAATCAGGGCGGCATCAACGCCCAGCAGCTCGGTTTTGGATGCGTTGGAGTAGGTGACAAAGCCACGCTCGAACCAGTCGCTGGATCCCGCCAGGTCGGTGCAAGTGGCGGCGATCAGGCCACCGGTGCAACTCTCGGCGGTAGCCAGTTTCCAGCCGTTGTTCAATAACAAATCGGCCAGTAGCCCTCGCCAATGTTGCGCAATCCGCTCATTATTTTGTAGCGAATCGGGAGAGGCATTCATGCGAAGAATCTCCATGCTGCCACCACCAGCACGGTGCAGCCAGCGGCGACCAGGTCGTCCAGCATGATGCCAAAGCCGGCCTTGCGCCAGGCCGTCCGGTCACTGGCCGGGTCCAGGGCGTGGTACAGACGGTCGGCCCAGCCCACCGGACCGGGTTTGACGGCATCGAAAAACCTCAACAGACCAAACGCCAGCACCTGCCCCACCAGCCCGGTGGGCATGACCAGCCAGACCAGCCAGAAGGCGACGACTTCGTCCCAGACCACGCTGCCAGGGTCGAGCACGCCCATGTTGCGCGCGGTGACGCTGCAGGCCCACCAGCCTACCGGCAACGACACGGCAATCAGCACCGCCCAGCGGGCATCGGTCATCCAGGGGGAGAGGGCGATGAAGGCAATCCAGGCCCACAGTGTGCCGGCCGTGCCGGGGGCAATGCGGGACAGACCCGAGCCAAAGCCCAGCGCTATCCAGTGCGCCGGGTGCGACAGCATGAAGCGCACGGTGGGCCGCGCCATGGGCACACTCTGACCGGGGTCTTCGGGAAACACGGTGGCGGGTCCGAGGGTGGGGTCGGATCGGGATTCGTTCATGGGGTGTGCCGCTGCCGGTTGCAGGTGCCGTGGCTGATGGCCAGGTTTTCCAGGTGACTATTGCCCCCTTGGCTCAAGGGGAGTATGTGCTCCAGCGTGGCATCGGCATGCGCTACCGGCTGGCCGCACACCCAGCAGGGCACCACGCCGTGCAGTTGGCGGGCCACGGTTTTGTAGATTTTGTCGCGGGTCAGTCCCAGTTGGCTCATGGTGCGCTCAGGGTTGAAGTGGTCAAAGACGCAAAGGTGTTAAGAACGGTTGCACCCTGCGCATCTACCAGGCGCAGGCCCGGTTCGGCGTCGATCTTGCCAATGCGCGTTAAGGGTGTGGCGCTGGCAATACTGGCACCCTGCACGGCGGCGCGCTGGGCTGGCGAGGCGGTGAATACCAACTCGTAATCGTCTCCGCCGCCCAGCACGCAGCGCAAGGCGGTTTCCTGCAATAGTTGTTGGTCAAATAGGGATCTAGCCCTCGTCAAATCTACATAAGAAGCTAGCAATTCAATAGCAATGTGGGTGTCAACCGTGGCGCCCACAGCCGAGCGTTCCAGAATGTGGCCCAGGTCGCCCAGCAGTCCGTCGCTGATGTCGGCCGCCGCGCTGGCAATTCCGCGCAGGGCCATGCCCAGCGCCACACGTGGTGTGGGGCATTCAAGCCGCTGGCGGGCGCTGGCCAGCACCGCATCCGGCAGGGCGAGGCGGCCTTGCAGCGCCTCCAGCGCCAGGCGGGCATCACCCAGGGTGCCGCTCACGTACAGGTCGTCGCCCGCTTGGGCTCCCCCACGGAGCAGAGCTTGCGTGGCGGGCTGCCCGGCGCGCGCAGTCGTGCCCGCTGGCACTTCGCCCAACACGGTGAGGCAAATGTTGAGCGGCCCGCGCGTGGTGTCGCCGCCCACCAGTTCGCAACCGTGGGCATCTGCCAGTGCCAACAGGCCTTGTGAAAACGCGTGCAGCCAGTTGGTGTTGGTGTCGGGCAGGGCCAAGGCCAGGGTAAAGGCCATAGGCCGCGCGCCACAGGCGGCCAGGTCGCTCAAATTGACGGCCAGTGCCTTGTGGCCCAGGGTGCGCGGGTCCACGTCGGGGAAGAAATGGCGACCTGCCACCAGCATGTCGGTGGAGACAGCCATTTGCATACCGGGGCCCAGGCGCAACAGCGCGCAGTCGTCACCCACGCCCAGCACCGCGTTGGGTGTGGGGCGGGTGAAGTAGCGCCGGATCAGGTCAAACTCGCCCATCGGCTGGGTCTTGGTGGGTGGGCCATACAAATTGGCGAGGTGAGTGGCTCAGGCGCTGCCACAGCGCCCTGCGGATGCGCACGCGCCCCAGGGGCGAGACGGCGTGGGCGCGCAAGGCTACGCGAAATGCCAGGTAGAAGCTCACCACCAGGTTGAGCAGCCCAATGAAGGGAACGCTGGCCAGCGCCCACCACAGTGCCGGGCTGCGTACCACCTCCCAGCCCAGGCTGGCGCAGGCGGCGCCCAACTGTCCGCTGGACAGCGTGACGTGCCGCACCTCCAGGCCCAGGCCCAGAAAGGCGAAGATGGACGGCAGCAGCCCCATCATGAAGCCCAGCGAAATATTGGAGGAAAAACCGGAGATGTTTTTGCGCAGAAACTGCGCCCAACGGGCTGCGCGCTCGACGCCCAGCTGCTGTGTGATGCGCGGGTTGTAGCGCAGCGCCGAGTCCAACCGGTGCAACACAAACCAGTTCTCCACCCAGCCGGCAACGATGCTGGAAGAAAACAACAGCACCCCGGTGAACGCCGCAAACAGCAGGGAGGGGCCGACCAGGTCGAGCGATTCAAAGACGTGCTCGGCCGTTTTTGCGTCGATCATGGGCTGCCCGGTCAACAGGCTCAGCACCAGGGACAGCAGCAGCGCCGCCGGGAAAACCACCGCCACGTTGCCCAGCACGGCCGCTACCTGGGAGCGCACCAGGTGCGTGACTTCGTCAACAAAGGCTTCGACGGCAGCGACATTCGACGTGTCACGCAGTTTGGCGGCCATGGCTGGCGCTGTCGTGGCGGGCTGCTTGGTGGCCAGTGTGTAGTGCAGCGACTGGATCAGTACAAAGCTTGCCGCGTACACCACGCCCGCCCAAAAACCAAACCAGAACGCTGACATTCCCATCGCCATGACGGCAAATTTGAGGAAGGTGGTGATGGCGGTTACGGCTCCACCGCCGGCTGCGCTGCGCAGCATGGCGTGGTATTCGTCACGGGTGCGGGTGATGTAGTGTTCGCCGGTTTCGGCGCTGCGCTCGGTCACTTTGGCCGCCAGCAGCGAGGTGCTATTGGCCAGCAGCGCGCGCAGGCTGCGCTGGTACTGGCCCACGCTGGCCAGTTGCGACAGCAATTGGGCGCTGTGAATGTGGGTGGGTTCGCCCAGCAAGCAGTCCAGCAGGACCCGAACACGCAGTACACGCTCGCGCAACTGGCGCAGGCGAAATACCAAGTCTACCGAAATGCCATGCGCATCCAAGTGCGTGTAGGCGCTGGCCGCCGCAGCGCGGCAGGCCTCCAGTTGTTGGCACAGGCGCTTGTTGGCATCCTCCACCTGCTCGTGCGTACCACTGCCGTTTTGTTGGGCCAACCAGGCGTCACGCAGGGCGTCCACGCTGGCACCCAGCGCGTGGAACGGACTGTCTGAATGCGTCGGCACGCTCATGCGAATGCGAATCTCGGGGGAAAAACCTGCGGAGCGGATCTGGCTGGTGCAGAAATTAATGGCTTCCAGCAGTGTGTTTTGCCAGTGTGTGAGCGTGGGGCAGACACGTGCGTTGGGCCCGGTGGCGGGGGTGCTGAGCAGCACACTCAGGCGCTGCAGCGTGGGCTCGGGCAGGGCAGCCAGCCAGGGCGCGTCCAGCGAGGCTGGCATGACCAGGGCAAACAGCTCTGAGGCGTCGTTGGTTTGCGGGGTTGTGGGTAGCAGCTTGTAGTGCAGGCGCTCCACCAGCTCGCTGATAAAGGCATTGCGGGTGGCAAAACCGTAATCCGAGAGCAGCGTGGTGCCGTCCACCGTGTCGAGCAAGGTGCGCCACCACACTTGCAGGCGGATTTGCACATGAAGATTGGCGTCCACGGCGTCCAGCAGTGCGTCGACACGGGCTACTGCAGCTTCGGCGGAATTTTCGGAGCCACGAATCCAGTTGAACAGCGCGATCAGCCACAGGTGGCGGTGCACCAGGTCGGCGTCGGGGTTCACTGCATCGAGCAGTGCGCCCAGTTCGGGCGTGGTGTCTTGCATCAATGCAGCGTGCGTGATCCGCCGGTGCCAGCGTCGCCGCTCAGCGCGTCCAGCACAAACATGGGTACGTCTGCATCGAATTTTTCTCCGTCTTCGGCCACACAAAAAAGCTGCCGTGCATGGTGCCGGTGGGCGTGGCCAGGCGTGTGCCGCTGGTGTATTCAAACGCCTGCCCCGGTTTGAGCAGGGGTTGCTGGCCCACCACGCCCAGGCCTTTGACTTTTCGGTGCGGCCGTTGGCGTCGTTGACATTCCAGGTGCGCGAGATCACCTGGGCCGGAATGTCACCCGTGTTGGTGATGGTGATGGTGTACGCAAACACGTACAGACCTTCGTCCACAGCCGAATGCTCGGGCAGAAATTGCGGAATGACTTCGACGGTAATTTGGTATTTGGACATGGGAGACAATGCTATCTGAAAACCCAGGTGGCATAGCGCGCCATTAAACTCGGGGCATGACCTACCGTATCGCCCCCTCCATACTCGCCGCCGACTTTGCCCGTCTGGGTGAAGAAGTCAAAAACGTCATCGCCGCTGGCTCCGATTGGATCCATTTCGACGTGATGGACAACCATTACGTGCCCAACTCTCACCTTTGGCCCCATGGTGTGCCAGGCCTTGAAGCCCCACGCCAAGACGCCCGCCGGCGTGGCCGTACCGATTGATGTGCACCTGATGATTTCGCCAGTGGATGCGTTGGCGGAGCAGTTTGCCGATGCCGGAGCCGACACCATCAGCTTCCACCCCGACGCTGCGGGCCATGTGCACCGCTCCATTCAGGTCATCAAGTCCAGGGTGTGAAGGCTGGCCTGGTGTTCAACCCGGCCGAGCCGCTGGACGTGCTGGACTGGGTGATTGACGACATTGACCTGGTGCTGATTATGAGCGTGAACCCCGGCTTTGGCGGGCAGAGTTTCATCGATTCGGCGCTGCGCAAAATTGAAGATGTGCGCCGGCGCATCATCGCCAGCGGCAAAGACATTCGCCTGGAGGTGGACGGCGGCATCAAGGTGGACAACATTCGCCGCGCAGCCGACGCTGGCGCCGACACCTTTGTGGCGGGCAGCGCGATTTTGGTAAACCCGACTACAAGAGTGTGATCGACGCCATGCGCGCCCAACTGGCTGCATAGCGTGTGCGCCCCAGAGGGCAGGTTATTTGATGCCCAGCATGGCATCCTTGAGTGCGTGGTCGGCTGGAACCGGGCCAAACCAAATTGACATGATGGCCTTGAAGAAGGCGGGCTCCGTGAAAGGCTCGCCCTGGACCTTGCCCTTGGCAGTGATCACCAGTCCGGTGCCGGGAATCCAGTCTAGGGTGATGATGTCTCCCGGCACCAGCACTTTGTTGACGGTGAAGATGTCGCCCATGCGGATCAGGCCAGGGACCAGTTTGGACATTTCGGCCTTGGGGGTGTTGTCTTCCACACCGCGGGTAAGCAGCTTACCGAAGGCTCCGGCTTCAATTTCCCGCAAAAAGGTCATGGTCAGTCGCTTGGGGCCGGGGGCGGCGATCAGTTCTTCCAGTGACGTCACCTTTTTGGTGGTGTGGAGACTGCCACATACACCTTGAAAATAGCCTTGTAGCGCGTGCCGGCGCCATTGAGCTGCAGTGCTGTGCCACCGACATTGACGCTGTCTTCCACCTTGACGCCATGGATGACCGTGGTGGCTGCAGTGGCCCCCAAACTGAACAGCAATGCAAAAGCAAGGAGCAGGACGCGGTGAATCAGGCGCATGGTGTGGGTTCCTCAAAAGTGAACGATCGTTCGTATCAGTGATGGCGCAATTGTCCGCCCTCGCGTGTGCGAGGGCATTGGGGTTTTGCGGATAGGTACTTTTACTAGGACATGTCACCCATCAGGTTTTCCTTGAGTTTCCAGTAGGCAGGGTTGGGGCCAAGCCAGATGCCCATCAGGGCCTTGAAGAACTCGGGTTCCTTGAAGATTTCAGGCTGTACCTTGCCTTTGACAGTGATGACCAGTCCGGTGCCGGGTTGCCAATCCATGATGATGGATTCGCCGGGAGCGAAACTTTTGTGGATGGAAAAGAGCTCGCTCATCTTCAGCAGGCCAGGAACCAGCTTGGACATTTCGGCCTTGGGGTTGTTGTCCTCCATGCCGCGGGTGAGCAGTTTGCCGAAGGGACCGGCTTCAATGTCGCGCGTCATCACCAACGTCATACGTTTGGGGCCGGGGGCTGCCATCAGTTCCTCCCAATTCTTGACCTTTTTGGTGGTGTACAGCTCTGCCACATACACCTTGAACGGCCCCTTGTAACGAATACCTGCGCCGTTGAGCTGTAGTTTGGTGCCGACCACGGTGGCGCTGTCCTCCACCTTGACGCCAGCAATGTCAATGGTGGCTGCGAATGCCGTTGCTCCAAGAAACAGCGCAAGGGCGCCAGTGGCCAAATGTTTGTGGATATGCATGGTGTGTTTCGCCTTAAAAAGTGAACTATCGTTCGTTTTTTTATCTGAGTCCATTCTGCGCTGTTAATCTCCAGTGGCCGTATAGGGTTTTCACGAAGTCTGAAGGGGCGCGTTGGCGTCGTCACGCGGATGAAGGACGTCGGTTTGCTACACTGCGCCCATGTTCATTCACCGCATCGTCATCACGGGTTGTAGCGACCGGGGGGCTTGGCCCTGGCGTACGCGGACCATCATGCCTGAACCCGTCGTTGCGGTTGGCGCCTGATTTTCGGCTCCATCATTGCTGCGCACACAGGGTTCTGCGCGAACAAGCGGCCAGGGAACCCACCCCGACACCTTGCGCGCAACCAGTCTTTCCCCAAAGAGAACAACTGCAGGCGTTGGTGGCACTTGGTGCTACCTTGCAATGAGAGGACTCACCCGTGATCTCTGAACCCGAATTTCAGGCCCTGGCCGCGCAAGGCTACAACCGCATTCCGCTGATGGCACAGGCCTTTGCCGATCTGGAAACACCGCTCTCCCTGTACCTGAAACTAGCCTGGGCCCCTGGCGACATTGTCACTACCCATCTCGAAGCTGGCAAATACAGCTTCTTGCTCGAATCCGTCGTCGGTGGTGAGCGCTTTGGGCGCTACAGTTTCATTGGCCTGCCGGCCCGCACCCTGGTGCGCGCCAGTGGCTTCGGGCCCGATGCCCGAACCGAAGTGGTGACCGACGGCGTGGTGGTGGAGAGCGCCAGTGGCAACCCGCTGGACTTCATCGCCGATTACCAGAAGCGCTTCAAGGTCGCGCTGCGGCCGGGCTTACCGCGTTTTTGCGGCGGTTTGGCGGGTTATTTTGGCTACGACGCCGTGCGCTACATCGAGAAAAAGCTGCAAGACACCTGCCCACCCGATGAGCTGGGTTGCCCCGATATCCTGCTGCTGCAGTGCGAAGAGCTGGCTGTTATTGACAACCTGTCGGGCAAGCTCTACCTCATCGTCTATGCCGACCCCGGGCAGCCAGAGGCCTATTCCCGTGGCAAACGCCGCCTGCGTGAGCTCAAAGACCGCTTGGCCCAGGCGGTCAGCATTCCGGCCGTCAAGCCCACGCAAAGCCACCCCGCCCAGCGCGACTTTGCCAAGGCCGATTACATCGCCGCTGTGGAGCGCGCCAAAGAGCTGATTGCCGGCGGCGATTTCCATGCAGGTGCAGTTGGGCCAACGCATCAAGAAGCGCTATACCGAGTCACCGCTGTCGTTGTACCGCGCGCTGCGCTCGCTCAATCCCAGCCCCTATATGTACTACTACCACTTTGGAGATTTCCATGTGGTGGGTGCCTCGCCGGAGATTCTGGTGCGCCAGGAGCAGGTCAACACGGCGGGCGTGACCGAACAAAAGATTACCATTCGCCCATTGGCCGGCACCCGTCCGCGTGGCGCGACCCCCGAGGCCGACAAAGCCGCCGAAGCGGAGTTGATCAACGACCCCAAGGAGCGCGCCGAGCACGTCATGCTGATCGACCTGGCCCGCAACGACATCGGTCGCATTGCCAAGATCGGCAGCGTCAAGGTGTCCGATGCTTTCTGCGTGGAGCGCTACAGCCACGTCATGCACATCGTGAGCAACGTGGAGGGGACGCTCAAGGACGGCATGACCAGCATGGACGTGCTCAAGGCCACCTTTCCGGCCGGCACCCTCACCGGTGCGCCCAAGGTGCACGCCATGGAGCTGATTGACCAGCTGGAGCCCACCAAGCGCGGCCTCTACGGCGGCGCCTGCGGCTACCTGAGCTACGCCGGTGACATGGACGTGGCCATTGCCATTCGCACCGGCATCATCAAGAACCAGACCCTGTACGTGCAGGCGGCGGCCGGCGTGGTGGCTGACAGCGTGCCGGAACTGGAATGGAAAGAAACCGAAGCCAAGGCCCGCGCCCTGTTGCGCGCCGCCGAGCTGGTGGAAGAAGGGCTGGAGTAACACCATGAGCGAAAAAATAAAACTCTTGATGATCGACAACTACGACAGCTTCACCTACAACATCGTCCAGTACTTTGGTGAGTTGGGTGCGGAGGTGGAAGTGTTTCGCAACGACGAAATCACGGTGGAAGGCATTGCCCAGCGCAATCCTGACCGCCTGGTGGTCTCACCCGGCCCTTGCTCCCCGGCTGAGGCGGGCATTTCGGTTGCGGCCATTCAGCACTTCATGGGCAAGCTACCCATCCTGGGCGTGTGCCTGGGGCACCAAAGCATTGGCGCGGCGCTGGGGGGCACCATCATCCGGGCGCAGCAACTCATGCACGGCAAAACCAGTGTTATCACCACCACGCAAGAAGGCGTGTTTGCTGGCCTGCCCAAGCAGTTCACGGTGAACCGCTACCACTCGCTGGCCATTGAGCGCGCCACCTGCCCCAAAGAGCTGGCCATCACCGCCTGGACGGACGACGGCGAGATCATGGGCATACGGCACACGGGTCTGGCCCAAGCCGTGCGCATGGAGGGGGTGCAGTTTCACCCCGAGTCCATCCTGACCGAGCACGGGCACGCAATGCTGAAAAACTTTTTGCAATGAAGTTACTATAAAAATAGTAGCTACTCACGTAACGTATCCGAGGGCTGGAGGCCAATATGACTGATAAGAATTTGCCAGTGGTTGATCTGCGCAGCGACACCGTCACCCAACCCACGCCGGCCATGCGCGCGGCCATGATGGCGGCCCCGCTGGGTGACGACGTGTTTGGCGATGACCCCACTGTGAACGCGCTGCAAGACAAGCTCGCTGCGCTGCTGGGCTTTGAGGCTGCGCTGTTCATGCCCACTGGCACGCAGAGCAACCTGTGCGCCATCTTGGCGCACTGTGGGCGTGGCGATGAGTACATCGTGGGGCAGTTGGCCCACACCTACCGCTTTGAAGGCGGTGGTGCTGCCGTGCTGGGCAGCGTGCAACCCCAGCCGCTGGCGCAAGATGCCGCAGGCCAAATGGCGCTGGCCGATGTGGCTGGCGCCATCAAACCCGACGACTGCCACTTTGCCCGCACCCGCCTTTTGTGCCTGGAAAACACCTGGAACGGTCACCCAATGCCCTGGGACTATTTGCAGTCCATGGCGACGCTGGCGCGTAGCAAGGGGCTGGCGCTGCATCTGGACGGTGCGCGCTTGTTCAATGCCGCCTAGCGGCCACCGACGCGGGCCGCCCCAAGTGGTGACGGCCTCGGGGCAGCCAACACAAGGGGGGGCGCTATGGATTCGGCAAGGCGCATTACCAGTCTGTTTGACAGTGTCTCGGTCTGTTTCAGCAAGGGGCTTGGCGCGCCGGTTGGCTCAGTGCTGTGTGGCAGCCGCGAGCTGATTGCCCGCGCCCACCGCATCCGAAAAATGGCCGGCGGCGGCATGCGCCAAGTGGGTCTGCTGGCGGCAGCCGCTAGCTACGCGCTGGACCACCATGTGGAGCGTCTGGCGGATGACCATGCCATGGCCCAGCGCCTGGCGCAGGGGCTGCAGGGCATCAACGGCTTGACGGTGCGCTCGGCCCAGACCAATATCGTGTTTGTGGACGTGGCGGGTGACTGCAGCCCGGCCTTGCTGGCCTTTTTGAAGGCGCGGGGCGTACTGGCCACCGGCTTGATTGGCCTGCGCTTTGTGACCCACCTGGATGTGGATGCGGCGGGTATTGACCGCGCCATCCAGGGCGTGCGGGCATTCTTCGCCCAGCAGGGTGGGGCCGTGGCCAGTGCCGGCGCCGCTGGCGGGCCCTACTAAGCTACTTAGCACCGCCACCAAGCCGCGCCGCCATGACGACCGACTCCCTGCTTTTGTTCATTGCTGCCGGTCTGCTGCTTAACCTGACGCCGGGGCCGGACGTGTTGTACATCGTCAGCCACGCCTTGCGCAGTGGCGCGCGTGCTGGCATGGTGGCCGCGTTGGGCATTACCACTGGCTGCTTTGTGCACATCATTGCCGCTGCGGTGGGTGTGAGCGCATTGATGGCAGCGTCGGCCACGGCGTTTACCGTGCTCAAGTGGGCAGGCGCCGCTTATCTGGTTTATGTGGGCATTCGATTGCTGTTCTTCAAAATCGAGAATGCTATTACTTTGGAAGCTACCCATGTAGACTTGACGAGGGCTAGAGGCCATATTGACTACAAGGTAGTTTTCTTGCGTGGCTTCTGGACCAATGCACTCAACCCCAAGGTGGCGCTGTTTTTTTTGGCCTTTGTGCCCCAGTTCATCGCACCCGCCGTAGAGCACAAGCCGCTGGCCTTTTTGCTGCTGGGCCTGCTGTTCAACTTCAACGGTCTGTGGGTCAATCTGGGCTGGGCCGTGGCCGCTGCCTGGTTGGCAGGTCGTGCTGATGTGGTGCAAAAGAGCATGCACTGGCTGGACCGTGTCGCGGGTGCCCTGTTCATCGGTTTTGGAATCAAACTGGCGCTTACGCAGGCGCCCCACGCTTAACGCAAAAGGAATTCAGCATGCCAACCCCCATCGGACACATCACGCCGCAGGAAGCCCTGCAGCGCACCATTGAGCACCGCGAAATCTTCCACGACGAGATGCTGCACCTGATGCGCCAGATCATGTCGGGCGAGATGTCGCCGGTCATGATGGCCGCCATCACCACCGGCTTGCGCGTCAAGAAGGAAACCATTGGCGAAATCACCGCTGCCGCGCAGGTGATGCGCGAGTTTTCCACGAAAGTCGAAGTGGCCGACCGCACCCACCTGGTGGACATTGTGGGCACTGGGGGTGATGGCTCGCACACCTTCAACATTTCCACCTGTTCCATGTTTGTGGCGGCGGCGGCGGGTGCCAAAGTCAGCAAGCACGGGGGCAGAAGCGTCAGCAGCAAGAGCGGCAGCGCCGACGTGCTGGAGAGCCTGGGCCTGAACATCAACCTCTCCCCCAAGGCCATTGCCCAGTGCATTGCCGAAGTGGGCCTGGGCTTCATGTTCGCGCCCAACCACCATCCGGCCATGAAGAGCGTGGCGCCGGTGCGCCGCGAGATGGGCATCAAAACCATCTTCAACCTGCTGGGGCCACTGACCAACCCGGCCAACGCACCCAATATCCTGATGGGTGTGTTCCATGCCGATCTGGTGGGTATCCAGGTGCGGGTGATGCAGCGCCTGGGTGCCGAGCACGCGGTGGTGGTGTATGGCCGCGACGGCATGGACGAGGTGAGCCTGGGTGCAGCCACTTTGGTGGGCGAGCTCAAGGATGGCGTCATCACCGAATACGAAATCCACCCCGAAGATTTTGGAATGGTCATGGCCAGCAACCGCACTCTCAAGGTGGAAACGCCTGAAGACTCACGCGCCATGTTGCTCGGTGTGCTGGACAATCAGGCCGGTGCGCCCAAGGACATTGTGGTGCTCAATGCCGGCGTGGCGCTGTACGCGGCCAACGTCACCAAGACCATGGCCGAAGGCATAGCACTGGCCCGTGCCACCATCGAATCCGGCGCGGCCAAAGCCAAGTTGCAGGCCTTGATTGCGATGTCCAAAGCCCTGGCTGACAAGGAGACAACATGAGCGACATTCTGGACAAGATCGTTGCCGTCAAACACCAGGAGGTGGCTGCGGCCAAACAGCGCATATCGCCAGAGGTCATGCGCGCTGACGCACAAAGCCGGGTGCTGACCCGTGATTTTGTCGGTGCCCTGCGTGCCAAAATTGCCGCTGGCAAACCGGCCGTGATTGCCGAGATCAAAAAGGCCAGCCCCAGCAAAGGCGTGCTGCGCGAAGACTTCATTCCCGCCGACATCGCCCAAAGCTATGCGGAGTGCGGTGCGGCCTGCCTGTCGGTGCTGACCGATGTGCAATTCTTCCAGGGCCAGGTGGACTACCTCAAGCAGGCGCGGGCCAGCTGCCAGCTACCGGTGCTGCGTAAAGACTTCATGGTGGACCCGTACCAAATTTACGAGTCGCGTGCCATGGGAGCAGATTGCGTCCTCTTGATTGCCGCCTGTCTGGATGACGCCCAGATGAAAGACCTGGAAGCCATTGCCCGCAGCCTGGACATGGCGGTGCTGGTGGAGGTGCACGATGGCGCCGAGTTGGAGCGGGCGCTCAAACTCAAAACGCCGCTGATTGGCATCAACAACCGCAACCTCAAGACCTTTGAAGTCTCGCTGGATACCACCTTGGCGCTCAAGGCCAAGGTGCCCGCAGACCGCCTTCTGGTGACGGAGAGCGGTATTCTGACGCGCGACGATGTGCTGCGCATGGGTTCCGCAGGCGTCAATGCCTTCCTGGTGGGTGAAGCCTTTATGCGCGCACCCGAACCGGGCGAGGCGTTGGCCGCCTTGTTTGGCTGAACCCGAATTCGTTATGCCCCTGTTTGCGAAGTCGCAAGGTCTCGACGCCATGGATGCGGATGCTTTGGGGCCCTTCGCAAGTGGGGAGTTGGCCACGGCCAACCCAGCTGACTGGCCGGTTGCACCCGGCTGGCAGGGTTTGGTGGATGATTTTTTTCAATCGGGCACCGGCCAAAGTCTGCTGGTATTTTTGCAGCAGCGTTTACAGGCCGGCGCCACCGTCTTCCCACCGCAGCCACTGCGCGCCTTGCTACTCACGCCGCCCGAATCGGTGCGCGTCGTCATCTTGGGACAAGACCCTTACCACGGGCGCGGTCAGGCTGAAGGCTTGGCGTTTTCCGTGGCGCCTGGTGTGCGATTGCCGCCGTCCCTGCGCAATATCTTTAAAGAGTTGCGGCGTGACCTGGGTACGCTGCTCCCGTCCTTCCCGCAGCCTGGCGGCAGCCTGGTGCAGTGGGCGCAAGACGGTGTGCTGCTGCTCAACACCTGCCTGACCGTGGAGGAGGGCCTGCCCGCCAGCCACGCTGGCAAGGGCTGGGAGGCGTTGACCGACGCCGTGATTCGCCGCGTCTCGCAGGATGCGGCACCGACGGTGTTCATGCTGTGGGGTGCCCACGCACAGAGTAAACGGGCCCTGATCGACGCCACGCGGCATCTGGTGCTCGTTGCCAACCACCCATCACCCTTGTCTGCTCTGCGCCCGCCACTGCCCTTTATCGGGTGTGGCCATTTCTCACAGGCACAAGCCTGGCGGGAGGGGCATGCAGCGAACAGCTGAAATGGACTGCAGTGATGCAGTCAAATAAGAAATATTGGAATAATCTTGGGCGCCGGATATGACAGTGCCAAGAGTTCATGGCATAATCCGGGGTTCACCTTAGGAGAGGTGGCCGAGTGGTTAATGGCAGCAGACTGTAAATCTGCCCTCTTACGAGTACGCTGGTTCGAATCCAGCCCTCTCCACCAGTGATAACGGATTGGTAAATGGCTGCCGCGTTGTTTTTGATGATTTAAAAACATTGCAGTAGTTGCTTGCAAGGCGAGCCTATGCGGGGTTCGTATAGTGGTAATACCTTAGCCTTCCAAGCTAAAGCGAGGAGTTCGATTCTCCTACCCCGCTCCACAGTCTGTTGTCGCAGGATGTTTGTGAAAGTTTTTGCCCTTTTGGCTCAGTGGTAGAGCACTCCCTTGGTAAGGGAGAGGTCGCGGGTCCGATTCCCGCAAAGGGCACCAGTTTTGCGTTGCTGGTGCGTTTAGCACGGTGACAGTTGTTGATTTGACCTCATTACTTTTCGGAGTCTGACAATGGGAAAAGAAAAATTCACGCGTACCAAGCCCCACGTGAACGTGGGCACCATTGGCCACGTTGACCACGGCAAGACCACGCTGACTGCTGCCATCACCTCCGTGCTGGCAGCCAAATATGGCGGAACTGCCAAGGGTTACGACCAGATCGACGCAGCGCCAGAAGAAAAAGCGCGCGGCATCACGATCAACACCGCCCACGTCGAATACGAAACGGCCAACCGTCACTATGCCCACGTGGACTGCCCTGGACACGCCGACTATGTGAAAAACATGATCACCGGTGCTGCGCAGATGGACGGCGCTATTTTGGTGTGCTCCGCAGCTGATGGCCCTATGCCCCAGACCCGCGAGCACATCCTGCTGGCCCGTCAGGTTGGCGTTCCTTACATCATCGTGTTCCTGAACAAGTGCGACATGGTGGACGACGCTGAGCTGTTGGAACTGGTCGAAATGGAAGTTCGCGAGTTGCTGGACAAATACGATTTTCCAGGCGACGCAACCCCCATCATCCACGGTTCAGCCAAGCTGGCCCTGGAAGGCGACAAAGGCCCTTTGGGTGAAGAAGCCATCATGAAGCTGGCCGAAGCACTGGACAGCTACATTCCCATGCCCGAGCGTGCAGTGGATGGTGCTTTCCTGATGCCCGTGGAAGACGTGTTCTCCATCTCTGGTCGTGGCACCGTCGTGACCGGCCGTATCGAGCGTGGCGTGGTCAAAGTCGGCGAAGAAATCGAAATCGTCGGTATTGCTGACACCCAAAAGACAACCTGCACAGGCGTCGAAATGTTCCGCAAGTTGCTCGACCAAGGTCAAGCAGGCGACAACGTCGGTATTCTGTTGCGCGGCACCAAACGTGAAGACGTGCAGCGCGGCCAAGTGCTGTGCAAGCCCGGCTCCATCAAGCCACACACCCACTTCACGGGCGAGATCTATGTCTTGTCCAAGGACGAGGGCGGCCGCCACACACCCTTCTTCAACAACTACCGCCCCCAGTTCTACTTCCGTACAACGGACGTGACTGGTGCGATCGAGTTGCCAGAAGGCAAGGAAATGGTCATGCCGGGTGACAACGTGTCGATCACTGTGAAGTTGATCAACCCGATTGCCATGGAAGAAGGCCTGCGCTTTGCGATCCGCGAAGGCGGTCGTACCGTGGGTGCGGGTGTGGTTGCCAAGATCATTGCGTAAGAATTGCGAAGGGGTATAGCTCAATTGGCAGAGCGTCGGTCTCCAAAACCGAAGGTTGTAGGTTCGATTCCTACTGCCCCTGCCACCCGGTTGAGATAAAACTGGTGGCACTCAGGCCCGCTACGCTGTAGCGGGCTTTGGCGTCTTGAGCAGAATGATTTTGAATCAATGTAGAAACGCGAATGACAAAGAATATGGCCACTTCACAAATACAAACTGTCAATACAGGGGCAGACAAAGCCAAGCTGGGCGCTGCTTCTGCCGTGGTGGTGGCTTCGCTGGTCGCTTTCTACATGCTGGACAAGCAGGGTTCCTTGATCCAGTGGGCGGCTTTGCTCGTGGGTCTGGGCGTTGCGGTGGCACTGTTCTTTACTGCAGAGTCCGGTCGTCAGTTGGCGGCGTTTGGACGCGACGCGTGGCGCGAGGTTAAAAAAGTCGTCTGGCCCGCACGCAAGGAAGCGATCCAGATGACAGCCTACGTGTTCGGATTCGTGCTGATCATGGCGCTATTCTTGTGGCTGACGGACAAGACCTTGGAATGGTTGTTTTACGACCTGATTTTGGGATGGAAAAAATGATGACCGACGTCGCAGAAAACTCCGTGCCTGAATCTATGGCTGCTCCGGCCGCCAATCCAGATCTGCGTTGGTATGTAGTGCATGCCTATTCGGGTATGGAAAAAACGGTTGAGCGCAACATTTTGGAGCGTATTGCGCGATCTGGCATGCAGACCAAATTTGGCCGGATTCTGGTTCCCATGGAAGAGGTGGTTGAGGTCAAAAATGGCCAGAAACGCACGACCGAGCGAAAATTTTTCCCTGGCTACGTGCTGGTGGAAATGATCATGGATGACGATACCTGGCACTTGATCAAGCACACCAACAAGGTCACTGGCTTTGTCGGTGGCACCAAGAACCGTCCAGCCCCAATTTCCGAGGCTGAAGTGATGAAGATCGTCAATCAGATGCAGGAAGGTACGGAGAAGCCACGGCACAAGGTTGAGTTTGTGGTGGGTGAGTTTGTTCGGGTCAAGGAAGGCCCGTTTACTGATTTCAATGGCTCGGTTGAAGATGTGAACTACGAGAAGAGCAAGGTGCGGGTTGCCGTCACCATCTTTGGACGTTCCACGCCCGTCGAGTTGGAGTTCTCTCAGATCGAAAAAACGTGATTCTTGTGGGTCAGACCACTCGCGCAGCGATGTGCTCTGACCCCAACTTAGTGTGAGTATTTGTGGGTCAGACCACTTGCGAAGCAATGTGCTCTGACCCCAACTGAATAGAAGGTTCGCATTTTCCGACTTGGTGCGAACAGCAGAGAAAAGTCGTTAACCCCGGGGAGCTGTGGGCTGAATAGGTCAGTACCGCAGCGTTTTACCCGTAAGGAGAAATCATGGCGAAAAAAATCGTCGGTTTTATCAAGCTGCAAGTGCCAGCCGGTAAGGCCAACCCATCACCCCCCATCGGCCCGGCCCTGGGTCAACGTGGTTTGAACATCATGGAATTCTGCAAGGCATTCAATGCGCAGACCCAAGGTGTTGAGCCAGGTCTGCCTTTGCCCGTGGTGATCACGGCGTTTGCTGACAAGAGCTTCACGTTCATCATCAAGACGCCGCCTGCGACCGTTTTGATCAAGAAGGCCATTAAGCTGGACAAAGGTTCTGCTAATCCGCTGAAAGACAAAGTTGGCAAGATCACCCGTGCACAGCTCGAAGAGATTGCCAAGATCAAAATGAAGGACATGAATGCTGCCGACCTGGAGGGCGCTGTTCTCACCATCGCAGGTACCGCGCGTTCCATGGGTGTGACTACGGAGGGCGTATAAATGACCAAGCTCACTAAAAAACAAAAAGCCCAAGTTGGCAAAATTGACAGCAACAAGCTGTATCCGCTGGGTGACGCGCTCGGTTTGGTCAAAGAGTTTGCCAATGCCAAGTTCGATGAATCCATCGACGTTGCGGTGCAACTTGGCATCGATGCCAAGAAGTCTGACCAAGTTGTGCGTGGCGCTGTCGTGCTGCCAAACGGCACTGGCAAGACCAAGCGTGTGGCCGTGTTCGCCCAAGGGGCCAAGGCTGAAGAAGCCAAGGCAGCTGGCGCTGACATCGTCGGTATGGACGATCTGGCTGCCATGGTCAAGGCTGGTGACATGCCTTTCGACATTGTGATCGCAGCTCCCGATGCAATGCGCATTGTGGGTACGCTGGGTCAAATCCTCGGCCCACGTGGTCTGATGCCTAACCCCAAAGTTGGCACCGTGACGCCCGATGTTGCGACTGCTGTGAAGAATGCCAAGGCAGGTCAGGTGCAGTTCCGTGTCGATAAGGCCGGTATTGTGCACTCCACTATTGGACGTCGCTCGTTTGACTCTGCCCAGCTGCAGGGCAACCTGGCGGCATTGGTGGACGCTTTGCAGAAAGCCAAGCCGGCTACCAGCAAGGGTTTGTATTTACGCAAAGTCGCAGTTTCGTCCACGATGGGCGTGGGTGTCCGTGTGGACATTCAATCCATCGCGGCGTAATTGTAAAAAATTTGAGTGGCCGGCAACGGCTGCTTGATGTGGTGGGTCGCATGGCCTTCGGGTTATGCGAGTCATCCAAGACCGTTGGTGTGCAATTTAATGCACTTAATACAAAAACCAACGCAGATGGCGATCCCGCTGCAGATGGAATGAGAATTTCTGTTAACAGTTGGTCGCTGCAATGTGGAGCGTGGCGTGGCGCAAGCTGCAAAGCGCATTTAAAGGAGTAGACCTTGAGTTTGAATCGTAGTGAGAAGGAAGCGGTCATCAGTGATGTGACCGGCCTCGCCGCTAAAGCTCAAACGCTCGTGATCGCGGAATACCGTGGCATCACGGTCGCTGACATGACCAAACTGCGCATTGCCGCGCGCAGCAACGGTGTGACCCTGAGTGTGTTGAAAAACACCTTGGCTCGCCGTGCTGTAGCAGGTAGCGGTTTCGAAGTGGTGGCTGACCAGATGACCGGTCCTCTGATCTACAGCTTTTCCGAAGACGCCGTGGCTGCCGCCAAAGTGGTAGCCGAGTTCGCGAAAACCAACGACAAGTTGGTGATCCGTGCTGGTGCGTACGGTGGAAAAGTTCTGGACGTGAACGGCGTTAAACAGCTTGCAAGCATCCCTTCCAAGGAAGTGTTGTTGGCACAGTTGCTGGGCTTGATGCAATCCCCCATTTCGCGTACAGCCCGTGTGCTGGCCGCACTGGCGGAACAGCGTGGCGCAGGTGCAGCAGATGCTGCTCCCGCAGAGGCAGTGGCAGCGTAATTGCTCCATTGTCGGTAGTAACCAATATTGTTAGGAAATCAAAATGGCATTCGATAAAGACGCATTTTTGACCGCGCTGGACAGCATGACGGTCATGGAACTCAACGACCTGGTGAAAGCCATCGAAGAGAAATTTGGTGTGAGCGCTGCCGCTATGGCCGGCCCCGCTGCCGCTGCTGGCCCCGCTGCCGCTGCTGAAGAGAAGACCGAGTTCAACGTCGTTCTGCTCGAAGCTGGCGCGCAAAAAGTGCAGGTCATCAAGGCCGTTCGCGAGATCACCGGTCTGGGCTTGAAAGAAGCCAAGGACCTGGTTGACGGCGCACCCAAGAACGTCAAGGAAGGCATCGCCAAGGCTGACGCTGAAGCTGCCAAGAAGAAGCTGGAAGAAGCTGGCGCCAAAGTCGAACTCAAGTAATCGATCATTGTGGCTGGGCTGGGATGCTCCCAAAGGGCTCCCAGCCTTTGCTGCTTGTGGACTTCATGTTAGTGCACACCAAAAAACCGTGGCCCCACTGTTTTTTAGTGTCTTCTGACCCCGACTGCAGAAGATGCCTTGGAACGGGTTGCGTGCAATGCGCAGCCGTCCGCCAATGATTGGTAGTGGCCAATCGCCAAGCCTGTTGAGAGTGATGCTCAACGACACAGTCGCCAAGGACCCCCAGGTTCCTTTAGTCTTTGCCCGGAGATCTAATGGCTTATACATACACAGAACGCAAGCGGATTCGCAAGAACTTCGGTACCCGCGACAGCGTACTCGAAATCCCCTACCTGCTACAAATGCAAAAAGACGCCTATACGGCGTTCTTGCAGGCAGATGTTGCTCCCAAAAAGAGAACCATCGAAGGACTGCAAGCCGCATTTGAAGCGGCATTCCCTATCGTCTCGCACAACGGTTTTGTCGAGATGAAGTATCTGGAATACAGCCTGGCCAGGCCCGCATTCGATGTGCGTGAATGCCAGACCCGCGGCTTGACCTTTGCGTCTGCCGTTCGTGCCAAAGTCCAATTGATCATCTATGACCGTGAGTCTTCGACGTCTCAGAACAAGGTCGTCAAGGAAGTCAAGGAACAAGAAGTCTACATGGGCGAAGTGCCCCTGATGACGGGCAAAGGCTCGTTCATCATCAATGGCACGGAACGCGTGATCGTTTCCCAACTGCACCGTTCTCCTGGTGTATTTTTTGAGCACGACAAGGGCAAGACCCACAGTTCGGGCAAACTGCTTTTCTCCGCGCGCATCATTCCCTACCGTGGCTCTTGGCTCGACTTCGAATTCGACCCCAAGGACCTGCTTTATTTCCGGGTGGATCGTCGCCGCAAGATGCCGGTCACGATTCTGCTGAAGGCCATCGGCCTGACCAACGAATCCATCCTTGCAAACTTCTTCGTCAACGACAACTTCCGCCTGATGGACAGTGGTGCCCAAATGGAATTTGTGGCCGAGCGTCTGCGCGGTGAAGTAGCACGCTTCGATATCACTGACAAGAGTGGCAAGGTCGTGGTGGCCAAAGACAAGCGGGTAACCGCGCGCCACACCCGTGAGTTGGAGCAGTCCAATACCACGCACATCAGTGTGCCGGAAGACTTCCTGATTGGTCGCGTCGTGGCCTGCAACGTCATCGATGGCGAAACCGGCGAAATCGTAGCCAAAGCCAACGAAGAATTGACCGAAGCCCTGCTCAAAAAGCTGCGCTTGGCCGGCGTGCAGGATGTGCCTTGCATTTACACCAACGAACTGGACCAGGGAGCCTACATTTCTCAGACCCTGCGGACCGACGAAACGGTGGACGAATTCGCTGCCCGGGTGGCCATCTACCGCATGATGCGCCCTGGTGAGCCGCCGACGGAAGACGCGGTACAGGCTCTGTTCCAGCGCCTGTTCTATAACCCTGACACGTATGACTTGTCGCGCGTGGGCCGGATGAAGTTCAACGCCAAGATGGGCCGTGCCGAATCGACAGGTCCCAAGGTTCTGACCAACGAAGACATCCTGGCTGTTGTCAAGATTTTGGTGGATCTGCGCAATGGCCGCGGCGATGTTGACGATATCGACCACTTGGGTAATCGCCGCGTGCGTTGCGTCGGTGAACTGGCCGAAAACCAGTACCGCACGGGTCTGGCACGCATTGAGAAGGCGGTGAAAGAGCGTTTGGGTCAAGCCGAACAGGAGCCGTTGATGCCGCACGATCTGATCAATAGCAAGCCCATCTCGGCTGCGTTGAAGGAGTTCTTTGGTGCTTCGCAGTTGTCCCAGTTCATGGACCAAACCAATCCACTGGCCGAAATCACGCACAAGCGCCGTGTTTCGGCCCTTGGCCCAGGTGGTTTGACCCGTGAGCGTGCCGGCTTTGAAGTGCGTGACGTGCACGTGACCCACTATGGTCGCGTGTGCCCTATTGAAACGCCTGAGGGACCCAACATCGGTCTGATCAACTCGCTGGCGCTGTACGCCCGTTTGAACGAGTATGGCTTCATTGAGACGCCGTACCGTCGCGTGGTCGATAGCAAGGTGACGATGGAAATCGATTACCTGTCCGCCATTGAAGAAGGCAAGTACGTGATTGCCCAGGCCAATGCGGCCCTGGACAAAGTTGGCACGTTGACAGGCGATTTGGTTTCTGCCCGCGAAAAGGGCGAATCTATTTTAGTGGGGCCAGAGCGCATCCAGTATATGGACGTGTCGCCCGCGCAGATCGTGTCGGTGGCGGCTTCGCTGGTGCCATTCCTTGAGCACGACGATGCGAACCGCGCCTTGATGGGCGCCAACATGTCGCGTCAGGCCGTGCCCGTACTGCGCCCGGAAAAGCCCATGGTGGGAACGGGTATCGAGCGCGTGGCAGCAATTGACTCCGGCACCGTGGTGACGGTAACCCGTGGCGGTATCGTGGACTATGTGGATGCAACCCGTGTGGTGATTCGTGTCAATGACGCAGAAGCACAGGCCGGCGAAGTCGGCGTGGACATCTACAACCTGATCAAGTACCAGCGCTCCAACCAGAACACCAACATCCACCAGCGCCCCATCGTGAAGAAGGGCGACAAACTGGCCAAGGGTGATGTGATAGCCGACGGTGCATCGACTGACTTGGGTGAAATCGCCATCGGTCAGAACATGCTGGTGGCGTTCATGCCGTGGAATGGCTACAACTTCGAAGACTCGATCCTGATCAGTGAACGTGTTGTGTCTGAAGACCGCTACACATCGATCCACATCGAGGAATTGGTGGTGATGGCACGTGACACCAAGTTGGGCGCGGAAGAAATCACCCGCGATATTCCCAACCTGAGCGAGCAGCAACTTAACCGTCTGGATGAGTCTGGCATCATTTACGTCGGTGCGGAAGTCATGCCCGGCGACACGCTGGTCGGCAAGGTTACCCCCAAGGGTGAAACCACGCTGACGCCAGAAGAAAAACTGCTGCGTGCCATCTTCGGTGAAAAAGCCAGCGATGTGAAAGACACATCGCTGCGCGTAGACCAGGGTTCGCAAGGCACGGTGATCGACGTACAGGTCTTTACCCGCGAAGGTATTACCCGCGACCGTCGCGCCCAGCAGATCATCGACGACGAACTCAAGCGTTTCCGTTTGGATCTGAACGATCAAATTCGTATCGTCGAGGCCGACGCATTTGACCGGATCGAGAAACTTTTGGTTGGTAAGGCTGCCAATGGTGGCCCGCAAAAGCTCGCCAAAGGCACCAAAATCGACAAGGCCTACTTGGCCTCGGTCGAGAAGTTCCACTGGTTCGATATACGTCCTGCAGATGACGAAGTGGCAGGCCAATTGGAGAGCATCAAAAATTCTCTGGAGCAAACCCGCCACAGCTTCGACCTCGCTTTTGAAGAAAAGCGCAAGAAGCTCACACAGGGTGACGAATTGCCTGCCGGCGTGCTCAAGATGGTCAAGGTCTACATTGCGGTCAAGCGCCGTCTGCAGCCCGGTGACAAGATGGCTGGTCGCCACGGTAACAAGGGTGTGGTTTCCAAGATCACTCCCGTGGAAGACATGCCTTACCTGGCTGACGGTACTCCGGTGGACATCGTTCTGAACCCACTGGGCGTGCCTTCGCGTATGAACATTGGTCAGGTGCTGGAAGTGCACCTGGGCTGGGCCGGCAAGGGCCTGGGCCAACGCATCGGCGACATGTTGCAGCGCGAAGCAGCTGCCACCGAGATCCGTGGCTTCCTGGACCTGGTATACAACGGAACAGGTCGCAAGGAAGATCTGGGGCTGTTGTCGGACGAAGAAATCCGCAACATGGCCCAGGAATTGACCAGTGGCGTGCCTTTTGCATCGCCCGTGTTTGACGGGGCCACCGAGGAAGAAATCAGCAATATGCTGCAGTTGGCATACCCGGAAGACGTGGCCAAGGCCAAGGGGCTAACGCCTACGCGCACCCAAGCCCAGTTGTACGATGGCCGAACCGGTGATCCGTTTGAGCGCACTACCACGGTAGGCTACATGCACTACCTGAAACTGCACCACTTGGTGGACGACAAAATGCACGCCCGCTCGACTGGCCCCTACAGCCTGGTTACCCAGCAGCCGCTGGGTGGTAAAGCCCAGTTCGGTGGACAGCGTTTCGGTGAAATGGAAGTGTGGGCGCTGGAAGCGTATGGCGCCGCTTATACGCTGCAGGAAATGCTCACCGTCAAGTCCGACGACGTACAAGGTCGTACCAAGGTGTACGAGAGCATCGTCAAGGGCGAGCACTCTATCGAAGCCGGCATGCCGGAATCGTTCAACGTGTTGGTCAAGGAAATCCGTTCCTTGGGCATCGACATTGAACTTGAGCGTAGCTGATCAGCGGACAAGAAAAGGATTTAACCCATGAAATCATTACTCGACCTGTTCAAGCAGTTCACGCCCGATGAGCATTTTGGTGCCATCAAAATTGGCATGGCTTCGCCCGAGAAGATCCGTTCGTGGTCTTTTGGCGAGGTGCGCAAGCCCGAAACCATCAACTACCGTACCTTCAAGCCCGAGCGTGATGGTCTGTTCTGCGCCAAGATTTTTGGCCCCATCAAGGACTACGAGTGCCTGTGCGGCAAGTACAAGCGCCTTAAGCACCGTGGTGTGATCTGTGAGAAGTGCGGCGTTGAAGTCACACAAACTAAGGTTCGCCGCGAACGCATGGGCCATATTGATCTGGCGGCGCCGTGCGCGCACATCTGGTTCTTGAAGTCTCTGCCCAGCCGATTAGGCCTGGTGCTGGACATGACCCTGCGCGATATCGAACGCGTGCTGTACTTTGAAGCCTACGTTGTCACCGACCCTGGAATGACTCCGTTGAAGAAATTCAGCATCATGTCGGAAGACGACTTCGACGCCAAGTTCAAGGAATATGGTGACGAATTCCAGGCCAAGATGGGTGCTGAGGGCATCAAAGATCTGCTGCAAAGCATCGACATCGAAGGCTCGATTGAGAAGCTGCGCAACGATTTGACCGGTTCTGAACTCAAGATCAAGAAGAACGCCAAGCGTTTGAAAGTCTTGGAAGCGTTCAAGAAGTCCGGCATCAAGCCCGAGTGGATGGTGCTGGACGTGTTGCCCGTGCTGCCACCGGATCTGCGTCCGTTGGTGCCGCTGGATGGCGGTCGTTTCGCGACCTCTGATCTGAACGATCTGTATCGCCGCGTGATCAACCGCAATAGCCGTCTGCGCCGTTTGCTGGAATTGAAAGCGCCCGAAATCATTGCCCGCAATGAAAAGCGCATGTTGCAAGAAGCCGTGGACAGCTTGCTGGACAACGGTCGCCGTGGCAAGGCCATGACCGGCGCCAACAAGCGTGCGCTCAAGTCTTTGGCTGACATGATCAAGGGTAAGTCCGGTCGTTTCCGCCAGAACTTGCTGGGTAAGCGCGTGGACTACTCCGGTCGTTCCGTGATTACCGTCGGGCCAACACTCAAGTTGCACCAGTGCGGTCTGCCCAAGCTGATGGCGCTGGAACTCTTCAAGCCATTTATCTTTGCGAAGCTGGAAACGATGGGCATTGCGACCACCATCAAAGCCGCCAAGAAGGAAGTGGAATCCGGTACGCCCGTCGTGTGGGACATTCTGGAAGAGGTCATCAAAGAGCACCCCGTGATGCTGAACCGTGCGCCTACGTTGCACCGTTTGGGTATCCAGGCGTTTGAGCCCATCCTGATTGAAGGCAAGGCGATCCAACTGCACCCCCTCGTTTGCGCGGCCTTCAACGCCGACTTCGACGGTGACCAGATGGCTGTTCACGTGCCTTTGTCGGTGGAAGCACAAATGGAAGCCCGCACCTTGATGCTGGCCTCCAACAACGTACTCTTCCCCGCCAACGGCGAGCCTTCCATCGTGCCTTCACAAGACGTGGTGCTGGGTTTGTACTACACCACCCGCGAACGTATCAACGGCAAGGGTGAGGGACTGATCTTTTCCGATACCGGTGAAGTGCAGCGCGCCTTTGACGCGGGTGAGGTCGAACTTAATGCCAAGATCAATGTGCGTCTGACCGAGTACACCAAGGACAAGGAAACCGGTGAATTCACTGCCTCGACCAAGCTGTGGGAAACCACCGCAGGGCGCGCGTTGTTGTCCGAGATCCTGCCCAAGGGACTGCCATTTTCCAACCTGAACAAGGCTCTGAAGAAGAAGGAAATCTCCAAGCTGATCAACGTGTCGTTCCGCAAGTGCGGTTTGAAGGAAACAGTGGTATTTGCTGACAAGTTGCTGCAAGCCGGTTTCCGTCTTGCGACCAAAGCCGGTATTTCCATCTGCATTGACGACATGCTTGTGCCGCAAGAAAAGCACGGCATCATTGCCCGTGCCCAAAAGGAAGTCAAAGAGATCGAGCAGCAATATGTGTCCGGTCTGGTGACTTCTGGCGAGCGTTACAACAAGGTGGTGGACATTTGGGGCAAGTCGGGTGACGAAGTATCCAAGGTCATGATGGCCCAGCTTTCCAAGCAAAAGGTGATTGATCGCCATGGCAAGGAAGTGGACCAGGAATCCTTCAACTCCATCTACATGATGGCCGACTCCGGTGCCCGCGGTTCCGCAGCCCAGATTCGCCAGGTGGCCGGTATGCGGGGTCTGATGGCCAAGCCTGACGGCTCCATCATTGAGACGCCCATTACCGCCAACTTCCGTGAAGGTCTGAACGTGTTGGAGTACTTTATCTCCACCCACGGTGCCCGTAAGGGTCTGGCCGATACGGCGTTGAAGACTGCCAACTCTGGCTACCTGACACGCCGTCTGGTTGACGTGACGCAAGACTTGGTGGTGACCGAGCAAGATTGCGGAACACACGGTGGTTACTTGATGCGCGCCATTGTCGAAGGTGGTGAAGTGATTGAGTCCCTGCGCGATCGCGTGCTGGGCCGCACGGCTGCTGAAGACGTGTTGCATCCGGAAAACCGCTCCGTTCTGGCGCCTGCCGGCTCCATGCTGGATGAAGACCTGATTGACGAGCTGGAATCTGCGGGTGTGGACGAAGTCAAGGTGCGCACCGCATTGACCTGCGAAACCCGCTTTGGCATCTGTGCCAAGTGCTACGGTCGCGATCTGGGTCGTGGCGGTCTGATCAACGGTGGCGAAGCCGTCGGTGTGATCGCTGCCCAGTCGATTGGTGAACCCGGTACACAGCTGACCATGCGTACGTTCCACATCGGTGGTGCGGCGTCGCGTGCGGCCATCGCCTCCAGCGTGGAAGCCAAGTCCAACGGCAGTATCGGTTTCAATGCCACCATGCGTTACGTGACCAACAGCAAAAAAGAGTTGGTGGTGATTGCCCGTTCGGGCGAAATCGTCATTCACGATGAGCATGGCCGTGAGCGCGAACGTCACAAAGTGCCATATGGTGCGATATTGACTGTGAAGGCCGATCAGACCGTCAAAGCCGGTGCCATTTTGGCCAACTGGGATCCGCTGACCCGCCCCATCATTACCGAGTTTGCCGGCAAGGCCCACTTCGAGAATGTGGAAGAGGGCTTAACCGTAGCCAAACAGGTCGACGAAGTGACCGGTTTGTCCACCATGGTGGTTATCGACCCCAAGCGCCGTGGTGCGACCAAGGTGGTGCGTCCCCAGGTCAAACTGATCGACGCAACCGGCAATGAGGTGAAGATTCCTGGAACCGACCACTCGGTGACGATTGGCTTCCCTGTCGGCTCGCTGGTTCAGGTGCGCGATGGCCAGGACGTTGGTCCTGGTGAGGTACTGGCCCGCATTCCCATCGAAGGCCAGAAGACCCGCGACATTACCGGCGGTCTGCCACGGGTTGCCGAGTTGTTTGAAGCCCGTACACCCAAAGACAAGGGCACGCTGGCTGAAATTACCGGTACCGTGTCCTTCGGAAAAGAGACTAAGGGCAAGATTCGCCTGCAGATCACCGATCCCGATGGCAAGGTCTGGGAAGAGTTGGTTCCCAAGGAAAAGAACATGCTGGTGCACGAAGGCCAGGTGGTCAACAAGGGTGAGTCCGTGGTGGACGGCCCGGCCGATCCGCAGGACATCTTGCGTTTGCTGGGTGCCGAAGAGCTGGCGCGTTACATCGTGGACGAAGTCCAGGACGTGTACCGTTTGCAGGGCGTGAAGATCAACGACAAGCACATCGAAGTGATTGTTCGCCAGATGCTGCGCCGTGTGGTGGTCGAGAATGCTGGTGATTCCGCCTACATCAATGGTGAACAGGTGGAGCGCTCCGAAATGCTCAACACCAACGACGCACTGCGTGCTGACGGCAAGATTCCCGTCACCTTCACCAACTTGCTGCTCGGTATTACCAAGGCATCCTTGTCCACGGACAGCTTCATCAGCGCGGCATCGTTCCAGGAAACCACCCGTGTGTTGACTGAAGCCGCCATCATGGGCAAGCGCGACGAGTTGCGTGGCTTGAAGGAAAACGTGATTGTGGGTCGCCTGATTCCGGCTGGCACCGGACTGGCTTACCACGAGGCCCGCAAAATCCGTGAAAGCATGGACGACGCCGAGCGGCGCGCGATTGCCGATGCCGAAGCCGCCGAACTTGCAGGTGACGTCGAGGCTGCCGCCGAGTCCCACGCAAGCGAAGGTAGCGACGGCGAATAAGCTACCGTTACTACACTAAACATAGCACCCCAAGCCCATCTTACGAGGGCTCGGGGTGTTTTTTTGTTTTAGGAACCTCACAGAGATAGCATGAACAGCTCGCTGATTTTGTGGATGTCGCTGGCTTTGCTCACCTTCTGGTGTGTGGGCCTTTACAACCGCCTGATGCGCATGCGCGCCCGCGGTCTGAGCGCACTGGGGTCTGTGGACAAGCATGTGCGCCAGTACGCGGAAGTGGTGTATGAGCACGGATTGGACGGCGATAGCGCCGACAGGTCACTGGGCCCGTGGAATCAGTTGCTGACCGATCTACAAGGACTGGATCATGCGCTGAAAGCGGCCAAGTCCGCGCCGTTGGCGGCAGAGGGGCTGACCCGATTGCGGCAAGCCATCGATACGCTGCAATCCGCCTGGCGGCAACTGCATGAGATGCCCGCCGATCTGGCTGGTGCCGTTGTTCCCGCGGTCATGCAGGTTCGCTGGGAAGCCATTACCCAACGGGTTGAGTCCGCGCGCAGTGGTTTCAATCAGATCGCAGCGAAATACAACGAATCGCTGGAACAATTCCCCGCCCGCCTGGTTGTCGCAATCATGGGCTTCAAACCAAGTGGCATGCTCTAAGGGCGACATGAATCAAAAAGAAGTAGCACTGCCCTTGTGGCGCCAGCTCAGCGCAACGGCAAGCATTGTGCAAGCGGTGCGATCCGGGGTGTCTGGTACCGCTGCCTTAGAAGCCGTGGCGCCGCAGTTGCGTCCCGGTGTGCAGGCGCTGGTCTTTCATGTCTGGCGCAATTTGGGGCGTGCCGAGGCCTTGCGTGGCAAACTGGCCAGCCGCACGCCGCCTGCGGCCGCAGATGCCTTGCTGTGCTCTGCCCTGGCACTGGCGTGGGATGAGGCGCAGGCGCCGTACGACTGTTTCACCCTGGTGAACCAGTCGGTGGAGGCTGCCAAACACCAGCCAGATACCAAGGCGCAGGCCAATTTTTTGAATGCCTGCCTGCGCCGGTTCCTGCGTGAGCGCGACGCCTTGGTGGTCAGCACGGACGTCGATCCGGTTGCTCTATGGAATCATCCCCTGTGGTGGATCAAGCAGATTCAGCGTGAGCAGCCCCAACATTGGCAGGCCATTCTGAAGGCCGCCAATGGACAAGCACCCATGGTGCTGCGGGTCAACCAGCGAAAAACCAACGCAGCGGACTATTGCATGATGTTGGAACAGGCGGGCATTGCTGCCAAATTGCAGACTGGGGGCTCCATTGTTCTGCAACGTGCGGTGGGGGTGCAACAGCTCCCCGGCTTTGCCAAGGGGTTGGTGTCGGTGCAAGATGCCGCTGCCCAGATGGCAGCCACGCTGTTGCTGGACGGAATGCCCAGGGGGACAGACCAGCGTATTCTGGACGCCTGTGCCGCGCCGGGCGGAAAGACCGGGCATCTGTTGGAGCTGTCGGATGGACATGTATTGGCCTTGGAAATTGATGGCCGCCGGACCGACCGCATTCGCCAAAATCTGCAGCGCCTGGGTCTGCACGCCGAAATTGTGACTGCAGATGCTTCGCAACCGCAAACCTGGTGGGACGGTCGTCCCTTCGATGCCATCTTGCTCGATGCCCCGTGCACAGCGTCGGGCATTGTGCGCCGTCACCCGGATGTGCGTTGGCTGCGCCGTGAGTCTGACGTGGCCCAACTAGCGGCCATCCAGCAACACATGTTGCAGACCCTGTGGGGGCTTTTGCGACCTGGTGGCCGCCTTCTGTACTGCACCTGTTCGCTATTCAAAGCCGAAGGTGATGGGCAGACCCAAACGTTCCTCACACACAACACCGATGCAGTTTTGATGCCATCCCCAGGTCATTTAATACCCCGAAATGGTGCCAAACTGGGAGCTGTCCCGGACAATGAACCTTGTGATCACGATGGATTTTATTACGCGTTGCTGCAGAAGAGAATGGCCTGAACAGGCCCTGCGTGCGTTGTGTTTGGGCTGGATGGTTCTATTTGGCGTGCCGGCACAGGCAGATACCGCCACCGATATTTTGCAATACCAGGTGGAACGTGTAGACGACGAAGTCTTGCTCTCCGCGCAAATCGCCTTTGAGCTGCCTTCCGCGGTGGAGGAAGCTTTGCTCAAAGGCATCCCCATGTTTTTCGTCACCGAGGCCGAGGTCCTGCGGGAGCGCTGGTACTGGTCCGACAAGAAGCTCAGTGTCGTCGAGCGCCATATCCGTCTGGCTTACCAGCCCCTGATGCGGCGTTGGCGGATCAATGTCACGGCTGGCCCGGGCCGGGACACCAGTTTGGGGCTGGCCTTGACCCAGAACTACGAATCGTTGGCGGATGCACTGGCTGCTGTGAAGCGGGTTTCCCGCTGGAAGATTGCCGATGTCCCCGATTTGGATGGCAGTCCCAAATATCGGGTGAACTTCAGCTTCAGTTTGGACTTGAGCCAACTCCCCCGCCCCTTTCAGATCGGAGCCCTGGGTCAATCAGATTGGGACATTGCGGCAACCGCCAGCTCGGTAGTGTCTCTGGCACCATTTAAATGACCGACTCCGTGCACACTGGCACGCCTGATCCACTTTTGCGGCGTTCCCCGGCCTTGCGCTGGACATTGGCGGCGGGTGCCCTGAGCATGGTAATCATTGGGTTGGTATTGCTCTACCTGCTGATGCAGGCCACCAACAACCGGGAAATGTACGAGCGCAACTACGCGCGTCTTTTCTACATCAACGTGGTGGTGGCATCCGTGCTGTTTGCCGCCATCGTGTGGGTCGGCTATCGCCTGCTGGCGCGTTTGCGCCAAGGCCGCTTTGGTAGCCGCCTACTGGTCAAATTGGCCATGATCTTTGCGCTGGTGGGGCTGGCACCCGGTTTGTTGATTTATGTGGTGTCTTACCAGTTTGTATCGCGCTCCATTGAAACCTGGTTCGATGTCAAGGTTGAGGGCGCGCTGGAAGCTGGTTTGAATTTGGGGCGCGCTACCCTGGATGCCCTGTCCAACGACCTGACCGCCAAGACCCGGACAGCTGCGGCCCAACTGGCCGAAGTGCCCGAAGGCACCGTGGGCCTGGCACTTGACAGACTGGGCGAACAAATGGGTGCGGTCGATGTCACGATCTGGAATGCCAACGGAACGGCACTGGCCTACTCGGGGCAGTCCCGTTTCCAGCTGAGTCCAGACAAGCCTACTTTTTCGCAGTTCCGCACAGCCAGGGCCGAGCGGTCCTTATCCTGGATTGAAGGCTTGGATGAAGCTGCCGGCAGCAATCCGGGTGGTGTGCGCATCAAGGTCTTGGTGCCGCTCTCCAGCACTGCATTGGGGCTGGCACCTCAAGTGCGCTATTTGCAGGTAAGCAGAGTGTTGCCACCCAACCTGGTCGCCAATGCGCTGGCGGTGGAAAGTGCAAATCGTGAATACCAGGAAAGAGCCTTGGGGCGTGAAGGCCTCAAGCGCATGTACATCGGAACCCTCACGCTGAGTCTATTCTTGGCCGTGTTTGGTGCAGTTTTGTTAGCGGTCATTCTGGGGGACCAAATTGCGCGGCCTCTATTGATGCTGGCCGAAGGCGTCAGCCAGGTTGCCGCCGGCGATCTAACGCCAAAGCTGACCCTGCAAGGCAATGACGAACTGGGGGGGCTGACCCGCGCGTTCGCCTCTATGACCAAGCAACTGGCCGATGCACGCCAGACCGTGCAACAAAGCATGGCGCAGGTGGATGCCGCACGCGCTAATCTGCAAACCATTTTGGACAACCTAACTGCCGGGGTGATTGTGCTGGATGCGCAGGGCACCATCCGGTCTTCCAATCCGGGGGCGACGCGCATCCTCCAGGTACCGCTGATGGAGCATGAGGGGCAGTCATTGGCGGGCATCGAAGGACTGCAGGAATTTGGAAATGCCGTGCAAACCCAGTTTGCCGACTTTTTGGTGCAGCGAACCGAGCAGGGGGTGGATCACTGGCAGCGTTCTTTTGAACTGGGCGCTGGCACTTCGCCACAACACGGGCCGTTTGACAAGACATTGACCCTGGTAGCCCGGGGAGCCGAGTTGCCTGGCGACGAGCGCCTGCTGGTGTTTGATGACATCTCCGACATCGTGTCGGCCCAGCGGGCGCAGGCGTGGGGCGAAGTTGCACGCAGGCTGGCACACGAAATCAAAAACCCACTCACCCCGATTCAGCTATCGGCGGAGCGTCTGCAGATGAAGCTTGCTGGCAAACTGGAGCCCACTGAACACGCGATCATGACCAAGTCGGTCAAGACCATCGTGGACCAGGTGGACGCGATGAAGCGCCTAGTAAACGACTTCCGCGATTACGCCCGCTTACCCGCTGCAGAATTGAAACCGTTGGATCTGAATGCACTGGTGGAGGATGTGTTGCAACTCTATGACAGCGAAAAGCCTGGCGTGCCTATCAGGCTCGAACTGGATACAGCCAGCCCTCTAGTGTTGGGGGACGTGCAGCAACTGCGCCAGGTCATTCACAACTTGCTGCAAAACGCACAGGACGCCAGTGAATCGTCCAAGACCATTGATGCTGGCGATTCCAGCATCATATTGCGAACGCAGTTTCTGCCCTCCATGGGACGGGTTCGTTTGAGTGTGCTGGATTGCGGCGGCGGTTTTCCAGAGCACATTCTCAAACGTGCGTTTGAGCCCTATGTCACCACCAAAACCAAAGGCACCGGATTGGGGCTGGCTGTAGTGAAGAAAATTGTCGATGAACATGGCTCACGAATCGACATTGTCAACCGCGTTGCAGACGGAAATGTATTCGGTGCGCAAGTATCGTTATCATTGGCGGTCGCAGACGGCGACACAGCGACTGCGGCACCGCACAGTGGCACCTAAGGGACAACACAAACAACATGGCAAACATACTGGTTGTTGATGACGAACACGGCATTCGGGATTTGCTTTGGGAAATCCTCAATGACGAAGGTCACAACGTTGAGCTGGCCGAGAATGCGGCACAGGCGCGTGCAGCACGTACCCGCGAACGTCCGGATCTGGTGTTGCTGGACATCTGGATGCCCGACACAGACGGTGTGACCCTTCTGAAAGAATGGTCCTCGTCAGGTGTCCTCACCATGCCGGTGATCATGATGAGCGGCCATGCAACGATCGATACCGCGGTAGAAGCCACCAAGATCGGCGCGTTAGCGTTTTTGGAAAAGCCCATTACTTTGCAAAAGTTGCTCAAGGCCGTGGAACAGGGGTTGGCACGTAGCATTCTCAATAAGTCCTTGGCGGCTGCGGCTGCGCCTCGTCCCTTGGTAGCCCCGGTGGAAACCATGGGTTATGTCCAACCGGTAGTAGCTGGACCGGTGGAGGCCGGCCTGCAGGCCAGCCAGAATTTTTTGCTGGACAAGCCCTTGCGCGAAGCGCGCGACGAGTTTGAGAAGGCCTATTTTGAATACCACCTCTCCAGAGAAAACGGTTCCATGACCCGGGTGGCAGAGAAGACTGGTTTGGAGCGCACCCATTTGTACCGCAAGCTCAAACAGCTTGGAGTGGACCTCACCCGCGGCAAACGCAACGGAATTTGATGTGCAAGGCGACGGAATGCATGAATTTCGCTGCTATAATTTAAGGCTTAGGCCCGGTAGCTCAGTCGGTAGAGCAGAGGATTGAAAATCCTTGTGTCGGTGGTTCGATTCCGCCCCAGGCCACCAAATTGAAGGCCCATCTGCTGGATGGGTTTTTCATTGATCACTCCGGTGGTCATTCTGCGGGAATAGCTCAGTTGGTAGAGCGATACCTTGCCAAGGTATAGGTCGAGAGTTCGAGCCTCTTTTCCCGCTCCATATTTCTCCTATTGAACCAGCCCTGTTCATTGCGACAGGGCTTTGCCTTTGGCTTTTTAGTCATTGGCTTTTCAGCCATTGGCCAGGGAGAGTTCGGCACGCGTTCGGTGGCGACTCTCAGAGTTGTGCCAGTGGCTTCACAAATAACTATAACGACGAGGGGACATACCCATGAGACAAATCAAGAACCATACACGGTGCGAATTCAGGATTGAGAGCAACCGCACCTTGCGTAACCCCCACTGGGCCGTGTCCGCAGGCAAAGAGTTGCTGGTGCATGACCGGTCTTTGGCGGTGGCAATGGCAGCGAAGACCCGGACAGTTCCCTGTGGCGGCGAGATCCGGGTGGTGCATACGCCTACGGGGGAAGTGATTTTCCGGAAGACGAATGAGTGCCTGAGTGGGGGTTAAGTGCCCACAGCGTGATCGTTAGCCCGGCTGCACCGACAGCACGCGTTGAGCCACCATATCCAAGGCTGGCTTGGTATTCCCCTGTTTGTCCGTCCAGACCTTTGGCGTAAGGCTCCCAGCAACTGCCAGCGAGTCACCCTCCTGCAATTGAAGCAAGGCGGTACAAGGCGCGTCATCAAAAGCGATGACATTGACGATCAATGTTTCACCTTCACCAGTTTGGGCAAGAACTTTGGCGACAACAAACAATTTTTCGCCCTTGCCTCTTCGCTCTTCTGGATCACCGAGTATCTTGCCAGCGACTAAGCCATCGATCATTATTTCGCCTTTTGCATAGTGGAGAACCTATTGTCATCTGCGCTGCAGTCAAACTGCAAAATTTGATGATCAGTGAAGCTGATTGACCAATAGGTCGTATTTGCGACACATCAAAGATCGCGGGCCTACTGAACATCAGCCAAGTTGAAAACTGTACTTATAAAGAGACAATTTTCTGGTAGCGTACGTAACAGCGACGCAGTGCACAGACAAAAGCTAGCTTTTGACGCTGACGAAGTAACGCAGCGACGTAGGCTCTTAAAAAGGGAACGGTTGTGAATGGACAGGAAACGTGCCAAGACGTATTGCGATCTGCGACAGACAGAGTCAACCGTGCGGACACGCGCTGCGCGACCGCCGCACATTTCCAATAGATCGTCAAAGTACTCTTCACAACGGAATCGCAATGACCATCCAAGACTTCATGCAGAGCTACAAGGCAGCCTGGGAGCGACGCGATCCATCAATGTTCGCCGCGCTCTTCGCACTCGACGGGACCTATCGCAATACGCCGTTCCAAGTTCAACGTGGCACCGAGCAACTCGTCGAGTATTGGAAGCGGGTGCAACTCCAACAAGACGTCCAGCTCGCGTTTGCAGTCTTAACCAGCAAGCCAACATCGGGCATTGCCCATTGGCACGTTACCTACCAAGTCGCCTCAGAGGAGCTGTTCCAAGTTTGGGCTAGGTCCATTGGCACAAACCTCGTAGCTCGCAGGCCAGGAGACCCGCTGCCGCGAATGGTGCTCGACGGCATCCTCGAAGCCTCATTCAGCGCTGGCTTGTGCTCGGACGCGCGCATCTGGTGGCACAGCATGCCGGAGCAGGCATGAACCGAAGCAACCTACGCCTAACCATTCCTATATGGCCTCCCCTACAGTTACAAGGAACTGACTGATATTTGGCTTTTTTGGGAAGCGCCTGCTGCTCGTTTTCCTGCATCTGATTTGGACTATGGCGTGGACCGTGCAGGCATGGACTCTGCGTCACCGATGCGCCAATCGTTACAAGCGGCTGGAATAGAGCCAGAATAGTTATCGGCGTCTGTCGGAGTTAGGAGAGGTTTACATAACAGAGTGCCTGAGTGGAGGGTGATATCCTTAGGTAAGGCGATGCGGTTTCTAGGACAGGCGGTTAACCTGAGTGGATGGGGGGGTAGCGAAGTTTTTCTGGCTGAGGTAGCATAGATAGACATTTCGGAGAACTCCCATGTTCAGTGGTTTTCTCGGCAAAGGCAAAAAACCAGATGGTTCTACACCCAAGGACGCGGCAGACTCGCGTGGCTTGGAAGTGCGGGAAGACGATCCCGACACAAGTTGGGGCCTCTGGGAAAATGCGGTCGCCGAACAAGATTCGCGTTTCAGTGCCCTTCAATCGGGTGACGGTGATGCACCTGTCAGTGCGCATGCTTATTTGCGCACGGAGCCCTTGCCGTTGGTTGACCCCGACCCGGTGCCACCAGTCTCACGCGAAGAACGCACTATGGAGCAGCGCAAGGAAGACGCGATGCAGGTTGTTGAGCTCCATCATCACCGCATTGCCAACACCATACGAACGCTGTGGGGTAACAAGGAGTGCAGTGTCTATATCTCCAAGTTGATATTGAGCGGTAGTGATGACACGGGCAAGGCTCGTATCGGCTTCAATCAAGAGGCGGCAGATGCCATGATGGTGCTTGCCGACCTGCATGACGCACTGTTTGGTGCTGTGGGGCCGTCTGCTAACTCCGCGTTTTCCGTCAAAACCGGATACGATGCGTTGCGCTAAAACCGACGTCTTTTAGCGGATTTGTGCTGCCGCCGCAGCGGTAGTGGCGGCTTTCTGGGCAAATTCAGCCCGCAGTGCCCGGAGTTTTTCGCGCGGATCTTCTTTCACCGTTGCTTGGTTCAGGCCCATCTCAGCAATGAAACGGCTGGGAAGTGCCGTCACCAGATCACGCCCTTTTTTGCGGCGACGCGTCCAACTGACCGCCAGACTGCACTGGGCACGGGTAATGCCCACATACATCAGCCGGCGTTCTTCCTGCAGCCGCACAGCCAAGTCCTCATTAATTGATTCGTGTGTCTGACTGGAGCCGCCCATTGATTCAGCACCATCGCTGAGCTTGAATGGCAGCATGCCCTCGGTCACCCCCACCAATTGCACGTGGGGCCACTCCAGACCCTTGGAGGCGTGCAGGGTGGAGAGTGTCACCACGTCCTGGTCTTTCTCCCGCTCATTGATGGTGGACAGCAGGGCGATGGTTTGCGCTACTTCCAATAAATTCTTAACCTCCCGCGTGGATAGTCCGGCAACATCGTCCAGTTCTCCTCCGCAGCGCTGCGCCATCCAGTCACAAAACTCCAGCACATTGGCCCATTTGGCCGCAGCCACTTTATCGCTGTCCTCGCCGTCAAGCAGATGCTTCTCATAGCCAATCTCCTGGAGCCAGGCCAGTATGAACGTCTTGGCGTCCTCGGCGCCTTCCGTTTGGCGGGCGCGGTACTCCAAGTCGCCTATATAGCGGCCAAATTCGTGCAGACTGCCCAGCGCGCGGTTGGGCAACATGGCCCCCAAGGAACTGGAAAACAGCGATTCGAACAGACTGAGCTTGTACTGGCTGGCAAACACACCCAGCGTACCCAGGGTCTGGTGCCCAATGCCGCGCTTGGGGGTGGTGATGGCGCGCAAAAACGCGGGGTCGTCATCGTTGTTGGCCCATAGGCGGAACCAGGCGCACAGATCGCGAATTTCGGCACGGTCAAAAAAGCTCTGTCCGCCCGATACCTTGTATGGAATGCCGGCCTTGCGCAGCGCCTTCTCGAACGGCTTGGCCTGGTGGTTGGCCCGGTACAAAATGGCGAAATCCCGAAACTCTCTGTGTTGCGTCCCTGCCTGTGCCAGTGCACCGCCAGATCGCAGGCTTTGGATACGGGCCACGGCGCGTTCCGCCTCATGTTCTTCGTTGTCAGCGTCCACTACCCGCACGGGTTCGCCCTCGCCCAGATCACTCCACAAATTCTTGGGGAACAGCTTGGGGTTTGGCCCGATCACATTGTTGGCGGCGCGCAGGATGGCGCTGGTGGAGCGGTAGTTTTGCTCCAGCTTGATGACCTTGAGCGCTGGAAAATCCACCGGCAGCCTGCGCAGGTTGTCCAACGTGGCGCCACGCCAACCGTAAATGGATTGGTCGTCATCGCCCACTGCGGTAAAGCGGGCCTGGCCGGCCGGGTTGCCGCCCACCAACAACTTGAGCATTTCGTACTGCGTGGCATTCGTGTCCTGGTATTCGTCTACAAGAATATGGCCCATCAGCCCTTGCCACTTCTGTCTGACATGCTCATAATTTTGTAGCAATTTGAGGGGAAGGCTGATCAGATCGTCAAAGTCCACGCTCTGGTAGGCGGTCAAGCATTCCTCGTAGCGCGCCATGATCGTTGCGGTGATGCGGGCGTTGTCATCCTGTGCCAGCGCAAGGGCCTGAGCAGCGTTCAGGCCGGCGCTTTTCCAGCCGCTAATGGTCCATTGCCACTGGCGGGCGGTGGCCGCATCCGTGCTGCCGCCGGCGTCCTTGAGAACGCTGGTGACATCATTGGTGTCCAGAATGCTGAACTGCGGTTTAAGCCCCAGTGCATCACCGTCCTGGCGCAGCATGCGCACGCCCAGCGCGTGAAAGGTGCACACCAGCACGTCCTTGGCGGCCCTGCCAATCAGCCCCTTGGCGCGTTCACGCATTTCAGCGGCGGCCTTGTTGGTAAAGGTGATGGCGGCGATACGCTGAGGCGGCAATCCAGCCTGGATCAAACGCCCAATCTTGTGGGTAATGACCCGGGTTTTGCCCGATCCGGCACCAGCCAGCACCAAGCAGGGGCCGTGCATATAGTTCACTGCCTCCTGTTGTGCCAGGTTGAGGCCGTGGGACATGGAAGCAGCAGAAGGGGAGGTAGAAGACATTCAGGCAAAACTTGCGGACAAGCGCGCCATCTTAACGGGTGACAGCCGGGCGGTGGAAATGACCCGACAATGGAGATGTGCTGCACATTCTCATCATCACCTTTCCCTTTTTCGCCTTGGTCCTGTGTGGCTTTATCGCGGCCCACCGTGGCATGTTGCCCATGCCAGCCATTCCCGGTCTGAACGCCTTTGTGCTGTTTTTTGCATTGCCGTGCATGCTGTACCGGTTTGGCGCCAGCACCCCGATTGCCCAGTTGCTGGACCCGAGTGTGGCGCTGACCTACCTGCTGTGCGCCCTGATCATGGTTGGCTTTGTGGTGGCGGTTACTTTGCATGGTCGCATTGGCTGGAATGATGCTTCCTTTGGTGCGCTGGTGGGAGCCTTTCCCAACACTGGTTTCATGGGGGTACCGTTGTTGGTGGCTCTGCTTGGGCCCAAGGCGGCAGGACCGGCCATCGTGACGATATTGGTGGACATGGTGATTACCACCTCCTTGTGCATTGCCCTTTCCCGATTGGATGGTCATGATGGCGCCTCGGCAGGCCGGGCGGCTAAAAAATGCCCTCAAGGGTGTCGCCGCTAATCCCATGCCCTGGTCCATATTGTTGGGTGCGCTGGCTTCGGCCGTGCAACTGGAACTTCCCAAGCCCGTGGAACAGACCGTGGGCCTGTTGGCGGATGCGGCATCTCCCGTGGCGCTTTTTACCATTGGCGCGGTGCTGGCCCGTTCGCAGATCATGGCCCGCTCGGGCGAAGCGCACCCTGTGCATTGGCTGGAAGTGGTGCCAGTGGCGGCGATCAAGTTGTTCCTGCACCCTTTGTTGGTGTTGCTCGTCGGCGCAGGGGCGGTGCAATTGGGTGTGCCCATGGACCGCTTCGCCCTTACGGTGCTGGTGTTGCTGGCCGCGCTGCCCAGTGCCAGCAATGTATCGCTGCTGGCCGAGCGTTTTGATGCCGACAACGGTCGTATTGCGCGCATCATTTTGGTGTCGACAGCGGCGGCATTTTTTACCTTTTCCGGGGCAGTGGCTTTGATGACCTGAGTAACAGGAGTCTGGCCGCAGCGTCTTGCCGTTTCAGGGTTTGCCCAATTTGTCCCGGTAGCCGCCGGGTGTGCCCCCGGTCCACTCCTTGAAGGCGTGGGTGAAAGCGCTTTGGTCCTGGTAGCCAAGTAAAAACGCGATATCTGTCAGGCTCAGGTCACGCTGGCCCAGATAGCTGAGGGCCAATTCCTGGCGGGTTTGGTCCCGCACCTGCTGAAAGCTGGTGCCTGTTGCGCTGAGTTTGCGCTGCAGCGTCCGCTGTGTCAGATTCAAATCCTGCGCCACACTGGCCAGGTTGGCCCGGTCTTGCGCCAAATGTCGGGACAGGCTGGCGCGCACCAGGGTGGTGATGCTGGCGTTATCTTGCAACCGCAGCTTTGCTTGCAACAACTGTTCAGCGTGCTGTCGCAGCACCGGGTACAAGCCCACATCGGCATTGGGAACTGGCAGCGCCAACAAGGCTGCGTTAAACCTGGCGCCATTCAAACTGGCACCAAAGGTGACATCCGTACCAAAAATACGCCGGTATTCGCTGGTGTCCGTTGGTGCCGAATGGGTGAAGGACACAGCGGCAGGCGGCAGGGGCGAGCCGGCCAGCCAGTTACCAAACACCCGCACCCCGGCAAATACGCTTTCGGCCAGATGCCGGCTGGCCTGGGGGAAATGGCTGTGCCATTGGTATTCGGCTATGCTGCCCTGAACCTGCAGGGCTGATCGACCCAGGTCATGGGCCAGACTCTCATAGCGCAGGGTTTGCTGGAACACCTGACCCAAGTCGCGGCAGCTCAACAGAATCAGGCCGTAGACGCTGTAGGTGCCCAGCTTCACCCGCTCGCCCACGTGCAGACCAAAGTGTGGGTGTTGGGCCAGTTGGGCGCCAGCGTCCAGCAGGCGCACGTAGTCGGCAGCGGCCAACGATTCGGGTAGGGGGGACAGGGAGGTTTCTGGCAAACCGGCCGCCAGTGCCAGGGCCGGTAGCGCCACCCCCCGCTCCACGGCGAGTTCCAGCAGGGGCTGCACATAGGCGCCTGCCACCCGGCCCGCAGTCGGTTTAACGGACGCGGGAGAGCGGGTTGGCATGATTGAACAAATCCATTGGCATGAATGCGCAAGACACCAGACAGTTGCAAGACTACAGTGGCGGTCAGTGTAGCAACGGCCCGCTGCACCCATGCACAAGGAGTCGACGATGAAGCGCTGGAACGGTTGGGGTGACGATGCGGTAGAGCTGGACCTTCCGGCAGAAGCCATGCAATTCTTGCAGCAGCGCTTAGGCGCAGGCGTTGCACCGGTGGATGCCACCTTGGAACAAGCTTGTGCAGGCATCCCGGCCAGCCGCCTGTCGCCCCATCGGCTGGTGGACACCACCCTCGAAACACGCCTGCGCAACAGCCTGGGTCAAAGCCTGCCGGATTGGTTGAAGCTGCGCAGCGGCCAGGTCGGCACGGTGACCGACGGCGTGGCCTTTCCCGAAAGCGGTGAACAGGTGCGTGAGTTGCTGGACTATGCAAGGGACTGCGGTGTCGCCATCATTCCCCTGGGCGGTGGTACCAGCGTAGTGGGGCATTTGACCGTGCCAGAAGGCCAGCAACCGGTGCTCACTGTCAATCTGTCGCGCCTGTGCCAGCTCATCAACCTGGACCGCGAGGCGCAGTTGGCCACCTTTGGTGCCGGCGTGCTTGGCCCGGATCTGGAAGCGCAACTGCGCGCGCACGGCTACACACTGGGGCATTTTCCGCAGTCGTTTGAATATTCCACGCTGGGCGGCTGGGTGGTGACGCGCTCTTCTGGCCAGCAATCCTTGCGCTATGGCCGCATCGAACAATTGTTTGCTGGCGGCACCGTGGAAACGCCGCGCGGCACATTGCAGATTGCGACCTTTCCGGCCTCTGCAGCGGGCACCGACCTGCGCGAGATGGTGTTGGGCTCGGAAGGCCGTCTGGGCATCTTGACGGAGGCCACGGTGCGCGTGTCACCGCTGCCGCAGCGCGAGGAGTTTCATGCGGTTTTCTTCCCCACTTGGGAGCAGGCGCATGATGCAGTACGGGCGTTGGCGCAGGCCAAGTTGCCGCTGTCCATGCTGCGCTTGGCCAACCCGATCGAGACCCTGACCACACTCACCATGGCGGGCCATGTACGCCTGATTGGTCTGCTCGAAACCTACCTGGGCTGGCGTGGTTGCAATGAGCAAAAATGCCTGCTGATGCTGGTGCCAGCGGACAGAGCGATACCGTGGCCCACGCCCTGCGTGGTGCACTGCGCATTGCCCGGGGCTACAAGGGCGTGGCCATAGGGCAGGCCATGGGCAACAAGTGGAAGGCCAACCGGTTTCGCAATGTGTACTTGCGCAACGCCTTGTGGCAAAAAGGCTATGCCATCGATACCGTGGAAACGGCCTGTGATTGGAGCCGCGTCACGCCCATGATGCATGCGCTGGAAAATGCCGCAACCCATGCGCTGGCGCAGAGTGGCGAAAAGGTGCATACCTACACCCACCTCTCGCACATCTACGCCCAGGGCGCCAGTGTGTACACCACCTTTGCCTTCCGGCTTGCGGGGGACTATGCCCAGGACCTGGCCCGCTGGCGCAGCCTGAAGGCAGCGGTGAGCCAGGCCATCGTGGCCCACGGTGGCACCATCAGCCACCAGCATGGCGTGGGGCTGGACCATGCGCCCTACCTGGAAGCAGAAAAAGGGCGTCTGGGGATTTCAGCCATGCGCAGCCTGTTTCGCCACTTTGACCCCGACGGCATGTTGAACCCCGGCAAGCTGGTAGGCCCTGCAGCACCATGACCCTCGACCCTAAAGCCCTGCCCGACGTACAACGCACACAGGCGTTGCAAGCACTGGCGCATCGAGAGTGGGACATGGTCATCATCGGTGGTGGCATCACCGGCGCCGGCATCCTGCTGGAGGCCGCTCGCCGTGGCTACAAGGCCTTGTTGGTGGAACAGCGCGACTTCGCTTGGGGAACCTCCAGTCGTTCGTCCAAGCTGGTGCATGGCGGGCTGCGCTATCTCAAAGAAGGCCAGTTGGGTCTGACCCGCGATTCGGTGCGCGAGCGCCAAAACCTGCTGCGCGAGGCGCGCGGCCTGGTAGAGCCGCAGAGTTTTGCCTTTGCCGACTACCAAGGTCGCAAACCCGGTCGCTGGTTATTCCAGCTCGGCTTGGCCGTGTACGACTGGCTGGCTGGTCAGCGCGCCCGCCACCACTACCCGGCGGACGAATTTTTGATGTTGGCCCCGCACATCGCTCGCACCGACTTGAAGGGCGGCCTGTGCTACACCGACGCCAAGACCGATGACGCCCGCCTGGTGCTGCGGGTGTTGCAGGAGGCCAGAGGCCTGGGCGGTGTGGCCATCAATTACCTGGGGGCAGAGCAACTTCTGCGTGCCGATGACTCCTCAGACGGTCGGGTCAGCGGCGTGCAATTGCGGGACGCCGCGGGCGGTGGGGTCTACCAGGTTCATGCCAAGGTGGTTGTCAACGCCACCGGGGCCTGGGCCGATATTTTGCGCCAGCAGCAGGGCGCGCCACGGCGGCTGCGGCCCTTGCGCGGCAGCCACTTGGTGCTGCCAGCCTGGCGATTGCCGGTAGCGCAGGCCGTCAGCCTGATGCACCCGCAGGATGGTCGCCCGGTGTTTGCCTTTCCGTGGGAGGGCGCCACACTGGTGGGCACGACCGACGTGGACCACGGCGCCGATTTGCAGCAAGAGGCCCGCATCACCGAAGCGGAAGTGCGCTATCTGTTGGCCGCGCTGGACTTTCAGTTTCCGCAGTTGCAGCTTACGCGGGCCGATGTGATCGCCACCTATGCCGGTGTACGCCCGGTGATTGATACCGGCAAGGCTGATCCGTCCAAAGAGGGGCGCGACCACGCCGTCTGGATGGAGCAAGGCCTGCTCACCGTAACGGGTGGCAAGCTCACCACCTTCCGGCTGATTGCGTTGGATGCCTTGCGGCACCTGGAATCCCTGTTGCCGCCGCCTAACCCCACTCAGCCTGACGCCCCCGTGCTGGCACCCAGTTCGCCACTGCCCGTGCAAGGTGGGCTGGCCACGCAACAGCGCCAGCGCTTGCAGGGCCACTATGGTTCGCTGGCTGGCGCGGTGGTCGCTGCCGCGCAAGCCGGTGAATTGAGCGCCATCTCCGGCACCGAAACCCTGTGGGTGGAGTTGCGCTGGGCGGCCCGCACCGAGACGGTGGTGCATTTGCAGGACCTGCTGCTGCGCCGTACCCGCCTGGGCCTGTTGCTGCGCGGCGGCGGTATCGAGCACCTGGCCCGGATTCGCGCTATCTGCCAAGGCGAATTGGGTTGGAGCGATGCGCGCTGGGTGCAGGAACAAGCCGCCTACCTGGCGCTGTGGCAGCAGCATTACAGTTTGCCGCAGGACACCCCAACCGATACCGGGAGCAAGCATGTCTGACGCCACCATTCTGGCCATCGACAACGGCACGCAAAGCGTGCGCGCATTGTTGTTTGATTTGCAGGGCAATATCGTTGCCAAGACACAAGTGCATCTGGAGGCCTATTTTTCAGAACACCCGGGCTGGGCCGAACACGACCCACTGGATTACTGGAATGCTGTGTGCACCGCCTGCCAGCGCCTGTGGGCCGAGAATCCGGCGGCACGGGCTACGGTGCAAGGCGTGGCTGTGACCACCCAGCGTGGCACCATGATCAACCTGGGTGCCGACGGCCAGCCGCTGCGTCCCGCCATCACCTGGCTGGATCAGCGCCGAACCGATACCGTGCCACCCATAGGTGCCTTCTGGCGGCTGGCTTTCAAGTTGGCAGGGGTATCCCACACCATCAACTACTTTCGCGGTGAGGCCGAGGCCAATTGGATCCAGGCCCACCAGCCAGACGTTTGGGCGCAGACCCACAAGTACATCATGCTGTCGGGCTACCTGAACCACCGCCTGTGCGGCAGCTTTATCGACTCCATTGGCTCGCAGGTTGGCTACCTGCCGTTTGACTACAAACGCCTGGCTTGGGCCGGCAAGAAGGACTGGAAGTGGCAGGCGCTGGCCGTCAAACCCGAATGGCTGCCTGAACTGGTGGCACCCGGCACACGCATGGGCAGCATCCATGCTGCTGCTAGCGCGGCTACTGGCATCCTCGAGGGCACGCCGCTGATGGCGGCAGCGGCCGACAAGGCCTGCGAGGTGATTGGCGCGGGCTGTCAGCAACCGCATATCGGTTGCCTGAGTTACGGCACGACTGCCACCATCAACACCACCAGCGCCAAATACCTGGAGGTCACGCCCTTTATCCCGCCGTACCCCTCTGCTATACCGGGTGCCTACAGCACCGAAGTGCAGATTTTTCGTGGCTACTGGATGGTCAACTGGTTCAAGCAGCAGTTTGGCCACCACGAGCAAAGCCAGTCGCTGCAAACCGGAATAGCGCCCGAAGTATTGTTTGATGAACTGGTCAGCTCCGTGCCACCGGGCTCCATGGGACTGATGCTGCAACCCTATTGGTCACCCGGCATCAAAATCCCTGGCCCCGAGGCCAAGGGCGCCATCATCGGTTTTGGCGACGTGCACACCCGTGCCCACGTGTACCGCGCCATCCTGGAGGGTCTGGCGTATGCCTTGCGGGAAGGCAAAGAGCGCATTGAAAAGCGCAGTGGTGTACCGATTACCGAATTGCGCATCTCCGGTGGCGGTTCGCAAAGCGATGCGGCCATGCAGCTCACTGCCGATATCTTTGGCCTGCCCACCGCACGCCCCCACATCTACGAAACTTCTGGCCTGGGCGCGGCCATTGACGCGGCTGTGGGGCTGGGCCTGCACCCGGACTTTGATACCGCCGTCAAAGCCATGACCCGCATGGGCAAGACCTTCACGCCCAATGCCACCCACCATGCCACATACAACGCGCTGTACCACGGTGTCTACCAAAAGTTGTATGGCCGGTTGCAGCCGCTGTACCGCACCATTCAGCACATCACCGGCTACCCGCGCATGCCTTAGGTGGATGGCGTGTCGTTGCACACCTAATCGCTGCCACAGCGACCCTCGCGCAAGTTGCTGTGACCGGATTTGGGCGCCACTGCCTTTGCGTTACAGTGGCTAAAAGGATTTCATCCACCATGCCCAACACCCCCCCTCAGATTGGCAGACTTGGCGCGCTGTGGTTGCGTCTGCACTCCCTGCGGGTGGTGATTGCATTGACGGTGGTCGTGGGCGTACTACTGGCTTCGTTCTTCTCCTATTTGGAGCAGACGTCCGATCTGCGTGAACAGCACATTGTCCAGATCCGTACCGAAATGGACCATCTGAGCACGCTGACAGCGCTGGCACTGCGCGAACCACTGTGGCAGTTTGAAGCCGAGCAGGCCAACTCCATCATGGAGGCCGCCTTCATCAATCCGGACGTAGTCTCCATTGCCATCTGGGACGATAAGGGTTCGCCCTTTGCGACCCGTACCCGGGACACGGTAGATGCCAATCTGGTAGAGCGCGTCACCCGTGTGGTGGAGCGCAACAAGACCCTTGTGGGCAAGCTGGAGCTGCAAATGTCCACCGCCGGCTATGTGCGCAAGGTGAACGAGGTGCGCATGCAGTATGTGCGCCAAGGTCTGGAAATTTCCTTCGGGGCGCTGCTGGTTATTTTGTTGATCATGCATTGGCGGCTGGTGCGGCCGCTGGAGTATTTGGTTGAGGCCTCCGGTCGCCTCGAAAAAGGCCAGTTGGACGTGCCCATCAAGCGGGTATTTCGCGACGAAGTGGGGGCGTTGGCCGACAGCCTGGAAGCCACGCGGCTGGCGCTGATCGACCTGATCGCACAGTTGGAAAGTCGTAATCTGGAGTTGACTGACGCCAATGAGCACCTGGAGCAGCGTGTCACCGAACGCACCGAGTCCCTGGAGCGAACCCTGGGTACGCTGGAGCGCGCGCAGGAAGAAATCATCCAGACCGAAAAGCTGGCGTCTTTGGGTCGTGTGGTGGCGGGTGTGGCGCACGAGCTCAATACGCCCCTTGGCAATGCGCTGACGGTCGCATCCACGATCCAGGCGGAAGTGGAGGAGATGAAGGCTGAGTTTGGTGCTGGGAAACTGCGTCGATCCTCGCTGACCGCCTTTTTTGACCGGGCCGAAGAAGGCATGGCACTTTCCATGAGCAATCTTCAGCGGGCGGCCCACCTGATTTCGGACTTCAAGCAGGTGGCGGTGGACCAGACCAGCGACCAGCGCCGCGAATTCGATCTGGCCGAAGTGACCTCCGAAATTCTCAACATGTTGCAACCCAGCATGCGCATGTCGGGGTGCGAGGTGCACAAGGATCTGTGTGGTGGCCTGGTGTGCGACAGCTTTCCTGGGCGCTATGGGCAGGTACTGACCAACCTGGTGATGAACGCATCCATCCATGCATTTGAGCCCGGCAAGACCGGGCGCATTTCGGTGAGTATCGCGGCGGTGGATGTTGACACGGTGGAGCTGGTGGTAGCGGACAACGGTGTGGGCATGTCCGACGCCGTGCGTTCGCGCATTTTTGATCCATTTTTCACCACCAGAATGGGGCGTGGCGGCACAGGCCTGGGTATGAATATTGTGCACGGAATTGCCACCCGCGTGCTGGGTGGTCAAGTCACTGTGGACAGCGCCCCGGATGAGGGTACCCGCGTTCGGGTGGTGTTTCCCCGTGTGGCAGCCAACATAGAAGGTCCAATGGTGTGATGTCTTGGGCGGCTGTCAGATAGCCAGCGGATCCACGTCAATGGCCCAACGGAACAGACCTTTGCCTACGGGTTGCTTGCGCGTAGTGTGCAATACCGACTGCCATGCCGACAGAAATTGTTGCAGGGCGTTTCGTGAGGGGCTCTCCACCAGCATCTGGGCGCGTTCAACGTTGGCCACCCGCTGAATGCTCATGGGCACAGCTGGGTACAGCGTGATTTGGTCCAGTACGGTAGCCCATCCCTCCCACTGCGCCATCTCGTTATGGGCTGAAGCACTGGCGGCGTTGAGAAAGGCCTGCGCTGCTTCTTGGTCGCGTGCCTCGGCCCGTACCAGGGCCTGGGCGGTAAAGGGGGGCAGGCCCGCCTGTAGGCGCTCGCGCAACTGTGCGTTGGCAAAGGCCGGGTAGTCGTGGCGTTTGAGGGCTGCGTACAGAGCGTGGGCCGGCTGGAAAGTTTGAATCCAGACCTCGCTGCGCTCCCCCAGGTTCGCGTCGCGCCCAGCGCGGCCACCAGCCTGCATCAACAGGCCAAACAGGCGCTCAGGTGCGCGAAAATCGCTGGAGAACAGGGCGCCGTCCGGATTGACTGCCGCCACCAGTGTGATGCGGCGAAAGTCGTGGCCTTTGGCAATCATTTGGGTGCCCACCAGCACGTCCACATCGCCTGCGTGGACTGCCGCCAGTTGGCTTTGCAGCTCACCTTTTAGGCGGGTGGTGTCGGCGTCGATGCGGGCCACGCGCACCGGCTCGCCCTCGGGAAATTCGGCGCTGATCGTGTGGGGCCGTCGCACATCGGCCAGCAGCTCGGCCAGGTGTTCTTCCAGGCGTTCGGTACCGCGTCCCAGCGGGGCAATGTCGGGGTTGCCACAGCTGGGGCAGGCGCGGGGAACCCGTTCGGTAAAGCCACAGTGGTGGCAGCGCAAGGTGCGGTCGATCTTGTGGAACACCCGAAAGGCGCTGCAGTGCGGGCATTCACTCTTCCAGCCGCAGTCGGTGCAATGCAACACTGGTGCATAGCCTCGCCGGTTCAAGAACACCATGCTTTGCTCGCCGCGTGCCACCCGCTCCTTGATGGCCTCCAGCAGCGGAATGGAAAACACCGCGTTGCGGGGCTGGTGGTTCATGTCCACCCGGCGCACCAGGGGCAGGCCATCGGGCGTACCGGCGTTGGTGCGGGTGGTCTGGTGCGCACGGGTGGCTTCGTTGTTGGGGCCTGGGGGCAGCGTGCCAATGCGGCTGGGCATCGCGATGCGCAGATAGCGTCCGCCCGCTTCTGCGGGGCGGCTGTGGTGCCAGCTTTCCAGTGAGGGGGTGGCCGAGCCCAAGAGCACCTTGGCATTTTCGAGCCGGCCACGGTACACGGCCAGGTCACGTGCCGAGTAGCGTGCGCCTTCGCTGCTTTTGTAGCTGGGGTCGTGTTCTTCGTCCACCACGATAAGGCGTAGGTGGGGCAGCGAAGCAAACACGGCCATGCGCGTGCCCAGAACCATGCGGGCCTGCCCACTGTGGGCGGCCAGCCAGCTCTTGAGGCGCTGTGGGTTAGTCATGCCGCTGTGCAGGGACACCACGGCATCATCGCCATACAGTGGCGCAAAGCGTGCCTTGAAGCGGGCTTCGAGCTGCGGCGTGAGGTTGATCTCTGGCACCATGATCAGCGCTTGCGCTTGGGGGGAGGCCGACAGCAGGGTCTGCACGGCCTGCAAATACACCTCGGTTTTGCCGCTGCCGGTGGCGCCGAACAGCAAAAAAGGGCCGGGCTGGGACTGGATCTGGTCTAGGGCGGCGGTTTGTTCTGCAGTGAGGCTGGGTCCGCTGGCATGGTTCGGTCTGGGTAGGCCGCTGTCGCCTGCGTTGGTCACCTCAGGGGCTGTAGTGGGTTTGCTGCGTTTCAGTCGGCGTTGCACCTGGGCAGGGGACAGTTCGCGCAATTGGGGCGGCAGGGCGGCCAACGCAACTTCACCCAGAGATCGCTGGTAATAATTTGCAGTAAATGTAACCAGTTGTTGCCACGTTGCGCTCAGTGGGGCAATTCCTTCCAAAGTGCCCGCCACGGACCTAATTTTGGCTGGATCAAACTCTCCAGTGGCCTGTGCGGACTCTACATCCCACACTACGCCAAGGGTCTCACGCGAGCCCAGTGGCACACGCACCAGCGTGCCGCTTGGCAGTGCCGACTCACTTCGGTAGCTCAGCACCGACCCCATTGCGGCATGTGCCGGGGTTTGCACCAGCACGCACAACCAGTGGCTCATGGGTCAATTGACGCCATGGGGTGGCGTGGTGGAGATTTGGCGCACACTTGGAGGAATTTGTTAAGGTTGTTCTTAGGAAGTGGCGCTAAGTGCTTGATTTAAAAATGCTTTATGAATAACTAAGAGTTTCTGTGGATAACTTTGTTGATATCTACCTCCGGCGCTCTGTAAAGCCTTGAAAATCAAGGCTTCGACTGAAATGCCCTTAAAAAAAGCAAAGTTTCGTTTCCTTATAAATCAAGTACTTACAAGCGCTATTGCTTTCATAGCGCATATCCCCTATTCAGGGGATGCCGAAAGTGGCTATCACCCGCATTTGTGCATAAGTGCAACAGGATGCATCTATTGCGGCCCCAAAAGTGGTACGCAATTCAGGCCCGTATCGCGCGGGAATGGCTGTGCACCGCTTCCACCAGCGCGGCCACGTGGTCTGGCGGCGTGTACTGGCTGATACCGTGTCCTAGGTTAAAGATGTGGGTGGGGCCGGTGCCCGTGCCTTGGTAGGGTTTGCCAAAGCTGTCGAGCACGTGTTTGACCTGGTTGGCAATCTGGGCCGGTGGTGCAAACAACACATTGGGGTCGATATTGCCTTGCAGTACCTTGCCGGGGCCGTTTTCCTGGCCACCGACCAACGCGCGGGCCTTGCCCAGATTGACGGTCCAATCCAGGCCCAAAACCTCGCAATCCAGCGTTCCCATTTCCTGTAGCCACATACCGCCACCCTTGGTGAACACAATGCGGGGAATGCGCACCGTGACGCCCTTGCCATCGGTGTGCGTGGTCTTGAGCTGTGCCAGCACACGCGCGGTGTAGGCCATGGAAAACTCCTGGAAGGCGCCGTCGGCCAACACCCCGCCCCAGCTGTCAAAAATCATCACGGCCTGTGCCCCGGCATCGATCTGCGCGTTCAGGTAAGCCGCCACGGAGTCAGCGTTGATGGACAGGATGCGGTGCATCAGATCAGGTCGGCTGTACAGCATGGTCTTGACCTGACGGTAGTCATCCGAGCCCGCACCTTCGACCATGTAGCAGGCCAGGGTCCAGGGGCTGCCGGAGAACCCAATCAGCGGCACCCGGCCTTTGCCATCGGCCTGGGTCAGGGCCTTGCGGATGGACGACACGGCGTCAAATACATATTGCAGTTTGGCCATGTCGGGCACCGCCAGCTTGGCCACGGTTGCTTCATCGCGCACAGCGGTGGCAAAGCGTGGGCCTTCGCCCTGGGCGAAAGACAGGCCCAGTCCCATGGCGTCGGGCACGGTGAGAATGTCGCTGAACAAAATGGCGGCATCCAGCGGGTAGCGCTCCAGCGGTTGCAGGGTTACCTCGGTGGCGTAGTCGCGGTTGGTGGCCAGGCCCATGAAGCTGCCGGCCTTGGCACGCGTGGCAACATATTCGGGCAGGTAGCGACCGGCCTGGCGCATCAGCCACATGGGGGTGTGGTCAGTGGCTTGGCGCAGGCAAGCCTGCAGAAACGTGGGGTTCTGCAAGTTGGCGAAAGTGGGGTCTTGCGTAAGGGCGGTGGTGGCAGGGGCGCCAGTGGGAGTGTGCAGTGCGTTCATAGCCCCTATTGTCGCAGTTCGCCAGCACCTCTCGCCCACTTTGGGGGCTATCTCAGTCGGGCGTGTTCCACCATCAGGCACTTATTTTCTACCACCTGTAACCCGGCCGCACGTGCCCGTTGTGCGGCTGCTTCGTGGGCAATGCCCTGTTGCATCCACACCGCCCTGGCGCCAATGGCAATGGCCTCGTCCACCACGGGCGGCACATCGGCGCTGTTGCGAAACACATCCACCAGATCGATCGACTCCGCAGCAGCGGCTTCGGTCAGTGTGGCGTACACGCGCTCCCCCAGAATGCGCTGACCGCTGGCCGCCGCCACCGGGTTGACCGGAATGATGCGCCAGCCGTTTTCCTGCATGTACTGCGACACCTCATAGCTGTCGCGGTGCGGTTTGGGCGACAGGCCAACGACGGCCACCGTGCGGCAGTGGCCCAGGATTTGGGCCATGGTGGCGGCGGTATCGGTTGCGGTTTCGTTGGAGGACATAGGTTCTGGCACAGGGCTCTTCTACAACTGGGCCAGGCTGGCTCGCAGGGTCTGCGCGTCCAGGATTTCCGAAAATACAACCGGTGGTTTGCCAGCCTGGTGCAGCACATAGACCGGAACGCCGCTACGCCCCAATTGCTCCAGCGCCTGGGTAATGGCGGGGTCGCGGCGGGTCCAGTCGGCGCGCATCAGCGTGACATGGTGGGCGCGCATGTCGTCCAACACGTCGGTATTGCTCAGGGTGGTCTTCTTGTTGTATTGGCAGGTGATACACCAGGCGGCAGTGAAATCAACAAACACCGGGCGCCCGGCTGCAAGTTCGGACTCAACCTTGCCGGGCGCCCATGCCTGCCAAGTGACGCCAGCGCTGGTAGTGGTGGCTGTTGTCAACGGGTTGGGTGCATCTTCGATCTTGATAACCAATGGGCCGATAGCCCGCAGCAACACGACACATATCGCTATTGAAAGCGTAGCAAACATAATGCGACTGCGGCCTTCTAGGCCGAGTGCCCAAATCACTAAACTCATGGCCAGCAGCAGGGCCAGCAGCGCGCCGGCACCGTCCACGCCGCTCAGGTGGCCCAGCACCCAAACCAGCCAGACGACGGTGGCTAGCATGGGAAATGCCATGAAGCGGCGGAAGGTGTCCATCCAGGCGCCCGGTTTGGGCAACCAGCCCACCACCGCCGGCACCCAGCTAGCCGCCAAAAACGGCAGAGCCAGACCCAGCCCCAAGGTGGCAAAGATGGCCAGCGCTTGTGCGGCAGGCAGACCGATGGCGTAACCCAGTGAGGCACCCATGAACGGCGCCGTGCAGGGCGAGGCAATGGCCACCGCCAGCACGCCGGACAAAAAGGCATCCACCACCGGGTGGCGGGCCTGCAGGCTGGCCAGCTTGTGGGGCAACAGCATGCCCACTTCAAACAGCCCGGCCAGATTCAAGCCCAGCAAGGTAAATAGGGTTGCCAGCACCGCCAGCACGGCGGGTGACTGCAACTGAAAGCCCCAGCCCAGTTGCTCGCCGGTGGCGCGCAGGCCCAGCATCAAGGCGCCCAGTGCCACGAATGACAGCACCACGCCCAAGGTGTAGGCCAAGCCTTGGGCGCGGTGGGACGCGTGGCCATGGTGGCCGTGGCTGGCAAAGCCCAGCACCTTGATGGCCAGCACCGGCAGCACGCAGGGCATGAGGTTCAGGATCAACCCGCCCAGCAGCGCTGCCGCCAGTGCCAAGCCCAAGCTACCCCAGCCGCCGCCGGCGGCGTTCACCGGGGTCGACGTGGCGAGTGCCGTACTTGTGGCCGCCGTTGGCAGGGGGCCGGGGGCGCTAATCGCCGGCCACTGGCCACTAACGCTGGCTACGGTGCGCAGGCTTTGCGTGCCCAGTGCCAGCACAACCGGCAGGCTGGTGGGTGCAGATTCCCGCATAGCAGAGTAAGGAAAGTGGGCGCTCCAGACACCGTTGGCCCAGCTTTGTGTGCCAGTACGTGGCGCTGCGCCACTGCTATCCACCATGTCACCGCTATGGGGCGAGCTGACTGGCTCGGCCACCGCTTCAGTTTCGGGGAAGGGTTGCAGCGCCTTGCCGGCCCAGGCGGTGGGCAGGCCCGTTACGGTGAGCGTAAATCCGTCGGCACCCGCTACGGCCTTTGCGGTGCCGGTCAAATCGGCGGGGCTTGCGGCGCGCCCGGCGTCAAAGTCTGCGCCATGCGATCCGGTGGAGCCCTGCGCCGGTATGCGCAGCACAAAGTTGCCTTCTTGTGGAATGCATTCCTGGCGGCACACCAGCCAGGAGGCCGTCAGATTCACTTCCAGATCGCCAGACGGTGACGCTTGGAACGCGGGTGCAATGGTCAGGGGGGTGGGGAGCAGCACGGTGCCGTCAAAGCCGAAGTTGGCCAGGTTGCCAACCGTGATGCGTTGCGGTGTGGGCCAGGCGATTTCGCCCGCTGTCACACCGGCGGGTAGCGTCCACTGCAGTACGGTGGGTAGTCCGGAGTCGCCCGGGTTTTTCCAGTAGGTGTGCCAGTTGGGCTGGTGCTGGATCTGCAGGCCCAACCACACGGACTTGCCCGGTGCCACGCCGTCTGGCGCGTGGGCGAAAAGCTCGGCGCGCACCTGCTCGGTTTGGACGACGGCTGTTGCATTGCCCGGTTGTGCCGAATTTTTTTGAATTAATTGGGCATTAGCCCCCGTCAATGATACGTAGAGCGCTACAAAAATTGTAGTAATTTGCAAGCTGCGGAAAACCCGACGCAAGGCATACGGGCTGCGCCCGTTAAGACTGTTGGTGAAAATCATTGCAATATGAGAGCTTTTGTCGGCTGAAAAGTTCCGCCCCGGCGGGGAGTCTGGTGGCGCCCCGATTGTGGCACCGCAAGGGCCATTCAGAGCCCAAACCCCTACAGTTCACGCCCCTGCTTGGCGTTCACTCCAGGTCCAGACTGGCCTGGTTGAATACGGCGGGTAGTTTCTTGGGGGCCTTGATGCGCAACTGCTTGTTCACGTTCTCCTGGCCGAAGACCACCTCAATATCGGCTACCGTCACCCCAAATAGAGGGGCCAAAAAGCGCACCATGTAGTCAGTGGCTTTACCGCCCTTGGGAGCAGCGGTGACGCTGATCTTGAGCTGGGTGCCCTTGGGTTTGCCGATGGCATCTTTGGCGGCGGAGGGCTTGCCCAGCACATTGAGGATGAGCACGTCGCCATCCCAGGCAAAGAAGGACTCACCAGTGGCGTTGCGGGGGCGTGTAGCAGGCATGGTGCCATGTTACTGCGGCACTTGTTGCTGGCTGCCAGTGCGCGGTACCATGGGCATTCCCAAAGCCCGATACCACTATGCCCGCCGCCCGACCACCCACCACGCCCCATCCGTATCCCTCGCGCTACTGGGCAGACTGCAGCACGCGTGACTTCGCGCAGGCACGCGCTGCCGGCCTGCTGGAGCAGACCATTGCCGTGTTGCCGGTGGCCGCCACTGAGCAGCATGGGCCGCATCTGCCGCTGCGGGTGGACAGTGCCTTGGTGGATGGCGTGGTGAGTGCCGCCTTGGCACACCTCGATGCGGCTGTGCCCGCCCTGTTTTTGCCCACCCAGGCTATTGGGCTGAGCCCCGAGCACGCGCGATTTGCCGGCACGCTCACGCTCAAGGCTGAAACCGTGATTCGCCTGTGGACCGACATTGGCGAGAGCGTCGCCGCCAGCGGTGTGAAGAAGCTGGTGCTATTCAACTCCCACGGTGGCCAGGTCGGGGTGATGGATATCGTGGCGCGCGACCTGCGCGCACGCTTGGGGATGTTGGTCTACAGCGTGAACTGGTTTGGCCTGCCCCTGCTGGGCCCGCAAGGCGAGGATGTGAATGCTCTGTTTAGCGCGCATGAACACCGCTTTGGCATCCACGCCGGTGAAATGGAAACCTCCATGATGCTGGCGCTGGCACCACACTTGGTGGACATGGAGCAGGCACGCAACTTTGCATCCACTTCTGAAGACCGGGCCAACCGCTTTGAGATTCTGGGCAATGGCAAGAGCGCCAAGCTGGGCTGGCAGATGCAGGACTACAACCCGGCGGGTGCCGTTGGCAATGCGCTGGGTGCGTCAATCGACAAGGGGCATGCGGTGGTCGATGCCGCAGCACGCGCACTGGCGCGCCTGCTGAGCGAGGTGCACCAGTTGCCACTGAGTACGCTCAGCGACTCCCACAGCGACTCCATTCCCTAGTGCTCCGTTAGTCGCTGGTGCAGGCCTGCAGGCCGTTTTGTCCCCGGCGCCAGCACGGGCTGGTGGTTGTGCGGTCGCGGCTGGGAATGCCATCCATATCGATGCTGGCCATGTGGGTGCGAAGCGCTTGCACACCGGTCTTGTCGATCTCCAGCTCCAGCACCCAACCCCGGCGCTGGTTGGCGTTGTCGGTCTCTTTCATCACAAAGTTGCCCACGCTGTAAACAATGGGTTTGCCGTCGTAGTTCTCGATGTCTTGCGTGACGTGCGGGTGGCCTCCGATCACCGCGTCGGCTCCGGCGTCCAGCATAAGGCGGGCCAGTTGCCGCTGCCGGGTGTTGGCTGTGGGCTCGTTTTCCCAGCCCCAGTGCATAACCGGGATCACGATGTCGGCCCGGTATACAGTGCGGGCCTTGTGGATGTCGCTGCGCACCTGTTCGTCTTCGCTCCAGGCCACGCCGGGCGCGTCAAAGTCGGCCTCAAAGCTGCGCGGCATGAATTCGCTGTAACCCAGTAAGGCAATGCGCAGACCCTTGCGCTCCAGAATCAGCGGGGTGTGTGCCTGCGCCAGGTTGTGGCCGCCACCAAATTCCCCCAGATTGGCCTGCTTTAGCAAGTTCAGCATTTCGGAAAAGGCCTCGCGTCCATAGTCACCGGAATGGTTGTTGGCCAGGGCTACGGCATCGAAATGGTGTTTGAGCACCGCGAGGACGCGTGGGTGGGCGCGAAAGGTGTAATTTTTGTCAGCCGGTGTACCCGTGGTGGCCACCACGCATTCCAGATTAGCCAGGCGAATATCGGCACCGGCGAACAGCGAGGCAAAGTCGGCAAACGGGTCGCCACCCCGGGTGATGGCGGTACCGGCGTGGTCGTCCAGCACCACGTCGCCGGCAAACAGCAGGCGCACGCTTTTGTGGGTTGCCGAGCCGTCGGCACCGTGCGCGTTTAAGCCACAGGCCAACACCAGCGCGACAGCGGTTTGCAGTATGCGGCGCATCATGGCGCCACACCTTCGAGCGTGCAGTGGTAGATCAGCTCGCGCTCTACCTCACCGGCATAGATGTGTTGTTCGCCTGTTAGCAAATAGGGCGTGACGCCGCTGTGGTAGGGCGGCAAGTATTTGGCCTCCTGCACCAGAATTGGTTGGCGGCGGGTGTCCAGGTAGGCGTACAGCGCAATGGATTCGATGTGCTCCCCGCGACCCACCATCACCGCCTTGAAGTGGAAGCGCCCGCCAATGTCCACCGAAGGTACCGAGTAGGGGTCGTCCACCATGCGGGCTTGCACCTGTTGTGTGGCGCCGGCGTAAGTCACCTCGCAGCGCAGCAGGGGTGCGGCAAGAGCGCCTTGCTGCAGTGCCACAGCGCCCAGGGTGCACACGAACCGACAGGTGGTGCCAGGCTTCATGCTTGCGGGTTCAGGAGTAGGTGATCCATGGCGCATATTCTGCACCGTCCAGATGGGGAAGCGTATTAAAGGTCTGCAACGTGTGGCGTTTGGAATTGAAAACGAACTCGGTGATCGAGCTGTTGCGGATACGCATGTTCAGCGCAATGGTGGTTTCCGGTGCGGTACCCAGCACGTGCCCCACGGCGGTGGCAATGGGGCCACCGCTGCTGACGATGAGTACGTTGCCCGTGGTTTCCTTGCGAACATGGTCCAGTGCGCTGGTGACACCCTGCACAAACTCGTTGTAGCTGGACATGCCGGCCGGGGAGACCACGCCGTTCATCCACTGGGTAAGGCCATCGCGCAGCAGGCGAAAGTGTTGCTTGTACAACGCGGGCGTATTGGTGGGTGGCAGGGGTTCGGGGTGGATAGCGGCAATCACCGCATCGCCGTTGAATTCGTTCAGGCCTGGCCATTGCAGGGCTTTGTTATCCAATCCTGCGCCCTTGGCAATGCCGGCCCAGGTCTGGACTTGGCGCTTCAGGGTGCCGGTGAGCACGGCATCAAAATGAATTTGACGTGCTGCCAGGTACTCGCCCAGACGCACGCTTTGGCGTTGCCCCAGCGCGCTGAGGTTGTCATAGTCGGCAGCGCCAAAAGACGCCTGCCCGTGTCGCACCAAATAGAGATTTCCCATGCAAGGAATCTACGGCAAGCAGGGTGTGCGCGATGTCGTGGTTGCGACAGCGCGGTCAAATTGGGTGCAGCGGCGGCGTGGGTGTTGCAGCGACAATGAAGCCATGATTGCGGCGTATGACCTTCTGGCCCTGGCGGCGGCGGCCTGTTGGGCCACTTCGAGCTTGCTGGCCGTTACACCAGTACGCCATTTGGGAGCCATTGCGTTCACCCGCTGGCGCATGTCGCTGGTGGCTTGCATGCTGTGGGGCGTGGTCGCTGCTTTGGGGTCGTGGCGCAGCCTTTCCTGGGACGCGACCATGACGCTGGCCGTCAGCGGTATCGTCGGCATCTTCATCGGAGACACCGCCCTGTATGGTGCCGTGCAGCGCCTGGGGCCGCGCCGTGCCAGCGTGTTGTTTTCCACCCATGCAGCCTTCAGCGCCGCCTTGGGTTTTGCCATGCTGGGTGAGCGCATGGGTTTGCAGGCGGCACTGGGTGGCGCCTTGACCATTGCCGGGGTGATGTGCGCCATTGCACTGGGGCGTCGCAAGGATGACCAACACGCCTGGGAGGCTAATCATGGCTCGCTGCGCTGGGGTGTGGCACTGGGGCTGGTGGCGGCACTGGGGCAAGCGGTAAGCACGCTGATTGCCAAGCCGGTAATGTCAAACCAGGCGGTTGGCGCGGTGGTGGACCCGATTGCAGCGTCTGCGGTGCGCGTTTCGGTGGCCTGCGCGGCGCACTACCTGTTGCTGTGGGGCGGATTGCGTGCGGCCCGCGCCCACCGGCATCCCACGGCTGGCGTGCTGGCGCAAACGGCGCTTAACGGTTTTATTGGTATGGGCCTGGGGATGACATTCATTTTGATGGCGCTGAACAAGGGCGACGTGGGCATGGTCGCCATCCTGTCATCGGTGTCACCCGTTCTGGTGCTGCCGCTGTTGTGGTGGCACCTGGGCCGCGCACCAGCCTGGGGGGCTTGGTTAGGCGCTGGTTTGACGGTGTGCGGAACGACGCTGATCTTGCTGCGCTGACCGGGTTCTAGCTGGACAGGTCGTGATGGTCTTGAAGCCCCAGGCTTTGAAGAAAATCGCCCACCAGCCCTCGTCATTATTACGTATATCGCTATTGTTTTTGTAGTACTTCTGCAAACATCGCACTGTCCACATTGCCACCGCTCAAGGAAATACCCACGCTCTGGCCTCGCAACGTCGCACGTTCCTGCCACGCAGCGGCATAGGCGGCAGCGCCGGCGCCTTCGGCTACGTTGTGGGTGCAGGCAAAAATATCGCGCATAGCCTGGGCTACCTCGGCGTCGGTCACTTTGACGATGTGGTCGATCTGCCCCTGCAAAATCGCAAGGGCCTCGGGGTCGGCCACGCGGCAGGCCATGCCGTCGGCCAGCAGCGTGGTCACCGGGGCTTCCACCACGTGGCCGGCGGCCAGCGAGTCGGCGTAGGTCGTGGCGTGGGCGCTGACCACACCAACGATGCGGGCGCGGTGGCCCAATGCCAGCTTGGCGGCTATGGCCGAGCAGGCGCCCGAACCCTGGCCAATGGGCACGTACACCACGTCCAGATCGGGCACTGCCTTGAACAACTCCCACCAGTAGGTGGCCACGCCGCGCAGCAGGTTAATGTGAAAGCTGGGCACCATGTGGGCACCACGCTCGGCGGCCAAGTCTATAGCGTGCTCGCGGCTTTCCTGAAAGTCGGCACCGTGTTCGATCAGGGTCACACCCAGGGCGCGCATGGCGGCGTTCTTCTCGGCTGAATTGCCCAGCGGGACGACGATGGTGCAGGCCACACCATGGGCTCGCGCGGCCCAGCCAATGCTCTGGCCGTGGTTGCCACGCGTGGCGCTGAATACCGCTTTGGGCAGGGTTGCGCTGCGGGCCAGTTGGTCAAAGTAGGTCAGCCCTCCGCGAATTTTGAAGGCCCCTACCGGCGTATGGTTTTCGTGTTTGACCCAGCAGGTGGCGCCCAGCTGGGCACCCAACTGCCCCCAGGCGTACTGCGGTGTGGCGGCGAATGCGCGGTATACCACTTGGGCACTTTCTTCTATGTCTTGCAAGTTGGGCAGGTTCATGGTGTGTGGATCTCAACGAGGCCTTTGGGCGTTTGCATATGTGCGCTGAGGCGCGCGGGGCCGGTGGTCACTGCAGTGGGCCCCAACTGCAGGCCAATGGTTTGGTATGCGGCATTTAACGCGGCGGCTTGCGGGTGTTGCACCTGCAGCCGCTGCAGTGACACGCCGCTATCGGGCATGGTGTCGGTCGGGTGGGTATCGCCCCATAGGATCAGTGTGGGCAGGCAGCCATCGAACAGGCGCTGACCGTCCTGACGCACGCTGATCTGCCACCGCAACAGCCCGGTGGCAGTCTGGCGTGCGGCCTGCACCACGGTGCCTCGGTCTATGCCTTGCGTAGCCAGTGCGGCCACGGCGTCGGTTACGTCCGGCACCTTGGCGACAAAATGGGTGAGCGTGGGACCGTGCTGCGCCACATGGGCGCGCAGCGCCAAGTCATCCATATCAAACCAGCGTCTCTCCCTTGTCGATATTGACGGTATAGCTATCGAGTTAATAGCAATTATCTCCAGATAGGCACCCGCGAAGCCAGGGCTGGCGATCTTCAGCAGCCGGTTGTGCGTGCCCATCAAGGGATGCTCGCCTCCAGGGCCGGGTGTGGCGCCCAGCGTAGCTTCGCACCAGGCCACACCTTGCTCCAGGCTGGTTGCCATGATGACCAGATGGTCTAGTGAGGCCACGGTGGAAAGCTCGGTTTTACAGCAGCACGCTGCCGTTGATGCAGGTCACCGCATCGCCACCCACCCAGACCTGGCCGCTGCCATCTTGGCGGATGTGCAGGCGGCCCTGCACGCCCAGGCAAGTGCCTTGCGCTGCCGTGTACTGCTGAGGCGCATGTCCCTCGGCAATCAGCCACTGCGCCAGACTGGCGTTGAAGCTGCCGGTGACCGGGTCTTCGCCAATGGCCTTGCCATGGTCGAAGAAAAAGCGCACTTCTACCGTGGGTTGCTCAGTTGTGTCTGCGGTGCGGGACGCGGTTGAACCACTGCTGGAAAAGGCACGCGCTTCGCGGTTGGAGCGGCCAATGAGACCTGGAACGAGGCCGGTCGCAGGCGCATCGGCCTGCACCGTGGCCACACCCACGCCGCTGATGCCTGCAGCGCGGATAACGGTGTTGAGCTTGGCGGCATCTGGTTTCAGCCCCAGCAAGACACGGGGGTCATTGATCAGCAGGCCGAAGTGCGTCGGGCCATTGTTGAGGTGCTGGCTGGCCACGATGCTGGTGCGTGGCAGGCCCAAAGCATCAGCCAGCGCCGCCACGAGCTCGAGGGCTGCGTCACTTCGGCGCAGCGGTGGTGCGGCAAAGGCCGGGCGGCCACTAGATTGGTTGATGTGGACAAGCCCTACCTTGCATTGCTGCACCACCAAGCCGGGCTTTTGCGGTACGCCGCCATGCTCAAGCCAGGCATGGCAACTGCCCAGGGTGGGGTGGCCAGCAAACGGCATCTCGTAGCCGGGGGTGAAGATGCGCACCTGGTAGTCCGCGCCCTGGGCTGCGGCCTCAGGGGTGGGCGGCAGCAAGAACGCGGTTTCCGACAAATTGGTCCAGCGCGCAAAGTGCTGCATGTCTTCTGTGCAGAGGCCCGAGCCGTCCAGCACAACAGCAAGCGGATTGCCGAGGTAGGCCTGGTCCGTAAAAACGTCGACTTGTTTGAAGGGGCGTTGTTGCATGGTGGTCTTTTGGAATCAGCTTAACGTGACATCCAGCACGCCACAGCTGGCCGGGCGTTGTTGCAATTGGCCAAACCAGCGTTGTACGTTGGGGAAGGCCTGTAATTCTTGGCGCGTGATGCCATAGGCGTCGAACTGCGCTGTGCGCATGCCCCACCAGCGGTGCATTTCGCAGCCCAGCGGGATGTCGGCCATGCCAAAGCTGTCGCCACCCATAAAGGCGTGGTCTTTCAGGTGCGCGTCCATCAAGGCCAGCAAGGGTTCGGTGGCTGCCACCGATTGCTGTATGGCATCGGCATTGCGTGCCTCCGCCGGGGTGCGCACCAACTGGATGAAGGCCGGACCGGCGGCACGGTTGAACGTGGTTTGCTGCCAGTCCATCCAGCGCTCGGCGTCGAACCGGGCTTCCAGTTCGGTGGGGTATAAGTTGAGCGCAGCACCGTAGCGTGCGCACAGGTAGCGCACGATGGCGTTGGACTCCCACAGCGTAAAGTCGCCAATCTCCAGCAGAGGCACCAACGCGTTGGGATTCTTAAGCCGGTACTCGGCCGTGGTGGTGATGCCGAAGCCGGCGCCCGCATCGGTGCGTTGGAAGTCCAGGCCTACCTCTTGTGCGGCCCACACGGCCTTGCGCACGTTCAGCGAACTGATGCGCCCCCACAACCGCACGACATGGTGCTCTGCCATCATGCGCTGCGGTGTTCGCGGATGGCAGCGGCCAATGCCGTTACACCGGTGCGGATTTCGTCCACATTGGGCGTGACAAACGACAGGCGCATGGTGCGCGCATCGCCATGGTCGTTGTAGAAGGCAGCACCTGGCACAAAGGCCACACCCTTGTCCACGGCCACAGGCAGCAGCTCTTGGGCGTTCATGCCCTCGGGCAGGCGCGCCCACAGGAACATGCCGCCATCGGGCGTGTTCCAGGTGACATCGCTGGGCATGTCCTTGACCAGGGCCTCCAGCATAGCGTCACGCTGGGCTTTGTACAGGGCGCGGATGGTGGGGATGTGGCGGTCCAGGAAACCGCCTTTCATCACCTCGGTGATCATGCGCTGGTTGAAGCCCGGACTGTGCAGGTCCGCCGCCTGTTTGGCCTGTAGCAGCTTGGGGAAGATAGCCTTGGGCGCCACCAAAAATCCCATGCGCAGACCGGGCGCCAGCACCTTGGAGAACGAGCCCAGGTAGATGCAGCCCTCGGGGTTGCGTGCGGTCAGTGGCGCGGGAGGCGCCTTGTCAAACCACAGGTCGCCGTAGGGGTTGTCTTCCACCAGGGGCAGGCGCAGTTCGGCCGCCTTGGCCACCAGCGCGGCGCGACGGGCCTCAGTCATGGTGCGCCCGGTGGGGTTCTGGAAATTGGGCAGCACGTAGAGGAAGCGCGCTTTGCTAGCGCCCTCTCCAACCTTGCTGGCCAGATCCGCAATATCTACACCTTCGTCGTCACTGCCGACGCTAAGCACTTCCGGCTCCATGGGCGTGAAGGCCTGCAGCGCGCCCAGGTAGGTGGGGGTTTCGACCAGCACGCGGCTGCCGGCGTCAATGAGGATTTTGGCGACCAGGTCCAGGCCCTGTTGTGAGCCGGTGGTGATCAGCACCTGGGCTGGGTCCACGTCCCAGGGCAGGCGGTCGGCCACCATTTGGCGCAGCGGAGCAAAGCCCTCGCTGGCGGCGTATTGCAGGGCGGCTTGCGGGTCGGTGGTCAGCACCTGGTTGCAAGCAGCGGTGAACTCGGCAATGGGAAAGGTTTTGGCAGAGGGCAGACCGCCTGCAAAACTGATGATGCCGGGCTTCTCGGTGATCTTGAGGATTTCGCGGATCACAGAGGGGTTCATGCGGGCGGCGCGGCGCGCCATGGTCCAGGGAGTGGCTGTGGGGAGGTCGTTGGGTTTCATGGTCAAAAGTGCCCTCGTGTGGTGGTGAGTCGGGAGTGTCGTTGATGAATAGAAAATTGGCTACTTCACCGGCATTTTTTTGCCAATAAAGACGGTGGCAATCACCGCCAGGCCAAAGCCCATGGTGACGGCGTCGAGCCGCTCGCCCAGCAGCGGGACGGCAAACAGCATGCTCAAAAAGGGTTGTACCAGTTGCACCTGGCTCACGCGCACGGTGCCACCCAATGCCATACCACGGTACCAGGCAAAAAAACCCAGCCACATGGAGAACACCGCCAGGTAGGCAAACCCCAGCCAGGCGCTGGTGTGCAGGCTGGCCTGTGGCCAGGTTAGAAGTGCTGCGGGAACCGTGATGGGCAGGGATATTATTAAGGCCCAGCAAATTACGTGTTCCGGCTGCATGTGTTGCGACAGGCGCGCACCATACCCGTAACCTACTGCCGCGCACAGCATGGCGGCCAGCAAGAGCAAGTCGGCCAAATCCAGGCCGCCGTGGGAACCATCGGCATGGGGGGAGGCGCGCAACAACGCAAACGCCACCACCAGCGCACTGCCCAACACGGCACACAGCCAAAACCCCATGGACGGGCGCTGGCGATGCAGCAGGGCACCCACCGCAGCGGTGGCCAGTGGCAGCACGCCCACAATCACGCTGGCATGCACAGCTTCCACATAACGCATGGCCACTGAGGTAAATAACGGAAATCCAAAAACCACGCCGGCTGCGGTAATGGCCAGTGGCAGCCAGTCGGGGCGTTGAGGCCACGGGGCTCGGGTGGCGACCAGTAACCCAGCAGACAACACGCCGGCCACCACGGCCCGGCCATAGGCAATGAAGAAGCCCGACATTTGCGGCGCAGCCGCTGTGCCCACTGCCAGGCGGGTCATGGGTAAGGTCACAGAAAAAATGACAATGCCCAAAAGACCCAGCCACAGCCCCTTGGTGATTGAATGGGTGTTGGTGCTTGTTGTCATAGAACCAGCATCCACAGCGCGGTGACCAGCAGCACCACAGCCATTCCACGGTTGAACCAGACCAGGCGTTGGCCGTCGCCGTTGGGGCCAGTCAGCCAGGTCCGCAGCGCCGAGCCCACCAGTGCGTAGCAGCAGTTGCTGGCAAAGGCGAAGCCCAGCATGATGGGGACCACCAGGACCAGACGCTGGGTTGCGTCGGCGCGCCCGGCAATCCAGCCACCCACAATGGCCAAGGCCAGCATCCAGGCTTTGATGTTGACAAATTGCAGCGTCACACCCTGCCAGAAGCCAACGCGCAGCAACTCCGCATTGGCCTCACCCAACTGGCGTGCGCGGGTCAACTTGTTGGCCAGCCACAACAGGTAAGCTACGCCGCCGATCCGCACGGCCCAGCCCAGCCAAGGCAGCGCCAGCACCAAGGCACCCAGTCCCAAAGCGCACACCAGCAGCAGAGCGCCCCAGCCAACTGGCACTGCGCAGACGAACGGCAGCGCATGGCGAAAGCCCTGGTTTGCGGCCAATGCGGTTGCGAGGGTCGTGTTAGGGCCCGGCGTGAAGCTCATAGCCGTTGCCAGCACCAGTAACGCGGATAACTCTTGCCAGTTCATGGTTCGCACTTTATAGTTGAAGCCAGCACAGATGCAGTACAGTTTAGCGGTCAAAAAGTTTATCTGTATTGCTGTCTTGGGCAACACAGCCAGGAGCCACCATGTTGATGAGAGCCGCGTCACAAACGCTCACCGAGCAGCTCTACACCCGCTTTGCCGAGCGCATCCGTACCCGGCTGCTGGCGCCGGGGGCGCGTCTGCCGTCGGTACGCCAGTGTGCGCAGCAGCAGGGTGTGAGCCCGTCCACCGTGGTGGCGGCGTATGACCAGTTGCTGGCCCACGGGCTGGTGGAAGCCCGTAAGAACCGGGGTTTCTATGTGCGGGAAATGGCTCTAGCCCTCGTCAAACCTACACATCAAGCTATCAATTCAATAGCACAAGAGCCAGCACATGCTGGCTTTGGAGCGCAGCATGTGCCCATCAACGCCACCGCCTTGATTCGTGGCATGTTCCACCGTGTTTCAGATTTGCCCCAACCCGGTCTGGGCGTATTTCCGCCGGACTGGCTGGAGACGAGCTTTATGGCAGCGGCGGTGCGCAAGGTCACCAATAGCTGGGCGCTGCAGTCGTTGTCTCTGCAATACGGTGACCCGGCGGGTGACGCCAGTCTGCGCCAGGCCCTGTCGCACAAGCTGGCGGCCTACAACGTGCACGCGACCCCTGCGCAAATCGTAACCACGGTGGGCGCTACCCATGCGCTGGACATTGTGAGCCGCACCTTGCTGCGCGCGGGCGACTATGTGATGGTGGAAGAGCCCGGCTGGGCCATTGAGTTTGCGCGTCTGACTGCCCTGGGGATGCGCATTTTGCCGGTGCCGCGCCACGCAGATGGGCCCGACCTGGATGTAATGGCCCGTTACTGCGGGTTGCATGCCCCCAAGCTGTTTGTTAGCGTGAGTGTGTTCCACAACCCCACCGGCTACTGCCTCTCGCCGGGCAGCGCCCACCGCGTGCTGCAACTGGCCAACGCGCACAACTTTCACATTGTTGAAGACGACACCTACAGCCACATTGCGCCCGACCACGCCACACGCCTGTGTGCGCTGGACGGCCTGCAGCGCACAATCTACGTGGGTGGGTTTTCCAAGATTTTGGCGCCGGGCTGGCGTGTCGGTTTTCTGGCAGCGCCGCCCGCTTTGGTGGAAGCCTTCATCGATACCAAGTTGCTGGCCACACTCACCACACCTGCCTTATTGGAGAAAGCGCTGGCCGGTTGCATTGAGCAGGGCCAGCTGCGCCGCCACGCCGAGCGTATCCGCACCCGGCTGGACCAGGCCCGTGGGCGCTGTGTGCAGCTGGCGCTGGCCCACGGCTGCAGTTTTGCCACACCCCCGGCGGGCCTGTTTGGCTGGGTAGAGACGGGTGTAGATACCGATGCGCTGGCCCAGCGCATGCTTGACGTTGGTTACCTGTTGGCGCCGGGTGCCCTGTTCCATGCGGAACGCCAACCCAGCACGCTGATGCGCATCAACTTCGCCACCACCCAGGATGCCAAGTTTTGGGAAACGTTTGAGCGCATTAGGGCTGAAAGATGTCCCCAATTTTGTGTAAACGGGGAGGTCGGTTTCAGCCCCTCTGGCATTGGACCTTAATTATCAGAGGCCTTACACAAGAAGTTGCAACGAATGAAATGTTTGGGCAATGGGCTTCAGTTGGCCTCCTTCATTTGCGATTTTTCCGCGTATATTCGACCGATCCCATAATTCTGGAGAGCATGTTCGATGAAAGCGGTCATTCTTGCCGGTGGGTTGGGTACCCGTATCTCTGAGGAAACCCACCTCAAGCCCAAGCCCATGATAGAAATCGGCGGCAAGCCCATTTTGTGGCACATCATGAAGAGCTACTCAGCCCATGGTGTGAATGATTTTGTGATTTGCTGCGGCTACAAGGGCTACCTGATCAAAGAGTACTTTGCCAACTACTTTCTGCATATGTCCGACGTCACGTTTGACATGGCCAACAACCAGATGCAAGTGCACGAGCGCCATGCCGAGCCTTGGCGTGTCACACTGGTGGACACAGGGGAAGACACCATGACGGGTGGTCGGCTCAAACGTGTGGCGCCTTATGTTCAGGACGAGACAGCGTTCTGCTTTACCTACGGAGATGGTGTCGCCGATGTCGATATCAGTGCCCAGATTCAGTTCCATAGAACGCACGGCAAGCTGGCCACGGTGACGGCCGTGCTGCCGCCGGGCCGCTATGGGGCCTTGCAACTCACGGGTTCAGCAGTGCGCGGTTTTAGCGAAAAGCCGCACGGTGAGGGTGGTTTGATCAACGGCGGATTTTTTGTGTTGTCGCCCCAAGTGTTGTCACTGATTGACGGCGACAGTACCCCATGGGAGTCCACTCCCTTGCAATCCCTGGCGAGCCAGAATCAGCTGATGGCGTTTGAGCACCAGGGTTTTTGGCAACCGATGGACACACTACGTGAAAAGAATCTGCTGGAAGAGTTGTGGCAGTCTGGCAATGCGCCCTGGAAAGTGTGGTGATGCAACCAAATGCGTCTTTTTGGCAAGGCAAGCGCGTCTTGCTGACAGGGCACACCGGGTTTAAAGGTGCATGGTTGGCATTGTGGTTGCAGTGTCTGGGGGCCGATGTCACCGGGATAGCACTTGCACCTCCGACCACACCCAATTTGTTTGAACTGGCGAAGCTCGCGTCCACAATGCGTAGCCACGTATGTGATATCCGAGATGCCCAAGCGCTGGCAGCGCTGGCGCGCCATGCCCAGCCAGATATTGTGCTGCACCTGGCTGCCCAAGCACTCGTGCGTGCTAGCTATCTTGATCCCCTGCGGACTTATTCTACGAACATTATGGGCACGGCGCACGTGCTGGATGCCCTGCGGGGGCTCGATAGCACGCGGGTTGCGGTTATGGTCACGACCGACAAGGTTTACCGCAATTTGGAGCATCCGTATCCCTACCGGGAAGACGACATGCTGGGGGGGCATGACCCCTACAGTGCCAGCAAAGCAGCCAGCGAGCTGGTCATTACCAGCTACCGCGATGCCTTTTTGTCCCAGCAGGGCCTGGCCGTGGCCAGCGCCCGAGCAGGCAACGTGATCGGTGGCGGAGATTGGGCGCAAGACCGGCTCATCCCCGACTGCATACGCGCGTGGCAGTCTGGGCAAACCCTGGTCATCCGACGACCCGACGCCATTCGCCCTTGGCAACATGTGCTGGAACCACTAGCAGGCTATTTACGCCTGGCTGAAGCACTGTGGCAACAACCCGCTTTGGCGGGTGCCTACAACCTGGGCCCACCCACCGATGAAGCGGCTACCGTAAAAGCAGTGGTAGAACTCGCCCGTAGCCCTCGTGAAACATACGCAGTAAGCTATGAAATCGATAGTAATTCACCACATGAAGCGGGCTGGCTGGCACTGGAAACCGCCAAGGCGCGTACCCAGTTGGGGATTCATCCGCGCTGGACGCTGACCGAAGCGGTGCAGCGCACCATGGCGTGGTACGAGGCGCAACATGCAGGCGCAGATGCCCGCGCGCTGTGTGAAGCCGATATCGCCGCCTATGAGGGGCCGCCATGAGTCGGTTCACCTTCACGCCTCTTCCGCTGACGGGTCTGCACCTGGTCCAGCGCCAGCGGCTAAGCGATAGTCGCGGTGAATTGAGCCGCATTTTTTGCGCCTGGGAGCTAGCGCCTATAGGCTGGACCCAACCCATTGCCCAGATCACCCACACCCGCACGGTCAAGCGGGGCACCGTGCGTGGCTTACATTATCAAAACGTACCCCATGCAGAAGCCAAGTTGGTCAGCTGCACCAAGGGTGAGGTGTGGGATGTGGCGGTTGATCTGCGCCCGGATTCGGTCACCTTCTTGCAGTGGCATGCCCAGCACCTGGTGGCTGACCATGGTGACGCCATGCTCATACCGCAGGGTTTTGCCCATGGCTTCCAGGCGCTGACCGACGACGTGGAGTTGCTGTATTGCCACTCTGCCGCCCACGCCCCATTGGCCGAAGCTGGCATCCACCCGTTGGAGCCTCTGGTGGCCATCGGCTGGCCTTTGCCGGTAACCGATTTGTCGTCCCGCGACGCATCCCATGCCTGGCTGACCGCTGATTTTGAAGGAGTGCACCCGTGAAGTGCCGTCATTGCAACGCCGCGTTGCGTTTGCCTTTTTTGGACCTGGGGAGTGCTCCGCCGTCCAACGCCTACCTGAGTGAGCAGGCCTTGCTGGCCGCCGAAACCTGGTTTCCCCTGCGGTTGATGGCGTGCGAAAGCTGCTGGCTGGTACAAACCGAAGACTATGCCGGGCGCGAGGCGCTGTTTACCGAAGACTACGCCTATTTCAGCTCGTTCTCCAGCAGTTGGCTAGCCCATGCGCAGGCCTACGTGCAGGCCATGCGCAGCCGCTTTCAACTGGATGCCGCGAGTTGCGTGGTGGAAGTCGCGTCCAACGATGGGTATCTGTTGCAATACGTGCAAGCCGCCGGCATTCCCTGTTACGGCGTGGAGCCCACAGCCAGCACCGCCCAAGCGGCCAGAGGCAAAGGCATTGAAAGCATCGAACGTTTTTTTGGTGTGGAACTCGCAACCGAACTGGCTGCTGCGGGCCACCAGGCTGATTTGACCGTTGCCAACAACGTGCTGGCCCATGTGCCCGACATCAACGACTTTGTGGCGGGCTTTGCCCTGTTGCTCAAGCCCCAGGGTGTGGCCACCTTTGAGTTTCCGCACCTGCTGCGCATGGTACAGGGCTGCCAGTTTGACACTGCCTACCACGAACACTATTCCTACTTGTCGCTCACAGCGGTCACCCGCATTTTTGCCGCCAACGGTTTGCGCGTGTTTGACGTACAGGAGCTGCCTACACACGGTGGCAGCTTGCGCGTGTTTGCCCAGCGCGCGGACAGTGGGCGCGCCCTGGTGCAGCCAGCAGTTGCCGAGCTGCTGGCAGTGGAAAGCGGTGCAGGCATGACACGGCCAGAGTTCTATAGTCAATTCCAGCTCCAGCCCTCGCGAATAGTACGTGAGTTGCTATCATTTTTGGTAAATCAAGTCGATCAAGGAGGGCGTGTAGCGGCTTATGGCGCCGCAGCCAAAGGCAACACATTGCTCAACTATGCCGGGGTGCGACCCCACCTGCTGCCCTATGTGGTGGACATGAATCCAGCTAAACAGAACAAGTACCTGCCCGGCAGCCGCATCCCCATCGTGAATGAGGCGCACCTGAAGGCCAACCGCCCCAGCCATGTGCTGATTCTTCCTTGGAACCTGAAAACCGAAGTCATGGAGCAGTTGCATTACGTGCGGGAATGGGGTGGCACGTTTGTCACGATGGTCCCTAGTTTGGAGCTGCTGTGATCGAGATACACCCCAGCGCCCAGGTATCTCGGTTGGCTGATTTGGAAGACTCGGTGCGCGGTACGCGCATCGTGGTGGGCGCGCATTCGGTGATCGACAGCTTCGTTAAGGTCAAGCCGGTGGGTGGCTCGGGGGATCTGATCATCGGCTCGCACTGCGCCATCAACTCCGGGTGCGTACTCTATACCGGCAACGGCATTCACATTGGCGACCACGTTGCCATCGCCGCCAATTGCACCTTTGCGCCGGTCAACCACGCCTACCAGGAAAAATCCCGCTTGATCCGCGAACAAGGCTTTTTGCCCAGCCGCGGAGGTGTCGTGGTTGAGGATGACGTGTGGATCGGTGCCAACTGCGTACTACTGGATGGAGCGGTGCTGCGCCGGGGTTGCGTGCTGGCCGCCGGTACCGTCGTGCGTGGTGAAATTCCCGCCTACACCGTGTGGGCCGGTGAACCACCGCGCCAAGTCGGGCAACGCCAGTGAAACAGTGCACTGTTCTGGGCGGGCAGGGGTACATTGGACGCCACTTGGTTCAGCATTTGCTAGCCCAGGGTTGGACATGCCATGTGCCCAAACGCGGGGACGAAACCTATTTGCTTGGGGAATTGGGCACCGTGTTCTATTGCGTGGGCCTGACGGCTGATTTTCGGACACGACCCATGGATACGGTTGAGGCGCACGTGGGCTTGCTGCAGCGGGTTTTGCGTGAGGCACACTTTGAACGGTTGGTGTATCTGTCCAGTACACGGGTGTATCTGGCTGCCGCAAACACCGATGAAGACCAGGCGTTGCACGTGCTACCGCAAGACCCAGACGACATTTACAAGCTTTCCAAACTCATGGGTGAGAGTCTGGCCCTGAACTCAGGCCGGCCCTGCGTGGTGGCTCGCCTGTCCAACGTGGTGGGTGGTAATGCTGGCAATGCAGAGAGTTTTGTTTACAGTCTGCTAAAAGATGCTTACCAGGGTCGCGTGGTGTTGCGCAGTGATCCACAGACCGCCAAGGACTATATTCACATTGACGATGTGGTGGGCTTGTTGCAACGCGTTGCGCAAGGCAGCAAACAGCGCATCTACAACTTCGCCAGCGGTGTGCAGGTCACCCACGCCCAGTGGTTGCAGCGCATTGTGCAGGCAACAGGCTGCGAGTATGAGGTGGTGCCAAGCGCACCGCATCACGCTTATATGCCAATCCACGTCGAGCGCATTCGCGATGAATTTGACTTCCAACCCCGGGCCACACTGGAAGCACTTTGCACAATGACCCCCCCATCACAAACCTAGAAAGCTGAGATGTCCAGTCACTCAAAAACTCCGCCGCCTCCAGCAGTGCTCAACCACCTGACCACAATGTTTTTTGGAATATCCAACCAGACTGAGTTCGTCAAAGGCATACAACAATGTGTAAATAACATTCAGGGACAACAAGGCATTTATTCCGGCGACAACTTGTTTACATACCATAGGAATTTGAGTTTTTTAGAGGATGCGCCTCTAATGCAGGCTGTTCAGAAACACGCGCAGACCGACGTTGAGCGGGCGATCCTCTGGCGATTTTCTACGGTAGTTTGGGGAGCCCGTAACGGCTTAAAGTTGGATGGTGATTTTGTGGAGTGCGCTTGTTACAAGGGAACAACCGCGAGGATTATTTGTGATGCCATCAATTTCGCTGGGCAAAAAGATAGGCGGTATTACTTGTATGATCTTTTCGACCATGATCCATCTATGGCGCACCACGCCATGCCTGAGCACAGCAAGCTGTTGTACCAGTCGGTCAAGGACCGATTTGCGGATGCGCCCAATGTCGTTGTGACTCAGGGAAGCGTTCCAGCCGTGTTGTCGGATGTTGCTCCTGAAAAAATTGCATTCATGCATCTCGACCTCAATAACGCAGATGCAGAAGTTGGAGCGCTGGACGTTCTATTTGAACGTATGGTTCCAGGCGCCGTGCTGGTTCTGGACGACTATGGCTGGCTTGGTTACCGCGCACAAAAATTGGCGGAAGACCCTTGGTTTGCAGCTCGGGGCTACTTTGTAGTGGAGTTGCCCACAGGGCAGGGTTTGGTTATCAAGCAAAAGGATTGAAAGCAATGAATCCTATTGAGCAGTTTGAAAGCGAACGCGCCGAGCGTATCGTATCTCTTGCCGATGACGCTGTCTTCGTCACCTTGTCGCGCGACTGGTTGCAAGCTTCCATGCAGCGTAAATATGTCTACAACTTCGAATGGATGGGGCGCCCCATCATCCAGTACCCGCAGGACATGGTGGCCATGCAGGAACTGGTGTGGCAGGTGCGCCCGGACCTCATCATAGAAACCGGGATTGCCCACGGCGGGTCGCTGGTGCTGAGTGCCAGCCTCCTGGCCATGTTGGACATGTGCGACGGCATCGAAGCTGGAGCGACCCTGGATCCGCGCCAGAGCAGTCGCAAAGTCATCGGTATCGATATCGACATACGCGCGCACAACCGCGCGGCCATCGAGTCTCACCCCATGGCCAGCCGCATCCAGATGGTTCAAGGTTCTTCTGTGGCGCCTGACACCATTGCCGCGGTCCATGCAGCCGCTGCTGGTTACCAGCGCGTGCTGGTTTTGCTGGATTCCATGCACACCCATGATCACGTGCTGGCGGAACTACAGGCCTATGCACCCTTGGTTACGCCAGGCAGCTACTGCGTCGTGTTTGACACCTTTGTAGAAGACATGCCGCCGGGCTTTTTCGACGACCGCCCCTGGGATGTTGGCAACAACCCCAAGACAGCACTGCGCCAATGGCTGCAAACGCACCCTGACTTCGAGGTGGATGCCAGCTGGCCCAACAAACTGATGGTTACTGTGGCGCCAGAGGGTTTTCTGCGCCGCAAGGGCTAGAAATCGCGCAGGGGGCGCCGAGCGGCTGCCTTCATACTCCCATGGACTGCGCGGCGTAACGCAGGTAGGTCACCGCGAATTCACTGTGGCCATGGGCCAGTTCCACTTCGGCCAAGCAAGCCAGTGCCATGGCGTCGTGGGCCACCGCGCTGAGCACAGCCTCTGCCAATTCAGTCACGTTCGCCCAGTGCCGGTTGTCGATGCGCCCATCGGTGGTGTGTGCTTGGGGCTGCGCGGCTTTGGCCTTGTCCAGCAGAATTTGCAGACGCTGGTGCGTGACGAATCGTATTTGATCTTGATCGCTTGCCACCAGCAGTGGCCCAGGTCAGCATTCACCGGCTGAAAGCGGCGTTTGGATGGAGCCCCGCGTCGGTAGAACAGCGTATCGTCCCCTGGTTGCCGTCATTACCTGTCACACCATGAAAATCATCAACCTGGATGCCAGCCGGCTCGCCACTTACGTTCGAACCCAAGTGGAGCATTTTTTCCCCATGGGTGAGGATGCCCAACTGCGGCTAATTGATGCGCACTTGGACGAGGCGCTGGGGCGCCTGGGCAGTTCGACGTGTTGCATTCCTCGCAGTACTGTATTTTTTTGTATTACCTGGCCAACACCATCTGGTGTAAGGAGCAGACCAGAACGGTTTGCACCAAGCTATTTGCACTGAACAAGGCGCTCAATGCAATCGACTGCTTTTACGAAATTGAACTGCCTGAGGTCTTCTTCATTGGCCACTCAGTCGGAATTGTGCTGGCAAAGGCGAGCTATGGAAACCATTTGGTGCTGTACCAAAACAGCACAGTTGGCAAAAACCATGGGGCTGCACCAGTGCTGGAAGATGGTGTTGTGATGTACCCCAATTCGGCAATTATTGGCGGCGGTTTGATACGCGCTGGAACGATCCTTTCACAAGGGGTGAGCGTCATCAACCGGTGTACGGAGGCTAATATGACCGGACTTCAAGGGGCTAATGGCAGTTTGCTCTTTAAACCCATTGAACGCAATGTATTGACCGATTTTTTTCGCGACGTTTAAGGCTTCGCTGATTAAGGTCCGAGTTCAGTTGGTCTGAAGCGTTATGGTATGTGAAGCAACAAACCCTTGCAATGGCCGCAGACCAAACCTTCGAGAACTAGCGCAGGCTTACGCGGCGTGACGAGTTCTTCAAGACTATGGACGCCATCGTGCCGTGGTCTGCCCTGTACGAAGTCATTGAGCCGCATTACCCCCAGGCTGGCAATGGACGCCCACCTATTGGTTTGGAGCACATGCTACGGATCCACTTCATCCAGCATTGGTTCAACCTAGCAGACTTGTCTTGCGAGGAAATCCTGTACGACAGCGCCATTCTTCGCAACGGCCCGCAAAGACAGCAAGGCTGCGTCCGCAATTGCGCCGCCAGACGAGCTATTCTGAACTTCTACAAACTAGGGGAAACCCGTAGCCCCTCGTTCCTTTCCCCGAGAAAACAACAACGAGCCAGGCAGAACCGGTCAAGGAAAACCCCACACACTCTCGGATTCAAGTATTGGCAACCCGCCCTGGCTCAATATTCAAGCGGCGCCAACATCCCAAACAATTTGGCCACCACAAGGTTAGATCTCAGATCGCTATCGCGCCTAACTGTAAGTTTGAACCAAATTTGGGAAACCCCGTTGAATTAGGGGAAAACCCATGATACAGTCATAGACCTGCTGAGGGTTTTTTGGCCCAAAGTGCAGTGCTGAAGAAAAACGGAAGTTTCCGATAAGATTTTGACAGGGATGTAAAAACTGTGTCATAATTCAAGGCTTCGCTGATCGCAGTGAAGCAAACGAAGAAAGTAGAAGAATCTTCGGTTCATTAAAAATTTACAGCCGATAAGCGTGGGCGTTTGAAGGCGATTGCCAAGTTCTTCGGAACTAAGTCTTAACTGACTTACAAACGCTCATGAATGAAAAGAAATGCGAACTTCAGAAATGGAGTTCATGTTAATTCCAGTTTATGAGTTGCATAGAAATGTGCAAAAAATTCAAGATCGAACTATAGAGTTTGATCCTGGCTCAGATTGAACGCTGGCGGCATGCCTTACACATGCAAGTCGAACGGCAGCACGGGAGCAATCCTGGTGGCGAGTGGCGAACGGGTGAGTAATATATCGGAACGTGCCCAGTCGTGGGGGATAACGCAGCGAAAGCTGTGCTAATACCGCATACGATCTCTGGATGAAAGCGGGGGATCGCAAGACCTCGCGCGATTGGAGCGGCCGATATCAGATTAGCTAGTTGGTGGGGTAAAAGCCCACCAAGGCGACGATCTGTAGCTGGTCTGAGAGGACGACCAGCCACACTGGAACTGAGACACGGTCCAGACTCCTACGGGAGGCAGCAGTGGGGAATTTTGGACAATGGGCGCAAGCCTGATCCAGCAATGCCGCGTGCAGGACGAAGGCCTTCGGGTTGTAAACTGCTTTTGTACGGAACGAAACGGTCTCTTCTAATACAGGGGGCTAATGACGGTACCGTAAGAATAAGCACCGGCTAACTACGTGCCAGCAGCCGCGGTAATACGTAGGGTGCAAGCGTTAATCGGAATTACTGGGCGTAAAGCGTGCGCAGGCGGTTATATAAGACAGATGTGAAATCCCCGGGCTCAACCTGGGAACTGCATTTGTGACTGCATAGCTAGAGTACGGTAGAGGGGGATGGAATTCCGCGTGTAGCAGTGAAATGCGTAGATATGCGGAGGAACACCGATGGCGAAGGCAATCCCCTGGACCTGTACTGACGCTCATGCACGAAAGCGTGGGGAGCAAACAGGATTAGATACCCTGGTAGTCCACGCCCTAAACGATGTCAACTGGTTGTTGGGTCTTCACTGACTCAGTAACGAAGCTAACGCGTGAAGTTGACCGCCTGGGGAGTACGGCCGCAAGGTTGAAACTCAAAGGAATTGACGGGGACCCGCACAAGCGGTGGATGATGTGGTTTAATTCGATGCAACGCGAAAAACCTTACCCACCTTTGACATGTACGGAATCTTGCCAGAGATGGCTTAGTGCTCGAAAGAGAGCCGTAACACAGGTGCTGCATGGCTGTCGTCAGCTCGTGTCGTGAGATGTTGGGTTAAGTCCCGCAACGAGCGCAACCCTTGTCATTAGTTGCTACATTTAGTTGGGCACTCTAATGAGACTGCCGGTGACAAACCGGAGGAAGGTGGGGATGACGTCAAGTCCTCATGGCCCTTATAGGTGGGGCTACACACGTCATACAATGGCTGGTACAAAGGGTTGCCAACCCGCGAGGGGGAGCTAATCCCACAAAGCCAGTCGTAGTCCGGATCGTAGTCTGCAACTCGACTACGTGAAGTCGGAATCGCTAGTAATCGTGGATCAGAATGTCACGGTGAATACGTTCCCGGGTCTTGTACACACCGCCCGTCACACCATGGGAGCGGGTTCTGCCAGAAGTAGTTAGCCTAACCGCAAGGAGGGCGATTACCACGGCAGGGTTCGTGACTGGGGTGAAGTCGTAACAAGGTAGCCGTATCGGAAGGTGCGGCTGGATCACCTCCTTTCTGGAAACTGCAATTTAATTTGAACGCTCACACTTATCGGTTGTTGGAAGATTGTCGCTAACGGCTAAGGATCAAACTTGGTCAAAAGTGACCGGCTTGGGTCTGTAGCTCAGTTGGTTAGAGCACCGTCTTGATAAGGCGGGGGTCGTTGGTTCGAGACCAACCAGACCCACCATTGTCGTCCAACGTCCTTCTGGTTTTGGGGGTGTAGCTCAGCTGGGAGAGCGGCTGCTTTGCAAGCAGTAGGTAGCGGGTTCGAGTCCTGTCACCTCCACCAATCTTTCACTTCTTATCTGATTCATATGAATCAACACCAAAGCGGCTTCGAATTCTTCGGAAAATAGAGGTTGCTTTGTTGTTGATCGGGATTACCTGATCAATCGGCTGTTCTTTAACAATTTATAGAGTTTAATCAGCGTTGCTTGCTGCAAGCGGAAAGGAAACTGCACATTCGTAAAGGTTTAGTGCAGACCGTGCCTCATTTAGTTGTTGGCAACAATTTTTGATTGCGTCAAAATGAATATCAAACTTTGTTTGAAATTCGAGTTAGTTCAAGTAAAAATTGAATACGGCATAACGCGTCAGGTGAAAGACCTGACAAACATTCCTTGAAGATGCTTTGATTCTCGCAAGAGACGTCAAAGTTATAGGGTCAAGTGAATAAGAGCACATGGTGGATGCCTTGGCAATGATAGGCGACGAAGGACGTGATAGCCTGCGATAAGCTTCGGGGAGCTGGCAAATTAGCTTTGATCCGGAGATTTCCGAATGGGGAAACCCACCTGCAAAGGTATCGCATACTGAATACATAGGTATGCGAGGCGAACCGGGTGAACTGAAACATCTCAGTAGCTCGAGGAAAAGACATCAACCGAGATTCCGAAAGTAGTGGCGAGCGAAATCGGAGAAGCCTGCAAGTGATAGCACAAGACATAACGGAACAGCCTGGAAAGGCTGGCCATAGCGGGTGATAGCCCCGTACGTGAAAAGACCTGTGTGGTACTGAGCTAACGAAAAGTAGGGCGGGACACGAGAAATCCTGTCTGAATATGGGGGGACCATCCTCCAAGGCTAAATACTCATCATTGACCGATAGTGAACTAGTACCGTGAGGGAAAGGCGAAAAGAACCCCGGGAGGGGAGTGAAATAGATCCTGAAACCGTGTGCTTACAAAAAGTAGGAGCCTCGCAAGGGGTGACTGCGTACCTTTTGTATAATGGGTCAGCGACTTACATTCAGTGGCAAGGTTAACCGAATAGGGAAGCCGTAGAGAAATCGAGTCCGAATAGGGCGTCAAGTCGCTGGGTGTAGACCCGAAACCAAGTGATCTATCCATGGCCAGGATGAAGGTGCCGTAACAGGTACTGGAGGTCCGAACCGACTAGTGTTGCAAAACTAGCGGATGAGCTGTGGATAGGGGTGAAAGGCTAAACAAACTTGGAAATAGCTGGTTCTCTCCGAAAACTATTTAGGTAGTGCCTCAAGTATTACCGACGGGGGTAGAGCACTGTTTTGGCTAGGGGGTCATGGCGACTTACCAAACCAATGCAAACTCCGAATACCGTCGAGTACAGCTTGGGAGACAGAGCACCGGGTGCTAACGTCCGGACTCAAGAGGGAAACAACCCAGACCGCCAGCTAAGGTCCCTAAAATTGGCTAAGTGGGAAACGAAGTGGGAAGGCTAAAACAGTCAGGATGTTGGCTTAGAAGCAGCCATCATTTAAAGAAAGCGTAATAGCTCACTGATCGAGTCGTCCTGCGCGGAAGATGTAACGGGGCTAAGCCAGTTACCGAAGCTGCGGATTTGCAATTTATTGCAAGTGGTAGGAGAGCGTTCTGTAAGCCTGTGAAGGTGTGTTGTAAAGCATGCTGGAGGTATCAGAAGTGCGAATGCTGACATGAGTAGCGTTAAAGGGGGTGAAAAGCCCCCTCGCCGTAAGCGCAAGGTTTTCTACGCAACGTTCATCGGCGTAGAGTGAGTCGGCCCCTAAGGCGAGGCAGAGATGCGTAGCTGATGGGAAACAGGTCAATATTCCTGTACCGATGTGTAGTGCGATGTGGGGACGGAGAAGGTTAAGCTCAGCCAACTGTTGGATATGTTGGTTCAAGCCTGTAGTCGTGCCTGGTAGGCAAATCCGCCGGGCTTAGATGAGGGTGATAACGAGGCTGCTTGCTGCCGAAGGGAGTGATACCCTGCCTCCAGGAAAAGCCACTAAGCTTCAGCTACACACGACCGTACCGAAAACCGACACTGGAGCGCGAGATGAGAATTCTAAGGCGCTTGAGAGAACTCAGGGAGAAGGAACTCGGCAAATTGAAACCGTAACTTCGGAAGAAGGTGTGCCTTATTAGTGTGAAGTACACAACGGTGGAGCCCAATGAGGTTGCAAAAAATCGGTGGCTGCGACTGTTTATTAAAAACACAGCACTCTGCAAACACGAAAGTGGACGTATAGGGTGTGACGCCTGCCCGGTGCTGGAAGATTAAATGATGGGGTGCAAGCTCTTGATTGAAGTCCCAGTAAACGGCGGCCGTAACTATAACGGTCCTAAGGTAGCGAAATTCCTTGTCGGGTAAGTTCCGACCTGCACGAATGGCGTAACGATGGCCACACTGTCTCCTCCTGAGACTCAGCGAAGTTGAAATGTTTGTGATGATGCAATCTCCCCGCGGAAAGACGGAAAGACCCCATGAACCTTTACTGTAGCTTTGTATTGGACTTTGAACAGATCTGTGTAGGATAGGTGGGAGGCTTTGAAGCAGGGTCGCTAGATCTTATGGAGCCAACGTTGAAATACCACCCTGGTGTGTTTGAGGTTCTAACCTAGGTCCATTATCTGGATCGGGGACAGTGCATGGTAGGCAGTTTGACTGGGGCGGTCTCCTCCCAAAGCGTAACGGAGGAGTTCGAAGGTACGCTAGTTACGGTCGGACATCGTGACGATAGTGCAATGGCATAAGCGTGCTTAACTGCGAGACTGACAAGTCGAGCAGATGCGAAAGCAGGACATAGTGATCCGGTGGTTCTGTATGGAAGGGCCATCGCTCAACGGATAAAAGGTACTCTGGGGATAACAGGCTGATACCGCCCAAGAGTTCATATCGACGGCGGTGTTTGGCACCTCGATGTCGGCTCATCTCATCCTGGGGCTGTAGCCGGTCCCAAGGGTATGGCTGTTCGCCATTTAAAGAGGTACGTGAGCTGGGTTTAAAACGTCGTGAGACAGTTTGGTCCCTATCTTCCGTGGGCGCTGCAGATTTGAGGAAGCCTGCTCCTAGTACGAGAGGACCGGAGTGGACACACCTCTGGTGTATCGGTTGTCACGCCAGTGGCATTGCCGAGTAGCTAAGTGTGGAAGAGATAACCGCTGAAAGCATCTAAGCGGGAAACTCGTTTCAAGATGAGATCTGCCGGGGCCTTGAGCCCCCTAAAGAGTCGTTCAAGACCAGGACGTTGATAGGTCGGGTGTGGAAGCGCAGTAATGCGTTAAGCTAACCGATACTAATTGCTCGTGCGGCTTGACCCTATAACTTTGATCGTTAGATCAAGGAAGTTATGCCAAGTTGACGCATTCAAAAAAATCGCTGTGTGCAGTGATCGCACCAGTGTCGAAAAGACAAGCTGATTAGCTCTATAAATTGGTTGTCTTGACTGGGTAACTCCAAATCAAGATGACAAAAAGTTATGCCTGACGACCATAGCGAGGTGGTACCACTCCTTCCCATCCCGAACAGGACAGTGAAACGCTTCTGCGCCGATGATAGTGCGGGTTCCCGTGTGAAAGTAGGTCATCGTCAGGCTATTACAGCAAAAACGCCCCATCAATCGATGGGGCGTTTTTTTTCAGTAATCCTTATGGGGAGTGCTGAAGAAAAACGGAAGTTTCCGATAAGATTTTGACAGGGATGTAAAAACTGTGTCATAATTCAAGGCTTCGCTGATCGCAGCAAAGCAAACGAAGAAAGTAGGTAATCTTCGGTTCATTAAAAATTTACAGCCGATAAGCGTGGGCGTTTGAAGGCGATTGCCAAGTTCTTCGGAACTAAGTCTTAACTGACTTACAAACGCTCATGAAGTAAAAGAAATGCGAACTTCAGCAATGAAGTTCATGTCGATTCCAATTTATGAGTTGCTCGAAAGAGCAAAAAATTCAAGATCGAACTATAGAGTTTGATCCTGGCTCAGATTGAACGCTGGCGGCATGCCTTACACATGCAAGTCGAACGGCAGCACGGGAGCAATCCTGGTGGCGAGTGGCGAACGGGTGAGTAATATATCGGAACGTGCCCAGTCGTGGGGGATAACGCAGCGAAAGCTGTGCTAATACCGCATACGATCTATGGATGAAAGCGGGGGATCGCAAGACCTCGCGCGATTGGAGCGGCCGATATCAGATTAGCTAGTTGGTGGGGTAAAAGCCCACCAAGGCGACGATCTGTAGCTGGTCTGAGAGGACGACCAGCCACACTGGAACTGAGACACGGTCCAGACTCCTACGGGAGGCAGCAGTGGGGAATTTTGGACAATGGGCGCAAGCCTGATCCAGCAATGCCGCGTGCAGGACGAAGGCCTTCGGGTTGTAAACTGCTTTTGTACGGAACGAAACGGTCTCTCCTAATACGAGAGGCTAATGACGGTACCGTAAGAATAAGCACCGGCTAACTACGTGCCAGCAGCCGCGGTAATACGTAGGGTGCAAGCGTTAATCGGAATTACTGGGCGTAAAGCGTGCGCAGGCGGTTATATAAGACAGATGTGAAATCCCCGGGCTCAACCTGGGACCTGCATTTGTGACTGCATAGCTAGAGTACGGTAGAGGGGGATGGAATTCCGCGTGTAGCAGTGAAATGCGTAGATATGCGGAGGAACACCGATGGCGAAGGCAATCCCCTGGACCTGTACTGACGCTCATGCACGAAAGCGTGGGGAGCAAACAGGATTAGATACCCTGGTAGTCCACGCCCTAAACGATGTCAACTGGTTGTTGGGTCTTCACTGACTCAGTAACGAAGCTAACGCGTGAAGTTGACCGCCTGGGGAGTACGGCCGCAAGGTTGAAACTCAAAGGAATTGACGGGGACCCGCACAAGCGGTGGATGATGTGGTTTAATTCGATGCAACGCGAAAAACCTTACCCACCTTTGACATGTACGGAATCCTTTAGAGATGGCTGAGTGCTCGAAAGAGAGCCGTAACACAGGTGCTGCATGGCTGTCGTCAGCTCGTGTCGTGAGATGTTGGGTTAAGTCCCGCAACGAGCGCAACCCTTGTCATTAGTTGCTACATTTAGTTGGGCACTCTAATGAGACTGCCGGTGACAAACCGGAGGAAGGTGGGGATGACGTCAAGTCCTCATGGCCCTTATAGGTGGGGCTACACACGTCATACAATGGCTGGTACAAAGGGTTGCCAACCCGCGAGGGGGAGCTAATCCCACAAAGCCAGTCGTAGTCCGGATCGTAGTCTGCAACTCGACTACGTGAAGTCGGAATCGCTAGTAATCGTGGATCAGAATGTCACGGTGAATACGTTCCCGGGTCTTGTACACACCGCCCGTCACACCATGGGAGCGGGTTCTGCCAGAAGTAGTTAGCCTAACCGCAAGGAGGGCGATTACCACGGCAGGGTTCGTGACTGGGGTGAAGTCGTAACAAGGTAGCCGTATCGGAAGGTGCGGCTGGATCACCTCCTTTCTGGAAACTGCAATTTAATTTGAACGCTCACACTTATCGGTTGTTGGAAGGTTGTCGCGACAAATTCTGGTTACCAGAATTAAAAGTGACCGGCTTGGGTCTGTAGCTCAGTTGGTTAGAGCACCGTCTTGATAAGGCGGGGGTCGTTGGTTCGAGACCAACCAGACCCACCATTGTCGTCCAACGTCCTTCTGGTTTTGGGGGTGTAGCTCAGCTGGGAGAGCGGCTGCTTTGCAAGCAGTAGGTAGCGGGTTCGAGTCCTGTCACCTCCACCAATCTTTCTTATCTGATTAGTATTAATCAACACCAAAGTAGCTTCGAATTCTTCGGAAAATAGAGGCTGCTTTGTTGTTGATCGGGATTACCTGATCAATCGGCTGTTCTTTAACAATTTATAGAGTTTAATCAGCGTTGCTAACTTTAAGCTGCAAAGCTTGGGCTATGTAAGGAAACTGCACATTCGTAAAGGTTTAGTGCAGACCGTGCCTTGCGTAGTTGTTAGCAACATAATTTTGATTGCGTCAAAATGAATATCAAACTTCACGTTTGAAATTCGAGTTATTCAAGTTAAATTGGATACGGCATAACGCGTCAGGTGAAAGACCTGACAAACATTCCTTGAAGATGCTTTGATTCTCGCAAGAGACGTCAAAGTTATAGGGTCAAGTGAATAAGAGCACATGGTGGATGCCTTGGCAATGATAGGCGACGAAGGACGTGATAGCCTGCGATAAGCTTCGGGGAGCTGGCAAATTAGCTTTGATCCGGAGATTTCCGAATGGGGAAACCCACCTGCAAAGGTATCGCATACTGAATACATAGGTATGCGAGGCGAACCGGGTGAACTGAAACATCTCAGTAGCTCGAGGAAAAGACATCAACCGAGATTCCGAAAGTAGTGGCGAGCGAAATCGGAGAAGCCTGTTAGTGATAGCACAAGACTTAACGGAACACTCTGGAAAGGGTGGCCATAGCGGGTGATAGCCCCGTACGTGAAAAGACCTGTGTGGTACTGAGCTAACGAAAAGTAGGGCGGGACACGAGAAATCCTGTCTGAATATGGGGGGACCATCCTCCAAGGCTAAATACTCATCATTGACCGATAGTGAACTAGTACCGTGAGGGAAAGGCGAAAAGAACCCCGGGAGGGGAGTGAAATAGATCCTGAAACCGTGTGCTTACAAAAAGTAGGAGCCTCGCAAGGGGTGACTGCGTACCTTTTGTATAATGGGTCAGCGACTTACATTCAGTGGCAAGGTTAACCGAATAGGGAAGCCGTAGAGAAATCGAGTCCGAATAGGGCGTCAAGTCGCTGGGTGTAGACCCGAAACCAAGTGATCTATCCATGGCCAGGATGAAGGTGCCGTAACAGGTACTGGAGGTCCGAACCGACTAGTGTTGCAAAACTAGCGGATGAGCTGTGGATAGGGGTGAAAGGCTAAACAAACTTGGAAATAGCTGGTTCTCTCCGAAAACTATTTAGGTAGTGCCTCAAGTATTACCGACGGGGGTAGAGCACTGTTTTGGCTAGGGGGTCATGGCGACTTACCAAACCAATGCAAACTCCGAATACCGTCGAGTACAGCTTGGGAGACAGAGCACCGGGTGCTAACGTCCGGACTCAAGAGGGAAACAACCCAGACCGCCAGCTAAGGTCCCTAAAATTGGCTAAGTGGGAAACGAAGTGGGAAGGCTAAAACAGTCAGGATGTTGGCTTAGAAGCAGCCATCATTTAAAGAAAGCGTAATAGCTCACTGATCGAGTCGTCCTGCGCGGAAGATGTAACGGGGCTAAGCCAGTTACCGAAGCTGCGGATTTGCAATTTATTGCAAGTGGTAGGAGAGCGTTCTGTAAGCCTGTGAAGGTGTGTTGTAAAGCATGCTGGAGGTATCAGAAGTGCGAATGCTGACATGAGTAGCGTTAAAGGGGGTGAAAAGCCCCCTCGCCGTAAGCGCAAGGTTTTCTACGCAACGTTCATCGGCGTAGAGTGAGTCGGCCCCTAAGGCGAGGCAGAGATGCGTAGCTGATGGGAAACAGGTCAATATTCCTGTACCGATGTGTAGTGCGATGTGGGGACGGAGAAGGTTAACTCAGCCAACTGTTGGACATGTTGGTTCAAGCTTGTAGTCGTGCCTGGTAGGCAAATCCGCCGGGCTTAGATGAGGAGTGATAACGAGGCAGCTTGCTGCCGAAGTGAGTGATACCCTGCTTCCAGGAAAAGCCACTAAGCTTCAGCTACACACGACCGTACCGCAAACCGACACTGGTGCGCGAGATGAGTATTCTAAGGCGCTTGAGAGAACTCAGGAGAAGGAACTCGGCAAATTGACACCGTAACTTCGGAAGAAGGTGTGCCTTTAGTAGGTGAAGTCCCTCGCGGATGGAGCCCAATGAGGTTGCAAAAAATCGGTGGCTGCGACTGTTTATTAAAAACACAGCACTCTGCAAACACGAAAGTGGACGTATAGGGTGTGACGCCTGCCCGGTGCTGGAAGATTAAATGATGGGGTGCAAGCTCTTGATTGAAGTCCCAGTAAACGGCGGCCGTAACTATAACGGTCCTAAGGTAGCGAAATTCCTTGTCGGGTAAGTTCCGACCTGCACGAATGGCGTAACGATGGCCACACTGTCTCCTCCTGAGACTCAGCGAAGTTGAAATGTTTGTGATGATGCAATCTCCCCGCGGAAAGACGGAAAGACCCCATGAACCTTTACTGTAGCTTTGTATTGGACTTTGAACAGATCTGTGTAGGATAGGTGGGAGGCTTTGAAGTAGGGTCGCTAGATCTTATGGAGCCAACGTTGAAATACCACCCTGGTGTGTTTGAGGTTCTAACCTAGGTCCATTATCTGGATCGGGGACAGTGCATGGTAGGCAGTTTGACTGGGGCGGTCTCCTCCCAAAGCGTAACGGAGGAGTTCGAAGGTACGCTAGTTACGGTCGGACATCGTGACGATAGTGCAATGGCATAAGCGTGCTTAACTGCGAGACTGACAAGTCGAGCAGATGCGAAAGCAGGACATAGTGATCCGGTGGTTCTGTATGGAAGGGCCATCGCTCAACGGATAAAAGGTACTCTGGGGATAACAGGCTGATACCGCCCAAGAGTTCATATCGACGGCGGTGTTTGGCACCTCGATGTCGGCTCATCTCATCCTGGGGCTGTAGCCGGTCCCAAGGGTATGGCTGTTCGCCATTTAAAGAGGTACGTGAGCTGGGTTTAAAACGTCGTGAGACAGTTTGGTCCCTATCTTCCGTGGGCGCTGCAGATTTGAGGAAGCCTGCTCCTAGTACGAGAGGACCGGAGTGGACACACCTCTGGTGTATCGGTTGTCACGCCAGTGGCATTGCCGAGTAGCTAAGTGTGGAAGAGATAACCGCTGAAAGCATCTAAGCGGGAAACTCGTTTCAAGATGAGATCTGCCGGGGCCTTGAGCCCCCTAAAGAGTCGTTCAAGACCAGGACGTTGATAGGTCGGGTGTGGAAGCGCAGTAATGCGTTAAGCTAACCGATACTAATTGCTCGTGCGGCTTGACCCTATAACTTTGATTCACTGTAGAAGTGTCTCAAGGAAGTTATGCCAAGTTGACGCATTCAAAAATAACTGCTGTGTGAGTGATCGCACTTCAGTGTCGAAAAGACAAGCTGATTAGCTCTATAAATTGGTCGCCTTGACAATAGTCAAGGTGGCAAAAAGTTATGCCTGACGACCATAGCGAAGTGGTACCACTCCTTCCCATCCCGAACAGGAAAGTGAAACGCTTCTGCGCCGATGATAGTGCGGGTTCCCGTGTGAAAGTAGGTCATCGTCAGGCTATTACAGCAAAACCGGGGGGGGGGTTTTTTTTCCGTTGTTTGTGGGTGGGGGGCTTTTGGTTGGCCCGGGGGGCGGGCCCCCGGGGGGGGCGGGGGGGGGGGGGGGTGTGGGGTAAGAGGGCCCTTGGGGGGGGGGGCCCCCCCCGGAGGCCAAAAGGGGGGGGGGGGGGGTGGAGGGGGCGGGGTGGGTTGAGTTGGGGGGGGGGGGGTGGGGGGGGGGGGGGGGGGGGGATGGGGGCGGGGGGGGGGGGGGGGGGCCGGCCCCGCCGGGGGGCGCCCCAACATCAGAAAACGCGCTAACACCTTCGAGCTCTGGAAACACCACACCAAACCCTTGCTCCCATAACGCATCGGCTGAAAGCAAAATTCCAGAGTGCGACTCAAATAACAGAATGGAATGTGGGTCATGCCCGGCTGCAGCGTGAATCTGCCAGAAGCAGCCCCCTAAACTCAACGTCTCACCAGGCGTCAGCAACCCCTCGAAAACGAACTTCGGACATTGCTGGCCGGTAGTCTTATAAGTCAGCGCATCTTCGTCCCAGCACTTGACTTCATCCGCATTACCCGGCGGTATACGCGTCTGAAGCGCAGGATAGTGTTCCTGTAACGCCGCATTTCCACCGCAATGGTCACTGTGCAAATGCGTATTTATCAATAGATCCAGCGGGCGGTCACCCAAAACGGAATGCACCAACGCCACCGTTTGCTCGCTGTGCGTGCAATAGCCGCTGTCGATTAGTGCCGTATTCTCTTCACCCATGATCAGGACGTTGTTGGATGAGAGCCAGCCTCGCTCAAAGACGTGCATGCCAATAGGAAGAGCTGGGTTCATCGTCAGTATTTGGCAACAACGGTAAATGACGGGCAATGTATGGACATACGCGTGCTAACTCAGAGCACTGGTCACGCAGGCCCGCAAATCGGCCTCATTGGTTATGGACAGCGGGTCGGACAACCGCCGAATCCAGACAGACTCTCGCCGACGGATGGTGTCGAGAAACTCGCGTGCTCGCTGACCTTTTCCCGACATCTGGGCAAATATGTCAAATCCCGATTCCAGAAAGTTCTGCAGGGAACCTAGTCCGGCTGCTGAAGCTGGTTTGCGCATCATGCGCAGCATCATCCGCAAGCCCGGCGTTCGGGTCAGTCGATCCAGCTCTGCGCCAACCTGCAACACCATCTCCAGTTGCAGATTCCGATCAGACTCGCGCCCAACCAACAACCAGCATGCCAGGTACCGACGCACCGTATCAGTGTCCTGTGGAAAGGGGTAGCCCAGCCAAGCCTCGGCCATTTTTCGGTCCATTTCCTCCGTCAGTACGTGCAACTGTGCCATGGTCACGGCAGTCGCCACGACCTGTTTAGGGAACAGGCGTTGCAATCCGCCAGCAATGCGTGCGAACTGGGCATCCCGCAAAGAATAGTCCCGGTCACTGTACAGATCGTCTAGAAAAAAGCGAGCCGCGCTGGCATATTCTGGTGACGCCAGCAGATCAGCGTATGTGCCCGCAAAGCGCTTTGCCTGAAAAGACTTCACTGCCCGCGTCGCATCGTGAAGACTGGCTGTGGAGACTGTAGCCTGTCGCAAGGCCGCTACCCGTGCTACGGCATTCCGAATGGTTTCTGCTGCTTCCATATGGTCAAGGAGTGTACCGAACTGACCCACGGTGGCTCGGCGCCCACTGCGCAAAATAAAGCTGAGATCGAAACGTCCAATAATAAAAGTGTGCGCTCACTATCAAAAATATGTCAATATCCAGGTGCTTTGTATGAATTGCCCGATCGATTGTTTTCGGAATACAGCTAAAAAATGACTTCTACGTAACGAGATTGGTGAGCAAAGACTAGGGAATACCCTTATATTCCCTTCATGTATGAAGCCACTAGTTTAATCAAAGCCTCGTTGGAAGCGGGTCGTGAATTGTTACGCCCCCCTAACGAGGGTGAGAGTGCAGCGGCCATCCCTCGTGCAGCACCATCGCTAGTTCCTATTCGTTCGCTTGGTGCCAACCATCGGGAGCGCATTGCCACTCACCTGCTGTCCTTGGAGCCTGCAGATCGCTATCTGCGATTTGGCTACTCGGCACAAGACGCTCAAATTCAACGCTACGTTGAAACCCTTAATTTTGAGCGTGACGAAATCTTTGGTATCTACAACCGCAAATTGGAACTGATTGCCATGGCGCACTTGGTCTATGCCAAGAATGAAGCTCATGGCTCCTGCGCCGAATTCGGCGTCTCTGTATCGCCGACAGCCCGCGGCAAGGGATACGGTGCCCGCCTGTTTGAACGCGCTGCCATGCACGCCACCAACGACGGAATTAACATGATGTTCATCCATGCCTTGAGTGAAAACGCGGCCATGTTAAAGATTGCCCGCAATGCAGGCGCCCGCATTGAGCGCGATGGCACGGAGTCTGAGGCGTATTTGCAGCTGCCCGCTTCCACGCTTGACAGTCGCGTAACCGAGTTGATTGAGGAGCAGGTCGCCCAGACCGACTACCGCCTGAAGGCACAGGCGAAGCAATTCTGGAGCTTCCTGGCGGATGTGCAAGCGGTCCGGCGCGGGGCCGTTGCTGACCACAGTAGCATGTCGTCCCGACTCTAGCAACGCCCTGGAAGATGGGGCGTCAGGCAAATCCGCTATCCTAGGGGGTCCCAAACAACGGCAGCCTTTGCCCCCACGTCAGTGTCAGACCCCCATCCCCCGCGCATGCCCAACAAGGAAGACAAGCGTACCTTTTTGCGCAAGCTCGCCGAATTCTTGCACCCCGGCCCCGATTCGACCGAGGAACTCATCGAAACCCTGGCCGAGGCTGAAGACAACAACATCATCGGCGCCGAATCTCGTGTCATGCTCGAAGGTGTGATCCGCATGGCCGACATGACTGCTGGCGATGTGATGGTGGCGGCCACGCGCATGGACCTACTGAATATTCAGGCGCCTATGGATGAACTGCTTCATACGGTGATCCACACGGCCCATTCGCGCTTTCCAGTGTACGAAGGCGAGCGTGAAAACGTCATCGGTATCCTGCTGGCCAAAGATCTACTCAAACTGCAGCGGGCCCCTGAATTCCACATCCGCGCCTTGCTGCGCCCGCCAGTGTTTGTGCCAGAAACCAAGGGGCTGAACGACCTGTTGCGCGATTTTCGTGGCAACCGTAACCACTTGGCCATCGTCATCGACGAGTTTGGCCGGGTAGCAGGCCTGATCACCATCGAAGACGTACTGGAGCAGATCGTCGGTGAAATTGAAGACGAATTCGATATACCAGAAGACGAAGGTGATATTTTTGCATTAGCCGATCACACCTACCGGGTCAGTGGTGACACGCCCATAGAGCGGGTCAACGACGCCTTCACCGTCACACTGGCCGGTTCTGATCCAGACGACGAGTTCGACACCATTGGTGGCCTGATTGCCCACGAAATGGGTCATGTGCCCAAACGGGGTGAACGCTACACGCTATGCGGCCTGGATTTCACCGTACTCCACACGAAAGGTGGCGCAGTGAGGTGGTTCAAGGTCGCACCCGCTGTCGACTCCACCTACTAAACCATGTCGGGCTTCGCGATGCGGCGACTCCTCGCAGACTCCGTCGCGGTTCGCGCTACTCTCGTTTTGGCAGTTGCCTACGCAAACGCTGCGGGGGTCAGTTGGCCGTTCTCCTTTGGCTTTGTCACAGGAGCACCACTGTGGTGGCTGCAAATCCTTGCAATGACGGTCTTTTTGGCTGTATTGCGTTCCAGCACCACTGCCCAGCAGGGATTCGCCATGGGCTGGCTATTTGCCACGGCATGGCTTTGTGCCACGTTCTGGTGGTTATATGTCTCCATGCATACCTACGCTGGGCTGCCGGCCGCGCTGACTGCGCTTGCGATTGTGGCTCTGGCGGCAGCGCTGGGTCTGTATTACGCATTCGCTGCGGCTTTGTATTGGCGGCTGCGTGACCGTGGCCCCATCCTGGCGCCGCTGGTGTTTGCCGCCCTGTGGACCGCCGCCGAAATGGCCAGAGGAACCTGGTTGACAGGTTTTGGCTGGGGTGCCATCGCATATGCCCATGCTGACGGCCCTTTGGCACTCTGGATTCCTTGGGTGGGTGCCTATGGCGTTGGCGCGCTGGCCGCCTGGCTGTCGGCGGCGGTGCTGGAAGTGATGAGCAGTGGCTGGGGTTTGCGGGCTGCCCTGGCTACTGTACTGGCACTGGGATGGTTGGTGCCTGGACTGTTGCCCACCTGGTCTACGTCCACCGGGTCGTTGAGCATTACCTTGTTGCAGGGCAATATCCCCCAGGATGAAAAATTTCAGAGTGGCAGTGGCGTACCCCTGGCCTTAGCCTGGTATGGCGATCAACTCAACCGCAGCGCTACCGACTTGGTGGTAGCACCAGAGACAGCAATCCCACTGCTGCCGCAGGATCTGCCTGAGGGATATTGGGAGGCCCTCATGACCCGGTTTTCTACACCCGGTCAAGCAGCGTTAATAGGCGTGCCCCTGGGCAGCATGGCACAGGGTTACACCAACTCGGTGGTCGGTCTTGCACCTGGGTTGCAACAGGTTTGGCGGTACGACAAACACCACCTGGTGCCATTTGGTGAATTCATCCCACCGATGTTCATGTGGTTCACCCGGATGATGAACATACCCCTGGGTGACTTCAACCGCGGTGCCGTGGGGCAAGCGCCCTTTGACTGGAAGGGGCAGCGCCTCGCGGCCAACATCTGCTACGAAGACTTGTTTGGTGAAGAGCTTGGCGTGCGTTTCGAAGACCCGGCCCGCGCGCCCACTGTGTTAGTGAACGTCAGCAACATTGGCTGGTTTGGCGATACCGTGGCAACGGACCAGCATTTGCAGATCAGCCGTATGCGCGCCCTGGAGTTCGAGCGCCCCATGGTGCGCGCCACCAACACCGGTGCCACCGCCATCATTGACCACGCTGGTCGCGTGGCCCAGAGCCTGCCACGCACTACCCGTGGCGTGTTGGTGGGCACGGTTGAAGGCCGCACCGGCACCACGCCCTTTGCCTGGTGGGTTGCTCGGTTCGGGTTGTGGCCGCTCTGGCTGCTGGTGATCGCTATTGTTTTTGTAGCTACCCGGGTCCGTTCGACGAGGGCAGACTAAGGGTTTCGCGCCTGTAAAATCGGGCCATGCTCACATTTCAACAAATTATCCTGAAATTGCAGGCCTACTGGGCCGACCAAGGCTGCGCGCTGCTGCAACCCTACGACATGGAAGTAGGCGCCGGCACCTCGCACACCGCCACTTTTTTGCGCGCACTGGGCCCCGAGCCGTGGAAGGCCGCCTACGTGCAACCCAGCCGCCGACCCAAGGATGGCCGATACGGCGAGAACCCCAACCGCTTGCAACACTACTACCAGTACCAGGTGGTCCTGAAGCCCGCGCCCAGCAACATTTTGGAGCTGTATTTGGGCAGCCTCGAAGCCCTGGGTTTTGATTTAAAGAAGAATGACATCCGCTTTGTCGAAGACGATTGGGAAAACCCCACACTGGGTGCTTGGGGCCTGGGCTGGGAAGTCTGGCTCAACGGCATGGAGGTGACGCAGTTCACCTACTTCCAGCAGGTCGGAGGCATCGATTGCAGGCCCATCACCGGCGAAATTACCTATGGTCTTGAACGTCTGGCCATGTACCTGCAGGGCGTGGACAACGTCTACAACCTGACTTGGACCGATGGACTGAGCTACGGAGATGTCTACAAGCAAAACGAAGTCGAACAATCCACATATAACTTTGAGCACAGCGACGCCGACTTTCTGTTCACCGCCTTTGCCGCGCACGAAAAACAGGCCAAGCATTTAATAGAACAGCAACTGGCGCTGCCGGCCTATGAGCAGGTGCTCAAGGCCGCGCACAGCTTCAACCTGTTGGATGCAAGGGGCGCCATTAGCGTGACCGAGCGTGCGGCGTACATTGGCCGCATCCGCAACATCTCGCGTGCGGTGGCGCAAAGCTACTTTGAAAGCCGTGAACGCCTGGGCTTTCCGCTGGCCCCGCGTGAATGGGTAGAACAAATGACACCGAAGAAGGCTGCATGATGACGACCCAAAACCTTCTCGTAGAACTCTTCGTTGAAGAACTGCCACCCAAGGTGCTCAAGAAACTTGGCGACGCCTTTGCTACCCAATTGGCGGATCAGCTGCGCGCCCTCGGCCTGATCAATGGCGATTCCGTCACCACTGCCTACGCATCACCACGCCGCTTGGCCGCGCACGTAAGCCACGTCTGGCTCAAGGCTGCCGACAAAGCCGTGCAGCAAAAGCTCATGCCGGTGTCTGTGGGTCTGGATGCCAGTGGCAATGCCACGCCGGCCTTGCTAAAAAAGCTACAGGCCTTGGGTGCAGACACCAGCAACCCTGCTGCCACAGTGTCCGCACTCAAACGCGCGCTCGACGGCAAGGCCGAGGCCCTGTTTTACGACAGCCTGGTTACCGGCGCCACGCTGGACACCGGCCTACAAAAAGCGCTGGAGGAGGCGATTCGTCTGCTGCCAATCCCCAAGGTCATGGGCTATCAGCTGGAGCGCGACTGTGCCTTGCCGGGCTGGACCAGCGTGAACTTTGTGCGGCCAGCACATGGCTTGGTGGCATTGCACGGCAGCACCGTGGTGCCCGTTAAAGTACTGGGCCTCACCGCTGGCAACAGCACCCAGGGTCACCGCTTTGAGGCGGCGGTGTCGCCCGTAGTGATTGAGGCTGCCGACAGCTATTCAGCGACAATGGCCCGCGACGGTGCTGTTATCGCGTCGTTTGCCGAGCGAAAGGCCGAGATTGCCCGCCAGCTCGCGGCGGCGGCAGCCAAGTTGGGCAACGGCGTGCACCCCATTGAAGACGATGCATTGCTCGACGAAGTAACCGCCCTGGTGGAGCGCCCCAACGTGCTGGTCTGCCAATTTGAGCCAGAGTTTCTGGATGTGCCGCAAGAGTGCCTGATTCTCACCATGAAGGCCAACCAGAAATACTTCCCGCTGCTCGATGCAGCCGGCAAACTCACGCACCAATTCCTGGTGGTCAGCAACATCAGCCCAGCGGACGCCAGCGCGGTGGTTGGCGGTAACGAACGCGTGGTGCGTCCGCGCCTGGCCGATGCCAAGTTCTTCTTTGACCAGGACCGCAAAAAGACGCTGGCCTCGCGTGTGGATGGTCTGGCCAAAGTGGTTTACCACAACAAGCTGGGCACGCAAGGCGAGCGTGCGCAGCGCGTGGCCTTTATTGCCGCTGCCATCGTTCGACAAATCCGTGAAGCCATAGTGCCCTATACCGCGCTCGCCAAAGATGAAATGGACGTGCTGTCCAGCAAGGTGCAGCAGGCCGCTTTGCTTGCCAAGACCGATTTGCTGACCGACATGGTGGGTGAGTTTCCCGAACTGCAAGGCATCATGGGTGGCTACTACGCCCGCCATGATGGCCTGCGCGACGGCGTGGCCATTGCCATCGAAGACCACTACAAGCCCCGCTTTGCCGGTGACGCCCTGCCGCGCAACCACACCGGCAGCGTGGTGGCCCTGGCCGACAAGCTGGAGACCTTGGTGGGCATGTTTGGCATTGGCAACTTGCCCACCGGCGACAAAGACCCCTTTGCTCTGCGCCGTCATGCACTGGGCGTGATCCGTATCCTGATGGAGAGTGACTTTTCGCTCAACCTGGACACGCTTCTGGCCAACGCCACCAAGGCGTTTGCCGAGTTGATCGAACTCTGGCCCGAGAAAGAACAAGCTGACTTTGCCGCCAACCAGGCCAAGCTGGTCGACTTTATTTATGACCGCATGGCTGGTTCCCTGCGCGAGCAGGGCTATAGCGCGCAAGAGGTGGACGCGGTGCTGGCCCTGCGCCCGCAGCGGCTGGGCGATGTACCCCATCGGATGGCAGCTGTGCGTGCATTTGCGGCGCTGCCTGAGGCGCCCGCGCTGGCAGCGGCCAACAAGCGCATCAGCAACATCCTGAAAAAGGCACCCGAGGTGGACGCCCATGTCAGCGAAATTCTGCTGCAAGAACCGGCTGAAAAGGCCCTGTATGCCGCCATGCAGGCGGTAGCACCCAAGGCGCAGGCACAACTGGCGGCTGGTGACTACACCGCATCCCTGCAAACCCTGGCGGTGCTGCGTGAGCCGGTGGATGCGTTCTTTGATGGCGTTATGGTCAATGCCGAGCAACTCGACCTGCGCTTGAACCGCCAAGGCCTTTTGAAGTCTCTGCACGATGCCATGAACCGTGTGGCTGATCTTTCGCGCTTGGCGGCCTGACATGCGCCTCGTCATACTCGACCGCGACGGCACCATCAACGAAGACAGTGCCGAATTCGTCAAATCTCCCTCTGAGTGGCAGCCGCTGCCCGGCGCGCTGGAAGCCATTGCGCGCCTGAACCATGCCGGCTGGCATGTGGTGGTGGCCACCAATCAATCGGGTCTGGGGCGCGGTTTGTTTGATGTGGCGTCACTCAATGCCATGCACGCCAAAATGCACAGCATGCTGGCGGCGGTGGGTGGACGCATTGACGGTATTTTTTATTGCCCCCATGGGCCAGACGAAGGCTGCCACTGCCGCAAGCCTGAGCCGGGGCTATACGAGCAAATTGCCGAGCGCTATGGCCTTGAGCTGGATGATGTACCTGCGGTGGGTGATTCTCAGCGCGATCTGGTGGCCGCCGTCAACGCAGGTTGCCAGCCGCATCTGGTGCTCACCGGCAAGGCCGCAGCCTATCGGGACCAGCCCCTGCCTGACAGCTACCCACAGCAAACCGTGGTGCACGCAGACCTGGCCGCCTTTGCCGACTACCTGATCAGCCATGACATGCGCCCGTCGCAGGCGGCGGATCTTTAAATGGCCTTCATTCGCTCGGTTCTGCACATGGCATGGATGGCACTCACGGTGGTGCCCTACACCCTGGCTATTGTGCTGGGTGCACTCTTTGGCATGGGGCGCGCCCAGCGTTACCGCATTGCCAGTGCTTGGCTGAGCCTGAGCAGCCGGGCCAGTGCACGCGCCATTCTGGGAATCGAGACGCGTATCACCGGAATGGAAAATTTGCCGGTGGGCGAAACCACACCAGCGGTGCTGCTGGTCAAGCACCAGTCCACGTTTGAGACTTTTTTAATGCCGGCCATCATGCCGCACCCCTTGGCCTATGTGTTCAAGAAAGAACTGCTCTACGTGCCGTTCTTTGGCTGGTCGATTGGTCTCCTGGACATGATCCATATCGACCGCAGCTTGCGCACCCAGGCCTTCAAGCGGGTTGTGGCCCAGGGCCGCGAGCGTTTGGCACAAGGCATCTGGATCATCATGTTCCCCGAAGGCACGCGCATTGCCCGTGGCCAAAAGGGTGTGTATGAGACCAGCGGTACCCGTCTGGCGGTGCAGACTGGCGCTCCGGTAATACCGATTGCGGTCACCTCAGCCAAATGCTGGCCGCGCAAGGCTTTCGTCAAGATGCCGGGTATTGTCGACGTATCCATTGGCAAGCCCATTCCCAGCGTGGGTCGCCACCACAAGGAGTTGATGCAGGAAGTGGAAAACTGGATCGAGGCCGAAATGCGCCGGCTGGACCCCGAGGCTTATCGCTAGCCATTCACGGCTTACGTTGTGTCTACAATGCACCGTTTTCTTCAATACACGTTGGACCTGTTTGAGCCTCTAGCCCTCGCGGATAGTACACAACACGCTCCTGAAATTGTAGCATTCATCGCGCCTGGCGTTCCGCATGGCGAGGCCCAGGTGCTGAACCGGGTCATTGTTCCTGCCGTTTTTACCCATCCCCGCGCCAACCGTGAGCTGCGCCTAGGCGATGCGCAGGTGGCCTATTTGTTTCAGCGCGCCAAGCGGCGCACTATTGGTTTTGTGGTCGGCCCCGACGGTCTGGTGGTGCGCGCACCGCGCTGGACGCCGGTGTTTGAGGTGGAGTCTGCGCTGCGGGAGAAATCGCAGTGGATTACCCGCAAGCTAGGTGAGTCGCGTGAGCGCCAGGTGCGCCAGCACGAAGCCCGCATCACCTGGAGCGATGGCACGGTGTTGCCGCTTTTTGGGGGAAGTATGCGCGTGCTGCTGGACCCGACCCATGGCTTTGGCGCGGTGGGGGCGCAACTTGACGGCCCGCCAGAATCCGAACAAACCTTGCGCGTGGGCCTACCCAAATCCGCCACACCCGAGCAAATCCGCGATGCGGTGCAGGCCTGGCTGATGCGCCAGGCGCGCGCGCATTTCATCGATCGGTTGGACCATTTTTCGCCGCTCTTGCAAGTGCAGTGGAAGAAGCTCAGCCTGAGTTCGGCTGGCACTCGTTGGGGCAGCGCCCGCATCGATGGATCGATTCGTCTGAACTGGCGGCTGATCCATTTCCGCCCCGCTGTGATCGACTACGTGGTGGCCCACGAACTCAGCCACCTACGGGTAATGGACCACAGCCCGCGCTTTTGGGATACCGTGCGTAGCGTGGTGCCCGACTATGCCGAATTGCGCGGCCAGCTCAAGGACGATTCAATTCCGAAGTGGTAGGGGCCAGCCCAAACCGGTATACCCCATCCGAGCTCAGGCGGCGCTACAGCTTGCCAGCAAACCACAGGGCATTCGGGTGTGCCACGGATTCACCCGTGGCAGAGGATGCGATTACCGACCCTGAAGCTCTGCGCATCACCCCGGCACGCGGGCCGCCGCTGAATGGGTGGCGAAGGCTGCGCCGGGGTCGAGCTGTGCCCGCCGCCTGATGCAGATTTTAGGGGCGATGCTTGGGCGGAAGTGATGACGCCGCCAACTTGAAAGCCATTTGCTCCGTATGCAATGAAGGGGCGGCCAATGCCACCCTGCAACGCCCGGACCTGAACAAGCTGCTGGCCCAAGTGCGCTGGGCGACCGTTCTGGATCAGCGCTGACCCGCGTTGCGCGGCGGCACCGTCTTCAGGAAGGTATACAGCGCGTGGGCGTCGGTGTCGTTCAATTCGCGCAACGACTGAAACGGCATGACCTTGATGCCGCTGCCATCCGGGCGCTTGCCCGAGCGCAGCATGGCCACAAAGGTATTGGCATCGCCGTAGCGCAGCATGGCGCTACCCGCGCCGGGTGTCAGGTTGGCGGCTGCGGGCCAATCTGGCGGGCCGCCGGGAATGGTTCCGCCCGACAGGCCCGGGCCATGGCAGCCGATGCACATATTGGCCACATAGGCGCCGTGCTGGGCGTTGACCGCAGCAGCCACGGGCTGGGCCGGTGGCAGATGGTGGTCGATCTTCTCTGAAGCATCCCGAATCACCCCCAGACCGTACAGAGCCTTGACCGGCAGCGGCAATTCCACGACGGCCTCACCACCTGTGCGCGGTGCTATCGTACGCACGTAGCCCACGACGGCCGCCAGGTCGGCGTCGGTGAAGCGGTTGTAGTCTTCGCTGGGCATGATGAACACGGCGCGGCCGTTGGCCTTAACCCCGTGGCGAACAACGCGCTCCCAATCTTGCGCCGTGTAGTGCCCAACCGGCCCCCCGACCGTGATGTTGGGCGCGCGAATGCGCATGCCCTTGCCGTCGTTGATGAACTCACGCCCGCTGCCGTCGGGCCCATGGCATTCGGCACAGCCGCGCGAGCGGTACAGGTAGTGCCCGCGCTCCACACCCGTTGCGTCCGTCGCCCACGCAACGCCTTGCACGGCGACATCCACCGAGCGCTCGCGCTTGCGCTGGCCCAGCATGCTGGCGAACATCAGAATGGCGACCCCCAGCACGACCAGCAGTCCTAAACCCAACCCCAGGCGTTTGACCCAACCATGCATGACGGATCCCCCCAAAAGTGGAAGTTGATAGTAGTCAAGGACGCCTGGACTGTCGAGTACCCCACACATGGGGTCTTCCCGGGGGGCGTGTGCTACAGTGCGCCCTTCGGGGTGTCAGCTCCCCGGTGTCGGGCCGATCAGGCCCCAAGATGGTGTCCCTTCCAATTGCTGGTAACGCAACAGGAGCAATCCGTGGACATCCAAAATCCGTCTGTTCTTTCCGTTGCCCCCCAAGGCCTTTAACGCCCGCTTTGGCAGTGCCGACACCCCGCTGGTGCTGGATGTTCGCCGCCAGCCTCGCTTTGACGAGAGCCCGCGACTGCTGGCCTGCGCCCAGCGCTGCGCGCTTGAGGAAGTGGCTGCTTTTGCCATATCCCACGCACCGCGAGCGGCTAATGTCTACTGCGTCTATGGCCACAACGTGAGTAAAGAAGCCGTTGTTACGCTGCGGGCTGCGGGTTGGGACGCACATAGGGTGGCAGGTGGACTGGAAGGCGGCCAGGATGGCGAGGACGATGTCCCGTAGATAGCCGATTGGCGCGCCAGGCCCGCACTGAGTTTTGCCAAGCGCACCGATTGGGGTGTGACCGGAGTGCAGCCCTTACGCTGGATCACGCGCGAGCGGCCCAAGATCGACCGCATTGCCTGCCCCTGGCTGATCCGCCGCTTCATCGATAACCGTGCCGAGTTTTTCTACGCGCCCGCCAGCCAGGTGCTGGCGCAAGCCAAAGAAAGCGGCGCAGTGGCTTATGACATTCTTGGTGCGCCGGTGTCCCATGTGGGCGAGCTATGCAGCTTTGATGCCCTGCTGCTGGGCTTTGACCTGCTCGATGCCGCGCTGAACCTGCTGGCCACCATCGTGCGCAGAGCCGATACCAACCGGCTCGATCTGTCGCCGCAGTCCGCAGGGTTGCTGGCCTTCTCCCTGGGCTTGTCACGTCTGCACGCGCAAGACGACCACGCCATGCTGGACGCCGCCCTGCCGTTGTACGACGCACTCTGCGCCTGGTGCCGCGACCGCGTCGCCGCGCAGAACGAATCCCACAACTGGAAGCCCGAAACCATGGTGGTGGGAGCACCCGCGTGAGTACAACGTCGCCCACCGCAACGCGCAGGGTCTCCTTAACCGAGGCCCTGCGCTTCTGGCTGAAACTGGGCTTTATCCGCTTCGGCGGCCCGGCCGGGCAAATTGCCATCATGCACCGCGAGCTGGTGGAAGAAAAACGCTGGATATCGGAATCCCGCTTCCTGCACGCGCCGAACTACTGCATGTTGCTGCCCGGCCCCGAGGCCCAGCAACTGGCCACCTACATTGGTTGGCTGATGCATCGCACCTGGGGCGGCGTCGTGGCCGGGGTGCTGTTTGTGCTGCCTTCGCTGATCATCCTGATCGCCTTGAGCTGGGTCTACGTGGCCTTTGGCAGCGTACCCTGGGTGGCGGCCGTGGTGTGGCATCAAGCCGGCAGTGGCCGCCATCGTGTTGCAGGCGGTGCACCGCATCGGCTCCAAGACCTTGAAGAAGCCCACGGTAGCCCTCGTACTTTGGGCGATTGCAGCTATGAGTTTCATAGCAATCTACGGGTTTAACGTGCCCTTCCCATGGATTGTGCTGGCGGCGGCGCTCATCGGCTGGGCTGGGTTCGCGCTGGGCGCCGGCGCAGTTTGCCGGCGCTGGCGGCCATGGCGCGGCCAAGTCCATGGCACTGACACCCGGCGAGATGGATTGGCTGATTGGTGACACCACGCCCACGCCGCCCCACGCGCGCTGGTCACCTGCGCGGATGGCCACTGTACTCGCCGTTGGCGCCGCCCTGTGGCTTGCCCCCATGGGCGCGTTGGTAGCCTGGCAGGGCTGGGACAGCACCTTGGCACAGATGGGCTGGTTCTTCACCAAGGCGGCGCTGCTGACCTTTGGCGGCGCCTATGCCGTGTTGCCTTACGTCTACCAGGGCGCGGTCGAGCACTTTGCCTGGCTCACAGGCGTGCAAATGATTGACGGCCTGGCCCTGGGCGAGACCACGCCGGGGCCGCTGATCATGGTCGTGGCCTTTGTCGGCTTTGTCGGCGGCTGGGCGCACCAGGTCCTTGGGCCGGATGCGCAGTTTCTGGGTGCGGCGCTGGCCGCCACGGTGGTGACCAGGTTTATCTTTTTGCCGTTCCTTCAACTTCACCCTGGCCGGTGGCCCGCTGGTGGAATCCACCCATGGCAAGTTGCACCTGACCGCGCCACTGACCGCCATCACGGCATCGGTGGTTGGCGTGATCGCCAGTCTTGCTCTTTTTTTCATAGCGCATATCGCAGTGCCCACTAGGGCTGGCGCAGTATTTCCTGCAAACGTTGATTGGCTGGAGCTGCTGCGCTACAAGGCGGGGGTTATTCCCGTCATCGCCGTCTGTGGATTGGCGGGGCTGGTCCTTCGGTGAGGTGCTGAGGTTCGGTAACTGACCATCACGCTATCAATTGAGTAGCTGGCCGTGCAATCCCTACGAGGACTGCGCGGTTTTTCACCCGCGTGGGCACCAGCATGCCCCGCCACCCCGAGCGCTTATGTGGAGAAGGCGTTTCGCAAGTATCTGGAGTGCGGTATTTTTGCCCACGGCTTTGCGCGTCCGCTGCGAAGCCTGCGGTGACGACTTCCTGGTCGCCTTCTCCTGCCTGCCGGTGCGCCATTGGGTGGTACCCATGCAGCTGCGCTACGCATTTTCTTGAGAGTGGTGCAACAAAACCTTCAGACCCATTGCCCCGACGCTTCAAAGGCAGACCCGGCCAGCCTGCTCAAGGATGACGCGATTCCCAAGTAGTAGGGACCAACCCAAACCGGTACACCCCATCCGCGCTCAGGCGGCGCTGCAGCTTGCCGGCAAACCACAGGGCATTCAGGTGTGCCACGGATTCGCCCATGGCGAAGGTGGTCTGGTGCAGGTCTAAATCGCGTTTGAACAGTACGGGCAAGATGTCGGCGGCACTGCAGGCACGCTCGCTGCAGGCTTGCATCACTTCGGCCAGGCGCTCCTGGTGGTGGTCGTGTAACTGTTGAATGCGGATGTGCATGCCGGTAAAGGGTTTTCCATGTGAGGGCAGTACCAGCGTGTCGGCGGGTAATTCAAGAAAACGGTCAATGGAATCGAGAAACAGTTTCAGCGCATCAGACTCTGGCTCTTGCTCATACACACTCACATTGGTGGAGATGCGCGGCAGCATCATGTCACCGCCGATGAGCAGGTTGAGTTCTTCGCAGTACAGCGCAATGTGTTCGGGCGCATGGCCGTAGCCGCTGATGCAGCGCCAGGCACGCCCATCGATGGTCAGCACCATGCCGTCCATCATGCGGCGGTAGCTGGGCGGCACTGAGGGCACCAGCGACGGAAAGTAGCCCGTGCGTGCCTTGATCTGCTCCATCGCCTGTGGGCTGTTGAGCCCATGGCTGGCAAAGTATTCGGCTGCGCGGTCGCCACCAAAGCCGGTGGGGCCCAGGCAGCCCATGCGCGCCACCTGGTAGTCGGTGGCGCTGATCCATAACCGACATTCGCGAGCCCCCACGCTTGCGTCTTCGCTGCTGCGCTGCGCCCCAAGGGGGCTGGTCGCGGCTTGGGGCGGCCCTGCGCCACGCCCACTCCACCGTTCGCACAGCCAGTGCGCCAAGCCGATGTGGTCGGGGTGCATGTGCGTGACGATCACGCGCAGGATGGGCAGGCCCTGCAGTTCGTTGGCAAAGATGGATTCCCACTGCGCCTTGGCCTCGTCCCGGTGGATGCAGCAGTCCACAATGCTCCAACCCTCGACGCCATCGATGCAGTCGCGCAGCAGCCACAGGTTGATATGGTTCAGTGCAAAAGGCAGGGACATGCGAATCCAGCGCACACCGGGTGCCACCTCCAGCGTACCGCCCGCCGGTGCGAGGGTCTCGCCCAGGGGGTAGTTGAGTTGCTTTTCCAGTTCGTTCATGGGAGGACCTTTTCTATTACATAATTGACGTTTACGTAAACGTCAATTGAATGGAGCATTCTAGGCGGCTATTGTCTTGACGACTGTCCCCTGTGTTGGACCACCCTATGAGCATCACCTTCACCATTGGCGATCTGGCGCGCGAGTTCGATGTGACCACGCGCGCCATCCGGTTTTATGAAGATCTGGGGTTGCTGGAGCCCCAACGCACCGGCCCTGGCGGGCGCAACCGCGTGTACAGCGGGCGCGACCGCACGCGCCTGAAGCTCACCTTGCGGGCCAAGCGCCTGGGCCTTTCGTTGACCGAGGCGAAAGAGATCATCGAGATGTATGACAGCCCGCGCGACACCGGCGCGCAGCTAAAGAAGTTTCTGGATGTGCTGGCCGTGCACCGCAAGCAGCTCGAAGACCAGATGACCGACCTGCAGGCCAATCTTGACGAGCTCAAGACCCATGAAAAAGAAGCTCGCACTCTGCTGGCCAAGGCAGCCTGATCACCAGTGCATTTCAATCCTCCCCCTTTACACACAGCAACAAGGAGATTCCCATGAGCCACCTGCCCGGACTGAACTACCAACTCGGTGAAGACATCGACGCGCTGCGCGATGCCGTATACGAATTTGCGCAAGCCGAGATCGCACCACGCGCAGCAGAGATCGACAAAACTGACCAATTTCCCATGGACCTGTGGCGCAAGATGGGCGACTTGGGCGTGCTCGGTATTACGGTGGGCGAGGAATACGGCGGCGCCAACATGGGCTACCTGGCGCACATGATTGCCATGGAAGAAATCTCGCGGGCGTCTGCCAGCGTGGGCCTTTCTTACGGCGCACACAGCAACCTGTGCGTTAACCAGATCAAGCGCAACGGCACCGACGCGCAGCGCGCCAAGTACCTGCCCAAGCTGATTAGCGGTGAGCATGTGGGCGCATTGGCCATGAGTGAGCCGGGCGCTGGCTCTGACGTGCTGTCCATGAAACTCAAGGCCGAAGACAAAGGTGGCTACTACTTGCTGAACGGCAACAAAATGTGGATCACCAATGGGCCCGACGCCGATACGCTGGTGGTGTACGCCAAGAGCGAACCCGAGCTCGGTGCGCGGGGCGTGACAGCCTTTTTGATCGAAAAAGGCATGAAAGGTTTTTCCATCGCGCAAAAGCTCGACAAGCTGGGCATGCGCGGCAGTCACACCGGTGAGCTGGTGTTCAACAACGTCGAAGTGCCACACACCAACGTGCTGGGCCAGGTCAATGGCGGCGCCAAGGTGCTCATGAGCGGTCTGGACTATGAGCGAGCCGTTCTGACTGGCGGGCCGCTGGGCATCATGCAATCGGTGATGGACAACGTGGTGCCCTACATCCATGACCGCAAGCAGTTTGGCCAGAGCATTGGTGAGTTTCAGCTCATCCAGGGCAAGGTGGCCGACATGTACACCGTGCTGCAGGCTGGCCGTGCTTTTGCCTACACCGTGGCCAAGAACCTGGACCTGTTGGGGGTTGAGCACGTGCGCCAGGTGCGCAAGGACTGTGCCTCCGTCATTCTGTGGACCGCAGAGAAAGCCACCTGGATGGCCGGGGAGGGAGTGCAAATCTTTGGCGGTAACGGCTACATCAATGAATACCCGCTGGGGCGCCTGTGGCGCGACGCCAAGTTATACGAAATTGGGGCGGGCACCAGCGAGATTCGCCGCATGCTGATTGGCCGGGAGCTGTTCGCTGAGACAATGTAGGGTGTAGCCCCCACGGTTGCCCACTTCGTGTGGAGCCCTGCGGTGAAACATCGACCCGCGTTTAACGAATCGTTTTAATGAAACCAGCGATTGCCCGCACATTGACTACCCTTGTCCACGGCCTCCTGCGTGGACTTTTCCGAGCTTGGGTGCTGGTGGTGCCATTGGTGCTGGCGCTATCGTTGATCCGGCTGGGGCAATTGGCCTACTTTTGGCCCACCGGTTTTCACGTCTCCACCACCGACTTGGCCAGTGTGGTGGTGCAGGGCTTTCGCTTCGACCTCAAGGTCAGCGCAGTGGCCGGTTTTTTATTGTTGCTGGTGCTGCCCTGGGTCTCGGGCAAGGTGCAGGGGCGCATCGCGACGGGCGTGGCCTTTTTGTATGTGATGCTGTCGCTGGTCAACCTGCACTACTTCGGTTTTTACAAGACACCGATTGATTCCCTGGTGTTTGGCGTGGTGGAGGACGACACCTCCGCTGTGCTGCAAACCATCTGGCACGATTTTCCGGTGATATGGACGCTTTTGCTGGCACTTGCATTGACCGCCGGTTCGGTATGGCTGCACCGTGTGTTGCTGCGCCGACTGCGGCCGGATACGGTGCTGCAGTCGCGCCACATCGCTATTCAGTTGGCGCTGGCCATCGTCGTATTTTTTGCATTGGTGTTTGCCGGCAAGGGAACCCTTCGCGAGATGGCGTTGCAACGCCAGCACCTGACAGTGACCACCTCGCCCTTTTTGAATGACATGGTTCCCAATGGTCCCATCGCTTTGAAGTACGCTTGGGACAGCCGGGGCCAATCGCAAAACTTGCAAAACCCGCTGGTCGGGCTGAAAGCCATGGGCTTTAATTCGCCCCTGGCTGCCGCCGAAGCGTTGGGCCTGCGGCATGGCAGCGAGGCTGAAGTTAAGGCCGCCCTGACGGCGCATGAACCGCTGCCACCAGGTACACCCAAAAAGAACCTGATCTTCTTCCTGATGGAGTCGTGGAGCGCCGAGCCGTTGCTCTACCAGTCGTCCCAGTTTGATGTGCTCGGCCGCCTGGCACCTACGCTGATGGACCCGACCAAGGCTTGCCACTTCAGCAACTTCGACTCGGCCCAGCCTGGCACCCACCCGACGCTGGAGGCGATTTTGTTCTCGACTCCCATTACTCCGCTGACCATGGGCGATGTGGGGCGCAAGCCTATTCCCTGGTCCATTCCCAAGGTGATCAAAGATGCGGGCTACCAGACGCTCTTTGTCACCTCGGCGCGCTCCGGCTGGCGCGACCTCAACCGCGTGCTGGCGGTGCAGGGTTTTGACGAGGTGGTGGACGCCAACAACCTGAAAGAGTCCTACCCCGACGCCAACCTGGGTATCTGGGGCGTGTGGGATAGCTATGTGTTCAAGTACTTGGACAAGCGCCTTGCGGCGCAGCCCAAAGACAAGCCCCTGTTCGTGTTTGTGCTCACCAGCACCAACCACCCGCCCTACGACCTGCCCGCCGATTACCACCGTGTGCCGCGCGACATGAGCCTATGGAAGGGCGAGACCAGTTCTGACACCCTGCTGCTCAACCTGGATACCTACCACTACGCGGCCGACCTGCTGGGCGGTTTTGTGCAGTCGGTTCAAAGCGGCCCGCTCAAGAGCAATACCATCGTCGCCGCTACGGGCGACCACAACGTACGTTCCTTTGGCATGTATGCCGAACCGGCCCGGCGTTATCTGCAACGCCAGGTGCCGTTTGTGATCTGGGGTGAAGGCCTGCAGTGTGGCCAGCAGCAGGCCCTGCCGGCCAGCCACCGCGACATGTTCAATACCCTGTTGCCGCTGATCGGGGTCAACGGCCCTTACGTGAACGCCGGGCGGAACCTGCTGCGCACGCCGCAGGCGACACCCATGGATGCGCCACGCACCCTGTTTTTTCAGGGTGAATCCCGCAATGCCCAGGGCCAGTGGCAACTGGGCAACAAGGCCTCGTTTGCCTGCAGCTCACCGCCCGGCGCCCAGCCAGCTGCGGGCGAATGCCAGTTCAATGCGTCGGATGACCAGCAGGAGCGCGCACGCTTTGGCCTGCTGGACTGGAATGTGCGCAGTTCACTGAAAAAATGAAACCCTGTTTGAAAGGACTCCATGTCAACAAAACTCAGTGGCCTCTTTGACCACAACCGCGCTTGGGCGGCCCGCATGGAAGCCGAGCGGCCTGGGTTTTTTACCAAGCTCACGACGCAGCAAAACCCGAAGTACATGTGGATTGGCTGCTCTGACAGCCGGGTGCCCGCCAACCAGATCACGGGTTTGGAGCCGGGCGAAGTGTTTGTGCACCGGAACGTGGCCAATCTGGTGGTGCACTCGGATCTGAACGCGCTGTCCACCATCCAGTTTGCGGTGGAGCGGCTGAATGTGGCCCATGTCATGGTCGTTGGCCACTACGGCTGCTCGGGCGTCAGAGCCGCACTGGAAGGTGCGCGTATCGGCCTTGCCGACAACTGGTTGCGTCACGTCCAGGATGTGCGCGATCGCCACCGCGACATTCTGGACGTGATCCCGGAGCACGGTCGCGCTGCAGCGCTGAGCGAACTCAACGTCGTGGAGCAGGTGGTCAATGTGGCCCAGACGACTGTCATGCAAGATGCCTGGGCCCGCGGTCAGGATGTGACCCTGCATGGCTGGGTTTACGGTCTGCAAGACGGCCTGTTGCAGGATTTGCACATGACCGTGAGTGGTACCGACAGCCTGGACGCGCTGTACCGTGAGGCGTTGGCGGGTATCCGTTTGACACCGCGCCACGGTACGGCTTGATGCTAAATTAGCCTCTAGCCCTCGTCAAATATACGTAAACAGCTATTAAAATAATAGCGATTATGTTTCCAACGCGCCTGGACTCCTCCGTTGCCTACGACATCGCCAAGGCAATGATGGCTGGCTTCAACCGCCACTACCAGTTGTTCCGTACCGAATCCGCCCGCGCCAAGCACCGCTTCGAGACAGCCGACTGGCACGGTCAGCAGCGGGCCCAGCGCGAGCGCATCGAGTTTTATGACCTGCGGGTGAAAGAGTGTTCGCGCCGGCTGGAGCGCGAGTTCAAGGCCGGTGAGCTGTCCATGGATATCTGGCAGCAGATCAAGCTGCACTACATCGGGCTGCTGGTCAATCACCACCAGCCCGAACTGGCAGAGACTTTTTTCAATTCGGTCACCACCAAGATCCTGCACCGCAGCTATTTCCAGAACGACTTTATTTTTGTGCGCCCGGCGGTCAGCACCGAGTACATCGAGAACGACGAATCCGAGAAGCGCCCCACCTACCGTTCGTACTACCCCACGCGCGAAACCATGCACACCGTGCTGGCACAGATGGTGACCGACTTTGACCTGCAGCGCCCCTTTGACAGCCTGGACTATTACGCCGCCTTGGTGGGCGACACCATGATGGAGCGCCTGGGGGACGCCAAGCTGCGCGCCAACTTCCAGATCCAGGTGCTCACCGGGCTTTTTTTCCGGAACAAGGGTTGCTACGTCGTTGGCAAGCTGATCAACGGATTCAACGAATACGCGTTTGCATTGCCCATCCTGCACACCAAGTGGCCGCCTGTGGGGCAACTGGCGGATGACCGCAATGCAGCGGGTGACACCGCCGAGTACACCCGCGCTCACAAATCCAAGCTGGTGATTGATGCCGCGCTGTACGGCGAGGATGAACTCCTCATGCTGTTCAGTTTTGCACGGGCTTACTTCATGGTGGATATGGAGATACCGTCGGCCTATGTGCAGTTTTTGCGCAGCATGATGCCCAGAAAGCCGCGCAACGAAATCTACAACGCACTGGGGCTGGCCAAGCAGGGCAAGACCCTGTTTTACCGCGATTTTCTGCACCACCTGCGCCACAGCACCGACCAGTTTCGCATTGCGCCCGGCATCAAGGGCATGGTTATGCTGGTGTTTGACCTGCCATCATTTCCCTATGTGTTCAAGGTCATCAAGGACTATTACCCGCCGCAAAAAGACACCACCCGCGAGAAAATCAAGGACAAGTATCTGTTGGTCAAGCAGCACGACCGGGTGGGCCGAATGGCAGACACGCTGGAGTACAGCGGGGTGGGTTTTCCGCGTGCCCGCTTTACCGATGAACTGATTGCCGAAATCGAGCAATTTGCCCCTAGCCAGCTGGAGATCAGTGACCGTGATGGCGACGGAACGTTGGAAGTTTTTATCAAGCACGTCTACATCGAGCGGCGCATGATTCCGCTCAATATCTACCTGCAGGAGGCGTTTGATGCTGGAGGTGCCAACGCCAGCGACACCAGCCCTCCGGCTCTGCGCGCCCGCGAGCAGATCGAACGCGGTGTGGTGGAGTACGGCAACGCCATCAAGGACCTGGTGGCGGCCAACATATTTCCGGGTGACATGCTGTGGAAAAACTTTGGCATTACCCGCCACGGCAAGGTGGTGTTTTACGACTACGACGAGATTGAATACATCACCGACTGTAACTTCCGAAAAGTGCCAGAGCCGCGCAACGAAGAAGAAGAAATGTCCGGCGAAGTTTGGTACAACGTGGGCCCGCACGACGTGTTCCCCGAGACTTTTGGTCCCTTCCTGCTAGGCAACCCGGTCGTGCGCGCCATCTTCATGCACCACCATGGCGAGCTTCTGGACGTGGCCTTTTGGCAGAGCCACAAAGACCGCATCCAGGCCGGTTTTGTGCACGATGTATTTCCGTATGACAAAGACAAACGATTCCAGCCGCCGCATGGCCGACCGGAATCGCTGGAGGACTAAGCCAAGTCCGGGTTACGCATGGGCCGCAGCCAGTACCGCATTCAAAGTCTGGCTGGGGCGCATCACGGCGTCGAGCTTGGCGGTGTCGGGCAGGTAGTAGCCACCGATGTCGGCCGGCTTGCCCTGCACTGCCGCCAACTCGGCCACGATGGTCTGCTCGTTGTCGGCCAGCTGCTTGGCAAACGGGGCAAACTGGGCGGCCAGGGCGGCGTCTTCGGTCTGTGCGGCCAGTGCCTGGGCCCAATACAGGGCAAGGTAGAACTGGCTGCCACGGTTGTCCAGCTGGCCGGTCTTGGGAGAAGGGTTCTTGTTGTTGTCCAGCAGCTTGCCGGTAGCGGCGTCCAGCGTTTTGGACAGCACGGTAGCTTTGGCGTTGCCGGTTTTCAGACCCAGGTCTTCCAGTGAAACCGCCAGTGCCAAAAATTCACCCAGCGAATCCCATCGCAGGTGGTTTTCTTCCACCAGTTGTTGTACATGCTTGGGCGCGGAGCCACCGGCGCCGGTTTCGTACATGCCGCCGCCCGCCATCAGGGGCACGATGGACAGCATCTTGGCGCTGGTGCCCAGTTCCATGATGGGGAACAGGTCGGTCAGGTAGTCGCGCAGGATGTTGCCGGTGGCGCTGATGGTGTCCAGGCCGCGGACCACGCGCTCCAGCGTGTAACGCATGGCGCGCACCTGGCTCATGATCTGGATGTCCAGACCCGTGGTGTCGTGCTCGTGCAGGTACATCTTGACCTTGGTGATCAGCTGGGCCTCGTGCGGACGGTACTGGTCCAACCAGAAGACGACTGGCATGCCGGAGTTGCGTGCGCGGTTGACTGCCAGCTTGACCCAGTCGCGAATCGCTGCATCTTTAACCTGGCACATGCGCCAGATGTCGCCAGCTTCCACGTTTTCGGACAGCAGCACTTCGCCCGTGGCAATGTCCACAATATTGGCCACGCCGTCTTCCGCAATCTCAAAAGTCTTGTCGTGTGAGCCGTATTCTTCTGCTTGCTGGGCCATCAGGCCCACGTTGGGCACCGTTCCCATGGTTTTGGGGTCGAAGTTGCCGTGCCATTTGCAGAAGTTGATCATCTCCTGGTAAATGCGGGCAAAGGTCGATTCGGGCATCACGGCCTTCACGTCCTTCAGGCGGCCATCAGCGCCCCACATCTTGCCGCCATTGCGGATCATGGCAGGCATGGAGGCGTCCACGATCACGTCATTGGGCGAGTGGAAGTTGGTAATGCCCTTGGCGGAATCGACCATGGCCAGTTCGGGGCGATGCTCGTGGCAGGCATGCAGATCGTGTTTGATTTCGTCCTGCTGTGACTGCGGCAAGGTGGCGATCTTTTCATACAGATTGGCCATGCCGTTGTTGACGTTGACACCCAGCTCATCGAACAGTTTGCCGTGCTTGGCAAATGCATCCTTATAGAAGATTTTGACGCAGTGGCCAAACACGATGGGGTGTGACACCTTCATCATCGTCGCCTTGACGTGCAGCGAAAACATCACGCCGGTCTTGTAGGCGTCGTTGATTTCTTTTTCGTAGAACTCCAGCAGCGCCTTTTTGCTCATGAACATGCTGTCGATGATCTCGCGGTCCAGCAGCTTGGTCAGGGGCTTGAGCACTGTCGTCTTGCCGCTTTTGCCTACCAGCTCCATGCGTACATCGCGGGCCTTGTCCAACGTGATGGACTTCTCGCCGTTGTAGAAATCGCCACGGTGCATGTGCGATACGTGTGAACGCGAGGCCTGGCTCCATTCGGCCATTGAATGGGGGTTTTTGCGCGCATATTCCTTGACCGCCTTGGGTGCGCGGCGGTCGGAGTTGCCTTCGCGCAGCACGGGGTTCACGGAGCTGCCAATGCACTTGGCGTAGCGGGCGCGAATCGCCTTGTCTTCGTCCGTCTTGGGGTCTTCCGGAAAATCGGGAATGGTAAAGCCCTTGCCTTGCAGTTCCTTGATGCAGGTGATCAACTGACCCACCGATGCGCTGATGTTGGGCAGCTTGATGATATTGACGTCTGCTTGCAGGGTCTTTTTGCCGAGCTCGGCCAAGGTGTTGGGCACCTTCTGGCCTTCAGCCAGGAACTCGGGAAATTCGCCCAGTACACGCGCGGCGACCGAGATGTCGCTCTCGATTACGTTGATGCCAGCTGGTGCGGTAAAGGCACGAATAATCGGCAGAAAGGATGCCGTAGCCAGACGCGGGGCTTCGTCGGTGAGGGTGTAGATGATGGTGGGTTGCTGGGTTGTCATTGCTGTCTCCATATATCGTTCTGGAAGGTGCGGCTGGGTCGCAGTCTGGCACCGAAGGTGGGATGTTGGCCGACTTTTCTTTCGGTCGGCTGACCTGGGGTCATTATTTTGCAATTGAATATCACATTGCGAAATTCAATGAATTTTGTCGTCGCTTTTTCAAACGGGTCAAAGAAATGTGTTTCTGAATTTCAAAGTGAGAGGAATACCACTTTGCGCTCCAACCGGGTAGCTGCTGTCGGCTATCGAGAGGTCGCAGAGAGGGCGGCAAGTGCAGGCCGAAGTCTGTCACAATTGACGTTTACGTAAACGTCAACTCAGGAGATACCAGCATGCCGGATTCCATCGTCATCGTCGGCGCAGCCCGCACGCCCATGGGCGCTTTTCAGGGCGACTTTTCTTCTTTGGCCGCCCACGACCTGGGCGGTGCTGCCATCAAGGCTGCTGTGCAGCGTGCGGGTATTGATCCTGAGCTGGTGACCGAAGTGCTGTTTGGCAACTGCCTGATGGCCGGCCAAGGCCAGGCACCTGCGCGCCAAGCCGGCTTCAAGGGCGGCTTGCCCAAGAGCGCCGGTGCGGTCACGCTGTCCAAAATGTGCGGCTCGGCCATGCGTGCGGCCATGTTTGCCAATGACATGTTGGTGGCGGGCAGTCACGAGGTGCTAGTAGCTGGTGGAATGGAAAGCATGACCAACGCGCCCTACCTGCTGCCCAAGGCGCGTGCGGGATACCGTATCGGCCACGACCGTATTTTTGACCACATGATGTTGGATGGCCTGGAAGACGCCTACGAGGCAGGTCGCTCCATGGGCACCTTTGGCGAAGACTGCGCTGCCAAGTACAGCTTCACCCGCGCCGAGCAAGACGCCTTTGCCACCGCCAGCGTGCAGCGCGCCAAGGCAGCTACAGAGTCCGGCGCTTTTGCCGCTGAGATCACACCCGTAACGGTCAAGGGCCGCGGCGGCGATGTGGTGGTGTCCATTGACGAGGGTCCAGGCAAAGTGAAGCTCGACAAGATCCCCACGCTCAAACCCGCGTTCAAAAAGGACGGCACCATCACTGCAGCCAGCAGCTCGTCCATCAACGACGGCGCCGCTGCGCTGGTGATGATGAAGGCATCCACCGCCGCCAAGCTCGGTTGCAAGCCGCTGGCCCGCATCGTGGCCCACGCCACCCATGCGCAAGAGCCCGAGTGGTTTGCCACCGCCCCCGTCGGCGCCACCCAAAAGGTGCTGGCCAAGGCCGGCTGGGAAGTGGGCGATGTGGATTTGTGGGAAGTGAACGAAGCCTTTGCCGTGGTGCCCATGGCACTGATGAAAGAGCTGGGCGTGCCACACGACAAGGTGAATGTGAACGGTGGGGCTTGCGCGCTGGGTCACCCCATTGGCGCATCCGGTGCCCGCATCATGGTGACGCTGATGTATGCGCTGCAGGCACGTGGCCTGAAAAAGGGCCTGGCTACGCTGTGCATTGGCGGTGGTGAGGCTACTGCCGTGGCGCTGGAAATGCTATAACTTTTATAGCTACATGTGTATATTCCATGAGGGCTAGAGGTGAATTTTGTAAATAGCCTCTTGGCGTAGCAGCCCTCAAGGGCGTGAACCGACCGTATTACGAGCATGAACATCCTCATCATCGGCGCATCCCGTGGCATTGGCCTGGAGTTTGCGAGGCAGTACCGCACAGCGGGTGACCGCGTGATCGCCACGGCCCGCGACGACGCGGGGCTGGAGCGCCTGCGCGCGCTGGATGCGGTTGCGCTCAACGTGGACGTGGCCAACCCGGCCAGCATCAACGGCCTGGCCCGGCAACTGGACGGCGAGAAGATCGATGTTGCGCTGTATGTCGCCGGAGTCATGACACGCTTCGATGCCCGTTCGTCACCCACCCAACCAGACTTCGACCACGTGATGCACACCAATGTGTTGGGGGCCATGCAGGCCATTGCGCAAGTTGCGCCGCTGGTGGAGGCGGCGCAGGGTCGCTTTGGTTTTATCAGCAGCGACATGGGCCGCATTGCCGGGGTGGTGTCCAGTTATAGCTGGGCTTACCGCGTCAGCAAAGCCGCGCTCAATATGGCAGTGGCGTCGGCCAAACACGATTATCCCGCGGCCATTTTTGCGGCGCTATCGCCGGGCTGGGTGCAGACGGATATGGGTGGCAGGGGTGCTTCACTGTCGACGTATGACAGCGTGACCGCCATGCGCAACACATTGGCCCAATTGAAACCGGCGGATAGCGGCCGCTTCTTCGGCATAGACGGCAAGCCCATGGCAAGCTGGTAAGCCACTACAGCAATTCAGGAGACTTTTACATGTTGTTGACCCAAGACCAAGAGATGGTGCGCGATGCCGTGCGCGACTTTGCCCAGGCCGAACTCTGGCCCAATGCCGCCAAGTGGGACAAAGAGCACCACTTTCCCAAAGACGCCCACCAGGGCCTGGCCGCCTTGGGCGCCTACGGCATCTGCGTGCCCGAAAGCTACGGCGGCGCCAACCTGGACTACGTCACGCTGGCTCTGGTGCTGGAAGAAATTGCAGCCGGTGATGGCGGTACCAGCACGGTGATCAGTGTGACCAATTGCCCGGTCAATGCCATTTTGATGAAGTACGCCACCGAGGCGCAAAAACAGCAGTGGCTGGTGCCCTTGGCGCACGGCCAGATGCTGGGCGCTTTCTGCCTGACCGAGCCGCATGTGGGCAGCGATGCGTCCAGCCTGCGCACGACAGCGGTCAAAGAGGGCGATGAATACGTCATCAACGGCGTCAAGCAATTCATCACCAGCGGCAAGAACGGCGATGTGGCCATCGTCATCGCTGTGACCGACAAGGGCGCTGGCAAGCGGGGCATGAGCGCCTTCCTCGTCCCGACCACCGCGCCAGGCTATGTGGTGGCGCGCATTGAAGACAAGTTGGGCCAGCACAGCAGCGACACCGCGCAGATCAATTTTGACAACTGCCGCATCCCCGCCGAGAACCTGATCGGCCGCGAAGGCGAGGGTTACGGCATAGCATTGGGCGGGCTGGAAGGTGGGCGCATTGGCATAGCCGCGCAAAGCGTGGGTATGGCTCGCAGTGCGTTGGATGTGGCCGTGGCCTATGCCAAGGAGCGCCAAAGCTTTGGCACCGCTATCTTCAACCACCAGGCCGTGGGTTTTCGGCTGGCTGAATGCGCCACGCAGATTGAAGCTGCGCGCCAGCTCATCTGGCATGCCGCCGCACTGCGCGACGCCGGACGCCCTTGTTTAAAGGAAGCCGCCATGGCCAAGTTGTTTGCCAGTGAAATGGCGGAGCGCGTGTGCAGTGCCGCCATCCAGACCCTGGGTGGCTACGGATACGTGAGCGACTTTCCGCTGGAGCGCATTTACCGTGACGTGCGGGTGTGCCAGATTTACGAAGGCACGAGCGACGTGCAAAAAATCATCATCCAGCGCGCACTCACTGCAGGTTGAACTCGATCTCCACCTGCACCGCGCGAGCAGTGCGGATAGGCTGAAAACGCCATTTGGATATGGCATCCAGCGCTGGCTTGCTCAAGCGCCGGTTGGTGGCGCGAACAATAGCCGCCTCGGCCACGGTGCCGTCGGGCTGCACAGTAAAGCCCACAATGACACGCCCGGTAACCACACTGGTGCGCAGTTCGCGCGGAATCTCTGGCTGCGGCTGGGCAATGGCGCGAAGAGGCTCTTCTTCCTCGTCTTCTTCCGCTGCAGCGACCACATGTTCCTCAGGCACAGGTATTGCGGCAGGCGCAGATGCCGGCGCAGATGCGGCAGCAATAGGCGCAACCACTGCACTGGCGGATATTGGTGCCGGCTGTGCGTTGGGTGTGCTGACCGTTTCGGTTATTGCTGGCGATTCTGTCGCAGTGCTTCGTATCTCGGGTTTACGGACTGTTGGAGCAGGGGCTTCTGGTTTGGGTCGCGGCTTCGCATTGGCATCGGATTTACGCTTGGGCTCGGCGTGCATGGTGATCCAGCGGTAAACACTGTCGGACTGTTTTTGCGAACGTTCCTGTGCGGCGGCGTCACTACCAGTTGGTGTTTGAGCGCCCAGTGGCGTGGCGAAGAGGGTCGCCCACGCGGCAATGCAACATGTGGTGAGTCCCTGGTGCAAGCGGCTTTTGACCGTTACAAGCCATGTAGGTATGGATGGAGTACGCAACAAATATCCTGTTCTGGAAAATTGGCAACCTATTGCAGCAGGATGACCACTGCGCGCGGTAGTATCGCGGTAAAGAACCGTTACCAAAATGGGGGGTTACCCCCACCACTCACCCAATATCTCAGGAGACCAGCATGCCCATCACCAAATCGTCACGTGACCTTGTGGACGAAGCCATGGAAGAAATTCGCACCTACCCGGTGGCCGATGTTGTAGCCCGGTTGGATGACCCCAAGACCCAGCTGGTGGACATCCGCGATGTCCGTGAACTGGTCGATGGCACCGTGGTAGGTGCCTTTCATGCGCCGCGCGGCATGCTGGAGTTTTGGGTCGATCCAGCATCGCCCTACTACAAGCCCATCTTCGGCGACGAGAGCCGCGAATACATCTTGTTCTGCGGGGCTGGCTGGCGCAGTGCGCTCACCGTCAAGACCCTGCAAGAGATGGGCATGACCAACGTAGCCCATATCGAGGGGGGTTACGCCGAATGGATCAAGCAGGGTGCTCCCACGGAAACGCTGGAAGCCCAGAAGGCCCGCCGCGCAGCGGCCAAGGCTTAAGGAGACGGGGCTGCGCTGGCTGGCGCCATCACCGCGCGCAGACAAAAAGCCTGAATGGCAGTAATCAGCGCATCGCCGCCCAGTGCGTCCTGGCCCTGCTGTGCAGACAAGGGACTCACCAGGGATTCGGCAATCACACCCACCAGCGCTGCGGCGCTGATGCTGGGCACCTGCTCCGCAAACTCGCCGCTGGCCATGCCTTGAGTCACCAACTCCACAAACACATCGGCATAGGCCTGGCGGTAGAGCAGGCGCTGGGTGTCCACCAAGGCATCCACCGGTTCGGCAATCAGGGCATAGGCCAGACGCGGGTTGCGCAGGGCGCGCACGGCAAATGCCGCAATGGCGCCTTGCAGGCGGTCGCTGGCGCTGGTGCTGTCACTGCCCAGCGTGGCGTCGCGCACGATAGCCACTTCCTTCTCCGTGGCAATGCGAAACACTTCGGCGCAAAGATGGGCCTTGGATTCGAAATGCTTGTACACCGCACCCGTGGCAATGCCTGCGTTAGCGGCCACACTCACCATCGTCAAGGCACCAAAGCCGCCACCACTGACCAGTGCCAGAGCGGCGTCGAGCAGGCGCTGGCGTAGCTCGGCCTTACGGGCTTGGGTCTTTTCGGTGGGGCGGTAGGCCATGGCGTAGTGTGCGGGCTGGATCGGTGGAATGGGTCGTCACTGTAGCGCAGTGCCGGCATTGTAAAGGTCTGTTTACCAGCCGTTACCAAATAAAACGCTATCGTTTTGATAGCTTGTTGTGTATATTCGACGAGGGCTGGTGCCACTTTTTCTTTAGAGCCAAAAACCACGTAGCGATGAAGTATTGACAGCCATTGGTGAGTATGATGTACTGCGACAAATAGTGTGAACCTATATTCACAATTTGAAGTCACTGCCCGATGATTGGGTTGGACGCTCGCGCAAGGAGAAATTCCCATGTTGCAAACCACTGCCCCCGCTACTGCCCTGGCGGCCTCCATTGGCCACCTGGCTGAGACCCATATTGTGGAGAACCAGCCGCCCCATTTGCGGGACTACAACCTGTACCAGCAAGACGTGGCGCTGCGCGAGGCTGTGGCGCGCGAGGGTGCGGCCTGGGCCGAGGCCGACCTGCAGGCCTTTGGCGCGCTCACGGGTTCGGCCGAGCTGATCGAGCTGGGCTTTCAGGCCAACGAAAACAAGCCTGTGCTCTACACGCACGACAACTATGGCCACCGCATTGACGAAGTGCGCTTTCACCCGGCCTACCACCGCTTGATGCAGATTTCGTTGGAAAACGGCCTGCACTCCGCGCACTGGAACCAGCCCGGTGTCGGTGCCCATGTGGCGCGGGCCGCCAAGTTCTATTTGCAGGCCCAGGTGGAGGCGGCGCATGGCTGCCCGGTAACCATGACGTCTGCCGTGGTGCCAGCCCTTTTGCAGCAACCCGAGCTGGCTGCGCAGTGGCTACCCAAGATCACCGCGCTGGGCTACGACCCCCGCAATATTCCCATGGAGCAAAAATCTGCCATCACAGTCGGTATGGCCATGACCGAAAAGCAGGGCGGCTCCGATGTGCGCGCCAACACGGTCCGCGCGCACGCGCTGGGCGCAGGCGGCCCGGGCCAAGCCTATGAGTTGGTGGGTCACAAATACTTTGTCTCGGCCCCCATGTGCGATGCCTTTATGGTGCTGGCCCAGACCGAGTCCGGCCTGTCGTGCTTCTGGCTGCCGCGCTGGCGTCCGGACGGTAGCAAGAACGCCCTGCAAATCCAGCGCCTCAAAAACAAGATGGGCAACGTGGCCAATGCCTCGTGTGAGACCGAGCTGCGCGGCGCCTGGGCCCAGATGGTGGGCGGCGAAGGCCGTGGCGTAGCCACCATCCTGAAGATGGTCACCATGACCCGTTTTGACTGCATGGTCGGCTCCAGCAGTGGCATGCGTCAGGCCGTGGCCCAGGCGCTGCACCATTGCCACTACCGCTCGGCTTTTGGCAAGCGCCTGGCGGTGCAACCACTGATGCAAAACGTCTTGGCCGACCTGGTGGTTGAGCAAGAAGCCGCGCTGGCAATGACCATGCGCATCGCCCGCGCTTTGGACAGCGCCGATGCCAGCGAGCACGACAAGCTGCTGGTGCGCGTGGGCACCGCCGTGGGCAAGTACTGGATCTGCAAACGCACCCCGGCCCATGCCTATGAGGCCATGGAATGCATTGGCGGCAGCGGCGTCATGGAAGACTGCATCATGCCGCGCCTGTTCCGCGAATCGCCGGTCAACTCCATCTGGGAGGGCAGTGGCAATGTGCAATGCCTGGATATGCTGCGCGCGATGAGCCGCAGCCCCGGCTCGGTCGACGCCTTCATGACCGAAGCGCAATCCGCCGCCGGTGCCGACCGCCGCCTGGATGCCTACGTGGCCCAATTGGGCGTCGAACTGACCGACCGCAGCGACATCGAATACCGCGCGCGCGGCGTGGTGGAAAAAATGGCGCTGGCTTTGCAAGGCGCGCTGCTGGTGCGCCATGGCAATGCGGCAGTGGCCGATGCCTTCTGCGCTTCGCGCCTGGGCGGCAACAACAGCGGCCTGACCTTTGGCAACCTGCCGCGTGGGGTGGATTGCGCAGCCATCATCGAGCGGGCCACACCCCGGTTGTAAGCGCTACTGTGGCAAACTGGCCTGCACACCACAGGCCAAACCCATGACGATCGAACGGCGCAAGCCATGAACATCCAGCCGTCGGCCCTTCACGACGTTCAGGCGCTGTCCGAAAGTATGGGGCTGCAACTGCCGAGCATGGCCTATATCGTGGGTGCTCTGGTGTTCAGTGCCATTGGTTATGTGGCCTGGAGCTATGGCCGCAAGATGCTGCACACCCGCGTCAAATGGTTGGGCATGACGCTCATGCTGTACTCCTACGTGGCCTCTGAAACCTGGATTCTCTACCTGGCGGGCGTGGGTCTGTGCGTCGCGCTGTATGTGTGGCGTAACGAATAGCCGGTAATCGGGTCTATGCTTATACTGTATGAAAATACAGTATTTTCATGACACCCACCGCAACTGATCTTCCCGACTACGCCGAGCTGCATGCCCTGAGCAACTTCAGCTTCCAGCGCGGAGCCTCCCAGCCAGAGGAGCTGGTGGAGCGCGCTGCCGCCCTGGGCTACAGCGCGCTGGCCATCACCGACGAATGTTCGGTGACCGGCGTGGTGCGCGCGCACCAGGCGGCCAAGCGGATCGGGCTGAAGCAACTGTTGCTGGGGGCAGAGTTTCGGGTGCCACTGGTGGATGATGCGACGGCGGGTGCTGCAGATAACGCGGGGCACTTCACAGCCGTGGTGCTGGCGCACAACCTGCAGGGGTGGGGCAACCTGTGCGAGTTCATCAGCGTCGCGCGGCGCACGGCACCCAAAGGCCAGTACCAGGTGGGCTGGCATGGGCCCAAGCAGCAGGCCCAGTGGGTGCGGTTACAAGATTGCGAAGTGTTGCTGGTGCTGCCAAATGCTATCAATATAGAAGTGGCTTACGCAATATCGACGAGGGCTAGAGGCCTATTTGGTTCAAACTGTTGGCTGGCGTTGGAGTTGCCGCTGGGTGCTGAAGACGCGTTGACTTGTCACCGCAAGCAGCAGTTGTCGCGCCTCACGGGCCTGCCCCTGGTGGCGGCGGGTAATGTGCACATGCATCTGCGCTCCCGCAAGCCCCTGCACGACGTGCTCACCGCCGTGCGCGTGGGGCGACCGGTGGCGCAGTGCGGCATGGCCCTGCAAGCCAATGCCGAAAGGCACCTGCGCAGTCGTGCGCGCCTGGCGGCCCTGTACCCGCCCGAGCTGCTGGCCAATACCTTGGTGATTGCTGGCAAGTGCAGCTTCAGCCTGGAAGCCCTGCGCTACCAGTACCCCATGGAGTCGGTGCTGCCCGGCGCCACGCCGGCACAGACCTTGCGCCACCACTGCAATGAGGGCGCATGCGAGCGCTATCCACAGGGGGTACCGCCCAAGGTGCAGCAGCAACTGGAGCACGAGCTGACCCTGATTGCAGATATGCGGTACGAGATGTACTTCCTGACCGTGCATGACATCGTGCGCTTTGCCCGCAGCCAGCACATCCTGTGTCAGGGGCGCGGCTCTGCCGCCAATTCAGCCGTCTGCTATTGCCTGCACATCACCGAGGTGGACCCGGAGCACGGCAACCTGCTGTTTGAGCGCTTTGTCTCGCGGGAGCGCGATGAGCCACCCGATATTGATGTGGACTTTGAACACCAGCGCCGCGAGGAGGTCATCCAGTACATCTACGCCAAGTATGGGCGCGAGCGTGCCGCCATTGCCGCCACCGTCATCAGTTACCGCCCGCGCAGCGCCCTGCGCGATGTGGGGCGTGCGCTGGACATCCCCGAAGACCTGATCACCGCCATGGCCAAGGAACACCCCGGCATGTACGACCGCGAGGTGCTGGCCGGGCGTTTACAGTCTGCTATCGAAAAAATAGCTACTAATGCAACAATTACGAGGGCTAGCGAAGATTTTCCTTCAAACCAACGGCTGGAACAATGGCTGGCGCTGGCCACGCAGCTGCAGCGCTTTCCGCGCCACCTGAGCCAGCACGTGGGCGGCTTTGTGCTCACCCAGGGGCCACTCACCCGCCTGGTGCCAGTAGAAAACGCCGCCATGAAAGACCGCTCCATCATCCAGTGGGACAAGGACGACCTCGACGCCGTGGGCCTGATGAAGGTCGATGTGCTGGCCCTGGGCATGCTCAGCGCCATTCGCCGTTGTCTGGAGCTGATCACCCACTGGCGCAACCTGCCCAGCCCCATGCGCTTGCAGGACGTGCCGCGTGAAGACCCCGCCACTTACGCCATGATCTGCCAGGCCGATACGGTGGGCGTGTTCCAGATCGAGAGCCGGGCGCAAATGAGCATGCTGCCGCGCCTGCAACCCCGCTGCTTTTACGACCTGGTGGTGGAGGTGGCCATCGTGCGGCCAGGGCCGATTCAGGGCGGCATGGTCCACCCCTACCTGCGCGCGCGTGCCAACCCTGCGGCCCACGCATCGCCTTACCCAGACCTGCGCAAAGCCCTGGAGCGCACGCATGGGGTGCCCATCTTCCAGGAGCAGGTGATGCAAATCGCCGTCATTGCCGCCGGCTTTACGCCGGGCGAGGCTGACGGCCTGCGCCGCTCTATGGCGGCCTGGAAACGCCATGGCAACGTCAGTAAGTACCACGACCGGTTTGTGGGCGGCATGCTGGAGCGCGGCTACCCACCCGACTTTGCCGAGGCTATCTTCAAGCAGATGGAGGGCTTTGGCGAATACGGCTTTCCCGAAAGCCACGCCGCCAGCTTTGCCATTCTGGTCTACATCAGCTGCTGGCTGAAAAAGCACGAGCCGGCCTGTTTTCTGGCCGCCATGCTCAACAGCCAGCCACTCGGGTTTTACGGCCCCGCGCAATTGGTGCAGGATGCCCGCCGCCACGGCGTGGAGGTGCTTGCGGCGGATGTGTCGCACAGCGACTGGGATTGCACTCCTGACCCCATCCGTTCAGGTCCCCGCGCAAACCAACCTGCCATCCGCCTCGGCCTGCGCCTGGTCAGTGGTCTGCGCCAAGAGGTAGCCGAGCGCATCGCCGCCGAACGCGCCCGCGCACCGTTCACCAGCACCCAGGACCTGGCTTTGCGCTGTACCCTGAACGAAGGCGATCTCAAGGCACTGGCCAGTGCCGATGCCTTGCAGTCCCTCAGTGGCCACCGGCGCCAGCAGGTGTGGGATGCCGCCGCCTTGCGCCCGGCGCCCGCGCTGCTCAGGGGCGTGCCGGTGGAAGAGGCCTTGCTCGAACTGCCCGCCGCACCCGAAGGCGAAGAAGTGGTGTTTGACTACGCCGCTCTGGGGCTGACCCTGCGCAGCCACCCGGTGGCGTTGTTGCGAGCGCAACTGGCACCCCGCAGGGTGCTGACCGCCGCGCAGATGGCCAACTTTGCCACTGGGCGACTGGTGCGGGCCTGCGGCATTGTCACCATGCGACAACGCCCCCAAACCGCCAACGGCGTGGTCTTTGTGACGCTGGAGGATGAGACTGGCAGCGTCAACGTGATTGTGTGGAAGGCCGTCAAGGAGCGTTTTCGCCAGGTGGTCTACCAATCGCGTCTGATGGCGGTGTACGGCACCTGGCAGCGCGACGACGACAGCGGCGGCCAAGTCCGCCATGTGATTGCCGGACACCTGGTGGATCTCACGCCCTTGTTGGGAAATCTGGCCACCAGCAGCCGCGATTTTCATTGATCTATACCGGTGGTGCGTCCGGCAGAACGCTATAGACTCGCGCGCATACCAACAATCTTCTTCGGAGAGACAACATGAATTTACATGGATTGGTGCGGGCGCTATCGCTTGCCACATTGCCGCTGCTGCTGGTGGCCTGTATGGAAACCGCGCCCCGCGCTGGCGACACCTCTGCCGCACCGCAGGCAGGTGCCGCTGCCGGCCCCAGCTTTGGTAACGCTTCTCCCACGGCGGGCAGCTCCACTTCGGCCAAGGCCAACGCAGCAGCCGATGCTGCCGCCTACCAGGAAGTGCCCTACAAGAATGCCAAGAAAAGGGGCCCGGCCTTGATCGTTATTCCGGGTGAAATCAAGAGCAACAACGCCAGCTTCACCCAGCGCTTCTTGCCCAATAACATTGCCGACTTTGCGGAACTGGAGTTGTCGCAGGCCAATTTTCCCGTGCTGGAGCGGACCAATCTGGGGCCTTTGCTCAACGAGATTTCGTTGGCCTACAACTTGGGCAATGTGGCCAGTGCGCGCAAGACCATGCGCATGGGCAAGCTCAAATCCACCAAGTGGATTGTCAAGTTCGACATCCTCAAGGCCGAGCAGATCGCCGAGAACAAAAAAGGCTTTGATGGTCGTGCCGTGGGCGGCCTGATCAGCCAGCTCTCCGGCAGCCGGGGTGGTGCCGCAGCTGGCACCGTGGTGGGCTCGGTCAAGACCGGTGACGCCACCGGCGTATGGCTGATTGGCATGCGTTACAAGATCATGAACGCCAACACCACCGAGCAGGTAGCCCAAGGCTACAAGGAGCTCAAGATGGAAGTCGGCGCCACGACGACCAGCGTGATGGGCGTGTCTGAAAGCGCCAAGGGCGGCGTGGGCCTGGACACCATGGTGCAGCGCTTGGTGCAAACCGCAGTCTGGGATATTGACGCCAAGTACAAGTAAATCAACTGGCAAGCCCAGCCACCGCAGCGCTGGCGCTTGACGGGTGCCGCCTACCGCTCAGGAACGCGGTAGCGATTTGAGCTTGCGGTACAGCGAACGCTCGCTGATGCCCAGCTTGGCCGCCAGCTCGGCGCGGCTACCGGAGTGCTGGGCTACCAGTTGTTGCAAGGCATGGTTGTGCAGATCTTGCAAGGCCTGGGGCGTGGGTACAGTTAATGGGGGCCGGTGCGGTGTTGGTGCGGTGGGGCTGGCGCGTCGGCCCGACTGCAAAGCCTGCTGCACATGGACCTGTGTGATGAGATCCCCGTCGCACAGCAGGGTGGCGCGCTCCAGCAGATTGCGCAACTCGCGCACATTGCCGGGGAAATCGCAGCCCTGCAGCACGTTGAGGGCTTCGGGGGCCAACTGCAGGGAGCGCTTGGGTGCGACGCGCAGAAGCAGGGCCTCGGCAAGCAAGGCAATGTCGTCGCGCCGCTCACGCAAGGGGGGCAGGTGAATGGGGAAGGTGCTGATGCGGTAGTACAGGTCTTCGCGAAAGCGCCCCTCAGCCACCATGCGATCCAGGTCGCGGTGCGTGGCGGCCACCACGCGGATGTCGGCGTGGCGCAAGTCGGTACTGCCCACGCGGCGGTAGGTGCCACTCTCCAGCAGGCGCAACAGCTTGACCTGCATGCTCAAGGGAATGTCACCCACCTCGTCAATAAACAGGGTGCCGCCGCTGGCTGCCTCTACCAAGCCACCCTTGGCTGCGGTAGCACCCGTGAAAGCGCCGCGCTCGTGGCCAAACAGTTCGGATTCAAACAGGTTCTCTGGCAGGCTGGAGCAATCCACCGCCACCAGTGCGCGGCTGGCCCGGCTGCTGGCTTCGTGCACGGCCTTGGCCACCAGTTCCTTGCCGGTTCCCGATTCGCCCAGCAGCAACACCGCCGCTTGCGATGGCGCCACTCGCGCCACCAGCGCCAGCATGCGCTGAAAGGCCGGTGCGCGGCCAATCAGGCTCTGGGCCTCGGGCTGCCCATGGGCGACTTGCAGCGGCTCCATGCGCTCTACAAAAAACCCCAGTTCACCCGTTGCATCGCGCAATGGGGAGAGTTCAATGTTGACATATTCCTCACCCTGGGGCGTGTGGTGCAGGTGCAGCACCCGTTCGCGCTGACCGGACTCACGGGCCTGGGCCAGAGGACAGGATTCGCCCGCCTGGTCGCAGGGTACAGGGAAGTGGTGCGACACCTCGTAACAGGTGCGCCCCACCACACTGCGCTGCGGACTGAACTGGCGCCGGTAGGCTGCATTGGCGGCCAGGATGCGGTAGTGCGCATCGAACAGGATGTGCGGTTCGGCCAACCCCTCCAGGTAAGACACGAGTTCCGGCAGCGGCTGTGATACGGGGTTGGTCATGTGCGTGCAGTATAGAACGACACTGCCAAGTACTGCCATGTATATGTCAATTTTGGCAGTATGGCAGATGACGATCAAACTCTGGGAAAAATTGGCAATGCCAAGCCATTGAATTTAAAGGAATTTTTCTGTATCTCATGGCTGGCACGCTTCTTGTTAATAGCAATAGCAACCACTTTTGGTTTTGGCAGAAAGCAGACATGACCTCCATTCCCCCATTTGCAGCGGTTGCCTATACACACTGAGACGCCATGTACTTTCGCATCATCCATGACGAAACCAGCGGCGAGATGAGTTACCTGCTGGCCGACGCCGATGCCCGCGAGGCGGTCTTGGTGGACCCGCGTGGGCGTGATTTGCCGTTATTGCAATCCCTGCTCGCCGAGCGTGACTTGCGACTTCGTTGGGTGCTGCGCACGCACCAGCATGACGCCCTGCTTCCACAGGAACTGGCTCTGCTGGCACGTCTGGGCGCAACCATTCGGCAGGGGCAAGACGCCGTGGGCGTGCAGACCATCGGCCAGGGCGATCTGTTGGCCTTTGGCAATGAAGTGGTGACCGTGCTGGCCACGCCGGGCCATACCGAGGCTTGCCGCAGCTTTGCATGGCGCGACCGCGTGTTTTGCGGTGGCCTGCTGGATGTGGATACCTGCCCCCACCAGCCGTACCCGGTGGCACCCGAGGCGCAGTGGGACAGCGTGCGCCAGCGGGTGTTCACCCTTGCCGACGAGACGCTGCTGTTCGTTGGCCACACCCGCCATGCGCAGGCCGTGACGACCGTGTTGCAGCAGCGCCGCTGGAACCCTTTCTTTGCCGGCCTCTCGCGCGACGAATTTTTGACGCGCGCGGCCACCCTGCGCCATGCCACACAGCCCCTCGTTCAGGCCCAAGCCATTCACTGATATGACGATCACTATTACCAAAGCCGCACCGCCGCCCACACAGACACCCTACGATGTATTAGGGGGCGCGGCTGGCGTGCAACGTCTGGTGCAGCGCTTCTACGCACTGATGGATGAGCTGCCCGAGGCCTACCGCGTACGCAGCATGCACCCCGAAGACCTGCAAGGCAGCGCACAGAGCCTGTTTGAGTTTCTCTCGGGCTGGTTTGGCGGACCAGACCTGTATGCGCAGAAACATGGTCACCCCCGCCTGCGCATGCGCCACAACCCCTATACCGTGGGGCCGGTCGAGCGCGACGAGTGGCTACTGTGCATGACCCAGGCACTGAGTGAACAGGTGGCCGACGCACCGCTTCGTGACCACCTGATCCGCACCTTCTCGCAGATCGCTGACCACTTGGTCAACTCGCAGGGCCAAGTGGCAGCAGCATTCAATGACTAGCAAGGAAGCAACCGTGAATACCACCACCGACAAGCCGCGGGTCGTTATCCCCATCGCTGTCTCTCCAGACAAGAGCCCAATCGAGCCGCCACCGGATGCCGATCCCGAACTGGTGTCGCTGTACGAAGCCCACAAGAAAATCTACCCGCGCAGCGTGCAGGGGTTCTTTTCCCGTTGGCGCTGGGCCATGGTCTGGCTGACACAAATATTGTTTTATGGTCTGCCCTGGTTGGAGTGGGGCCAGCGCCAGGCTGTACTGTTCGACTTGGGCGCACGGCGCTTCTACATTTTCGGTCTGGTTTTGTACCCGCAAGATTTCATTTACCTCACCGGCATACTGGTCATTTCAGCCTATTCGCTGTTCCTGTTCACGGCCGTGGCAGGGCGTCTGTGGTGCGGTTATGCCTGCCCGCAAACTGTTTACACAGAAATATTTCTCTGGCTGGAGAAGCTGGCCGAGGGGGACCGTTCGGCCCGTATGCGTCGCGACGCAGGCCCCTGGAATGCCCAGAAGATTGGCCGCAAGGCGGGCAAGCATGCCATGTGGCTGGGCGTGGCCTTGGTAACCGGCTTTAGCTTTGTTGGCTACTTCACACCCGTGCGAGAGCTGGCGGGTGCATTTGCGCATTGGCAACTTGGCTCATGGGAAATCTTCTGGACCTTCTTCTACGCCTTTGCCACCTATGGCAACGCCGGATTCATGCGCGAGCAGGTGTGCAAATACATGTGTCCTTATGCCCGCTTTCAGAGCGCGATGTTCGACAAAGACACCCTCATCGTCACCTATGACGCTGAGCGCGGTGAACCCCGTGGCGCCCGCTCCAAGAAAGCCGACCCAGCCACGCTCAACCTGGGTGCCTGTGTGGACTGCAGCCTGTGCGTGCAGGTCTGCCCCACCGGTATCGACATCCGCAAGGGTTTGCAGTACGAGTGCATCGGCTGTGGCGCCTGCGCAGACGTGTGCGACACGGTGATGGACAAAGTGGGGTACGCCCGTGGCTTGGTGAAGTACTCCACCGAAAACGCCATCAACCAGCATTGGACCCGCAGCCAGACTCTGCGTCATGTGTTGCGTCCACGGGTGCTGGTGTACGTCGCCATTCTGGCCGCAGCCGTGATCGCCATGGCCGTGAGCCTGACGCTGCGCATTCCGTTCAAGGTGGACGTGGTGCGCGACCGTGGTGCGCTGGCGCGCATTGCCGAGGGTGGGCGTATTGAGAACGTGTTCCGCCTGCAAATCATGAATGCCACTGAAGCCACGCAACAGTTCCATATCTCGGTCTCGGGCATGCCGGGTCTGGAGGTGGTGTCGGAGAACGATGTGCAGATTGCCTCAACCGAAGCCCGTTGGGTGGCAGTGCGGGTGCAGGGCCCCATGGAAGGTACCGAAGGAGCCGCGCCGGGCTCGCATACCATCCACTTTGAGATCAAGGCCCAGGGCAATGTAGGCACCGTGGTCGAGAAAGCTGCGTTTATTGTGCCGCGTTGATCCAAAATGGCAGTCATGAACTTCTGGGACCAACGCTTTGCTGAGCCGGGCTACAAATACGGCACCGAACCCAACGCCTTTTTGCGTGAGCAGGCCACGCGCTTTGCACCCCACAGCCAGATCCTGGTGCCGGGCGACGGCGAAGGGCGCAACGGCGTTTGGCTGGCACAGCAGGGGCACTCTGTGACATCGGTTGACTCCTCTGCCGTGGGGCTCCAAAAGGCACGGGAACTGGCGGTTAGCCGCAGAGTGGAGATTGCCACCCAGTGTGTTGATCTGGTCGATTGGGCGCCCGTTGCTGGGACGCTGGACGCCGTGGTGCTGATCTACGCCCATTTGCCCGGCGCCATCCGGCGGTCAGCGCACCGCCGATTGGCGCAAGGGCTGCGCGTGGGCGGTTGGTTGTTGCTGGAGGCCTTTCACCCCGATCAACTGGCGCACGCCAGTGGCGGCCCCAAGGATCTGGATATGCTGTACACGCCCGAGCAACTGGACGCCGACTTTGAGGGCCTCTTGGACTGCGCCCTGTCGTGGCATGGTGAGGCCCAACTGGACGAAGGCCCCGGTCACCAAGGGCTGGCCCATGTGACCCGCTGGTTGGGCAAACGTTTAGGGTGAAACTGACCGCTAGCCCTCGTCGAATATACATACGTCACTATTGTTTTTATAGTAATTGAAAAAAGGAAGCCGGAATGAAAACTGCACACGATCTCGTTGCTACTGCCAAATCCCGCGTGCAGGAAATAGCCCTGGCGGATGCGGAACAGGCCATCCGCAATGCCGATGTGCTGGTGGATGTGCGCGAGGCAGACGAGTACGCAGCGGGCCATCTGACGGGCGCTGCGCACATGTCGCGCGGCATGCTGGAGTTCAAGTTCAGCGCCAACCCGGCGCTAGAGTCGCGCGACCTCAAAGTGGTGCTGTACTGCAAGACCAGTGGCCGCGCCGCCTTGGCCGCTGCGGCCCTGCAAGACATGGGCTACCTGAACGTGCAATCCCTTGCAGGCGGTTATGACGCCTGGACGGCTGCGGGCAAGCCCATCACCAAGCCAGAGACGCCATCGTTTGAATAAGCCTGTGGGCTCGTGGGCACCGGACGGGCCTTGAGGTGGATGCCGGCCAGCATGCAGCGCACCGAGCCACCGGCAGTTTCAATGGTGGGCACGTCCAGTGCCAACAGTTCCACACTTTGCTCCAGTGTCGCCACTTGCCGGGGCGTCAGCGCGCGTAGTGCCCGTGCTGACAGCGCGAGGATGCGGCCTCGGCTGCCTTGTAGTTCCAGCGCATTACCGGCAAATTCGCCAATTTGTGCGGCGCTGAGTTCCACCAGTGTGCGACCGTTCTCTGCCAGGCGACTTCGTACCTCCTTGCGCCGCGCTGGGTCGGTAATCATGTCAAATCCGGCCATAACAAAGTCGGAGCCAATGCACATCAGCACATTGGTGTGGTACACCGCGCGACCCTGGGCATCGGTCGCGTCGAACAGCATGGGCTCGAAATTGAAATGGGTGCAAAAGCGTTCCAGCGCCAGCGGGTCGGCACGGCTGGACCGCACTGCGTAGGCGACCCGGTCAATGTGGTCCAACACCATGGCGCCGGTGCCTTCCAGGTACACGGCGTCTTGCTCTAACCCGGAGTAGTCGATCACATCCTGCACGCGGTAACGTGCTTTCAGCAGGTCGATCACATCCCAGCGCCGCTCCAGGCGGCGGTTGGGCGCGGCCATGGGGAAGATGGCCACGTGCCCGCCGGCATGGGTAGAGAACCAGTTGTTCGGAAACACCGAGTCCGGCGTGGCCTGGCCGCAGTCGTCAAACAGGTGCACGGTTACGCCGGCGTCCTGTAGCCGGCGTGCCATGGTGCTGACCTCGCGGTACGCTGCCTTGGCCACTGTGGCCGCGGCACTAACGTCGCCGCGTTGTTGGAAGGCGTTGTCGCCCAGGGTGTCGGGGTTGGAGCAAAAGGCGTGTGGCCGCACCATCACCACGGCGCTGGGCGCCTGCACCGAATGGGCGCTCATGCCAGCGCTGTTTGCAATGCCTGCGGTGTGGAAGCAGCGTTGCTGGTGCTTCTGGTGGTGCGGAGTTCAGCCGTGGGGCGTACCAATTGGTACAGGTCTTTCGGGTCGTCCAGTGCCGGAATCAGTGCCACATCGGCACCCAGGCGCAGCGCCTGGGCTTGGTCGTGCACAAAGCGTAAGGCAGAGAAGTCTTCCAGCGCAAATCCCACCGAATCAAACAGGGTGATCTGGTCAGCACTTTCGCGGCCTACCGCTTGGCCACTGAGTACCTGCCAGAGTTCCGTAACGGCAAACGAAGCGTCCATTTGCTGCAGATCGCCTTCGATGCGGGTTTGCGGCTCGTACTCCACAAATACCTTGGCGGCACGCAGCACATCGGCGTGCAGCTCGGTCTTGCCGGGGCAGTCACCACCGACGCCGTTGACGTGCATGCCTGGCTCCAGCAGGTCGGGCGTGATGATGGTGGCGTTGGTCTTGTCGGCCGTGACCGTGGTCACGATGTCGGCTCCGCGCACCGCCTCTGCCACGCTGGTACAGGGTACCAGGCGCAGGCTGGCCGCATCCGGGTTGTTTTGCAGGTTGCGCACCAGCTTGGCAGTGGCCTGTGGGTCTACGTCATACAGGCGAATCTCGGTAATGCCAACCAGGTGATGAAAGGCCATTGCCTGGAACTCGCTTTGCGCACCGTTGCCCACCAGGGCCATGATGCGGCTGTCGGGTCGGGCAAGCGTGCGTGCGGCCAGGGCCGAGGTGGCGGCGGTGCGCAGGGCGGTGGTCAACGTCAGCTCGCTCACCAACAGCGGGTAACCGCTGGCTACATCGGCCAATACGCCAAAGGCCATGACCGTGGGCAGGCCACGCGCAGTGTTCTTGGGGTGGCCGTTGACGTATTTGAAGGTGAATGTTTTGGTATCTGCAATCGGCATGAGCTCAATCACGCCGTCGGGTGAATGTGCGGCCAAGCGTGGTGATTTGTCAAAGCTGTTCCAGCGCAAGAAGTCTTGCTGCAGGTAAGTCGCCATGCCCTGCAAGGTGGCCTTCAGACCCGTGCGGCGCACGATGGTGGCTACGTCTTGCGGGCTTAAAAATAGGGTGGAATAGGGTGTGGTGGATGTTGTGTTCATTTTTGTCTCCTCAGTACTTGCAAAGGGTTTGCAATCGATGGAAACAAGTGTGCTTGTTCGCCCAAACAATAACAATCGTCAAAAATGTACAAAAAACGCCAGTTTCTTATCCTTATGGCATGGTAAATTGCCATAATGGATGAAATTGACCACAAACTGATGTCATTGTTGCGTCAGGACGCACGCTTGACGGTGGCCGCACTGGCCGCCAAATTGCAAGTATCACGCGGCACGGTCACCAACCGCATCCGCCGCCTGGAAGACGACGGCGTCATCGTTGGCTACACGGTTCGCCTGCGCCCTGATGTGCAGCACAACGAAATCAAAGCCTGGATGAGCATTGCGGTGGACGGCAACCAGACCCGCGTCGTCATCGCCTCCCTGCTGGGCGAACCCGGCGTCGCCACCTTGCACGATACCAATGGCCGCTGGGACTTGCTGGCCGAATTGCGGGCACAAACGCTGCAAGACCTGGCCTCGGTGCTGGAGCGCATCCGCCTGATCAAGGGCATCAGCAACACCGAAACCAGCATCCACCTGGAAACTTTCCGCGTTTCTTGAAGTGTGGCCCGGCGGTAAAACTACGGTGTGTATGGCGGCACGGGTAATCCCCAGTTGTGTCGCAATGGCGCCTTGGAGACACTAGCGCACCCCCAAAAACTGAATCCCCATTCAAGGAGATACCCATGCGTTTTGCCAAACCCCTGCTGGTCGCATTGCTCTGTATTGCTGGTGGTGTCTACGCCACCAACTACTCTTTGTGGATCAATGGCCGCAGCAGCAACGCGCAGCCTGGTAACCATGCTGATTTTTCCTACTGGGGTCCGTCCAGCACGGCCGCTGGAGTGAACAAGAAGTCAGTCAACTGGGACGGATTTAACCGCGTTTCAGACCAAAACTACCGCATCCGTGACGCCCTGGATTGCTACTGCACCGGCACCAACTGGTGCTATGTTGCTGCGCACAGCGCTGGTAACCTGCAAATTGGCTATGCCTTGTCGCTGTACGGCGGCAGCGCTCGCAGCAAGAAGAATGCATCGCCCAATTCCTCGGGCGTTTGTGGCAATACCGATGGCACCACCCAAACTGGCTGGAACATCAAGTGGGTGGACGTGGCAGCTGGTGCTGGTGGCGGCAGCGAGCTGGCCAACGTGGGCAGCTGGGCAGTGTCCGACCCATTGACCTCTGATCTGAAGACCGCCACCGCCCGTGCGCTGTATGACCACAACCAGACCCGCGCCAAGTGGTTCTATATGTATGCCGGAGCCAAGGGCACGCTGTACTCGGGCGTGTTGCCGGGGCAGGACGACGAGGCTGTGGCCTACCACTCCTCAGGCGGCGTTTCTGGCAGCGGTGGTGCGGGTTTCTGCAATCCATCCGACTGGCTTTGCAATGACCTAACCATGGGCACCGCCGCCAACGAAGGTGGCAAGGCCAAGTGGAGCTACCACAGCGTCGCTTTCCGTGACAACACGGAGGCCTTCAACCATTACACCAATGGTGCGTGGGGCGGCGTGGTATCCAAGGTGCGCGCCGACATGGCCGCCAATGCCAACTAAAGGGCGGCTGGCTGCCAGCATGGACGGCACTGACGCTTGAACCGGCGCTGGAAGTTTTTGGGGCTGGGCGGCGCGGCCGTTGCACTAGCCGTGCTGGGCTGGTACGTCTGGGGTGCCGACCCGGTGGCTGATGCGAGCGCCACGTCTGCCAACCGGCAGGTTCAGTCAAGTTCTGCCACCACATTGGGGGGCGGTTCCGGTGGAGCAGGAGGGACTGGAACCGACGGCCGCTCGCCCTATAGCCCGGCCGGCCTGCAGGCCCGCCAAGAACAGCTGACGCTTTGGCGTGGCCGCTACGAGCGTGCCGAGCAGGTCTATTCCAGCTACCGCGATTCCACCCGTTATCCACCGGAATCCCGTCCCATGGCCGAGCACCCGGATCAGGTGCGTCCCTTTGCCCCCATTTCTGAAGAGCTGAAACTGCGGGGCGCCAACGGTGAGGCGGTGTCCGGTATCCGCCTGCGCACCACGCAGGAGCGGGTGTTCCTGAGTGGCGCGGAAAGTGTCAAGTTCACCGTAGCGGCGGTGGACGACAGCGGCAACAGCCTGCCGCTGATCGTCCGCAATGCTTCGGCCCAGTCCATTCCCGATTCACGCACGCCCATTAAAGTGACGCAGACCTCGGTGGTGTTCTCGGACGATGGCGCGGGCGCCGACGACCAGGCCGGCGATGGGGTGTACTCCGCACGGCTCACGCCCTCCACACAGGGCTTTGCCAACTACTCGGGCACTATCCGCTTGCTGGCCGAGGTAGCCAGCGACTCGCGCCAGGGTGTGACCCAGTTTGACGTGGTGTACACGCCCGACGTGCCCGCCACTTGGGCTGGCGTGCGCGAGGCGTTGGAGGCCGGGTCACTGAACTTCTACCTCAAGGCCAATGTGCGACAGGCTGGGCGCTACGTGGTTAGTGCGCGGGTGGACGACGCCAACGGTGTGCCGTTTGCGCTACTGCAGTTCAACGACGAGGTGGCGGCAGGAAGCCGCGAGTTCAAGCTGCAGGTATTTGGTGCCCTGGTGTTGGACAAAAACCCGGCATTCCCACTGCGCCTGCGTGATGTAGATGGTTTCCTGCTGATCCCCGACCGATTCCCCGACCGTGCCACCATGGCTCGCCAAAGCGGCGTGGTCTACACCAGCGCCCGCTATACACGCGACCGATTTTCATCGGCCGAATGGAGCAGCGAAGAGCGCAGCCGTTATCTGGCCGAATACGGCAAGGATACTGACACTGCCCGGCGCCAGGTCGAAACACTGACTGAAAAATGATAGACGCCCCACGGGGCTACTCGGAGCGCAAGGCCTCTACCGGGTCCAGCCGTGCCGCGCTGCGGGCAGGCAGCACACCGGCCACTAATCCGATAGCGATGGCAATGCCTTCGGCCAACAGCACAAAGCTGATCGGCGTGTGCACCGGCAAGGCTGGCACTGCCAGGTGAATGATCTGGGCCAGGCCCATGCCCAGCACCAAGCCGATGATGCCGCCCAGCGCCGACAGCGCTACTGCCTCACCCAGGAACAGGCCCAGGATGGTGTTGCGCGGCGCGCCCAGCGCCACCAGCAGCCCGATTTCTCCGGTGCGCTCGCTCACCGCAATGGTCATGATGGTGACGATACCCACTCCACCCACCAGCAGTGAAATACTGCCCAGCGCACCCACCGCCATGGTCAGAATGTCGAGGATGTTGGACAGGCTGCGCAGCATGTCTTCTTGCGTGGTGATGGTGAAATCTTCGCGGCCGTGGCGCGCTTCCAGCAAGCGGGTAATGGACTTGACCACGCTGGCGGCGGGCACGCCTTCGCGGTAGGCGATGTCGATCTTCATCATGCCGTCGCGGTTGAACAACTCCATGGCGCGCGCCACTGGCACGTAGGCCGCATCGTCCAGGTCCACGCCCAGAAACTGGCCTTTGGATTCGAGTACGCCAATCACGCGAAACTGCGAATTGCCCAGGCGCACGCGCTGCCCCAGCGGGTTGTCTGTGCCAAACAATTCTGTGGTGAGCTTGGACCCCAGCACCACAAAGGCGCGGGCGTTTTCCAGTTCATCGTTTGGCAAAAACTGGCCAATGCGTACGGACATGCTGTAGACGTTGAGCATGTCGGCCCCCACGCCATTGACGGTGCTTCGGCGCAGTCGCCCATTGGCGCCAATCTCGGTGTTGCCCCAGACCATGGCCGATACCCCGGTGACCTGGGGCAGCTTGGACAAATGCAGCGTGTCGTCCAGCGTGAGCGGCCGCACCGAACTGGGAATGCCGGTGGGTGCCGGACCCGAAGTCTTGACTTTGCCCGGCGTGATGCTCGCAATGTTGGTGCCAAATTGGGTGAATTCGGCCAGCACAAAACGGTGAATGCCCTCGCCGATAGAGGTGAGCAGAATCACCGACGCAATGCCCACGGCAATGCCCAACAGCGTCAGAAAACTGCGAAGACGTTGCGCAGTGACTGCACGCATGGCCAGGCGAAGGGCGTCGGTAAGCAACATGGTGTTAGTCGTCGCGGCTTACCGTTTGGAGAGAGCCTGCACCGGGTCCATCTGCGCGGCCCGGCGTGCTGGCATGACGCCGAACAAGATACCGGTCACCAACGCTGTACCCAAGCCGGCCAGCACGGCCCAGTCGGGTGGGTAGGCCGGAAAGGTGGGGTACAGCTGGCGAATAATCGCGGCGCCCAACAGCCCCAGCACGTAACCCACCACGGCACCCGTGAAAGAAAGCAGTACGGCCTCGGTTAAAAACACAGCACGGATGCCGCTGCCGGTGGCGCCCAGCGCCTTGAGCAAGCCAATCTCGGCGGTGCGTTGCGTAACCGACACCAGCATCACGTTCATCACCAAAATGCCGGCCACTGCCAGACTTATGGCGGCAATGCCTGCCACGCCCAGGGTCAGCGCACTGAGCAAACGGTCGAAAGTGGCCAGCACCGCGTCTTGGGTGATAACAGTCACATCCAACTCGCCTTCGTGACGCAGTTTGATGATCTCGGTGATCTGGGCCTTGGCGGCATCGATGGCCTCTCGGCTGTGGGCTTCAATCATGATGCGAAACAGCGTGTTGCTATTGAACATGGACTGCGCCAGTGATACGGGCACAAACACCAGCTCGTCGGTATTCATGCTCAGGCCCTGGCCGGCGGCAGCCAGCACGCCCACAATGCGCACGCGCCGGTCGCCAATGCGCACCAGTTGTCCCAGGGCAGGGTTGGCACCGAAAAGCTCGTCGCGCACTTTGGCGCCAATCACCGCTTCGCTGTTCCCACGGCGCCAGTCGCCTGGTGCCAGAAAGCGCCCTTGGGCCATGGCCATTTTGCGCAGTTCCACGTATTGGGACGTGGTGCCGGCCACCAGCACCTCGCGCAGCTTGCCCTCAGCGCTGATCTCCGAGGTGCCCACGGCCAGCGGTGCCACGCGGGCCACGGCGCTGGCCCGCTCAAGTGCCTGGGCGTCGTCAATGGTCAGGTCGCGCGTGGTATTGGTGATAGCGTTACCTGGGCTGAACCCCCCGGTCTGCGATCGACCGGGCAGCACGATAACCAGGTTGCTGCCCAGTGACGAAAACTCATTCATGATGTAGCGCCGCGCCCCATCGCCCAGCGCGGTGAGTATCACAACGGAGGCCACGCCAATGGACATAGCCAGTACCAGCAGGCCAGCGCGCAGCGGGTTGCCGGTGGCCGCGTCGCGCGCGAAGCGGATCAGGTCGGTGTTGCGCATGCTGGCTCGGCCTGCGGGTCACGGCACGTGTCGTGCTGAATGGCGCCGTCTTCCATCAGCAACTGGCGCCGGGCCCGGCTGCCCAGTGCGCCATCATGGGTCACCACGATCAAGGTCACGCCCTGGTCATTGAGGCCTTCCAGCAGGCGCACCACCTCTTCGCCGGTGCTGCGGTCCAGGTTGCCCGTGGGTTCGTCGGCCAGAATCATGGCCGGCTGCATGATGGTGGCACGGGCAATGGCCACGCGCTGGCGCTGCCCGCCAGAGAGTTCGTCCGGGCGGTGGTCGGCGCGATTCACCAGCCCGTAGTCCTTGAGTGCCTGCGCCACCCGTGCTGAGCGTTGTGCCGGCGCCAGCCCGGCCAGCACCATGGGCAAGGCAATGTTCTCGGCGGCGGTCAGGCGTGGCACCAGGTGAAAGCTCTGAAACACAAAGCCAATGCGCTGGCTGCGAACGCGCGCCTGCTCATCCGGCGAGAGGGTGGTCACATCGCGGCCTTCCAGCCGGTACACGCCGGTGTTGGGGCGGTCCAGCAAGCCCAGCAGGTTGAGCAGGGTGGATTTTCCAGAACCCGATGGCCCCATCACCGCCACGTATTCGCCAGCGCCAATGTCCAGGTTCAGGTTACGCAGGGCGTGCACATCGGAGTCGCCCAGGTGGAACACCCGCTCAATGCCAGCGAGTTCGATTTGCGCGGTCATTTCTTGGCTTTATCGTCCAGCACGTAGGCAGCGCCGGGCTTGACGCCTTCGCGTTCCAGCGAGGTCACCACTTTGTCGCCAGCGGCCAGGCCATCCAATACCTCGGTGAACTCCCAGTTGGCCAGCCCGGTCTTGATCTTGCGTTCTTGCAGCGTGCCGTCTGCGCCGGCCACCAGTACGCGGCCCCCTTCTTGCAGCGCTGAGGTTGGCACGCGCACTACCTTGTCGCGCACGGCCAGCACCACTTCCACGTCGGCGCTGTAGCCCACCAGAAGTTTGGGCGGCGTCTTGTCGGTGTCCAGCGTGGCGTCAATGTCCACCGTGCGGGCCTGCTTTTCTACTGCCGACACATAGGGTGCTACGCGCTTGACCTTGCCGGCAAAGGATTGTTTGGGTAGCGCGTCAAAGCTGATGCGCACGGTCTGCCCGGCGCTGATCTTGGGTGCGTCCACCTCGTCCATGGGGGCGCGCACATACAAGCAGGTGTCGTCGATCAAGTCAATTGCCGGTGGTGTGGGCACGCCGGGTGGTGAGGGTGTTGAGTATTCCCCTACCTCGCCCACAATTTTGGCCACGGTACCGGCAAACGGCGCGTACAGCACGGTGCGTTTTTGCTCAACCTGCGTGGCGCTCACGCGGGCTTGGGCTTGCACCACATCAGCCTTGGCGGCGTCGCAGGTGGCGCGCCGGGCCTGGGCGTCGGCGCGGGCCTGATCGTCACGCGAGCCGGAGACAAAGCCCTTCTGGAACAGGGCGCTCTGGCGTTTGGCCTCGGCTTCGGCATTGGCGGCCACGGTGCAAGCCTCGACAACCCGCTTTTGTGCACTTTGCACCTGGGTCTGGGCCAGGGTACTTTGGGCCTGCTGGTCGTCGTTCCACAATTTCATCAGCAACTGGCCTTTTTTGACTTTGTCGCCTTCCTTGACTGCCAGTACTTCAATGCGCCCGCCCATGGTGGCCGAGAGCTTGGTGCGCAAACAGGCTTCCACCGTGCCAGCGCGGGTGTTGGCGATGCTGGATTCCACCTTGCCCTGGTCTATCTCCACCACCACCACGGCGATCGGCTTGGGCCGCTTGGCCCACCAGATGCCTCCCACCAAGAGGGCGATGATGAGCAGAGCCAGTGCCAGGCGGCGAATCAGGGATGAAGTCATATATGGGAAATTTGCTATAAAAATATGAGCGATTTACCCAATGTTGACGAGGGCTAGGAGGCCATTTTACTTAAAGAGTTACATCAGGGCAGTGGTCTTGTCCAGCGCAATGGCGGCATCCAGTGTGTCCAGCAACAGCTTGCGCACCTTGAGCTTGGTGCCCTTGTGTGCGCCTGGGTTGAGTTTCTGCAACTGCTGGGCTACTGCACGGGCGGTGGGCATCAGCTGCTCGGGCGGCACCACCTGATCCAGGAAACCGGCCATCACTGCACCCTGCGGGGTGAACATTTCTGCGTTGATGACGGCGCGTTGGAAGGCCGGTGGCGTCAGCCGGTCGCGCGCCAGGGTAATGCCCACGTGGTGCATGGTCATGCCAATCTTCACTTCGTTGAGGCCAATGCTGAAAGGGCCTTCCACCCCAATGCGGTAGTCCGCCGACAGCAGCACAAAGGCGCCCTTTGCCACAGCGTGGCCAGGGCAGGCAACGATGATCGGTTGGGGGTGGGCCAACATGCGCCGCGCCAAGGCAGAGCCCTCGCCCACCAGGTTAATGGCAGCCTGCGGGCCGGCCATCATGACTTTCAGGTCGTAACCGCCGCTCAGAATACCGGGTTGGCCGGTGACGATGACCACCGCACTATCAGCCTGCGCGCGGTCCAGGCTACGGTTGAAGTCGGCAATTAGTTCGTGGGAAAAGGCGTTGACCTTGCCGTTGTTCAGGGTCAGGGTGGCAATGCCGTCTTCCAGGCTGTAGGCAACAAGTTCGCTCATGGTGAATTCCTGCAAAAAAACGAATGGCCAGTCTAACCGCTTGCTAGGTGCTCCACTGCATCCAGGGCTGCTTGCAGGCGTTGATCACCCGTGCCGGCGATGTGCACAAAAGGCAGGGCGGATTGGTGCAAGGTTTGCAACAGGCGCGCGTGCACGGTGGTGCGCATCGCCTCGCCATCGCGCTGGACTCCGTCGGCCACCCATGGAATGCCGGTTTCCAGCAGCAGAGTCAGCGCGTAGCGTTGGTGCAGTGCCCAAGCCTGCGGGTACAGCGAAGTGTCATGAAATACACAGTCGCTGTAGACGGCCGTGAGCAGCGGTGCTGTGTCGCAGACCACCCAGACCTTGCCTTGTTGGCGCGCCAGTTGCAGTGCGGCTTCTTCGAGCGTGCATTGTTCTTGCAGGATGTGGTTCTGCTCATCTTGCCGGGGGGTACGGCCATGGAGCGCGGTGAATCGGCGCAGGTACTCGGGCACCCACGGGGAGCCCAACTGATTTGCCAGATCACGGGCCAGGGTAGTCTTGCCGGTGCACTCGGCACCTAAAAGGCAGATGAGTTGGGGTCTCAAAATTCCACCGTCACCCGGGCCCGCACGGTGCGCGGTGTGGAAGGAAACAGGTAGGTGCTGCCCCAGTACTGGGTGGGGGCCTCGCGCCAGTAGCTGCGGTCCGTCAAATTTTCCACGTTCAGGCTCCACTGCGTGAGCTTGCCAATCAGGCGGTTTTGGTAGCGCACACCCGCGTCCAGTTGCCATGCCGATGGCAGGGTCACACTGCCGTCGGCGGTGACGGTTTTGCCACTCTCGGAAGTGAGCAGACCGTTCAGGGACAAGCCGGGAAGTGATGCGATCTTGTAGTCGGCAAACAGCGAGGCCTTGGCCTTGGGCACGTTGGTGACCCACTGCCCCACCAGGTTGGGGTCCACGGCGGCGGTGTACTTGGCGTCCAGCACGGTCAGGCTGGCTTGCAGGGAGAGTTGGGAAGTCACCTGGCCCACTGCGGCCAGCTCAACGCCCCGGTGGCGCGCGGTCTTGCCGCCGGCCACCCGCAGTGGAATGCCGCTGGCGGTGGGCTGGTCATCGCCATAGGGTTTGTCGATGTTGAACAGTGCAGCGGATACCAGCAGGCGGTCATGTGCCTGCCATTTCACACCCACCTCGGTTTGCTCGCTCTTGAGGGCCGGCAGCACCTGGCCGGCATTCACATACTTGGTGGGTCGGTTTGGCACCGCCTCCAATTCCGCACCCTGCCCCCAACTGACATACAGCATGGTGCTGGTCACAGTTGACCACGCCAGGCCAGCCCAAGGGGTGGTCACGGTCTGCTCGAAGGCAATGGCGCGTGAGCCATCGCTGCGTTCGCTCGAACGGTTCAGGTGCGAGCTGCGCAGGCCGACAAAGCTTTGCACGCTGGCTGTCAAGTTGCTAACCAGCGAGGCCGAGGCATCCACGGCGCGTTCGCGGCTATTGGTGTTGAGGTCCAGGGCCGTGCCATCGCCCGGCAGCGCAATGGGGGTGTTGATGTTGGTGGTGCCCACCCAGTTGTAGGCCTGCGTGGGGTTGAGTTCGGTCTTGGCATTGCGGCCACTCAAGCCCAGGCTGACGCGGTGCTGCACACCGAGCGCGGAGAACTTGCCTTGCAGCGTGGCATCCCAGGCCCAGGTGCTGCGTTCTTCGTTTTCGCTGCGGTAATCGTAGATGTCCACATCGCCATTGCCGCACAGACCGGGGTAGACGTAGTTGGGGCCGGTGCTGCAGCCGTCGGGGAAGGCCAGGCGGTCTTGCGTGGTGGTGCGTTGCATGCCCAGGCCCAGGCGTGCCTGCCAGTCGGTGCTGATGGTGTGATCGATGGCGAACTGGGCGTTGGTACCGGTGGATTCAAAGGGCTGCGACCAGCTCTGGTTGTTGAGGTTCAGGCGGCTGTACACCGGTGCGGGCAAGGTGTCGGCCACGCCGTCACCATTGCTGTCGAGCAGACCCAGACCTGGGACCGAGGGCTGCTTCTTGTGGTGGTATTCCAGATCAGCCGACAAGCGGGTAGCGGGGGCCACTTGCGTCGCTAGAGCCACGCTGGCAAATTCGCGTTTGCCATCGGCACGGTCGAACACGGAGTGCAGATCTTCAGCCGCCAGATTGACGCGCACACCGACAGCGCCCCACGCGGTGTTGGCATCCATGTGCACCTTGCTGCCGCCATTGCCATCCGCGCCCAGCGACACGGTGGTGAAGGCATCGCGCTGCGGCGTCTTGGTCACAAAATTCACCAGACCGCCGGGTGCCGACACGCCGGACTGCAGGCCCGCTACGCCCTTGAGCACTTCTACGCGTTCCTTGTTTTCCATCGCAATGGGAGCGATGTTGGAAATGGGCAGGCCATTGCGCAAAAAGTTGGTGCCCTGGTCCAGCAAGAAGCCGCGCACCGACAGGCCTTCGATGTAGCCAGTGGTGTTGTAGCTGTCAGCCAAAGAGGCGTCGAGCTTGATGGCCTGGGACAGGCTGCTGCTGGCCGTGGCGGCCAGCAAGTCGGCGCCCAGCACCGTGATGCTTTGCGGGGTTTTGGCCAAAGACTGGCCGAAACCGCCCACCTCGGCGCGTTCAATGTCCAGCACCGGGGCGGCCTTGCCCGTGACGGTGACTGCATCCAGGTATTGGGTGGTGGTTTGTGCCCCAACGGGCACGGCAAACAGCAGGGCCAACGCCGCAGCGGTGGGGGAAAGTTTCAGTGTGTGACGGATTGCCATCGAAAGTCCTTTGGTCGACGGCAGGGGAGTGCAGACATGCCACGCGACCCCTCCATGAAGTGGGCGCAAGCAGTTCAATCACGCTTCCCTGCGCAAGTATTACCTTGATCAAGTTCCAGGGTGTTATCTCAGCCGGATATCGCAAGACATCCAGCACCCCTAGCGTTTACAGATCGGCGTAGTGCCGAACTGATGGCGCGATTGTAAACCCGGTCAGATCACGTCCGATCGATCTTCCACTCCAGCGCCACGGATGTGGTGGTCTTGACCACGCCGTCAAAGTTGCCCATTTCGTCCAGCAGGGTGTTCATGCGCAGGGCCGTTTCAGCACGTAGCAGCACTACGTAGTCAAATTCGCCACTCACTGCGCAGAGCTGGCGCACCTCGGGCATGCGCTCCAGTTGGCGCACCACGTCGCGTCCGGATTTGGGTTGCACGGTGATTCCAACAAACGCTTGCAGGCCTTGGTCCAGCACATCCTGCCCCAGCCGCAGTGTGTACCCCGCGATAACGCCTTCGCGCTCCAGGCGGGCCAATCGTGCCAGCACCGTGGTGCGTGCCGTGCCGAGTTGGCGTGCCAGATCGGCCGTGGATGTGCGGGCATTGGCCTGTAGCAAAGCCAGAAGATCACGGTCCAGTTGGTCGCGCAACCCGGCCGTACGTTGGGTTTGGGGTGGTGTGGCCATTTGGTCGATTTGATAAATATGTATGACAAATTGTCATTCAATACATCTGTTTCGTCAAAGTGACTGTGCATTATGTCCGCCACCGCGCCTAAACTTTCTGCATACCAACCACTATTTCAGGAGACTTTTCATGCGCGTTGTTTTGATGGGTGCGGGCCATATCGGCCAGACGATTGCTAGCTTGCTTTCCAATTGCGGAGACTACCAGGTCAAAGTAGTGGACCGCAGTGCCGATGCCCTGGCCAAGCTGGCCCACTTGCCGATAAAAACCGCGCAGGTTGATACGACCGACGCCGCCGCATTGCGCGCAGAGCTGAAGGGTTTTGACGCCGTCATCAACGCCTTGCCTTACCACCTGGCCATCATGGCGGCCACACAGGCACTGGAGGCGGGTTGCCACTACTTTGACCTGACCGAAGACGTGACCGCCACACGCGCCATCATGCAGATGGCCGACGGTGCCAAAACCGCCTTCATGCCGCAGTGCGGTTTGGCGCCGGGCTTCATCGGCATCGTGGCCCACCACCTGAGCAAAAAGTTCACCCAGCTGCGGGAAGTCCAGATGCGCGTGGGTGCCTTGCCGGCCTTTCCCACCAACTCGCTCAAGTACAACCTGACCTGGAGTGTGGATGGCCTGATCAACGAATATTGCCACCCCTGCGAAGCCATTCGCGACGGCCAGATCATTGAAGTGCTGCCGCTCGAAGGTCTGGAACACTTCTCGCTGGACGGCACTGAATACGAAGCCTTTAACACCTCGGGTGGTCTGGGCACGCTGTGCGAAACCCTCAAGGGCCGCGTGCAAACGCTGGACTACAAGACGGTGCGTTACCCCGGCCACTGCGACATCATGAAGATGCTGTTGCAAGAACTGGGCATGCAGTTTGACCAGGAGAATTTGAAGAACATCCTGCGCAATTCCATTCCACTGACCATGCAGGACGTGGTGCTGGTGTTTGTCACCGTGAGTGGCGAGCGCGACGGCCAGTTGGTGCAGGAAGTATTTGCCCGCAAGATTTTTGCCGACCGCAACGAACAGGCCCCTTTGAGCGCCATCCAGATCACCACAGCGGCCGGCATTTGCGCTGCTGTGGACCTGTTCCGCGAGGGCAAATTGCCCCAGTCCGGCTTCATCCGCCAGGAGCAGGTAGAGTTGCCAGACTTTTTGGCCAACCGCTTTGGCAGCGCCTACCAGCAGTCGCGCCAGGTCGAGTCCATCGGTTAAGCCTTGTTGAGGAATCACCATGCCCACACATTCCACTGACATTCAGACCGTTCTCGCATCGCTTGGCGTGCCCGCCAGCGCCCATGCAGGCGGCGACCTGCGTTCACGCTCCCCCATCGATGGCGCCACGCTGGGCCAAGTCCATGCCACACCGCTGACCGAGGTGGCAGCCGTCATCGCGCGCGCCCATGCGGCGCAGCAGGCCTGGCGCAGTGTGCCCGCGCCGCAGCGTGGCGAGTTGGTGCGCCTGTTGGGCGAAGAGCTGCGCAGCCACAAGCAGGCATTGGGTACGCTGGTCTCGCTGGAGGCGGGCAAGGTGTTGTCCGAGGGCCTGGGTGAAGTGCAGGAGATGATCGACATCTGCGACTTTGCCGTGGGGCTGTCGCGCCAGTTGTATGGTTTGACGATTGCGTCTGAACGCCCCGGGCACCGCATGATGGAAACCTGGCACCCGCTGGGCGTGGTGGGCGTCATCACCGCCTTTAACTTCCCGGTGGCGGTGTGGGCTTGGAACGCCGCGCTGGCGCTGGTCTGCGGCGACACCGTGGTGTGGAAGCCGTCCGAGAAAACACCGCTGTGCGCACTGGCGGTGCAGGCCGTGTTTGACCGCGCCTGCCAGCGCTTTGGCACAGTGAACACCGGCAACCTGTCGCAGTTGCTGATGGGTGTGGCCGATGTAGGCCAAGCCTTGGCAGACCATCCGCAGGTGGCGCTGGTGTCGGCCACCGGCAGCACCCGCATGGGCCAGGCCGTGGGGCCGCGCGTGGCGGCACGCTTTGGCCGCAGCCTGTTGGAACTGGGTGGCAACAACGCCATCATCGTCGCGCCATCGGCCGACCTGGACATGGCTGTGCGCGCCGTGGCCTTTGCCGCCGCAGGCACCGCAGGCCAGCGCTGCACCACGGCCCGCCGTTTGATTGTGCACGCCTCCATCCATGCCGATCTGGTGGCGCGCCTGACCCGCGCCTTTGCCAGCTTCACCATAGCCTCGCCGCTGGAAGACGGCACCCTGGTTGGTCCGCTGATCGATAGCGCCGCGTTCGATGCCATGCAAGCAGCGTTGCAGCAAGCGCGGGAGCAGGGCGGTGTAGTGGCTGGCGGTGAGCGGGTGCTGCAAGACCGCTACCCCAATGCCTACTATGTGCGCCCGGCCCTGGTACAGATGCCCGCACAAACGGCGGTGGTGTGCCACGAGACCTTTGTGCCCATCCTCTATGTGCTGCAGTATGAAACGCTGGAACAGGCAATTGCGCTCAACAACGGTGTGCCACAAGGGCTGTCCTCATCGATCTTCACTACCGATGTGCGTGAGGCCGAGCAATTTATGTCGGCAGCGGGCTCGGATTGCGGCATTGCCAATGTGAACATCGGCACCTCGGGCGCAGAAATCGGCGGCGCCTTTGGTGGCGAAAAGCAGACCGGCGGTGGCCGCGAGTCCGGCTCGGACGCTTGGAAGGCCTATATGCGCCGGGCGACCAATACCGTCAACTATTCACGTGAACTGCCGCTGGCGCAGGGCGTGCGGTTTGAGTTGGGGTAGTTGGGTGGCTTGCTACTGAATTAGGAGCTGCTTGCTTATGTTTGACGAGGGCTAGCGGCTCGTTTACCTAGCCAATTCTTTGGTAAAAGGGCTCAGGGCGGCAAAACTAAAATCGGGTATGGTGCAGGCGCTTCCCAAATAGGCAAACTATCGGTCAGTTTCTTGAACTTGTGGAGGAGTCCATATATTTAAGGGTTCGACGCAACCGCGAACTCATGCGCGAGTAGTTGTTCTGAAGTGTTAAACAAGTAGGGCATCGAGAAGCGGGTCAAGCCAGTCTCGCAGATAGTGGGCCAATGCCGCCACTGGAACCTGTGGATCAGGCGAAACCGGATCGAATGACGACATGGGGACTGGATATCTTCCCCGCCAGACGACCACCTCCCCGAGATCCCTACAGATATTCCTAAGTGCAGCACGGTCACCGTCGGTTTTCAGGACGTTTGAGAAACCCTTCCCAAAAACATCCGCAGCTTCTGCTAGAGCAAGTATGTTGTGTCCTTGGTTTGGCGGGATTCCAAAACTCTTCAGCTCTGCATGTTTAGGTGATCCGTCGCCACTCATTGTTATTCTGATCTCGATCTTCTCTGGTGAGTGCTCGATGAGCCAAGCTTTTAGCGCCGTTTCCAGGGCTAGCCCGTATAACAGTTTTACCGTTTCGATCGCTTCGATGGCTAACTCTAAGTTTGGTATCTCGTTCTTCGCCTTCGCCCGTGATACCGCTTGCGTGACAAGCTCGACGAAGTCATCCCACAGAACATTGGCTGAGTGCCTTAGCGCTCGGGAGTGTTTGCGCCACGCCTTTGGATCAGTGGACTTATCGACGAACTCGGGAGCATGCATGCGACTTCTGACGCCTAATGGAAAAATGACCGGACCGCCACACTTTGCGGCGAAACCGCCTCCTGTAGGTGTGGGTCAGTGTCGATTGGCAAAATAGAGCTCATACAGTCTCACCTTGCATCCGTGCGTCTGCGCCACTTTCGACAGGTCAGAGTCCGCCGTGAGTAAGGTGTAGTTATTGGACTTGGAGTTGCCCCCAATTTCACGGACACTTTATTGTTCCCCAAGAAGGAGTCCGCGATGTCCAGACCGCACAGAGTAGCCAGTTATGCGACGACTTCAACGTATTCGACATGGCTTAGGCCAGGGGGAACCGGCAAGTGATCTTCGCGCAGACCCTCGACATGGAAGACGGTGGCATCCCGAATTTCATCTTCCGCCTCCGAAAGGGTTTTACCTGTTGCGACGCACCCGGGCAGATCCGGCACGTAAGCTGAGAAATTATTTTCTGCTTGTTCAATGACTATTGCGTAGCGCATAAAACCTCACTTTAGACCGGCCTGCTTGAGGACACTATTTAGCGTCCCTGGCGCCAAATTGTCGCTAGGCTTGTCCGGAATTGTTACGCGACCAAGCTTGCTCGCTTACTGTCATGTCACGAGCATAGCAGACCGTCCAAATTTACCAGGTTATCGAAAAATGTTGCCTCATGGCAAGCTTCTGGATGCCACGTCGCGTAACCTGTCTACGCGGGAAAATTATTGAACAAAACAGGCTGTAGCCCTCATCAAGATTACGTATGCAGCTACAAATATAATAGTAATCGTATGGGGTGTGGTTTGATCTGGCGTAGTGCCATGCCGACTTGAGGCGCCTGCTGTCAGTAAGTGCCCATGAAGTCTTTCTTGCCGATCTCTATGCCGTTGTGCCGCAGCAGGTTGTAGGCGGTCGTGACGTGGAAGAAAAACTGCGGCAAGCCGTAGGCCAGCAAGTACGACTGGCCGGACAATTTTTTCTCTTTGGGTGTTCCCGGGCGTAAAACAATGTCCAGTGTTTCGCTGCCCTCGAACTGACCAGCGGTCAAGCCATCCAGCACAGCGATGGTTTTGGATATGCGCGACTGGAGTTCGGCAATGCTCTGCTCGTTGTCCTCGTAGGCCGCCACCTCGACCTGCGCCAGCCGTGAGCTGACACTCTTGGCAAAGTCGCAAGCAATCTGTACCTGACGGACCAGGGGGAGCATGTCTGGAAACAATCGCGCCTGCAACAAGGCTGCAGGGTCAATTTTGCGGTCTTGCGCGTGCGCCTCGGCCTTGCCCAGCACGTCGCTGAGTGCCTGCAGCATCTGTTTGAAAACGGGAACACTGGTGGTGTAGAGTGAAATGGACATGGGATTCCTTATGGATAAAAGGTGTGCGGAAGAAACTCCCCCGGGAGGGGCACTCTAGCGGAAATGGCAGCGCAATGCTGGTGAACGGTTGCTCCTGCGCCAGAGTGAGTCACGCTGGGATAATCCAGTCGCATGTCAAATTTTTCAATTGATCGGAAATTGTTAGAGCCTCAGGCGTCTTACAGCAAGTCAAGGCTCGCCATTTCAATCATTGCATCCTGTGCCTTGCATGTGTTGCTGTTCGCAGTTTTTGCGCCGTCGTCTTTGAGGTTTTGGAGCAGCAAGCCGCAGGTGCGGGGCAACGGATTGGTGGTCAAGGCGCGATTCGTCCCGGTCGACAAATCTCTGGTCGCCGTGCCCAGCCAACGCAAATCACCGAACACTGAAAAGGCAACGGTGCGCGAGCAGGCACAGCCTGAGGCCAACAAGCCCGAAGAACCCGAAGCAACCGGCGCGCCGGGGCCTGCAAATGGCTATTGGCCTGCCGAATCGTTGGACACGCAGCCGGCGGTGGTTGAAGACATTCCTTTGGACATGCCCGAATTGCGCGGCAGAACCGAGTCCGGGACCATTGTGTTAAGCCTGTTCATCAATGCAGCCGGTGCGGTGGATGACGTGGTGGTCGAGACCTCAGACTTACCTGATATCTTTGCCGAGCTGGTGCGGCGCGACTTTTTGAAGGCGCGATTCAATCCCGGCCTGCGCGACGCAGAACCAGTGGCAACCACCATGCAGGTTGAGGTCACCATCCGGCCAGACGGGCAGAAATAAATTCTTTGGCTCGCTAGGACTCCACGTGCGACCCGCCTGCTGCACGGATGGACCCATTGATCTCGCGCAGATTGGTTTCAATCTTGGCGCCCAGCAAGTAGATGGCTAACAACATGAATGTGCCAAATGCGACGGCCGCCGCGATGGCACTGGATAGAGCGTTGCTGCGTGCCAATGCGATGCGGGCAGCCTCTGACAAACGCTCCTGTTCCACCCGGTCACTTTCGGCCTGTTCGAAGCGGGCCTTTTCATCTTGAATGGCGTCCCAAGCGCTTTTGTGGAAGTTCAACACCGGATAGAAAACGCTTTTGAGCTTTCCTTCCTTGCGCATGGCAATGATGCTGGAATCAGCCAGCGCCGCGCAGGTGAATTCGGTCGCTGCCTTGACCCAGCGCTCGCCCCGGCGCTTGTCGGCTGCGGCCTCTTCGATTTGGGTGCGCAAAATCTCCACCCGTTGCGCTGCTGCTGCGTTGTCTTCTTCCTCAATCTCGGCCCCCACCTTTTTTGCAAACTCGACCGAGCATCGGTACAACCGGGTGACATCTTCAAGGTAACGCAGGGTAGGGGCCAAGGGCTTTGGGGATGATTGCGACGGCTGTTGCTCACCGGCCTTGTCGTCCTTGAGAAGGTATTTTTTAAGATCGTCCATAGTGACCTGTTGTTCCGGCGCTTTTTGCGCTGGGGCTGGTTCGTTGGGTGTTTTGGCCATCTGATAGGCCACGTTTAGCCCGAGAGCAATGACAGCCAGCAATGCCAGGCCCATGAACACAAGCACGGCTACTTTGACAATTTTAAGAAAGAGCTCTTCGGTTTTTTTGGTCTGTATGGCCATTTTTTCTCCACTAGGGTCGTTGTTATAAATCCATCGTCGATCGCGCTTTGATAGGCACCTTCTTGGCGTCTGCAGCGCGTTTTTCCGTTGCCGCTTTTTCGGCTGCAGCCCGTTCTGCGGCTGCCTTTTCAGCAAGCAGACGTGCGTTCTCAATCTCTAGCGCTTGTGTCCTGGCTGTTGCGGCGGTGGCATCGTCAGCTTGTCGTTTTGCTGTAATAGCCCGCTCTTCCGCTGCGTTTTCGATAGCTTTCTGTTCCAGCGCCTTCGCCGCTTGTGCCTGTTCACCTTGCTGCTTTTGGCCTGCAGGAGGCGGGGGCTCGCGCGCAGGTTCTGCCGGGTGAGTGGGCCGTACGCTCGTCTTAGGCACCACGGGCGACGGCTTGCTGTTGGCTCGCGCGCGTTGTTCCACCGCTAGATTGCTCAATTCCATGTGACAGGCTCTGAGATGGGTCTTGCCGTCTGGTGATTCCATCGGGCCACGCAACACCATACGTGAGCCACTCTGATTGCCATGCAGTCGAATGCGCCATGCCCTGCTGGGATCACCTTTCCAGTGGCCGCTGGCGTCCAGGGTCACTCGACCTGTTCGGTCGATCGACCCAGAGTAAGTTTCGAGGATTTGCGCGCTCTGGCGCGTTCCGCGCATGGAGCCCATCGATGTGTTCAAGGTCACGCCGGCTGTGAACGCTTTGGTGGAGCGTGCGGATGGTGTCTGAAGCTCTCCACAGGCAAGGCCCCCCATCCACTCTCCATCCAATGTGTTGATCTGGCTGTATGCAAGTATGGGAGTCAATGCCGTTGCACACAGAATCCAAGCTCTGAGTGCGTACCCCTTGGCGGATGTGACCCGTCCAGACGGAATGATTTTCATGGTTGTGGGCTAGGATGGTTGGGTCAGTGAAGGGCGAAGTTTCGAATGCGTGTCAGAGTATCTCACCGTTGTCTCGCTTGAAACAAAGCGGGAGCAGAGGTCGACGTTGCTGCCGTGACAAGGTAGTGCCAGAGCCGTTATGCTGTCGCCCTTGTTCAATGAAAGGTGACTATGCAAAGGTTGTACCCAACCAAGGCTTGCGTGGTGCTGGGCGCGTGGCTGCTATCCGCAGCTGCCGTGTGCAGTGCCGCAGAAGTGCCCGCCCCACCCGTGGCTCCCATCCACGAAGTGACCGAGACGCTGCACGGCGTCACGCTCACGGACCCTTACCGCTACTTGGAAAATCTTCGTGCGCCGGACGTGCAGGAGTGGTTCAAAGGGCAGGGCGCTTATGCCCGTGCCACGCTGGACAGGATTGCCGGGCGGGATGCCATGGAGAAGCGCATCACCGAGCTGACCTCCGCCAGTGGCGATGCCATCACCCGCATCACCCGTATGCCGGGTGACCGCATTTACTACCTCAAGCGTGCCAAGGGTGAACGCCAGTTCAAGCTGGCCATGCGCGTAGGGACGCGTGGGGCTGAGCACATTTTGATGGACCCGGAAGTAGAGGCAAAGCGCACCGGCGTGCCCCATGCCATAAACTACTACCGCCCGTCCTGGGATGGCAAATACGTGGCCTATGGCGTATCTGCCGGTGGCTCGGAAGATGCTTCACTGCACATTCTGGATGTGGAGTCCGGTCACGATATCGCTGCTGTTTTTGAGCGGGTTCACCAACCCGACGTGAACTGGCTGCCCGACAGCCGCTCACTGGCTTTCAACCAGCTCAAGGTGCCCACGCCGGGCGAACCCGAGTCAGAAGCCTATATGGACAGCCGCGTGATGCTGCATACCGTGGGCGAAGCGGCGGACAAGGCCGTGGCCGTTTTCGGCCCCACGGTGACGCGCAACCTGGGTCTGGGCCGTTTGGATGTGGGTTCGCTGCTGTTTGTGCCGGGTAGCCCCTGGGTGATTGCCCGCACCACCGACACCACCCTGCCCGAAGGTTTTCTGTTTCTGGGTCGCGTAGCCGATCTGGGTAAGCCCACCATGGCCTGGACGAAGATTTCGGGCTATGAAGACAAGATCACCAACCTTGCCTTGCGTGGCAACGATCTGTTCTTTATGACCCATGCCAACGCACCGCGCAAGCATGTCATGCGCTTGGACTTGCGCAAACCCGAGCTTAAGTTTGCAGTGGAGGCGGCGGCCTCGCCGGCCACCGGCGTGATGGAGGACTTCGCACTCACCCGCGATTCATTGGTGACTGCGGTGCGCCACGGAACTGACATAGTGCTGCGCCGCTATGCCAAAGGCAAGCCCCAGGGTATGGATGTGCCCATGCCGTTCCAGGGGGCCGCCTATTTGAGCGATGAACCGGCACATGCCTACGGGGATGTGATGTACACCCTGAGTGGTTGGACCCAAATGCCGCTAACCTATGTACTGCGTGGCGAACTGTCGGTCAATTCCGGGCTGCGGGTCAACCCCGAACTGCCCAATCTGCCTGAATTGGAAGTGCGCAATGTTGAGGTCAGCAGTTATGACGGCGCGCAGGTGCCCATGACCCTGCTTTACCGCAGAGGGCTGAAGCTCGATGGCAGCAACCCGACGCTGCTGAATGCGTATGGTGCCTACGGGTTTTCCCAAACGGCGGGCTTCTCGGCTGCTCGCGTGGCCTGGTTCGAAAAGGGTGGTGTGTTGGCGCTGGCCAATGTGCGCGGCAGCGGCGTCAACGGTGACCCGTGGTACCGCGCGGGCCAGAAGGCAACCAAGCCCAACACCTGGAAAGACGGTGTGGCCTGCGCCCAGTATTTGATCGCGCAGGGGTACGCCACGCCTAAAACCCTAGCGGTGATGGGGACCAGTGCCGGCGGTATTTTTGTTGGGCGCGCGGTGACCACCGCGCCCGAACTGTTTGCCGCCGCCGTGTTCGATGTGGGTGTGATGGATGCCGTGCGCGCCGAAGACAGCGCCAATGGGGCCACCAACATTTCAGAGTTCGGCACCGCGAAAGATTCCCAAGAGTTCAAGGCACTGCTGGAGATGAGCACCTACCATCACATCAAGGATGGCACCGCCTACCCCGCCGTGCTGCTGGTCCAGGGCATGAACGATCCGCGTGTGGATGCCTGGCACGCCGGTAAGGCCGCTGCCCGTTTGCAGGCCGCAACCACCAGTGGCAAGCCCATCTTGCTGCGCCTGGATATGCAGGCTGGGCACGGCATGGGGAGCACTGCCACGCAACGCAACGCGATGACTGCCGATATTTACAGCTTCTTGCTGTGGCAAATGGGCAAATCGGCCTTGAAAGAGTAAAGGCCATGCCCATGCACCGTATCCCACTTTTTTGCCTGGCAGTATTGGCAACGATGGCCATGGCATCTGCTGCCATGGCCAAACCCCAGCCAGCGCGCGTGAGCCAGGCCGACATCATCAAGAACGCCGCGCCCGGCGACTGGCGCCGTCTGGACCCTGACAACACGCTGGTCATGGAACTCCAAGGCAAGCCCGTCATCATCGAACTCGCACCGCGCTTTGCCCCACAGCATGTTGCCAATATCCGTATCCTCACGCGAGAGGGCTTCTACACCGGCATTGGTGTCGTGCGGGTACAAGACAACTATGTCACCCAGTGGGCTGACCCCTATGACGAGGACAAGGACAAAGCCAAGCCCCTGGGCAGTGCACGCGCCAGCCTGCCTGCCGAGTTTTCTATTGCCTACAAGGGATTGCCACTGAGTCACTTCAAGGATGCAGACGGTTGGGCGCCGGTGAGCGGCTTTGTGGATGGGATGCCGGTGGCTGCCGATCCCGCCAAAAACAAGGCCTGGATTGCCCACTGCTATGGCGTGGTGGGCGCTGCACGCGGCAACCCGCTTGACAGCAGCAACGGCACCAGCCTATACGCCATCATTGGCCAGGCCCCACGGGCATTGGACCTTAATATCACCGTAGTTGGCCGTGTGGTCAAAGGCATGGACGTGCTGGCATCACTGCCACGCGGCCCCGGCGCCATGGGTTTTTATGAGAAACCGGAACAGGCCATTCCCATCACCCGCGCGCGCATGCTGGCGGACATACCGGTGGGCGAGCAGCCCGCCATCGAAATCCTGCGCACCGACACCCCTACCTGGACCGCCCTGGTGGAAGCCAGTCGCCACGCCATTGGTGGCTGGTCGGTGCACAGCGCCTTGCACAGCAATATTTGCAACCGCAGCGTGCCCACGCGCGACATTCCCAAGAGCACGCCATGAGTACAGCTACCCTTGCACCTCTGCACGCTACCTTCAAGCGCCTGCACCACTTCAGCCACCTGGCCTCCATTGCCGGGTGGGACCAGGCGGCCATGATGCCCGCCAAAGGCAACGAGTCTCGTGCCGCAGCCATGGCTGAGTTGCAGGTGCTGATGCACCAGACCCTGACCGACCCAGCCTTGCCAGCCCAGTTTGAAGCCGCAGCCAAGGCCAATTTGTCTGACACTGACCAGGCCAGTTTGGCCGAGATGCGCCGTGATTGGGCAATGGCCAATCGCCTGCCGCAAGACCTGGTAGAGGCGCAAAGCCTGGCCGCTGCCCGCTGCGAGCATGCCTGGCGCACGCAGCGCAAGGCCAACGATTGGGTCGGCTTTGCCCGCAACCTGAGCGAGGTCGTGAAGCTGGCTCGCCAAGAAGCACACATGCTGGCCGATGCCACCGGAGTCACGCCCTACGAAGCCCTGATGGACAAGTTTGAACCAGGTATGCGCGAGAGCACCATCACCGCGCTGTTTGGCGAAGTCAAGACTTGGCTGCCAGGACTGATCACCCAGGTGATGGAGCGGCAACAACACGAAACCGTAGTCGCCGCCATTGGCCCCTTTCCGGTGGAGCGCCAACGCGCCCTGGGCGTGGACGTCATGGGTCTGCTGGGCTTTGACTTTGAGGGCGGGCGGCTGGACATTTCTACCCACCCCTTTTGCGGCGGCGTGCCGCAGGATGTGCGCATTACCACCCGCTACAACGAGGCCACTTTTGCGCCCAGCTTGTCGGGCATCATCCATGAAACCGGACATGCACGGTATGAGCAGCGCCTGCCGCGCGATACCCTGCACCTTCCGGTGGGGCGTGCGCGTTCCATGGGCGTGCACGAGAGTCAAAGCCTGTCGTTTGAAATGCAATTGGCGCGCAGCCCGGCCTTTTTGCAGCTGATTGCACCGCTGATCAAGAGGCACCTGGGCGATCAGCCCGCGTTTGATGCCGACAACCTGGCCCGGCTCTTCACCCGCGTCCATCGTGGTTTTATCCGCGTCGATGCCGACGAGCTGACCTACCCAGCCCATGTGATCCTGCGATTTGAAATCGAGCGCGCCCTGATCGACAGCGAGATTGAGGTGGACGACATCCCCGCGCTGTGGACCCAGAAGATGCGCGACTACCTGGGCGTGGATGTGGCCGGCAATTACGAGAATGGTTGCATGCAGGACATCCATTGGCCGTCTGGCATGTTTGGCTATTTTCCCAGCTACACGCTGGGTGCCATGTACGCCGCACAGTACTTTGCCACCATCCGCAAGCTGCACCCTGATCTGGATGCGCGCATTGCCGGTGGCGACCTGTCACCTGTGATGAACTGGCTGGACGCCAACATCTGGAGCCAGGCCAGCCGCTGGAGCACCGATGCACTGATTACCCGCGCCACGGGTGAACCGCTCAACGCCCTCTACTTCCGCCAGCACCTGGTGGGGCGCTACCTCAATGCCTAAAGGTGTGCGCTACGCTGGCCCGCTTTATTGCAGGCTGGCGCAGTCGGCGCCTCCAGTCAGGTGCACTTTTAGCGGGACGGTCGCGCCGTCCTGGTATTTGCTCCACACGCTTTCAGAAACGTTGCAAGTCCATGTCTTGCCGTTTGCACTCAGCACCAGCACATAGGTCTCGCGCCGTGCACCCTGGCGCTCAGAACCGATCGCGCCCACCCCACTGTTACCACCGAGAAAGTTGGCATTGAGGTTACCCGCGCTGGGCCACACAGGCATCAATGATTCCTGCGTACCTGCCTTGACCGCGCGCACAGAGCGCCAGCGGTTGACGGAGTAGCGACAGCGGTCGTCGTACACCGGTTCTGAGCGGTAGCGCGGCGTGCACTCGCGCCGCTTGACAAAAGTGCCGTCACCCTTGTCGATGCGTTCGTCATGGCAAGTCTGGCCGTCCGCCACCTGGCGGGTTGAGCGTTGCTCGCGGTTGCGTGAGACGCCATACGCGTCCCCCGGCACACTGTCGCACCAGACCGAGTCCGACACACGGCCCATCTGCTCGATCTGGATCTCGCGCGCCCAACTGCGCTGAGCCACGGTTGCCGTGGTTTCCTTGGTGCTGCTGAACAAAAAGACCAACCCAACCACCAACAATGCCAATGCGGCCAGTACCCAGCGCGCCCAGCCCAATCCGCGCCGGGGTGGTGGGGCTGGCGCAGCTACAGGCTCTGGCAGCGCGGCTGACGTGTCTGCCACCAAAGCCACAGGTTTGGTGCCGTCCTTGCCGGCCCCGCAATTGGTGCAAAACGCAGCGGCTGCCGAGTTGGGCGAACTGCAATAGACACAACGCCAGTCTGCGCCCACAAACTGGTGGTTCTTTGCCTCAACCTCTTCACCCGGCTTGGGAAAATAGCGCTTGGCCGGGTCTTGCGCCGTGCCACAGGTGGGGCAGTGCCGGTGGCTGTCGCCCAGCAGGCCCAACGTGCCGCACTGGGGGCAGTCCCAAAGCATTTCGTAATAGGTTTCTTGTTCGGCCATGGTGCATTCCGGGTTGCAAGCTCACAGGATTTGCTTGAGCGGGATTATGGCGTGCTGAGTTGCGTTGCGGCCACGCGGCAAAGACTGGGCGCGGCGCAAGGCTGGGAGATGACCAGCCGGGCAGCGAATGCGATGGAGCGGAAGTCAGCTTTGTGTCGATTGCCGAGATACAGCTGACAGATCAAGCTGTGACAAACCAGTCGTTTAAAACATTTGGGCTTTCATGCGCTGCCGGTATAACCCACTCGCCACCCAGAGAAACCATGCTCCACTACAGTGCCCCTATGACGAATACACCAGATCTGAAAACTTCCGCAACCGTCGCGACACTTGACGATCTTGCAAAATTGGCAAGCTACTCGCTCGTGGACACGCTCAATTGCGATCCTGACGCCAAAGCAAATGGAGTCGACCACGCACCGCGACAAGTCTTCACCGGCCACTTTGTTCCCGTCAATCCGACGCCAATCCAAGACTCTGAGTACGTTGCGCATAGCCAGACGTTTTTCCACGAACTTGGCTTCGCCGATAGCATGGCGCATTCGGCCGACTTCATGCGGATGTTCTCCGGTGACCTCTCGCGTGTTCCAGAGTCCATGCGCAAGATCGGTTGGGCGACTGGCTACGCACTTTCAATCTTCGGCACCGAGTACACCCAACAGTGCCCGTTCCAAACCGGCAACGGATACGGCGACGGCCGCGCAGTTTCCGTGCTAGAGGCTGTCATCAACGGCCAACGCTGGGAAATGCAGCTCAAGGGCGGCGGGCGCACGCCCTACTGCCGCGGTGCGGACGGCCGCGCCGTTCTGCGGTCGAGCGTTCGGGAGTTCTTGGCACAGGAATCCATGCACGCGCTGGGCGTGCCAACATCGCGGTCTTTGAGCTTGTACGTTTCGAAGTCCGATAAGGTCCAGCGACCGTGGTATTCGCAGGGGTCGCGCGCTAGGGACCCCGACAGGTTTATATCGGAGGCAGTCGCCATCTCGACACGGGTTGCACCGTCCTTCATTCGGGTCGGCCAACTGGAGCTTTTCGGTCGCCGCGCCCGCAAGCAGGAGCACCCGCAAGCGCTGCAAGAGCTTGAGAAGATTGTTCTTCACCTAATTGATCGCGAATACGGTGACGTCATCGACAAACATCTCGGTACTGCCGAGAAAGTTCTTTTGCTCGCGCGCGCCTTCCGCAGCCGCCTGACCGCGTTGGTGGCGAATTGGATTCGCGTGGGCTACTGCCAGGGCAACTTCAACAGCGATAACTGCGCGGCCGGTGGCTTCACACTGGACTACGGTCCGTTCGGGTTTTGCGAGGTGTTTAGCCCGCACTACCAGCCGTGGACGGGTGGCGGACAGCACTTCGCGTTCTTGAACCAACCCGTCGCAGCGGAGCGCAACTTCCATATGTTTTGTACTGCATTGCAGCCATTGCTCACATCACTGACGTCGCAAAAGGACTGCTTGCAACAGCTCGACCAAATTCGCGGAGGATTCTCGGCAGAGATGCAAACGCAATTGGAGCAAATGTGGGCAGCCAAGCTTGGACTCGACACTTTTAACGCTGCATTGTTCAATGAGCTTCAAACACTCATGGCGCAGACGCCAGTGGACTACACCATCTTTTTCCGTGAGCTCTCGACGCTGCCGGACGATATTGGTCCGCTCAAAAAGAGCTTTTATGAGGCCTATGAAGGAATGGACAAGCGATCTGGTCAGCTTGGCTCGCCATGTGGCAGTCGCTGGTCGGTAGCAGTAGTGCAAACACGAGCACGAGCGACGCGAATGCTTTTAAACCCCGCTCCCGTGATCAGATCTCCAGACAGATGAAACTCGTTAATCCGAAGTACATCTTGCGCGAGTGGTTCCTTGCGCCTGCATATCGCCAAGCAAGCGCGGGGGACTACGCCTTGGTTCGAGAATTGCAGAAAGTTATGACGCAGCCCTACGCCGAGCAGTCGCAGGAAGTGGAGGAAAGATACTACAGACTGAAGCCTACTGAACTCTTTGAGATGGGTGGCTTGTCGCATTTGAGCTGCTCGTCATGATGATCCTTTCATTGATCGGCCGGTGCGGCGCTGTTGGCGCTAATGCGAACTTGTCAGGAGGTGCTGGGATTTGGTGACATGGCTCCGGGGGGGGGGGGGCCATGAACATCCGCTCAGAAGATTCCAGCCAGTCCCCGCTTCTGGTCGATTGTGAAAGTACCATTTCCAACGGACACGGTTGGCGTCGCCGCAGAATGCAGCGCGTTCCAACACCCTATCTGCCACCACGGACCGGTCTCGCCTACACAGCAGGCAATCCCAATGGCAAGCGCTTAGTACTGATACACCCCACGCCCCGACTTGCGCCCCAGGTGCCCGGCTGCAACCTTCTCGCGTAGAAGCGGGCAAGGGCGGTACTTGCTGTCGCCAAACTCGGCCAGGTACACCTCCATCACGGCCAGGCAGACGTCCAGGCCCACCATGTCGGCCAGGGCCAGGGGGCCTATGGGTTGGTTGCAGCCCAGCTTCATGCCGGCGTCAATGTCTTCTGGTGTGGCCAAACCTTCGGACAGCACGAAAAACGCTTCGTTAATCATGGGCACCAGGATGCGGTTGACCACAAAGCCGGGTGCGTTCTTCACGGTAATTGGTGACTTACCCAGCGCCTTGGCCATGGCCTGCACGGCATCGTGCGTGGCGTCGCTGGTTTGCAGGCCACGAATGATTTCCACCAGCGCCATCATAGGCACCGGGTTGAAGAAGTGCATGCCGATGAAGCGCTCGGCGCGGCTGGTCACGGCAGCCAGTTTGGTGATGGAAATGGATGAGGTGTTGGACGCGATGATCACGTCGGCCGGCACGATAGCGTCGATCTGCTTGAGGATTTTGACCTTCAGGTCGTAGTTCTCGGTGGCGGCCTCAATCACCAGTTGCGAAGCCTTCAGGTCGTCATAGCTGGTGCTGCCTTTGATGCGGGCCAGCGCGGCGTCTTTGTCGGCAGCGGTGATTTTTTCTTTCTTGAGCAGACGGTCCAGGCTGCCGGCCACGGTGGCCATGCCCTTCGCCACGGCGGCTTCAGAAATGTCGACCATCACGACGTTGATGCCCGATGTGGCGCAAATCTGTGCGATGCCGTTGCCCATGGTTCCTGCGCCGATGATGCCTACTGTTGTGATGCTCATGATGAATAGATCCTGATAGATTAAGCTGGCTGACAAGCTCAATATAGTACCTGCAACCAGTGCCAGTCGAAGTCTGCGGAGTTGCTAATGCGGCACCATATCTAGGCAGAATGGTCAAAATTGTTAGCAAATGAGGCTGGCGCTTGAGTTCGTCTGATGTGTGATGCACAATGTTTGGGTAATATTTTTGGGGTGTACAAAATGAGAATGTTTATTGGTCTCGGCCTGATGGCTGCTTTGCTCGCAGGATGTGGTGGTGGTTCAGGTGGCACGGATTGCGCTGGAAGTGTGAACCGGTGTAACGTTCCGCCAGTTGCTATTGCAAGCGCTGCGCCGACTGTTTTGGTCGGATCAACGGTGTCGCTTGATGGCTCGAAAAGTATGGATGCCGACGGCAATCCGCTTACCTATTCTTGGGCATTCGTTTCCATGCCCGAGGTGAGTAAAACCACGATATTCAACCCCACATCCGCCCACCCCACGTTTGCCCCGGATATCGCCGGCATTTATGTCATCAGCCTGACGGTGAATGACACTAAGACCAATGGCGCTCCTGCAATTGTGACGATAACGGCCAGCGATACGAATCTGTCAATTACGCAAGCCCCGTTTTCGGCTGGCAGTACGATTCCATTGAAGTTTGCCGCAACCGTAGTTGGTGGCAGCAATATTTCACCTCAGTTGAGTATTGGTGATATTCCTGTCGGTACGGACAGGTTTGCCATTGTCATGGATGATGAAACCGCTCCGTGCCAACCCGGACTGGGCGCTTGCCGGCACTGGGGTGTTTTCAATTTGCCGGTTTCGAAGACCCTCATTGGTGAGGGGGAAGACTTGTTGTTGCAAAACGGCACTTTGTACGGTTCCAATAAAAATGGCACTGTCGGATACCTTGGCCCTGACGCAACTTCACAGCACACGTACAAGTTGACGGTGTACGCGTTAGCCGTTACCGCACCATTCCTCAGCTATATACCCGAATACAACCGGGCAAAATTCGAGATCGATTTCAAATCCTACATTCTGGGTAAAGCCACTATTACCGGTGTGTATCCCTAACTGTTGGGGACAATTGGGCGCAGCCAGTTGAGAAGACTCTGCGTCGAGTCGCCGGTCCATTTCCGATACTTTCCTGCCCGGTTGGCAAGTTGAAACCGGGCGGGTTAGTTTTTGCTGACGGTGTTTCCCTGAGCCTGTTGGCGCATTGTGTGCGGGCCAAGGTGGGGCATCATCAAATGCCAGTTCGGATTTGTGGAAGTGCGCTACCGTGGCCTGAAGAACAACATCGCAGAGATCTACACCATGTCTACACTGTCCCTCGGCGCCAACAGTGTGACCGCAGGCAAGATGGCATCTTGAAAATAGACCCCTAGCCCTCGTGAATACTACGTAAGTTGCTATTATGTTTATAGCAAATTGAAAATTTCTACTGCTGAATGGACAGTGGCTTGCAAGTCAGCATCGGTATGCGCGGCACTCATAAAACCGGCCTCATATAACGCTGGTGCAAAGTACACGCCGCGGTCCAGCATGCCGTGGAACAGCGTGTTGAAACGCTGGTTGTCGGTGGTCATGACCTTGGCGTAGTTCTGCGGCAGGGTATCGAACAGGAAGAATCCGAACATGCCGCCCTCAGAGTCCACACTAAAGGGAACCCCCGCCTTGTCGGCAGCGCCCTTTAGACCCGCCATCAGCGTTTGGGTCTTAGCCCCCAGGGCTTCGTAAAAGCCGGGTTTTTTGATTTCGCGCAGTGTGGCCAGGCCGCAGGCCGTCGCCACCGGGTTACCCGACAAAGTGCCAGCCTGGTACACCGGGCCCAAGGGGGCGAGTTGTTCCATCACGGCGCGTTTGCCGCCAAAAGCCGCCAGCGGCATACCACCGCCAATAACCTTGCCCAAGACCGTGATGTCGGGCTCAAAGCCCGGAATGGATTTTGCGTACACGCCTTGCGCACAGCGCAGACCCACGCGAAAACCCGTCATCACTTCATCAAAAATGAATAGGGCGCCGTATTGGGTACACAGTTCACGGCAACGCTGCATGAAGGGGATGGAGGCACGTACAAAGTTCATGTTGCCGGCAATCGGCTCAATGATCAGGCAGGCCATATCCTTGCCATGCAGGGTAAAAGCTTTTTCGAGTTGGGCGACGTCGTTGTATTCCAGAACCAAGGTGTGCTGCACCACTTCGGCAGGTACGCCGGCACTGGTGGCATGACCAAAAGTTGCCAGGCCGGAGCCGGCTTTGACCAATAGTGCGTCGGCGTGTCCGTGGTAGCAACCTTCAAATTTGAGGATCTTGTTGCGGCCGGTGGCGCCGCGTGCCAGGCGGATGGCGCTCATGCCAGCTTCGGTGCCGCTGCTGACCAGGCGCACCATGTCCATGCTGGGAACCAGACTGAGAATTTCTTCCGCCAGTTCGACCTCGCGCTCAGTGGGTGCGCCAAACGAGAAGCCTTCCAGACAGGCTTTTTGAACGGCTTCGACCACGGCGGGGTGGCCGTGGCCCAGGATCATGGGCCCCCAGGATCCGATGTAATCGATGTACTGCTTGCCATTGGCATCCCAAAAATAGGCACCTTGCGCGCGCGAGACAAAGCGCGGCGTGCCGCCCACGGCCTTGAAGGCGCGCACGGGAGAGTTGACGCCGCCGGGTATGACGTGTCGGGCGCGTTCAAAAAGTTGTAGGTTGCGGTCAGTGGCGGGTGTCATTGGGTGAGATTTCAAAGGAGGATTCTTGGGGAGGTTCGTCGTCGGGCTCGGGATGCGCCCAGAACAGACGATCGGGCAGCACATTGCCCATGCCGGGTCGAAAGCCGCTTTCCAGACAGCGGTCCAGGTAGCTCAGGGCTTCATTGGTGGCTTCCGTTAGTTCAGTGCCGGCGGCGATCAAGGCGGCCAGGGCGGCCGACAGGGTATCTCCTGCGCCAGAAAACACGGCCTCAAAGCGCTCGAACTTGTTGCTACAAAGCACCGAAGTGGGGGTGCACAGCGTGTTTTCGATGAATTGGTCCGGCAAAGGGATACCGGTGACCAGTGTGTAGGGCACGCCGAATGCATTGGCGGCGCGGGCAATATCGCGCGCGGTGGGACTGCGTTCGGCACTCCACTCCGGTAGCAGCCAGCGCGACAGGGTGCTGTGGTTTCCAACCAACACGGTAGTCAATGGCAGCAGCAGCTCCGTGTGGGCGTCTTGGTACAGATCAATCTGGTCTTCTTGCCACCACGACAGGTCGGGCATGTAGGCCACCAACGGGATGTCGGAGTAGTCCGAAGCCAGTTCGGCAATGGCGCTGAGGTTTTCTGGGGAGCCCACAAAACCCGTCTTGATAACTTGCACAGGAACGTCTTCGAGGATGGTTCGAGCCTGTTCTGTAACGGCTTCGTCGTCCATGCAAAAGTGGTCGTATACCTCGGCACTATCACGGGCGTAGGCTCCGGTGATGACGGGCAATGCGTGGGCGCCGATCGATGCAATGGATGTGATGTCGGCTGTGATTCCGCCCGCGCCACTGGGGTCATTGGCGTTGAAGACCATCACGCAACCAATTGGCCCGTCTTCCTCGACTTCAATCTCGGCGGTGGGGTCTGGTAGGGACGACATGAATGGGCCTGTCTTAGGGTTTGTCAGCAGACAGAATGGCGCAGTTTGGACTGATACAGGGCATTTTGCCGATACTGCTTCGATACAATCCTTGCATTCTATTCGAAGGCCCTTTAAGCTGTGAGTGATACCAAGACGTGGATGTGCCTGATATGCGGTTGGATCTATGACGAAGCGGCGGGAGCCGTCGAACATGGCCTTGCACCAGGCACCCATTGGGCCGATGTGCCGATGAATTGGACGTGCCCGGAATGTGGTGCACGCAAAGAAGATTTTGAAATGGTTCAGATTTGAATGGCAAAACGTCCACCCATGATCAGGAGCACCCCTTTTGAGTAACGCAGCATCCAGTGTGAGAGTTCTGGTCATTGATGACAGCAACACCATTCGCCGCAGCGCCGAGATATTTCTCAAACAGGGTGGTCATGACGTGATGTTGGCAGAGGATGGTTTTGATGCCCTGGCCAAGGTCAACGATTACCAACCGCAACTCATTTTTTGCGACATCCTCATGCCCCGGCTGGATGGCTACCAGACCTGCGCAATCATAAAACGCAATGCGAAATATTCCGGTGTGCCTGTAGTGATGTTATCGTCCAAGGACGGTGTATTTGACAAAGCGCGGGGCCGCATGGTGGGAGCCCAGGACTATCTCACCAAGCCGTTCACCAAAGATCAGTTGCTGCAGGCCGTGCGGCAATTCGGGGCAGTAATGCAAGGAGCTAATTGATGGCAATAAATAAAGTACTCATCGTTGACGATTCAAAAACCGAGATCATGTTTCTCACAGATTTGCTGCAGAAGAACGGCTATTCAGTGCGCTCCGCAGAGAATGCCGATGAGGCCTTCAAACGTTTGGCTGAAGAAAAGCCCGACCTGATCCTGATGGATGTGGTGATGCCCGGCCAAAACGGCTTTCAGTTGACCCGTGCCATCAATCGCACACCCGAATATTCTGAGGTGCCGATCTTCATCTGTACCAGCAAGAACTTGGAAACCGACCGCGTTTGGGGCATGCGCCAGGGTGCCAAGGATTACATCACCAAGCCGGTGGATCCCGCTGAGCTGTTTGCCAAAATCAAGGCCTTGGGTTGATTCGGCAGTCTCATGGCCAATCGCGAAGCACTTAGGGAACTCCAGACTCGACTCGCTAGCCGTCTGCAAGCGGCTCGCACAGAGGGTGTGTCTGTAGCATGGCTGGCCGTGCGGGTTGGCGGGAGAAATCTTCTGTTTCCATTGGGTCAGTCCGGGGAGATCTTTCCCTTGTCCAGCCTACAGGTCGTGCCCTATGCGCGCGACTGGTTCCGTGGTGTGCTCAACATCCGGGGTGGGTTGTACGGGGTGGTGGACCTGGCGGCCTTTATTGCAATTGACACGGGTCATGCACGGGCCGAACCTGCCGGCCAAGAGCCCAGTGTCGTCACGCTCAATACAGCCCTTGATGTGAATTGTGCGTTGCAGGTAGACGGTCTTCTGGGTTTGCGCGGTGTGGATGCCTTCGTGTCGTCCGAGCCAGCAGACCCAGATGCGCCAGCCTATTTTGGCAACCAGTTCAAGAACTCGGCCAACGAGCAATGGCAGGAAATCGATTTGCGTATCTTGTCTCAAACCCCTCAATTTTTAAGTATCAGCGCTTAGAACTCCGTAAGGTCCTACCATGTCCGTCGTCGATAAACTAAAAAATATTTTCTCCAAAAAGCCGTCTGAATCGGACCTGGATTCGCGGTTGAGTCTTGCTATGCCAGAGGATTCATCAGGCGTTGCCGGCGCCGAGACAGTTCAGGAAGACGAGGTGCCGGTTAATGCCCAGCGTGGCGCGCCCATGCGAGAGGCGGAATCTGGCGAGCCGATTGCTCAAGCGGCAGGCGATCTGGTATCGGTTCCTGGTTTGGGTACGCACTCGGTGGTGCAGCAGCAGCGAACGCTGTTTGGATTGTTGGGTGCTTCATTGCTGTTGCTGGTGGGTGTCGGTTTCTATGCCCTGAACCAATCGGACAAGGTGGCTCAGCAACTGGGTGCAACCGGTCAGGCCCTGATGCAATCTCAACGGTTGGCCAAATCGGTCTCTCAGGCCGTGGTGGGTAGTGCTCAGGCCTTTCCTGATGTGTCAGACAGCTCAGGCGTTCTCTCCAAGAACACGCGCGGCCTCCAAAGTGGTGACGATGAATTGCACTTAAAACCACTCGGTGAGGCGTATGTGCATGAATTGGAAAAGATCATGCCTTTGGTGGATCGGGCCGAAAAGAGTGCCAAATCGGTGATGGGTCAGCAAAAAATCTTGACGCAAGTCGGTTCGGCGCTGCGTTTAATCAACCGCCAATCCTCTGATTTGCTGGAAATTGCCGAAGCGATTTTGGCAATGAAATTGCAACAGAACGCGCCTTCGGTCGAAATCTCTGCGGTGGGTCAACTTGTGATGTTGACCCAGCGTATCGGCAAGTCTTCCAACGAGTTCCTGACTGCGGAAGGCGTTAGTCCCGAAGCGGTGTTTCTGTTGGGTAAGGACTTGAATACCTTCAAGGAGATTTCCCAAGGGCTACTGTCGGGCAGTTCCGAGTTGCGCCTTGCGGCTTCCAAGGACGCCGCAACGCGTGAACAACTGGAAGCACTAATCAAAATGTACGAAGAGACGCGGATTCAGGCCAGCGCGATTTTGGGTAACTTGCAAGGTCTGGTATCTGCCCGTGAAGCGCAAGACGCCATCATTGCCGACAGCGAGCCTCTGCGCCGTAACCTGGAAGAAGTTCAGGCTGAGTTGCAGGCACAAACCGGTATCGGTGGTGGCGCACTGGCACTGCTGATTCTGGCCGCTGTCTTTGCATTGAGCTGCGCGGGTGGTCTGTCGTATGTTCAGCTGCAGGATAGCCGTCGCCGCCAGGTCGTCGCAGAAGAGCAGCGAGTCGAAGCGGAACGCCAGGAGCACGAGGCCAAACGCGTCAACGACGCCAATCAAGCGGCCATTTTGCGGCTGATGAACGAATTGCAGACCGTGGCGGAAGGCGATTTGACCCAGGAAGCCACGGTGACCGAGGACATCACTGGTGCCATCGCCGACTCGGTGAACTATACGGTGGAAGAGTTGCGATCGCTGGTGGCCAACGTGCAGAACACTGCGTCACGGGTGGCGCAGACGACCTCGGATGTGGATGCTACATCCACCGAACTGTTGGCTGCCTCTAACGAGCAATTGCACGAGATTCGTGAAACAGGTCGTTCGGTCGTGGATATGGCGGGGCGCATCAACGAGGTGTCCACCCAGGCGCAGGAGTCCGCCACCGTAGCCCGCCAGTCGTTGCAGGCTGCTGAATCCGGTCTGAAAGCTGTGCAAGACGCCATTGGGGGTATGAACTCGATTCGCGACCAGATCCAGGAAACATCCAAACGCATCAAGCGACTCGGTGAATCATCTCAAGAAATTGGCGAGATCACCGAGCTGATTTCCGACATTACCGAACAGACGAACGTTTTGGCGTTGAACGCTGCTATTCAGGCGGCGTCTGCCGGTGAAGCAGGACGGGGCTTCTCGGTGGTTGCGGAAGAAGTGCAACGGCTGGCTGAACGTTCAGCGGATGCTACGCGCCAGATCTCGGCGCTGGTGAAGGCGATTCAGACCGACACCCAGGATGCGATCGGCGCTATGGAACGTTCCACGCAGGGTGTGGTGGCGGGTGCCAAGTTGTCCGACAACGCAGGTACTGCACTGACCGAAATTGACCGGGTTTCGCGGCAGGTGGCTGATCTGATTGAGCAGATTTCCAGCTCTGCCTCCCGCGAAGCCGGGTTGGCGAACGAAGTGGCCGAGAATATTCAGCACATTTTTGCCGTGACTGAGCAGACGGGTGAAGGTACTCGTGTTACAGCAACACAGGTGCGGGAATTGTCCCGTATGGCGGAAGAGCTACGCCAATCGGTGTCGCGTTTCAAAATTAGCTGATAGTCGCGCTGTACTTGCGCCCTCAGATTAGTGATTCCAGGAGAGCCCGAATCCATGTCTTCGAACTCTGCCGATTCCGGCGACAATGAACTGGCAGTCAGCGATCTAGGCCCTTTGGCTTGGGTTCTGGACGAGCTGCGAAAGTCCCTGGACGGCGCCACCAAGGCGTTGCGGCGGTTTGTGCGTGACGCGGAGTTGGCTCGTGGCTCAAATCTGGCCGAACTAGATGCCAGCCACTTGCGGATTGCACGCCAACAATTACACCAGGCTGTTGGCGCTCTGGAAATGGTCGGTTTGGGTGCGCCCGCCAAGATGTTGCGGGCAATGGAAACAGCGGCCCAACGATTTGTTCAGCGCCCCGAGCTGTGCAGTGAGGAAGCCGCCAACAAGGTCGAGCGCGCCAGCTTTGCTCTGACCGAATACCTCGAAGGTGTACTCAAAGGTAAGGCTGCATCATCTGTAGCCTTGTTCCCGCAATACCGTGCTGTTTTGGAGTTGTCGGGTGGTGAGCACGCGCATCCCGCAGACCTATGGGCCGTGGAATGGCGTTGGCTGGATGTACCTGCAGTACCTGTGGTCGACGCGCTGGGATATTCGCCGGGCCTTCGTGGTCACATGGATCAAGCAGTTCTCCAGGTCATGCGCAGTGGAGAATCCAAATCGGCCCGCCGTTTGGCCCAAGAGTGCGCTGGATTGGCCGCAGGCCAATCGATCCTTGAGCCTCGTGTTTTCTGGACCATCAGCGCCGCATTTTTCGAAGGCATCACGTTGGGTCTGTGCCCGGATGATGTCTATACCAAACGTGCAGCGTCACGCATTCTGCGGCAATACGCATCACTGGCCCGAGGAGATGCCAGTATTTCCGACCGTTTGGCCCATGAGTTGGTTTTCTTTTGCTCTTTGTGTATCCCAGCCTCGCAAGCTGGTGCCGAGGCGCTCAATGCAGTGCGAACAGTCTACGGCTTGGCACGGTACAAACCCGTCCAGTACGAAACGGAGCAGTTTGGACGCTTTGATCCCGCCTTGATGGTGCTGGCGCGCAAGCGCATTGCGGCTGCGGCTGAAACGTGGTCGGCATTGGCGGGTGGCGATACCAACCGGCTCAAGGTGGCTACCGAGCAGTTCGGCGCAGTTGCAGAGTCAGTGGTCAAGCTGCATCCTGAAAGTGGCGAACTAGGTCGTGCATTGATGCGCGCCATTGACGCTACGGTACGCACGGGCATTGCTCCGCCGGCACCTGTGGCCATGGAAGTCGCCACTTCCATTTTGTACCTCGAAGCAGCGTACGATGATCTGGATCCTACCGATTCCCATATGGCCGAACGCAGCGCCCGACTGGCGCAACGGCTGGAGCATGTCAGTAGCGGCGGGCAACCTGAGCCACTGGAATCCTGGATGGAGGAATTGTATCGGCGTGTGAGTGATCGGCAGACCATGGGTAGTGTGGTGGACGAACTGCGCACCACCTTGGGGGAAGTAGAGCGGTCACTCGACCAGTTTTTCCGAAATCCGCAGGACAAAGCACCTTTACGCGAGGTGCCCAGCCAGTTGGCGCAAATGCGCGGCGTATTCTCGGTGCTGGGTCTGGACCAACCCTCGCTGGCGGCCCTGCGCATGCGGGCCAGTGTCGAACAGTTCCTGGTCGATGATATCGATGAAGGTGCCGTACGACGCGGCGTCTTTGAAAAGCTGGGTAACAGCCTGGGTGCCATGGGGTTCCTGATCGACATGCTGAGTTATCAGCGTGCCTTGGCCAAGAAATTGTTTATTTACGATGACGATGCGGGCGAGTTCAAGCCGCTGATGGGCCGCGAGCGCGCTACGGACGAGAAACTACCCGACGCGTTGGACGCTACCCAGACTTTTGTGATGGCTGCTACGTCGCAGCCGCAGGCGTCAGAAGCCGTCGTTCAAGTTGCGCCGGCAGTTGCCACTACGCCGTCGGTTGTGTCGAGTCCGGTCGCGCAGGAGTTGTCTGAAGACGAAGTCGAATTGATCGATATCTTTTTGGAAGAAGCCCGCGAAGTCGTACAGAACGGGCTTCTTGCGGCCAAAGCACTAGTCGAAGATCCGTCCAATCTGGCGGATCAAACCACATTGCGTCGTGCGTTTCACACGCTCAAGGGTAGTTCGCGCATGGTCGGCCTGAATGACTTTGGTGAATCTGCGTGGGCATACGAGCAGCTACTCAATAACTGGCTGGCTGAACAACGTCCGGCCAGCGATGAATTGATCCAGGCGTCCAGTACGGCCATGCACGCCTTCGGTCGTTGGGTCGATGATATTGCGGCGCATTCGCCTACGGTTTGGAATGTCCAGGATTTCCGCAAATCGGCCGACGCTTTGCGCCTGCGGGGTGAGTGGATCGCACTGGTCACGCCTGACGTAACGGAACCAGTTTCGTCCGTACCTGCGCCAGCCGGGGTGTCCGCTTTGGCACCTCAGGAACCTGCCGTCGTCATTGCACCAGAAGCATTGGAAGAGCTGACTGCAGAAGTTGCGCATGAACCCGCTGTGGCGGAACAACCCACCGTTGAATTCGCACCCATTCAGCCACGATTGGAAGAACACACGCGTCCAGATTTTGCCGCTACCCAAACGTTTGGTTTTGAGACCACGCAAGCGTTCGAGGTGGAAAATCAACGCAAGGCCGCCGCCGACTTTCAGGGGGCAACCGAGGTTACTGAAATTGACTTTGGTGACTTCGATTTTGGCGAGAAAGTTGTTGCAGACCAGTCTGATCTTCCCGCGATTGCATCGGTGCAGGGTCACTTTGCGCCGGATGTTGTCGCTGTTGAGATTGTCACAACCGAAGAAATGCCACTGGAGTCGCCGTCTGTCTCGTTCGAAGCGACAACGTTGGCACCTCTGCCCAGTTTAATGCCTGAGCCTGACACATCGGTAGCGGAATTCACCGATACCCCGGTGGAACAGCCGGTTGTAGTTCATGACCCCGAAGAGCAAGTCAAGGTCATTGGCAATTTGCGCCTGAGTATCCCTCTGTATAACGTGTATCTAAACGAGGCAGACGAGTGGTCGCGTCGTCTGCAGGTTGAATTGAGCGAGTGGGCACTTGAATTGTTGCCTCCATTGCCCGATTCGGTGGTGGCGCTGGCGCATTCCCTGTCTGGCAGCTCTGCCACTGTCGGATTCTCCGCGCTTTCCGAAATGGCACGACTGTTGGAGCATGCGTTACAGCACGTGCAATTGCACCGCCAAGGTACGACCGAGCAGGCGAAGGTGTTCTGTGATGCTGCAGAAGACATTCGTCGTCTGTTACACCAGTTTGCTGCCGGTTTCCTCAAGGAGTCCGATGGCGCCATCCGGCAAGCGCTGGAAGCCATTATCCAAACCGAGTTCCCCGCCCCCACGATCGACTCCATTGGCGATGTCTTGGACGACGATCTGATCGCTCCCGACGATGAAGAGTTGGTCATTCAGATGCCCGCTGAGGTGGCGCAGGTTGAAGCCCCTGTTTTGGCAACGGTCGAAGTTGAAGCGCCTGCGGCGTTGGTCATCAGTGCAGCACCCCTGACTGTGGCACAGGCGCACGATGACGATATCGATGCTGTCGACAACCTGGATGAAGACCTGTTTCCGATTTTCGAGGAAGAGGCCGTCGAACTTTTGCCGCAGTTGGGTTCAGCACTGCGCCAATGGGTGGGTCATCCCGACAACTTGGGTGCCCGCAACGAAGTATTGCGAGTGTTGCATACGCTCAAGGGCAGTGCCCGCCTGGCCGGTGCCATGCGATTGGGCGAAATGTCCCACCGTATGGAGTCCAGCATAGAACAGATTGGCACAGAGCACCTCCAGTCTGTCCAGTTAGAGCCTTTGTTGACCCGCTTTGACGGTCTGCAAGCCACCTTCAATGCGTTGGGGGCCGCACCCGTTGAGTTAGACGAACCCGTCCCCACAGTCGCCGCATTGACACCTGCGGGCGGAGACTCGGTCGTTACTGCCGTTCCCGGGGTAATACTGGCACCAGTCACTGTGCCGCTTAAGGCAATGCCACGCGGGGCCGCTACCATGCCCCAGCCACTGCGCCAGCTGGCCAGTCAGTCGGTTCGCGTGCGTTCGCAACTGCTAGACCGATTGGTCAATCAGGCTGGTGAGGTGATGATTTCCCGTGCCCGCATGGAAGCGCGCCTGACCCAATTGCGCTCGTCCCTGACAGACCTGAGTGGCAACCTGGACAGATTGCGCCACCAGTTGCGCGACGTCGAATTGCAGTCCGAATCGCAGATGCAGTCTCGACTGGCGCAGACCAAAGATTCCGCGCAAGCTTTCGATCCGCTGGAATTTGACCGATTCACCCGTGTGCAGGAGCTCACCCGCATGATGGCAGAGTCGGTACACGACGTGGCAACGGTGCAGCGCAATTTGCAGCGCTCCATTGAAGGCGCTGAAGACGATTTGATCGCCCAGGGGCGCCAGGCGCGTGAATTGCAGCGCGATCTGTTGCGCACACGCATGGTCGAGTTTGAAAGCATCTCTGAGCGTCTGTATGGCGTGGTGCGTCAGGCCTCCAAGGATGCGGGCAAGCAGGTCAAACTCGACATTTTGGGTGGATCGATTGAAATGGACCGTGGCGTTTTGGATCGCATGGCCCCTGCGTTTGAGCACTTGCTGCGCAATTCGGTTGCGCACGGTATTGAAAGTGCCACTCAGCGTACACAGGCAGGCAAGCCAGTCGCTGGCACCATCACCATCCGGGTCAACCAGGAAAGCAACGACGTGTCGGTCGCTTTCAGCGACGACGGTGGTGGTTTGCACCTTGAGAAGATTCGCGCCAGGGCTATTGCCAACGGTGTGGCCTCAGCTGACGATGCCATGAGCGAGGCGGATGCGGCGAATTTGATCTTTATGCCAGGCTTCTCCACTGCCGACCAGGTGACTGAGTTGTCGGGACGAGGGATTGGCATGGACGTGGTTCGCTCCGAAGTGAATTCGCTGGGTGGTCGTATCGAAACGGCCACGCACGAAGGTGCCGGAACCACCTTCAAGCTGGTGCTGCCGCTGACAACCGCGGTTACCCAGGTGGTAATGTTGCGGATTGGCGATTTCACCGTAGGTGTTCCGTCCGGGTTGGTGGAGACAGTGCTGCGCACGCCTCTGGCCACGATGGAGCAGGCCTATGCCCAAGATAGTTTTGAAATTGGCGGACAAACCATTCCGTTCTTCTGGGCTGGCGCATTGCTCCAGGTCTCAGCCCTCAGCAATGAAGTGCCGACCAAGACCCAATCGGTTGCAGTGTTCCGAAGTGCCGGCCAACGCCTGGCACTGCACGTGGATGAAATCCTGGGCAACCGAGAAGTGGTGGTGAAGAACCTGGGTCCACAATTGGCGCAATTGCCCGGTCTTGCCGGCGTGTCGGTGCTGGCTTCAGGTGCGGTGGCTCTTATCTACAACCCGGTCGCTCTGGCGGCGGTGTATGGTGAGCAAGCGCGAGCCTTGCATCGATCTGCAATCGTGGCTGCGCAGAGTGGCGCCGGACAAGCGGATGCCAACCTATTGTCGAAAGTGTCCGCCGTCAATCAGGTTCCCCTGATTTTGGTAGTTGATGATTCGATCACGGTGCGCCGTGTTACCCAACGCTTGCTCAAGCGCGAGGGCTACCGTGTAACGCTGGCCTCTGACGGGCTGGATGCACTGGAAAAGCTGCAGGAAGAAAAGCCGACAGTCGTGTTGTCCGACATCGAAATGCCGCGTATGGACGGTTTCGACCTGGCCCGCAACATCCGTGCGGATGCCCAGTTGCGTGATCTACCCATCATCATGATTACTTCGCGCATTGCCGGCAAACACCGCGAGCATGCCAAGGAATTGGGCGTGGACCATTACCTGGGCAAGCCCTATTCCGAAGATGAGTTGCTGGGTCTGGTGCGCAGTTACTGCGCAGCAGCCGTCGAAGCCTAAAGCGTCTTGCGCACCACGGCGTAGCGCGCCAGAGTACGCGCCCTGGCCTGCGCATGATCCACAATAGGGAGCGGGTAGTTCTCGCCCAATTGGACGCCTGCGCTGGCCAGATCAGCCGGCCGTGCGAGCCACGGCGCGTGGATGTGCTTGGCACTCAAGCCAGCGAGCTGCGGAACATAGCGACGAATGAACTTTCCCTCAGCGTCAAACTTTTCACTCTGGGTAATGGGATTGAAGATGCGAAAGTACGGCTGTGCATCGCAACCACTGGAACTCACCCATTGCCAACCGCCATTGTTGGCTGCTAGATCAAAGTCGTTGAGCTGTTCCGCAAAATAGCGTTCGCCCCAGCGCCAGTCCAGCCCAAGGTGTTTAACCAAAAAGCTACCCACCACCATGCGCAGGCGGTTGTGCATGTAGCCGGTCTGGTTGAGTTGGGCCATGGCCGCATCCACCAGCGGGTAGCCGGTAAGGCCCTGGCACCAGGCAGTCAATAGGCTTTGGGCAAGGTCGCCCTCTTCCCAAACGATGCGATCGTACTCGGGCTTGAAAGCTGCGTTCGACACGTGGGGAAAGTTGGCCAGCACCTGAAAATAGAAATCCCGCCAGACCAGTTCAGCCAGCCATATGGAGGCGCCCACGCTACCGCTGAGCTTGCGTTGCAGTGCCAGTCCCACCAGTTGCCGGATCGACACCGTACCAAAGCGCAAGTGCACACTGAGGTAGCTGGGGCCTTTGACTGAGGGGTAGTTGCGCCGCTCGTCATAGTGGTCCATGCGTTCCCAGAAGTCGTCCACTAAGGCGTTGGCACCCACGGTGCCGGGCACGATGCCCAACGCACACAAATTGGTCGGTACAAAACCCAATGACTTGAGTTCCGGCACCGCCTTGGCGTGTGCAGCAGGGCGATCCGCAAGGGCACTGGCATGGGGTTCGCAGTCATAGTGCAGGGGGGCTTGGTCGCCCAGCCTGGATAGCCATGCGCGCAGATAGGGCGTGAAGACACCATAGGGCTTGCCCATTTGGGTCAGCACCTCGTGGCGCTCAAAAATGACATGGTCCTTGACGGTAATCAGGCGGATGCCGTAGACCTGCAGCACATCACGAACCATCGCGTCGCGCTCAATGGCCTGTGGTTCGTAATCGTGGGCCGCAAATACGGCGTCTGCGCCTAGTTCCACCGCCAGGGCGGGCAGCGCTGTGGTGGCAAACCCATGGCACACGATCAGTCCGGCCTGCGTTTTGCCGGCCAATTGGCGTAGCTGGACATCCAACGCAACCAGTGACTCACGGATGAATTCCACCCGGCGATCGGCCCGGGGTAGCGTATCCAGAATGGCACGATCGAACACGAACGCGCAATGAACCTGCTTGCAGCTCTGCAATGCTGCACTGAGGGCTGCGTTGTCGTGTGGCCGCAGGTCGCGGCGCAGCCAGACCAGCCCTGTATCAAATTCCTTGCGCATTGCAACCGTTAAAATCCGTTTATGTCCAGCGATTCTGCATCCATCAACCTCACGAATCATTTCCTGATCGCAATGCCCGGACTGGAAGATGCGATATTTTCCAAGAGTGTGGTGTATGTTTGTGAGCACACACCGCGTGGCGCATTGGGACTGGTGATCAACAAACCGGCCGACATCAAGATGGCCGCCCTGTTTGGCAAAGTGGATCTGCCTCTCAATCGCACGGATCTGACCGACAGTCCAGTGCTCCAAGGTGGTCCGGTGCAAATTGAACGCGGATTTGTGCTGCACGAACCGCTGCTCGCTGTTGCTGGCGATGCGCCGGAGCAAAGCCTTTACGCATCCACCATGGCCATTCCTGGTGGCTTGGAAATGACCACCTCCAAAGACGTGCTCGAAGCACTGTCTGCCGGAAATGGCCCACGGCGCGTTCTGGTCACGCTGGGCTATTCGGCCTGGGGCGAAGGCCAACTGGAAACCGAATTGGGAGAGAACAGCTGGCTCACGGTGGACGCCGACCAAAGCGTCATTTTTGATACCCCGGTGGAACAGCGCTACGACAAGGCCTTGGCGCTGCTGGGCCTGCAGTCCTGGATGATCTCAACCCAGGTGGGGCACGCATGAGCGTTGCACAGCCGCCCATCAATGAGCAGGCGGTGCCATCCCATTTAAATACCTTTCTGGCCATTGATTTTGGTCTCAAGCGCACCGGCATCGCGGTGGGCAACCGCATGATGCGCACCGCACAGGCGGTGGGTTCAGTGCACGCAGAAGGCGATGCACGTTTTGCCCAAATTGCCCTGCGTCTGAAAGTGTGGCAGCCCGACGCGATTGTGATTGGCGTGCCCTACCACCCGGATGGGGTGGCGCATGAGAACACGGCACGGGCCAAAAAGTTTGGCCGCCAACTTCATGGCCGTTTCGCTCTGCCGGTGTTTGAAGTGGACGAGCGCTACACCACCACCGAGGCATTGGCCAGTGGCGCAAAGGATGCCGATGCACAATCGGCCTGCATCATTCTGGAACAGTTTTTAAGGAGTTTGCCGTGAGTACTTTGGCTTTGGATGCGGAGGCGCTGTACCGCGAACTGTTGCGCGGAGTGCAATTGATGTGCCCAGCCACTACCCGCTTGGTCGGCATTACCTCGGGCGGCGCGTGGCTGGCCGAGCGCCTGCAAAAAGACCTCAACCTGCCCGGTGAGGCTGGCAAAATTTCTTCGGCCATGCACCGCGACGACTTTGCCCAGCGCGGCCTCTCCAGCGGCGGCCAGACGGTGCTGCCCTTTGATGTGAATGGCGCCGACATCCTGATTCTGGACGACGTGCTCTACACCGGACGCACGCTGCGCGCTGTACTCAACGAGCTGTTTGACTATGGCCGTCCGGCCAGTGTGAAGCTGGCCGTGCTGGTGGACCGGGGCGGCCGCGAGTTGCCGGTGCAGGCCGATTTTGCCGCCGCCCGAGTCACGCTGGCAGCGGATCAATCTCTGGCCTTGGCCCGCAGCGAGACCGGAGCCTTCAGCTTTGATGTGAAAGACGTCTGACATGCTCTACAAACGCAATCCCCAACTCAACCAGCATGGCGAGCTGGTGCACCTGCTGTCGGTCGAAGGCCTACCCAAGAGCATCCTGACCCATATTCTGGATACGGCAGCCAACTTTGTCTCGGTCAACGACCGCGAGGTCAAGAAGGTGCCTCTGCTGCGCGGCAAGAGCGTATTCAACCTGTTTTTTGAGAACAGCACCCGCACCCGCACCACGTTCGAAATTGCCGCCAAGCGGCTCTCGGCCGATGTCATCAACCTCGACATTGCCAAGTCCAGCGCCTCCAAGGGGGAGTCGCTCCTGGATACCATTGCCAACCTCTCGGCCATGGCGGCCGACATGTTTGTGGTGCGCCACAGTGAGTCCGGTGCGCCCTACCTGATCGCCCAGCACGTGGCGCCCCATGTGCACGTGATCAATGCCGGTGACGGTCGCCACGCCCACCCTACGCAGGGCCTGCTGGACATGTTCACCATCCGGCACTACAAGAAGGATTTTTCTAACCTCACCGTGGCCATCGTGGGCGACGTGCTGCATTCGCGCGTGGCGCGCTCGGACATCCATGCGCTCACCACCCTGGGCGCTGCCGAGGTGCGTGTGGTCGGCCCCAAGACCCTGGTGCCGTCCGACTTGGCGCCAATGGGCGTGCGCGTTTGCCACACCCTGGAAGAAGGTATTAAAGACTGCGACGTCATCATCATGCTGCGCCTGCAGAACGAGCGCATGAGTGGCGCGCTCTTACCCTCCATGCACGAATATTTCAAGTGCTTTGGCCTGACGCCCGAGAAGCTGCAGCTTGCCAAACCAGATGCCATCGTCATGCACCCCGGCCCGATCAACCGCGGCGTTGAGATCGACTCCGCCGTAGTGGACGGCAAACAGAGTGTGATCCTGCCGCAGGTAACCTTTGGCATCGCGGTGCGCATGGCGGTGATGAGCATCGTGGCGGGCAATGAAGCGGATCCCCGGAGCACCAACCTATGAAGATACTGATCCAAGGCGGCCGGGTCATTGACCCCGCCAGTGGTTACGATGAAAAAGCCGATGTAGCCCTCGTCGGATCTGCAGTAGTAGCTATTAAAAACATAGCGTCTGATTTTGTGCCAGACACCACCATCAACGCCAGCGGCTGCATCGTCATGCCGGGCTTGGTCGATCTGGCGGTGCGTCTGCGCGAGCCCGGCCAGGAGCATGCCGGCATGCTGGCCTCGGAAATGGCGGCGGCCGTAGCCGGTGGCGTCACCAGCGTGGTCTGCCCGCCTGATACCGAACCCGTGCTGGATGAGGCCGGTTTGGTAGAAATGCTGCGCTACCGTGCCGAACGGCTACACCAGGCGCGTGTTTTCCCCCTGGGGGCGTTGACCCGCAATCTGGCGGGCGAAGTGCTGACCGAGATGCTGCACCTCACCCAGGCTGGCTGCATCGGTTTTAGCCAGGCCGAGGTGCCGCTGGCCAACACCCAGGTGATGCAGCGTGCGCTCCAATACGCCAGCACCTTTGGCTTTACCGTTTGGTTGCGCCCGCAGGAGCTGTACTTGGGCAAGGGCGTGGCGGCCAGTGGGCCGCTGGCCACACGCATGGGCCTCTCTGGCGTGCCGGTAGCGGCGGAGACCATTGCCCTGCACACTATTTTTGAGCTGGTGCGTTCCACCGGCGCGTGCGTGCACCTGTGCCGCCTCTCCAGCGCAGCGGGTGTCGCGCTGGTGCGCCAGGCCAAGGCCGAAGGGCTGCCCATTACCTGCGACGTCAGCATCAACTCCCTGAACCTCACCGATGTGGATATTGGCTACTTTGACAGCCGCATGCGCCTGAATCCGCCGCTGCGCCAGCAGCGTGACCGCGACGCGCTGCGCGCTGGTCTGGCCGATGGCACCATTGACGCGCTGGTGTCCGACCACACCCCGGTGGACGAAGACGCCAAGGCCTTGCCGTTCGCAGAGGCCGAACCGGGCGCCACCGGGTTGGAGTTGCTGCTGAGCCTGACCCTCAAGTGGGCGCAAGACGCGGCCATTCCCCTGGGCCGTGCGCTGGCCACGGTGACCAGCCAGCCCGCTGCCGTGGTGGGTTCGGCATTTGGCCCCTTGGCGGCCAGTGTCGGGCGCCTGCAGGTCGGGGCAGAAGCCGACATTTGCGTGTTCGATCCCCAAGCTGCCTGGGTAGTGGAGCCATCGGCCCTGCGCAGCCAGGGCCAGCACACCCCCTTTGGCGGCTACGAGTTGCCTGGGCGCGTGCGGGCTACGCTGGTGGGCGGACATCTTGCCTACGGCGGCTGATGCAGGAGCGGGCCGGGCGCCGTTGACGGGCGGAGCGATGGTGTGATGCGCCTGCGCGCGTGCTGGCGGCTGTTGCGAGTGGTCTGGCACATCCTGGTGGGCTTGGGCACCATCGTGCTGGTTTTTCCGCGCCTCTCTCCTGACAAACGCCATGCACGAATTCAGGCGTGGGCCCTCGAAATGCTTGCCTGCATAGCTATCACATTGGTAGTAAAAGGTAGCCCACCGGCCATTGGCCCGATGCTGCTGGTGGCCAACCACATTTCGTGGCTGGACATTGTGGTGGTCCACGCCGCCCGCCACTGCCGCTTTGTGTCAAAAGACGAAGTGGGGCGCTGGCCGCTGGTGGCGACGCTGGCCAATGCGGCGGGCACGCTCTACATCACCCGCGAGTCCCGGCGCGATGCCATGCGGTTGGTGCACCAAATGGCCCACTGTCTGCGCGACGGCGATGTGCTGGGCATCTTTCCGGAAGGCACTACGGGCGACGGCAGCACCCTGTTGCCCTTTCACGGCAACCTGTTGCAAGCGGCCATCTTGGCCGATGCACCGGTGCAACCCGTGGCGCTGCAGTTTGTGGATGGGTCTAGCGGTGCCATCAGCTTTGCGCCCTGCTATGTGGGCGACGATACCTTGCTGCAGTCACTCTGGCGCACCTTGTGCGCGGACAACGTGCAGGCGGTTGTGCAGTTCGGTACACCGGAGTTGGCCCAGGGCCGCGACCGCCGCGCTTGGGCAAGCGATCTGCGCACCACCATTACTAATTTGCGCAGTTAGCCTTCGCGCTTGAACGTGACCACGTGGTCCACCTGGAGGCGGATGCCAATCCATTCGCCAATGTGGTGGTCGTGGTGGCTGGGCACATGGGCTTGCACGATCTGGCCGCCAGCCAGGCGCAAGGTGTACAGAAATTCTGAACCACGAAACGCCTTGCGCACAATCTCGGCTTTGACTAGGGCATCGTCATCGTGCACGATATCGTCGGCGCGCAGCAGCACATCACACAAACCTGATTCGTAGGCTGAGGGCAGGGGGCATTCGGCGACGTTGCCAAGCTCGCCCAAGGCGGTGCGCACCACGGTTTGTCCATCCACGCTCACCAGCGTGGCCGGGGCGAACACGCCGTGACCGATGAAGCCCGCCACAAAGCGCGTGGCTGGGCGGTGGTAGAGCGAATAGGCGTCGTCCCACTGGTGCAGTTGGCCCTCGTGCATTACTCCAATCATGTCGCCAATGGCAAAGGCTTCGAGCTGGTCATGGGTCACAAACAGGGCCGTCGCCCCAGCCGCCTTGAGGATACCGCGCACCTCGTGCGCCAGGCGCTCACGCAGGTCCACATCCAGATTGGAAAACGGCTCGTCCAGCAGCAGCAGCTGCGGCCGTGGTGCCAGGGCACGCGCCAGCGCCACACGCTGTTGCTGGCCACCCGACAACTCGTGCGGGTGACGCTTTTGGGAGTCTGACAGGCCCACCCAATTCAACACCTCGGCAACGCGGGCTGCGCGCTCGGCGGCGGGCCAATCGTGGATGCCAAAGGCCACGTTGCGGCCCACGTCCAGATGGGGAAATAGCGCGTAGTCCTGAAACACCATGCCGATGCGCCGCTTTTCTGCTGCCACGTGGGTGCTTGCGCTGCTGACCACGTGCACGCCCAGCGCAATCGTTCCCCCGCTGGCGGTCTCCAGGCCGGCTACCGCGCGCAGCAGAGTGGTCTTGCCACAGCCGGAAGGGCCAATCAGCACACCGATGTCGCCGGCACGCAGGCCAAAGGACACCCCATCGACGGCGGCCTGCGCGCGACCCGTGTAGTGCACTTGCAGTTGGGAGACTTCCAGAAACATAGGCGGATTTTAGATGATTACAATTCTCATTTAGAACGAGCCACTGGTTCCATGCCCTCCTTAAAGTTGTCTTTTCCCTCTGTGTCGCGCTGGATGCTGCTGTTGTTCGTGGGTGTGCTCATGGCACCGGTCCTGTCGGTGGTGAGTGCCTGGCTTCCGATGGGTGAAGGTGCGGACGCGGCCATGGCCATCCTGCGGGAAATGGCATCCACTGTGCTGCCGGACTACGTGGGCACCACGTTGCTGCTGTGTGGGCTGGTGACGCTGGGCGTGGCATTGGTTGGGCTGTCCACTGCCGTGGCGGTCACCCTGTTCGAGTTTCCTGGGCGTCGCTTTTGGGAATGGGCGCTGCTGCTGCCTCTGGCCATGCCGGCCTATGTGGTGGCCTACGCCTATACCGATTTTTTGCAATTCAGTGGTCCGCTGCAGACCGGGCTGCGCAGTGTCTTCGGTTTGCAAGGCCGCGTATTTCCTGAAATTCGCAATGTACTGGGTGCCGCGTGGGTTTTTACTTTTACCCTCTACCCCTATGTCTATCTGCTGGCCCGCACTGCGTTGGGCGAGCGCACCGTGCACCTGATGGAAGCCGCCCGCTTGATGGGGGCACCATTGCGCCGGCGCTTGCGCGAAGTGGCTTTGCCGCTGGCGCGCCCGGCCGTAGCCGCTGGGGTGGCATTGGCACTGATGGAAACATTGGCCGACTTTGGCGTGTCCAGCTACTTTGGCATCCAGACCTTTACCGCAGGCATCTACAAAGCCTGGTTGTCCATGGACAACCGCATTGCTGCAGCCCAGTTGGCAACCCTGCTGCTGATTTTGGTGGCGCTGCTGCTGGGGTTGGAACGCCGGGCGCAGCGGCGCATGCGCTTTGCCGTGACCAAAGGCGCGCGCGCTGGTTCGGCCGATGCCCAGGCCGTGCGTCTGCAGGGCCACCGTGTGGTGGCGGTTTGGCTGTTGTGCCTGCTGCCCGTGGTGATGGGCTTTGTGGCGCCAGTGTTGTTCATGCTCAAGCCACTGATGGCGGAGTGGACGCAGCAGCCCTGGCCCCGGTTTATTGAATGGACGCTCAACAGCGTGCGCCTGGGCGCCATCACCGCAGCATTGGCGGTGGGAGTGGCGTTGTTGCTGGCCTTCAGTGCGCGGCGCAGCGCGCATTGGACGACGCGCGTTGCAACCCAGCTGGCGGGCCTGGGCTATGCCGTGCCCGGTGCTGTGGTGGTGGTGGGCCTGTTGCTGCCGGTGGGTTGGCTGCAGAGTTGGGCGCCTGATTGGCAACTGGGCTACTGGGTCACCGCCACGGTGATTGGCATTGTCTGGGCCTATCTGGTGCGTTTTTGCGCCGTGGCTCTGCAATCGCTGCAAAGCGGTTACGCGCGCCTGCCGCTGAGCCTGGACGATTCTGCCCGGATGCTGGGCGCCTCAGGCGCCCAAACGCTGGCACGGGTGCACTGGCCGTTGCTGCGCCGCTCGGTTGCTGCTGCTGCCTTACTGGTGTTTGTGGATGTGATGAAAGAATTGCCCGCCACCCTGGTGCTGCGCCCGTTCAACAGCGATACCCTGGCCGTGGTGGCGTACCAGCTGGCGCGCGATGAGCGACTGGGCGAGGCCGCATTGCCGTGTCTGGCGTTGGTGCTGGTCGGGTTGATTCCGGTCATCCTGCTCAACCGCACTTTGCGCACTTCTGCCCGCTAGTGCCATTGGGGCGCTGGTCGCCCTTGAACTGCTTCAATTTTTGCCCGGCAATTGTTGATGTATCTCAACAAATGCAAACTTACCAAAGATCAGGGATTACCCTCTGCTGCATTGCAGCGTACATTTTTGCCATGGACTCAATTGAGCCCTCTTTTCGGTAACTCAAGTCAAGAAGGACACATCCCATGGCAGCAGTAGCAGAGGAAATGGAAATCAAGAAAACCCCGTTCGTCATCGAATGGCGGGACGGTTTCAAGATCGGCGTGGCACAGGTAGACCAGGAGCATCGCCACCTATTTACCTTGGTGCGGGCGCTCAACCTGGCCAGTGTGGACCAGACGGTGGAAGAGCTGCTGGATTACGTGGTCACCCACTTTTCCAACGAGCAGGACATGATGGAAAAGAGTGGTTACCCTGCTTTTGAACAGCACCTTAAGCTGCACGAAGAGTTTGCCGGACAGGTAGCCGACTTTTTGGGTAGCGGCTCCGACTGGACGGAAGACCGCGTACAGGAGTTGCGCCGATTCCTGAACAAGTGGCTGATCGGCCACATCATGACCCACGACCTGCGTTTTGGTAAATGGCATGCCAGCCATGCGGCGCAGAATGCAGCTGCTTTGCGTGTTGCGGCACAGCCTAGCGGCTTCTTTGCCCGCCTGTTTGGCAGCAAAAAACAGTCCGGTCAGGGCATCACTTCGACGTATTCGTAAACCGCGCAGTCCATGATCTGCTTGCGCACCGGCAGCGTGGCCTGCTCAAACCAGGCCTGCGGGTTGCGTTTGTCGATTTCCTGACCCATGAAGCGGATCAGGTCGCAAATGGGTTCCACCACGTTGGCGCGGTAGCGCAGGTCGTTCTTCACATAGCCCAGGTACATGTTCTTCATGCAGTTGCCCCGGCACCAGGCGTAGGCCTCGCAGCTATGGCAGGGCATGGCTGGGTCTTGCTGTAACGGGCTCTTTTGCAGCCAATTGGTTTTGACGTCGCCCATCTTCATGGCCGGGGCGTACATCATGTCCGGGCAAGGGTAAATCTCGCCGTTGGGCATCACGTTGAGCAGGTGGGTGGAGACGCGGCATTGCGTGGCCCCGGCATACAGCTCTTGTGCCCGGGTGGGGAACAGCTTGTTGCGAACCATGCCCATCAGCGGAATCAGCGGGTAGAGCACATCGGTGCGGGAGAAGAATTTGTCGATCAGTTGCACCAGCACCGCTTTGCGCTTGTCCACCGAGTCGCCCGCGTACATTTCGTCGGCGACAAACTGCCAGTACAGGTAGTCAAACGGCGTGCCCTCAGACACCAGTTCGTCCAGCTCTTCAAAACAGGTGTCGGGGTTGCCCCACGTGACGCGGGCGGTGATGGAGCCGCCAATGTGTTCACGCACCTCGGTCAGGTTTTTGATCACCTGGCGGTAAATGCCCTTGCCCCGGTAGCCGTCGGTGGTGGCTTGTCCACCATCAATCGAGGCCAGCACGTTGGACAGGCGGTTCAGCGCCCATTCGGGCAGGTGGTCGATCAGCGTGGCGTTGGTCTGCAACTGGAAGCGGAACTTGGGGAAGCGCTGCATCACTTCGAGCATCAGCGGCTTGTTCAGCGTGGGCTCGCCGCCGTAGAAGGTGACGTACACCTCTTTGCCCTGCAGGTGCTTGTCCACAAATGCGACCAACTGCTCAATGTCGTATTCCACGTGCACCTGCGAGCCCAGCACGTCGCCCACACCCAGTGAGCAGTAACTGCACTTCAGGTTGCATTTGAGGGTGGTGAGCAGTTGCAGCTCAACCCGACCGCCCACGATGGGATTGGGGTGCGATTCAGGAATCGTTTGGCCGGCTTTGGCGGGCAAAAAGTGGATGGGAGTTTCGGTGTGCATGGTGTGGCGGTCAAAAGGCGTTGGGCGCCGATGGTAAGCGCTGGATGCCGTAATCCGCAGTTCAAATGCCTGTTTCTGCACATTGTTTGACCCAGTCGGGGTTGTGCCGGGCATGGGTGGGTCGCGGTGGCCGAAAACTTATAAGCTTTTCCGACCTCTAGCCCTCGTGGAATAGGGCGATTTCGCTATTGTTTTTGTAGTGTGCCATTTGCTGGCAAAACCTGCTGTTCTGCCCGGCATGCCGCAGGGCGGGGAGGGGTGGTCCCGCTGACAGGAATCGAACCTGTATCTAGCACTTAGGAGGCACTCGTTCTATCCATTGAACTACAGCGAGACTGGCTGCATTGTAAGGGCCACCGCCTCAATCGTAGGGCAGCGTAAATATCAGGTCGATGGCGCTTTGCTCGCCCGTCTGGGCGCGGACCGTGACGCGGCGCGACAGGTCATAAAAGATATAAAGCGTGCCCAGGATGCCGCTCAGGCTGCGTTCGTAGGCCACGTAAAAATCACGCGACAGGCGCTTGCCCAGCACCACTGTGGTGGCGTCGGCGCTGGTGGCGCCACCGCGCACAGACAGTTCATCCAGCCCGATGGCGTCCCCCAGACTTCCCGTTGGGGTCTTGCCATTGCCCCGCAGCAGTGCCAGTGCGGCCTGTTGCAGCATGGCCGTCTCTGCTCCGCCGTTCGCGGCGGCGCGTCCCAGAATCAGCCACGAAAGTTTTTCGGCATCGGGCAAGTCGGGCTCGGCATAGAGCCGGGCCACAGGCGAGCGTGCCGTTCCCCTGATCTGAACCCCGACGCGTTGCTGCAGGTTGGGACGAATCGCCAGGATGTCGAGATACGGGTTGTTGTAGGGGCCGGCAAACCGGAGCACGCCTTGTTCAATGCTGAGCAGCTGGCCATAGGCCCGGTACGTGCCACCCACCGTGGCCAGCTCGCCGGTGAGACGGGGCGTGAGGTCGACTCCGGCACTGCGCAATTCCAGGTTGCCAGCCAGCCGGGTGACAAGTCCGCTACCGCGCACCAAAAAGTTGGGCCCCAGGTCCAGGGTGATGTCCACATCGGGTATGACGCGCGGGCTCTTGGTTGCTGGGGTTGTGGCGGTTGTTTTGGCCACTGTCGCAGGTGCCTGTGGGTCGGCGGGGGCCCGCACCACCACATCGTCGCCCAACCGGGGCGCGGTGTCTTCCGGCAGGATAAAGAGGGCCTGATCGGCTTTGAGGTTGCCGCGAATGGCCAGTTTGGTGTCATTCAGGCGCGCGGTCAGCGTGCCCGATACCACCAGGTTGCGGTCGGCCCGGGCGCTGACGCGCAGAGCCAGGGCGGTGGCATCCAACTCCATGCGCACGTGCTGTAACGCACTGGGGCTGGCTGCAGTATCACCGCCAGTGGAAGGTACCCATACGACCGAGCCCTTGACGCGGAGCAGGCCTCCGTTGGCGCCGCCCGCACCGAGCAGGGTGAAGTCGTCAATGTCCAGGCGCTGCCCGTCTAGCGTGGCGCGCAGTGACCCTTGGCTGAAATCCAGTCCATCCACCACTGAGCGCACGGCCAGATCCTGCGCCACCAGGTTGCCGCGCCATTGGGGTGCATTGCGGGTGCCCGACAGCACGGCGTCGGCGTCGAGTGAGCCGCGCAGTCGCCAACCCGGCGGGGCGAGCAGAGACCAGATTCCCACGGGAGGCAACTGCGCCTTGATGGTGGCACCCACGGCTGCGTCTGCGGGCCAGTTCCAGGAGCCGTCCTGGCGCTGCAGGCGGGTGTTGAAATCTGCCTGGGCCTTGCCGGCCCGTTCGCTGTCCCAGCGCAAACTGGCGCTTAGCTGGTCGCCCTCGGCGGTGACCACCAGACGTGCCTCGCGCACCCCTGCGGCTAAGCTGCTGGCACCCGCTTCGGTCTGCAACAACAAGTCGCCGCTGGTGCGTTCCAGCGTGGCGTGCAGGCGCAAGGTTTCGGCGCTGGTGGCGTCCCATGCTCCACCAAACAACACGTCGCCACGCAAGCCCAGGTTGGCCATCTGGGTTTGACCGAGTAGATCCAGCCAGGCCAGCGGCAGGTCCGCAACGCGGCCCTGCGTGCGCCATTCGGTGCGCGCGCCAAGGCGTCCACTGGCCGTTTGCTGGGACCAGCGGGCGGGTTGCCAGCTTACCAAGGCAGAGCCCGGCACCGGCCCGCTCAAGCGAGCAGAGCCTGCCGACGTCTGCAGTGTGTGGGTTGTGCCGATTTGCTTGCTGTTGAACGTGACAGGGTCGCTTAACTGCAGGGTCCAGGTGCCAGGCTTCATGCGGTCCTGCGCTGTCAATTGGGCGGTATCCAGCAACGCTTGCCAGGCGCCTTCGCCCAGGCGCCCTCCGTGGGCCTGCGCCTGCAGGTTGAAGCGCTGGGTGCCAGTTTCTGCCTGGCCCCGGGTGGTCAGACTCAGCGAACGCAGGGTGCCCGATGCGTCCACCTGCCAGTCGCGTAGTTGAAGGGCTTGGGGAGCGGACTGGCCGGCGGTGCGCAGTTCGAGCTTGGGCACGCGTAGGCCAGCCTGAATGCGCAGCGCTTCGCCCTGGTTCTGCCAGCCGCCTTGCCAGTGGCCCGTGAATGCCGCGTTGCCCTGAACGGACGTTTGGCCCAGTGTGGTGGGTGCACCCGGCAGGCGGGCGATCCAGCGCGAGGCGAGTGCCGCGTCGGTTACGGTCAGGCGCACATCGCCCTCGCCTCGGTTGCTGGCCAGGTGCCCTGCCAGGGTTGACTGGGCGCCGGGCACAAGCAGCGTGAGTTGGCCTTCCATCGCCTGGGTGACCGTGTGAAAAGTCAGCTGACCTTGCAGTTGTGCGTCATCGGTCTGTACGTTCAGTTTTGCCAGTTTTAGCAGTGGCGCTTCCCATAGGCCTTGTGCGTGAACCGTCTTCAGCCGCAGGCCGTTGAACGTGCGCTGTCCGCCTGGGGTGCCCGCCGTGTTGGTATTGGCTTTGCCTTTGGCGGCTTGCAGGGTTGCTTCGAAAGCGATGCCCGACGGCACCTCCTGCGCGGTCAACTGGCCGTCCAACACGGCTTCGCCCAACCGTGAGTCCAGCGCAGCGGGGTTGATGCGGTAAACGCTGGCGCTGCCATTCCATTGGGCGGGCGCCGGGGAGCCCGTTGCGCTGGTGTTGGCGGTGGTGGTGGTGCTGAGCTGCCCTTTGGCTTCGATGTGGCCACCGGCACCCGTGGCTTTTAGCGACTCAATACTCCACTGACTCTTGGCATAGGTGACCGTGGCAACCAGGTTCTCCAGTGGCAGGCGTTGCTGGTTCCAGGGGCCGCTGAGCGTGTTGTTGAGCTGGATGGCAGCCTTCCAGCCTGTGCCGTCCGGGGTGACGGTGGCGGTGCCAGCCAAGCGTGTCTGCGGTGCTTGCGGCCATAGCGCAGCCAGGTCCAGTGCCTGCCAGCGTGCGTGGGCCTCGGCTACCGGCTGCGGCTGCCAGGGCTGGATGCGCGCGCTGACTTGGGCCTGCATCGCCGGCTGGTTGACGGGTGAAGGATGAGGTGTTGGTGGGCTTGGCTGTGGATCTGGCACCAGCGCTGCCTGTAGCTCCAGCGCGGCGTCGCGCCCGGCCAGTGGGCCGGTGAGGGTGGCGTGCGCCTGGACCAGCAAGGGCTTCTGGGTGGAGGGCAGGGTGGCTTGCACGGCGCCGTCAACTTGGACCGTCAGCGCCATGGGCGTGCGTGCCTGCAAGCTGCCCTTTACCTGGTATTTCCCTGATGAAATACGTATCTGGCCCTCGTCCAATCTATGGATGTCACTATCAAAAACATAGTGACCAGAGAGTTCGGTGGCATTCAGCGACATGGACCCGGTCCATTCCACGGTGTCCACGGAAAACGGCACATCCACCTTCAAAGGCAAGCTCAGGTCCGTGGGCGGCACACGGGCATCCGGCTCACTTGGCGCGCGGCGGTCGTCAACGTGGAGGGTTTTGGCATTGACCTGGCCCAGCCGGAGTTCGCCGCCCAAAAGCGGTCGCAGCGACCAGGCAACCGTTATGTCGCGCAGCTCGATGCTGAGATCCCCTTGCTGCCAGCGCAACCAGCCAATACTTCCGCCACTGCGCACCGAGCCGGTGACCTCTTTGGCTTCCAGGGTCTGGCCTGCGGGCAGCCAACGCTGTAGCTGACCCAGGGCGGTTGCAAGGGATGTACCGGTGCCGGTCCAAGACCAAAGGGCCGCTGCCAGTGCCGCTGCCAACACCAGCGTGGCGGCCATCAGGTAAAGGGTGATGCGCAGTGCTTTCATCAAAAGTTGAAACCCACGTTCACATGCAGGCGCAAGCGTTCGACCGCGACCCCATACGCCAGGTCAATTTGCAGTGGACCCACCGGGCTCTTCCAGCGCACGCCAACGCCAACACCCACCTTGGCGCGCAAATCAGCAGGCCTGTCAGCCACCGCGCCTGCGTCGATGAATACTGTGCTTTCCCAGTCTGTCAGGAGGCCGTTGGAGATGATGGGGCGTTGCCACTCCACGCTGCCCGTGGCCAGGTAACGCCCGGCCGTGGTTTGCCCGTCGGGCAGTGTGATGCCCAGGCTTCGGTAGCCGTAGCCGCGCACACTGTTGTCGCCGCCTGCCAGAAACAGCTGGGTGCTGGGCAAGGCGACCCCGTCTTTGGCGAGCACGGCCCCCGCCTCTGCGCGTAGCGCCAAGCGCCCGGCACGCAGCGCGGTCTGGGTGCTGTCTGCCTGAACACCCAGTGGCGCAATACCGATCCATCGCGCCATCACGCGGCCATACGGGTCATTCTGGCTACCCAGCGTGGAGCCGCCGCCTACCTGCACACCCAACCCCCAGCCTTTGGTGGGGAAGACCGCGCTGTTGAAATTGCGCAGGGTCCATGCATAGTTGGCGCTCAATGCCTGGGCTATTGAGGGTTTGGTGGGGTCGCTGGTTGCGGTGTCCGCTCGTTCGTACTGCAGGTAGTAATTGCGGTCAATTCGGTCCCCGATCTGGCCACGCCCAACCCGCACGGTCTGGCTGTTGACGTCAAAGCTGCCCAGCGCCTGGTTCTGGAATTGTGCCGACGTGATCCAGCGCCAGTTGTCGACGTCGGGCGGCGAGGTGAGTTCGGACCCGAGGGTGCGGGACTCGCGGTCCAGCATCAGCTTGCTGACTGCGCGCCAGCCGATGCCCGGCACTTTGTGGTGGGTGTGTTCAACGGACAGGCGGGCGCCACCATCGGTGCTGGCACCCAGACCGAGCACCAGTTTTTGCAGACGCGCCTCGCGCAATTGCACCCGTACCGGTGCCGCTGTGGGATCGCCCGCAGTGTCGAGCGAGACAAAGGCCGAATCGAAGTAGCCGCTGTCCGTCAGACGCTGCTGTGCGTTGACCATTTCCGACTGGTCGTAGATGGAACCTGGCGTCAGACGCGCCAGCCGCGTGACCAGCTCTTCGTCATAACGCTTCAGCCCTTCGATGACCAGGCCACCCAGCTGGTAAGCGGGGCCAGAATCCACCGTGACGGCCAAGTGCGCCAGGCGGGTAACGGGGTCGATGTCGGCCAGTGTGGGAGCCAGTTGGCCAGTTGGGTAGCGCTGTGCAGTGAGTTCGCGCAGGGCCTGCTGCTTGGCGCTGTCCCAGCGCGCCTGGGTGAACCGCATGCCAGCCTGCAACGACCAGTCGTCTTCAATTTGCTGGCGCTGCGGCGCAGCCGCTGACTCGGCAAGAATGGGGCCGCTGAACTGCACCTGAACATCGGCCACCAGCGTGGGCTCACCGGGCACCACGGTCAGCGTTACCTTGCGCGTGGTTGCGCTGTCGCGAGGCGCTGCTTGGTCAAACCGGATGGAGGGGGTGAAATAGCCCAGCGTGCCAACCAGCTCCCGGGTCTCTTGCTCGGCGGTTGTCAGCAGACGCGCCAGCTCGCTGTCACTCAGGTCGGTAAGCGCGCGGTAACGCAGTAGCTCCAGATGGTTGGCCAACAGCGTGCGAATCTCGTCTGGGGCCTCTATGTGGAGTTCAAATGCGACGGACGCTGTTGCGGCTGTTGCGGCCGTTTGGGCCGGATTGGCGGACAGGTCTTGCGCCAGCAGGAGGCCAGGGGCGATGGCGACCATCAACCCGGCCAACAAAGCTTTCATTTAGTTAAATGCCGCATGGCCTCCTCGAGGCCTTTGAGGGTGAGCGGGTACATGCGGTTGTGCACGATTTGCTGCACCACGCTGATGCTCTGGCGGTATTGCCACACACCCTGGGGTTCGGGGTTGATCCAGGCAAACTTGGGGAAGGCGTGAATCAGCCGTTGCAGCCATTCGGCGCCGGCTTCCTCGTTGTTGTATTCAACGCTGCCGCCGGGCTGCAAAATTTCGTAGGGGCTCATCGTGGCGTCGCCCACAAAGATCAGTTTGTAGTCCTTGTTGTACTTGCGGATGATGTCCCAGGTTTCAAACTTTTCAGCAAAACGGCGGCGGTTGTTCTTCCACATGAAGTCATAGACGCAGTTGTGGAAGTAATAAAACTCCAGATGCTTGAATTCGGTCTTGGTGGCGCTGAAGAGTTCTTCCACGCGCTGGATGTGATCGTCCATGGTGCCGCCCACGTCCATCAGCAGCAGCACCTTCACATTGTTGTGGCGTTCGGGCCGCATTTTGATGTCGAGGTAACCGGCGTTGGCTGCGGTCTTGCTAATGGTCTCGTCCAGGTCCAGTTCGTCCTCATGGCCTTCGCGGGCAAACTTGCGCAGGCGGCGCAACGCCACCTTGATGTTGCGGGTGCCCAGTTCCTGGCTGTCGTCGTAGTCTTTGTAGGCCCGCTGGTCCCACACCTTGACGGCACTGCGGTTGCGCCCTTTGTCCTGCCCAATGCGGATGCCTTGCGGGTTCTGGCCATAGGCACCAAAGGGCGAGGTGCCGCCTGTGCCAATCCACTTGCTGCCGCCCTGGTGCCGCTCCTTTTGCTCTTCCAGGCGCTTCTTGATGGTTTCCATCAATTCGTCCCAGCCCATTTTCTGGATCTTGGCCAGTTCTTCCGGGCTGAGGTTGAGCTCCAGGCTTTTGCGCAGCCATTCCAGCGGAATGTCCTTGGTGAAGTCGGCCAGCATCTCCACGCCTTTGAAGTAGGCGGCAAAGGCGCGGTCGAATTTGTCGTAGTGTTTTTCGTCCTTGACCAGCGTGGTGCGGCTCAAGTAATAAAAGTCGTCGATCTTGTAGCCACTGGGCTCGGAATCATCGTCACTAGGAGGGGCTTTGGGGCCGACCACGCCTTTTTGCAGGGCTTCGAGCAGGGTCAGGTATTCCCTCACGGAAACCGGCAGCTTGGCCGCGCGCAGCGTGTAGAAAAAATCCAGCAGCATGGCGTGTTCCTAGCGGGGGCGGTTCAGCAGGTACAGCAGCTGGGCCTTGACTTCGGGCCATTCGCCGCTGCGCAGGCTGTACATCACCGTGTCGCGAATGGTGCCGTCGCGGCGCAGCGCGTGGCCGCGCAGTACGCCATCCTTTTTTGCACCAAGGCGTTCAATGGCAGCTTGGGAGGCAAAGTTGAAGTTGTCGGTTCGCCAGCCCACAACGTGGCAGTCCAGTGTCTCAAACGCATGGGTGAGCAGCAGCAGTTTGCACGTGGTGTTGACGTGGCTGCGCTGGCTGCTCTTGGCGTACCAGGTCCAGCCAATTTCCACACGTTTTACGGCCGGCACGATGTCGTGGTAACTGGTGCAACCCAGCACTTGGCCGCTGGCTTGATCGGTCACGGCAAAGGCAAAGCGGTTACCGGCTTCGCGCATGGCCAGGGCGCTTTCAATGTAGCTGCGGGTTTGCTCGGGTTCGGGCACCGAGGTCACGCGGATGTTCCACAGCTCGCCATCGGCGGCGGCTGTGCGCAAACCGGCTTCGTGGGCCAGGGCCAGGGGCACCAGTTCTACGCCGCGTGCGCTCAGGGTGATGGTTTCAACAAAAGCCATGGTCTATCAATCCTTGTTCTTCGGTGCCTGGGCGGCACGCCAGCGCCGGGCCAGTTGCAGCCCCAGGCCGCCACCAATGCCCACCAGCAAAATGCCGCCAATGCTGGCGTTGCTGTAGCCGGTGGCAAAAATGTCCAGACCCAGCAGGCGCCCGGCCCAATAACCCAGCAGCGCGCCGCCCAAAAAGCCAATGGCGTCGGAAAGGCCTTCGAGCAGCAATTTGTTGTTCATGGTGCGAGTGTCAGGGCTTAACGGTTGTGGCGTTGCATGAACATCAATTTTTCAAACAAGGTGACGTCTTGCTCGTTCTTGAGCAGCGCGCCCACCAGTGGTGGCACGGCCATCTTGTCGTCCTTGCTTTGCAGTGCCTCTAACGGAATATCTTCGGACAACAAGAGTTTCAGCCAATCCAATAGTTCGCTGGTAGAGGGTTTTTTCTTCAGCCCGGGCAGGTTGCGGACTTCATAAAAAGTTTTCATGGCGGCGCTGAGCAACTCGGACTTCAAACCGGGAAAGTGCACGTCCACGATGCTCTGCATGGTGGCAGCGTCGGGGAACTTGATGTAGTGGAAGAAGCAGCGGCGCAGAAAGGCGTCGGGCAGTTCCTTTTCGTTATTGGAGGTAATGAACACCAGCGGGCGGTGCCGGGCCTTGATCAGTTGGCGCGTCTCGTAGCAGTAAAACTCCATGCGGTCGATTTCGCGCAACAGGTCGTTGGGGAATTCAATGTCGGCCTTGTCGATTTCGTCAATCAACAGCGCTACCGGTTGTTCGGCGGTAAAGGCCTGCCACAGTACGCCTTTGATGATGTAGTTGTGGATGTCCTTGACGCGTTCGCCGCCGTCGATGTCGGAGAGCTGCGAGTCGCGCAGGCGGCTCACCGCGTCGTATTCGTACAGACCCTGCTGTGCCTTGGTGGTGGATTTGATGTGCCACTGTAGCAAAGGCATGTTCAGCGCCTGGGCCACTTCTTCGGCGAGCATGGTCTTTCCCGTGCCGGGTTCGCCCTTGACCAGGAGCGGGCGTTGCAGCGTGATGGATGCGTTAACCGACAGCATCAGGTCCTGGGTGGCTACGTAATTCTTGGTTCCGTGGAATTTCATGGTGAAGGGTGTGCTGAGCAAAACAGTGAGGGGAGTGAAACAAACAGCTTAGTGGCTGTGGCCGGCGCAAAGCGCCGATCTATATAATCAAAATTAGACTTACATCAAACAATGCCCAATTGTCCTTGCAAAATGAACAAACTGTTGCTTACTGTTTTCGCTACCCTTGTCGCCTCGGTGACCACTGTGACCGCCTATTCCCAGGAAACCAAGGGCGATGCCCAAGCCGGTGAGAAAAAAATTAACTTGTGTATCGGTTGCCATGGCATTGTTGGCTACCAGGCCAGCTTTCCCGAAGTGCACAAGGTGCCCAAGATATCCGGCCAGGATGGCAAGTACATTGCCGCAGCCCTGCATGCCTACAAAAAAGGCGAGCGCAAGCATCCCACTATGCGCGGTATTGCGGATTCACTGACGGATCAGGACATCGCCGATGTGGCAGCCTACTATGAATCCAGTGGCGTCGTAGCTGGCGCGGCAGCACCCGGCAAGGCGGCTGCTGGTTCTTCAAAGGCCATGGAACTGGTAGCCAAAGGTGCCTGCACCTCCTGCCACGGTGAAAGCTTCAGCCAGCCCATTGACCCCAGCTACCCCAAAATTGCAGGCCAGCACAGCGACTATCTGTTTGTCGCGCTCAAATCCTATAAGACCGAAAACAACCCCATGGTGGGCCGGGGTAATGCCATTATGGGCGGCATTGCCAAGCAGTTTTCCAACGCCGAACTCAAGGTTCTGGCCGATTACGTCGGCAGCCTGCCCGGCGAGCTCAAGACGGTGCCACAGGCCAAGTTTCGCTAGCCTGAGCGGCCGATTCGTCATCGCAAAGAGCCGCTGATTCAGCGGCTCTTTGTATTGGGGCTCTGGTTAAAGTCATGGTGCAGCCAGATGGCAGTCAAGGCGCGACTGACCGGCGTGCATTCCTCTTGGTCCACTGCCGCCAGAAGCACGGCGATCAGGCCGGAATCAGGGTCCATGAATAAAGAGGTGGTGGTACCGGCGGCCCCGCCGTTGTGGCCCACCGGGTGTCCATGCGTGCTGTCGATGGTTATCAGTCCCAGGCCCATGCGTTGCAGGGTCTTGGCTCCTGGCGGCGCAGGCATCACGTTGATCGGCTGGCGAAACAGGTCAAAGGTCGACCGTTGCAACAGACGGCCTGCCATCAGCGCCTGTGCAAAGCGCAGCAAGTCGGGTGCGGTGCTGACGCTATCGCCGGCGGGGTTGCCTTTGAAGGGTTTGAGTTGGGTGTGGGTTCGGGCCGATAATTGGCCGCGCGCACTGTCTGGCAGGGTGCGGAAGGTGTAGCCGACGGCCAGATTGGGCGTGTCTTCATCGGCCTCGAAGAAACCCGAATCGACCATGCCAGCCGGGTCGAACACGTGCTGCTGAACATAGGCAAAGTAGTCCTGCCCGCTGGCTTGCTCGATGATCGCACCCAGCAGGATGAATGCGACGTTGCTGTACTCAAATCGGCTGCCGGGCTCGAACGCCAAGGGCGTGTCCTGAAATAATGCAAAGTAATCCTGCACGGATTTGAGCGATGTCCGGCGCAGCGCAAATTCAGCTCCCCAGTACGAGCCAAAGCCGCTGGTGTGTGCCAGCAGGTGGCGGACAGTCACCTTGGCCCACCCCGCGCGGGCGGTGTGTTCAGGCAGCCAATGGGTCAGCGCGTCATCCAGCGCCACGCGGCCTTGCTCAATGAGCTGCCCAATGGCCACAACGGTGAAGAGCTTGCCGGTGCTGGCGAGCTGAAACCGTGTGTTGCGCAAGATCGGCAGTTTGGCCCAGCGCAGCGCATCACCGGCGGCGTGTTCAAACAGCACTTGATCACCTCGCGCCACTAACGCCACGCCGGCAAACCGACCTGCCAGGGCTTCAACCTGCATCAGGTCGGCGACCGGCCTGAAGTCCAGCCCGAAGTCCGACATGAAGGCTGGTTCAATCCCGCGTGGCATGCCGCTGCACGCAGGCAATGTAGGTGTCGCCCTGGGGTGGGCGGCCGGATTGCTGGCTTTCCCACAGCATTTCGCCCAGGCATTCCATCACTTCATGGTGCGCCTGGTGCAGGGAATTGCGTTTGTGGGTGAGTAACTCCACGGCCTGACGGATGCCGCGCGGCTGGTCGATGCTGCACTGCTCGCTGATGGACAGGTGCATGGAGAGGTGTAAAAACGGATTGGTGCGGCCTTCATCTGCCGTGCCCATGCTGGTCAGGGCAGCGTCCACGTCGGCAAAGTCAGTGGCGTATTCGGGGTGCTCATCCATCCACTGGGACGCTATTGTTTCGATAGCTTCCAACGTACTGCCGGCGAGGGCCTTGGCATAAACTGAGCAAAAGAAACGGCGAACATCGGCTTGGGACGGACTGAACATGGTGCAAGGTTAACATGGTGTTCGTGCCGTCCGCCATCATCACCGATCCCTACTTTTATGCTGTTTCCATTCCGGCCGTGTTGCTGCTAGGGGTCAGCAAGAGTGGCTTCGGCGCCGGATTTGGCTCTCTGGCTGTGCCCATGATGGCACTGGCAGTTACCGTGCCGCAGGCGGCGGCCATTTTGATGCCGGTGCTGCTGGTCATGGACATTTTGGGTATAGCGGCCTTTCGCAAAGACTTTGACCCGGTGTTACTGAAATTTTTGCTGCCGTTTGGTGTGCTGGGTATCGGTATTGGTGCGTTGTTGTTCAAGCTGCTCGATGCCCATACGGTGGCCGCCATGGTGGGGGGCTTTACGCTGCTGTTTTTGGTGCAACGCCTGCTGTTCCCACCGCGCCCCGACAGTGCGCCGCCACCGCGCTGGCTGGGCGCCTTGCTGACCACCACCTCCGGCTTTACCAGCTTCATTGCGCATGCAGGCGGGCCGCCCATTACCGCCTACATCATTCCCCTGCGCCTGTCGCCGGTGCGGTTCACTGCCACCATGGCTTTTTTCTTCTTTGTAGTGAATCTGGCCAAATGGATTCCTTATGGATTTCTGGGCCTGCTGGATAGCCGCAACATGCTGACCTCCCTGGTGCTGCTGCCCCTGGCGCCGCTGGGCGTATGGGTGGGTGTGCGCATGGCGCGTCGCATCAGCCAGGTGTTGTTCTACCGGTTTCTGTACGCCGGCATGTTCCTCACCGGTATCAAATTGCTTTGGGACGGGCTGGCCTGAGGCGCCAGCGGCTCAGGGCGTAAAGCGCAGGCCATAGTCATTGGCAAAAGCGTGGCAGGCCACCAGCATGCGCTGACGTTGGCGGTCCACGTCAGCCGGGCGGCTACAGGCAAAGTGCGAGTCCTGGCGCGCATAGCGGGCCAGCGCCTGTGATACCTGGCGTGCATCCGCCAGTGTGGCCGGTGCAACCGCCCGCAGAGAGGGCCGGCGCGTGTGCGCCTTGTACTTCACCAAGCGGGCCAGCCGATTGGCCAGAGCCTTGGGCTTGCTGATGGAACGCACCAAGGGGCGATCCGCCACCATGGGTGAAAAATCCCGATTCACAGTGGCCAGCCAGTCGCGCCACTTGAATTCATTGAAACGGTGTGCCAGGATGCAGGGCGCCCAGGGGATGGCCATGGCATCGGCGCAGATGGCGCCATGCAGCGATTCCGCCATGACGCGTGAGCAGCCCTGCAGTTGCGCCACTACGTCGTCGGGAGACTGGCGGGGGTTGATGACCACCATGCCGGCGTCGTTTGCGACCCGAACCCAGTCATAGCTGTCCCAGGTTCGGTAGTGCGGAACCAAGCCAATGGGGCCGTCGGGCGTGCCGCCACGGCCTGCTTGTAGGGCTGGCCACAGCACGGCGGGGTCCCCCAGCGCCAGCTCGCTGGGCAGTCCAAACTCTTGCGCCGACAATGGGCCGCGCACCCAGCGAAAATCCCAGTTGGGGTCGGGCATGGCGGCGTGGGCCTCGCCGATTCCCGATCCGAGAACAATCTTTTTGCGCGACTGGTCATGGCGGCCGTCGAGCAGGGTGCCAATGCCGTACACCAGCATGTCTTCTTTGTGGAGTGTCAGGTCTGGAAACAGCCGGTCCCAAACCATGGTATTGAGGGTGTCACCGAAGTTGCCACCTTCGATAGGGCAGTATTTGATATTCATGCAGGTCAGTATGGAGCGCTGATTTGGTGGAACTGTTTCCGGTCTGTGAAGTCAAAGTAAAGATTGGCCACTGCGTCAGCCAGACTGCGGTTCAGGCGTTGACAAGTTGACGGGTACGTGGGCACAGTTCGCTACGCATTGATTCAAGAAGGTGATTGCATGAAAACTATTGTTGGCTGGGCTTTGGCTGCAGCGGCCTTATTGGGCGCGGTAGTGCCGCAAAGTGCCATGGCACAACGCCATGTCCGCGGCTGGCACGGTGATATTCGCCACTTCGACCGCTATGACCGCAACCATTGGCGTTCTGGTGCATGGCGCCATGGCTCGCACGGCGGGCGAATCGGTTGGTGGTGGGTGGCTGGTGGGGCGTGGTACTTGTATCCGCAGCCGGTCTATCCTTATCCAGACCCCTACCGGCCGCCGTTTGTGGTGGAACAGGCACCACCACCCGTTGTGATCCAAGTACCAGCTCCGGTGCAGTCGCAGCCCGGACCCCAGGTGGCACCGGCCCCCCAGTTCTGGTACTACTGTGACGCTTCCAGGGCCTACTACCCGTACGTGGCCACCTGCCCCGGCGGGTGGCAAACGGTGCCCGCCACCCCTGCGGAGGGTGCGCAATGAAGCACGCCTTATTACGTTGGAATGTTGTGCTGGCTGGCCTGTGCGTTACTGCGGGGCTAGCGGGCTGCGTGTCGGCACCCCAGGGGCCGCGTGTAGCCATCATGCCAGCGCCAGGCAAGCCGCTTGATCTATTTGCCGCTGAAGACCAGTATTGCCGAGGCTATGCGCGCCAGTCGCTGGGGCCAGATACCCGTGGTGAGGCTGCGGTAGGTTCTGCCGTGCTGGGCACGTTGCTGGGCGCCGCCATTGGTTCAGCCACCAGCACTCGTCGGTACAACAACACGGCCGCCGGTGCCGCCACCGGCTTGCTCATGGGTACGGCCATTGGTGCCGGTAACAGCGCGGACGAAGGGCGCAGTGCGCAACAGCGTTACGACATCGCCTACGAGCAGTGCATGGTCTCCAGGAATAACCAGTCGTCGCGCCACTATTACCGCCAGCCGGCATCTGTCGTGGTGATGCCCCAAGCTGCCCCAGCGCCTATGGCGCCGGCCTATCCGGCAGGGTCGTATCCACCACCACCACCGGGGTCGCCACCCCCGCCGCCGCCAGGAATGCCACTACCGCCACCATTGCCACCATTGCCACCACCATTGCCACCGCAGTAGGTTGGGTCAGGTAGGTTGGGCTGGTTGTTGGCCTCTTTCGCGCGCCATTTGTTCTTCGAGCTGTTGGCGCCCCTGTTTGACCACCGAAATCATCTTGGCGCTGTCCTTGTAGTACGGGTGCAGTTGTTCGAACAGTTCCAGGTTGTGCTGGCGAAAGCGCTGAGAAGCGTGCTCTGCCATTGCAGCCGATTGCCCCAGCAATTCCAGCACACTGCGCGCGCTCAAGAGGCTGGACTCAAACAGCTCCCGCTGCACCAGCATGACGCCGCGGTCGCGTAACTGGTTCCAGTGTGTGACGTCCCGGGCCCGGGCCACAATTTGCAGGTTGGGGAACTGTGCACGGGCCAGGTCCACAATGGCCAGCGACTGCGCCACATCGTCTACTGCCACCACCAGGACTTTGGCACGGGCGGCTCCTGCCGTGCGCAGCAGGTCCAGCCGGGTGGCGTCGCCATAAAATACGCGGTAGCCAAAGCGGCGGGCGGCATCGATCATTTCGGCGTCATGGTCCAGCACCGTGCAGGGCAGGCCCTGTGCCAGCAACAAGCGTGCAATGATTTGCCCATAGCGGCCAAAGCCAGCAATCAGGATGGGCGCATCCTGGGGTTCGGATATCTCTTCTGGCACTGGCACACCGCAATTGGCGTAGCGCGGCAACAGCAACCGGTCGATTGCTACCAGCAGCAAGGGGCTTACCAGCATGGATACCGCCACGGCCCCAATCAACAGCGAGGCGGTTTGCGCTGGTAGCACCTGGGCACCGGCTGCAGCCTGAAAGACGACGAACGCAAACTCCCCTCCTTGTGCGAGCAGCAGGGTGAGCACCGGGCGCTCCTGGAAAGGCAGTTGTAGACGCCGCGTCATGGTGTAAATCACAATCGCCTTGACCGCCAGAAACCCGACCACGATGGCAGCCATCTGCCAAGGCGCCTGGCGCAGCACGCCAAAGTCCACGCCCATACCCACGGCAATGAAGAACAGGCCTAGCAGCAAGCCCTTGAAGGGCTCGATATTGGTTTCCAGCTCGCGCCGGTATTCGCTCTCGGCCAGCAGTACACCGGCCAGAAAGGCACCCAGCGCCATGGACAGGCCCACGACCTGCATCAGTGCGGCAATGCCCACCACCAGCAATAGCGAAGCGGCCGTGAAGATTTCTGGCGTCTTGCTGCCCGCGATCCAGCGGAACAGCGGGCGCAGTGCCAAGCGCCCGCCAAGCACGATACCAGCGATGACCACTATTATTTTGATAGCTTCCCATGTAATGTCTGCGAGGGCTAGACCCTGATTTGCCTCTGAGGCATGGCCCAACAAGGGGAGCAGGGCGAGGATGGGGATGGCAGCAACGTCCTGAAACAGGAGGATGGAAAACCCGGCCTGGCCGCTGCTGGTTGGCAGGAGGTTGCGCTCGCCCATCACCTGCAGGGCTATTGCGGTGCTGGAGAGCGCTAGTCCCATGGCTGCAACCAGGGCAATCGACCAGGGCACGCCCGTCGCTAATGCCAGCGCAAACAGCGCTGCCGTACAGCCCAGCACCTGGGCGCTGCCCCAGCCAAAAATAGGGCGGCGCAGACTCCACAGGCGCTTGGGTTCCAGTTCCAGCCCCACCATAAACAGCATCAGCACCACACCAAATTCGGCAAAATGCAGAATGTCCTGCACATTGGTTACCAGGCCCAGCCCCCACGGCCCAATGGCAATGCCGGCTGCGAGATAGCCGATGATGGAGCCCAGGCCCAGAGAGCGGCTCAGGGGTACCGCGATGACCGCGGCGCTCAGGTAGATGAAGCTGTTGGTCAGCCAGGTGGGGGTGTGTTCCATGGCGCTAACATAGCAAATTTTGATGCAGCCCCGCACCGTGTTCAACTGATGAGGGAGAAACAGGATGCCAGTCGTAGTTGTTGCCAATCCCAAAGGGGGGGTCGGCAAGTCCACCCTGTCGACGCATATTGCGGGCTATTTCGCGTCCCGCGGGCATGCGGTGATGCTCGGCGATGTGGACCGCCAGCAGTCGTCGCGCCTGTGGCTGGGTCTACGCCCAGCGGCGGCGCGGCCAATTTCCACTTGGGAGACGGACGTCGACCATATCGCCAAACCGCCCAAAGGCACAACCCATGTGGTGCTGGACACGCCCGCCGGCCTGCACGGCAAGCGCCTGAACGAAGTGATGAAGATGGCCAGCCACATCGTTGTGCCGCTGCAGCCCAGCGTATTTGATATTTTTGCTACCCGCGCGTTTTTGGACGAGCTGTTGCAGAACAAGCATGCCGGCAAGACCAAGATGGGCTTGGTCGGTATGCGGGTCGATGCCCGCACCATTGCTGCCGATCATTTGCACGAGTTTGTTGACCAGCTTGGCATTCCGGTGTTGGGCTACCTGCGCGATACCCAGAACTACGTGCATCTGGCAGCGCGGGGGCTGAGCCTGTTTGATGTGGCCACCAGCCGGGTGGAGAAGGACCTGGCGCAGTGGCAGAATCTGTGTCACTGGCTTGACACCTGAGTGCGGCGCGGCTGCCGTACAGTGCGGCCATGAAAACATTCCAACTGCTATCCGAGCTGCCACCCCTGATCGGCGAGGTCGTGGCCACCAGCGACTGGATCACCATCACCCAGGAACAGGTCAATCTGTTTGCAGAGGCCACCGGCGACCACCAGTGGATTCACGTGGACGAGGAGCGAGCCAAGGCCGGACCCTTTGGCGCACCCATTGCCCACGGTTTTCTGACGCTGTCGCTGTTACCCCGTTTTTTCGAGGCTTCGATGCACATCGCGCAAGTCCGCATGGGTGTGAACTACGGCCTCAACAAAGTGCGTTTTGTGGCGCCCGTTCCCGTAGGAAGCCGCCTGCGTGCCCACATGAAACTGCTCTCATGCGACGCCATTGACAACAACGGCATGCAAATGATCTGGGAAGTCACCGTGGAACGCGAAGGTGCGACCAAGCCCGTGTGCGTGGCCGAATCCATTGCGCGCCACTACCCTTAAGTGTTCGTTATTCCCGAAAGCCGTTTTGTCGCCAGGCCTCAAATACGGTGACCGCCACCGCGTTGGACAGGTTGAGGCTGCGTTGCCCCGCCACCATGGGCAACTTCAAGCAGCGCTGGGGCGCAAAGCGCGCGCGCACCGAGTCTGATAGTCCCCGCGTTTCCGCCCCGAACACCAGCCAGTCGCCCCGCTGAAAGGCGGCATCAAATACCTTACCCGTGCCTTTGGTGGTCAGCGCAAACATGCGATCCGGCGCAGGGCGCTGATCGTCCAGAAACGCCTGCCAGTGGGTGTGGCGGTGCAAGGTTGCGTACTCGTGGTAATCCAGGCCGGCGCGGCGCATGTGCTTGTCATCCATGGAAAAGCCCAGCGGCTCGATCAGGTGCAGTGTGCAGCCGGTATTGGCGGCCAATCGGATGACGTTACCTGTGTTGGGTGGAATTTCGGGCTCGACCAGGACGATATTGAACATGGTCGCTATTGTCGGCTCACTCTGTTCGGGCGAAGACCAGTGCGCTGATGTGGGCGGCGCCGGCACGGCGCAGCACCAGTGCCGCTGCGTGCAGTGAGGCGCCGCTGGTCATGACATCGTCCACCAGCAGTACGGCTCGATCGCGGATCTGCTGGGCGCGTTCTGGCTCCAGTGCGTAGGCGTTGCGTACATTGCGCAGGCGTTCGCTGCGTGGCAGGGTTCGCTGTGGCGGCGTGTCCTGCACCCGCAGCAGCAGTCCAGAAACCAACTTGGCAGGTTCAAGCGCGCGCGCCAGCAGCAATGCCTGGTTGTAGCCGCGCTCTTGCAGGCGCTGGCGCGACAGCGGCATGGGAATCACCAGGTCAGCGCGCTCCAGCGCCGGCTCCACCCAGGGAGTGGCCCGCAGCACCCGTACGAAGCTGGCCGCCCACTCCGGTTGCTGGTGGAACTTGAAGTCGGCAATCAAGGTGGACCAAGGGTACGCATACGACACAGCCGCCAGGCATGCGTCCAATGGCGGCGGTTGGGTGATGCAGGCACCGCATTGCCCCACGCCGTCTGGCACGATCAGGGCGCAAGTACGGCAGCGGTGGGCGGGTTGCGCGAACGCCGCAACGCAGGCTTCGCACATCGGCTGCGCAGGCCAGGCGTGGCAAACGGCGCACTGGCTAGGCAGGCGCCGCGAAATCCCCTGAAGCAATTGGCGAAACACCAGGTCAATATACTCGGACGCAACCCCTTCTACTTCTTTGCGCGCGCAACGCCGCATCCTTTCGCCCATGCGTCCCGAACGTCCGCCTACCATCGCCTCCACGGCTGCCGCCCGCTGGAACTCCCTTTTGCCGACGATATCTCCGTGGTTGCATGAGGAAGTGGCGCGTCGCATGGAAGAACGCCTGCAGTGGATGACGATGCGCCCCGAAAGCTGGTTGCATTGGGAGCCGCTGCGCGGTGGCATGCAGGCGCACGCCTTGCTCACCGCGCGCTATCCCAAGGCCCAGTGCTATGTGGTTCATGCACTTGCCCAGCACGGTGAAATGGCCCGTAAGTCGCTCATCCCATCCTGGTGGAAGCCCGAGCGTTGGGTGGGGCCAAACCTGCAGTTTGCCGAGCCCGCGCAACCGGTACAAATGTTGTGGGCCAACATGGCCCTGCACATGACGGATGATCCGCAAGCATTGCTGGCCCATTGGCACCGCCTGTTGGAGCCAAATGGATTTTTGATGTTTTCATGCTTAGGGCCCGATACCATCAGCGAATTGCGTGCGGTCTATGCACAGAAGGGCTGGCCGCCTGCCTCGCATGCCTATACGGACATGCACGACTGGGGCGACATGATGTTGCACACCGGATTTGCTGAGCCGGTGATGGACATGGAGCGAATCACGCTGACCTTTGCCACGCCCCAACGCCTGCTGCAAGAGTTGCGTGAGCTGGGCCGCAACCTGCATCCCGAACGGTTTGGAGCCCTGCGCGGGCGTGCCTGGCACACACAGTTGTTGCAAGCGCTGGCCGCCTTGGCCCGACCGGGGGACGATGGGCAGTTGCAAGTCACTTTTGAAATCGTCTACGGCCACGCTTTCAAAGCGCCCCCGCGCCTTAATGTTGGCCCGGAACTAAGGGTTTCTCTGGATGAAATGCGCGCGAATTTGCGGCGGATCAAGAAAAATCACTCCCCCGATTGACAATGGGGCTTGACAGGCCGAGCCAAACCTTAATTTCCTTTGTTTTGCTCGGCTACAATTAACGGCTCAACGAGTTATGAGCCTTCCTGTACCCGTTCGCTGCCCGCAGGCGCAAACGGGGCTGGGTCTGGGCACCGTTCAATCCGATTCGACGAAAAAATGACCAAGATGAAGAGCATTTTCAAAACACTGACCACGCTATTGCTGGCAGGCAGTGCCTGGGCAGGCACGGCGACGTTTGCTTTGGCGCAAGCGGTCCACGATTTGCCTGGTGGACCGGCTGTGAACCAGTTGAACCTGCATCCACCCGTGACCAGAATTGCTGAAGACCAGCAGTGGCTGCATTGGTTCATGCTGATCGTGTGCACCATCATCTTTTTGGCTGTGTTTTCGGTGATGTTCTATTCCATCTGGAAGCACCGAAAGTCGCGTGGCCATAAGGCCGCTACCTTCCACGAGTCCGTTGTGGTGGAGGTGGTCTGGACGGTAATTCCCTTCATTATCGTGATCCTGATGGCACTGCCCGCCACCAAGGTGGTGGTCGCCATGAAAGACACCACCAATGCCGATCTGACCATCAAGGTGACCGGTATGCAGTGGAAGTGGGGCTATGACTACATCAAGGGCGAGGGCGAGGGCATTGGTTTTGTCTCCAGCCTTGATAGCGCGCAGCGCGAAATGTCCAATTCCGGCAAGCCACCTGCGACCGATGACTACCTGCTGAAAGTGGACAACCCACTGGTTGTTCCGGTGGGAAAGAAGATTCGCATCATCACAACCGCCACCGATGTGATTCACGCGTTTGCCGTTCCATCTTTTGGTATCAAGCAGGACGCAATCCCAGGGTTTGTGCGCGACACATGGTTTCGCGCCGAAGTAGAGGGCGATTACCACGGTCAGTGCATGGAATTGTGCGGCAAGGAGCACGCTTACATGCCCATCCACGTGAAGGTGGTGTCGGCTGCAAATTACTCCCAGTGGGTGGGTGGTGAAATGAAAAAAATGGCCGCCAAGATGGACGACCCCGCCAAGGTTTGGGCGTTGGAAGACATCGTGAAGCGCGGTGAAAAAGTGTATGCCGCCAACTGCGCAGCCTGCCACCAGGCCAATGGCAAGGGTGCAGGTTCGATCAAGGCGCTGGACGGCTCGCCCGTAGTTCAGGATGCTGACAAGAACCAACAGATTGCCGTGGTTCTCAATGGTCGCACCGTTGCATTGCCTGGCGGACAAACCAATGTGATGCCGCCGTGGAAACAACTAAGCGACACTGATATCGCCGCCGTCATCAGCTACACCAAAAACAATTGGTCCAACAAGACCGGCCAGGTCGTGCAGCCGGCCGATGTAGTGGCCTTGCGCAAGTAAGCCGCAGCCATTGCGCCCAAACGAATAGAGTGAATTGAGAAGGAAATCAGGATGAGTGCCGTTCTAGACCACCACGACCATGCCCATGACGACCACCACGACCACGCCCCCACGGGCTGGAAGCGCTGGGTCTATGCCACCAACCACAAGGACATTGGTACGCTGTATTTGCTGTTTTCGTTCACGATGTTGATGATCGGTGGCGTGTTGGCCCTGATCATCCGTGCGGAACTGTTTCAGCCCGGCTTGCAACTGGTTAACCCCGAGCTGTTCAACCAGCTGACCACCATGCATGGTCTGATCATGGTGTTTGGCGCCATCATGCCGGCCTTCGTGGGTTTTGCGAACTGGATGATTCCGTTGCAGATCGGTGCGGCCGATATGGCTTTTGCCCGCATGAATAATTTTTCGTTCTGGCTGATGATTCCTGCGGCGCTGATGCTGGTGGGCTCTTTCTTCATGCCCGGTGGTGCGCCTGCTGCCGGCTGGACGCTGTATGCCCCGTTGACTCTGCAAATGGGCCCTTCCATGGATGCCGGCATTTTTGCCATGCACATCCTGGGTGCCAGCTCCATCATGGGTTCGATCAACATCATCGTGACTATTCTGAACATGCGCGCCCCCGGCATGTCGCTGATGAAGATGCCCATGTTCTGCTGGACCTGGCTGATCACCGCCTATTTGTTGATTGCTGTGATGCCTGTGCTGGCTGGCGCCATCACCATGACGCTGACGGACCGCCACTTTGGCACCAGCTTCTTTAACCCCGCCGGTGGCGGTGACCCGGTGATGTACCAGCACATCTTCTGGTTCTTCGGTCACCCCGAGGTTTACATCATGATTTTGCCGGCCTTCGGCATCATCAGTCAGGTGATTCCGGCGTTTGCCCGCAAGAAGCTGTTCGGTTATGCCTCCATGGTGTACGCCACATCGTCCATCGCCATTTTGTCCTTCATCGTGTGGGCGCACCACATGTTCACCACCGGGATGCCGGTGACCGGCCAGCTGTTTTTCATGTACGCCACCATGCTGATTGCCGTGCCAACGGCCGTGAAGATCTTTAACTGGATCGCCACCATGTGGCAAGGTTCGATGACGTTTGAGACCCCCATGTTGTTTGCTGTGGGCTTCATTTTCGTGTTCACGATTGGTGGTTTCACCGGTTTGATTCCGGCAGTAGCGCCCATTGATATTCAACTGCAAGACACTTACTACATCGTGGCGCATTTCCACTATGTGCTGGTGGCGGGCTCATTGTTTGCGATGTTCGCTGGTTTTTATTACTGGTGCCCCAAGTGGACCGGTGTGATGTACAACGAAACACGTGGAAAGATCCACTTCTGGTGGTCTCTCATCGCCTTTAACGTCACGTTCTTCCCCATGCACTTTCTGGGTCTCGCCGGTATGCCACGTCGCTATGCCGACTACCCCATGCAGTTTGCCGACTTCAATGCCGTCGCTTCGGTGGGAGGCTTCTTTTTTGGCTTTGCCCAGGTGTACTTCTTCCTGTTCGTTGCCTTGCCGGCCATGCGTGGCCATGGTGAAAAGGCCGTGCAAAAACCATGGGAGGGGGCTGAAGGTCTGGAGTGGGAAGTGCCATCACCTGCGCCGTTCCACACGTTTGAAACGCCACCCAAGCTGGACGCCACCGCGACCAAGGTCATTGGTTGAGCCACATGATGACGCCCGAACAAAAAAAAGCCAACACCAGAACCGGTTTGATTCTGGCCTCGATCGCCTTGATCTTTTTTGTGGGCTTCATGGCCCGCATGATCCTGCTGAGCAAATAAGCCATGCGTCTGCAGCGTGAGAATGTTGTCATGGTGCGCAAGCTGGCTGTGGTCACGGCTGCCATGTTCGCCTTCGGCTACGCGTTGGTGCCCATTTATAAATCCATTTGTGAGCTAACTGGCATCAATATTTTGGCCCTGGGCGAGCAGTCGATTCCCGGCGTCCGGGCGGCCCTTCCGGCCAATACGCAAGTGGATTTAAGTCGCAGCATCACTGTGGAGTTTGATGCCAATGCACGTGGGCCGTGGGAGTTCAAGCCGGCGCAGCGCTCGGTGGTTGTGCATCCAGGCGAGCTAACTACGGTGATGTACGAGTTTCAGAACACGCAAAATCGACGCATGACCGCGCAAGCGATCCCAAGCTATGCGCCCCAGCAAGCGCAAGCCCACTTCAACAAGCTGGAGTGCTTCTGCTTTAACCAATACACGCTGGACCCAGGCGAGAAAAAATCCTGGCCAGTGGCGTTTGTGATCGATCCCAAGCTGTCCAAGGATGTGAAGACCATCACGCTGTCGTACACCTTCTTTGAAGTTGGGGGCAAGACGCCAGCGGCACCGGTGGGTGGTGGCGCGGTATGACCGCACCTGTAGACAAGGTGGTGGCACCTGCTTCGGGGTCGACGTCGGCGTGGCGCAGTGTCAAGTTGGTGGCGTGGTCTTTTTTTGGTATTCGCGGCAAGGCCGCCTACCAGGAGGATTTGGCCAAGGTCAATCCCATGCATGTGGTAGCCGCAGGGTTGTTGGGCATATTGCTGCTGGTAGTGAGTCTGATTGGTCTGGTTAATTGGATCGTTGCTAAATAAGTTTTCGAAGGAATGGAGCTGAAATGAGTTCAACAACAACACACGGGAAGACGCCGTATTACTTTATCCCCGGTCCCTCGCGCCATCCTGTCTTGGCCGCCCTGGGTCTGTTTTTCGTCATTCTGGGTGCATCCCAGTGGATCAATGGTGCAGAGTGGGGTAAATACTCCCTGATGGTGGGCTTGGCTTGGTGGCTGGGTGTGCTGTACCAGTGGTTCAGCCAGTCCATCTCCGAGAGCGAAGGTGGCCAATACGGGCGCAAGGTTGATCTTTCGTTCCGCTGGAGCATGACCTGGTTCATCTTCTCCGAAGTGATGTTCTTCGGCGCCTTTTTCACCGCCCTGTGGTGGGCGCGCGCGCATTCTGTGCCGGCCCTTGGTAGTCTGGACAACGCCTTGCTATGGCCCAATTTCAAGGCCGTCTGGCCCGGTCTGGCCGCCGTCGGAGCCACTGCGTCGCCCGCAGGCATCGTAGAGCCCTTCACGGCCATGGGCCCATTTTGGTTGCCCACTATCAACACGGCATTGCTGCTGTCCTCCGGTGTGACGCTGACCATTGCCCACCATGCCCTGGTGTCAGGCAAGCGCAGCCAGACCATTGCTTTCATGTGGATCACGGTGCTGCTGGGCATCACCTTCTTGTGTGTGCAGGGGTACGAGTATTTCCATGCCTATAGCGAACTCAACCTCAAGCTCAGTTCTGGCGTGTACGGTTCCACTTTCTTCATGTTGACCGGTTTTCACGGATTCCACGTATTTGTGGGCATGTTGATGCTGCTCTTTATCACCCTGCGTTTGCAAAAGGGTCACTTCACCGCCGAACGCCACTTTGGCTTTGAAGGGGCGGCTTGGTATTGGCACTTTGTGGACGTCGTTTGGTTGGGCCTGTATATCCTGGTGTATTGGCTGTAACCCTTACGGCGCCTCAATGCGAAAAGGCACCGCTTGCGGTGCCTTTTCGATGGTGATGACGCTTCGAAGGATGCCCAGTGCCGCTCACTTGCCTGGCTGGATACCAGTGGGTTGGATGTAGCCGAGCTTCCAGGCTAACAAAATGCCGGCGAACAGCAGGATAGACAATCCAATACGGAGCCCCAAGGCCCGGACCATCTTGCGGGAAGATTCGTTGCCGTTGTTCCCGCCGCGCAACATGAAAAAAAGAGCACCACCCAAACTGGCGAGAATGGCGATAAATGCAATGATTACAAGGCTTGTCATGCGCCGGATTATCGGATGAATGCCCATTTGAAGTTTGCCCTGATCACCGCGGCCACTGTGCTGGCGGTGGCAATCACTGGCAGCCTGGGGGTGTGGCAGCTCTCACGGGCAGCCGAGAAGCAGGCGCGCCAGGCGGACATGGACGTACAAAGCGCCAAGGCCCCATTGAGCGCTGCTGACCTCCATTTGGCGCCTGACCCGATGGCCCTGCAGCACCAGCGTGCCCGTTTGCGTGGTACCTGGGTAGCAAATAGCGCCATTTTTCTGGAAAACCGCCCCATGGACGGCCGCATGGGCTTCATTGTCTTGATGCCCTTTGCTCTGGAAGGCGTGAGCGGTAGCGCGCTGGTGGTGCAGCGCGGTTGGGTGCCACGTGGTTTTGAGGACCGCACACTGTTACCCCGGATTGCCACACCGGCGGGCGTGGTGGAAATCGAAGGCCGCATGGCGCTGCCACCATCCGACCTGTATGCCCTTGGTGCACCTACGGTTGGTGCAATCCGGCAAAATCTCTACCTGCCACAATGGAAGCTTGAAACCGGGCTGCCTTTGTTGCCCATTACGCTGCAGCAGATGGGTACCAATGCTGATGGGTTGTTGCGTGACTGGCCGGCGGTAAATCTTGGCGTAGAAAAGAACTATGGCTACGCAATCCAGTGGTTTGGCATGGCGAGCGTTTTTGTCGTGCTCTATGTCTGGTTTCAAATCATTCGTCGTTTTTTTATTCGCCCCAGGAACAACACACCCAATGTCTAGTGCCCCTCTCCCCGACGTCCAACCGCTGGGCCTGACCGTGCACACCTTGCCTGATGTGGGCGGCGTGGCCGACACGCGAACCCGTATGGGCCGCTGGAAGATGCTGGCCGTGTTGTTGGTGTGCGCGACACCAGTGATTGCATCGTATTTCACCTACTACGTGCTGCGCCCCGAGGGTCGTCGCAATTTTGGAACGCTGATTGATCCCCAGCGAGCCCTGCCGGATGTGCTCGGCACCACATTAGATGGCAAGACCATTAACCTGCGTTCTCTCAAAGACCAGTGGTTGCTGGTGAGCGTAGCCGGCGCCGCCTGTGATGTCCAATGTGCCCAACACCTCTACATGCAGCGCCAGTTGCGCGAGGGCCTGGGCAAGGACAAAGACCGTCTGGACTGGGTCTGGCTGATCAGCGATGGCGCACCGGTTGCCCAGACACTGCTCCCGGCCCTGAAGGATGCCACTGTGTTACGCGTGGCCGAAGCTGATCTGGCGCGCTGGCTGCAGCCCGAAAACGGACACGCGGTGGCAGATCACCTGTATCTGGTAGACCCGCTGGGTAACTGGATGATGCGATTCCCGCCGCGGATTGACACCCAGGGTGCGGTCAACGTTCGCCGCGACCTCGACCGGCTGCTTCGCGCATCCTCATCCTGGGACAAGGCAGGCCGCTGAGCGCCAAGAACAGTTTTTAAATTCATGCACGCTACCCTGTACGATTTCTCTCCCGTAGTCCGGATGCTCCTGATGGGGCTGCTTTTGGCATCAGGACCGCTGCTGATGGTGTATTTGCGCAACCGCCGCGGCACACCGCTGGGGCGGATGCATGCCCTGACCCTGGTCACCTTGTTTCTGACTTTTGATCTGGTGCTGTTTGGTGCTTTTACCCGGTTGACCGATAGCGGCCTGGGCTGCCCGGATTGGCCTGGTTGCTACGGCAACGCCAGCCCGCTGGGTGCCAGTGTTGACATCGCCGCAGCCCAGCAGGTTATGCCGACCGGCCCGGTCACACCCGGCAAGGCCTGGGTGGAAATGGTGCACCGCTATCTGGCCATGGGCGTGGGGGTGCTGATTACCGTGCTGGCGATAGCCGCTTGGTTGGGGCGCAAGTCCAAGGATGGTCGCGCGGTGATGAACCCCTGGTGGGCCGCAGCTACCCTGGTGTGGGTCTGCATACAAGGTGCATTTGGTGCATTAACCGTCACCATGAAGTTATTCCCGGCTATTGTTACGCTGCATTTGCTGGGTGGGTACGTTCTGCTGGCCTTGCTGACAGTGCAAAGCGTGATGCTGGCACAGCAGCAGGGTGTGGGGCCACCCATCAGTACAGTATCGGTGCGTTTGCGCTTGGCTGTGTTTTTGGCGCTGGCGCTGTTGACGCTGCAAGCGGCGTCTGGCGCCTGGGTTAGTACCAATTACGCGGTTTTGGCCTGTACCGAGTTTCCCCAATGCCAGGGGAGTTGGTGGCCGCAGATGGATTTTTCCCATGGTTTTGAAATTTGGCGGCACCTGGGCTTTGGCCAGGATGGAGAACACATCAGTTTCCAATCGTTGACGGCTATCCACTTCGCTCACCGACTCCTGGCCATGTTCACCCTGGTGCTGCTGGCACTGCTGGCCGCGCACCTTCGATCCGTGCCAGGCCTGCGCAAGTTGGCGCGCAACCTGGCCGTTTTGTTGCTTTTGCAACTGGCCACCGGCCTCAGTAACGTGGTTCTGGACTGGCCCCTGGTTGCTGCCGTGCTGCATACCGGTGGTGCCGGCGCACTGATTGTGGTGCTGGTTCAAGCCCTTGTTTCCACCCGCGTCCAGCGGGTGGGACAGGCACATTTGGCAAACTCTACTGGGCTCAACGCATGACCACCGTGACCACAACCGCGGCGCAATCGTCCGTCTTTCGCCAGTTCTATGCGCTGACCAAGCCGCGTGTCATCCAATTGATCGTTTTCTGTGCCTTGATTGGCATGGTGCTGGCCGTTCCGGGGCTGCCCACGTTGGCGCAGACTGGTTTGGCTGCCGTGGCCTGCCTGGGCATCTGGTTGGTCGCTGCTGCTGCGGCTGCTTTCAATTGCATTGTGGAGCAGAGCATTGACGCCAAGATGAAGCGCACCGCCTGGCGGCCCACTGCGCGCGGCGAGCTGAGCAATACCCAGACCCTGCTGTTCTCAGCTGGGCTGTGCGTGTCGGGCTCGGTTTTGTTGTATGTGTGGGTCAACCCTCTGACCATGTGGCTGACCTTTGCCACATTTGTGGGCTACGCCGTTATTTACACGGTGATACTCAAGCCACTCACGCCGCAAAACATCGTGATTGGCGGGGCTTCAGGCGCGATGCCGCCGGTGCTGGGTTGGGCGGCCATGACTGGAGACGTTGGGCCCGAGGCGATGATCCTGTTCCTCATCATCTTCCTGTGGACGCCTCCACACTTTTGGGCGCTGGCCCTGTACCGGGTGGAGGACTACCGCAAGTCCGGCCTGCCCATGCTGCCAGTGACCCACGGCAGCGAGTTCACCCGCCTGCAGATCCTGCTCTACACCTTTGTGCTGTTCGCCGCCTGCTTGCTGCCCTTTGTTTATGGCATGAGCAGTTGGCTCTACCTGGCTGCGGCCGTGGTGTTGGGAGCCGGTTTTTGCCTGTACGCCTGGTGGCTGTGGCGCGACTACTCCGATGCGCTGGCCCGGCGCACATTCCGCTTTTCCCTGATCCACCTCAGCGCGCTGTTTGCCGCGCTGTTGCTGGACCATTACCTCTTGTAGCCAGGATGCTCCGACCATGTTGAACCGTCGATTTACTATTACATTAATAGCGCGTTACGCCTTGTTGGCGGGGGCTATTGGTCTTTTTGCAGCGTGTTCACCGAAACAGGCAGCCTTTACCGCAGTGGACGTCACCGGTGCCGAATATGCCAAGAATTTTGAACTGGCTGACCACAACGGCACAGTGCGCCATCTGCAGGACTTTGCTGGCAAGGTGGTGGTCATGTTCTTTGGCTATACCCAGTGCCCCGACGTCTGCCCCACTACCATGACAGAGTTGGCCGAGATAAAAAAGGACCTGGGTAAGGATGGCGATCGCCTGCAGGTGCTGTTTGTGACCGTAGATCCGGCGCGCGACACCCCGGATGTGCTCAAGGGCTACATGGCCAACTTTGACCCCACCTTCCTGGCGCTTTACGCGCCACCGGACAAGCTGGCCGAGTTGGCCAAGGAATACAAGATTTACTTCAAGAAGGTCGATGGCAAGAGCCCCACCAGCTACACAATGGACCACTCGGCCGGTAGCTACGTGTACGATACCAAAGGCCAATTGCGCCTGTTTACCCGCTACGGCAGCGACCCCAAAGGGCTGACTGAAGACATTCGCATCCTGCTCAAGCAGGCATCCTAAGTAGAGATGCGTTTTAAAAGAGGTTAACCATGGACACTGGAAAAATTTCGACCTGGATGGACCAAGCCCAACCCATCCTGATTGCATTCGGACTCAAGGCGTTGGGCGCAATTGCCGTGTTTGTGATCGGCCGCTGGTTGATCAGCCTGGTCACCAGTTTGGTGGGTGCCGCCATGACCCGGCAGAAGTTGGACCCGACGGTGCAGCGCTACCTGGTGAGCTTCATCAGCGTGTCCCTGAATATCATTTTGGTCGTTGCCATTCTGGGCTACTTTGGGGTGGAGACCACCTCCTTTGCGGCCTTGGTTGCCGGTGCGGGCGTTGCCATTGGTGCCGCCTGGAGTGGTTTACTGGGCAATTTTGCTTCTGGCATCTTTTTGCTGGTGTTGCGGCCTTACCAGGTGGGTGAGTACGTGATGGTTGGCGGCATAGAAGGTACGGTGCTGGAACTGGGCCTGTTCGGCACGACGCTAAACACGCCAGACAACGTTCGCACGGTGGTGGGGAACGGCAAAGTCATGGGTTCCGACATCAAAAATTACTCTGCCAACCCCTATCGCAGGGTTGAGCTGGTGGCCCAACTGGCTGGAAGTGCGGATGTGCACAAGGCTATCGGGTTGCTCAAAGAAGCGGTATCCAAGGTTCCCAACCTGGCCAAGGACCCTGCTGTGGACGTGGAAATTCTCGAGTTCAACGAGTTCGGCCCCAAACTGGCCGTGCGTCCCTACTGCAATACCCAGCACTACTGGCAGGTCTATTTCGACACCAACAAGGCCATTGCAGACACCTTGGGCGCAGCCGGCTTCCCAGTGGCAACCCGACCAGTCAAGGTCTACCCGGGGTAATCGGACGCCTCGCGGTGCGGCAGGGTAATGGGTCGCGCAAAACTCATATGTTATTTCGGCCTCTAGCCCTCGTCGAATCTACACAATATGCTACTTAAAACGTAGCATACCGGTTTTTCTGAGGTGATCCGATCAGGCGTATTCCGCCAGAGCCGTCTTCATCTTCTTCATCGCCGCCACTTCAATCTGGCGGATGCGCTCGGCGCTGACACCGTACTCAGCAGCGAGTTCGTGCAGGGTCATGCCGCCTGAGTTGTCGTCGTTGACCTTAAGCCAGCGTTCTTCCACAATGCGGCGACTGCGGGCGTCCAGGCTCTCCAGCGCGGCAGCGATGCCGTCCGTGGCCATCACGTCGCGCTGGCGCGCTTCAATCATGGTGAGCGGCTCGTGGCTGGTGTCGGTCAGGTAGGCGATGGGGCCAAAGGCATCCTCACCATCGTCGCTTGGGCTGGGGTCGAGCAGCACATCACCACCCGACATGCGGGTTTCCATCTCGATCACTTCCTCAGGCTTGACCTTGAGCTGACGCGCCATGGCCTCGATCTGATCGGGACTCAGGGTGTCGCGGTGGGTGCCCAGGTCGGCAGCGGCGTCTTCGCTTTTGAAGCGTTGCTTCATGGAGCGTAGGTTGAAAAATAGCTTGCGCTGGGACTTGGTGGTGGCCACCTTGACCATACGCCAGTTCTTCAAGATGTATTCATGGATTTCGGCCTTGATCCAGTGCAGGGCGTAGCTCACCAGGCGCACGCCCTGGTCCGGGTCAAAGCGCTTGACTGCCTTCATCAGGCCAATATTGCCTTCCTGAATCAGATCCCCATGGGGCAGGCCATAACCCAAGTATTGGCGGGAAACGGACACCACCAGCCGTAAGTGAGAGAGCACTAACTTACTGGCAGACTCAAGGTCATTCTCATTTTTTAGTTTCCGCGCAAACTCCTGCTCTTCTTCCAGGGTGAGCATAGGCAGCCGGTTGGCGGCAGAAATGTACGCGTCCAGATGGCCCAGCGAAGGGATAACCGACCAGGGGTTGGTCACCGCGAGGGCGGGTGCAGCGGATCCAATGGTGAGGGACATACCAGTACTCCTTGTGTGTCGGTTGCTATATTAGCACTCTCTATGACTGAGTGCTAACGCAAAAGTTCAATGCCCCCGGTCATTGCAGTGAGACTGGTTGCTGACTCCGGATTGCACGGATTCGACAGGGCTATCATTGGTCGTGACCAATCGGGTTACAACCTAGGAGTATGAATATGCAAGTACAGGTCCACACCGACAAACACATCGAAGGCAATCAAGAACGCTCCGAGTGGATTAATAAGGCGCTCCAGGACGCACTGCAACGATTCAGCAGCCACATTACCCGTGTGGAGGTTCACCTGAGTGACGAACACGGCGGCAAACAGACGTTGCCGGAAATCAAGCAATGCACCCTGGAAGCCCGTTTGGACGGCCATCAGCCGCAGGTTGTCAAGCACCAGGCCGCTAACCTCCACCTGGCCGTGGAAGGCGCCGCCGAAAAATTGGTGCGTCTGATCGATCACACCTTGGGTCGCATCGCGCACTGAGAACTCCATGAGTTTGCAAACTTGGTGGGTTTTTGTACTGATGACTTTTGTCGTATCGGCCACACCAGGGCCGAATATGCTCTTGGTCCTCAGTATGAGCGCCCGCCACGGCTTGCGCTCGGCCATCGCCACCATGCTGGGCTGCATGACAGCACTACTGGCCATGATGAGTATTTCGGCCGCCGGTCTGGGTGCCTTGCTGCAGGTGTTTCCTGCAGTGTTTGATGCCCTCAGACTGGCCGGCGCCGCTTACCTGGTCTACCTGGGCGTCAAATGCTGGCGTGCCCCAGTTCAGGATCAGGCGGTGGATGCCGTCCCGCTGGCCACACCTGCGGTACGCACCAGCGCACTGTACCGCCAGGGCATGTTGGTTGCGGCCAGCAACCCAAAGGCCATCCTGTTTGCCGTGGCCTTTTTTCCGCAGTTCATTAACCCCGAAGCCGCAAAGGCTGTTCAGTTCGGAATTTTGCTGCTGACCTTTTCAGTGATCGAAGTCAGCTGGTATTTTATCTATGCCCTCAGCGGCAATCGCCTGGCTACCTACCTGCAGCGCGCCAGCGTGCTCAGGGTCTTCAACCGCCTGACTGGCAGCGCCTTTATCGGTTTTGCTGCGGTCATGGCCACCGTACGGGAATAGACGGCGGGTTCAGACGCTCCCAAAACCGTAGCGTCTTACGTATGTCCGACGAGGGCTGGCTGCCTATTTTTCCCATATGAAATTGGCGAACGAAACTAGGTGTTTTCCAGGGGTGTGGATCAGGCAAAATGCACCGTGTATTTGATCATCTCGCCCAACGCGAGGCGGCATTGCGGACCATTCCGCCGATGCCGGAAACAAGAAGTATTTTGTGTGACGCTGGCTGGCATTCCGCCCCACGGCACATTCCAGAGGAGAACTACAGATGAAGCGTGACCCCATTTCCCCGCGCCGTGGCGATATCGTCATTCAGCCCATCAGCCATGATGTGCTGGCGGAGAAATACCTCAAACCTGGTGAAACCGGAATTGACGATTTGTTCCAGCGCGTGGCGCGGGCCCTGGCTTCTGTCGAACAGGAAGCCGACCGACCCAAATACGAGGCACTGTTCCTCGACAACCTGTACGCCGGCGCCATTGGCGCGGGCCGCATCATGAGTGCCGCCGGAACCACCATTCAGGCCACTTTGATCAACTGTTTTGTGCAGCCCGTGGGCGACTGCATTCAAGGCGTCGACGGCGACGGTTACCCCGGTATTTACGAAGCACTGCGCGAGGCCGCTGAAACCATGCGACGCGGTGGTGGTGTGGGATACGATTTTTCCCGTATCCGTCCGCGTGGTGCAGCGGTCAAAGGCACGGCCTCCATGGCCTCGGGGCCTTGCAGCTACATCAATGTGTTTGACCAATCGTGCTCCACGGTGGAGAGCGCCGGCGCACGCCGTGGCGCGCAAATGGGTGTGCTTCGCATCGACCATCCCGATGTGCAGGAGTTCATTACCGCCAAACGCACCCCTGGCCGCTGGAATAATTTCAACGTCTCTGTGGGCGTGAGTGACGCCTTCATGCAGGCCGTGGCCAATGACCAGTCCTGGGACCTCGTGCACCCTGCCAAACCTGGCTCTACCCTGATGGAAAAAGGTGCGCACCAGCGCGCCGACGGTATGTGGGTTTACCAAACCCTGCCAGCGACCACGTTGTGGGACACCATCATGAAGTCCACGTACGACTTCGCAGAGCCTGGCATCCTTTTCCTTGACCACATCAACAAGGACAACAACCTTAACTACTGCGAGTCCATCTCCGCTACCAACCCCTGTGGTGAGCAGCCGCTGCCACCCTATGGCTGTTGCGACCTGGGTCCTATCATCCTCACTCGCTTCATCCGCCACCCGTTTGGCTTTGATGGTGTGCCGGCTTTTGACTTTGATGCGTTCGAAAAGTCGGTCGCCACGCAGGTGCGTGCGCTGGATAACGTGCTGGATGTGACCTTTTGGCCGTTGCCGCAACAGCGCGACGAATCCTCCGCCAAGCGGCGCATCGGCGTGGGCTTTACTGGCATGGGCAATACCCTGGCCATGCTGTGCCTGCGCTACGACGCGGCCGAGGGCCGCGAGATGGCCCAGCGCATTGCCATCAGCATGCGCGACGCCGCGTACACAGCCTCTGTCGCTTTGGCTCAAGAAAAGGGCGCATTCCCCAAATTTGATGCCGATGGCTACCTGGCCCCCGGTACCTTTGCCAGCCGCCTGCCCGAGGCGCTCAAACAATCCATCCGCGAGCACGGCATCCGCAACAGCCATTTGTTGTCGATTGCGCCCACGGGCACGGTGAGTTTGGCCTTTGCCGACAATGCCTCCAACGGCATTGAGCCGGCGTTCTCGTGGATGTACAAGCGCAAGAAGCGCGAGGCCGACGGCAGCAGCAGCGAATACTCGGTGGAAGACCACGCCTGGCGCCTGTACCGCGAGCTCGGTGGAGATGTCAACAAGTTGCCTGAGTATTTTGTCTCGGCACTGGACATGTCGGCCAGCAACCACATCGCCATGATGGAAGCTGTGCAGCCCTTTGTCGATACTGCCATTTCCAAGACGGTGAATGTGCCTGCCGATTACCCGTACGATGACTTCAAGAGCCTCTACCAGCAGGCCTGGAGCGCGCGCCTCAAGGGTTTGGCTACCTACCGACCCAACGCCATTCTGGGCTCTGTGTTGCATGTGGATACTCCCAAAACCGAGCCGGCCAAAGCGGTAGCGCCGGTGGTGGTAGACCCGATGCGGACCGTGATCGAGAGTCGCCCCAAGGGCGCACTTTCTGCCGTGGCAGAAAAAATAGACTACTGGACCCAGGAAGGCCACAAGACCCTGTACTTGCTCGTGTCCTTCCTTCCGGTAGCGACGGCTGACGGCAAAAGCACGGTGGACCGTGCTATCGAGTTCTTTATGCCAGTGGGGCAGAGTGGTGAGTCGCAGCAATGGATCACTTCCAGCATGCGCCTGTTGTCGTTGGCGGCACGTGGCGGCTTTTTGGAGCGCGCCCTGAGCGACATGCGCAAGGTTGCCTGGGATCGTGGTCCTGTGCGTCTGGGCACCCACCAGAAAGAAGACGGTACGCAAGTGCCGATGTGGCACGACTCTGAAGTGGCCGCCGTGGCCTACGCCATCCAGAACATCCAGGCCCAACGCAATATGGTGCAAAAACAGGGCGGTCGCCGCCGTGCAACCGACAGCCAGGTCGATACAGACGGTCTTCTGCCCCGCCAGGAAAGCGCACTGGCAACTGCGCCGCTGCCGGTGATGGCTGGCAAGAAGTGTGCGGAATGCGGCGCCCATGCTGTGATCCGCAAAGACGGATGTGACTATTGCACCCAATGCGGGCATGTGGGTAGCTGTGGATGACACCTGGGCGGCCCTCGGCTGAGGTGCTGGCCGCGTTGGATCGCCATTGGCGACCCCGCTATCTGCTAATCGCACCGCATCGCCTGGGTTTTTTCCTGGCAATGGTGGTGCTGATGGTTTCCTCAGTCTGGTGGGCGCTGGTGCAGCTGGATCGCGTCAGCGCCGCGGTGGCCCTGCCCTATACCGCATCCCCGACCTTGGTGCACGCTGCGGTCATGACCTTCGGGTTCATGCCGCTTTTTTTTACCGGTTTCCTTTTCACCGCCGCTCCCAAATGGTTGCGCGTAGAGCCGCTGGAGGCTCGTGCGTTGCTGGTACCCCTGTTGCTGCAGGCCGGCGGCTGGTTGCTGTGGGTGATTGGCATTCATATTCACATGTTCATGGTGCTGGCGGGACTGACGCTGGCCCTCAGCGGGCTGGCGCGCATCACCTGGTTGTTCTGGCGCTTGGTCTGGCGCAGTGCTGAGTCCGACCGGTTGCACGCACGCACCGTGGGGGTGGCTTGTCTGGTGGGTTGCATCAGCCTGGGCGGATTGCTGGCCAATTTGGTGTTGGGGGCCACCACTGTGGCCATGGCGTGCGTGCTGACCGGTTTGTGGGGCTTTGTCGTTGTGGTGTTTGTCACCGTGGCACACCGCATGATTCCGTTCTTCACCTCCAATGCCATGCCGTTCATCACGGCATGGCGTCCGTTCTGGGCCCTGGGTGTGATGCTTGCGGCTGCCGTGTTCGAAGCCGTGACAGTGTGGGTAGAGCTTGATGGGCCGCTGCGCGGTCCCATGGCGCATTTTTGGATGCTGGCGCGTGGGGGTTTTGAACTGGTTGCCGGTGGCGTTTTACTGTGGTTGGCCCAGGTATGGGGTCTGACGCAAAGTCTGAAAAACCGGCTGTTGGCCATGTTGCATTTCGGCTTCCTGTGGCTAGGTCTGGCGCTGGCCTTAGGCGGTGCAGCTCAGATTTTGGGCTTGTTGCAAGACGCGCCAGTGCTAAGCCTGGGGTCGTTGCACGCGTTGACCATGGGCTGCCTGGGCTCTTTGATGCTGGCCATGGTGACCCGCGTCTCCTGTGGTCACAGCGGGCGCGCCCAGGTGGCCGACCGCATTGCCTGGACCCTGTTCTGGCTGGTGCAACTGGCTACGCTGCTGCGTATCACCGCAGCGGCGCAGAGCACCTGGGCAAGTTGGCTACTGCTTCCCACGGCGATGATCTGGGCGGGCACCATGGCCGTGTGGGGAACGCGCCTGGCCAATTGGTATGGCCGCCTGCGCCCTGATGGACGCCCCGGTTAATTTGACAGGAACTTTTCGCCATGCCCGAAACCGACTTGGTCACCACGGTTGCCACCCTGATGCAAGCGCGCCAGACCATTCTGCCCAAGCGCCTAGTAGAGCCTGGCCCTGATGCCGGGCAACTTAAGTGCATCCTCAACGCCGCAGCCTCCGCTCCTGACCACCGGCAATTGCTGCCGTGGCGGTTCGTGCTGGTGCCTGCTTTGGCGCGTACAGTGCTCGCCGACGTATTTGGCACTGCGCTGTTGGAGCGCGACCCGCAGGCCAGTGCCGACCAGGTGCAGCAGGCGCAGGAGAAGGCGCACCGATCCCCCTGTTTGATGCTGGTTGTAGTGGATGCCTGCCGGGGTAACCCGGAGGTTGATCTGTACGAGCGCATTGTCTCCACAGGGTGTGCTGTGCAAAACATGTTGCTCATGGCAACCGCGCTGGGTTTTGGTTCTGCGTTGACCAGCGGCAAGGCACTCAAGTCAAAAGGGCTGCGGGGGCTGTTTGGCTTGCAGGAAGGCGAGCATGCGCTGTGCTTTGTGAGTTTTGGCATGGCACAGTCCGCCCGGCATCCTCGCCTGCGTCCTGCGGTATCCGACTATTGCAGTACTTTGGTGGTTGCATCGGGAAAGCAACCACCCGACTGAACGGGTGGGCGACCATGTGCCCGCTCTGGGTCGGTATTGTCGTGTTCCAATAGCCAGATGAACCCTGATGCACACAAACTTTGGCAGGCACCGCAATGGGCATTTGCGGTCCTGCTGGCGCTGCTGGGCATGCTGGGCCCGTTTTCCATTGATACCTACCTGCCCGCGTTTGAGGGCATTGCCCGGTCGCTGGATGCATCGCCCGTGCAGATGCAGCAAACCCTGTCGGCCTACTTGTTTGGTTTTGCGTTTATGAGCCTGTTTCATGGCGCCATTTCCGACAGCTTTGGTCGCCGCCCCGTGGTGCTGTGGGGTTTGGTGGCGTTTACCGCGGCATCGGCCGGTTGCGCCATGTCTCAGAGCATTGGCCAGTTGATCTTTTTTCGCGCCATGCAGGGTCTGTCTACCGGGGCTGGCATCGTCGTGTCACGAGCCGTGATCCGCGACATGTTTGCGCCTTCGCAGGCACAAAAGGTCATGAGTCAGGTCACTATTTTCTTTGGCGTTGCGCCGGCCATTGCTCCCATGGTGGGCGGCTGGATGCTGGTGCACGTGAGCTGGCAAGGTATTTTCTGGTTTTTGACGGGTGTGGGCGTGGTGCTGTGGTTGGCTATCTATCGGTTACTGCCGGAAACCCTGCACGCCACCCAACGCCAGCATTTTCATCCAACGCCGTTGCTGGCTGGTTACTGGAAGCTGGGCTCGGACCCTCGTTTTTTGTTGCTGGCTCTGGCCAGCGGTATTCCGTTCAATGGCATGTTCCTGTACATCCTGAGCGCGCCGGTCTTTTTGGGCGAGCATTTGCATCTGTTGCCGCAGCAGTTTTTCTGGTGTTTTCTGATCACCATTGCCGGCATCATGGGTGGGGCGATGGTCAGTGGTCGGATGGCAGGCAAGATCGCCCCCAAACGGCAGATTCGCATAGGTTTTTCCATCATGCTGGGCATTGCAGTGGTCAACCTGGCTGCTAATCTGTTGTTTCAGGCGCATGTCAGTTGGGCCCTAATTCCCCTGGGCATTTTTTCCTTTGGCTGGGCCCTGATGGTGCCCGTGGTGACCCTGCTGGTGCTCGACCTGCACCCCGAGCGGCGCGGTATGGCGTCGAGCCTGCAAATGTTTATTGGATCTTCCGCCAATGGCCTCGTGGCGGGCGTAGTGTCACCCTTGGTGATGCATTCCACCGTGGGTCTGGCCGCAGCATCATTGAGCATGCTGTCCCTGGGTCTGTTGTCATGGACCTACATTCGTCGCCGCTGGCCAGAAATTGGACATGCCATAGCGCATGCGTAAGTCGTGGTGGTTCATTGCGGGTATCGTGGCCGGGCTCTTGGTCTGGAACGTACCTGTTGTCGCCCAGACCGATCAGCTGGATCGTATCGATGCCATTTACACCCTGTCGGAGCGGGATAACACTGCAGCCCTGGAGCAAATGCGTGCCCTGGGTGACGAATTGGGCAACACCACACCCTATCCGGTGCTTCGCGACTACCTCAGCAAGCGCATTTTGTTGGAGTTGGATTCGACACAAGTTGACTCTGCCAAGGCTTCTATCGCCCGTTTGCGGCAGTTGGCCCAGACCCAGCACGACAATACCGGCATAGCGTGGGCTCTGGTTTTTGAGGCAGCCATCCTGGTGCAAACTGCCAACCTCGAAGCGGCGGTGGCTAAGCTGGGAGAGGCACTGCCATTGGCCCGTCATGCGGGCGATCCGGCATTGCTGTGGCAAAACTACCGGATTTTGGGCAATGCCCAGTTGGCTTTAGGCCGGTTTGCCCAAGCGCTGGAGAGTTACCTGCAGTGTCTGCAATACGCCGACCAGCAGACGCGGCATTCGCAAATGGCTCGTCTTAGATCGCTCAATGCCCTGAGTACGGTTTACTCGGCCATGAAAAACCACCCGAAGTCACTGGCCGTCATTGACGAGGCCCTGGTTGTAGCCAAAGCAACGGAATCCCGCAAGATGCTGGGCACGCTATATATCAACCAGGCCAACCAGTTCGCGTTTCTGGGGCGCAGCAAAGACAGCGAGGTGGCGAATCTACATGCACTCGAGGTGGGCCGCAGCGGTGGCTTGGCCCGATTGGAGGCAACTGCACTAAACAATTTGGGCGACGGCTACCTGCGCGCCCATAACTTCATAAAAGCGGAGCAAGTCGCGCGTCAGGCGCTGGACAAATACCGGGAACTGGGCGACCGGGGCGGTGCTGCAGCCTCGCAATGCAATATTGGGTTTTCTCTGATGGGCCAGGGTCGCGTGGCACAGGGTGAGGCCCAGGTGCGCGATGCACTCCAGCAAATGCGCGAATCGGGTGCCCGCAGCGATGAAGAGGATGTCCTGGGAGAGTTGGGCCGCATGTATGAACACCTGGGCCTGTTCCGTGAGGCTGTGGCGACTATCCGTGAACAACAAACGCTGAGCAGCCAACTGTTTCGCGCTGATCGTGAAAAGGCAGTGGCAGCCCTGCAAGAACAGTTTGATGCGGTCCAACGGCAGAAGCAAATTGAACTATTGGCACGCTCCAATAGCCTGAAAGATGCCCAGATCAGCAACCAGCGCCTGCAGCAGATCGTGATTCTGCTGGGTGCTGTTGTTACCGTGATGGGCGGTGTGTTTGTTTACCTGTTGTACCGGCGAGTCCGCCGCGCCAACCTGCAACTGCGCGAGGCCAACCGACAACTGGAGTTCCACGCCGTGCGCGATCCGCTGACCGGCCTGTTCAACCGCCGTTCGTTCTTTGAATTGATGAGCAAGCGCGCCACAGATGGCGCAGGCGGACGCCGCGAGGACGATGTACCCGACGGTCTGCTGGTGCTGGACATTGACCACTTCAAGCGCATCAACGACAACCTGGGCCATGCCGGCGGCGACGCCGTGCTGGTGGAACTCGCCAAACGCCTGTGCAGCGCCGTGCGTGACACCGATATGGTCATACGCTGGGGCGGTGAGGAATTTCTCATTTTTTCTCCAAAGGCCAGTGCGGACCATCTGAAAAGTTTGGCCGAACGCGTGCTCAAGGTGGTGGGTGAAACGCCGGTGCTGGTAGGCGATACCCTGCTGACCGTGACCACCACCGGTGGCTTTTTGTCGCTGCCATTTTCTGGCGTGTCAGAGGCTGATTGCAATTGGGAAAAAGCCTTGCAGATTGCCGACATGGCGCTCTACCTGGGTAAAGTGAATGGCCGCAACCGTGCTTACGGTATCGCCCGTTTGCTGGTCCCCTTCGAGCAGGCCATGCCCGTGCTGGAACGCGACATTACCGCTGCCATCAATGCTGGCATGGTGGAATTGGTCGAAGTACCAGGGCCACAGCCGGTGGACGCCAACTGATTGTCACAGTGCGCGCTGCAAAGCGTGCTCAACGCGTTCAGCGCGAACACAATCCGTCAAAGCAGGTACTCATGACCATTTCGATGATTTCGTCATCGCTGTGCAAATCGGACATTTTCAGAAACTCCAGCACCGGATCACAAGCCCGGGCATACAAGGTGTACAGGACCGCTATTGCTGCAAGCTTGGGGTTGATCGCACCCTGCGCCTGGGCCTCTTCGATCCAGGCGCCTAGCCGATCGCTCACGTCAATCAAGCCGTCCATGTAACCCTTGTTGGCGATGAGAGTCGCCCGCAGGGTGGAGTTCTGGCTGGGCAGCGTTGGCATGTTGCCGCCAAGCTTGAGCCGCATGGTCCATTCCACTGTGGCGCGCAACTTGTCCAGTGGACTTTGTGTGTCGTCCAACCCGTCCAAAAAAGCTTGTGCTTGTTGCATCAAGTAGGCCATGGCGGCGGCGGCCAAGTCTTCTTTGCTGGGGAAGTGCTTGTACAGACTGGCCTTGGCGATGCCCACGTTGGCGGCCACTTCGTCCACGGTCATTGCGTCAAAGCCTTTCTCTGCCAATAGCCGGTTGACGACATCAATGATGGCCTGCTCGCGTGCTGCCAGCATTTGCGCTTTAAAAGACACTTTTGGAAGTTTTGAAGTAACCATGATGCGATTGCAGTCTTTGTGGTAATATAATGAACTAACTAGTCACAAAGTATACATTAAATGTTAATTTGAACCGTGACAGTTATTTTACAGGTTTGGAGACTAAAGCGTGGCATTCAAGGTTGCAATCATCGGTTCCGGCATTTCTGGCTTGGGCGCTGCCCATGCGCTGAGCGGGTACGCCGATATCACCCTGCTCGAAGCCGGCAGCTATTTTGGTGGGCACACCAATACGGTTGATGTCACTCTGCCTGATGTTCAGGGTCGCTCGATAACCCACGGTGTTGACACCGGCTTTCTGGTGTTTAACGAGCGCACCTACCCCAACCTCATCGCATTGCTGAGCCAACTCGATGTCCGCACCGCCAAGTCCGACATGTCGTTCTCGGTTCAAGCCCCACGGGGCGGCAACGTAACGCCGCTGGTTTGGAGCGGAACCGATCTGAATGGCCTGTTCGCGCAGCGCAGCAACCTGCTCAACCCGCAGTTTTGGGGCATGCTCAAAGACCTTATGCGCTTCAATGCGTTGTGCACCCGCCTGGCTGAATCAGGCACAGAGGCGCAAATGCAGCAAACGCTGGGTGCATTTCTGGATGAACAACGCTTTGGCAAGGCCTTTCGCGCGTGGTATTTCATGCCCATGATGGCTTGCATCTGGAGCTGCCCCACCCAACAGATGCTGGAATTCCCGGTGGCCACCATGGTCCGGTTTTGCCATAACCACGGCTTGCTGCAGGTGACCAACCGTCCGCAGTGGTGGACAGTGCAAGGTGGCGCGCGCCACTATGTTCAGGCCATTACAGATTCCATCACCGACAAACGCCTGAACAGCCCGGTAAACGCCTTGCGGTATGACGCAGAGGCCAACGGGGCCCAAGGTGGCGTCTGGGTACATACGGCGCAAGGACAGGAGCTGTTTGACCGTGCCATTGTTGCCACCCACTCCGACCAGGCACTGGCGATGCTGCCTGACGCCAGCAGCCAGGAACGCGCGGTGCTGGGCGCCATCCGCTACCAACCTAACGTGGCCGTATTGCACACCGATACCGCTGTCATGCCTCCCCAGCGTGCTGCCTGGGCCGCCTGGAACTACGAGTGCGCGCAGGACGCGCGCCAAGAGGAATCCCGCGTGTGCCTGCACTATTGGATCAACCGCCTGCAACCCCTGCCGTGGAAGGACGACGTGATCGTCAGCCTGAACCCGGTGCGCGCCATTGATCCCGCCAAAGTCATTCGCCGCATTGACTATGCGCACCCCGTGTTTGATCTGGCCGCCATGGCTGCGCAACGACAGATGTCCGATATTCAGGGGGTTCGTGGCTGCTATTTTGCGGGCGCCTGGATGGGCTATGGCTTTCATGAAGACGGTCTCAAGGCCGGCATGACCGCAGCCAAGACGCTGCTAAAGGACCGGGCCATATGATGAACACTTCCTCGTCGCCATTGCGCCCATTGCCCCACATTGGTTTTGGCGTCGTGCACCATGCACGCACGCGCCCCAGTGCCCACCGCTTTACCTACGGCACCTATTTCCTCATGCTGCCCATGCATCTGGAGCAAGCAGTGGACGAGGGCGCTGCCGCCGCCGAATTGCAGCCCAATCGGCCCGGCGCCTTGAGTTTTTTTGACGAAGACCACGGTGAAGGCCGCAGCGCTGCACAGGGTGGCGCTATGCCATGGCTGCAAACGCTGCTGCGCAGCCAGGGAATTCTGGATGCCGATGGCGATGTCTGGCTGCAAACCTACCCACGCGTGTGGGGCTACACCTTCAAGCCGGTGAGTTTTTGGTACTGCTACCGCGCCGCGCGGCACGGTGGCTCCCTGCGCGCCGTAGTGGCCGAAGTGAACAACACCTTTGGCGAGCGCCATTGCTACGTGCTCGATGCCCCCCAGTGGGGTCAGACCGTAACGGCCGACAAGGTGTTCCACGTCAGCCCTTTCTGCGAGGTGAAAGGGCGCTACGCGTTTTGCTTCACCCGGGAAGTAAAAGAAGGCCAAACGGTGGTGAGTGCTCGCATTGACCACCATGACGAGATTGGCCTGCTCATCCATACACGGCTCACAGGCGCACTGCAGGTACTGGACGCCCCAGCGCGCCGGCGTGCCCTGTGGCGCTACCCGCTGATGACGATTGGTGTGTTCTGGCACATCCACCGCGAAGCTTTCACGCTGTGGCGCAAGCGCGTTCCATTTTTCAGTAAACCTGCACAGGCCGCAGTTGTGGCGACCCGCAGCCATTCTTCACAACCTCCCATCTCCAAGCATTGAACGGACACCACCATGCCCACTACACTTTCTGCCTCTGCCCGCTTGGCCTTGCCAGCCAACACCCCGTTCACTGCACGCCGCGTGCTACGCCTGCTGCAACAGCTGCGCGTGGGGGTTCTGACTATCGAATTGCCCGACGCCAGCCAACACCGCTTTGGCCAGGCGCATGAAGACCATGTGGGCTCATCTGTGCCCCATGCGCACTTGACGCTGCACAACTGGCAGGTGTTCACGGCGGCACTCAAGAGTGGAGACATTGGCTTTGCCGAGAGTTACATCTCTGGCGACTGGTCCACCCCGGACCTGACAGGCCTGCTCACGCTGCTCAGCGCCAACCGAGCCGCGCTGGAATCTGTGGTGTACGGCACTTGGCTGGGGCGCTTGGTTTACCGGCTCAAGCACCTGGCCCAGCGCAATACCCGCACCGGCAGCCGCAAGAATATCCACGCGCACTACGACCTGGGCAACAACTTCTATCGTCTGTGGCTCGATGAAACCATGAACTACTCCAGCGCCTGGTTCAACGGCGACCGCAGCTTGCCGTTGCCACAGGCGCAAACCGCCAAGGTGCGCCGAGCGCTGGATGCGGTGGGCGTGAAAGCTGGCGACCGCGTGCTGGAAATTGGCTGCGGCTGGGGTGCGCTGGCAGAGCAGGCTACGCAGCACTACAACGCCAGCGTGGTTGGCGTTACGCTGTCCACCGAGCAGTTGCAGTGGGCCAATGAGCGGCTGCAGCGCCAAGGCGTTGCCACTGGGGCGGGCCAGCAGGCCGACCTGCGCTTGCAGGATTACCGCGATATCAGCGATGCGCCTTTTGATGCCATCTGTTCCATCGAAATGGTAGAGGCCGTGGGCCAAGCCTACTGGCCGCAATACTTCAGCACCGTGGCGCGCTTGCTCAAAGAGGGCGGCAAGGCCTGCGTCCAGAGCATCGTCATCCGCGATGATCTGTTTGAGCGCTACGTGGGCTCCACCGATTTCATCCAGCAATACATCTTTCCCGGTGGTTGCCTGCCCTCGCCAGCCGAGTTTCGCAAACAGGCACAGGCGGCTGGTTTGCGGGTCGTGGACGAGGTGGCCTTTGGCGGCGACTATGGCCACACCTTGCACCTGTGGCGCAAGGCATTCCATGCCCGGCGCGACGAGGTGCTGGCGCTGGGCTTTGACGCCCGCTTCATGCGCATCTGGGACTTCTACCTGGCCTACTGCGAAGCCGCGTTCACCACTGGCGACATCGAGCTGATGCAGTTCACGTTGCAAAAGTAAACGCTATGAAAAAAGTAGTGGCCTACGTATATTTGACGAGGGCTATCGGTCTATTTTGCTTAAGCTTTTCGGTGCTGGCACAGTCGGTCGCGCCGCTGCCCGCTCCCGAAGAGGTGGTGGCTGTTCAACCGCCGCTGCAGCTGCGCGGTGGCAGCACCCTGACTTTCCTGGGCATGGGCATCTATGACACGCGCTTGTGGTCGACCAGTAGTTTTGCGCTGGATCAGTACGACCAATATCCCTTTGCGCTGGAGCTGCAGTACCGGCGCAGTCTCAGCGGCAAACTGATAGCAAAGCGCTCACTCCAGGAAATGCAACGCCAAAGCAGTTTTGACTCCACACAAGCCGATAACTGGCTGGCCCGCATGCAGGCGCTGTTTCCCGACGTAAAGGCGGGTGACCGCATCACCGGTTTCAATCAGCCCGGTGTCGGTGCGCGCTTTGCAGTCAATGGCAAACCAGTGGGTGAATTGCGCGACGCTCTGTTTGCCAAGCTATTTTTCGGCATCTGGCTCAGCCCCCAGACTTCAGAATCTGCCATGCGCTGCGCGTTGGCCCAGTGTTCGTAATGCAGAACAACGCATCCACCCCCTGGGGCCTTGGCGCGGGTTTGCGCTATGGGTTCTTGGGTTTGCCGCTGGCGTTTTGTGCGCTGCCGTTGTACGTGTTCATGCCCAATTTCTATGCCACGCAGTGGGGTGTTTCATTGGCGGCGTTGGGCACCTTGCTGCTGGCGTTGCGCTTGTTTGATGCGGTGTTGGACCCCGCCATTGGTCACTGGGTGGACCGGCTGGCAGCGGGGCCGTTTGCACGGTTGCTGGCCGCACTGGTCAGTGCCGGTGTGTTGCTGGCGTTGGCCTTTGCGGCGCTGTTTCATCCGCAGGTTGCAGCGGCCGATGCGCTGGCGTGGGCCGGCGTATCGCTGGCACTGACCTATCTGGGCTACAGCCTGCTCACCGTTGCCCACCAAAGCTGGGGTGCGCGCCTGGGGGGCGATGCGGTGCAGCGCAGCCGTGTTGTGGTCTGGCGTGAAGGGCTTGGATTGGTGGGTGTGGTGTTGGCGTCTATCGTGCCGGCGCTCTGGGGTGTTACCCCCACGGCAATCGTCATGGCCGTTGCGTTGGCGTTGGGGCTGTGGGCTTTGTCGGGTGCGCCACGGCCGCAAGCACGGGTTGGCGCAGCTGCCCCATTGCCAGTTCACCTGGAAAGCCGGCAACTCTTGGCGCCCTGGAAAGACCCCGCCTTTGTGCGCCTGCTGGTTGTGTTTGCGCTCAATGGCATTGCCACCGCTGTACCGGCCACACTGGTGCTGTTCTTCATTCAAGACCGGGTGCAAAGCCTGCCATCCATGCAAGGCGTGTTTCTGGGCCTGTATTTCATGTGCGCGGCACTGTCCATGCCCCTGTGGTTGCGGGTGGTGGCGCGGCTGGCGCTTGCACGAAGCTGGTTGCTGGGCATGGTGCTGTCGGTACTGGCTTTTGCAGGGGCTGCGGCAGTGGGCGCGGGCGATGCTTTTTTATACGGGGTGGTGTGCGTTTTGTCGGGTCTGGCCTTGGGCAGTGACCTTGCCGTGCCCGCTGCGCTGTTGGCGGGCATTACGGCCCGCGACGCCCGCCGCCACGGCGTGTACTTTGGTTGGTGGAACTTTGCCTCCAAGCTCAATCTGGCCCTGGCAGCCGGCTTGACTCTGCCACTGCTGGGCTGGCTGGGCTATGCACCCGGCGCGCGTGATGCGCACAGCCTGCAAGCCCTCACGCTGGTTTATTGCCTGGTGCCATGTGTGCTCAAGCTACTGGCCGCCGCCGCTCTTCACTACTTTTTTATACAAATGCGAAATGGAGAATCTTATGCAACGTAGAACATGGATCAGCGCTCTGGCATTGGGTGCCCTGGTGGCGTTGGGTGGATGCAGTACGCCCAAGGTGACCGATTACGCAGCACAGCGCCCCGTGCTGGACATGCGCGAATACTTCAATGGCACGCTGGATGCCTATGGCGTCTTCACTGACCGCAGTGGTGCCGTGGTCAAGCGCTTTACGGTGGTCATGGACTGCAGCTGGAATGGCAATGAGGGCGTGTTGGACGAAGCCTTTACCTATTCCGACGGTACGCACCAACGCCGCGTCTGGCGACTGACCGCACAGGCCGATGGCCGTTTTGTGGGCCGTGCAGACGATGTGGTGGGCCAGGCGCAGGGCCAGCAAAGTGGCAATGCATTTCAGTGGGCCTACACCCTGTCACTACCTGTAGACGGGCGGGTAATTGAAGTGCAGTTTGACGACTGGATGTACCTGATGGATGAACGCGTCATGCTCAACCGCGCGGCCATGTCCAAGTTTGGCGTGCGCCTTGGGGATGTGACCTTGAGCTTTTTCAAAAGGAAAGCCTGATGTCGTTGAACCCCCGCATGGCTCAGTGGTCGGGCAAGCGCGTGTGGCTGGTGGGCGCGTCCAGCGGCATTGGGCGCGCCACGGCCAGCGCTTTGCATGCGCAGGGTGCCGCCGTTATCGTCTCGGCCCGCAACGCCGGGTCTTTGCAGGAATTTGTGGCCCAGCACCCTGGTGCCCAGGCCTTGCCGCTGGACGTAACCGACAAAGCCGCTGTGCGTGCAGCAGCAGCGGTCGTGCAGCAAGAGGGCGGTATGGATTGCGTTGTCTTCTGCGCCGGTCACTACGCAGCGCAGCGAGCCGACGCGCTGGATCTGGATGACCTGCTGCGGCACGTGGAAGTTAACTACCTGGGCGCGCTCCACCTGCTTGATGCGGTGCTGCCGCATCTGCTGGCGCAGCCGGCAGAGCGGCGCGGCCACATCAGCCTGGTGGGTAGCGTGGCCGGTTACCGGGGTTTGCCCAACGGCCTGGCCTACGGCCCCACCAAAGCCGCACTCATCAATTTGGCTGAGACGTTGTACACCGACCTGCGTGCACATGGTGTGGGGGTGTCCATCATCAATCCCGGCTTTGTAGAAACACCGCTGACCGCACAAAACAGTTTCAAGATGCCGGCACTGATCACCCCTGCGGTGGCTGCGCAAGAAATCTTGCGTGGCTGGGCGCGTGGTGCATTTGAAATCCACTTTCCGCGCCGTTTCACCTGGGGAATGAAGCTGTTGGAACTGTTGCCATATCCTGTATTTTTTGCCACCATGCGCAGGCTGCAAACTACCTGAAGACCATGACCCCTTTGACCAATCCCGATCCCAACGGTGACTACCCTGCAGCGGTAGAACGCATCGTGCAGATGTTTGAAACCCTCTCGCCCGCGTCAGTCGAGCAGCTGGCTGCGATATACACCCCGCACGCCCGCTTCAAGGACCCGTTCAACGACGTGCGCGGCCTGCCCGCCATTCAGCACATCTTTGCCCACATGTTCACTGCGCTGGAAGCACCGCGCTTCGTGGTGACGCGCCGCATCCAGGATGGAAATCACTGCTTTTTGGCCTGGGAGTTTCGCTTCCGGTTTCGACGCTTTGACACGCACACCGCGCAATGCATTCTGGGTGGCTCGCACCTGCAGCTCGCCCCCGATGGCCGCATCCTGGACCACCGTGACTACTGGGACGCCGCCGAAGAACTGTACGAAAAACTGCCCCTGCTGGGAGGCCTGATGCGCTGGCTCAAGCGGCGCGCGAACGCGTAGCGGCGGCGACAGCGATGACAAAGACCAGAATGCCCAACCACTTGATGGACGCGGCAATACCCGCCATCGGATAGAGCAACTGCGAGGCAATGGGTTCGCCACTGGTCAGCAGAAGATGCAGGGCATTCTCAGTGGCATCCCCTAGAGCGGCCACCGGAAGTGACCACCGAATTGCGCGATGAATTGAGCCACCTGCAAGCTGCGCCCTGGGCCACCGACTACCCAACAGCCAGCCAAACGTGGCGTACATAACCAGAAGCACAAAGTCGGCCGGCATGTGCGAGCGAAACAGCGCCACACCGCCCGCTTGCCACTTCGCTGTGACCGCAGTGAACGCAGCCTTACTGAACGTAAACTGCAGCGCGACGATACCTGGCGCTAAAGGCAATAAATAGATGGCAATGATGGCGAAAAGCACCAATGTTGCCAAGCCAAGGGCCAACACTGCACGCATGCCTTGCGCGTTAGGCATCAGCCGCTCGGCTATGCCGCAGCGGCCTGCATGCGATTGTTGTGCATATCGTGTTTTCTTTGCTAATGCAGCAGGAAGTCTTTGATGTCATTGGCAATGAGTTCTGTTTGAAGTGGGTTTTTAGGGTTTACCCAGAGCTGACAGGCACCATCAGGCGAGATCACTTTATCCAGAAATTTCTGGAGCCGGTTCTCTGAGATAAAAGTAGACCAATATTCTGGAGTAACCGTGTAGCGGTTTCCATCTAGTTCAAATTCGCAAAGAAGTTGGAAAGTCCAAGTTAGTCTTACGCCACCCCCTTGGCCAGGTGTCCCCAGGACTTTTTTCCATTCCTTGTCCGTGCATTGGGCCAATACTTTTTTCCAGTTTCGTCTGACAATTCGACCCCGAAAAAGAATGCTGATCAGTGCAAGAACCAGTCCAAAAATAGAAATTGAAAACAGCGCTGCTACTTTTAGGCCAGCAAAGATTCCACCAATGAAAAACAGTGCCCCCAGAACTGCTCCCCAATTCGTTTCCATCATGGCATATGGATCACGCGAGGGAATCGATTGGATACGCCATCCGCTTTCTTCTGCTGAATCTCCGACAGGTTTCATTGCAGATAGCGATCCTTCTTAAGCTTGCTTCAACGTTGAAATTCAGCAGGTGGCGTAGCCAGCCGATGGAATGATGGGATGGTCTCCCCCGTCTTTTTGCGCAACAGTAGCGATCTGCTCGTCATGGGCATAGGGATCAGGTCTTTGAAACGTAAGGAGTCCGACATGAATCCTACTACCGTTGCCGCCGATCTTCCAAAGACTGTTTTCAACTTGCTGTGGCCGATGAACATTGACGAATCTTTGAAACCTAACGCCTTACACGCACCCAGTTTGCGCGGTGGTTTCTCAACCGAGAAGTCAACCTGGTGGTGATGGAGGTGTGCGGCTCGGCCCACCGTTGGGCGCGTTGGCTTAACAGTTCGGACTTCTGAACACACATCAAGCGTTGCATGCGAGTTGATCGACCATCATGGCTAACCGGGTTCACCCCACACCGACAGACGCCGGAAAACGAGAAGCAGGCGCTTCCCAAACAACCAAAAAATCGATTAGTTTCTTGAACTTGTGGGGGAGTCCATATAAGAAGGGTTGAACTAAACCGCTACGCGGTGGCTAGTGCACGGTGCGCCGCCACTGCATTTGTGTTTCGGGGCTACTTGCATAGACGGGCCTTGAGGTAAAGCCTTGGAGTTGGGGAATGTTCCCCGGCTTTGAGGAGAAACCGCATGACACCCTTACGTCAACGCATGCTCGACGCCATGACCGTGCGCGGCCTGGCTGAACGGACCAAGGAGTGCTACACCGATGCCGTCGCCCGAATGGCACGCCACTACCACCGCAGTCCCGACTTGTTGAGCCCGCCTGAGATCGAGGCCTACCTGCTGCACCTGGTCAAGGACCGCAAGCTCTCCTACAGCAGCGTCAACCACGCTGCCAGCGCCAGCCGCTTCCTGTTTGAGACCGTGCTGGGGCGCGCCAGCGACATCGTCCACCTGCGCCCGCCCATGGCCCGTGTGCCACAGAAGCAGCCCGAGTTGCTCGCGCGCCAAGAGGTCACGCACCTGTTTGCCTGCTGCTCGCATCCGGTTTACCGAACCGTGTTGCAAACCATCTATGCGGCCGGTCTGCGTATCTCCGAAGCCTGCGCACTGCGCGTGGATGACATCGACAGCGCGCCAGATCGCATGTGCGTGCGGGTTACGGCCGGCAAAGGCGGTGCCGACCGCTACAGCATCCTCAGTCCAAGCCTGTTGGCGTTGCTGCGCCAATACAGCCAAACCTATGCTCCGCAGCGCAACCCAGGTCGCTGGCTGTTTGCCAACGCCAATGGCACGACGTGCGTCAACATCGAAGCCGTGCAACGCGCCTACCAAGCGGCCCGACACTGCGCCGGCATCGTCAAGCATGGTGGCACCCATACCCTGCGCCACTGCTTTGCCACCCACTTGCTCGAAGGTGGCGTGGACCTGTACACCATCAGCCGCCTCTTGGGCCACGGCCACATCAGCACCACCAGCCGTTATCTGCACCTCATCAGCCCGCAGTTCAAACCACCCAAAGACGTGGACCCATTGGACCTGCTGGCGGGCCTGCCCAAGACCTGAAACGATCACGGCAAGGCTGAGCGCGTGGCCACCCTGGCCGATGTGCTGCGCCAGCATGGTGCGGCACATCTGGTAAAGCACACCCTGTCCACACCCCAGGCCAAGGCCTGGCGCGGCATCGTCGCGTGCAGAACGGCGGCACTGGGGGGCCAGCAACTGGCCTGTGAGACTTGTGGCCACAGCCACTGGCAATACCACTCCTGCCGCAATCGACACTGCCCGCAGTGCGGATCGCGTGCCAAGGACGCCTGGCTGCAGGGGCGTCTAGCGGATGTGTTGAATGTGCCCTATGCCCACTTGGTGTTCACGCTGCCGCACAGCCTCAATGCCCTGTACCAGTACCACCCGCGCTGGGTCATCGACACCCTGTTTGCCAGCACCGCCCAAACACTGTCTGAGTTCGCGGCCAATGCGCGTTGGATGGGGTTGGTGGTGGCACCCCGGCCTTCAGCCTGGTACTGCACACCTGGACCCAGGACTTGCGGCTGCACATCCATGTGCATGCGGTGATGGCCTGCGGTGTGCTGGTGCAAGATGATCAGGGTCAAGGCCGCTGGCACACGCCGATCCGAAAGCCCGACTTTCTGTTCCCGGTGCAGGCCCTGTCCAAGGTGTTTCGGGGCAAGTTTCTGGCAGCCTTGGGCCGGGCCCATCAAAGTACAGACATCGCCAATGATCCGCAGGGCGGTGCCATGGCCTGGGCACAACGCCAAAGAGATCTATACCGCCACGACTGGGTGGTGTATGCCAAGACGCCGTTGGGTGGTCCAGCACAAACGCTGGAGTACCTCAGCCGCTACACACACCGCACGGCCATTGGCAACGAGCGCATCAAGGCGCTCACGCACAGTGAAGTGGTTTTTACCGTCAGAGCGGATGACCAAGGGGTAAGCGCACAGAACATTTACCCGGCTGTGAATTCATACGGCGCTACTTGTTGCACGTCTTGCCCACCGGTATCAAGCGGATTCGCCACTACGGAGTTCTGGCCAGTGCATGCAAGACGGACAAGCTCAAGCTCGCAAGGCTGGCACTACAGATGCCCAGCACCAACCCGCTGGCCCAAGAGTCGGCACAGGCGTTCATGGCGAGGGTGGCCAGGATTGAGACTATGCAGTGTCCGTGCTGCAAGGCGGGCACACTCAAGGTGGTGGCAACGCTGCCAGGGTACACACAGTTGCCGACACCGGGTAGCAGTGTGGCGGGGCAACCCAGGGGGCCACCGTGAGGTGCACCAGGGGATGCCAAGGGATCAAGAAATTCGCACCACGTCCAGTGGTGTCTGAGGCAGTGTTGCGCCGCACGCTGGCTGGCAACTGCGTGCAGAACAATACCCGAGCGATCCAGCGAAAGAGCAGTGCCCAGCCCCGCAATGTAGGCAATCCGCGCACGGCGCAACGACACTGGGCTGGGTCATAATCTATTGACACAAGCGGGGGATTGGTTCAAACCCCCTATTGCCCAGAACACACGCCACCGTCTCGCAGGCGGTTCAGTCCAACATGGTTTATCTGCCGCGAATGACGTCCTCGCTTTGTGCCAGCTTTGTGGCGCGGCGGATAAACGCTGATTGTTAGACCTCAGTCTCGCTTGATCTAGGCACGGGCAAGCAGACATCGAAAAGAGGCTTGAATGACAAAACCCTGGTCCGCGTTCCGGAATGGCTGAAGTGCAGCCTCGTGTGCAGCGTTGACAGACTCCTCACTTGAGTTTGCGGCGGCACGTGCTGCGACACCCGATGAGCGGAGGCCGCGTAACGCGACTTCCAGACTTTCGTATTTCCAAGGTGAGGCTACATCGAAGATCTCGATGGGCTCAAGACCGGCCGCGGCGGCGAATGCGCGGAGTGCGGATTCATCCGACAGCGCAAACGGCCCGGGCGCTCCCGCCGGCGGCGCAGGCATCAATGGGCGAAGCGCGGCTACCAAGGCCGCAGCTTGCATTCCTGCGGGTTCCCCCCAAGTCATAATGAGAACCAAGGCCCCTGGCTTTGCGACCCGTTTCGTCTCTTTCAACGCGATCGTTGGATTTCCGGCGTACTGCAATGAATTGAATCCGGTCACGAAATCGAATGTGTTGTCCGGGAATGGCAGGTTCTCAAGTTCGCCAACGAGGAACTCCGCAGTACGAACTCGTTCTCTTGCGATTGCAAGAAGGGAAGGCGAAGCGTCAAGCCCCGCAACTTTCGCGCCGCGCTCCGCCGCAATTTGGGCGGCCATGCCAGCGCCGCAGCCGACGTCAAGATATGTCGTAGTGGGTCCCAAACCCGCTCGGTCGAAAGCGGCCAGGTAGACCGCGCGGCATTGTCCTTCCTGAATCTCCGCCCAGTCCCGTGCGTGCGCACCCCAAAGATTGCCGTTGATGGAAGCCGTTCTGGGTTTCAGCTCATCTGCCATCTTGTTCTCCATGCGTAGACATCGATCGTAGTCTTTTTTTCAAAGGTGAGTTGAGTTTTTAGAGCCCTAACGAATGAAAGTGATTTCCCCGTCCCAAGCAAGCCGCGCCCCGTATGGGTTGCGGTTTACGGCAAGCTAGGCAACGACAGACTGAAGCACCATGATGGGTTGAAAAAGAAGCCGGATTCCGTGGTCAATCGTTGGCGCTCCGCTTGAGGTAGGGGTTAAGCATCAGTTGCGGCACTATGCGGAAGAGCCCCTTCTTCATTGCGTGCGGTCTGCTGGGTGGTTGACGCCATCGTTCAACGGCACTGGCTCGAGATAGAACGGGTTGATGCCTTCCAAGCAGCCAACGTTGTAGCCGTACTGATTCGGGAACGAGCGGCGTTGATGATGGGTGTAGATGCCACAGATGGAGCAGAAGTAGTGCTTGGCTACATTCGTATTGAACTGATAGAGCTTCAACGCATCTTCGCCCTGGATGACCGTGATGCCCGACAGCACAACCGATGCGACGATTGCACCCTTTCTGCGACAAATTGAGCAATCACATCGGCGTGGGTTGACAATGCCATCTGGTAGGTCAAGTTCAAGAACGACAGTACCGCAGTGGCAGGAGAGCCTGTGTTTTGTTTTGACGGCAACACCGCCGACGGACTTGATCATGCGCACCTCGCCAAGACGGCTGTTTCTGATGTCTAACGATTAGCGTTTATTTGCCGAAAGGGGTAGTCGTGGTTTCTTCCAACTTTGCCTCGCGGCAGATAAACACTAATCGTTAGACCGCACTTTTGGTGACCGCGCTAACCTTGCACGGAAGGGACTTCTTCCGTAGGAAAGCCGGCAGGTAGGACGACTTCAAGCATTTCGATGTCAGGGCTGTGACCAAGCTCGCGGTGGCGAATGTTCGGGGGCTGGTGGACACATGAACCTGCCTCGAGACGGACAACACCTTGACCTTCGTATTCGAATTCGATCCAGCCCTTGAGGACGTACACGAGTTGGAACTCGGTTTTGTGACGATGCGGTTGACTGGAGAACTCTTTTCCAACTGCCGCTCGGATGATATGAGCGTCGACGCGCCCACTTGTAGCGTTCTTAATTCCGAGATCGCGGTACTCGTAGAAGGAGCGTAGCCCTCGTTCGAACGTGGCACCTTCAGCGTGCGAGGCGACAAAGCCTTGTGTGGTCATAGAGCATCCTTTCGATCACTCGGTGGCAGGAAAGCGGGTTTGTGTGACCTAACGTTGAAATTCAGCGGGTGGCGTAGCCATCCGATGGAATGACCGGTTAACGGGCATGTACATGTGGCCAACGCTTCGGATTGCGCACATTGTGAATTACGGCCAAAACGTGAACAAGATCATTCTTGACCGTGTAGAACACGCCATACGGAAACCGTGGCAAGAGTGTGCGGCGTACTCCCGGGACAATTTCCGCGTACAAAAGCGGAACCTACTCAAGGCGTTTAAGTTGAAGCTCAAAAGCCAACTCAAATTCAGAGCCGAGCCCTTTGCTTTTTTCTTCATACCAATCGAACGCTTCGCCGATTTCGCGAACGGCCCGACCGGAAAACTTCAGGCGGTACGCCACGAACCGCTTTTCAAATGTGCCTTTACTTGATCCCAGGAATATCCCGCCTCTGGGTTGCACTCAAAATCGGCCAAGCGCTCTTTGAGTTCGGTCTTTAGCTCAGGTGAAACCTCGATGGCGTTAGGGAAGGCGGCAATGCTTTCCCAAATCACTTCAACGAGCTGAATGCGCTCCTGCACAGGCAGTTCCAAAATATCGGCAACAGAAATTTGGTTCATGGGACGTAGATTACCACGGACGCTTTGATACGCGTTAACGTTGATGATGACCCGCGAAAGCCGGGTTGATCAACCAGTTAAAGCCGTGCGACCCAATAGCCTGGCTGGCGACGATGGTGGGCGATGGCCAACACTTGAACTGAGCCATCGACTTCGCGGTAGACGAGGTCAAAGTGAAAAACCTTGAACATTGCACGTCGAATATCCGGGGCAAGAACAATGCGTGAGCGATCAGGCGACGCACAAACCCAAGCCAAAACATTTTGAAATTCGATGTGGTACCGCTTTCCCAACCCCACTTGAATTTCTTCATAGTGCGCGACCTGGCTTTTGTGTTCTTCGGCGGCCTCGGGATGAAGCCAATAGCTCACTTAAAAAGCGCCTGAACTTGACGCTCAAGTTGCTCGCCACTCACGAGCTTGACTCTCCCTGCGTCAATATCCTCCGCGCGACGACGCGCCTCATTCAGCCAGATATCCTGAATATCAGGTTCCGACGGTGCATCTAGGCTATCTAGCAACAAATGCACCAAATGCGCGCGCTCTGACTTGGGCAAGCCGAGTACAGATTGTTCGATAGCGGTTGTGGTCATGGCAAGATCGTATCACTGAACGGGGACGGCTTTAACGTAGAGGTGAGGGGCGCGAGCCGGCTTGCGGGCGAAGCGTCCAGCGCCAAAGGCGCGACCTCGACCGCCGGGTTAGAGCGCGGTTGCAGCCACGGAGAAAAGCGATGAACAGACGAATTGGACGATTTGCCATGAGCCGCCAGCTTGTGGAACGCGACCCAGAAACAGCACGCGCCGTCATGGGACGGGTAATCGTAGTGCGGTGCGAAATGATGTACATGTACAACACACTGGAATACATGGCGCTTTCTCCGGATTTCGACGAAGTGCCAGAGGGCATGATTGCGCCTGAATACGACGTGCATATCAGCGACAGCGGTTCGCGCATCGAGTTCAAGCGCTCTAACGTTTGCGCTGTCCGGCGTGCAGCACAAGCCGCAAAGCGGCAACCTTCGGCTGTATGTCCGTGACGAGCAACCTGTTAAACAATTTCAGTCCCACCAGCAATATAGAGGATTTCCACAAACGCCAAATGCTCCCAAATTGTTTCGGTCAGTACCCCAGAAACAATAGTACTCGCGCTCGTCCGGTTCAAACACCAGCCAATAACCTTCAGTCATCGCAAGGAGAAAACCAGAAATTTTGGTGCCAAGTTCCCTATGCCGAAATCCAGGCTCAACGACAGTAGCCGACACTCGATCTGCAGCGGTTGCGTGCTGGCGAATGCCCATACGTAGGCGTTCAAAGTACGCGGCTTCATCCTCGCCTTTCGGAACGATGATCCCCGAAGTGTCGGCCAGATCCACCTCCAACTGTGTCCAGTACGGGTTTGCCTCGATCATGTTTAACGTAAAAATGACCGGACCACCAACACTTGCGGCGGAGCCGCCTCCTGCTGTTGTGGGACCGTGTCGATTGACTTGTTAACAGGCATCATGACGCTTTTCATATCCCACCAGAATCGAGACCTTCGGATGAGAACGCAAGTAGCGAACCGGTACACGCTGCCCCGCCTCCAGCAGAACACGACCGTCAAGCTTGCGAGTTACCGTGACTGGGGGTTGACCTCCCTCAGGAGCGTACGTGAAAGTAATTTCGGTCCAGATGAAGCGGCTTCCCTGAACATTGCATTTTAGGACCTCACCTTCAACCAAAACACCCCGCGCCTGCAGATGTTCGTTGGCCTTCGTCCGACCAAAACGATGGAAGCCCCACATCGCCAGGACGGAAGCAAAGCCAATCGCCGCAAACCAAAGTCGGTAGTCCATGCCTTTTAACGAGGCTGTAAAAAAACCCGATTTCCACGCGCGCCATTTCGGCTGCACTCGCTTCGCGGATCAGTTTTCATGAATTTTGTGTCCATCTACAAAGTGTGCCGCATTTTGGATCCGTTTCGCGCCTATTGACGGTTCTAGGGCCTCATTTCCACCCTATTGCGTTTTGTGCTGCCCCATGCCCGTCTTGGACAGCTTCTCAATGTTGTGCACCATGCAGTACAGGTTCCACTGCGTGTTGACCTTGGTGCGTCCTCGGTGGTTCAGCCGCGTCAGGCGCTTGTTGTGCCGGATGTTGGCAAACACCGGCTCCACGGTGCCAAAGCGCTGGCTGTATAGCTGGCGTCCCTTGGGCGAATCGATGGCTTGGCGCATGCGCTCGCTTGGGTTTGCGGTGTCTTTGGGCTTGGGCACAAAGCGGGTGACCTGACGACCACGTCCGTAGTTCGGTTTGATTGGGCCTTTGAGGCATTGCCCACTCAGCGCACAGGCATTGCAGTCGATCTCTTTGGCGGTGTACGTTTGGTAGTGCAAACCTCTTGATGAGAGGTAGATCGTGCCAGCACTAGTCATCAATTTCCCCGCAGGACACGTGGCCGTGTTGTTGTCGTTAAAGCTGAAGTCCTTGGGGCCAAAGCGTTTGACTTCTTGCTCTTGCCCGGTGGCCTTTTTCTCAGACAGCGGGTCGGGCTTGCCTTTGTATTTGTCCTGCTCCGCAAAGCGCTCATCGCGGTATCGCATTTGGTTGTCTGCAACCATTGCAGGAATGCCTTGCGCCATCAGCTGCGCGATGTTGGCATCACTGTGGTAACCCGCATCTGCGGTGACCAAGGTATCTGGTGTGCGATAGGGACTAGCCTGCTCAATCATGGGCAGCAGCATGGCTTGCTCGGAACCTGAACCAATGACGTCGGCTGCAATGATGATCTGGTGTGCACTGTCAACAGCGGCCTGTGCCGCGTAGCCTTGCATGACGCCTTTGCTGGTGGCCATCTTGGCACTCTGAGGGTCTGTGACATTGGATTTGAGTTCTTTGCCTTTGCTACCTATACGTTTGGGCGTGGTGCTCAGGAATTCCCGGGTGCGTGCTGCTTCTTTGCGCAGGGCGTCCATCTGGGTTTGGCGTTTGGGCTCTAGTACCTGCGTCTGTTCCAGGCCTTGTTTGTCTTGGGTTTGGTGCAGGGCCAGTATTTTGTCGGCTGCCTTCTCCAACCGATCGGCGCGGTGGCGCAATTCTTCATGGGTGCCACTGCGCTCTTTACTGGCATTACTGGGGAGCTTGACTCCGTCAATGGCGAACATCTCGCGTCCGATCAAACCTTGGGCATCGCAGGTCATCAGGACTTGGCTGAACAGGGGTTTGATTTGGTCGCTAAGGCTGCAGACGAACTTGGCGATGTGGGCGTGGCTGGGTTGGCTGTCGCCACTGATGGCGATGAATTGCACATTGCGTTGGCACGCTTGTTCGATGGTGCGGCTGGAGATCAAGCCTTGGCTGTAGGCTAGCAAAACGATCTTGAGCATGACGCGGGGATCGTAGGCACTGGCTCCGACTTCATCGTTCTTGAACTTGGCATCCATGGCTTTGAGATCGAGTTCGTTGTCTACGAGGTAGTCCAGTGCGAAGGCGAAACTGCCGGGGACAATTTGTTCAGACAACACGACTGCAAGCAGCATGCTGTTGCGGTCCTGGGGTTTGTAGCGGGCCATGTTTTGCGCGGAGCGTTGGGGATGTAAACACAACGTCTTAGGCCACGCAGGGGTAGACGAAAAATGCCAGTGGGAGAGGTTTTTTTACAGCCTCAACGTTGGAGGCCATAGGCGCGCAGCGGCATCCTGCTGCTGCGTGTCCGCTTGGGCCGACTAGTTAGGCTGCGGCGATATGCTGTTTGCTTCATTGTGCTTCAGCGGTTTGATTAGATGACGAGCGGCTGCGTCGAGCAGTGAACCAAACAGAAATCACCAACGCAGCGATTGGCAAGAGCGCCAAACCAGAAAAGACCCACACCAAGAGGAGTTCGAGCATTTCCTCTTGCTCGTGCACGCCGCTTGGTAGAAGAGGCCAGAAGACTACGAGAAGAACTCTCCCTGCGGCATCGACAATCGGATGAGGCATACGTTCTACAAGTGGCCATGCATAAGCGGTCGTGTTGAGAAACGCTGCAGCCATGTACGAAATGACACACGCGCACAAGGTGAATGCAATTGCTCGGCCAAACATTTTGAAGAAGTGCATCAATACGCTCAATTCAGGCGAGCGGGCTAACGTAATGTCCAGAGCAAAACCTGCTCTAGAAGTTGGCCCATGCTCCATAAGCTGGAAGCAGAAGTCTCTTGAAAAGGGCTTGCGATATGGTTTGTTGACATATATACTGTATAAAACAACAGCTATAAATTTTCCATGAAACCCGACGCTCCACCACTGCATTCAGCGCGTTTGTTGGATCAATTGCGGGAGCGCATCCGGTACCTGCACTATAGCCTTAGCACTGAGCAGGTCTACGTCTATTGGGTGCGCTTTTTCATCAGGTGGTCGGGGCGCGGCGGAGCAATGCGGCACCCGCGAGACATCGGCGCGCCCGGGGTTGAGGCCTTCTTGACCATGCTCGCGACCGAGCGCAAGGTCTCGGCATCCACACACAACCAGGCGCTTAGTGCCCTGTTGTTTCTCTACCGTCACGTGTTGAACGTCGATTTGCCGTGGCTCAATGACGTTAACCGTCCTACGCAAAAGCGCCGCATTCCCAGTGTGTTGACCAAAGACGAAGTGGCTGGGCTACTGGCGCACATGGACGGCCCCGCCGCGCTGATGGCCCGCCTGCTTTACGGCACCGGTATGCGGCTGATGGAAGGCATGCGCCTGCGCATCAAAGATGTCGATTTTGACCGCCACGTCATCATTGTGCGTGACGCCAAGGGGGGCAAAGACCGGGTAGTGATGTTGCCCCGCTCACTGGCGGCACCGTTGCGCCTGCAGTTGTTGGCCGCACGCAGCCAATGGGAGCATGATCGCCAGGCGCAGCGTGGTGGGGTAGAAGTGCCGCATGCGCTAGACAGCAAGTACCCCCAAGTCGGCTACACATGGGCATGGTTCTGGTTGTTCCCGTCGCCCACGCTGTCCGTCGATCCCCGCAGCGGGGTAGAGCGGCGCCACCATTTGTATGAAGACCGGGTGCAGAGGGCACTGAAGAAAGCCGTGGCGCTGGCGGGTATTGCCAAACCGGTCTCCGTCCACACCCTGCGCCACTCCTTTGCCACCCACTTGCTGCAATCGGGCACCGACATCCGCACCGTGCAAGAACTGCTGGGCCACAGCGATGTCAGCACCACCATGATTTACACCCACGTGCTCAAGGTGGCCGCTGGCGGCACCAGCAGCCCGCTGGATGCCCTCTTGGCGCGAGCCCCATGAACGCCTTGCGCAATAGTGCGGTTGCCAGCCTCCACGCCGATGTCTGGCAGGCCGATGCGCTGGCCGGCGCGCCGGCGCGGGTGCTGGCCACGGGCGATGCGGTGCTGGACGCGCAGTTGCCCGGTGGCGGCTGGCCGCTGGGCGCGCTGACCGAGGTGTTGCAGCCTCCCGGTGTGCACAGCGAATGGCGCCTGCTGTTGCCGGCCCTGGCGCGCTGTGGCAGCGGGGCGGTGGTGCTGGTGGGTGCGCCGCTGGCACCCTTTGGCCCGGCGCTGCAGGCGCAGGGGCTGATGCTGCACCGTCTGCTGTGGGTAGCAGAGCCGGCCAGCGCACAGCGCCTGTGGGCCACCGAGCAGGCCTTGCGCTGCGCCGATGTGGACGCCGTGGTGGCCTGGCTGCACCCGGTGCGCGCCGAGCAGTTGCGCCGCCTGCAAATTGCCGCCGCCGAATTCAACAAGCTGCTGTTTGTGCTGCGCCCCGAACAGGCGCAGGCCGATTCCTCCCCCGCTGTGTTGCGCCTGTGGGTGGGGCCTGCAAGCCGCCAGCCAAATCAGCCCGATCACATGGACGCGCTGGCGGTGCGCGCCCTTAAACGGCGCGGGCCGCCGCTACCGCACACCCTGCACCTGGCGGCGCGCCCGGCCCGCTTGGTGCGCTTGCTGGCAGCCAGCCAGAGGGAAATGGGCCATGCACTGGATCGCACTGCAGCCTGCGTCTGATGCGCTTGATGCGCCGGTGTTGACCGACGCCACCAGCGCCTGGGCCTGGTGGGCGCTGCAATTCACGCCCCTGGTGGCGCGCCTCGAAGACGCCTTGCTGCTGGAAGTTTCCGCCAGTCAGCGGTTGTTTGGTGGTGTGGATGCTTTGTTGGCCAAAATCCTTAAGCCAAATTGGGCTGCAGCCCTCGTGGAGTGTACGCAAGGCGCTACTTCTTTAATAGCGTTTGCGCGCTTGCAGTGCCAGCAGTCGGGTGCTCTGTCGGGCCACCATGCGGCGTGTGATCTGGCCGCTGACGCCTTGCCCCTGGCCACCCTGGCAGCGGCGCGCCCCCATCTGCCCACACTGGCACGCTTGGGTCTTTCCACCTGGGGGCAATTGCGGGCGCTGCCACGTGGTGGCCTGGTGCGCCGGTTTGGCGCGGAGCTGGTGGATGCGCTGGACCGTGCGTATGGCCAACGCCCCGAGGTCTACCCCTGGCTGACCCTGCCCGATGTGTTTGACGCCCCGCTGGAGCTGCTGGCCAGTGTGGAATCGGCGCCGGCCTTGCTGTTTGGTGCGCGCCGCCTGCTGGCGCAACTGCAGGTGTGGCTGCGGGCCCGCCAGCGCGGTGTGCTGGCACTGGAGCTGGTGTGGGAGCTGGACGCACGGCGCGGCAGTGGCTCGCAGGGGCGTCTGGAGTTGCGCACCGCCCAACCCACACAAGATATGGCCCACCTGGCGCGCCTGCTGGCCGAGCAGTTGGCGCGCGTGACTTTGCCGGCACCGGTTTTGCACCTGCGCATGCGCTCCCTGCAGACCCAGGCGTTGGCCGGCGAGAGCATAAGCCTGCTGCCCGAAGACGTGCGCCACGGCGACAGCCTGCACCAGTTGCTGGAGCGCCTGGGTGCGCGCTTGGGCGCTGAGCAGGTGCGCAGCGTGCGCCTACAGGCCGACCACCGGCCCGAGCACATGCAGCGCTGGGGTGTGCTGGAAAATGCTACTAAATCAGGAGCTAATCACGTAGATTTCACGAGGGCTAGAGGCCAAATGGATCATCAAGAACCGGAGCAAGGCGCGTTGTACCCGACCTGGCTGCTGGCCCAGCCCCAGCGTTTGGGCGTGCAGCAGGGCCTGCCGCAATACCAAGGCCCATTAGCCCTGCTGGCAGGTCCGCAGCGCCTGGAGGCTGGCTGGTTGGAAGGGCGTGCCGCCCTGCGGGACTATTACGTGGCGCGCAGCCCGGGTGCCGGGCTGGTCTGGGTGTATTGCGACCGTTTGGGTGCCGCCCGCTGGTACCTGCACGGGCTGTTTGCCTAGGCGGGCGTTAGGACACGGCTGGGCGCTACCGGTTCGATCTTGACCGAACCCACGTAAAAACCGTCATCTGCCACGCGGGCAGGGGCCACCACAATCGGGCGTGCGGCAATAGGTGCGCTCGGAATGCGGTTGAATTCGGGTTTGGCAGCGATGCCAATGTCAATGGTACTCATGGGGTTTCCTCCGTTGCAATGTGACGTTTGCTTCTGTGAGCAAACTGTCTCACACCGGAATTACACCCCAAGGCGGCCCATTTGGCGCACACGCAGGCATGGCCGTCGGCAATAAAGTTCGAATTTGTGACTTATTGCCGCAAATTGGCCACCACCTAACCCTAACCCTACCCTAGCCCTAGCCCTAGCCCTAACCCTAACCCTAGCCCAAGCGCAGGGCGGTAAGTTCGTGGATGGCCGCCGCTCCGGCCAGGCCGATGCGGCCTTGGGTGATCAGCGCACGCACCTGCTCCATGTCGGGTGCCAGGCTGCGGTCCACCATCATGGCCGGCGATACCGAGCGCACCAGTTGCAAAATGCCTTCCAGCGCTTGCGAGCTTTGCAGCGGGCGCAAAAACTCAATGCCCTGGGCGGCGGCCAGCAACTCAATGGCCACGATGTACTCGGTGTTGCGCAGCATGGGCTGCAGGCGCCGCGCCGCAAAGGTGGCCATGCTCACATGGTCTTCCTGGTTGGCGCTGGTGGGCAGGCTGTCCACACTGGCGGGGTGCGCCAGGGATTTGTTCTCAGACGCCAGCGCCGCCGCCGTGACGTGCACGATCATGAAGCCCGAATTGAGCCCCGCTTCGGGCGTCAAAAACGCGGGCAGGCGCGACACCACGGTGTCCACCAGCATGGCAATGCGCCGCTCGGTGATGGCGCCAATTTCGGCAATCACCACCGCCAGCGCATCGGCCACCAGGGCCACCGGCTCGGCGTGGAAGTTGCCGCCTGAAAGTAAAGTATCGGTATCCGCAAACACCAGCGGGTTGTCGGTCACGGCGTTGGCCTCGCGCATCAGGATGTCGGTGGCGTAGCGCATCTGGTCCAGGCAGGCGCCCATGACCTGCGGCTGGCAGCGCAGGCAGTAGGGATCTTGCACGCGGTCGTCGCCCACCAGGTGCGATTGGCGGATGGCGCTACCCGCTGTCAGCGCCCGGTAGGCCGCCGCGCAGGCCATTTGCCCCAACTGGCCGCGCACGGCGTGGATGCGCGGGTCAAACGGGCCGTCGCTGCCGCGCGCTGCGTCCAGCGTGACAGCGCCCGAGATCACCGCCGCTTCAAACAGGCGTTCGGTGGCAAACAGCGCGTCAATCGCCAGCGCGGTGGAGACCTGGGTGCCGTTGATCAGCGCCAGCCCTTCTTTGGCGCCCAGGCGAATCGACTCCAGCTTGGCGTGCTGCAAGGCGGTTGCGGCGGGCATGCGCGCGCCACCGTAAAACACTTCGCCCTCGCCAATCAGCGGCAGGCACAAATGGGCCAGCGGTGCCAAATCGCCCGACGCACCAACCGAACCCTGGCACGGAATGACGGGCGTGATGCCGAGGTTGTAAAACGCAAACAGGCGGTCAATCACCAGCTCGCGGATACCCGAATAACCCCGCGCCAGGCTGGCGGCCTTCATCAGCAAAACCAGTCGCACCACGGGTTCGGACATCGGCTCGCCCACGCCCACCGCGTGCGAGCGCAGCAGGTTGAGCTGCAATGTTTCCAGATCCGGCTTGGCAATGCGCTGGTTGGCCAGCTTGCCAAAGCCGGTGTTCACGCCGTACACAGCGGCGCCGCCTTCGGCCGCTTGGTGCACCAGGGCAGCACTGGCGCGAATGCCGACATAGGCTGTGGGGTCCAGCGTGAGCGGGGTGGGTGTGGCGTGAAGCGTGCGCAGCTGCGCCAAGGTCAATTGGCCGGGGTGGATGGTGGTCATATTTATCTCTCAATCACCCAAACATGGGCAAGTTCAGGCCGTTGTCTTTGGCGCATTGCAAGGCCATGTCGTAGCCCGCATCGGCATGGCGCATCACGCCGGTGGCGGGGTCGTTGAACAGCACGCGGCCCAGGCGCTCGGCGGCTTCGGGCGTGCCGTCGGCCACGATCACCACGCCGCTGTGCTGGCTGTAGCCCATGCCCACGCCACCGCCGTGGTGCAGGCTGACCCAGGTGGCGCCGCTGGCGGTGTTGAGCAGGGCGTTGAGCAGCGGCCAGTCGCTGACGGCGTCGCTGCCGTCCATCATGGCTTCGGTCTCGCGGTTGGGGCTGGCCACCGAGCCGCTGTCCAGGTGGTCGCGGCCAATCACGATCGGGCCACTCAGCTTACCGCTTTGCACCATGGCGTTAAAGGCCAGGCCAGCCAAATGGCGCTCGCCCAGGCCAATCCAGCAGATGCGCGCAGGCAGGCCCTGGAAGGCGATGCGCTCTTGCGCCATATCCAGCCAGCGGTGCAGGTGGGCGTTGTCGGGGAACAGTTCTTTCATCTTGGCATCCGTTTTGCGGATGTCCTCGGGGTCGCCACTGAGCGCCACCCAGCGGAACGGCCCAACGCCCTTGCAAAACAGCGGGCGCACATAGGCCGGCACAAAACCGGGGTAGTCAAACGCGTTGGCCACGCCAAAGTCCTGGGCCACCTGGCGCAGGTTGTTGCCGTAGTCCACGGTGGGGATGCCCATGGCATGAAAGTCCAGCATGGCCCGCACGTGCACCGCGCAGGACTCGCCCGCCGCTTGCGTGAGTGCGGCGTGCTGGGCCGGGTCTTGTTGCGCGGCCTTCCACTGTGCCACCGTCCAGCCACGCGGCAGGTAGCCGTTGATGGTGTCGTGGGCAGATGTCTGGTCGGTCACGATGTCGGGGCGCGCCAGTTTGGCGGCTTCGCCACCGGCCTGAGCCCGGCGTGCCAGCTCGGGCACGATGTCGGCCGCGTTGCCGCACAGGGCAATCGACACCGCCTTTTTCTCAGATGTGTACTTGGCAATGCGCGCCAGCGCGTCATCCAGATCAGTGGCTTGTTCGTCCACATAGCGGGTGCGCAGACGAAAGTCGATGGAGCTTTGCTGGCACTCGATATTGAGCGAGCAGGCACCGGCAAAGGTGGCGGCCAACGGTTGCGCACCACCCATGCCACCCAGCCCAGCGGTCAGCACCCAGCGCCCGGCCAGGCTGCCGTTGTAGTGCTGGCAGCCGGCCTCTACAAAGGTTTCGTACGTACCCTGCACAATGCCCTGGCTGCCAATGTAGATCCAGCTACCGGCCGTCATCTGGCCGTACATCATCAGGCCCTTGCGGTCCAGTGCATTGAAGTGTTCCCAGGTCGCCCACTTGGGCACCAGGTTGGAGTTGGCAATCAGCACGCGGGGCGCATCAGTGTGGGTGCGAAACACACCCACCGGCTTGCCGCTTTGGACCAGCAGGGTCTCGTTGGGTTGGAGCTTGCGCAGCGTGTCCAGAATGGCGTCAAACGCCGGCCAGTTGCGCGCCGCCTTGCCAATGCCGCCGTACACCACCAGGGCGTCGGGGTTCTCGGCCACTTCGGGGTCCAGGTTGTTTTGCAGCATGCGAAAGGCGGCTTCAATCTGCCAGTTGGCGCAGTGCAGTTCGGGCCCACGCGGTGCGCGCACGGGGCGGGCTTTGCTGTCAGACCAGCGGGTGGTAGCGGGGTTGGACATGGCGATGCTCCTCGGGTGGCGTGTGGCAATGTGCGGCGGATGTTAACTTGTCTATACAACTTGTGTCAACTGGGATAAGATGCAACCATCCCCACTTGGCGAGCACACCGCTCTGCACCATGAAACCCGCCTACACCCAGGTCAAGGAATTTGTCCAGCAGCACATCAGCTCTGGCCAGTGGCGCCCGGGTGCCCCGGTGCCCAGCGAGGCCATGCTGATGCAGCAATTTGGCATCAGCCGCATGACGGTCAACCGTGCCCTGCGCGAACTCAGCGCCGAAGGCATGGTGACCCGGGTGCAGGGTTCGGGCACCTTTGTGGCCGAGCTGCACCGCATAGCCTCCAACCTGACCATTCGCGACATCCAGGAAGAAGTGCTGGAGCGCGGCCATGTGCACACCGCCCGGGTGCTGCTGTGCCACGCAGAGAAGGCCGGTGCCGAACTGGCGCGGTCACTGGGTTTGCGCAGCGGTGCCCGCGTGTTCCACAGCGTGCTGGTGCACCTGGAAAACGGCGTGCCCATTCAGTTTGAAGACCGCTACGTCAACCCGGCTGCCGCACCGCATTACCTACAGACTGACTTCACCCAGACTACGCCCACGCGCCACCTGCTGACCGAGGCCCCGTTGACCGAGGCCAGTTACTCCATTGAGGCCGGCCTGCCCACGCTGGAGCAGGCCAAGCATTTGGGTATTGGCAAGCAGGAACCCTGCCTGGTACAGGTGCGGCGCACAGTGAGCGGTGCGCACGTGGCCAGTGTGGTGCGCCTGGTGTATCCCGGTTCGCGCTACAGCTTTGCGGGGAGTTTTCAAGCATGAACGCCGCCACGCGGGAAGGCTGGGTGGCGCAGCGTTCTGCTCCGTGTCCTCCGCCCGCTATGCAGGCTCCCCCTTTACCTGCGCAGAACGCTGCGCCACCCAGCCTTCCAGGAGGTGTGTGATGAGTTGGCATGTTGTTCACCTAGCAGATGTTGCAGCCACGCAATGGCGCAATGGCGGGGGGCTGACGCGCGAGCTGGCGTCTGGACCTGCGGGTGCAGATTGGCAGTGGCGCCTGTCGGTGGCCGAGGTGGCGGCAGATGGTCCGTTCTCGCGCTTCGAGGGCGTCACGCGCTGGTTTGCTGTGCTGCAGGGTGCTGGTGTGGTGCTGCGGGTGCAAACGCCATCCGACACCGCAACCCCCGGTGCCACGACGCACCGCCTCACCGTGCATGACGCCCCCCTGTGCTTTGACGGTGCCGCGGCCACCGACTGCCAACTGATTGATGGCCCCACCCAGGATTTCAACCTCATGCTGCGCCACGCCTGTCTGCCCGCGCGCATGGTGCGCGTCCACGCGAACGCCGAGGAGTTGGTGCATGCTAGCAAATTTGTAGCTGTATACGCAATTTCCACGAGGGCTAGCGTCCGATTTAATGCAGAAGAACTGTACGTACCACCGGCCACGCTGGTGTGGCGCCATGTCACCAAGGCTGCTACGGTGCGCATTGCGTGCGAGCATGCGCTGTGGATGGAGTGGAGCGCATGAGCATGCACGCTGCCATTCAAATCTGGACCCATTGCCGCGCCGCCACCTTGGCTGCCGGTGCAACCACGCCCTATGGCCTGATCGAAGACGCTGCTCTGGTGGTGCAGGGCGACACACTGGCCTGGGTGGGCGCCCGTGCCGACCTGCCCGCTAACCTGCGCGCGCGCTGCACGGCAGAGCACGATGCGGGCGGGGCTTTGGTGACCCCCGGCCTGATCGACTGCCACACGCATCTGGTGTATGGCGGCAACCGCGCCCACGAGTTTGAGCTGCGCCTGCAAGGTGCCAGCTACGAGGAAATTGCCCAGAGTGGCGGCGGCATCGTCTCTACCGTGCAGGCCACGCGCGCTGCCTCAGCGGGCGAACTGCAAGCCGCCAGCGGCCAGCGATTGCAGCGTCTGATGGGCGAGGGCGTGACCACCATTGAAATCAAATCGGGCTACGGCCTGTCCCTGGAGCATGAACGCAAGTGCCTACAGGTGGCCCGCACGCTGGGCGCCACACATGCGGTGGATGTGCGCACCGCATTTTTGGGCGCGCACGCCGTGCCGCCTGAATACACGGGCCAGACCGACGCCTATGTAGACGCCGTGTTGCAAATGCTGCCCACGCTGCATGCAGAAGGCTTGGTAGACGCGGTGGATGGCTTTTGCGAGCGCATTGCCTTTAGCCCTGCACAGATCGCGCGCGTGTTTGCCGCCGCCAAAGACTTGGGGCTGCCGGTCAAGCTGCATGCCGAGCAGTTGAGCGACAGCGGCGGCGCGCAACTGGCAGCGCGTTTTGGTGCGCTGAGTTGCGACCACCTGGAGTGGTTGTCGGACGCCGGCGCGCAGGCCATGGCGCAGGCTGGCACGGTGGCGGTGCTGCTGCCCGGTGCCTTTTATTTTTTGCGTGAAACCAAACTGCCGCCCATTGCACTCTTGCGCCAGCACGGCGTGCCCATGGCCATTTCCACCGACAGCAATCCAGGCAGCTCGCCCTGCACGTCGCTGCTGTTGATGCTCAACATGGCCTGCACGCTGTTTCGGCTCACGCCGGAAGAGGCACTGGCCGGCGTCACGCGCCACGCGGCACAGGCGCTGGGTCTGCGTGACCGCGGCCAACTGCTAGCGGGGCTGCGGGCCGATTTTGTGCTGTGGAATGTTCAGCACCCCGCCGAGCTGGCCTATGCGCTGGGAGCCAACCCGCACAGTCAGACCATCTTCCAAGGACAGGTGCTATGAACACCATCCCCACCCACAAAGAGCCCACCTGCACCCTGCAACAGGGCCGTGTGCCGCTGTTGGTGAGCATGCCGCACATCGGCACGGCCATCGCGCCCGACCTGCGCGCCCACTACATGCCGCGTGCCCTGCAGGTAGAAGACACCGACTGGCACCTGGAGCGCCTCTACAACTTTTTGGGGGAACTGGGTGCCAGTGTGCTCACGCCCACCTTGTCTCGCTATGTGATCGACCTGAACCGTCCGCCCGACGATGCGCCCATGTACCCCGGTGCGTCCAACACTGAGTTGTGCCCCACGCGCTTCTTCACCGGCGAGCCGCTGTACCAGGAGGGCCAGGCACCCGATGTGCAGGCGCGCGCCCTGCGCCGCGCGCGCTACTGGCAGCCCTACCACGACGCCTTGACTTCCGAGCTGGCGCGCTTGAAGGCCCAGCACGGCTTTGTGCTGCTGTGGGATGCGCACAGCATCCGCTCAGAAATCCCCTGGCTGTTTGAGGGCCGCCTGCCAGACCTGAGCATTGGCACGGCCAATGGTGCCAGTGCCGATGCGCGCATTGCACAGGCGGCCCTGCAGGCTTGTGCCGCCCACCCCACCGTGAGCAGTGTGCTCAATGGCCGCTTCAAGGGTGGTTACATCACGCGGCACTACGGCCAGCCCCACAACGGCGTGCACGCCATCCAGCTGGAGATGTGCCAGAACCTGTATATGCAGGAAGCCCCGCCATTCCACTACGCAGAAGCACGGGCCGCCACCATCCAGCCGGTATTGAAGGAAATGGTCGCCAGCTCTCTGGCTGCTTGCAGGAGTTGCTATGAAAAATGAAGCGCAACCGTTCTTTGCCCGCCAAGCCTGGGTTGCCGGGGCATGGGCACGCGATGTGCTGCTGGGCGTATCCAGCGACGGCCACTGGAACCGGGTGGAGCCGCACTGCACTGCTGCCGAGCAGGCCAGTGCCATCCAACTGGCCGGTCCGGTGCTGCCCGGTGTCGTCAATGCGCACAGCCATGCCTTTCAGCGTGCCATCGTCGGTCTGACCGAGCGGCGCACCCGTGGCGCGGGAGCGGACGATGATTTTTGGAGCTGGCGCGACCGTATGTATTCAGCCGCCAACTGCATCACGCCGCAGCAATTGGAAACCATTGCCAGCCAGCTCTATGCCGAACTGCTGGCCGGTGGCTACACCCAGGTCTGCGAATTCCACTATCTGCACAACGCACTGGGTGGCGCGCCCTATGCCGATGTGGCCGAGATGTCGCTGGCCCTGGTGCGGGCCGCGCGGCGTACCGGCATGGGGCTCACGCTACTGCCCACGCTCTATATGCGCGCCGGCTTTGCGGACGCCGCGCTGCGGCCAGACCAGCGGCGCTTTGCCTCCACGCCAGACAGCATTGCGCGCATGGTGGAAGACCTGCAGCGCCACACGCAAAACGATGCCAACATCAACGTGGGCGTGGCCTTGCATTCGCTGCGTGCCGTCAGCCCTGCGGCGGTTAAAGAGTTGGCGGCCTACGCCCGGCAAGCCCAATTGCCGGTGCACATCCACATTGCCGAACAAACCCAAGAGGTGGACGAATGCCTGGTCCATACCGGCCTGCGCCCCATTGAATGGCTACTGGAGCATGTGGAAGTGGATGCGCGCTGGAACCTGGTGCACGCCACCCACGCCACACGCGACGAACTGGCGGGTGTGCAGGCACGCGGCGCTGCCATCGTCATTTGCCCAGCCACCGAAGCCAACCTGGGCGATGGTGTGTTTGACCTGGCGGGCTACGCCGCCGTGAAAGGCGCGTGGTCGATTGGTTCGGACAGCCACGTTACCCGGCGCTGGAGCGAAGAACTGCGGCTGCTGGAGTATTCGCAGCGCCTGACCCAACGCAAGCGCAACCGGGCGGCACAGTGGCTGGGGGCAGAAAGCAGTGCGGCGGCCCTGTTGGAGGCGGCGCTGCGCGGTGGCCACAACGCCACCGGCTTGCCTGTGCGCGGCATTGCAGTCGGCCAGCGGGCGGATTTTTGCGTGCTGGACGCCAATGCGCCCTCGCTGTTGGGCATGCCAGCGGACCATGTGCTGGACGCTTTGGTTTTTTCCAGCCCGGACGCGCGCTTTGCATCGGTCCACGTAGGTGGTCAACCGGCTGCGTTGGGGAACGATGCACAGTTTGCGCAAGCCATGCACGCCCTGTGGGGCGGGTAGGGGACAATGGCGCTGCCATGAGCGACAACCTGCCTGCCCCCACCCCACCACAGCCCCGCAACCCCCTGCACGGTTTGACGCTGGAAGCCATCGTGACTGCGCTGGCTGCGCACTACGGTTGGGACGAATTGGGCGTGCGCATTCCGGTGCGCTGCTTCACGCACGAACCCAGCGTAGCCTCCAGCCTGAAGTTTTTGCGCAAAACGCCCTGGGCGCGCGAGAAAGTGGAAGGGCTGTATCTTTTTATGCTTCGCGAAGCCCGCCGCCAGGGACATGCCTGATATGCCACACCCATCCCCTGCCAACGACGTCACCGACCAGCGCCTGACCGATCTGGAGATCAAGGTCAGTTTTCAGGAAGACCTGCTGGACCAACTCAACACCATCATCGTGCGCCAGCAGCAGCACATTGACCTCTTGCTGCGCGAAGTGCGCCAACTGCGCGAGCAGGCGCCAGAAGGCACCGGTCAGCGCTTTACCCAGGCGCATGAGGAATTGCCCCCGCATTATTGAGAGCACTGCGACTGTTGCGCGCGTTAAAAAGCCCCGCAAACGGCACGCCGTGCGGGGCTTTTGAGAAGCGCGGTGCGCTTATTGGGCCATTGTTGCTGCCTTGGCCTGTTTCTTGGTGGCATGGGCGGCAGCGCGGTCCTTGCGGGCTTGGGCTTTGTCAGCCTTAAGCTGTGCTTTGTCTGCCTTGATGGTGTCGGCCGGGGCCTTGGCGGTCTTGTCAGCAGTCAGCTTTTCCTTGTCGGCCTTGATAGCTGCCTTGTCGGCAGTAGTGACAGGTGACTTGGCGGCAGGTGCTATAGCGGGCGTGGGTGTTGCCGCAGCTGCAGGGGCAGGGGCAGCCGGTGCCTGCGCGAAAGCGCCCAGTGAGAACAGGCTGGCGATCAGGGCAGTAGCGGTCAGGGTCTTGAGTTTCATGGTGTACCTTTCAGCGGTGGTTAATACCTACCCACAACGACACCACAATGCCCAGAGTTGACCGCTGTGTGCGCGGTGCGTGTAAAGGTCTGTAAAGCGCGGGGTTGTCGCCCCGTCATCCGGCTTTGGTTACCATTCCTACTCATCATGCAAGGCGTACCCGACTATTTCGACTGCCCTTCCGACCGCGCCGAGTTTCGCGCGGTGGCGGGGCGCGCCGGCGTCGAACTGTATCGGGCGCACATCGTGCACCACACCTTTGAGCCGCATACGCATGATGCCTATGGTTTTGGTGTCATCGAGCAGGGCGTTGAGCGCTTTCGTTACAAGGGCAGTGACCACCTGGCGCCGTCTGATTCCATTGTGTTCATGCACCCCGATGTGCTGCACACCGGGCGCGCCGAGACAGACGGCGGCTGGCGGTATCGGATGATTTATATCGACCCCACTGTGCTGGCCGACATTGCCGGCGACGCGGGTTGGTGGTTTGATGAGACCGTGGTTGAGCGGGATCGCCCGCGTGCCAAACACCTGACGCGCTTGCTAAAGGCGCTGTGGCAGGTGCAAGACCCCCTGGTGTTCGATGGGCTGCTGTCGCAACTTGTCGAGGGACTAAGCCCTTACGCTCGACGTCAGTCCAGTGCGCAACACCAGTCAGAACGACGTTTTGCCAACGTTATTGATTACATGCAGGCCCATCTGGGGGAGCGCATTGTGCTGGAAGATCTGGCAAGCGTGGCGGGCTTAAGCCCTTTTCATTTCCTGCGCCAGTTTCAGGCACAGTACCACGTCACGCCGCACCAGATGTTGATGGCGCGGCGTTTGTATGCCGCCAAACAGTGGCTGGCCCAGGGTGTGGCACCGGCCCAGGTCGCGGCGCAGGCTGGGCTCACCGACCAGTCCCATCTGACGCGAGCGTTTACCCAGCGCTACGGTGTGACGCCTGGGCGCTACCAAGCTCAGGTTACGCGCTAACCGTTGGCCAACGGCAATTTCGTACCCACAGCAATCTGGTACAAGACGCGCTCGCCTTTTCGCGGGACACTGCCAACTATCCAATGAGAAGGTGAGTCCATGTTGACAGGTATCGCGTTCGCCCTGGCCGCAGGGGTCATGTGGGGGCTGGTTTTTGTCGGGCCGTTGCTGCTGCCGGAGTACCCGGCGGCGCTGCAGACGTTTGGCCGCTATTTGGCGTTTGGCCTGATTGCCATTCCCCTGGCCTGGCTGGACCGTGTTGAACTGCGGCGGATGACCCGTGCAGATTGGCGGGAAGCGCTCAAGCTGGGCGCCATTGGCAACGTACTGTATTACCTGTGTCTGGCCAGTGCCATCCAACGGGCGGGCGGGCCGATGCCCACCATGATCATCGGCACCTTGCCGGTAGTGATCTCCATTAGCGCGAACCTGCTCAACCATGAGCGCGACGGCCGTCTGCCGTGGAGCCGCTTGGCCCCCTGTTTAGCGGTTATTTTGGCTGGCTTGGCTTGCGTGAACCAAGTCGAGTTGGCGGCACTGGCAGCGGAACCCGGTTCCGACTATGCGCGGTATGGCAGCGGCGCATTGCTGGCCTTTGGGGCCGTAGCATGCTGGACTTGGTATCCCCTGCGCAATGCCAACTGGCTGCGTGACCACCCAGGGCGCAAGCCGCGAGCTTGGGCCACAGCCCAGGGGCTAGCTACGCTGCCACTGGCGCTTGTCGGGTATGTGGCTTTTTGGGGCTGGTCGGCGGCCACCAGTAATCCGTTTCCCATGCCATTCGGCCCGCGGCCTTGGGCCTTTGTTGGTCTGATGCTGGCCATTGGGTTGTTTGCCTCCTGGCTGGGTACACAGTGCTGGAACGAGGCCAGCCAGCGCCTGCCCACGGCGCTGGTCGGCCAGTTGATTGTGTTTGAAACGTTGTCGGCGCTGACCTATGCCTACCTGCTGCGCGGCCAATGGCCGCAAACCTTGACCCTGGTGGGCGTGGCGCTGCTGCTGGTGGGTGTGGCGTGGGCGGTGCGCATCAAACCCGAATACGCAGTGCCGCCAGCAGGAATGGCCCCGTAGCGTACCGCGGGCCATTGGCTAGGGTCGCGTGTCGGGCGCGGGCGTGGTTGGCACACCCTGGTCCAATGCAACCTGGTGCTGGATGGCCATGGCCTTTTGAAATGCCGGACGCTGTTGCAAACGTGCCCAGTACGTTGCTACAGCGGGTGTGAACTGTGAACCCAAACCCAGATGAACGGCCAGCATCAGCGCATAGCCCACGGCTACATCAGCGGCTGTAAAGCGGCCGGCACATAGGTAAGCCTGCTTTTGCACAGCGGCATCTACAGCGCGCAGTCGGGCCAGAAACCAGCGGCTGTAGTCGTCAGCCACTTGGGGCTGCTTGCGCTCGGGCGGCTCAAAGTGGGTGTAGCGCAGCACCAGGGTTTGTGGAAAAGTGAGAGTGGCATCCCCCATGTGCAGCCAGTTGAGGTAGGGACCATAGGCATCCTCGTTGGAGGTTACATCCAGCACGCCAGGGCTGTGGCGCGCGGCCAGGTACTGGCAGATGGCACTGGACTCGGTCATGCGAATGTCACCATCGACCAGCAAAGGCACGGTGCCCAACGGGTTTTCCTGCAGGAATGAGCGGGCCAGGGCGCGCGGCGGAAAGGGCAGCATGCGCAACTGGTAGGGCAGCCCCAGTTCCTCCAACAGCCACAAGGGCCGAAACGAGCGGGCACTGACGCAGTGATAAAGGGTAATCACGTGGGGTTCTCCAGGGGCGGCATTCAAATGGCGCTATCCCAGTGATTGGATAGCCGCACCGCACCGTTGATGATGCCCACCATGGAGTAGGTTTGCGGAAAATTTCCCCACAGCTCGCCGGTTGTGGGGTTAAGGTCCTCGCTCAGTAGCCCGACGTGGTTGCGGTGCGACAGCAAGGCATTGAATGCCTCACGCGCCTCTTCGCGGCGGCCGATGCGCTCCAATGCGTCCACTCGCCAGAACGAACAGACATTGAACGTCGTCTCAGGAAAACCGAAGTCATCTTTGGCCTCATAGCGGCGCATAAAGGGGCCGTCACACAAGGAGCGCTCCATGGCGTCCATTGTGCTGATCAGGCGCGGATCATTGCGGGGCAAAAATCCTACCTCCGCCATGAGCAACACGCTGGCGTCCAGGTTTTCCCCGCCAAAGCTTTCCACGTAGGCGTTGCGCTTTTCGTTCCACGCGTGGGAATGAATGGCCGTGCGGATCGTCTGGGCCCGCGTTTGCCACAACGCGGCGCGATTAGTTAGTAACAAGACCCGGGCGATTCCCGCAAGTCGATCGCAGGCGGCCCAACACATCAGTGCTGAGGACGTATGCACCCGCGCACGGGTGCGCAGTTCCCAAATTCCGGCGTCGGGCTTGTCGTGCAAGCGCCATGCCTGCTCACCCATAGCCTCCAGGGCAGCAAAGTCGGCTGCATCGCCCCGGCGAAACAGGCGGTGGTCATGAAACGACTGTGCCGCCGCAAGAATAATGCTGCCATACACGTCGTGCTGAAAGTGCTCGAAGGCTTGGTTACCGACCCGCACCGGGCCCATCCCCCGGTAGCCTTCAACCTGTGTGACGATGGATTCGGTCAAGGTCGCCTCCAGGCCAATTCCGTAGAGCGGCTGGACATGCCCGTCTTTGGCGCCGTCCACGATGTTGTACAGCCAATTGAGGTACGCCTCCATGGTGCCAACCTCTGACAGGCTATTCAAGGCCCGCACCACGAAGAAGGCGTCGCGCAACCAGCAATACCGATAGTCCCAATTGCGGCCACTGTTGGGTGCCTCGGGCAGGCTGGTGGTCATTGCTGCGAGGATGGCGCCGGTTTCTTCGTACTGGCACAGCTTGAGTGTGATGGCAGCGCGTATCACCGCATCCTGCCACTCCAGCGGCACTGCCAGTCGGCGCGACCAGTGACGCCAATGCAGGGTGGTTTGTTCCTCAAATTCACGGGCGGTTTCGTCAATGCTGCCGGCCAGGGTCTCGTCAGACCCCAGCAGGAGACTAATGGGCTTGTCCAGTGAAAACCACGAGCCGTCCATCAGGTAGGTCAGTGGCATGCTGGTATTGAGTCGCACGGTATGGTGCGCCAAAACATAACGCACATGGTGGCTGACGCGCGTCACAACGGGTTGGGCGTTTGCCCAGTCGCTGTGGGGTTTGACGGTGATCCGAACGCGTGGATGCCCGGCCAGGGGGCGGACACGACGAACCAATTGCGCGGGTCTGAAAATTCGATCACGAACAATAAAGCGGGGTGCAAAGTCCACCAACTCGATCCCTTCTCCGCGATCGTTCCACAGTTGCGTTCGGACGATTGCCGTGCCAGAGTCGTAAGCCTGCTCCACGCGCGTTAGCCCTTCCAGCTCAACCGACATGGCACCCTCGTCAGTCAATCCATTCTTGCTGTTCAGTAGCGCATCAAATACCGGTGTGCTGTCAGGGCGCGGCATACAACACCAGACAATGCTGCCGGTGCGGGAGATCAGGGCGCTGATCGTGCAGTTGCCAATGACAACCAGATCCAGGTTGGCGCCACGGTGGGTAGCTGGAAGAAGTGACGGCATAGTTGTTGTTCGGTGGAAATTGTGTGAATGGCGACCAGTTTATAGAGAATGATACATTTGAACAAATGAGAAATCGATTGGAAACGCTCCATTCACTATGGCACTAAAAACCATACGCATGCAACTGCGGTTCTTGTTCCCATTGGTGGTGACGTTGATTGCGGCTGCCTATTTGGCCGCACCGCTGATGGACCGGGTGACCTTGCGCTGGTTCAGCCGCGATTTGTATAGCCGGGGTGTACTGGTAACCAATGCACTGTCTGACTCTGTGGCGGATGCCATCGCGACCCAACGGCTGAAGCGGCTGCGCCCTTTGTTTGATCGCGCAGTAAAGGATGAGCGCCTGGTCGCGATTGGTTTGTGTGATACCAAGGACCAGTTCATTCTGGGCTCTGGCAGCTTTCCAACCAACTTGTCCTGCGCTGCAGCCCTGGAGGCCTCCCGCAAGCCGGAACCGCGGTTGACGCTGGCGTCGGGTGCCGTTCACGTAGGGGTGCATGACGTTATGGGGCGGCACGTGGTCACACCCGCGCCTGCGCCTGCGGGGGATACCGAGGTGGTAACTGCGGCGGAACAGGTTGTTGTTGAGCCCGATACAGGACAAGACGAAGCGGCAAGCAATGTTGTCGTGGCGCGCTTGGTCCTATTGCATGACTTGAGCTTTGTTGATCGACGCAGCCAGGACACCCGGCGCTACCTGATCGGTCTGATTGCAGCGCTTGGACTGGTTATTGCCTTCATCACGGTGGTGGTCGCGCAGCTGAGTTGGCGCGGCTGGGTTAATGGAGCGAGGGCACTGATGCGCGGAGAAGGCCTGCTCTCGCCGCTGTTGCCATCACCCGAATTGGCGCCATTTGCGTCTGACCTGCGCGCGCGCTTGCGTGACCTGGAAGACGAATACAAGCGATCCCAGGGCCCCGACACCGAGTGGACCGCGCAGCGATTGCGCGCGTTGCTGCGAACGCAACTCAGTGGTGATCAGGTCATTGTGGTTTCCAATCGCGAACCGTATATCCACGAGCACGGGCCCGATGGTGTGATCGTGAAGCGCCCCGCCAGCGGACTGGTCACAGCCGTAGAGCCGGTGATGCGGGCTTGCTCCGGAACCTGGATTGCCCACGGTAGCGGTAATGCAGACCGGGACGTGGTGGACTCACATGACCGTGTGCTGGTGCCACCGGGCCACGACGAATACCGGCTGCGGCGTATCTGGATGACCCCGGAAGAAGAGCAGGGCTACTACTATGGCTTTGCCAATGAAGGCATGTGGCCGCTGTGCCACGTCGCGCACGTGCGCCCGGTTTTCCGCGAGTCCGACTGGGAAGCGTACAAACTCATCAACCAGCGTTTTGCCGATGCGGTGGTGGCTGAGGCCCGCAGCGAAGACCCGGTGGTGTTGGTGCAGGATTACCACTTTGCCCTGCTACCGGCCATGATTCGCAAGAAGCTGCCCCAAGCCACTATCCTGACCTTTTGGCATATCCCATGGCCCAACCCCGAATCGTTTGGCATTTGCCCCTGGCGGCGGGAAATACTGGAGGGCATGCTGGGCAGCACCATTCTGGGTTTTCATACCCGGTTTCATTGCAAAAATTTCATTGAAACGGTGGACCGTTACCTGGAAGCGCGCATTGAACATGAGCATTCAACTATCTCATTCCAGGAGAAAGAGACTCTGGTAGAGAGCTACCCCATTTCGATTGAATGGCCGGGGGAGGCCGAAGTGGCAGCTTGGGCGCCGGTTGCGGAGTGCAGGCGCCGGGTTTCTGAACGCCTAGGCCTGCCGGCAGATGTCTGCTTGGCGGTGGGGGTTGACCGCTTCGATTACACCAAGGGTATTTTGGAGCGGCTGAACGCCGTGGAGCGCATGCTCGAAAAGTGGCCCGTGTGGCGCGGCAAATTTGTTCTGGTGCAGGTCGCCGCGCCCACGCGCAATTCGTTGGACGAATACAGTAGTTTCCAGGATCGCGTGGCGCGCATGACGGATCGCATCAATGGCCGCTTTGGTAAAGACAACTACAAGCCCATTGTGCTGCTTGCAGTGCACCATGAGCATGATGCGGTCATGGAGCTATTCCGTGCGGCAGACATGTGTGTGGTCACCAGCTTGCATGACGGGATGAATTTGGTCTGCAAGGAATTTGTGGCCGCCCGGGATGACCTGCAGGGCGTGTTGATTCTGAGCCGCTTTGCCGGTGCCGCACGCGAGATGCCCGAGGCGTTGATCGTCAACCCCTATCACGTTGAGGAAACCGCCGATGCGCTCAACCAGGCGGCCACCATGCAACCGGCTGAACAGCGTGAACGGATGGCCAGTCTTCGCAGTACGGTGCAGGAATTCAATGTGTTTCGCTGGGCGGGCCATATGCTGTCCGACGCCGGGCGTTGGAGGTTGCGTGCGCGCATTGAGGCGCGTGTGCGAAGCCATCACCTCGACTGATATGAATGTGGGAAAGGAATACCTGACTTGATGCGTCATTTTTTTTCTGTAGGCGGTGAGTCCGCGCTAGCGCAGGTGATGTGCCGCAAACCCTTGTTGGCTTTCGACTTCGACGGAACGTTAACCCCCATTGTTTCGCGACCCGAGCAGGCGTTTGCCTCCAAGGCCGTCGCGCTTCGCCTGCATGCGTTGAGCCAGTTACTGCCGGTCGCCATCGTGACGGGGCGCACCATTGAGGATGCCCGCGAGCGATTGGGTTTTGTGCCAACCTACCTGATTGGAAACCATGGCGCGCAGGATGAGAACGATCCTGTCAAGACCGCGTTCCTCTGCGAAGGGCTGAATCCACTGCGAGAAGCGCTTCAAGCACACCAGGCGGAACTTGCTGCGGCGGGCGTTCGTGTGGAAGACAAGGGGTTATCTATTGCTTTGCATTACCGGTTGTCACGAAAGCGTGCACAGGCAGTGACTTTGATTCACAACCTGCTGGCGCCATTGGGCAGTTTGATTAAAGTGTTTGCCGGAAAGATGGTTGTCAACGCCATGGCCATGGATGCACCCGATAAGGCCGATGCGTTGCGCATACTGGTGCAACGCAGTGGCGCCAGTTGCGCCTTCTTCGCTGGGGATGATGTCAATGATGAGCCCGTTTTTGCCGCCGCTGCCGAAGACTGGTTTACCGTTCGGGTTGGGCGGGACGACCCCACTTCCAAGGCGCAATACTTTCTGGATGGCCCCGGCGAAATGGCCACACTGCTGGATTGCATGTTGGCGCTGCTGTCAAAGTGATGTAGGCACATCATTGCGCCGGCGAAAGTCGGCGGGCGTCAGGCCGCTCCAGGTCTTGAATGCGCGGATAAAGCTCTTGTCGTTTTGAAACCCGCACGCCTGCGCCACCTGCTTGATGGGTTTGTGCGTGCGCAGCAGCAAATCCATGGCGCGCTCACGCCGCACGCTGTCCTTCAGTGTCTGCAGGCTGGCACCTTCTTCGCGCAACTGGCGGTGCAGGGTGCGCGCTGACACATTCAGCAGGTGCGCCAAGCCTTCGGCGCTGTGGGTGTCGCCAGGGTTTTGCAACAGGGCCTGGCGCACTTGCTGCACCAACAGGCGGTCGCGCCGGTACTGCAACACTGTGAGTGGTAAGGCGTTTTGCAGCATGTGCTGCAGGGCCGCTTCATCCCGGCGCACCGGTAAGTCCAGGTACCGCGCATCAAAAATGATAGCGGCTTGCGTACAGCCAAACTGCGTGGGAGCTGGAAATAGTACCGAATAAGCGCTTCGGTGTGCGGGCGCGGCAAAAGGCAGGTGAACACAGCGCAGTGCAATGCGTGAATCCACCAACCAGCATGCCACGCCCAACACATTGCGCAATACCGATACCAGACAAAATTCGCGCAGCGCACCCAGATCGCGGAGCTCGGTGATACGGATGGTGGCAGTCTCTCCTGTGGTTTCCAGTGCCACCGTGATGTCGGGTGCAATCAACCCGTGGTGGCGGCACCAGCGCGACAGAGCCAGTTGCAGCGTGGGTGCCGAAATGGAGGCGCGCGCCAACATGCCATAGCTGCCCCAGGGCAGGCGGCGGCTGAACCAGCCCAGGGCCTCATCGTCCAGTTCCTGCATGGCTGCGTCGGAAATCCGCTCCATCTGCAGGGCGGTGATGCGGGCTTGCGAGTCGTGCAACAGGTCTGGCGCAATCTGTGCCTTCTGCAGAGCACCTGCCGGGTCCTTGCCGTAGCGGTGGTAGGCAAGCACAATGGCTTGCACAAAGGCGATAGGTGTAGCGGCAACGCCCATTCCCCGAGCAGATGTCGGTCTGGCGGGGGCGTTGGGGGGGCGGGAGACTGGCATAGCCAGAACTTTGCCGCAGTTTGGCGCAATTTGCAACCTTGGTGGCGGACCGCCTCGTGCCCATCGTCGCTATCCTACCCCCAAGGCCTTTTGTGCTTCCGACGCTTTCAACACAGGACACCGCCATGACACCCGACCCGGCATCCGCACACGCCGTCACCCCTTTGGTTTATAGCCTCTGCGGGGGCACGACCGATGTGCCCCTGATCGAGCAAACCCTGGGCGACTTTTTTGACGCCATGGTGGCGCGCCAGCCGGACCACCCGGCCCTGGTTAGCGTGCACCAAGGCCTACGCTACAGCTACCGCGAGCTCCAGACCGCCAGTAACCAGTTGGCCAGCGCCCTGCTGGGCCTGGGGCTGGAGACAGGCGACCGCGTTGGCATCTGGTCGCACAACAATGCCCAGTGGGTGTTGATGCAGCTCGCTACCGCCAAGGTTGGGCTAATCCTCGTGAATATCAACCCGGCCTACCGGGTGGCGGAAGTGGAATACGCGCTGAACAAGGTCGGCTGTAAGGCGCTGGTCACCATGCCGCGCTTCAAGACCAGTGACTACCTGGGTATGCTGCGCGAGTTGGCCCCCGAGTTGGCCAGCGATCCACCCGGCGCCCTGCAGTCCGCCCGCCTGCCGCAGTTGCGTACCGTGGTCTGGATCGACGAGCCCGGTCAAGCCGATGAGGGTGCAGGAGTGATGCGTTTTTCGAGCTTGCTCGCCAGCGGTAGCGCGGCGGACCCGCGCATCGGCACCATTGCCAAGACCCTGCGGTCCACGCAGCCGATCAACATCCAGTTCACTAGCGGCACCACGGGCTTTCCCAAGGGCGCAACGCTAACCCACCGCAATATTCTCAATAACGGTTTCTTCATTGGTGAGGCCATGCGCCTCACACCCGCTGACCGCCTGTGCATTCCGGTGCCGCTGTACCACTGCTTTGGCATGGTGCTGGGCAACCTGGCCTGCTTCACCCACGGCGCCACCATCGTTTACCCGAATGACGGTTTCGATGCCCTGTCGGTGCTGCAGGCGGTGCAAGCTGAGCGCTGCACCGGCCTGCACGGCGTTCCCACCATGTTCATTGCCGAGTTGGACCATCCGCGTTTTGCCGAATTTGATTTAAGCAGCCTGCGCACCGGCATCATGGCGGGTTCACCCTGCCCGACTGAAGTGATGAAGCGGGTGGTGGGTGAGATGCACATGGGCGAGGTCACCATTGCCTATGGCATGACCGAGACCAGCCCGGTGAGCTGCCAAAGCAGCACCACCACGCCACTGGAGCGGCGGGTGTCTACTGTTGGGCAGGTGCAGCCCCATCTGCACGTCAAGGTGGTGAACCCTGAAACGGGCGTAGTCGTCCCCGTGGGGGTGTCGGGTGAACTTTGCACCCAAGGCTACTCGGTCATGCATGGCTACTGGGGCGATCCTGAAAAGACCGCCGAGGCCATCGATGCCGACGGCTGGATGCACACCGGCGACCTGGCCACCATGGATGCAGAGGGCTATGTCAACATCGTCGGCCGCATCAAGGACATGGTGATTCGTGGCGGCGAGAACATCTACCCCCGTGAGGTGGAAGAGTTTTTGTACCGTCACCCCCAGATACAGGACGTGCAGGTGGTGGGCGTGCCCGATCAGAAATACGGGGAGGAATTGTGTGCTTGGGTCATCGTTCGACCCGGACAGACCCTGGATGCAGAATCCATTCGCGCCTTCTGCAAGGGCCAGATTGCCCATTACAAGGTCCCTCGATACATTCGATTTGTGTCGGAGTTCCCAATGACGGTCACCGGCAAGATCCAGAAGTTCAAGATCCGTGATGAAATGAAACAGCAGCTCGGGCTGCACGAAGACAAAACCGCCTGAAAGAAGAGAACGTCGTATGCCCATACTCGAAACCCAACTCAATGCCCGATCAGCCGACTTCCAGGCTAACGCCGCCGCCATGCGCGCCCTGGTGGCCGACCTGAACGCCCAGACCGACAAGGCGGCCATGGGCGGTGGCAATGCTGCCCGTGCCAAGCACACCGCCCGTGGCAAGTTGTTGCCGCGTGACCGTGTGCACAACCTGCTGGACGCGGGTACCCCGTTTCTGGAAATTGCGCCGCTGGCTGCCATGGGCGTTTACAAAGACCCCGATGGCTCGGACGCCGCCCCCAGTGCCGGGGTGGTGGCAGGCATTGGTCGTGTCAGTGGGGTGGATTGCATGATTGTGTGCAACGACGCCACCGTCAAGGGCGGCTCCTACTTCCCCCTGACCGTCAAGAAGCACCTGCGCGCCCAGGAAATTGCCCAGCAGAACCGGCTGCCGTGTATTTACCTGGTGGATTCCGGCGGCGCGAACCTGCCCACGCAGGACGAGGTTTTTCCCGACCGCGAGCACTTTGGCCGCATTTTTTACAACCAGGCCAACATGAGTGCGCAGGGCATTCCCCAAATCGCCGTGGTGATGGGTTCGTGCACGGCGGGTGGCGCCTACGTGCCGGCCATGAGCGACGAAACCATCATCGTCAAAAACCAGGGCACCATCTTTTTGGGTGGCCCGCCACTGGTGAAGGCCGCCACAGGCGAGGTGGTCTCCGCCGAAGACCTGGGTGGCGGTGACGTACACACACGCCTCTCGGGCGTGGCGGACCATCTGGCACAAAACGACCTGCATGCCCTGTCATTGGCCCGCACGGCGATTTCCAACCTCAATCAAAAGAAGCCGCTGGCCCCCGCTCTGCATGTGCCCGTTGCTCCCAAATTCGCAGCGGACGAGTTGTACGGTGTGATTCCCACCGACCCCCGCAAACCCTTTGACGTGCGTGAAATCATTGCCCGCATCGTCGATGGCTCAGAGTTTCACGAGTTCAAGCCCCGCTTTGGCACCACGCTGGTGACCGGCTTTGCCCACATCGAAGGCATGCCGGTGGGCATCATCGCCAACAACGGCATTCTGTTCAGCGAATCGGCTCTTAAAGGCGCGCACTTTATTGAGCTGTGCTGCCACCGCAAGATCCCGCTGGTGTTTTTGCAGAACGTCACCGGCTTCATGGTCGGCCGTAAATACGAAAACGAAGGCATTGCCCGCAATGGAGCCAAGATGGTGACCGCCGTGGCCACCGCCAACGTGCCCAAGTTCACCATCATCATTGGCGGCAGCTTTGGCGCTGGCAACTACGGCATGTGTGGCCGCGCCTACAGCCCGCGCTTTTTGTGGATGTGGCCCAACGCGCGCATCAGCGTCATGGGCGGCGAGCAGGCGGCCAGCGTATTGGCCACCGTGCGCCGGGATGGTATCGAAGCCAAGGGCGGCGCCTGGAGCAAGGATGAGGAAGAGGCTTTCAAGGCACCGATCCGCCAACAGTACGAAGTGCAAGGCCACCCCTATTACGCCACCGCCCGCATTTGGGACGACGGCATCATTGACCCGGCGGATACACGCCGCGTGCTGGCGCTGGGCCTGTCTGCCACGCTCAATGCCCCCATTCCCGACGTCAAGTTCGGTATCTTCCGCATGTAAAGAGGCCGACCATTATGTTTACCAAAATCCTCATTGCCAATCGTGGCGAGATCGCCTGCCGCGTCGCTGCCACTGCCCGCCGTCTGGCCATCCAGACGGTTGCTGTTTATTCCGATGCCGACGCCGGTGCCAAGCACGTAGCGGCTTGTGACGAGGCCATCCACATTGGGGGCAGCGCACCCAAAGACAGCTACCTGCGCTGGGAAAAAATCATTGCCGCAGCCCAGGCCACGGGTGCCCAGGCGATCCACCCCGGCTATGGTTTTTTGAGCGAAAACGAAGAGTTTGCCCAAGCCTGTGCCAAGGCGGGACTGGTCTTCATTGGCCCCCCATCGTCCGCCATCAAGGCCATGGGTTTGAAAGCCGAGTCCAAACAGTTGATGGAAAAGGCCGGCGTGCCGCTGGTGCCCGGCTACCACGGTGCCGACCAAGACCCTGCGTTGCTGCAGCGCGAGGCCGACCGCATTGGCTACCCCGTGTTGATCAAGGCCAGCGCCGGTGGTGGTGGCAAGGGTATGCGCGCGGTGGACAAGGCCGAAGACTTCGCCGCCGCGCTGGCCAGTTGCAAGCGCGAAGCCATCAACAGCTTTGGCGACGACGCGGTGCTGGTTGAAAAATACGTGCAGCGCCCGCGCCACATCGAGATTCAGGTGTTTGGCGACACGTATGGCAACTACGTTTACCTGTTTGAGCGCGACTGCTCGGTGCAGCGGCGCCACCAGAAGGTGCTGGAAGAAGCCCCAGCGCCTGGCATGACTGAAGAACTGCGTGCCCGCATGGGTGCGGCGGCGGTGGAAGCGGCCCGGGCCGTGAATTACGTAGGAGCCGGTACGGTGGAATTCATCGTGGAGCAACCTGGCGGCTACGAGCACCCCGAGCAGATGAAGTTCTACTTCATGGAGATGAACACCCGTTTGCAGGTGGAGCACCCGGTGACAGAAGCCATTACCGGCCAGGACCTGGTGGAATGGCAGCTGCGTGTGGCCAGCGGCGAGCCGCTTCCTTGCAAACAGGCTGACCTGCGCATTCACGGCCACGCCATCGAGGCGCGTATTTGCGCCGAGAACCCCGACAACAACTTCCTGCCCGCCACCGGCACATTGCACGTATATGGCCTGCCCGCTGGCACCATGTTCGAGCGGTCCGACGAGGGCGTGCGGGTGGATTCTGGCGTGCGTGAGGGCGACACCATCAGCCCCTTTTACGACTCCATGGTGGCCAAGCTCATCGTGCACGGCGCCACCCGCGAGCAGGCCTTGGCCCGCATGGACACCGCGCTGGCGCAGACCCATATCGTGGGGCTGGCGACCAATGTGCAGTTCTTGCGCCACGTCACCACCAGTGCATCATTTGCCACGGCGCAACTGGACACGGCTCTGATTCCACGCGAATCCGCTGTGCTGTTCAACCAGGAAAAGGTGGGCTTGGCGCTGGCGACTGCAGCCATGGTGTCGGACCTGCTGGTGGCAGAGGCCGCAATGGCACAGAAAGCCAACATCCATGGCTGGATTGATCCGTGGGCCCAACGCGACGGCTGGCGTTCGCACGGCGCCTCCAACCGCGACTTCATGCTGGAATTTCACGGTGAGCCGCACACGGCAAAGTTCACGCGCCTGCACGGCGGTGGGCTGGAGCTGAGCATCGATGGCACCACCGCCGCGTTGCACTACACGCCGCTGACTAACGGCGCGCTGGATGTGCGCTACGGAGACCTGCGCTCCACCGTACACTTGTATAAAAAAGGCGAAGTAGCCCACGTATTCACTGCGCAAGGCGCTACACAAGTTGTAGCAATCGACGCACTGGCCCACGCCGGTGAGGCGCAGGCGGAAGGCGGACGTTTGACCGCGCCCATGCCGGGCAAGGTGATCTCCTTTGCTGTCAAAGCGGGGGATGTGGTGAAGAAAGGGCAAGCCCTTGCTGTGATGGAAGCCATGAAGATGGAGCACACCATTGCCGCACCGGCCGATGGCACGGTGGTGGAGCTGCTGTTTGCACCGGGGGACCAGGTCACCGAAGGTGCCGAGTTGCTGAAGCTGGAAATTGCCGCCTGATGCGCATCAGCTTTTGCTGCACCGATACGGCGTCTGAGCCCTGGCTACAGGGGCTGCGTGCTGCGTTGCCCACAGCAAAAGTGTTGCTGTGGGAGCCGGGCGCGCCGCTAGCCGATTACGCCGTGGTGTGGGCGCCGCCCCAGCAATTCTTTGACGAGCAGCCTCAGTTAAAGGCCGTGTTCAACATCGGCGCCGGGGTGGATGCGTTACTCAAGCTGCGCCTGCCGCCCAACGCCCTGGTGGTGCGTCTGGACGATGCGGGCATGTCCGTGCAGATGGCTGAATACGTGTGCCACGCCGTTATCCGGCACTTTCGCGAATTGGATGCCTACGAGGCCGATACGCGCCAAGGCACTTGGTCGTTTCGCAAACCCCGTAGCCGGGCCGATTTTCCGGTGGGCATCATGGGGATGGGCGTTCTGGGTGAACGGGTGGCGCGGTCGTTGGTGGGGTTTGAGTTTCCGGTCATGGGCTGGAGCCGCACGCCCAAGTCGGTGGACGGCGTGCAGTGCTTTGCCGGTGAGCAGGGTTTTGCAGACTTTTTGGCAGCCAGCCGGGTGCTGGTGTGCCTGTTGCCGCTTACGCCTGAAACACGCGACATCATGAACCTCACCAACATGTCCCGCCTGCAAAGCGGCGCCTACATCATCAATGTGGCGCGCGGCGCCCATCTCGTGGACGACGACTTGCTGGCGCTGCTGGACAGTGGTCACATTGCCGGTGCCGCGCTGGATGTGTTCCGCACCGAGCCGCTGTCAGCCGGCCACCCGTTCTGGCAGCATCCCAAAATTGTGGTCACACCGCACACCTCGGCTCGTACCCTTCGCAGCGAGAGCATTACGCAAATTACCAGCAAAATCACGGCAATTCAGCGCGGAGAACCTGTGGCCGGTGTGGTTGAACCCAGTCGGGGATACTGAGGCCCTGGCTTTTTACAAAGAGAGTTGTCATGGATTTGCCCCAACGCGTCAAACTGGTCGAAGTCGGTCCCCGCGACGGTCTACAGAACGAGAAGCAGCCGGTGCCGGCCAGCATCAAGATCGAACTGGTGCACCGTCTGCAAGCTGCTGGCCTGACGGAGATTGAAGTCACCAGCTTTGTGTCGCCCAAATGGGTGCCACAAATGGCCGACAACGCAGAGGTCATGGCTGGCATCCATCGCCAAAGTGGGGTGCGTTACTCGGTGCTAACACCCAATCTGCAGGGCTTTGAGGCCGCAGTCAAGACCCGGCCCGACGAGATTGTGGTGTTTGGTGCCGCCAGCGAAGCCTTTAGCCAGAAGAATATCAATTGCAGCATTGCACAGAGCATTGAGCGATTTCGGCCTGTGGTGCAGGCGGCGCTGGCTCAGGGCCTGACGGTGCGTGGTGCCATCTCCTGTGCAGTGGGCTGCCCGTATGAAGGCGAGATTGCCCCCGAGCGCGTGGCCCTGGTGGCGCGGCTGATGCACGACATTGGCGTGCAACACGTGGGCGTGGCCGACACCATTGGCGTGGGCACGCCGCGCAAGGTGCAGCGTGCGCTGGACGCGGCGCTGACCGTTTACAGCATTGACGAAATTTCCGGCCACTTCCACGACACCTACGGCATGGCCCTGGCCAATACCCTGGCCAGCCTGCAAATGGGTGTGTGGCAGTTTGATACCTCCGTTGCCGGCCTGGGTGGTTGTCCTTACGCCAAGGGTGCCACTGGCAATGTGGCAACGGAGGACGTGGTCTACCTGCTCAAGGGTCTGGGCATTGAAACTGGAATAGACCTCGATAAGCTGGTCGATGCCGGAAAGTTCATCAGCGACTTTTTGGACCGCAAGCCCAACTCGCGGGCCGCTGCTGCGCTGCTGAATAAACGTTTAGGTTAAGGGGTAGCCATGGAAACCCAGGATTTGGCGAATCTGCCGGAAGGCATGCAACGCGTCGCCGCCGCGCTCAAGGCCAAGAATCACCCCCACGCACCGGTTATGCTCAGTGACGCCGCCCGCACCGCCCAGCAGGCCGCCGATGCACTGGGCATTGCACTGGGGCAAATTGCCAAGAGCATCATTTTTCGCCGCCGCGCAGACGACGTGGCGGTGCTGGTTATCACCTCGGGCGACCGCCGGGTGGATGAGAAAAAGGTTGAAGCCCTGGTGGGCAAGCTGAGCCGTGCAGATGCTGATTTTGTCAAGGCCAAGACCGGGTTCAGCATTGGCGGCGTCTCACCCCTGGCCCACGCGCAGCCACCCGTGACGCTGGTGGACGAAGAGCTTTTCCGCTTCGAAGAAATCTGGGCCGCCGCCGGTCACCCGCATGGCGTGTTCAAGCTGCGTCCGCAGGATTTGGCCGCGCTGGCTGATGCGCCTACCGCCAACGTGACGCAGGTGGTGCACCCATGATTTCCCAAGATGCTATTGGATTGATAGCTGCTCGCGCAATATCGGCGAGGGCTATGACCGAAAATGTACCATCACCTTGTGTGGCGGTGTGCCGTATGGATGCGCAGGGTTACCTGTGTGAAGGCTGCCTGCGCAGCCTGGACGAGATTCGGCTCTGGAGCAGCGCCAGCGACGCCCAGAAGAAAGTGGTCTGGTCGCAGATTGAGCAACGCATTGCCCAATTGGCACCAACAGGAGGCAGCGCCGCGCCATGAAACACATCACTTTCTACCTCGATTTCATCTCGCCCTACGCCTATCTGGCGTTTGAGGAGTTGCCGCAGGCACTGATGGGGCTGAGCTACTCGGTCACCTACAAGCCGCTGTTGTTTGCTGCGCTGCTCAAACACCATGGCCAGCTTGGGCCGGCAGAGATAGCAGCCAAGCGCGACTGGACCTACCGCCATGTGCAATGGCTGGCACACAGCAAAGGCCGCACGCTGGATTTGCCGGCGGCCCACCCTTTTAACCCCTTGGGGCTGCTGCGCCTGGCCATTGCCACGAATGCGCAAGGTCGCCCCAACCGCTATGTGTGCGAGACCGTGTTCAAGCATGTCTGGGTCGGCGGCCAGGATGCAGCCGACGCCACCCGGCTGGTCACGCTCACGCAACAACTGGCCCCGTCGCGCAACCCGGGTGATGATGCGGTCAAGGCCCAACTCAAGGCCCATACTGACGAAGCTATCGCCAAAGGGGTGTTCGGTGTGCCGGCGTTTGAAGTCGATGGCAAGGTGTTCTGGGGGCTCGACAGCCTGCCCATGCTGCGCGCCTACCTGGATGGCAACGACTGGTTTGACAGCCCGGCCTGGACCGGCGTGGCCAGCCTGCCAGTAGGTGTTTCCCGTCAATAGGCAGTGCGCAGTTAGCGCGTCAGCCAACTGCAGGGCTGGCATGAAAAAATGTCCCTATGCCCAGCGCTTTTAACTTCACCGCATCTCCCTTTGACTGCTTGACGTCGGAGCAGCGCCGGCTGGTGCAAAACCATGTGGACATTGCCTACTTCCCGCAAGGGGAGACCATTCTGGCCCTGGGTGCCCAGCCCAGCCACCTGTTTGTCATCATCAAAGGCTATGTCCAGCAGTTTGACGGCAATGAAGTCGTCACCACCTACGGGCCCGATGACAGCTTTGATGGCAGGGGCCTGGTCGCCGGCAAGGTCAGTAGCCGCTTTGTGGCGGCCGAAGAGGTGGTGGCCTACCAGTTGGCCAAACAGGCGGTGAGCGACCTGATTGCCGACAACGCCACCTTTGGCGCGCTGCTGTTCTCCGACTTGTCCAACAAACTCAGCGCGTTGACCTCGCGCCAAAGTCAACATGAATTGCAGTCGTTGGCCATGGCCCGGGTGGATGCGGCTTTTATCCACCCGCCCCATTTTGTGGATGCCGGCACCAGCATTCTGGATGTCGTTAAAACATTCCAGGCACTGCGCATTAACGCCGTGCTGGTGCGTGATACCCGCACGACGCCAGTGTCTGTGGGCATCTTCACCGGAACGGGCGTGCAGAAGGCTGTACTGCGGGGTACGCCATTGGACTATTTGGCGGTGGGTGAATTGGCCAACTTCTCACCCATCGGTGTGCGCCCCAGCGACCTGATTGGGGATGCACTGGCGTCCATGATCAAACACAAGGTGCGCCGCCTGCTGGTGGCCGATGGCGAGCAGATCATCGGCATTCTGGAGGCACTGGATTTGTTTGGCTTTTTATCCAACCAGTCGTACCAGATCAACGAACACATCCTTGCCGCCCAAGACCTGGAGGCACTCAAGCGCGCGGGTGTCCAGACTACGCGTCTGATTGCTCTTTTGCACCGCAACGGCACCAAGGTCAGCCTGATTGCGCGACTGGTGCAAGAGCTCAATCTGCGCCTATTCGAGCGTGCCTGGCATTTGATTGCCCCGCCCGACTTGGTAGCCAATAGCTGCCTGTTTGTGATGGGCAGTGAAGGGCGTGGCGAGCAATTGCTCAAAACCGACCAGGACAATGGCCTGGTCCTGCGCGACGGTTATGTATGCTCGCAGGACTTGGCAGCAGTGTGCCAGCGCTTCTCGGATGCGCTGGCTGACTTTGGCTATCCCGTATGCCCCGGCAACATCATGGTCAGCAACCCGCACTGGCGCCAGAGCGTGTCGGACTTCCGCCAAATGGCGCGGTTGTGGTCGGTCACCGCCAGCCCTGACAGTCTGATGGAACTGGCCATCTTTCTGGATGCCCATGCCGTCTGCGGCGACACCACGCTGCTGGAAGAGGTTCGCAATGCGATGTTCGACCTTACATTCGGCAACGACGCCATGCTGGCGCGGTTTGCCGCCGCCATCCACTTCTTTGGCAGCAGCCAGGGCTGGTGGAACCGCCTGCTGAATCTGGGTGACAAAGGCGACGACCAACTGGACCTGAAGAAGGTGGGAATTTTCCCTTTGGTGCATGGTGTTCGTAGCCTGGCGCTGGCGCAGCGTCTGACCGAGGTCAGCACTGTAGCGCGTATCGAGGCCTTGGTGGCAGGCGGCAAGTTGCCCGACAAACTGGGTGCCGACCTGATCGACAGCCTGCACTTCTTCATGGGGCTCAAATTGAAGGCCGGCCTGCAAGAACTCGACACCGGGCGCGCGGTGTCGGGTGGCATACAGACGGAAAAACTCAGTAGCCTGGACCGCGACCTGCTGAAAGACACCCTGGGCATAGTGAAGCAATTCAAGGCATTGCTCAGTCAGCGCTTCCATCTGGAAGCCCTGTAGGTATGGCTATCGACCTTTCCCCTCTGCGCTGGTGGGCGGCGTTCAAGCGGAACTGGATGCTCTATCACCTGGGTGACCCGCGCTTTCGCTTCATGTGGGACGCGCCACCACCCAACGAATGGGTTGCACTGGACTGCGAGACAACCGGCCTGAACACCCGCACCGACGACATCATTGCCATTGGCGCAGTGCGTATTCGCGGCAACCGCGTCATGACCAGCGAACGCCTGGAATTGCTGGTTCGTCCGGACAAACAGCGCGTCACTGCGGACAGTGTGCGGGTGCACCGCCTGCGCGCGCAGGACGTCGCCCTGGGTGTGAGTGCAGATGCAGCGATGCTGCAGCTCATGCGCTTTATAGGCAGCCGCCCCTTGGTGGGTTACTACCTGGAATTTGACGTGGCCATGATTAACCGTGTGCTCTTTTCCATTTTGGGAATGGGCCTGCCGCAGGATCAGATTGAGGTCTCTGGCCTCTACTACGATTACAAATACAAGCAACTACCGTCCGACCGTCGGGAGAACCCTGCCATTGATTTGCGCTTTGACACCCTGATGCGGGATCTGGATCTTCCCCTTTGGCCGGCGCACGATGCGCTGAACGACGCGGTCATGGCGGCGCTGGCGTTTGTGAAACTGCGGCACCTACGGTGGTCGCATCCACAGAATGTTGGCTGATCACCTTGCGAATGTGGTCTAGCGCGGGTTGCAGGTCTCGCCACGCGAACGTCTCAAAATCGGGTGGACGGTGCAAACTATGTGGGGTAGGCCAGTTGTGGGCACCACCTTTGCGCGCAAACACGATGCAGTTGGAGCCATATTGTTCAGGCACCACCCGCACGTTGCCCTGAAAGCTGCGCTGGATGCGCTCGACAAATTGTGGGTAGGCTTTGCTGCTCAAATGCAGATTGGCAACCATCAACCCGCCGCGCTCCAGCCATTGGTAGCAGTCATCGTAAAAGCGCTGCGAACCCAAGTCTGCTGGCAGGCCCTCCACGTCATAACCATCGATCATCAACACATCTGGGGCCGGTATGGGCCGGCGCACATACTCGGCGCCGTCGCCCATGAGCACCCGGAAGCGGTCACTGTCTGGCGGTATGCAAAAGGCCTCCCGCATTGCCAGCACGTGGGGGTTTATTTCTATGACTGTTATGGTCGTTGACGGCAAATTGCGATGGCAATATTTGGCCAATGAGCCGCCGCCCAGGCCAATCATGGCAATGGTGCGCGGCTGCGCCTGGAACAACAAGAAACCCATCATCAGCTGGGTGTAGTCCAGCGTCAGGGCGTCGGGATCACGCAGGTCCATGCAACTTTGCAGATCACCGATGGCGAACTGCAGTGATTTGGTTGTCAGCGTCTCCTGGATCACGGGCCTGGCATGGTGCCGTTCAGTTGCTGAGCCGGTTCTAGGATTGGTGCTCAGCCTCATAACAGGGTATTTTGATCGCAGTTTCCCTCCCAACGACTTTCCCACAAAAGAAAAAGCCGGGCAATGCCCGGCTCTTTGATGGTGATTGTCAGACTGATCAATGACCAGAAGCGCCCGAGGCACCCAAGCCTGTTTCAGAGCGCACTTGTTGTGCTTTGTAGGCTGCGCGCTCTTTGGCGGCCTGCGGGCTGCGGTCCAGCACCGAGAACAGCCATACGCCGACGAAGCCAATGGTCATCGAGAACAGGGCCGGTGACGAGTAAGGGAACCAAGCCGAGCCTTTGGGGTTGCCCAGTGTGGCTTCCCACACGGAAGGCGATACCACGGTCAAGGCGACAGAGGAGATCAGCCCCAGGAATCCACCAATCACGGCACCCTTGGTTGTGCAGTCTTTCCACAGTACCGACATGAACAGCACCGGAAAGTTGGCCGAAGCTGCAATCGCAAAGGCCAGCGACACCATGAACGCAATGTTCTGCTTCTCAAACGCAATGCCCAGTAGCACGGCCACCACACCCAAAGCCAGGGTGGTCATTCGCGATACTTTCAACTCGGAGTCGCTGTCGGCGTTGCCCTTTTTGATCACGGTAGCGTAGATGTCATGTGACACCGCAGAGGCGCCCGACAGCGTCAAACCGGCCACCACGGCCAGAATGGTTGCAAATGCCACCGCAGAGATGAAGCCGAAGAACACGTTGCCGCCTACCGCTTTGGCCACCAGCACGGCTGCCATATTGGCCGAACCACCACCGCCCTTGATCACGCCGGTCGCGATATTGGCAAACTCGGGGTTGGTCAACACCAGCGTGATGGCGCCAAAGCCGATGATGAAAATCAGCACGTAGAAGTAGCCGATCCAGGTGGTCGCCCAGAACACCGACTTGCGGGCTTCTTTGGCATCCGGCACGGTGAAGAAGCGCATCAGGATGTGGGGCAAACCTGCGGTACCAAACATCAGAGCCATACCGAAGGAAATGGCGGAGATGGGGTCCTTGATGAAGCCGCCAGGCCCCATGATGGACAGGCCAATCTTTGCCGCCTCTTCCGGCGTTTTACCGGTGTTGGTTGCGATCAATGCCTTGACTTCCACGCCTTTGGCGAACAACGCTTCAAAGCTGAAGCCGAACTGCGCCATCACCATGATCGCCATGAAGGTGACCCCCGCCAGCAGCAGGCAGGCCTTGATGATCTGCACCCATGTCGTGGCCGTCATGCCGCCAAACAGCACGTAAATCATCATCAGCGCGCCGACGATGACCACGGCTATCCAGTAGTCCAGACCAAACAACAGCTTGATCAGCGAGCCCGCACCCACCATCTGGGCAATCAGGTAGAACGCGACCACTACCAGTGTGCCGGATGCCGCGAACACGCGGATAGGGGTCTGCTGGAAGCGGTAACCGGCCACATCGGCAAAGGTGAACTTACCCAGGTTGCGCAGGCGCTCAGCCATCAGGAAGGTGATCACGGGCCAGCCGACCAGGAAGCCGATGGAGTAGATCAAACCGTCATAGCCGGATGCCATCACGGCGGCGGAAATGCCCAAGAAGGATGCGGCCGACATGTAGTCGCCAGCAATGGCCAAGCCATTCTGGAAACCGGTAATGCCACCGCCGCCGGTGTAAAAGTCAGCGGCTGACTTGGTGCGACCTGCGGCCCATTTGGTGATGAACAGAGTCATCACGACAAAAGTGCCAAACATGCCAATGGCGACCCAGTTGGTGGGCTGCTTCTCCACCTGTCCCAGATCGGCACCGGCGGCTTGCGCGGCGGCTGCCGCCACGAGTGCGCTCAGCGCGATGAGAAATTGCAATCCGGCCTTCATTTGGAAGCTTCCTTCAGGATTTCAGCGGTCAGACGGTCGTATTCGCCATTGGCGCGACGGACATAGATGCCGGTAATGACGATGGTGAAAATGATGACACCCATGCCGATGGGAATGCCCAACGAGGTGACGCCAGCGCCAATGGGCTGTGCCAGGAACGACTTGTCGAATGCAATCAATGCGATGTAGCCGTAGTACACGACCATCATGATGATGGTGAGTAACCAGCCGAACGTGTTGCGCTTTCTGCGAAGTTCGTGGTACTTCGGGTTGGCCTCAATTTTGGCCACGATGGGATCAGTCATTGTTTTCCTTTTGACGGTTGATGTCTGCCTCGATAACGGCGGTGAATGGCCGTTGCCGGGGCTGGATCATGGTCGGAAGGTCTGACTAAGTCCTTACGGTTCTGTCGGAAATATCAGGATATTCCCTAGGTAAATTGGGCTATTTTTAGGTGATAGATGTACGGGTTATCACTAATTTTTTCATATTAAAAAAAATATTCATCGGGTTACTTCCTAATCCGTAAGTTTGCATTCAGTCTGGTGTCAGCCGCTGTTGGCGTGTCGTCAGAACTAGGTCAGAACCGGCACCCATAGTCCACCTACCCAGTCGCCCCTGGTGGTCGTATTTATTTCAATATTTGGAGACACAACTATGGCAAAAGTAGCCGCACGGCCGATGACCGCCGAAGAGAAGAAGGTGATATTTGCTTCCTCGCTCGGTACGGTTTTTGAGTGGTACGACTTCTACCTGTACGGCTCGTTGGCAGCCATCATTGCCAAGCAGTTCTTCACCAGTCTGGATCCAGGTTCCGCCTTCATTTTTGCGCTGCTGGCGTTCGCGGCTGGTTTCATCGTGCGTCCCTTCGGCGCGCTGGTGTTCGGTCGTTTGGGAGACATGATTGGTCGCAAATACACTTTCCTGGTGACCATCCTGATCATGGGCTTGTCCACATTCATTGTGGGTATCTTGCCTAACTACGCCACCATCGGTGTGGCCGCTCCCGTGATCCTGATTGCATTGCGCATGCTGCAAGGCTTGGCGCTGGGCGGTGAGTACGGTGGTGCCGCCACCTATGTGGCCGAGCATTCGCCGCAGGGCAAGCGCGGTGCCTACACGGCGTGGATCCAGACCACGGCCACCTTGGGCCTGTTTTTGTCCCTGATCGTGATCCTGGTTACTCGGACTGTGATTGGTGAGGCCGCATTCGCCGATTGGGGCTGGCGTGTTCCGTTCATTTTGTCCGTTTTCCTGTTGGCCGTATCGGTTTACATCCGACTAAGCATGAATGAGTCGCCCGCCTTCACCAAGATGAAGGCCGAAGGCAAGACCTCCAAGGCACCTCTGACCGAATCTTTCGGTCAATGGAAAAACCTGAAGATTGTGATTTTGGCCCTGATCGGTTTGACCGCAGGCCAGGCCGTGGTGTGGTATTCCGGCCAGTTCTATGCTTTGTTCTTTCTGACACAGTCATTGAAGGTGGATGGTGCAACCGCCAACATCATGGTTGCGGTTTCCCTGATCATTGGTACGCCGTTCTTCATCATCTTCGGTACCTGGTCTGACAAAATTGGCCGCAAGCCCATCATCATGGCGGGTTGCCTCTTGGCCGCGTTGACGTACTTCCCGGTGTTCGAGGCGCTGACCAAGGCCGCCAACCCCGACCTGTACGCCGCGCAGCAAAAGAACAAGGTGACTGTTACAGCTGATCCGAAAGAGTGCTCGTTCCAGTTCAACCCCACCGGCACCGCCAAGTTCACCAGCTCGTGCGACATTGCCAAGCAGGTGTTGGCGGGTGCTTCGGTGAGCTATGACAACGTAGCTGGCGCACCTGGCTCGGTGGCCAGCATCAAGATCGGTGATCTGGCGATCCCCAGCTATGCCGCCAAAGGGCTGCCTGCTGATGAAGTCAAGGCCAAGGATGCCGCATTCAAGAAGCTTGTCGCTGACGATCTGAAGGCTGCTGGTTACCCTGCCAAGGCAGATATGGCCAAGTTCGACAAGGTGATGGTCGCCGCCATTCTCACCTACCTGGTGATCTTGGTGACTATGGTGTACGGCCCCATAGCCGCCATGCTGGTTGAAATGTTCCCCACCCGTATTCGCTACACCTCCATGAGCCTGCCTTACCACATTGGTAACGGTTGGTTCGGTGGCCTGTTGCCCACTACGGCGTTTGCCATCGTGGCGCAGACCGGCAATATGTACAACGGCTTGTGGTATCCCATCGTCATCGCGGGTATGACATTCGTGGTTGGTATGTTGTTTATCAAGGAAACCAAGGACGTTGACATCTACGCCAACGACTAATACGTGTGTGAGTTGACGACCCCGGGCCGTGGTGGCCCGGGGTCTTTTTTTTAGGACGTCAGGAAACTTGTATGTGGAAAATTGCTGTGGGATTTATGATTTTTGCCGGCTTGGCTTTGTTCATTTTGAGCAAAGGCGGAGACATTGATATGGGCGGAGAAAAGCACGGCATCGAAGCCACGCACGAGGCTCCTGTTGCTGCTGCTTCCGAGCCCGCTGTGCCGGCGGCGATGGCGCCCGCCTCCAGCGCCAGTAAATAGGGGTTATCCTGAGCTTCTTTGATGCACACTGCGTTTTAAAAGCGTGGTACAACTGAGCGAGAGATTCTGTTAAGGTTGCGCTTATGAAACTCATCAAGACGGAAACAGGTCAGCAAGCGTTCAAGACACGCTCGCCGCTATTTTCTGCACGGCAGCGCACGGCTTACATCATGTTTGATGGCGTCAAGACCGTAGATCAGGTATTGGCCGCTGCCACTGGCTTGGGTTTGACCCCTGAGGATGTGGACCACATGGTGGCGCAAGAGTTTTTGGCACCTGCACCTGGCGAGGCCTTGCTGGCCGAGGCCGAGGCCGAGCATGTGGCAGCGGACAAAATTATCGCTGATTCATTTAGAGCACACACTGCGCAGGATCGCTACAAAGAGGCCAAACCCTTGGCCACCAAGCTCACTGCGTCATTGGGGCTGCGCGGCTTTCGCCTGAACCTGGCGGTGGAGTCTGCCGGCGGTTATGAAGAGCTGTTGGCACTGTTGCCCAGGATCAAAGAAGCGGCTGGTGCCAATGCCTGTGCTGAACTGGAACGCACCCTCACCCAATAGTGCGGGACTGTATTTTCAACGCCTGAACTTGCCGTCGATGCCGATGATGGACAGGTCGGCAAAGTCCAGGCCAGTGTGGTCTTCGGGGCTGTAGCTCACTTCCAGTCCACCCAGATCAAATTTTTGCAAGCTTTCAAGCGCATCGCGCAATCCGGCTGGCGTTGGCTTGGGCCCGGCGCGACGCAAGCCTTCCACCAGGACCTTGGCGGCGGCAAAACCCTCCATCATGGCTGGTGAAATTCCCGGCAAGCCCTTGGCCTTGGCTAGTTCCTGGGCCTCCTTGATCAGGCGGTAGGTCATGGCCCGTTCATTGGGAAAGACTTGGGTCACAATCACGCCGCGCGCGTTCTCGCCCAGCAGTTTGATGAAGCCTTCTGAGGCATTGTTCGACAGCGTCACTACCTGGGCGCTGGAGCCGGCGGCGCGCAGTGCCTTGACTCCGCTGGCCACAGTGCCCGATGAACCGAGGTACAGCACGGCCTGGGCCTCGCTGTGTACCACCTGGGCAGCCAATGCGGCAAAGTCGGCTTTGTCGCGCGGAAATTTTTGTAGCAGCACCGGCTTCAAGCTAGCGGCCGCAAAGCCCTTGTCGGCCCCTGCTGCGCCATCGGCACCAAACGAATCATCGGTTTGCAGCACGGCAATGCGCGTAATGCCCACGCTCACCAGATGGCCAATGGCCTTGATGGCCTCGCGCTGGTAGGTCGCCCGCACGTTGAACACCCAGGGCTGTACGGGCTCATGCAGCGCCATGGCGCCGGTGCTGGGTGCCACCAGCGGCACATGGTACTGCGCCAGCAGCGGTAGCAGGGCCTGGGCATGGGGTGTTCCGCGGTTCAGAAACAAGGCCAGCACATGCTGCTGCGTGATCAGTTCGCGCGCCACCTCCACCGTCTTGGCCGGATCAAACTTGTCGTCCACAGAAATCAGTTCGACCGGCTGTCCGTGCACGCCGCCGCGCTGGTTGACCGCATCTAGGTAGAGCTTGGCACCTTCGGTGTTCTCCTTGACGCCGGCCGCGACCGAGCCGGTAAAGCCCGAGGGTTGACCGATGCGCAACTGTGCGTGCGCGCCCGCAGCCAGCAAGCTACCCAGTAGTACAGCGCAGAGCGTATGGGTGATTTTCATGGGGAGTCTCCTGCGAGTTCGGAAGTTGGATTGTGCGAACCTGCCACGGCTTTCGCCAGATGTGGATTTCCACATGCGGGTTTGCCCTTGACAGCGCATAACCCCGTTGCGTGTGCTGCCCCGGCAAATCCCTAGAATGATTGGCCTCATTCAAAAAAGCACCGCTACAAAATGACCCAGGGATTCATCCGCATTCGCGGCGCACGCCAGCACAACCTCAAGAACCTGGACCTGGACATTCGCACCGGCGAACTCACCGTGGTGACCGGTCCCAGCGGTTCAGGCAAGTCCAGCCTGGTGTTTGACACGCTCTATGCCGAAGGCCAGCGCCGCTATGTAGAGACCTTCTCGGCCTACGCCCGCCAGTTTCTGGATCGCATGGACAAGCCCGCCGTGGACAAGGTGGAGGGCGTGCCCCCGGCCATCGCCATCGACCAGACCAACCCGGTGCGCTCCAGCCGCTCCACCGTGGGCACCATGACGGAGCTCAACGACCATATCAAGCTGCTGTACGCCCGCGCCGCCAGCCTGTTTGACCGCCAAACCGCGCTGCCGGTGCAGCACGACACGCCCGAGACCATCTATGGCGAGCTGGCGCGCCGTGCGGCAGAGTCTGGCGAGCCGCGCTTGGTTCTGACCTTCCCCGTGGAACTGCCCGCCGCCACAACAGCTGAAGAAGTCATGCAGTGGCTGTCTGCCAGCGGCTTTACCCGCGTGCATGCCGAGCGTGACGGTCAGCGCATAGGCGCCCCTTTGGGGAGCGTGGGGGCTGTCAAGATCCTGGACGTGGTCGCTGACCGGTTTCGCATCGCCACAACGGAGAAAGCCCGCGTGCTGGAAGCCATTGAGCTGGCCCTCAAGCGTGGCAGTGGTCGGCTCAATGTTTATGTATTAAATGAGGCTCCAGCCCTCGTCGAATCTACACAACCAGCTACTGAATCAATAGCAGATGCCGTGCTGCCCACCTGGCGCTTCTCAACCGGACTGCACTGCCCGCAGAGCGATCTGCGCTACACCGACCCGATTGCATCCATGTTTTCCTTCAACTCCGCCGTGGGCGCCTGCGAGGCGTGCCGGGGTTTTGGCCGGGTGGTGGGTGTGGATATGGGGCTGGTCATTCCCAACGACAAGCTCACGCTGCGCGCCGGCGCCGTCAAGCCCATGCAGACCCCCGCCTGGCAGGAGTGCCAGGACGATCTGATGCGCCACGCCGAGGCCGCCGGCATCCCGCGCGACACCGCCTGGTACAAGCTCACGCCCGAGCAGCAGCATTGGGTGATCAATGGCTCGCCCAATTGGAACGGCAAGTGGAACCAGCACTGGTTTGGCATCAAGCGCTTTTTTGAATACCTGGAGACCAAGGCCTACAAGATGCACATCCGCGTGCTCTTGTCCAAGTACCGCAGCTACACGCCGTGCGGCACCTGTGGCGGTGCGCGGCTCAAGACCGAAAGCCTGCTATGGCGCATTGGTACCCAGGCGCAAGCCGATGCGGTTCTATTGCCTTCCAAGCGGTTTATGCCGCAGGGCGTGCAATGGTCAAGGGAGCACCTGGAGGCACTGCCGGGCCTGTGTTTGCATGACCTGATGCTGTTGCCGCTGGACAAACTGCGGCGGTTCTTTGATGCCTTGCAGACCCTGCAGCCCGGCGCCTCAGAAGCCGATGCCAAGACGCTCAAACTCTTGCTGGAAGAGGTTTGCACCCGCCTCAAATACCTGTGCGATGTGGGCATTGGCTACCTCACGCTGGACCGCCAAAGCCGCACCTTGAGTGGCGGCGAGGTGCAGCGCATCAACCTCACCACCGCGCTGGGCACCTCGCTGGTCAACACCCTGTTTGTGCTGGACGAACCCAGCATTGGCCTGCACCCGCGCGACATGAACCGCATCATTGTTGCCATGCAGCGCCTGCGCGATGCTGGCAACACCTTGGTCGTAGTCGAGCACGACCCGGCCGTGATGATGGCGGCGGACCGCATGATCGACATGGGCCCCGGCCCCGGCGAGAAGGGTGGCAGTATCGTGTTTGACGGCAGCACCGCTGATCTAAAAAGTGCCGACACCCTGACCGGTGCCTACCTGGGCGGGCGCAAGCAAGTGGGCATGGGCTTCAAGCGCATGGTGGCAGCCAACACGCCACGCCTGATTCTGGAAGGCGCCACCGAGCACAATCTGAAAAACGTGAACGTCGAAATCCCGCTGCAGCGCCTGGTGTGCATAACCGGCGTCAGTGGTTCGGGCAAATCCACCCTCATTCAAGACGTGCTGGCCCCGGCGCTGTTGCGACACTTTGGCAAGGCCACCGAAACACCGGGCGCACACCGCAGCCTGCTGGGTGCCGAGCAGTTGAGCGAAGTGGTGTTTGTAGACCAGTCCCCCATCGGCAAAACCGCACGCTCCAACCCGGTGAGCTATGTGGGCGCGTGGGATGCGGTGCGTGAGATTTTTGCGGGCGCCGATCTGTCGCGCGAGCGCGGCTACATGGCCAGCAAGTTCAGCTTCAACGGTGGCGATGGCCGCTGCCCCACCTGTGGTGGCTCGGGCTTTGAGCACATTGAGATGCAGTTTTTGAGCGATGTGTATTTGCGCTGCCCGGATTGCGACGGAAAGCGCTACCGGCCCGAGATTTTGGAGGTGACGATAGAACGGGCTCAACAGCGTCTGAATGTGGCGGATGTGCTGAACCTCACCGTCAGCGAAGCCGCCACCATCTTCGCCAATGATAGAGATGTCATTCGCGCCCTGCAGCCGATTGTGGATGTGGGGCTGGAGTATGTGAAGCTGGGCCAGCCCGTGCCCACACTCTCGGGCGGTGAGGCGCAGCGCCTCAAGGTGGCTGGTTTTCTGGCTGACGCCGCCAAGAGCAGCACCGCCAGCCGTCAGGCAGTGGCGCGGCGCGGCACGTTATTCATGCTGGACGAGCCCACTACGGGTCTGCATTTTGACGACATTGCCAAACTCATGCGCGCGCTGCGCAAGTTGCTGGATGCCGGGCATTCGCTGGTGGTGATTGAGCACAACCTGGATGTGATTCGGGCGTCGGATTGGTTGATTGATTTGGGGCCGGAAGGCGGGGAGGCGGGTGGCGAGGTGGTGGCACATGGCACGCCGGAGGATGTGATGCTGCACGCCACATCCCACACGGGGCAGGCGCTGCGGGAGTATGCGGCGGCTATGGGGGTGGTGCATGTGGTGGCTGAGCCCCGTGCTGCGTATTTGGGTCATGCGGTTGATGCTGTGTTGGCGCGCGCTGCCGGGGATGGGGGGCTTACTGACGCGTCGAACTCCATTCGTATCGTCAATGCGAAGGAGCACAACCTTAAGTCTTTGTCCGTTGACATTCCTCGTGGCAAGTTCAACGTCGTCACCGGCGTGTCTGGCTCTGGCAAATCCACGCTGGCATTCGATATTCTCTTTAACGAAGGCCAGCGGCGGTATCTGGAATCGCTCAACGCCTATGCCCGTAGCATCGTGCAACCGGCTGGTCGGCCCGAGGTGGATGCGGTGTATGGCATTCCACCTACGGTGGCGATTGAGCAGCGCCTCTCACGCGGGGGGCGCAAGAGCACGGTGGGCACTACGACTGAAGTCTGGCACTTTTTGCGCCTGCTGTACGTCAAGCTGGGCACGCAGCATTGCATCCATGACGGTGCTGCGGTGCAGCCGCAGTCGGCTGACAGCATTGCGGCGCAGTTGCTCAAGAATTTTCGGGGGCAACACATCGGTTTACTCGCGCCGCTGGTGTCCGGCCGCAAAGGTGTCTACACCGAACTGGCCGACTGGGCGCGCCCGCGTGGCTATACCCACCTGCGGGTGGATGGCAACTTTTTACCCACCACCGCGTTCCCGCGTATTGACCGCTTTAAAGAGCACAACATTGAGCTGCCCGTTGCCAGTCTGGACGTGAACCCGGCGCAAGAGGCACAACTGCGCGAGGCGCTGGCCACCGCCTTGGTGCACGGCAAAGGCGTGGTGCATGTCATGAGCTGCATGGACGGGTTGAAACAGGCCATGCTGGCTGGCACACCCGCTGTCGGCATTGGCACCGTGCAGGTGTTTTCTACCAAGCGCGCCTGCCCGGTGTGCGCCACCTCGTATGTGGAGCTGGACCCACGCCTGTTCAGCTACAACAGCAAGCACGGCTGGTGCCCGGATTGCGTGGGCACCGGTGTGGCGTTGACCAAAGAGCAGCGCAAGGTGTTTGACGATTCCGTCAAAGACGACGACAACAAGGGCCGCGAGCAAACCTTTGCCGAGGCCGATGTGGAAGACCTGCATGATGCCACCTGCCCTACTTGCATAGGCACACGCCTGAACACCACAGCACGTGCGGTCACGTTTGCCGGCGTGGGCATTGCCGACATTGCGACCCTGAGCGTGACTGATGTGCGCAAGTGGGTGCAGACCTTGCAGCTAGAAGGCGGCATGAGCGCCCGTGAGGCTGACATTGCCCGCGACCTGGTGCCCGAGATCAAGAGCCGTCTGGAGTTTCTGGAGGAAGTGGGCCTGGGCTATTTGACGCTGGACCGGGGTGCGCCCACGCTCAGCGGTGGCGAGGCCCAGCGCATCCGCTTGGCCGCCCAGTTGGGCAGCAATTTGCAGGGCGTGTGCTATGTGCTGGACGAGCCCACCATCGGCCTGCACGCGCGTGACAACAAGATTTTGCTGGGTGCGCTGCGGTCACTCAGCGACAAGGGCAACACGCTGGTGGTGGTGGAGCATGACGTAGACACCATTCGCCATGCCGACCACATCATTGACATTGGGCCCAGCGCGGGCAAGCGGGGTGGGCGCTTGGTGGCACAGGGGTCGGTGGCAGATGTGCAGGCGGCGGCAGATTCGCAAACCGGGCGGTATTTGTTGCATGCCATGCGGCATCCTTTGGCGGTGCGGCGTTTTGTTGTTTCGTATGAGACGTCTTTGGTGTCTGCGGCGTTGTGGGCTCGCGCTGCGCAGGAAGCCGGTACGCCGGGGGCCTCATACGTCCTGCTGGCCGCCAAATCGGCCCCCGGCGCACCGGCTTCCTCCGCCGGCAACGTTGTTGGTTCCAGGGCCAAGAAGCTGTCGGGTAAAGCTGCCATGGCTGCTGCGGAGGCGGCGCGTGCGATGGACAGTGCGACTGCGAATGCCGAACTAGCTGACCGCACCCGCGTAACCGCCGAATATGCCGCCCTAGCCAACCACCGCACCGAGAGCCTCACTATCGCAGCTGCGGAGCCTGCCTCGGGGCTTTCCGCAGCGGAGCCAGCCACCAAAGCAGTGCCAAAAATCGACTGGCTCACAGTCCACAGCGCCAACCTGCACAACCTGCAATCCGTCACCGCCCACATTCCACTCAAACGCCTGGTCGCCATCACCGGGGTCAGTGGCTCCGGCAAATCAACCTTGGCGCGCGACGTGCTGCGCACCAACGTACACGCCGCCGTACAAAAGCGCAGCACCAAGGCCGGCCGCGATGCGCTGGACGCTGGGGAGCAAATTCCGTGGACGGGCTGCGAAAGCGTGACCGGGTTTGAGACCATAGACCGCGTGCTCGAAGTGGACCAAACCCCCATAGGCAAAACGCCGCGCAGTTGCACCGCCACCTACATCGGCTTCTGGGACACCATTCGCAAACTCTTTGCAGACACGCTAGAGGCCAAGGCGCGCGGCTATGCGGCCAACCGCTTTAGCTTCAACACCGGTGAAGGCCGCTGCCCCGGCTGCGAAGGGCAGGGTATACGCACCATTGGCATGAGCTTTTTGCCCGATGTGAAAGTGCTGTGCGAAACCTGCAAGGGCGCACGCTTCAACCCCGAGACGCAGGCAGTCACCTGGCGCGGCAAAAGCATTGGTGATGTGCTGCAAATGGAAGTGGACGAAGCGGTCGAATTCTTTGCAGCCATGCCCACCATCGCCCACCCGTTGCAACTGCTCAAAGACGTGGGCTTGGGTTACCTCACCCTGGGCCAACCGTCCCCCACGCTGAGCGGTGGCGAGGCGCAGCGCATCAAACTGGTGACCGAGCTCTCTAAAGTGCGTGACGACATTGGCAAACGTGGCAACAAGGCCCCGCACACCCTGTATGTGCTGGACGAACCCACCGTGGGCCTGCACATGGCCGATGTAGAAAAACTCATCCAGGTGCTGCACCGCTTGGTCAATGCCGGCCACAGCGTAATCGTGATCGAGCACGATCTGGATGTGATTGCCGAGGCGGATTGGGTGATTGACCTAGGGCCGGATGGTGGCAATGCCGGTGGCCAGGTGGTGGCGGCGGCTGCGCCCGAAGGTGTGGTCAGGCTGGGTACGCACACCGGGGTGGCGCTAAAGGCGGTGCTGGCACGGTAGGAGTGTTGCTATAAAAACAGAAGCGGCTTGCGCAATGGATTCGAGGGCTGCGCGGCATTTTTGTGCAACATTTCTAATGTCAGGCACGTGATCGGTCTGATCTGACTTGGCGGCACAATGCTGTGCGTAAAAACAGTTATTTTGCGGTGCGCCCGGCGCTCGATTTGCAAAGCTTTGGCATGGACTCACGCGAGTGGTTGCTGGCGCACGACAAAGTGCCGCTGGATGTGCAATCTGCTTGGGAAAAGGCTTAAAACCTCTGGCACGCGACCAAGAGGCGGATGACGAGCAGCCCACGGACGCCTTGCGCAGCCTGCGCCTGCACGGTGACTGTCACCCGGGCAATATCTTGTGGACGCCGCTGGAGGCGCCTGCCAGCAGCTTGCCCGGCCCGCACTTTGTCGACCTGGACGACGCACGCATGGGCCCGGCGGTGCAAGACTTGTGGATGCTGCTCAGCGGTGACCGCCAGCAGCGCACCCGGCAATTGGGCGCGCTGGGACGACCCGATTTCTGCCATCAACTTTCCGTGGTTTGGCTCCAGCGACTACTGGACAGGTCAGGTGCAGATGCTGCAAGGGCAGATCGGGGCCATGCAGGAAGCGCCGCTAGTGGTGTGAGCCACCAGCGGGTGCACCGGTTTTATTCAATCGTCAAACGCTGGGTGCTTGGGGCGACGACTTTCTTGGGCAGCGTCAGTGTCAGCACGCCGTTGTCGTACTTGGCTTTGGCTTGCGCCTGGTCGATGTCCTGGCCGAGCTGAAAGCTGCGAGCCACCGCGCCGTAAAAGCGCTCGGTGCGCAGCACCCGCTCATCCTCACTGGTGCTGTCTTGCTGCTTGACTTCGGCGCGCAGCGTCACCACATTGCCTTCAATACCCACATGGATGTCTTCCTTGGGCACGCCGGGAATTTCGGCGGTGACGGTGTAGGCGTCGTTGTTTTCCTTGACGTCAATCTTGATTTGTGACGGTGCCGGCAGAGGATCGCCGTGCAGGGGTTTGATGAAAAAACCGGGTGCGACATCGCGGAAGAAATCGTCCAACAGGCCGCTGCGATGGATCAAGGCGTTCATGTGTTTCTCCTTCAGGTCTAGGCTTGAACCGGTTGCCCGTCATCCCCATGATCACGGGTCCGTACCCTTTAGATAGGGCCTGGCCGGAGAAATTTCAAGACATGCCAAGCGCCTAAGCGGCCTGATTTGGCAGGTTTTGGCCTTACTTGCCGCTGAACACGCATGTGCACTTTCATGTGTGCGTGGTCGATGGGTTGTTTGAGGCGCTGCCCGGTGCACCCTCGGGTGCCCAGTCCCCGAGTCTGCAGAGTCCGTCAACGCGCCGTCGATCAGGTTCCACCCGCCGCAGATCGACGAGGCCCCCATTACCCAGATGCAGGCCCAAGTGCGAGGGCCTCGCCCAACTGGTGCCGCCACCACGCACGCACCGCCATCGGTATTACGGTGTGCTGGCCCCGAACTCGCCACTTCGAGCGGCGGTGATCGCCCGTATCTGCGAGGTGTTCCCGCTGATCTGCCCAAACTGCGGGGGCCAGATGCGCATCATTGCCTTCATCACATTCTGTGCCGACATCCACAAGATTCTCGAGCATATCGGGGTGGAGCCCGAGGCCCCGCGCATCACCCCGGCACGCGGGCCACCGCTGTGGGACGAGTGTGGTGCGCAGGCGGCGGACGATGGCGTGGCGGCTGAACCGGACTGGGATACGGCAAACCAATCTCCACCCGACTATCCCGCCGATCAGCGCACTACTTGGTGACCCCGACAACTGTGGCGGCACCGCCGCCGGGGCGGGGCTGTGTCTGCAGGTCGCCTTTGCGGCGCATTGTGGTGACGGCGGCGAATTTCTTGGGGAAATCAGACTGGTGAATGTAGGTGCCGGTGCTTTGCGGGGCCCGTTTTGCAGTGCATACTTGGGCTCAGGTGGTTGAATTTCCTATCCTTCCAGGGGCAATTGTTACGACAACGCAGCCATGGAGAGTTGGAACCACAGCCTCAAGGTCGAGGCGATCCACGGCGAGCGACTCCAGTCGCTCGAACAAGCCAAAGTCCACGTGTTCGACTACATCGAGGTCTACTACAATCGCAACCGGCTCCACTCGACTCTGGGCTATCTCAGCCCCGAAGCGTTCGAGCTATCTTATTTCGCTTAAACGGGTGTCCGTAATTCGGGGGCAGGATCATACGCGTTCGTTGCATTGATGCTAATTGCGCTCAGTTTCCTTGCTCATAGCTACAGGAGTAGCTCAACCCTTTCGAGCATGCGGATCATGAAGCCTTTTTTTCATCGCACCAACCGCGACAATCGATTCGGGCCATTAGTCGCGCAGTTCGAATACGAACGGCCGCCACTTGGCAATCAACAACGCCCAGCCGCCGGTCGCCGCGAAAAATTGCGGCGACGTTGCGACCACGACATCAGGTCTGCGCTCAAACAGCCCAATCACGAACCCCATTAGCATGAAGCTCAGGTAGTCCAACGTGCGCTTGAGAAACCCTTCGTTCGCCGTGATGTATGTCTTGACACGTACAACGCGCACACCATCGACGTTTTCGACCTGTCGCTATGCGTTGCGATACCCGGCAAAGATACGGCCTTCAGGGAAATTCGGCGCAGATGCAATCACCGTCACTTCGGGTCCGGCCCGCACCCAGCGGATAGCGTGGTCATACAGTCGCGTTGCCGGCGCCTACCCCTCAGGCGGAAAGTTGTCGGACAGGAAAAGGATGCGCATGACGTTGGAACCCCTGATAACCCATTATTTGTTGTCATGCTGGCGGCAGCCACTCTTTATCTCCCGACAAGCTGGATTCTGCCCTGATCTGACAATTGGCCCTTTTCGGCGGTTTCCGAAACGGCTAAGCAAAAACGTTTTGCATATTTCCTGAACTCGACTCCACGTAATCGTGGTTTGCAGGTCGTGCATACCGAAAGGAATCAACACCAGCGCACACGGCTCGCTCACACCGAAACGAGGATGCCATGTACTCGAATTCACGGTTACATTGCTCCCACCTTGGCTACACCAGCGCAGATCCGATCCATCCGGCACCGCAACATCACCATTCGAAGATGGTTCCAGGCCGGGCGCGAAGCGGAAGGCCGCAACCGCTGAGTCAAACTGACCCGTGCGTGCGTCGGCAATGCTCAACGCGGAATCATCCAAAGTCCAGTGCCGACGATGAGTCACCGCGCCGCGCAGACGACGGTAGCCATCGTGAGCCGCTTCGATCCACAGGGATGCGCCTTTGCGGCCCCATGTCACATCCAGCGGCCGCGCGCGCCGTGCAACCCGGTAACTGCCCGATACCTCGGAAGAATCGACACCGTCCACCTGCACCGTGTTGTGCATTGCAGTGCCGCGTTGCAATATCCGTTCGGCGTTTGCTTCGTAGGTTGATGTTCCCCCGTTCACCAATACACGTCGACCGTGCAGCGACAATTCAAAGCTCAACGTATCTGCATGCGCGTGGCCCGGCAGATAGTCCGGGCCGATTTCGGCGACGTCGGCGATCACAACGGCACATTCGGTTTGCAAGCGTATGTAGCCGGAATTACGCAGCACCTCGATATCCGATAGCGGCTCATCAGGGGCATCGACGCCCACAGTATGGGCATGGGCGGCCAGTTCTTTCACCTCTGGCGCAATGCCCAGCGCACAGTCGTTGAAGAAGGCCACGCCTCCGTCCGGGTGAGACATCACGCGCAACCAGCGCAGCATGCTTGCCGAAGCGGTGAAATTTTTTGCCGCTATGCCCACCCGCTGCAACTGCGAAAGGATGTGGGCCTGGGTTACCTCACGCTGGGCCAACCATCGCCCACGCTATCGGGTGGCGAGGCGCAGCGCATCAAGCTGGTGACGGAGCTGTCCAAAGTGCGTGACGACATTGGCAAGCGTGGCAACAAAGTACCGCACACCCTGTATGTGCTGGACGAACCCACCGTGGGCCTGCACATGGCCGATGTAGAAAAACTCATCCAGGTGCTGCACCGCTTGGTCAATGCCGGCCACAGCGTAATCGTGATCGAGCACGATCTGGATGTGATTGCCGAGGCGGATTGGGTGATTGACCTAGGGCCGGATGGTGGCAATGCCGGTGGCCAGGTGGTGGCGGCGGCTGCGCCCGAAGGTGTGGTCAGGCTGGGTACGCACACCGGGGTGGCGCTAAAGGCGGTGCTGGCACGGTAGGAGTGTTGCTATAAAAACAGAAGCGGCATGCGCAATGTCGACGAGGGCTGAGTGGCCGTTTTGCGTCCAATTTGGCATTTTGGATTCGCAATCAGTGAGATCGCTCCAGACTGGCACCACCCTATGCCAGGCCCGCCTCACTCGTCGCCGCAGCATTCTCACCAACACCCGAGCGCACCCTGCCGTACAAGACGTTGGCCGAGCACTTTGAGATTTGGCTAAATCTCGCCAGCACCGGCCAGTTTGACGGTCAAAGCGACCACATGCGCCATCGGCCTATGTGGAGAAGGCTTTCCGCAAGTACCACTAATGCGGCATCTTTGCCCACGGTTTTACAGCGTGCTGACGGACGATCGACACTGCCGTTGTGCTCTGCGGCGTGGATGGGGCGACCCCGCCTGATCTGCCCAATGTGTGGGGGCCAGATGCGCATCACCCCAGCCCGCGGGCCACCGTTGTGGGAGGGTGAGAGTGCACAGGAGCCCGGGGCGGGTCCCTGTCTGTGAATCGCAATTGCGGTTCATTGTGGTGTGGGTGCGCGTGTTTTGCGCGGCCAATTTTCCGGTGTGTACTTGGGCGCATACGGTTGAATTTTCTATTCCCTATACCGTTACAGTTCCCAGCACAGCGCGATTTCGCCCCTGCTTTTTGGCGAGGTACAACGCAGCATCGGCTGCCTGGATGAGCGCAGCAGGAGCCTGCACTTCACTGGGCACTACAACTGCCACACCGATACTGGCCGTAACACACATATAAGTTGAGAATGCATGGGGCAGCGCCGCAGCCTCTAGCTCTGCACAGAGCTGTTCGGCCATATTCAATGCGCCTTCTGCATCGGTGGCTGGTGCAAAGAACACAAACTCCTCGCCTCCGTAGCGCGCCACTATGTCGCTGCTGCGGGACACCGTGGCAGACAAAATACGTGCGAACTTGCGCAGACATTCGTCTCCGGCTTGGTGACCATAGCAGTCGTTGTATTTTTTGAACCAGTCGATGTCTACCATTGCCAGCGCCAGGGGCTGACCCAAGCGCATGCAGCGCAGCCACTCCGCGGCAAACAGCTTGTCAAAATGGCGCCGATTCGCAATACCCGTTAAGCCATCGATAGTGCTCAAGGCCTCCAGCCGTTGGTTAAGGACTTCCAGTTCAGTGGTGCGTTGGACCACCCGATCCTCCAAAATGGCTTCAGAGGTGCGCAGGTTCTCAACCAGGCGCTGCTGCGCAGAATCTTTATCACGGCGCATCACGTTGTAGCGGTCGGCCAGCGCAAAAGAGAGCAGCAACATTTCCAACGCAGAGCCAATCTGCGCTCCAGACGTCGTCCAAGCATTGGTCGGCAAAACGCCGAGCTGTCGCATCGCCAGCATTCCCAACGCCAACAACACCACCGCGAACGCCGCCATAAAAAAGTAGGCACTGCGCTCGCGCTTGTAGGCAGAGACTGTCCCCGTCACCAGCAACAGTAGCGCAGTGATGGCGTAGCTGATAACAAACAGCCGTGCAACGTGCTCGAACGACAAAAAAAACAGGCCACAAAACGCCACATTGATCCACACAAACAGCTTGAGCAACCGATCAAGCACGGGCAGTCGTTCAGCAGTAAACAGCATGCGCCGCGTAAACAGCAGGAAGGCTGTCAACGCAATGGCCAAAAATACATTGGTCCCCATCTTCGTGAAAAAAGGCACACCCCCCCAAATGTATTCGGCGCCAACACCCACAAAGGTCGCCAGCGTCAATACGCTAAAGGTGGCCGACACCAAGTAGAGCAAATAGCCCATATCACGCAGTGCCACAAACAGCATCAAGTTGTACAGAATGATTGCCAAGGCGCTACCAAAGTACAAAGCCTGAAACACATAGTCGGCCCGTTCGTGCGCATGAAAGGCCTGTAGCTCCCATAGTTTGACTGGGAGGATCATGGAGTTGGGCGTGGCAACCCGGAAAAACAGCATTTGGTCGGCATGGGCCGGCAAGCGAATGGGCAGCACAAAGAAACGGCTGGCGTGCGGGCGTGTGGCAAAAGGCAAGGCATAGCCGGTTTGCGTGGCCTGGTAGCCCTGGTCATCGACCGGCTGGTAGAACGTCAGATGGGCAAGTAATGGGTTGGAGATCTCCAACATCCGCACAACCGGCGCGTTACTGGTGTTCTGCACATGCAGACGCAGCCACATGGCGGACGCAGTGTAGGAAAAACTGAGGGATTCGCCAGACGCCGTGCCAGCTTTAAACTGGGCGGCCATATCGGGCTTTTGCACATCCTCCAGTTGCAGGCGCTGGCTACTGTCTTCGAACACCGAGAAATGGCTGGTCAACGAAATGGGGTTGGCATCCATGTGACCAATGTCCAGCACTGGCTCACCGGCAGTTGCCTGGGTAGCCACCAAACACAGCCCGCAAAGCAACATCCAGAACCGGTACTGACTGCGCCCGCTGAAATGCAAGAGAGAGACTAGCAAGTGGGAGGTCATGGGGGCGACATCTAAGCCACTTGGGTGGCGTTGGGTGGGGAGAACGTCCATTATCGATGAACTTGGACGCTAGGACGTGTGGCAGCGCACTCCCATGAATTTGAGAACCCCCCGAGATTTTCTTTATGATCAGAAGTAAGAAATTTTTGATGAACCCAAGCCGAAGAACAACTGCCTCTGCCGTGCGGTTTTGTGCTCAATCGAAAATACTAGAATTGACTCCATGCCGTTCTAAACTGCACATATTGAGAATCCCCACTTGAATATAGTGTTCCACTGGATATCCCTAGATAAGCTATTTCAACCAACTCCTGAGATCTAAAGTAAAATTTATCATTCCAATTTTCGGATGATTTACCAATATCAGCAATAAGTAATTGAGAATCACTCTGGAATAGCAATTTCCCTACGATTCTGCTGAGATCTATCAAGTTTGGATTGCGTCCTAACAATCCTTGACAGACAGCGCCAGCCAGCCCGGATGCGTGACTCCTCATTTGCATCTGCCAGTGTTTGTCTGAGTTGCCCAAGACTCCCATTAAATCCAATAAGTTTTCCGAATGAACTAATGACTTTACATATAAATCACAAATCGATCTACTGAGATGCAAATTGACTACAAATCAAATAGTCGCATTTTATTTCCAGTGGTCGTTCTGGATTTTCATTTGAAATAATACCCTCAGTTATAGAAATATACTAAAAACAATCACACTTATTGGCCGATGCTGACAATGGTTTGATATAAGAATATATAAATACAAATTGAGTATTCTTAAATGCTATTATGCTCCTTCTTCACTTTTTCAAGAAAAAGCTCCCATTTTGGTAGAACTTTCTCCGGCAAGTAACGGGACGAAATAGACTCTCCATTTTTACGCATTGTTTCCTGCAAGTAAGGGGCGTTGGTTTCATACAGCGCCTTTTTGAGAGCTTTTACCAGACTCATCGTTGCGTAGGGATCGAAGTATTCTGCAGCGTCTTCGTAAACCTCTCGATGAACGGGAATGTCAGAAGCAATTGTGATACCACCACTTGCCATTGATTCAACACCCGAAAAATCAAACCCCTCACCTAGGCTCGGACATACAGTCGCTACAGCGTGCCGGTAGAGGACGCGGAGATCGGGAGCGGGAACGGCGTTCAGCATAAATAACTGGCCGCGATCAATCCAGGTTTTGAATCCTTTAATGATTTCTTTGAAGTTCCAGCCTAGAGTACCAACAACAACCAATTTTATATTAGGATCAATATCTGCTTTAATCATCTCCCATGCCGCAAGCAGGCGGGTATGGTTCTTTCTAGGCTCAATAGTTGATACCACCAGAATATATCTAAAATTGTCATCGAACAGATGTTTCTTATAGAAAGCTTCTTGTTCGCGCAAGGTCAAAAATTTTGGAGATAGTCCGAGGTCTTTACCATCTGGGTCCAAACCATACAACCGTGATCTAATAATACCCGAGACCCGCTCAAAAGATGAATTTTCGATGAAGTAATGGTGGGAAACCATGTTATAGATTGTTACCGCTCGATTGGCGACTTCTGGAAAGAGCCGAATCAAATCTCGTCGAGTTGCTTCTGATACACAGGCAAACCATGCGCCAGATTTAACATTACCCATCAAAGCATAGAAATGTGTTGCCTGATGGAGTGATTGATCTGAAATGGTGTGGGGCATAAAAATCGGAATGGCGTCGTGATATCGAATCACGAGAGCCGTTTTTGAATTTGTGCGACCTGGATAGGGCGTTTGCCCAATAAATATATCAAATCCTTGTGTTTCCAGCGTTGGATATACAGCATCTGAATAGAAGCTCATCGAATTCAATCCGACCGTGTGCATGGTAGTCCATGGGATGGAACAAATCCGGTGGTCTGCCTTTGCAACCAAATCGAAATCAGAAGCAGGAAGTGTCTTGGCAAACAGTGTGCGCCAAGTAAAATCTTCAAATGAAGCTGACTCAAAACGAGTTAGTTTGACCATGCCAACATTCGTCAGAGTTAACAGTAACAGTTTTGAAGAAGATAGCCGCTTCTCAATAAAATCTAGCGCCACATCCAGCATGTTTCGGTATGGCTTTTCTGCCATCGAAACGACGACCCGTGAATAGCGATTAATCTTCTTGGCCTGAGTGAGCCTTTTCCAGAAAAATCCCTCATCCTTAGTCCCGCGCGCCAACACGCGATGGGATGTCTGTATCAATCCCTCGACATCCACCGATTCGATTTTTCGCAGTCCGCGGAATAGCAGGCGAACCTCTTGGGGAATGCCGGCAAACCCCTCAAGGGCGGGGCGCATTTCAAGTAAAACTTTTATTTTTTTGGCAGCTTGATCATTCATGTGTAGAAATTCCCTGGTTGCATTTGGCCGTCTTTATATTCATAAACAGTGTCGACATCGGGAAAATCAAATAGCATACCGTCGTGTATTGCGGTGGTGCGTTTTGAAGATGTCACACGCGTCATGAGCTCGCGCGGTGCTCGCCTAAACTAAATCGGCGAACTGGGACCATTGCCAATTCAGGGCAAAAAGCCGCCGCTGCATACGCTTCGCTGAACAGTCTTGATCGTGCGGAAACTAAAGAGTCGCCGGCCAACCTGCGGGGACAGGCTCGGCAAGGCTCTCGCGCAAACGGCGAATCATCCTACTCGTAACGTTACTGACTTCATAGACCATCATCGCACGATCACGCGCGCGACTCGCAATCTCCTGACATTCGAAATCGTTGTTACGGCACCAGTCCAGCTTTTCGGCTAGATCCGAGCAGTCGTTGGCGATAGGCACAAAGTGCTCCCACGGCGAAAACTGTTCAGTAAAAAAGGCGGTCCACGGCGATTCAAGCGAGAGTACCGTTGATCCGCTCATCATCTTCCATGCCCAAGCGCTCCAGGTGCGCGCGTAGCCGTCTGCATCGATGATGTAGCGATAGGCCAACTGTTCTGCGAGCGACACGTTTCTTCCAAGATAGACGTCAACGGCGAGACTCTGACTCGCGACGGTATTCCTGATCAGGCGCCGGGGATTTAGCGTTGCGTCTTCAGCCGGGACGAAGAAATTGGCGTTCTCACCGTGATCGGCTCCAGCAAGGACAGCCCGAGGTCTTTTGTTGGCCCAGACGATGCGATGCGATTCCACTTCCGAGAAAAGCTCAACGTAATTGTTTTGCGTGAGATAGTGGGCATCCACAACGACGCAGGCGCTCGGATCGTCCCGGTGCGCACCCTGACACATGACCCAGTGGCGCGTTGGACTCACGATAGGCACCTCACCTGCCTCGCCACGCCATTCGGTCCAGTCCGCCATATCCGGTGGCACTACCCATCGATAATTTGGCGAAAACAACGTTCGTTCGCGCCAAGCATCATAGAAGCAGTACGGAAACCAAATTGATGGAATCTCTAGCTGTGGCATGACACGCTCCGACAAAAAAGCAAGAAGCGTTTTAGTGCCGAAAGTGTGGAAAGTGTGGCTCACGTGCGTCGAATGTTGGCGCGCTAGCGCCTCAGGCGCACAGTACCAGCACTGCTCATCCTCAATCCACCCCATCAGGCAGACGTTTTGCGGCAGAGAATTGATGCGGCACGAAAACACCTGCTCGAAGGCATGGATTGACATGAACCGCATCGTATCGACGGGGCGGGCGAGTGGCCCCAACGTCATGCGAACGCTCATCGGTGAGCTTTTATAGTCTTCGAATTTGCTCATCCGGAAAAGGCGTTTGTCAATTGAATTTTCTTTAGAAAGTCGAACTTACTCGCCAGAAATGCGGCGAAACTGCCAGACGCCGGAGCTACAGCAATTTGCTCGGTCACGAGTCTACTTGAGCGACACGTGACAGTAAACAGTTCATCTCTGCGCGAGCCACCGTCGACAGCTCGGTACCCGGTTTGGGAAGGGTGTCGTGGCTCAAAATACCGCACTTTATCATTACATATTTGCGCACTGCGAGCCACGGAGCCGGGTTGTTGTTCGTAGCGAATGAGCGGCAAATGCGAGTCGAGAAAATCGTGCGCTTTGTCGCGCTTTCCTACTTTTGACATACGCACAACGTCGACCAGCATGTAGGGGAAACAGTAGCCGGTGTTGGCGCCATCCGCGCACAGGTTCCAACGTCATGTGCCGTGCAAGAACTACCACCCAGCGTGCCTCCATACTCCAGCAAGCCAGCGTATTGGAGCGATGTAAAGCGGCTGACCAGTACCCAGTACTGCAGCCAGTTGCTCGGCAATGAGAGCCTCGTCGTTTGCGGTGCCGCTGTAATCGCGGCAAAAGCTTGGTTCAGGGTCTGCGGGGCGCTCACCATGGGCGGTGGCTATGGCGGTGAGCAGGGCCGAGTCAATGCCAGCTAACAGAAAATGGCCGACCGGTACGTCGGCAATCTGGTGCGCCTTGCCGCAGCCGCACATGGTTCAACTGGAGGACAGAAGTTGGTCAAAGTAGGCAATGGTCTTAACCAAGCCTTGTTGCAATTGCACTTGGGGCTGCCAGTCGTTCAGGTACGCGCGCGCACGGCTGATGTCGGGCTGGCGCTGCAGGGGGTCGTCAGCTGGCAGGGGCATGAAGACCATTTTGGAGCTGGAGCCTGTCAAGGCAATGACCAATTCGGCCAGTTGGCGGATGGTGAACTCCACCGGGTTACCCAGGTTGATAGGGCCAGGGAAACCGGGTGCGCCGTCGGCGCCACGGGGCAAATCCATGAAGCGGATGAAGCCTTCGATCAGGTCGTCTACATAGCAAAAGCTGCGGGTTTGCTGGCCGCTGCCGTACAGGGTTATGTCTTGGCCCTGCAGCGCTTGCATGATGAAGTTGCTGACCACGCGACCGTCATTGGGGTGCATGCGCGGGCCATAGGTGTTGAAGATGCGGGCCACGCGGATGTCAAGCTTGTGCTGGCGGTAATAGTCAAAAAAAAGGGTTTCGGCGCAGCGCTTACCTTCGTCGTAGCAGCTTCGGATACCGATGGGGTTAACGTTGCCCCAGTAGGCCTCAGTCTGCGGGTGGACGGTAGGGTCGCCATAGACTTCGCTGGTGCTGGCCTGAAAGATCTTGGCGCGCAGGCGCTTAGCCAGGCCCAGCATGTTGATGGCACCGTGGACACTGGTCTTGGTGGTTTGCACTGGGTCGTGCTGGTAGTGGATGGGGCTGGCAGGGCATGCCAGGTTGTAGATTTGGTCCACCTCAAGGTACAGCGGAAAAGTCACATCGTGCCGAATGAACTCAAAGCGCGGATGGCCAAGCAAGTGCTCCACGTTGCGCTTGGTGCCGGTGAAGAGGTTGTCGGCACAGACAACGTCATCACCACGGGCGAGCAGCCGGTCGATCAGGTGTGAGCCCAAAAAGCCAGCGCCGCCGGTGACCAGAATGCGTTGGGTGGGGTTGTAGTTGCGCATATTGGGGTTCAGTGGGTGTTGCGGCCAATGCCTGCGTACTGAAAGCCAGCAGCGGCCATGAAATCAGGCTCGAAAAGGTTGCGGCCATCGATGACAACTGGGGTCTTCATGGCAGCCTTCAGGGCGGCCAGGTTGGGGCTACGGTAGGCCTTCCACTCGGTGACGATGATCAGTGCATCGGCACCTTGCACGGCTTGCATGGGTTTGGCTGCAAATTCAATGCGCTCCAACAGGGCGGGCGCATCGGCCAGGTCAAGTGCGACCACCCGCTGTGCTTCGTGTTCGGCCACCGGGTCATGCGCCACAATGCGCGCGCCGGCCCGCAGCAGCGCGCCGATGACGACCCGGCTGGGCGCGTCACGCATGTCATCGGTGTTGGGCTTGAAGGCCAGGCCCCACAGGGCAAAGGTCTTGCCTGACAGGTCGCGCCCAAAGCGCGCAAACACTTTGTTGACCAGCACGCTCTTTTGGTCGTGGTTGACGGCCTCAACGGCTTCCAGCATGCGCAGGGTTTGACCATGCTCGCGCCCGGTGCGAATGAGGGCCTGCACGTCTTTGGGGAAGCAACTGCCGCCGTAACCGGTGCCCGCATACAAAAAGCTGTAGCCAATGCGCGGGTCTGAGCCTATGCCCTGGCGCACCAGTTCGATGTCGGCCCCCACCTGGTCGGCCAGGTTGGCCAACTCGTTCATGAAACTGATGCGGGTGGCCAGCATGGCGTTTGCGGCGTATTTGGTGAACTCGGCACTCTTGACGTCCATCACGCGGGTGCGCTCGTGGTTGCGGTTGAATGGGGCGTAGAGCTGGCGCAATATGGCCAGGGCTTGTTGGCCAGCGGCGTCCGCGGCCACGCCCAGGACGATACGGTCCGGGCGGGTGAAGTCTTCTACCGCTGCGCCTTCTTTCAAGAATTCGGGGTTGGATACGACGCTGAAGGTGGGGCTTGCACTGGCAAAACGTGCGTTGAGTTCGGCCTGTATGGCGGCAGATACTTTGTCGGCAGTGCCAACGGGGACAGTGGACTTGTCTACCACCACCTTGTTATCCGTCATGTGGCGGCCAACGTTGCGGGCGGCGGCCAGCACGTATTGCAAGTCGGCGCTGCCGTCTTCGTCTGGCGGGGTGCCAACGGCGATGAATTGCACGCTGGCATGCGCCACACTGGCGGCCACGTCGGTAGAAAAGGTCAGCCGACCGGCTTCTATGTTGCGCTCGATCACCTCTTTGAGACCGGGCTCGTAGATCGGCACGCCTCCGCTGTTGAGAAGGTCGATTTTGGACTGGTCGATGTCCAGGCAAAACACATGGTTGCCCAAGTCTGCCAGGCAGGCCCCGGCGACTAGGCCGACGTAGCCGGTGCCGATGATGGTGATATTCATGGCGTTAGTATCGGCCAGGCATTACCAGTTTGGTGGGGTTTGCCCACAGGCAATGCCCGGGCGGAACTGGCTGACATGTTGGAAGCTTCCCTGTAATCTTTTTGGACCAGTTCTTTTTGGTATAGCTCTTTGTTAAACCCCGTGATTTTAGTTAACTGGGCAATTTACCTGGTGCCGGACGGCGGCAAGGTGGGTGCCCAAGTGGTGGCAGCGGCAACGCCTGGGGGGGTCGTGTGTTTGAGCACGAACACGGGCAAGGCGCTGGAGACGGTGTTGGCTCGTTAAAGACGTCAGCCTCATTTTAATTTACCCGGATATAATTACTGAATTAATTAAACCCGGATAAATATATGACATGGTTAGACACCGCATGCACCGCGTTTGAGGGCAGTACCTGCATTGCCAGTGGTTCCTTGCGGGACGTGGCTTTGGCCACCAAGCCTGTGGTGGACCGCTGGGCCAGCAGCATCAGCCCGCCACCCGTGCTGATTTTTGACGATGCCACCAGCGAGGTGGTGGAACTGGATTGGCGTGGCTCCCTTGCTGATTTTCTGACACGGCTGAACGCACAAAACCACGCCATGACGCTGGCCATGCCACCCGCCTCGGTGGAAGAGGCGCCCACACCGGCCGAGGCCCCACGCGGACCGGGGCGGCCCAAGTTGGGGGTGTCACCCCGGGAAGTCACTCTGCTGCCGCGCCACTGGGAATGGCTGGCGCGCCAGCCCGGCGGCGCCTCTGTGGCTTTGCGCAAGCTGGTGGAAACCGCGCGCCTTTCATCCGAAACCAAAGACCGCGTGCGCCACTGCGGTGCGGTAACCTACAAATTCATGTCCACTATGGCCGGGCACGAGGCGGGTTTTGAAGAGGCCAGCCGTGCGCTGTTTGCTGGTGACCACGCGGGTTTTGCGGCGCGCGTGGCGCCCTGGCCCGCCGATGTGCAGGCCCATTTGCTCAAAATATCAACCCACGCCTTTGCGGCGTGACCAGAGAGTCCCATGATGGAAAAAAACGCCAATCCGGCTCAGCCCAAGGCAGCGCCACCCGTACTCTGGAAAGCCTATCTGGCCTTTCTGGTGCCCATGATCATCAGCAACATTTTGCAGGCGCTGTCTGGCACGGTGAACAACATCTACCTGGGCCAGATGCTGGGCGTGAAGGCCATGGCGGCGGTGTCGGCATTCTTCCCGGTGCTGTTTTTTCTGATTGCGTTCATGATCGGCCTGGGCTCTGGTGCCTCGGTACTCATTGGCCAGGCATGGGGCGCCAAAAACCCGGAGCGTGTGCGGGCCATCACCGGTACCACGCTGATGGTGGGCATCTATTTCGGGCTGGTTGTCGCGGTCTTTGGTGGCACATTCACCGGCGCCTTGTTGCGGCTACTGGGCACGCCCGCCGATATCCTGCCCGATGCGGTTGCCTATGCCCGTATCAGCATGATCGCCGCACCCGGCATCTTTGTCTTCCTGCTCATTACCTCCATGATGCGCGGCGTGGGCGACACCAAGACCCCGCTCAAGACCTTGATCATTTCAACCGCGGTGGGGCTGGTGGTTACGCCGGCGCTGATTCAGGGCTGGCTGGGCTTGCCGCGCTTGGGCGTGTCCAGCGGTGCGTGGGCGTCGGTCGTGTCGTTTTCGACCGCGATTGCCTGGACCGCATGGCACGCGCTGCGTGTGAACCACCCCATGGCACCCAATGCGCTGTTGAGAAAGCACTTGCTCGTGGACCGGGTGATTCTGGCCAAGGTGCTGCGCATTGGCCTGCCCACCGGTCTGTCGATGATGACGGTCTCGCTCGCCGAAATCGCCGTGCTCTTTCTGGTGAACCGCTATGGCTCGCAGGCCACAGCCGCCTATGGTGCGGTCAACCAGATCGTGTCGTATGTGCAGTTTCCGGCCATCTCCATTGCCATTGCCGCGTCCATTCTGGGGGCGCAGTCCATCGGTGCCGGGCGCTCCCACCTGCTGGGCCAAATTGCCCGCACCGGGATCTGGATGAATCTGCTGTTCACCGGCGCGTTGGTGTTGCTGGCTTATGTGTTTTCGCGCAGCGTGCTGGGGCTGTTTATTACCGATGTGGCGGTGGTGGACTTGGCGCAAACCCTACTGCACGTCATGCTCTGGAGCGTGGTGATCATGGGCATGTCAATGGTGCTGTCCGGCCTCATGCGTGCCAGCGGCGTGGTGCTGTGGCCCACCGCTATCAGCATGTTCGTTATTGCCTGTGTTGAAGTGCCAGCGGCCTGGTTGCTGAGCCAGCGCTACGGCCTGAACGGTATTTGGGCGGCCTACCCCATTACTTTTTTGGTGATGCTGGGCCTACAGACGGCCTACTACCGCCTGGTGTGGCGCAAGTTGCCGATTCGCCGCCTCTGAGCCGTGTGAAATAAACCGATACAAACCGAAACCGCCCTGACACCCTGTATCGGTCTCTTGGCGGCACCATTGCGGTCATGTTCAACACATCCTTCGGGATTTGAAAGGTCCGCATGACACACTTCTTCCACCGTCACGTCAAACGTACCCTCATTGGCGTCCTGGGCGCCACCCTGCTGGTGGGTGGCCTTACGGCCTGTGGCCACCGCCAGCATGACTACGCTGCCAGCATGAGTGCCGAGCAATATGCGCAAAGGCGCGACAAAATGGTGGACAAAGTTGCCAGCAAACTGGACCTCACCGAAGACCAGAAAAAGCGCCTGGTTACCCTGGGCGACAAACTGTATGCGCAGCGCACCGCGTTGATCGGCCAGACCAAAGACCCGCGCGCCGAGATGAAGGCCCTGGTGGCCGGCGCCAAGTTTGACGCTGCCCGTGCGCAGGCCCTGGTGACCGAAAAAACCACCGTGCTGCAAACCAAGAGCCCCGAGGTTATTGCCGCTCTGGCCGACTTTTACGACAGCCTGAACCCTGCCCAGCAGCAAAAGGTGCGTGACTTTATGGAAGGCCGTGGCCGCTGGTTCCACCGCGGCTAAATCCGCCTGGCGCCGGTGGGACAATGCCGCATGCCCCGCATCCTGCTGATTGACGACGACGCGCAACTGGGCCCGCCCCTGGCGGCCTACTTTGCGCGCTTCGACATGGCGCTGGAGTGTGCCCTCAAGCCCAGCGAAGGGCTGGCGCGCCTACGCCTGGGGGGCGTGGACGCTGCCATTCTGGATGTGATGCTGCCCGAGATGGATGGCTTTGCCCTGTGCCGCGCCATCCGCAAAGAGAGCGACATCCCCATCATCATGCTCACCGCACGCGGCGAGGTGATGGACCGCGTGGTGGGGCTGGAGCTGGGCGCGGATGACTATGTGCCCAAACCCTTTGAGCCGCGCGAGCTGGTCGCCCGCGTGCAAACCGTGCTGCGTCGCCGCCTGCCCACCGCCGTGAAACCCCTGGCGACAGATGCCAACACCTTGGTCTTTGATGGTCTGGTGGTCAATGGCATCACACGTACCGTGCAGCGCCAGGGCGAGGCGGTGGACCTGACCAGCACCGAATTTGATTTCCTCTATTTGCTGGCGCGCGAACCCGGCAAGGTGTTCAGCCGCGACGACATCCTCAACCACCTGCGTGGCCACGAGGCCGAGCTCTACACCCGTGCGGTGGACATTGTGGTGAGCCGCCTGCGCAAAAAGCTGGAGCCGCTGGACTGCATCAAAACCCTGCGCAACGCGGGCTACGCGCTGGCCTTGGGCAAAGCCGCTGCATGAACACTCCGCAAAGACCCCGCTGGCACCACCGCGCCCGCCAGGCCCTGGCCCACTCGCTGCGCGTGCGGCTGGTGGCCCTGTTCCTGCTGCTGGCACTGGCCATGGCCGGCACGTTTTTGGTCGGTATGCAATACGCGCTGGGTATTGGCTGGCGCGATGCCGCCAAGCCCCTGGTGGCCGATTACATCGACAAGCTCGCCGCCGACTTGGGCAGCCCGCCCAGTGTGGAGCGTGCCCAGGCGCTGACGCAGCGCTTGCCTTTGAGCGTGCGCATCAGCGGCCCGCAGGTTAACTGGCGCAGCAACCCGCCAGACCCTGGTAGCGAACGTGGTTGGGGTGGCGACAAACGCTTCAAGACCGACGAGCCCCGCTTTTACGAGCGTAACACTGCCGACGGCCACCGCATCCAGTTTGGCCTGAGCGTGCAGGCCTGGCATGACCGCCCCCGCTTTATCGGCTGGGCCACGCTGGCCGGCCTGCTGCTGCTCACGGCACTGGCCTATGCCCGCGTGCGCCGCTTGCTGCGCCCGCTGGACGACATCCGCGCGGGTGCCCTGCGCTTTGGCGCGGGTGACTTTGCACAGCCCATTGCCGTGCGCCACGCCCACCACCCCGACGAACTGGGCGAGCTGGCCGCCACCATCAACACCATGGCGGCCGACATTCACCAGATGCTGGAGGCCAAGCGCACGCTCTTGCTGGCCATCAGTCACGAGTTGCGCAGCCCGCTCACCCGTGCGCGTTTGAACACCGAGCTGTTGCCCGAAACCGCTGATGTGCAGCCCAGCCGCGAAGCGCTGCTGCGCGACCTGGCGCTGATGCGCGATCTGGTTACCGACCTGCTGGAGAGCGAGCGCCTGGCCAGCCCCCACGCTGCCCTGCACCGTGAGCCCACTGATCTGGCGGAACTGGTGCGCGAGGTGGTTGCTGCGCTGGATGGCGCGCCAGTTGTCACGCAGGCGCTGGCCACAGACCTGCCGCTGCTGCCGCTGGACCGCACCCGCATGCGCCTGTTGCTGCGCAACCTGCTGGAAAACGCCCTGCGTCACAGTGCGGGCGCGTCGGCTGCACCGCAGGTCAGCCTGCAGCGCCAGGGCGATGGCCGCGTCTGCCTCACCGTGCGCGACTATGGCCCCGGGGTGCCCGAAGATCAGTTGCCCAACCTGGCCCAGCCCTTTTACCGGCCAGATGCCGCGCGCACCCGCGCCGAGGGCGGCGTGGGCCTGGGCCTGTACCTGTGCAAGCTGGTGGCGCTGGCGCACGGCGCAAGCTTTGCCGTGCGCAACGCCGGGCCGGGCTTGTTGATAGAGGTTATGCTGCCACCATTGCCCCATGCGTAGCGAACTGCTCCCCCTGATCCAATCCCTGCGTGCCTTCGCCGCCGAGCGCGATTGGGCGCAGTTTCATTCGCCCAAAAATCTGGCCAGCGCCTTATCGGTGGAGGCGGCCGAACTGCTGGAACATTTTCAGTGGCTGACCGAGGTACAAAGCCAGTCCCTGATGCCCGATAAAACGGCCGAGGTGGCGGCAGAGGCGGCCGATGTGTTCCTTTACCTGCTGCAGTTGTGTGACAAGCTGGGTATCGACCTGATCGCCGCCGCACAAGCCAAGATGCTGGTCAATGCCCGGAAGTATCCGGTGGAGACCGCGCGGGGCAATAGCGCCAAGTACACCGAGCTTTAGCCTATTTCTCAGAGTGCCGTTCAGGTGCGCACCCGACCGTCACCCGTCAACATCGATATTTCGACATACTTGGACGCAACGTGGTCGGACGGTGAGAAGCTCACATTGAAACCGCCCATCGCATAGTTGCTCATACTCTCCAAGCCATTGATGAGCCCCTCGCGTGAGGTCTTACCCGTGGCACGTCGCAAGCCTTCGGTGAAGACTTTGGCGGCAATATAGCCCTCTATGCTTGAGAAGTTCACTTGCACGGCCCCTTTGGTTTTCTGTGTGGCCTCCACAAATTCGCGCGAGATGGGCTTGACGCTGTTGTAAGGCGTTGGCATGACCTGCGAGACCACGATGCCTGCGCCCTCTTTACCCAGCTCGTCAGCCAACGCTTGCGTGCCCACAAACGACACGTTGTAAAAGGTTCCGCCGTAACCGGCTGCGCGGGCTGCGCGAATGTAGGCGGCACACCCTTTGTAGGCTCCGATTTGCACCACTGCATCCGGGCTTGCTGCGTTGATGGTAGCTACCGCCTTGGCGACTTCCACCGAGTTACGCTCGACAGTAGCCACTGCGACGGGCTTGAGATTGATCGCAGCCAAAGCCAGTGTGACCCCATCCAAGCCAGCCTTTCCGTAGGCGTCATTCTGATAAAAAACAGCGATCTTTTTGAGGCCCAGGGTCGTCAAGTGCTTGACGATCAGTGCCGTTTCGTCGTTGTACGACGCACGCAAATGAAAGACGTTGCGATGCAAGGGCGTGCGCAAAGCCATGGCCCCGGTAAAGGGTGCAAAGAAGGGCATCTTTGCTTTGACGGCCAGCGGCAATGCGGCCACGCTGGTGGGTGTGCCGATATAGCCAAACAGGCAAAACACATCGTCTTCAATGAATTGTTGGGTGTTCTGGATGCAGCGATCGGGTTCGTAACCGTCGTCGAGTTTACGAATCTCGACACTGCGGCCACCCACGCCGCCTTCGGCGTTCAGACGGTCAAAAAACATTTTGGCGCCAGCATGGAACTGAATGCCCAGTTGTGCGGCAGGGCCCGTAAATGGGGCCGATTGTCCAAGAATAATCTGGCCGGACTGGGCGTAGGCCTGAGGGACTTCGGACCATGCAGCAGCGCCGGCTGCAAGTGAAAACTGGCGTCTTGTAATCATGAGAACTTATTTTCGGGTCGAGGGTACTGACAGGAGTTTTATCACATCTGCGCGTTCGCACCCCCCACGGGCGATTATTTTCGCCCGACATTCATGTTTGAACCACCGTGCTGTTGGCGTCACTGCGCCGGAACAGGACGCAGCACCCAGGCCTCTTTGCCTACGCATGCGTCCCCTAGAATGCCAGCAAGGGAGATGCCGTGACGCCAGAGAAAAAAGCCAGAGTCAGCATTGATGCACTGCTTGTGCAAACAGGCTGGCACGTCTGCAACGTGGCCGATGCCAAATGCCTCCACTGGTGACCGACGAGGCCTACAGCGGTATTTACAACCGTTGGCTTTATCAACCAATACGTGGCCGTGGCTGCTGGCCTGGTTTTCAAACGATGGGTAAGGTTATGGGTAGAAGGCCGCATCTGCACGGATCAACCTTGCGGGGCAAGGCCCGCTGGCGGAGACTGTGAGATTCGAACTCACGGACGGTTACCCGTCGGCAGTTTTCAAGACTGCTGGTTTAAACCACTCACCCAAGTCTCCGAGGCGTTGTATTCTAACTGGCCTTGAGCGAGCCCTTCCACCCGACGGGTGAAATCTTCGTGTGTGAGTGGCTATGCCCCGGTGCGGCTATATGTCGCGGTCCTCGGCACGGCGGGTGCGGGCACGTTGTACCAGCACCGTGATCAGCAGGGTCGCCGCTGCCGAACTGGTGAGCACCGGCGAGGCGGACAGCAAGTGCGCCAGTCCATCGACGGCATTGACGCTGACTTGCTGCACATAGTCCACCAGTGCAATCACGTCACCAGCTTGCACGTTTTGTGCATCTTCCATGCGCACATTCAGATCGGGCCAGCCGCTGCGAAAGCGGATGCTGGCAAAGATGCCGTTGGCCACGGCAACCAGCGACAGCACGCCCAGCGGCCTGATCAGGTGTTCCAGCAGGCGGCGGCGTTCAGCGGGCGGTGCGATTTCATACACCTGGCCCACCAGTTGCGCAATGGCAGCTTCCGAAACCGGGCCTTTGGCAGACGCCAGTGCGGCTGCGGTGGGTATTTGTGTGGGGTTCATGGGGGTGTCTCCTTACTAGAACGTTTAGCATAGACCCAAGTGTGACCGTGTGCTGTGTCAATTTGATGTTGAAATGCAACTCCATGTAAATAGGCCTGCAGCCTCCGTCGGTTATCGTTTCACCATGCATGCACACCGTTGGACGCAAGCCGTCCCCTTATTGGCCGTTCTGGGCTCCGTTATCGCTTTGGGTATTGGTACCTCGTTTGCCAAGCAACTCTTTCCTCTGGTGGGTTCGTTGGGCACCACGGCTTTGCGCGTTGGCTTTTCTGCCGTGCTGCTGGTGGTGCTGTGGCGGCCTTGGCGCTGGCCGTTAAGTCGAGTCGATGCGCTGTCCCTGCTGCGCTATGGCGTGGCGCTGGGTTTCATGAATTTGCTGTTTTATATGTCGCTGCGGACCATTCCGTTCGGGTTGGCGGTGGCCATCGAGTTTTCGGGGCCGTTGGCGGTTGCCATGTTTTCGTCGCGCAAGCCGATTGATTTTCTCTGGCTGGCGTTGGCCGTGGTGGGGCTGGGTTTGCTGCTGCCCATTGGTGAAGGGGCAACGGCACTGGACCCCGAGGGCGTGGCCTACGCACTGGCGGCTGCCTTTTGCTGGGGCTCTTACATTGTGTTTGGCAAGCGCGTGTCCCATTTGCACGCAGGCCATTCCGTGGCGCTGGGCCTCACGGTGGCAGCCATTGCCGTCGTGCCGCTGGGTGCCTGGCAGGCCGGGGCTGCCTTGCTGCAGCCATCGGTGCTGCTGTACGGTTTGGGTGTGGCCGCCATTTCAAGTGCCATCCCGATATCGCTGGAGATGGTGGCCCTCAAGCGCCTGCCGCAAGAGGCCTTTGGCATCATGACCAGCATGGAGCCTGCGGTGGCCGCCGTGCTGGGTTTGATCATGCTGGATGAACACTTGAGCGCGTTGCAGTGGCTGGCCATTGTGTGCACCATGCTGGCTGCTGCCGGCAGTGCCATGACCGCCGGCCCGTCAGCCGTCAAGAGCGCAGCGACTGACGTGGTGATGTAAACCGGCTGATAGTGGGTCAGGCCAACAGATCGCACAGCGTGCGTGCCACCACCTTGGTGGCGCGGCGCAAGTCTTCCAAGTTCAGGTTTTCATCAGCGCGCTTGGCGTTGGATTCCAGCACCGTGCGGGGGCCTGCGCCGTAGATCACGCCGGGAATGCCAGCCTCGCAGAACAGGCGCACGTCGGTGTACAGCGGCGTGCCCAGGGCGGGAATCGGTTCGCCAAACACCTGCTCACCATGCTTTTGAATGGCTTGCACCAGCGGTTGGTTCCCCGGCAGCGGCTGCAAGGCGCGCGCCAACAAAATGCGTTTGATGTCCACCGTGACACCGGGCAGGCTGGCGGCGGTGTCTGCAATCAATTGGCGCAGGCCCGCTTCCACCTCGGTCGGGTTTTCTTCGGGGATCATGCGCCGGTCCAGCTTAAAGGTGACGCGCCCGGGCACCACGTTGGTGTTGGTGCCGCCCTCGATGGTGCCAATGTTCAGGTAAGGATGGGTAATGCCCTCAACTTGGGAGGTAAGACTCAAGTACAGCGTGTTTTGTTGGTACAGCGCGGTGAGGATGCGGTTGGCTGCTTGCAGTGCGTCGACGCCGGATGCCGGAATGGCGGCGTGCGCCATCTTGCCGTGCACGGTGACTTCCATTTGTAGGCAGCCGTTATGCGCGGTGATGACCTGATAGCTAAACCCCGCTGCAATCATCAGGTCGGGGTGGACGATTTTGTGGCTGAGCAACCAGGCAGGGCCCACCTCGCCGCCAAATTCTTCGTCGTAGGTGAACAGCAGTTCCACGCTGCCGTGGGTGGGTTGGGCCACCGCTTCCAGCGCGCGCACGGCAAAGGCGTAGGTCGAAAAATCGCACTTGCTCACGGCGGCGGCGCGGCCATAGATTTTGCCGTCGGCAATCTCGCCGCCATAGGGGTCATGCGTCCAGCCATCGCCGGGCGGCACTACATCGCCATGGGCGTTGAGCAGCACGGTTTTGCCTGCGCCATATTTGCGGCGCACCACCAGGTTGGTGATGGATTGCAGCCCGGCGGCGTGCACCTCAGCCTCGGGCACGGCGTGTTTTTCTGCGGCAAAGCCAAAACCCTGCAGCAGCTCGGCCGTGCGCTCGGCGTGCGGCGCGTTGTTGCCCGGTGGCGTGTCGGTGGGTACGCGGATCAGTTCTTGCAGAAAAGCGACTTGCGCGTCAAAGTGGGCGTCAATCCAGGTGTCGAGTTGGTCGTAGGTGGTCATGGGCAATCAGTCCGATGTGGGGGTGGCAAGCTGGTCCAGCAAGTGGGCAAACGCGTCCACGGCGAGTTGCATGTCGTCGCTGGTGGTGGATTCGAGCGGGTTGTGGCTGATGCCGCTGTTTTGCCCCGCGCACAAACAACATGGCCTGGGGCAGGATGGTGTGCAGCTTCATGGCGTCGTGGCCCGCACCGCTGGGCATGCGGTGCAGCGGCACACCCAGCGCCTGCACAGCGGCCTCCCAGCGGGCTTGCCAGGCGGCATCGCTGGGGGCGGCGCTGGCGCGCATCGTATCGGTCAGGTTGAGCTGCACGCCACGGCGCTCGCAAATGGTGTGTGCAGCCTGCACCACGTCGGCGGCCAGGCGGTCGCGCTGGGCGTTGCTGGGCGCGCGCAGGTCCAAGGAGAACTGGCAGTGCCCCGGCACCACATTGACGGAACCATTGGGCACCTGCAACTGCCCCACCGTGCCGACCGAATCTGCATCTTGCGTGGCGCGGTTTTCCACGGCCAGCACCAGTTCGGCCACGGCGCACGCGGCATCGCCGCGGTTGCCCATGGGCGTGGTACCGGCGTGGCTGGCCATGCCAATGACTTCGCCCACGTAACGCGCCGAGGCGTTGATGGAGGTGACAACGCCCAGGGGGATATCCAGAGCGTTGAGCACCGGGCCTTGTTCGATGTGCACTTCTACAAAACCCTGGTAGTCGCGGGCGTTGCGCTTCAGGCTGGGGATGTCGTCCACGCACAGCCCGGCGTGCTGCATGGCGGCGCGCATGGTGGTGCCATCGTCATCCACCTGGTCCAGCCAGGCGGGGTCAAAGTCGCCGGTGAGGGCGCTGGAGCCCAAAAAGGTGGCCTTGTAGCGCTGGCCTTCTTCTTCGGCTAAGGCGACGATCTCCAGATCGAACGGCAGGCGCTTTCCCGTTTGGGAGAGCTGCTGCACACAGGCCAGCGGCACGTAAATGCCCAGCCGGCCGTCGTACTTGCCGCCGTTGCGTACCGTGTCGTAGTGGCTGCCAGTGAGCAATTTTTTATGAAAAATCGGGCTGTAGCCCTCGTCGGATATACGTAATGCGCTATCACGTTGGTAGCAACCCACTACATTGCCCACGGCGTCGATGTGTACTGTGTCGCAACCGGCAGCCCGCATGTCGGCGCTGATCTGGGCGGCGCAGGCGCGGTGCGCGTCGGTCAGGTAGGTCACGGTGAGCTGGCCGAGTTCGGCGTAACCGGGGTCGGTGTATTGGGCCAGCGCTTCTTGCCAGTCCCACACGCGGTTGCCTTGTGTGGGCGTGATGTCAAATAGATCGTTCAGGCGAATTTCGGCAATGCGGTGGATATTGCGCAGGCACTCCTGGCGCTCAAAGTCGGGGTGGCCCTGCAGGCGCCGCGCAAACGTGGCAATGATCTCGGCCTTGGGCAGACCCGTGCCACGCGGCCCGCGCACCGCCAGGATAAAGGGCCAGCCAAAGCGGGCGTTGTAGTCTCGGTTGAGCTGTTGAATGGTCTCAAACTCCGCCGGTGTGCAGTGCGTGAGACCCGCCTTGCTTTGCTCGTTGGCAGACTCGGCGGTCAGGCTCTGGTCCACCATGGCTTTGCCGGCCAGTTCGGGGTGGGCGCGGATCAGTGCCAGTTGCGGCTCAATACCTGCACCCGCCAGCACCCGCACCATGGCGTGCTTGAGCTGGGCCAGGCTGGTGCAAGGCCGCTCGGCCAATGCACCCCGGGCAATCCACGGCGAGTGTTCATACAGGCCGGCCAGCCATTGCGTGGCTTCTTCCAGCGGTGCGGCGTTGAGTTGGGAGAGGGACAAAGCCATGGCGTCTTATGCGGTGAAGGGGTGGGTGGCTTTCCAGTGCCGGGCAATGTCCACTCGGCGGCAAACCCATACGTCGTTGTGCCGGCCAATGTGATCCAGAAAGCGCTGCAAGGCGGTGATGCGCCCGGGGCGCCCCAACAGGCGGCAGTGCATGCCAATGCTCATCATCTTGGGGGCGTTGAGTCCATCTGCATCGCCTTCGGCATAGAGTACGTCGAACGTGTCTTTGAGGTACTGGAAGAACGGGTCGGCATACGCATAACCCTGGGGCAGGGCAAAGCGCATGTCGTTGCAATCCAGCGTGTAGGGCACGATGAGCTGCGGCACCACCGTGCCATCGGTCTTTTGCACCTGCATCCAAAAGGGCAGGTCGTCGCCGTAGTAATCGCTGTCGTATTCAAAGCCGCCGTAGTCGGCTACCAGGCGGCGGGTGCGCGGGCTGTCGCGCCCGGTGTACCAGCCCACGCCGTGTACGGCGTTCGGATCGTCCCGGCGGGTGCCGGTGAGTTGGGTGATGGCGTCCATGCACAAGCGCATGTGTTCGCGTTCGGTGGCTTCGTCCACGTTTTGGTAATGAATCCAGCGCCAGCCGTGGCAGGCAATCTCGTGGCCCAGCTCCATCAGGGCGGCGGTCAGCTCGGGGTGGCGCTGCAAGGCCATGCCCACGCCAAAAACGGTGAGCGGCAGGCCGCGCTGCTCAAATTCGCGCAGGATGCGCCAGACACCGGCACGCGAGCCGTATTCGTAAATACCCTCCATGCTGATGTGCCGGTCCGGGTAGCTGGCGGGGTTGGCCATTTCGGAGAGAAATTGCTCGGAATCCGCATCGCCATGCAGCACACAGTTCTCGCCGCCTTCTTCGTAATTCAGCACAAACTGCACTGCCACACGGGCGCCGCCGGGCCACTGCGCGTGGGGTGGTTGTTTGCCGTAACCGATCAGGTCGCGCGGGTAGGGCTGGGTGCTGTCGTAGTGGTTCATGGCGTGAGGGTGAGTGAGGCTTCCACATGGCACAGGTGTTCGTCCATCAACCGCAAGGCCAGTGCTTCGTCGCGCGCCTCCAGGGCGGCCACAATGGCGCGGTGCTCTGCGTGCGAATGCTCGGCTGCACCGGCGGATTGGTACATCAGGGTGATGAGGGCGCAACGCGAGAGCAAATCCATCATCAAATGGGCCAACACCTCATTGCCCATGAGCTGCGCCATGTGCACGTGAAAGTCACCCAGCAGCACGGTGCGCCCGGACACGTCACCGCGCATCACGGCGCCTTCTTCTTCCAGGATGTGGTCTTTGAGGGCGTTGATGTGCTCGATGGTGGCTTGTCGGATAAACGCCTGGGTCATGCCGGCCTCCACCATGCGGCGCACGGCAAACACCTGCCGGGCCTCAGTGACTGAAGGCGCGGCTACAAAAGCGCCGCGCGCCGGCTCCATGCGGATCAGGCGGTTTTGCGAGAGCTTGAACAGGGCCTGGCGAATCAGGGTGCGCGATACCCCAAACTGGTCAGCCAGGGTTTGCTCGACCAACTTGGCGCCGGGTTGCAGGCGGTGCTCCACGATGGAGCGGGTCAGGGATTCAACAATGAAACCGGTGGTGGTGGAGTCCATGCGGTCATCATAGCTACAAATCCAAAAAGTGTATACACTTTGAGATTACCACCGAAACCGACCAAAAGGATGCCGCCATGGGCTTGAGCACACACGTACTGGACACCATGCACGGCACCCCGGCAGCGGGCATGGCGGTTGCGCTCTACACCACGCAGGGCGACGGGGCCACGCTGGTCAAAGCTTTCGTACTCAACCCGGATGGCCGCAACCCCGATGGCATGTTGATTGACCACGCCAGCCTGCGCGCAGGCACTTACCGGTTGGTGTTTGATGTGGCGGGCTACTTCAAGGCGCGCGGCGTGGCCTTGCCTGAGCCCAACTTCTTGAACCGCGTCAGCCTGGACTTTGGCGTGGCCCATGCCGACCAGCACTACCACGTGCCCCTGTTGGTAAGCCCCTGGAGTTATTCCACCTACCGGGGTTCCTGAAGCGGCAATGGCTCCAGCGCTGTACCGGCCTGGCACCGGCAGACTTCGCCTGAAAAATCGTGAAGGGTGAGTTGCGCTTTCCTTTTATAAGCGGCAAGATAGGTCCGGTTTTCAGGGTTTTTTACTTTGGAAAGACTGCCATGACCAGCCCCACTTCACATGCGCAACAGCCTGACGTTTCCGGCCTGATCGCCGCCATTGCCCGCAACATCGAACCCGGGGGGTTGGCCAAACACCTGGAGCCTTTTCGCTGGGCGGTGTTGGCCGACTATATGCAACCGCTCACCCGCAAGCGCGGGGAACTGCTGATTGGCCAGGGCGATACTGATCGCAAGCTGTATTTTTTGGAGTCTGGCGACCTGAAGGTGGACATGCACACGCCCAAGGGCATCATCCACCTGGCCATCGTGGGCCCGGGCAGCGTGGTGGGAGAAGGCAGCTTCTTCTCGCATCTGGCGCGCAGTGCGGCCGTGTCGGCCTACAGTGATTGCAAGGTGTGGGTGCTGACCCCAGCTGATTTCGACCAACTCTCCCACGCCAATGCCCACGTTGCGCTGGCGATGTGCATGGCTGTGGGTACCGTTCTGGCCACCCGCATGCTGGACATGAGCCACCGGCTGGCGGTGATTTGACGCGCGCGCGGCTTCAAAACGGCCAGCTAGCCACCACATACCCCTGACGCTGATACGGCATGTGGCGCACCGTGGCGCTATCGGGCCCGGCGGTGGTGCGCAGTCCCATCGCAATATTGATGCGCTCACCGGTCCATGCCACCGAGGCCGTGGCCAGCACCCCCTGATCGGCTGGCATGTACAAGACATCCAGCGCCGGTTGCCAGCGCTCATGCTGCCAGCTCACGCGGGCATACACATTCTTTGGCCAGGCCTCCACCAGCAGGCTGATTTGTTGCTCATTGGTCCAGGTTCCGCCAATGAGTTGTTGGTCACCGCGCACCGAGGCATGCAGCTCCAGCGCGTCGCTGGCCACCCAGGATGCGGCAATGCCCAGGCTGGCGCCACTGCGCTCTCCCTGGCGGGCAAAGACGTGCCAGTCCACCGCGCCGCTGTGCCAGTAAGCGCGTGCGGCCAGCGCAGCTTCTTGCGCACCGGTGGCAAACGCCTGTTGCGTGGGGTTGACCCAAACCACCGACCAGGCTGTGTCGGCGTCAAAACGTTCGGCCATCAGCAGCGGGCGGCCTTCCAGCGGCTCGGGTACCAGGGTGCGCCGCACTTCCTGCTGCACCATGTCGTTGGGGCGAAAGCCATAGCCCACATCCCATGCCACCACCCGTTTACCCGCGCTCCACAGCCAGCCCACGGCGGAGCCTTGTGCATAGGCTTCGTTGAAACGGCTTGGGGTGATACCAGGGGCCTCGTCCCCCTGCTGTGCCTGCATGGTTGCACCTGCGTGCAGGTTGACCGTGCCCAGCGTTGTATTGCCAAGCAGTTCGGCCTGCAACGTATTGCTGGACGGTTGCATGGTGTGGTACGCATGGATCTGGCCAGAAAAATCGGTGCTGTCGGCGTGAGCCGCTGGTGGTGCCAGGGCGGCCAACACCGACACGGCGCACACCACGGTAAAAGCAGACTTGCGCATGCTCACTCCAACGTGGTGTTGCGGGCCAAAAACATGGGGTTGAGCCATTCCCCGGGCACGGTGCGGTCCTTGCGGGCCAGGTACTTGATGCGCGTTTCTTTCTTGTTGCTCAACTGGTCCATCAACACCATCTCCGACACAGAAGCCGGTTTGGCGTTTTTGTCCACCACAAAGCGCGCCTGCTTGGCCAGTTTGTCGGACTGCACAAACAGGTCGGCGCGCACCGGTTCGTGGTGAGCTTTGCCAATCCACAACTCGATGCGCTGGTAGGTTACGCCCTTGCGGGCTGCCTGAAGACTCAAGTGCAGGCACATTGGGGCTTTTGCGTCAGTCGTGCAGGGTTCCTCGCCCACCAATTGGCCGGTGTAGTCGCCGGCCCAGCGCAGGGTGGCAATGTCGCCGGTAGAGGCGTCGCCCAGCAGCTTCTGCATGGGTGTGATGCGCATGGGGCGCTGGCTGCCGGGCATGACCAGCCAAAAGTCGTCGCCCAGCATCAGCACCTTCTGGCCTTTTTCCACGGGCGACTGCATCAGCACCAGGGATTTGCGGTCTGCCTGGGCAAAGACGGTGTAGCGGCGTTCCTTGTCGGGGCTGCCGTCGGTGTTGAAGACGCTGATTTGGGTTTCGACCTGCAGGTTGTCCGCGCTCATGCGGTAGTGGTCAGCGTCCTTGAGCAGGGCGTTGATGTCCTGCGCGTGGGCAGGAGCGGTGGCAGCGGCGATTAAAGCCAGTGCAGCCAGGGCGGTGAAGAAAGTGCGTTGCATGGTGTTTCCTGAATAGTCTTATGAAAAATCGGACTCTAGCCCTCGTCGGGTATACGTAATGCACTATAAAAATAATAGCGTCACGTATGCGCAAGCGCATCCACCACGGCCATGTTCACGGTCTTGCGCGCTATCCAGCTGGACGCCAGCATGGTCAGCAGCACCATGGTGGCCAGTGTGGCGATGTACATCGTGGGGTCGATGGCAATGGTGAGTGGATAGCCTTCCGAGCGGCCAGGCGGCGCGGGCATGTTGACCGGCACCACGTACAGCATCAGCGAGAGTCCCAGCGACAGCGCAGCACCCGTCACCGCACCCACGCCGCCCAGCACCATGCCTTCCAACGCCAGCGTGCGCAGCAGTTGGCCCGGCAGCGTGCCCATGGCACGCAGCGTGCCGATCTCACGGGTGCGTTCAATGATGGCCATGGCCATGGCATTGGTCACCACAAACACCACGATGACGCCAATGATGAAGCCCAAAGCGCCGAAGATACGGTTGTACAAATCACGCACCGATTTATAGAAGAAGGCCTGGTCCATCCAGGTCTGCACCGTCAATTGCGGAAACTGTGCTGCCAGGCGTTGCTGCACGGGCTCTGTGGATTCCATGCGGTCCAGAAAGATGCCCAGGCTGGAGACACGTTGGGTGACCAGCAGCTTTTGCGCCGTGACGATGTCGGTGTAGACCAAGCGCTTGTCGATGTCCGGCACCCCGGTGGAGAAGATGCCTTTGACGCGAACGTCCATCGCGTTCATGGCGCCTTCGGTGGTGCTCGTCAAGAGCGTGAGGCTGCTGCCGGGCGTGGCCTTGAGGCTGCGTGCCAGGCCTGCGCCCAACATGACTTCTGCGTCAGTGCTGCCCGAGGCCAGAACCTGCCCGGCGGTCATGGTCAGGAACGGGCCTTTGACGCCGAACTCGCTGTCCGGTTCTACACCGGTGGCCATCATGATGGTGGATTTGTCGCCGTTGCTGATCAGGCCGTTGAATGCAATTTTGGGCAGCACCTGGCGCACTGCGGGGTCGGCCAGCAATTGGGTGCGCAACTGCGCTACGTTGTCCAGGCCATGCTGTAGTGGCATGTCTTCATCTTGCGTGAACAGGGCCGGTGTGCCCAGAATCAGGTGGCCGCTGCTGCGCGCCGCAGCCTGGGCCAGCGCCTGGTAGGTGCTAAGCGCAAAGCCACCGGCCAGCAAAATGGCGGCAGTACCCAACGCAGCAATCGACACCGTGACCAGCGAGCGGCGGCGGTTGCGCAGGGTGTTTTGAATGGCAAATTTGAGCCACATGCCCATGGTGTTGTTCATGATGATTGAATCCTTCCGTCCAGCAGGGCCACCACGCGGTCGCAGCGCAGGGTCAACCGGCTGTCGTGGGTGGCGATGACAAATGCCGCACCTTCGGCGTGGCCGCGTTCGCGCATCAGGCCCAGCACCTGGTCGGCGGTGTGCGAATCCAGGCTGGCCGTGGGCTCGTCGGCAATCACCAGGCGGGGCCGCTTGATCAGGGCGCGGGCAATGGCCACGCGCTGGCGTTGGCCACCCGAGAGTGCATCGGGGCGGTGATGTGCGTGGTCTTGCAGGCCCACGGCTTGGAGTTGTGCCGCTACGCGTTCGCGCCGCTCGGCTGCGGGTACGCCAGCCAGGAAGAGTGGGTAGTCCACGTTCTCGGCTACCGTCATCACCGGTACCAGGTTGAAGCTTTGGAACACAAAGCCCAACGCATCGCGGCGTAAGAGCGTGCGTTGGTTTTCATTGAGGCCGTTCACACTCTGGCCGTCCAGCGCAATCTCGCCCGAATCGGGCGTGTCAATCAGCCCGCACAGGTTGAGGATGGTGCTCTTGCCGCTGCCCGAGGGGCCAGTCAGCGCCAGCAGTTCGCCGCGCTGCACGGTCAGGTCCACGCCCTGCAGGGCGGCAATCACGTGCTGGCCCAAGCGGTACGTTTTGTGCACGCCGTGCAGTGCCACGACAGGTTGGTGAGCAGGGTTCATGGTGCAAGACTCTTCAGCAGAGCTTGTGCCTGCGCGGTCTGGGGTGCCTGCTGCTGCACGATCAGGTCCAGGTAGCGCTTGGCATCCGGGGTGTTTTCGGCTTTGCTGGCTTCTTTGGCCGCCTTGATCCAGACGCTACCGCGAAAACCCAGTGGGGCGCCAGCCAACAGCGGGTTGCTCACCACGTCGTTCAGCAGTTTTGTGCCACGCTCTTTGCGGTGCATGAACTCGGGTACGGCCAGAAAGGTGTTGGCCGCGACAAATTTCACCTCCAGCACGCCGGGGGTGCCGTTTTGCACGGGGGCGTTGTGCGCGGGCGTGAGCAGAGTCAGTGCCTTGTCCAACTGCGCCAAACCGTCTTCGGCGAAGCCCATCTTCTTCCAGGGCAGCCAGGTGGTGGTGGCCTTCATGGCGGTGGCGGCGCCCGCATAGGCCAGCAGCACCGGGTTGGTAGGCTCTGTTTTGACCAATTCCGAAAAGGCTTCTGCGGCAGGGGCAATGGCACTGTTGTCGCCGGAACCTGCTTGCAAAAATACCTTGAAAGCGCTTTGAAACTGCGGCTCGGGGATGGCGCTGGCGGTGCTGGCCAGACCGACAAAGACGGCGCTGACCGTCAACAGGCGGACACGCCGAAGAATGGTGAAAGCTTGCATTGCAGACTCCTGAAAATGATTCGAGGAGTGCAGTGTCTAAAGCCCGTGGTGCGGGCGCATCCGCTTTAAGACGGAATGGCGCGTAGCGTCGCCAAATGCGCTACCGTGGCGTGAAATCCGGTTGCATTTGTGACTGACGGTACTTAAAAACCCTCCGCATGAAAACTGTGCAGCCCACTCATGTGCTGGCCGCTTCGAGCGCCAGCGCCGCCCGGTGCAAGCCCAGCAGTCGCGCGCGCTGCAATTTGCCGGTGGCGGTCAGGGGTAGCGCGTCGACCCAATGCACCCAGTGCGGTCTGCGGTACGGCGGCAAGGCCTCGATGCCTGCCTCGATACGCTGCGCCGCCACCGCTTGTTGCCCCGGCACTGCCACTGCCAGCAAGGCCAGGGCGGTAAGCCCAGCATCAGTTGAAACGCCTATGCACGCCAGTTGCTGCAGGCTCGGCCCGCCCGCTTGGCCTAGCGCCTGTTCGACCCACAGTGTGCTGACCCAGCGTCCACTGATCTTGAGCATATCGTCGTTGCGCCCGGCGTATTCGAGCCGGCCGCCGTCACGGAGCAAGAACATGTCACCCGGGCAGTACCAACCGTCCTGAAAACCGTCGGCTTGCGCTTGCGGCCGGTTCCAGTAGCCCAGCGCTACGGTGCTGCTGCGCAGCCAGATGCGCTGCGGAAGCGCTGGATCGGCACCCGGATCGCGACGCAGTTGCGTGCCGGGCGTGGGGAGTAGCCAGCCCTGATCACTGTCGCTGTAAAGCATCAGACACAGCGTCTCGGACGTGCCGTAGCCACTGACGATCTGCTGGCCCGTTGCCTCACGCCAAGCGCTGCGAACCGACGCCGGCAAGAACTCACCGGCTGAGACAACCTGGCGAATATTTTGTTGACCGAGTTGCTGGGCCACTCCGCTTTGCAACATTCGGCTGTAAAGCGTGGGCACGCAAAACACGATGGTCGGGTGGTGCTGGCGCACCATCGCCAGCACGCGCTCGGCTTCGGGCCACTGCCGGTCCAAGATCACCGTGGCGCCAGCACGCAATCCGGCCAGGAGGCTATTGCCCAAGGCGTAGGCGAAGAACAGTTTGGAGCTCGCATACAGCCGGTCAGTCGGACCCAGGCCAAGCACACCCGTGGCGAAGGCGTGCGGTTGCAGTGCCACCCGCTGGGCGTGAATCACGCCCTTGGATACACCCGTCGTGCCCGAAGTGCCAATCCACAATGCGGGCGCCTGTGCGTCCTGCAGTAGCGGCTCGATCGGATCGGCCTGCGCGAGCGCGCGGCACCAAAATGAATCTGGCGCACCACTGGCCACCAAAACCGGCGCCGGGTCTATGGTAGCCACCAGGCTTGCCAGCACAACCTGGCTGTCAGCCTCGTGCCAGACAAATCGCACGTCACTTTCCTGCAAAATGGGCCCCAACTCGGCAGCGCTTAAGCGCGGGTTGACGCCAATGGCCACGCCACCGGCCCAGATGATGCCCAGGTAGGCCACTACCCAGTCGATGCTGTCGGGCGCCAGCACCACCACCCGCTCACCGGGCTGCAAGCCCAGCGCACGCCAGCTGCCAGCCGACTGGCGCACGCGTGCGCGCAAGTCGGCATAACTAACCCGCTCGTCGCCACACTCGAGCGCAATGGCCTGGGCCGCACCCGCTTCGAGCAGGGTCTGGGCCGCGTTCATGGGAGGAATAGTGTTCATGCTCAACCCATCCAACGAACCAGGAACAAACTCAGCACCGGGAAGAAAATCAACAGCAGCACGCGCACCGCGTCAGAGATCATGAACGGTACGATGCCGCGAAACGTCACCGACATTGGCACGTCGCGCGCCAGACTGTTGATGATGTAGACGTTCATACCCACCGGCGGCGTGATCAGCCCGATCTCGACCACCATCAGCGCCAGAATGCCGAACCAAATTGCCTTGTCGGTTGGGTTCAGGCCCCAGTAGTCCAGCCCCATGATGATTGGAAGAAAAATCGGGATCGTCAGCAGAATCATCGACAAGCTGTCCATCACGCAGCCCAGAAACACGTAGATCACGATGATGGCCAGCAACACCAGCAAGGGCGGCAGTCCCGAGCCCTGCACCCAGGTGGCCAGCTCGGCTGGCATCTGTGACAGGGCCAGGAACACATTGAGCACATCGGCGCCGAGCAGGATCAGGAAGATCATGGCGCTGGCCTCTGCGGTGGCGTACAGGCAATCCATCAACCCACCCAGGCGCATGCCCTTGGTCACTGCGATCACACCCGTGCCCAGTGCGCCCACGGCGGCAGCCTCGGTGGGGGTGAAAACGCCACCATAAATACCGCCGATCACCAGCACAAAAATCAGCAGTACTGGCCACACGTCGAGGAGGGCGCGCAAGCGTTCAACCCAACTGCAGCGCGGGCCAGCCGGACCTGAGCCAGGGTACACACGCACGTAGATGCCGATGGCGACCATGTAGCCCAGCGCAGCAATGATGCCAGGCACCATTGCTGCGGTAAATAGTTTGGCGATGTTCTGCTCGGCCAGAATGGCATAGATCACCAGCACAATGGAGGGGTGGGATCAAAATGCCCAGCGTGCCGCCGGCCGCCAATGTGGCGGTGGCCAGACCATCCGAGTATTTCAAGCGCCGCAATTCTGGCAGCGCCACTTGACCCATGGTGGCGGCGGTCGCCAGTGACGAGCCACAAATGGCCCCAAATCCAGCACAGGCGCCCACCGCAGCCATGGCCATGCCGCCGCGCCAGTGGCCGATGAGCGAGCCAGCCGCACCAAACAGCGCCTTGGACAAGCCGCCGCGCGACGCAAACGAGCCCATCAGCAAGAACAGCGGCACCACCGACAGGTCGTACACCGAGAAGCGCCCGTAGGCCACGGTTTTGAGGTAGCTCAGCAGCGGCGCCCAGCCGGCCATGGTGACGTAACCTGCCACGCCGGTGATGAACATCGATATGGCAATCGGCACCCGCAGGGCCAGCAGCAGCAGCATTACGCCAAAAAAGCTAACGCCAATGGCGGTGCCGCTCATGGCGTACGCTCCTGCCACTTGACCCAGGCACTGTAAAGCGCTGTGAGCGCGAGCAAGGCAAATGAAGGCGTCATGAGCAACGTGGCATACCAGGTTGGCACGCCCAGCAGCATGGAGCTTTCCTGGCTGGCACGCAGCTCCAGGGTGCCAATGACCATACGCCAGGCCACTCCTGCGGAGCACAGGGCCAGCAGCAGTGCGCCCAGCGCATCAAGTGCGTGTTTGGAACGCTGGGCAAGACGCTCCGTGAAAAAGTCCACCATCACATGGCTGCCGCGCATCTGGCCCCAAGGCAGAAACGCAGCCACCGCCACCGCGCAGCCTAGTTGCACCAGTTCGAAGTCGCCTTGCAAGCCCTTGGAGGTCAGGAAGCGGCTGGCGATGCTGGCCACCGACATCAGCGTGATGGCTACCAAAATCATCCCGCCCACTGCTGCAAAACCGCGTGATAGGTAGAACAGCCAGCGCCCGAACGCATCGGGTGGCGGTGGCAACGGCGTGCCAAGAGATTCGGCCAAGTGGAGTCCTTAAGAAGAATGCAAGAGTTCCCCGGGTTTTGCCTGCTTCAGGCCGCGTTGCGCGAGGAAATTGCCTTGACACGCCCTCAGACGCGCGCGGCCTTTCAGCCCACGCGGCAGGGAACTATTGAGGGTCGTATTTCTGGATCAAATCGTGCGCGCTTTTGAGCAAGGCCTTGCCGTCAAAGCCTTTGGCCGTGACTTCGTTGACCCAGGAGTCAACCACCACCTGACCGGCCTGCTCCCACTTGCGCAACTCGTCCAGCCCGATGGTGTTGAACTGGTTGCCGCGATCGGCTGCCAGCTTGCGTGCGCCGGTGGCCGACTGATCCCACACCTTGCCCACCCAGGCCGAGGCTTCAGCGCCACTATTGGCGTCAATCACCTTCTTCAACTCGGGCGAAAGGCTGTCATATTTGGCCTTGTTCATGGCGAAAATGAAAGCGGTGGTGTACATCGCGCGCGAATTGGGATCGCTCTCGCTGTGAAACTTTACCAACTCTTGCACCTTGACCGAGGGCACCACTTCCCAGGGCAGCATGGCGCCGTCGATCACGCCCTTGGACAAGGCGTCCGACACCTGCGGCACCGGCATGCCCACTGGGGTAGCGCCCAGAGCCGCCAGGAACTTGTTGGTCTGGCGCGTGGGTGCGCGCAGCTTCAAGCCCTTGAAGTCGGCCATGGTCTTGATAGGCCCCTTGACCAAGTGCAATTGACCCTTGTCATGCACGTGAAACAAAATTGGATGGACGTCCTTGAACTCGGTCTGGTCCAACTTGTTGACCTGAACGTACTCCCACAATGCACGGCTGGAACCTTCGGCGGTCTTGGTCATGAAGGGCAGTTCAAACGCCTCGACGGCCGGAAACCGCCCGGCGCTGTAGCCCGGCAGCGTCCAGACGATGTCGGCAATGCCGTCGCGCGCCTGGTCAATCAACTGCGGTGGCGTACCGCCCAACTGCATGGCCGGGTAAATTTGGCACTTGAGCTTGCCAGCCGACTCCTTGTTGATCTTGTCGCACCAGGGCGTGATGAACTTGGCGTGCGCGGTGGAGCCGGGCGGCAGAAAGTGCGCTACCTTGAGCACCACCTCCTGGCTCCAGGCGGCACTGGCGCAGGCGGTGAGGGTGATTGCGGCCAGCAACGTGCGAACGAAGGCGGGGCTTGTCATCATCGGGCTCCTTGTCGGGATTTAAATAGTGTATTTCGAGTACCAGTATCTGTGGCTGGTCGGATGCTGTCAACCGCGCGAACCCTCAGACTGGCTGAGCAGCCTCTCTTGTCCAAGCCGAACAAGGCGACGTTGAGTCGCCTTATTTACTACAGCTGACCTTCGGTGAGCGTATCCAACTGGAACTTGCCGCTTTGGTCCCACAACCAGGTGTCGGTATACGTTACGCGCCCCATTATGGCTGGCGCCGGATAGGGCGCAGCCTGGCGCACGGTACGTTCAATCTCGGCCATCACCTCGGGTGCATGTTTGGGTGCACGCATCCAGTGCAAGGCCATGACGGCGCCCTGCTTGTTGATGTCTACCTGTAGTACGCCAATGGCGTACAGCATGGGTGGCAGTTTGCCTTCGAAGATGCGGTGGCTGTTTTTGGCGTAGAGGTGGCTGGCGGCGAAGCGGCGGTATTCGCGCGGCGTGCGGGCGTTCGTTGGGGACGGCGGCGCGTTGGGTGTTGTAGTAGTCTGTGTTGCGGATTCTGGCATCGTGCTGGTCTCGGGTGACGGTTTGACGGGTTCGCTGGTGCAGGACACCAAAAGCAGCGACGCGAGTGCCATGGCCCAATACGCGCGAACTCTCCCCGCCTTGGGGTGAAGGCAATAGTGGGGTGGCTGTGGGTAGACGGACATGGTGGTGGGCATCTCGGGTTGCACGGGCATACTCTGCGCAGGTTGGCCCCACTCTAACGCGTCAGGGGCCACTTTGGTCAACGCAATAGGTATCTGAATGTGAGTGATTTGACGCTTTTGCTGCAACATCTGGCCCATACGCCCGCCGTGTTGGTCACTGTGCGCTCCACCCGTGGCTCCACGCCACGCGAGGCCGGTGCCTGGATGGCAGTCTTTGCCGACACCACCATTGCTACCGTGGGTGGCGGACGTCTGGAATGGGAAGCGATTGCCCACGCTCGGCACCTGCTGCAAGAGCCAAACGTTGCGACGGATAGGGTGCGCTACGCCCTGGGCCCCAGTCTGGGCCAGTGTTGTGGGGGTGATGTTGTGTTGCAGTTTGAACGCGTCCAGGCCAGTGATGCACCGCGTCTGTGCAACGCATTGGCCGAACTGCGCACGCCCGTGGCTCTGTTTGGTGGCGGCCATGTGGGGCGTGCCTTGGTGCAGGTGCTGCTGCATTTGCCCGTGGATATCACCTGGATTGACAGCCGCGACGAAATCTTTCCCGGTGGCCTGCCCGCCAATGTGTGTTGCGAGCATTCCGACCCAGTGCAGGCAGCAGTGGCTGATTTGGCGCCACAATCGCGGGTGCTGATCCTGAGCTTCAGCCACGCCGAAGACCTGGATGTGGTGGCCGCCTGTTTGGCGCGCCAACGCACCCGGGGTGACTTGCCTTATGTGGGCCTGATTGGCAGCAAGACCAAGTGGGCGTCGTTTCGCCAGCGCTTGGAAGCCCGTGGATTTACCGAAGCAGAACTGTCCCACGTGACCTGCCCGATTGGTGTGCCGGGCATTGCGGACAAGCGCCCCGAAGTCATTGCGGTGGCCGTGGCAGCGCAAATTTTGCAAGTGGCTGGGTAAGGTCGTGCTGCAGGGTGGCGATGCACCGGTGCGATACTTCATACATGCAGTCCAGCGCGCCAACATCCCCCAGACACCGAACCTACGAAGACATGCAGGCCCTGTTCACAGGCACCCTGTTTGTCGCGCTTGGTATCAGCATGTTTGGGCAAACCGGCCTGCTCACCGGGGGTATGACCGGGGTGGCTTTCTTATTGCATTACGCCACCGGTTGGAACTTCGGCCTGCTGTTTTTTGCGGTCAATGTGCCTTTTTTTGGCCTTGCCTGGAAGCGTATGGGCAAGGCGTTTACGGTCAAAACCGGTATCGCTGTGATGCTGATGACACTGCTAACGAATGTGTTACCCAAGCTGGTGCATTTTGATGTCCTCAATCCGGTATTCAGCGCCATCATGGGTGGGCTGCTGATGGGGGCTGGCATGCTGATTTTGTTCCGGCACCGGGCCAGTTTGGGTGGCTTGAACGTGCTGGTTTTGTACCTGCAAGAGCGCTTTGGCTGGCGCGCGGGGCGTATACAAATGGCGCTGGACTGCGCCATCGTGCTGTGTTCATTTGCGGTGGTGGAATGGTGGTACACCGCGCTGTCGGTGTTGGGTGCCGTTGTGCTGAATCAGACCCTGGCCACCAACCATCGGGCCGGGCGCTACATGGCACTGTGAAGCCGTATTACGCAGGTGCTTTTGCACTGCGCGGCCAGTAGGCCCACAGCACACCAAACAGGCAGACCAGCAAAATAAACCCCCATTCCATGCCGCCCTGACCCGGTCCGACCACGTACCAGCCGTTTTGCATGTGCACGTGCACCAAGCCAAAGCAGACGACCACGATGTGTACCAAGCAGGCGGGTATCACCCAGCGGTCAATGATCAACGCAAGGCTGGCAGCGGTTTGAATCAGCAATACCATCCAGGCCAACTGCAGGCCCATGGGGTAACCCAGCGCGCTGAGGTATTCGCCAAAACGCGGGATGTCTTCCATGTGGGCGAATCCGTGCAGTGGGTGCATCAAAATGATCAATGCCACTCCGATTCGAACCACAGTGAGTCCACCAACAGGGTCGCTGGGGCCTAATTTGTACCATTCGTTTTTCATGGTGTTTGTCTCCGGATGAGAGGGCTAATGTAATTGCCCCTTTCGTTGTAAATCTTTGCCGCGTAGGCCTACACGGAGTGGCAAAAGTGTATACACTTTGCCGTCGCGCCTCGGAGAACACATCTCATGGAAAGTTACCTGCTGGACTGGGCTAACCTGCTGCTGCGGTGGGTCCACGTCATCACCGCCATTGCCTGGATTGGTTCATCCTTCTACTTTGTGTTTCTGGACAGCAGCCTCACGCCGCCAGAGGATGACGATCAGAAGCGCCAGGGCGTGAGTGGCGAGTTGTGGGCACTGCATGGTGGCGGCTTCTACCATCCGGTCAAATTTGCGGGGGCGCCACCGCAATTGCCCAAGCACCTGCACTGGTTTTACTGGGAGAGCTACAGCACCTGGCTGAGCGGTTTTTCGCTGTTCACCGTGTCCTACCTGTGGAGCGCCAGTACCTATTTGGTCGACAAGTCGGTGATGGACTGGTCGGCCTCGGCCGCCATTGCGGTTGCTCTGGCTTTTTTGGTGGTGTTTTGGCTTGCATACGACGGCATTTGCCGCGTGTTTGGCCAGCGCCAGAACGGTGACACCATTGTCGGCGCTCTGGTGGCGCTCTTGGTGGCGGTGGCCGCTTACCTGGCCTGCCACTGGTTTGCCGGGCGCGCGGCCTTTTTGCTGGTGGGTGCCATGATGGCGACCGCCATGAGTGCCAATGTGTTCTTCTGGATCATTCCTGGCCAAAAGACGGTGGTGGCCGACATCACTGCCGGGCGGCCCGTGGACCCCATCCACGGCAAGCGCGGCAAGCAGCGCAGCGTGCACAACACCTATTTCACGCTGCCGGTGCTGTTTGCGATGTTGAGTGGCCACTACAGCTTTACCTACACGCACCCGCAAAACTGGCTGGTGCTGGTGTTGATGATGTTCGCCGGCGCCGCTATTCGCCAATTCTTCGTGCTGCGCCATGGTTTCAAGCTGGGGCGCAACGGCCACCCCTGGCCGTATGCGATGGGGGGCGTGGTGGCGATTGCGGGTGTGTTGGTGTGGCTTCGACCGGCTTCGGTTACTTCAACAGACACTATGAATTCAGGAGCTACTCACGTAGATTCCACGAGGGCTGGAGGTTCAATTGGCTACAAGACTTTGCAACCCATCCTGGCGCAACGTTGCTACCAGTGCCATGGCGAGGCGGTTCAGATGAAGAATGTGCGGCTGGATTCGCCCCAAGGGGTGCAGCAGCACGCGCAGGGCATCTACCAACAGGCGGCAGTGGCCAAAACCATGCCCTTGAACAATGCCACCGACATCACCGAAGCTGAGCGCGGCCTGATACGTGCCTGGTTTGAAAGTGGCGCGGCCATTGAGTAATTGCCATGCCACTACCGGACCCGCACACCGCGCCACGGCAATTTCTGCAAGGGCTGTACCGCACGGCAGTTGAACAAGCCTTGCCCGCCCACCGGTTGGCCGCATTCTTGCCAACACCTCCCACGCAGCCCGGCGCACGCACGCTGGTGCTGGGTGCCGGCAAGGCAAGTGCCGCCATGGCACAGGCGTTGGAGGCTGCGTGGCCGCAGAACGTATCCTTGAGTGGACTGGTGGTCACGCGCTATGGCCATGTGCCACCCCGTGCTGCACTGGCCGCCGTTTCGCGCATTGAGGTAGTGGAAGCCGCCCACCCGGTGCCCGATGCAGCAGGCCAAGTGGCCGCGCAACGCATATTGGACCTGACGCAAGGTTTGACTGAGAGCGACCTGGTGATCTGTCTGGTATCAGGTGGCGGCTCGGCCTTGCTGAGCCTGCCCGCGCAGTGGGAGGGCGGTCGATTGCAGCTGCACGACAAGCAGCGCATTAGCCGCGCTTTGCTGGAATGCGGCGCCACGATTGGCGAGATGAATTGCGTGCGCAAGCACCTCTCTGCCATCAAGGGCGGGCGCCTGGGCGCTGCCTGCGCACCGGCGCGGGTGGTTACGCTGCTCATCAGCGATGTGCCGGGCGACGATCCATCGGTCATCGCCAGCGGCCCCACGGTGCCCGACCCCACCACCTGTGCCCAAGCATTGGAGATATTGCAGCGCTACGCCATTGCCATTCCGGATGCGTTGGCCCGGCGCCTGCAAGCCGGAATGCTGGAAACGCCCAAGCCGGGTGCTGCAGTGTTTGCCCGCAACGCGGTGCACCTGATCGCTACGCCGCGCCAATCGCTGGAAGCGGCCGCGCAGGCGGCCCGTGCAGCCGGTGTGGCGGCCTATATTTTGAGTGATGAAATGGAGGGTGAATCACGCGAAGTGGGCCGGGTTCACGCCGCATTGGCACGTGCCGTAGCCCAACACGGTCAACCCTTTGTCCGGCCCTGCGTGCTGCTAAGTGGCGGTGAAACCACGGTCACCCTGCGCGCCCAACCGGTGGGAGTCAGCAGAGGGCGGGGCGGGCGGGCTGGTGAGTTTTGCCTGGGCCTGGCGCAGACCCTGCAAGGGCAGGCCGGTGTGTACGCCTTGGCAGCGGATACCGATGGCATTGACGGTGTAGAGGACAACGCTGGCGCCTGGGTGGTACCCGATACCCTGGCGCGCGCCCAAGCGCAAGGCATGGCAGTAGAAGACTATCTGGATCGCAATGATGCATATGGCTACTTTTTGGCCCTGGGTGATTTGCTGATCACCGGGCCAACTTTCACCAACGTGAACGATTTCCGCGCGATCTTGGTGGTTTGATGTATCAATTTGTTTCAAAATGCAGAACAGGGGTAAACACTGATTTTGTCTGCATCATTGTTTGATCCTGCTCAATATGGCTTGACCTTGGTCACGGCAAAGTCCCGACCATGCTTGCCGTCCAAACCACTTTGTCCGAACACCCTGCCGAAACCGTGGTGAAGGGAACCGTGTTGCTGCGGCGTTCTACCGCTACCGATACGGTCATTTATATTGAATCGGGCCGGGTTGCGCTTGGCGTTCTGGGCGCGCACGACGCTGCCGGAACCATTGAACACCAGTTGGGTCTTGTCGAAGGGCCTGCTTGGCTGGAGGCCACCGCAGCCGTTTTGAATGTACGCAGTGCGGTGGATGCCGTGGCGCTGACCGAAGTGAGCTTGCGCCACGTGTCGCTGCCCGCCTTTCGGGACTGCCTGGACACCTGCGAGTCTGGCGTGCAATCCATGTTGCTCGATATTGCCCGCGCGCACCGCCAGCAGACCGAATTGGCGGTTAGCCGCCTGGCCAAAGACGCCGAGGCGCGTTGTGCCGAATGGCTGCTTAACCACGCCGAACCCAGCGACAAAGGCGGCTGCATGGTCCAGCTGCAGCTGCGCAAGCGCGCCATTGCGGCCCAATTGGGTATCGCACCTGAGACGCTGTCGCGGGTGCTGCGCCACTTGCGCGAGTTGCGCCTCATCAGTGGTTCTGGCCGGGTGGTGGATCTGGTCGACCCCGCCGGGTTGCGCAACTTGGCAGGCCCCAGTGCGCCCTGCCAATGTGGCCTGATCTGATACCGCTCTGACCGGCTGACCGGTAGCCCTTCTTACTGGGTCTGGTAGCCCATGGTCTGTGGCAGCCACAGCACGATGGGCGGGTACAGCGTGATGGCCAGCAGCAGCAAGAGCAGCATCACCAAAAACGGCCAGCCTTCCTTCATCATCTCGCCAATGGGAATGCCGGTGAGAGCCTTGGTCACAAACAGCAGCATGCCAAAGGGCGGGTGAATCAGCCCGATCATCATGTTCAGCACCACCAGCACGCCAAAGTGCACCAGGTCAATGCCCAGCAGCTTGGCCGCCGGCAGCAACATGGGCACAAATACCAGCAGCAACACCGACACATCCAAAAAGCAGCCCAGTACCAGGAACATCACGTTCACCAGCAGCAAAAATGGCACCTGGCCCAGGTGCATGCTCTCTACCCACTGCGCCATCGCCTGCGGCACACCCTCGGCAGTAAAGGCGTAGTTCAGCATGAAGGAGCCTGCCAGTATCAGTGTGATAACGGCACTGCCCCGCGTGGACTCCATCACCACGCCCCAAAACGTGCGCCATGTCAGCGCCCGGTACACCACGCCCGCCAATATCAGCGCATGCAACGCGGCCACGGCTGCGGCCTCGGTGGGCGTAAATACGCCAGAGTAAATGCCGCCCAGCAACACAATGGGCATCGACAACGGCAGCGCACCGCGAAACAAAATGCTTGGCCACTCGCGCATCGGCACCGGTTCCTCGCGCGGCATGTTGCGCCGCGTGGCAATCACATGCACCACCACCATCATCAGCACCGCCATCAAGAAGCCGGGCACCACCCCACCCAAGAACAGCGCCCCCACCGATGCGCCCGACACCAGCGCATAAATCACCATGGGAATGGATGGCGGAATAATCGGACCCAGCGTAGCGCTGGCCACCACCACCGCACCGGCAAAGCCGCGCGAATACTCGGGCTTTTTGAGCATCTGTTTGATGGTCACCAAGCCTGGCCCCGCCGCATCGGCAATGGCGCTGCCGCTCATGCCGGAGAAGATCACGCTCACCAGGATGTCCACCTGCGCCAGCCCGCCGCGCAGCCGCCCCACCAGGATGCGGCAGAAGTCGAACAGGCGCTCGCTCACCGTGCCCGCATTCATGATGTTGGCCGCAAACACAAACAGCGGCACCGCCAGCAGCACATAGCTGTTGTACAAGCCATTACCCACCTGCTCGGCCACCAAGCCCAGGTCTTGCCCCTTGACCAGCAGGTAGGCAAAGCCAGAGACCAGCATGGAGAAGCCGATGGGCATGCGCAGGAGCATGCCGGCTACCAATACGCACACGAGTGCCATGATGCCCATGTTCATGACAAATTGCGCAGTTCTGTTTCCAGACTCTCACCCCGCACCGCCTGCCAAATCGCCCAGGTGCTGCGCACCACCAGCGCCACCATCAGCAGCACAAAGGGCAGGTACACCCACATCAACGGTATCTCCAGCACGGGCGTGCCCTCGCGCGCCATGAAGTGCACATAGTCCCACGTGGCGGGCAGGCCCACCAGCGCCAGGCCGCCAATCATCAGGTTGCCCACAATCAGCATGACCTGGCGGGTGCGCCGGCCCATACTGTTCCACACCAGATCAAACACCACGTGTTCGCGTTCGGGCACCATAAAAGCCGCCGCCCACAGAATGACCCAGATGTAGAGAACGACGGCCGCCTCGTCCGTCCATGGCAGGGGCTGGTTGAAGCCAAAGCGCGCCCCGATTTGCACCAAAAAGACGCCAAACAGCGCCAGAAACAGGGTGCCGCCAATGGCATTGGCAGCGGTCTTGAATCCATGGAACATGGAGTGGGCTATTGCGTGGCGTTGATGCGCTCGACCAAGCCCTTGGGCCAAGTTTTGGCGTAATCCGAAGCCTGGTAGGTGGCTTGCACGGATTTGCGAAAGGCCGCCACATCGGGCGTGTTGACCTGCAGGCCCTGTTTTTTGAAGAAGTCCACCAATTGGGCTTCTTCCTGAACCGTGTTGTCGTTGTTGTACACGGCGGCGGTATGGGCAGTTGCGCTGACTTTTTGCTTTTGCGCGCTGCTCAGTGCATTCCAGGTTTTGTTGGAAATGGCAATGAACAGGCTATCGACCAAATGGCTGGTCAGCACAATCTGTTGGGTTACTTCATAAAACTTGGCGGCGCGCACGCTGGGCAGGGGGTTGTCCTGGCCATCAATGGTGCCGGTCTTCAGGCCCAGATACACCTCGCCAAAGGCCAGCGGCGTGGCGGTGGCGCCCAGGGCGTTGCCCAAAAACAGCCAGTCTTTGGAGCCCGGCATGCGCAGCTTGATGCCTTTCAGGTCGGCAGGCGTCTGCACCTTGCGCGCTTCGCGCAGGTTGAGCTGGCGCGTGCCCAGGTAGCAGGTGGACAAAATGGTGATGCCCATTTTGTCCGACACGGTCTTGAACAGCTCCGCGCCAATCGGGCCACCAAACACCTTTTGCTGGTGCGCCGGGTCGCGCAGGATGTAGCCCGCGGTAAACACCGAAAACTCGGGCACCAGCTTGGCCAGATCGGCGGCAGAGACCGAGGTCAACTCCAGGTTGCCGCGCGCCATGGCGGTTGGCTCTGCGCCTTGTTTGAACAGCGTGGCATTGAGGTTGATCTGCGTGTCGAACTCGCCCGGTGCGGCCTTGTCCAGCGCGTCTTTGAACACGGTCCACATCTTGGCGTGCCAGGCATCGGGCACAGCCGGTGTGGAAATACGCAGCACGGTTTTGGTTTGTGCCCATGTGGGCAGGGCGAATGCGCTCAGGCTTGTGGCAGCCGCCAACAGCGTGCGGCGGGTGAGGGTGCGGGAATATGTCATCGAGGCGATTTTGACAGGTCCGCCTCACGCAGGAAAATCTGCCGGAAGCTTGGTCTGTAGTGCGCGCTGGTATATGTTTACTCTTAACGGGGTTGAATTTGCGTACGAATCCACTGAGCCAATGTGGCTTCGTCGATCTCGCCGGCTGCGACATCCAGGATCGTCAGCGTTGCTTCGGCTTGCGTTGCCTTCAAACGAAACCCGTTGACCATCAGGAACAAGCCTATGGCCAAAAATGCAGCCCGCTTGTTCCCATCGACAAAGGCATGGTTTTTAGCGAGTCCGACACCATACGATGCCGCGAGACTTGCTACGTCGGGTTGCTCGTACAGCGCCAAATTCAACGGACGCGCCAGCGCGGAGTCCAGAAGCCCTTCGTCGCGCAAGCCACTGGCACCGCCGTGTTCGGCCAAGCTTTCGTCGTGCAGCAACAGCAAGACCTTGCGATTGAGCCATTTCCAGTCGCTCACTTGGCCAACTGATGAAAAGTGTCCCGGTATTCATGCATGAACTCGCGGCCAGCCTGGAGTTGCTCTTCCAGTTCAGGGTCGTAGGGCGTCAACGTGACTCCATTGGCTGCCTCGGTCCAAAATAGGGTGTCACCCTTTTCCACTTTCAAGCGCGCTAGCAACTCCTTGGGGAAAATGACCCCCACCGAATTGCCAATTTGGGTGAGTTTGAGTGCAGACATGGTTCAATCTTTCAAGTTATAACGTTTGTTATATTAACTAAAAATAAATTTGCCTGCAAGCCATTGCCATAATTGGTTTCCCCATACGTGGAACTCCATCGGCTGGCAGCAGGCTGGTGTACCGCTGATACAGCTCAAACAAAAACGCCACCCGCTTAGCGTCGTTCTACCAGCTCTTCTTGCCACCGATGGCCGACGCGGGTTGCGCGCCGGTCTGGAACTGGGCGCAGGCCTTGAGCACTGCCTGTGCTGCGATTTCGATAGCGGCTTACGCAGTATTGAAGAGGGCTACAGCCCAATTTGACTCTGAAGTGTAGCGAGTCCATGCACGTTCAACCAGAATGGTGGATGTGGTGTGGTGGGGCCGGGAGCTAGAAGCTCCCGCCTAACCAATTGGGTGTCACGGCAAATTCGCTTTGATCGTCTGCTGCCAAACTTTGGCAAGCTTTTGCCATCCAGATTCATTGGGATGAATTTCATTGAGCCAATCGTTGCTGCTTCCAGTTTCACCTGCAACCGCCGGGGTCAGCGTACCGCAAGTTGGAACCAGAATGAGGTTGTTTCGCGGGTAAGCCCATGCCTCGACCGTAGCTCGGACGTCCTTAAAAATCTCATCAGTTAGATCATGCCAATAGCCCGGCGGGATGTTGTTCTTGACGAATGAATCAAACAGCCACGACCGCCCGTTTCGAATTGCGGGGGCATTCCGTGCAGTCGGAGTGTCGTAGCAGTTAAGAAAAATGGGGACATTCGCATGCCGGCTCGACTGAACGACCTGGTATAGCTTTGCGAAACATGGATCCATGTATTGAGTGGTTAACGCCTGCACTGCAGTTGGGTTTAAGCAATCACGACCATTGGCAGGAATGGGGTTTGCGGAAAAATCGCGCAGGATGCCTTGTCCAGGGCCTGGGTCACGTGCCGCATCGATGAAGTCGTTGCCACCGGCACTAAGCAGCAATCCATCAAACTTCCAATTGAACTGCGTGTTCACCCACATTTTGAAGTCGCGCTTGGCGCAGTCACCAATTCTGCGCATCGTGTCACCAAACATTGCCACGTTGATGATCAAAACATCGTCTCCGCCCGCGTCCATCGCAGGGGCGAGTTGCTGTAGCAAAGAAGTGCTGAACATGGCGCTTCGATCCATCCAAGAGTCTCCTTCTGCGAGGAATCGATACTTGAAGGATTGTGGAACCAGACCGTTCTCAATATGGCCCGCGAACTCGTTCCCATAGATAACCAAACTGGACATGACTTGCCTCCATGAGAGGGATTGAACTGGTCACAAATCGTTCCGACATTCGACTGGCTGAGGTTACAGACGCTGCAAACTGCGCAACACATTCTCTGCTGTGGCCGGTGCCTGCAACTGCACGGGGCTGCCGTCGCCCACCGAGGCAATCGCATCGCGCAGCGCTTCGTACACGCTGATGGCCAGCATGAAGGGCGGCTCGCCCACGGCCTTGCTGCCAAACACGTTGTCTTCGCGGTTGGGCTCGGGCCACAGGTCGATCTTGAAGTGCGCGGGCACATCACCCGCCGTGGGGATTTTGTAGGTGCTGGGGGCGTGGGTGGTGAGCAGGCCCGAGTCGTTCCACACCAGTTCTTCGGTGGTGAGCCAGCCCATGCCCTGTACAAAGGCGCCTTCAATTTGTCCGATGTCGATAGCGGGGTTGATGGAGCGGCCTACGTCGTGCAGGATGTCTACCTTGAGCACGCGGCTCTCGCCGGTGAGGGTGTCGATAGCCACCTCGGTGCAGGCGGCGCCATAGGCAAAGTACAAGAATGGTCGGCCGGTGAGCGTGGTTTTGTCGTAGTGGATTTTGGGCGTGCGGTAGAAGCCATCGCTCCACAGCTGGATGCGGTTGGCATAGGCCATGTTCACCACGTCATTGAAACTGCGTGTGGTTTTCGGTGACAGCACCTGCCCACCTTCGAAGCGGATGGCGCCGGCGCCGCAGCCGTCCAGCCCGCACACAAAGGCCGCCAGGTTGTCGCGGATGTGGCGTGCGGCAAACTGGGCGGCGCGGCCATTGAGATCGGTGCCGGTGGAGGCCGCCGTGGCCGATGCATTGGGAACCTTGCTGGTGTCGGCGGCAGTGCACAGCACGCGCGCAAACGGAACGCCCAGCTCGTCGGCCACGATTTGCGCCACCTTGGTGTTCAGGCCCTGGCCCATTTCGGTGCCGCCGTGGTTGACCTGCACGCTGCCGTCCAGGTACACATGCACCAAAGCGCCAGCCTGGTTGAACAGCGTGGCAGTAAAGCTGATGCCAAATTTGACCGGCGTGATGGCGATGCCGCGCTTGAGGATGGGATTGGCAGTGTTCCAAGCCAAAACGGCCTCTCGCCCTCGTCGATATTGCGTAGACAGCTCCAACTTTGATAGCAATGGTTGGAGGATGTTGTCTTCCACGCGCATGCCGTAGTGGGTGGTGTCGCGTCGGTCCTGGCTGGCGGGGATGGCCTCATTGCTGTACACATTGCGCAGGCGCACGTCCAGTGGGTCCAGCCGCAAATGGCGGGCGATGTCGCCCATGATGGCCTCAATGATGATCACGCCTTGCGGGCCACCAAAGCCGCGAAACGCAGTGTGGCTTTGGGTGTTGGTTTTGCAGCGGTAGGAGGCAATCTCCACGTTGGGCAGGTAGTAGGCGTTGTCGGTGTGGAAGACGGCGCGGTCCGCCACCGGGCCCGACAAATCGGCGCTGAAGCCGCAGTTGGCGGCCATCATGATCTTGAGTGCGCTCAGGCGCCCCGTGGCGTCAAAACCGGCGCTGTATTCGTAGTAGAACGGGTGGCGTTTGCCGGTGACCATGAAGTCGTCGTCGCGGTCCAGGCGCAGTTTGACGGGGCATTTGAGCTTGTGCGCCGCAATGGCCGCCCACACCGCCAGGTGCCCGGCTTGGGTTTCTTTGCCGCCAAAACCGCCGCCCATGCGCCGGCACTCCACGCGCACGGCGTGGTTGTCCAGGCCCAGGGCGTGGGCCACCCAGTGTTGTACCTCGCCGGGGTGCTGGGTGCTGGAGTGGATGAGCCACTGGTTTTGTTCTTGCGGCAGGGCGTAGGCAATTTGGCCTTCCAGATAAAAGTGCTCTTGGCCACCCACTTCCAGCGTGCCGTCCAGCCGGTGCTGGGCAGTGGCCAGGGCGGCATCGGCATCGCCCCGGCGCACAAACACCGGCGGCAGCACATAGCTTTGGGCCTTGAGCGCGTCTTGTGGTGTGAGGATGGCGGGCAGTGCGTCGATGCTGAGTTGTACCTTGCGTGCAGCGCGGCGGGCTTGCATGACGGTTTGGGCCACCACCAGGCCAATCACTTGCCCAATGTGTTGCACCGTGTCGGTGGCGAACACCGGCTCGTCGCCGGCAAAGGCGGCCAGCATGCGCTCGCCGGGAATGTCGTGCGCCAGCACCACGTCCACCACGCCGGGCATGGCGCGTGCGGCGGTGCAATCCACGCCGCGCAGGCGGCCATGGGCCACGTTGGACAAAATGGGCGCTGCGTACAGCGTGCCGCGCACCTCGGGGATGTCGTCCACATAGGTGGCGTCACCGGCTACCTGGGCCACTGCGCTTTCGTGTGGATGGGAAGCGCCGGCTGCGGGTGCCGATGCGGTGGGGGCGTGGGTGCGGCTCATGCGGCTGCTCCACTGGTGTCGGTCGGGGTCAGTTGCCGCAGATCGGTTTGCACCGCGCCCTGGCTTTCCAGCCAGAAGCGCTGCAGCAGGTTGCACAACACCGTGCGGCGGTAGGTGCTGGAGGCGCGCATGTCGGAGATGGGATTGAACTCGGTGCAGAGTGCCGCCATAGCGCGGTCCACCGTTTGCTGGGTCCAGGGTTGGCCGCGCAACGCGGCTTCGGTTTTGCTTGCCCGCACCGGTGTGGCTGCCACGCCACCGGCGCCGATAGAGGCCTGTTTGACTTGGCCGTGCGCGATGTGCAGGTTGATGGCCAGACACACGGCCGAAATATCATCCTCAAAGCGCTTGGACACTTTGTAGACCTTAGCCCGTTCCGTGGCCGTGGCCTTGGGCACTTTGATCCAGGCCAGCACTTCGTTGGGGGCCATCACGTTTTGGCGGTAGCCGGTGTAGAGGTCTTCCAGCGCCAGTTCGCGGTGGGCGATTTGTTTGCCATGCTGGCGCATCAGCACCACGTTGGCACCCAGCGCAATCAGGAGCGGCATGGAGTCGCCAATGGGCGAGCCGTTGGCCACGTTGCCGCCCAGCGTGCCGCTGTTGCGTACCGGCAGGCCGGCAAAGCGGTGGGCAAATTCGGCCAGTTGCGGGCGGTCAGCCACCAGGGCGGCAAAGGCGTCGGTAAGCGTGACGGCGGCGCCAATGGCGATGTGGTGCGGGTAGTGTTCAACCCGGCGCAGTTCGGCCACCTGGGTCAGGTCCAGCACGCATTCAAACTGGCGGTGCTGCTTGGTGACCCACAGGCCTACATCGGTGCAGCCAGCCACCAGTTGCGCTGCAGGGTGCTGGGCCCGCAGCGCCAGCAGTTCGGCCAGGCTGTGCGGGGATTTATATGAAAAATCGGCCTCTAGCCCTCGTGGAATATACGCAAGGCGCTTCAAATTAGATAGCACTTCGGTTTCATCAACCTGCACTTTGGAGTGCGTCTGCATGGTTTGCGCCGCATCCAGAATGGGTCGGTAGCCGGTGCAGCGGCACAGGTTGCCCGACAGCGCGGCCTGCGCCTGCTCGCGGGTTATGGCGTTATCGCCAGCCGTCTGGTACAGGCCAAACAGGCTCATCACAAACCCCGGCGTGCAAAAGCCGCACTGCGAGCCGTGGCAGTCCACCATGGCTTGTTGGACTGGGTGTGGCTGGCCCTGCGCATTGGCCAGGTCTTCTACCGTCCACAACGCCATACCGTCCACCGAGTGCGCCAGTCGGATGCAACTGTTAATGGCGCTGTATTTGAGCCGGTCGCCGTCGGCCTCGGCCACAACCACGGTGCAGGCGCCGCAGTCGCCCTCATTGCATCCTTCTTTGGTGCCGGTGCAGTGCAAGTCTTCGCGCAGCACCTGTAGCAGGGTGCGGTTGGCGTCTATGGCGGGGAGGGTGACGATTTTTCCGTGTCGGACAAATCGCAAGGGCTGGGCTTTGGTGGGCGTTGGCATAGGTGCACGGACCTGTCGTTTAGCTGCGGGCCCCGCTGGCTTTGGTGACCATGCCATAGACGACCAGCAAAACGATGGCTCCGACGACGCTGGCAATAAAGCCCGCGCCTTCACCCACCTTGTACCAACCCAAGGCCTGCCCGCCGTAGTTGGCAATAAAAGAACCGGCAATTCCCAGTACTGCCGTCATGATCATGCCGATCTTTTGATCACCCGGGAGCAGCGCGCGCGCCACCAAGCCCACAATAAAGCCGATGATTGCCATCCAAACGTATTGCATAGACTGTCTCCTTGAACGATGTTGGTTAAACAATGGTACGTGAATCGGAACATCCTGTTGTGGCACACTGGCATCAGCACTTGACGGAAGTCACCAATTGAGGTGATTCGATTTTTTTCAACGTAAGGAGTTTCACCATGGGTATGTTCAGCAATATTCTCGCCAAGCTGGGTTTTGGCTCTGACAAGGTCGATGCGGCTAAAGAAGCGGCGACCGCAGCGGCCGCCAACCCGGCTGCAGCCGCCGCTCAGGCAGCGAAAGTGGCTGCGGCACCGATTCCTATCAGCGATGTGGATGTGATGGCCAAGCTGGAGGCACTGGCCAAAGCGCATGCCGAAAAACTCAACTGGAAAACGTCCATTGTTGATTTGATGAAGCTGTTGGGGCTGGACAGCAGCTTGGCTGAGCGTAAAGCGCTGGCAACCGAGTTGGGCTGCCCCGCAGAAAAAATGGGTGATTCGGCCCAAATGAATATGTGGCTGCACAAGACCGTGCTGCAAAAATTGGCCCAAAACGGTGGCAACGTGCCCGCCGAATTGTTGTAAAGTCAACCCAGGCGCTAGCAATTCAATAGTAGGCCGCGTAGTCCCCACGAGGGCTACGCGGCTTTTTAAGTATTCGTATGGCCACCCCCAGACTCCAGTTGACCGGCATTACCAAAGCCTACCCCGGCGTGGTGGCCAACAGCGGTGTGTCGCTGTCCGTCCTGCCTGGTGAAATCCACGCGGTGCTGGGAGAAAACGGCGCTGGCAAATCCACGCTGATGAAAATTATCTACGGCTCGGTCAAACCCGATGCCGGCGAGGTGCGCGTCAACGGCCAGATTGTGCAGATCCGCAACCCCAAAGAGGCGCGGGCCAACGGCATCAGCATGGTGTTCCAGCATTTCAATTTGTTTGACACCATGACCGTGGCCGAAAACGTGTGGTTGGGTCTGACCCGCAACTCGCTGGAACAGGTCACGGCAGCCATCAAGGGCAAGGCTGCCGAATACGGGTTGGACATTGATCCAGCGCGCCCGGTGCACACCCTGAGTGTGGGAGAAATGCAGCGGGTGGAAATCATCCGCGCCCTGTTGACCCGCCCAGAGCTGCTGATTCTGGATGAGCCCACCTCGGTTCTGACCCCGCAAGCGGTGGAGAAACTGTTTGTGGTCTTAAAGAAACTCTCCAGTGAGGGCTGCAGCATTCTGTACATCAGCCACAAGCTGCATGAAATTCGTGAACTGTGCACCGCCTGCACCGTGTTACGCGCAGGCAAAGTGACGGGTGTATGCAACCCGCAGCAAGAGTCCAACGCCTCGTTATCGCGCTTGATGATCGGGGCCGAGCCGCCCACGCTGAGCCGTGCGGCCAAACATGCTGGATCGGCGGTGATGGTGGTCAAAGGCCTGCACTTGGCGCGAGAGGACCAATTTGGCGTGGACCTGCAAGACATTCACCTGCATGTGCGCGCCGGTGAAGTGGTGGGCATTGCCGGCGTATCGGGCAACGGCCAGAAAGAGTTGCTGTATGCGTTGTCGGGCGAAGACGTCCGTTCCCCGCGCGGCAGCATCCACATGGGCGAGGTGGATGTGTCCCACATGCACCCCGGGCGGCGGCGCAAGATGGGCCTGCACTTTGTGCCCGAAGAGCGCCTGGGGCGCGGCGCCGTGCCCACGCTGAGCCTGGCACACAACCTCTTGCTGACGCGCACCGAATCCATTTCCATGCCGCGTTTTGCCGGTGGGTGGATTCGCGTGCGCCAACTGGAAGGCCATGCTGCCAGGCTGATTGCCCAGTTCAAGGTCAAGGCCAATGGGCCCACGGCGGTGGCGCGGTCGCTGTCGGGTGGCAATTTGCAAAAATTCATTGTGGGCCGTGAGATTGACGCCAACCCAAAGCTCTTGATCGTGTCGCAGCCCACATGGGGGGTGGACGTGGGCGCTTCGGCGCAAATCCGAGGCGAGATTTTGGCTCTGCGCGACGCCGGTTGTGCCGTGCTGGTGGTGAGCGAGGAATTGGATGAACTGTTTGAAGTGTGTGACCGCATGCATGTGATTGCACACGGCAAGTTGTCGCCCTCGGTGCCGGTGGCCGAGGCCACGGTCGAGAAAATTGGCGAGTGGATGAGTGGCTTGTGGCAACCGGCTGAAGAGGCGCAGCATGCGTAGACTCAAGCTTGAAGCACGAGCGCAGCCGTCGCAGTTTTGGACCTATGGCTCTCCCTTGCTCGCGCTGCTGTGTACCGTGGTGATTGGTGTGGTCCTGTTTGCGTTGTTGGGAAAAGACCCGGTGCGCGGGCTGCAGGTGTTTTTCTGGGAACCCATCAAAAGCAGCTACGCGGTGGGTGAACTGGTGGTCAAGGCCACCCCGTTGTTGCTGATTGCGCTGGGGCTGGCGGTGTGTTTCCGCTCCAACGTGTGGAATATTGGTGCCGAAGGGCAGTACATCCTGGGTGCCATTGCCGCCAGCGGCGTGGCGCTGCTGGCAGACAAGACCACGGGTGGCTGGATTGTGGTGCCGCTGTTGATGGCCGGCGTGTTAGGTGGCATGGCCTGGGCGGGGCTGACGGCCCTGTTGCGCGACCGTTTCAACGCCAACGAGATTCTGGTGAGTCTGATGCTGGTCTATGTGGCGGTGCAGGTGCTGGGCTATTTGGTGTTTGGCCCCTGGAAAGACCCGCTGGGCTACAACTTTCCACAATCCAAAACCTTTGAGGCAGCCGCGCGCATTCCGCGCTTGTTCCCGGGCTCACGTATGAACATTGGCGTGCTATTGGCCTTGGTGGGAGTGGCTGGCGTTTGGATATTTCTGTTTCGCACCCGCGCCGGTTTTGCCCAGCAGGTGGGCGGACTGGCACCGGCGGCATCGCGCTACGCAGGGTTTTCTTCGCGCCGTGCGTTGTGGACGGCCCTTCTGATTTCGGGCGGCACGGCAGGTCTGGCCGGGGCGCTGGAAGTGGCAGGGCCCATTGGCCAGCTCACGCCCTATGTGCCAGCGGGTTACGGCTTTGCCGCCATCATCGTGGCCTTTGTCGGGCGCTTGCACCCGGTGGGCATGGTGTTTTCGGCCATTTTGATGAGCATGTTCTACATTGGTGGCGAATTGGCGCAGTCGCGCTTGGGCCTGCCCAAGTCGCTGACGGGGGTGTTTCAGGGGCTGCTACTGTTCACCTTGCTGGGTTGTGACACCCTGGTGAACTACCGCTTGCGCTGGCTGGCCAATGGGGGAACGAAGTAATGGAAGCCTATGCACTGCTGATTGCGTCCACCCTCAATGCTGGCACCGTGCTGGCCATTGCCGCACTGGGCCTCTTGATCAACGAAAAGGCCGGCATCGTCAACCTGGGTGCCGAGGGCATGATGCTGTGCGCGGCCATTGCCGGCTTTGCTACGGTGGTGGCCACGGGTAGCGACACCCTTGGTTTTGTCGCCGGTATGGGAGCCGGTGCGGTTATGGCCTTGGTGTTTGGTGTGCTGGTGATTTGGCTTAACACCAACCAATATGCCACCGGCTTGGCGCTGAGTCTGTTTGGTGCGGGTTTTTCTGCCTTTGCCGGCATTCGTTATGTGCAAGAAAAAATCCCCGAGCGCCCCAACTTTGCTATTCCTTACTTCACTGATATTCCTTTGCTGGGGCCGGCGCTGTTTCGCCAGCATCCGCTGGTGTATTTGACGGCAGTGTTTGCGCTGGGGCTCATCTGGTTTTTGTACCGCACCCGCTCGGGCTTGGTCCTGCGCAGCGTGGGCGAAAGCCCGGAATCGGCCCATGCGTTGGGCTACCCGGTGCGCTGGATTCGTCTGGCTGCCGTGGTGATGGGCGGGGCGCTGTGCGGCTTGGCTGGCGCCTACCTGTCGATCGTCTACACGCCGCTGTGGGTGGAAGGCATGGTTTCGGGCAAGGGCTGGATCGCGTTGGCCCTGACCACGTTCGCCACCTGGCGCCCGGCACGCGTCATGCTGGGTGCCTACCTGTTTGGGGGCGTAACCATGCTGCAGTTTCACCTGCAGGGTATTGGCGTGGAAATACCCAGCCAGTTCCTGAGCATGTTGCCGTACGTGGCCACTATTGTGGTTTTGGCCCTGATTTCGCGCAACCCGCGCTGGATTCGGATTAACATGCCAGCTTCGATTGGACGGCCGTTTTACCCTGGCGCCTAGACTGCGGATGCTGCCCCGGATTTCTCGCCCCTAACTCTGTGCTTAAAAGAAGGAATTGACATGACCGATTTGCAAAAACGTTCGCTGCTGAAAGTGGCAGCACTGACCGCCATAGCCAGCGCGGCGTTGGTGGGCTGCGGTAAGAAGGAAGAGCCGGCACCCGCGCCTGCGCCGGCACCCGTTGCTTCCGCGCCTGCGCCTGCACCCAAGGCGGAACCACTGAAGATTGCCTTTGCCTACGTCGGCCCGGTGGGTGACGGTGGTTGGTCTTTCGCCCACGACAATGCCCGCAAGGCCGTACAAAAAGAATTTGGCGACAAAATTTCCACCTCGTTTGTGGAAAGCGTGGCCGAGTCTGCCGATGCCGAGCGCGTGTTCCGCGATATGGTGGGCCAGGGCAACAAGCTGATTTTTGGCACCACATTTGGCTACATGGAGCCCATGCTCAAGGTCGCCGCGGATACCAAGGATGTGCATTTTGAGCACGCCACCGGCTACAAGACCGCCGATAACATGAGCACCTACGACAGCCGCACCTATGAAGGCGCGTACATGGCGGGCGTGATTGCCGGCAAGATGAGCAAGACCGGCACGCTGGGCGTGGTGGCATCGGTGCCAATCCCCGAGGTGATCCGCAATATCAACAGCTTTACGCTGGGCGCCCAAAGCAGCAACCCCAAGATCAAGACCAAGGTGGTGTGGGTGAACGAGTGGTTCAACCCACCCAAAGAAACCGAAGCGGCTACCAGCCTGATCAACGGCGGTGCTGACGTTCTGTTCCAGAATACTGATTCTCCTGCCGTGCTCAAGACCGCGCAAGACAAGGGCAAGCGTGCTTTCGGTTGGGATTCCGACATGACCGCCTACGGCCCCAAGGCTCACTTGGCGTCGGCTGTTATCAATTGGGTTCCGTATTACACCAAGACCATCCAGAACGCGCTGGATGGCAAATGGACCAGCGGCCAAAGTTGGTGGGGCGTGAAGGAAGGCGCGATTGACCTCGTGTCTATTGCCGACGATGTGCCGGCCGAAACCAAGGCCAAGATCGACGAAGTCAAGGCTGGTTTGAAGGATGGCAGTTTCGTCATCTGGAAGGGCCCGATCACGGACAACACCGGCAAGGTGCAAATCGCCAAGGATGCCGTTGCAGACGACAAGTTCCTGGGGGGCTTAAGCTTCTTCGTCAAGGGTGTTGAAGGCAAGATCCCTGGCGGCAAATAGTCTGCGTTGATTCGCTAAACTGGGCCGCTACTGTGCGGCCCTTTTTTTATTTCAGGGAACCCATCGACATGAAAATTTCCATGCTTGGCACTGCTGCGGCAGTGGCCCATTTGGTGTTTGCAACCAGTGTGATGGCGGCCAGCGCTCCCAAACCCACCACACACAACCGTGCCGACATTGCGGCGCAGTACAAGTGGGATTTCTCACCCATCTATGGCAGTTGGGTTGAGTGGGAGGCCGCCATGACCGACATTGGCGCCAAGATGGATGCGTTCTCTGCACGCAAGGGCACGCTCAAAGACGGGCCGGCTGCAGTGTTGGGCGCCTACCGGGCGTTTGATGAAATTGGCATGTTGCAGTACAAGGTGTACCGCTACCCCCAGTTGCAGCGCGACGTAGACACCCGCAACCAGGACGTGGCCGGCAAGTTTCAGCGCGTTGGGGCGGTGTTTGCCAAATTTGGCACCAGCACATCGTGGTTCACCCCTGAGCTGTTAAAAATTCCCCAGGCCACCATGGAGCAGTGGATTCACGATACACCGGCCTTGGCACCCTACCGGTTCACGATTCTGGACAACTACCGACAGCAGTTGCACGTGTTGGATGAACAGGGTGAAAGACTGCTGTCCTTGGCCACGCGTTTCAATCAGACTCCCACGGCTACGTTTCAGGAACTCTCCACGTCGGATATCAAGTTTCCCAAGTTGGCCCTGTCAGACGGCAAGGAGCAAACCCTTACCCCTGGCAGCTACCAGTTTGTCTTGCAAACCAACTACAACCAGGCCGACCGCGCCAAAGCGTTTGAGGCTTTCCTGGGCACCTATGCGGCCACTGCCAATACCTATGCTGCCATCTACAACGGGGTGATGCAAAAGGGCTGGTTCAACGCCCAGGCCCGCAACTTTCCCACCACGCTGGACGCAGCACTGGATGACCACGCCATTCCGCAAGCCGTGGTGAATACGCTGGTGGATACCGTGCGCGCTGGCACGGCGCCGCTGCAGCGCTATGCCAAGCTACGTAAAAAGCTGCTGGGTCTCGAGAGCTATCACCTGTACGACGGCTCCATCCCGATTTACAAGACCACAGCCACCTACCCGTATGAAGACGCCAAGGCAACGGTGTTGCAGTCGGTAGCGCCACTGGGTGCCGACTACGTGGCCAAGTACAAGAAGTTTCTGTCAGGCCATCAGATTGATGTGTACGAGAACGAAGGCAAACGCTCAGGCGCCTATGTGGGCGGCGTTTACGGTGTTGGCCCCTACATGCTGCTCAACCACAACGACACACAGAGCGCACTGTTCACGCTGGCCCATGAAGGTGGCCACGCCATGCACACCGTTCTGTCGTATGAGACGCAGCCCTATGTCACATCGGGTTACACCATTTTTGTAGCCGAGGTGGCGTCGACCACTAACGAGCGCTTTTTGCTCAACCAGTTGCTGCAAACCACGACTGATCCCAAAGAGCGTTTCCTGTTGTTGCAGCATGCGGTGGATTCCATCGTTGGCACGTTCTATACGCAGGTGTTATTTGCTGACTTTGAAATGCAGGCGCACAAGCTGGTTGAGCAGGGCAAGCCCATCACCGCCGCAGTGCTGAACGATATCTACCAGGGGCTGTTGAAGACCTATTACGGTGACTCCATCACGCTGGATGACGCGTACAAATACACATGGTCGCGTATCCCGCATTTCTTCAACTCACCTTATTACGTTTACCAGTACGCCACCTGCTTTGCGTCCTCAGCCAAACTGTTCAAGGACATGACAACGGGCGAGCCAGCATCCCGCACGGCAGCCACCGGGCGCTATCTGGAACTGTTGCGCAGTGGCGGAAACGACCACCCCATGACGCAATTGCAAAAGGCTGGCGTGGACCTCTCCAAGCGCGAAACCGTGCAGGCTGTGGTGGACCAGATGGAAGAACTGGTAGCCCAGATGGAAGTCGAGGCCGCCAAGATCAAGTGATTGACTAGACATACAACACCATGCACCACAAACCCATTCATGCGGACCGCCTGCCTGCGCTGCTGCGCGCCATGCCCAAAGCTGAATTGCACATGCACATTGAAGGCTCGTTGGAGCCTGAACTGATGTTTGCGCTGGCCAAACGGAACAACGTGCCGCTGCGCTTTGCAGATGAGCAGGCACTGCGTGATGCCTATGTGTTCAACAACCTGCAGGAGTTTCTGGATATATACCATGCGGGCACCTTGGTCCTCAAGACCGAGCAGGACTTCTATGACATGGCCGGTGCGTACCTGACGCGCGCTCAGGCCGACAACGTGCTGAACACAGAAATCTTCTTTGACACGCAAACCCACACCGGCCACGGTCTGGACGCCGCAACCGTTGTCAACGGCCTGCACCGCGCCTGCACCGATGCGCCCGCCAAGTTTGGCATGACGGCCTCGCTGATTTTGTGTTTCCTGCGCCATCTCAGCGAAGATGAGGCCTTTGAGTGCCTCGAGCAGGTATTGCCCCTGCGCGACAAAATTGTGGGCATTGGCCTGGCCTCCAGCGAAGTGGGGCATCCCCCCGAAAAGTTTGCCAAAGTGTTTGCCCGCGCGCGGGAACTGGGTTTTCGGCTGGTGGCCCATGCGGGCGAGGAGGCGCCGCCTGCCTATATCTGGAGCGCGCTGGATGTGCTCAAGGTTGAGCGCATTGACCACGGTGTGCAGGCCATTCATGACGCCACGCTGATGCAGCGCTTGGTCCAGGACCGCGTGCCGCTCACCATGTGTCCGCTGTCCAACCTCAAGCTGTGCGTGTTCCCCACGCTGGCCGAACACACCATCCGGCGCATGCTGGACGCCGGCATCATGGCCACTGTCAACTCCGACGATCCAGCCTACTTTGGTGGCTATATCAATGAGAATTTCACCCAAACCTTTGCGGCCCTGGGCATGACATCGCAGCACGCCTACCAGTTGGCGCGCAACAGTTTTGACGCCAGCTTTATTGATGCATCAACGCGCAGCCGGTATGTCGAGCGGCTGGATGGGGTGTTTGAGACGTTTTTGTGAGAAATTCCAAAACCGTGTAACGTCCGCAACCATGAACGACACACCGCACGAAAGCCCCTCTGTAGCATCGCAGGATAGTCAGGCGCTGGGTGTGGCCATGCAGGCACTGGTGTTGCAGGACTTTGAAGCAGCCAGTCAGGCCGTCCTGCATTATTTACACCAATGCTACAGATTTGGTTTGTGGATGGTCACGCGAACCGAGGGTGACGACTGGATTGTTCTTCACACCGAGGACCACGGTTACGGGGTCATGCCAGGTGCGGTATTCCGTTGGGCTGATTCATTTTGTTCCGAAATGGTCAAGGGCAATGGCCCGCGCGTTGCTCCGGACTCGGATGCGGTTCCTGCCTATGCTGGCGCTCCCATCAATCGCCAAGTGCCGATCAAGGCCTATGTGGGTGTGCCTTTGCTGGACGCCAATGGTGATGTCTTTGGAACCTTGTGCGGTATTGATCCGCAGAGCCAGCCGGCGAACCTGGTCAATGACCAGCCCCTGTTTGAACTGCTGGCTGCATTGCTGAGTGCGTTGCTCCGGGTCGAATTGAAGTCTGTCCACGAAGTGCGCCGCAGCGAACGCCTGCAACTGGAAGCCCAAACCGATTCGCTAACCCAGTTGTACAACCGGCGAGCCTGGGATCGGCTCTTGGCCAAGGAGGAGGAGCGTTGCCGCCGCTACGGTTACCCTGCCGTGGTGCTGTGCATCGACTTGGATGGGCTCAAGCGCACCAATGACACACAAGGCCACCCCGCTGGAGATGCCTTGATTTGCAGGGCGGCAGACGCCTTGCGCAAAGCTGCCCGGGAGGCCGATATCGTGGCCCGGTTGGGGGGCGACGAGTTTGGTTTGATTGGTGTTGAATGTGACCCCAATGGCGCACAGGCGTTAATTGCCCGCATGCGGCAGGCATTGGCCGATTTTGGTGTAGAGGCATCCATAGGCATGGCGCAACGGGTTCCAGCGGAGGGGCTTGGTTCCGCCTGGGAGTGCGCCGACCGGTTGATGTATGTGGACAAGCGTTCACGCTGAAGTTCGTCCGGCGCACAACCAGTAAAATACCAGCAAGGCCCGCTGCTCCGGCGGGCCTTGCCTTTTGTTTTTCGGAGCCATGTAGAGGACTACCATGTACAAAAACCTCGCCGCCACGCTCGTGGCCGCCTGCGCTTTTTCGCTTGCACCTTGCGGTGCTTTTTCCCAATCCAAGGATGCAGCCAAGGCTGAGCCACTCAAGGTCGGTTTTGTTTATGTTGCTCCGCTCTCCGACGCTGGTTGGGTCCGCCAACATGAGGAAGGCCGTTTGGCAGTGCAGGCCGCGCTGGGTAGTGCCGTGCAGACCAGCTATGTGGAAAACGTAGCGGAGGGGCCGGACGCCGAGCGGGTGATCCGTGACCTGGCCCGCCAAGGCAACAAGTTGATCTTTGCATCTAGCTTTGGCTACATGGAACCTACGCTCAAGGTGGCGCAGGAATTCCCGGGCGTCAAGTTTGAATCTATCACTGGCTACAAGACCGCGCCCAATGTGGCGGTGGCCAATGCGCGTTACTACGAAGGCCGCTACCTGGCTGGCATTGCCGCCGGGCGCATGACCCAGACCAACCTGGCAGGCTATGTGGCGGGTTTTCCGATTCCCGAGGTGCTGCAGGGCATCAACGCCTTTACGCTGGGCATGCGCTCTGTCAATCCCAAGGTGCAAGTGAAAGTAGTCTGGCTCAACGCCTGGTTTGACCCGTCGCGCGAGCGTGATGCGGCCATGACCCTGTTCAACCAGAATGTGGATGTGATTGCGTTTCATACTGGCTCCACTGCGGTCATGGCCGCTGCCCAGGAGCGCGGCAAGCTGGCTGTGGCCTACCATTCCGACATGCGCAAGATTGCCCCTGATGCCCAGATCGTTGCTGTCACCCACCAATGGGGTGACTACTACACCCGCCGCACTCAGGCGGTGCTGAACGGTACGTGGAAGTCGGGCAACGTATGGGGTGGCGTCAAGGAGGGCATGATTCGCGTCGGCGACTTTGGCAGCAAGGTGCCCAAGGCTGTGCAGCAAGAGGTGTTGGCGCGCCAGAAGGACATTGCAACGGGCAAGCTGCGCCCCTTTGCTGCCAGCCAGGATGTGCAGGACAACGAAGGCCACACGGTCATCGCCAAGGGCCATGCCTTGAGCGATGAACAGGTATTGGGCATGAATTGGTTGGTAGCCGGCGTGCAAGGCAAAATAAGCCGATAGCCACTATTTTGATAGCGAATCTGCTTCATAACGGAAACGCCATGGCGCTCATCTTTGTGAGCTCTAGAGCTTTCGTTTTCATTGGTAGCGATCGTCGTCTTGGTGAATTTGATTGCACCCACCGACACGTTCAGATTGTCAAAGCCCGGGAGTTGCTCTAAATATTTCCGCTATTGGGTCGTCATATTTTTTCAATTTCGATGGAAATCCTTGCTGTGATTTCAGTCAATTTGTGTAATGATTGAACCTCATTCGAGATTGGAGAACTCATGATGCCCAACCATCTACAAAAACCGGGCCGTGTGCGGGCTAATTTGATTTCCACTGTTTTGGGAGCGTTAGCCGCACTCGGGACCCTGTGTTTCGCACCAGTGGCGCACGCACAATCGCCTTACATTGGTGAAGTCATTTGTGGTGGCTGGAATTTTTGTCCTTCAGGGTGGGGTGAATGCAATGGGCAGTTGGTACCTATTGCCGAAAACGACACGTTGTTCAGTCTGATTGGTACAACGTATGGTGGCGACGGCCAAACCACCTTTGCCTTGCCCAACATCCAGGGGCGCACGATGGTCGGTCAGGGGCAAGGACCGGGGCTTAGCAATAAAGTCATCGGCGGAACTGGTGGTACAGAAACGGTCACGTTAACCGCCAACCAGATGCCCGGCCATACCCATGCGATGGCTGCCAACACTGCAACTGAAAAGGCGGCTTCACCCACTGGAAGAATTATGGGTACCGCTCCTGTCGGTGCAGCGGTTTTCTCGTCGTCTGCACCTAACGCGACGCTAAGTGCCTCGGCTGTCAGCACTGTAGGCGGATCGCAGCCGCATAACAACTTGCAACCCTACCTTGCGGTGAAGTGCTGTATCTCGCTGTTTGGGGTATACCCAAGTCAAAATTGATGTTGGAGACCAAACATGAAACTGCAAATAATCAAGAAATTGTGCTGTGCCATGGTGTTGGGGGGGCTGGCCGCTTTGGCGTCGCAACCCGTACAGGCCTCAATGGACCCTTTTATGGGGGAAATCAGTTGGGTTGCATTCAACTTTGCCCCCCGCGGCTGGGCCTTTTGCAACGGACAGCTGCTTCCAATCAATCAGAACCAGGCACTTTTTTCCCTCATGGGTACCACCTACGGTGGCAATGGAGTAACGAATTTTGCATTGCCAGACCTGCGTGGGCGGGCGCCCATCCATGTTCCTCAAGGTGGTTACCAGGGAACCCAAGCAGGTGAAGAATCGCACACGCTGACCAATGGTGAAATGCCACAACACACCCATGTGGTGAGCGTGGACCAGCGTGAGGCTACTTCGGCCACGCCAGACACATCAAGCTACCTGGCGAAAACCAGCGCGGGAACGTCCGCTTATGCCAGTACCGCGACGAACAGTATGGCCGGAGCAGCCGTTGCCTCCCAGGGTGGAAGCCAGTCGCATCCCAACATGAAGCCCTATATCGCGCTCAACTGCATCATTGCCCTGCAGGGTATTTTTCCGAGCCGAAACTAAAGGCAGTGCCACACAAGGGAGGACGATCAAAATGTATGCAAAATCAATTCGACGTGTGTTAACAGCGTTGGTTGTGACGTCGCACATGGTGCTGCCAACGGGCGCTTGGGCGGAAGGGCAAAGCCCTTATGTCGGTCAAATCATGTGGGTTTCCTTCAACTTTGCCCCACGGGGCTGGGCGACTTGCGATGGGCAGCTATTGCCCCTTTCACAAAATACAGCGCTGTTTTCACTGTTGGGAACGCAGTATGGCGGCAACGGCACATCCAACTTTGCCTTGCCGGATATGCGGGGTCGGGTGTTGATCAATGCGGGGCAGGGTGCTGGCCTTTATGACTATCGGCAAGGCGAAAGTGGCGGCGAGGAGTCGGTTACCTTATTGCAGAGTGAAATGCCGGCACACACCCACGCTATTCAGGCCACTACAAACGTGGCAGATCAAACCAACCCTGCCGGCAATGTCCTGGGCCAAGCCCAGAGCGGCAACCTGTATAGCAGCGGGGGCACCACGACCATGGCGCCCGGCGCGCTGGCGCTACAAGGTGGTGGGCAACCCCACAACAACATGATGCCTTACACCACCCTGAATTGCATCATTGCCCTGCAGGGTGTCTTTCCGGCGCGGCCATAAATTCAGGCGAACCCACCATGACTTCAAATTTGCTCAAGAAGGCGCTGGCGGCGCTGTTCGGTTTGCTGGTGTTGACCGCAGGCGCCCATGCGGCGAACATCACTGTAAGCGGTAACCTGAACGCTGGTTCACCAACATTCAACCGCCCCACGGACCGCGCGGGTTTTCCAGATTCCGCCAATAATGCGCTGCCTTACAACGCGATTGAAATCAAGACCGGATCGCTGGGCGGCACCATAACGGCCACCATCAATGGTGGTAGTACCGAGTTTGATTCGTTTCTGGCGTTGTACTCATCTTTTTCCGAGGGGAGCCCAGGGGCCAATCTGTTGGCCGCTGACGACGACGGAGGTGCGTACCCCCATGCCTTGTTGACCGCGAACGGATTGGCGGCTAACACCAGCTATTGGCTGGTGGTAACCAGCTATTCCGGCACCGCGAATGCCGTGTTTCCGTTGTATGGTAATTATTCGGTAACCATCAGCGGAGATTTGCCGAGCTATGCAATCACTGCCACGGCCAATCCACCAGCTGGCGGTACAGTTAGTTGCACACCCAATCCGGTGCCGCAAGGCGGTGCAAGCACATGTGCCGCCAGTGCAAACTTGGGTTACAGCTTCACCGGCTTTAGCGGTGCCTGTACCGGTGCCACTTGTGTTTTGAGCAATGTCACGTCCGACGCGAGCGTGACGGCGAATTTTGCGATCAACACCTATGCCATCACCACCACGGCCAGTCCGCTGGCAGGAGGCTCGGTGAGCTGCACTCCCAACCCCGTTTCGTATGGCAGCAACAGCACCTGTACTGCGACGGCCAACCTGGGCTACACCTTCACTGGTTTTAGCGGCGCGTGTACTGGTGCTACCTGCGTGCTCAGTAATGTCACCTCCGCGCAGAGCGTGACGGCGAACTTCACGCTTAACACGTACGCCATCACCACCATGGCCAGCCCGTTGGCAGGAGGGTCGGTGAGCTGCACTCCCAACCCTGTTACGTATGGCGGTAACAGCACCTGTACTGCCACGGCCAATGCGGGTTACACCTTCAGTGCCTTTAGTGGTGCGTGCACTGGTGTTACGTGCGTGCTCAGTAATGTCACCTCCGCGCAGAGTGTGACAGCCACCTTCACGCTAAATACTTACGCCATCACCACCACGGCCAGCCCGCTGGCTGGGGGGTCGGTGAGCTGCACACCCAACCCGGTGCCGCATGGCAGCAGCAGCACCTGTACTGCCACGGCCAACCCGAACTACACTTTTACCGCATTTAGTGGTGCTTGTACTGGTGCTAGCTGCGTGCTCAGTAACGTTACGTCGGTGCAGAGCGTGACGGCCACCTTCACACTCAACGCTTACGCCATCACCACCACGGCCAGCCCGCTGGCTGGAGGATCGGTGAGCTGCACGCCCAACCCGGTGCCGCATGGCAGCAATAGCACCTGTACTGCCACGGCCAATGCGGGTTACACCTTCAGTGCCTTTAGTGGTGCGTGCACTGGTGCGACCTGCGTCCTCAGCAACGTTACGTCGGTGCAGAGCGTGACAGCCACGTTCACGCTCAACACCTACGCCATCACCACCATGGCCAGCCCGCTGGCTGGAGGGTCGGTGAGCTGCACCCCCAACCCGGTGCCGCATGGCAGTAATAGCACCTGTACTGCCACGGCCAGCGCGGGTTACACCTTCAGCGCCTTTAGCGGTGCCTGTACTGGTGCTACCTGCGTTCTCAGCAACGTTACGTCGGTGCAGAGCGTGACGGCCATTTTCACGCTCAACACCTACGCCATCACCGCCACGGCCAGCCCGGTGGCGGGAGGGTCCGTAAGTTGTACGCCCAACCCGGTGCAGCATGGCAGCAGCAGCACCTGCACTGCCACGGCCAATGTGGGTTACAACTTTAGTAGCTTCAGTGGAGATTGCACTGGTGCCACTTGTGTTCTGAATAATGTGACGACGGTCAAAGCAGTCACTGCCACCTTCCTAGTCAATACGCCGCCAGTGGCCAGCAACGTTGGCATTAACGGTAGCCTTCAGATCAGTCGCATACTCACTGGTCGCTACACATATAGCGATGCACAGAACGATCCTCAGGGCATCTCAACCTTCCGCTGGATGCGCGATTCCCAGAGTAGTGGCGCAACCAAAGTTGCTGTGCCTGGTGCAACCTCTATCAGCTATGCCGTGGTTTCCATCGCGCAGAGTCGTTACCTGTTCTTCTGCGTGACCCCGGTCGCCACCAGTGGCGTCACAACGGGAGTTGAAGTCTGCTCCAGTGCCGTGGATACGGAGCTGGGCAATCCCCCCCCGCCACCGCCCGTGTTTCCACCAGGGCCGTTTCCATGGGCGGGCATGGTCACAGCTCCAACGGTGCTTGATCTTCACACCGAAAAAGGTACAGCAACCATGGTTGGGGTAGCGAGCGTATTGGAACGCGTCCTGAGTCCTGGGCTTCGTTTTGTTGGTCAGTCATCCCTGGGTATTGTGGTGATGGCCGCACCCAATGGGCAGAACTATGTTTTTGCGCCGCTGGCGGTTCAATTCAACGACCCGCGCGCTGACGGACTCTACCCGGTGGGCAATGGCCAATACCAGGTTGTTGTTAGCGGTACGGCTCTGCTGATTGTGCCCGCCGTGCAGAATTTGGACGAGCTTGTTGGTCTGTTGCCAGCCGGTGCTACTGCACGCATGGAAAACAATGGTGTACTCAGCGCTGCGGTGGACGGGCAGACCTATGTGGTGCAACCCAGCTTCTGGTCGAAACCACAGTTCAACCTGAGTGCCGGGGCAACGTTGACCATGGAATTAGATGGTTATTTACACTTTACAGACTCAAAGGGTAATAACCAGATTTTGTATCCAGCCATTCTGGAACCCGATTTGCTGCTGCGCAACCTGCAGTCTATCGACAGTAGCGCCACGTTGGGCATTCAATCCGACGGCACGGCCAGCATTCGGATACAGGGGCAGACAGGAGTTTGGGTCGCGGACCTGGTGTTGAGTGATGTGCCGGTTGCAAAAAACCCAGGTCCTTGGTGGTCGGATGGACTTCAGCGGTACCGAATGCGGCTTCAGTCTATCTGGGCTGGCGCACTCACACAGGGATTTACGGTCCGATAGGTCAGTTACCTGCGTCCACCAATGTGTGAAAAGTATACAAGGCCAGTGCAAGACATACGTTGATTGCTGCGTGTGACTGAATCGTGGCTGGCACTGTAGCGCGAGCCGCCAGTGCGGGCGCACTGGACCTTCAAGGTCCGATAGCGTCCAGCAGAACAATAATGGGTAATTATTGGCCAGCTGTACGCGGAGCGAGCCGATCCCGGTTTAAGCTTGTACGCATGAAATCCTACCGCGCCTCAATTCTCTGGTTTGCCCCGCACAGCGAGGGTGCAGCGTGCGCGCGGTTTGAAGAGGACGGCCTGCTGGTGGTTGGGGCCAACGCGGCAGGTGTGCAGGTGGTGCAGGCGGTGGGGGCATGGCGTGAACTGGCCCAGCACTACCCCGGTGTGCCAGTAGAGCATCTGCCGGGGCGAATCATTGCGCCGGGTTTTGTTGATATGCATATCCACTATCCGCAGACCAACGTGATTGGCTCACCCGCCGATGGCCTGCTGCCGTGGCTGGAGAACCATACTTTCCCAGAAGAAAATCGATTTGCAGCCCTCGAATACAGTGCGCAAGCAGCTACGTTTTTTATAGCAGAACTGTTGCGCAATGGGGTCACCACGGCGCTTGCGTTTGCAACCTCGCATACAGAATCGGTCAACGCACTGTTTACCCAAGCCCAAGCCGAGCAGATGCGCCTGATCACCGGCCTGTGCCTGATGGACCGCCACGCCCCGGCGCAACTGCTCAACCGCTCGGGTGTGGGCACAGATGCCACCGAGCAAAGTTTGCTGGACGCCGAGACCCTGATCCACCGCTGGCACGGTCAGGGCCGCTTGGGCTATGCCATCACGCCGCGCTTTGCGCCCATGTCGACTCAGGCGCAGTTGCGCGGAGCCGGGGACCTGGCTGCACGCTACCCGGACGTATGGATTCAGTCCCACGTGGCAGAGAACAAGGACGAGGTCGCTTGGGCGCGGCAGCTATTTCCCCAATCGCGCAGCTACTTGGCCACTTACGATGATTTCGGCCTGATGCGCCAGCGCGCTATTTACGCCCACTGCATCCACTTCGATGACGACGATCGCGCGCTGATGCGCGACACCGGCGCAGCGGCTGCGGTGTGCCCTACCAGCAACCTCTTTTTGGGTAGCGGATTTTTTGACTACGTCGAGGCTGACCGCGTGGGGTATGAGTACGGCCTGGCCAGCGATGTGGGTGGTGGCACCAGTTTTAGCCCTTTTCACACCATGCTGGGCGCCTACTACGTGGGACGTGAGGGGCAGACCAAGCAGGGCCTGTCGCTCAGTCCCCAGCACTTGTGGTGGCAGCATACGGCGGGCGCGGCACGCGCTCTGGGGCTGGACGGGGTGGTTGGCAACCTGCTGCCGGGCTGCGAGGCTGACTTTGTGGTGCTCAATCCGCAGGCCACGCCCTTGCTGGCCCGCAAAACGGCGTTGGCCGCCAATCTGGATGAGTTGTTGTTTTCGATGATTGTGTTGGGGGATGACCGGTTGATTGAGCGCACAGTAATCTCTCAAGCGATTTGAGGCACTTGCCCTGCTTACAATCACCCCCACTTTAGGAGTTGAGCCCCCATGAGCATCAAAAGCGACAAGTGGATTCGCCATATGGCCGAGACGACCGGCATGATTGAACCGTTCGAGCCGGGACAGATTCGCCAGCAAGACGGCAAAAAAATCATCAGCTACGGCACCAGCAGCTACGGCTATGACATCCGTTGCGCACCCGAGTTCAAGGTATTCACCAACATCCACAGCACGGTGGTTGACCCCAAGAACTTTGACGAGAAGAGTTTTGTCGATTTCAACGACGACGTCTGCATCATTCCGCCCAACAGTTTCGCTTTGGCCCGCACACTGGAGTATTTCCGCATTCCGCGCAATGTTCTCACCATCTGCTTGGGCAAAAGCACCTACGCGCGCTGCGGCATCATCGTCAACGTCACACCGTTCGAGCCCGAGTGGGAAGGCTACGTTACGCTGGAATTCTCGAATACCACACCGTTGCCTGCCAAAATTTACGCTGGTGAAGGCTGCGCCCAGGTTTTGTTCTTTGAGAGCGACAAAGACGATGTCTGCGAGGTGTCCTACAAAGACCGCGGCGGCAAGTACCAGGGCCAAGTGGGTGTTACTTTACCCAAGGCCTAGCCAGTAATACATCATTCGTCACACGAACTGATCAAGGAGAGCCAATATGAAATGGGAAGGCAATCGCGAATCCGACAATGTTGAAGATCGCCGCGACGATGGCGGTGGATCTGGCGGTGGTGGCATCGGCGGGCGCCATATTGGCATTGGCTCCATCGTCATCGCACTGGCAGCTTCCTATTTTTTAGGGGTCAACCCAATGACAGTGCTGGGTTTTCTGAGTGGTGGTGATGGGGCCTCGGCGCCAACCGTCAGCCAGGCACCACCACGACAGCCGCCGGCCAACGATCAGTTGGGCCGTTTTGTCCAGACCGTTTTGGGCAGTACCGAAGACGTCTGGACAGATATCTTTGCCAAAAGCAACGCGACCTACAAAAAACCCAAGCTGGATCTCTTTCGCGATAGCTATCCGACCGCCTGTGGCCAGGGTGAAACCGCGATGGGCCCGTTTTATTGCCCCAGCGATCAGAAGGTCTACATTGACCTGGCGTTCTATCAGACCCTGAAGAACCAGTTGGGCGCGCCTGGCGAATTTGCTGAGGCCTATGTGATCGCGCATGAGGTCGGACATCACGTGCAAAACCTGTTGGGGATCAGCGGCAAGGTGGATGCCATGCGCCAGCGCGTCAGCAAGACCGAGTACAACGCACTCAGTGTGCGGGTGGAGTTGCAGGCTGACTGTTTTGCCGGCATCTGGGGGCATTACGCACAAGGTAGTTTCAAACTCGACCAGAACGACATTGCCTCGGCGATGAACGCGGCAGCAAAGATTGGCGACGATGCCTTGCAGCGCGCCGCCACGGGCCGTGTGGTGCCAGAGAGCTTCACCCACGGTACCAGCGCCCAGCGCCAGCACTGGTTTGATACCGGATTCCAGAATGGCAGTGTGAAAAGCTGCGATACCTTCGCCAAGGGCGCGCCCTAAATACCGACGAGCCCCTTTTTTGGCTTGGCGGGCTGGATAGGGGATAATACGGATTGCTCCCAGCGTTGGGCGCCAATCAGCTATCGGACGGATAGCACCTCCTTTTGCTATGCATGACCGACTTGAATACTGAACTGAATACCCCGGCTACTACAGAAATATCGAATGAACTGACCGCAGACACGCCCACCATGGCGTTTGCCCAGTTGCAGTTGGCCGAACCGCTGGCTCGCGCCGTGGCCGAAATGGGCTACGAGTCCATGACCCCCATCCAGGCCCAGGCCATTCCCGTCGTTTTAACGGGCAAGGATGTGATGGGCGCTGCCCAAACGGGCACCGGCAAGACAGCGGCCTTCGCGCTGCCACTGATCCAGCGTTTGCTCAAGCATGAAAACGCTTCTACCTCTCCGGCCCGCCACCCGGTACGCGCCTTGGTGTTGTTGCCCACGCGCGAGCTGGCCGACCAGGTGGCACAGCAGGTCAAGCTCTACGCCAAGTACACCAACATCCGCAGTGCCGTGGTGTTTGGCGGCATGGACATGAAGCCCCAGACACTTGAGCTCAAGCGCGGTGTTGAAGTCCTGGTGGCCACACCGGGTCGACTGTTGGACCATATTGAAGCCAAGAATGCGGTGCTGAACCAGGTCGAATACGTGGTGCTGGACGAGGCTGATCGCATGCTTGACATTGGCTTTCTGCCCGACCTGCAACGCATTCTGTCTTACTTGCCCAAGACCCGAACGACGTTGCTGTTCAGCGCCACCTTCTCGCCTGAGATCAAACGGCTGGCCAGCAGCTACCTGCAAAATCCGATCACCATTGAAGTGGCGCGTCCCAATGCGACGGCCTCCACGGTCGAACAGCATTTTTACAGCGTGCCGGAAGACGAAAAGCGCCACGCCTTGCACCAGATTCTCAAGACCCGCGGCATGAAGCAGGCCTTTGTGTTTGTGAACAGCAAGCTGGGCTGCGCCCGCCTGGCCCGTTCGCTGGAACGCGAAGGTCTCAAGACCACAGCCCTACACGGCGACAAGAGCCAGGACGAACGACTCAAAGCGTTGGAAGCCTTCAAAAAGGGCGAGGTGGATTTGCTGGTGTGTACCGATGTGGCCGCCCGCGGCCTGGACATCAAGGATGTGCCGGCGGTGTTCAACTTCGACATCCCCTTCAACGCCGAAGACTATATTCACCGCATTGGCCGCACCGGTCGTGCTGGCGCTGCCGGCTTGGCGGTGAGCTTTGTCGGTGGCAACAATGATGCCCGCTTGGTGGGCGACATCGAAAAACTGATCAAGACCAAGATCGAACTGGAAGCGGTGGAGTTTGACGAAGACGTCCCTGATATCCGCAAGCAGGGACGTATCAACGATGGCCGTCGCATGTATTCCCATGAAGGGGAAAGCGGTGGCGACAGTGTTCGCAGCAGTGGCCGGGGTGGACGCAGCGAAGGCCGCGGTTCGCAGGACGAGAACTATTCCAGCCGGCCATCACGGGCACCGCGCAGCGATTTTGCCCGGGTGCCCAAAGCGCCGCGCGATCCGTTTTTCGACAAACCCTATGAACCGGCGGCAGTGAGTGAAGTGGCAACCCCTTCGTGGGAAGCCAGTGGACGTCCGGCCACACGCAGCATTTCGGCCAATATCAAACCCAAGGTCAAAGTCGCCGCTTTGTTCAAGTCGTCCTGATCAGGATGGGCCGGGCTGCTGTGCGGGTTCACACCGTACTTGTACCAGTGTCTGGCTGTCATTCTGCAGGTTGAACTGCAGCGCGCTCAGGTAACCACCCCAGACACAACCGGTATCCAGTGATAACAGGTCACTGCGCTCCAGCCAGCCCAGTGTGGACCAGTGGCCAAACGCCACGGTAGTGTTTGCCGTGCGGCGGCCCGGCACCTCAAACCACGGCATATATCCATCTGGCGCGCCGGCTGCGCCTTCTTTGGTATCAAATTCCATGGCGCCATCGGCAGTGCAAAAGCGCAGACGTGTCAGCGCATTGACGATAACGCGCAGACGGTCCATGCCAGTCAGGGTGTCGCACCATTGGTTGGGTGCATTGCCATACATGGACCGGAAGAATGCGGCTGCCTGATCACTTTGCAAGGCCGCTTCGACCTCTTCTGCCAAGGCCAGGGTTTGTGGTGCACTCCACTGCGGCAATACGCCGGCATGCACCATGAGCAGCGGCTTGTCGGCGGTTTGAAACAACAGCGCCATTTTTTGATGGCTTAGCCAGTTCAGCATGGCGATACGGTCTGGCGCCTGCAATATGGCATCCAGCGTATCTTTGCGATGTGGCTTGCGCACACCCTGAGCAACCGCCAGCAGGTTCAGGTCGTGGTTGCCGAGCAAGCAGTGGGCTGCATGGCCATAGCCCATCAAACGCCGCAGCACGGCGCTGGAGTCGGGGCCGCGATTAACCAGGTCACCCAGCAGGTACAGGGTGTCGCGGCTGGGTGAAAAATCGATGGTATCCAGCAAACGCTGCAGAGCACTGTCGCAGCCCTGCACGTCACCAATCATGTAAAGTGCCATGTCTTCATTCTCGCTTGGGTTTCATGGAATTTCTTTTGATCGTGCTGCTCACGCTGCTCAATGGCGCCTTTGCCATGTCCGAGTTGGCGCTGACGGCAAGCCGCAAGGTGCGCTTGCAGGCCATGGCCGACACGGGTGACAAGGGCGCCCTGGCCGCGCAGGCCCTGCTGGAAAATCCCACGCAGTTTCTTTCTGCCGTTCAGGTGGGCGTGACGTCCATTGGCATGCTAAACGGCATTGTGGGTGAGGCAGCGTTCAGTGACGGGGTGGCACATTGGTTGCAGTCGGTGTTGCCCATTTCCCAGCGCGCATCCGAAATCTCTGCCACGGCCTTGGTGGTGACCATCATCACCTTTATCACCATTTTGTTTGGTGAACTGGTGCCCAAGCGCATTGGCCAGTTGTACCCCGAGCCGGTGGCACGGGTTCTGTCCCGCCCCATGACCTGGTTTGCCAGCGGCGCGAAGCCATTCGTGCGCCTGCTGTCGATGTGCACGCATGGGATGCTCCGATTGATGCGTATTGATGCCACGGATAACCGGGTTGTGACCGAAGCCGAAATTTCCGCCAGCCTGGAGGAGGGTGTCGACGCTGGAATCATCGAACAGCACGAACACCAGATGGTGCGCAATGTGTTTGATCTGGATGACCGCACACTGACATCCATCATGCTGCCGCGGTCGGACATCGAATGGATGGATGCCAATGCTACCGTAGCTGAATGCCTGGCACAGGCCAGCTTGGGCGGTAACAAGGGTGCGCATTCCTGGTACCCCGTGTGTCGCGGCTCGCTGGACCGCGTCGTGGGCAAGATCAGCGTGGCCCGGCTACTGGAGTTGGGGCCAAACCACCCAGGCCATATTGAAGACATTGCAGAGCCCGCCCCGTTTGTGCCGGAAACACTCAGTGGCATGGAGCTGATCGAGCAGTTCCGCACCACGTCAGCCCGCATGGTGTTTGTGGTGGATGAGTACGGTGTCGTCCAAGGCCTGCTCACCCCACACGACCTGCTGGAAGCCATTACGGGTGAATTGAAACCCGACGCGCAGACACAGGCATGGGCGGAGCAGCACAGTGATGGAACATGGCTGCTTGATGGTCTGATGCCGGTAGGAGAGCTGAAGGCCCGGTTGGATATCGACGAATTGCCCCAGGAATACCGTGGCCGCTATAACACGCTAGCTGGCCTCCTGATGGCCGTTACGGGTGATCTGCCGGCCGTTGGCGCGCGCATTGACTGCGCGCAATGGCAGTTTGAAGTGACAGAGTTGGAAGGTAAGCGCATTGATAAAGTGCTTGCCCGGCCTGTTATAGACGCCCAGTGATTCGGTAGGCCACGATGCCCAAAAGCTCGTGCAGGGCCAACTGCCAGTTGCGTGCGCCGTCCTTGATTGAGTAGGTGGTCCATGGCGTTGCCAGCCCGGTGCGAAAGTCCACCGGATAGGCCGCGACATTCCAGCCAGCCTTGGCAAAGGTGGCCATGGCCCGTGGCATGTGCCACGCTGATGTGACCAACAACCAGCGTTGGCTGATGTCCACGCCCGGCAATTGCGCGGTGAGCAAGGCGTTTTCATACGTAGTGCGGGAGGCAGACTCGTACTTTATGCGTTGGGCCGGTACTCCCATCTGGTTGAAGAAAACCTCGGCACGCTGCGCCTCGCTGGGCCCTCTGCTCAACCAATCGCCTTCTCCACCGGTGAAGAGCAATCGAAGGTGGGGGTACTGACGCATCAGGGCCACTGGTGCCGTCATGCGTTCACCGGCGTCATTGAGCAGGGGCTGTGCATGGTCTTTGGCGACGTAGCCAGGCTCGCTGGAACCACCCAGCACTACCATGCCGGTATAGCCGCGTAAATCCACGTCGGGCATCACTTCTGCGTAATGACTTTCCAGATTGCGGATCAACAACTCTGGCAGTGGCAACCAACCCATGAACAGCAGTAATCCCAACGCCAAGGCCACGAGCTTTCGGCCAAAAGCCGGTTTGTGTGGCACCAGCAAACTGACTAGCAACAGCGTGGCTATCCAGGCCAGTGGCTGTGTCAGCAGAACGAACAGTTTGGCAGCAAGGAACAAGGTAATGCGGCGTGCAGCCAAGAATAAAGGAGCTCGATGGTACGGGATAATTTCAATGCCTCGGGTTAACCCTTAGTGGATGTCCACACTTGAGATTGTGATCTGTTCGATTACGCTTCAAGCTCGTCAGATCAACTACCAATGGAACACACACCATGAAACTTCGCAGCATTGTCCTGGGCCTGGCTATTGGCTCGTTTTCGCTTCTGTCGATGGCGCAGCAGCCCATCATCATCAAGTTCAGCCACGTGGTCGCCAATGACACGCCCAAGGGGCATGCGGCGGAGTACTTCAAGAAAAAAGCCGAGGAACTCACCAAGGGCCGTGTGAAGGTCGAGGTGTATGCCAACAGCACGCTCTACAAAGACAAGGAAGAGATGGAGGCACTGCAAATTGGTGCAGTGCAGATGCTGGCACCCTCCCTGGCCAAATTTGGCCCCTTGGGTGTGAAAGAGTTTGAGGTGTTTGACCTGCCCTACATTTTTGACAACTATGATGAGTTGCACAAAGTAACCCAGGGCCCCGTGGGCCGTATGCTGCTGGACAAGCTCGATGCCAAGGGCGTCAAGGGCCTCGCCTATTGGGACAACGGCTTCAAATCCTTCTCGGCCAACAAGGACATCAAGACTCCGGCAGACCTCAAGGGCCTGAAGATGCGCATCCAGTCTTCCAAGGTGCTGGAAGCGCAAATGCGTGCCCTGGGCGCCTTGCCGCAGGTGCTGGCGTTCTCCGAGGTCTACCAGGCCCTGCAAACAGGTGTGGTGGACGGAACCGAGAACCCGATTTCCAACCTCTACACCCAGAAAATGCATGAGGTGCAAAAGCATTTGATACTCACCGAGCACGGCTATCTGGGCTACGCTGTGATTACCAACAAGAAATTCTGGGATGGTTTGCCAGCCGATATCCGTAAGCAACTGGAAGACGCCATGGAGCAGGCAACCCGCTATGCCAACCAGATTGCCAAGCAGGAAAACGACAATGCATTGGAAGCCGTCAAAAAATCCGGCAAGACCCAGGTCTATGTACCCACTGTGGCTGAGCGTGCAGCCTTCAAAAAGGCTACAGCCAAAGTCCATACCGAGATGGAGTCGCGTATCGGCAAGGATCTGATCCACAGCATCTACAAGGAAACCGGGTACAACCCCGCCAAGTAGCAAGCGCAGCTAAGGCTCGGTCTGGCAACCGAGCTTTTTTGTAGCTAACGGAACAACACCATGAAAATTCTCGATCACCTCGAGGAATGGATCATCACATTCCTCATGGGCGCGGCGACCCTGATCATCTTTGCGTCGGTCGTGCACCGCTACGCGTCGGGCATGGCCATTCCAGGCGTTCAGGACTGGCTGCTTGGCATCAACATGGGCTGGGCACAAGAGCTGTGCATCATCATGTTCGTTTGGATGGCAAAATTTGGCGCCGCCTATGGTGTGCGTACTGGCATCCACGTGGGAGTGGATGTGCTGATCAACCGCATGGGCGATGCGTGGCGGGCAAAGTTCGTGGTGTTCGGTCTGCTGGCAGGCGCCCTGTTCACGGGTATTGTGGGCACGCTTGGTTTGCGCTTTGTCTGGGAAAACGGCATGCACCATGCGTTTCTATCTACCTTCGGCATGGCACTGGGTGACGTGTTTGAGGGACCGACAACCCCAGACCTGGAATGGCCGACCTGGATCGTGTATTCCGTCATCCCTTTGGGCTCCTACCTGATGTGTTTCCGTTTTCTGCAGGTCACCGTCGCGTTTTTGCGCACGGGTGAATTGCCACACCATGACCACGGTCATGTGGACGGTCTTGAAGAAGACGAACCGCTGGCACCGGGCAAGGACGATGCGATCTACCGCATGGACGACAACCTGCATCCCCATGGTCTGGATAAAGCCGACGAAGCCCCACGCAAAGGGGATACGAAATGAACGCATTCATCATTCTGACCCTGCTGGTGGTGCTCATGCTCACCGGCATGCCCATCTCGATCTCGCTGGGCCTGACCGTCCTGTCCTTCCTGTTTTTTATGACCGAGGTGCCAATTGAATCGGTCGCACTCAAGCTGTTCACGGGAATCGAGAAGTTCGAGATCATGGCGATTCCGTTCTTTATTCTGGCGGGCAACTTCCTCACCCACGGTGGGGTGGCCAGACGCATGATCGCGTTTGCCACCTCCATGGTGGGCCACTGGCATGGTGGCCTGGGTTTGGGTGGTGTGCTGGCTTGCGCCCTGTTTGCGGCTGTGTCGGGTTCCAGCCCTGCCACCGTGGTTGCCATTGGCTCCATCCTGATGCCCGCCATGGTCAAGGCCGGTTTTCCCAAGGCGTTTGGCGCTGGAGTGATCACCACGTCGGGTGCGCTGGGTATCCTGATTCCACCGTCCATCGTGATGGTGATGTATTCGGTATCCACCAACACCTCGGTAGGGGCCTTGTTTATGGCCGGTGTGGTGCCTGGTGCCGTTCTTGCCTTCTTGCTGGGCCTGACCACCTGGTACCGCGCCAAGAAGAATAACTACCCATGCCAACCCAAGGCAACATGGGCACAGCGTTGGGTGGCGTTCCGCAAGGCCATCTGGGGACTGCTGCTGATCGTGGTGGTGATGGGCGGAATCTACACCGGCATATTCACACCCACCGAGGCTGCTGCCATGAGCGCGGTGTATGCGTTCTTTGTAGCGGTATTTGTGTACAAGGACATGGGCCTGAAGGATGTACCCCGCGTGTTGCTCTCCAGTGCCAACATGAGCGCGATGCTGCTGTACATCATTACCAATGCGGTGCTGTTTTCGTTTCTGCTGACGCACGAAAACATTCCGCAACAACTGGCCGACAATATGATCGGCACTGGTGTGGGCGTGATTGGTTTCCTGCTGATCTCAAACGTGTTGCTGCTGGTGGCGGGCAACTTTATGGAACCGTCCAGTATTGTGCTGATTCTGGCACCCATCCTGTTCCCCATCGCCATGAAGCTGGGCATTGATCCGGTGCACTTTGGCATCATCATGGTGGTCAATATGGAAGTGGGTATGTGCCATCCGCCTGTGGGCTTGAACCTGTACGTGGCCTCTGGCATTACCAAGATGGGTATTACCGAGTTGACAGTGGCCGTTTGGCCCTGGCTGCTCACGATGTTGGGCTTCTTGTTGCTGGTAACCTACTGGGCTCCCCTGTCCCTGTGGTTGCCGCGCATGATGGGCATGCTGAGCTAACCGGACGGTTGCCCTGACTAACAAACCCTGCTGCCACCTGGCTAGCAGGGTTTTTCATTTGGGGCCGGAGCATTCTTGGCGTGAAACACCGCAAAGGCTGACCGCCTTTTTTGCAGGCAGAACCACCGGGCATACCCGGTGTTCAAAGGCTGGGTTGCACTCTTTGAGATGCTGCCCATCCGAAGAATATGGTAACGCTGGCTACGATTGTCCACTTCTTGCGAACCTTGCCCGGTGACGAATGGCTGCGTGCCGGCTGCAATGGTCCGTGCCTTCTGTGTAGGCGTATCGGTCCATCAGGCTTTCTTCGTGTGCACTACGTAACACTTCCGCTTTGTGTTCGGCATCGCACAGAGATAGCTGTCCAAAACTGCCATATTCCAACCGGTCATGGGCCGATTCGCGGAATCGATACGCAAGACCCACAAATGACGTCATTAAGTCCAAGGAGTTATTCATGTATACGATAAATCAGCGGGCATTTGGCCTACTTCGGATCTGCGCGATTTCGCTGGTCGGCTGTGCAACGGTTCAAATGGCAAATGCAACGGACTCGTCAGCAGGACGGGATCGCTATCGACAAGAAATGGCGGCATGTGACAGTCCTACAGTGGGTTCAAACCGTGCGAACTGTCGTCGTGAGGCAGAAAATGCGTATGCCGAATTCAAGCGTGGGCACCTGGTGAACGAGCGCAATATGAGCGAGTATCAAATCAATGCGCTGCGACGTTGTGCAGTCCACAAAGGAGACGACAGGCAAGACTGCGAAGCCCGCATCCGTGGTGACGCGAATATAGATGGAAGCGTTGAATCGGGTGGAATTCTGCGCGAGTCGGTTCGAATCGTTCCGACAAAATGAGACTAGAAATCACTGCATCGGTATCCGAGGATGTAAGATCTATCGTGCAATCGTTCCTTTGACAGAAAATTCACTGATACGTCGTGAGTCACCGTGAAAGTACAGGACGTCAACGTTCTGTTATCGCTCAATCATAGCCTTGGGCTACGACACAAAGCGTAGCTGGTTCGGGTGGAGTCGTGCATACTTTGGTAATCACTTGCACGACTGCTGCGTTCAACCCAGCAGCCTAGAGCCCACCCATGATCACCTTCTACAACCACCTTCACGCCCAGCACCAAGGCAAGGTCGAAATGTTTCGCGGTGCTTTGGTGCCATGCTACGAGGTTCCGGCCCGCGCTGACCATGTGCTGGCCGAGCTGCAGCGGCGCAAACTGGGCACCGTACAGCACCCCAACGCATTTGACGACGCGCTGCTGGAGCGTATCCACAGCCGGCGTTACCTCCAATTTTTGGCCACTGCCTGGGACCAGTGGGTGGCGCTGGACCCGGCCAATGCGGGCACAGACATTCTGCCCTCGGTCTGGCCCACACGCACCTTTCGCACCGATATCGAGCCCGACAACTTTTCCGCCAAGATGGGTTTGTATTCGTTTGATGCGGGCACGCCTTTTACAGCGGGAACCTGGGTGGCGGCGCGTGCCGGGGCGCATTGCGCGCTGAGTGCGGCGCAGGCCATGCTGGCGGGTGACCGCGCCGCGTTTGCACTAAGCCGCCCACCCGGCCACCATGCGGGTGCCGACTTTTTTGGTGGCTATTGTTTTTTGAATAACGCCGCATTGGCCGCGCAGTATTTGCGTGATGCGGGTATGGAGCGGGTCGCGGTGCTGGACATTGACTACCACCACGGCAACGGCACGCAGGCTTGTTTTTATGACCGCCCAGACGTGTTCTTTGCCAGCATCCATGGCGACCCACGCACCGAATACCCGTTCTTTTTGGGTCACGCGGACGAGACGGGTGTTGGCGCGGGCAAGGGCTTCAACCTGAACCTGCCGCTGCCGCGTGGCACCGGCTACCCCGCCTGGGCGGCTGCGCTGGACACGGCGCTGGCACGCATCCAGCAGTTTGGTGCCCAGGCCTTGGTGGTGTCGATGGGTATGGACACCTTTGTGGGCGACCCCATCTCCGGCTTCACACTGCACAGTGACGATTACCTGCGCGTGGGCGAGCGTCTGCGAGCCTGTGGTCTGCCCACGGTGCTGGTGTTTGAAGGCGGCTACGCGGTGCAAGAGGTCGGCGTGAACGCGGTGAACGTGCTGCAGGCCTTTGCAGACGTTTGAGACGATTGGGCCGCGCAGTTGGCCGCAGATGGTGTATGGTTTGCCTGACATCGCCACAACCACGCAAGGAGATTCCAGCATGCAACGCCGCCTAATGTGCCAGTCCCTGCTCCCGCTTGCGGGAGCATTCCTGTTTGCTACCAGTGGGCCCGCGTTGGCCGAGACGGTGGCCGAGCAGAAAGCCGAGATCCAGAAGATGCGTTCCGCCACGTTGGCGCGCCTGTACAAAGTGCACCCAGCCGCCAAGGCCGATGTGCAAAAAGCGGCCGGCTACGCAGTGTTTAGCAACGTGGGTATCAACCTGATCCTGCTGTCGGCAGCGGGTGGGTCGGGTGTGGCACATGACAACGGCAGCGGCCAGGACATTTATATGAAAATGGTGTCCGGTGGCTTTGGCATTGGACTTGGCGTGAAGGATTTTCGCGGCGTGTTCGTCTTTTCTACGACTGAAAAGCTCAAGCAGTTCACCGAGAGCGGTTGGGAAGCCAGCGCCCAGGCCGACGCTGCCGCCAAGGCCGGCGATAAGGGCGGTGCTGCCGCCGGTGCCATCACGGTGGCGCCAGGCGTCAAGCTGTACCAGCTCACAGAAAACGGCCTGGCCCTGCAGGCCACTATCCAAGGCACCAAGTATTTCAAGAACGACGACCTCAACGGCAGGTAGGCGTTCGGTGGTGCAGGCTTAGCGCACCGCCAGCAAGGCGCTGGCCACTTCGGAAAAACCGGCACCGCGTGCACCCTGGGTCACATAGGTTGGCAAGTGCGTCAGCTGGTCGGCAAAGCGCGCAATGTTGGCCACGCCCACGCTGTGCGTGCAGTGCTGGAACATGACCTGGTCGTTGCCGGAGTCACCCACAAACACCCAGCGGTCAATTTCTGCTTCCAGATCGCGTTGCAGCAGTTCGCGGGCAATCCAGCGTGCACCCAACCACTTGTTGAAATCGCCAAAGCAGCCGTGTATATGGATGCTGCTCATGGTGGTGTGCATGCCGGTGCGCTGCAACACGGCCAGTACGCGCTGGACGTCTTCGGGCGGTTGTTGGTTGAACTCGGCGTAGTCAAAGGCCAGGTCGGTTTCGCGTCCGCCCTCGTCGCGCGCGAGCCGGGCGCTGGGCACCTCCCGCAGCACCTGCTCGGCAACCCGCTGCATCGCAGCCCGGTTGGCGATGCGGGTGGCGGTATCCTGTTGATACAGTTTTGATAGCGGCTTGTGTAACGTTGACGAGGGCTGGAGGGTGTTTTGACTATGAGGATTGGTGGCAACCAGGGCCACAGAGCCGTTCTCCGCCACCAACGCGTCCAGCGGCCAACGGCTGGCAAAGGGCAGGCCCCAGCCCACTGGTCGCCCGGTGATGGCAATCACGGTCAGGCCCGCAGCCTTCAGGTCGGTCAGTGCCTGCAAAGCATCGGGCGTGATGGCGCCGTGGGTGGTCAGCGTGTCATCAATGTCGGTAAACACGCCGGTAATGGCTCGGCGTGAAGACACCGGCCAGGACAAGAGTGGCAACATCTAGCTTGCCGTTTGCAGGGCCAAGCCGGCGTGTTCGCGCAGCGGGTGAAAGTGGATTTTGGGAAAGCGCTCTTGTGCCAAGCGCACGTCATACGGGCTGGTGCACAGGTAGGCCAGCGCATCGGCCGCGTCGCGCGCCATGCGTTGCGGGTAGGCGTGCACAAACTCTTGTAGCTCTTTGGGTGTGTCGGCGGTGATCCAGCGGGCGCCTGTGTACTGACTGCTTTCCAGGCGGATGTCGGCGTCGTACTCGCCTTTGAGGCGGTGTTGCACCACTTCAAACTGCAACTGCCCGATGGCGCCCAGCAGCATATTGCCGCCCATCTCGGGGCGAAACACCTGAATGGCACCTTCTTCACCCAGCTGGGCCAGGCCCTGCTGCAGCTGCTTGGTGCGCAGCGGGTTGCGTAACACCACGGTCATAAACATTTCGGGAGCGAAGAAGGGCAGGCCGGTGTACATCAGGTTGACGCTGCCATCGGTAATGGTGTCGCCCAACTGCACGCCGCCGTGGGTGGTAAAGCCCACGATGTCGCCCGCATAGGCTTCTTCTACCGCCTCGCGGCGCTGGCTCATGAAGGTCACCACGCTGGTGGGGCGCAGTTCTTTGGCAGTGCGCATCACCTTGAGCTTCATGCCCGGCGTGTATTTGCCGCTGGCCATGCGCACAAAGGCGATGCGGTCGCGGTGGTTGGCGTCCATATTGGCTTGCACCTTGAAGACCACGCCGCTGAAGGCTTCATCCTCAGGCTGCACTTCCCGAATGACGGGCTGCTTGTTGACCACAAACGAACTGGTGCGCGGGCCGGGCGATGGCGCCAGGTCAATCAGGGCGTCCAGCACTTCCATGACACCAAAGTTGTTGACACCCGAGCCAAAGAAAACAGGGGTTTGTTTGCCTGCCAGAAAGGCTTCGCGGTCGAATGTGGGTGAAGCGCCAGTGGCCAGCTCCATGCTTTCCAGTGCGGTGTCCCACTCGTGGCCAAAGCGCTTTTGCAAGGCTTCGGCATTGGAGAGTGGCATGGCGTCAAAATCTTGCGGGCGGCGCTCGCTGCCACTTTCAAACACGGTCATGGTTTGGGTGCGCAAGTTGATGATGCCGCCAAACAGTTTGCCCTGGCCCACCGGCCAGGTCATGGGTACGCAGGGCATGCCCAGTTCGCGCTCCACCTCGTCCAGAATGTCCAGCGGGTCGCGAACTTCGCGGTCCATCTTGTTCACAAAGGTGATGATGGGTGTATCGCGCTGTCGGCACACTTCAATCAGACGGCGCGTTTGGGCTTCCACACCGTTGGCTGCGTCAATCACCATCAGCGCCGAATCCACGGCGGTGAGCACACGGTAGGTGTCTTCACTGAAGTCTTTGTGGCCGGGTGTGTCCAGCAGGTTCACCACGTGGTCGCGGTAGGCCATTTGCATCACGCTGGAGGCCACCGAAATGCCGCGTTGCTTTTCGATTTCCATCCAGTCAGAGGTGGCGTGGCGGCTGGCCTTGCGCCCTTTGACCGCACCGGCGATCTGGATCGCACCTGAGAACAGCAACAACTTTTCGGTCAGCGTGGTTTTGCCGGCGTCGGGGTGGGAAATGATGGCAAAGGTGCGCCGGCGGCGGGTTTCGGAGAGAAAGGACACAGGAATTCCAGAAGGTGGGTCGGGGGCGCGGCGTCCGCGGGCGTATGCCCGAAAGCGACCGATTTTAGCGGAGGCTCTGTCAGTCGGTCTCTTGGCTGACGTCGAAACGCGCTGCACCGCATTGGGAGGCCGCTGCATGTCAGCGCACTCCTTCGTATAATGGCGGTTTCCGAGGAGCGTTGCAGCTCGACTCCTTCCCAATGTATGGCAAGGAGCACGAGTGAGGCTCGGAACACGTTTTCCTTGACGGGGCAACGTCAGTCAACCGCGCTCACCCACTGGTCTGTGTGGTGAGCCTTCTTTTGGTTTGTCCGCATGGCTCAGTGGCTTAACGAGTTACTTTTGGAGCAAACCATGAGCGTGATTAAACCGACCAAGACCGAAGACTACAAAATTGCCGACCTGAGCCTAGCGCCCTGGGGCCGTAAAGAGCTGACCATTGCCGAGACCGAAATGCCCGGCCTCATGTCCATCCGCCAAGAGTTCGCGAAGAGTCAGCCCCTGAAGGGCGCGCGCATTACCGGTTCACTGCACATGACCATTCAGACCGGCGTGCTGGTCGAGACCCTGCAAGCGCTGGGTGCCCAAGTGCGTTGGGCTTCGTGCAACATCTTTTCCACCCAAGACCATGCCGCTGCCGCACTGGTGGCGCAAGGAACGCCTGTGTTTGCCCACAAAGGCGAAACGCTGGAAGAATACTGGGACTTTACCCACCGCATTTTTGAATTCAGCGGCAAGAAGGGCACTGCAGCTGAAGGCCCCAACATGATTCTGGACGACGGCGGCGATGCCACGCTCTTGATGCATCTGGGCGCCCGTGCCGAGAAAGACATCAAGGTCTTGGCCAAGCCCGGCAGTGAAGAAGAAATCTGCCTGTTCAAGGCCATCAAGGCCAAACTCAAGCTCGACCCCACCTGGTACAGCCGCCGTCTTAAAAACATCATCGGCGTGACCGAAGAAACCACCACCGGCGTGATGCGCCTGGAAGAAATGTCGGTCAAGGGCACGCTGGCCCTGCGCGCCATCAACGTCAACGACTCAGTGACCAAGAGCAAGTTTGACAACCTGTATGGTTGCCGCGAATCGTTGGTGGACGCCATTAAGCGCGCTACCGACGTGATGATTGCCGGCAAGGTGGCCTTGGTGGCTGGCTACGGCGATGTGGGCAAGGGTTCTGCCCAGGCCCTGCGCGCACTCTCCGCCCAGGTGTGGGTGACCGAGATCGACCCCATCAACGCCCTGCAAGCCGCGATGGAAGGCTACAAGGTTGTGACCATGGAATACGCCGCCGACAAGGCCGACATTTTTGTGACCTGCACCGGCAACAAAAACGTCATCACCTACAAGCACATGGCGGCCATGAAGGACCAGGCCATCGTCAGCAACATCGGCCACTTCGACAACGAAATTGACGTTGCTTCGCTGGAGAAGCTGCAGTGGGACGAGATCAAGCCCCAGGTGGACCATGTGATTTTCCCGGCCACCAAGGGCAAGAACGCCAAGCCCGAGAAGCGCATCATCCTGCTGGCCAAGGGCCGCCTGGTGAACCTGGGTTGCGGCACCGGCCACCCCAGTTTCGTCATGTCGTCCAGCTTTGCCAACCAGACCATTGCGCAGATCGAGCTGTTCACCAAGCCCAAGGAATACAAGTCCGGCAAGGTGTATGTGTTGCCCAAGCACCTGGATGAAAAAGTGGCTCGCCTGCACCTGGCCAAGGTGGGCGCCATGTTGTCGGTGCTGAGCGATGAGCAAGCCGCCTACCTTGGCGTCAGCAAGTCCGGCCCGTACAAAAAAGACACTTACAGATATTGAACACCCCCGAAGCGCCTGCGGCGCCTCCCCCTCAAGGGGGCGACACCAGCCGCCCGGCAAAGCCGGTTCGACGGTGTCCCTAAAGGGGGCTGGTGCACTGTAGTTAACCAAAGGAAAACATGCGGATTGACCAATTGCTGGTGCAGCGGGGTTTGGCGAGCACCCGCTCGCAGGCCCAGCGCCTGATTGCCGACGGCGTTCAGTGGAAGAAGGGGGACGAGTGGAAGACCGTGGCCAAGAATGGCGACGAGGTTCCCGAAGACGCCCCCATTCAACTGCTGGACGATTCCGAGGCCCGCTATGTTTCGCGTGGTGGCCTGAAGCTGGAGGCTGCACTCAAGGCGGTGGGTTTGTCGGTGCAGGGGCTGGACTGTCTGGACGTCGGCCAAAGCACCGGTGGTTTTACCGATTGCCTGTTGCAACATGGTGCCCGCATGGTCGTAGGCGTGGATGTTGGGTCTGCCCAATTGCACCCAACCATCCGTGAGGACGGACGCGTTCTGTGTGTGGAAGGTGTCAACGCACGGTCGCTTGATGCTAGTGATTTGATAGCTGGTTGCGTCAATTACACGGGGGCTGGCGGCCTTTTTGACCCTGAAATTCATGGTGAAGAGCCGTTTGCGCCGGAGTTTGACGTGGTGGTGGGCGATTTGTCTTTCATCTCGCAAACACTGGTGTTGCCGGCGGTTGTGCCGTTTCTCAAACCCGGCGGCACGCTGCTGACGCTGGTCAAGCCGCAGTTTGAACTGCAACCGGGCCAGGTGGGCAAGGGGGGCATCGTGAAGGACGCGTCCTACTACCCGCAGATTGAACAGCGCCTGCGTGAATGCTGTGCTGAGCTGGGCCTGGCCGTGACTGCCTGGCTGGATTCACCGATTGAAGGCGGCGACGGCAACCGCGAATTTTTCATTTGTGCGAGAAAAACAGTATGAATGCAACATCCCGCATCCCCGTGAGCGTGGAATTTTTCCCGCCCAAGACACCCGAAGGGGTTGAGAAGTTGCGCGTGGTACGGCAAAGGCTGTACACGCTGAAACCCGAGTTTTGCTCGGTGACCTTTGGCGCCGGCGGATCCACCCAAGAGGGCACGTTCAAAGCCGTGTCCGAGATATTGGCCGAGGGGGTGAGCGCGGCCTCGCACTTTTCGTGCATTGGCGCCACGCGCGAAACCGTGCGCGTACAACTGGCCACGCTCAAGTCCATGGGTGTCAAACGCCTGGTGGCCTTGCGCGGTGATATGCCCAGCGGCTACGGTGCCGGTGGCGAGTTCCACTACGCCAGTGATCTGGTCGCCTTTATTCGGCAGGAAACGGGCAATGATTTCCATATTGAAGTGGCGGCCTACCCTGAGGTGCATCCCCAGGCCAAGTCACCCGACAGCGACCTGCAGGCTTTTGCCGCCAAGGTGAAGGCTGGAGCCAACTCGGCCATCACCCAGTATTTCTACAACCCGGATGCCTACTTCCGCTTTGTGGACGATGTGGCAGCCCTGGGTGTGCATGTGCCGGTGGTGCCGGGCATCATGCCCATCACCAGTTCCACCCAGTTGATGCGTTTCTCGGATGCCAGCGGCGCCGAGATTCCGCGCTGGATTCGCCTGCGTCTGCAAGGCTTTGGGGACGACACCGCCTCCATCAAGGCGTTTGGTCTGGACGTGGTAACCAGTCTGTGCGAGCAGTTGCGTGCCGGTGGCGCACCAGCCTTGCACTTCTACACCATGAACCAGAGCGTGGCCACTGTGGCGCTGTGCGAGCGGCTGGAATTGGGCTGATCAGTTGAGGACAGAGCTAAAGGTCTGTCCCGCAAGATCTCAAATGTCCATTGCTGGGCGGTGCTCGTCCGGGCCCACAAACTTCCAGGTCCCGACAAAGCAGGCTGAAAGCCAGGCCAAGGCTCCCACCAGCCCAATGGCCAGCCAGGGGCTGAACAATTCGCTGTTGAAGGCGCCAAACATGGTGGCACGCAGGGCCTTGATGACGTAGGTAAACGGCAGCCAGGGGCTGAGTGTCTGGTAAATGCCCCCACTCAACTCCACCGGTAACACACCGCCTGCGGATGACAGTTGCAGGATCAGCAAGATCAGGGCCGCAGCCTTACCGGCATCGCCAAAGGCGCGGGTCAGGGCCACGATGATCAGCAGGAAGCTGAACGCTGAAATCAGCAGCGTAAACATGAACTGCGGCAGGTGGGCGATGTGCAGGTTCAGCAGGAACAGCGTCATCAGCAAGATGACCACCGACTGTGCAGCCACAATGCCCGTCAGAACGCCCAGTTTGCCCATCAGCCGCGCCGGGCGTGAGGCCGGCTGTGCAGCCAGCGGCAGGCGTCGCAGGTGAAACAAAAATGCCGACATCACCGCCCCCATCCACAGCGAAGTCGCCAAAAAATTGGGGGCAAACCCAGCCCCATTGTTGGGAACAGGGGCGACGATTTCTATTGCCGGTTCCACCGAATCTGCCAGACCGCGTGCACTGCCGTCGGGGGCGCTGATGTCGCCGGGCAAGGATTGGTTGAGCATATCCAGTCCGGCGCTGAGTTCGCGCGAGCCCGCTTTGAGTTGGGTCAGGCCATCGCGCAAATCCTGTGCACCTTTGGCCAGGTTCTGCCCTCCGTGGGTCAGTTCGTCCAGTTTGGCGTCTGCTGGCACTTTGCTGGCCGCCGTGTGAATGCCGCCGCCCAAAGCGGCCATGCCGTCGGCAAGTTTGTCGACACCCGTGCTGAGCTTTTGCGTGCCATCGGCTAACTGGGTCTGACCGTTGCGTGCGCTTTGCAGGCCAGTGCCCAGTTGGGTGGCGCCATTGGCCAGCTGGCCAGCGCCTGCGGAAATTTTTCCACCCACAAGGGGTATGCCTTTGGTTTCATCGCGCAGCTGTTCGGCGCCGTCGGCCAGTTTCTGTGCGCCGCCTTGTAATTCTTGCAGGCCCTGGCCCAGGGCAGCGTGCCCGGTGACCAACGCTGCAGCGCCCGATTTCAGTGCCGCAAGATCCTGCGCTGCGGGACGTTGTTGGTCCATGGTGTGCAGGCCTGCGCCCAATTGTTTGACGCCGTCGGTTAGTTGCCCCACTGCGGTGTTTAGGCCATCGGCGCCTGTGGACAAGGCCTTGGAACCGGATTCGGCTTTGGCCACGCCACCTGCGACGCGGTGAGCGCCGTCTTGCAGTGCGGCAGCGCCTTTGCGCAACTGGGCCAGCTTGTCGATGGAACCAGTAGCGGTGCTCAGCACCAAGGACCAGCGTTTTTCATTCAGGTTGGTGTTGACCTGGTGACCCAGTTCGACAGCGAAGCGTTTGGCCAGGGCTGCGCCGTTGTAATTGTTGCCTTCAGACACGTACAGTTGCAGGCGCCCACCCGCAGCCTCTTGGCCAGGCACGGCATTGGCGCTGAAATCCTTGGGAATGATCAGTGCAAAGGCCATATGGCCCTGGCGCACTGCCAGCTTGGCGTCGTCTTCCACCGCCATGTCCACAAAGCCAAAGGTGTGCCTCTGCTTGAGTGAAGTCACCATTTCCTGGCCCATATTCACCTGCTGGCCCCGGTAGTCCAGCCCCTGGTCGAGGTTGACGATGGCGGCTTTGAGGTCGCCCGTGTGGGCACCGGGGTCGCGCACGCTGGCCAGGTAGATCAGGGCATACAGGGCTGGGATCAGCATGACGCCGACGGCTGAAATTCTCAGTTTGGGGAAACGCGGAAAAAGCGTCATTTCCATCCGGAAGATGGCCAACGCATCGCGGAAAAATGCCATGGTTTACGCTCCCGAATTAGCCACCCGACTCTAGGGTAAAGGTGGCGTTGGCGTCCTGCTTGAGCAACTCCACCATTTGTGGCAAGGCTTTTTGCAGGCCTGCCTTCAGGGTGTGGGGCGGGTTGATGATGAACATGCCGCTGGCGGGCAGGCCGGGGCGGATCACTTCGCCCGCATCGTCTTGCAACAGCTTGCTTGATTTGATGGTGAGTGTGGTGCCCAGCCAGGGCTTGCCGGCCTTGTTGGCCAGAGTCTTGAGTTTTTTGGGCAGGTCGTGCGCTTCGGGGCGTGGAATGATGGGGTACCACACAGCATAGGTGCCGGTGGCAAAACGTAGTAGCGCATCGGCCACCATGTCGACCACGCGCCCATAGTCGGTCTTAAGCTCGTAGCTGGGGTCGCACAGCAACAGGGCTCGACGCGACGGGGGCGGTAGAAATTTCTTGACGCCTTCAAAACCGTCTTCGCGCAGGATGGCGATTTGGCGGCCCGCTTCGAGTTGGGCAATATTGGCTGTCAGGGTTTTGGTGTCGGTGGGGTGCAGTTCAAACAGCTTGAGCTTGTCGCGGTCGCGTTCTTGTATGACGCGGTGGATGATGAAAGGGGAGCCGGGGTAGACCTTGTGGCTACCGGCCTTGTTGAAGCTGGCCACTAGGTCGATGTAATCCTGCAGCAATGGGGCAAAGGGTGCCGAGGGTTTGCCTGCTACCAGCTTGAGAAAGCCTTCTGCCGCCTCGGCGCTGGTCTGGGCGTAGTCGCCGTCCAGACGGTAGAGCCCGGCACCGGCATGGGTGTCAAATACCGTAAGTGCCGCGTCCTTTTGCACCATATGGCGCAAAACGGCCAATAAGACAGTGTGTTTGAGGACGTCGGCGTGGTTTCCGGCGTGAAAGGCGTGGCGGTAACTGAACATGGGAGGATAGTAACCCCTGAATTCAAAATTCGACTAACGTGTCAAGATTTCGTATAATCCAAGGCTTCGCAGCGCTTTTGTGGCTCCGCGGCGAAGACATTTGGCATCGTCCCACGACCATGTGCCAAGTGAACCCCACCTAAGAGATTCCCATCAGAGGAACGCCGACCGTGGAAAAGAGCCCGCCAAACCTTCTTTTAAAGAGAAATCTCATGTCAACTTTCAGCGCAAAACCCGCTGAGGTCGTGCACGAGTGGTTTGTGATTGACGCGACCGACAAGGTCCTCGGACGAGTAGCCAGCGAAGTTGCTCTCCGTTTGCGCGGCAAACACAAGGCCATTTACACGCCTCACGTCGATACCGGTGACTTCATCATCGTTACCAACGCATCCCAATTACGTGTCACTGGCGCCAAGCCGATTGACAAGGTGTACTACCGTCACTCGGGTTATCCCGGCGGTATTTCCAGCACCAACTTCCGCGACATGCAGAGCAAGTTTCCTGGCCGTGCTTTGGAAAAAGCCGTCAAGGGCATGTTGCCAAAAGGCCCTCTGGGTTACGCCATGATCAAGAAGCTCAAGGTCTACGGTGGTGCTGAGCATCCCCATACCGCCCAGCAGCCCAAGGTTCTGGACATCCCCGGAATTTCATCCGCAGCAGTGAAACGTGAGGCCGCCAAATGATCGGTGAATGGAACAATGGCACCGGCCGTCGCAAATCCAGCGTCGCTCGCGTGTTTCTGAAAAAAGGCTCCGGCCAAATCGTTGTGAATGGCAAAGCCATTGACAAGTTCTTCGGTCGCGGCACTTCCATCATGATCTGCAAGCAGCCGCTGATGCTGACTAACCACGCTGAAACGTTTGACATCATGGTCAACGTCGCTGGCGGCGGTGAGTCCGGCCAAGCGGGTGCAGTGCGCCACGGTATTACCCGCGCTCTGATTGACTACGATGCAACGCTCAAGCCCGCCTTGAGCCAAGCTGGTTTCGTGACGCGTGATGCGCGCGAAGTCGAGCGTAAGAAGGTCGGCTTCCACGGCGCGCGCCGTCGCAAGCAGTTCTCCAAGCGCTAATCCACACATTCAGCGACGGCAACATGCCGTTGCAAATGTTGCAGCCGCCAAAGCGAAGGTTCTGGCGGCTGTTGTCGTTTGGGCTGCTAGACTTCGCCCCCTATGCGTTTTCGCCTGCTCCGCCGCCGCCTCACCATCAGTGCCCCGCGCATGGCCGTGCGCAGCGCGCTGCCGTGGCCCTTTCGTTGGGCCGTGCTGGCCATTGTGATGGGATTTTGTGCGGCCATTGGGCTGTGGGCGTTTGAGTTTGGCAAGGACATTGCGGGCCTGGAGAAGGGGTCCAAAGACCAGTTGATGCGCCTGCATGCCCAAGTGATCGAACTGCAAACCGAACTTGCCACTGTCAAGACTGAGCGGGACCAGGCGCAGTCGGTTGCCAATACGGCAGGAACCCTGGTCACGACCGAGCGGACGACCCAGGAACAAGTGGCGGGACATGTGAAGCAGCTGGAAATGGAGAATCAATCGCTGCGGGATGACCTGGGGTTTTTTGAAAGGCTCATTCCTGCCAGTGGAGTGGATGGTCTGGCCATTCGAGGCCTCCATGCTGAGTTGCAGGGTGACGGCAGGCTAAAATGGCAAGTACTGGTGATTCAGTCGGGCAAGAATCCACCGGAATTCAATGGCCGGCTGGAACTCACTTTTTCTGGCGTGCTCGACGGTAAGCCCTGGTCGGCAGCCCTGCCGGGAGAGTTACCAGCAGTCAAGGTGCGTCAATATGGCCGCATCGGTGGCGCGTTCGAGGTGCCTGCCCACGTGCAGGTAAAGGGTTTTTCTGCCAAGGTGATGGATGGCGCAACGGTCAAGGCCACGCAGTCCATCAAGTTGTAGTCGTTCAACGAGGTCCCTATGTTCAACAAGAAAAAGCAGCCCCCCATCAAGAGCCTGATTGCCGAGGGTAGCCAGATCACCGGCGACATCCGTTTCACGGACGGTCTGCGCGTGGATGGCACCATCACGGGTAATATCCACTCGAGTGACGATCTGGCCAGTATTTTGGTGATTTCGGAAATTGCCAGCATCACCGGCGAAATTGTGGCCGACCACATCATCATCAACGGCCACGTGAAAGGCCCCATCCATGCGCGCAAAATGCTGGAACTTCAGCCAAAAGCCCGTATCGAGGGGGATGTGGAGTACGCCGCACTGGAAATGCACCAGGGAGCCTTGATCACTGGGCAGTTGCGCCCGCTCCTGGGTGACGAAGAAAAGCCCACACTGAAACTGGCGGCAAACAATCAGTAATGGAATTCCCGACCAAATTACTGTACTATTAGCGCAAACCCTGATTTGTACGGAGTCACGCCATGAATGCTATAGCTGAAAACATCCCAACCGAAATGCCGGCCCCCATTCTGTTTACCGATAGCGCGGCCGCCAAAGTGGCAGACCTGATCGCCGAAGAAGGTAACCCGGATCTGAAGCTGCGTGTATTTGTGCAGGGTGGCGGTTGCTCGGGCTTCCAGTATGGTTTCACGTTTGATGAAATCACCAACGAAGACGACACCACCATGACAAAAAATGGTGTCTCGCTGCTGATCGATGCCATGAGCTATCAGTATCTGGTGGGCGCCGAGATTGATTACAAAGAAGACTTGCAGGGTGCACAGTTCGTTATCAAGAACCCCGGCGCGTCAAGCACCTGCGGCTGCGGTTCCTCATTCTCGACCTGAGCCGGTTTTTTTTGCCTTAGCGTGCTTGCGCGGGGTAGATCGCACCAAGAATACGGGCGCCCCTGGCGCCCGTAACGCTTTGGACACTTCCCGTTTTACCAGTGATCATTTGCCGTGCCAACCAGGCAAAGGCACAGGCTTCTACCTGCAGGGGCGGCAAACCAAACTCGGCTGAGCTGGCAACCTGACAGGTCGGCAAGGCCTTCTGCAACCGTTCCATCAAATGGGTGTTGAGTGCGCCGCCGCCGCAAACGATCAGCGTTTTGCAGTGGGCGCTTGTCTGTTGCACGCTGGTGGCACAGACTTGCGCGGTGAGCTCGGTGAGCGTTGTTTGAACGTCTGCGCTTGCCAGCGGGCCGGTTTGGGCCAGTGCAGCTTTGAGCCAGGGCATATTGAACAAGTCCCGGCCGGTACTCTTGGGTGGTGTTTTGGCAAAAAAAGGCTCGTCCAGCAGGCGCTTCAGCAGTGCGCCATGGATCTGGCCTTGTGCCGCCCAACGGCCACCGTCGTCATACGGTTGACCGGTATGGGTCAGGCACCAGGCGTCCATCAGAGCGTTGCCGGGGCCGCAGTCAAAACCATACAAATCAGTTGCGGCTGGATCAAGCACCGTCAGGTTAGAGATACCGCCGATATTGAGCACCGCCACCACCTGGTCCGTGCGGCCAAAAAAAGCCTGGTGAAATGGTGGCACCAAAGGCGCACCCTGGCCGCCTGCGGCCACATCGCGACTGCGAAAGTCCGCCACCACGTCAATGCTGCACAACTCGGCCAGCAGGGCGGGGTTGTTGAGTTGGAGCGAATAGCCGGTGCCGTCAAACTCCTGGGGGCGGTGACGCACGGTTTGCCCGTGCGCACCCACTGCCCGAATGGCGGAGGTGGACAAACGGCATTGGCGCAGTACAGACTGAACCTGTTCGGCGTACACCCGAACCAGCGCATTGGCCGCCAGAGCAGCGCGGTGCAGTTCGTTGTCTGAGGGAGCGTTCAAGGCCAGCAACTCGGTTTTTAGGGCGGGTGGCAAGGCGGCGCTGCTGTGCCCAATGACGCGTGGGTGTGAGCCGCCGAAGTCGGCCAGCACCGCATCGACGCCGTCGAGCGAGGTGCCTGACATCAGGCCGATGTACAAGTCGGACATGGGCCTTTGCCCGTGCTCAGTGTGACTACTGCACGCTGCTCGGCTGCATCTGGGCAGCCATGGCCAATTGGGCACGTACCTGCACGGCGGCTTGCGCAAATGCTGCCTTGGCGGAAGCCGGTACGGGTAGTGATTCGCTTTGGCGTGCAATGGTCATGGGGTCTCGCTGAACGCCGTTAACGCGGACTTCAAAGTGCAAGTGCGGCCCAGTAGCCCAGCCGGTGGAACCAACCAAACCAATTGTCTGACCCTGGCTCACGCTCTGTCCCTTGTTCACCAGCAGTTTGCTGAGGTGCGCATACACCGTCTCATTGCCATTGCGGTGATGGACGAATACCACGTTGCCATAGCCGTTTTGTACGCCGGAAAAGGCTACTACTCCATCACCCACTGCGCGCGCAGGGGTGCCGGTGGTGGCGGCAAAATCGGTGCCCAAGTGGGCTTTCCATTTATTCAGGATCGGATGGAAGCGCATGGAGAAGCCGCTGCTAATGCGCGAAAACTCCACGGGTGAGCTCAGAAAGGCGCGACGCAGGCTTTTACCGTCCAGGGTGTAGTAGGCGCCTTTGGTCAAGGTATGGCTGGCGGTAGACGCCACGGCGCTGCCAGTGGTCACGGGTTCCTGAAACCACATGGCCTGAAAACTCTTGCCGCCATTGACGAACTCGGCGTTGAGCACCCGTCCGGCACGCAACGGTTCGCCATCGCCTTCCAGGGTTTCATAGGTCACGGAGAAGCGGTCGCCCTTGCGCAGGGCGCGGCGAAAGTCGATGTCACCCGAAAAAATTTCCGCCAGTTGGATGGCAACCGCATCGGGGATACGTGCGTCATCGGTTGCGGCAAACAGAGAACTATTGATCACACCGCTGGTCAGGCGCGACGACGCTGTCATGGGCTGCGTTTCCACTCGGGACTGGAATCCGGTCTTTGTCTTTTCGACAGTCAGACGCTTGAACATGCCATCGTCTTCGGGGCTCCAGCGGGCGCTGAGCTTGTGCAGCGTGTTGTCACCGCCAGCCTCCACGGTCACGGCGCGTCCACTGCGGCCCATTAGGGTCTGCTGGACTGTGCTGTCAGCACGCAAAAAAGCAGCAGCTTGCGGATCGTAGACGCCCAGGCGCTTGAGCAGGGCTTCCGCTGTGTCGTTAGAGCGCGAAGTGTCTGAACGGAACAGGCTTAAGGGTTGGTCGGATACCGCATCGGCAGATGCAAAAACCTGCAGTGGCGTAACGTCTTCAACCACGGTGTGGACCGGCAGATCGGCGGCATCTGGGGCCAGCGAGGCCACGGCGTAGGTGGCACCGGTACCGCCTAACAAAAGTGCGGTTAAAACCAGGGTGAGTTGCTTGGGATGGCGATGGACAAGTCCGGCGGCGAAGGCAAAAGAATCTTCGGCGGCCTGGATCAGGCGGTGTTTCAAAATGCGGGCTCCATGGTGTGGGGGCGGCGTTGTTTGGCGCTAGGCCCCGAACTGCAACGTAGGCGCGGCTAAAATCCAGCCGCTGGCTCCACTAGGTCGCAGGAGAGGTCAGGCAGTATAACTGCCCTCCGCACCCCGGCATAGAGAAAAACCCTTATGAATCAAGCATCCAGCCCAACTTTACCTGTCTCCGATCGCGTTCGAGAGGCTTTGGCGGTCACCCTGCGGGGCGTGGAAGAGCTGCTGCCGCAAGACGACTGGGTCAAAAAACTGGCCAAATCCGAGGCTACTGGCACGCCGCTGCGCATCAAGCTGGGCCTGGATCCGACCGCGCCGGACATCCACATCGGCCACACGGTGGTGCTCAACAAGATGCGCCAGTTGCAGGATCTGGGCCACACGGTCATCTTCCTGATCGGCGACTTCACCAGTATGATTGGCGACCCGTCGGGCCGCAACAGCACCCGCCCACCGCTGACGGCCGAACAAATCAAGGTCAACGCTGAGACCTATTACCGCCAGGCTAGCTTGGTGCTGGACCCGACCAAGACCGAGATCCGCTACAACAGCGAATGGAGTGACCCACTGGGCGCGCGCGGCATGATCCAGCTGGCCAGCCGCTACACCGTGGCCCGCATGATGGAGCGCAACGACTTCCATGACCGCTTCAAGGCCGGCACGCCGATTGCGGTGCACGAATTTCTCTACCCGTTGATGCAAGGCTACGATAGCGTGGCCCTGCACAGCGACTTGGAACTGGGCGGTACTGACCAGAAGTTCAATCTGCTGATGGGGCGCACCCTGCAGTCCGAGTACGGCCAGGAACCCCAATGCATTCTGACCATGCCCCTGCTCGAAGGCCTGGATGGCGTCGAGAAGATGTCCAAGAGCAAGAACAACTACATTGGTATCAGCGAAGACCCGAACACCATGTTCGCCAAGGTGTTGTCCATCTCGGATGTGCTGATGTGGAAGTGGTACACGCTGTTGAGCTTCCAGAGCGAAGCATTCATTGCTGCGCTCAAGGCCGAGGTTGAAGGGGGACGCAACCCGAAAGACGCCAAGGTGGCGCTGGCCAAGGAAATCACCGCACGCTTTCACAGTGCGCAAGCGGCTGATGCGGCGGAGCAGGACTTCATCAACCGCAGCAAAGGCGGCATTCCTGACACCATTGACGAGATCAGTTTGCCCCTGGGCGAGAGTGGTGCGGCGATGGGCATTGGCGCACTGCTCAAGTCGGCCGGTTTGGCCGCATCCAGTGGTGAAGGCAACCGCCTGATTGACGGCGGTGGCGTGCGCATTGACAGCAATGTGGTCAGCGACAAGGGCCTCAAACTCGGCGCTGGCACCTATGTGCTGCAGGTCGGCAAGCGCAAGTTTGCCCGCGTGACGCTGGGCTGAGTCGCGCCAGGCCGCGCTACTTCGCGCCGGCCTTCTGCAGCATCTGCACCATCTCCCGGTGGCCATGGGTTTGTGCCAATGCCAGTGGGGAGTTGCCCTGACGGTCGGTGAGTTGCAAATTCGCACCGGCCGATATCAGCGCCTGCAGGGTCGCCTGGTGACGTGCCCCGCCATTGCCCAGCACGATGGATTCAATCACTGCAGTCCAATGCAGGTTGTTGACATGGTCCAGCGGCACACCTGCGTGGATGAGTTGGCGCACGACGCCGTCATGCCCCAGATGCGCCGCAGCGATGAGTGCCGTTCCATCGTAGCGGCTGGTGACCTGTTTAGCGCTGGCACCCAGGTTCAGCAAGGTGCGCAGTGTGACTTCGTCGTCCGCCACAGCGGCGATGGTGACTGCGTCGTAGCGATCGTGCTCCAGTCGTTGCAGGTCCGCTCCCGCCTGCGCCAAGGCCTGCAGTGCGCCACGCTGTCGGGCGAAGGCTGCAATATGCACAGCAGTGCGGCCATCGGTGTCGCGTGCATCCAGGTCAGTTTTAGCGGCCACCAATCGTCCAATTTCCGCCAGGTCTCCTAGGTGTGCCGCCGCATGCAGTCCACGGTAGGCCGCGACTTGCGCGGCGCCTGGCGGCACTTGTGCCGTGGCAGGCACCACCCCAGCCAAGAGCGATGCAGCCAACAGGCACGCGACGGGGCCGCCGCGCCCTGTAAATAGCGGATACAGCGCGTCCCTGTATTTACTATATTTTGTATAGCGCATTGTGCTTATTTCACGAGGGCTACTGGGTGCTTCTACTTCAAGGCATCCTTGACTTTGTCCAGTGCGGCCATCCCGCATTGCTCGTCCAGGTTGCCGCCAGGAGCGCCGGCCACGCCGACCGCGCCAATCACTTCGTTACCCACTTTGACTGGCACGCCTCCACCGAGCAGCAGGAAGCCGGGGATATAGACCAGGTTTGCGCTCGCCGGGTTCTTTTGGGCACCTTCCATCATGGCCAGCGTAGTGTTCTTGGCGGACGCGGAGGTGAATGCCTTTTGCTGGCTGGCAGCCAGCGTGTGCGGGCCAGCATTGTCTGCACGCTGCACGGCGCGTACGCTGCCGGCGCGGTCCACCACGGTGGCGGTCACGTTGTAGCCGCTGGCGGTGCAACTGGCCACGGTCGCTGCGGCGATCTGGTTGGCCAGTTCCAGGGACATATTTTTTTCAAGGCGAACGGCTTCTGCACCGGCCAGCAGTGGCGCGCCAGTGAGGGCTGTCAGGATCAGGGTGCTAGCAAGGGTTTTACGCATGGGTTTCTCCGGTAGTCTGGGGTGGTCACGGCTCAATCAACCGTGGGTCTACTGTAGAAATTCGCCCGGCGTTTGACCATTCGTACGGTTACGCCGCACCCTCCGTAAAACTACGTGGAGCGTCCGTCAGCGTGGGACGTCTTCGTCCACGATGGCGGCATACTGACGCACCAGCTGGGCCAGGGAATCGATGTCCAGCTTTGCGAACAGGTTGGCGCGGTGGGTTTCCACCGTGCGTGGCGACACACTCAAGGCGCGGCCCATTTCCTTGTTGGTCAGGCCAGCCACGATCAGCCCCAACACATCGCGTTCGCGCACAGAGAGTTGGGCATACTGCGCGCGGGTCCGACGGTCCGCCTGGTGGCGTTCGCGGGTTTTCACATGTTGGCGCACCGCGTTTTGCAGTGTCTCCAGCAGGCGCTCGTCATCTACCGGCTTTTCCAGAAACTCGAATGCCCCCGACTTGAACGCCCGCCGACACAAATCGACTGTGCCATGCCCGGTGAGCATGATCACGGGCTGTTCCACACCCTGTTCCACCAGACCGTCCAGCACCGCCAAGCCGCTGGTACCGGGCATGCGCACGTCCATCACGATGGCGCCGATGCTTTGGCGGTCAAAGTCGCGCACAAACGCCTGTGGGTCGGCCCACGGCTGCACCCGCAGGCCGATGGTGCCGATCAACAAGGCCAGGCTGTTGCGCACCGCCTCGTCGTCATCGATGAGGTGGATCAGCGGAGAGAGTGGGGTTGCATTGTGGTTCATGGCGAAGGGGTTGGGTGGGGTGCCAGGGGCAGGCTCAGGCAGAAGGTGGCGCCGCCGGATGCGGGGGAACTGGCCGTGAGTGAACCACCCATGCCCATGGCCAGGGTCTCGCACAGGCTCAAGCCCAGTCCGAGGCCGTCTTCACGGGTGGTGAAAAACGGCGCGAAAACATGTGGCAAAACGTTTGCGGGAATGCCGGGGCCGCTGTCCCGCACAGTCAACTGGCCCTGGCCGCTGGCACGCTGCAACTGCACCTCCAGTGCGCGCCGCCCCACCGGAACCTGCTCCAACGCATGGACCGCGTTGCTCAGAAGGTTGTGCAGAATTTGCTCCAGCGCCACCGCATCGCCGTGTATGTCAAAGGGCTCTCCCACCCATTTCAACTGCGGTGTGATCTGGCTGCGCTGCAGCTCCGGCTCCAGCAGGTAAACCGCTTTGCGGGTCAGCTCCATCGGGTTGAGGACCTGTGCTTCGCTGGCCATATTCGAGCGTTCCACTGTGCGGCGCAAGCGGCCCACCACATCGGCGGCGCGTCGGGCCTGTTGCACGGTTTGCTGCAAGGCTTGTCGTACCGCTGCCATGTCCTCTACCGGTTCGTCGGCCAGCATGCGGTGGGCAGCCTGCGTACTGGCCAGTACAGCGGCTAGCGGCTGGTTCAGTTCATGGGCCATGCCAGCGGCCAGTTCGCCCATGGTGTTGAGCCGTGTCAGCTGGCCCATGCGCAGGCGTTCTTCCGCCCGGCGCCGATTCTGGCTTTGCGCCAAGAGTGCGCGCGCCGCCAGCAGCAGCAGGGTCCACCCGGTGGACGCGGCGGCCAACCCGGCCCAAGGCACGGCTGCCCAGCCCAGATGCTGGAGGGAGATCACCACGAACGGCTGACTGGGAGCGGCCAGGGTCTTTTGCGCGAAAAAGTTCCAACCGCCCGTGGCTTCGGGCTTGGTGTGCCCTGCCTGCAGCACAATGGCGTCCTCGCCAAGGGCCAGTGTCACTTGCACCGGACTGGTCGCCGGGTCCATCGGCCAATCATTCCAGGGCACCATGGTGCGGACATCGATGGTCAGCGCGTAGCTGGTGCCAGAACCGGCTAACTCCAGGCGGTAACGCTGCCGGGACGTATCCACATCCGCCAGCGCGGGATGTCCCAGGCGCAGAGAGTCGTCTTGTGCCCTTTGCAGGGCCGGGTCATCCCAATGGTTGTGTGCGTCGCTGCGCCATACCGACAGAATTTGCGGGTACACCGAGGGCAGGCGCTGCTCCGGGTTGTCATCAGCATCCGGGTTGTGCAGCAGGGCCAGTGTTTGCAGAATCGCGTCGTGCTGCACGGCCTGCTGGCTCAGCAGGCGGTGCACGATGCGGGCATCGGTGTCAAACGCGTCTTGCAGTTTACCCAGCTCGGCCCGCGTCACCAAGGCGCCACCCAGCAGCGTACCCAATGCCCATGCCAGCAACCAGAGTCTGTGGTGTTTGAGTGGGTTTGGCATGCAGGGCGGGTTGGGGTCGATCACAGGGTTCGACAGTGATGATATTGGCAAGCGCGTCTTGGGCACAATAGGTGCATGAACTCAACCCTGCTCACGCCATGATTGCTGTATTGCAACGCGTTGCCAGCGCCGGTGTGGTGGTTGCAGGGCAAACCGTGGGCGAGATCGGGCCGGGCCTCTTGGTGCTGGTCTGCGCCGAGCAGGGTGATACCGCTGCCGAGGGTGACAAACTGCTGGCCAAAATCCTCAAGCTGCGCATTTTCAGTGATGCGCAGGGCAAGATGAACCTCAGCGTTCAGGATATGGACGGCGCTGGCACGGTCGGCGGACTGCTGATCGTGAGTCAATTCACGCTAGCGGCTGATGTGCGGGGCGGTAACCGGCCCAGCTTTACCGCTGCTGCCGCACCCGATGAGGGACGCCGCTTGTACGATCTGTTCGTGGAGCAGGCGCGCCGTGCCCACCCCATCGTGCGGACCGGCCAGTTTGCCGCGGACATGCAGGTCACGCTGGTGAATGATGGCCCGGTGACCATCCCGCTGCGCATACCGCCGGCAGCGGCGTGTGCCACGTAGCCTCCACCCAGCCGCGCAGGCTATTGATGAAGGCCATGGCCTGTACCCGGGGCAGGTCTTCCAGCCGGACCACCGCTTCTTCCAGCCGCCCCTGCGCCAACCAGTGGGCGCGGCCAACACCCGCCAGCAGGCCATAACGCGCATGGGGCGTGACCCAACGCCCGTCCAGTAGCAAAGCCAAGTTGCCGCGGGTGCATTCGGTCACCTCGCCGTGCGCGTTCCACAGCACCGTGTCGAACACCTCTGCCGTGGTGGGCGCCAGGCGTTCGTAGTGGGCGCGGCGGGTGGTCTTGTGGCGCACGAATTCGCTGTCGGTCTCTAGCAGCGGGCTGGGTGCCAGTTGCAAGTGCACGGTGGCCGGTGTGGGTGCCAAGGCATAGGCCTGTGCGTGCAAGGTGCCGTTGGCATCCAGCAGCAGGCGCGCCCGCCAGTTGCCTTGTGGGTGCTGGTGGCACAGGGCTTGCAGGGTGTTATGGGCGGCTGCAGGGTTCCATGCATAACCAAAATGGGCCGCTGATGCCTTCATGCGTGCCAGGTGGGCGTCGCAACGCTGGAGCACGCCGCCTTGCATGGCCAAGGTTTCCAGAATCGAGAACGACTGGCTGGCCCGCTGTAAAAAGGTTTGTTTGTGGCGCCACTCTTGCCATTCAGACGCAGCCTGTGCATCTGCCGTGATGCCACTGCCGGTGCCCGCTTGCAGGGTGCCGGCATGTGCCTCCACGGTGCGAATCGGTACGTTGAACGTCGCGCTACCGCCGGGGCGCACCACGCCAACGGCGCCGCAGTACACGCCGCGCGGGGTGTCTTCGAGTTCGCGGATCAAGCGCATGGCCTGCACTTTGGGCGCGCCGGTGACCGAGCCGCAGGGGAACAGGGCGCCAAACACATCGACCAGACGGGTGTTGGCGCGCGTATCGGCGTGCACATCGCTCACCATTTGCCACACGGTGGACAGGGCCTGCACGCGGCACAGGCCGTCCACGGTGACAGAAAACGGCTTGGCGATGCGGGACAGATCGTTGCGGATCAGGTCCACGATCATCACGTTCTCAGCCCGCTCTTTGGGTGAGGTGCGCAGGGCCTGGGCCAGGGCGGCGTCTGCTTCTTGATCGTCGTCGCGCGGGGCCGTGCCTTTCATGGGGCGTGTGATCAGGTGGCCGTCGTGCCAGTCAAAAAACAATTCGGGCGAAACAGACAGCACCTGTTCCTCGCCCGTGTCGATATACGCGGCAAAGCCACCGGGCTGTGCCTGGCGCATGGCCGCAAACAGTTCCAGCGGCGGCACCTGCAATTGGCCTGCAGTGCGGGTGGTGAAGTTGGCCTGATAAATCTCGCCATCGGCAATGGACTGGTGCAAGCGGGCCATTGCGGCATCAAACGTGGCGCGGGTCATGCCGTTGTGCCAAGTGGCGCGACAAACATCGGTGGGTGCCGCTTCGGGACTGGATGCCACCACATCCCCGGATGGTTCTTGCGGCAGCGGCGCATCGTGCACCCCAAACCATACCAATGGGCCGGTCGTCGCGTGCACCGCCAGCGCATGGTCAAAGGCGGGCGCCGCCTCGTAGCGCACATAGCCCACACACCACTGGCCGCGCAAGGCCCGTTCTTCCACGGCCTGAAGCACAGCCTTGACCTGGTCCAGCGTGTGCGTCGCCAATACTTCAACCGGCTCGCCAAACGCAACGCGCAATGCGCCAGAGCCAGATGGCATGGCCTTGGGCTGCGTTGGGGCCGCTATGGCGGCGAAATCGATCAGTGCGCGCATGGTGCTGTGGTGGTACTGGGCTGCCGATTATGCTCAGGTGTTTGTAAGTTTGGTACGGGATGCGGCAATGAAAAAACTCTTGATCCTGGGCGGTACGGTGTTCCTGGGCCGGCACGTGTTGGATGCCGCACTGGCTGCGGGCTGCGAGGCTACGCTGCTCAACCGTGGCACGCACGATGTGCAGTTTGCCCAAGCGGTAGAGCAATTGCGCGGTGACCGTGATGGTGACCTTAGTGCGCTCAAGGGCCGGGCGTTTGACGCAGTTGTCGATTGCAGCGGCTACACGCCGGCACAACTCCAACGCTCCTGCGACGCCTTGCGCGACCAGGTTGCGCACTATGTGTTCGTGTCCACCATCTCGGTCTACGCACGCTTTGCGCCAGGCTGCGCTTATGACGAAACGGCCGATGTGACCACCGCAGTGGATGGCTATGGCGGCGCCAAGGCCCGTGCCGAGGACGTGATTGCCAAGGCCATGCCCGGGCGGTTTGCGACTGTGCGGCCCGGATTGATTGTTGGACCGTTTGACCCTAGCGGGCGCTTCACCTACTGGCCAAGCCGCCTGAACCGTGGCGGCACCGTACTGGCGCCGGGGCGCCCGGATCGCCCCGTGCAATTTATCGATGTACGCGACCTGGCTCAATGGTGCGTGCACCTGGCGCTACAGCGCACACCCGGCGTCTTTCACGCTGTGGGAACTTCGGGCAGTATGGCGCAAGCGTTGCAAGCCTGCCAGTCAGCCAGTGCAAGCATTGCGGAACTGGTGTGGTGTGATGACGCCGCCTTGGTACGCGCCCAGGTGGCACCCTGGACCGGTTTGCCGCTGTGGATACCCGAGGCTGACCCTGACTTTGGCGGCATGTTGCTGGGTAGCGGACACCCTGCGGCGGAAGCCGGTCTGCAAACCCGCCCATGGGGCCATACGGCACGTGACACGCTAGCTTGGGCGCAGGAGGCCGGTGCCGCTGCCCACTGTGCTGCGGCGCTGGCGCCCAAGGCAGAAGCCCATATTTTGCGCAATTGCTGCCATACTTGAGCGCATGCGGTTACAACGCCTATTCGCCCCTCGACACTCCGGTTTGTGCAGCGCGGTTAACCGCACTGCGCTGGTGGTTCGCCTGTTCGGGTGGTTGCTGACGGTCGTGTTGACCTTGTCCGGCGTTGCGACATTTGCCCAGGATGTACTACCTGTTCCTGCCCTCAGTGCCCATGTCATGGACCAGACCGGTACGCTCGATGCCAACCAAACAACGGCACTTGAGGCTGCGTTGGCAGACCTGGAAACTCGCAAGGGCGCGCAGGTCGTGGTCTTGATGTTGGCATCGACGCAGCCAGAGGATATCGCCAGTTATGCGAATCGGGTCGCCAACACCTGGAAAATCGGTCGGCGCGACATTGGCGATGGCGTACTGGTCATCGTTGCCAAAAACGACCGTAACCTGCGCATTGAGGTCGCCAAGACATTGGAAGGCGCCATTCCCGACCTTGCCGCCAGTCGCATCATTGACGAGACCATCACGCCAGGCTTCAAGCGGGGCGACTTTGCCGGCGGCTTGCGGGCGGGTGTCGACCAGATCGCCGCTTTGGTAGCCGGCGAGCCACTGCCTGCACCTGCGCCGGTAGCGGCGGGTAATTGGAGTTCCATGGATTGGACCCCCTTGGTGGTCTTCCTCATGATTATGGTGCCGACTTTTGGCAGCGTCATGCGTAGCGTGCTTGGACGTAAGCCCGCAGTGATCGCCATTGGGTGTGGCGCAGGTCTGCTGACCTACGTGGTGGGCGCTGCGTTTTGGATGGCGGTGCTGGCCGCCATGGCCACGATGCTCTATGCATTGGTAACCTGCGTGCAGCTAACTCGCCGTGGCGGTGGCGGTGGCGGTGGAAGTTCAGGGGGGAGTGGCGGCAGCTCTAGTGGTGGCGGCTACAGTTCGGGTGGCGGCGGAGATTTTGGTGGCGGCGGTGCATCGGGCAGCTGGTAGTTGATGCGCACCCACTAGCGGGTCAAAGCCCGCGTCCACCAACTGTCCGATCACTCGTTTTCCGACGTCAATTGTTGGGCACCAGCTCCACGCGGCGGTTTTTGGCTTTGCCGTCTTCGCTGGTATTGGGTGCAATGGGGCTGGCAAATGACACGCCTACGGGCGTCAGACGCTTGCGGTCGGCTTTGTACTGGCTGGCTAGCACACTGATGACTGCATCGGCCCGGCGTTTGGACAGGTCCATGTTGGAGTTGAATTCGCCGACATTGTCGGTATGGCCCACCACCAGTAGCTTCAGTGCGGGTGACGAGCTCAGCAGCTTGGCGATCTGGGCCAGCGTGTCCTTGGATTCGGGTTTGACATCGGCTTTGCCCGAATCAAAGTACAGGCCATAGAGCGCGACGCGGCCATTGGTGGTGATGGACTGCGCCATTTCCTCGGCTTTGACCGTCACCATCTTTTGCTCCATGGCTTTGAGCTCCAGCACATCTACAACAACGATGGTGCGGTGTTCAAACGCGGTGCAGTAGGTGCCGCCCTCCAGGCTATAGGCCAGCACCGAGACAAAGGCATTCGCGTTGGGCAGCTCCAGCGCAGCATAACGCTGCTCGCCGGTGCGCCCGGTCTGTGCACAGCTGCCGTTGGTAAACGCCTTGTCCTTGATCTGGTCCTGAGACGTCAGCAGCATGGCCAGGCTCTGGTCGCCACCACCGCCGTCGCTGCTGCGTGTGCCGTCACCACCGCATTCGGGGCTTTTGCATTCAAACAGCGTTTTGCCACCCTTGGCCGCAGCGTCATTTTGGTAGTTGCGCACGGCCTGGAGCGGCGACACCTTGTCGGGCAACAAGTAGACGATGTGGCTGCGTTTGCCTTCCAGCGCCTTGCTTTGCGTGGGTTCAAAAACCATGTTGTTGTGCGTGTCGCGCTTTGACTTGTCGGCGACGGCTTTCAGTGGTCCCAGTGGCAACTAGGTTCGTCGAAATCGCGGTTGTCTTGCGACACGATGAAGGAACCCGCAAAGCGGCCGATCAGGGCGAGTCCTTGGCGCCGGCAATATCGGCCTTGGGAAGGGTGGCATCGGCCAGCGCGACACCGGCCAGCAGCAGGCCCGCGAGTGCAAGTTCAAAACGTTTCATACAAATACTCCCTGGTTGTGACAGAAAAAACAGTTGCTATGCATTGCATAGCTGCTTATGTAATGCTGACGAGGGCTAGAGCCCTATTTTATTAGTAAGGATTCTTGAAACCCAAGCGCGCCATGATCTCGGTCTCGCGCAGCTCCATCACTTGCGCATCTTCTTCCAGCTCATGGTCCCAGCCTTGCGCGTGCAGGGTGCCGTGCACGATCAAGTGGGCGTAATGCGCTTGTAGAGTCTTCTTCTGTTCCTTGGCCTCTTGGGCCACCACCGGCGCGCACAACACCAGATCGGCAGTCACCACAGGCTCTTGCGTGTAATCAAACGTCAGCACATTGGTGGCGTAGTCCTTTTTGCGGTATTCACGGTTCAACGTTTGGCCTTCTTCGGCGTCAACGATGCGCACGGTGATTTCGCCGTTGGTTTGCAGCGCATGGCGAATCCATTTGGTAACCCGGTGGCGGGGCAGGGCGGCGCGGTGCTTGTCGGCGCTTTTGAGCTTGCCAAATTGCAGGGAAAGGGTGAGGTCGGGCAACATGGTGAAACGTGTAGAAGGTAGAGGCGATCAGGGTTTGGTGAGCGAGCGGCGGCTTGGCGTGCGGGTCTTCGGCAGACCGACGCGGGACAGTTCCACCTCTGCCTCGGGGATCTCAATGGCGGGCAGTTCGTTCAGGCGTGCGGCGTCGTAAGCGTCCACCACGCGCGCCACCAGCGGGTGGCGCACGATATCCAAGCTGGTCAGGTGGGTGATGGCAATGCCACTCACCCGGCGTAGCACGCGTTCGGCATCCACTAGGCCGCTGAGCTGGGTCTTGGGCAGATCAATCTGTGTCAGGTCACCGGTGATGACCGCCTTGGCACCAAAGCCAATGCGGGTCAAAAACATCTTCATCTGTTCGGGTGTGGTGTTTTGTGCTTCGTCAAGAATCACAAAGGCATTGTTCAGCGTGCGTCCACGCATAAAGCCCAGCGGGGCGATTTCCAGTTGTTGGCGCTCAAAGGCCTTGTGCACTTGGTCGTAGCCCATCAGGTCATACAGTGCGTCGTAGAGCGGGCGCAGGTAGGGGTCTACCTTTTGGTTGAGGTCACCGGGCAAAAAGCCCAGGCGCTCGCCAGCCTCTACCGCCGGGCGGGTCAGGATAATGCGCTGTACCGCGCTGCGTTGCAGTGCGTCCACCGCAGCGGCCACTGCCAGGTAGGTCTTGCCGGTGCCAGCAGGTCCAATGCCAAAGGTGATGTCGTGCTCGGCAATGTTGTCCAGGTAGCGTGCCTGGTTTTTGCTGCGCGGCTTAAGGTCGGCGCGGCGGGTGGCCAGGTGGGGCCATCGTTCTCATGGCCCGAACCGTCGCCGGTAAGCATGAGTTGCACCGTGGCCGGGCTAATGGGCTTGGCGGCCATTTCGTACAAGGCCTGCAGCATGTCCATGGCGCGCTGGGCTTTGGCCTTTGCGCCTTCGACCTTGAATTGCTCGTGCCGGTGGGCAATGCGCACCTCCAGCGCTGCTTCAATGGTGCGCAGGTGCTCGTCGGTGGGGCCGCACAGGTGGGACAGGCGGTTGTTGTTGAGCGGGGTAAAGCTGTGTCTGAGAATCAAGTTGATAATTCCGGGCAAGGGTGGCGGGATAGGCCTCCCATCATAGGCAACAAACGGCAGATAACCCAAGGCATACGATGATTGGCAAACTTACAGGCATTCTCAGCGACAAAAATCCGCCCCAGGTGATTGTGGATTGTGGTGGTGTCGGCTACGAGGTGCAGGTGCCCATGGGCACGTTCTACAACCTGCCCGCCAGTGGTGAAAAGGTGTCGCTGCTGACCCATTTTGTGGTGCGCGAGGATGCGCAGATTTTGTACGGCTTTGCTTCGGAGGCCGAGCGCGCCGCGTTTCGTGAATTGATCAAAATTTCGGGTGTGGGGCCGCGCACGGCGCTGTCGGTCTTGTCCGGCATGAGTGTGGGCGAACTCTCGCAGGCCGTAACCTTGCAAGAGGCGGGTCGCCTGATCAAGGTGCCGGGCATTGGCAAGAAAACAGCCGAGCGCTTGCTGCTCGAACTCAAAGGCAAGCTTGGGGCCGACATTGGGGCTAGTGCCACCTTGGTCAACGACGCACAGGCCGATATTCTGCAGGCCCTGCTGGCGCTGGGCTACAGCGACAAGGAAGCGGCCGCCGCGCTGAAGGCTTTGCCGGTTGATGTGGGTGTAAGTGAGGGCATCAAGCTGGCGCTAAAGGCTTTGGCGCGATAGGCCCCAAACGGTGTAGAACGCGTGCACAATTTCACCCATTGACTCACGGATATCGGAGGTCGCTATGACAATCGAATGGAATATCAGCTATGACATCGGTGATGTCCAGATCAACCACCAGCACCGGCGCTTGTTTGTGTTGGCGAATCAAGTCTTGCGCGCCAAAGAGAAGGTCGAGTTGCTGGACTGCGTGGTGCGCTTGTTTCAGTACATCGAAGAGCACTTCGCATACGAAGAGGCCCTGATGCAAAAAGCCAACTTCCCGTTGTTGGGTGAACACGTGCAGTCACACCAGAAACTGACTACGAGCCTGGAGTCGCTGAGTGGACAAGATCTCGACGACGCGACTTACAAAGCGGCGTTTGAGACACTGTTTCGCAGTTGGGCCTTGGAGCACATACCGCACGAGGATGCCAAGTTGGCTGAATACCTGAACTATGGCGATACACGCAGGGCCGACATCACTACCTTGTGAGAGTGCGCCATGGCTTGCGCGCGCTATAGTGGACGTTGAACAGCCCGATTCTCTAGCACCAAAGCGCGACACCCCGTGAGCATCCAGACCGACGACTTTTCCGCCCCGCCTGCCAAGCGCATGGTCTCCAGCGCGCCCACCTCGCCGCAAGAGGAGGCCATTGAACGCGCCCTGCGACCCAAGTTGCTCGACGAGTACGTGGGCCAAGCCAAGATCCGCGAGCAACTGGAGATTTTCATCAGCGCCGCCAAGATGCGCGGCGAAGCGCTGGACCATGTGCTGCTGTTTGGCCCGCCTGGCTTGGGTAAGACCACGCTGAGCCATATCGTGGCGGCCGAACTGGGCGTTAACCTGCGCCAGACCAGCGGCCCGGTGCTGGAAAAGCCGAAAGACCTGGCCGCGCTCTTGACCAATCTGGAAAAGAATGATGTGCTGTTCATCGACGAAATTCACCGCCTGAGCCCCGTGGTTGAAGAAATTTTGTACCCCGCACTGGAAGACTACAAGATCGACATCATGATCGGTGAAGGCCCGGCGGCGCGCAGCATCAAGCTTGACCTGCAGCCCTTCACCCTGGTGGGTGCCACCACCCGCGCCGGCATGCTCACCAACCCGTTGCGCGACCGTTTTGGCATCGTGGCGCGGCTGGAGTTCTACACGCCCGAGGAACTGGGCCGCATCGTGACGCGCAGCGCCGGCTTGCTGAAAGCGCCCATGGATGCCGAAGGAGGTTTCGAAATTGCACGCCGCTCACGCGGCACCCCGCGCATTGCCAACCGCCTGCTGCGCCGCGTGCGCGACTACGCGGACGTCAAAGGCACAGGCCACATCACCCTGGACATGGCCAACCGCGCGCTGGCCATGCTGGACGTGGACCCGATGGGCTTTGACGTGATGGACCGCAAGCTGCTGGAGGCCGTGATTCACCGTTTTGACGGCGGCCCGGTGGGGCTGGACAACATAGCCGCCAGCATTGGCGAAGAACGGGAAACCATTGAAGACGTGATCGAGCCCTATCTCATCCAACAAGGTTACCTGCAACGCACCCCACGCGGACGCATTGCCACGCTGGCGGCGTACCGGCACCTGGGTGTTGCACCCAAGAGTGCGGGTGAAGGTTTGTTTGCTGCGGAGTAAGCATGGCGTATTGGCGTAGCCAGCAGGGCCGCGGCATTGTCTTGATTCTGTTGGCCACCCTGGCCTTTGCGTCACTGGACTCCGCCACTAAATACGCGGGCAAGCTGGCGCCTGTGCTGATGCTGCTGTGGTTTCGCTACCTGTTTCAGGCGGTGGCCACTTTTGTCCTGCGGTTCCCGGTGCAGGGGCGGACCTTGCTGCAGACTGCTAACCCCCGGTTTCAGGCGTTGCGTGGCGTGCTGCTGCTTATAACCAGTGCCTGCTCGTTTTTTGGCTTGCAGTATTTGCCGGTGGGTGAGTTCACGGCCATCGTGATGCTCTCTCCACTGGCGGCCACCGCATTGGCCGCCTGGACACTCAAAGACCAAGTGTCCGCGCGGCGCTGGTTGTTGATGACCACCGGTCTGCTGGGGGTGTTGCTGGTGGTTCGCCCCGGCGGGCAGGTCTTCAGTTGGGCCTTGCTGTTTCCGGTGGTGCTGGTCAGCACCTACGCGGCGTTTCAGGTACTGACCAGCCGCCTCAGCGGTGAAGAAAACCCCTATACCACCCATTTTTATACCGGCCTGACCGGTACCCTGTTTATGACACCGGTGGCGGCCTTGTACTGGGACACCACCGCGTTTCTGGCGCATTGGCCATGGTTCATGCTGCTGGGGTTCTTTGGCACCTTTGGCCATTTGATGCTGATATGGGCTTTCATGCGGGCATCGGCCGTGGTGCTCACGCCGTATTTGTACTCGCAATTGCCTTTGCCACCCTGTTTGGCTGGCTGTTTTTTCAGCATGTACCCGACGGCTGGGCATGGTTGGGCATCGCTGTCATTGCCGCCAGTGGTGTGGGCAATGCTGTGCTATCGGTCTATGAATTACGCAAGGCGCGCGGTACCGATCCGCACGCAGCATGAAAGGCGGTACCCAAGTTGGAATTGCTATTTGAAGTATTCGGCGAATTCCTGTTACAAGTCGTGGTGGAGGCCTTGCTGCAAGGCGGCATGCACACGCTGGCAGCGCCGTTTCAAAAACAGTCCAGCCCTTGGCGCGCGGGCACTGCCTATCTGGTGTTTGGTGCCGTAGTTGGTGGTATCAGTGTGGGCGCTGCCCACTACGTGCGGGGCCCGGCCTTGGGCGCTTGGCGAGCGCGACGGGGCCAAGCCGTGCTGCGCATCGACAAGTTTGCCTACGGCTACCTGTTTGCGCTGGCGTTTGGACTGATGCGCTTCTGGCTTGCACAGTAAGGCGCTTACTCTCCACCCGTCACCCGCCCACGCAGTTTTTTCACATCCCCGCGCACGGCCTTGCCTTCCAGCCGCTTGCGCTGGGAGCTTTTGGTGGGTTTGGTCGCCCGGCGTGGCTTGGGCGGAACCGCCACACTGTCCACCAGCGCTTGCAGGCGTTCGATCGCATCTGCCTTGTTCTGATCCTGGCTGCGCGTGGTTTGCGCCTTGATCACCACCACGCCCTCACTTGTGATGCGCTGGTCGTTCAGCGCCAGAAGCCGCTCCTTGATGGGATCGGGCAGGCTGGATGCGGGAATGGCGTAGCGCAGGTGGATGGCGCTGGAGACCTTGTTGACGTTTTGACCACCCGCACCCTGGGCGCGGATGGCGCTGAATTCCACTTCGTCGGTATTGATGGGTACCAAGGGTTCGGTCATGCGCTGTATTTTCGGTGAAATGGCGGGCATACTGTGCGAATGGAATTCAAGGACTACTACAAAACATTGGGGCTACAGCGCGGTGCGTCCGATGACGAGGTGCGCAAGGCCTACCGAAAACTGGCACGCAAGTACCACCCGGACGTCAGCAAAGAGGCCGATGCGCAGGTCAAGATGCGTGATGTCAACGAGGCCAAAGACGTGCTGGGCGACAAGGAAAAACGTGCCGCCTACGATGCCCTTGCCGACCGAGTGGCCAAGGGTGGCAATGCTGACGGCAGCTTCCAGCCACCGCCCGGTTGGGACGAGGGTTTCGAGTTTCACCGTGGGCCAGGCCAGGGGCCGGCGGACCATGCGGAGTTCAGCGAATTCTTTTCATCGGTGTTTGGCCGTGGCGAACACCGTGGTGCCCAGAGCCGCAAGTACCGGGCCCGTGGCGAAGACCAGCATGCCGCTATCGAGATTTCGATCGAAGATTCGCTTAAGGGCGCGGAACGCGACATCACCCTGCGCGCACTCGAAAGCGATGCCACGGGCAAGCCCACCATCGTCAACCACACGCTGCGCGTAAAGATTCCGGCAGGCGTCCACCCGGGCCAGTTCATACGGCTAAGCGGCCACGGCCTCCCCGGTGAAGGGGGCGAGGGCGCCGGGGACCTGTACCTGGAAGTGCGCATTGCGCCGCACGCGCTGTACCGGGTTGAAGGTAGCGACCTCTACATGACCTTGCCGGTTACCCCCACCGAGGCGGCCCTGGGTGCCCAGGTGCAAGTACCCACGCCGACCGGGGGGGTGGTGGAAGTTACCGTGCCACCCAGTGCCCGCAGCGGCCTGAAACTGCGCCTGAAAGACCGTGGCCTGCCAGGCAAACCGCCGGGCCACCTGTACCTTCTGCTCGACATTGCCCTGCCACCCGCCGACACCGATGCGGCGCGCAAGGCCTACGAACAACTGGCGCAGGCAGCGCCTTTCAATCCAAGGCGCCATCTGGGCGTGGGGGGAGCGTGAGCATGGCTTTTGTTACGGTGATTTCTGCTGCGGCCATTGGCCTGGACAACCCCATTGCAGCCCGCGAACTGGCCCATGCCTGCGGTGCCGATATCGACTGGGTGGTGCAACTGGTAGAGGTTGGCATTGTGGAGGTGAAGCTTCCCACTGCACAACCCGACCAATGGCAGTTCTATAGCCCGGATTTGCACCGCGCACTGGAAGCTCGGCGTCTGGAGCGCGACTTTGGTGTGGGGCTGGATGCCGCCGCGCTGATTTTGGATCTGGAGAACGAAGTGCGCCGGCTCAAGGCAGTGCTGCAGGCGCAGGGGCGCTAACACCCAATGGCTGCGCCGGCCTTGCGTTGTGCACAATCAAAACCTGCGCCGCGTAGTAGGTCGCCAAAATCCACAGCGATGAAAGCTCTACTGGCATAACGAACTTGTTGATGGCAATCAGCGAGTCGCTGACCATGAACACGCAGGCACCCAGCGCCACCCAGCGCGCAGCGGCGTTGCCCAGCACCGTGGCGCGGCCAATGGCCTGGGCCGCCATGAGTGAGATCACTGTCACATAGGCAGCTACGGCCATCTTCAGCACTGGGTCGCGCAGTCCGCTCCACACAATGGCGTACATCACCGCCCCCACACCCAATACAACCAGCAATGCACGCTTGCTTGGAAACCAGGCTTGCCCTTGGCGAAACAGCGCGATGTAAAACACGTGCGCCACCAGGAATGACGCCAAGCCAGGGATGAAGTAGTTGCCAGGCAGCATCAGGAACACATCGCCCGCCAGTGAGAACAGCAGTGCGCCAATAAGTAATGCATCAAATCGATCTATAGCCCTCATGGAATATGCACGAACAGCTACAAAAAAAATAGCAATCACCATGGTCAACGGTTTGAAGACCATGTAGCCGTCGATCATGCCCAGCGCCGCCAGCGTGGCCAGGGCGCCGCACTCCACCACCAGCACCTCCAACATGCCAAAGCTTCCTTGCATGAAGCGACCGGTGGCCCACAAGCCCGATGCAATGGCCGCACACCAAATGGCTGCATCCACCGCTCCCATGCTGTCAACATGCCACAAAAATGCGAGCACGGCGGCCAGCGCCAGCCCAAACTGCGCGGCCGCAAACCATTGCTGCGCGCGTGTGAGGGGTGGGTTAAAAGTGGTTACCGCGTCCAGCGCGAAGGCGGGCTTGGGGTGGGCCTGCGCCATGGCGGAACTTTGCCAGCCCGGGGGCTTGAACCACACACGCAGCTTGTCGCCCCAGTTGGGTGCGTTCCATGATTCGCGAGCCAGCGCCGCGTACACCTCCAGATTGGCCCACAGCGGGTCCCAACTGTTGAGCGCGCCGCGTGTTCCATAAACGCAAGGTTCGGTCTCTTCCCGGAACGTGCCAAACAACCGGTCCCACAGAATCAGGATGCCACCGTAGTTCTTGTCGATATAGTCGTCATTGACCGCGTGGTGCACCCGGTGGTTGCTGGGTGAGCAAAACACCCGGTCAAACCAGCCCAGTTTGCCAATCTGCTCGGTGTGCACCCAAAACTGGTAGAGCAGATCAATCAGCAGCACGATGCCAAATACGGCGGGCGGTACCCCCAGCACGGCCATGGGCAGGTAAAAAATCCAGCCCAGCAGCAAGCCGCTGGAGGTTTGGCGCAGCGCGGTGGACAGGTTGTAGTGCTGGCTTTGGTGGTGCACCACATGCGCTGCCCAAAACACCGCCACCACGTGGCCTGCGCGGTGCAGCCAGTAATAGCACAGGTCATACAACACCAAGGCCAGCAGCACGCCGTACCAGGTGGTCCAGAAGCTGTGATTTGGGAACACTGCCACGGCATGGAACACCAAAGCATAAATGCCCAGGCTCAACAACTTGCCCAATGTGCCCGCCAATTGGCTGAGCATCCCCAGGCTGATGCTGTTAATGGCGTCGTTCAGACGGTAGGGTGTCTGACCTGCCGTGCGGCTGGCGCGGGAGCGGCTCCACAACAACTCCAGTGTGATCAATAGCAGGAAGATGGGGGTCGCGAAAACGATCACTTTGTTCATAAACGAATTTTCGCTGAGCGAATGCATTGTGAAATGCGGGGCAACCCTATGCAAACCCTATGGAAATTTGGAGCTACCGGCACCATACTGCGGTCGTATTGGGGGCCACGGAGTCGGACGCTAACGCAGGGGGTTACCATGGGTTTCAAGTACCTTTTTCAGGTGTTTATGGTTGTGTTTGGTTTGGCCGGGTGCGCGTCGACGCAGGTCGTTGGTGTGCTGCCCGAAGGCTTGTGGCACGACAGCCTGTTTGATTACCAAACGGCCCGCGTTACTGACAACGCTGACACAGTGTTCAAGCTGGATGAGTCCGTGCGCAAGCATCTGGCGTCTTACGATCGCATGGGTTACACCACCGAAGGGCGGCTGGACCTTTTGATTTCCCGCCTGTACGGTCCATCGGGCATACGCCTTTCCTACAACAGCGGCCACACCACCGGCGCATCGCAGACCTGGCACAACCAACGAGGCGATTGCCTGTCACTCACGATTTTGGCCTACGCTGCGGCCAAGTCCTTGGGCCTGTCGGCACACATGCAGGAAGTGCGTGTGCCGGTGTTGTTGGACCGGCGCGATGGCTTGGATTACGTCAACGAACACGTCAACCTGTTTGTACGCAACGACACCGAGATTTTGATCAACGGGCAGGCCATTCAGGCCGGTGGATTCATCATCGATTTCGAGCCACAGGCCGGTTCGCGCGCAACCGGACAGTGGCTGAGCGAAAACGCCATCCTTGCCCGTTACTACAACAATCGCGCTACTGAATTTATGGCACATGACGACCGTGCCAATGCCTACGCCTACTACCGCGCCGCCATCAGGTTGGCGCCAGACTATGCGCCAGCCTTTTCCAATCTGGCGCAGCTGTATGCCAGTCAGAGTCTGCTGCATGAATCCGAGCAGTTGCTCGAGCACGCCATTGCCCTGGATGGACCTTCTTACGCACCACTGCGGGGCATGGCGCAACTGCTGCAAATTCAAGGGCGCGATGAAGAAGCCAGGCATTTCCTGACACTGCTGGCCAAGCGGCAAACCGAGGACCCCTACTACTGGCTTGGGCTGGGCCTGAATGCATTGCATAACGGCCATCCCCATGACGCAGTGCAGGCCTTGGAGCGGGCCGCCGCCATCACCTCCGGATTTGAGGAAATTCACTACAACCTGGGTCTGGCCTACTGGCGCGACGGTCAGCGGGATGCCGCTCAAAAGCAACTGGTGGCGCTGCGCGCCATCAACAACCACAACCAGGGTATTGCCGTGCTGAGCAAGAAGCTGCAAGCGAACACGCCACAATCAGCGGTTTTCTGATGACCCACCCCACACCATTCGAGCGCAGCAACCAAAACCAGACTACCGACTGGGCAAGTTGCATCGCTTTTTACGAGACTTTGGCGCGAACCTTTCCGCAAGTCTTGCGCTTCTTTCCAATAGGCACTAGCGACAACGGTCTGCCCCTGCATGCCGGTGTGGTCAGCGCTGATGGTGTGTTCGACCGTGAAGCCATCCACGCCGCCGGTCGGCCCGTGTTCTTCAACAACAACGGTATCCACCCCGGTGAGCCCGAAGGCATTGACGCCTGCATGGCCCTGGTGCGGGACTTTTGCACGCAGCCCCAGCGCCTGGCCGCTTTGGGGCAGACGGTGTTTCTGTTTATTCCGGTCTACAACGTCGATGGGTGTCTGAACCGCCAGGCCACATCCCGCGTCAACCAACTGGGGCCTGAGGAATTTGGCTTTAGGGCGAACGGCCGCAATCTGGACTTGAACCGCGACTTCATCAAGTGCGACAGTCTGGCCGCCCAGGCCTTCAACCGCTTCTTCACCGCGTGGGACCCGGACGTGATGGTGGACACCCACACCTCCAACGGTGCGGACTACCAATACACCATGACGCTGATCAACACCCAGACCGACAAACTCGGCGGTGGTTTGGGTGACTTTCTGCGTGACACCATGCTGCCAACCATCTATGCAGACATGACGCAACGCGGCTGGCCGACGTGCCCCTATGTGAACCCAGTCAAAACTACGCCCGACGACGGCATTGAAGATTTTTTAGAGGTGCCCCGATTTTCGACGGGCTACGCGGCGCTGCACCACACCATCGGTTTCATGCCCGAGACCCACATGCTCAAGCCCTTTGCCGACCGCTACGCCTCCATGCGTGCATTGGTGGAGTCGGTGCTGGCATTTACGGTGGAACATGGCTCCGCTATCCAAGCCTTGCGCCGCGCCGCGCGGGCACCGCTGGCAGTTTGCAGCCTCCGCCCCGTGCTGTGGCGGCCTGATTACAGCCGCCCCGCTAGCTTTCGATTCAAAGGCTTTGCGCCCATCTATGGCGAGAGCCAATTGGGCAACTACTACCGCCTGGCCTACGACCGCAACCAACCGTGGGAGCGCGACATTGCCTGGTTTAACCGCTGCGTGACCGATGTCGAGGTCGCAGCCCCACGCAGCTACTACATTCCCCAAGCCTGGCGTGAAGTGATTGAGCGCCTGCAGTGGAATGGCGTGGAACTGGAGCACCTGACCGTCGATCGGCTGCTACAGGGCGAGGCCTACACCATCGATCGGGTGGCCTCCCGCCCCGGCCCTTACGAAGGCCATCTGTTCCACGACGAAGTGCAGCTTGGTACCCATGCCACAACCGTGCAGGCCAGAGCCGGCGATGTGCTGGTGCACCTGGACCAGCCGCGTGCCCGCTATGCGGTGGAGACGTTGGAGCCACGAGCGCACGACAGCTTCTTCCGCTGGGGTTTCTTCAACGCCATTCTGGAGAAGAAAGAACACTTCTCGGACTACGTGTTCGAGGATACGGCACTGGAGATGCTGCACGACGAGCCGGAACTGGCTGCAGCATTTTCCCGGTGGAAGACCGAGAACCCCGCACTACTGTCAGACCAGCAGGCGGTGCTGTCTTTTCTCTACGCCAATGGCCAACGCCACGCTGAGCCCGAGTGGCGGCGTTACCCGGTGGTGCGGGTGATGTGACCGGCAACACGATACAGGTCCGTTGCTGCCCCGATTTATGGCAAACTGGACACGAAGAAATCACCGTCAAATTTTGAGGAAAACTTCAGATGCCCGAATTGACAGTTGCCGACCGCGTGGAGGTCTTGGTGCTCGTCGATAACTCAACGGACAACCTTTCTTCTGTGCCGGGATACGTAGAGACCGAGTTCCCAAGTTTTTGGAGACGGGGCGCAAGACTCTTGGCGGGCGATTCACTATGCTGTGCGGCCCATGGTTTTTCTTGCGCAATCACGGTCTGGCGTGACGGTGTGTCGAAGACCCTTCTCTTTGACTCCGGACCAGACAGCGCGGTCTTTGAAAGAAATGTTGACCGACTAGGCTTCAAAATTGGCACCGTTGATGGGATGGTCCTATCCCACGGGCACTGGGACCATTCTGGTGCCATGCTCAAAGCATTGGACATGATTCAGATTCGAAACGGGGGGGAAGCAGTACCAACCTACATGCATCCGGGAATGTATGCGCCGCGCGCTATGCGGGGGCCTGATGGAGCGATCAGGAGATTTGATGACGTACCAACTCAGGATGAACTCGAACGACATGGCGCAACGGTTATTCACTCGAAAAAGTCGCAAGTCGTCTTGGATAACCTGTTTTTCATTAGTGGGGAGATACCGCGCGTCACTTCATTCGAGAAGGGACTGCCCGGTCAGGTTCGACGCAGCAAAGACGGAACGAACTGGGAACCAGACCCTCTCCTTCTCGATGAACGATTTATCGCCGTCAATATCAAGAATAAAGGCCTGTTAGTGTTTACCGCGTGCTCTCACGCAGGCGTTGTCAACGTTTTGAAACATGCACACCATAGTTTTTCAGCACACCCGATCCACGGAGTCGTTGGTGGTTTCCATCTTGCGGGGCCTACGGAGGCCAACATCCCGGACACGGTCCGTGAGCTTGGAAAATTCAATCTAACGACTATTGCAGCCGGACACTGCACTGGGTGGCGAGCAATTGGCGCACTTGCAACAGCATTTGGTGATGCGGTAGTACCCTCATCGGTCGGGAAAATATACAAGTTTTAAATGCCAGTTGGCTCCACATGACCGATTGAGTGTCGGGTTGGCTCTCAACGCATTGGCTGTTTGGCCCATGTTCGCTTGACACCTGACGGGACTCGACCACAAACTGCCGTTCGGAAAACCTCTTGAGTAGACGATGTTTGCAATCATCTTTTTGGCGTTTGGCGTATGGTTTTCTTGGCTTGTCTATCAAGCAATTTCTACGCGAGAAATCGTTGCTCGCGGGTGGGGCTTCAACACGCGCATCTACAGTCGTGACAATGAACCCGTTTGGTATTGGGTGACCTTCACGAGCTACTCAATCTGCGCTGTTTGGGCTACAACATTTGCCATTCTATTGGTGCAAAAATCTCTATTTTGATTGACCGCTTTGCCCTCGACGCTACTCATGGTATGGGCTCGTTGCTGACTTCCATGATCAAATTCTGAGCATTTGCAATCTGCCAATTCATGATCCACAATTTTTCACAGGACCTGTTTACGCGGCACCCACCAGCGACCGCTATCCAGCAGGCACTTTTACTTGTATTCCCGTTGCGTGACTCCAACTGGCAGCTTTGATCGTCCACAAGTGCTTCTTGACAGTGGTCCGCACCGCTGAAGACTCAATATGACTGTAAAGGGTTGGATGAATATTTAGTGCCGATTTGGATCGTCGTCGCAGTTTCTAGCTGCGAAATAGTAGCCTCGGCTACCGTCCACACTTCAAGAAGCGCATTTCCGATCGTATTACTCAAGCAGCAGAATCACACAAAACGAGCTTACAACCATGAAGCACTCTCCAGATTCGGGCCAGCAACTGTCTTTCCAAGCAATCTTGGAAAACTGGGCAGAAGGAATGGACTATTGCGCCGTTCCCGTGCCTGCGGAGATCACCCACGCTTTGGGATCGAAAGGCCCCGTGTTGGTCATGGCGCGTGTGAATGACTCCGCGCCGTTTCAGGTCAGTCTCTTTCCGGTCGGGGGTGGGCAGCATTACATTCGCATCAAGGCCAAAGTTCGCCAAGCGACGAAGACCAAGACCGGTGATCGCGTCCAAATGCGAGTCACCGTCCTTGATCGCGCAGACATCTCGATCCCCGAAGACTTGGCCCTTGCGCTCCGCGCCGAGGGCGCAACGCAAGCGTTTACGTTGTTGCCGCCCGGCAAACAGAATTTTATGATCCGGCGAATCGCCGAGGCGGCCAAACCAGAGACACGCACCAAGCGGATCCAGGAGGTCGTGGACGCCGCACTCCAACGAAAACCGTGAGCGGGCTGCGAAGGTAACTGTAAGATTAACGCTTGGGCGCCACCATCGAAAACCAAGCGCCCTGTGGATCCTGACAGTTGACCGTAAACATGGGACCCGGCACCTCATGCGGTCCATTGACTACCTTGCCGCCCGCCTTGTTCGTGCGTTCAATGGCGTCATCGATGGATTCCACATTGAAGTAATACGCCCAGAACGGTTTTGGCATTTCGGGCATCTTGGTCATCATGCCGCCTACCGGTTCGCCGCCTGTGGCAAAGAGGCGATAGATACCCATTGGGCCCATGTCCATGTCTCGACTTTGGGTCCAGCCAAATATTTCAAAATACCAATCAAACGCCTTCAGGCCGTCCACCGCATGTAGTTCATTCCAGCCTACCAAGCCGGGTGTCATGGGTGCGGCGCTGGGCATGGGCTCGCTGGGGTGGGGTTTGAAAATAATGAAAACCGCGCCCTGTGGATCGGCAGCGAGGGCGAATCTTCCTACGTTGGGGATGTCGGCGGCAGGGTGAATGATGGCGCCACCGTGCGACAGGATGCGGTCTGCGCAACCGTCAACATCGTCGACCGCAATATGGCCCTGCCAGCAAGCTGGCGCGCCGCGATCACAGGCGTCCGGTGGAATAGCCATGATGCCGCCGACGCCAACGGTGCCAGCCGACACGACGGTGTAGTCCTCGTTGCCAGGGAAGGATTGCATGTTCCATCCGATCACCTGTGCGTAGAAGGTTTTGGCTGCCTCCACGTCCGTGGTGATCAAGTCGTGCCAAATAAAGGGGGAGGATTTCGTTGTCATGGTTTAGCTTCCTTTAGGTTGTTGTCAGTTCGACGGGCCACGCACCGCTGCCTCAATCTTGGCGACGTCGATCTTGCGCATCTCCATCATCGCCGTGAACGCGCGTTTTGCGATTTCACCGCCCTTGGTCATTGCATCCGTCAGTGCGCGCGGTGTGATTTGCCACGAAAGCCCCCATTTGTCTTTGCACCAGCCGCACGCGCTCTCAGTGCCGCCATTGCCCACGATCGCGTCCCAATACTTGTCTGTCTCCGCTTGGTCATCGGTGGCAATCTGAAACGAGAATGCCTCGTTCTGTTTGAACATACTCCCGCCGTTAAGTCCCATACACGGTATGCCACACACCGTGAATTGAACGGTCAAGACCTGGCCCGCCTTGCCGCCCGGAAAGTCAGCGGGCGCGCGGTGCACCGCGCCGACGCTGCTGTCAGGAAATGTGCGAGCGTAAAAGTGTGCTGCTTCTTCTGCATCACATTCGTACCAAAGGCAAATGGTGTTCTTCTTTATGGTGTTGATAGCAGACTCATCCATCCACATGGCTCCCCAAACGTGCCCGTCGGGATCAGTGAAATCGCGACCGTACATAAAGCCATGATCTTGGACTGGATTTATATCGGAGGTTCCACCGTTTTCCGAGGCCGCAACGTTCATCGCATCTACACTTTCGCGTGAATCACAAGACACATTCAGCGCCACCTCGCTAGATGTATGCGGCGGAATGGGGCGCGTCGTAAACGTACGCCACTTAGCGTGGGTCAAAAGCATTACATTGATGGACTCGCTTAACACCATGAGTGCTGCTGTGTCGTCCGTGAACTGCGCGTTGTTGATAAATCCGAGGGCGGAGTAAAAGGCTTTTGACCGTTGAATATCGGCAACAGGCAAGCTAATGGTGATTGTTCGGGACATGTATATCTCCTTTTGAATGTGAAGCTGTCGAGTTGTTACACCAAAGCAAGTTCACGCACGGGTCTGACTTCAATGCTGCCGTACTGGGCAGGCGGAATCTTGGACGCCACGGCCACCGCCTCGTTGAGGTCTTTGGCGTCAATTAAGTAGAAACCCGCGAGCTGTTCCTTGGTCTCGGCAAAGGGGCCATCTGTCAGAGACATTTGGCCGTTACGCACGCGAACTGTGGTGGCTGTTCCTACAGGATGCAGTGGCTCGGCCGCAAGCATTCGGCCACTGGCTGCTAACTGTTCGGCAAATGCAAAACACGTTGCGTCCGGGCAGGCACTCCAGTTTTCTTGTGAGAGATAAACGAGACACAAATATTTCATGGCGTGCACCTTAAGTTGTTTGAGCGCGGGTCTTCAAGCTTCGACAGTCATGTCAAAACCACCGTAAATCAGTCGCTTACCGTCAAAGGGCATGGGGTTGGTTTCTGGTGACAGGCGTGGGTCCTGCATGACCTTTTCCCAAGCCAGATCGCGCACGGCTTTTGACGGCCAGGTGATCCACGAGAAAACGACGGTTTCGTCATCTTTGCGTTGCACGGCCATAGGGAAGGAAGTCACTTTGCCTTCAGGCACATCGCTCCCCCAGCATTCAACCACTTGCAATGCACCGTGGTCCTTAAATACAACCGCTCCCAGCTTGGCGTGGGCAATGTATTTTTCTTTATTGGCCGAGGGTACGGCGCAAACAAATCCGTCTATGTAGAGCATGTCTATATTCCTCAAGTAATGCAGTCAGTTTAAAAGCACGGCTTCCCATGCTTAGGCCTCGTCCCCTATTAGTCGAATGGGAAACGAGCAATTCGACACCCGTTCAAAAAAAATTTCAAGCTATCTTTTTTTACTGTGCAGGCGTTGACAAAAGGGCTTCGATGGCATCGATTCTCAGCTGTAAAAACCGCTGCTCAGAACCCTGCTGCGTCAATGAAAATGCTCGCCGGTAGGCAGGTAGCGCTTCAGGGTAGCGGGCTAGTCGGCGGTAGAGGTCGGCCTGTGCAGCATGCGCCAAGTGGTAGTTGCGCAGGGTCTCGTCTTGCAAAAGCGCATTCACCAGGGGCAAGGCTGCTGCGGGTCCGTCACGCATGGCGATGGCCACTGCCCTGTTAAGCGCCACGACGGGGTTGGGGTCTAGTTGCAGCAGAGCGTCATACAAGCCGACAATTTGGGGCCAGTCGGTGGACACAGACGTGGGCGCTTCTGCATGTACCGCAGAAATGGCGGCCTGTAGGCTGTAGGCACCAAAGCGCTGCGTGCGCAACGCCTGCTCTGCCAACACGCAGCCTTCGGCAATCTGCTCGGCATTCCACAGTGCACGGTCTTGCTCGTTCAGTGGAATCAAGTCGTATGTAGCGTTCATGCGCGCCGCGCGGCGGGATTCGTGCAGCAGCATCAGCGCCAGCAAGCCCATAATTTCGGCTTGGTCTGGTAGCAGGTCGCGTAACAAGCGGGCCAGTCGAATTGCCTCCTGGGACAGCTCGCTGCGCATGAGCATTGGTCCGCTGGATGCGGAATATCCTTCGTTAAAGACCAAATAAATAACCCGTAATACGCTGGCCAATCGTTCAGGAAGCTCTGACACCTCGGGCACATGGTAAGGAATGCGCGCGTCGCGAATTTTGGCTTTGGCGCGCACGATGCGCTGAGCCAGCGTGGGTGCAGGCAGCAAGAAAGCGCGGGCAATTTCCTCGGTGGTTAGCCCGCACACTTCGCGCAGGGTCAGGGCCACTTGCGCATCAATGGCCAGACTGGGGTGGCAGCAGGTAAAAACCAAGCGCAGGCGGTCGTCTTCCAGTGGTTCATGTTCATCCCAGGCGGGCGCTTCGTCGGGTATGGCTTCGGCTTGCTCGCTTGATTCGTCCCACGCCGTAAAGCGCCGGTTGCGCCGAATGCTGTCTATCGCCTTAAAGCGCCCCGCTGATACGAGCCAGGCTAGCGGATTTGCTGGCATGCCTTGCGAAGGCCATTGCTCAATAGCCGATTTGAAGGCGTCGTGCAGGGCCTCTTCAGCCAGATCCAAGTCGCCCAATAGACGTGCCAAAGCGGCAAAAACCTGCCGTGATGACTGGCGGTAGAGCTGGTCTATGGCGGTGTTTTGGTGAGTAGAACGCATGCTCAGTTGCATCATTTCGCGGCGCAATCATGAAATTCTGCCGCTTGCAAGTTAGTATCCCATTAAATATCAGCGTGAGAAAAGCCCACGCCCCATCGAATGGATGGACTGCGTTATCCGTCTGACTAAGACCGCGGCATACCCACCCCATAAATGTGTGGAACCAATGACTGCTTGCTGGGTGTGAGAATCGACAGGCTCAAGTCGACCTTGGGTCGGATGCTGGTGTACGTGACACCGATCTGTAGGTCAGCTCCTTGCCAGGCACTGGCGATTGATGCCGCCGAAATCCGAACAATTCCCATGTCCCGCCGCTGTCGGTCACCAATGCTGCGTTTGCAATGGTTCGACGTGGCAGCGAATTGAGTCGGTTGAAGGCATTGCTGAAAGAAGTGCCCATTGTCATTCGCCAGTTGTCTTGTATGCCGGGCGCAGTCTGGTTTTTTTAACGATGCCTGACGGTGCAAACAGAACGACAAATTCAGCGCGATCGGCCCCCGGTTCAGCCGCTCTGTCCCTGTAAACCCAGACGGCATAGCCACTGTCAAAACGGATCTCGGTTGCGGGGCCCAGTGTAGCCATCGTTTCGGCTTGTGTGGTCTGCCCCACCACGATTGCGTCTCGCGCATCTTGCATCGATATACCAGTGTTACGGAACGTGGGCACTGTGTCGCTCGCGCGCAGACTGCCACAGGCGACGAGCAGGCGACGCAGTGTCAGATAGGTTTGCATTGTGCTCATTCGACGTCCATGTATTCAAACAGCACCAAAGTGTCGTCCGGCCATGTGCGGTCGCCCAGCGGCAAAACGTAGGTACGGTCCACCAGAACTTCGCAATCGCAATACGGTAGCGTGTCGTGCAAGCTCGCATCGTCGCTGGCATTGGCGTAGAGTTTGTCGATGGAGAGGACTTGCCGCCGCTCACCAGCGAGCAGGGTTACGCTGAACAAGGGCCGGTCGGCAAAGAAGAGGTATTGCGGTGCGGGCTTGTCACAATACGCCGGGGTGTCGAACAACGCGCCGACCAATCCACCGATCAAGCTGCGGCTGTTGGAAATCAGGCCTGCTTCCATCCCCACTTTGCATTCCAGGCGCAGATCCCCCAGGCGCCGGGTATCGGGCGGTAGACCCGGTGTCCGTATGTCGGTGCGCCAAGTCATGCTCAGCGCCCTGCGATTAGGAACGACCTGAGCACCTTCTAACAGTGCCAGCGCATTGCGCGGCAACGCAAAGGTATGGTTCACATCGATGGGCACCACGAAGTCCACAGTGTCACCGATCACCGCCAATGTGATGGTGTTCATATCAGTCCCTTTTTTGCGAGGTAGCAGCTTGAAACGCAGTTCCGTATTGGGCGACATAGCGTATTGCTGCTGGAAGATATCCATGCCCCTGAGCATTTTGCGATAAGACTTTTCAACCGGATTGGGATTTGCCTTGGCTGAAACCGTCACAGAGGGCATCCGCTCCGTGCGTGCGCCTTGTTGCGCAAACGTACCCATGCAGGTGGCTGCAAACGCAAGCGCGCAGCATACACGCGCAACTGTGTGCCGCAGGGCTACGGGGTATTGTGCGGCTTGCATGGTGAAGTAAGGGTAAACGTCCTCAACTATGCGTCTAGTGCTCACCCAACGCAGTGCGGTACCGCACCAATCGAACCATCATTGCGGTTAGGCATTGACGCACCTAGACATTAAGCTATCCGCGCCGCTGTCTTGATTTGCATCCGTCTCGCCAAATCGCATGTCCGGCCAATTCCGACCACAAAGTTTTTCACTCGGCCCATTCAAGCGATTGCGAGTCTCCTCTTCTCGCTTCTTCTCTTCCTCAGTTTCGGGCTTAGATCCAGGTGGCCGCGGTTTGGCTTGTGGTGGCGCTACGGCCCCCCCCTGGCCCCTGCGGCTTTGGGCGCGTCAGCTCTTGCCGCCTCCGCATGAGCAGTCTCAGCCTTGGCTGCTTCATTTCTTACCGCTTCGCTTTTTGCTGCTTCAGCCTTCGCAGTTGCGGCACGGCGGGTCTCGGCTCTCGCCAAATCTGCCTTTACGGATTCTGCCCGCGCGCTCGCTGAACGTGCAGCCTCGACTTTGGCTGCATCAGCGCTAGAAGCACCTGCCTTGGCGGCTTCTGCCTTGCGGGCTTCGCGCGCCTTGTCAACTGGCGGTGCTGCCGGTGGGAGAGCGGTCAGCAGGGGCGCAAGTATGGCGGTCACCACGCTGACCTTGGGCACGGCGACGGCTGGTACGGCGGGCAAGAGCCGCTTGCGCTGGTCTTCGTCGATGGGTGTGCCGGGTTTTGCGGCCAATTGCTTTTGCTGGGCCACGAAGGCGATCGGTGGGGTAGGTGGCGTGGTGCGCGCAATAAATGCCCTCTCACCGTGCGGCGGCCTGGCACCTGCCTGCGGGGCGCCGCCATGCACGCTTTTCTGCACTGGTACTATGGCTGCGACCGGGATGACCGGCGCGCTGATTGCGGCCGCGATGGAGACCGGCAAGGCCGCACGTGCTACCGGCTGCGACTGCACGAACGTCTGCGTTGGCACCGCGACGATAGCCCCGTTCACCTTCTGGTTGACGTACACCACGTTCGTGATATTCGTGGTGTTTTTCACGATAGTCGTACTGCGGTTGATCACGGTGGTGTTGTAAACATTGGTGATGACCGCAGGTGTGATCACCGGATTGCTGCGATTGACGTTGTCGAAATAGCTGCGACTCAACGGAGAGGACGGTCGATAGACCTCGCGTGGAGCGAGAGGGAACCAGCCGACTTCGGCGGCGGCACCGCCGACCGATAGCGCCACCCGGAAATTGTTGCCACCCACAAAGGCGACCAGCGCCGGCGCATAGACCGCCTGTTCGCGAGCCGGACGAGGGACCCAACCCCATGTGCCGGAGATGTTGGCCCAGCGCCCGTAGTGCGACACCGCGAACCCCCAAGGTGCGTCGTCCACCCAGGTCCATCCCCAAGGATCGACCCAAGCCCAATGGCCGTCTCGATACGGCGTCTAGCCAGCGGCCACCCTGTTCGGTGTCCACACATAGCCGTATTTCGGATCGCTACGCCAGGTGCCGTTGCCGTCGAGATCCTGATACCCGACGACGTCTGGCGAAACATAGCGCGCGGACGGCGAGTCATCGTCGCTGCGGTCGCGGGTGCGCGCTCAACTGTCGAAATCGTCATCCGGCTGCGCCACCAGCGTTTCGTAGTCTGAGTGGTCGGTCCCGTGGAAGCGGTAGCCACGCTTCGGATCGACCGTATATGACGCACCTTCTCCGTATACCTCACCGCGCCCGTTGTGTACGCGGACAGCGGTCGCGCTGCCATCGGGATCGACATCGATCCGGTAATCGCCGATCTGGCGCAGAGTGAACGCCAGATTTGGGGTATCAATCTCTAAGCTCTGGCTCACCCCGATGCGGCGCACGTGTACGTTGAGCGACCCTTGCAGAAGTTGCACCTGCGTGATGCGGTCGTCGAAATTGAGCAGGGTCACATCGGTCAGCTCGCCCAATCGAATCGACGCGCCACCAATCTGCAATTCGGCGCGTGAATTCGAATCCGCCCACAAGCGGTCCCCGGTCGTGAGAGGCCGGTTAACTACGGCCTGCACCCAATCAGGCTGACTGCTCGGCGAGAAACTTACAACGCCACTGATGTAGCCCAAACGTGCCGCGCCTAAAGGTGGTTCCGCAGCAGCCAAACCACTCAGCGTAAGCACCAATATGCCGGCAAAGGCACGCAGTGAACGGGAGGTACTCGATTGGGTCATACCGATTCCAATCGTTTCGATGGCCGCTGGCAGAACGCAGCAACCTGTTGGGAGCCTACGTGCGTGACACATGCCGTGACTGTGCGTTAGTGAACGCTCGGCTGTACTGGCTCAGCGTCTGCTGCAGCATTCCTGGAAAATGGCTTCTGGGGTCTAAAACCGGAGGTCGGGTAACAGCTCCATGGCCTTGTATGTATTCGCAGCGCCATGTTAGTTGGCACCGGAATACTGCGTTCGTTCACCGACGAGATGATGTTCTTACCTAAGTTGGTTTACACCGGATGACGTGCTAAAACAGTTTGCCAACCAGCATGGTCAGGCCAGTAGAGATGGACCAATCGGGCACATCGTTGCGGGTACTTGGAAAACCGGCCCCAAAACGGGGGGGGGGGGGGGGTGGGGGGGGGGGGGAAAGGGGGGGGGGGGGGTGCCCGGGCGCCCCCGCGCGGGGGGCGGGAACGCCCCCCCCCCCCCCCCGTGGGGGGGGGGGGGGGGGCCGGGGTGAGGTGGCCCAGAATTGGGTCCTCTTGACCAAAGCGGGTCATACCAAGGTTGATGTCGGTGTGGTAGTTACCTACGTCGGCACTATAAATTCCGGTAATTGAATAGTCGGACTGGCCACTGCTGATGGCACCGGTGCCGGTCGGCAATGTGGTACCGAGTTCCAGACCGAAGGCCGATTTGTCATCGACTGCGAAGCGACGTTTCAGAACAATTGCACTGTCCCCACCACCGTTAATGCGCTGTCCACCGTCATCAGTCTGTGCAACCCATGCTTCGCCGCTCCAGCGGATGCCCCAGTCCGGCGTCAAGGCTAGCTTCAAAGTGTAGGGCAGGCTGTCACGGCGCACGTTGCCCCCAGCGCCGGTGCGCAAGCCACCAGCCTCCAACTCCAGCCAACCGGGTTGAGACAGCGCAGCAGGCGTTGATACACTGGGCCGGTAAGGCACAGCACTGGGCTCATCAGCCTGCGCCCACGCTGTATTTAGCACGAATGCCAAAAGGCAGCTAAACAGTGCGCCATGGTATTTACGACATTTGAAATGCATAGAAATCCTTGCTGGGTTGACGCGTTTGCCCCGGCTGATTCTAAGGTGACGGGCGGTGTTGCACGGATGAGGGTTTTGTCGTGAACAACGCAAATCAATTTTGCGCCAAACCTCCCCAAAAATTGGTCCACTGACTGGTGAAGTCATTGAGCCGGATAACGGGGTGGCCTGGCTGTCGGTCGTTGGATTTGCCTTGTTCTTGTTAGCCTGCGTGTGGCAGCGAACGCATCTCGGAGGACTTTCCCGCTATTCTCTGGCTTTGCCGAATTGGTGCAGTCCGTTTGGCGCCAGTCTAGGCCGGAGCTGCGAGAAGTCTCTTTCGCATCGCCGCTGCTCAACGCTTGTGCTGCCTCAACTGAAAACGACACCATGCCATTTCCCGCAACGTCAGCCACGCCGGACGAACCCACGACGTCGCATCGTCGTCGCCCGTCTCCACTGTCACTGGCAGCTTGGAAGCGATTCCTCCATGTGGCTAAGCCTTACTGGCTGGGTGACCAGAAGAAGGTGGCGTGGACGCTACTGGCGCTGTTGATCGCCTTGATGCTTGCCGAAACGCAGTTCGCAGTGATGTTGAACAACCAGACCGGGGAGATGGCCTCTGCACTGGCGGGCAAAGAGGCTGACCGGTTCTGGCATTCGGTGTACGCCAGCCTGGGCATACTGGCGTTTGCGGTGCCGATCTACGCCTTTTACTACTACATGCGCGATAACTTTGCCAACCAGTGGCGGCGATGGCTCACCGGCCGCTTTCTGGATGGCTATCTGCGCGACCGCAAATACTACGAACTGGGCTCCAACAGTGAGATCGACAACCCCGATCAACGCATCAGTGAAGACATCGACACGTTTACCGGGCGGTCCATCCACTTTTTGTTGATCTTCCTGGGCTCGATGATGCAGTTGGTGGCCTTCAGCGCGGTGTTGTGGTCGATTTCGCGCCTACTGGTTGGCGTGCTGGCGATCTATGCGCTGGGGGGGACCGTCATTGCGTTGTACGTGTTCGGCAAGCCGCTGATTCAGCTAAATTTCTGGCAACTACGACGTCAGGCCGACTTTCGCTTCGGCCTGATGCGTCTGCGTGAGAACGCTGAATCAATCGCGTTTTACCGTGGCGAAGCCCAGGAGCGTGCCCAGATTGACAGCAAGTTTGGCAAGGTGTTCACCAACTATGCGCGACTCATCAAACAGCAGCGCGTTCTCAATATCTTTCAGCGCGGGTTCAATCAACTCTCGCTGGTGTTGCCCAGCGTGATCCTCGCCCAAGCGGTTTTGTCAGGGGAGATGGAAGTGGGCCGGGCTGTGCAGGCGACTGGTGCGTTTGCTGCGGTGCTGGGCTCTGTGGCGTTGATTGTCGACAACTTTGAGAGCCTGAGTCGTTTTGTGGCCGGTATAGACCGCCTCCAAGCGCTGTCGAAATTGGTATTGCCCAACCCAACATCGCAGCCCACCGCCTCAACAGCTGTCGACGACAAGCACCCACAAATCCAAACCCAGTTGGGTGAACACCTCGCGCTGGACGCGCTCACACTCTACACGCCAAATTTTGAACGGGTACTCATCAAGGAACTGACTCTGACTCTGGACTCAGGGGATGGCCTGCTGATCACCGGCGACAGCGGCTGCGGCAAGAGCTCCCTGTTGCGCGCAATTGCTGGTTTGTGGCGATCCGGCACCGGGGTTGTGCACCATCCACCGTTGGACGAGGTCTTCTTTCTGCCACAGCAGTCCTATATGCAGGTCGGCACACTGCGCAGCCAGCTCATTTACCCTGGCACGGATACCGGCCTCAGTGACGATCGGTTGCTGGAAATACTGGGCGAAGTACACTTGGCAGAATTGGCTGAGCGCGTGGGGGGACTGGACGCCGTAAATGACTGGGAGAAGTTTCTGTCGGTGGGCGAACAACAGCGTCTCGCCTTCGGGCGTGTACTGGTGCGCCAGCCCAGCATTGTGATCCTGGACGAAGCCACCAGTGCACTGGACAGTGACAATGAAGCCTATCTGTATGAGCGCTTGCGTGGCAGTGGTACTACGGTGGTCAGCGTCGCACACCGTCCCGCAATTCTGCGCCACCATACGCACCTGCTGCGCATGTTGAACGGGGGCGCTTGGGAAATACACGCGGCCAGTGGTTACCAGTTCGACGCGCCGCCGTCGTCTGAACCCGGCCAGGCCCCGAGCGCAGGGCACTTGTGAATGTAGTGGTTGGTCTATCTGGCAGTGAAGACACTGCGTCTGCTAATGTTTCTCCCTGCCACTTTCGGCGCAGATGCCGTTGTCGTTGAAGCAAGCCGCCTCTTGATTGAGCGTTCTGCTACCTGATCAAGGCTATGCCGACACAGCCTTTTTTTCGCCACGCAACTCGCGGCGCAAGATTTTTCCAATATTGGATTTTGGTAGCGGCTCCGTGCGGAACTCGACTATGCGCGGAATCTTGTAGCCTGTCAGATGCAGTTTGCAGTGTGCGAGCAAATCAGCCTCCGTCAACGCAGCGCTGCTGCACACGACCACGGCCTTCACCGCCTCTCCTGAGCGCTCGTCGGGGACACCAATCACACCAGCCTCCAGCACGTCGGGGTGCATCGTCAATACGTCTTCAATTTCGTTGGGGAATACCTTGAACCCAGAGATCACGATCATGTCTTTCTTGCGATCGGTGATGCGAATGCTGCCGTTTTCGTCCATCACGCCCATGTCACCCGTGCGCATCCAGCCATTGACGGTGAACATCTTGGCGGTTTCATCGGGACGATTCCAGTAGCCTTTCATGATCTGCGGGCCGCGTACGCCAATCTCGCCGACCTGACCCAGCGCGAGCGCCAAGCCATCATCGTCGATGATGGCGGCATCGGTACTCGGAACCGGAACACCTATCTGACCGCTCCATTCCTGGACTGTGACTGGGTTTGCAATCGCTACCGGCGAGGTTTCCGTCAGGCCGTAGCCTTCAACCAAAGGTACACCCGCCCTCTGATTCCATCGCTGGGCCACCACTTTCTGCACCGCCATGCCACCGGCAACGGTAAGCTTCAATCGACTCAGATCCACATTGGCGAAGCCCGGCGCATCGAGCAGCGCGCGAAATAGCGTGTTCACGCCGATGATCGCGGTAAAGCGCGACTGCTGCAGCACCTTCAAAAACGCTGGCATGTCACGTGGGTTCGCAATCAGCACAGCCTCTGCACCCTTGCTGAAGAATGACAGTGTCCCAGTCAGGGCAAACACGTGGTACAGCGGCAGCGGGATGACCAAAGTCTCTTCGCCGTCGTTGAGATTGGGCGACATCCACGCGGCCACTTGCAGCACATTGGCCACCATGTTGCCGTGGGTGAGCATCGTGCCCTTGGCTACCCCGGTAGTGCCACCGGTGTACTGCAAAAATGCCAGATCGTCATGGGTCAGCGCCACATCATCGAGCGACTGCGCACGGCCGACGGCCAACACCTGCTTGAAGTCCACCGCACTATCCATCTGCCATGGAGGAACCATCTTCTTCACATACTTGACTACGGTGTTCGTCAGTAGGCGTTTGAGCGGCGGGAGCAAATCGCCAACCTGCGTCGTAATCACAGTGCGAATCGGTGTGTTTTCAACGACCTGCGCCAGGGTGTGCGCAAAGTTCTCCAGAACCACAATGGCCGTTGCACCACTGTCTTTGAGTTGATATGCGAGCTCTCGGGGGGTGTAGAGCGGGTTGACATTGACAACCACCATGCCTGCGCGCAGTACCCCAAACAACACAGCGGGGTATTGCAATAAGTTTGGCATCATCAGCGCGACACGGTCACCGCGCTGAAGCTTTGCCACCTTTTGTAGCCAAGCTGCAAAGGCGCGGCTCGCCTCGTCGATTTCACGGAACGTCATCGCTGTCCCCATCGAACGATAGGCCGGCAAATCACCATAGCGCGCACAAGTGACCGAGAGCATTTCCTTAAGTGAAGAAAATTTTTGGCAATCGATCTCGGAGGGGACTCCGGCCGGGTACTGGCCAAGCCAGGGCTTGTTCATGAACTTTTCCTTATCTGTGGTGCTAATGAATCATACGACTGGGTAAGCACTGGATGTGTACGGTAACCGACAATGGTATCGGGTACTCAGCGCAAACGCGCCATAAAGCGGCGATCAATCCAGTCCTTGAGCCACCACACCCATCGACCCTGCGCACTGAAGCGGCCCCAGGTGCCTATGGCGAATGGGTCACCACAGGCAATCAAATTCAGAGTGGCCTGCGGGGGCTTGTGCGGCTGCAGTGCTGACCCGCGCGTGGCGGCAGCAAGGTTGTAAGCCAATGCCGGGCCGGCGCGCACGGCATAGACGCCGCTGCGTGCCAGGGTTTGGTCCATGCGCGTGCTTACATCGCCCGCTGCAAATACCCGTTGGTGGCTGGTGGAGCGCTGGTACTCATCGACTGCGATGAAGCCGGATTCGTCCAGTGCCAGGCCACTGCTTACCAGCCACGCAGGGGCATTGGTGCCGGTAGCCAGCAGCGCCACATTACAGGGCAGTGCGGCGCCACTGCGCAAATAGACGGCTTCGGCATCGATGGAGGTAGCGGCTTCCTGCACTATCGTGATCCCGCGCTGCGTCAGAGCCAACTGCAAGCGCCGCTGAACTGCCATGGGGTAGTTGGCGCCGGGTGGCGCACTCCCCGACAACAAGTTGACTGCTGCTTGAGGCATGCGGTGGCGCAGCGCGAATGCCAACTCGATACCGCCAGCGCCAGCACCAATCACGGCGATGCGAAGTGCCTGCTTGCGCCCCATCTGAGCCACCTTGGGCCACAGCGAAGTGAAGTGTTCAATGGGCCGCACAAACAGGCCGTGTTCCCGGGAGCCTGGCAGCGCTTGTTCGGCACGGTCACGATCTTGCACCGGACCGGTATTGACCGACAACCAGTCATAGTGCAGTGTGCTGCCATCGGCGAGCGCAATGCTTTGTTGCTCTGCATCCAATGCAACTGCACTGGTCTGCAGCCATCGAACGCCACTGCGCCGCACCAACGGTTCGAGCGGAATCACGCAGTCTTCCAGCGTGTAATGACCGGCGATAAACCCGGGCACCATGCCGGAGTACATCTGGCGCGGATAGGGTGACACTAACGTGATCTGAACACCCGGCAAAGGCTGCTCGGTCAATTGCACCAATACCTGCACGTGCGCGTGCCCTGCGCCCAGCAGTACAAGTTGTTGACTACCCGACGGACGGGCTGTCATCGGGTTGGCGTCAATGAAATATCTCCGACATAGCCCAGGCTGCTTTGGCCGGTGTTGTCAGAATCAGCGCCCACCACAATCGCAAGCAACGGCGGCACGGATTCGCTCTCTGCGCCAAATGTCTTCAGAAAATCTGCGTGCAAGTCACGCGTATGGCTGACCCATTGTTGTAGCGGACTGGCGGGCCCGGATGGGTTGCTGGCAGAGTCCACCACCACAAATCTGACACGACTGGTGTAGGCATTGGGCAATTCGGAGCCCACCGGTAACTTTTGGTCCCACACGTAGCACAGGGTTGCGGCTGGCAAATACTCACCGCTGGCACTGCGGGCCAAGCGTAGCAGGTTGCGCTCTATAAAGCCGAGCCGTTCCAGCGGCATGTCAAACATGGCGCAGACCTTGAGCGCAGTGTCGTCACCCACTTTCTTGCGCAGGTCAGCCAATTCAATCGGTTGGTCCAGGCGCCAGCGCCAAGTCAGGGTGCCCGCCGAGGTCTTGGGCGGCAAGGCGTGGCTGGCAGTTCCGTAGGAATGGTCGGTTCGCAGGCGCATCACACGATCTGGCCCGAGCGTGACGATGTCAATCTGAGCCAACGGTACTTTATTGCCCGGCAGGCCAACAACCCGCCACGGCGTCGGCAGAGTGGCCGCAGAAGCGCCTGAGAAGGGTGCAATGCCATGGGTTGCAGGCACAGCGTCTTGCGCCGAATGCGCGGCGCTGATCGATGCGATAAGCAGGCCTACAGCCCCGATGCGGTTCAATGGCGCCGCCAGTTGTGAAACTTGCGCACCCACTCCAGCAGAACCAGCGGCTGGTGCGCGCGCTTCCATTCTCCAGCGGCGTATTTGTTAGCCTCGGAAAGAGTGGGGTAAGTATGGATCGTGCCCAGTATTTTGTTCAGTCCCAGGCCGTGTTTCATGGCCAGCACGTATTCCGCCAGCAGGTCACCAGCGTGCGTGCCGACTATGGTGACACCCAGAATCTTGTCTTTGCCCGGGACGGTCAGCACCTTCACAAACCCTTGCGTCTCGCTGTCAGCAATGGCGCGGTCCAGATCGTTCATGCCGTAGTGGGTCAGCTCGTAGGCAATGCCATGCTCCTTGGCTTCTTGCTCGTTCAATCCGACGCGCGCAACCTCGGGGTCGGTAAAGGTAGCCCAAGGAATGACGCTGTAGTCGACCGTGAATTTTTTGAAGTCACCAAACAACGCGTTGACCGCCGCATACCAGGCTTGGTGCGCGGCGGTGTGGGTGAACTGATAGGGCCCGGCCACGTCGCCCGCGGCAAAAATATTGGGGTAGATGGTTTGCAGGTATTCGTTGGTCTCGACCGTTTTGTGGGTCGGTATGCCGAGTTCTTCAAGTCCGTAGCCACTGAGTCGGGCGGAGCGGCCCACGGCACACAGCAACTGGTCAAACTCAATGCGCAGTTCCGTGCCGGCATGCTCAACCACCAATACTTTGGTTTTGCCGTCGCCGTTGCCCTTGTCGGGGTCAGTGCCATCACAGCGCAGCGCCTTGTGCGCGGTCAGCACCTGCACACCGTCGGCCCGCAGCGAGGCGGTGACCAGCTCCGACACGTCTTCGTCTTCCCGTGTCATGAGACGTGGTGCCATCTCTACCTGCGTGACGGCCGAGCCTAGACGCGCAAAGCTTTGCGCCAACTCGCACCCAATAGGTCCACCGCCCAACACCACCAAGCGCTTGGGAATTTCGTCAAGCTGTGCAAAACGCTCCCATAGGGTGTCGCTCGTGACATAGCCCACCGCGTCCAGACCCGGCAACGGCGGCACAAACGGCCGGGCGCCAGCGGCAATGACGATGCTGCGGGTGGTCAGGCGCACGACCCGCGGCGGGGCATGGTCCGCATTCAGGGTGATTTCCACCGTCCACGGGTTGATGATTTTGGCGTAGCCTTGCAGCACCTCCACGCCCAGTGCGGTGTAGCGCTCAATACTGTCGTGGGGTTCAATAGCAGCGATTACCGCTTGGATGCGCTGCATGATTTCTTTGAATGAAAATAGCCGGTAGCCCTCGTCCGCTTTACATAGCCCGCTATCCAAACCATAGCGTTTTGCATGTTGCATCTGGTGCGCCAGTTTGGCGCTTCTGATCAGGGCCTTGCTGGGCACGCAACCGTAGTTCAGGCAGTCGCCCCCCATTTTGTGGGCTTCGACCAGCGTGACCTTGGCTTTGACAGCCGCCGCGATGTAGGCTGAGACCAGTCCTCCGGCACCGCCACCGATCACGATCAAGTTGCGGTCAAAAGACTTTGGTTTGCTTGCGGCCCAGCGTGCATAGACTTTTCGACGCTGCACGGCGTCCATCATCTTGCGTGCAATCAGCGGAAACAACCCCAACAGCACAAACGAGCCCAACAAGCCGGGGCTAACAACGTCTTTCAGCGATTGAATCTGCGCCAGTTGCGTGCCCGCATTCACATACACCGCTGTGCCTGCCAGCATGCCCAACTGGCTGACCCAATAGAAAGTCCGAGCCCGCATGGTGGTCAAACCCATGGCCAGATTGATGACGAAGAAAGGTACCACCGGAATCAGCCGCAAGCCAAAGAGATAAAACGCGCCATCGCGCTGCACGCCTTTGTCGATGGCCGCCAGGCGGGTGGCAAATCGCGCCTGCACCCAATCACGCAGCAAAAACCGCGCTGCCAGAAATGCCAGTGTGGCACCGATGGTTGATGCAAAGGACACCAGCAACAGCCCCCAGCCGAGTCCAAAAATGGCACCTCCGGCCAGCGTCAGGATGGTGGCACCCGGAAAGGACAGCGCGGTGGCTGCGACATAGACGACAAAGAAACCCAGCGCTACCGTCCAGGGAGATTGGGCGTGCAGCGCGGATAGTTGCGCCTGACACTGGCGCAAAGCATCCAGGCTCAGGTACTGGTGCAGGTCGAATGCGTAGAAGAGGACTATGGCGCTTGCTAGCGCGGCCACAGCCAGAAATTTCTTGGTATTCATTGCGGCGCTAAGCAGGATTGGGTCTGGATGCGATGTGGGCAACTGGTCGGTGCATTACTGCAAGTCTTACACATTCGCACAAGAGTGCATGAAAGACCTTCGGTAACACGCTTGGCAACGCGATTTACGCCCTTGTAAGAAAATACGCTCAGCAGTGACCAAGTTCTGTTCGACTCCCTAAATTCAAGAAGACAACCATGATGACACAGGCACTGATTGGCGTGATTGGAGGCAGCGGCCTCTACCAGATGGATGCTCTGCAAGACGTGCAGGAACACACCATGAGCACCCCGTTCGGCGCGCCTTCTGACGTGATCGTGACCGGCCAGTTGCACGGTGTGGCGGTTGCATTTGTGGCCCGGCACGCGCGGGGCCACCGTCTGCTACCCACGGAAGTGCCTTACCGCGCCAACATCTATGCGCTCAAGATGCTGGGTGTGCGCTACGTATTGTCGGTTTCGGCCGTCGGGTCGCTGCGTGAAGACTTCAAGCCGCTGGACATGGTGCTGCCCGACCAGTTTATAGACCTGACCCGCCGTCGCGAGGGTACATTTTTTGGCCAGGGGGCGGTCGCCCATGTCTCGATGGCGCAACCGGTTTGCCCGCATACCGCTGATGCGCTTGCCCGCGCGGTGCGGAGCGTGTTGTCGGAAGAAGACCCGTCCAGCCGTGACACCATCGCGCTGCACACCTGTGGCACCTATGTTTGCATTGAAGGGCCACAGTTCTCTACCCAGGCTGAGTCGCATTGGTACCGCAGCATGGGCGCCGGGGTGATTGGTATGACCAACATGCCCGAGGCAAAATTAGCCCGCGAGGCGCAAATGGCCTATGCCACCCTGGCCATGGTGACCGACTTTGACTGCTGGCACCCGCGTGAGGCCCATGTCACCGCCAATATGGCGCTGGCCAACCTGTTGCAAAACGCGGGTCGGGCGCAGCGTGTGATGGCGCAGGCGATTCGCATGCTGGGTGCCGAGCAGCCGGACAGCCTGGCCTTTACTGCACTGCAGAGCGCACTCGTCACCCAGCCCGATGCCATGGCACCCGAGGTGCGCGCGCGCCTTGCCGCGCTGTTGGCCTGATCCCGCCCACTAAAACCAGAATTGCCATGCACGACACCCTGCCCCTGCTGGAACGAACCCCCTTTCCCGCCATCCGCCGCACCCGGCTCGACACCCTGCAAGTTAACCTGGGTTACCAGTGCAACCAAAGCTGTCTGCACTGCCACGTCAACGCTGGACCCAACCGCACTGAAATGATGGAAGCCGACATGCTGGCACTGATTCCCCAGGTTTTGGCCGCACGCGGTATCACCACGCTGGACCTCACCGGTGGCGCGCCCGAACTCAATACCGGCTTTCGCGCACTGGTGCAGTCTGCGCGCGCACTGGGCGTGCGGGTAATAGACCGCTGCAACCTCACCATCTTGTTCGAACCCGGACAGGAAGGCTTGGCCGATTTTCTGGCCAGTCAACAGGTCGAAGTCGTGGCATCCATGCCTTGCTATTCGGCTGAAAACGTGGACCGGCAACGCGGTGACGGCGTGTTCGACAAAAGCATCGCGGCGTTGCAGCAACTCAATTCGCTGGGCTACGGCGTGGAAGGTACGGGTTTGGTGCTCAACCTGGTCTACAACCCGCAAGGCGCGTCCTTGCCGCCCAACCAGCAAACACTGCAGGCAGACTACAAACGTGAGTTGTTCGAGCACTTTGGCGTGGTCTTCAATGAACTGCTGGTACTGACCAATATGCCGATTCAGCGATTTGGCTCGACGCTGGTATCCAAGGGCACATTCGATACCTACATGAATCTGCTCAAGAGCAGCTTTCAGCAAGGCAATCTGGCCGGAGTCATGTGCCGCAGCATGGTCAGCGTGGACTGGCAAGGCTGGTTGTCGGACTGCGACTTCAACCAGCAGTTGGGCTTGCCGCTGGGGTCTTCGGGGGTCAAGCGCCATTTGCGTGATCTGCTCAAAGCCGGTCTGGACAATCAAGCGATCCGCGTGGCCGGTCACTGCTATGGCTGCACTGCTGGCCAGGGCAGCAGTTGCGGCGGTGCGCTGGCGGCGTAAATCCGGTTCACGATCTCCCATCCGTCGCGCCATGCAAGCACCTACCCCTGGCCTCACCATCATCATGCCGGTACGCAACGAGGCACAGCGCATCGGCCCCGCCCTGCACGCATTGGCGCCCTTGCAGTTGCGTGGCGTGCAGGTGGTGGTGGTAGATGGTGGCAGTACGGATGGCACGATGGCGTTGGCGCAGCAAGCGCTGGGGCACGACCCTGACCTCAACCCAACCAGCGCAGGCCAGCCTGGCACATCGCTAGTGCTGAGTAGTGCCGCTGGTCGCGCCTTGCAAATGAACCAGGGGGCACAGCAAGCCAACGCACCCGTATTGCTATTTCTGCATGCCGACACACAGCTCCCGCCCAACGCCGATGCGCTCGTTGCGCAGGCGCTGGCCAGCGGCGTCCGTGTGTGGGGCCGTTTTGACGTGCACATTGCTGGGCGGCCCTGGATGCTGCGGGTCATCGCTGCATGCATGAATATTCGTTCGCGCTGCACCGGCATTGCCACGGGCGATCAGGCGTTTTTCATGACACGCGCTGCTTTTGATGCGGTGGGTGGTTTCTCAAACCAGCCCCTGATGGAGGATATTGAAATGTCCCTGCGCCTGGGGCATCTGTCTCGCCCCATCAGCCTGCGCGCAAGGGTAATCACATCGGGCCGCCGATGGGAGACGCGTGGTGTCTGGCGCACGGTGCTGCTCATGTGGCAGCTGCGGTTTGCCTACTGGCGTGGCGCAGCGCCGGATCAACTCGCCAGGCTGTACCAGTGAACACGCTGGCTACGCCTTGCAGGTTGGTCATCTTTGCCAAGGCGCCGGTGGCTGGCGCCGTCAAGACACGCTTGATCCCGGCGCTGGGTGCGCAGGGTTCGGCCGAATTGGCGCAGCGCATGCTGTTGCAAACCCTCGCGCAGGCACTGGAGTCGGGGGCCGGATCGGTTGAGCTGTGCATGAGTCCCGCGCCCGACGCGCCCGCGTGGCACGGCGTGGCGTTGCCCGACGGCATTGCACTCAGCGATCAGGGCGAAGGCGATTTGGGCGAACGCATGGCGCGGGCCGTGCACAGGGTCACCACCACGTTCGCGCAACCCATTGTGCTGATGGGTACCGATTGCCCCGAGCTGACCGCTACCGGTATCGCGCAGGCAGCACGCCAGCTGTTGCAACACGACGCCGTGCTGACCCCGGTTGCCGATGGCGGTTATGTACTCATCGGCTTGCATGCACCGTGCCCTGCGCTGTTTGCTGACATGCCATGGAGCACACCGGAAGTGGCTAGAGAGACGCTGCGGCGCATGGCCGCGCTGGACCTGCGCGTGTGGCAGGCACCCATTCTGCACGATGTGGATGAACCCGCCGATCTGGTGCACTTGACGCAGAGTGCGCCGCGCTGACCCTTAGGCGCTCGCCTCATCCAGCGCCGCTTCATCCAGGTGGCGCGTGTCGGACCAGCCCACCAGGGTCAGACCATCCCGTGTCCATAGCAGGCGGTTGATCGCGGCATTGCCCAGGTCCCAGGTGCGGGGGGATTCAATGTCCTGGCCCGTGGCCAGACGGTACAGGGCGTCCATCACGCCACCGTGTGCCACCAGAACAATTTGTTCGCCTATGTGCTGTTCGGCCAGGATGTTGACCGTGTGGTGGATGCGCTCGCGCAGTTGCGTCAGCGTTTCGCCGCCCTGGGGCGCAAAGTGCGGATCGCGCTGGCGCCAGCGGCGGGATTCTTCCGGCCAGTCCTGGCTGATCTGCGCGTAGGTCTGGCCTTCAAAAATACCAAAACCGCGTTCGCGCAGGCCGGTGTGGGGCCGCACCTGACGCGATGAATCTGACTTGTTATGGTCGGCAATGGCCTGTGCCGTAGAGTGGGCGCGTGACAGGTCGCTGCTGTAAATGGCGGCAATGTCTTCGTCGGCCAGGGCCTGGCCCGCACGTTGGGCTTGCCACTGGCCATGCGCGTTGAGCGCCACATCCAGGTGGCCTTGCAGGCGGGTGTCCACGTTCCAGGCGGTTTCGCCGTGGCGGATGGCAATGATGCGGGTGGCGGTCATGGGGTGCTTCACAGGGTAACCACTTGCATGGCGGGCAGGCCACTGAAGGTGGGTGGGGAAAAGGGTTCTTCGTCAAACGCCTTGTCGCCGTCTTCGTCCGGCACACCAGTGGTTTTGAGGTTTTTAAAGTCGTGCAGCTTGCTGTCCATCAGGTGGCTGGGCACCACGTTTTTCAGGGCGGTGAACATGGTCTCGGCGCGGCCGGGGTATTGTTTCTCCCACTCTTTGAGCATCTTGCTGGCCTGTTTGCGCTGCAGGTTTTCCTGGCTGCCGCACAGGCTGCAGGGGATGATGGGGAACTGGCGGTGCTCCGCCCAGCGAACCAGGTCTTTTTCGGCCACATAGGCCAGCGGACGGATAACGATGAACTCGCCGTTGTCGCTGGTCAACTTGGGCGGCATACCCTTCAACTTTCCACCGAAGAACATATTCAAAAAGAAGGTTTGCAACATGTCGTCGCGGTGGTGGCCCAGGGCCAGCTTGTTGCACTTCAATTCGCGCGCCACCTTGTACAAAATTCCCCGGCGCAAGCGGCTGCAAAGGCTGCACATGGTTTTGCCTTCGGGGATATTGCGCTTGACGATCGAGTAGGTGTCCTGCGTCTCGATGTGAAATTCCACGCCCATGCTTTTAAGGTACTCGGGCAGGATGTGGTCGGGAAAGCCCGGCTGCTTTTGGTCGAGGTTGACGGCCACCAGTTCAAATTGGACCGGTGCGCGTTGCTGCATCTTGAGCAAAATGTCGAGCATGCCGTAGCTGTCTTTGCCGCCAGACATGCAGACCATCACGCGGTCGCCTTCTTCGATCATGTTGTAGTCGATGATGGCCTGGCCCACCTGGCGGCACAGGCGCTTTTCCAGTTTGTGGGTTTCGCGTTCGATCTTGGCGGTATTACCAAACGTGGAAACTTCGTTTTCGATCCAGACTGCGCTCATTCAATGCTCCATGTACCGGGACGCTCCCGGCGGGCTAGGGGGTATTTTCGGTGTTTATGGCGTTGCGGTTTGGAGCAAAGCCTCCAATTTTCCGTTGCGGTCTTACCACTGACCGGCTTCGACCCGAATTGCCACTTCGCAGTCGTCAAAGATTTCCAGCTTGGCAATCTTCACGCGCACGCCCAGCACGCCGGGCAACTGCAGCAGGCGGTTGGCCAGCTTGCCGATCAGGCTTTCCAGCAGGTTCACGTGTTCTGCCGTGCATTCGGCAATGATGATCTGGCGCACCTTGCGGTAGTCCAGCACATGGTGAATATCGTCGTCGTGTGGTAGCAGCGGCTGCGGGCCCAGGCTGAGTTCAGCATCCACCTGAATGGGCTGAGGTGCGGCTTTTTCCGATTCCAGAATCCCCAGGTTGGCGTCAAAACGCAAGCCGGTCAGGGTGAGGGTCTGGGTGCCCGTGGTGTGTTGCATAGTCGTGGCTGACGGTTGAGTGGGCTGTCACATCAGAGAAAAATCGCGCTCAAAACGCATCAGGTGCTGGCCACCGTCTACCAACAAAGTGGTGCCGGTGATGGATTGGTTTTGCAGTGCAAACAGCACGGTGCTGGCTACGTCTTGCGCCGTGGAGGAGCGCCCCAGGGGCGAGAGCTTGTGCAGCGCTTCAAATTGGGCGTCGCTCAGCAAGTGGCTGGTAAGGGTCAAGCCCGGTGCCACGCCCACCACGCGCACCAGCGGGCTCAATGCCAGTGCCAACATGGTGTTGGCGGCTTCCAGGGCGGCTTTGGACAGGGTGTAGCTGAAAAAATCGGGGTTCTGGTTCCACAGCTTCTGGTCCAGCAGGTTGACGACCGCCCCATGGCGCACGGGAGCATCGGGCGTATTCTGCTGGCGCGACTGCAAGTGGGTGTGCAGTGCCTGCGCCAGCACAATGGCGGCACCGGTATTGCTGCGCATGTGTTTGTCCATGGCGGCAAAACTGAAGGTGGCGTGGGTGTCGTGCTCGAAGGTGGATGCGCTGTTGACCACGGCATCCACATGGCCAAACGATGCGATCACCGCAGGGAGCAGGCCGTGGACCGCGTCTTCGTCATCCAGATCAGCATGAAAAGCGGCTGCACCCTTTGTCAACTGGTCACACTCAGCTACTGTTTTGGTAGCATCTTCCATTGAGCTGCGGTAGTGCACCGCTACCCGCCAGCCCGCTGCCGCCAGGGCCAGGGCAATTTCGCGGCCCAGCCGGCGCGCGGCACCGGTCACCAGGACGGTGGGCACACGGGTTGCGGCAGGGGAGATATTGGGCATGGACAGAGCTATTGAGCCGGGGTGACAGAATCGGGGATTTTAATGGTCCTCCAATTTCTCAGGAAATCTCCCCATATGAAATGGATATTGCGCCTAGCCGCCGTGGCGGCGCTGGTCGTTACTGTTGTGGTGGCTTATGCCGTCCTTGTGGTGGCGCCGGTCTTGCCGGCTCTGGATGCGCTGACGGACTACAAACCCAAAATTCCGCTGCGCGTGTACACGGCTGACAACGTGCTGATTGGCGAGTTTGGCCAGGAGCGCCGTGATTTTGTTGCCATCAAGGACACGCCCGAGCTGATGAAAAACGCGCTGCTGTCGATTGAGGACGCGCGCTTCTATACCCACAGTGGCGTCGACTTTATAGGCCTGGTCCGCGCCCTGGTGTCGGATTTGACGGGCGGGGTCAAGCAAGGTGCCTCCACCATCACCATGCAGGTGGCGCGCAATTTCTTTCTGACGCAGGAACGCACGCTGAGTCGCAAGCTCAAGGAGGCGGTGCTCACCTACCGCATTGAAAAGGCGCTGACAAAAGACCAGATTCTGGAGCTGTACATGAACCAGATCTACCTGGGTCAGCGCAGCTATGGGTTTTCCAGCGCGGCACGCACTTACTTTGGCAAGTCGTTGCCGGAGTTGAGCATTGCCGAGGCCGCCATGCTGGCCGGTGTGCCGCAAAATCCGGTGCGACGCAACCCGGCCGTTAACCCCGAGCGCGCCAAGCAGCGCCAGCTGCTGGTGCTCAAGAGCATGCTGCGCCTGGGCAACATCACGCAGGCGCAGTTTGACCAAGCCAGCACCGAGCCGCTGCACATCAACACCGGCCCCATGGTACCGGTGCATGCGGCCTATGTAGCCGAAATGGTGCGCCAGAACATCGTGTCCGAGTACCAGGACGCCGCTTACACCATGGGTCTCAAGGTCTACACCACCATCCAGGATGCCGAGCAGCAGGCGGCATTTGATTCGGTGCGGCGCAATGTGCTGGCCTACGACCAGCGCCATGGTTACCGGGGGCCCGAGACCGTGATTGACCTGCCGGCCGACCCCGATGCCCGAGATGACGCCATTGACACGCTGCTGCTCAAGCACCCCGCCAATGACGATTTGTTGCCGGCCGTGGTGACGGAAGTGTCGGCCAAGTCGCTCAAAGCGGAGCTTGCCAGCGGCGACAGCATCCAGATCAGCGGCCAAGGCCTGGGCTTTGCCGCTGGCGCCCTGCAGCCCAATGCCGCCAAGGCGGTGCGTCTGCGGCCCGGTGCCTTGATTCGCGTGGTACAGAACAGCAAAAAGGCCTGGACCATGTCTCAGTTGCCAGAAGTGGACGCGGCCTACGTGTCGCTCAATGCCGAGAGTGGTGCCTACCGCGCGCTGGTGGGCGGCTTTGACTTTCGCCGCAAAAACTTCAACCACGCCACCAGTGCCTGGCGCCAGCCGGGATCTTCCATCAAGCCTTTTATCTACTCAGCGGCCTTGGAGCGCGGCTTTGCTCCGGCCACGCTCATCAACGACGTACAGCTCTCGGCCACAACCACGGAGAGCCTAAAGTGGGACCCGCGCAACGACGATGACCAATACGCAGGCCCCATCCGCATGCAGGATGCACTGGCCCAGTCCAAGAACGTGGTATCGGTGCGCATCCTGCGGGCCATTGGCGTGCCCTATGTGCTGGAGTACCTGCCGCGCTTTGGCTTGAGTGCGGACAAGCAACCCGCCAACCTAACCCTGGCCTTGGGTACCGGTTCCGTCACGCCAGTGCAACTGGCCAGTGCCTATGGTGTGTTTGCCAATGGCGGCTATTTGGTTAGCCCCTGGCTGGTGCAGCGCGTGACGGACGCCAAGGGCAAGGTGCTGTTTGAATCGGACCGCCCAGCCACCCCACCGGAAGCGGCCCGTGCCATTGATGCGCGCAACGCCTTTGTCACCGACAGCATGCTGCGCGAAGTCACCCTTTCGGGTACGGGTGCCATGGCCAGCACGCGCCTGCAACGCCAGGATTTGGCTGGCAAGACCGGTACCACCAGCGATGCGGTGGATGGCTGGTTTTCTGGCTACGCCAATGCCATTGTGTCGGTCGCTTGGATGGGCTATGACGAGCCGCGCTCGTTGGGCACGCGCGAGTTCGGCTCTACCCTGGCCTTGCCGATCTGGATCGACGCCATGCGGCCGGCCTTGGCCGCCAGCACGCCTGTGGAGCGGGTTGTTCCAGACAACGTGGTGTATGTGGATGGCCGCTGGAACTACAGCGAGTTCGATAGCGATGCTGGCGTCAAAACGCTGGGGCTGGATGACACCACGGCAGATTGAGTTTCACTCCCGCTCCATCGCCCGGCGCTGACGGCCCGCCTTGGTGCGGGACTTCCACTGCGCTAACTGGCTTTGCCGCTCCAATGCCCCCATGCTGTCACGGCGGGTTTCGCGTAACAGCTTGTGGTAGTTCTTCAGGCGCAGTGGGTTGACGTGTACGCGCACAGCGCAGTCAGGCTCATCCTGGTGGCTACAGTTGCGAAACCGGCATTGGTCGGCCAGGGTACTGATGTCCTCAAACAGATGCCCCAGCGCCTCGGCATCCACGTCGGGGCGCAGCGTGCGCACACCGGGGGTGTCGATGACGCAGGCGCCTGTGGGTAGCAGGTGCAGCGAGCGTGCGGTGGTGGTGTGTTTGCCGCGACTGTCGTGTACGCGCACCGCGCCGGTGTCCTGTGTGGCGCAGCCCAGCAGGCTGTTGGTCAGCGTGCTCTTTCCAGCACCGGATGACCCCAGCATCACCAGGGTTTGGCCCATGCCGAGGTACGGCTGCAATGCCTTGGTAGCTGCCTCGCTGCGTGCGTCCACGGCTACCACGTCCACATGGTGTCCCACTCGCGCTCGCACCTGCTGCATTCGCTGCGACACCGCATCGGGCGTGCCCGACTGCGCAATGTCGGCCTTGGTCAGCACGACGACCGGCAGCACCCCACTGCTGCCCACCAGGGCCAGGTAGCGTTCCAGCCGCTGCAGGTTGAAATCCAGGTCCAGTCCCATGACCAGCAATGCGGTGTCCACATTGCTGACCACCGTGTGGCGGCCGCCGTCTGCATCGCGGCGCACGATCTGGCTCAGTGGCGCAACGCGCTGGGCAAGCCACCATTGCTGGTGTTCGTCCTCGGTGCACAGCACCCAGTCGCCGACCGCCAGCGCAAAGTCGTGGTCTTTCAGCTCCCGGGTCAGCCGGGTGGTGCACCGTGCGCTGTGTTGCCGTGCGCCATCGTGCACGTCGATCGTTTCGCGGTGCACGGCGGTCGCACGCATCCACTGCGGGGGACTGTTGTCGTGTAGTGGGCTGGCAGCGGCATCCACGGTGGTCAATGTTTGCGCCATGGCGGGGGTAAGTCCCAGGCGGCGCAGTGTCTCAAAAGAAAAATCAATCATGGTGTCTAGCAATGTCTTTGTAGGACCTTTGGTCAGAGCATGCGCAGACGGCACGCCACTGGGCGCAAAAGCCAAAATGGAATGAGCAGGGCCAGCGGGCGGCCCGACAAAGACAGAGAAGACACAAGCCCTGTGCAACAGGGCAACCACACAACGCTACTTCAATAGGCGTGGGTCGGCAAACTCAGCTCTCAGGCGGCCAGCGACAAGGGAGTGGGTGTGTGAACAATCATCGAAGCACTCCTTCACGGTTGGTTGAAAACGTTTGCAAAGCGGCGCGAGGCCGCAGAAGGCGCAATTGTCAGGACGCGTTGTGCGCTTGTCAACACACTGGGCCCGAACCGCTGCGTAGCTGGTGTCGTTTGGCAACAGTGTGCGGGCACCCGGGTGCCGCTCACCTTGGGAGACAATTGAGGCCGACATGACCACTCCCTTTACACCCTTGGCAGCAGTGCTTCCAATCATGGAAACCGACACCATGCCAGACGCCATGCTGGCGCATTTGCAACAAACCATCGACGCCGACGGCGGCTGGATCGGTTTTGACAGATTCATGGCAGAGGCCCTCTATGCGCCTGGCTTGGGCTACTACAGCCGGGGCTCCACTGTTTTTGGCGTCATGCCACAAGGCTTGCGTGAGGCCGGTGGCGAAGTGGTGGGTGCTGGCAGTGACTTTGTGACTGCACCCGAAATGACGCCCCTGTTTGGTCAAGCCCTGGCACGCCAGATTGCACAGGCACTGCAAGTGACCGGCACCGATGAAATCTGGGAATTTGGTGCCGGCACGGGCGCACTGGCGCTGCAAATTTTGGACGCACTGGATGCGCTGGGTGTGCCAGTGCGCCGTTACACCATTGTGGATTTGTCGCAGCCGCTCAAGGCACGCCAGCAGGCCATGCTGCACCAGCATCTGGACCGGGTGCAGTGGGCAGAGGCCCTACCCGATACGATGCGCGGCGTGGTGGTGGGCAACGAAGTGCTGGACGCCATGCCCGTCAAGTTGCTGGCCCGCCTGCAGGGTGTGTGGTACGAGCGCGGTGTGGCCTGGAACCCGGACGATGCGGCCCACCCCCTGGCCTGGGCCGACAGCCCTACCGACCTGCGCCCACCTACTGAGGTGCCGGGCGAGCACGACTACGTGACCGAAATCCACCCGCAGGGCGAGGCCTTTGTGCGCACCGTGGCGGGCCGCCTGCAGGCCGGCGCTGCCTTCTTGCTCGACTATGGTTTCCCCGAGGCCGAGTATTACCATGAGCAGCGCCACATGGGCACCGTGATGTGCCACCGCGCCCACCTGGCCGATGGCAACCCGCTAGTCGATGTGGGCGCCAAAGACATCACGGCCCATGTCAACTTCACTGGCATTGCCGTGGCCGCGCAAGACAGCGGGATGGAAGTGCTGGGCTACACCAGCCAGGCGCATTTTTTGATCAACTGCGGCTTGGCCGATGCCATGCAGGCGGCATCGCTGGCGGACCGGTCAGCCGCGCAGAAACTCATTTTTGAGCATGAAATGGGTGAATTCTTCAAGGTCATTGGCCTGACCCAAGGCAACTACTGGGATGCCATGGGTTTTGCCCGGGGTGACCGTACCCACCGCTTGTAGCGGTTGGGGGGGGCTTGAATCCGGCGGGCTGCAACCCCACGTGCAGTGGCAAGGAGCCCATTACCATGACCGAACCGTTGCACATCGTCTGCCCGCACTGCCACACCACCAACCGAGTCCAAACCGCAGATCAGGCCAAAGCGCCCGATTGCGGCAGTTGCCACCAACCCCTGTTTGTGGCCCATACCGTTGCACTGGACGAGGCCGCGTTTGACAAGCACATCACCCGCAACCAGATTCCGGTGCTGGTGGACTTTTGGGCACCCTGGTGCGGTCCGTGCCGCCAGATGGCGCCAGCGCTGGAACAAGCGACGGCACAGTTGGAGCCCAACGTGCGTGTGGTGAAGGTCGATACGGAGGCCGTTCAATCGTTGGGCGCACGCTTCAACATTCGCAGTATTCCTACCCTGGCCCTGTTTGTCGGTGGACGTGAAGTGGCGCGCCAGGCGGGCGCCATGGGCGCCGCCGACATCGTGCGCTGGACGCGCTCGCACCTAGGGGCGTAGGTTGGGGGCGCGGCGCGAGGGCATAGGCAGCGCGAAAATACCGTACAGTGGCAGTCCCAACAACCGGGATTTTCCATGCGCCCACTGAGCCAATTGACACTGCTGACCGCTGCCTGCCTTGCAAGCCTACTGGGGGGCTGCGCCGCCACCGGTGGCCCAACGGATGCCAAAGCCGCCCGCTTGGAGCGCATCCAGAACGTGGTGGTGATTTACGCCGAGAACCACAGCTTTGACAACATGTACGGATTGTTCCCCGGCGCTAATGGCATTAGCCGGGCTACGCCGGAGCAAATGACCCAGCTGGACCACGATGGCAAACCGCTCAAGGAACTGGTGGTGTTCGGTCACGACGGCAAACCTGACGCGCGCTACCCGCGTATGCCCAATGGGCCGTTTCGCATTGACGCGCCGCCAGTTAACCGGCCGCCCACCACCATCGTACCCAGTCCGATCCACAATTTTTTCCATAACCAGGAACAGATCAACAATGGCAAAAACAATCGGTTTGCCGCCATGTCTACTGTGGGTGGTTGGACTATGGGCTACTACGACGGCAGCCAGTTCAAAATGTGGCAATGGGCCAAGGAATACACCCTGGCCGACAACTTCTTCATGGGTGCCTTCGGTGGCTCTTACCTGAACCACCAGTATCTGATTTGTGCCTGCGCACCCGTGTACCCGTCGGCGCCGGCGTCCATTCGCGCCCGGCTGGATGCTCAGGAAAAACTGGAGAAGATGCCGGATTCCCCATCTGCCAACGACGGTGCCGTCAAGATTGTCAGTACCGGGGGTGGCACCCAGGTCACGCCCGATGGCTATTCGGTCAATACGGCACAGCCGCCGTACCAGCCCAGCGGCATTCCGCCCGCACCGGATGGCTCGCGCACCCTGGCCAACCCCAAGAGTGGGCTATTGCCGGCGCAAAAAGCGACCACCATTGGTGACACCTTGTCCGCCAAGGGCGTGAGCTGGGTCTGGTACGGCGGTGGCTACAACCGCGCACTGGCCGATGGCATGCAGGCGCCCGACGCCAAGCGCACGGTCATTTACCGCCGTGGTGACGGTTCACCCAACTTCCAGCCGCACCACCAGCCGTTTAACTACTACGAACGCTATGCACCTGGCACGGCTGCCCGTGCTGAGCACCTGCGGGGTGGCGCAGACTTCTTGCAGGCCATCGCCAAAGGCACCCTGCCGGCGGTCAGCTTTTACAAGCCGGCGGGGGTCAACACCCAGCACCCGTCGTATACCGACATCATGACGGGCGACGCCCATATCGACGATGTGCTGAACCGCCTCAAGGCCAGTCCGCAGTGGAAAGACATGTTGGTGGTAGTAACCTATGACGAGAACGGTGGCTACTGGGACCACGTGCCACCACCCAGCGGCCCGGGCTGGGGCGACCGCTTTGGCCCGGGTACACGCATACCCACGCTGTTGATTGGGCCGTATGTGAAGAAGGGCGCCATCGATTCAACGCCCATGGACACCACGTCCATCCTGAAATTTATTACCCGCCGCTTTGGACTGCAAAGCCTGCCCGGTGTGCGCGAGAAAATGGGGGATCTGACTTCTGCGCTGAACTAATGGGGTAGCACTGTAGGAATCAGAGCCCGGTCGCAACCGCCACAACCCGGGCCTTGTGAATCCATTCACCGATCTTTGGGCCGCTAGCCCCCGCTATCTGTGCTTCAGCCCCAAGCGGCCTCGGGCGCATCGCCCAGCTGGTGCCGCTGCCGCACCTGTATCGCCATTCCGGCGTTCTGGCTCCGAACTTGCTTTGCGAGCGGCGTGCTCGGTGTTTCTGGTGTTGGCGCAGCGGCCCAGCCAGAGGCACAAGTCAAACCCAAGCCACGTCAACCAGCGCACTATCGTGGTCTGCACTGATCGCCCGTGTCTGCGGGGTGTTCCCCCTGATCTGTCCGCACAGTGGTGGCCAGATGCGCATCATTGCGTTCGTCACATTTAACGCCGATATCCAAAAGATTCTGGATCACATCGGCGTGGACACAGAAGCACCGCGCATCACCCCGGCATGCGGGCCACCGCTGTGGGAAGGTGAGGGTGCGCAGGAGGCGGGGGCGGGCGTGGAGGCTGAGCCGAATTGGGATACGGCAAACCAATCACCGCCCGAGAAGCCCATGCCCTCACCGCGCAGCACGGCGCAACGCACCGAGTCATCGGCGCCGTGACGGCTCAGATTGAACGTCTTGTAGCGTGAATAATCTGTGCCTGAATGTGCCAGACCAAACCTCACAGCACTCAGCGCAGCTTGTCGAATTCAGCTTTCAGCGCGGGCGACATCGGCAGGCCAAGGCCATGCGGGGCCCCGGCATGCGGCTTGATGAACCACTGGCTGTACAGCGCATCCGCCTGGCCGTCGCGCACCATCAGGGCCATGGTCTGGTCTACCACGCGCTGCAGCCCGGCGTCGCGCGGTAGGGCGATGACAATGACCTCGGTGGAAATGCTCTCATTCAGCAACTCCAGGGCTTCGGGTTTGGGCTGTGCTGCACGCTGGCTGAGCAACAGCACCTCGTCGCGCGCGAACGCGTCGGCCTGGCCCAGCTCGAGTTGGCTTAGCGCGGCCTCGGGACTGACCACACGCGCCACCTTGAAGGTCAGGCCGGCCTGCTTGGCATAGGCCTTGACGGCTGGCTCGGCGGTGGTGCGGCCCAGCACGGTCACGGTCTTGCCGTTGAGCTGAGAGGCCTTGCTGAGTTTGTCTTTGGCAGGCACCATGAACTTGACGCTGGATATAAAAACCGGGTGCGAGACGCCCATTTTTGCGCGCCGCCCGGGCGTGTCAGAGGTGCCCGCGCACATCAGGTCCACGCCGCCACTGGCTACTACGCGCTCGAGCTGGTCGGCCGGCACAGGGGTGAGATTGACGCGCAACCCGGGTTTACCGGTCTCGATCTTGATGCGTTCGGCCATGGCCCGGCAGATGTCCAGGCTGTACCCCACGGGCTGGCGCGTGCCGTCCAGGAACGAGAACGGTGGCGCGTCTTCGCGGTAGCCGAGGTTGATCTGGTCACGCTGCGCAATACGCCTCAGCGCATCCTGGGCCCAGCCCGTGGCCGGAAAGGTGGCCGCAGCCAGTGCCAGCAACAGGCCAAAACGAAGCGATGGGAAAACGTGACGGACCATGCCGGTACCTACTGACTTGTTGTAAAGCCTTTCATTCTTACGGATACCGCCGGCTTATGCAAGCGGGTCCACACCCGCAAAACGGGCGGCAAAGCGCGCCAGGCGCAGGATGGGCACCGGGGCATCCCGAAAGGCCAGGGTCACGTGGCGCAACACCTTGTCGGCAATGTCTTGGCAGCCGACGTAGGGGCCCACCAGCGCACCGCTGCTGTGCCAGTGTGCTGCCAGCGCCAATGGTTCTGCGTCAAATTCGGCTGTAGCCCTCGTAAAATCTACGTGAACAGCTATTGAACTAATAGTAAGGTCGCGCCGGACCAAGTCTTCTTTCAGCGTTACGCCGGGGCTGGCGTGTACGGCAAAACCTTGGTAACCAGGTGCGATGTTGCGCTCAGTGCGGGCCAGGGCGTATTTCGCGTGGGTTTGGGTGTGCAAAAACACCGTAAAGTCCCGCCCCACCGATCACTGACGAGAACGGTGTTTACTGGGACCATGTGCCGCCACCCAGTGGCCCGGGCTGGGGCGACCGCTTTAGCCCCGGTACACGCATACCCACGGTGTTGATTGGGCCCTATGTGAATTGGCCTGCAAAGCCTGCCCGGTGTGCGCGAGAAGATGGGGGATTTGACCTCTGCGCTGAACTGAACCGTCCCGAGGTGACCGGACTTGCTCAGAGGCCCGCCGTAACCGCAGCAACCCGGGCCTTGTGAATCCATTCACCGATCTTTGGGCCGCTAGCCCCCGCCGCCTGTGCTGCAGTCGCTATTGTGTTGGTAGCAACGGATAGCGCCAGTTGCAGCGCCAAGGCCAGTCGCGGCGCCTGCGGGTAGGGTGCATCGTGCAGCCCCAGGCGGCCACGGGCATCGCATTCGCACGCCAGCAGGATGTCGGCAAAGCGGGCCGGCTTGCGAAACGCATCGCAGCGCTCCAGCAGGCGCACGATGGCCCCGGCGTTGAGGTCCGCACTGCGGTGAATATTGCCGTGCTCACGGGCCACCACCTCGGCCAGTTCCTTGCACTCCACCGGCACCCGCAGGCGCTCACACAGGGTCTTGAGCAGGCGCACGCTGCGCTGCTCGTGGCCAATGTGGCGCGGCAGCACATCGGCAGGGGTGGTGCCCTTGCCCAGGTCGTGCGTCAGGCAGGCAAAACGCACCGGCAGGCTGGCGTTGAGCCGGGCTGCCATGTCCAACACCAGCATCAGGTGGGCGCCGGTGTCTACCTCGGGGTGGTGCTCCACGCTTTGCGGCACGCCCCACAGGCAGTCCACTTCGGGTAGCAGCCGCACCAAAGCGCCACAGTCGCGCAACACGGTGAACATGCGCGAAGGCAGGGCCTCCATCAGGCCGCGTGCCAGCTCCTGCCAGACGCGTTCAGCGACCAGGTGGTCCACCTCGTCGGTCTGCACCATCTCGCGCATCAGGGTCTGGGTTTCGGGGGCCACATGGAACTCGGTAAAGCGGGCAGCAAAGCGCGCCAGGCGCAGGATGCGCACGGGGTCATCCCGAAAGGCCGGGGTCACATGGCGCAGCGCTTTGTCGGCAATGTCCTGGATTCCACCATAGGGGTCCACCAGCGCACCGCTTGCGTGCCAGTGTGCTGCCAGCGCCAATGGTTCTGCATCAAATTCGGCTCTAGCCCTCGTCGAATCTACGTGAACAGCTATTGAATTAATAGTAAGGTCGCGCCGGGCCAGGTCCTCTTCCAGCGTCACGCCGGGGCTGGCGTGCACGGCAAAGCCATGGTAGCCCGGTGCCGTGTTCCGCTCGGTGCGGGCCAGGGCGTATTCCTCGTGGGTTTTGGGGTGCAAAAAAACCGGGAAATCCCGTCCCACCGACACAAAGCCTTGGTCCAGCAGGTCTTGCGGTGTGGCGCCCACGACGACCCAGTCGTGGTCTTTCACCCGCAATCCCATCAGGGTATCGCGGACGGCGCCGCCGACTAGGTAGATTTCCATGTTCTTTGGGGTCGTACTAGGGTTTGAGGCGGTAGGGCTCTTCAAAATTACGGAAGTCTTTTTCCGCCAGAGCCTGGGTGATCCAGTTTTGCACGCCGGGCAGGGCGCAGACGCGCTCCACGTAGGCCGCAACATTTGGCGGGACGGGTAGCGCGTAGGTCTTCAGGCGCATGCAAACCGGTGCAAAGAAGGCATCGGCCACCGTGAACTCGCCAAACAACAGCGGACCACCATGCGCTTGCAGCAGCCCAGTCCACATGTCCACCAGACGCTGCACGTCGGCACGCACGGCGGGTTTGTCGCGCCAGATCAGGGCGCCGGTGTCGGCCAGATGGGCTTCGATGTTCATGGGGCAGGCACCTCGTAGCGCGGTGAAGCCGCTGTGCATTTCGGCGCACACGCTGCGCGCACGGGCGCGTGCGGCGCGGTCAGCAGGCCACAGGTGTTTTTCGGGAAACCGCTCAGCCAGGTATTCAGCAATGGCCAGGGTGTCCCAAATGGCCAGATCGCCATCCACCAGCAGGGGCACCTTGCCGGTGGGGGTTATGCCCTGCAGGGTGCTTTTGAACTGCGAGCCGGCGTCGAACGAATCAAAGCGCACCATCGTTTCTGTAAATGCTATGCCGCTCTGTTGCAGCAGCACCCAGGGGCGCATGGACCATGACGAATAGTTTTTGTTGCCGATGTAGAGCGTGAGCATGGTGCGGTCCTTGTGGAATGGGTGATGTTAGGGGTCAGGGCAAGTCTTCGGTGGGGGTGGGCAGTGTCGCGTCGCGCGGGCCCACGTTGCCCAGGCGGGCTTTGAGCGACTGGGGCTGGCCGGTTATTAGCGCGGCATAGTTGGTGGTGTTGGAGAGCACCTTTTTCACATAGTCGCGTGTTTCGCTAAAGGGCACGTTCTCGGCCCAGATCGCGGCCTCCAGAACCGGTGCGCCGCTCTGGCCGCGCCAGGTGCGGGGGCGTCCGGGGCCGGCGTTGTAGGCAGCAGCGGCCAGGGGCATGGAGCCATCAAAGCTGTCGAGCACCAGCTTCAGGTAGCCGGTGCCGATGGCGATGTTGGTGTCCCGGTCGACGATGTGGTGGGGCAGGAAGCTGGTCAGGCCCAGCTTCTTGGCTGTCCACTTGGCTGTGGCGGGCATTACCTGCATCAGGCCCGAAGCGCCCACGCCAGACTTGGCGTCCATGATGAAGCGGCTTTCCTGGCGAATTAGGCCGTAAACATAAGCCGGGTCCAAGCCGATTTGGGCGGTGCGCGCCACCACCGCCGCCTTGAATGGCATGGGAAAGCGCTGCTCAAAGCTGATGAAGGACTTGGTGCGCTCGCTGGTGTTGATGCAGCGGTCCCAGACCTCGTTTTGGCAGGCCAGGTCGGCGGCGGCCAGCAGGCTGCGGTCATCCATGCCGCCGCGCACGTGCAGGTTGGTGCTGTAGTTCCACTCACGCACCCCTTCGGATCGCAGCCCCATGCGGATGGCATACAGCGCCCGGATCAATCCTGGATTGGTACGTGCGGCGTCTTGTTCGACCTTGGTCAGCGGCTCGGGCTTGGGCGCTACCGTGATGCGTTGCCCCAGTTCCTCCAGCGCCAGTTGCTCGTAAAAACCGCGCACGCTGGCAATGCTTTCCAGCAATTGCAGGGCCTGGGCGCGGGAGCCCTCGGTATTGGTCTGTAACAAGAGGCCGCGCGCACGCCAATAGACCCAGGCAGGGTCGTTGCGTTGGGCCTCACCCATGGCACCAGTGGCAGACAACACCTGCGACCATTTACCGGCACGCAGGGCAGCGCGCACTTGCCAAGCCAGGTGGTCTTCGTGCATGAACGGGGCCTGACCACGAGCAAAGTAGTCTGGCGCATCGCTGGATAGCTTTTGCGCCGCGCGTTTGCCAATCACGCCCCAGATCCAGCTGCGTTCTTCCTGGGTGAGCTGGGCTTTCCAGCGCAGCTTGTCGATCTCGACTGCGGCCTCGGCCGGGTCCAGAGTAGCCTGGCGGATCAGCGCCAGCGACACCAGCTCACGCGTCTTGGGTTGAAAGGCGGTGAGCTTGTCATTGAGGTATTTGCCGGGGTTCAGGTAAATGGCATTCACGTTCTTGACCGAACCGGGGCTGACAATGCCCACGGCCTGGGTTACGACCCGCAGGCGGTCGTTTTCCATGCCCAGCCGTGCGCGCAGCCACACCATCTGGTTGGAGGTTGTGTGGTCCTTCACCAACTGTTCGGCAGCGGCGGCACAGCCTTCGTCGGCGTCCTTCAGGCCCAGCCAAACGTCTTTAACCTGCGCCGTGTTGTCCACGCCACTGCTCAGGTGCTCGGCGAGCAATGCATAACAGCGCACCGACTTGTCGTCGTTCATGCGGTAAAGCGGGTATTCACGGTTAAACGCCACCCAGTCGCGGTTGCGGCCCAGTTGCAGCAGCAACTCGGCGCGCAGTCGGTCTTCTTGGTAGGTTCCGCTGTAACGGGTAAAGAAGTCTTGCACCTCGGTGGGGCTGGCTGTGTCTAGCCGGGCCGACAGATCCCAGTACGCGGCCCAGGGTTCGAGCAGGTGGCCGCGCGCTTGGGGCAACAGGGCGGTCAGGCGCTTGCGGTCGCGCTGCTTGTACGCCTGGTTCATCTCCAAAATGGTGGCGTCGGTGCGGGAAATGTCCGGGCTTTGGGCCCGGACGGGGATAGAAGTGGACACCAGAAATGCGCCGGTGAGCGCTATCGATGTCAGAATGGCTGAAAACTGCATGTGGAGATTATGGACAAGTCAGAAGAATCAACGGCAGCGGCCAAGAAAGCCCTGCGCAAGGCGTTACTAGAGAAACGCCTGAACTTGCCAGATCGCCTACAGCAGTCGGATCTGTTGCAGCAGGTCATGCGCATCTGGCTGGTGGGCCGGCCCGACACCGTCATCGGCGCCTATTGGCCCATCAAGGGTGAGTTTGACCCCCTGCCGGCCCTGCACCGTTGGAAAGAAGACGGTGAGTTGCTGGATCAAACCCAGTTGCGCCGGATTGGCCTGCCGGTAGTGAACAAAGAGCACAAGACCATGACCTTCCATGCCTGGTATCCGGGCTGCCCCATGGAAGAAGACGCCTACGGCATCCCCAAACCGAAAGACACCGAGGTCATCGTGCCCACCCTGCTGTTTGCGCCCTGTGTGGGCTATGGCCCTGGCGGCTACCGCCTGGGCTACGGCGGCGGTTTTTACGACCGCATGATGGCCGCTTTGCAACCCAAGCCATTTACCGTGGGCCTGGGCTTTGGCGTGGGTTATGTGGACGACTTCGAGCCCGAACCGCACGATGTGCCACTGGACGCCATTTTGAACAACCACGGCGTGGTGTGGCCGATTTAACAGCAAGCAAAGAGATAGAGATACCGACAATGACTGACACCTCCGTTCCGCCTACCAAACCCGCCGCCGCTGCGCGCAAGAAAGCCAAGTCAGTCACCACCCCGCGCACCGCCGCCCGGGGCGACATTGCACCAACAACCCGGGCACGCGCCATTGGCAAGTTTGTGGCCAAAGAGGCGGTGGACGCGGCCCAGGGCAAGGCAGTGGCTGCTGCGCTGGAGCTGGTGCGCCCCGATGCCCAGGGCACTGCCGCCGAGCGCGCCAAGGGCCTGCGTGCCATGTTGGAGGGCGCATCCGCCGACGATGCCAGCGTGCTGCGCGAGGCGCTCAATGGTCGCCTGAAAGGCGTTAACAGCAGAAGGGGTGTGCTGCACCCCGATGACGAGTTGGCGCAGGATTGGCGCGATGGCGGCTACCCGTATCGCAACCTCATGCGCCGCGCTAGTTATGAGGAGCAAAAATTCCATCTGCAGGTGGAGTTGCTCAAGCTGCAAGCGTGGGTCAAGGAAAGCGGACAGCGCGTAGTGATTTTGTTTGAGGGCCGAGACGCCGCCGGCAAGGGCGGCGCCATCAAGCGCTTCATGGAACACCTCAACCCGCGTGGCGCCCGCGTAGTGGCGCTGGAAAAGCCCAGCGAAATGGAGCGGGGCCAATGGTATTTCCAGCGCTATGTTCAGCACCTGCCCACGCGGGGTGAGATCGTGCTGCTGGATCGCAGCTGGTACAACCGCGCCGGCGTGGAGCGGGTCATGGGTTTTTGCAACCAGGATGAATATTTTGAATTCATGCGTCAGACGCCCGAGTTTGAGCGCCACCTGGTGCGCAGCGGTGTGCACCTGATCAAGTTCTGGTTCAGCGTCAGCCGCAAGGAACAGCGCCGCCGCTTCAAAGAGCGCGAAAGCCACCCGCTGAAGCAGTGGAAGCTAAGCCCGATCGACATGGCATCCCTAGACAAATGGGAAGACTATACGCAGGCGAAGGAAAACATGTTTTTTGAGACCGATACGGCCGACTCACCCTGGACCGTGATCAAGAGCGACTGCAAGAAGCGCGCCCGCCTGAACGCCATGCGCTATGTGTTGCACAAACTGCCCTACGCCAACAAGGACCTGCAGCAGATCGGCAAGCTCGATCCGCTGATCGTCGGTCGTGCGCATGTGGTGTATGAAAGGGGTGAGAACCCGAATGCGATTTTGTAGACGGGCTCAGGGTCAGCCGCGCTGTCGGCTGGGCCAGCGGTAGCCCAGGACGGTGGACGTTGGGTAGAAATGCTCACGCACCTGCTCCAACTGGTTGCCGCCCAGCAGGTGTACATGGTATTCATCTACACGCAGAAAAAAGCCAACATGGCCTTTCCAGCCGCTGGGGTCTTCGCGTGACAACACCACGATGCAGCCGGGCACAGGGATGTCCAACGGTTCGCCCCAGTCCAACCAGGATCTGGCCAACGCGGAGCCGGTTCCCATGATATTTACCTGGGCCAGCGACCAGTTGATGAATGAAGAACACCACGATGCCTTGTCGTCGTAACCCGCAATATTAGTGTTCGTGTGGTATTCGGTTACACGCGGATTGCTTTGACCCGGAGGGTAGGTGTGGACACCCACCTCAGCAACTGCAACGGACATCCACGGTGCGGACTGCATAGTTTACCGATTCTTTGGTTTGTTCTGCAACAGTGCGTGGATCTTTTCAACCGTGGCCCAGTTTCGGGTGGTGCCGGTGTCGGCCAAGCCCTTCAAGATCGCCACGGCAGCTTTGCTTTGCAGGATGCCGTCGGCACACCAGATGTAGGCCGCATGGGGGCGGATATGCAGGGACTCGTTGCCCCATTCATCATCCGCCAATGGCGCCAACTTCTGTAGAGCCGAATTGTCACTGGTAAGTGCCACCAACACGCGCGAAGGGTCCAGCAACTGTTCGGCAAACGGGTTGCAGGACACCACGTCCGCGATGTCCTTGGCGGCCTTGACGATCACCAGCGCATCGACCCCTAGTACCTGGGCAACAGCAACCCGAATTCGCGTTGCGTGCTTTGCGGCGGATGAAGATGGACTGTGAAATGTGGCATTGCCGCTGTTGAGCAATGTTTGCACATCCGTGTAACCCATTCCAGTCAGCAGCGCGCGCAGATCGGCCATGGCGATGCGCTTGGCCTTGCCGACGTTGATGCCTCGAAACAGGGCGACGAAGCGGGTCACGTTGTGTTCACTTCAGGGTTGGGGAATCTGCACAAATGTCTTCATCACGATGGCCCGGTCCTCCTCGCTGGCAATGGCTTGGATGGCGACTTTGGCGCTCTCATAGGCGCGCCGGTGAATAGCGCTGGCACCAGCGATGCAGGCGGCATGGGCGTAGATGGCGTGGGCGAAGGCGACTTCCCAGTCTGGCGTGTCGTTTGCCAGAAAATAGGCATGCATCTCCTGCGCAAACTGGAAGCTGGATGCGCCCTGTCCGAGCAGGGCATGTACTTCGGCCAACAGCATGGTGGCACGCATGCGATTCAACTCGGTGCCGATCACGGCCCAATGCCAGGCGGATGCGTGGGCAGCGTCCAGCATTTCGCGATCTTGGTCAGGGGTTCGGACGACGGTGGTCAGGTCCCAGGCGCGGTTATTGGTCTGTACTGCAAAGCGCTTGTGCCATGCAAGCGCGTCGGGGTTGTCTTGGTTTTGCATAGGGGTCTTTCTGAGACGGTGTTGTTCTACCATTATTTGTTGTGGATGCCCCAAATTTTAGGGACGTGGCTTGCGGGCCTTGGCGTACAGAGCAGCCTGAAATGCCAGGCTGGCCCAGGTTGCCATGGCGTGGGCTGAGTCCATCGCCTCTTCAGGAGCACTGTAGTAGTTCATGCCGCGCGACACCGACTTGCCATCTTTGGTGGAATGGTAGGTGAAGCGCTCGCAGCCAGCGGCTTCCCATTGATGGCGGTTGTTGTCGTTGGCTTTGAGCCACAATTTTTCGCCCGACCCCAGGTTGGCAATGATGGCAATCGTGAGTCCATCGGTGCTGAGCCCGAAGCCGCCAAACATGCGTTTGGCCACGCAGGGGCCCACGCTTGCGAGCAGTTCACAGCAGTACTGGGCAAATTCGGTTCGGGCTTTTGCCATGCCTGACTCACAGGGCGGAAGAGGGTGCCACGGTTGTAGACGTTTGCTCGAGGCTGGCCGGGCTTTGGCTGGCCAGTGCACGGGCATCCTCTTCGTAGTCCAACAGGGTTTGTGCAAGACGGGTGCGCTGCTCGGCCGTACTGCTGTTGTGCAGGGCGGCCATGGCGGCACAGCTTTCGGTTGTGATCTTTTCCCAGTACGTTCGGTAGGCAGGGTCGGGGGCTTTGAGCGAGCGCTCCAGCAGTGAGCCCAGCTCAGTCGTGGCTTTGGCGGGGTTGGCCTTGGTCTTGCGCAGTTCGCGCAGCACTTGCAAGGCGTCCTGATGGCGGCGCTGCATTTCCTGCATCTGGCGTGGGCCATCAAAGCTGGAGGCTTTGATGTGGTCGCGCACGATGGTCAGTTGTGTGGCCTTTAGCGGGCCATAGAAGGATTCTGCGCGTTCCACAATCTGCTTGACCCGGCGTTGGGCGCGTTCAGCCTGTGTTCCGTTGATCCATTCTTCACGCCATTTCTGGTCGCGTCGCTCAAACTCTTGAAGCATGTGTTCCAGCTGTGCATCTTGCAGACTGGGGGCAATTGCGGCAATGGTTGGAACTACGCCCTCCAGGGTGACCCGGAGTCGTGTCTGCAGTTCGGACACCACACCACACACCTGCTCGGTAGTCACCAGTTTGGGCGCCATGGCGCGCAGGCCTTTGAGCTGTCGTATCAGCAACGGAAGCTCTTGTTTGCGGTGCCAGTCTTGCACGGTCTGCAGATCGTCGCGCACACGCAGGCTTTGTGCGCCGTCAAAGTCAAAGTAGCTGTCCAGCCACCAGTAAGTGAAAGTGGGCCCGCTGTTGTAACCCAGGCGCACGGCACTGCAGCCACCCAATGCCAAGGCAGCCACCAGCACGCCGATAATGGGTGCCGATTGAAAGAAGTATCGCAAAATGGAACGCCTTGAAAGGGACATGCAGTTGACTTCCGAATTCCAGGACCCAGACGGCGCACAGAACCGTGCCCCTATCGATGTAGTCATTATGGCGGCCGGTAAAGGCACGCGCATGAAGAGTCGTTTGCCCAAGGTGCTGCAACCGCTCGCCGGACGTCCCCTTTTGCACCATGTATTGGACACCGCACGGGCATTGCAGGCCCGTCAGGCGGTGGTGATTACTGGACACGGTGCTATCGAAGTGGAAGCGGCATGTGTAATTAATACGAGGGCTACAGCCCCATTAACCATTAACTTCGCACGTCAGGAGCCACAACTGGGGACCGGGCATGCGGTGCAACAGGCAGTGCCGGCACTGGCCGATGATGGGGTGGTGCTGGTGCTGTCGGGTGACGTGCCGCTGACCCGGCCAGCCACGCTGTTCCACCTGATTCAGGCGTGTGCCGGAGAGAATTTGGCGCTGTTGACACTCGATATGCCAGATCCGACTGGTTACGGGCGCATCGTGCGTAGTGGTGATGCAGACAGCGACCTGCTGGCGATTGTGGAGCACAAAGACGCCAGCCCGGAGCAGCGCGCCATCACCGAGATCTACAGCGGCATCATGGCCGTGCCGGCCACTTGGCTCAAACGCTGGCTGGCCCGCCTGGACAACCGCAATGCTCAGGGCGAGTACTATCTGACTGATATTGTTCGGTTTGCCGTGGCCGATGGTGTGCCGGTTGTCGCGCACCGGATTAGTGATGCGGTGCAGGTGGCCGGGGTCAACAGCCCGCTGCAACTGGCGCAGCTGGAGCGTGCCTACCAATTGCAACAGGCCCAGAGTCTGATGGAGGATGGTGTGCGCTTGGCCGATCCAGCCCGGTTTGACGTGCGCGGTGACTTGCTCTGTGCGCAGGACGTGAGCATTGACGTCAACTGTGTTTTTGCCGGCCAGGTCAACCTGGGCGAAGGCGTGTCGATTGGGGCCAACTGCTTTATTGCCAACGCGGTGATCGAGGCGGGTGCTGTGATCCACCCCTATACCCACATTGATGGTGAAAACCTGGGCGTGACTGTGGGAGTTCGTGCCCTGATCGGGCCCTTTGCCCGCCTGCGCCCCGGCGCACAGTTGGGTGCAGAAGTGCACATTGGCAATTTTGTAGAAGTCAAAAATTCCACCATGGCCAAGGGATCCAAGGCCAACCATTTGGCATATCTGGGCGACGCAAGCGTGGGTGAACGGGTGAATTTTGGTGCCGGCAGCATCACTGCCAATTACGACGGCGCCAACAAGCACCGCACTGTGATTGAGGACGACGTGCACGTGGGCAGCAACTGCGTGCTGGTGGCGCCCATCACCCTGGGTGCCGGTGGCACAGTGGGCGGCGGTTCGACCGTGACCAAGGACGCGCCTGCTGGTGCGTTGACGGTGGCGCGCGGCAAGCAGGTCAGCATTGCCAATTGGAGCCGCCCACAGAAAGCTACCAAGGCACAATGATAGAACCGGACTGACACGCATGCTCCTCGGAACCGATGACACTGTTCCCGTCTTGCAGGGCGAATGGGCGGTACAGGGCGAGGAGATGCAGGAGTTTGCATGGGGTTACGGTCTCGCAAACTGCTGGGCTGCTGGCGGGCTTTACTGCCATTGAAGGTGCGGTAGATCGGCCGCAACGTGCGTATCAGGTTACAGGCCGGTCGCTGTGCTGCTTCGCTCGATTCCGTGCCCCGCAATGGCAGACAGGAAGCGACTCAGCATCACTGGCGAGGCTGCCGTATGGTAGGCCTGTTGGCGCGCCTGTTCGGACAACCGGTCATAAGTGAGGGATGGCATATAGGCCCGGCGAAGCGCCCGTTCCCATTCTGAGATAGGGGCATGGGCATCCACCAAAAGACCGCCAGCACCCATCACCTCGGGTAGAGCACCACGCTTGCTGGCAACCACTGGAATGCCGCTGATCTGAGCCTCGACCACAGTCCGGCCATAGGACTCTTCCCACAAACTGGGCATCAGCAACGTGCGTGCCCGTGTGTATACCGCGCGCATGTCACGCGTGGAGGCGATCCATTCGATGTTGGGCAACCGGCGCGCACGCTGCAGACAATGGTTGCGCCAGTTGGGGTTGAGCCCCCAACTTTCTGATACCAGAAAAGGGATGTCCGGGCAAGCGGCCGCCAGCGCGAACATGATTTCGACGCCTTTGATCTGTGTGGGATTGACGAAAAGTACCTGTTCGCCCCGTTCGGGCACGAAGTAGCGCTCAGGCAGCACCAGCGGAGGTACCACCACGCAATTGAGCCCACACAGTGCGTGCCAGCGTTGGGCAGTAAATTCGGAATTGGCCAGATACAGGATAGATGCGTCCGGTACCAGGGTTCCGCCCAGTTGGTGGGTTTCCACGTTGTGCAGGTAAACGGCGGTGGGCTGGCCGGTATCCAGCGCACTGATCACCATGGGCAATAGTGTGGTGCCACTTTGAACCACAATGATGCTGGGCTCCCAACTGGCGGCCAACAAGGGCAGGTCGTGAATAGGGTCAGCCACCCGGAAAACGGGGTAGCCCAGCGTGTCGTCACGCCGGGGTAGCGCGTGACCGGTAGTGTCGTGTTCGTTCTGTCCACATAAAACCGCAGCCTGTGCACCCACGTTCACCAGAGCGGTACATAAATCGTCGGTGGTGGTTTGCAGCCCGCCTATGACGTCGGGCAGATGTGGATAGACCGACGAAAAGAGTACCCGCATCCGCGAAAGCTCAGGACTGGTTCGGGTTTGGATTGGAGCCTAACAGAGTACGCAGAGCGTTCTTGGGCGTTTCGGTATTTTGCTCGCCGGTGGACTGTTGGGTGCGGTCTGGGGCTAGCGTCGTGTCGGGATTGTTGCCAATCGGGTTGCCGTTGGTGCTGATAAGCCCTTCAGAAGGTGCAGGAGGTGTAGGAGGTGTGTCGCCAGGTAGTGCTCCACCCGCGCCAAACTGCTGCATCAGCTTGTTCAAGAAGCTGGGTGGCACGCGGGCAGGGTCACCCGGAATACCATCGAGACCGATGTTGATTCCGAATCCGGGGCGTGTAACGGTCTGCAACAGACCGTTGAGACCGAGCACCTCCATCTGTTGACCAAACAGGAACGCGGTTGATATGTTGTTGTCATCATTCTCAATCAGCGAGATACCACCGCGGATACCAATGGTTGCCGTGGCGGTCTGCACCCGTGCGGCACTAAAGCCCTGTGGGCTGTTGAACTTGCTGATAAAACCGCCCACTACCCGCAATGCACCTTTGACCAGGTTAACCGCAATGCTGCCCCGACGTGATTCCGGATCGAAAGCAAATTCGTCAATCACCAACTCAGAATTGGGGCCCAACGTCATGGATGACTGGTCCATGAAAAGGATATGGATGACACCGGTGCTGTCTGTCTTGAACCGTTCGCCAAAGGTCACAGAATTGCCAATGTAGACGATGCGATCGTTGGTAGCAGTGACAACGCCCGGGCGCACCGCGGAAGCAATGCCAACCTGGGTGCCAGGTTGCGTGGCCGCCTGAACCGTGGCCGCAGGCGCCAGGATGCTGGTTGCGGCGGCAGCAGCCAGCCACCATTCGTTGATGTCTATGGGTGCGGGTGCTGGTGCTGGGGGCATTAAGTTCTCCTGCCAGGGGTCAGTATTTCCAGATCACACCCAGTGTGCCGGACGTGTTGGTGAGACTGTAATTGGAAATATTGGAATTGGTTTTGGTGTATTCCAGTTGCAATTGCACCGCCATGTCGCGTGACAGGGGGGCTACATTGATCAGGCCGACTCTCCATTCGGTGTCTTGCCGCGTCGTGGCGAGGCTGACCGCCGGGTCTGGGTTGCGAAATTCGCGGCCCAGCACACTACCGGTGACTGTCGTAGCCCAGGGGAGCGCTTCGGCGGAAAATGGCGATGCGTAGCTGAAGATGTACGACAGCCGCAATTCAGGGCTCCGAAAGCTGTAGTAGGACACGTTTCCGTCGTGGTCTATATATCCCAATTCGGTCAGCAGGAAGCGGTTGGGGGCGGTCTCAAGGGTCGCGGTCAGACGTAACGCCTGACGACTTCCTCCCAGCAAGGGTGCATTGAAAATGTCGTCGCGCGCGGGATAGGTCAGTCGGCTGTTTTCATAGGTACCGCCATAGGTCAGGCGCTCTGACATTCGGTATTCGGTGTTGAGACCCCAGCCACCGGTAGTGAAATAGGTATTACCGTTGGCCGTTGCGCCACCGAATATTAAGTGTGGGCGCAGAGTCCACCCCTGATGTGTTTGCGGAGCAGGCTTGAAGCGCAACCCCGTACTGCCAGCCACAACTGTCAGATCAAAGGGCTTGGAATAACCGGCTTGGTTGGAATAACTGCCGACCGAGCTGAAATGGTTGGCGAACCCCATCAGGGTAGTGGTGATGGAGGCTTCGTTCTGCTTTTCTAGGTCGTACACGTGATCCAGAAGTGCCCAGACGTGCACATCACTATCGGCTATGGGTGCGAATTGGGGACTGCGGGGTACGGACAAACCCTGGTATAGCACGGTGGCGCTTTCGGAGGCTCCAGCAGGATTGGACTGGGATCGCACACCCAACATGACCATGCCTGACAGGTGTGACTGTTTGTTGCGTTTCACCACATCGCGCAGCAGGGCTTGTGCATCGTCTTTTTGTCTGGCGTCCAGCCGCGGGTCAGCCAACGCGCCGCGCAGGTAGGTCTCTGACATGGCATACGAGCCCAATCGGTAGTAAAGGACGGCCAGTTCCAAGCGGATATTGGCAGGGGCATCGGGCGTCAGCAGCAGGGCCTCCAGCGCGGCAATACCACCCTCATAGTTACCAGCTTTTACCAGTAAGGTGGAGTACTTGGTACGTAAAGCGACGGAGCCGGGGTTAGCGAGAACTTCGCGGAATACCTGGTCAACCTCGGCTTGACCGGGCGCAACTGCGGTCTGTGCCATCGCTGGTGCAGCCATTGCGCACACGCAGGCGGCAAGTGCGGCCATGTTTTTTTTGAGAGCGGGTGTCTTGTTGTCCATCATTGTCAGATCCCGGAAAGATGTGCTGCTACGCCAAGCCATCCAGCGTACACGGCATTCTGCTTACGGGCGAAATATAGCAGGTCTAGATAGAAATAGGGTCATTTCGTTGCATGGCCAATACGCCAATGCACAAAGAGCAGCCCTAGTTCGCGTTTACGTTCGGAAAGTCCCCGGGCCTGATGAGAAACGGGTTCACGAACCTTGATATCTACCAGTACCAAAGGCATGCTCACTCAGGGAAAATACATTAATGAACAGCTCACTCTCAGTGACTGGGTGCGTAGAACCAACAGGCCTTGCGCCACAATTTCAAGTTCCCACACTTCCCTATCGGGGGGCGCGTTCACCGCAGTCAGCATCAGGCGGGCAATGGGTGAAACGATCCATATGCCACCGGGTGAAGAGAAGTCCCAGCCCTTGCGTTGGTAAGGTATTGGCGCTGGCCAACATTTGCCTTGGTTGCCAAAGGCTATGGGTCCAGGGGCGCCACTAGAGACGGAAATCCGGCTGCAATGCGGGTCAACTTTGACCTCGGCTTATCGAAATAGCACCGGCATGACGCCAGATTGGTGCATTACCGACACTTGTTCAGCGAAGTCATGCCTCACCGACTTGTCAGGTTTGCAGGTGTTGGACGCTTTCATTGTGGAGGGTGTTAACGACCGGCAATTGCGCACCAAACTTGCTGCGTTTGATGCTGAAAAAAGCCTTGGTGTTACGCACGTTGGCATCGCTGGAAAAGAGTCGTTGTGTCAATGCGTGGTAGGCGGGCATATGGGGCGTATGGATGATGAGTACGAAATCGGGGCCTGGTGAAACACGGTAGCACTGCTGCACAAAAGGGTCAGTGGCCACGCGATTTTCAAAATGCTCCAGACCCTGCACATCCTGGCGATCCAGCGTCACCTCGACGATTACGGTCAGGCCAAAACCAACAATGCTCGCCAGCTTCTCCGGGTTGAGGATGGCGATACGACGTTCGATCAATCCTGCGTCAAGCATGCGTTTGATACGGCGCAGGCATGTAGGAGCAGAGACCTGCACCCGTGCGGCAAGAGCCTGGTTGCTCAGACTGGCATCGTTCTGCAACAGGTCGAGCAACTGGAGATCAACTGCATCAATAGAAATACCATTCATAAAATTTAAATTTATGTAATTTAATTTCATTCTGTGATGAACATGAAATTTTCAATCAAATTTAAGCAACATTATTATAAACAATTTCTTTTTAATGTCTCTACCATTAGGCATCATTCGTTTTAAATGGGCGTGCAAATATGTGTGGCATCGTCGGAGCGGTATCTACCCGCAATATTGTTCCTGTTCTGGTTCAGGGATTGGAAAGGCTGGAGTACCGCGGGTATGACTCTTGCGGTGTGGCGGTGTATGCCATGGGTACGGACTTGGCACATTCGGGATTGCGCCGCGCGCGCAGCACGTCTCGCGTGGCAGAGCTGGCAGAGCAAGTGGCACCTGATTCTGTGTCTGGCGGTTTGCAGGGGTGTTTGGGCATTGCGCACACACGTTGGGCGACGCATGGCGCGCCCTCTGTTAGTAATGCCCATCCGCACTTCAGCCACGGCAGGGGTTCAGATGCACACCAAAGGCCGGGCCGCATTGCCTTGGTGCACAACGGCATCATTGAAAACCATGACGAACTGCGTGCTGAACTCCAAACCAAGGGCTATGTATTTGTCAGTCAGACAGATACCGAGGTAATTGCCCATTTGGTTGACAGCTTGTACGCTGACGATTTGCTGGAAGCGGTGCAGGCGGCTGTCGACCAGTTGCACGGGGCGTTCGCGATTGCCGTTTTTTGCAAGGACGAGCCACAGCGCCTAGTGGGGGCAAGGGCGGGGTCTCCCCTGATTCTAGGGGTGGGAAAGGACGGTCAGGAGCATTTTTTAGCTAGCGATGCCATGGCTCTGGCCGGTGTGACAGATCAAATTGTCTACCTTGAAGAGGGCGACATGGTGGACGTGCAATTGGGGAAGTATTGGCTTCTGGACAAAGCACGCAAGTCGGTGTCCCCCGCGCAGCGCCCAGTCAAAACGGTGTTGGCGCATAGTGGTGCGGCCGAGCTGGGGCCATATCGCCACTACATGCAGAAAGAAATATTTGAGCAGCCACGCGCCATTGCCGACACGCTGGAGGGCCTGGAAGGGATCGTGCCCGAGTTGTTTGATCTACAGATGAACCACGCGCCCGGCGCTAATGCCGCCCGTGTATTTGCAGAAATCGATTCGGTGTTGATCCTAGCCTGTGGCACCAGCTACTACAGTGGTTGCACTGCCAAGTACTGGCTGGAGAGTATTGCCAAGATCCCCACGCAAGTGGAGGTAGCCAGTGAGTACCGCTATCGTGATTCGGTCCCCAATCCAAAAACTCTGGTGGTCACCATCACCCAGTCTGGCGAAACCGCCGACACTTTGGCAGCCCTGCGTCATGCCCAGTCCCTGGGAATGCGTCACACTCTGACCATTTGCAACGTGGCCACCAGTGCCATGGTGCGGGAATGCAGCCTGGCTTACGTCACCCGCGCCGGCGTGGAGATTGGTGTGGCATCCACCAAGGCGTTCACCACGCAATTGGCAGGACTCTTTTTGATGACACTGGCGTTGGCACAGGCCAAAGGTCGATTGCCAGAGGATGCAGAGCAACGCCACCTCAAGGCCATGCGCCATCTGCCGGCGGCATTGCAGGCCGTGCTGGCACTGGAGCCACTGATCATCAGTTGGGCGGAGGATTTTGCCCGCAAAGAGAATGCCCTGTTTTTGGGACGTGGTTTGCATTACCCCATTGCCATGGAGGGGGCGCTCAAGCTCAAGGAAATTACGTACATCCATGCTGAGGCGTACCCCGCAGGCGAACTCAAGCATGGCCCTTTAGCCCTGGTGACCAGCGAAATGCCTGTGGTAATCGTTGCCCCCAACGACACCTTGCTTGAAAAACTCAAGAGCAATATGCACGAGGTTCGAGCGCGGGGCGGCGTACTGTATGTTTTGGCAGACGCCGATAGTCGCATTGAAAGCGGTGACGGCATCCATGTGATCCGCATGCCGGAGCACTACGGTGAGTTGTCGCCACTGCTCCACGTGGTTCCTCTTCAATTACTGGCGTATCACACGGCCTGCGCCCGCGGTACCGATGTCGACAAGCCACGCAATTTGGCCAAGTCGGTGACAGTAGAGTAATTTGGAGTGACTTAACTACTTACAGACCCATTCCATCGGCGGAACCCAATGACAGTTGGACATCAGCCCAGATGGGCGGCTCGTTTCTGAAGTCTTTTTCACTATGGGGGGCGCCGGTTGTGGAGGTGTATTGACAATCGACGTTGTCGTTAGTTCTCGCAGAATCCCGCCGCCAGCCACGCTGCCATCGATCTTGCCCTGCCCATGGATTCGGGCAAAGCAAGCCGACTTGTCTTCGCCTTTGTGAACTTCACAGCGCAACAAGGCATTCTTCTCATAGTCCGATGTCTTCCAAGACTCACTCATCCGGCCGCGCCTGACCTCGGCCAAGGCGTTCCTTGCCTCTTTCATACAGTTGCGGCTATTGGCGACCGGATTGGTTGTTGCGCAGTTAGCCACGTCCTGCTTGTACCGCGCCTGCGCCGTCCTCAGGTCAATGGAGGTCTGGGCAAAAGCGTGAACAGCCAGTAGGCTGCCAAGAAATACGTACAGTCTTAATGAATAGATCATATTGTTCGCGGTCAGGTGTTTGCTGGAAAAGTTTTCATAATGTGCAGATTCACAGAGTCCTGAATGTACAGCGGCTAAGGATCCATTGCAATATTGCGATTGACTCACTTGATGGGCTGGTCTTAGAGTCACCAATATTGATTTTCGGGTTCTTGTAATCTTCATCACAAATCAGTACGACCCCATACTGCCGCTGGTGTTGACGAAGCGTTGCACCAATGCAGCCGGAAACTGGTTGGTCGTACCAGTGGAGTCGAGAGCGATGATCTGACTGATCGCCCCTCGGTAATACTGCAGGTATTGCTCAGCGGTGATCCTGAGTTGGAAATCAAACTGCGTTATGAGACATCGTTGAATGCTTCGCAGGATGTCGACTTGATCAGGAGATGCCGAAAATCTTACGCAGCAAAACAGTCGCACAGATAACCGGGAATAATGATCGACTACGTCCCTCTACGTCCTACACATTGTTGCTGGTAGGGTGAATTGGTCTGTACGGAGTGTGTTTATGACTTCAATTGCGTGGAATACAAGTCTGCACCGTTGATTTCCTGCTCCTCAGGTGTTGTGGTGGCAGGCACCCGAAATCCTTCGCTTGCCCAAGCACCAAAATCCATATTTTTACAACGATCGCTGCAAAAAGGTCTGGCCGGATTGGACGTGGCATACACACTGTCACCCCCGCAATTAGGGCAGCGCACAACCCTGCTTGCGGTCTGTGAAGTAGAGGGAGAAGCATTGTTGTGATCAACAGAGCCCATAGCCAACTCTCTTCGAACTTAGGAGCACAATGTCAACTCAAAGGCGCCATCGTCGCTCACGGTATGCAACCGGTCATCTTCGGCATGGTGCATGAGGCGAATGGAAACCATCAGGCGATTACCACTGATTTCCGGGATGATGTTCAGATTTTCGTTCAGAGAGAGACGCAGTAACTGAAATGTACGGCCCTGTGGCAGGTTTTGCTGAAACTGCCCGCCAACCGCAATCACTTTCTGCGGTGAACCCGAATCACGCAGCAACTTGAGTAACAGGTGGATCGATTCTGCCAGCGGTGCCAGTGTTGAGGCCCAACGATGCAGATCAGTTTGTCGCTCGGCCGTAGAGCGATGTTGCCAGGAAAAATATGCAGGCAAGTCGAATTCGCAAGTTCCACCAGGAATTCCGACTCGGCTGCGTATGCTCATCAACCAGTCGTTTTCGGTCAGTGCTTGCCCTGCTTTGCCTGGCTGGGCATTGAGTGCGCTAAAACATTTTTCCAACTTGTGGATGATGGAGTCAAGTACGCCTTCGGCGATGGCTGGGTTACCGCGATAGCCGTTCAGTACTTGTTTTTGCTTGTCCAAGTCCTTCAGTACGTCGGACTTTAGGTCTGCACGGGCACCGACGTCCATGACTTCGAACATGGTCGCAATCGCAAAATGGTGGTCTAAGGGTGCGTCTCTAGACATCAGTTCAGATAGACGCAGAAAAAGATGTTCCAACCGCAAATAAGTGCGAATTCGCTCGTTGAAGGGGTATTCGTATAGGATCACGCTGATTTTTCCGCTGGGCGAATCATAGCCGGAAGTGATGACTAATTTCACGCACTTCATGCGCAAGTTGGTCGAGGTTGATGTCGTCATTGAACACTACACAGTCGGCAGCTGCCAATCGGTGTAGGCGGGGTGCCTGGCTGGCCATGATCTGTTCCACGGATGTGGGGCTAAGACCATTGCGCTTCACAACGCGTGCGATTTGTGTCATTTCGCTGCAATCGATGACAATAATCTGGTGCAGTGATGAGCGCCAGTAGGGAGACTCCACCAACAGTGGAATGTCAAATACGATGCAACGTACGCCTGACTGGTCGGCTGCACTGGCTTGCGTGGCAATGGCTTGTTCTACCAGGGGGTGAACAATGGCCTCCAACTGTTTTTTGGCATCGGGATTAGAAAAGATCAAGGTACGCATTTGGTCCCTGTTCAGCGCGCCATCTTCGGTAAGGATATTGGCGCCAAAGCAGTTCCGAATGGCCTTGATCGCCGATCCACTTGGCCCAGTGGCCGCGCGAGAAATTGCGTCCGCATCAATGACGCTCGCTCCATAGCCTGACAGCATGGCCGCTACGGTGCTTTTGCCACTGCCAATGCCCCCGGTCAATCCCAAACGATGAGCCATTTTTCTCGGTTCTACAGCCCTACCAACTGAAGCAAGGCATTGGGGCCTAAAAATAGCGCAGTGAATCCGGCACCAGCTAGAAAAGGTCCAAATGGAACATAACCGCCTTCGCGCAAGCCGGAGCTGAATTTCATGGCTATTCCGACGATTGCGCCAATCACCGAGGCCAACAGAATAATGGGTATTAGTGCTTGCCAGCCAAACCAGGCGCCAAGTGCCGCAAACAATTTGAAGTCACCAAAGCCCATGCCCTCCTTACCGGTTACTAACTTGAAGGCCCAGTAGATTGACCACAGCGATAGGTAGCCTGCCACCGCGCCCCACAGCGATGCGTTCAGACTTACCGGAATCCACTGCATGGCTGCGCAAATGAGCCCCAACCAAAGCAAGGGCAGCGTTAAATCGTCGGGCAGCAGCGTTGTGTCCCAGTCGATGAGTGCCAGAGACAGCAAGGCCCCACAAAAGACCATCCATGTCGCTCCTGTTATGGATGCACCCCAGTGCCAAGCGCAAAAGAAGAACAGCGTAGCGGTCACAATCTCCACTAGGGGGTAGCGCAGACTGATGGGTGCTTTGCACTCGGAGCAGCGTCCCTGCAAAAACAGGTAGCTGATGACGGGCACGTTTTCATACCAACGAATCGCGTGTCCACAATGCGGGCAGCGGGAACGCGGTAACACCAAGTTGAAAGTCTCTGATGGCTCGGTAGTCTTGCCCGAGAGTTCCGCACATTCATTGGCCCACTGTTGCTCCAGCATCTTGGGCAGGCGATAAACCACCACATTGAGAAAACTGCCAATAAGCAATCCCAGAATGGAAGCCAAAAATGCTTCCAACCAGCGCAACTCCATGGGCATCAAACGACTTGACCCAGCTTGAAGATAGGCAGGTACATGGCGACCACAATGCCTCCGATGACTGTACCCAGAATCACGATGATGATTGGCTCCATCAAGCTGGAAATTCCGGCTACCATATCGTCCACTTCGGCCTCGAAAAAGTCGGCCGCTTTTCCCAGCATGTGGTCAATAGACCCAGACTCTTCGCCAATGGCGCACATTTGCAAGACCATGGATGGAAACAGATTTACATTGGTCATGGCTGCGGTCAATGCCGTGCCGGTCGAAACTTCTTGTTGAATTTTGACCGTGGCGACGGTGAATACATCATTGCCCGCAGCGCCTCCGACCGAATCCAGTGCTTCTACCAAAGGTACACCTGCAGCAAACATGGTGGACAGTGTTCGGGTCCAGCGTGCGATGCAGGATTTTTCCACTAAAGTTCCAAAAATCGGCAGCTTGAGCATGATTCTGTCCATCACCGCCTGCATCTTTTTGTTGCGCTGCCATGCCTGCATGAAGAAGTAGAACCCTCCACCCAGAACTCCAAAAATCAAATACCAATATTGGACGAAAAACTCACTCATGGCGATCACTATCAGTGTTGGCATGGGTAGTTCACCACCAAATGAAGAAAATACCTCTTTGAAGGAGGGGATCACAAAGATCATGATGACCGCAACCACTACGAAAGCGACCACCAATACCGAGATGGGGTACATCAGAGCAGATTTAATCTTCGATTTGATGGCTTCCGTTTTCTCCATATAAACGGCCAAGCGGTCCAACAATTGGTCCAGAATACCGGCGGACTCGCCAGCCTCGACCAGATTGCAATACAGGTTGTCAAAGTACAAGGGAAATTTGCGGAACGCGACACTCAGGGATGTGCCTGTTTCAACGTCTGTACGAATGTCGTTCAGGAGCTTGGTGACGCGTGGGTTAGGGTTGCCGCGGCCCACGATGTCAAAAGCCTGCAGCAACGGTACGCCGGCCTTCATCATTGTAGCCAGTTGACGCGTAAAAATGGCCAGCTCTTTGGGTTTGATCGATGAGCCAGAGCTGATTCGCCGCTTTTTGATCTTTGTCGGGATAACACCTTGTCGACGCAGAGATGCCTTGACCTGGTTTTCACCAACAGCGCGTATTTCTCCGCGCACCTGTTTACCATTGCGGTCCTTGCCTTCCCATTCAAAAACAGCATCTTTGCTGTCAGCAGATTTGGCAGTTGCCATTCGAATCCTCCGGAGTTCTTGTTATTCGTTGGTAACGGCCAGTACTTCTTCGAGCGAAGTCAAGCCTTGTTTGACCTTGTTCAGGCCTGATTGACGCAAGGATCTGACGCCTTCCTTTTCAGCTTGTTCAGCGATGTCGAGGGCGCTGCCATCACGCAAAATGATGCGCTGCAGTTCCTCCGTGATGGGCATCACTTGGTAGATGCCCACTCGCCCCTTATAGCCGTTGTTGCATAGGTTGCATCCCACTGCTTTGTAAGGTTTCCAGCCCCCTTCAAGTTCAGACTCCTTAAAGCCAGCGCTGAGCAACGTTGCGCGGGGCAATTCAACCTGTGTTTTGCAATTCAAGCACAAGCGTCGGGCCAACCGTTGCGCAGTGATTAAAATCACGCTGGACGCAATGTTGAAAGCCGCAATGCCCATATTGCGCATGCGAGTCAGTGTTGCCGGGGCGTCGTTGGTGTGCAAGGTGGACAGCACCAAATGCCCGGTTTGGGCCGCTTTGATGGAAATATCGGCTGTTTCCAGGTCACGAATTTCACCTACCATGATGATGTCGGGATCCTGACGCAAGAACGACTTTAACGCTGCGGCAAAAGTCAGCCCTGCCTTTTCATTGACGTTTACCTGATTGACCCCAGGCAAGTTGATTTCCGAAGGATCTTCTGCTGTGGCAATATTCACTCCCGGCTGATTGAGCATATTCAGGCAGGTATAGAGCGAAACCGTCTTGCCGGAACCGGTAGGACCGGTTACCAAAATCATACCGTAAGGACGAGCAATGGCTTTGAGCAGGCGTTCCTTTTCTTCAGGCTCGTAGCCGAGTGCATCAATACCCAGTTTGGCACTGCTGGGATCCAAAATCCGAATTACTATTTTTTCCCCGAACAACGTGGGTAGGGTGCTGACACGGAAGTCGATAACACGGTCAGGCCCGACCTTGAGCTTCATGCGCCCGTCCTGTGGAACCCGCTTTTCCGATATGTCCATGCGCGAGATCACCTTGATCCGCGAAGCCAGTTTGTCTTTGATTGCAATCGGGGGAGAGGCAATTTCGCGCAACTCGCCATCAATGCGAAACCTGACCCGGTAGGTGTGTTCGTAAGGTTCAAAATGCAGGTCAGAAGCGCGCATGCTGAAGGCGTCCATCAGCATTTTGTGGAGAAAACGCACGACGGGTGCATCCTCAACCTCGGAGGTATTGGTTTTGTCGTTGTCGATAATCGCTTCGGCTGCTGCCTCGTCGAATTCGAAATCACCACCAATGATGTCCTCCATGGCCTCGGTGGCTGTAGTGGCGTTGGCGTCAACCAGCTTGGACAATTTGTCATATTCGGCAATGACCCAGTCGACCCCCATTTGGGTCGAGAACTTGATTTTTTCAGCAGCAGCCTGATCGGACGGATCTGCCGTGGCTACGATCAATCGGTTGCTGCGTTTGCTCAGAACGACAACCCGGTAGTCCACGCAAATTTTGTTGTCCAGCAATCCTTTCGGCAGGCGGCTGGTGTCGATGGCATCCAGGTCAAGCAGAGGAGCTGCAAATGCGGTGGTGAGTGTGTGTGCCAAATCGGCGGCGGAAACTGCGCCAGAGCCCACCAGTTCCGCAATGAAGCTGCTTTTACTGGAAAGAGCCTTCCTGTAAATATCCTCAGCAGACTTTTGCCCCAATTTACCCGCAGTAATCAAGGCTCGACCAAGCCCAGGCAGGGCAATGGAAGAAGTCTCGCGTTGAATGGGTTCGACAGTAGCCATAGACCAATATAGGTGAATGTTGTAAAAAAATACCTGTGCATCATCGCTGATTGCACCGTCAAAGTAAATCGCCCAAGGTGATATTAACGCGCAGTCTTACTGTCGTGTGTGGCGTTCAGGGCTTTTTGCGACAGATATCACTATGAGTAACAAGCGGCAATAACTGTGGGAGGGAATGCCGCGATCGCATGTGGTGGTAACGGATTGCCAAGGAAATTTGGTCGGGGTGAGAGGATTCGAACCTCCGGCCTCTACGTCCCGAACGTAGCGCTCTACCAGGCTAAGCTACACCCCGTTTGGCAAGGCTGACCTGCACAGTCTGTCAGTGGTTTCTGTTCAAGCAGCGAAAATTGTATCAAACCCCAATGTGCCGCCCGCTCGGGAGCTGTTGGGTCGCGTCAATGGCGCGATAGGAATCAAAAAGACAAAAAAGCTGGCGTCAGAACCGAACAATCTATTTGCTACAAATAGACGGACAACTTTACTTGCCTTGGAAAAGGTTTACACGCTGACACGAGCCAGTTCCATTGCCTGACGCAAAACGCTGATGTCACCAATATGATTTGCCAGCAAGAGCACCAGTTTGGCGTTAACCATGGCGCTTTGCTCGTCTGAGAGACCATGGTGGGTTTCAATGAGTGCTTCGTAAAAGTCGTCTCCTGGCGAAAACGTGTGAAAGTAACGCTTGCCAGGTTCCGAGAAATTGGGATTCAAATTGAGTGGCATATCGGTTTCCTCAGTGCACATTGCAGGTTGCACGGGCCAGCGCCGCAGTGATGCTGTTCGCATCAAAAGTGCGCCAACGGGCGGCAATGTGTTGATCGGGCCGCATCAAGTAGACGGTTCCACCAGCGGCATCAAAGCGTTCAGCAAAACGCCCAGCCTGGTCCACAAAAACACGCAAACCTTCTGGCGCCGGGCCTGGATTGGGTGAGACGAGAATCACCTCCACCGCTATTTCGCCACTGGCCAAGGCCTTGCAATTGCGTGCAAAGGTAGCGTCCAGGGCAGCAGGATCGATTACATAGACCAGCGCTGTGAATTGCCTGCCCATACGGTCCAGCAACCAGAATTGTTGGCCTTCTTCCTGCATGGGCGCATCGTCCATGGCGGCACCTGGAACCATGTCCCCTCGAAAGTCGGCCGTGTCAGGCGTGTTGAGCCGCGATTGCGTCAGATTCGCAGCCACTGAGAGACGCCCAGAGTTGACCAGTGCACGCGCGAATGCGTATTCCCGCGCCAAAGAGAGAACAGCGTTGCGGAAGGTGAGTGATGTATTGCTTTTAGGCGTGATGAAGTCGGTTGAACGCGTCGAATTCATGAGGTTCTCATCGGCGGCAAATACCCGCTCTTCCGAATAGGTGTCAAGCAGACCGTCAGGCGCCTTGCCATCCATCACGAGTTTCAGCTTCCAGACCAGGTTGTCAGTATCCTGAATACCCGAGTTGGCTCCACGGGCACCAAAGGGTGAAACCTGGTGCGCGGCATCTCCGGCAAACAGCACATGTCCATGTCGGAACTCCGTCATGCGGCGGCACTGAAAGGTGTACACACTGACCCACTCCAACTCAAACTCGCGGTCATCCCCGAGCATGGCCTTGATGCGCGGGATGACGTTTTCTGGCTTCTTTTCTTCCTCTGGATCGGCTTGCCAGCCGAGTTGAAAGTCGATGCGGTACACGTTGTCGGCCTCACGGTGCAGCAGCACCGACTGCCCCTTGTGAAAGGGCGGATCAAACCAGAACCAGCGCTCTGCCGGAAAGTCGGCTTTCATCACCACGTCGGCGATGAGGAAGCGGTCCATGAAAACCTTGCCGTCTATTTCAAGATTCAGCATGCGCCTGATACTGCTGCGCGCACCGTCGGCCACAATCAGCCAGTCGGTCTCTAGCGTGTAGATACCGTCGGGTGTTTCCACTTGCAGCGTTGCGCCATTGCCCTCGGGTGACACCGACACCACCTTGTTGCAAAAACGCAAGTCCAGATTGGGCAGGTCTTTGGCCCGTTTGATCTCGTACTCTTCCAGGTAGTACTGCTGCAGGTTCACCATGCCTGGTCGCTTGAAGTCTGGCTGGGGCAGAAGGTTGAAGTTAAAGACTTCCGTGTCATTGAAAAAAGTGCGGCCCACATTCCAGCTCACACCTTTGGCAACGGTATCGTCGCCAACACCGAGACGGTCCAGTATTTCCAGGGTGCGCCGGCTGTAGCACAAACCGCGTGAGCCGACCGAAACCGAATTGTCATCATCAAGCACCACTACCGGCACTCCAAACTGGGCCAGGTCAATGGCTGCCGCAAGGCCCACAGGCCCAGCACCCACTACCACCACCGGGTGGCGCTTTGTAACGCCAGATTTCTGTTCCGGCGCTTGAACATAATCGTATTTGGGATATTGGTAAGTGCTCAGCATGCGAGTCTCCTCATCGTCTTACTGGGTTGCCTGCAGGCCGTGCCACATTTCCTTGTCGCGTTCTGCGGTCCAGATGCGGGGATGCTTGATGCCGCTGGCCTCGTCAACTGCACGCGTTACATCAAAGGGCAGGCAGTGCTCATAAATGAAGACCTGACCAAATTTGGGATCCATCGCCTTGCGACAATGCGCCATGGCCTGGTTCAGGTTCATGCCCTGTGCAACAGCCTCTTTGGCTGAACGCAGCAAGGTAGTCACAAAGTCACGGGTATAGGCCAAGCCTTCAGCGACGCGCTCTGGCGACAACAGCGCCGGGCCACGGCCAGGCACCAGTTTTTGTGCGCCCAAGGCCGCCAAGGCATCCAGTGTGGCGGGCCATTCCTCCAGTTGCGCGTCTCCGGTGTAGCAGGCTGCGTCGGCTTCCACCAGGTCTCCCGAGAAAAGTACTTGTTCGGATGGCACCCAAACAATGGTGTCACCCTTGGTGTGGCCTGGGCCAACGTGCATGATCTTGACTTCAAGCTTGCCCATCCACAGGGTCATTGCGTCCTTGAAAACCAGAGTGGGCCAAGTCAGGCCAGGAATGGAATCAAAGTTGTTGAACAGGCGCGGAAATCGTTCGTACTCGGACTGCATGTCCTGCGCGCCGCGCTCCACAATCATTTCGTAGGTGCCTTGGCTCGCAATGATTTCCTGCATGCCAGCGTCCTTGTAGCCCGACGCGCCCAGTACACGCACGGCGTGGTAATGGGAGAGCACCACGTATTTAATGGGTTTGTCGCTTACTTTGCGGATCTCGGCAATCAGGCTCTGGGCCATAACGGGGGTAGCCAGGGCATCGCAGATCAAGACAGAGTCCTCGCCAATGATGACGCCCGTGTTGGGGTCGCCCTCGGCGGTGTAGGCCCAGCAATGCGCGGAGAGTTGCTGAAAGGTGGTCTTTTTAACCTCGAGGTCGGCTACGGACGCGAATTTGGCGGTGGTCATGTGGTGCTTCCTTTTAAGTGGATAGAGGGAGTGTACAGTAATTTCGCTATCAACAAATGATTTATACTAAAACAAATTATTTAAATAGGATAAACCTATTTGTATTTATCGAAAATGTGTCGCATCTGTATAAGATGCAGGGGTTACATCCGAAAGCGAGCCATGGAACTGCAAATTGAAGACGAAAAAGAACAACGTGGCATCCAGTCCATAGAAGTCGGTGGCCAGATTCTGGTCGTTCTGGCCGACAGTGGGGGCCCCATGACTTTGAAACAACTCGCCGTTCAGGCCAAAATGACGCCTGCCAAAGCGCACCCCTATCTGGTGAGCTTCGGCAAGATTGGCTTGGTCGCCCAGGACCCTGTCTCTGGTCGCTACGGTTTGGGGGCGCTGGCGCTGCGCATGGGCCTGGCTGGCTTGCGTCAACTCAACCCGGTTCGCCTGGCCATGGCTGCCGCAGTCGAACTGGAGCAAAAAATTCACCACACGGTGGCGTTGTCGGTGTGGGGCAATGCAGGCCCGACGGTCATTCACCTTGAAGAATCCAGTCATCCGATCCACATGAACCTTCGCCCGGGAACCGTCATGTCGTTGACAACGGCGACTGGCAAGATTTTTGGTGCCTACATGCCAGCAAGAAAAATGGAACGTTTCGTCGAAGAATCTATGCACCCGCATGCGATTCCGCACGTTATTGGCGCACTGCGCAATTGGAAAGACATGCAGCGTGATTTGCAGGAAGTTCGCGAACACGGTCTTGCCAGAGCCATCGGACAACCTATCGCGGGTGTGAGTGCTTTTGCAGCTCCGGTTTTCGATCACAACGGACACCTGTCTATTGTGCTCACCATAGTCGGGCCAACGGGGGGATTTGACCCGGATTGGACATGCGCCAACGCGCAGGCGCTGCGCGATTGCGCGAACCGCATTTCGACCCAAATGGGTTTTGCCACGGTGGACTCCTGAACCATTCATTGTAAAAACACGGCGTAGCTCTCGTGAAATAAGGCTAGTACGCTATAAAAAATATAGTAACTTCACTTTACCGGGTTCAAACTCCCAAATATCCAGCCCGACGGCACACCCAGAAAAGTCGCATAGTTTACATTCTGAATTACGTAAAGATTTCTGTTAAAAGTAATTAACATTGAAGCGTTCATTTCAACTAGACACCCTATTCCGTGAGCCTTGGCGACACATCCATCCGGCCACGGCGAGTGGCCCCCAAGCGCCAGGACAGCGCATCTGCGGATGCACGCAGCTTTTCGTAAACGGGGCTGCCTTCGGCCATGTCGAACATGCCATGAACGCCCACCACCACCATGGACATCGAAATTTCATTCTTGAAGTTAAAAATCGGTGCGGCAATGGCTTCCACACCTGAAAACAAATAGTGTCTGGTTACCGGTGCAACTCCGTCCTCGCGTACCCTCTCCAGCATGGCATCCACTTCGGCACGGGTCTTGAAGCCGGACACTGAGGACTCGTTACGCAATTCTTTGGCAATCTGGGCTTCGGTCTGGGCTGCGGGCAACCACGCAGCAAAAGTACGACCACTGGCAGTACTCAACAAGCGCAAGGATGTACCTGTCACCACGTTGACGGTAATGGGTCGCTGTGGGCGCTCCCACCGAACGATGACGGGGCCGTGGTCGCCCCAGACTGCAATGGCCGTGGTCTCATTGATTTCGTCGCGCAACTCGGAAATCGCTGCCATTCCAAGGCGAATGCGGTCCAACCGGTCAATGGCGACCAGGCCAATATTCAAGGCAAACGGGCCAAGGCTATAGCGTGATGTGGCCGGGTCTTGCTCAATCAAACCCGAGCGGATCAGGCTGACCAGATAGCGGTGTGCCTTGGATGGAGGAATGTCTGCAGCGGCAGCAATTTCTTTGAGCATCATGGCGCGATGGCCGTTCACCACAGCGCGCAGCACGCCAGCGCCTACCTCCAGGGACTGGACACCGTGCTTGCTCTCTTTTTCATCAGACATGATTGGCTCTCAAGGCGATTCGTTAAAGACCAGGGCGGTCTGCGAACGACCGATGCGCGCCCAAGTCTAGCTGCGCCAACTGCGTTTGGCATTGCAATCATGGGGCAGACGAGAAAAGTCGACGATTGGAAGTCGCAAAAATCAATTCTATTGCAAATTATCTATTGCGTAATACATTTCTTATGGTGTAACATAGGTAAATACCTTGAGAGGTTGGATCGATTGAACTCAGCATCTTCGGATTACTACGTATTAGGATGTCCATATGACCTACCAACACATTTTGTTTGACGTGCAGAATGGCGTCGCACGCCTGGCGCTCAACCGCCCCGACAAACTCAACAGCTTTATCGGTGCGATGCACGTTGAAATCCAGGCTGCGCTCAATACCATTCAAAGCGACAAAACTATTCGGGTTCTGGTTTTGTCAGCAGCAGGCCGTGCCTTCTGTGCCGGCCAGGATCTGGGCGACCCCGAGATGGCAATGGGAGCCTCTGCGCCCGACATCGGCAATGTGGTTGAAAAGTATTACCGCCCGTTGATTTTGAGTCTGCAGAACCTGCGGGTCCCCACCATTGCAGCAGTCAACGGCATTGCCGCTGGCGCAGGGGCCAGCGTGGCGCTGGCTTGCGACCTGGTCATCGCGGCGCGATCCGCCTCTTTTTTGCAGGCATTCAGCAAAATTGGACTGGTGCCGGACACGGGTGGCACCTGGTTTTTGCCACAACGCGTAGGCATGGCGCGGGCGATTGGTTTGGCCATGCTCGCCGACAAATTACCCGCAGAAAAGGCAGCTGAATGGGGATTGATTTGGCAGGTCGTCGACGATGCTGACCTGGCCGCAACTGTGGACAAACTCGCCGCCCAACTGGCAACCATGCCGACCAAGGCCCTGGTGCGCACGCGCCAGGCGATGCACGCAGCGCCCACCCACACACTGGAGCAGCAACTGTCCATGGAAGGTGGTTTCATGCGCGAGCTTGGCTGGAGCCCGGACTACGCGGAAGGGGTGTCTGCGTTCATGGAAAAGCGTGCACCCAAGTTTACCGGGCAATAACCATGGCGCAGTCTTTGCCGCTTCACGCAACCATTGCAGTGGTTGGCACGGGTGCAATGGGTGCAGGCATTGCGCAGGTTGCGGCTGCTGCAGGGCATACGGTGAAATTGATGGACAACCGCCCGCAGGCGGCGCAAGCCGCAGTGGCGAGTATTCGTGCCCAGTTTGCGAGGTTGGCTGAAAAAGGCAAGCTCACACAAGAAGCTGCCCACGCGGCTTCGAGTCGGCTCGTGGCGGTAGCAACTCAATCAGAGTTGGCAGACGCGAGCCTGGTGATAGAAGCCATCGTTGAAAACCTGCAGGCCAAACAGGACCTGTACCGGGGGCTTGAAGATATCGTCGGTGACGACTGCATTTTTGGAACCAACACCTCATCCATTTCTGTCACTGCGATCGGGGCGGCACTAAAGCACTCAGGTCGTTTGGCAGGTTTGCACTTTTTTAATCCTGCGCCGTTGATGGCTCTGGTCGAAGTCGTTTCAGGGTTGGCCACCGACCCGCACGTTGCAGAGACTCTTTTTGCAACCGCGCATGCTTGGGGAAAAACTCCGGTACATGCCAAGTCGACTCCGGGCTTTATTGTCAATCGTGTGGCTCGCCCTTACTACGGCGAAGCGCTGCGCTTATTGACCGAAGGTGCGGCTGATTGCGCCACCATTGATGTAGTGATGCGCGAAGCCGGCGGTTTTCGCATGGGCCCATTTGAGCTCATGGACATGATTGGTCACGATATCAATTTCGCGGTTACCTGCTCGGTCTGGAGTGCCTTCTATAACGACCCCCGTTTTCTACCTTCGCTCGTTCAACAAGAACTTGTGAATGCCGGTTTTCTGGGCAAAAAGTCGGGTCGTGGCTTCTATGATTACCAACCCGGGGCGACTAAGCCAGAGCCCCAAACCGAATCACCGTACCCGCTACCCGCCGAAATTTTCATCTGTGGTGAATCATCCGCTGCCAATGCATTGGCACAACGGCTGACAGCTGCCAACGTCGTATTTCAGCGGGAAGTGTCCCTCGATGGCAGGATCGCGCAGGCTGGTGACGCCGTGGTGTTTGTCACCGATGGGCGCAGTGCCACGCAAAGGGCATCTGAATCGGGCCTCTCCAACACCGTGGTCATCGACCTGGCGCTGGATTACACACAAGCCACGCGTCTGGCAATGGCCGCTTCGGCGCAGTGCACGGAAGCCGCCGCGAATGATGCCGCGGCTCTTCTGCAGGCCTGCAGGGTGCAAGTCGCGCGCTTTGCCGATGTACCGGGATTGGCTGTAATGCGCACCGTTTGCATGCTGGCAAACGAAGCGGCAGACGCAGTGAATCAGGGGGTCTGCTCAACGCTAGCCGCTGACTCTGCCATGCTGCTGGGAGTGAACTATCCAAGGGGCCCGCTGCTCTGGGCAGACCAAATTGGACTGCGCGCAGTGCGTGATGTACTGGCCAACCTGGGCGCGAGCTATGGCGAAGATCGGTATCGTATTTCTCCTCTGATTTCGCAACATGTATTCGCTGGAAGCAGCATCTACCGATGAAACAAATGACAAATCAAATAGCTTCTGCAACACCAGAAGAATCGCAGGCTTTGGCAGAGGCCACTTCAGCGGCCATGTGGGCCCGTGATCGCGCCGCGCAAGCTATGGGTATGCGTATTCTGGGCATCAAGCCTGGCTACGCCAAGATTGAAATGGCAGTTCGGGGTGACATGGTCAATGGCCACCATATTTGCCATGGCGGCATGATCTTTACATTGGCAGACGCAGCATTCGCCTACGCGTGCAACAGCTATAACAAGAACACGGTTGCATTGGCCTGCAACATTGACTTCCTGGCCCCCGCCAAAGAAGGCGAAATACTGCAAGCTGAGGCGGTCGAGCAATCACAATCCGGTCGAACTGGCGTCTACGACGTTAGCGTCCGAAACGGCGAGGGAAAAGCAATAGCACTTTTTCGCGGCAAGTCGTATCGAATTCAAGGTGAAGTGATTTCTGGCTTGACGCAAGCCGATGAATCGCACTAAATCAAAACGATATCCCATCACAGGAGACACGCATGCCAGTTACGAGCCCCTTGCCAGGTGATCTGGAGCCCATTGAAACGGCCAGTCGTGACGAAATCTCCGCATTGCAACTTGAACGCATGCAATGGTCGCTCAAACATGCCTATGACAACGTGCCTTATCACAAAAAGGCCTTTGATGAAAAGGGTGTGCACCCAAGCGATCTGAAAACCTTGCGGACTTGGCGAAGTTTCCGTTCATGACCAAGACGGCCCTGCGCGACCAATACCCATTTGGGCTTTTTGCTGTGCCACGCGAAAAAGTCGCGCGCCTGCATGCCTCCAGCGGTACCACCGGAAAATCCATTGTGGTTGGCTACACGCTGCAAGATATCGACAACTGGGCCAATCTGGTAGCGCGTTCCATCCGTGCGGCTGGTGGCCGTGCTGGCGACATTCTGCATAACGCCTATGGCTATGGCATGTTCACAGGCGGCCTGGGTGCACATTACGGTGCGGAACGACTTGGCTGCACCGTGGTGCCCATGTCGGGTGGGCAGACTGAGCGACAGGTGCAGTTGATTATCGATTTTCAGCCGCAAATCATCATGGTTACACCGTCGTACTCGTTGGTGATTGCCGAGGAGTTTGAACGACTGGGTATCACCCCTGATCAGATCTCACTCAAAGTCGGCATCTTTGGTGCCGAACCATGGGGTGAAGGCATGCGCGGAGAGATTGAGCGCAAGCTTGGAATAGACGCCATCGACATCTATGGCCTGACCGAAGTCATGGGGCCTGGCGTGGCCTGTGAATGCATAGAGTCCAAAGATGGGCCGGTCATTTGGGAAGATCATTTCTACCCGGAAATTGTCAACCCCGATACCGGCGAAGTAGTCGCCGACGGAGAGGACGGCGAACTGGTTTTTACGTCACTGACCAAGCAGGCATTCCCGGTTATTCGTTATCGCACGCGCGACCTTACCCGATTGTTGCCACCAACATCGCGTGCGTTCCGTCGCATGGAAAAGATTAGTGGGCGCAGCGACGATATGCTGATCGTGCGTGGCGTCAACGTGTTTCCGACCCAGATAGAAGAACAGATTTTGCGCGACAAGCGCCTCTCGGGAAATTACCAGGTATTGCTCAACCGCGAAGGGCATCTGGACAATGTTGAGGTTCGCTGCGAAGTGCAACGTGAACTCTCCGACAGGCTGAGCCCATCAGAGATGGATGCCATCAGCAAAGAATTGCAACACCATATCAAAACCAATGTGGGCATCTCAACGCGTGTAGCCGTGATGGCGTTTGATTCGATACCCCGCACACAGACAGGCAAAGCCCGTCGAGTGGTTGACGATCGTCCCAAGCAAAACTGAGAAAGATATGACGGAAACATTTGTCGGTGACGCCACCAAAGTCAAAAATTGCGACTGGATCACCGGATCCACCAAGACCTACCCATCCCTCGAAATCGAGCGGACAGGCGCGTTGGCAACCATTTGGATGAATCGGCCGCAGGTCTTCAATGCGTTTGATGAAACCCTCATTGCCGACTTGACTCACGCATGTGCGGCCTTGGATGCAGATCCCGGTGTACGCGTGCTGGTGCTGGGTGGTCGTGGACGCCATTTTTCGGCAGGCGCGGATCTTAATTGGATGAAGCGCGCATCGACCTGCAGCCAAGAAGAAAACCTGCAGGACGCGCGCCGGTTTGCTGACATGCTGCGCCAACTGTCTGAAATGTCCAAACCCACTATTGCACGGGTTCAGGGCATGGCACTGGGGGGCGGAACTGGCCTGGCCGCTGCATGCGACATGGCCGTCGCCAGCAGTGACGCCGTCTTTTCTACGTCGGAAGTACGCTTCGGAATTATTCCGGCAGTCATTAGTCCGTATGTCATACGGGCCATCGGTGCGCGCCAGGCTTTACGCTACTTCCAAAGTTCAGAGAGTATTTCGGCTGACCGGGCACTGGCAATTGGGCTCGTCAATGAAGTGCGATCGCCAGACCAACTCGATGCCGGGATTGCCGAGTTGGTGCAAGCCCTTGTTGTCGGTGGGCCTTTGGCACAGGTTGCAGCAAAGGAACTTGTAAAGTCTGTCACAGGTAGACCCCTTGATGCCACGGTTTTTGAAGAAACTGCGCAACGTATTTCCCGCCAGCGCACCACCGCAGAAGCCCGGGACGGTATTAGCGCATTTCTGGAAAAGCGCAAGCCCGCCTGGGTGTCTTGAACGGCCCCTTTTGATTCAGCGCAACTTTTACTTAGCAGGAGATGCATCACCATGTATACGCAGTCACTCAATGTGCAAGACAGTGCCAGTCTTAAATCTGTGCCGCAAGCAACGACTTTGGAGAACCCAGAGGCGCAAGCGCGTTTTGACGCAAGAATCGATGCCGATGGCAAGATCGAACCCCAGGACTGGATGCCTGTTGCCTACCGCAAGACCCTGTTGCGCCAGATTAGCCAACATGCCCACAGCGAAATCGTCGGCATGCTGCCAGAAGGCAACTGGATCAGCCGTGCGCCCAGCCTTAAGCGCAAGGCCATCCTGATCGCAAAGGTACAAGACGAAGGTGGCCACGGCCTCTACCTGTACAGCGCTGCAGAAACCCTGGGGCAGGGGCGTGACCAGATGCTGGCGGACCTGCACAGTGGCAAGGCCAAATACAGCTCCATCTTCAATTACCCCACCCTGAACTGGGCGGATGTGGGAGTGGTTGGCTGGCTGGTGGATGGCGCCGCCATCATGAACCAGATTCCCCTGTGCCGCTGCTCCTATGGTCCCTATGCCCGGGCCATGATTCGGGTTTGCAAGGAGGAGTCTTTCCACCAGCGCCAAGGCTACGAGGCACTCTTGGTCATGATGCAAGGGACTGCCGCACAAAAGGCCATGGTGCAGGATGCGGTCAATCGGTTCTGGTGGAAATGCCTGGCCATGTTCGGACCACCGGATGCCAATAGCCCGCACAGTGAGCAGGCCATGCGCTGGGGCATTAAGCGCATCAGCAACGACGACCTGCGTCAGAAGTTTGTTGATGCCACGGTGGCCCAGGCCAAGGTGCTTGGCGTCACGCTGCCTGATCCGGATCTGAAATGGAACGAAGATCGCCAGCACTACGACTACGGTCAGATTGACTGGGACGAATTCTGGAACACGGTTAATGGCAATGGCCCCTGCAACAAAGAGCGGCTGGCCACACGCGTCAAAGCACACAACGATGGCCAATGGGTGCGCGATGCCGCACTGGCCTATGCAAGCAAGCACCAACCCCAAACACACAAGGAAGCAGCATGACCACAACCGCATTGAAAGACTGGCCCCTCTGGGAAGTATTCGTTCGCAGTAAGCAGGGCCTGGAGCACAAGCACTGTGGCAGCCTGCATGCATCGGATTCGCAGCATGCGCTGCAGATGGCGCGCGATGTATACACCCGACGCCAGGAAGGTGTGAGCATTTGGGTAGTGCCGTCCAAGTCGATTACTGCCAGCGCGCCCGAGGACAAGGACGCATTGTTTGAACCCGCAGCAGACAAGATCTACCGCCACCCTACCTTTTACGATATTCCTGAAGAAGTGGGGCATATGTAATGGCCAGCTACCAAGACTATCTGCTGCACCTTGCAGACAACGCGGTCATCTTGGGTCAGCGCAATGCCGAATGGTGTGGTCACGGCCCCATTCTTGAAGAAGACCTGGCGCTGGCCAACAACAGTCTGGACCTGATTGGCCAAGCACGCTTGCTGTACCAGCATGTGGCCGCCGTGCGCAAGGACGGGAAGTCCAGTGAAGATCTGCTGGCCTACTTCCGTGATGTGCCGGATTTCAAGAACTACACACTACTGGAGCTGCCGCACCGCACCGCCATATTGCCCACCTCTTCGGGTGACCGCGACTATGCAGTCACGATAGCGCGCAATTTCTTGTACAACGCGCTGATGGTGCAGGTTTGGGCCGCTCTGGCAGCGTCGACCGACGCGCAACTCGCCGCGATTGCATCCAAGTCGCTCAAGGAAGTGCAATACCACTTGCGTCATGCCCATGACTGGGTACTGCGCTTGGGAGATGGCACGGACGAATCTCACCGCCGCATGCAGGCGGCCTTCGATTACCTCATGCCCTTTACCCAGGAATTCTGGACACCCAGCGCCATGGAAGCCGCCGCCGTCAAAGCCGGCGTGGGTGTGGACGCCAGCGCGTTCAAGGCAGAGTGGGATGCCATGGTCAATGACACGTTGCAGGCTGCCACATTGAAGGTCCCTGCAAGTACAGGATTCGTCACCACCGGAAAGCACGGTGTGCATTCGGAGCATCTGGGCTTTGTGCTGGCGGAAATGCAAAGCTTGGCGCGGGCTCACCCCGAGGCCGTTTGGTAATTGCCATGTCTGTGGATGTTGCCCCAGTTGGCGTCTCATCAATGCCATTGAGCAGGTTGCCCGACGGACCGCTGCCGCCAAGCCAGGAGACACAAGCGCACCATGCCATCTGGGAATTGTTGGAGTCGGTGACCGACCCGGAAATCCCGGTGGTCAACCTGCGTGAGATGGGTATTTTGCGTGCTGTGCGGCAGGGCCCGCGGGGACTGGAGGTCGTCATCACCCCGACATACAGCGGTTGCCCGGCGATGAGCCAGATGGCAGACGATGTGGTGAATGCGCTGTCCAGTGCGGGTGTTTCTGCAAGTGTCATCACGCAACTGGCACCCGCCTGGACTACCGACTGGATGACGCCCGAAGGGCGTGAAAAACTGCGTGCATACGGTATTGCCCCCCCAGTGAAAAGCGCCTGCGCTGCTGCCGTTGGCGTACAAGTGGTGGCCTTTGCACCGCGCAAGGGGCTCGCGGTGCGCGACGCCGTGGACTGCCCGCAATGCGGCTCCAATAACACGACCGAAATCTCGCACTTTGGCTCCACCGCCTGCAAGGCACTGTATCGCTGCCTGGATTGCATGGAACCGTTTGACTATTTCAAACCTTATTAATCAACGTACGTCCCCACTATGACTGCATCTTCCCGATTTCACGATTTGCGCGTTGCGCGGGTCAGCCCCGAGGCGGCTGGCTCGGTAGCCATTGCCTTCAGCGTGCCAGAGAATTTGCTGGAGCGCTTTGACTTCCAGCCCGGTCAGTACTTGACCCTGCGCTGCCAGATCGACGGGGCCGATGTGCGCCGCAGTTACTCCATTTGCTCCACACACAATCACCTGCTTCGTAATCGCGAGCTGGTGGTGGGTATTCGCCCCATGGAGAATGGTGTTTTTTCCAATTGGGCTGCCAGCAACCTCAAGGTCGGTGACACCTTGGCGGTGATGCCGCCAGACGGCCGTTTTGTATCCAGGCGCCCGCGTGCCCTGCACCGCGTGGCATTTGCCGCCGGCTCAGGCATCACACCCATTCTGTCCATCATGGCCAGCACGCTGGAAGACCAGCCCGAGTCCAAGTTCACCCTGGTCTATGGCAACCGTAGCATGAACTCTGTGATGTTCAATGAAGCGTTGCAAGACCTCAAGGACCGTTTTGCTGACCGCCTCACGTTGATCCATATTCTTTCGCGCCAGGCGCAAGAGGTGGACCTGCTGCAAGGTCGTATCGATGCAGCCAAGGTGCGTTCCATCATCGACACCCTGTTGCCTGTGGCCAGCATGGATGAAGTTTTTATCTGTGGTCCGGAAGTGATGATTGATGTCACGCACAAGGCATTGCTGGCGGCCGGTGTGCCCGAGAAGCAGATCCACACCGAACGGTTTACCTCTCCCGCCCTGGAGGCGCTCACGCCTGAGGCGCGGCAGGCAGCTGTGGCGAACCTGAAACTCCCACCCGGTGGTCAAGTAGCACTAACCGTGGTGCTGGACGGTAAATCGCATGAACTGCACATGAATCCTGACGAGCACCTGCTCGATGTCGCCATGGCTGCGGGTCTGGATCTGCCGTTTTCTTGTAGAGGTGGCGTCTGCGCCACTTGCCGTTGCAAGGTAATGGCCGGTAGCGTATCGATGGACAAAAATTTTGGTCTGGAAGCATGGGAAACCGACAAGGGCTTTGTGCTGAGCTGCCAGTCACGCCCCACCAGCGAAGCCGTGACAGTGAGTTTTGACGAACGCTAAGCCCTCATTTTTTAAAGAGCACCATGACACAAACCATTCAAAGTTATATCGGCGGTCGCTGGCAGGGTACACAAGCTGCCAGCGCGCTGCGCAGTGCTGTCAACGGCACGACCATTGCCCACACCCATGCCGAAGCGCTCGATTTTGGTGAGGCGGTGGAGCATGCCCGCCGCAAAGGCTTGCCTGCACTGATGGCAATGGACTTTCAGGAACGCGCCCAGCGCCTTAAGGCTCTGGCAAAGTACCTTATGGAGCACAAGGAACAGCTCTACGCGGTTTCGGCCCACACTGGTGCCACCAAGGTGGACAGTTGGATCGATATTGACGGTGGTGCAGGCACCTTGTTTGCCTATGCAAGCCTGGGTAGCAATGAGTTGCCTTCGGGTAATCTGGTGCATGAGGGGCCTGCTTTCTCAATCGGAAAAAAGGGGGGATTCTCCGGCACCCACGTGTTGGTGCCGCGTGGTGGTGTCGCTGTACACATCAATGCCTTTAACTTCCCCGTCTGGGGCTTGCTGGAAAAGTTTGCGCCCAGTTTTCTGGCGGGCATGCCCTGCATCGGCAAGCCAGCCAGTGCCACCAGCTACCTCACCGAAGCCGCCATGCGCCTGATCGTTCAATCGGGCATCCTGCCTGAGGGTAGCTTGCAACTCGTCATCGGTGGTACGGGTGACTTGCTGAATCGTCTGATTGGTGCGGATGTAGTGACTTTTACCGGCTCGGCCGACACAGCGGCACGGTTGCGTGTACACCCCAATTTGATCGCCCACTCAGTGCCCTTCAATGCCGAGGCCGATTCGCTGAACTGCGCCATCCTCGGGCCGGATGTTAACCCTGACGATGAAGAGTTTGCGCTTTTTGTCAAAGAAGTGGCACGTGAGATGACGGTCAAGGCTGGTCAGAAGTGCACCGCTATTCGCCGTGCCATTGTGCCCGCAAAACACCTGGATGCGGTGTGCGAGCAACTGGCTGCACGCCTGGCCAAGACCACCGTGGGCGACCCCGCTGATGAGCGTGTGCGCATGGGCCCGCTGGCTTCCCACGCGCAACAGGCCGACGTGGCCGAACGCATTGCCCTGTTGCGACAAGACGCCGAACTGGTTTACAGCGGCAAGACCGACTGGGTTGGTGACGGTACTGCGCAGGGGGCATTCTGTGCGCCAACCCTGCTGGCCTGCCGCAAGCCCATGGATGTGGATTCCGTGCACACCATCGAAGCCTTTGGGCCAGTCAGCACGGTGATGGCGTATGACGACCTGGATGAGGCATTGGCCTTGGCCGCGCGTGGTCAGGGCAGCTTGGTAGCCACGCTGGTGACGCACGACACAGCAGTCGCAGCGCAGGCCATTCCCGTCATGGCTGCCTGGCATGGCCGCCTGCATATCCTGGACCGTGAGGCCGCCGTGGAGTCGACCGGGCACGGTTCACCCCTGCCCACGCTCAAGCACGGTGGCCCTGGGCGCGCCGGTGGTGGCGAGGAGTTGGGTGGGCTGCGCGCAGTGAAGCACTACCTGCAACGCGCAGCCGTGCAGGGTTCACCAACTATGTTGTCGGCAGTGACCGGTGAGCATGTACGCGGTGCCAAGGTCAACAACACGGCAGTGCATCCTTTCCGCAGCTACTTTGAAGACCTCCAGATTGGTGACTCATTGCTGACCCATAGGCGAACGGTTAGCGAGGCGGATATTGTGGCCTTTGGTGGCATCTCGGGTGACTACTTTTATATGCACTTTGATGAAGTGGCAGCCAAGGATTCGCCGTTTGGCAAACGCATTGCGCACGGATACTTTGTGCTGTCGGCAGCGGCAGGCCTTTTTGTGTCGCCAGCACCCGGACCGGTGCTGGCCAACTACGGGCTGGACACGCTGCGATTTATCAAACCCGTTGGCATTGGTGACACCATTCAGGCCCGCTTGACGGCCAAACGCAAAATAGACCGAAATAAGGTGGACGCAAAAGGCGTTGGCCAAGGCGTGGTGGCATGGGATGTGGAAGTTACCAATCAGGACGGCGAACTGGTTGCCAGTTACGACATCCTGACGCTGGTGGCCAAGCGCACCTGACAAGACCATGCCCAGTTATTCCATTGAAGGGGTTATCCCCGTGGTACACCCCACCGCCTATGTGCACCCGACCGCTGTGCTGATCGGAGATGTGCATATCGGAGCGAACTGCTACGTAGGCCCCAACGCCAGCCTGCGCGGTGACTTCGGTCGCATCGAGCTGCATACTGGGGCAAACATCCAGGACAACTGCATCATGCACGGGTTTCCCGGTGTCGATACCGTGGTGGAAGAAAACGGCCATATCGGGCATGGTGCGGTACTGCACAGTTGTATCGTGCGTCGCAATGCTCTGGTGGGCATGAATGCCGTAGTGCTGGACGAAGCGGAGGTGGGCGAAGAAGCCATTGTGGCGGCCTGCGCATTTGTACCTGCCGGGAAAAAGGTAGCGCCAAGGATGCTGGTGGCGGGCGTTCCGATCAAGGAAATACGCCTGCTGCTGGATAAGGAGATTGCCTGGAAACTGGAAGGCACCCGAACCTACCAGGACTTGACACGACGCTGCCTGGCCAGCCTACAGGAAGTTCAGCCGCTGACGGAAGTGGAAGCGGATCGCCCCAAATTGCAGGCTCCTGAAGTTAAGCCCTTGATCGCCATGAAAAGGGGTTGAACAGCGCAGTCAGTGGTTTCTGGCCAACAATTGTGACGCCAGTTGTACCAAACATGCTGTATTTGGCCCGTTTGGCAGCTGCTGGGCGGCGGCAATGGCGCGCTTGGCCTCCATTTGCGCAGCCTGACGTGCGAAATCCAGTGAGCCGGTATTTTTGACAATCGCAATGACGGCGTCGAGCAGGGATACATCTCCATTTTCGATGGCGTTCTGAATGGTTGCTTTTTCAGCAGTCGTACCACGTTGTATGGCAGCAATGAGAGGCAACGTTGCTTTGCCTTCGCGCAGGTCGTCGCCCAGGTTTTTCCCCATCACTGCGGCGTCACCGGTGTAGTCCAGCACGTCATCAATCACCTGAAATGCGGTTCCCAACGCCTGCCCATACTCGGCACAGGCCAACTCCTGTGCTGCCGTGGCACCCGACAAAATGGCGCCGACCTGGGCGCTGGCCTCAAAGAGTTTGGCGGTCTTGGAGCGGATAACTTGCAGGTAGCCGGCTTCGTCCAATCCGGCGTTGTGCATGTTCATCAATTGCATCACTTCGCCTTCTGCGATGATGTTGGTGGCATTGGCCAGCACTTCCATGATGCGCATGTTCTGCGTATCCACCATCATCTGAAAGGCGCGGGAATACAGAAAATCGCCGACCAGCACGCTGGCCGGGTTGCCAAATCTGGCATTGGCAGTAGCGCTGCCACGGCGCAAGGCGGAATCGTCCACCACGTCATCGTGCAGAAGGGTGGCAGTATGTATGAATTCCACAACGGCTGCCATATTGAAACGCTGATCACCCGTGTAGCCCAGTGCACCACAGCACAACAACAATAACGCCGGACGCAACCGTTTGCCACCGGCTGAGATGATGTAGTGGGAAACGCTGCCAACCAGGGGAACGCCAGAGTCCAGCCTTCTTGCGATGACCCGATCGACCTCGCGCATGTCCTGTTCGACAATGGAAATTCCTGTCGATGAACCGATAGTAGGGGCTTGCAAGGCAGTAATGCGAGTTTGTTAGTTGCCGGATTGTATAGAAAGCCTGAAGGGCCATTGGGAAGCCAGGCAGCGATTTGGCCCGATAGGCGGAAAGTGCTATAATTTTTGGCTCTACGGAAATTCGTCCGGAGAGTCAAGTCCGCTGACTGAATTTAAGTTATCAGGTTGGCGGGATCAAGATTAAGAGGTCAACATGTACGCGGTCATAAAAACCGGCGGCAAGCAATATCGAGTTGCTGCCGGCGAAAAAATTAAAGTAGAACAGATTGCTGCGGACGTAGGCCAAGAGATCGTGATCGACCAGGTTTTGGCAGTCGGAAACGGCGCCGAAATGAAGGTTGGCACGCCCTTGGTGTCCGGCGCGACCGTTACGGTCACAGTAATTTCTCACGGCAAGTACGACAAAGTTCGCATCTTCAAGATGCGTCGTCGCAAGCACTATCAGAAACGTCAAGGGCACCGCCAGCAGTTCACCGAACTGCAAATCGGCGCTATCGTAGGATAAGGTCATGGCACAGAAAAAAGGCGGCGGCTCAACGCGAAACGGGCGCGATTCCAAGCCCAAGATGCTGGGTGTGAAGACATTCGGTGGTGAACTGGTTAAGCCCGGTGCGATCATTTTGCGTCAGCGTGGCACCAAGTTCCACGCTGGAGTGAATGTCGGTATGGGTAAAGACCACACCTTGTTTGCATTGATTGATGGGCACGTTTCGTTTGCCCACAAGGGTGCTCTCAATAAGCACATGGTGAGCGTGACTGCAGCCTGATCTGCAGAAAGTTCACCCAAAAAACCCTGCGCCTGTGCGCGGGGTTTTTCATTTATAACTACGTACCACACCATGAAGTTCGTTGACGAAGCCTACATTGATATCTCCGCTGGAGACGGCGGGGCAGGCTGTGTCTCGTTCCGGCATGAAAAGTACAAAGAGTTTGGTGGCCCGAATGGCGGCGACGGTGGGCGTGGCGGACACGTATTTGCTGTGGCGGACTCCAACCTCAATACCTTGGTCGACTACCGTTTTTCCCGCCGCCACGACGCCAAGCGCGGCGAGCACGGAATGGGTTCCGATATGTTCGGCGCAGCGGGTAGTGACATTACTTTGAAAATGCCGGTGGGCACCATCATCAGCGACGCAGAAACCGGTGAAGTGCTGTATGAATTGCTTCAACACGGTGAAGTCATCACCATTGCCAAGGGCGGCGATGGCGGTTTTGGTAATATGCGTTTCAAGAGTGCCATCAACCGCGCACCCCGCCAGAAGACCCCTGGTTGGCCAGGCGAGAAGAAAAACCTCAAGCTGGAATTGAAGGTATTGGCCGATGTAGGCCTGCTGGGCATGCCCAATGCCGGCAAATCCACCTTCATCACGGCAGTGTCCAATGCACGCCCCCGCATTGCCGACTATCCCTTCACCACTTTGCACCCCAATCTGGGCGTTGTGCGTGTGGGGCCAGAGCAAAGTTTTGTCGTGGCCGATTTGCCGGGCCTGATCGAAGGTGCGTCCGAGGGCGCTGGCTTGGGCCATCTGTTCCTGCGCCATTTGCAGCGCACGCGTTTGCTCTTGCACATTGTGGATGTGGCGCCGTTTGATGAAAGCGTGGACTCCGTTGCGCAGGCCAAGGCCATCGTCAATGAATTAAAGAAGTACGACCAGGCGTTGTACAAGAAGCCGCGCTGGCTGGTGCTCAACAAGCTCGACATGGTGCCAACCGATGAGCGCGAGGCACTGGTCAAGGATTTCGTGAAACGCTTCAAATGGAAAGGGCCGGTGTTCGAGATGTCAGCACTGACCCGAGAAGGCTGTGAGCCGCTGATCAAGGCCATCTATAAACACGTCAAAGCGCAGCAGGTGTCCGAACAGACGCCAGAAGTCGTCGATCCACGTTTTGTTGCAACACCTGGCGAGGCCCAATAGCTATAAAAATAATAGTGCCTTACGTAATATTGACGAGGGCTACCGATGCATATGGTAAATATTTCTCGTTCTCCATTGTTGCGTGATGCGCACCGGATTGTGGTCAAGGTCGGCTCCAGTCTGGTCACCAATGATGGTCGAGGCCTGGACGACGTGGCCATTGGCGAATGGTGCCGCCAGCTGGCGCACTTGATCCGCAATGGGCGCGAAGTCATCATGGTGTCCAGTGGCGCCATTGCCGAAGGCATGAAGCGCCTGGGCTGGACTACGCGGCCCAAGGCGGTTCAGGAACTGCAAGCTGCTGCGGCTGTGGGACAGATGGGCTTGGCCCAGATGTACGAGACCAAACTCAAGCTCAACGGGTTGGGCAGCGCCCAGGTGCTGCTGACCCATGCCGACCTGGCCGACCGCGAACGCTACCTCAATGCCCGCTCCACGCTGCTGACCCTGCTTAAGCTGGGAGTGGTGCCTGTCATCAACGAAAACGACACAGTCGTCAACGATGAAATCAAATTCGGCGACAACGACACCCTGGGCGCGCTGGTGGCTAATCTGGTGGAAGCGGATGCCTTGGTTATCCTGACTGACCAAAAGGGACTGTTCACAGCCGACCCCCGCAAAGATCCATCGGCAGAGTTCGTGCACGAGGCCCGTGCAGGTGACTCCGCCCTGGAGGCCATGGCCGGCGGCGCGGGCTCCAGCATTGGCCGCGGCGGCATGATTACCAAGATACTCGCTGCCAAGCGCGCGGCGGGCTCCGGTGCCTCAACCGTCATCGCCTGGGGCCGCGAGCCAGATGCCCTGATTCGCCTGACGCAGGGCGAGGCCATTGGGACTTTGCTGGTGGCGCAGACCCAGAAAAAGCAGGCCCGCAAGCAGTGGATGGCTGATCACTTGCAGATGCGCGGTGCGGTGGTGGTAGATGACGGCGCAGCGGCCAAGGTGCGCGACGATGGCAAGAGCCTGTTGCCGATTGGCATGGTCGCAGTGGAGGGCGAGTTCTCACGCGGTGACGTGATTGCTGTGCGCGACGCTTCGGGCCAGGAAATTGCCCGCGGCCTGGCCAACTATGCCAGCGCCGAGGCTCGGCTGCTGTGCCGAAAACCCTCCAGCGAAATTGAAAAACTACTGGGTTACGCCGCAGAACCCGAAATGTTGCACCGGGACAACCTGGTCCTGACCCGCTGACGGGCAAAGCCCTGTGGCGCCTCGCGTGGCGTCACTGGTACGAGGGCTTGCCCCGTTTGAGGGTATTGAGGATGTCGGCGCGCTTGGCGGCCGTGCGCCCGTCGCAAACCCCTTGCTTGGAGAGCGCATAGGCATGTTTTGACGGCAGGTTGTCCGTCAAATTGCGCCACTGCTGCGGTTCTACCGTTGTCCACGCACCTGACGTGCCGGCGCGTGCGTAGGTCTTGACTTCGCCACTGGCACACTGAATGCCCTCAAACGCTGCACTCACCGATCCTGATGTGTTGCGCATGACCACTACATAGCGCACTACATCATCGGAACCGACGGTCACTGTATCGGGATCTATGCCCACCTTCAGCGTCACATACGGCGGCATCTCAATGGGGATCAATTTGTCCTTGGAGTAGGTGGGCGGTGGTGGTATGCCCACTTCGGCCTTTGCAGGATCAACCGCCGTCTGGGCGCAGGTGGCTACAGCAACGCCGGCTAGGCATAGCGCGGTGAGGAGTTGCTTAATGGCCATGGTTACGTCCGTGGTTCGGGGTATGGTTGGCCCCTGGTAGGGGATCAATGGAGGCACCGGGCGGAAGCTCAAGGCCGCCAGGCCGGTTGCTACCGGCTTCTTGGCCGGGATCGTGGAGCCGGTGGGCATGGCGTAGAAATCGGTTGCGCGGCTCGTTGCGCGGCAGGTAACGTGCCAACTCGATCAGGGCGGTTTCGTATACGCCCCGTTTGAACTCCACCACGGCGTCCAGCGGAACCCAGTAGTCGTTCCAGCGCCAGGCATCGAATTCGGGGTGGTCGGTGGCGCGCAGGTTCAGGTCCCAGTCGTGCCCCAACAGTTGAAGCAGGAACCAGATTTGCTTCTGGCCCTTGTAATGGCCGCGCGCATCGCGGCGAATGTAACGGTCTGGCACCTCGTAGCGCAACCAGTCTCGGGTTCGGGCAACAATGCTGACATGCTCCGGGTGGAGCCCCACTTCCTCATGCAATTCCCGGATCATGGCCTGCTCGGGAGTTTCTCCCCGATCAATGCCGCCCTGCGGAAACTGCCACGAATGGGTCCGAATGCGCTTGCCCCAAAATACCTGATTTCTCTGGTTGAGCAGGATGATGCCGACGTTCGGCCGAAAGCCGTCGCGGTCAAGCATAATCAAACCCCAATTTTTAAACTTCGTTCATTATGCACAGCAAGCGCCGTGTATCAAGTGGCGAAGGTCTAGGTAGTTCTGCGAGTCACCCCATGAAAGCATCCCAATTCCTCATTTCCACCCTCAAAGAAGCGCCAGCCGACGCCGAGGTTGCCAGCCACAAATTGATGATGCGTGCCGGCATGATCAAAAAATTAGGCGCCGGCATATACACCTATATGCCCATGGGGCTGCGGGTGATTCGCAAGGTGGAAGCCATCGTGCGCGAGGAAATGAACCGTGCCGGCTCGGTGGAACTGTCCATGCCTGTGATTCAGCCAGCCGAACTTTGGCAAGAGACTGGCCGCTTCACCACCAATGGCCCTGAGCTGCTGCGTATTAAAGACCGCCATGACCGCGACTATGTGGTGCAGCCAACCAGCGAAGAAGTGATCACTGACATTGCCCGCCAGGAAATCAAGAGCTACAAACAGCTGCCCAAGAACCTGTACCAGATCCAGACCAAATTCCGCGACGAACGACGTCCCCGCTTTGGCCTGATGCGCGGGCGTGAGTTCACGATGAAAGACGCGTACAGCTTCGACCGTGACCCCGATTCCGCCAAGGCCAGCTACCAGATTATGGCGAGTGCCTACCGCAAGATTTTTGACCGATTTGGCCTGACCTACCGTGCCGTCGCGGCCGACAGCGGCGCCATCGGTGGTGATTTGAGCGAAGAATTTCAGGTGATTGCCGCCACCGGCGAAGACGCCATCATTTACTGCCCCACCAGCGATTACGCCGCCAATATCGAAAAGGCCGAGGCACTTGCGCCCACAGGCCCGCGTGGCGCCGCCACCCAAGCCCTCACCAAGACGCCGACGCCGGGTACGGCTACCTGCGACGACGTGGCCCGGTTGCTCAACGTGCCACTTTCTGCCACAGTCAAGTCCCTGGTACTGGCAACTGACGCCAAAGATGACAAGGGCAACGTCACCAAGACCCAGGTCTGGCTGCTGCTGCTGCGCGGCGACCACGAGATGAACGAAGTCAAGGTGGGCAAGCTGGAGGGGCTGGCTGATTTCCGCTTTGCCACCGTGGCAGAAATTGACACCCACTTTGGCTGCAAACCCGGTTACCTTGGACCTGTCGGAATGAAGCAGCCGCTGAAAATGGTGGCTGACCGCGAGGTCGCCGTGATGTCCAATTGGATTTGCGGCGCCAACGCCGAAGACTTCCACATGACCGGTGTCAACTGGGGCCGCGACTTGCCAGAACCGGACCAGGTGGCCGACATCCGCAATGTGGTCGCCGGTGACCAGTCGCCCGACGGCAAAGGCGTGCTGGCCATCGAGCGTGGCATCGAGGTCGGCCACGTGTTCTACCTGGGCACCAAATACAGCAAGGCCATGAACGCCACGTTCCTGGACGTCAACGGCAAACCCCAGTTCATGGAAATGGGCTGCTACGGCATTGGCATTACCCGCCTGCCCGCCGCTGCCATTGAGCAAAACCACGACGACAAGGGCATCATCTGGCCCGACGCGTTGGCACCCTTTACCGTGGTGTTGTGCCCCATCAGCCCGGACCGCTTCTCTGACGTCAAGGCAGCCGCCGACACCCTGTATGCCGACCTGCTGGCAGCCGGCGTGGACGTGATGCTGGACGACCGCTGTGAGCGCCCTGGCGCGATGTTTGCCGACTGGGAATTGATTGGTGTGCCACACCGCGTCACCATTGGTGACCGTGCCCTTAAAGAAGGAATGGTGGAATACCAGCACCGCCGCGACAGCGCTGCCACCAAAGTGGCCGTCGGCGACATTGCGGCGTTGATTCGCTCGAAACTGGTGGCATGACGGTTGGCGTTACCCGCAGAAACTGCCTGTTGCCCTCGTTGGTTGGGCTTGGACTGCTATCAGTTCAGGAGCAATCATGGGCGGGTGGGCAGATTGAAGAGCCGCTGATCGATTCGGTGCGCACGGCGCTGACCAGTGCCATCCACAATGCCGCACCACCCGTTCCCGAATTTGCCGACACGGAGTCGCGCCTGCGCTACCTGCGCTGGATGCTGGCGATGAGTGAGCGGCTCAAGAAGAAGAAGCCTAACCTGGAAACCCGCAAGGAATTTTTGCAAACCGTATGGTACGAGAGCAAGCGTGCCGGGCTGGACGTGGCTCTGGTGTTGGGCCTGATCCAGGTGGAAAGCAACTTCCGCAAATACGCGGTGTCGTGGGTGGGTGCTCGGGGTTACATGCAGGTGATGCCGTTCTGGACCCGCAGCATTGGCGACGGAGACCCTGGCAAGTTGTTCCATATGCAGACCAACCTGCGCTTTGGCTGCGTAATTTTGCGCCATTACCTGGACCGTGAAAAGGGTGACCAGTTTATGGCACTGGGGCGCTACAACGGCTCGCGCGGCAAGCCGAAGTACCCTGACGCCGTATTCGCCGCCAAGCGAATTTGGGACTACCAACTGGTCTGATTCGGCGTGCGTACGCCGGTGAATCAATCTTGCTTGTCCAGCGCCTTTTGCAGCTCACCGTTTTCGTACATTTCCATCATGATGTCCGAACCGCCAATGAATTCTCCCTTGACGTAGAGCTGGGGGATGGTGGGCCAGTGGCTGTAATCCTTGATGCCAGCGCGGATGGCGTCGTCTTCCAGCACATTCACCGTAGTGATGGACTTGGGGTCCACACCACAGGCCTTCAGAACCTGGATGGCGCGTCCGGAAAACCCGCACTGGGGAAAGCTGGCAGTGCCCTTCATGAACAGCAAAACCGCGTTGTTCTTGACTAACTGATCGATACGTTCTTGTGTGTCGCTCATTGCAATATAACTCCAATAAAAGTGCATTATCCCAGACCCTATTCCCAGTTTGGCCTTGGGGCCATTGCGCAGCAGGGGTATTACGCAGACGCTGGACCAAAGTTGATGCATATCAAGCCGGATTGGTGTCTTCGGTGCGAGCATGCGAACATCAGCTATTTTCAGAACCTGTGCCGAACATGACCGAACCTGATATTGAGTTGCCCCATGACGTTTTGCTCAGCAACGAATTTGCGCAAAATGCCCTCACGTCGCACGACCACAACGTGCGGGATACCGCGCCTATCCCGTTTGATGGTGGCCAGCCGGTTATTGCGCCGATGCGCATGGGGTTGGTGCACAACCTCGAAGAATTGCATGGGTTGCTGCAGCTAGGAACCTTTCGCGTGCTCCCGCTTGAAAGCACCGGACCTCTGGAAAAGGGAGCTGGTCACGCGTGCTTGGTGGAGGCGGTGCGCGCCCGCACTTTGCACCCCACCGACGATGCGGCCGAGTTGGCGGCGCGTCTGGTGACGCAGCTTTCCCAGGGTGGGCGCAGCCCATGCGATGTGTCGCAGGCCTTGCGGGTGGCCGAAGTGCTGAGCCATGTACCCGTTGCCGCGCTGGGCGACTTTGAGCCCGATGTGTTGGCCCTGGAGTGTCTGCCGCCCGACATGGCGGCCCGGATCAACGTCCTGCCCCTGCTGCGCCACAGCGACGTGTTGATGGTGGCGTTGGCGGATGTTCTGGACGCTGAGCAACACCACCTGCTGCGCTTTGTGACCCAGTGCCGTCTGGTGGCTGTGCTGGCCACGGCCGACGATGTGCGCAACGCCATCGCCCGCTGTTACGCCTCGCACAGCGATATCGATGAGTTGGAGTCGCTGGCCATCAGCGAGATACAAACCGGCAGCGAGGAAGAAGAGCAGCGCGTCTGGAGCGAGGCCGAGCAACTGGCTCGCCAAGCCCCCATCGTGCGCCTGGTGAGCAACATCCTGGCCGATGCGGTGAGCCGGCGCGCATCCGACATCCACATCCGCCCTGGCCAGAAGTTCTTTGATGTGCTGTTTCGCGTCAATGGCACCCTGGTGCCAGTGCGCCGTCTGCGCCGTGCGCTGCTGCCGCCGGTGGTGGGGCGCATCAAGATTTTGGCCAGCATGAACAGCTCGGAGCACCGATTGCCGCAAGACGGGCGCATCCGCATCACCGAGGCCGGAGCGGGTATTGACCTGCGGATTTCCATCATTCCGTCGCAATTTGGCGAAAGCGTGGTGATCCGGGTGCTGGCCCGCACGGCCGATATGCGCAATCTGGATTCCATTGGCTTTGACCCCAGCGATCTGGCGCGGCTGCGTGACCTGCTTCGGCGCAGTATGGGCATTGTGCTGGTGACCGGCCCTACCGGCTCGGGCAAGACCACCACGCTGTACGCGGCCCTGCAAGAGGTGGTGCGTCAAAATGTGAACATCATCACGGTGGAAGACCCCATTGAATACGAACTGGAAAACGTCATCCAGATCCAGGTCAACCCTGTTATCGACTTCGGCTTTGCCAAGGCGCTGCGCCACATCCTGCGGCATGACCCCGACGTCATCCTGATCGGTGAAATGCGCGACTATGAAACCGCCAAGATCGCGGTCGAGAGCGCATTGACTGGCCACTTGGTGTTTTCCACGCTGCACACCAACGACGCGCCCAGCGCGTTGGTGCGCCTGATTGAGATGGGGGTGGAGCCCTATTTGATCCGCTCGGCAGTAATTGGTGTGCTGGCCCAGCGCCTGGTGCGCACCAACTGTGTGCATTGCCGCGAGGTGGAGCCGGTGGATATTCTGATGCGCACTAACCTTGACCTGGGGCCGGAAGAGGTGTTCTGGCGCGGCAAAGGGTGCGATCGCTGCCACGGCACAGGCTTTTCGGGGCGCCAGGCCATTTATGAATTGCTGGTGATGGACAAAGGCCTTGCCGAAAAGGTCGATGTGGGGGTGTCGGCAGACGTGTACCGCGACAGCGCCCTGTCCAGCCGCATGTTTAGTCTGCCGGCTAACGGTATCAAGCTGGCGCGCACCGGGGCGGTGTCGCTGACGGAGATTTACCGCGCCTGTATGTAGAGGTCAGTGGCGGGTTTGACGAGCGTACTCCTGCCAAACATCAGGTGCTCCAACAGTACCAGAGCCACACAGCCCAGCAAAAACACCGGCAGCTTGGCCGTGCCCCATGGGTCCAGGCGCCATTGCTTTTCCAGCGTCAGCCACCAGTCGGCCGAAGTCCACAGGCGCAGCGCCTCTAGAGCGCTGCCCCAATCGCGGAAGATGATGCGCCCCAACGCCAAATAGACCGGGATATTGACCAATACCAAAAGGAGCCAGTGGGCGTTCTGCGGGTTCACGGTTGGCGGCCCTTGAGGTCAGGCTTTCTTGAGGAAACAGGCTTTGAGCATGAAGCTGCCGCCGTCCATTTTGCAGTCCACCTCGTGGTCGCCACCGACCAGGCGAATGCTCTTGACCTTGGTGCCCATCTTGAGCACGGTGGAAGAGCCTTTGACCTTCAGGTCTTTGATCAGCACCACGGCATCACCGTCTTGCAGCACCTGGCCGTTGGAGTCCTTGACCACGGCGTCGTCTTCGTCGTCTGTGGCCGCAGTTTGCGCTTGGGGCCATTCAAAGCCGCAGTCGGCGCAAACAAAATTGCTGCCATCGAGATAGATGTTTTCAAGGGTGCACTGGGGGCAGGCGGCGGTATTAGACATAGTGGGTGTACGACAATGCTATTAAATTACTAGCTGGTTACGCATATTCTACGAGGGCTAGAGGCCTAAAAGACTAACAACCATAACAGGCACCGCTGCATCGCTCGAACCCGGCCAGGTCACAGTGTGACTGGGCCTGTGTAAACCCTGCCTCACACAGCAAGGCGCGAACTGCGCCCGCTTGGTCATAACCGTGCTCCAGCAGCAGCCAGCCACCCGGCACCAGGTGTGCAGGAGCCTGGCGGATGATGGTACGGATGTCCTCCAGCCCATCCGCACCACTGGCCAGTGCCGACAGCGGCTCATGGGTGAGGGCGCCCAGGTGGTGGTCGGCGACGGCAATATAGGGCGGGTTGGACACGATCACGTCAAAGCGGCCCGGCACACCGTCCAGCCAGTTGCCTTGCGCAAAGGCCACGTCCAGTTGCAGGCGTTGTGCGTTGGCCTGGGCCACGGCCAGGGCATCGGCGCTGGCGTCCACGGCGCTGACTTGCAGATCGGGCCGGGTGTGTTTGAGCGCCAATGCGATGGCGCCGCTGCCGGTGCCCAGGTCCAGCACCTGCAATGGCTGGCGTGGGTGGCTGTCGGTGAGGCGTGGCGTTGGCCTGGTTAGCAGCTCTAGCGCCCAGTCCACCAGCGTTTCGGTGTCCGGGCGGGGTACCAGCACACGGGCATCCACCGCCAGGTCCAGCCCGAAGAATTCTTTGCGCCCGGTGATGTAGGCCAACGGTTCACCAGCGGCGCGGCGCTGCACGTTCGCCTGCAACGTGGCAAGCGCTGTGGCGGGCAGTGCGTCGGTGTCATGCGCCAGCAACCAGGCGCGCTCCTGGCCGGAGCGGTTGAGCGCGTGCAGAACCAGCAGCTGCGCATCCAGCCGATCCATGCCATGGCGCTGTGCCCAGGCCAGGGCCTGCGCTACGGAGTCCGGAGTTTGGGGTGTTCCCATACGCTATTATCTTAGTAGCATCTTACGTAGTATGGACGAGGGCTAGAGACCTAAAAGCCTAGTTGGCATGAAGCTCCAGCGCAGCCAGTTGTTCGGCCGCTTCGTAGGCTTGCAGTGCGCCCACCACGTCGTCCAAATCGCCTTCCATGATGGAGAGTAGCTTGTACAGCGTGAGGTTGATGCGGTGGTCGGTCAGGCGGCCTTGCGGGAAGTTGTAGGTGCGGATACGGTCGCTTCTATCCCCACTGCCCACCAGGCTCTTGCGCTCGGCGGCGTCTTTGGCGGCGCGCTCGGAGCGGTCTTTCTCGTGGATGCGGGCGGTCAGCACTTTCAGGGCCTGGGCCTTGTTGCTGTGCTGGCTGCGCCCGTCCTGGCATTCGGCCACGATGCCAGTGGGCAAGTGGGTGATGCGCACGGCCGAGTCGGTCTTGTTGATGTGCTGGCCACCGGCACCGCTGGCGCGGTAGGTGTCGATGCGCAGGTCCGATGGGTTGATCTTGATCGCCTCGGCCTCGTCCTGCTCGGCCAGCACGGCAATGGTGCAGGCGCTGGTGTGGATGCGGCCCTGGGTTTCCGTGGCGGGCACGCGCTGCACCCGGTGGCCGCCGCTCTCGAACTTGAGCGCACCGTACGCGCCGGTGCCGTTATGGTGGCCTTCAAAACGCACCACCACCTCTTTGTAGCCGCCCAGCTCGCTTTGCGATTCGCTGACGATCTCGCTCTTCCAGCCGCAGCGGTCGGCATAACGGGTGTACATGCGAAGCAGGTCGCCAGCAAACAAGGCTGATTCGTCGCCGCCAGTGCCAGCGCGGATTTCCACGAACGCGGGGCGGGCGTCGTCGGCGTCTTTGGGCAGCAACATGCGCTGCAACTCGCTCTCCAACTGCGCCAGCTCGGTCGTGGCGCTGGCGATTTCTTCTTCGGCCATTTCGGCCATGTCGGGGTCAGACTTCATCTCTTCTGCGCTGCTCAGGTCCGCCTCACGCTGCTGGTAGCGTGCCCAGCGACTCGACACCGCGGTGACGTCGGTGTGTTCCCGCGAGAGCTTGAGGAACTGCTCCATGTCTTTCATGATGTCCTCGCGGGACAGCAAAAATTCCAGTTCCCCCTGGCGGTCGGTGTAGCGGGCGAGTTGTTGGCGGAGAAAGGGTTTCATGGAGTCAATCGGAAAGGAGGGGCTTCGACCAGCTCAGCCCGAACGGTGTGCGGACAACAATTTCCGTGCGCCCTGCGCTGGGTCGAAGGGTTATGCCGGGGCTCTGTCGGAGCCACGTGGTTGGCGTCGCTAACGCTTGCTGCGCAGAAAGAAGTGTTCGATGGCGCTGGTGGCGCGGTCGCGTGCTGCGGCGTCACCGGCATGCAACTCGGCCATGGCACCATGCAGCATTTTTTGGGTCAGGCCCTTGGACAGGGCTTCCAGCACCACATCCACCGATTCGCCCTTGGCCAGCAACTTGTGGGCGCGGGCCAATTCGTTGGTGCGCCAGGCATCGGCCTGAGCATTGAGCTGCTGGATGAGTGGCACGTTGCTGCGCTGGTCCACCCAGTGCATGAAGCTTTGCACCCCGGCGTCCACAATCGCCTCAGCCTGTTCGACGGCGGCCTGTCGGCTGGCCTGGGCGGTCTGCACCACGCCGGACAGATCGTCCACGGTGTAGAGGTACACATCGTCCAGCGCCTTGACCTCGATTTCGATGTCGCGTGGCACAGCCAAGTCCACCATGAAGATGGGGCGGTGGCGGCGTTTTTTCAGGGCGCGTTCGACCGCACCCAGGCCGATGATGGGCAGGGTGCTGGCGGTGCAGCTCACCACGGCGTCAAATTCGTGCAGACGGTCGGGCAGGTCGGCCAGGCGCATGACCTCACCACCAAAGCGGCTGGCCAGCTTTTCGCCCCGCTCGAGCGTGCGATTGGCAATGGCGATGCTCTTGGGGTTTTTGGCGGCAAAGTGCGTGGCGCACAGCTCAATCATTTCGCCAGCGCCCACAAACAGCACCTTGACATCACCCAGGTCTTCAAACAGGTTACCAGCCAGGCGCACGGCGGCGGCGGCCATGCTGATGCTGTGCGCGCCAATCTCGGTAGACGTGCGTACTTCCTTGGCTACGGCAAAGGAGCGCTGAAACAGTTGCGACAGCGTGGTGCCCAGGGCGCCTGCGGCGTTGGCAGCGCGGACCGCGTCTTTGAGCTGGCCCAGAATTTGCGGCTCGCCCAGTACCATGGAGTCCAGCCCGCTGGCCACCCGAAAGGCGTGGCGTGCGGCCAGACCGTCTTGCAGGCTGTAGGTGTGGGAGCGCAGGGCGTCGGGCGAAATGCCAGCCGAATTGGCCAGCCAGCCCAATGTGGGCTCCAGCTCACTTTGCTCGCCAGCGCAATAAATTTCGGTGCGGTTGCAGGTGGAAACAATCGCCGCCTCAGGCATGCGGTTGAGTGACTGGCGCAGGCCTTGTAAATGCGGAGCGACCTGGTCCATGGCGAACGCAAACCGGCCGCGCAAGTCCAGCGGTGCGGTGGTGTGGTTGATGCCTAAAGTCCAGACTGCCATGTGTTCGGTTGTCATTCGGCCAGCCCGTTGAGCGGATGCGCGACGGCGCTGGCAGCAATTGATTTATGTCTGATTATAAAATCGTCGCCATACCAATCAACCCAAGGGCCCCACGGGCCAACCGAATGGGACCTCTGGACCAACTGATCCACCTGACCAATTTTCTGGCACCGGCCCTGGCCGTGGCCTTGGTGCTGGCCATTGTGGGCCCCTGGTTTATGTCAAAAAGCCCGTCAGCCCTCGGAATCATTACGCAGGCAGCTATCAATTTTATAGTTGGTTCATTGGCGCTAGCGCTGGGTCTGTGGTTCTTCGGGCGTGACGGCAAGATGGCCAGCTACGCGGCCTTGCTGGTAGTTGCGGCGTCCGCGCAGTGGGCGGGGGGGCGCGGCTGGCGTTGAAAACCAGCTAAACCGGGCTGAACAAGTCCACCCGGTCGGTGATGATCCCGTCCGTCCCCAGATCGATTAGCCGCTGTGCGGCCCATTCGTCGTTGACGGTGTAGCTCAGGGTTCTGAAACCGGCACTTTTCGCCTGGGTGACGCTGCTGCGGTCCCACAGGGCGTGGTTGCAGATGATGGCACGGCAATCCAGGGTCAGCGCGGTTTCCACCCAACCGGTCCACAGGGTGTCGAGCAGCAGGCCGCGCGGCAGCTCGGGTTGGGTGTCCAAGGCGCCACGCAGTGCGTCGGGCTCGAACGAAGTCAGCAGGGGCGGTACGGATTGGCCGGACCATAGGCGTGCGGCGTGTTCGGCGACGACTTCGCCCGTGTGGCGCGCGGTGCCGGGCGTGGGCTTGATTTCGATGTTCAAACAGTAGCCGTTGCGAATGCAAAAGGCGGCAATGGAGTCGAGTGTGGGCAACGGCTCGCCAGCAAAGGCGCGGCTGTGCCAGCTGCCGGCATCCAGTTGCGACAGCATGCCCCAGGGGTGATCGCCCGCCACAGCGCTGTTGCCGGCACCCAGTTTGGCGCGGGCATCGGTGGTGCGTTGCAGGGTGGTGTCGTGCATCAAAAACGGCACGCCGTCGGCACTCAGTTTGACGTCGCATTCAAACATGCGGTAGCCATGGCTGGCACCCACGCGAAAGGCGGCCAGGGTGTTCTCGGGGGCCAGCTTGCCGGCGCCACGGTGGGCCACCCAGCTCGGGTAGGGCCAAGCGTGAAGGGAGGGGGTGCCGTCGCTCATGCGGTCATCATGCGCTTGCCAGTGGCAGCGTCGAACGCGTGCAGGCGATCCGCGCGCGGGGTGACGTGGATGGTGGTGCCCAGCACCGGTACGGCGTGAGCCTCTTCGGTGCGGATGATGACCAGTTGATCGGTCGCGCTGTGCGCCCAGCGGCCATAGACCAGACGCTCGGCTCCCAGCATTTCCACCGCTTCGACTTGCAACGCCCAGCCGCTGGGCGTGATGTCCAGGTGTTCGGGGCGGATGCCGGTAATGACGCCCGGCTTGGCATCCGGCGCATCTTTGAGCAGATTCATGGGCGGCGAGCCAATGAAGCTGGCCACAAAAGTGGTGGCCGGGCGGGTGTAGACCTCTTCGGGCGTGCCAAACTGTTCCATTACGCCGCCGTTCATCACAATCATGCGCTGGGCCAGGGTCATGGCTTCGACCTGGTCGTGGGTGACGAACAGACTGGTGATACCCAGCTCACGGTGCAGCTTCTGGATCTCCAAGCGGGTCTGGGCGCGCAGCTTGGCATCCAGGTTGGACAGGGGCTCATCAAACAGAAAAACCTGGGGTTGGCGTACGATGGCCCGGCCCATGGCCACGCGCTGGCGCTGGCCGCCCGAGAGCTCGCGCGGCTTGCGCTGCAAATACGGGCCCAGTTCCAAAATTTTGGCGGCTTTGTCGACCCGGGACTTGATATCGTCGACTGGCACCTTGGCGATCTTCAGACCGTAGGCCATGTTGTCAAACACGCTCATGTGGGGGTACAGCGCATAGTTCTGGAACACCATGGCAATGTCGCGCTCGGCAGGTTCCAGCTGGTTTACAACCCGCCCACCGATGCAAATGTCGCCCTCGGTGATTTCTTCCAGGCCTGCCACCATGCGCAAAAGTGTGGATTTACCGCAGCCCGAGGGGCCGACGATGACGATGAATTCACCGTCCGCAATGTGTGCGTTGACGCCATGGATGACCTGGTTGGCGGTCTTGCCCTTGCCGTAGCGTTTGATGACGTTTTTGAGTTCGATGGAAGCCATGTATTCGGAGTTGGATGTTAATAGCAGCAAATACCACTGAGCAGTGTGCAGCCACAGGCTGGGAGCCGATTTCTGCGCATTTGGCAGTATGAGGCGCCCGGCCTGTGGCTGTGCGCTGCGGAGTCACTGAATAGCCAGAGCCATGCGTTTGGTGTCATTTCTCTGTATCCACCAAGCCTTTGACAAACCATTTTTGCATCAGCATCACCACCAGGGCAGGGGGCAGCATGGCCAGCATGGCGGTGGCCATGACGATGTTCCATTCGGTCTGGGCGTCTCCGCCGGAAATCATTTGTTTGATGCCGATCACCACCGGGTACATGTTTTCTTCGGTAGTGACCAGCAGCGGCCACAGATATTGGTTCCAGCCGTAAATGAACTGGATCACAAACAGGGCAGCCACGCTGGTGCGGGACAGCGGCACCAGAATATCCTTGAAAAACCGCATGGGCCCAGCACCGTCCACGCGGGCGGCTTCCACCAGCTCATCGGGTACCGACATAAAGAATTGACGAAACAAAAAGGTTGCCGTGGCCGAGGCAATCAATGGCACGGTCAACCCGGCGTAGGTGTTGAGCAGCCCCAGGTCGGCCACCACCTGGTAGGTTGGCCCAATGCGTACTTCCACCGGCAGCATCAGCGTGACAAAAATCGCCCAAAAGAACGCCATGCGAAAGGGGAAACGGAAATACACCAGTGCAAACGCCGACAGCAGCGAAATGGCGATCTTGCCAATGGTAATGATCAGCGCGGAGATCAGGCTCACCAACATCATGCGGCCCACCGAAGCGTGCGAGCCGCTCCCCAGGCGGTCACCCGACCATGCCGTCGCGTAGTTCTCGACCAAATGCGCGCCCGGCAGCAGTGGCATGGGCACCTGCACTACCTCTTGCGCCGTATGGGTGGATGCCACAAACGTGATGTAAACCGGAAATGCCACCACCAGCACCCCGATGATCAGAATCAGGTGCGATAGCAGCGTGAGCCAAGGGCGGCGTTCAACCATCAAAGGCTCCCGCCGGGCCGCCCCAAGGGAGGCTTGCGCCCCCACGGGGGGCAACGACCCGCGCAGCGGTGGAGTGTGGGGGCTGTCATTTCAATAATTGACCTTCTTCTCGACAAAGCGGAACTGCACGACCGTCAGTGACACCACGATGACCATCAGCACCACGCTTTGCGCTGCCGAGCCGCCCAGGTCCATGGCCTTGAATCCGTCAAAGTAGACCTTGTAAACCAAGATGGCGGTATCCTTGCCGGGGCCGCCCTTGGTGGCGGCATCCACGATGGCAAAGGTGTCAAAAAACGCGTAAACGATGTTGATGACCAGCAAAAAAAACGTGGTGGGCGAGAGCAGCGGAAACTGGATGGTCCAAAAGCGCCGCCACGGCCCGGCACCATCCATGGAGGCCGCTTCGATCAGCGATTTGGGGATGCTTTGCAGCCCGGCCAGGAAGAACAGGAAGTTGTAGGAAATCTGCTTCCACACCGCTGCCATGACGATTAGTGCCATAGCGTGGCGGCTGTTGAGCAGCGAATCCCAGGCAAATCCGGCTTCGCGCAGCGCGTACGACAAAATACCGATGCTGGGCGAAAACATGAACAACCACAGTACCCCCGCTACGGCCGGTGCCACGGCATAGGGCCAGATCAACAAGGTGCGGTACAGCTGGGAGCCTTTGACAACCCGGTCGGCAAAAATCGCCAGAACCAGAGACAGGCTCAGGCCCAGCACCGCCACCAGTAGGGAGAAGACGGCCGTCGTCTTGAATGACTCCAGGTACGACTCGTCTTGCCAGAGGTTGCGAAAGTTCTCAAGTCCCACCCATTCCACCGATGTGCCAAACGCATCGGATTGTTGCAACGATTGCAACAGGGCCTGCGCCGCTGGCCAAAAGAAAAACACGGCGATGATGACTACCTGGGGTGCCATCAGCACCCAGGGTAGCCAGGCAGACTTGAATACGACGCGCTTTTCCGCAGCCATCTGCTGTTAGGGGTGTGGCTTATTTACCCTTGTTGGCTTTTTCAAAGCGCACCAGCAATTCGTCGCCCCGTTTGACAATGGCGTCCAGCGCTTCCTTGGGCGACTTTTTGCCGGCCCAGACTTGTTCGAGCTCTTCGTCCTCGATGGCGCGGATCTGAACATAGTTGCCCAAACGGATGCCGCGCGACTTGTCTGTGACTTTGCGGATCATCTGGTTCACCGCCACTTCGGTGCCGGGGTTCTGTTTGTAGAAGCCCGATTTTTCGGTCAACTGGAAGGCGGCCGTGGTAATGGGCAGGTAGCCAGTGCGCTTGTGGCTGGCGGACTGCACTTCGGGGCTGGAGAGGAAGGTGAAGAACTTGGCAATGCCCTTGTATTCTTCGGGCTTCTTGCCGGCCATCACCCACAGGCTGGCGCCGCCAATGACGGTGTTCTGGGGTGCGCCGGGCACGTCCTGGTAATAGGGCAGGGTGGCCAGGCCAAAGGCAAACTTGGCGTTTTTCTTGACGTTGCCGTAGAAGCCGCTGGAGGTGGTCATCATGGCGCACTCACCTGACACAAAGCTGGCTTCTGGCGCGTTGCCACGGCCCTTGTAGACAAACAGGCCCTGCTTGGCCATGTTGGCCAGGTTTTCAATGTGGCGCACGTGCAATGGGGAATTGACTTTCAGGCGGGCATCCATGCCAGCCAGGCCGTTTTGTTTGCTGGCAAACTCGACGTTGTGCCAGGCAGAAAAGCTCTCCAGCTGGGTCCAACCCTGCCAGGAAATGGAGATCGGGCACTTGTGGCCATTGGCCTTGAGCTTGGCAGCAGCCAGCGCCACTTCGGGCCAGGTGGTTGGGGCCTTTTCAGGGTCCAGCCCCGCAGCTTTGAAGGCATCCTTGTTGTAATAGAAGACGGTGGTGGAGCTGTTAAACGGGAAGCTCAGCATCTGGCCGTTCGGGGCGGTGTAGTAGCCTGCCACGGCGGGTACATAGGCGCCGGGGTCAAAGGGCTGGCCGGCATCTTTCATAACTTTGCCCACCGGAACGATGGCGCTCTTGCTGGCCATCATGGTGGCCGTGCCCACTTCAAACACCTGCAAGATATCGGGCGCATTGCCGGCCCGAAAGGCCGCCACCGCAGCGGTCATGGATTCGTCGTAGGTGCCCTTGTAAGTGGGCACAACCTTGTATTCCTTCTGGCTGGCGTTGAATTCCTTGGCCAGATCATTCACCCACTCACCATTGACCGCGTTCATCGAGTGCCACCATTGGATCTCGGTGGGTGCTTGGGCCTGGGCATGCAGGGCCAGCGCTGAAAGGCAGGCCAGTGCGGCAACTTTGAATTTCATGGGAGCTCCTGTAATAAAAAATGGAAATACGCACGGGTAGGGCGCAAGAGTAAGTCGGTTGTATGACCATTTGATTAAACGTGATCGGCTGCCCGGCTGCGCTTGGTGCTTTCCATTAGAGTTGCGCCACCAAAGAGTTTGCCATCGTTGCGGGTAGGTGATTGCTGCACTGCGGTAATATCTTTCCCCTGCTGTAGCGGTCTCCTTGGCCGCCAGGACTGCCAATTAAATCTGTCCGATGAACGCTCCCACCTCGCTCAACCACCTCTTGGCCGTTCCAGGCCAGTCGCATTCGCACGAACGCATTCGTGAAATTCCCTACAACTACACCTCGTTTTCTGACCGGGAAATTGTGATTCGGCTATTGGGTGCGCGTGCCTGGGGCCTCTTGAACCAGCTGCGCGGCGAGCGGCGCACCGGGCGCTCTGCCCGCATGCTGTATGAGGTGCTGGGCGATATCTGGGTGGTGCAGCGTAACCCCTATTTGCAGGACGACCTGCTGGACAACCCGCGCCGACGTGGTCAGCTGGTAGACGCATTGCGCCACCGCCTGCAAGAGGTACAGAAGCGCCGCACCCCCGATACCGACGCCGAGCGTGACGCCATGGTGGGCGAGTTACTGGTGGCCGCGCGTGCCGCCATCGAGGCCTTTGACGCCAGCTGGCAGGCCATCGGTGCCTTGCGCAAGAAGACCCAGCGCACGCTGGTTAAGCTCACCGCCAAGGACAACATCAAATTTGACGGCCTCTCGCGCGTGAGCCACGTGACCGATGCCACCGACTGGCGTGTCGAATACCCGTTTGTCGTGCTCACGCCCGATTCCGAGGAAGAAATGGCCGGCCTGGTAAAGGGTTGCATTGACATTGGTTTGACCATCATCCCGCGCGGGGGCGGCACCGGCTACACCGGCGGCGCCATTCCGCTGACCTGGAAATCGGCCGTTATCAACACCGAAAAGCTGGAGGCCATGACCGAGGTGGAAATGCGCACCCTGCCAGGCATGGACCGGGAAGTTGCCACCATCTGGACCGAAGCCGGCGTGGTGACCCAGCGCGTGGCCGATGCGGCCGAACGTGGTGGCTATGTGTTTGCGGTGGACCCTACGTCTGCCGAGGCCTCGTGCATTGGCGGCAATATCGCCATGAATGCCGGTGGCAAAAAGGCCGTGCTGTGGGGCACTGCGTTGGACAACCTGGCCAGCTGGCGCATGGTGACACCGCAGGCCGAATGGCTGGAGGTGACCCGCATCAACCACAACATGGGCAAGATCCATGATGTGGACGTCGCCAGTTTCGAGCTGCAGTATTTCAAGGCTGACGGCAAAACCAAATTGCGCACTGAGCGGCTGGACATTCCCGGCAAGACCTTTCGCAAGGAAGGCCTGGGCAAGGATGTGACCGACAAGTTTTTGAGCGGCCTGCCCGGCATCCAGAAAGAAGGTTGCGACGGCCTCATCACCAGCGGGCGCTGGGTGGTACACAAAATGCCGGCGCACACCCGCACCGTGTGTCTGGAGTTCTTTGGCAACGCCAAGGACGCAGTGCCCAGCATTGTCGAGATCAAGGATTTCATGTTTGCCGAGCAAAAGCGCAGTGGTGTGCTGTTAGCAGGGCTGGAGCATCTGGACGACCGGTATCTGAAAGCGGTGGGCTACGCCACCAAGAGTAAAAAGGGCGGCATGCCCAAGATGGCGCTGTTTGGCGATATCGCCGGTGATGACGCCGACGCCGTGGCCCGCGTCACCAGTGAGGTGGTTCGCATTGCCAACTCACGCAATGGTGAAGGCTTTGTCGCCATCAGCCCCGAGGCGCGCAAAAAATTCTGGCTGGACCGCAAGCGCACCGCTGCCATCAGCAAGCACACCAACGCCTTCAAGATCAACGAAGACGTGGTGATTCCGCTGCCGCGCATGGCCGAATACACCGACGGCATCGAACGTATCAACATCGAGCTGAGCCTGCGCAACAAGCTGGCCCTGTGCGATGAACTGACTGCATTTTTCACGAGTGGCAACTTGCCACTGGGCAAGACCGGTGACGCCAACGACATTCCATCTGCCGAGCTGTTGGAGGACCGTGTGGTCCAGGCCCTGGCGCTGGTCGCCGGGGTGCGCAGCCAGTGGCAAGGCTGGCTACAGGGTGTGGCGGAGCTGTTCCCGCAATTGCAGGACCACAGCCTGCGTGCCAGCTGGAAAACCCAGTTGCGCGCGCCGTTGCAGGACATCTTCACCGGTATCGCATTCGAGGGCATTTTGCGCGAGTGCACCGCCATCCACCAGCGCGTGCTCAAAGGCCGCGTCTGGGTGGCCTTGCACATGCACGCCGGTGACGGCAATGTGCACACCAACATCCCTGTCAACAGCGACGACTACGCGATGCTGCAAGCCGCCCACGGTGCGGTCAAACGCATCATGGCGCTGGCGCGCTCGCTGGATGGCGTGATCTCGGGTGAGCACGGCATTGGCATTACCAAGCTGGAGTTTTTGAGCGATGCCGAGTTGCAGCCTTTTACGGACTACAAAGCCAAGATCGATCCCGAGGGGCGTTTCAACAAAGGTAAATTGCTACGAAATAGTGAGCTAATCAAGCAATCTCCACGAGGGCTAGAGGCTGATTGGACTCAAGGCAACGTCACGTATGCCGACCTGACCAATGCCTATACGCCCAGCTTTGGCCTAATGGGCCACGAGTCACTGATCATGCAGCAGAGCGACATTGGCGCCATTGCTGACAGCGTGAAAGACTGCCTGCGCTGCGGCAAATGCAAACCGGTGTGTGCCACCCACGTGCCGCGTGCCAACCTGCTGTACAGCCCGCGCAACAAGATTTTGGCGACATCGCTGTTGGTTGAAGCCTTCTTGTACGAAGAGCAAACACGCCGGGGTATCTCCATCAAACACTGGGAAGAGTTTGAAGACGTGGCCGACCACTGCACGGTGTGCCACAAGTGCCTAAACCCCTGCCCGGTGAATATCGACTTTGGTGATGTGTCCATGAACATGCGCAACTTGCTGCGCAAAATGGGCAAGAAGAGCTGGCGCCCCTTGGCGGCTTTCCAGGCTTGGTTTATTGGCACCCAGAGCATTGGCGGCATCCAGCTGGCCCATGCCATGACCAACCTCAGCTTCAAGAGCCAGCGCCTGGGCAACCGCGTGCTATCCCTGATGGCGCACAAGCAGACCAGTGCGCCGCCGGCCACGGTGGGCACCGCGCCCATCAAGGAGCAGGTGATCCACTTCATCAACAAAAAGATGCCCGGTGGCCTGCCCAAGAAGACCTCCCGCGCCCTGATGGACATTGAAGACCCGGATTACGTGCCCATCATCCGCAACCCGCAAACCACCACGGCCGAAACCGAGGCGGTGTTTTACTTCCCCGGTTGTGGCTCCGAGCGCCTGTTCAGCCAGGTGGGTTTGGCTACGCAGGCCATGTTGTGGCACGCCGGTGTGCAGACCGTGCTGCCGCCGGGTTACTTGTGCTGTGGCTACCCGCAGCGCGGCAACGGCCAGTTCGAGAAGGCCGAGAAGATGATCACCGACAACCGGGTGCTGTTCCACCGGGTGGCCAATACGCTCAACTACCTGGACATCAAAACGGTGGTGGTGAGCTGCGGCACCTGTTATGACCAGTTGCAGGGCTACCAGTTTGACAAGATTTTCCCCGGCAGCCGCATCATCGACATCCACGAATACTTGCTGGAAAAAGGCATCACGCTGCCGGCCAACCAGCCGGGCTACCTGTACCACGAGCCCTGCCACAACCCGATGCAGCAGGGCGACTCCATGAAGACCGTCAAGGCCCTGGTGGGTGACAAGGTGCTCAAGAGCGAGCGTTGCTGTGGCGAGAGCGGCAGCCTGGCCGTGTCGCGCCCCGATATCTCCACCCAGGTGCGCTTTCGCAAGGAAGAGGAAATCCGCAAGGGCGAGGCCCAATTGCGCGCGACCGGTTCGGTCGATGCGACCCAGAACGTGAAGATTCTGACCTCTTGCCCCAGCTGCCTGATGGGATTGAACCGCTACCAGGACGACCTCAAAAACGGCTTGCTGGAAGCCGATTACATTGTGGTGGAAATGGCCAACCAGATTTTGGGTAAAGACTGGATGCCAGAATACGTACGCATCGCCAATGCCGGTGGCATTGAGCGGGTGCTGGTTTGAGTTCCATAGTTTTTAGAGGAGTAGACAACCATGGCCGGATTGAAAGCAGGCGCGCCGACGCCCCAGGCATTGACCGTGCACAGCCAGTCGCGGGTGCTTGAAATTTCGTTCTCGGACGGTGCGCAGTTTCGCATCCCCTTTGAGCTGATGCGGGTTTACTCGCCGTCGGCGGAAGTGCAGGGCCACGGACCTGGACAAGAGACTCTTCAAACCGGCAAGCGCGACGTTACGCTGGAGACGCTGGACCCGGTAGGCAACTATGCGGTGCAGCCCCGTTTTTCGGATGGGCACGAGTCCGGCCTCTTTTCCTGGGACTACTTGTACTACCTGGGCGACCAGCAAGAGCGCCTGTGGCAGGACTATGCCGATCGACTCAAGGCAGCCAACACCGACCGCGATGCGCCCATGGTGGCAAAATCGGGGGGTGGCTGCGGTAGCCACTGAAACGGTACGCTACTAATTTAATAGCTGCTCACGTATATTCTACGAGGGCTAGTGTTCGTTTTATCCCATAAGATTTTGGAATATGACAAGTACACACTTTGGATTCAAGTCAGTTGACGAGGCGGAAAAGGCGGACCATGTGCGTGGCGTGTTCGACTCGGTCGCGCCCAAATACGACCTGATGAACGACCTGATGTCCATGGGATTGCACCGCGCCTGGAAGGCCTACACCGTCATGGTGGCCAACTTGCAGGAGGGTGACAAGGCGCTGGACATTGCCGGTGGTACCGGCGACTTGGCTCTGGCATTCTCCAAAAAAGTGGGCAAAACAGGGCAGGTGGTGCACACCGACATTAACGAAGCCATGCTGCGCACGGGTCGCAACAGGCTGCTCGACGCGGGTGTGTCCCTGCCCACCATGGTGTGCGATGGCGAAAAGCTGCCGTTTCCGGACAACTATTTCGATCTGGTGAGTGTGGCCTTTGGCCTGCGCAACATGACGCACAAAGATATGGCCCTGGCCGAAATGAACCGGGTGCTCAAACCTGGCGGCAAGTTGCTGGTGCTGGAGTTTTCCAAGGTGGCTGCACCCCTGGAGAAGGCCTATGACTGGTATTCATTCAAGATACTGCCCCGGCTGGGCAAGCTGGTGGCGGGCGACGACGCCAGCTACCGCTACCTGGCGGAGTCCATTCGGATGCATCCGGGCCAGGAAGAGCTAAAAACCATGATGCACAAAGGGGGTTTTGGACATGTGGACTACCACAACATGACCGGGGGCGTTGTGGCTTTGCATGTTGGAATCAAGTGCTGAGGCTTGTGGTTGACACAAGTCGCCCCAGTTCCTGTATTCCTTTGGAGACACTATGAAAATCTGGACAGTCGTACTCGCAGCCGCTCTTGCCTTGACGGGTTTCCACGCCGAGGCAGCCAAGCGTCTGGGCGGCGGCAAATCCTTTGGACAGCAATCTTCCAACGTGACCCAACGGGGTGCCACGCCACCGGCACCTGGTACGCCAGCGCAGGGTGCCGCCAATGGCGCACCCAAACAAGGCCCTGGAGCAGCCGCACCGGCCACCAAGCGCCCCTGGGGTGCCATGCTGGGCGGGCTGGCTGCTGGACTGGGTTTGGCTTGGCTGGCGAATTCGCTGGGCATGGGTGAGGGCTTGGGGCAGCTGCTGATGTTCGGCATGCTGGCCATGGCCGCGTTCATGGTTATTGGTTGGGTGATGCGCCGTCGTGCGGCATCTGTTTCACCGCAGACCCCCTTTGCCTTCCAGGGCGCCGGTGGTGGAGTGCCGGCGACAGAATCCAAACCCTATCGCCCCGAGAACGTGGGCAATGATGCGTCAGCGCGCCCTTGGGAGCGCAGCAGCATGGGTTTTCAAGCCGCTAACCCACCGGGTGGTGCGAGTGGTGTGGGTGGCTCCATCATCGGTTCGGCCCTGACGGGTTCGCAGAATTGGGGCGTTCCCGCCGGTTTTGACGCCGAGGGCTTTCTGACTGCGGCCAAGACCAACTTCGTGACCCTACAGGCGGCGTGGGACAAGTCTGACGTCGCTGTACTGCGCTCCATGATGACCGATGGCATGTTGGGCGAGATCAAGGCCCAGCTCGCCGAGCGCGAGGCGCAGCATCCCGCTGGTGCCAGCAACCGCACCGATGTGGTCATGCTTGAAGCAAGCCTGCTGGGTATCGAAGAAACACCGGCTGAGTACGTGGCCAGTGTGGAGTTTTCCGGCATGATCCGCGAAGAACCCTCTGCTGGCCCCAGCCCGTTCCGTGAAGTCTGGAACATGACCAAACCCGTCAATGGTGGCCGCGGCTGGCTTGTGGCGGGCGTGCAGGCGCTCCAATAGGCGAGTCCCTTTCACGGGGATTTCACAGGGATAATAGGGGACTATGGCAACACAGTCCCCTTTTTTCATGCTGGAGAGCTTTCTCCAAAACCTCAATCTGCCCCTGACGCCACCGGCCTGGGTAGTGGATGAAACGCACCGCCGTATCGTGTTGTTGCTCAACCATGTGCTGATGCAAGAACCACAAGCCATGGAACGGCTGGTTCGGCAAAAAGGACGTGTGGTGCGCATCCAGTGGCGCACCATGACATTCAAGGTCGTCATGACCCCGGCTGGGTTGCTGGACGTAGCGCCAGCCGATGCAGAGCCCGATCTCTCCCTGGTCATCACCGACGAGTCGCCGTTCTCCATTGCCCAGGGATTGATGCAGGGTGGCAAGCCTGCCGTGCGCATTGAAGGCGATGTCCAGTTGGCCGCCGAGGTGAGCTGGCTGATCGACCATGTGCGCTGGGATGTGGAGGAAGACCTGGCGCGTGTGCTGGGCGACGCCCCGGCCCATGGTCTGGTGCAGGCCGTCCGTGCCATGGCGCAGGCGGTGCAGCAGTTTGTGGGTGGGGCCGGGCGCAGCACGGAGGTTAGCTAGTGAGTCGCCTGTACCGCGGTTTTTTCATTGCCTGGGTGGTCTTTCGTTACGGACTGGACGAACTGGTCCTGAGCAGTTTTGACAACCGCTGGCTGCAACGCCTGACCCGGGTACTGACGGTTGGTCGCACGCTGACCGCACCCCGTGGACAACGCCTGCGCCAGGCGCTGGAACGGCTGGGCCCCATCTTCGTCAAGTTTGGCCAGGTGCTGTCTACCCGGCGCGATCTGTTGCCGACCGACATTGCCGACGAGCTTGCCAAGCTGCAGGACCAGGTGCCACCGTTTGATTCGGATGTGGCCATTGCCATCATCGAGCTTGGCCTGCGCAAGCCGATTGGCGACGTGTTTGTGTCCTTCGAGCGCGAGCCGGTGGCCAGTGCCTCGATCGCCCAGGTGCACTTTGCTGTGCTGAACGACCGCAAGGGACAGCCGCGCGAGGTTGCCGTCAAGGTACTGCGCCCTGGCATGCATGCAGCCATCGAAAAAGATTTGCGCCTGCTGCACATGATGGCTGCCTGGGTGGAAGGGCTTTCGGCGGATGGCAAACGCCTGCGTCCACGTGATGTGGTGGCCGAGTTTGACAAGCACTTGCATGACGAGCTGGACCTGGTGCGTGAGGCCGCCAACGCAGCGCAGCTGCGCCGCAATATGGAAAGCCTGCAGCTGGTGCTGGTGCCCGAAATTCTGTGGGACTACTGCAGCACCGATGTGATGGTGATGGAGCGCATGTATGGCGTTCCGGTTAGCCAGGTCGAGCGCCTGCGTGAAGCCGGTGTGGACATCCCCAAGCTGGCGCGCGATGGCGTAACCATTTTCTTCACGCAGGTGTTTAGAGACGGCTTTTTCCACGCCGACATGCATCCGGGCAACATCCAGGTCAGCATCGACCCCAAAACCTTTGGGCGCTACATTTCGCTGGACTTCGGCATCGTTGGCACGCTGACCGAGTCGGACAAGGACTACCTCGCGCAGAACTTCACTGCCTTCTTCCGGCGGGACTATAAGCGTGTGGCTGAGTTGCACATTGAATCGGGCTGGGTTCCGCGCAGCACCCGGGTGGACGAGTTGGAAGCGGGCATCCGCGCGGTGTGTGAACCGTATTTTGATCGCCCTCTCAAGGAAATCTCACTGGGCATGCTGCTGATGCGGTTGTTTCAAACCTCGCGCCGCTTCCAGGTTGAGATCCAGCCCCAACTGGTGCTTTTGCAAAAGACCCTGCTCAACATCGAGGGACTGGGCCGCGAGTTGGACCCCGAACTGGACCTCTGGGCCACTGCCAAGCCTTTTCTGGAGCAGTGGATGCTGGGCCAGGTCGGTCCGCAGAAGCTGCTGGAGCAAATGGCGGCCCAGGCGCCACACTATGCCAAGCTGCTGCCTGAGTTGCCCGCACTGCTACACAGCTACTTGCGCAACGCCCAGAACGACGCTGGTCAACGTGCCATGGAGCAGCTGGTGATCGAGCAGCAGCGAACCAACCGCTTGTTGCAGGGGTTGACCTATGCGTTAATTGGTTTTGCGCTGGGCATGGTGGTCATGCAGTTTGTCATCCGGGTGCGGCTGTTTTAGGCCGCGCCTTATAATTGAAGGCTTTGCAACTCGAAGCCAGAGCTTTCATTCATGCCTATATACGCCTATAAATGCGAGTCCTGCGGGTTTGCCAAGGATGTATTGCAGAAAATGTCCGACGCACCGCTGGATGTGTGCCCATCCTGCTCGCAAGCAACTTTCAAGAAACAACTCACTGCCGCCGGATTCCAGCTGAAAGGTTCTGGCTGGTACGCGACCGACTTCAAGGGCGCTGGTACCCCCCCGGCACCGGCTTCAATGCCCGCAGAATCCACTCCGTCTGCTTCCGCGCCTGCGTCTGACAGTGGCACCAAGACTGAGTCCAAACCGGCCGCAACGCCGCCTCCCGCCGCTACCAGCATCTGAACGTGACCCCACCCGAGACCGGAATGAACCTCCACTTCAAAAAGTACATGCTGACCGGCCTGATGGTCTGGCTGCCACTGGCCATCACCATTTGGGTGCTGTCCTGGCTGGTCAACTCGCTGGACGGTGTGTTGAGCGGTGTGTTGTCCGGTTTGGCGGCGGTGACACCGCAGAGCCTGTCACCCGCGATCGAGCGTCTGCGCAGCATTCCAGGTCTGGGCGTGCTGTTGGTGGCCGGCTTCATGCTGATCACCGGAGCGCTGGTTTCCAACGTAGCAGGTCGCTGGTGGTTGAAGCAGTGGGACCGAATGATCACCACGATCCCCATCGTAAAGTCCATCTACAACAGTGTTAAAAAAGTATCGGACACGCTGTTTTCCAGTAACGGAAACGCCTTTCGCACGGCCCTGCTGGTGCAGTACCCGCGCGCTGGAAGCTGGACAATTGCATTCCAGACTGGCACCCCCAGCGGAGAAGTGGCAACCCACCTGGGTGCCGACTTTGTCAGCGTCTATGTACCCACCACGCCCAACCCGACCAGTGGATTTTTTTTGATGCTGCCACGTGCCGACGTGATCGAGCTGGACATGAGTGTGGACCAGGCGCTGACCTATGTGATCTCCATGGGCTCGGTGCCACCGTCTGCGCCCGCGCTTCCGGTGGCAAGCCGCAAATAACCAATTTACACAACCCGCTGCCCATTAGGCAGCGTTCTGAAAGCAAGCAATGGCCATGCGTACTCATTACTGCGGTCTGGTGACCGAAGCCCAAATGGGCGAAACCGTTTCCCTGTGTGGCTGGGTGAATCGCCGCCGTGACCATGGTGGCGTCATTTTTGTGGATTTGCGTGACCGCGAAGGCTATGTGCAAATTGTGTGCGACCCCGATCGTGCCGAGATGTTCAGCACCGCCGAAGGCCTGCGCAACGAGTTCTGTATCCAGGTCAAGGGCCTGGTGCGTGCACGCCCCGATGGCACCACCAATGACAGCCTCAAAAGCGGCAAGATCGAGGTGTTGTGCCACGAGTTGGTGGTGCTCAACCCGTCGGTTACCCCTCCGTTCCAGCTGGACGAAGACAACCTGTCGGAAACCACTCGTCTCACGCACCGCGTGCTGGACTTGCGCCGCCCGTACATGCAGAATAACCTGATGCTGCGTTACCGCGTGTCCATGGAAGTGCGCAAGTTTCTGGATGCCAATGGTTTTGTCGATATCGAAACCCCCATGCTCACCAAGAGCACGCCTGAAGGCGCGCGTGACTACCTGGTGCCCAGCCGTGTGCACGATGGCCACTTTTTTGCCTTGCCACAAAGCCCGCAGCTGTTCAAGCAGTTGCTGATGGTCGCTGGCTTTGACCGCTACTACCAGATCACCAAGTGCTTCCGTGACGAAGACCTGCGCGCCGATCGCCAGCCAGAATTCACGCAGATCGATATTGAAACCTCGTTCCTGGGGGAAGAAGAAATTCGCGACATGTTCCAGGGCATGATCACCACCGTTTTCAAGAACACCATTGGTGTGGATCTGGGCGATTTCCCGGTCATGACCTACCAGGAAGCGATGCACGTTTATGGTTCGGACAAACCCGATCTGCGTGTGAACCTGAAGTTTGCCGAAGTGACCGACGTCATGGCCGATGTGGACTTCAAGGTATTCTCTGGCGCCGCCACCATGAAAAATGGCCGTGTGGTGGCCCTGCGCGTACCGGGCGGTTCGGTCGAAGGCGGCGGCATCAGCCGTGGCGAGATTGACGCCTACACCGAGTTCGTCAAGATCTACGGCGCCAAGGGCCTGGCGTACATTCGCGTCAATGATGTTGCTGCCGGGGAAGGCACCAAGGACAAGCCTTGGCCGGGCCTGCAAAGCCCGATTGTTAAAAACATCCACAGCACGGCGCTCAAAGCGGTGCTGGAGCGCACAGGTGCCCAAAATGGCGACCTGATTTTCTTTGGTGCCGACAAGGCCAAGATCGTCAACGACGCCATTGGTGCCCTGCGCATCAAGATCGGCCATAGCGATTTCGGCAAGAAGAACGGCCTGTTCGAAAAGGGTTGGCGCCCCATGTGGGTTGTCGACTTCCCGATGTTTGAATACGACGAAGAAGCCCAGCGCTACACCGCGACGCACCACCCCTTCACAGCACCCAAGGATGGTCACGAAGACTGGATGGTTACCGCGCCCGAGAAGTGCATCTCCAAGGGCTACGACATGGTCTTGAACGGTTGGGAAATGGGCGGCGGTTCGGTCCGAATCCACCGTGCCGATGTGCAGCAGAAGGTGTTTGACGCGCTCAAGATTTCCCCAGAAGAAGCGCAGCTCAAGTTCGGCTTCCTGCTCGATGCACTGCAATACGGCGCGCCCCCGCACGGTGGCCTGGCCTTCGGCCTGGACCGCATCGTGACCATGATGACCGGTGCCGAGTCCATCCGCGACGTGATTGCATTTCCCAAAACCCAGCGCGCCCAGTGCCTGCTGACCCAGGCACCGTCGCTGGTTGACGAGAAGCAACTGCGCGAACTGCATATCCGTCTGCGCAATCCAGATGCCGCCAAAGCGGACTGAAGCTTGGCTAGTGCACAATGAAAGGACGCTCTGGTGGCGTCCTTTTTTTATGCCAAAACCCTACAAAATTCCTCAATCTGTACTCGTGGTTATCTACACCGCAGCGCTGGACGTGCTGCTAATTCGTCGCGCCGATGGCTTAGATCTGGGGGTCGAGTACTGGCAGTCGGTCACTGGAAGCAAGGATGTACTGGATGAACCTTGGGTAGTCACTGCCCAGCGCGAGGTTCAGGAAGAAACCGGTATCGACTGCCGCACCGGCAACTCAAGCGGCGCATGCCTGTTGGACTGGCAGCTGGAAAACGTCTATGCCATTTACCCCCAGTGGCTGTACCGCTATGCTGCGGGTGTGACACACAACACTGAGCACCTGTTTGGGCTGCGGGTGGCGCGCGGCTGCCCCGTCCGGCTTAACCCACGCGAACACACAGCCTACCAATGGCTGCCTTACCACCAGGCGGCTGAGGCCTGCTTTTCGCCGTCGAATGCGGAGGCCATTTTGCAGTTACCTCGATTGGCCTTGCTAGAGTCGGTGGCGTCGGGGGGTGTTGCATGACCACAGTACGGGTGGCCACCTACAACATCCACAAGGGCGTGCAAGGCGTAGGACCGGTGCGGCGCCTGGAAATTCACAACCTGGGCCATGCGGTGGAGCAGCTCGACGCTGACATTGTTTGTTTGCAGGAAGTGCGCAAACTGCACCGCCGAGAAGCTGAGCACTTCGCTCACTGGCCGGAACAAGCCCAAGCTGATTTTCTGGCGCCAGAAGGCTACACCGCCGTTTACCGCACCAATGCCCATACAAAGCACGGTGAGCACGGCAATGCCATGCTGACGCGTTGGCCGGTGATAGGCCACCAACATGAGGACATGTCGGATCACCGCTTCGAGCAACGTGGCCTGCTGCATTCCGAAGTGCTGGTGCATGGCCGTGCGGTGCATGTGCTGGTGATCCACCTGGGTCTGATCAAGGGCAGCCGGGTGCGGCAACTGGCACAGATTCAGCGTTTCATTGAGCGGGAGATTGCACCGGATGCGCCGCTGGTGGTGGCGGGTGATTTCAACGACTGGGGCAATACCGTGCAGGGTGCGCTGGGTGATGCGGGATTGGTGGCCTCCGTTCAGGCGCGCAAGGCGACTTTTCCATCACGTTTACCGCTGGTGCAGCTGGACCATGTGTACGCCCGGGGGATGACGCCCCTGGGCTTGCATGTGCCCCATGGACGCATTTGGGGACGGATGTCAGACCACTTGCCGCTGATTGCCGAGTTTGACCTGCCGGTGAATACGAATTGAAGCCAATGCCCTTGACTGCCGGCCACAACTTGCAGTTGTTGCATGGTGGGGCTGAGTTCTTCCCGTCTCTGGTGGCCGCCATCGATGGGGCTGAGCAAGAGGTGTGGTTAGAGACTTACATCTTTTACTTTGATGCCAGTGGCGAACGGGTTGCTGCAGCGCTGGAACGTGCGGCGCTGCGCGGTGTTGTTGTGTACCTGGTGGTCGACGGCATCGGTACCCCGGTGGTGCCGGTCGAATGGGTGCAGCGCTTCGGGCAGGCTGGTGTGCGCTGGCACCAGTTTTCGCCTCTGGGGCGCTGGGGTCTGCTGGTACCCGTGGTATGGCGTCGTATGCACCGCAAGCTCTGTGTGGTGGATCGGGAGGTGGCTTTTTGCGGTGGTATCAACATTCTGGACGACTACGTTGACCCTAGCTACGGTGCGCTGGAGTCTCCCCGTTTTGATTTTGCGGTACGCGTCACCGGGCCGCTGGTGGCGGTGGCGCACCAGACCATGGCGATGTTCTGGGGCCGCCTTCAAATCACGCGACAGCTTGAACACCTGAAGTTTGACGATGCGCACGAAACCTGGAAGAACCCAGATCTACACCCCGCAAGCCCGCAACCGGCGAGAATCGTGCGCGGCGGCGTGAATGCAGCCCTGGTCCTGCGTGACAACGTGCGCAATCGCAACCGTATTGAACGCGCTTACCTCAAGGCAATCGCAGATGCCCGCCACGACGTGCTCATTGCCAACGCTTATTTTTTGCCCGGTGGCAAGCTGCGCCGTGCGCTTATCCATGCTGCTCGGCGGGGCGTGCGGGTACGCCTGTTGTTGCAGGGGCGCTACGAGTACTTCATGCAGTACCACGGGGCAAGACCGGTGTTTGGGGTTTTGCTGGCGGCTGGCGTGGAAATCCATGAATATTCGGCCGGCTTTCTTCACGCCAAGGTGGCAGTGGTGGACGACCGCTGGGCCACTGTGGGCTCATCTAACCTGGACCCCTTGAGCTTCTTGTTGGCGCGCGAGGCCAACGTAGTGGTGGAAGACCCCACTTTTGCCAATGCCCTGCGCATCAGTTTGCTCGCCGCCATCCAGACCCAAGGTGTGCAACTGGAGCCTAAAGCATACGCTGCACGTCCTTGGCACCAGCGTTTTCTGGACCGTCTGGCCTTTGGCGTGATGCGTCTGGCACTGTTTTTGACTGGGAGGAGCTATTAATTTCATAGCTATGCACGTAATTCCCATGAGGGCTACGGGCTAAAAACATTACTAGTCAAAGGCTGGTAGTATTGTTGGATGTTAATGAAGAAGAAGAGCACCATGAACACAACTGATGCCGATCAAGGAACACCCGTTTCTGTCAAGATCCGGGAACGCATCCAGGCCGCACGCAAACGTTTCCATGCCAATGACAACATCGCCCAGTTTGTAGAACCTGGCGAGCTGGAACAGTTGCTCGACGAGGTCGAGGTCAAGATGAAAGGCGTACTCGACAGCCTTGTAATCGACACCGTTAATGACCACAACACCGGCAACACAGCACGCCGTGTGGCCAAGATGTATCTGCAGGAAGTGTTCCGTGGCCGATATGTGACGGGCCCCGCCATCACTGAGTTTCCCAACGTGGGCCACCTCAACGAGTTGATGATCGTTGGGCCCATCACCGTTCGCAGCGCCTGTAGCCACCACTTTTGCCCGGTGATTGGAAAAATCTGGATTGGCGTTATGCCCAATGAGCACACCAATGTGATTGGCCTGTCCAAATACGCGCGGTTGGCCGAGTGGATCATGGGCCGTCCTCAAATTCAGGAAGAAGCCGTGGTGCAATTGGCAGATCTGATCCAGGAGAAGACCCAGCCCGACGGCCTGGCCATCGTGATGGAGGCCAGCCACTACTGCATGGCCTGGCGCGGCGTCAAGGACATGGACAGCAAGATGATCAATTCAGTGATGCGCGGTGTGTTCCTCAAAGACTCCAACCTGCGCCGCGAATTTCTGTCCCTTATTCCACGGAAAGGCTAAATCATGTTGGTCCGTTTGTTGTATGCCAGCCGCGCGGTGGACCCCAGCCCCGAGGCCATTGAAACCATTCTGGCCAAATCCCGCCAGTACAACCCCACCTGCGGTATTACCGGCATCTTGTGCTACGGCGGGGGGATCTTTCTGCAGGCCATTGAGGGTGGGCGCATGGCGGTGAGCGAGCTGTATGGCCACATCCAAAAAGACATCCGCCACAAGGACGTAGTATTGCTGCACTACGAAGAAATCTCAGAGCGCCGTTTTGGCGGCTGGACCATGGGGCAGGTCAACATGTCCAAAATTAATCACAGCATCCTGCTCAAGTACGCTGAAAAACCTGAGCTGGACCCGTATGCGGTCTCGGGCAGCGTGTCGCTGGCCCTGCTCGAAGAATTGATGGCTACTGCGTCCATCATCGGGCGGGTGTGAAGCATGTGGTCCCTACGGGGGCCGCATTGCACTTGTTGGGTTGTGATTTCTCGAGTAGTCCTTCACGGCGCAAACCCATCATGGTGGCCTGGGGCCAACTGCGCGGCTGCGTAGTGGTGCTGGCCAGGTTGGAGCCGCTGTATTCACTGTCTGAATTTTCCCATTTCCTGGCTCGCCCAACGGCCTGGGTTGGAGGATTCGATCTCCCCTTTGGCCTGCCGCGTGAACTGGTACAGACCTTGGGGTGGCCGCAATCGTGGCTGGTGTGCATGCACCACTATGCCAGCCTGAGCCGTGACGACATTCGGGCGGCGTTCTCGGCGTTTTGTCATGCCCGCCCACCGGGTGCAAAGTTTGCTCACCGAGCCTGTGATGGCCCCGCTGGTTCCAGCCCGTCCATGAAATGGGTCAATCCTCCGGTTGCCTTCATGCTCCACGCCGGTGTGCCGCGTCTGCTGGAGGCCGGTGTGGTGCTGCCGGGATTGCATGAACCCGGAGCGACAGCCACCGCAGGCAACGAAGATGGCACCACCGCACGGCGTGTTGCGCTGGAAGCGTACCCGGGCCTGCTGGCGCGAGAATCCCTGGGACGACGCAGCTACAAGAGTGATGACCGGGCCAAACAAACGCACGACAGGCTGATCGCCCGCAAAGACCTGCTCCATGCGCTGGAGATCGGCCAGACCCGGCTGGGCCTGCGACTGAAGCTCACCCATGCGCAGCGTGATGCCTTGGTGGAGGATGGCTCGGGCGATAGTCTGGATGCCGTACTGTGCCTGATGCAGGCCGCTTGGGGTCAGCGGCAGTTCACGCAAGGTGATGCGCGTTACGGACTACCGCTGTATATGGACCCACTGGAAGGCTGGATTCTGAGTGCCTGAACCGGGTCCCTGAACGATTGGCAGTCGGGCACCTGGGGCCGGTTTGCATCAACGACTGGTGGTGTGTAGACATTTGACATGCATTCACGCGCCACTTACGTGCTCTCAATGGGGCGGTTGGGATGGTGCGACGCTTCGGTTGGTGGCGGGCTAGCGGACAGATTGGCGATAGCCTCCGCATCGGTCCGGTAGAGTCGCAACAGCATGCCCGGTTGTAACTGCCCAGCCCGCATCAAGACCTGTTCCACTGGCAGCTTCATGCCGCTGATATGCAGGGCAATGCCTTGCTCGGCCAGGTTGGTTCGGAGTGCGGAAAATACCTCGATGCCGGTTGCGTCAATGCGGTTGATAGGATGCGCGAACAGGCACACATGGCGGGTATCGGGATGCGCTGTCAGGAAGTCCGAGATATTACGCTCGAAACTGCTGGCGGCGGCAAAGTCGAGCTCGGCATCCATGCGCAGCGCATACAAATGGTCCATCAGCGGTGGTAGCTTCCAAAGGTGGCGGTCGCGCAGGCTGCCGTCCGGGTGCAATCCGACTTCGATGATGCGAGGGTGCAAGCGGTGGTGCAGGAACGTAATCAGGCTCACCATCACGCCGGCCAGAACGCCCCAGTAAATGCGCGGTGCGGTCATCAGCGTAACCACAAAGGTTGCTGCCATGGTGAAGGCTTCTACTGGCAACACGCGCCAAAGTTGAACGAACCGCATGGGCTGCAACAAACTACTGATGGCGGCCACCACCACAGCGGCCAGCACCGGGGAGGGTACGTGGTAAAGCGCGGGTGTGAGCCACAACAATACGGCCAACACCATTACCACAGTGACCAGTGTGGCCCAGCCTGTTTGGGCACCGGCATACAGGTTGATGGCTGAGCGCGAGAAAGAGGAGCTGGTGGGGAAGCTGCCGGTCAACCCGGACGCCAGCTTTGCCAGACCCTGGGCGATCAGATCCTGGTTGTCGTTCCACGGTTTGTGCGCATGCTGATTTTCGACCTTGGCGCTGGAAGCGGTTTCCAGAAAGCTCACCAGTGTGACGACCATGGCCGGCACCAGCAGAGTTCCCAGCACGGTCCAGCTTGGGATTCCCGGCCAGTACAGGGCAGGAAGCCCGGACGGTAGCGCCCCGACAACCGGACCACCGTGTGCGGCGTATTGGATCAGGTAGCTGATGGTGCCGGCACCGACGACCACCAGCATCAACGTCGGCACACGGGGCGCAAGCGCGCGCCCGAGCACCAATGCCAGCAGACTGCCCAGACCAAAGGCTGCGGCAGACCCGTCCACCTGCGAGAGTGAAAACGCACTGGCCGTTGTACCCTGCATGCCAACCAACGACGGCAACTGGGAAAAAATAATCAACACCGTGGCGGCCTGGGTGAAACCGAACAACACTGGGGCACTCACCAGGTTGAGGATCCAGCCAAAGCGCCAGATACCCAACGCCAACTGCATCAACCCGCTGAGCAGGGCCAACCAAACCGCCAGGGTTACCCACTGGGCACTGCCTGGTTCTGCAAGGCCGGAGAGCGCAGCCATGACCAGCAAGCTTGACAGCGCAGTCGGCCCTACAGAAAGGCGCGGCGAGCCACTCCACAGCACCGCCACCAGGGCCGGCAGGAAAGATGCATAGATGCCAGTAACCAGCGGCATGCCGGCCAGTGCTGCATACGCCACGGACTGCGGAACGATGATGAGTGAAACGGTCAGTCCCGCCATTACCTCACCCCGCATCAGGTGCGCGGTAAGCCGCGGCCAGGTCAGGAACGGGAACCAGGCAGCCAGGCGATTCATGGGTGCGCTGTACGACAAACTGGGCACATGGGGTTGCGGGGCAACCGGATGTCGGACCAGGTCATGTTGCGGCCGTCCAGCATCAACAGGCGCCCAACGGCTGGTTCGCCAGCACCGCTGAGCAGTTTGAGTGCCTCGGCAGCCTGCATACTGCCAATGATGCCTACCAGTGGCGCAAAGACGCCCATGGTGGCGCAACGCGCCTCTTCGAAGGCGGTGTTTGGCGGGAAGACGCATGCGTAGCAGGGAGACTCTGTTCGGCGGGAATCGTAGACCGCCAACTGCCCGTCAAAACGAATAGCCGCACCCGATACCAGTGGCACGCCGTGGTGCACACAGGCGGCGTTCAAGGCTTGTCGGGTCGCGAAGTTGTCGCTGCAATCCAGTACTACATCGGCATCGGCCACCAGGGTGTCGAGCCGTGCGGCGTCGACTCGCTCGTCCAACGCCGTGATGTGCAGTTCCGGGTTAATGGCCAACAAGGCCTGGCGGGCCGACTCCACCTTGGGCTGGCCCAAGCGGTCTTGTGTATGGGCGATCTGGCGCTGCAAGTTGGTCAGGTCGACGGTGTCGTCGTCTACCAGGGTCAGGTGGCCAACCCCGGCCGTGGCCAAGTACAGGGCTGCCGGTGAACCCAGACCACCGAGGCCAATCAGCAGAACCCGAGCCTGCATGATGCGCTCCTGCCCTTCTACCCCCAGTTCATTCAGAAGAATGTGGCGCGAATAGCGCAGCAGCTGCGTGTCATCCATGGCACTGTTTCGCCATGTCCTAGTTGTTGTCCTTGACTTCTTCCTTGCGTTCAACCTGGGTCTTGCTCACCAGCACAGGAAGCCCCTTCAATTGGTTCAGCGCCTGGATGAGTTGGAAGTCTTTCTCCGAGCCAAATTCTGGCGGGCGGCGCTCGGAGGCGGGTTTGCGTGATTCCTCTTCCAAGTGTTTCAGCGCTTCGTCGCGCGCTTTTTCACGGGCTTCATCCTTGACTTCGTCGCCCTGTCCGCTGGCCAGGTGCTTGGTCAAGTCTGCCTCGCGCATGCGCAGCGCCGCGTAGGGACTGCCTTCTACGGTATCGTCCACCATGATGTCCGGGACGATCCCCTTGGCCTGAATGGATTTGCCGCTGGGCGTGTAATAGCGAGACGTGGTGATCTTCAGCCCAGTATCAGGTCCAAGAGGGCGGAAGGTTTGCACTGACCCTTTGCCAAACGTCTGGCTACCCATCAGGGTGGCACGCTTGTGGTCTTGCAGGGCGCCGGCCACGATTTCACTGGCCGAAGCGGATCCTTCGTTGACAAGCACCACCAACGGCACTTTTTTCAGGCCAGCTGGCATTTTCTTCAGCGGATCAGCCCCATCGCGGCCCAGGTAGTCGCGTACGGTGGCTTTCAGCACCTGCTTGCTTTCGGTCGTTTGGCCGTTGGTGGACACCACGGGCACGCCTTCGGGCAAGAAAGTGGCCGATACGGCAACCGCAGCGTTCAACAGACCACCGGGGTCATTACGCAGGTCAAGCACCAAGCCCTTGATATTGGGATCTTGTTTGTAGATTTCTTCGAGCTTGCGGGCGAAGTCTTCAACCGTGCGTTCCTGAAACTGGCTCACACGAACCCATGCATAGCCCGGTTCAATCAGTTTGCCGCGCACCGACTGTTGCTTGATTTCTTCCCGGATGATGGTGACGGGGAAGGTACGATTTTCATCCTTGCGGTAAATGGTGAGCACCACCTTGGTGTTGGGTTCTCCCCGCATGCGTTTGACGGCCTCGTTCAAGGACAGGCCCTTGACTGCAGTTTCGTCCACACGGGTGATCAAGTCGTTGGTCTTGATGCCGGCCCTAAACGCAGGTGAACCTTCGATGGGCGAAACGACCTTGACCAGACCGTCTTCCTGGGTGATTTCAATGCCCACACCGACGAATTTGCCGGTGGTACCTTCCTTGAATTCCTTGAAGGATTTCTTGTCAAAGTACTGGGAATGCGGGTCCAAGCTCGCCACCATGCCGGAAATGGCTTCGGTGATCAGCTTTTTTTCGTCTACCGGCTCCACATAGTCGCTTTTGACGATGCTGAACGCGGCTGCCAGTTGCTGCAGCTCTTCCAGTGGCAGCGGTGCCATGGTGTTGCGCGCCACCGTTTGGAGCGAGACGGTTGTCAACGCTCCAGCCATGATGCCCAATCCAATCCAACCCGCAATTTTCAGTTTTTGACCCATAAGTATTCCAGTGCCACTTCAATATACACCTTGGAGTGGTATGTGCGATGCGAGTTCCGTCGCTGCGGGGTGTTCTGCGTAGATAAATGCTGGGGTAATCCGGCCCAGTACCGGTATTTCAGGCTTTGCCCTGTGACGCCACCGCAGCGGCGGCCTTGGCGGCTGCCTCGGCGTCGCCCAGATAGTAGTGGCGAATCGGCTTGAGATTGGCATCCAGTTCATACACCAGCGGGATACCGTTGGGTATGTTCAGGCCCACGATGTCACCGTCGGAAACGTTGTCCAGGTACTTGACCAGCGCACGGATGGAGTTGCCATGGGCCGCAATGACGACGCGCTTTCCACTCTGGATACAGGGGGCGATGGTCTCGTTCCAGTAAGGCAATACACGATCCACGGTGTCTTTAAGGCACTCGGTTAATGGCACCTGATCCGCAGCCAGACCGGCATAGCGCAGATCCTGGCGCTGGCCGCGCGGGTCGTTGGCATCCAGTGCCGGGGGCGGGGTGTCGTAGCTGCGGCGCCACACCAGCACCTGGGCGTCGCCATATTCTTTGGCCATGTCGCCCTTGTTCAGACCCTGCAGGGCGCCATAGTGGCGCTCGTTCAGACGCCAGTCTTTGACCACTGGCAGCCAGATACGGTCCATTTCATCCAGGCAGTAGTTCAGCGTGTGGATGGCGCGCTTGAGCACCGAGGTGTAGGCGATATCGAATTCGTAGCCTTCGGCCTTGAGCAGCTTGCCGGCCGACATGGCCTGGGAAATACCGGTGGGCGTGAGTTCCACATCGGTCCAGCCGGTAAAGCGGTTTTCGAGATTCCAGGTGGATTCGCCATGGCGAATGAGGACGAGTGTGTACATGGGCGGGCGCAAATGGGGGTTGGAAAAGGTCTGCTCTGCAACAAACCAGCCACCATTCTAAAATGGCAGACTCGATGCTCGGAAACTGACAAGGAATAAAGTGAAATTTATATTGGATAACTGGATGTTGATCGCCATTGCTCTGGCTTCCGGCACCATGCTGCTGCTACCCGTCATACAGGGTGCTGCCACGGCAGGCCTGGACGCAAATGGGGCCGTTTTGCTGATTAACCGTGAAAAAGCCGTGGTCATTGATATCTGCGAACCCAGCGAATTTGCCGCAGGCCATGTGGGTGGCGCCAAGAACATTCCCCTCGGTGAGTTGGAGGCCAAGCTGACCGGAGTAGTCAAAAATAAGACTGCGCCCCTGATTCTGGTGTGCCAGTCTGGCATGCGTTCGGGGCGGGCGGTGGCCATTGCCAAAAAGCTGGGTTACGACCAGGCCCAATCCTTGGGTGGCGGGTTGGCGGCCTGGAAGTCCGCCAACCTGCCTGTGGAAAAGGCCTGACACCATGCAAACCGTCAAGATGTACACCACCGCGGTCTGCCCGTATTGCGTGCAGGCCAAGAAAATTTTGCGCTCCAAAGGCGTCGAGCACATCGAAGAGGTGCGTGTAGACACTGCCCCGCAGGAGCGCATGGCCATGATGGAGCTGACCGGACGACGCACGGTGCCACAAATCTTCATCGGCTCCATGCACGTGGGTGGCTGCGATGACCTTATCGCGCTGGACAACCAGGGTGGTTTGCTGCCCTTGCTCAACGGCGCGTGAGGGCGCTGGCGGCAACCGCCTGCCGGCCTGAGATAATCCGCGATTAACGAAATTTCCGTTATCCGCCTGTCCGGAGTTTTCCGGGCTAGTTTAGTTTTATTTAGAAAGACTGTTTTATGTCCGATCAGACCCCCGTTTTCCAGATTCAGCGCGTATACCTGAAAGAGTCTTCACTGGAGCAACCCAACTCGCCCGCCATCCTGCTGGAGCAAGAGCAACCCTCCGTGGACATTCAGCTGGCCGTGGAAGCCGGCCCCGTGACCGAAGGCATTTATGAAGTGAGCGTGACTGCCACGGTGCACACCAAAATCAAGGACAAGACCGTGTTTCTGGTCGAAGCCAAGCAAGCCGGTATTTTCGAAATCCGCAATGTGCCCGAAAACGAGATGGGCCCGATCATGGGTATCGCCTGCCCGCAAATCGTCTACCCCTACCTGCGTGGCAACGTGGCCGATCTGATCCAGCGAGGCGGCTTTCCGCCAGTGCACCTGTCGGAAATCAACTTCCAGGCCATGTATGAGCAGCAACAACAGGCCCGCACTGCCGGTACCGCCGAAGGCGCGCTGCCCCAATAAGGTTTTAGGTATTTTAGGCCGCTAGCCCTCGTGGATAGTGCGTAAGGTACTATGAAAATCATAGTAATTGGAGGCGGGGCTTGGGGCACGGCTGTGGCCATCAGCGCCAGTCGCACGCACCAAGCGCAGCATGTTGTTTCCCTGTGGGTGCGTGATGCGGCGCAGTCGGCTATTTTGCAGCAACACCGGGAGAACCAGCGCTACTTGCCGGGCGTTAATCTGCCGGGTGACCTGCAAATCAGCACCGAGGCCTTACCCGAATGCCTTGCCGCGCTGCACAAACAGGACTTGGTGATTGTCGCCTCGCCCATGGCAGCCCTGCGGGGGCTGTTGGTGCAGTTGCGGGATTGCCCCGCAGCTGTAGCCTGGCTGTGCAAAGGCTTCGAGGCGGGCATTGGTACTGCTCCAGGTTTGATGGGGCATGAGATTCAGGCGCAGGTAGCGCCCGGTTTGCGTGCCGGGGTGCTCAGCGGCCCCAGTTTTGCGCAGGAAGTGGCTCTGGGCCAGCCCACCGCGCTGGTCGCTGCCAGTGTCCACGCGGATGTACGAGAGGCCCTGGTTGTCGCTTTTCACAGCCCTACGCTGCGGGTTTATGCCAACGACGATGTGGTGGGTGTGGAGGTTGGCGGTGCCGTCAAGAATGTACTGGCCATTGCGACCGGTTTGTGTGATGGGCTGCAACTGGGTCTGAATGCCCGCGCCGCACTGATTACCCGTGGTCTGGCCGAAATGACACGACTGGGCGTGGCTCTGGGAGCCAAGCCCGAAACTTTTATGGGTCTGAGTGGATTGGGGGATCTGGTGCTAACCGCCACCGGCGACCTGTCACGCAACCGGCGTGTTGGCATGGCCATGGCACAGGGCAAAACATTGCAGCAGGCCATTGACGCGCTGGGCCATGTGGCCGAAGGCGTATACAGCGCGCGCACCGTGGTGCAGCGGGCGCACAGCCTGGGTGTGAATATGCCCATTGCCCAAGGTGTTGTCGATCTGCTCGATGGCCACCTGCAGCCGGCCCAGGCCGTGGCGGCGTTGATGGCGCGCGAGCCAACCGCTGAAGGCGGCTGACCCTTTGAGCTAATCAGCCCTGGACCACCCGTGCTGCGATGTGGGCCATGGCTTCTTCCACCTGGTCCACCAGAATCAGGCAAAGCTCGCCCGATTTCAGTTTGTCCATGGCCGTGTCGATGGCCAAAAACTCTCCCTTGATCTCGCTGGATTGCGTAGTGCGCCGAGCGTTGGCCAAACCCTGGCGCAGCAGGGCCACGACTTCGCCGTCTGCGCGACCGCGTTGACACTGGTCTTCGTACAAGATCACCTCATCAAAGGCATCGCCCAGAATTTCGGTCTGCTGGCGGATGTCCTGGTCACGGCGGTCGCCGGCACCGCTGATCACCACCGAGCGGCGCGTGGCCGGCATGGCCTCTACGGCATGTACTAGGGCAATCATGGCGTCGGGGTTATGACCGTAGTCGGCAATCACGGTGGCACCGCGGTACTTGAACAGGTTGAAGCGTCCCTGCGCGTTGTTGACATCGTTGGAAAAACCACTTAGCCCCTGGCGAATGGTGTCCCAGTCCAGGCCCAAAGCCCAGGCTGCAGCCACCGAGGCCATGACGTTTTCCACCTGGAAGGGAATCAACCCACCCATGGTCAGAGGAACGTCCGCCAGCGCAATGGTTTGCTGGAAATCGCCCTTGCTGGCCACGATATGGCCATTTTCCACATACACGACGGCCTGGCCCTGGGCCCGGTGGGTCGCCATGACGGGGTGGAACTTGTCTACCGAGAAAAAGGTGACAGAACCCCGGCACTTGACGGCCATGGCGGACACGGCTGCATCGTTGGCATTGAGTACAGCCACACCGTTGGGTGATACGTTTTGCACGATGACGCGCTTGAGCACCGCCAGTTCCTGCACAGTGGTGATGTAGTTCAGACCCAGGTGGTCGCCACTGCCCACATTGGTGACGACCGCCACGTCGCAGCGGTCAAAAGCCAGGCCTTCGCGCAGCACGCCGCCACGGGCGGTTTCCAGGACCGCCGCATCCACATCGGGGTGCAACAGTACGCTCTTGGCGCTCTTGGGGCCGCTGCAGTCGCCGGTGTCGATGCACTGGCCGCCCACGTAGACTCCATCGGTGTTGGTCATGCCGACGCACAGGCCGTTTTGGGCCAGCAGGTGGGAAATCAACCGTACTGTGGTGGTTTTGCCATTGGTTCCGGTCACGGCCACGATGGGGATGCGCCCGGTCTGGCCGTTTTTGAACATGCTGGCGATGATGGCCTCGCCCACCGCGCGGCCCTTGCCAAACGAGGGGCTCAGGTGCATGCGCAAGCCCGGTGCTGCGTTGACCTCGACAACGCCGCCCCCTTGTTCCTCGATGGGCCGCAAGATGCTGTCGCACACAACGTCCACACCACACACGTCCAGCCCCACCATATGGGCCGCAGCCACTGCGCGGGCAGCCACATCGGGGTGCACGTCATCGGTCACGTCGGTGGCCGAACCGCCAGTGGACAGGTTGGCGTTGTTGCGCAAGTTAACGCGCTGGCCCAAGGCCGGAATGTCATCCGCTTTAAAGCCCTGGTTGGCCAGGCACACGTGGGCAATGTCGTCAATGCGAATCTTGGTCAGCGAGGTGGAGTGTCCCGAGCCACGGCGCGGGTCCAGGTTGACCTGGGCCACTAACTCAGCAATGGTGTGCTCGCCGTCACCCACCACTTTAGGTGGGTCCCGCCGCGCTGCGGCCACCAGTTTGTCGCCCACCACCAGCAAGCGAAAATCGTTGCCTGGCATGTAGCGTTCAACCAGAATATCGTCGCGGAACTCCTTGGCTGTGGCGAAGGCTTTGACAAGGTGCTCCTGGGTGGTGATGTTGACGGTTACACCCTTGCCCTGGTTTCCGTCCTTGGGCTTGACCACCACGGGCAGGCCAATCTCGCCTGCAGCGGCCCAGGCATCTTCGGGGTCGGACACGGAGCGCCCTTGTGGCACGGGGACACCGGCTGCGGCAAGCAGCTTTTTGGTTAGTTCTTTGTCTTGTGCAATAGCCTCCGAGATGGCGCTGGTGATGTCCATCTCGGCCGCTTGAATGCGCCGCTGCTTGCTGCCCCAGCCAAAGCGCACCATGCTGCCTTCGGTCATGCGGCTGTACGGAATATTGCGGGCCACAGCGGCGTCCACAATGCAGCCGGTGCTGGGCCCCAAGCGCACGTCTTCATCCAGATCGCGCAGTTGGGTCAGGGCTGCTGTCAGGTCAAAGGGGGTGTCGTCTAGCGCGGATTGGCACAGGGTCTGTGCCAGGTCCATGGCCAGCCGGCCTACGGCCTCTTCGCTGTATTCCACCACCAGTTGGTAGACATCGGCGTCCACCGTGGGTGTGGTGCAACTGAAGGTTACCGGGCAGCCAGCCTGGGCTTGCAGTCCGAGTGCAGCCAGTTCCAGCACATGCACCATGGCAATGGAGTTGTCCTGGCCCGTGGGCTGAAAGGAGCCGATTTCCGGAAAACGGGCGCGCAGCCGAACCTCGAAACCGTCGATCTTGTCAACGGCGTGCTCGGCAGCGTTGCAGGACACGATGGCCTGTATGGCCGTGTGGTGGCTCCACAGATTGGGGCCACGCAGGGCTCTAAGGCGGGTTACTTCCATGGTGTGTCTCGGGTAGGCAGGGTCGGCATGCGCAGCAGGCTTCGAATGCAATCAGCAATGGGTTAATAAGGGGTTTTTTTGGGGTTGGACTCAAAGGTGCGCAGACCGGCACCAATCAACTCCGGCGAAATGTCGAGTGCCCAGGCGGCTGCCACGGCGGCCATCACCATCTCGGGCTGGGTTGCCTTAGCAGGTTTGAGCGAGGCCAGCGGCAGCATGGCGATTTCCTGTGCACCTTCGGCCAGAACGATCTGGTCGTCAAGTACGTAGACCAGACGTTCACCGGCCTCGCGGTGCTGGGCCATGACGCTCGACTGGGGGTCCATGCCGTAGAAAATGATCTTGCCGTCGCACAGCGCAGCCAGTTCCACCACCTGCGGATCGGCTGAGTTGAGCACCGCCGTGCCGGTGGGCAGAATCACATCCACCTGGGTGCGGGCGACCTTGTAGGTTTGCTCGGTATCCAGAATATCGAATTCGGCCAGCGATTCTTGCCAGCCCACGTCGGTAACCACACCCACGGAGCATTTGTCGTAGGCCAGGCCTTCAGCCAGTATGGTGTGGCTGGTGTTCTCGAACACTGCGGCTTGCACCGAACGGTTGATGAGCAGGCGTTGTCCGGCCTCCCAGTTTGCGCAGTCCTTGGCTTCTACCTGGCGGCCGTCCAGGTAAAGACCTTCGCTACAGGCCAAGCCCACGTGCTTGCCGCTGATGTGGGCCAGCCAGGCAACCAGACGCGCGATACGGCCGGTTTTTAGCGTCCCGGTTATGCCGACAACCGGGATGCGGCCGTCACGGTCCAACTTGAACAGGTGCTCGATGATGGCCTTGCCCACCGGGCGGCCCTGACCTTGTGCTGGCTTGATGTGGGCTAGTAAACCGGGGCTGGCATTCACTTCAATCACCGCGCCTTGTTGGGCCGATAGGGGTTTGCTGGCGTCCTCCAGCACCATGTCGATGCCGGCAATGTCCAGGCCCACCACCCGCGCTGCCAAAGCTGCCGCAGCGGCTACGCTGGGATGCAATTCGTCGGTGATGTCAAACGCCACGTTGCCGTTGGTTTGAATCAGCACCTTATATCCCTTGGCAGGGATCGACTGAGGCGTTAAACCGGCACGCTCCAACTCCAGAATGACTTCACCGGTTTCGCTGGGAATCACCACGTTGAGGGGGAACTCTTCGCCGGATCCGCGACGCGGGTCGGTGTTGATCTGGGCATTGGCCAGTTCGTCGATGTTGGAGACACCGTCCCCCATCACCCAAATGGTTTCCCCTCGGGCTGCTGCTACCACCTGGCGGCCAACGACCAGTATGCGGTGTTCATTGCCTGCAATGTATTTTTCTACGATGACACTGCTGCCACCGCCTTTGCGGTGGGCCAGGGCATAGGCGGCTTCCACGTCACTTTGCGTGCGCAGGTTCAATGACACGCCACGGCCGTGGTTGCCGTCATAGGGTTTGAGCACCACTGGCACACCGATGTCCTGCGCGGCTTCCCAGGCGGCTTCGGCGTTGCGTACCAACGTGCCCTCGGGCACCGGCACGCCACAGGACTTGAGCAGGGCTTTGGTCAGGTCTTTGTCGCTGGCAATTTCTTCGGCAATGGCCGAGGTCTGGTCGGTTTCGGCGGTCCAGATGCGGCGCTGGTTGATGCCGTAGCCCAGTTGCACCAGGTTGCCTTCGGTCAGGCGGATGTTTGGAATGCGGCGCTCGGTGGCGGCATCCACAATATGCGCGGTGCTGGGGCCCAGACACAAATCGTCCACCATTTCTCGCAGTGGTTCAACAGTCTTTTCCAGGTCAAAGGGCGTGTTGTTGATGGCCGCTTCGATCAGGTCACGCGCCGCCGTCAGTGCGGCACGTCCGACCTGTTCCTGTCGGGTGCGGAAGGCCACTTTGTAGACGCCGCGTGTGGACGTGGACCGCGCCTTACCGAAGCCGGTTTTCATTCCGGCCAGGTTTTGCAGTTCCAGGGTTACGTGCTCCAGGATGTGGGCCGCCCAGGTGCCTTCGTCCAGGCGCTGAAAGAAGCCGCCATGCACGCCTTCGCTGCAACGGTGTACGACCATGCCGGGCAACCAGGCTTTGAGCCGATCCACAAAGCCGGGCAGGGTGTTGGAGGGAAAGTCCTCCAGGCTACCGATGTCGACCCAGGCTTCAATCACTGGCCGGTAGGTCCAGATGTTGGGTCCGCGCAGGTGGGTTACCCGCAAAATGGTGATCTTTTTCTGGTCCGTCATGGCTGCAATTGGGTTTGGCAGTCCACCGATGTGGGGCTGGCCGCGTTGTGTATTCTCGCTCACCCTGTTCCCTGGCGAGCCGGGGGTCAGTACTTCAGGCTGAGTATCGTAAAGTATGGAGCCAGCCGCAATCGGATTGCGCCAGGCTCCTGATTTCCAGTCATCAAACAATTTTTTCTACCAAATGACCCTTGCTGTATCTGTTGAGACGCCGCTGCCAGGCGAACTGTCGACTGCCTGGCTTGGCGATGTGAAATCCCAACTCAATGCACAGGAGAACGTTCTGGCAGCGCTGGAGGTTGACCTTGACACCCGTTTGAATTTTGTTCGTGGTTTGGTAGTTGTCACCAACCAGCGCCTGCTCAGCCGCAATGGAAGCGAAGGCACCTGGCAGCATTGGACTTTTCGAGACGGTTTGGAATTGCGCCACCACGACCACGCTGGTGTGGGACACCTCAACCTGGTAGATGCCCATGGCCTTCTGGCCACTTGGCGCTTTACGCTGGGTCAAAACCTGCCCGCGATTCGGCTTGTGGACCAGTTTCAAGCCCATTTGCACAGCCACGTGACGGGCAAACCGCTGGCGCAGGCGTTGCAAAATGTGTGCCCCAGTTGCAAGGCACCGCTGGAACCGGACCAGGAGGTATGCCCTATTTGTACCAAGGTGGTCCACACGCCACCCAGTACCTGGACGCTGTTTCGGCTGTGGCGCTTTGCAAAACCCTACCGCGGCCAGTTGCTGCTGGGTTTCTTTCTTATGCTGCTGGGCACGGCGGCCAGCCAGGTGCCGCCGTACTTGACTATTCCGCTGGTGGATAAGGTACTGATTCCGTTCCAGAACGGGCAGCACATCGAGCGCAGCACCATCATGCTGTACTTATCAGGTCTGTTGGCTTCGGGTATTCTGGCTTGGGCTTTAAGCTGGGGCAAAACCTATGTGCTGGCCCTGGTGTCCGAGCGCATTGCTGCGGATTTGCGCACTACTACTTACGAGCACTTGCTCAAGTTGTCGCTGGAATACTTTGGCGGCAAACGGACCGGTGATTTGCTCTCGCGGGTGGGCAGCGAGAGTGACCGCATTGCCGTGTACCTGTCGCTGCACCTGACCGACTTTGCCAGCGACGTGATCATGATCATGATGACGGCGGTGGTGCTGTTCTCCATGAACCCGTGGCTGGCGCTCATCACGCTCGTGCCGCTTCCGTTCATTGGCTGGATGATCCACTTTGTTCGCTACCGGTTGCGTACCGGGTTTGAAAAGATCGACCGGGTGTGGGGTGAGGTGACCAACGTGTTGGCCGACACCATTCCCGGTATCCGCGTGGTCAAGGCCTTTGCCCAGGAGCAGCGTGAGGCCAAGCGCTTTCGCGAAGCCAACCACCATAATCTCGTGGTCAATGACCGCATCAACAAGATATGGTCGCTGTTTACGCCCAGTGTGTCGCTGCTGACTGAAATCGGCTTGCTGGTGGTCTGGGGTTTTGGTATTTGGCAGGTCTCCAAGGGCGAAATCACCGTGGGCATGTTGCTGGCGGCCATTGCCTACATCGGGCGCTTCTACGGACGCCTGGATTCCATGAGCCGCATTGTGTCGGTCACGCAAAAATCGGCCTCGGCAGCCAAGCGTATTTTTGACATTTTGGACCATGTCTCCAGTGTGCCCGAGCCCAAAAACCCGGTGCACGTGGACAAGGTGGTGGGTCGCATCGAGGTGCGCGACGTGGGCTTTCGCTACGGCAACCGCGAGGTCAACCGGGGCATCAACCTGAACATCGCACCGGGTGAAATGATTGGCCTGGTGGGCCACAGCGGTTCGGGCAAGAGCACGCTGGTCAATTTGATTTGCCGCTTCTACGATGTATCCGAGGGGGCCATTTTGGTGGACGGTGTGGACATTCGCTCCTATGCCGTTGCCGACTACCGCCAGAACATTGGCCTGGTGTTGCAAGAACCCTTTTTGTTCTTCGGCACCATTGCCGAGAACATCGCCTACGGCAAGCCGCTGGCCACCCGCGCCGAGATCATTGCCGCCGCGCGTGCCGCCCATGCGCACGAGTTCATCTTGCGTTTGCCCCAGGGGTATGACTCGATGGTGGGTGAACGTGGGCAGGGTCTCTCGGGTGGCGAGCGCCAGCGCATCTCGATTGCGCGTGCGCTGCTGATCGACCCGCGCATCCTGATTTTGGACGAGGCCACCTCGTCGGTGGATTCCGAGACCGAAAAAGAAATTCAAAAAGCGCTGGAGAACCTGGTGCAGGGCCGCACCACCATCGCCATTGCGCACCGCCTCTCGACCCTGCACCGCGCCGACCGGCTGGTGGTGCTGGACCGTGGCAGGGTGGTCGAAGAGGGTACCCACGACGCACTGATGGCCCAACAGGGCGCGTATTACAACCTGCATCAGGCCCAGGCGCGCAACGCTGCGGCCATGCTGACCGAGGACGCCAGCGCATGAACCCACTAACCACACCCACCACAGCCCCAAGCTGGCAATTGGCCCTCAACCCGTTTGGCAAGCTGGTACTCACCCGCGCCAACGGCGACTGTTTTGAAGGGGTAGAGCCGGTGCGGGCGTTCCCCGTGCAGTCACCCGACAACGGCATTGCGCTGGTCAGCCTGGACGGCAAAGAGGTTGCCTGGATCGACAGCCTGGCAGAACTGCCAACCGATCAGCGGTTGCTGATAGAAAACGAGTTAGCCAGTCGCGAGTTCATCCCCGTCATCCGCACGATTGTGGGCGTGACCAGTTTCTCCTCGCCCTGTACCTGGACCGTAGAAACCGACCGTGGTCGCACCGAATTCGTGCTGCGGGGTGATGAAGATATTCGCCGCGTTGGCACTGGCGGCGGCCTGCTGGTGGCCGACGCCCATGGCATTCAATACCAGGTCCGCGACCATCTGGCGCTGGACGCGCACAGTCGCAAGATTCTGGACCGATTCTTGTAACTGCTATGAAATAGATAGCTGCTTCCGTAGCCTCCACGAGGGCTAGCACCCTTTTTTACACTTCAAGATTGTCAATCAGGCGCGTCGCGCCCAAACGTGCAGCGGCCAGCACTACCAGGGCGTCTCCTGTGTGGGGCATTTGCAGATCAGCCTGGCGGCGCACGGCCACGTAGTCGGGGCGCCAGCCAGCATTGCTGAGGGTCTGCATGGCGTGGGATTCCAGGCGGTTGATGTTGGCTGCATCCAGCGAGCTCTCGGCGCGCAGCGCTTTGGCCACTGTTTTCAGCGTGGTCGACAACTGCACGGCTTGCGCGCGCTCGGCCTCGCTGAGGTACCCGTTGCGTGAGGAAAGTGCCAACCCATCATCGCTGCGCTGGGTTTCACCCCCCACGATGTCGATAGGCATCGCGAACTGCTTGACCATGTTGCGGATCACCATGAGCTGCTGGTAATCCTTCTTGCCAAACAGGGCCGTGCGGGCTTGGGTCAGCGACAGCAGCTTAAGCACCACGGTGCACACACCGATGAAGAAGCCGGGGCGAAAATGCCCTTCCAGAATGTCGGCCAGTTCGGTGGGCGGATGCACCTTGAAGCTCTGCGGGTGTGGGTACATCTCGGTTTCCTTGGGGGCAAACACCACATCGCAGCCGGCGGCCTGCAGCTGTTCGCAATCGGCATCCAGGGTGCGTGGGTAGGTGTCAAAGTCTTCGTGCGGTGCAAACTGCAGCCGGTTCACAAAGATGGTCGAAACGGTCACGTCGCCCAGCGGTTTGGCCTGGCGCACTAGAGCCAGGTGGCCTGCGTGCAGATTGCCCATGGTGGGCACCACGGCAGGGTGGCGAAATGCGGCCAGGTGGTCGCGCAGCTCGGCAATGGTGTGGATGATTTCCATAAATGTCTCTACCAGGCGTGGACGGCGTCTTCAGGGAAGCTGCCATTCTTGACGGCGGCAATATAGGCTTCGAACGCGCCACGGATGCTGGGCGCTCCATCCATAAAGTTGCGTACAAACTTGGGGTTTTTGCCCAGGTTTAGGCCCAGCATGTCGTGCATCACTAGCACCTGACCGGCTGTGCCCTTGCCGGCACCGATGCCGATGGTGGCGCAGTGGGTCAGCTCGGTGGTCAGCTCGGCCGACAGGGGGGCGGGCACCATTTCCAGTACCAACAGGGTGGCGCCAGCGTCTTGCAGTTCATGGGCCTGGCGTTTGAGAATTTCGGCACTGGCTTGCGACCTGCCCTGCACCCGGTAGCCGCCCAGGGCGTGCACGGTTTGCGGCGTCAAACCCAGGTGGGCGCACACGGGGATACCGCGTTCGACCAAAAAGTGCACCACCTCGGTGGTCCAGCCGCCGCCCTCCAGCTTGACCATGTGGGCACCGGCCTGCATCAACACCGCAGCACTGCGAAACGCCTGCTCTTTGGACTCCTGGTAGCTGCCAAACGGCAGGTCACCAATCAGCCAGGCTGTGCCTTGTGCGCGGCGCAGTCCCCGGGCCACCATTTCGGTGTGGTAGCGCATGCTTTCCAGCGAAACGCCCACGGTGGTGTGCAAGCCCTGGCACACCATGCCCAGGGAGTCGCCCACCAAAATGCTGTCCATGCCGGCGGCATCGGCTACGGCGGCAAAGGTGGCGTCGTAGGCGGTAACCATGGCGATCTTCTCGCCCCGGCTGCGCATTTCGGCAATGCGGGGCAGGCTGATGGGTTTGCGACTTGGCATGGGCGAGGCCGGTGGCAGGGTGCCATAGGGTGTGGCATGCAAGGCCGCTGCGTTGCTGTCGGTGGTCTGTGTCATGGTGGGTACTCCGTCAGGTGGGTGAATAGGCCAGGCGCACGTAAATGGGCGCAAAGGCTTCGGCCTGGGTGATCTCGATCAGGGTTTCCTTGGCCAGTTCCAGCAGGGCTATGAATGTTACAACCAGCACCGGGGCGCTAAAACTGGCTTCAAACAAATCTTCGAAGCCAACAAAACGCCGGCCCTGTAGCTTCTTGAGAACCATGCCCATGTGCTCGCGCACTGACAGCTCCTCACGCGTGATTTTGTGGTGTTGGACCAATTTGGCGCGCTTGAGAATATCGCGCCACGCCTCTTGTAAATCGACCACATTCACATCCGGGAAACGCGGCACCAGCGACTGCTCGATGACGATCTCGGCCTTTAGAAAATCGCGGCCAAACTGGGGCAGCGCGTTGAGGCGTGCGCCGGCCAGTTTCATTTGTTCGTACTCAATCAGGCGGCGCACAAGTTCGGCGCGCGGGTCCTCGGCCTCTTGGCCCTCGGCAACCTTTTTGGGTGGCAGCAGCATGCGCGATTTGATCTCGATCAGCATCGCCGCCATCAGCAGGTATTCGGCCGCCAGTTCCAGATTGCGTTTGCGGATCTGGTCCACATAGACCAGATACTGCTTGGTCACGCTGAGCATCGGGATGTCCAGAATATTGAAATTCTGCTTGCGGATCAGGTACAGCAGCAAATCCAGCGGGCCTTCAAAGGCCTCCAGAAACACCTCCAGCGCGTCCGGCGGGATGTACAAGTCCTGCGGCATGGCAAACAGCGGCTCGCCGTACAGGCGCGCCACGGCGACATGGTCCACAACCTGCGGACTGGCTGGCAGAAGAGAGGCGTCCAATTCAGACGCTTCGACGGATGCAGGGGTTTGCGTCATAAAACGCTATAAAAGCGATAGCTACCTACGCTTAATTGGCGAGGGCTAGAGGTGAATTTGACTCTTAGCTATTGTCCGTCTGGTAGACGTAGGGTTTTTGAGCGATGCGAGCGCTGGCAAAGTCTGCCCGGGCGTCGCGATCCACCTTCTTGTCCCACAGCAAAGCCCGGCCCTGGCGCTGTTGGGCTTCCAGGTTGGGATTGTCCTTCTTGAGCTGCCGGATGAACTGCGTGGCTTCAGACGTGTAATCGGGACGGCGGAAAATGTTCATGGGGAGAAACCTTGTGTTGCGCTTGCGGCTATTTTAGCTGGCTGGCGACGTATCGCCCCCTGGTTCCGGCGCGGCGGCGTTTAAACCACTGGCCAGGTCGGGGAAAAGTTGGGATTCGCCTACCAGATGCACCAGGCCGCAGCGCCGGGCAATGTCCATCGGTTGGTGGGCAAGACCGCACACGATCAGGCGAACGTGGGCCTTGGCGCAGGCATGGGCCAGGTCCAGCAGTGTGTCGGCACCGGAGGAGTCGATGTAGATCAGGTTCTTCAGGTCCAGCACCAGCGCGCGCTGTGGCAGATGGTCTTGTAGTTCCTCAATCAACTTGACAGCACCAAAAAACAGGGCGCCGTACAGGCGGTGGGCCTGAACCCCGGGGTCGGCCAGCGTCACAGGTTCGCTGCGCGTGAGGCTCGATATCCGGTAGATGAACGTAAGGCATGCGGCCACCAGACCCACCTCAACCGCCACGGTCAGGTCAAACACCACGGTCAGAAAAAATACCGATAGCAAGGTGATGCGGTATGGCACGCGGTATTGACGCAGGTGCACAAATTCGCGCCATTCGCCCATGTTCCAGGCCACAAACATCAAAATGGCTGCCATGGCTGCCAGCGGAATATTGCGAGCCAGCGGTGCGGCCAGCAGCACGACGAGCAGCAGGGTCATGGCGTGCACCACGCCGGCTATCGGGCTGTTGGCACCGCTTTTGATGTTGGTCACCGTGCGGGCAATGGTGCCGGTAGCGGGCATGCCGCCAAAAAACGGGGTGACAAAGTTGGCAATGCCCTGCGCCATCAACTCCTGGTTGGGGTCGTGGCGTTCGCCAATCATGCCGTCGGCCACGCGGGCGCACAACAACGATTCGATGGAGCCCAGCAGGGCCAGCGTGGTAGCGGGAATAAACAGAAAACGTGCCGTGCTCCAAGAGAACTCCGGCCATTGCAGCGCCGGTAGTGCCGAAGGGATTCCGCCAAAGCGGCTGCCAATGGTTTCCACGGGCAGTTGCAACAACGCCACGCACAGGGTGGCCAGTACCAGCGCCACCACCGAACCCGGCACCAGCAACAAGTGCTTTGCCCAGTGATAGCGTCTCTCCAACCGGGGAATGGCCAACTGCCACACCACGATCAACAGCAGGCAGGCCAATGCCAATGCTGCTGCATTCAGGTTCAGGCTGGGCAGGGCATGGTGCAGCGTGGACAGGATGCCGAAAAAATCGGCCGGCATGTTCTGCACCTGCAGGCCCAGAAATTCCTTGATTTGCGACACCGCAATCAGCACTGCAATACCGTTGGTAAAACCAATCACCACAGAAATGGGGATGAAGCGGATCAGCGTGCCGGCCTTGAAGAATCCCATGGCAAATTGCATGACCCCGGACATAGCAGTGGCAATGATCAGGTTGGCCAGGCCGTAGCGTTCCACAATGCCGTACACAATGACGATGAATGCCCCCGCCGGCCCGCCAATCTGCACCCGGCTGCCGCCCAATACCGCAATCAACAAGCCAGCAATGATGGCGGTAAACAGGCCGGCCTCTGGCTTGAGCCCGCTGGCTATGGCAAATGCCATGGCCAGTGGCAGTGCCACCACGCCAACGGTAATGCCGGCGCCCACGTCCTGTGCAAAAAGCTGGCGGTTGTAGCCCTGCAATGCGGCTACGATGCGGGGGCGAAACCAGTGCGATCGGGGTGGTGTTGGTGCACTGATTGGTGCGCCGGGTGTGGGTAGGTCTGCCATGGTTGGTGTTACTCGCCACCCGCCACGTTAGGGCCAGACGCAAACCGCCCGTTACGAACATCGTCCAACAAAGGCCCCAGCGTCAACACCATCAGCATAACGGCCAGCGGAACCGTGGCCACGTAGCCATAAGTTTTGAAGCCGACGGCGCCAAGCAGGGCGCCAGTGAAAAAACTGCCGACCAGCAGCGCGTGGATACGCAGCTTGGCCCGGTTAGCCACCACCTTGTTGGCAAGCTGAGAGCGGTTGAAATAGAACACCTTACCCAATTCGATGCCCAGGTCGGTGATCAGCCCGGTGACATGGGTGGTGCGAATTTCGGCGTGGGACACTTTGGTGATGACCGCGTTTTGCAGCCCCATGATGAAGCACAACAACAGCACGGTCACAGGCACCAGCAGATCAGCAAAACGACCGATGGCGGCACCAAACAGGCCAAACACCAGCAGCAGAGCGGCCTCCAGTAACAGCGGGCGCGCAAAAGCGCTGCGCATCTGGCGGCGCTGGCTCCAGTTTACGATCCAGACCGTGGTCATTGACCCCAGTACAAAGGCCAGCACCAGGGCCACGCCGGCTGCTGCCAGCTGAACCTTGCCCAGCACCAGGTTGTCGGCCACCGAAGACACAATGCCCGACATGTGCGAGGTGTACTGCCCCACTGCCAAAAAGCCGCCCGCGTTGGTGGCACCCGCAACCCCGCACAGCGTGCAACCCAGACGCAGATTGGTCTTGGCGCTGCGGTGGGTGTCGGCCCACCAATGGATGCGGTGGCTCACGGTGGTCTTTAGTGAATCCGCATGCCCGGTGTGGCGCCGGGCCATGGGTTGAGGATGTAGATGCCGGGGTTGGCTGCCTCATCGCCGTGGCTGGCGGCCAGAACCATGCCCTCGCTCATGCCAAATTTCATCTTGCGCGGCGCCAGGTTGGCCACCATCACGGTCAGCTGGCCCACCAGTTGCGCGGGTTGGTACATGCTGGCAATGCCGCTGAATACGTTGCGGGTTTTGGGTTGGCCGGCCTCGTCCTTTTCGCCCACGTCCAGGGTCAGGCGCAATAGTTTGGTAGAGCCTTCCACCGCTTCGCAATTCACAATTTTGGCAATGCGCAGGTCGATTTTGGCAAAGTCGTCAATGCTGATGGTGGGCGCCAGCGCCTCGCCGCCGGGGGCGTTGGGGTCCACCGGGGTAGCGGGGGTTACCTTCTTTGCTCTGGCTTTAGGAGCGGACTGTGTAGATTCTGCGAGGGCTGGAGGCTCTTTTGGTTCAAAGAGTGCATCCAGCTGCTCGGGTATGACGCGCTGCATCAGGTGCTGGTAAGGCTGAATAGCGGCCACGTCACCCGCCACAGTCCACTGCTGCATGCTGATACCGACAAATTTTTCCACGGCTGCGGCCAGAGACGGCAGTATGGGAGCCAAGTAACGGGTCAGCACCGCAAAGGTGTTGATAAGCACCGAGCACACCTGGTGCAGGGCTTCGTTGTTGGCTGTGTCTTTGGCCAGGTCCCAGGGTTTGTTCTGGTCCACATAGGCGTTGACCTTGTCGGCCAGCGCCATGATCTCGCGGGTGGCTTTGCCGAACTCGCGAGTTTCGTACATTTGGGCCAGCGCGGGGGCTGCTTCGCGGATTTCATGCAGCAGGGCGCTCCCTGACACGCCAAACTGATGGGTGAGTTTGCCGTCAAAACGCTTGGTCAGGAAGCCTGCGGCACGCGAAGCTATGTTCACGTACTTGCCAATCAAATCGCTGTTGACGCGAAGCATGAAATCGTCTGCATTGAAATCAATGTCTTCGTTGCGTGCTGACAGCTTGGCCGCGAGGTAGTAGCGCAGCCATTCGGCGTTCATGCCCAGCTTGAGGTACTTGAGTGGATCCAGCCCGGTACCGCGGCTCTTGCTCATTTTCTCGCCGTTGTTCACGGTCAAAAAGCCGTGCACAAACACGTTGTTGGGCGTCTTGCGGCCGCTGAACTTCAGCGTAGCGGGCCAGAACAGGGTGTGAAAGGTCACGATGTCTTTGCCAATAAAGTGGTACTGCTCCAGCGCCGGGTTGGCCATGTAGGCGTCGTAGCTCTGACCGCGCTTGTTGACGAGCAGGTCTTTCAGGCTGGCCAGGTAGCCAATGGGCGCGTCCAGCCATACATAAAAATATTTGCCCGGCGCGTCGGGAATCTCAATGCCAAAGTAGGGTGCATCGCGGCTGATATCCCAGTCGCCCAGGCCTTCACTTTGGGTGCCATCCGGGTTGGTGCGCACGCTGAACCATTCTTTGACCTTGTTGGCCACTTCGGGCTGCAGCCGGGGCTTGCCGCTTTCGTCGTTGCCTTGTGTCCACTCTTGCAAAAACTCCACACAGCGTGGGTCCGACAGTTTGAAGAAGAAATGCTCAGAGTTCTTGAGCACCGGCGTGGCGCCCGACAGGGCCGAAAACGGTTTGATCAAGTCGGTGGGGGCATACACCGCACCGCACACTTCGCAGTTGTCGCCGTACTGGTCTTGGGCGTGGCACTTGGGGCATTCGCCTTTGATGTAGCGGTCGGGCAGGAACATATTTTTCTCGGGGTCGAAAAACTGTTCAATGGTGCGTGTCTCAATCAGCGAACCATCGGCGTTGTCGCGCAAGTCGCGGTAAATCTGGCGCGCCAGCGCGTGGTTCTCGGGTGAGTCGGTGCTGCTCCAGTTGTCAAAACTGATGTGAAAGCCGTCCAAGTACTGCGTGCGGCCAGCCGCAATGTCAGCCACAAATTGTTGTGGCGTTTGACCGGCCTTTTCAGCCGCAATCATGATGGGCGCACCGTGGGTGTCGTCGGCACAGCAAAAATCGACCGCGTTGCCCTGCATACGCTGATACCGCACCCAGATGTCGGCCTGGATGTACTCCATGATGTGGCCGATGTGGAATTTGCCGTTGGCGTAAGGCAGGGCGGTGGTGACGAAGAGTTGGCGTGACATGGGAACGAGACTTTCAGGAGACAGTCAGAGATTTTAGTCGTGTGGCCTCAATACACGGTAACTCACCGCACCGTGGGGCACATGCACCCCGTAAGTTTGGTGAAATCTACATGCCGTAACTTCAAGTTACTTCGGTAGGAGTATTCGAACAGATTCCCGCATTGGATTAGGCAGTTGCGTAAGCTACCTTCAAAGCCGTATTATTTTTTAAACCACTAGGAGACGATATGTCGAAAATGGCAAATGGACTGGTAGCTGTCGCTTTAATGGCGGCAACCGTTGCGCAAGCTGACTATGTGAGTGGATATCTGGGGCAGCGAGATGCAATGTATATGTACGGCATGAATGTGACCCAGCGGGTCTCCAAGGAATTTTGGGGGATCAATTGTGACGTATTTCAAGTGGTATTCAAAATGGATACGGGTAGTACCGATTTCAGGTACGTGCAGACCAATTCATCAGCAGTTGCCAACACCTTGAGTGCGCGGACCTGGTTCCCAGACACGATTTTTTCATATCAGAGCCCTTTTGCATACAACCTGTCCAATACGGCGACGTACAAGGTATACGGTTTTGAGTCAGGCGTTTACAACGGCAATGCCAGCATTGGCCGCGGCACCTTCTTTGCGTATTGCTTTTCTACCAACCCAAATGCTTATGTATTTTTGTGGGACGGCGAGTCTTGCCGTATTAAATACTCTAACGGATCCAGTGTGGCCTCCGTTTGCATGTAATCCGTCTTGAATTATTCTTTCCAGCTGAGGTGTAGTTGAAGTGTCAGCGCAACCGCAACGGGTCTTTGCGCCGGTCTTGCCGCGCTGCGGGCAGGGCATCCTGCGGTGGGGCAATGGCCTTGGGGTCGCACCAGCTAAAAAAGGCGCAGACCTCGGCGCGCTGTCGCTGTGTGTCGGCATACCCCAGACCCATCAGCTCGCGGGTATAGCCGGATTCAAACAACAGGTAGCTGGCCAGGGCCGACCCTTTGACGTCAGCTTTGCGTGAAGACACTCCTACTCCGCCGAGCATGGTGCGCACCCCGTGGGGCAGGGTGTCAATGTGTTTGCTGGCCACTACGTCCAGTCGCTCGCTGGGAGAGATGACCAGCAGTTCCAGTGGGCGCAGGGCGCTGGTCTGGCGCAAGGCTTCGGGCACCAGGTTGATGGTGTGGTTGATGCGCCGGGCACGCTCCACGTCCACCGCCAGCGCGTCCAGGAATATGTTGGACAGGGCATGGCCGGCAATCTGTGCAATGGAGGGGTAGGCGTTGCTGCTCAGTGCGTTGACCTCATTCTTGGGCTCGTGCATGCGCCCAGCCCCCACCACCAAAATGCGTTCGGCCCCCAGGTGGATGGCGGGTGAACAGGGCGCCGACTGGCGCATGGATCCGTCACCAAAGTACTCGTCGTGGCCATTGATATGCAATTGTGTGGCGGGAAACACGAACGGAATGGCGCTGGATGCCAGCAAGTGCGCATGGGTGATCTTGTCGCGCACCGACTGGCGCTGGCTGCGCACCCAGGGCATCAGGCGCTTATCCGCCTCGAAAAACGTGACGTGTTCGCCCGAGCTGTAGCTCGATGCCGTAACCGCCAGCGCCTGCATGTGCCCTTGGCTGATCAGCTCCGGCAGGCGTTCCAAGGGCACCAGGCGCTGCAGCAATTCTGCCAGCGGCGAATTGTCCAGTAGCGAGCGCGGTTTGACCCGACGCCACTTAGCCAGCACCCATCCCAGGGATAGAAGTGTCAGCCACTTTGCGCCTGAGCGCAGCATATCCAGGTGCCCGGCGCGGTAGACCTGGTCGGCGTGAAAACCCCGCCAGGTGGCAGCAATCATGCGTACTGTGGCGTCAAAATTATCGGCACCACAGGCCAGCGCAGAGGCGTTGATGGCGCCGGCCGAGGTACCCGTGATGATGGGGAATGGGTTGGGTTCATTGCCGGCTCCGCATTCCAGCCGGATGTCGGCAATGGCTTCCAGTACACCCACCTGGTAGGCCGCGCGGGCCCCGCCACCGGTAAGCAAAAGTCCGGCAGGATGGGGGTGGGAAATGGCCTCGGACATACAACCATTATCGGGTGCGGTACTGAGTTGTAAACGTACTGTCTGTCTGAACGTGACGGGGGTAAACCCGTGCAGCGAGAAGGGTTCGGTAGACTATACCGATATTCAGGAGAATTTGAATGACTGTGACAGTGCAAGCGATCAACGAAGCGGTGGGGCACATAATCGATCCCAACACCGGCAAAGACTTTGTGTCCACCAAGGCCATGAAAAATATCAATGTGTCGGGTGACGATGTGGCCTTCGATGTGGAGCTCGGCTACCCTGCCAAAAGCCAGTTTGCCGATCTGCGCAAAGCCCTGATTGCAGCGGTCAAGGCCCTACCCGGTGTGGGCAATGTGTCGGTCAATATCAGTTCCCGCATCGTGGCCCATTCGGTGCAGCGCGGAGTGCAACTTCTGCCAGGCGTCAAGAATATTGTGGGGGTGGCCTCTGGCAAGGGCGGCGTGGGCAAGAGCACCACTGCGGCCAACCTGGCGCTGGCCTTGGCTGCAGAAGGCGCCAGGGTGGGACTGCTGGATGCCGACATTTACGGACCCAGCCTGCCCATGATGATGGGTATTGAAGGCCGCCCCGAGTCGACCGATGGCAAGACCATGGAGGCGATGGAAAACTACGGCGTGCAAGTCATGTCCATTGGTTTTCTGGTGGCACAAGACGAGGCTATGGTTTGGCGCGGCCCAATGGCCACACAGGCGCTGGAGCAGTTGCTGCGCCAGACCAACTGGAAGGATCTGGACTACCTGGTGGTGGACATGCCCCCCGGCACTGGCGACATTCAGCTCACCCTGAGCCAGCGCGTGCCCATGACCGGTGCGGTCATCGTCACTACGCCGCAGGACATTGCCCTGCTGGACGCCAAGAAAGGCATCAAGATGTTCGAAAAGGTGGGCGTGCCGATTCTGGGCATCGTCGAGAACATGGCGGTGCACGTGTGCAGCAACTGTGGCCATGTGGAACACATCTTTGGTGAAGATGGTGGCAGGAAGATGGCTGCTGAATACAACATGGACTATTTGGGTGCGTTGCCCCTGAATATGCAGATCCGCCTGCAAGCCGACAGTGGCAAGCCCACCGTGGTGGCTGATCCCGACGGCGAGATTGCCGGCATTTACAAGGCCATGGCTCGGAAGGTGGCGGTATCCATTGCGGCGCGCAACAAGGACTTTTCCAGCAAGTTCCCCACTATCACCATCAGCAAGAACACTTGATGATGCAATCACTTACCGCGTACGCCCACTGTCCTCCATGTTGAAGTTATTCCTTGCCAGCCTTGCGCTGGTCGCCTGCACGGGCGCACACGCATTCAAGCTTTACTCCGAACACGCCATCCTTGTCAGCGATGAAACTGGCCAAATTTTGTTTGAAAAGGGCGCTGACGCCGCTGTGCCGATCGCCTCGTTGACCAAGTTGATGACCGCCATGGTGGTGCTCGACAGTCGGCCTGCCATGAACGAGGTGTTGGCCATTGACGAATCGGATGTGGATGAACTCAAGCACAGCAAGTCACACGTGCCAGTGGGCGCCAAACTGACCCGCCACGACGTGCTGCGCTTGGCCCTGATGTCGTCAGACAACCGCGCTGCAGCCGCCCTGGCCCGTACCTACCACGGTGGCCCACAAGCCTTTTTTGGTGCGGTGCATGCCAAGCTGAAGATGCTGGGCATGACTAACACCGTCATCAAGGAACCGTCGGGCCTGTCACCGGAGAACACCTCTACCGCCGCTGACCTGGCCAAGTTGGCGCAAGCCGCATCGCATTACCCCGAGATTGCAGACATCACCACCAACGCGTCAGATGTGGTGCGCATGAATGGCCGCAATGTGGTGTTCCACAACACCAACCGGCTGGTGGGTGCGCGCGGTTGGGACATTTTGCTGTCCAAGACCGGCTTTACCAATGAGGCCGGGCGCTGCCTGATCATGCGCATCAAACAAGCGGGTAAAAGCGCTACTTTGGTGTTGCTCAATGCGTCGGGTAACGCTTCGCGCCAAGCCGATGCCTTAAGTCTGCGCCGTTTGATTGGCGGCAATCTCTCGGCCAAGCGCATTTCCATTCGCTAGGGGCCAGCAGCCTGCGCGCATGAGACCCCATGCGTCGTGTGGCCCACGCGAATGCGCTAAGGTAGGGCCATGACCATTTCTTTCTGGAGCCTGGGCTGGCGCACCCTGTGGCGCGATCTGCGCTCGGGCGATTTGCGCCTCTTGATCATCGCCGTGACTCTGGCCGTGGCGGCCCTGACCGCCGTGGGGTTCTTTGCCGACCGGCTCAAGGGAGGCTTGGCCCGCGATGCGCGCCAACTTCTTGGCGGTGATGCCGTGGTGTCCAGCGACAACCCGCCGCCGCCAGCGTTTGTGGACAAGGCGCGCAGCCTGGGGCTGGCGGTGGTGTCCACCGCCGGTTTCCCCACCATGGCCCGCGCCAGTGATGCGCAGGGTGGTGCCGCCAAGCTGGTAGCGCTCAAGGTAGTGGAGCCGGGTTACCCGCTGCGTGGTGCCTTGCGTGTGGCCAGTGCGCCTGATTCGCCTGACGCCCTCACCCGGGCCATTCCAGAGCCTGGCCAAGCTTGGGTGGACGCTTCCCTGCTCGAGACTCTGGGTGTTGCTATGGGTGACGCCTTGTTGTTGGGCGAATCACGCCTGACCATAGCCAAAATTATCGTAGTGGAGCCGGACCGGGGCGCTGGCTTTATGAGCTTTGCACCACGCGTAATGATCAACACCCGCGACCTTGCCGCCACCCAACTCATACAACCCGCCAGCCGCGTGACCTACCGCATGGCGGTGGCTGGTGAAGATAAACCAGTGGAAGGCTTTGTGGCCTGGGCCGATACGCAAGTCAAAGAGTCCAGTACCAACGGCTTGCGCGGCATTCGCGTGGAATCGCTGCAAAGCGGGCGCCCCGAGATGAGCCAGACGTTGGACCGCGCTGACAAGTTCCTCAGCCTGGTGGCCCTGCTGGCTGCCCTGCTCAGTGCCGTGGCTGTGGCGCTTTCGGCGCGCGCTTTTGCGGCCAGCCACCTGGATGACTGCGCCATGCTGCGCGTGCTGGGCTTGAGCCAACGCACCATTGCAGCCGGCTATGCCTACGAGTTCACGCTGGTGGGTTGCTTTGCCAGCGCGTTGGGGGTGTTGCTGGGCTATTGCGTGCACTATCTGTTTGTTTTGCTGCTGGCAGGTCTGGTGGATGCGGCGCTGCCAGGAGCCACCATCTGGCCGGTGCTGTTGGGCCTGGGCATGGGGCTGACCTTGCTGTTGGCCTTTGGCCTGCCGCCGGTGTTGCAACTGGCCAGCGTGCCACCGCTGCGCGTGATTCGCCGCGATGTGGGCAACCTCAAGCCCGCCTCGCTGGGTGTGCTGGCTGTGGGTGTACTCGGCTTTGCCGCCCTGTTGCTGGCCGCTAGTAGTGACATCAAGTTGGGCCTGATTGCGGTGGGGGGGTTCGCTGCTGCGGTGGTGGTGTTTGCAGCCCTGAGCTGGTTGGCCGTCAAGGCACTGCGCTGGAGTGTGAACGAGGCTACCGCACCACGCTGGCTGGTGTTGGCCACGCGGCAGATGTCGGCACGGCCCGCCTACACCGTGGTGCAGGTCAGTGCGCTGGCCGTAGGCCTGCTGGCTCTGGTGCTGCTGGTGCTGCTGCGCACCGACCTGATCAGCAGTTGGCGTCGCGCTACGCCGCCCGATGCGCCAAATCGCTTTGTCATCAATGTCATGCCAGAGCAGTCAGACGCGTTTCAAAAAATGCTCAAAGGTGCCGGGGTGGAGCGCTTTGACTGGTATCCCATGATCCGCGGCCGACTGGTGGCGGTGAATGGTCGTACCGTTACTCCGGACGATTTTGTGGATGATCGCGCCAAGCGGCTGGTGGATCGCGAGTTCAACGTCTCTTTCAACGCTACGCTGCCGCAGAAGAATGAAGTGGTTGGCGGGCAATGGAAATCCGAAGAATTAGGTGCCATCAGCATGGAGGAGGGTATTGCCAAAACCCTGAACCTGCACGTGGGTGATACGCTGCGTTTTGACATGGGTGGTATGCAGACTGAATCCAAAATTACCTCGCTGCGCAAGGTGGATTGGGGCTCGATGCGGGCCAACTTCTTTGTCATGTACCCGGTGAGCCGCCTGGACAACGTACCCACCACCTACATGGGCGCCTTCAAGGCCCCGGCCAGCAAAGGGTTTGACAACGCCCTGGTGCATCAGTTTCCCAACGTGACCAATGTGGATATGACCACCACTATTGCCCAAGTGCAGCGTGTGCTGGAGCAAGTCATCAGCGCGGTGGAATTCCTGTTTGGCTTCACCCTGGCCGCCGGGCTGGTGGTGTTGTTCGCCGCCGTAACCGCCACGCGGGAGGAGCGCGCCCGCGAGTACGCCATCATGCGGGCGGTGGGTGCGCGCGGCAGCCTGTTGCGCCAAGTGCAGCGCGCCGAGCTGGCTGGCGTGGGTGTGTTGGCGGGCTTTCTGGCGTCTATTGTGGCGGCTGCCGTCGGTTGGGCGCTGGCGCGCTATGTGTTCGAGTTTGAGTGGACGGTATCCCTGTGGGTGCCGCTGCTGGGTGCTCTTGCTGGGGCGCTGCTGGCGCTGGCAGCCGGGTGGTGGGGCCTGCGCGAGGTGCTGCAGCGCCCGGTCATGGAAACGCTGCGCCAGGCGGCAAGCTGAATGCTGTAGCCGAATGTAAGAATATTTGCATTGCGTAGGCGCTCGTATTAAAAAGCCACTTTCCTTGTTTGGAACTTGGCAACGTGGAACCTTTCGACAAAGCACACACACTGGAACAGGATCTGGCGCACCTGGCAAGAGACGTTGAGCGCCTGCGGGATGCGCTGGTCCTTTTTTCGCTGGCCGTATCCGATCTGCAGTTTGAATCCGACTTTGCTTCCCGCGAACGCATCAGCCAGGTTACCGACACATTGCTGGAACGCATCAAGTCGGGTTGAGAGGCCGTGTTCGTCGCTGCGCGTATTGACGTAGCGCAAAGCAATAACATACCCACTGGGGTATATTGGAGGAACTTGAAGGCCTAACACGGATCTTCGCGCTTTGAAACGAACAGGACCCCTTATGAGCACTTTTGACCACGTCGGTCTGATCAAGGACATCAATACCAATCTGGCCCCCTTGCGCAAGACCCAACCCGAGGCCCTGCAGGCCTTTGGCCAGCTGGCCACTGCCGCCATGAAGGAAGGTACGATCAGTGCCAAGAACAAGGAACTCATTGCATTGGCCATTGGCATCACCCAGCATTGCTCGGGATGCATTGGCTTTCATGTCAAAGCGCTGCACAAGCTGCAATGCTCCCGCACCGAACTGGATGAAATGCTGGCTGTGTGCGTTTACATGGGCGGTGGCCCGGCCCTGATGTACACCGCCGAGGCCATCAAGGCCTGGGACGAAATGGCACCACAATGAACAGCCCCCACCAATTGCCCACGCGCCGCTTGGTGTTGTTGGCCGCTTCCTTGTCACTGTGCGCTAGGGCCATGGCGCAGACCGCGCCGGACACCGACTCGGTGACTCTGGATGAAGCCCGTAAAGAAGTTGATAGCGGCAAAGCCACGCTCTTTGACGTGCGCGAACCCCAGGAAACAGCCGACGGCGTCGCTCCCGGTGCGAAGCTGTTGCCGCTACGCCAATTGGCGGCGCGCTTCTCGGAAATTCCGAACGACCCCAAGCGTCCAATACTGTTGATTTGCCGCACCCAGAACCGATCCTCTGCCACGTTCAAGTTTCTGCGCGAGAAGGGTTACACCAACGTGCGTTTCGTGCAGGGGGGCATGAGTGAATGGGTACGCCAAGGGTTGCAGCTGGTTAAGCCCTGACCATGCGCAGAGACGCTACTCAGTTGCAGTAGGCTAAGTGGGGCTGTACACACAGGTGGTTGCCCTTACACTGGCGCGCACCGTGCCGACCGTGCACGCCCGCCGACAAGGAGCCATTCATGCATGCAACCGCCGCCCCTACTGCCGCCCTGGCTCCCGCGTGGGCCGTGTGGTTGCGCAAGGTCACCAGCTGGTTGTCGCAAGACTGTGGTGGTGGCCCTCGGCCCTGGAAGCTGGCCTGGGTCGTCAACTTCCAGAAGTGTGGCACCTTTGTATTTTTGGGTGCGCTCATGGCCTGGTACGGCAATACCTCGGTGGGGGCCTGGGTCTACCTGGCCCTGCATGGCACATACGGGTTGGTGTGGTTGCTCAAGGACATGGCATTTCCTGATCCTAACTGGCAGAAGCGTGTCACCGTGTTGGGGGGCATCAACGCCTTTGTGTTTGTGCTGGGACCGTACTGGGCGTTTGGTTGGCTGCTGATTTCTGGCACTGTGCATCCGGTGTACCCCTTGCCGGATGCGGCCTGGTACTGCCTGTGCATTTCGCTGTGCATGTTCGGCTCGGTACTGATGATTGCGGCCGATGCACAAAAATTCTTCACCCTGCGCATTCAGCGTGGCCTGATCACCGACGGTGTGCATGCCTATGTGCGCCACCCCAACTACGCCGGAGAAATGCTGATTTACGCCAGCCTGGCCCTGCTGGTGTGGCATTGGTTTCCAGTGCTGGTGCTGGCTTGGGTGTGGCTGTGCGTCTTTGCGCCCAACATGGCGCTAAAAGAAGCCAGTATGTCGCGTTACCCGCAGTGGGCGTCTTACCGCAAACGCAGTTGGTGGTTGATTCCGTTGGTGTTCTAGGATGAAGTCTCCGGTGATAAAGAGGGGATCCGCGGAACCTGCACCCGATTGAAATGCTTTAGAAAATCCAAAATTTTGCGGGTAACTTCCGGCAAATCATCAAACGACTCGTGTGACCCGTTGCACTCCAGCAAAGTGACATCAGCCTGCGCACGGTTTTGCCACAACCAGCGCGCGTCCTCAATCGGCACGGTGTGGTCTTGCAGCCCATGCACCATCAAAGAGGGACATTGGCAATGGGCCATAGCGTGGATGGGCGCAATGACGTTGAATCGGGCAGCAATTACACTTTCCACGTACCTGTTGACCAGCCACCCCAGCGGCCAGTAGGGCACGCGGTGGGCAGCCAACCAGCGGCGCATCACTTGATCGGGGTTGGCAAATGCGGACACACTGACAACCGTGTGTAGGTCGTGCCTGCCCGCCGCAGGAATGCGTACCGACTGCGCGGTCAAACCCAAATCGGCGGGCTGCAACCCTTCCAGGGTGGCTTGCGGAGCCAGGCCGTGGTGCAATATCGCGCATGCGACCAAGAGCAGCGCAAACAACACTCCGCCCAGGCCTAGCCAGAACCACGGGGTTGTAGAGTTCACTGGTCATGCGCAGTAGACAAGCTTTCTAAACAGTTATCGGTACTTGCGCAAATACACACCTTCAAAATAGCGCTTGGCCCAGTGAAATAGGCGCGACGATGGCAGGATGATCTGGCGTGTGGGACTGCGAAACACCAGCGTACCGTGGTCGATCGCGTCAATGATACAAATGAGCTCGACCTTGAAGGTGGCCGTAGGCGTCTGGCCGCGCAAGCCGGCCAACACGTTCTGCGCCGCAGCAGCGGCTTGCAGGTCGGCCATGTGGGCTTGCTTGGGCATCCAGTCGGGGCCGGGGAAGCTGCCCGAATCGCCCACCACATACACCTGCTGCGCGCCCTCAACACGGCACTGCGCATCGGCCTTGAGTAGCCCGCCGGGCGAGCGTGCCAGTTCGGTTTGGTCAAACCACAGGTTGCCAGTCATGCCGGGCATAAAAAGAATGAGGTTGGCGGTAAAAGCACCGCCTTCGGTTACCACTTGATCTGCTTCCAAGCGCACCATCTTGTGGCCCAGATGCGTGCGAATATTGCGCCGCGCCATGTCGGCCAGCAAATGCTTAACGGCTTTTGGCCCTAGTCGGTTACCTGGCTGGGTGGATGGGTTAAAAAACACCAGCTCGAATTTGTCGCGCCGCCCTTCCCGTTTAAGTTGTTCATCAATACCGAACAGAAACTCAAACATCGGTCCACCGCGCACCGCGCTGGGCTCGTTTGGGTTGCCGCCAAAACCCACGGCAATGGTCCCGCCTTGCATGTCGCGCAGCCGATCACGGATTTTTTCCGCCGCCGCAATGCCTTCGCAGGGCGTAATGGCATGCTCAATGCCCGGCAGCTTTTTGATGAATCGCCCGCCGCTAGCAATTACCAGGGCGTCGTTGCGCACATCACCTTCGGTGGTATTGACTACCCGGCCGCCATCGGCAAGACCAGTGACTTCGGCTGCCATGTGCTGCACGTTCATGCGGGTAAAAAAGTTGGTCAGTGGCACCACCAGTTGCTCACGCGTGCGCAGGCCGCTGGGTATCCAGATGATGCCAGGCAGGTAGTGCAACTCAGCGCGCGGCGAAATCAAAGTGATGCGGACGTGTGGATCGCGTTGACGGATTTCCCGCACGCTGGATAGCGCGCCAAAGCCGGCGCCAATGATGATGATGTGTGATGGATTTTTCATATGGATTAACGCAGTGCCAGGTGACGGCAACACAAAACCAAATTGCCCGGCGTGAGCGGGGCATTGCGCACCAAGGCGGTTGGTTCAAGAAAACGTCGGTTAATCATCATGGTCAACCGACTCGCTTACCTTAATTAAAAGACGGTAAAGGAGCCAATTGTCAGGGCTAGACGATAGCCTTGTCCTGGCGATGTCCGTCGGGCCGCGCTAAAGCTTAGCCCCGCGCGTCAGCATCGATCCAGACGCCACCGCAACCATTGCCCTTGGCCTGGTACATGGCGGCATCCGCTTGATTCAGACAGGCATCAGCGCTGGCCAGTGGGTCGCGCAAGATCACCACCCCAAGGCTGACGCCGCACGCGTATCGCTGCGCTGCGGCATCGCCACCGAGATCAAAGTCAATTGCCAGCGCCTGCATGACCTTGTCGGCCGCCGTGCGGGCGTGGCGCATGGCCAACTGGTCATCGGCGTCCACATCTTCCATGAGTATGGTGAACTCGTCACCACCCAAGCGCGCTACCGTGTCGACGCCGCGTACACATGCAGTCAAGCGCTGTGCGACCTGCTGCAACAGCAAGTCGCCCGCTGAGTGCCCTCGTTGGTCATTGAGCGCCTTAAAGCGGTCCAGATCCAGAAACATCAGTACGGCACACTGGCCGGTACGTGCCATGCCGAATAGGGCTTGTTGAAGGCGATCCATGAACAGACGCCGATTGGCAAGGCCGGTGAGTACATCCTGAAACGCCATTTGCCGGATCAACTCTTCGGACTCACGGCGTCGGGTCACGTCCCTGCCAACACCACGGTAGCCTGCAAAGCCACCCTCTGTGTTGAACACCGGTTCGCCACTGATCGCATGCCACAACAGGCGCTTGCTATCGAGTTGAATCGGCATCTCAAACTCATAAAACGCCTCATGCGCGTCCAATAATGCCTGGTAGGTGACCCACTGCGACGCGTTCAGCGCGATTTGCGGTAGTTGCTGGCGCGTTTTGCCAAGCACTTCTTGGCTAAGACCAAGGTTTACGCTCCGACTCCCGATGTCCAAGCGCACAAAGCGACCCACCACATCCAGCTCCCAATACCAGTCAGATGACAGATCTGTCATAGCCCGAAAGCGGTCTTCACTGGCGTGAAGATCCAGTTGGCGCTGGTATTCGTCAGTGATTTCCTGCACCGTGCCCTCAAAGTAGCGCAGCACACCCTGCGCATCACACACCTGATGGGCGTGCTCACGCACCCAAATGCGTTCGCGCGTCTTGTGACGGTAAACCTCGGAGACAAAATCTACTACCTGCCCCTGGTCACTGAGCAACTGGGTGAACTGCTTGCGGCGTTGTGGATCGCAGTACCACTCTGTGGCAATGTCACCAATGTTGGCCAGCATCTCAGCTTCAGCGCGGTAGCCGTTGAGTGCGACCAGTGCCGCATTGGCGCGCAACTGGTGCCCCGCGTAACTGGAACGGTAAGCACCAATGGGAAGCCGCTCAAACAGTGTCTGAAAAGTGTCTGTATCCAAAATGGCGGCTCCTGAGCTCCTTGCGCAGCATTTGGTTTTTCATCGCCAGCCGGGTCAAACCGCCCGCTCGTCCAAGCCTAGAGGGATCCAGCGTAGAAACTCAAGTATCTCACCAAAAAACAGACGGTTTGATGAATATCTTGGCGGTCAGGACGTGCTGGTCGCCAATCCTGTTGATGACCTCAAATGCGTGAACCATGGGAGCCCAAGTTCCCACGTCGCCATCGGTACAGCGTGTTGCGGCTGATACCCAACAGGCGGGCCGCTTCGGACAGGTTGCCATCGCATTGCTCCACGGTGCGTTCAATGGTCTGATGTGACAGGGTGCGCAGGTCGGGTGTGGTGCCTTCATCGACAGTACCCATTGGGACACCTGCCGTGTCCGCGCAGGGTTTGATAGTTTGCAAAAGGTCGTCGGGAAGGTGCGCCCAGCCAATGGTGTCGTCATCGTCGTCGAGCAAGGCACAGGCGGTGCGCAAAGCGTTGGACAATTGGCGCATATTTCCGGGCCAGCGGTAGTGGTGCAGGGCTTGTCGCACGTCGGGCGCAATGGCAATGCCGCGCCCTGGCGCCAGGGCCATCAGTTCCTGCTCCATCAAGGCACCAAGGTCGCTGCGCTCACGCAGGGGCGGCAGGCGCAGGGTCAGGCCGTTGAGCCGGTAGTACAGGTCTTCTCGGAAGCGCCCGGCCTGCATCTCGGTGGGTAGGTCGCGGTGGGTGGCGCATACCAGGCAGAAGTCCACCGGCACCGGCTTGCCACCACCCAGCGGCACCACTACGCGTTCTTGCAATACGCGCAGTAAGCGCGCCTGCAAGGGCAGGGGCATGTCGCCAATTTCGTCCAAAAACAAAGTGCCGCCATGGGCCTCGCGGATGCGTCCGGGGGCGCCTTCGCGCCGTGCGCCGGTGAAGGCGCCGCCCTGATAGCCAAAAAGTTCGGCTTCGATCAGGTTCTCGGGCAGGGCCGCACAGTTGACGGCCACAAAGGCTTGTTCACCTCGCGGGCCACTGCGGTGCGCCGCGCGCGCAAAAACTTCCTTCCCCACGCCGGACTCGCCTTGCAAGAGGATGGCAATGGGCTTGCCCATGAGCTTGCGCGCGCGGGTGATGGCTGAGCAGAAAACGCTGTCGCCCGTATCCAGTGCAGCCAGGGCGTCCTGCGGCTTCACGGTGGTTACGGTTTGTGTAGCCGGCTGCGCCTGCAGGGTCTGGGTCTGAAGCATCAGGCGGGCCGCCTCCACCCGCACCCACACAGCGTGACCCAGGCGGGTGTGCACGACGTGTGGAGAGTTGGAGGCACGCCGGCCCCAATCCAGTAACTGGGTCATTGTCTCGGCCAGTACTGCGCTTACCGACGTGTGGCTCAGGCTTTGCCAATCCAGGCCCAGCAGTTCCAGGGCGGTGGCGTTGGCACCGGCCAATTGACCAACTTCCGTAACGGCCAGCAGGCCTTCAGCCACGGTGCCGATGCCCTCGGGTTGTATGTGAAAGCGCAGGCGCAGTCCACACCACTGCCGTGGATCGTGGCGGGTGTCAAACAAGCGGTGTTCGATCATGCGGGCTGCCGAGCGCACCAGAGCCAGGGTGTGGCGGTGGTAGCCGCGGTGGTCGCCCGATACATCCAGCGCACCCAATATGTGACCCTTGGGGTCGTAGATGGGTACTGCCGCGCAGGTCAAAAAGCTGTTGCGTTCCAGGTAGTGCTCTTCGGCATGAACCACCACGGCCCGCGCATCAACCAGTGCTGTGCCGATGGCGTTGGTTCCACGAAATTGCTCCTGCCAGGTGGCACCTACGCGCAGTGCCACGCGCTCGGCGCGGCCCATGAATTGGGGGTCGCCCATTGTGTGCAGCAGCATGCCGTCGGCCCCGGCTAGGATGCTCATGCTGTCGCTGCCCAGGGTCTGTTCGTGCAAAAACTCCATCACCGGGCGGGCATGGGCCACAAGCTCGCGCTGGCGATCCAACTCGCGTGCCAACTGGGCACCCGAGGCGTTGGGCGCTCCCGGCATACGGCCCATGGGTTGCAGGCCGTGTTGCCAGCAGCGCAGCCAGGAGCGGGCCAGTTCGCTCTGAATCACGTTGACCGGAACGCGCCCATTGTTGACCAGTAGGCGGCGGGCTTCTCGCAGGCGGGTCGCGGGCGCACGCTCCTGCAGGGCTAGGGTGTACATCATGGCCTTTGTCTCCTGTTGAGGCTAGCGGGATGGGTGCGCCATCTCCAGTTCAGCGGCCCAGGCCGGGTCCGCATGAGACGCATTGTGCGGCAGTACAAAAGGCTGTTTGACCCGTAATGGTTGATCAGTTGTACCGTTTTGGCACATTCTGTGCCCCACGCTGTAGCAGTTGTGACAGTTTAGGGGTACCCCGAACCCTCTTTGAGGGGCGCCATGCGCCGTTTGAGGCTTTTTTTGGTTGAAGTGCCACTGTGGCACACACGGTGCAATCAGGACCGTCTGAAACCGTTGCGCCATGGGGTGGGCGGATTCGCATTTCACCATCAACTATCTGGAGACAACACCATGCTGTACACAGCCCCCGGCGCCGCTGGCGCCAAGATCGCCTACAAGGCGCAATATAACAACTTCATCGGCGGCAAGTTTGTCGCCCCGGTCAAAGGCCAGTACTTTGACGTGGTCAGCCCGATCAATGGCAAGGTCTACACCCAAGCTGCCCGCTCAACTGCCGAAGACATCGACCTGGCACTGGATGCTGCCCACGCCGCTGCCGACGCCTGGGGCAAGACCGATGCCGCCACGCGCAGCAACATCCTATTGAAAATTGCCGATCGCATTGAGCAAAACCTGGAGCTGCTGGCTTATGCTGAAACCGTGGACAACGGCAAGGCCATCCGCGAAACGCTCAACGCCGACATACCGCTTACCGTGGACCACTTTCGCTACTTTGCCGGTTGTGTACGGGCGCAAGAAGGCGCACTGTCCAACATCGACGAGAACACCGTCGCATATCACATCCAGGAACCACTGGGCGTGGTCGGGCAGATCATTCCGTGGAACTTTCCTATTCTGATGGCAGCCTGGAAACTAGCCCCGGCCATTGGGGCGGGCAACTGCGTCGTGCTCAAACCTGCCGAATCCACCCCCATCAGTATTTTGATTTTGGCCGAGCTGATTGCCGACATCGTGCCACCGGGCGTGCTGAACATCGTCAATGGTTTTGGCCGTGAAGCCGGCATGCCATTGGCCAGTAGCAAACGTATCGCCAAGATTGCTTTCACGGGCTCTACATCGACAGGCCGCGTGATTGCACAGGCCGCTGCCAACAACCTGATTCCCGCCACGCTGGAACTCGGTGGCAAGAGCCCCAACGTGTTCTTTGCCGACATCATGGACAGGGACGATGCGTTCCTTGACAAAGCCGTTGAAGGCTTGGTGTTGTTTGCCTTCAATCAAGGTGAGGTCTGCACCTGCCCATCGCGGGCGCTGATTCAGGAAAGCATCTACGACAAGTTCATGGAACGTGTGTTGAAGCGTGTTGCTGCCATTAAGCACCAGAACCCGCTGGACACCGACAGCATGATGGGTGCGCAGGCCAGTAAAGAGCAGTTGACCAAGATTTTGTCGTACCTGGACCTGGGTAAGCAAGAAGGTGCCGAAGTGCTCATCGGCGGTGGCCAGGCCCACCTGGGCGGCGATCTGGAAGGCGGCTACTACGTGCAGCCCACGCTGTTTAAGGGCCATAACAAGATGCGCATCTTCCAGGAAGAAATTTTCGGCCCCGTGTTGGCTGTGACCACTTTCAAGGACGAAGCGGAAGCACTGGCCATTGCCAATGACACGCTCTACGGCCTGGGCGCCGGTGTGTGGAGTCGCAACGGCAACGTGGCCTACCGCATGGGCCGCGCCATCAAAGCTGGCCGGGTGTGGACCAACTGCTACCACGCCTACCCCGCGCACGCCGCGTTTGGTGGCTACAAAGAGTCGGGCATTGGCCGTGAAACCCACAAGATGATGTTGGACCACTACCAGCAGACCAAGAACCTCTTGGTAAGCTACAGCGAAAACAAGCTGGGCTTCTTCTAACCCGCGCAATAGCCGGCTGGGCCTCCCCCCTCATACTGGGGTACCAGAAATCGGGGGGATGCCCAACCGACTACCGCGCTACGGTAACGTCACACCAACGCAGTAACCCAACGGGGCGGCCACCGATTTCTGGTACTCCAGCATGAGGTGGGCGCCCCGTTGGGTTGCTGCGTTGCGACCACCAACAGCGCAACACTAGACGGTCTGACAAACGAGGAGACAAGCATGGTTGAAAAAGTCATCGCCACCGACGCAGCGCTGTCCCTGGTCCGCGAACTGCAGGCCCAGCACGGCCCGGAGCTGATGTTCCACCAATCCGGTGGCTGCTGTGATAACAGCGCCGCCAACTGCTACCTGCCCGGCGAAATCACCATGGGGGCGGGCGATGTCTACCTGGGTCACATTGGCGGCTGCCCGTTCTATATCGGCAAAGCACAGTACCAATACTGGAAACACACCCAGCTAATCATTGACGTGATTGAAGGCCACGGCGGCACCTTCTCTCTGGAAGGTTCAACCGGCAAGGCTTTCCATACCCGTTCACGGGTCTTCACTCCACAGGAGCTGGCTGAACTTGAGCAGGAAGGCGTAGGCTAGCCCAACGGAAATCGTTAGGCTCCCCGCGCAGGCTGCAGCAGCACCACTAGCGCACCCGCACCACCCTGGGCTGGTGGCGCCTGCACAAAGGCCACCACCTCCGTGCGCTGCACCAGCCAGCGGTGCACCTTGTCCTTGAGTACCGGCGTCTTGCCGGGCGAGCCCAGGCCCTTTCCGGTGACTACACGCACACAGCGAATGCCCTGACGATGGGCCTCGCGCATAAAGGTGCCCAGTGCCTCACGCGCGTCGTCGGTGCGCAGGCCGTGCAGATCGATCTGGCGCTGAATGCTCCATTGACCACGGCGCAGTTTGTTGGCCACATCCGGCCCCACACCAGGGCGGCGAAAGCTCAGACGCTCGTCGGTGTCGAGCAGCGTAGTGATGTCCACCTCGTCGCTGATGGACTCTATAAAAGCAGCGGCTTCGTCCAGTTGGCGCTGTTTGGGGGTGGGTGAGGGCGGCGACGGTTGGAGGTTGGCGGTGCCATGTGCCGGTAGGCGCTGCACGGCGCCCACCGCCGCCTGGAACAGGCTGCGCTGCTCGCGGGTGCGTTTGGCTTCCAGTGCCCGTTGCGCGGCTGCCTGTGCTTCGTGCTCGGCCTGGGCCGCGATTTCCCTCTTGACCTGTTTGAGGTCGGCCAACGAGCCCACCTTGAAGGGCTGTGGCTTCACAGCAGTCCTTGTTCGGCCATGGATAGCGCCTGGCCCGGCCCGACAATGATGTGGTCCAGCACCCGCACATCCAGCAGGGCCAGGGCGGCCTTGAGCGTTTGGGTCAACGCCTCGTCGGCACGGCTGGGTTGTACCGTACCGCTGGGGTGATTGTGCGCCAGCACCATGGCGCTGGCCTGGTGGTGCAGCGCACGCAGCGCCACTTCACGCGGGTACACCGATGTTTGCGTCAACGTTCCCCTGAACATTTCCTCCATCGCCAGCAAACGGTTCTGGGCATCCAGAAAAATCACCGCAAACACTTCGTAGCTGCGCGCCGCCAGGTGCAGTTGCAGGTAGTGTTTGATGGTGCCGGGGTCGGCAAACACCGTGCGCTCTTTGAGTTGCTGGGCCATGGCGCGCCGGGCCAGCTCCAACACGGCAACAATCTCGGCCCGTTTGGCGGGGCCCAGGCCCTTGACCCGATTGAGATCGTCGGTACTGGCATGGAGCAGGCCTGAAATACCGTCAAAGCCCTCGTCGGTGTTGCCTGAGTCGCTATCTTTTTTGATGTGCAACAGCTCATCCGCCATTTGCAAAACGCCCTTGCCCTTGATGCCGGTGCGCAGCAAGATGGCTAGCAACTCGGTGTCGGACAGGGCTTGTGGGCCACGTGCCAGCAGCTTTTCACGTGGGCGTGCATCGGGTGGCAGGTGGTGCAGTGGCATGACTTGGTCGGACGCAGCCCAAGGGATTGGCTGGCTTTCTATATTGGAGGGCAGTGTATCGAGAGTTTTTTTGGCCCCGGGAATCCCGTGGGACATTGGTTCAATGGGGGGCATTGTCGAGCAAGCGGCGTACCAGTCATACCGGATTTTTGATTAAATTGACAACTGGTAGTCAATTTGACATAATTCGACAACACATTGTCAAACTATGTCAAACACCTTCCCTGATCTCGACTCCCTATCCCGCCTGAGCCTGCTCGTTTTTCGGGCGCAGCGCGCGCTGAACCTGGAGGGCGACCAGATTACCGCAACGTGGGGCCTGACCAGCGCCAAGTGGAAGGTGCTAGGCGCAGTGGATTTGGCCAGCAAGCCTTTGTCGGCGGCGGCTATCGGTCGTGCCATGGGCCTGACCCGGCAAGCAGCTTTGAAGCAAACAGACCAACTACTCGCCATGGGCTTGCTCAGTCAGCAGGTCAACCCCAACGACACGCGGGCACCGGTCTACAGCCTGAGTCCGACCGGGCAGCGTGCCTATGACGGCATCAGCGCCGCGTGGCGTGCGCGGAGCGCCATCTTGGCCAGCGTCATTGCGCCATCCGCGCTGGAAGTCACGAGCCAGGTCCTTTCCACTCTGCTGGCCCAAATGGAGTCTGGTACCCCGCAGCCAGTGTAAGAAAGCACCCATGAGAAAGCACCTATGAAAAAAATAGTCCACCCCATTGCCGCAACCGTTGCCATGTTGTGTATAGGCAGTTTTTGGCTGTCCAGTCTGGTCTCTGAGCTTTTTTTGTCGCGAGAAGCCATCGTGCTGGTCAAACACACCATTTTGCAAGCCATGTGGGTCATGATTCCGGCCATGGCAGCTACCGGTGGTAGCGGCTTTGCGCTATCGGGCTTGCGCAAAGGCAACTTGTTGGCAGGTAAGGGGAAGCGCATGCAGGTCATTGCAGCCAATGGCATCTTGATCCTTTTGCCCTGCGCCTTTTACCTCTATGGCAAGGCCGCTGCGGGTGAAATCGATGCGATTTTTTATACGCTGCAAATGGTGGAGTTGGTTGCAGGTGCCGCCAACTTCAGCTTGATGGCGCTGAATTTTCGTGACGGGCTGAAGCTCACAGGGCGCCTGCGGCGCAAGGGCTAGGCTGGCTTTCTACAATAGAGGGCAGTTTATAGGGACATTTATGACCGCCACGCCCACCCGGGTTCAACCCGGCTCCTTTCTCACCCTGCATTACCGCATGAGCGGCCCTGCCGGTGAGGTTATCAGCACATTCGACGGCAAGCCGTCCACCCTGACCCTGGGCAATGGCGAATTGGCGCCCGCCGTGGAGGCTTGCCTGGTGGGTCTGGAAGAAGGCACCCGCACCACCTTTGATCTGCCCGCCGGTGCGGCCTTTGGTGAGCGTAATCCGGCCATGCAGCAGTGGCTGGCCCGTAAAGAACTCACCGACATGGGTGACCCCAATGAGCAATACAACGTGGGCGACGTGGTGCAATTCCCCACTCCCGATGGCCAGGGCCAATTTGCCGGCGTGGTGGTGCAGGTGGCCGAGGGGCGCGGCGTGCTGTTCGACTTCAACCACCCGCTGGCTGGCCAGCCGGTGAGCTTTGAAGTGCAGGTGATTGGCATCTTATGACCAGCGAAATCCTTCTTGCGGAGCCACGCGGATTTTGTGCCGGTGTGGACCGCGCTATCGAGATTGTTGAAAAAGCCCTGGAAAAGTTTGGCCGCCCCATCTATGTGCGCCACGAAATCGTGCACAACACCTACGTGGTCGAGAACCTCAAAAGCCGTGGCGCCATCTTCATTGAAGAGCTCGACGACGTGCCACCCGGTGCCACGCTGGTGTTCTCGGCCCACGGCGTGAGCCAGGCCATTCAAAAAGAAGCGGCACGGCGGGGCTTTCGGATTTTTGATGCCACTTGCCCGCTGGTGAGCAAGGTCCATGTGGAAGTGGCCAAGCTCAATAAGGAAGGGTATGAGTTCATCATGATTGGCCACAAGGGCCACCCCGAGGTGGAGGGCACCATGGGCCAGCTCGACAGCGGTATCCATTTGGTGGAAGACGTGGCCGACGTGGCGCGCATCCAGCCCGGACAAACCGAGAAGCTGGCGCTGGTCACACAGACCACGCTCAGTGTGGACGACGCCGCCGAGATTACCGCCGCCGTGCGCGCACGCTTTCCCCATGTGCAGACACCCAAGCAACAGGACATTTGCTACGCCACGCAGAACCGCCAGGACGCGGTCAAGCTCATGAGCCCGCAGGTGGACATCATGATTGTGGTGGGCAGCCCCACCAGCTCCAACAGCAACCGCCTGGCCGAACTGGCCCGGAAGCTGGGCGTGAGCGCCTACATGGTGGACTCGGCCAGCGAATTGCAGACGCAGTGGTTTGAAGGCAAGAGCCGCGTTGGCCTGACCGCGGGTGCGTCTGCTCCCGAGGTGCTGGTCACTGCCGTGATCGACCGCATCAAGGCGCTGGGTGCGGTGTCGGTGCGCAAGATGGACGGCATTGAAGAAACCGTGAAGTTCCCGCTGCCCAAGGGCCTACGGCTGGACGCCTGACCGCGTACCACGGTACTATTACTTTGATAGCTGCTTACGTAATAAGCTAGAGGGCTAGAGGCCTATTTGTTACTGAAACTCGCGGGACAGACCGCAGCCGTGTAGCGGCAAGCTCTGTCCTCAACTGAATAGAGAAAACACCATGCTAGACATTACCCTGTTGCGCAAAGACCTGGCCCACGTCGTCGCCCGCCTGGAAACCCGCAAGAGCCCGCAGGCTTTCCTGAACGTGGAGACTTTCACCGCGCTGGAGTCCGAACGCAAAACCTTGCAAATGCGCACCGAAGAGCTGCAAAGCAAGCGCAACAGCGTGTCCAAGCAGATTGGTATGCTCAAGGGCAAAGGCCAGCACGCTGAGGCCGATGCGGCCATGGCCGAAGTGGCAGGTCTAAAGGCCGAGTTGGACGCCTCTGCCACCCGCCTAGACGCCATCCAGGCGGACATGCAAACCCTGTTGTTGGCGCTACCCAACCTGCCGCACGAGAGCGTGCCGGTGGGTGCGGACGAGCACGGCAATGTTGAAGTGCGCCGCTGGGGTACGCCCGCAGCCATGGCCTTTGAAATCAAAGACCATGTGGACGTTGGTATGCCACTGGGGCTGGACTTTGAGATGGGCGTCAAGCTCTCGGGCTCGCGCTTCACGGTCATGAAAGGCCCGGTGGCGCGTCTGCACCGTGCCTTGAGCCAATTCATGCTGGACGTGCAGACGCAAGAGCACGGCTACACGGAGTGCTATGTGCCCTACGCGGTCAACGGGGATTCGCTCAAAGGCACCGGTCAGTTGCCCAAGTTTGAAGGAGACCTGTTTGCGGCCAAGAAGGGCGGGCAAGAGGGCGAGGCCCAGCCGGACCACACGGCGTTGTACCTCATTCCCACCAGTGAAGTGCCGCTAACCAACTTTGTGCGCGACGTCGTGATGCCCGAAAGTGATTTGCCGATCAAGCTGACCGCGCATACGCCGTGCTTTCGCTCGGAAGCCGGCAGCGCGGGGCGCGACACCCGTGGCCTCATCCGACAGCACCAATTTGACAAGGTGGAGATGGTGCAAATCGTGCATCCCGACCACAGCTACGAAGCACTGGAGCAAATGACCGGCCATGCCGAAGCCATCCTGCAAAAGCTGGGCCTGCCGTACCGGGTGATGAGCCTGTGCACCGGCGATATGGGCTTTGGCGCCAGCAAGACCTACGACCTGGAGGTGTGGCTGCCCGCGCAAAACACGTTCCGCGAGATCAGCTCGGTCTCAAACTGCGAAGCCTTCCAGTCCCGTCGGCTGCAGGCACGTTACAAAAATACCCAGGGCAAGAACGAGTTGGTGCACACCCTGAACGGCTCCGGACTGGCCGTGGGCCGCACCCTTGTGGCCGTGCTGGAGAATTGCCAGAATGCTGATGGTTCGGTGACGATCCCCGAAGCCCTGCGTCCGTACCTGGGCGGTTTGGAGACCCTGCGAGCCTGATAGAATTCAGGCCTTCGCCCAGCGATGCAACCAATTAGGAGCGGTGGCAGAGTGGTCGAATGTACTTGACTCGAAATCAAGCGTACCGCAAGGTACCGTGGGTTCGAATCCCACCCGCTCCGCCAGAACAAAGAAACCACCAAAGGGTGGTTTTTTTGTTTCAATCTGTGGTGTTAATCATACCGAGTCTTCCACTCTGAGTTCTACAACTGATCTGGTAGGATTGAAAAATGGCTCTTCATGAAATTGAGGTTGATTTGAGTCGAAATGAATCTTGTGTAACGCCCATAGCAGTAGTTGGTATGGCATTTCGATTCCCAGGTGATCTGGGGGACGAATTGAGTTTCTGGCAAGCCCTCACAGATAAGCGTGATCTCGTTACGCAAATTGACTCGCAGCGTTGGGATACAGAACGCCTTCAGCATCCGAAACGGTCAGAACCTGGAAGATCCAATACTTTTGCGGCGGGAGTTTTGTCGCACGTTGATCAGTTCGATGCCGGTTTTTTCGGCATTTCCCCGCGTGAAGCTGCTTCTCTTGACCCCCAGCAAAGACTTTTACTTGAGCTCGCCTGGGAGTCCATTGAGAACGCAGGAATACGCTCTTCCTCGATCGCGGGTTCGGATTGTGCTGTTTATGTAGGTATTTCAGGGGTCGACTATGGCATGCGTGCCATGGATGACCTCGCGGTCATGTCCTCGCATTCGATGACCGGCAACACGCTGAGCATTACCGCCAACCGAATTTCCTACTTTTTTGATCTGCGCGGACCTTCTGTTGCTGTCGATACCGCCTGCTCATCTTCACTGGTCGCCTTGCACCATGCGTGCAACAGCCTTCGTTCTGGTGAATCATCGATGGCCTTGGTTGGTGGGGTTAATTTACTCCTGCACCCTTCCGCGTTTGTTGGATTTACCAAAGCATCCATGTTGTCGGTCGATGGGCAATGCCGCGCGTTTGATGCATCGGGCAATGGCTATGTGCGTAGCGAGGGTGGGGCAGTCTTTGTACTGAAACCGCTTGAAAAGGCAGTCGCCGATGGTGACACCATTCAGGCCGTCATTCTGGCTTCTGGCGCAAACTCGGATGGCGGACGAAAGACCAGTCTCACGATTCCCAGTCGTGATGGCCAGACAGAACTTATGCGTGATGTTTTATCCCGTTCGGGCCTCAGCGCGAACGATGTTGACTATATCGAGGCGCATGGCACTGGAACCGTGGTAGGTGACCCCATCGAGGCGGCCGCAATTGGCGCTGTGTACGGCGGCTCACGTGCAAACGGTGCGCCATTACCGATTGGATCAGTGAAGACCAATTTGGGGCATTTGGAGCCGGCTTCGGGAATGGCAGGGCTTGCCAAAGCAATTCTGATGCTAAAGAACCGAACCATACCGCCCTCGCTGCACATGGTGACACTCAATCCGCACATCGATTTTGCGGGTCTGAACCTCAATGTAGTTACCCAATGTCAACCGTTGTCCACAGATCCAAAAAAGGCGACTGTCGTGGGAGTCAACTCCTTTGGTTTCGGTGGTACCAATGCCCATGTTTTGATTCAGGAGTACCGGCCCGCCAACAGCCAGCAAGAGTTACAACGGACTGTTAGTCCGCCTTTGTTTCTATCCGCCCGCACTGCGCAAGCCCTTCGAGACGTTGCAGGTCGTTATGCAATGCTTCTGCAAGAGCAGCCCCAAGCTCTGTACGACATTGCCTGTAGTGCCGCCCTGCGCCGCGACCCGATGCAAAAGCGGCTCGCAATTCAAGTGGAAAACCCGCTTGACATGGCGGCCGAGCTTGCTGCGTTTTCGCGTGGAGAGCCCGCGCCGCATGTGGTGCGGGAAGATGCCCCTATTCAGCCGGGCGGCATAGCATTCATTTATTCTGGAAACGGCTCGCAGTGGTTGGGTATGGGTCAACGGCTCATGGTGGATTCGCCCCGATTTTCCGAAATTCTGATCGAACTCGACGCTTCCATCCGTGAAGCCGCTGGCTTTTCCATCCTGGATGAACTGCTATGCGACGCAACAACTTCGCGGCTATCTGATACGGCCATTGCACAGCCGCTCCTATTCGCTTTGCAAGTCGCTTTGACCCGGATGTTGAGCGAACTGGGCATCAACCCGGTGGCGGTGGCTGGACACAGTGTTGGTGAAATAGCGGCAGCATGGGCGGCTGGCGCTTTGAGCCTGGATCAAGCGATTTTGGTCATTTGTGCGCGCAGCGCAGCACAAGCCCTGACGCGCGGCACGGGTCGGATGGCCGCTGTTTCCTTATCTGAGGTTGCGGCGCGTGAACTGATTGCTGTTGGTGAATTCAACAGCATCGAAATTGCTGGCATCAATAGCCCAAATTACTTAACTCTCTCGGGGCCCTTAGTAGTGTTGGAGCGGTTCGGACACATGTTGGAATCGCGCCGGATTTTCTTCCGTCTACTCGATCTCGACTACGCGTTCCATAGTCGGACGATGGACCCCATCAAGGTTGATCTCCTGGAACGCCTTGTTGCGTTGACTCCCAATCCATGCTCGGATGTTGCGTTCGTTTCAACCGTCACCGGTGATGTTTTGGCTGGGTTGGAGCTGGATGCTGAATATTGGTGGCGTAATATACGCCAGCCAGTTCGTTTCACGCAGGCCATTTCGACGCTTGCACAGCGTGGCTGCCGCGTATTTATTGAAATTGGCCCCCATGCCATATTGCAGCGCTATATCAAAGATTCTCTTACAGCGGACGACGTACCCGCAGCCGTAGTGCCTACGCTGCGAAGAGATGACGACGGTTTGGAGCGCCTTGAAGAGGCGGCCTTGCGCGCCCATATGTTGCTTGTTCCGCATCAGTTGGGTTCCTTCTTTCCGACGCGCAGGCAAAATATGAGTTTGCCCAATTACCCTTGGCAGCGCGAACGACACTGGCACGCTGGTACCAATGAAGCCTACGGCGTACTCGAACAGCGCCGGGTACATCCTTTGCTAGGATGGCGACTGAAGGATGCAACGGCTGCGTGGGAAAACGTCATTGACCCCGATATTTGTGATTGGCTGGGCGACCATAAGGTGGCCAACGCAATTGTGCTGCCAGGTTCTGCGTACATAGAAATCGCCCTTGCCGCGGCCCGTGAATATTTTGGAGGCTACCAACAGGAGATGGAGGAGCTTGAAATCCTATCTCCCATGGTCTTTGATGGCGAACACGCACGCTGCCTGCGTTTCGAATTGTCAGTGCGTGATGGCGGATTCCAAATTCTGAGTCGCCAGCGTTTGAGCACGGATGATTGGAACTTGAACGCCGTTGGGCAACTTCTGGGTGCCCCCGTCGTAGGCGAGGGAACTGGTAGTGTTTCTTTCCTGGGTCAAAAGCCGGAGGATGCCATCTCCGTAGACCATGACACTCACTACCGCCTAACAAGTGCATTGGGTCTCGACTATGGACCTAGCTTCCAGGGGCTCGATTGCTGTTGGATACAGGGGCACACTTTGCAGGTCAAATTAGGCGTCCCTGCGGCAGTGCAAGAAGCGGTCGAACAGTATTTGATACATCCTGCGCTACTTGATGTGTGCTTTCAATCGCTGGTTGATTTTTTTCAGGAGGACATTGAGGCGGGGCAGGGCGTTCCATTCCTGCCCGTCAAAGTCGGGCGTCTGCGCTTGTACGGCAATACCCCCATTGCGCACTTCCGTGTCTATCTACGCCGCCGGGGATCCCGCTCCTTAGTGGCCGATTTTGAACTCTTGGATGCTGCCGGACGCATCATTGCTACGCTTGCCGCCTGTCGCTTTCGTGCCGCTCCTTTGCAGCGACGCAAACAAGCGCCACCAGCCTGCTGGACTACTGTTGCGCATTTGAAGCCGACTGTGGAAGACCAACTGTACAGCCCCATCCCATCCAGCCGCGATCTGACCAAACATTTGCAGGTCTGCTTTTCAGGAATGCGTTCAGCAACAGTGCGCACGGACTATTTTCAAGGGGCGTTGCCGCTCTTCGAAGCCTTGACAGTGTCCTTCGTTGGGGAGGTATTTCAGGAGTTGTCCACGCAGATTCATGCTTCACTGCAACACGCCTTGGCCCGACCCGAGACAGTGGATCCCGTAGTGCGTCCGTTCTTTCTTTGGATCATCAATGTATTGCAGCAAAACGATTTGCTTGTCATGGACTCTGGCGGGGAATGGACCCTGCGGCCAACTGACCTTCCGCCGGCTCAGAGCATTTGGCGAACGCTTCTACGGGACTACCCGGAGAATTTGCCTGAACTCGTTCTTTCTTCCCGAACCGGTAGGGAGTTGGCAGGGCTGATTCGATCCAGTCTGACGGGTGAGTCGCTAGCGCGCAAATTGCGCCACAACCACCAATATGAGTTGTTATTTAACGACTCGCCATCCTACGTTGGTACCCGGTTCGCCATACAAAACATATTGCAAACGCTTGCGGCGGACTGGCCGGTCCACCGCAGGTTGCGTGTGTTGGAAATCATAGCTGGATCCAATGCGTCAGTGGAGCACGTGGTAACGGAAGTCCCTGGCGTTCAGCTTGACTACGTTGTTGCTTCAGCCAATGCCGAGGTCCATTCCCATCTACAAGCGGAGTATGACGGGCATCCTTTTGTTGTAGTGGTCAAGGCAGAAGGTGATGCACTTGACTTGGTTGCAGTAGACGCGATTCCAGAACACTTTGATGTCATTATCCTTGAACATGTTCTGCACCGGTCAAATCACGCTCCAAGCGCCTTGACTGCATTGCGTCGCAGACTCGCCAAATCTGGCTTACTGATCCTCGCCGAACGACATCCTGACATGGTTGCGGACTTTATTTTTGGTCTTGATGCTGCTTGGTGGCGTACCAGTCAAAGTGGTGCAGTCATAGCACGGCTTGCCACCCCCAAATCGTGGGAACGCACTTTGAGTGATCAAGGCTTTGTCGATATAGAGATCTTTCAAGAACCCGCCAGCGAGGATTTGGCTGCAGGTGCTTACCTCGTGTTGTCCAAACGATCCGTTGAAGATGCCATTCTGATTGCACCTCCTGTTGTTCAGAGCTGGTTGTTGGTCGGCGATGTCACTGGTCCGGTGCGCCTGGTGGTGGACAGCCTGCGTAGCCATCTTGAATCCCGTGGGCAGAATGTTCGCCAAGCCGTACTTGGGAAGGTTGGCGATCTAGCCACTGATCTGCATTTCATTCCACAAAGTCCAGAATCGGCGGAAGAACTGCTGACTACAGGGCGTTCGATATTGTCTCGAATCGACAATATCGTTTACATGGCGGGGGTTGTTACCTCCGTGGATGCAGACGTTGCAGATCTGACCGATCGAAACGTAGTTGCTGCACTTCACCTGGTTCGGGCATTGGCGCGCACCACAGATCAGACACGCCTGTGGTTAGTCACAGCCGGTGGAGCATTGTTTGAAGGTGCTGTCCACAATCCCATCGAGGACGTACAGCAGGCCGCGTTGTGGGGTTTCGGACGCGTGGTCATGAACGAATACCCCGCACTGGCATGCACTCTGATTGACTTCGATATTCACCAAACATCCGTCTCCGACCTTTCCAGCCGCCTGGAGTATGAGTTGTTGTTTCCTGACGGCGAGCGGGAGATCGTTCTTACTTCTGCGGGTCGCTATGGTCTTCGCATGCAACGTGCTTCTCCTCTGTCCGCACACAAAGCAGCAGATCGCTATCGGTTGGATTTTGCAGTTCCGGGCCAACTACGCAACTTGGCATGGTTGCCCCAAGTCGAGCGGGCGTTGGCCGCCAACGAAATGGAAGTACGTGTCGCTGCAACCGGTCTCAATTTTCGGGACGTAATGTATGTCATGGGATTGTTGCCTGACGAGGCAGTTGAGAGCGGCTTTGCCGGTGCCAGTCTGGGTCTTGAATTCTCCGGTGTCGTCTCCCGTGTGGGTGGGGACTGTGACGGGTTCGTGGTTGGTGACGCGGTCATGGGCTTTGGCGCTGCTTGTTTTTCCAGCCATGTTGTCACCCAGACAAGTGCTGTTACCCACAAACCAACGGAGTGGTCTTTCGAGGCCGCCGCCACGGTGCCCACCGTGTTCTTCACTGTTTACTACGCACTCAAGCAACTTGCAGATTTGCAAAGCGGCGAACGGGTTCTCATTCATGGGGCCGCGGGCGGTGTCGGAATTGCAGCGATTCAACTGGCGCTCCATTTAGGGGCAGAGATTTTTGCCACTGTTGGCAGTGACGACAAGCGTGACTTTGTTGCCTTACTGGGTGCAGACCATGTGTATGACTCCAGAAGTCTCGACTTTGCTGACAACATATTGTCTCGCACCGGTGGCGAAGGGGTCGATGTTGTACTCAACTCACTTGCAGGGGAAGCCATTCGTCGCAATTTGAAGGTTCTTAAACCGTTCGGTCGGTTCCTGGAATTGGGCAAGCGCGATTTCTTTGAAAACACCCCAATTGGGTTGCGACCATTTAAAAACAATATCAGCTACTTTGGAATCGATGCGGACCAGTTACTTCTGGCGCGTCCGACTCTGGCCACACGGTTGTTCCGAGAGGTAATGGCTCTTTTCCGCCAAGGGATTTTGTTTCCATTGCCCTATCGCACTTTTCCAGCCAGCCAAGTGGTTGATGCTTTTCGCGCCATGCAGCAATCGAGACATATTGGCAAGGTCGTTGTCAATATGAGTAACGTGCCTGCCGTGGAGAATCCAACGGAAATTGCGGCGCCTAGAATCCGGTTCTCCAGTGAATCGGTTTGGCTGGTGACCGGCGGTCTTTCCGGATTTGGGTTGGAATCGGCACGCTGGCTAGCGCAGCGTGGTGCAGGGCAACTAGTGCTCGTCGGTCGCCGGGGTCTGGACACCCCGGGTGCTGCGATAGCGGTAGCTGAATTCATCCAATTGGGCTCGCAGGTTCAAGTCGTTGCATGCGACGTCACCAACCGAGGCGATGTGCAAGCCTTGTTGGACGATTTGCAACACAATGGAACAACGTTGACCGGTATCTTGCATGCCGCCATGGTTCTGGATGACACCATGATCGGCAATATGGATGCTGATTGCATGCGTAAAGTGTTGGCTCCCAAAATGCGCGGCGCCTGGAACCTGCATTGCCTGACTTTGGACATGCGAATCGACCACTTTGTACTGTACTCGTCCATTACAAGTAGTATGGGCAATCCCGGCCAAGCAAACTACGTTGCAGCCAATGCAGCACTGGAAGGCCTTGCCACCATGCGGCGGGCCATGGGCCTGCCGGCAACCTGCATCGGATGGGGGCCCATTGGTGATGCGGGTTACCTCACGCGTAATCAGGCAGTCAAAGACAGTTTGGCCTCGCGCCTGGGCGCTGAGCCGCTCCATGCAAGTGCAGCGTTGGCCATGCTGGACGGTCTGCTGTCAGGCCCAGCCGTCACCACCACCGTGGCCGATTTTGATTGGCACACACTCGCGCGTCTTCTGCCATCGTCGCAGTCGGCTCGATTTGATATCCTGCGTAAACAGGCTGGTACCGCCAACGATGCAAACTCAGACAACGATGATCTTCAGACCCTGATTGCGGGCAAATCGGCTGACGAAGTGCGGGTCATTATTCAGACCCTGGTCACGCGAGAAATTTCGCAGGTTTTGTGTGTAAGGCCTGAACACATCGAACTCAACCAATCACTCCACGATCTGGGCATGGACTCACTGATGGGGGTGGAGTTGGCGCTGGGGCTTGAAAAGCGCTTTGGGATACAGTTGCCCCCCATGATGCTCAGCGAAGGGCCCTCGGTTGAGCGTGTCACAAGGCGCATTGTGGATCGCATCCTTGGGTCTTCCGACAAGCCTGAAACTGCTCAACCTGATTCGATGGATTCGGTGGTTTCAATGATGGCCACCCAGCATGGGGAAGAATTTACCCTGGAAGAAGTGAGCATTACCGTTGCGCATGTTCGAACCCGCACGCAGGCGCAAGGATGATGTCATGACCAAAGCCACCTTCGGTCTTATGGAAAAAGCGCGTGATGAATTGGCCAAGCGCTTCCTGAACCTCAAAGAGCGACGTGAACTGACGGACGATCATGCCAAACCCATGCACCACGATGCGCAATGGGCCCATATTCCAGAAAAGTTCTGTCGCTTTGATCGACACCCTGGCTACGAAAAGATGCTGGTTCCGCAGTCGGCTGCCGACCGGTTGGGCTTGGTCAACCCGTTCTTCAAATCGCACGATGGTGTGGCAGGCGCGACAACTCTGATTGATGGCCGCACCTATATCAACTTCTCCAGTTACAACTACCTGGGTTTTTCTGGCCACCCCAAGATCAACAAGGCAGCTAAAGATGCCATCGACCGCTATGGGACGTCGGCATCAGCCAGCCGTTTGGTGGCTGGCGAACGCCCGGTACAACGCGAATTGGAAGAGGCGCTTGCCGAGTTGCACGATGTTGAGGATTGCGTGGTTTTCGTTAGTGGGCATGCAACCAATGTCAGTACCATCGGGTACATCTTCGGCCCCAAAGACCTCGTCATCCACGATACCCTGATCCACAACAGTAGTCTGGAAGGCATCAAGCTCTCTGGCGCTGCACGACGATCGTTTCCCCATAACGACTGTGCGGCGCTGGATTCCATTTTGGGCGATATCCGTGGCCAATTCGAGCGAGTGCTAATTATTGTTGAAGGCCTCTACAGCATGGATGGAGACATCCCCGACTTGCCCAGGCTGATTGAAATCAAAACACGACACAAAGCCTTTTTGATGGTGGACGAGGCACATGCGCTTGGCGTGCTCGGCAAGACCGGCAAAGGAATCCGTGAACACTTTGGCGTGAGCGGCAAATCGGTCGATATCTGGATGGGTACGCTCAGCAAGACTCTGGCCAGCTGTGGTGGCTATATTGCTGGCGAGCGTGCACTTGTTCAAAACCTGAAGTACTTTGCGCCTGGCTTTGTCTACAGCGTTGGCATTGCTCCTCCATTGGCTGCGTGCGCGCTGGAGGCGATCAAAATCATGCTTGATGAGCCCGAACGCGTGGCACGCCTTCAAGAGCGGGGAGCCCAATTCTTGGTGCTTGCAAAGGAGCATGGCATTGACACCGGTCTATCGCAAGGCTTTGCGGTGACGCCCGCCATCCTCAAAAGCTCCCTAAGGGCCGTGAAGGTGTCCAGCCGCATGTTTGAAAGCGGGATCAATGTGCAACCCATCATTTACCCAGCTGTTGAAGAGCGGGCAGCGCGTTTGCGATTCTTTATTTGCCACGCACATACCGAGGCGCAGTTACGGATTGCGGTGCAAACATTGGCCAGCGCCCATTAGCAACCAGCTTGAACTTACCACCCGATGCTTACACCCACCATTCTCCGCGGCGGCTCTGGTTCACGACGTTGCCCCGTAACGCGCGAACTGCATCCCAAACCCTCCATTCGCCGGGCTGATGGGCAATGTCTGCTCGGGAAAGTATTTTTGCGTGGTGCACCGCCGCCAAGTGTGGCCGAAATCCTCACGATTACCAACCGTGAATTGTTTTTTGAAACTGATGACGATTTCCGTGAGCTCAACACCACCCGCCTTGCAACCACTTTTGTCCTAGAACCCTTTGGCCGCAACACTGCCGCCAACATTGCCACTGCGGCGTTCAGCGTTGCAAAGGCGCATGGTGAAGAAACCATTTTGCTCGTACTCGTAGCCGATCACCTCATTGCTGACGAAGCTGTGTTTTCTGCTCCGGCAGTCCATGTAACGGTACTGCCCCAACAGGGCAAACTTGTCGCATGTGGTATTCAGCCTACTAGCACTAAAGCGGGCTATGGTTATATCGAATTCAATGGCAACCAGGTACTGCGCTTTGTTGAGAAGCTCACGTTGGCCAAAGCACAAGAGTATTTCAATTCTGGCCACTTTTTTTGGAGCTCCGGCACGTTCTGCCCCAGTGCAGATCGCATCCGCAAGGCCATGGCACTGGACTGTCCTGATGTGCTTCAGGCCGTCCATGCTTTCCTGGAAAAATCCCGCAAAGCCAATGGCAAGGGCTTCAGCCAGATAGAACTGGACGCAGTAGCCTTCACCACCGTGCCGGACAACTCCATCGACTACGCCGCTATGGGAAAGACCCCGGGCGTTGCTGTAGTGCCCTGCAATATTGTTTGGAGCGACATTGATTCCGGGAATACACGGGGTGATCTGGTGGACCCAGATGCCATTTTGGTGGTCGACAAAGCCAGTGCCCAAGATGTCAAGCACATCTATGCCAAGCTCAAAGCGCTGGGGCATGCCGAGCACAATCTTCACCGCACCGTGCACCTACCGCTGGGTCATGTACACCTTGAAGGAGGAAGGCACGGGATTCTCAAAATCAAGCGTATCGAAGTCAAGCCAGGTACCCGTATGGGTCTGCAAATGCGCCACCACCGCCGCGAACACTGTATCGTTGTTTATGGCATGGCAAAGGTAACTTATGGCGAGGGTGAGTTCTATGTCAGCACCAATGAATCCACCTATATACAAGCAGATCACAAGGCACAGACTGGAGAATCCGAGCCTGTTGAGCCTTGCCATGATCGAAGTACAAAGTGGCCAGTATTTGGGTGTGGACGACATCGTCCATTTGCAAAATTACTACGGACGCGTCGTGTAGACCGCTAACTTCCGGTGAAATAATCGAAATATTGCATGCAATCAACATCACTCCCATCGCCTAGCACCAACGCGCTAAAGCGACTCAAGACTCGTGTATCCCGGATAGACCGTCTGTTCTGGCTCACGGTGGTCATACCCACCGCTATTTCCATTATGTACTTTGGTTTCGTGGCGACAGACGTCTACACCTCTGAGAGTAGCTTTGTGGTGCGCAGCCCAGAGCGTCCCATGACTTCGCCCCTGGGTGCGCTGCTCAAGGGCTCTGGATTTTCGCGTGCGCAAGACGACAGCTATACCGTGCATGAATATGTTCTGTCGCGCGATGCGTTGCGCGTGTTGGTGCAATCCATTGCGTTGGACAAAGCCTTTGCCAACCCGGATGTAGACCGATTCAGCCGCTTTGCCGGGCTGGACCCGGACAAAAGCTTTGAGGCTTTACACCGTTACTACCAAAAGAAAGTATCGGTGTTGACCGATTCGACGTCCTCCATCACATCCTTGTCGGTCAAGGCCTTTACTGCGCGAGATGCACTCAACGTCAACACTGAGCTGCTCAAACAAAGCGAGACCCTGGTCAACCGCATGAACGAACGCGGCCGCAGAGACCTGATCCATTACTCGCAGGCAGAGGTAGACCTAGCACAACAAAAAGCCAAGGTCACAGGTTTGGCTTTGGCCGATTACCGTAACCGCCAGGGTGTTGTAGACCCCGAGCGTCAGGCCACTGCGAAGCTGTTGCAAGTGGCCAAGGTGCAAGACGATTTGATTGCCACCACCACCCAATTAGTACTATTGAAGGCGTCCACGCCAAAGAACCCCCAAATTCCGATATTGCAGTTGCGCGCCACCACTCTTGAGCAAGAAATAAAAAGAGAAACCGCAAATGTGACCGGCGGTCAAACATCGTTGGCCAACAAAGCATCGGACTATCAGCGTCTGGCCATTGATGCCGAATTTGCCAACAAGCAGTTGGTCAGTGCGCTGACCAGCCTGGAAATGGCCCGCAGCGAGGCACTGCGTCAACAGGTCTACCTGGAGCGTGTCACGCAGCCCAGTTTGCCAGATGTGGCCCAAGACCCTAAGCGCGTGCGCAGCATTCTGGCAACTTTTCTGATGGGCTTGGTGGTCTGGGGCGTGCTGAGCATGCTGATTGCGGGCGTTAAAGAACATCAAAGTTGATATGCAAAAGTCAACCGTGCCAGAGCCACAAACCACAGTACCGATGATGGGTCAAAACAGCCTGTGGCAGTCTTTTCGCATTCAGCAGCGCGTGATCGGTGCCTTGCTGATGCGCGAAGTGCTCACGCGATTTGGCCGCCATAACATTGGTTTTTTGTGGGTCTTTGTGGAACCCATGATTTTCACCATCGGTGTTGTTACGCTTTGGACAGTGGTGGACGTGGGCCACGGTTCCTCCATTCCCATTGTTGCGTTTGGCATTACCGGCTATTCGTCGGTATTGCTGTGGCGCAATATGCCGGGGCATTGCATAGGGGCCATTGAACCAAACCGTACCCTGATGTTTCATCGTCATGTCAAGGTAATTGATGTGTATATGGCCAGGCTGCTGCTGGAGGCCGTTGGTGCCACTATTTCATTTATGGTGCTGGCGTCTGTGGCAACGGTTTTTAACTGGATGCAACCGCCGCAGGACATTCTTCTGGTCATGGGGGGGTGGCTTATGACGGCTTGGTTTGGTATTTCCGTGTCTTTGTTGATTGCACCGTTGTCTGAAAAATCCGAAGTGGTGCACAAGTTGTGGGGGCCTTTTACCTACATTTTGTTCCCTTTGTCTGGCGCTGGTTTCTTGGTGGATATCTTGCCGCAGAGTTTCCAAGACTTCGTTCTCTGGCTTCCCATGGTGCATGGGATCGAGATGTTGCGTGATGGCTACTTTGGTGCATCTTTTCACGCGCATTACAGCATTGCTTACATGGCTACCTTTTGCGCCCTACTGACTTTGCTAGGGCTGGCTCAGGTGCGCGACATCAGCCGCAAAGGGGTGCTGGATTGATCGCGCTGCACAACGTAAGCCGCCACTTCGCCACCCGGCACGGCCCCGTAACGGTGCTTGATCAAGTGGACCTGAAACTGCATCCCGGCGAGAAGTTGGGAATTTTGGGACGCAATGGCGCTGGCAAATCCACTTTGATCCGCATCATCTCGGGTGCGGACCAACCCAGCAGTGGCCATATTGCTCGCAGTATGAGTGTATCTTGGCCATTGGCTTTCTCAGTAGGGTACGCAGGGTCGCTCACGGGATACGACTATCTGCGCTTTGTTTGCCGGGTTTATGGTGTGTCCATCGAAGACCGTATCGATTTCGTTAAAGATTTTGCCGAACTGGGGCGTTACTTTATTGAGCCGGTCAAGAACTATTCATCCGGGATGGCTGCGCGCCTAGCGTTTGCGGTGTCGATGGCCATTGATTTTGATTGTTTCTTGATCGACGAAATTGTCGCCGTGGGCGATAGTCGATTTAACGACAAATGCAATGAGGAGTTGTTTGTAAAACGCAAGCACAAAGCCATGGTTATTGTGTCGCACATGCCCACCTATATTGAAATGCATTGTGACCGAGCTGCCGTGCTAGACGCCGGCAAGCTCCATGCCTTTGACAGTACTGACGAAGCATTTGATTTCTACAATCAACCAGCCTCCGCAGTATGAAGATCCTGGTTGACCTAAAACCTGCGTTGGACGGTTACGCCGGCATTCCGCAAGAGTCGCGCCTGCTGTTAAAAGGTTTGAACCAGATTGATGCGTTTGATGTGGAAGGTCTTATCCAGCATGGGGAGCGTCGTCTTCGTCCGGCATTGCTTGTCAATACAGTTTTGTCTCCTGACAAACGCATAGACCGTTTGTCCAAATTTGTAGTTTCGTTGTACGAAAAGCCTTACGACAACCTGTACCAGGCTGCTATGGGGCGAATTCAAACAAGCTTTGCCCGCCAGATTTTGCGGCTCCGCGCAAACCTGGGCCTGAGCCTACCCTTGAGCCGCTTTGAGTCTGACTTATTTGAAGACTTTATATGGCGAACTTTTTTCAGCAAAACACTCAATGCTGCCGCCAAGCCTGCGCTTCAGGGTAGCCGTCATAGGGTGCTTACCGTGCCCAGGATACAAATGCACGAAGCTGGGCTGGATGGCCTGACGTATTCCAGTTCCCCCAGCTATGCCCGAATAGACACCACCGGGTTTGACTGCTTTGTAACGCAGACGCCGTTCCCCGGGGACGTGAGCAGTGCCACGCAAATGGTAGGGCGGTATCATGATGCGGTGCCGGTGCCGATGCCGATGCCGCACACCATTTCAGACAAGGCCTTTCACCAAGCGTCACATTTCCATGCGATCAAAGACAATGTACGCAGCGAGGCTTGGTTTTCTTGTATATCACACGCTACGCGGGCAGACTTTCTGCAGCTGTTCCCGCAAGCGGCACTGCGCAGTGCGGTCATTCACAATATTGTGTCGGACGAGTATTTTGTGGAAGACACCCCCGCCCATTTGGTGCACCAAATCATCCGCAACCGAATGGCCGTGTCAGACATTGTCAAAGCACCAAAAGCAGGAATGATTAGCACTGATATTGCAGGTGAAGCTGCCCCCGTGGTCTACCTGCTAATTGTCAGCACGATAGAGCCGCGCAATAACCACCAGATGTTCGTGCAAATATGGGAATCGTTGAAATACCAAAGCCACCCCAGCCTGAAACTTGTAGCGGTGGGCAATGTTGGATGGGACTATTCCACGGTATTTGATAGCTTTAGACCATGGGCTGCGCGCGGAGAAGTGTTTTGGCTGAACAATGTACCATCTGCTGAGCTGCACACCCTCTACCATCATGCCGCTGTCACTGTGTGCCCGGGGTTGGCAGAGGGGTTTGATTATTCTGGTGTGGAGGCCATCAAGTGTGGCTGTGTGGTGGCTGCTTCGGAAATACCGGTGCACCGGAAAATCTATGGCGATGCGGCGGTGTATTTTGATCCTTATGACGCAGCAAACGCCACCGCGCAACTCGCGAAACTAGTCAACCCGGACGCAGCCCCGTTGCGTGAGGACTTGAAATCACGAGGCCAGTCAATTAGCCAACGTTATACCGAAGCAGCCATCATTCCCCAATGGATTGATTTTTTTGGCCATGTGCGTGGCAATGTGTACTTCAAATGATTCGACATTGCGCAACCATGAATATTTTTCTTGTAGCCGGTCCAGACCCGCATGCCGTGCAATCTGTTTGGCAGACTTTGCAAGGGTTGGGGGTGTACGAGGTTAGCCCATCCCACAGAGACGGGCTGCTACCACAGGATATCCATCAAATGATGGGGGAATCTCTAGTTGAAATTACAACTGCAGTTGACGTTGAAATCACCTCCGATACTCCGAAGCCAATGCGTGCGGCTTGGCGCGAATTGGCCGCCGATTTGTGGTTGGCCAATCTTCAGCACCCCATGTGGGGTTGGCACATGTCAAATACTACCCATCTGCTTGACTACTGGCTGGATTTCGACCCTCATATCTTGTTGGTACTAGCGTACAACACGCCTGCCGAGTACTTGCAGCAGCAACTTCTGGGCATTTCGGAAATTTCCCCTCAATTGGTTGAAAAGCACCTTGAGCAGTGGTCTTTCACAACAGAAACTCTGTTGGCTCAGTATTACGCAGCCAGCCCCCGCTGCGTGTTGGTGCACTCTGGTACGGTTGTGTACCAACCTGGTCTATTGTCGGAATCCATGAGTCAACAGTGGGGAATTCAACTGACCCCTGCTGCTACTGACCAAAGTCTCTTAGCAGCAACGCCACCGTGCGGCGTTGATCAATATTTAATGACGCAGATCATCAGCAGTTTCCCTGCAACTGGCGAGCTGCTGCAAGAGCTGGAAGCGACTGCGCACGTACCATCATATTCTGGCAGCCACCCAGAGGCCTCGGTATTCCAGCTATGGACACAGCATATTGCCGCCCAACAGCAAGCCCAATTGCAGGCCACACAAGCATCTGAGAAAATCACCCAATTTCGGACTCAGCTGAACCAGGCACGGACCGAAGGCGACCAAAAGCTTGTAGCGCTGACCGACGCATACGAGTCTTTGCTCTTGCAGCTGGATGAAGCGCAGCAAGAGACAGAACATTACTTTTTGCTTAATCAGAACGCCACAGAGCAACTCCAGGTGGCGCAACAGGTTTCCAATTTTTGGCAACGCAATGCACCGGGTGTCATCACAGTCAACCTTTGTAACGATATTGACGGCAGTAACTGGTACCACGCGGAAGATGACGGCCGCTGGGCAGGGCCAGGGGTGGTATCAACGCTGCAAATGCCGCCCGTGCTGGCTGGGTACTACGTCGTTGAATTGATGATTCAGGATGCTATGCAGCCCGAGATCGTCGTAGGTATGCAGTTGGGTGTTGTGTCTGGTGTTGGAAGTGTGCAATCGATAGATTTGGTTCATGATTTTTCACAAGATAGTAGCCTGTACCCAATGGTCAGTTCAGGCGCATTTGATCTTGCGACACAACATCATTCCTGGGTGCTGCAGATGAGTTTGCCCGGCAATCACTGCCCTGCTGAGGCCGGTGGCAACGACACCCGTCGCTTGGGCCTCAAATTAAAGACATTACGATTGAGTCGCCAATGATACCTAAGCTAAGTGCGGTAATCACGCTCGATCCGTGGCTGACGTTTTTAGCGCAATGGTTGTCACCTAGGCAAGTTACGCATGTTGGAGCCAACCTACTGTCCATCGATCAATCGATCCTGAATGGTGTGGAGTTGTTGGTTATTGATGCAGACCCAGCAAAAAAAGACCAGGTTCAACGGCAGTTGCCAGGGAGGCACTTTCAATTTTTCCCCCATATTGTTGCCGAACGAACTGGCCCAATTGTTTGGTATCAGGCTAGCAACTCGGCGGAAAGCGGATTACTGGCCATCGACCAACTGCAACGTTATTGGCAAAATATTAAGACTGTTGAGGTGCAGCCCAAACACGCATTTGCACTGGACGACGTGTATGCCACACTGGCGACGCAGCCCTGTTGGCTGTGGGTGGACTGTTTCCCGGCGCTGTTCATTTTGCAAGGTGCTCGCAACGCACTGGCGCAAGCCAATGTTGTGTTGGCCCGCGTGGACATTGCTCAGGCAGGCGCACCTGCGGAGTGTTCCCTGGCAGCTGTACAGGCATTCATGCAAACTCAGGGTTATGTTCTGGCTGGCGTGCAACCTGAGCGCCATCCATCCATTGGCACTGCGCTATTTTTTCGAAACTTTGCGCAATTAGTCGAGGAAGCGCAAACTGCACTCACTGCGGCTAATCTGGCCAAAGACGCAATGGAAAAACACGCTGAAGCCCTCGCAAAGCAAGCGCATGACGCTCTTGGAAAGATAGCAAAACTGGAGGAGGAACATACCCGACTCTTGGCAGAGCACGATGCGGAGGCCCACGCCAAGGCCACGGTATTGGCTGCAAAAAACGTGGAAATCGAGTCTCAGCAACAATTGCTCCAGCAAGAGTTATACCGTGCAGAAGTTCAAATTGAGCTGATTAAAGATTTGTTGTTGCGAGAGCCCGGGTTATGAGTCGACGAAAAAAATTTCGTGCGTTGGCTCCACAGAAAAAGCAATCGCCCTATCCCAGTACTGCCGTTGTGTATGACGAGTCCCATCATGCTCAAATTGAGTCGTCGTCAACCGCCAGCTTTAGCATGGTGCCGTATGACGAAAGCTTATTGGAGCGTAGCCGCGACCAATGGCAATCGGGTGATTGGCCAAGCCTGACAAAGCTGAACCGCGAAACCTTGCAGCAACACCCTGATCGCGCCAAACTGGCGTTATTAGCAGCGGCTGGTCACCTGGAATTAGACAATCCTCAATCGGGTGAGCAGTTCGTACGCTTGGCGCAGGACTGGGGTTGCAGTAGAAAGCTAATTAGCCAAATACTGGTCTCTAGCGTGTATCACAGGCTGGGTCGCGCTGCTTTGAATCTCGGCCAAATTCAAAGGGCATTGGACCACTTCAAGACTGCTATTGCCATGACGAATCAGCGTGTTGATGGGGCTATTTGGGGTGAGGCGATTGCGCTGCGCGAAAATCTGCGCTTGGGACGGCAGCCCCAGGGCGTGTTTTTTTTGGAAGGCGTGGCCCCCTCAATTGGAAAAGACGCGCCTCCAAAATCACCCGATGTTGGCATCACTTCGTACGCGCAAAACTTTGAAGACGTCATGCTCTGGCGGGCATTGGGGCGGGTGAAAAGCGGAATTTATGTCGATGTCGGAGCGCAAGACCCTATCGTCGATTCAGTCAGTAAAGCATTTTACGAACGTGGTTGGCGCGGTGTGCATGTCGAGCCGATTTCGGCCTATGCCGAGGCGTTACGTCACGACAGACCGGATGAACGCGTTATTGAAGCTGTTTTGGCAGCGGAGTCTGGAACGCAGATTTTTTTTATGATACCTCAAACCGGTCTATCCACCGGCTCAAGAGTATTTGCAGAACGACACATGCAACGAGGATTCGAGGTACAAGAGCTTACCGTGCGGACAAGCACCTTATCCGCAGTGTTCGATGAAGTCGGTAAACTCGAAATCCAATGGCTGAAGATCGATGTGGAAGGGATGGAAGAAGTCGTGTTGTCCGGATGGGGCTGTCACACCGCTAGACCTTGGGTCGTGATTGTTGAAGCAACTGAACCCAATTCCCAAGTCCCCACCCACCATAAATGGGAACAGCAACTTCAAATACGTGGTTATATTTTCGCCTATTTTGATGGATTGAATCGTTTCTATATACATTCTACTCACGGTGAATTAATGCATTTTTTTAAAACACCACCAAACGTGTTTGATAGTTACAAAATAAACGGAATGTAGCAAAAAGGCAGGGATTTTTTTTGTGGATATTGAATCAATTAGAAAAATACATAAATGTCGTTTGGTAGACAGTGTATTTAGGTGTAAGCATTTTAGGAAACCCAATGAAGTGGAGTTAAATGCCTGGATTAATTTTCTATTGCTGGATCATTCCTTAATAGAGATGTTGAAGCTATTCAACAGCGCGACTTATAAGTATGTTAATGTGCTTCCAACGAGGGAAGGTATATGTTTTATTCCAGAACATGAAGAGAAAAACAAACTCGCACCCCACGAAAATTACATTTATTTTCAACTTAAGAATGCTGTGCGTATTCATACTGAAAATACGACTTTATGCGTATAGTAATTGATTTGCAGGGTGCTCAAACAGTATATTTTTTACGCGATATCAGCCGATCTGCGCTGGAGCTGTCGCAAGCAATTGTTCGCAATCAGGGTGATCATGAAGTTCACATCGCGTTGAACGGTTCATTTCAGGACACGATCGAGCCAATAAGAGCGGCCTTCTCAGGCTTGATTGAGCAAAAAAATATTCATATATGGACTGCTCCGGGACCGGTTCGTGAATGTGACCCACGGAATACGCTCAGAAGAGAAGTCGCGGAGCTCATCCGGGAGGCATATTTGGCTTCCCTGAAGCCTGATATTATTTATCTTTCAAGTCTTTTTGATGGCTTCGTTGACGAAGCTGTCACGAGTATTGGCGAGCACACGATTGGAATTCCTACGATAGTGATGCTCGACGACCTGATTCCTTTACTGAATCGAGAAGCCTATTTGCTACCGAACCCTTCCTTTGAGCAGCACTATTTGAGAAAAGTAAGTCATCTCCAGAGAGTTGATGCTTATCTTATTAGCTTAGCGCCTACCGAAGTTCAAGGCACTGTAGCATTGGACTTGGAGCATTCTGTGGTAACAAACCCCTCAGAGGCCTGTTCGCAAATTTTTCAAAAAATCAAGGTGGAGAGAGTCAACGAGTTAACTGTTCGACAGCAGTTTGGGTTGACTAAGCCTTTTGCGATGTACTTCGGAGGTTATGAAATCCTGAAGAACCTTTCTAGTCTTATTCATGCATATGCTCGTCTACCGATAGTAATTCGATCAGATCACCAGCTCGCCATAGTCGGACAGCTGTCAGCTGATCATCGCGATAAGTTGCGGACATTGGCAGGTGAATGCGATTTACATAAAGCTGACGTTATTTTCACAGGTTATGTCACCGACCACGACTTAGTCACGCTATACAACTTAGCTAAGCTAGTTATTCTCCCGTCACTACATGAAATTTTTGACCTTCCCGTGCTGGAGATCACGCAGTCAGGGAAACCAGTAATCGTCACTAGTACATCAAGCTTGCCAGAGGCAGTTGCTGTAAGCGAAGCAATATTCGATCCGGTAGATATAACTGCGTTAGAAAATAAAATCAGGCGAGCGATTGAGGAACAGGCCGCCGAAATTTGTTTTGTGCAACACGATCAGGAAGAAGCGAAAGAATTGGTCTGGAATAAAAACGCAACCGTTGCAATCTCTTTGTTTGAAAATATTCAAAAGAATAGAAGAGTGCACGAAAGAGGCTGCGTCAGGCGTTTGAAACTTGCAGTCGTCTCTCCGTTGCCGCCGGAGCGAACAGGTATCGCTCGATACACCGCCGAACTACTTCCCGCACTTGCTCACTATTACGATATTACTGTAGTTGTTGAACAAAAGGAGGTTGTCGATCCTTGGATCCAAGCAAACTGTGACATTCGTGACGTTAATTGGTTCTGTTGCAATCATAATGCCGTAGATCGAATTCTGTATCATTTTGGTAACTCGCATTTTCACGCATATATGGTCGATTTGTTAAAAATTGCACCTGGCGTAGTTGTATTGCATGATTTTTTCCTAAGTGGATTGCAATTTCATCGCGAAATTCATGGAATGACGCCGCACGCGTGGATTCGTGAACTGTATTTCGCTCACGGATATAAGGCAGTGAGGGAGCGACTTAATTGTAGCAAGAGTGGCCCACTCATAAGCAATGTCATTATGGAGTACCCAGCTAACTTCAGTGTGCTTCAGCAGGCATCAGGGGTAATTGTTCATTCTGAATTTTCACGTGCTCTTGCTTGTCACTGGTACAACAAAGAACTATCGAAGTATTGGAAAGTTATTCCCCATCTTCGTGATGTTGCGTCAGAACGTATGAGGGAGCAGACACGGGAAAAACTGGGCCTAGTTGCAGAAAGATTCGTAGTTTGTAGTTTTGGTTTACTTGGTCCGACAAAGCAGAATCATCGACTATTGAAAGCATGGTTGAAATCAAACCTGGCTAAAGATGAGCAATGCATGTTAATTTTCGTTGGTGAAAACCAAAGTGATAACTATGGTCGGGATCTCATGGATATGATTCGTGAGAGTAATATGCAAGATCGCATACAAATTACGGGCTGGGCCGATGACGATATGTTTCAAGAGTATTTGGCGGCAGCGGACGTGGGCGTTCAATTGCGTACGCTTTCGAGGGGTGAAACGTCAGGCACGGTGCTAGACTGCCTGAATAATGGATTGCCAACTATCGTCAATGCCAATGGGTCCATCGCTGAAATATCGTCAGATGCGGTTTGGATGCTATCCGATGAATTCGGAGAATCCGAACTTGTTGAAGCCATGGAGAGATTGTATAAAAATGAGAATTTGCGCGCGGAGCTTAGCGCGCGCGCGCGCCAGTATGTTCGGCAGCACCATTCACCGCGTGCATGCGCTATTCAGTACCGCAATGCAATAGAGGATATTCATTTAGATGCAGCGAATGGTCTGCAGGGGCTCCTAACCAGCATATCGAAGCGCTCTCAGCAACAGTTTTGCGATTCTGAATACATCGAGATCGCTGCTGCTATAGCCCAGAATATGCCCGCTATTGTACCGAAACGTCGCCTTTTCCTTGATATGTCTGCAACGTGCCGGACGGATCTGAAGAGTGGAATTGAACGTGTCGCTCGTTCGGTCGCTGGTTGTTTACTGAACTCGGTGCTGGAGGACTATCGAGTTGAGCCAGTATACCTTAGTGATATGGGCGGGACGTGGCACTATCGATACGCACGTCGATACACTACTTTGAACCTATTGGGATTTCCCGCGAACGAGGTAACTGAAGGGTTAATCAACAACTTTGACCATGTCGTAGAGCCCCAAAGTGGCGATGTGTTACTTGGCTTAGACCTATATGGCTTGTCTGTAGTCCAGGCAGAAAGGTCGGGTCTGTATAGACGGTGGCGTGACGCAGGGGTTAGTGTTTATTTCGTTGTGTTTGATCTGTTACCCGTGACAATTCCAGAGGCGTTTCCTCTTGGAGCAGATGTTGAGCATGACGCATGGCTAAGGGCGGTAACCAAAACAGACGGAGCGATATGTATCTCACGTACCGTTGCCGAAGAATTGGAAGCATGGCTAATAGTGAACGGCGCTTCGCGACTTCGTCCGTACCATATTGGATGGTTTCACTTAGGGGCTGACGTCGAAAGTTCGCTTCCAAGTATGGGTATGCGGGACGACGCCCCGAATGTATTGAAGCAACTTGGTTCGCGGCTCACGTTTCTTATGGTCGGAACCGTAGAGCCCCGAAAGAGGTATATGCAGGCCTTGAAAGCCTTCACCCTGCTGTGGGAAAAGGGTGTTGATGTCAATCTTGTGATCGTGGGTAACGAAGGTTGGAAAGGAGTTCCTGAACACATGAGGCGGACAATTCCTGAGACTGTTGCATGTATACAAGAACATGCGGAACTGGGGAATCGATTGCATTGGCTGAAAGACATAAGTGATGAATACCTGAAACAGGTATATGAAAATTCGACCTGCTTAATCGCGGCATCGGAGGACGAGGGTTTTTGTCTGCCGCTGATCGAAGCTGCGCTGCATAATATTTGTATACTTGCTCGTGACATTCCAATATTTCGAGAAGTTGCAGGTGTGCACGCCCATTATTTTTCCGGAATGACACCAGAATCATTGGCAGATGGTGTGGAGGAATGGCAGAAGCTGAAGAAGGCGGGGCTAACACCACAGTCGGATATGTTCCATTGGTTTACCTGGAAACAAAGTACCGAAAAATTGCTCCAAGTGGTGCTTGCTGGTAATTGGCATAGCCAGTGGATGCCACGGGCATAAACTTCAATGAGAAAGCCTTATGCCGTATTTTCGAATTCAGGTGCGCAAATCGTCCATAGTAGGACTTCATAAGTACTTTTTGCAAAATGGTACTTGACCGCCGTAAGAAGCTCACACTCGAAAACCCCGCAGCGCTATAAGGCGCACAGCATGAAACAAGCGACCCTCGATCCTGACCACAGTGCAATTTTCACGCAGCTTGAACTGTTCGATCTTTGAGTAGTGCGGGGTAAACAGTTGGAACTCTGGTATTGAAGTGCGTCAAAGCACAGGGCAAGTTCCTTTCAAATCCGGGGACCCCTAGTCAGCCCTGAAAACTATACGTATTCAGGATGTACCCGAATGAAATCTCAGATTATGCGGCCGCGCTACTCGACTTAACGGTGAATTATTCAAACCACCCGAAAAAACGAATAAATGGAGAATTTATATGATTTACACAAAATCACTTGCTGACTATTGCGAATTGGGGTTTAACCAAGTAGATGGATGGTGCTCAAATGAGGTATTCAAAACAATCGATCTACTTAATAATCTGGAGATAAATAAAACCGGTGGATGTTTGGAGATTGGTGTTCACCATGGCAAACTATATATTCTTCTAAATAGTGTGATCGATTCGAAATTCTCTAGTTACGCCGTTGACATTTTTAGCAATCAAGATCTGAACATCGACGGATCTGGCAATGGTTCATTAGAAATTTTCAAGAAAAATCTTATGTTATTTGATATACATAAAGGTGCAAATACTGTAATTATAGCAGGAGATTCGACTGATGATGGACTTATGCTGAGGAAGAGGATCGGCGTAGGTTCGATGAGATTTATATCAATTGATGGTGGTCATACAGCTGAACATACCATAAATGATCTCAAGATTTCTAGTGAGCTCATTTCAAATGAAGGTGTAGTTATATTAGATGACATACTCAATCATCATTGGCTTGGAGTAATAGAGGGAGTGGTTAAATTTCTAGATTCTAAGCCAACGCTTATCCCGTTTGCGATAGGTCACAATAAGTTGTATCTTTCAAAACTTAGTTTTAACCATCGCTATCAAAGTTTGTTTGAAAATTCTAAACTGGCAACGAAAGTTGTAAATTTTTTCGGCCATCAACTAGTGGCTCTTTAAATAGGGGTAGCATAAATTTGAACAATTTTTTTGCATAGAAGCCCTGGCCATAAACTCGGATCGGGTTCGGCTGGGTATGAAGGGTTCGTCGATATTCAAGAAGTCAGCACACAGCATCCGATGAGCTCATGCGACCGAATCCGTAGTTGGGTCGCCACCGGTTTCCTAGACTGACCTGAGCCTCAGCAGATATTGCTTCTCGTACTCTACAGGAGGCAGGTTATTTGCATGGGCGTACCTGCAATTGGGGTTGTAAAGTATTTCGATGTAATCAAACGTCCTGGTGTGCCTCCTCTCGGGTTGGATGAATCTTTCGTCTAATGTGCTCACACCTGAGTTACTGGAGGAAGCTCTCTGACAGAGCGTTGTCATGGCAGTTCCGTCGGCGGCGCGTGTTGCCTAGCAGGTTGTTGGCCTTCAGGAAGTCCTGCCAGTCATAGCTAGTGAATTGGCTGCCCTGTTCTGAATGCACCATAACTTTTGTTTTGTGTTTGCGCCGCCATACCGCCATCAACAAAGCGTTGAGCGCCAAGTCGCTTGTCATGCTTTCACATATTGGCCAGCCAATGACCTGGTGGGAGAACAAGGCGATGACTACGGACAGGAACAACCGGGAACAAACAGCCCTTGTCGGTGCGCAGGGAGGTGGTATCGGTAACCCATAACTTGTTGGGTTCCAGGACATCGAACTGGCGTTGCAGATGGTTGGACGAAACATCTTGAGGCTTGCCAGCGCGTACTCCTCAGCGGGGGCCATAACCTGTTTTGGGGCATAGCCCCTCGGGCTTCATCAAGCGCGCCACACGGTGCTTGCCGCAGGACTCACCCGGGTCACAGTTGATCGTGCGGTAGCCCCACACGGCGCCACTCTTCCGCCAAGATTGCTTGTTCACGCCTAGAATGTGCTGGTCGTCCCTTGCGCGCTCTGATATCGGCGCCTGCTGCCAGGCTAAAAGCCACTGGGATGGAACTGCAAAACTTTGCACTTGCGCCGCACCGGTCACATCGCGCTCCACAGTTACATGCTTGAACTCGGCCTTGAGCCGGCGCAGTTCATCTGACTGGGTATCTTGTGCGGCCCGAGCCTCGGGGGCCTTGCTGTAGCGCTTGATTTACGAATACAGGCTGTGTTGACTGACACCAAGTCTGGCGGCAACTTCTGCTATCCGGTGGCCATGGTCAGTTACCTGTTTTTCAGCTTCAATCTTGAATTCTTCGGGGAATTTTGTCTACTTATTCATGTAAACCTCCTCTATCTCTTGAAATTGAGGTCATCAGGTTTCTACAAAATCCCGGGTGATTGACCGGGGCGATTCAGGAAATGGCAAATGCTTGCAGAATTCAGGGAGAAAGAGTACTCTTGCGATTTGCAAAAATGGCGTAAGGATCTTAAAAATGATTTCGAAAAGAAAAAATTTGATCGAGACCCGCTGCGGGTGGGGGCGGGAGTTCGCAGGCGGTGTTGCTCGTATTGCCTCATACACAGCCGGTTTGGCATGTTTTTTTGCCACTTCTATAGCGCAAGCTGGACCTGCCAGTCCGTATCCGGTTCAAATTCAACAACCGAATGGAGTAACCTTCCAAGCGTACGCACGTGGTGACGAGTTCCAGAATTGGACGGAGACCGCAGCAGGCTATACAGTGGTCAAAAATCCGACCACTGGCGCTTACGAATATGCGGTTGGTGATGCTCTGGGTAATCCGGTTCCTTCAGGCGTGGAAGTGGTTTCAGACGGCGCCGCGGTCAACGTACCGCAATCGCAATGGCCACCAAAGCACTTACGCCCGCCAAGGAATGATGCGCTGGAACAATACCAAGCTGATTTCTTAAACAGTATCCGAGCAACAAGAGCAAGTGGCGGAGCTACATTTTCGTCACCCGTGACCGGTACATGGGCCCCAACTCCAGTGACGGGATCTAAAAAGATACTGATGGTTTTGGTCAATTTCCAGAACGTCAGTTTACAACCGGGAGCACTCACATACTGGGGAAATATAGTACATAGCACGTCAGCCCCTTCAGTAGCCAAATATTATCAAGATAATTCGTTTAGCGCTATTTCAGTTGTGCCGGTCGCTTCTACTCAACCTGGTAGCCCGAATGGTGTTGTATCCGTTTCATTGCCGCAGAATCACCCCAATTGTGGTAGTAGCTGCTCATATTCAACTGAGTCTGCCTGGATCAATAGTGCTCTTGCTTTAGCAGCACCCTATGTTAATTTTGCCGGTTTGGATACGAATGCGAATGGAACCATCGAGGTTGACGAAGCACTAATCTATTTTGTTTTGGCCGGCGGTGAAGCGTCTTCGTCAGGCCCAACCCCGTCCATATGGGCACATGCTTGGGGTGGAGGTGGCGTCACTGTTGCTGGAAAATCTGTTAACCACTGGGCGCTCAATGGTGAGATGTATAGCAGCTCGAATCGTATGACGATGGGTGTGGTAACCCATGAGATGGGTCACGCAATGGGTGGCCTTCCGGATTTGTATGACATTGCTGGAAAAAACGGCGGTTTGGGAATTTTCAGCCTGATGGCAAGTGGATCTTGGGGGGGGAAGAGTGGCGAAATCGGTGGGTCCACACCCGTGGGGTTGGATGGTTGGAGTCGTCAATACTTGGGTTGGTCTACCCCCCAGACGCCGGGCAATGGCGCTGTCGTTTCCTTTTCGAGTCCCTTGTCTAGCCCAAGCGCATCGGTAATGCTTATGAACAGCGGTGTTAGTACGAGTGAGTATTGGCTAGTTGAAAATCGTCCGCCCGTTGGCTGGGATGCTGGAATGGCTGCCGTTTTTGGCACGTGGTCCGGTGGGTTGTTGGTTCAGCATATTGATACAAATATTGGCTCAAAATCTGCCAACAGTTTTAATAAATATGTAGCGGGTAGTCACCAAGGGAATATGGCGGTAGAAGCCTCAAACGCGAATTGCACTTTAGTGACGCCCCCGGGCTCATGGGGTGGTTGTCTATCGCTCATGTACTATGCAGGAAACAATACGACTTTTAATGCTGCATCAGTGCCGAGTTCCAAATATTACAATGGAGCTCTGAGTAGTTTGGGTATGACCAATGTGTCTGCCGCATCCAGCACGATGACTGCTACGATGCAGACAACGCTACCCTCGACGTTTACTCTTTCTGTTAGTCGTAGTGGTGCGGGAACTGTTACTTCCAGTCCTGGTGGAATCAATTGTGGGGCTGCATGCAGCGCAAGTTTCACTTCGGGCGCATCGGTTACGCTGACCGCGACACCAGATTCCACGACAATATTTACAGGCTGGGGCGGCGCTTGCAGTGGCACGGCGACTACTTGTAACCTGACGATGAGTGCCGCCCGCAGTGTGGTGGCCAATTTTACAGCTACCTGTACTTCCACGGTTGATACGGATGGTGATGGTATTCCCGATTGTGTCGAGATCAGTTTGGGTACAAACCCAAATGTTAAAGATAACGATGTTTTTACCAATTCGTTGCTTTTTGTAATGCAGCAATACCGTGACTTCTTGATGCGCGAAGGCGATTCTGCTGGAATAACAGGTTGGAATAATGCCCTCAGTAGTGGAGCAGTAACACGCGCGCAAGTTGTTGATAGCTTTTTCAATTCGACTGAATTTCAATCGAACTTGGCACCAATTGTCCGATTGTATTTTGCATATTTTTTGCGTATTCCAGATTATGGCGGATTGAAATATTGGTTAATGAGTGCAAGGGCTGGTTACGGCTTACAATCAATCTCTCAAGACTTTGCAGGATCAGCTGAGTTTACAACCCGATATGGCGGCCTTACGAATGACCAATTTATAACATTAATCTATAACAATATATTGTCTAGAGCACCTGAACCAATTGGAAAGGCATATTGGCTAGGCAAATTAAATGATGGAAGTTTGACTCGAGGTCAAGTCATGATTGGATTCTCTGAGTCCACCGAGTACATAACAAAGATGACTAACTCTGTCAAAGTAACAATGGGGTACGTGGCTATGTTACAACGCAGTCCCGACCAGACACATTTTGATGCAGATGTGGCCGCGTTGGATGGAGGTGGCTCATTTCTCAGCTTTGTCGGCAACATTTTGGGATCAACTGAATACAGTCAGCGGTTTCTGCCGTGATTTTGACAGGGCTAGGTTCAACTCGAGTTGAACTAGCCCTTTCCTTCAATTGCTCATAGCGGTTATCCGAAAATTGGCTGCATGGTTTGAGGACTTCTTCTGTCGTTAAATTGCGCTACGGTCAATTCGCCTTATTCAGGAAGTTCTGTAAATCATCGTCAATTTGGCGCTTTGAACTTGTTTCCGTTTGAAACATTGCAGGCCATGAAACAAGCAGGATTGAGACACTACTACACTGTCAAAAAAATATGTATCGACTAACCCTTTGAGTAAGAAGAACAAGCGGTGTTGTGGGGCACCTTGCTAGACAATGAGTCACTTTGGGTATCGAGGAGTTACCTTGGGTCAAGTTTTATCGGGATCGCCGTCTGGCTGGTTAATTGCCGATAGTAATTTCCGTCAGCTTCGGCAAAGGGAATGTATCCGATAGGCTCAAGTAGCCGGTGATGGTTAAACCATGGTAACTATTGCAACGTTGGAATCTGTAGTTATCCAATGGGCGTCTACGGCGCATCGCGGTGAATCAATTCAGCCCTGTAAGGGGATTGATTGTTTCTGCCAATGCGTTGTTGTAACAGTCGCACTTTCTGCGATCTAGGGGTTCAATGCCTTCCTCGGCCAGCAGCTCGTTGTATCAAATGAATGGACATCGCAACCCACGATCGCAGTGGTTGATGAGTTCGTCACGTTACCGCTGCCGGCCAACCAAGGCGTGCTTCAAGGCGTCCAGAACACAGTCTGTTCACATGGGACTGGTTTAATACTAACCCACAATGCGGTGCGTAGACAACAATGATAGCGGCCACAAAATGATAGCTCTGCCAGGTCAATACGTATGTTAATTCTGACACCCACGACGGGGCAATCTACTTAATCGTGCAGATTGGCACGACCCCGTAGGTGTTGCGATGCTAGTTGATGAAGTCCTTCAGGACTTGAGTTCGCGGTCGAGTTTCGCATGGGCGAAAAAAACTCTGACCAGTTTAAAGATTTCATGGGAGCGGCGCCACTACTTGTTCTCTGCTTCCAGGGCTTTCACCTGTCTACATTGGTCCGTGGTGATTCCGCCGAGGGTACCGGTGTCAACCTCATGCTTGTGAACCCATGTTTTTAGGATCTTCTATACATAGCTGATCTTGGCTGAGATCGATTCAATGTTCGCCTACAGGAATGGATATCGTCCACGGCGTTCTTGCGCCATGTGAGCGTCGCGTTCACGGACTTTGGGTGAAAATTTGTTTGAGCTTTTGCTTGTACCCCATCTTCTCAAAGGTTGGAGCCTCCTCAATACCAAGGGCGATTCACACGGCCTGAAGTGAGTATGGCGTCGGTGCTTCTGGCTCTGGTGTAAGGCATGGCCGTTGTCAGATAATATGCGGTCGATATTTGATGGCGTGGCGTAAGAAAATATTTCTGTTTCATTAAGAGTGATACGATTGTATGGGGGCGAGTTTTGAAATTTTCTGACCCGGATGTGGCGCTGCAACACCAATTGCGGGGGCTGGACAATTCTGCCTACGTGCAACAACTCTATTTGCGTGTATTGGGGCGCGTGGCAGACCCCGATGGCTGGAAGTCTTACGTGGAAAAATTGGAGGCCAGTCTGCCCAGAGAGGAGGTTTACCTCGCCTTGGCCAATAGTGAAGAGGGTGTGCGATACGCCAACCGCCGTGCTGCCCTGCGGCAACAGCAGTGTGTGGTACTGACCTCAATGCCTACCGCAGTGTCGATTGCATCGACATTAGTGGTCGAGCATGTGAGTGATTTGGTGGCCTTGAATGGTGCTGCATTCGTTGCCACGGTGTACAGGGTGTTGTTGAACCGCGAAGTTGACCCCGATGGTGCACGCACCTACCTTGGTTTGTTGCGGGCTGGTTGGTCTAAGACGCATGTTCTTACAGTATTGGCCAAGTCAGCAGAGGCGCGCAGTGTAGGGTGTGTGCTGCCAGGTTTGAAGCAAGTTACACACAACTATGCCAAGGCAGAGCGCCGGTCATGGGGTGGCTGGTATTGCCGCAATATTCTGGGCATGGAGTCTGACTTGCCCGCAGACCGCGAGCGCCGCGCACTGTTTTTTCACATAGTCCTGAGTGACGGGGTGTGATGGCCTTGCACACACTGGCGGACGACCCTCAACCGGCGCCCAACCCACCCGTGCAGATTAATGTTGAGGATCTTATGGGACAGCTCAGCGATGTCGATTTGCTGCAAGCTGCCGACGCCTATTTTGCACGGCTGAATGTGGGTTCTGAGCAGTGCCGCAATCCTTTGTCTAACGTGGCGGATGCCATTCACATTACGCGCAACGTGAGTCTGTTGCTTCAAGCAGTCGATGTGTTCCCCGGTGCGGATGTACTGGACTTTGGCTGCGCAACCGGTTGGCTTAACCTTGCCCAGGCCAGTTTGGGCTGCAATGCCATGGGGTGGATATTTCCTCATCCGCACCTCGTTTGGCGCAAGCGTGGTGTGACCAACGTGGTGTGCGTCCAAGCGGCACGGTACAGCTTAAGGTTTACGATGGGCACCGCCTGCCGCTGCAAGACAGGAGTGTGGACCGAGTGGCGTGCCTTGCTGTGTTTCACCATGTCAAAGTTCAGCTTGCCACTTTGCGTGATCTTGCCAGAGTGCTTCGCCCGTGGGGCCGTATTGCAATGGTGGAGCCTGGCCCCCATCACTCGCAAACGGCCCAATCGCTGGCCGAGATGGCGCAGTTCAAGGTGATAGAGAACGACATCGTGATGGCAGATATCGCCGCTGCTGCGCAGCAAGGGGGGTTGATAGTGCCGCAGATATTGGTACAACTGCAAATACCTTGGGTGGTGCCATTTAACCGATACCAGCAGTGGGCGGACTCCCCCGCTTTGCCCGAGAGTGATGCTGCACGCTTGGTGGCGAAACTGCATCGCCAATTGACCGACCAACAGTGTTTCTATTTGCAGAAACCGGGTCATGCAAGCAGCGTGGATAGCCGCCGCTCCCATGCATTGGCGGCCAAGCTGCAATTGCAGTCAGCGTCACCTGCAGCGGGTGCCACGGGTTTGGCAGACTTTCGTTTTCGAATTTGCAATACAGGAGAGGCCACCTGGCTCTGCCGTGCCGGCATTCCGGGTCAGGTCAACTTGGGCTGTCAGTTGCTTGGGCCTGACGATAGCGTGGTTCAATTAGACTTTGCACGTTTCCCGCTTGAAAGTCCTTACGTGGCGCCAGGGTCTGCCGTGAAAATAGCGGTGCGCGTGAAACGCCCAGAAGTTGCAGGTGAATACTACTGGTTCGACTTAGTCGCAGAGCAAATTGCCACGTTCCAGCAGAGTGGGCATTGCCAGCCAGTGGATTGGCATCCGGGTGCATAAAGCCGCTTTGAATTTGTTGTCTCCATTTCGAACAGTAAGTATGAACATCGCATTACCAATCATTACCTTTTATCCTCGCGTAGCCGTTGTGGGGTTGACCATTTTTTTTGCTGTGACCTTGGTGGGGTGTGCATCACCGCCCAACTGGATACCAACATCTGGGCCCAGTCGCACCCAGTTGGAGGACTCGGTGGCATCCCCGCCCACAAATGATATTCAAATCGTGGAGGTAAACGAAGCCGTAGCGCGCCGACTGTTGGCGGCAAAAAAGCAGCTGCAGTTCTCTGAAACGTTGGGTAATGCCGGGCAGGCACCCTATTTGGTGGGTCTGGGTGACGTTATTGAAGTTACCCTTTGGGAGGCACCGCCTGCAGCCCTGTTTGGTGGAGCAGTATTGGACCCTAGGGTAGGCCCGGCTACTACCCGCGCTACCACACTCCCTGAACAGATGGTGAGCGCGAACGGGACTATTAACGTACCGTTTGCCGGCCAAATTCAGGCGGCTGGACTCAGTTTGCAGCAGATTGAGGCGGACGTTACAAAACGACTGAAGGACAAGGCCAATCAGCCGCAAGTATTGGTGCGGACCATCCGCAACAATTCAGCCAACGTTACGGTAGTTGGCGAGGTTGCCAACAGCACTCGCATGCCGCTCACCGCCAAAGGTGAGAGGCTGCTGGACGCATTGGCCGCGGCTGGAGGGGTGCGGCAACCGGTTAATAAAATGACATTGCAGGTGTCGCGTTCGGGGCAGGTTCAAGCCATGGCACTGGATGCGATTATTCGTGACCCCAAACAAAACATCGTGCTGCAGCCGGGTGATGTAATTACTTCGTTTTTTCAACCGCTTAGTTTTACGGTGCTGGGCGCCACTGGCAAAAACGAAGAAATCAATTTTGAAGCGCAAGGCATTTCAATTGCGCAGGCTCTGGCCCGTGCGGGTGGATTGCAGGATGTTCGTGCAGATGCCAGAGGCGTATTTTTGTTTCGGTTTGAGTCCCCTGACGTACTGGACCTTCCCGTCAAACCAGTTTTGACTCCCGAGGGCAAGGTACCGGTTGTCTATCGACTCAATTTGAAGGATCCAGCTAGCTTTTTTGTAGTGCAAAGTTTTCCAGTGCAAAACCGTGATGTGCTGTATGTGTCGAATGCGTCGGGTGCGGAGTTGCAAAAGTTTCTGAACATTCTGACATCGTCCATCTACACCATCAGCACAGTTGTGAACAGCACGCGCTGACACACCCGCATTCGCGTATGGATGAGATGGCGATAGACATCACGAGGTTGCTGGTTCGCGGCCTGAAAGGGCGGCTGCCGACCGGAGTAGATCGGGTGAGTCTTGAACACGTCCGCTATTTCCGAAGCCGGGCCAGTGCCATGGTGCGATTTGCAGGCCGCTGGTTAATGTTGCCAGAAGGCGAATCCCGCCGGCTGTTCGATGAATTGCTCGATCCTGGGCAAAATTTCAAATGGACTGTGCGGTGGCTCCTCGTCAAAGTGTATGTGCTGGGTTCGCAACCCAAGCGGGGCATGGTATTACTGAACACGGGGCACAGTGGTTTGGAACACCCCAGCTATGCCGAAAATGTTCGACGTTTTGGTTTGCGTCCAGTGTATTTTTTGCACGATTTAATCCCGCTGACACACCCGGAATATTGCCGCGATGGCGAGGCCATGAAGCATCGCCAACGGATGGCAGGCATGCTCTCGGGTGGGTGCGGAATCATTGCCAACTCCAATGCGACACGCTTGTCTTTGGAGCATTACGCGCAAAGTACCGGTGACACGGTGCCGCTCTGTGTAGTGGCACCGTTAGCCCCTGCTTGTTTACCAGTACCAGCCAGGAACCGGCCCATGATTGAGCATTATTTCGTGGTACTTGGAACGATAGAACCACGCAAAAACCACCTGCTATTGCTGCAAGTGTGGCGCCAGTTGATTGAAGAGTTGGGTCTGGCTGCGCCGCGCCTTGTCATTATTGGACAGAGGGGGTGGGAGTGCGAGCAGGTGGTTGATCTACTGGACCGTTGCGAAGTCCTGCGGGGCGTGGTGCTGGAAAAAAACCGATGTAGTGATGCTGAAATGGCGACGTGGCTGTTCCATGCACAGGCGTTGCTATTTCCATCCTTCATTGAAGGCTATGGCATGCCTTTGGTGGAAGCGCTACAAATGGGTGTGCCCGTATTGGCAAGTGACTTGCCGGTTTTTCGGGAAATTGCGGGGGATATTCCCGAATACCTGCACCCGATTGATGGCGTTGGTTGGAGGCGACTGATTCTAGAGTATGCAAAGTGTGACGGTTCTGCGCGACGGGCCCAATGTGTGCGTCTGTGTGGTTTTCTGTCTCCAACCTGGGAACAGCATTTTGTTGTGGTGGAGACACTGTTGGCGCAAGTTAGTGAGCGCCATCTCCTGTGATGCAGCATCCGATGGTTCGCTTTCCTGACATGGTGATGGACGTCGTTGTTTATGCCTTCCCTCGCTGGAAATGGTCAGTGGTTCGTCAGTGTTTTCCGAAAGCGAATGTTACTTTCGTAAAACCTGGGGCGGTCATTCCAGATGGTGTTTGGTTGCTGTTATGGGGAAAGTCAAATCTACCTCAAGGGCTTGCCTCTGATATTCGGGTGCTCCGAATGGAGGACGGATTTCTGCGTTCGGTGGGGCTCGGAGCGGAATTGGTCAGGCCGCTGTCTTGGGTAATTGATGGGCGGGGAATGTATTACGACGCAACAACACCGTCGGACTTGGAATGCATCCTTGCGACCCACCCGTTTGATGAAGCCCTTTGCGCCAGAGCTGCCGAGTTGCGGGAGTGCATTGTTGCCTCGCGCCTGACAAAATACAACGTGGGGGGCGGCTTTTGGACCAGGCCCTCGCATGCCACGCGGGTCATACTGGTTCCGGGTCAGGTGGAGAGTGATGCTTCACTGGCGTATGGTGCACCGGGCGAACGTAGCAATATGGGCTTGCTTCGCACGGTGCGTGCAATGCATCCGCGGGCGTATATCGTTTATAAGCCACATCCGGATGTTGTGGCGCGCTTGCGCAAACAAGGTGTCTGCGAGCAAGATGCTATTGCGTGGTGTGATGAAGTGTTGACGGATGTTTCCATGGGAGACTTATTGTTGTTGGTCGACGAGGTTCATGTCCTGACATCACTTACCGGGTTTGAGGCCTTGCTGCAGGGCAAGCGCGTTGTATGCCATGGCCAGCCGTTCTATTCGGGATGGGGCCTCACACACGACTGCGTGCCCAACCCGCGGCGCCAGCGTCGGTTGTCGCTCGATGCTTTGGTGGCTGGTGTGCTGATTGAGTATCCGCTGTACATGAGTCGGGATGGAAAAGTGCTGATCAGCGCCGAACAGGCGTTGGACACACTTGTGCAGTGGCGTCAGAGGCGTGGAATGAAGGTGCACTGGTGGCAACGAATTACCCGGACTATCCTGCGCATATTTATAGGTGTCAGGTAACGACGCTGCCCCCGTGTTCTTGCACGACAGCAGCCATGATTTGTCTTGCTCCAGAATGCTATTATTTCTCGTTGCATTTAGTGATCTGCGTGGTGACTGGCTTGAATACTTGGCGATTTCTGGGCAAGTTGGGGTGGTTGAGCACTGCATATCCAAGAGACAGAAATGGACTAATGATTTTTAACGGGGACCGGATCGCAATCTTGATGGGTGTGACCTGTGCACCAAGATCCTGCTTGATTGAGTAAGTGGTCAAGCCCATTTCAACTACTTTGGCTTCCAATTGAATGGCGGTATCAATGACGGCTTGGGCTACATAAAAGTAGAGGCTGTCGTTCACGGCTTCATTCCGACCGAAATAGAGCCAACGCAGAATGGGGCCATCGTGTAGCAGCAGGGCATGGCCGATCAAAGCGTTGTCTTTAAAGAATAGCAACGCCTTCGAATGCGCGCCCATGTTGCGGGAGTAATCTCGATAAAAAGTAGGGGTCAGCACTTCGCGCTGAAATTCATCCGCTTGATCGTGGACCACCATCCATTGTGCGCAGAGTACGTCCGCCAAATGGTCAAAATCATTCACCAATTCGTGACGTACGTGTTGATCACGGTTGCGGCGTAACTGCTTTAGCAACTTGCTGCGGTAATAGCTTTTCATGGATGCGTGATAGGCTGCAGCGCTTCTCCATTGGATGTCTAGGTAAGTGTTGGGAAGGCTGTCGACCAATTTGTAGCCAAGTTGGTTGAACTTTTTCTGCAGAATGTCTGAGCCACTTTCAAAATCACGCACGATGATGAGAAACTGTCTTTCGGTTTTTGCAGTTGCCATTAACAACTGGTGCATGTGTTCAATGACGGCTTGTTGTGAAACGCCTGGTGCAGTAATGAAGGGGGGGCTACTGACGGTAATAGGTGTCCCCCACTCAATCATCCGAAACTTTAAAAAGTTCGGAAAAAATCGCCTGACTTTGGCTAAAAAATTGCGCAAAGGCCGTGGAGCAAAAATGGCAATGTCGGTTGTGATGGAGTAAAAACTGGTCAGAGCAACAGGAGTGTCGTTATCATCCGTCAAGATCACGTGGCGATAGCTAAAGTCGTTCATTCCGGAGCGCTCTATCACTTCCCAGAATTCATGTGAAAAGGCCTTGGAGTTCTCTGAAAGTAGGCTATTCCAAACCGTTTTCGGGATGTGGTCAATGCGGCTGAATATTTGGGATTTCACGTTGAAAGGCGGCCTGTTGTTTCTTCAAAGACCATGGTTGGGTGACCCTCAATGACTAATGGGGCGTCTGATCGCCACGCGCTGGTAACTGGCGCTACAGGTTTTGTTGGAGGGCACTTGGTCCGGCGTCTTTTGCGGGATGGTTGGACGGTTCGCTTACTGGTTCGATCACCAAGTGCACTACCGGAAGAAATATACCAGCAGTGTGAGGTAGTGCACGGTGATCTCGCATGTATGGATGCGCTGGTAGCGGCGGTTTCGGGGGTCGCTGTGATTTTTCATTGCGCCGCCAATGTGAATACATGGGATCGCTGGGATGCGTACTGTGAAGCGAATATTGCTGGGGTTCGTAATTTGCTTTATGCCATCGTTCAAAGTAACCCCCGCTTATTCCGCTTGGTCCATGTGTCCACCGTAGACGTCTATGGTTTTCATGAATCGCCTTGCAATGAATTGTCGGACGCGTCTGGCGGTGAATTCGGATACGGCCGAAGCAAACTCTTTGGTGAGGACTTGGTCAGACAATGGGGGAAGGAACACAGCATGCCCTTCACCATTGTCCGTCCGTGCAATGTGATCGGGCCAGGAAGCCAGTTCATCCAGCGAATCGGACAGAGCCTCCAATCGGGTGTAATGCTCAAAATCAATCATGGTAGTGCCAATGCAGGCTTACTCTACGTCGACAACCTGATCGACTATATGATTTGGGCAGCCAGCGCCAACAATGCCCTGGGACAGTGTTACAACGTGCGAGACCTTGGCGATACAACTTGGGCTGAGTTCCTGCTTGCCTTTCGCCGTGCAATCAATGGCAGGGGTGTTGTCATCAATCTGCCATTTGAAATGGCCATGCTGGTAGCCCGCTGTGTTGAATGGGGTTGTCGTATGGCCCGTTTTCGCGGGGAACCTTTTCTGCACCCATTATTCGTTTGTATTTTTGGCAGAACGTGCGGTCACGATGCAAGCAAAATCAGAGTCGATAGCGGATTTTCGAGTGCAGTGGGGTTTGACGCCGCGCTAAGGCGTTCTGCGCAATGGTTCATTGAGCGTCCAGCAGAGGAATGATGGCGAATTTGCATTTTGTTTTTATCCAGGGAATGCCGTCACCTTTTTTTTGTCAAATAGGCGCTTTGCTTCGTGATCGCGGCTGCAGGGTTACGCGGATTAACCTGTGCGTTGGTGACTGGTTGTACTGGTCCGGAGAATGCTCACTAAGCTACCGGGGGCGTTATGCGGACTGGTCAACCTTCATCAGTGAATATTTTGATCAGAATGCAGTGACTGATTTGGTTTTGCTGGGGGAGCAGCGTCGCTATCACAAGGAAGCGGTGGCAGTTGCGCAGACGCGTGGAATCCGCGTCACGGTCAACGATTTCGGATACCTTCGGCCCGACTGGATCACACTCGAAGAAGATGGAATGGGCGGCAACTCACATTTTCCTCGTGATCCTGCAGACATTTTGAAGCAGAGTGCCAATATCGGGTCCGTTAATTTGGCGCAACGCTACCGAGACAGTGCTTTCAACATGATGCGGGCGGACCTTTTGTATAACTTCAGTAATCTGCTCTTCGGGTGGCTGTATCCCCACTATCGACGGACCGACTACCGCCCTCATACGCTGATCTATACGGTTTCCAGTGCGAAGCAGCATGCGCTGACACGGCTAAGGCGTGACAAAAATCGACGAAGAGTTGAGAGACTTATCAAGTCTGGGCAACGATATTTCATATTGCCCCTGCAGTTAGATCACGATTTCCAAATTGTTACTTACTCGCCGTTCAGTGGAATGAAAGAAGTCATTCGTCTGACCATTGATTCGTTCGCGCGGCTTTCAGAAATTGATCAGCGCTTGATTGTGAAGGTTCATCCTTGGGACACGGGTTTAGTCAATTGGTCAAAAGTCGTTCGATTGACGGCTGATGAGTTTGGCGTGCGTGATCGAGTGGAATATATTGATGGCGGCAATCTGGACGATTTGGCGCGCCATGCGACGGGCATGGTCACGGTCAATAGTACCTCTGGGCTGCATGCGTTACAGGTGGGTTGTCCTGTCAAAGTATTGGGACAGGCTGTCTATGATGTGCCTGGTTTGACTTTTCAGGGCGCTTTGGATGCATTTTGGCAATTGAACGAGGCACCTGATGTTGATCTGTTAATGGCGTTTATCAATCTTATGGCTGAGACAATTCAAATTAGGGGTGTATTCTTTAATGAACCCGGTTGTGCCGATGCAGCTAAGGCAGCAGCCAATAAATTGGCTCGTGGTCTGGCGTTTACATAATCGTTTGTAGCATTTGCTTGCAAAAAAAACGGTGCGTAGCTAATATTCAACTTAGCAGTTTTCCAATTTAAATCAGTGTGAACTGTTCGCAGCCAGCGAGGCGGCTTTTAGGAGCAAATCTGGCAGGGGCAAACTTGACGAAAGTCAAGGACGCAAAGCTTCCGGGCTACATGACGCGAGTCATTTGCCAGCGGGGTTGCCGTCGAAGGAATCCATTCGGTACTTCGATGTTGCGTCGCCCTTTATTTGTTGACTCAATTTAAAGGCGACTGTATGACCAAACAATCCAACCGCAACATTCCAGTCGAGCAGTGGCCCGAATCACTGGAGATTTTGCGTCACCTGGCTGCACAGAGCGTGCCGCGTCCCATCAAGGAGGTCGCGCGTGATGTTAGTGCCCCAGAGATTTCAACCCGCAACCGGCTGGCCAAGCTGGAGGCCCAGGGCACAGTCCGTGCACTGCGCGCGATTGCCACACTGGGACCAGGCAAAGAAGTAACCTGCACCCACTACGAGATCACGCAGTATGGCAAGGATTGCGCTGGCTTGCGCACACAGGGCCAAGGTCTCAAGGTGCGAGTCAACAGCGTTTTCTCATGGGCTGCTGCTTTGGAAGCAAGCCAATAGCGAGATGGTTGATGTGATGACGTGAGTAGGGCGAACAGAGGTGTTCGCCGTGGCTGGCTTACTTTTCTATCGCCAGCAGCTCTACTTCAAACGTTAGCGTGGCATTGGGGGGCACGGCGCCACCGGCGCCACGCTCACCGTAGGCGGTGGCTGGCGGGCAGGTCAGGGTGGCCTTACCGCCCACCTTCATTTTCTGCAATGCTTGGGTCCAGCAGGGCACCACGCGGTTCAGTGGAAACACAGCGGGTTCATTGCGTTTGTACGAGCTGTCAAATTCCTTACCATCAGCCAGCGTGCCACGGTAGTGCACCTTGACGCGGTCCACTGCGTTGGGGCTACCGCCCGTGCCAACCACGGTGTGCACGATTTGCACGCCTGAAGGCAAGGTTTCGGTATCGGCCGCGAAGGCAGTGCTGCACAGGCCGGTGCTTGCGAGGGCGAGGGAGAGCAAAAGTGTGCGTTGGTTCATGGAGCAAATAGGTGTTGGTTGGTATGAAGTTGCAATGAAAAATTGCGGGTGTACGACTCGGTAGTGGTTGATTAGTTCCCGGCTGCCAGCAGCGCCAGTGCGGCAACTACCTGGCGGGCGTCGCCCACCGTTGGCTGCAGATGGCTCGCGTGGACCGTCAGCGCGGATTCTCCTTCGCGTTGCAATTGGGCAATGGTTTGTGCCGCTTCTTTGGGCGAAGCAAACCCCAGGCTTTGCAATAGCAGGTTGCCCTGCGCATCCACCAGCTTGAAGTAGAACCGTCCATCGGCTTCGCGGTACTGCTTGAAGTTGGGTAGGGCGGTCTTGACCGTTTTTCTCTTGTCTGCTTTGGTCTGTTCGCCCAATCGGCGCAGGCCCACCGCGTGGCGCAGTTCTGCCATAAATGGTGTGGCGCGCTGGCGCGCCTTGGCTGCACCGGCCAACAAAATGGTTTCGATTTTGGCGGGGTTATTGATCAAGTCTTCATAGGCTGCGCGCATGGGGGCAATTTCGCGGTCGATGCGTTCAAACAAAACCTGTTTGGCCTCACCCCAGGCAATGCCGTCGGCATAGGCCTTGCGTAGCGCCTGGGCTTCTTCTTCGCTGGCAAAAGCCTGGTAAATCTGGAACAGTGCCGAGCCTTCTGGTTCCTTTGGTTCGCCCGGTGCGCGTGAGTCAGTGACGATGCCGGCAATCAGTTTTTTGAGCTGTTCACGCGGCGCAAACAGCGGGATGGTGTTGTCGTAGCTCTTGCTCATCTTGCGCCCATCCAGGCCGGGCAGGGTGGCGACGGACTCTTCAATTTCAGCTTGTGGCGGCACAAAATGCTCGCCATAGCGGTGGTTGAAACTGTTGGCCATGTCGCGCGCCATTTCAATGTGCTGAATCTGATCACGCCCCACTGGCACCTTGTGGGCGTTGAACATCAAAATGTCGGCCCCCATCAACACCGGGTACATGAACAGGCCGGCCGTCACGTCCATGTCGGGGTCCTGATTGGATGCTGTGTTCTTGTCCACGGCCGCCTTGTAGGCATGCGCCCGGTTGAGTACGCCCTTGCCGGTGACGCAGGTCAGCAGCCAGGTGAGCTCGGGGATTTCGGGCACGTCGGATTGGCGATAAAAGGTGACGCGTTCAGGATCCAGGCCCGCTGCCAGCCAGCTGGCGGCAATCTCCAGAGTAGAGCGCTGGATGCGGGCCGGTTCGTCGATTTTGATCAGGGCGTGGTAGTCGGCCAGAAAGTAGTAGCTCTCGACATTGGCCGCCAAGCTGGCGCGCACGGAGGGGCGAATGGAGCCTACGTAATTGCCCAGATGCGGCGTACCGGACGTTGTGATGCCGGTGAGAAAACGGACAGTGGTCATGAACGGATCAAGATAGGGAGTGGTTTAGCGGATCAAAGCAGCCAAGGGGGAGAGCAGCAAGTTGAGTACGGTGTAAGTGAGTGCCATCAGGGGCTGCATCCACAGGGTGTTGACGAAGCCGGTGAAGACCAGGGCGATCACGATGAAAAAACCAAACGGCTCCACGCGCGAGACCAGCATTGCCTGTTTGATGGGCAACAAGCCCACTAAAATTCTTCCCCCGTCTAGCGGCGGCAGCGGAAACAGGTTGAAGGCAAACAGCACTACGTTGACCAGCACACCCCCCTGGCACATCTTCAGAAAAAACGGCTCAGTAACGCCGAGGCCCTCTAGCAAGTAGAGACCCACCCCCCAGGCCAATGCCATGACGATGTTGGCCGCCGGGCCGGCCAGGGCCACCCAAATCATGTCGCGCTTGGGGTTGCGCAAATTTCCAAAGCGCACCGGCACCGGTTTGGCCGCGCCCAGAATGATGGGGCTACCGATGAGGACCAGTATCAAAGGCAGCAAGATGGTGCCGAACGGATCGATATGCTTAAGCGGGTTGAGTGTGACGCGGCCCATCATCCAGGCCGTGTTGTCGCCAAAGTGCCGCGCGGCATAACCGTGGGCGGCTTCGTGGAGGGTGATAGCAAAGATCACGGGTAGCGCGTAGAGCGCGACCGTCTGTATCATGTTGTCAAAGTTCACGGGTCAGTGGTTTCGTTGGTGGATTACAGCCCCAGGCGGGCCAGTTCGCCACGTCCCTGGCGAATCAGTTGGGGTTCCGGCCCAGTCAGGTCAATGACCGTGGTGGGCTCAAGCGGGCAGGCACCGGCGTCAATAACGCCGGCAATCACTTTTTCAAAGCGGTTGCGGATTTCACTGGCGTCATTCATGGGGTCAGTCTCCCCCGGCGCTATCAAAGTCGTAGCTAACAATGCAGATCCGTGGAGGGCTAGAAGCTCCTGAAGCGTAGTGTGTTCGGGAACCCGCAGGCCAATGGTCTTGCGCGAGGGGTGGCTCACGCGCCGAGGCACTTCCTTGCTGGCTTCCAGGATGAAGGTGTAAGGGCCGGGCGTGGCGGACTTGAGCAAACGGTACTGGGCGTTATCCACCCGCGCGTAGCTGGCCAGTTCACTCAGGTCCCGGCACAGCAGGGTCAGGTGGTGTTTGTCATCCACACCCCGGATGCGGCGCATGGCGTCCACGGCAGTCTTGTCGTCCAGGTGGCAGACCAGTGCGTAGCTGGAATCGGTGGGCACGACCAGCACGCCGCCCTGTTGTAGCAAGGCCACCGCTTGCTTGAGCAGGCGGGGTTGAGGGTTATGCGGGTGAACTTCGAAATATTGGGCCATGTGCCGTCTACTGGATGCGGGATGCCAGCAACTCCCAGACGGGCGTCAGATTGGCAGGAAGAAAGGGCAAGGTGCCCAGCTCGGTGTGGCTTTCAGTGGGGCTGTGGAAGTCGCTGCCGCGTGAGGCGGCCAGCCCGAATTCGCGGGCCATTTCGGCATAAATGCCATATTCGGCGGTCGTGTGGCTACCTGTTACCACTTCGACACCTTTGCCGCCGTGGGCCTTGAATTCACTGAACAGGGCGAACTCTTGTGTGGGTGTGAACTTGTAGCGCGCCGGGTGCGCAATCACGGCCATGCCGCCGGCGCCGTTGACCCAGCCCACCGCATCCTTGAGCGAGGCCCAACGGTGTGGCACAAAGCCGGGTTTACCGTCGGTGAGGTATTTGCGAAATACCTCATTGGTTTCCTTGCAGACGCCACTTTCCACCAGAAAGCGCGCAAAGTGGGTGCGCGAGATCAGTTCGGGGTTGCTGACAAAGGTCAGGGCACCTTCAAACGCGCCCTTGATGCCTACCTTGGCTAACCCGGCCGCCATTTCCTTGGCGCGCTCTTCACGGCCTCCCCGTGTTTTGCGCAGGCCTTCGATCAGGTTGCTGTCATCCGGATCAAAGCCCAGACCCACAATGTGCACGGTCTGGTTCACAAAAGTGACCGAAATTTCCGTACCCGTCAGGTAGCGCATACCGCAGGCTTTGGCTGCCACTGCAGCCCGATGCTGCCCACTGATCTCGTCATGGTCGGTCAGCGCCCACAGCTCCACGCCATTGGCGCTGGCGCGCGCGGCCAAATCCTCGGGAGCGAGCGTGCCGTCGGAAACGGTGGAGTGGCAATGCAGGTCAGCGTTTTGTATAGGGTTCACCCACGCATTTTAGGCGCTGGCAACTGAATTGCAGGGTCTGCCCGGTCACCGGGTGGGCAAAGCACAGCTTGCTGGCGTGCAGTAGCAGACGCGGTGATAGTGCCAGTACCTCGGGCGGTCCGTACAAGGCGTCCCCCAGAATAGGGTGACCAATGGCCTGCAGATGAACCCGCAACTGGTGGGTGCGCCCGGTCAATGGCTCCAGCAGCACATGGGTCACGTCGTGCTGTGCATCGTAGTGCACCACCTGCAGTCGGGTTACGCTGGACTTGCCGTTCTCTGGGTTGATCACACGGCGGGGGCGGTTGGGCCAGTCCACTGCGATGGGCAGGTCAATGGTTCGCCAGTCGTCGGTGCCGGCGTCCACTGCACCGCTAACTACGGCCTCGTAGCATTTGGCCACCATGCGGTTGGCAAACGCCTCGCTGAGCGTGCGCTGGGCCTCTGCCCCGCGCGCCATGACAATGAGGCCGGACGTGGCCATGTCCAGCCGGTGCACCACAAGGGCATCGGAAAATTGGGCTTGCACCCGGGCGCTCAGGCAGTCCTGCTTGTCGGGGCCGCGCCCGGGCACCGACAGCAGGGCGGATGGTTTGTCCAGCACCACGATAGCGTCGTCGGCAAACACCACCTGAATGCCAGCGTCGTCTATCGGGCGCTGCACGGTTTCACAGAACTCGTTCACGTCATTCGCAGTGCCTCTCCTTGCAGGTCAAGCCTTTGGGCGGCGCATAGTTGGCAGCTTGCAAAGGGCTGTGGGCAACGATGTAGGCACGCAGCACTTCCGCATCCACAAAGCCGGTGTCCACATAGCTGGCGTGGGCAGTCATCTTTGGGTAGCCATCTCCGCCAACCGCCATGAACTTGTTGATCACCATCTGGTAGGTTTGATCCGGGTTCACGAAAGCGCCTTTGATGCGGGCCTGCAACACCTGGCCGCTGGCCACAAGGGGTTCCACGCCCACAAAATGGGGGAATCCGCCAGCGCCTGGGCTCATGGCCATTGCACTCTGCAGGTATTCCAGCACTTCGCGTCCTGTGAGCTTGAGTGTGACCAGTGTGACGCCAAATGGTTGGACTTTGAGCACGTCCTTGTAGGTGATAGGGCCGGCTGGGAGGGATTCACGAATGCCACCAGAGTTGACCAGGGCAAAGTCGGAGCGTGTCCGGTCCACCATGGCCTGGCAAATCAGCACACCCAGGTTGGTGATCTGCTTGCGCACCAAGAAGCGGTCACCCTCCAGTCGGGCATCACTGCTGCCCACAGCCACCAACAGCTTCTTTTGACCAAAGTCTTGGTAGGGCTGGAGCAGGGCCAGCATATCGGGGTTTTCTGCAATGGGCGTGGTGTAGGTGGTGCGGGCTGTGTCATTTGCTGTGACGGACTTTTTGAGGTTGATGGGAATCAAGGCGTATTTCACCAACGTGAAACTGCCATTGCGATACTGAAAATCGGCTCGACCCACGTACTTGCCCCACTCATGGGCCTGCACGATCCATGTGCCGTTCTGGCGGTCGGGCTGGCAGGGACTGCCGGGAACGTAGGCGGTGTCAAGCAGGTTCTCGGCCTGCATGCAGGCGGGGTTTTGTGTGTGGCCACCCACCACCAGGTCCAGCCCTTTGACGGCGCGCGCCATCTCCACATCGCCCGGTGCCAGAGTGCCGTGCTGGCCGTTGGCGTAGTGGCCCATGTGGGTGGCGGCAATCACCACGTCGGCCTGCTGGCGTAACTCGGGTACGAGCTTGGCAGCTTCAGCGATGGGGCTGCGGAATTCCAGGCCCTGCATGTTGTCGGGGTTGCCCAGCTTGGGCGTGTCGTCGGTGGTCAGGCCCAGCACGGCCACGCGCACGCCGCCCAGGTTGAATAGCTTGTAGGCGTCAAAAGCGCGCGCGCCCTGGCGGTAGATGTTGGCCGACAGCATGGGAAATGCGGCCAGCTTGCGTTGCATGGCCAGCACGGCCGGGCTCCTGTCAAACTCGTGGTTGCCCACGGCCATGGCGTCGTAGCCCAGCAGATTCATGCCCTTGAAGTCTGGCACGGCATCTTGCAGGTCGGATTCGGGAACGCCAGTGTTGACGTCACCGCCGTCCAACAGCAGGCTGTAGCCACCCGCGGCGGCCACTTCGGCGCGGATGGTGTCCACCACGGTCTTGCGCGCAGCCATTCCGTATTCACCATCGCTGTTCTGCCAGAATCGGCCATGGTGGTCGTTGGTGTGCAGGATGGTGATGGCGTAGGTTGTGTCCGCAGCCGGCTGCGTGGGCGCCAGGCTGCTACAAGCCGCCAGCGTGGCGGCTATCAGGCTGGCGACGAATAGGGTGTGGAAGATGCGCATCGGCTCACATTATCCGACCAGCGCCAGTGGGCCATGGTTGCGTCAACATTACATAAAAAATATCGTTCTAGCCCTCGTGGAATATACGTAAGCCGCTATCGAATTAATAGTATGTGCTAAACCGCGCTCCACACCACTGGTTGGCGCTGGGCCAGCCACGCCTCGTACTGGCCGCCATAGGCCTCTTCGATGCGTGCGCGCTTGACCTTGAGCGTGGGTGTCACAAAGCCGTTCTCTGGCGTCCAGGTGGTGGAAATGACGGCCAGGCAATCCAGGCGTTCGTGCGGCTCCAGTTGGGCGTTGACGCGGGTCAGATGCTCCGCCAGCGATTGAGTCAGCGCCGCCTTCTCGTGTGCCGAGCCGCTGCGGGCAATGCCGTCGGGCGACAGCATCACCAAGCCGATGGGCTGGGTCAGGTGCGCGCTGCCGGCCACAGCGCAGGCTTCAATGTCAGGATGCTGCACCAGCCGGTCCTCAATGGGGGCGGGCGCCACGTACTTGCCCTTACTGGTTTTGAAAATGTCTTTGACCCGGCCAGTGATGCGCAGAAAACCCTGTTCGTCAATTTGACCTTTGTCGCCGGTGCGCAGCCAGCCGTCGGCTGTCATGCTCTGGGCGGTGGCCTCGGCCTCGCGGTAGTAGCCCTGCATCAGTGCGGGGCTGCGCATCTGGATCTCGCCGTTGTCCGGGTCAATGCGGCTCTGCACCTGGTCGTATGGCAGACCAACCGAGCCAACCTGGCTTGAGCCGGGCAGAGTGGAATGCGACACGCCGCAGTTTTCGGTCATGCCATAGACCTCAATCAGGTCCAGTCCCAGCTTGCGGTACCACTGCAGCACATCGGCAGGCATGGGCGCAGCGCCACCGGCGGCGACGCGGCACTGGTCCAGTCCCAGGCCCTTGAGGATTTTGCGGCGCACCAAGCCCCCGACCAGTGGCAGGCTGAGCAGCCGAGCGAGCTTTTTGGCTGGCATTTTGCTGTGCACCCCGTGCTGGAACTTGACCCACAAGCGCGGTACCGAGAAAAAGATGGTGGGCCGCGCCCGCTGCAAGTCTTGCACAAAGGTATCCAGCGCTTCGGCAAAAAAGATGTGGCCGCCATAGCGCAGTGAGCCCTGCTCGATCAGCATGCGCTCGGCCACGTGGGCCAGTGGCAGGTAGGAAATGTATCGTTCATTGGTGCCCATTTGCACGCGCCGCGTGGCGCTGGTTACGCCCCAGGCCATGGAACCGTAGGTGTGGACTACGCCCTTGGGTTTGCCGGTGGTGCCAGAGGTGTAGATGATGGTGCAGACTGCGTCCAATTCGGCTGCTGGATCACCCTGCAACGGCGCACTGGTGGACAGCACGTCATTCCACGTTAGTGTCTTGAGCTTGGGCGCCAGGGGCAATGCAATAACCGGCAAGCCTTTGGGCAGGCCAGTCTGCAGGTTGGTGGTGTCGTCCATCTTGCCGATGAAACAGGCGCGTGCCTCGCTGTGGGCCAGGATGTAGGCCAACGCCTCGCCATTGAAGGTGGGGTAGATGGGGATGGAGACGTGGCCGGCCAGCTGAATGGCCAGGTCTGCCAATATCCAGTGCGCGCTGTTCTTGCCAATGATGGCCACCCGACTGCCTGCCGGCCAGCCCTGCACGGTGAGCCAGGTGGCCATGCGGCGCACCTGGTCGGCGGCTTCTTTCCAGCTGATGTCCTGCACATCGCCACCACCCATTGGCTGGGTGAGATAAATAGCGTCACCGCGCTCACGTGCCCAACGCATCAGACCCTGCAGGGGCAGGTCGCTGGCAGAAACTGTGATGGGTGCGGACGAGTGCGTTGCAGTGGCGGTCATGCGCAATTCTGGGTTGTAAGGGGTGCCTGGGGCAATGGTGCTGACCCTAGGTGACGTGAAAACTGAACTCCCGCTGGGTGGGGCATTTGCAGCGACAATCGAGCCCTTACTTATTCTTGCTTCGAGATTGCGTTCAGACATGTCTACCACGACTACTTTCACGGTTCGCCCCGCCACCCTGCGCGATGCCAAGGCCATCGCCGAACTCCACAACGCCACCGTGTGCGAAGCCTTCAAGTCTGCCGTGCCCAATGCCCCGGTTCCGGTGGCGGCACTGGAGAAAACCCCGGCCTATTGGCGCGAAGCCATTGAATACGCAGAGCCCCAGGTGCACGTGGCCCTGGACGGCGACAAAATCGTCGGATTTGTGGGCTTTGACCGCTCTCGCGACAAAGGAACGCCCCAGACCATGGGCGAGCTCTGGGCCATCTACGTGGCGCCCGACCACTGGGGTCGGGGCGTGGGTCTGGCGCTGTGGGATGCTGCTCGCGAAGGCTTGCAAGAAGAAGGTTGCACCCACGTCACCATCTGGATTGCCCTGTCCAACGACCGTGCTTTGCGCTTCCATGAACTGGCCGGCTTCAAGCGTGAACCTAACAGCGCCAAGACCGTGCCAGTGGGCACCGTGCGGGTGGAAGAGATTCGTTTGAAGCGCGTCCTGAGCTAAGCAGCCAGTTTTTGCACGATGGCGCTGCCAATCGAATAGCCCGCGCCAAACGAGCAAATCACACCGACCTCGCCCGGCTGAAAGTCGGCCTTGTGGCGGTGAAAGGCGATGATCGAGCCGGCCGATGCGGTGTTGGCAAACTCATCCAGAATCACGGGCGCTTCGTCGGTGGTGGCGTCGCGTCCCAGCAGCTTGCGGGTGATGAGCTGGTTCATCGACAGATTGGCCTGGTGCAGCCAGAACCGGCGCACGCCGGGTCGGAGCCAGTTCGTGCGCGGCCAGGTGGCTGGCCATGTGCTCGGCCGCCATGGGGCACACCTCCTTGAACACTTTGCGGCCTTCCTGGCGCGAAACAGCAGGTCGCGATCGTCGGGGTTGCGGTCTTCGGCGCGTGACATGAAGCCTGCGTTGTTGCGAATGGCGTTTGAAAACGAGGTCAGCAGCTTGGTGCCCAGAATTTCGAAGGCGCCGGCTGGCGCCAGATCGAGGCGCTCCACCAAAATGGCGGTGCATACATCACCAAAGATGAAGTGGCAGTCGCGGTCTTGCCAAGCCAGGTGGCAGGAGGTGATTTCGGGGTTGACCACCAAAATGGCGCGGGCTGAACCGGTGCGCACTGCGTTCACCGCCATCTCCAGGCCAAAGGTGGCCGAGGAACAGGCCACGTTCATGTCGAATGCCCAACCCTTGATGCCCAGCGCGGTCTGAATTTCCACGCCCATGGCGGGGTAGGCGCGCTGCATGTTGGCCGCCGCGCAGTAGACGCCGTCCACATCGGCGGCGGTCTTGCCGGCTGCAGCCAGTGCGTCTTGCCCGGCCTTGACGGCAATTTCGGCCATCAACGAGAGTTCGGTATCGGGACGGGTGGCGAACTTGGGGTGCATGCGCCGCGGATCGAGCACACCGCTCTTGTTCATCACATAGCGGCGTTTGATACCCGAGGCTTTTTCGATGAACTCAACACTGGAGTTTGTGATAGGCGTGTGGGTGCCGGCGGCAATTTCGGCGGCGTACTTTTCGTTCTCGATGGCGGCGTAGGCGTTGAATGCGGCAACCAGCTCTTCGTTGGTAATGACTTCGGGCGGCGTAAAAATGCCTGTGCTGCTGATGGCGACGCGGTGCATAGTAAAAAGCTCTTGTTGTTGGAAAAAACGGGCAAGCAGGATGCCGCGCCGATTATGCGCCGCCTTTCGCCCGCCATCGGTCAGTCGCAGGCGTTACAGACTCCCGCAACCTGGTGGCATGAAAACCGCTACGCTGTGCCAATTTTAAGGAGATACGCGATGGCAATGTTCCGTGCCTGGGCTGCCACCCAGGCTGGCGGCCCGCTGCAACGGATGGATTTTGACCCCGGAACGCTGCACCCCGAGGATGTGGAAATTGCAGTGGAACATTGCGGTGTCTGCCACTCTGATCTGGCCATGGTTGATAGCGAATGGTTTCCCGCCAGCTACCCGCTGGTGCCGGGGCATGAGGTTGTTGGCACCATCGTCGCAGTGGGTGATCAGGCCAAGGGCCGCAGCGTGGGCCAGCGCGTGGGCCTGGGCTGGCACAGCCACAGCTGCTGCCATTGCAACTTCTGCCTGGGGGGCGATCAAAACCTGTGCGCCAAACGCCAGCCGACCATTGTTGGGCGCCATGGCGGCTTTGCCGACCGGGTACGCGCGCACTGGAGCTGGAGCCTGCCCATTCCAGCTGGCCTGGATCCGACTAGCGCCGGCCCGCTGATGTGCGGTGGAGGTACGGCCTTTTTGCCCTTTGTGATTAACGACATCAAGCCAACCGACAAAGTCGGCGTGGTCGGCATTGGTGGTCTGGGCCACCTGGCCGTCAAGTTTGCACATGCCTGGGGCTGCGAGGTAACGGCGTTCACGTCCACACCATCCAAACGCGACGAGGCCCTGTTGCTGGGCGCGCACCATACGGTCAGCAGCGTGGACGTGAAGGAACTCAAGGCGATTGCGGGCACGCTGGACTTTTTGCTGGTCACGGTGGGTGCCTCGCTGGAATGGGATGCGCTGATTGGCACCCTGGCCCCCAAGGGCCGTCTGCACATGGTCGGCGTGGTGACCGAGGCGATGAAGATCAAAACTGGCGGCCTGCTGTCATGGCAGCGCAGCATCTCGGCTTCGCCCACGCCATCCCCCACCACGTTGACCAAAATGATGGAGTTCTCGGCCCGCCACGGCATTGCGCCGCAGGTAGAGCACTTTCCCATGAGCCGCATGAACGAGGCGCTGGACCATCTGCGCTCGGGCAAAGCGCGTTACCGGGTGGTGCTGGACGCAGACTTTTAACTCTGAAGGATAGTTGCAAATGAAACTGGGTGGCCAGCGAAAAATTGGGTGGTGAACTAAAGGGTTGAACGTGGGGATGTCTGTGGCCGCTTGTGGCAGTCAGTGGGTGTTCCCAGTTAGGCTGGCTATGCCCGCTGTGGGCTAGATTCCAACGCCCCCGAGTGGCAGCCAACCGGCTGTCAAATCGCACTGCTGATCGCACGTTCCACACATTGGTCATTGGGCTGGCAACAGTGAGTCCAACGGCGATGTTGTTCCGCCAGCAGCTACCTTGAGTACGTGTGTGTAGATCATCGTGGTACTGACATCGCTGTGCCCCAACAATTCCTGAACCGTGCGAATGTCGGTGCCAGCCTGCAGTAAATGTGTTGCGAACGAGTGGCGCAAGGTATGCACGGAAACCGGCTTAGCAATTCCTGCCTGGGACACTGCATTTTTCAGTGCCCGTTGCAAGCGCTGTTCGTACAGATGATGTCGCCGTTCAATGCCACGATCACGTCTGGCATGGCGATCAAAGTCAATGTCCTTTACCCGAAGCGTTAGCGTCTCGTTTCGGCGCATGCCTGTGCCATACAGCAGCCTGGCCAATAAACCGGTTTCACCCGTCATCAGGGTCAGAATGGCCTGCATCTCCTCTCGGGTCAACACACTGGGTATGCGTTTAGTGGGAATGGGGCGGCCAATCTCTTGCAACCAGGGCAGGTCTTGCCTGATGACCTCTTTGTACAGATACAGCAATGCACTCAATGCCTGACGGTGTGTGGATGTGGAAACCCGGCGCTCGGTAGCCAACATGGTGAGAAAGGCCTCTACTTCCAATTGGCCCATTTCCCGAGGATGACGCATGGTGCCGAGACGCCCGTGCCAGCGAACAAAGAACTTAATCCAATACACATAGCTCTTCTCCGTTTGAAGGCTGTAGTGCATGTACCGCAGACGCTCGCGGACTTGATCAAGGAGTCGCGTGGCAACCAGTGGTGGACCGCTCGGTTTGCTGTGTTTGGGGCTGTTGTTATAACTGGACATAACTACAGTATGTGACGGTAGCCCAATAAAATCAAGGCTCACAGCCGAACTGTAGAATGCGATACTCAGCGAAGCATCGGCACAAAAGGTCGTTTTTGCAGCGTATCAGGGGGATGCCGAGAATCTGCGCAACGGCAATAGTGGAAAATCCGGTTATAAATCAACGACATGCAAAAACATTCTTTTCACAGCGTCAAGTTTGAGCCGCAATACGTAGCGGAATCGACTTTGATATCACGTTAGGCGTTATCATGGGGATTAATGGAAATGCGATACTTGTTTCTTGTTGTTAGCCTTTTTTTATTGGCGCAGTCGGTACTCGCTGATGATGTTTACCATATTTACCACAATCCAAGATTCGATTATTCAATAGCATACCCCAAAGATATTTTGTACCCGCAAGGTGAGTCAGATAATGGAGATGGGCAGAAATTTTTGTCAAAAGATGCAGATGCAAGTCTTATAGTTTATGGTTCAAATAATGCTCTGAGCCAATCACTGGAAGACCTATATCTTGAAGAATCGAGAGGCGAGACGCATGAAAAACCTACAAAGGTCGTAACCTATAAGGTACTAAAAAATAACTGGTTCGTCGTTTCCGGGTATAAATCTGGAAAGGTCTTTTACCAAAAAACTATCTTGAATAAAAATCAATTTAAATTTTTTTACTTTGAATATCCTGAAAGCAAGAAAAAGATTTACGATCCAATTACTAAAAATATTGCAACTTCATTTAAATGATAACTGTTCACTCTATAGGCGCGTAGGGCGGATAGAGCGAGACTAAACCCGCCTAACTATGCGTTGCACCTGACCGTGCTATGCACGGCAGGTGAACGGAGTCGTTAACTCGCTACATTTCGGCTTTTCACTAAACCCTTTTTGGTGGTCAGTTGAATGTCCGTTGTTGGGCGCTGATTTCGATGGAGCGGAAGTCGGCTACGGGTCGGAAGCGACCCTCGTGACAAACTGCGGAACAGGACCCTACAGGGAGCCGTCGCCTTTTTTCACTTCACCTATCGCCGGATGGTCACTGTCACGCTGCGCGGCATTGCCCATTTAGGGTGCCAAGATCAACTTCCCCGTCCGGCCACAGAAGCCAGCCCTACTTGCTGCACCTCAACATTCGCCGCAGTCCCTTCGAACGCGCACAAAAACCTGCCCTCGAAACGCACCGCAACGTCATCGCAGCGAATCCCCGCAAATTCGGTAGCTGTGGTCAGTACCTTGCCCGTGCTGGCTTGTTTCGGGATGAACGTTGCTGAGAAGACCGCAAGCGGTTTGTTGTGCAGGTTTTCGCTGACGAAAGTGACCATGCCGGCTGGCTCGTTTTCAAACGGCTCGTCTTTGACCGTCGCCGTCAAGCGCAGTAGGCTGAGACCTGCGATTGTGGCCACCGGCACAACCCGTCTCCTGCGCGCCACAGACCTCGCGCGCGTTGTCTCAGGCGCTATCCCTACATGGCCCAACGACTCTTAGCCCTCGTCAGCACTACGTTAACAGCTACCAAATAGATAGCATCTAATCAACCTCACCGCCAAAGCGTTCGATCAGGTTGGCAATGTACTGTTCGGTCAGGCGCTCAAATCGGCCCCACCACCGGCGCCACCACCAACTTCATCAGGGCCGGCAGGGCGATGGTCAGTTCACCTTGCACGGCCAGCACGATCAGGGTGGAGGTACGGCGGTCGGTCATGTGCCAGCTACCCGACACGCGGGCGTTGCCTTCACCTCTACCGGCGTCCATACCACTGTGCCCTTGGCCTTGTTGGACACGTATTTGGAGGCGTACACCGTCTGCAGGTTAACCTGAGGCAGGCCAATTTTGGCCATCTCCCCAGCGGTAGGCGCCACCGCCCAGGTCCACCAACTGGTCCACATGCGGGTAGAAGCCGGCCGAGGTGGGCACGTCAGCCAGCACCTCAAAAACCTCCTTGAACGGCGCCTTGACTTCAAACTCGTAGCCCAGTTCGACGGGAATGGTGATGGACATGATCTTTCCTTGCGGGTAGGTGAGGAGTTTGGCACATTATTACTGCACGAAGTCGGTTTTCGCACGGGCACAATATGCGCTTTCGCCTGCCAACTTCCCGCCACCATGTCCAGCAGCCTGCTCGCCCTGATCGACGATATTGCCACCATCCTTGACGACGTGGCCGTCTTGTCCAAGGTGGCTGCGCAAAAGACGGCGGGTGTGTTGGGTGACGATCTGGCGCTCAACGCCCAGCAGGTGAGGGTGTCACCGCTGATCGCGAACTGCCTGTGGTGTGGGCCGTGTGCAAAGGCTCGCTGGTCAACAAACTAATTTTGGTGCCAGCTGCGTTTCTCATTAGTCTGTTCATTCCCTGGGCGGTCACGCCGCTGCTGATGGTAGGCGGCGCCTACCTGTGCCTGGAAGGGTTCGAGAAGCTGGCACACAAGTTGGCGCACAGCACACGGGACGACCAAACCCATCAGCAAGTTTTGCTGGCCGCATTGGAAAACCCGGCGGTGGACCTGGTGAAGCTGGAGCGAGACAAGGTGAAAGGCGCCATCCGCACGGACTTTGTGCTGTCGGCTGAAATCATTGCCATCACGTTGGGCACGGTGCAAAACAGCCCCTGGTTGACCCAGCTGACCGTGCTGGGTGGTATTGCTGTGTTGATGACTTTTGGTGTTTACGGCATTGTTGCCGGTATCGTGAAGCTTGACGATGCCGGTCTGTACCCTCAGCCGCGGCAGTGGTACCGGTACGGTGATGCGGGTGCAGCAGTCGGTGGGGCGCGGCCTGCTGTGGGCGGCGCCGGCCTTGATGAAGACCCTGACTGTGGTGGGAACAGCGGCTATGTTCCTCGTGGGTGGCAGTATCCTGGAGCATGGGCTGGGGCCACTGCACCTTGCGGTGCAGACTTTGCTGATTGCGTTCGGAGGAACTGGGCTGGCAGCCAGTGTGGCCCATGCGGTAATGCCGCTGCTGCTGGACGCCGCCATCGGTGTGGTGGCGGGTGGACTGGTTCTGTTGGGTGTTAAGGCCTGGCAGGCTGCGGGCCGCACGCTGCGAGGCTAAAGCCCGCACTGCGGCTTAGGCTATAGCGGGTGGCTCCATGCGGCGGCGCTTGATTCTGGGCGGAGCCTGCGGTTCGATGACAACGGCCCCGCCACCGGGCAGTGCAACTGCCAGCACCTCCCGGCCTGAAACATTGAGGCGGTACACCGTGGTGCGGCCTACGGCCCGGGATTCATCCAGCACCGCTTCTTTGAGCAGTTGAGCCAGTTCTCCCTGGCCAATGGAGTGCCAAGCCAGCTTTGTCATGTTTGCCCGCTCTGCTGTTCGTGCAGCTGTGTGGTGAAGGCGCGCTCTGGCATGGGCCGCGCAAAGTAGTTGCCCTGTACCTGATTGCAGCCCATGGCAACCAGCAGATCGGCTTGTTCCTTCGTCTCGACCCCTTCGGCCACCACCGACAGGCCCAGGCTGCGCGCCATGGCAACGATGGCGCCAGCAATGGCAGCGTCATCCGGACTGGTGTGGATGTCGGTAATGAAAGAGCGGTCAATCTTGAGTTCATCAATTGGGAAGCGGCGCAGATAGGACAGGCTGGAATAGCCCGTGCCAAAGTCATCCAGCGACAGGGACACGCCCAGTTGCTTGAGCGCGCGCAGAGCCACCAGGTTGCTGTCTACATCGTGCATCACCATGCTTTCGGTCAACTCCAGAATGAATTGCGTTGGGTCGGCCTGTGCTGGCAAACACAGCAGCAATGCGCTCGGCCAGATCCTCCTGGCGGAACTGGCGTGCTGACATATTGATGCCAATTTTCATGGGCGCCAGGCCCTGCTCGCGCCAGCGCACCTGCTGTAGGCATACCTCTTTCACAACCCACTCGCCCAGGGGAATAATCAAGCCGGTCTCTTCGGCCAGGTGGATGAACTCGATGGGGTGTACCAGGCCGATCTGGGGGTGCTGCCAACGGATCAATGCCTCTGCGCCGATGATGCGGTGGCTGGAGAGATCGATCTTGGGCTGGTAGTGCAGCAAAAACTCGCCCCGCTCAGGCCGCGCCGCATGGCGGCTTCCATGTCCAGTCGGCTGATGGCGGCGGAGCCCATCTCCGGCACGAACTGGCGTACGCTGTTGCGCCCGTGTTCCTTGACGCGGTACATGGCCATGTCGGCATAACGCAGCAGAATTTCACCGTGGTCGCCGTCGCGCGGGTAGAACGAAGCGCCAATGCTGGCCGTGACGAACACGTCGCGACCGGCCACTTCAATCGGCCGCGCCAGTGCGGTCAGCAGCTTCTGGGCAATCTGGTCTATGTCGTCGGGCTGGGGCAGATCGGTGAGGATGATGACGAACTCATCGCCCCCCAAGCGGGCCACGGTATCGGTCTCGCGGACGCAGTCGCGCAGCCGGTTAGCTACCTCTTTAAGCAGGGCGTCACCAGCGAGGTGGCCCGAGGCGTCATTGATGAGCTTGAAATGGTCCAGGTCCAGCAGCATGACGCCCAAAATGCTTTTGTGCCGTTTGGCCAAGGCAATGCCTTGCTCGATGCGGTCGGTCAGCAGGTTGCGATTGGCCAGGCCGGTCAGGCTGTCATGGTTGGCCTGGTACTCCAGGGCCTGCTGGTAGCGCACACGTTCGCTGATGTCGTTGATGACGCTGACAAAGTGCGTGGTGGCCGCGCCGGTGAGGTCGCGCACCGGGGCAATGTGCAGTTCGTTCCAGAACAGTGAGCCGTCTTTGCGGTAGTTGCGCAGGGTAGCCTGGCCTTCGTGTTTGTCGCGCAGTGCGGTCCGGATGTTTTCCAGGTCGGGCTGGGCCAGATCGTCACGCACCAGAAAACGCCCTTCCAGGCCAATCACTTCTTCCCGCGCGGTAGCCAGTGATGCGTTCGAACGCCGGGTTCACATAGACGATGGAGTGGTCATCCGCATCACTGCGCGTGATCATGATGCCGTTGCTGCTGGACGCCAGTGCCTGCTCCTGCAGGTGCCTGGTTTGTTCGTAATTTTTGCTTCTTAGCTTGCGCTCGCTGATGTCTTCTTTCACCGCGATCAGGTGAGTGGGTTTGCCGTCGGTATTGCGCAGGGTGGACACCATCTGGCGCTCCCAGTAGGTGCTGCCATCCTTGCGGCGGGCCTCCACGTCACCACGCCATGGTTCACCAATGGACTGGGATGTCAGCAGACTGTCATAGATGCTGTCGCTGGTTCCTTCTGGGTTCCACGGATGGGCAGTGTGGCCCGCGATCTCGTTGAGGGCGTACCCGGTCATGCTGGTGAAGGCGGGGTTGCAATACTCCACTTCGCCTTTCAGGTTCATCACCACAACACCAAAGGGACTTTGTTCTACCGCCAGCGCCAGCAAATCCAGCCGCCGACTGAGTCGTTGCAGTTCGCTGTCCAGGGAGGTTCCGGTGTCGGGGTTCATGGCGGTTGTCGGGTGTCTGCGGTGCACGCAAGCGTTTGTGTTGCGAATTTTAGGCCCTGCAGCGACACAGCGGGAGCCCGTCCTGTACAGTGGTCGTGACCCGCGGTCAGATCGATTTCGATTGCCCTGCACCACAAATTGTTTCAGCAAATCCGGCGCTAGCCCTCGTGAAATATACGCAACGCGCTTCTAAATAAATAGCAATCGGTTTGATGCTGGTGAATGCTGGCATCTTTGTCTGCAGCCAAAAGGCAGCGGTGGGTTTTTCTGATACGCCAGCCGCCGGCTCAGAACAGCTGGGTGATGTGGACGGAGTCGCTGTCTTTTTCCATCTGCACCGTGGCAGGACCGTTGCGTGCCAGGCTCAGCATGCGCGTATTGCCGGGCAGGACATCGGCCACAAAACCGCGTAGTCCGCGCTTCTTGGCGTGTTGCACCATGCAGTCTTGCAGCGCCGTGCCCAGGCCGCTGCCCTGCCAGTCGGGGTGCACCATAAAGGCCGTGTCGGCCAGGTTGGTGGTGGGGTTGATGAAGTAGCACGACTGGGCCACGATCTGCGAATCCTCGCGTGGGCCTGCGGTGGCCACAAAGGCCACTTCGTTTTCGTAGTTCAGGTTGCACAGGCGCTGCACTTCGGCGTTGGACAAGCCGCGCACGTGGCGAAAAACCGGGTGTAGACGTCGGCCTCGCTCAGGTGGTGAAACAGGTCGCGAATGCCCTGCGCGTCGCTGGAGAGGGCCGGACGCAGCAGCACCGTGCGCTGGTCCTTGAGCGTAATGGTGAGTTCGTCTTCCACCGGATACGCCCGCAGGTTTTGCAGCGTTTGGTCTGCACTCAAATACCCCAGCGCCTGGGCTTGGGCAAACAGCTCGGGGCGAAATTGCGGGTGTGCTAGTTCGATCAGGGCGGTCGCGCGCTGGCGGATGGATTTGCCAAACAGGTAAGCAATGCCGTATTCGGTCACTACATAGTGCACGTCGGTGCGGGCAATGGTGGCCGCCTCGCCTGCCAACAGCGAGGGGCGTATGCGCGACTGCAAGCCATCTTCGGTGGTGGAGGTCATGCACACAATGGGCTTGCCGCCCGGTGAACGCGAGGCGCCACGCAGAAACTCCCCCTGGCTGCCAATGCCGCTGTAGAACTCTCCACCAAACTGGTCAATGCAGACTTGGCCCGTCAGGTCAATGGAATAGGCCTGCGCAATGGCCACCATCTTGTGCTGTGCGGCGATGGTCGTGGGGTTGCACACCGCGTCCATGGGTTCCATCGAAAACAAGGGGTTGCCGTCCATCAGGTCGTACAGTTCGCGCGAACCCATGGCAAGACTTGCGACGATCTTGAACGGCTTGCTGGTCTTGCGGGCACCGGTCAAGTTGCCGTTGGCCAACAAGGGCAGGATGGCGTCAGATATCAGGTCCGAGTGCACGCCCAGGTCTTTGCGGTCGGTTAGATACTGCAGGGCCTCGTGGGCTACCTGGCCCAGGCCGATTTGTAGCGTAGAGCCATCGTCGATGATGCCGGCGATGTAGCGCGCAATGCGCTGCACGTTGTCCTCTTGCACCGGGGTGCGCTCAAACTCGGTCACGGGTGTGTTCACCAGCACCAGGTGGTCGATGCGGCTGATGTGGACGGTGGAGTCGCCCATGGAGCGCGGCATGGCGGGGTTGACCTCGGCAATCACCAGCCGCGCCCGCGCAATGGCTGCGGGAATGATGTCCACCGATACCCCCAGGCTCACATAACCAAAGGCATCAGGCAGCGAGACCTGGATCAACGCCACGTTCACCGGAATGCGGCCCAGCGCCATCATCTCTGGCACGCGTGCCACCGAAATGGGCACGTAGTCCACCAGCCCCTGTTTGACTGCGGCACGCATGTCGTTGCTCACGAAAAAACTGCGGTGGCGAAAGCGCGTGGTGCTGCGGCCTGCGTCGTCATGGGCGAAGGCCTTGACGGTAAAAAAGTGCACCAACTCCACGTCGGCTGGTGGACTGGGCATGGACTCCAGTGCCTGGATCAATGCGCTGGGAGCAGCGCAGCCGGTGCCCACAAACACATGCTCACCATTGCGGATCTGGGCCACGGCGTGCGCGGCATCGCAGACCTTGCTGGCGTAGGGTTTGAGGTGGGGGTTCTTGGATGTGGAGCGAAATTTCATAGCCTGCGTAATATAGCCCCCACGGTCGCCCATTGCATGTGGTTCCCTGCCCCCCCGAGGGGGCCGCGTTTTACCTTGGGGCGGGCCGGCGGTAAAACCGGTAGGCTATGGGGCACTTTATTGTTGGAGAATTGGCATGGATCTGGGAATTGCAGGCAAGTGGGCCTTGGTATGTGGGGCCAGCAAAGGCCTGGGTTGGGGCTGTGCGCAAGCTCTGGTGCAAGAGGGCGTGAACGTGCTCATGGTGGCGCGCGGTGCCGAGCAGCTGGAGGCCTCTGCTTCCAAATTAATAGCTGAGTACGTAGATTCTACGAGGGCTAGCGTGTTATTTTGTGCACAAGATATCACCACACAGGCCGGTCGTGCTGCGGTCTTTGCTATGCGCCGTGACTTCGACATTGTGGTCACCAACGCGGGCGGTCCACCAACCGGCGATTTTCGCGACTGGGACCGTGGGGCCTGGATCAAAGCGGTGGACGCCAACATGCTCACGCCCATCGAACTTATCAAGGCCACGGTGGACGGCATGGCCAGTCGCGGGTTTGGGCGCATCGTCAACATCACGTCCAGCTCGGTTAAGGCCCCGATCGACGTGCTGGGTCTCTCCAATGGTGCGCGCAGCGGTTTGACTGGTTTTGTGGCCGGCGTGGCGCGCAGCCCGCTCGCAGCCCAGGGCGTCACCATCAACAACCTGCTGCCCGGCGTGTTTGATACGGATCGCATCAAGACCATGCTGGAAGCCAACTCCCAAAGACCGGCCAAAGCGTAGAGGCGCTGGCCAATGCCCGCCGTCAGGGTATCCCGGCCAAGCGCTTTGGCACCCCACAAGAGTTTGGCGCCATTTGCGCCTTCTTGTGCAGCGTCCATGCGGGCTACATCACCGGGCAGAACGTGCTGGCCGATGGCGGGGCGTATCCAGGTACTTTTTAGACCGCCGGTACCTGGTCTGTCGGGTACTTCCAGAAGTCCCGTAACAGGTAGTTCATTGGCAGGTTCAGCGACGTGTTGCGTGGCGCAATGGGTTGCATAAACCATTGGTCGTAGATGGCATTGGCCTCGCGTGTGACGATCAGACGCTTCATCTCGTGGTCCAGGATCGACTTGAACTCGGGGTCGTTCTTGGGCAGCATGATGGCCAATGGCTCGACTGTGAGGAACTTGCCCACCACCTTGAGCTTTTCCGGGTGTGGGTTGCTGGCGATCAATCCATAGAGCAGCACATCATCCATGACAAAGCCATCGGACTCATTTTTCTCGACCATTTCCATGGCGCGTGCGTGGTCGGGTGCCTCTTGCAGGACCATGTTCAGGCCGCGCTCCCTGTTGGCGCGCGCCACGGCTTTCAGCGGGGTAGTGCCTTTTGTGGAGACCATGCGTTTGTTCTCAAAACCCACGATGTCGGTGATGCGGCTATCCGAGCGCACCATGTAGCGTGCTCCGGTGATGTAGTGCGGTACGGTGAATGCCACTGTTTCGCGTCGCTCGGCATTGTTGGTGGTGGAGCCGCACTCCAGGTCGATCTTGCCTTCCGCGACCATGGTGATGCGGTTGCTTGGCGTTACCATGACGTACTCTGGCGTCAGGGATTTAAGGTCCAGTTGCTTGCGCACAGCTTCGGCCAGCTTCAGGCACAGGTCCAGGGCGTAGCCCACGGGGCGCTTGTTGCCATCCATATACGAAAATGGTACCGATGATTCCCGATGCCCCAGCACGATCTTGCCACTTTGCCGGATCTTGTCCAGCGTGGGACCGGCGTTGGCCAGTGGTGTCAGCCCTACCAGCAACGTGCCAACGCAGATCAGAGGCAATAGCCGCCATTTGGCACGGGCTCTCGGTTTTTTCAACATGGTTTGTTCTTTGTGAATTGGTTTATGGTTGACGTATTGCAACACGCAGGCGCAGCGGGTGAGAGTATGTGGACGCCAATGTCCGCGCGTCCAATTCATTCCCGACATGGATCGATGCCAAAAGTGTATGTTCACGATATTTCTTCCAAAAATGGGATAAGGCCCCGGTAATGCTGAAAAGAACAGAATTCCTGATGCACCGATTGTTCCGACTCGCCGCCCTGTGCTGCAGTTTGTGGGTCGTTGCCGCCAGCGCGCAGACTCCGCTGGCGCCTGCGCCTTACAAGCTGCGTGTGGTGGGCGGGTTGGCCGGGGTGAGCCAGTTCACGCGTTGGGAAGAGCCGTTCTGGAGCCGAGAGCTATTGCGACTCAGTGGCGGTCGCTTCAGCGCAGACATTGTTCCCTTTGACCGTGCCGGTGTGCCGGGCGTGGAAATGCTGAGCCTGCTGCAACTGGGTGTGGTGCCATTTGGTACCACGTTGATGAGTGCTTTGTCGGCCCAGTACCCGCAATACACAGCGCCTGATCTTGCTGGCCTCAATCCGGATATTGCCAGCCTGCGCCAAAGCCTTTCTGTTTTTCGCCCTTATCTGGAGAAGGCTCTGCGGGATCAGCACGGGGTGGAAATGCTGGCCGTTTACACCTACCCAGCGCAGGTGCTGTTTTGCAAGAAGCCTCTGGCCTCGCTGGCGGATCTGGCCGGGCGGCGCATCCGTGTGTCCTCCGTTGGGCAGGCTGACTTCATCGGGGCGCTGGGCGCAGTGCCGGTGAATACGGCATTTGGCGAGCTGGTGTCGAATCTGCAAAGCGGCAATGTCGAATGCGCCATCACTGGCACCATGTCTGGGAATTCCCTGGGCCTGCCGGCCATGACCAACTACGTGTATGCCATGCCGCTGACCTGGGGCCTGGCCGTTTTTGGTGCCAACCGCGCGGCCTGGGAGGCGCTGCCGCCGGAACTACGTGCCTTGCTGCGCAAAGAGTTGCCCAAGTTGGAGGCATCCATTTGGGAAGAAGCCGCACGCGACACTGCTGAAGGCTTTGCTTGCAACAGTGGCGCATCGGACTGCAAGGTGGGGCAAAAAGGACGCATGGTCGTGGTGCCGGTGTCGGCACAGGACGAACGCCGCCGCCAGGAAGTCTTCAAAACCACGGTTTTGCCCCGTTGGCTCAAACGCTGCGGTGGTCGCTGTGACGACATCTGGAACCAGACAATCGGGCTGGCGCGCCACATCGCCACCCCGGGCAAGCCATGATGTTCGATTCGCTGCCGCGTATCAAACTGGCGGTATGGGGTCTGGTGGGGGCGTTTCTGCTGATTCTGGCCACAGCAGCCAGCTACCAGATATGGAATGCCCGCAAGAACGTGCTGGCCGAAAGCCACGAGCAGGCGGTGCGCTTCATGGCGGGCGCTGAGGCGTCCCTGAACCGTTCGCTACTGGGCGTTGACGTGTTGCTGGCCGGTACCGATGAACTGCTCAAGCTATCGGATATGGTGCCTGAATGGGTCAACACCAAAACTGCCAGCCAGTTGCTGCGCAGTACTGCGCGCCAGAACCTGATGGTGCGCTTTGTCGCACTGCTGGACAGTTCGGGGCGGGTATTTGCGTCGTCCGAATTTGTGGGTGATGGCCTACAACTTGAACTGCCAAAAGGCTTTGTTGAGGACGTGCTGGCCCAACCGATGTCGACCCTGGTGATCAGTGCACCAACCGTAAGCTTTTCCACGTCGGAGCAAGTGCTGTACTTCGGGCGCTATATCCGCATGGCTGATGGTTCGCGCGTGCTGGCCGTGGCCGAGGTGCCTACTGCCATGCTGGCTTCGGTGTTGATGCAGGGCACTGACATTGCAAATCTGGAAGTAACTCTGGAACGCGGCAACGGACTATTGCTGTTCGGATTTCCGTCGCAAGAAGTCCGCACCGAGCAGATGCTGACGCCGGCTTTGGGTGACGCTGCGCCAGCCGCTGAAACCAAGGAGTTATCCGCACGCCTGAGCCAGGTTCCGGCATTGGTAGTGACGCGTCCCATCATTTACCAAAATCTCTGGATCAGTGCCAGCATTCCCATCGAATCGGCTCTAGTTGATTGGCGCGTTGAGCGCAATGCAGTGGCTGGTGCGGCGATGGTATTGGGTGTGCTGCTCCTGTTGGCGAGTGGTTTTTTCATGGTGTACCTGGATCGCATTACAACGGCGCGGCAGGCTATAGGGCAGGCCAAGGCTACGCTGGACCAAGCCCTGGAGTCCATGGAGAGTGGATTTTTGGTGCTGGATGCGAAAAGGCGCGTGGTGAAGTGGAACAGGCGCCTGGAAGAAATCCACCCCTGTCTGCAGGGTGCAATCACGCCCCTGATGCCGTTTCGTTTGATGCTGGAGCGCTCAGCCAGCCATCAATTGGAAGGCCGCAGTGCTGCCGAACAGGCGCGGTGGGTGGAACAGCGTATGGAATTGGATGTGGCGGAACCGCATGAGCAAATACTGCCGACCGGTGACCATATCCAGATCACAGAACGTTCTACTCCCGATGGCGGCGTGGTGATCATCTACCACGACGTGACTGAACTGCGCCGTGCCAGTGCCGAGATTGAGACCCTGGCTTTTTACGACACCCTCACCGGGCTGCCCAATCGGCGCCTGCTGCTGGACCGCCTAACCCAGGCAACGGTTGTGTCCGCACGCACCAACCTCATTGGAGCTTTGCTGTTTCTGGACCTGGACCATTTCAAGGTGGTGAATGACACCCTGGGACACGAGGTGGGGGACCGGCTATTGCGGCAAGTGGCACAGCGCTTGAAGGCTTGCGTGCGAGACGCTGACACTGTTGCCCGCCTGGGGGGCGATGAATTCGTGGTCATGCTGTTGGACCTGTCCGAACACAAGGAGCACGCTGCCCAACTGGCACAGCATATTGGTGACAAGATTTTGCAAGCCCTGAACCAGCCCTACGCGCTGGATGAAAAGCCCTACCGCGCCACCTGCAGTCTGGGCGCCACCCTTTTTGGCCAGCAAACCCAGAGTGCGGCCGAATTGCTCAAACAGGCCGACATCGCCATGTACCAGGTTAAGGCCCGCCATGGCAATGCTTTGTGCTTCTTTGACCCCCAGATGCAGACCGCCATCAATGAGCGGGCACAGCTCGAAGTGGATTTGCGTGCGGCACTGGAACGCAGCGAATTCCAACTGCACTACCAGCCCCAATTCACGCTGGATGGGCGCATGGTAGGCGCCGAGGCCCTGTTGCGCTGGAACCAGTCCCAGCGCGGCATGGTGTCGCCCGCCGTTTTCATCGCCGTGGCTGAAGAAAGTGAACTCATTGTGCCGCTGGGGCAGTGGGTGCTGCAGACGGCCTGCCGACAACTGGCCGCCTGGCGCAGCGACCCACGCCTGGCGGAGCTGGATCTGGCCGTCAACGTTAGCGCACGCCAGTTTCGTCAGAACGATTTTGTGCAGCAGGTGCACAACGCGTTGTTGGAGTCCGGCGCACCGTCGCATCGTCTCAAGCTGGAGTTGACCGAAACCCTGATGCTGGATAACGTGGACGAATGCATTACCAAGATGAGCCTGCTCAAGACCAGTGGGGTGCGTTTCTCGGTGGACGATTTTGGTACCGGGTATTCATCCCTGGCCTACCTCACACGCCTGCCCCTGGATCAGCTCAAGATTGACCAGTCCTTTGTGCGCAATCTGGGTGTGCGCCATAGCGATGGTCTGATCGTGCAAACCATAGTGGGCATGGCACGCAACCTGGGTTTGGAGGTGATCGCCGAGGGCGTGGAAACTATCGAGCAGAGAGACCTGCTGGCCCAGCACGGTTGCACACTGTACCAGGGCTATTTGTTGGCTCGCCCGGCGCCTGTGGCAGCGCTGGAGGCCATGCTGGCGAGCGTGGCGGGCAGCGACCCACGCCTAGCGGGGGAGCGTGGGGGCCACATCTAGCGGCGCGACGAGAGCAAGATGCCCGAAACGATGAGCACAAAAGCCAGCGCGTGGAACAGGTGCGGCGGCTCACCCAGAAAGGCTAACGACAGCAGTGCCGTAAACAGGGGCGTGAGGTTGTAGAAGAAACCAGCCACGGCCGCACCGGCACGGGTTACGCCCGCACCCCAGGAGCGGTAGGCAATCACGGCGGGCCCAACGGCGATGAACGCCAGGGCAGCGGCCAGCGACCAGCTCCATTGCAGCCGGGCATCGGTCAGCGTCCA